>NZ_CP134178.1:0-2668121 GCF_031583455.1 Thermosynechococcus sp. TG215 | reverse complement strand
GCAAACCTCGTCCGTAGAATGTGAGCAATGATAGGCAACACGACCAAGACGGCAATAGCCTTGCAGGGCTACCGCTGCCTCACGGGAAGTGATACGATTGTAGATCGCTCTAACGACTGACTAGGGCGTGCCCCTTGGGGCAGTATTTTTTCTGATTAACCATCATAACTGCAACAGCCATGACGCAACGTACACTGGGCGGTACTGTCCGCAAACGTAAACGCACCTCTGGGTTCCGCGCGCGCATGCGCACCAAATCGGGTCAGAACGTCATTAAGGCACGGCGGCGTAAAGGACGGGCACGGCTTGCAGTCTAGTGCTCCCTCGTCAACATCGCCTGCGCGATCGCCATGATTTTGACCGCGTCTATCAACACAAAACCGCCCACCACGGCAAACTGGCCGTTCTTTGGCTGGCGCCCCAAGCCGTCAAGGCAGCACCACGGCTGGGCATTGTGGTCAGCAAAAAGGTGAGTAAGCGAGCCGTCGATCGCAACCGTTTGAAACGGCAATGGCGACGGGTGATCGGCTCACTCTTACTGCAGATAGCCGCAGGGTGGGATATGATTGTGGTAGTGCGTCAGGCGGCACTGCAAGTGAGTGACGAGGACTGTCGCGCTGAATTGACGCAGTTAATGGCCAAAGCAGGGGTACTGACGATGCCGGGAATTTCCGAAGACGTTTTCTACGAAGGCGGTCCCCATTGGGGTGACTTGGTGATCAACTTACTGTTGGGGCTAACGGTGATTTGTCTGCCCCTTACCGTTGGTGCCATTGTCCGTGCCCTCTGGCTGCGCTACCGCATTACCAATCGGCGGATTACGGTGATAGGCGGCTGGATGGGGCGCGATCGCTCCGATGTCATTTATAGCGAAATCACCAAAGTCGTCACCGTTCCTCGCGGCTGGGGCGCCTACGGTGATATGGTCGTCACCCTCAAAGATGGTAGCCGCTTAGAAATGCGCGCTGTCCCCCGCTTCCGTGAAATTTATGACTATATTTCTGCCAAATTGAGTCCCGCTGCCAAAAGTGTCAGTGGCGCGATTGGTTCTTAAGACCTAAGATAGTTCTGTTAACTGTTCACCCTTAATTGCAGGATTCCATGGATTTTGGTATCGGTTTCCTCTCCAACAATGTCATGCTGCCAATCCTTGACTTTTTCTATGGGATTGTGCCCAGCTATGGCCTTGCGATTGTGGCGCTGACACTGGTGGTGCGCTTTGCCGTCTATCCCCTCAGTGCGGGATCCATTCGCAATATGCGGCGCATGAAAGTTGTGCAGCCGATCATGCAAAAACGGATGCAGGAAATCCAACAGAAATACAAGGATAATCCTGCCGAACAGCAAAAGGCAATGGCAGAGGTGTACAAGGAGTTTGGTAATCCCTTGGCGGGGTGTTTCCCCCTGCTGTTGCAGTTGCCGATTCTCTTTGCTCTCTTTGCCACGCTCCGCGGATCACCCTTTGCTGATGTGAATTACCAGCTCAACCTGCAAATTGTTCCCCCTGATCAAACTGTCTTAGCCCAGCCCTTTGCCACTAAGCCGCAAAATATCTACGTTGATGAGGGCATTCATTTCCCCATTCAGGCGGTGGTTCCCAGCGGTACCAAGATTCCAGTGGGTCAAACGGTGGATCTCCAATTCCAAACCAAGGAGGGGAAACCCTTTAGTGAACTGGCCGCCGCCTATCCCAATAGTCACCTGCAACCCAAGTGGCAAATTATTCGCGGTCAAGAGCGGGCAACCATTGACAGTGAGGGGCATCTGCAAGCCCTGCAACCCGGTGATGTAACGGTTCAGGGAACGATTCCGGGGATTGCGGCGGATAAAGGTTTCCTCTTTATCTCTGCCCTTGGCCATGTGGGTGTCATTGATCAAGGGGAACTCTTCATCACGCTGCCCGATGGCACACGCCAGTTTAATTGGGGCGCGATCCACTGGGATATCCTGATCATGATCCTTGGCTTTGGTGTCAGTCTCTACGTCAACCAGTTGCTCTCTGGCCAAGGCAGCAGCAATAACCCGCAGCAGCAAACTGTGAATCAATTGACGCCGATTATCTTCTCTGGGATGTTCCTCTTTTTCCCACTGCCGGCCGGGGTGCTGCTCTATATGCTAATCGCCAACATCTTCCAGACGGTGCAAACCTTTATTCTCCAACAGGAGCCGCTGCCAGAGAACCTGCAAAAACTCGTGGAGGAGCAGGAACGGGCTGAAGCGATTAAAAATCGGGCTGCTCTCCCCTTTGAGGGCAAGGGGGTTAAAAGTGCCAAGGCCACTAAAGCCAAGCGTCATCCATCAAGTTGAGGGGAGGCATGACCGCTGATCCAATTGCTGCGGGGTGTGCGTGGCTGGAACAGGTGCTTGCTCTAGCAGGCTTTAAGACAACCGTTTCTGTGGTGGAGTCCCCTTTGGCAAGTGTGGTGCCGGGGCACTGGCTAGAGATCGATCGCCAGTCCCTGAGTGCTGCGCAAATTGAATCCCTGCTGGCCAACAATGCCAAAGCTCTCGATGCGTTGCAATATCTGCTCAATGCCACGTTGAATTTGGGGCGATCGCGGGAGGAGCAAACGGCTTTTACCTTGGAATTGGCGGGCTATCGCCGCGCCCGTTATCGCCAGTTGCAGGAGATTGCCCATCAGGTGGCTGCCCAAGTCCTCGACACCGGTAAACCCGTTGAAATTCGCTCCCTATCTGCAGCAGAGCGGCGTGTTGTTCACAGTCTCATCAAGGTAGAGAGCGATCGCCTTGAAACCTTTAGTTATGGAGAGGAACCGGATCGCCGCTTGGTGGTGCAGTTAGCCCAAGGGACTGAGGCCGAGGTGGCGGCTGATGCGCTGGAGCAGGTATAGACCCAAAATCGAGTTGCCACTGCGATCGAGGGGTGGACTGTAGCAGGCGATCGCCCCCTGTCGCGGCACAATGGCCAAAATCACACCACTCACACCCGATTTCACGGGCAAGCCAATTTCTAGGGCATAGCGGGGGGAGTCCTCGTAGAGGCCACAGGTGAGCATGAGCACATTCACCTGCTGACGATGGCGATCGCTCACCTTGTCATGGGGCAGTGCCAACAGGAGACCCAAGCGCGCCACTTCCTCAATCGTTCCTTGGAAACAGCACACCTGATTGTAGATCTCAAGGGCAACCCCGGCATCGGCAATGCGTCCAGACTCCACTAAACAGTGGGCAAGGGTGCGATTTTGCCAGTTGGGATGGCGATAAACGGCTGCTAACACCTCCTGATCCACCTGCAACTGCGTACCCGCACACTCATTGAGCCAAGTCTGAAAGACCGCAACACCGCCAACATCAGCCAATTGGCTAGCAAGGGCGATCGCTCCACTATTAATCATGGGATTGCGCGGCCACCCCTGATCAAGGGTTAACTGCAACACAGAGTTATAGGGGTAATCTGAGGGGCGCTGTCCCACCCACGTCCACACCTGCTCCTGCCACAGCGTCAAGGCATACAGCAGCAAGAAGGGCTTAATTGCGCTCATTAAGGGAAAGCGCAAATTGGAACGCCCAAGGGTAAACTGGTGCTTTGGGGTAACAAGGGCAAAGGCAAAAGCTTCAGACCCCACCCGCGGTAGCCGTTGAAGGGGTTCCCCCTGAGGAAGTTCTGCCGATGCAGCCTTGAGCCACTCTTGGATGAGGGCAGGGTCTAGATCCCCCAACATTGCTGAGCCTAAGTATTGGCATCGAGGGAGAGCTGCTCGCTAGTGGTGACCCGTCGCCGCCGCCGCCGACCTGCGGGCACGGAGGCCTCTGGGGTGGATGCTTCCCCGCCGGATTCAGACTCGGTCGTGACTTCTGGCTCACTGGTATTGAGCAGCGCAGTGGCTGGAATCGGCTCGACATTAATCGTGCTAACCACAGGGGCGGGCGGCTCATCAGCAGTCTCTGGGATATCCTCAGGCATTCCCTCACTAACGGGTCGTGCAGTTTTCTGGGGCAGGGGTAGGGGGTCTTGGCCGGGGCGTGCCACCATCACAATCGTTCCCCGCGGATTCTTCACCTCCTCAGAGTGCAACACAAGGGGTGAAATTCCCATTTCCGCATAGACCGCCTGCTCTTGATCCGTCATTGTTACGGTAATCACTTCCGCTGGTTCAGAGCGGCTAGGACGGGCAGGGCGCAGCGGACGGCTCTCCACTTTGACCACTGGCGGCGGCGCCGTTTCTGTAGGCGTGGTAATCACCTTGCGACCATTGCCATTTTCAGAGGCACGACGAGGACTGCGAGGGGTTGGTGGATGACTACTGCGGGAAGCACGCGGGCGAATACCCCCTACCGCTTGATAGTCAGGGTGGTTAATGAGTTGGGTCTCTAGACTGCTACTGGCAAAGCCATTGGGTTCAGTGCGGGATTCTAAACTGCGGCGTGGCTCCGGTGGACGCGGCATGGGCGATCGCTCGACAATTTCGCCGGGGCTATCCTCCGGTTCACCGGGTAAATGCACCAAGTGACCCAAGCCACCGCAGGCACTACAGGGACGGCCAAAAAGTTCATAGATATTTTGCCCTTGACGTTTGCGGGTCAGTTCCACCAGCCCCAGTTCTGAGAGTTGAGCAATTTGGGGGCGAGCTTTATCAGCACGCAGGGCTTTACTAAAGTGCTCCAGCAGTTGCAACTGGTCGCGGCGGGAATCCATGTCAATAAAATCCACAATGATCACGCCAGCAATATTGCGCAGTCGCAGTTGGCGAGCAATCTCCGTAGCCGCTTCGCAGTTCGTCCACAGCACTGTTTCCCGCGAGGTGGCTGAACTAGTGAATGAACCAGAGTTCACATCAATGACCGTCAGTGCCTCTGTTGGTTGAATGATGATATAGCCACCGGAGGGCAAATCCACACGGGGTTTCAGGGCTTCACGGATGGCAGCATTCACCCGAAAGTAATCCAAAATGGGAATGGGTTCTTGGTGATAGTCAATGAGAACCCCCACCGGCTTATTGACATTCCAGTTTTTCAGGTGCTGTTTGACCCGTTTGACCCCATCCGGAGTATCCACCACAATGCGGTTGACATCACTGCTATAGACATCCCGCAACACTTTTTGGATAAAGTCATCATCGCGCCCCAGAAGCTGGGGAGGACGGCTGGAGGCCGCCTGCTGTTGGATCGTTTCCCACTGCCGTTGCAGGAGTTCCAGATCCTCAAGTATGGCCTCTTCGGAGACACCCTCAGCCTCTGTACGCACCAGTAGCCCCATGCCAGCGGGTTTGACCAAAATGCCCAGGGCACGTAGCCGATGCCGTTCCGCCTCATTGGTAATCCGTCGCGATAGATTCACCCCCCGACCATAGGGCATCAGCACGAGATAGCGCCCAGGCAACGAAATATTTCCCGTCAGCCGTGGCCCCTTGGTGCCCGTGGGTTCCTTCATGACCTGAACCAGCACTTTTTGCTGCGGTGCGAGCAATTCCGTGATTGCCCCAGCCGTTCGCTTCAGGCGCAATGGGCCAAGGTCAGTGACATGGATAAAGCCATTACGGGAGGCATCCCCCAAGTTGACAAAGGCAGCATCAATGCCCGGTAGGACATTTTCAACCACCCCAAGGTAGATGTCCCCCACCTGATGGGTGCCCGTGGCCACGATTAATTCTTGAATTTGATCTTCGGCAAAGACCGCCGCTAGCCGATGTTCCTCGGCAATAATAATTTGCTTAGGCATTCATTATCCTTAGAATTTCTTAACAAAATAAACGTCAGCATGAATGGGCTAAAGGCATCTAGCACAGTGTTGAGCCACTCTTGCCCCTGTAAGGGACGCGTGCAAGTTTGGCTTTAAGATGGTTGGGAAAAGGGTTCCTGTAGAGGTGGGTTGGCATTGGAACGCGGAACGCAACTCTGGTGATACCTAAAAAGCTCTGCACGACTTGCAGAAGGAAAAGATGTCACCCCATGCCAGCCTTGATGAAAGTCTATGCTTAACCTTTGGTCTCTTAGGCTATGGAGGTTAAGCAAAAGGGATTTTTCTACAGTACCTCTAATGGTCTCTGATTATAGGTATCTCTGTCAAGATTGGCTAGGGGATTTTGCAAAAATTTTCACTGTCGCTGCCGCTAGCCTCTTGAGCACGAGCATAGTGTGCCACTTTGCAAACCTGATAGGACACTTTGGCGATCGCCCACAAAGCTGCTACAACTATAAACATCTATTAAGCGTCTTGGCTAGAAAATTAGCCACATTGAGGAGAATTGCCCATGGGAGTCCACATCAAGCAGGCAGTGGAAGTCGCGACCTATATCATCTCACAACGCCTACAGGGCAAAAAGCGCTTTCCCCTCACCTTGATGCTTGAGCCTCTCTTTCGCTGTAATCTCGCCTGTTCGGGCTGCGGTAAAATTCAGCATCCCCTTGAAGTCCTGCGCAAATATCTCACCCCAGAGGAATGCTTCCGCGCCGTTGAAGAATGTGGTGCACCGATTGTTGCCATTCCCGGTGGGGAACCCCTGCTGCACCCGCAAATTGATGAAATTGTCAGTGGCTTGGTGGCACGGCGGAAGTTTGTTTATCTGTGCACCAACGGTATTCTTCTAGAGGAAAATCTCCACAAATTCAAGCCCTCCCCCTACTTTAGCTTCAGCGTTCACCTCGATGGTCTGCGGGAGTGGCACGACAAATGCGTGGATCGCAAAGGGGTCTTTGATATTGCGGTGAAAGCGATTAAAGCGGCTAAAGCCAAGGGCTTCCGTGTCACCACCAATACGACAATTTTTGAAGGGGTGGATCCTAAGGAAATGCAGGAGTTCTTTGACTTTGTCAGTTCCCTAGGGGTGGATGGCATGATGATCTCGCCGGGCTATGCCTATGAGTGGGCACCGGATCAGGAGCACTTCCTCAAACGGGAGCAAACCCGTGCCCTCTTCCGCGAAATTCTCGCCCCTTACCGCGCGGGTCAGAAGAAATGGAACTTTAACCACAATCCCCTCTTCCTTGATTTCTTGGTCGGTGAAAAGGACTATGAGTGTACCCCTTGGGGAATGCCCAGCTATAGCGTCTTGGGTTGGCAAAAACCCTGCTATCTCCTCAATGAGGGGCATTACAAAACTTGGAAGGAACTGATTGAAAATACCGATTGGGAGAAGTATGGCCACAAAAGTGGCAATCCCAAGTGCCGTGACTGCATGGTGCACTGTGGTTATGAGGCCACCGCTGCCATGGATGCCTTTAACCCAGCCAATATGGTCAAGGCGGCGGGTAGTCTCTTTTAACGCGGGCGCATCAGTTGCCAACGTTGCTCTGCGGTTTCCACTGCGGTTTTCGGGGTTGATTTGCCAAGGAGAACGCTTTCGATCGCTCGTCCAAGGGTTTGGGAAAAGCGGGTATAACCACGGAAGTTGGGACGTGCCTGAGCAGCGGCCATCTGATCTAGAAAAACACGAAGCGCAGGTTGCTGTGCCACAAAGGCCTGATAGCGATCGTTGGTACGCACCCGTTCATTCACGGGCAAATACCCTGTGCCCAAAGCCCACTCCGTCTGAAATTCTTCACTGAGAACGTAGTCCAAAAAGGCTAGAGCAGCCTCTTCCCGTTGCGGTGTTGAGCGAAAGACAAAGAGATTTTCGCCCCCCAGTGCAGTTGCGGCGGTTTTGAGGGCGGGCATGGGTAGAACGCCAAAATCCACCCCCGACTGTTGGAGTTGCGCCAACGTCCAAGGCCCTGTCATTTGCATCGCCACCTCGCCACGAATCAATTGATCCAGTTCATAACCACGTTCCGGGGCAGAGAGTGTCGCTAAGCCTTCTTGTCGCAGGCGTTGCCAAAACTCAAGAGCCGCGATCGCGGGGGGTGTGTCAATGTGGGCGCTTTCTGGTGTGTCTCCGAGACTGCCACCCGCACTCCAAAAGAAGGGCAACCAAGTAAAGACGGCAAATTCCCCTTGGCCAAGGGCAAGGAGTAGTGGGGTGATGCCCTGTGCCTTTAGGGTTTGGCTGACCTGCTCTAATTCCTGCCATGTGCTGGGCAGTGTTTTCACGCCGGCGGCAGCCAATAAACTGGGACGATAAAAAATTCCAAGGTTGTTGGTGGCAAAGGGAATAGACCAGTAATGGTTGCCGTAGCGCATTGTTGGTATCAGGGCAGGACTAACTTGATCGCGGTAGGGGGAGGCTTGCCACCAGTCATCAAGGGGACGCAGGGCACCCAGATCAACAAATTGACCCGTGATCGTGGGGTTATACCAGAGCAGATCCGGTGCGGCATTGCCCACCACTGCGGCCAGAATTTTCGGTAACTGCTGGTCGGGTTGGCCAACGTAGAGAGCTTGGACATGAATCTGGGGATGGCGGGCGTTGAAGCGATCCACAAGACGCTGGAGGACCACGCGGTTGGCGGGTGGGTTGACCCCATGCCAAAACACGAGTTCAATCGGCTTCGCAGATTGGGTCGCCGTTGTACAGCCGATGAGCAGTAGGGCTAAGCAACCCAGCAGCAGCGCAAACCAGCCGTGTCTATTGCAGGCGATCGAGCATGCGGTATTGAATGGCTTCGGCCACGTGAGCAGCGGCAATCGTTTCACAGTCGGCCAGATCAGCAATGGTACGGGCTACTTTTAGGATACGGTCTGTGGCGCGTGCCGAGAGCCCCAGTTGGGCGATCGCCCTTTCTAGGAGCTTGGTGGAAGGCTCATCCAAACGACACCACTGGCGCAGATGGCGACTTTGCATTTGGGCGTTGCAGTGGAGAGTGGGTTCTTGAGCAAATCGCTGTTGGGCGCGTTGGCGTGCCGCCAAGACCCGCTGCCGTACCGTGGCTGAATCTTCCCCTAGGGTTTGGCGGGTCATTTCCTCGGGCTTGAGGCGGCTGACACTCACTTGCAGATCAATGCGATCCAGCAGGGGGCCAGAGAGCTTTGCCCAATACTGTTCTCGCTGGCGCGGCGAGCAGGTACAGGGTTGCACTGGATCGCCATAGTAGCCACAGGGGCAGGGATTGGTGCTGGCCACGAGGGTAAATTGCGCCGGGAACACCACGGATTGGCGGGTGCGGGCAATGGTGACTTGGCCATCTTCAAGGGGCTGCCGCAAAAACTCCAACACATCCCGCTTGAATTCCGTTAATTCATCAAGAAAGAGCACCCCCCGATGGGCAAGGGAGATTTCCCCCGGACGCGGATAACTGCCACCGCCCACAAGGGCAGGGCCAGAGGCAGAATGGTGCGGACTCCGAAAAGGGGGTTCTTGGAGCAATTGGCCGCGTTCTTTGAGCAGTCCAGCCACGGAGTGAATTTTGGTGACTTCAAGGGCTTCCTCAAAGGTCAAGGGCGGCAAGATGGTGGGTAACCGCCGTGCCAACATTGTTTTGCCACTGCCCGGTGGCCCGACAAAGATGAGATTGTGCCCACCCGCAGCCGCAATTTCGAGGGCACGCCGCGCTTGATACTGCCCCTTCACGTCCTTAAGGTCAAGACCAGAGCGGGCAGAGGGTGGAGCATGCAAACTTAGGGAATTGGCTGCTGGCGATCGCGAGTTGGGGTCATTCAAAAAGGCTGCGACTTCGGCGAGGGTGTGGCAACCATAGACCTTTAGCCCCTGCACCACCGCTGCTTCAGTGACATTGGCCATGGGCACCACGAGACCGGTCATGCCTTGGGCTTGCGCCGCAATGGCGATCGCCAGTACCCCTGCCACGGGTTGCAAGGTGCCATCGAGGGACACTTCGCCGAGAAAGAGATGATCGCCGAGTAAATCCGTTGCAACCTGTCCTGAAGCGGCTAGGATGCCAATGCTAATCGGGAGATCAAAGCTGGGGCCTTCCTTACGTAAATCGGCGGGGGTGAGATTAACGACAATGCGCCGCATTGGGAAGCTAAAACCGGCATTGCGAATCGCCGCCTTAACGCGCTCCCGTGCCTCTTGCACACCCGCATCGGGCAGACCCACCACCACAATCCCCGGTAAGCCGCCAGAAACATCTACTTCGACGCCGACGGGAATCGCGTCAATTCCTAGAACGGCAGCACTCCAAACCCGTGCCAGCATAGCCTCAAAATCAGAAAGAGCACCGACGACTGGCCGTGTTTCGTCTCGGTGCCCTTAACTGGTTCGCTCCTCACACACTTAATGACCTTAGCAGATGTATCGCTAATTTGTCACCATTGCATAGGATTTTTCATGAAGTTTATTTGCAAAACCCCAATTTCTGTGTCCAGTCTTAGCGCAAAGTGCCTAAGGTATGCCGCCAAGCCAACTCTTTGTTGATAATTTCGAGCGATCGCCGTTCAGTTCCACTGAACAGTGGCGTAATGGTTTCCAGAATTTGCCCCAACAAGGGTGCGGCATAGTTCCCCGTTGAGCGTAACAAATGGGCATAGTAGCGAAACTGGGCTTGACCTTGGGCACTGCGATGAAAGGCCAACACCTCAGCAGTGGTCAATTGCCACACGGGCGTATTCACAGGCACCACAAGGGTGGGCATCCCCTGCTGGCCATAGAGGCGATCCTCAGTAGTCACCAAATGACCAATGAGGGCAATCCACAGCAGTGTACGGGTTTCACTGACCAAATCGGGACTGAGAAAGGTGTCGGCATTGGTGGTGAGGCGCGGGCTGATCTGATGGAACTGGGGATTCAACAGTTGAGAGTTGTAAATGACCCCGACTGCCCAGTGGCGCTGCTCATCCTCGAGCTTGACAAAGCGACCAAAGCCATAGTCTTCTGGGGCGGGGGGGTGGGGCACATCCAAGCGATCCACCAGTTGCGCCACATAATCGCAGTGGGAGTTGGACTTGACGATGTGTCCGAGGTAAATGGCCTGCTCACTCATGGCTTGCCGCTAGGACCTGCTGTTGAATCTCAATGAGTTCTTGAATCCCTTGGCTGGCGACATCGAGAAGGCGATCGAGGGTTGGCCGATCAAAGGAACCGATCTCTGCTGTACCTTGAACCTCAATGAACTGACCATTGGCCGTCATCACGACATTGAAATCGACACTGGCTGCCACATCCTCAGCGTAGCTCAAATCCAAATAGGGGTCGCCATCAATCAGCCCCACAGAGACTGCCGCCACCTGATGACATAGGGGAGATTCGCTAAGTACCCCTTCCTGAAGTAAGGTACTCAGGGCATCCACAAGGGCAATGTAGCCCCCTGTAATCGCCAGCGATCGCGTGCCGGCATCGGCTTGGAGCACATCCGCATCCACAATGAGCGTGCGCTCCCCCAGTAAGGATAAGTCCAAAGCAGAGCGTAAGCTACGACCAATCAGGCGTTGAATTTCTTGGGTGCGCCCAGAGAGTTTGAGAAATTCTCGCTCTTGCCGTGGCCGCGTTGCACTGGGTAGCATGCGGTACTCTGCGGTGAGCCAGCCTTGGCCTGTGCCTTCTAAAAACTTGGGTACGCCTTCCTTGAGACTAACAGTGCACAACACTTGAGTTTGCCCCGCTTGGGCGAGCACTGAACCTAAGGCAAATTGGGTGAAATGCCGCTGAAACTGGTGCGATCGCAATTCCTGTGGTTGACGGCCATCGGGTCGCTGCCACCCCATGCTTGACTCCCTCTCAATTACCTTCCCTATTAGAGCTTATTTTCTGGAGCCAGCGCGAGACCTTGCCATTGGGCGATCGCCCGAGGATTGGAGATAATGTAGTTATTGCTACACGCTATACTCTTTTGCCAATGCTAAATAAAGATTAGCCCGTTGCCATAAAGAAGGAGTTTGACATTGAAAAAGGTAGAAGCCATTATTCGTCCCTTCAAACTGGATGAAGTCAAGATCGCCCTTGTCAATGCGGGCATTGTCGGCATGACCGTCTCCGAAGTACGCGGCTTTGGGCGGCAAAAGGGGCAAACCGAGCGCTACCGCGGCTCCGAATACACAGTAGAATTTTTACAAAAGTTAAAAATTGAGATTGTCGTTGAAGACAGTCAAGTGGATATGGTCGTGGCGAAAATTATTGAGGCTGCCCGCACGGGGGAAATTGGCGACGGCAAAATTTTTGTGACGCCCGTTGAGCAGGTCATTCGCATCCGCACCAGCGAAAAAGATCACGAGGCGGTTTAGGAGCGGATGCCGAAGATCTCTGGCCACACCCAGCTTCTGGGGGTGATTGGCGACCCGATTGCCCACACCCTCTCACCGGCAATGCACAATGCCGCGTTGGAGCATTTGGGTCTGGACTATGTCTATGTGCCCTTTTGGGTGAAGCCGCAGCAGTTGGGGGTGGCGATCGCTGGCCTCGATGCCCTGAATGTCGTTGGCTTTAATGTCACCCTTCCCCACAAAGAAACCATCCTTCCCTATTTGGCGGATGTCAGCGACCTCGCACAGCAGGTGGGGGCAGTCAACACCGTCTATCGCAGTGAAAAGGGATGGGTGGGTACCAATACCGATGTGCATGGCTTCTTGGCACCACTGCGGCAACAGTCCTACCCGTGGTCGGAGATTGCTGTTTTAGTCTTGGGCTATGGGGGTGCCGCGCGAGCCGTGGTCACTGCCTGTTATGACTTGGGCTGTCGGCAGATCTATATCAGTGGTCGCCAAGGGGAACGGCTAGAGGCCTTTGTTGCCAGTTGGCCACAGATCACGCTCCATCCCCTTTTATGGTCAGAGCGGGTCAGTTGTTTGGAGAAAGTCAGCCTTGTGGTCAATACCACCCCCATTGGCATGAGTCCCCATACTGGCACCACCCCCCTCACAGCCGAGGACTTGGCACGATTGCCCACCACCGCCATTGTCTATGACCTCATCTACAAACCTCGCCCCACCCTTCTTTTGCAATTAGCGATGGCACGGGGACTGCAAACCTTCGACGGCCTTGCCATGCTTCTCCATCAGGGAGCCGCAGCCTTGGAGTACTGGATTGGCCAACCCGCCCCCACTGCCATCATGGCCACTGCCCTTGAAAGTGCCCTAGGGATGGAGAAATAACATGACACCTTGGCTGTCAGAACTAAGGTGGTTATCGGCGGTTTTGCTGGTGTCGCTCTTCATGGCCCTAGGCATTAAATTTATTGCCCCCCTCTATCCCTTGCCGCCAAATTTGGGGCTAATTACTTTACTGCTCCTTTTACCGGCAGCTTTGATGGGGATTGTTTTACTGAGTCTCAACCAAAACGATAACCAAAACCGCGCACCGTAAGAATGTATTGGGGATGACTGGGATCGGTTTCAATTTTCTCCCGCAGCCAGCGGATGTGGACATCAACCGTTTTGCTATCGCCAATAAAGTCATGCCCCCACACTTGATCGAGTAACTGCTCCCGTGGCCAAACGCGGCGAGGGTGACGCATAAACAGTTCAAGCAGTTTATATTCTTTGGGGGAGAGATTGATCTCCTTGCCCCGCAGGGTTACGCGGCATTCTTGGGAATAGAGGCAGAGATCGCGAAAGCGCAGCACCGTTGGCACTGTAGCCTGTTGAATTTGCGTCCGCCGCAATAGGGCACGACAGCGCGCCAGCATCTCCCGCATGCCAAAGGGCTTGGCCAAGTAGTCATCGGCACCAATTTCAAGGCCAACCACTCGATCAATTTCACTGCCTTTGGCACTGATCATGAGAATGGGAACTGTACAGCCTTCACGGCGAATTAAGCGGCATAGGTCTAATCCATTGATGCCCGGCAGCATGACATCTAGGATGATCAAATGCACCTCTGCCTTTTCAGGATTAGTATCCGTCAAGAGATAGGTATTAATGAGATTGAGAGCCTCATAACCATCACTGGCCACAAGGGTATGGTAGCCTTCCTCCTGCAAAGCAAGGACAAGGGTTTCCCGAATCAGGTCTTCATCTTCAACCACTAAGATGTTGGCAAGGGCAGGTGGTGTGGCAAAAGGAGCCTTGGCGGGTTCGGCGGCTGTATCAATAGAAAGCATAAAAAACCTGCGTAGTGCCCGGTTGGCTTCATTCTATCACTGCGGTTCCTTGCCCCTATTGGTTCTTGAAGTTCATCGGGCCTGTGTATTGACTCAGCCGACTGAGTTCACTGAGCGATCGCGTGCCGGAGTAAAGCTGATCGTTGATTTCCCATGTGGGATAGCCCTGAATTCCCTTGGCACGGCAGCGTTCCACTTGGGGATTGGCACCATTGGGGTCACATTCAACATAGTTGAGTTCCCGTACTGCCTGCTTACCAAAGAGTTCCTTTTGATCGTGGCAGTGGCTACACCAATAGGCACCATACATAACCGCTCCCACTTGGGTGAGATGGCGAGCGAGGGCCATTTCCGCCGCACCTGAGGTATTGACGATGGGGATGCCAGGACCCTCAGGGTTGGCCATGCGGGCATTATAGATGCCAAAGACGGCCACCAGCGTAATCACAGCAGTAATCACGCCATTGAAAAAGAGTTGGCCGCGATCGCTCCATTCACGACCAATAATCGTCAAGATTAAAAATGTAAAGCTAAAGACGGCTGAGGCAATGCAATAGGGACAAGTGGCCTTAATCTCTGTAACCAAGATATACATGAGGTAACTGCTGAAGCTGGCCATGGCCGTTGCCCCCAGAAAGAGCAAAAGCCAAGTGGTGTTTTCAGCATTGCGGCGGAGTTCTTTTTGCTGCGGCTGGTTCAACAACAGGGGCAGGGCCGCCAACGACAGCATCCCCGTGTAGGCGACAAAGCCAATGAGGGAGAGGGGAATACCAAACACGGTTGCCCAAGGACTATTGAGGACAATGTCACAGCCATCGGTGGGACAAGTGACCTCTTGATTGGTCAGCTTGGCGATCGTCAGGTAGGCGGTCACCACCATGCCAGCGAGGGCAACCCCGCCAATCAACCACCGTGACCAACGATGAATCCAAGGGGTGGAGCGTCGTCGAACCATAGGTGAGCCTCCGCATTGAATCATTTTTCATCATACCGATTGGCAGACAGCACCGCTTGGGCATTGCGGCGCCATTGGGCGGGTTTAATTCGCCGTAGGGCAGAACCACGGGTGAGTTCATCCCATGCTGCATCGCTGAGGGTGGCGAGTTCCTCTAGAGAAGTCTTCAAGAGGGGCGATCGCGGGGCAAAGTCGGCCACATCCGTGGGTTGAGCAAAGCGTTGATTCCAAGGACACACTTCCTGGCAAATGTCACAGCCGGCAACCCAGCCTTCTAAATGAGCAGCAATGGCGGGGGGAATTTCCGGGGCACGGCTTTCGATCGTGTGGTAGGCAATGCAGCGGTTGGCATCCACCACATAGGGTTCAACAATGGCGCCGGTGGGACAGGCGGCCAAGCAACGGGTACAGGTGCCGCAGTGATTAGTGTGGGGGCGATCGCCCGTCAACTCCAACGTGGTGATTAACTCTCCCAAGAAAATCCACGAGCCATACTGCCGCGAAATCACATTACTGTGCTTGCCAATCCAGCCAATTCCCGCCTGCTCCGCCCACACTTTGTCCTGTACCGGGCCTGTATCCACATACCAACGGTAGTCCATTTCAGGTACCTGAGCCTGCAGCCATTGCCCTAGGGCTTGCAAGCGTTTTCCCAAAACCCGATGGTAATCCCGCCCCCACGCATAGCGGGCAATTTTCACCTTAGGGGGTGGCTCTGGATCAGGCTGATAGTAATTGAGGGCAACGGAAATCACCGATCGCGCTCCCGTCAGGACGGCTTGAATCTCCTGTCGCCGCGGGTTGGCCATCCACGCCATCTCCCCTTGGAAGCCTTGGGCTAACCAGCGTTGTAGGGCAGCCACCCCAGAAGGATGGTCATGGGTATAGGCGCGCAAATCCACAATCCCCACCCGATGGAACCCCAACTGATGGGCAAATTGCTTAATCGCAGCAGCAGTAATCATAGAGAAATAATATCTCGCTCCTGTGAAAAGGGCTGTAGGATGAGGTTGCACCGTTTGCTGAGGGAGTAGGAAAGAGGGATGTCAGAGATGCCGCTGGTTGCCATTGTCATGGGCAGTGATTCGGATTTGCCAACCCTGCAGGGGGCGATCGCCATCTGTGAACGCTTTGGCATTCCCCATGAAGTGGCGATTCTCTCGGCTCACCGCACGCCCCTTGCCATGGTCGAGTTTGCCCAAAATGCCCATCAGCGGGGTCTGAAAGTCATTATTGCGGGTGCCGGTGGCGCTGCCCACTTGCCCGGCATGATTGCTGCCTTAACTCCCCTACCCGTGATTGGCGTACCCGTACCGAGCCGACACTTACAGGGGCTGGACTCCCTCTACTCCATTGTGCAGATGCCGGCTGGGATTCCCGTGGCGACGGTTGCCATTGGCAATGCCCAAAATGCAGGCCTATTGGCCGTCCAACTATTGGCCAGTCATGATCCAAAGCTGCTGGAGCAAGTGATGGCCTATCGTCAAGAGTTGGCCGCGACGGTGACCGCCAAGAATCAAAAACTGCAAACCCTAGGGGCTAGCGCTTATCTGCAACAGCAGTAATCTCTGATTCAGGTTCTAGGGACGAACCCGAGAGTCTTGCCTTTTGCAGATCCTGTCGAAAGAGGGGGAGAATACGGCGACATTGATCCACAAAACTCACTAACCATGTTTCCAACTGCTGCTGTTGAGTTGGGTTCACAAGAGTCTTCCCAGTTCCTAACGACCCGTGGTAGGTGATGTAGCCATCATCGGTAACAACAAAATCAGCAAACCAACTACTAGAAGGGCGGCAGGCTCGCCAGTAATTCGCGACGATGACTTTGCCAAGGTATTTTTGGGCTAATTCACTGACGCGGTTCAAGTGATCGAGGGCTTGAGCCACCGTTAAAGACGGCTGCTCTTTGACAGGGATGACTGGCTCCCTAGGCGCAGCTTGAGGGCTCTCAGAGGGGCAGTCCATACCTAAAATCCGCCATAGTTTTTCCTCAAGGCTTTTGAATTGCATCTGTCGGTGAGACCCCTCATTCCCCTCGTTGCTGAGGGAGCGGTGGAGGCGCACAATCATCTCTACAGCTGCTAATTCTGAGGGGGCAAGGGATTCTAGGCGATTTAGAATATCGTTCTCGCGATCGCCCCCAAGGGACGCTTCGCGATCGCCCGCTGCTTTCTCTAAACTTTGACCGGCGAGGGCAAAAATATCGCTTCCTTGATTGAGTAAACGCAGAATGTAGTGCCGTGTCATTGGTGTGAGTGAGACCCCCACGATACGCTTCCCCCTTGCTGATTAAAGTCCTTAATTTTTATGTTAAAGGAGATCAAAATTGAACAATCCCTAGCTGTAAAACTTGAGAGGGTTTAGGAACGTCTTTACGATCAGGATTCGCGCGATAGGCATGAAATTGAACTAAAATATACGTACTCGAATCCACTGTGCTGCTCTCCCGATCGCCTGCTGCTATGAACGCTTTTGCACCTAGCTTGCCGACTGATATTGAATTACCCGATTGGTTAGCGACGTGCCTGCGAAATCCAGAGCCTGAGAATGGGGATGATTTAGTCTGTCGAGCGTTTCAATTTGCCTACGACCTACACCAAGGACAGCGGCGGGCGTCTGGGGAACCCTACATTGCCCATCCTGTGGCAGTGGCAAGTATTCTGCGAGATTTAGGCGGGGGGCCTGCTCTTTTGGCGGCGGGGTTTCTCCACGATGTGATTGAGGATACCGCTGTTACGGCAGAGGAGCTAGAAGCCAATTTTGGTGCCGAGGTGCGGCGACTGGTGGAGGGGGTCACTAAGCTCTCGAAGTTTAACTTCTCCAGTAAGACGGAGCGGCAAGCGGAAAGTTTCCGACGCATGTTTTTGGCGATGGCGCAAGATATTCGGGTCATCGTTGTCAAGCTGGCCGATCGCCTGCACAATATGCGCACCCTAGAGTATCTACCGGAAGATCGCCGCCGTGCCATTGCCCAAGAAACCCGTGATGTCTTTGCCCCCTTGGCCAATCGCTTGGGGATTTGGCGGATCAAGTGGGAGCTAGAGGATTTAGCCTTTAAGTATTTAGAGCCAGAAGCCTACCGCCGCATTCAGGAACTGGTGGCGGAAAAACGCGCTAATCGCGAGGCACAACTGCAGCAGGCGATTCAAATTCTCTATGACCGCTTATCGGGAATGGGCTTTGGATACTTAGAAATTAGTGGCCGTCCCAAACACCTCTACAGCATCTATCAAAAAATGATGCGGCAGCAAAAAGAATTCCATGAAATCTATGATGTGGCGGGCATTCGCATTCTGGTGGCCACAAAGGATGAGTGCTATCGTGCCCTTGCCGTCGTCCATGACTGTTTCCTTTCCGTGCCAGGGCGGTTCAAGGACTACATCAGCTTGCCCAAACCCAACCAGTATCAATCACTGCACACGGTGGTTATTGGTCTTGGGGGGCGCCCCTTGGAGGTGCAAATTCGCACATTGGCGATGCACCATGTCTCTGAGTATGGGATTGCCGCCCACTGGAAGTATAAAGAAACAGGTCATTCCTTGCCGCAACAGTGGAGTGCTCGCGATCAAAAATTCACTTGGCTACGGCAACTGCTGGATTGGCAAAATGACCTCAAGGATGCCCAAGAATATCTCGATAGCATTCGCGATGATCTCTTTGATAAGGAGGTCTACGTCTTTACGCCCCAAGGGGATGTCCTTGCCCTGCAACAGGGGGCGACGCCCCTCGACTTTGCCTACCATATTCACACCGATGTCGGGAATCACTGTGCTGGGGCACGGGTGAATGGTCGGATGGTGCCCTTGGATACACCACTGCGCAATGGCGACATAGTTGAGATCATCACCCAGAAAACTGCCCACCCCAGTTTGGACTGGTTGAACTTTGTTAAAACCACAACGGCACGCAATCGTATTCGGCAGTGGTACAAGCGATCGCGCCGCGATGAAAACCTGCAGCGGGGACGGGAATTACTGGAGAAGGAACTGGGCAAAGCGGGTCTAGAAGCCCTTCTGAAGTCACCGCAGATGCAACAGGTAGCAGAGCGCAGCAACTACCAAAGTGTCGATGATTTAGTGGCCGCCTTGGGCTATGGCGAAATTACGTTGAATCTGGTGGTGAATCGGCTGCGGGCAATTACCCTAGCGCGTCCAGAGACAACCCCACCGGAACTGCCTTCAGAATCTGCCCCTGTTAACCGTGTACCCGCCGCCACGAAACCCAGTGATTCCCCGATTCTTGGGGTGGAGGGCTTGGTTTATCACATTGCTGGCTGCTGTTGTCCTGTGCCCGATGAACCGATTATTGGCGTGGTGACGCTGGGGAGTCGGGGTATTTCAATTCATCGTCAGGGCTGTAGCAACCTAGAGTCGGTGTCGAGCGATCGCCTGATTCCCGTGAGTTGGAACACAAAAGTCAATCAACGCCGTCCCCAAACCTACCCTGTGGATGTGCAAATTGAGGTGATTGATCGCGTTGGTATTCTTAAGGATATTTTGACCCGTTTAACTGATAATCAAATTAATGTGCGACGAGCCAATGTCCACACAGATCCGGGACGCACGGCGATTATTGATTTGTGTATTGATATTGTGAATGCAAAGCAGTTGGATCATCTCTTGGCGCAAATTAGAAAAATCACTGATGTCCTCAACATTCGTCGCCGTCAGCAAACGGACAGTGAGTTCTCCCTAGGTCGGATCGTCCGCTCCCAGACCCCCAAGGACGATTAAGGAAACGCATTTGTGACATCACTCCTTCTGGAACCCCTACAACAGTACCCAGCGGAAGCCCTTTCCCCAACATTGGTTGCCCTGCAAGAGGCGCAAAAAATCTTGCCACCGCCTCATCCTGTCTGGCTGATTTCCACCAATGTCTGGCAACAGTTACGCTCTGGCGTCATTCCCCTGTGGCACGCGGCCTGCGATCGCTGGCAAGAGGTGCCCCCCAATGCGGCGGATTTCAAGGCACTGGCACTGAGGATGACCCATGAATTAACCCCTTTGGATGTGGGGGAGTTAGAAACAATTTTTGCTGCTTGTCATCACTTTTGGCAACAACAGGGGGGAGAACGTCATCTTGTTCTCACCACCTATCTTTGGCAGGAAGCGGTGGACTTACCTTGGGGGCTAGGCCGTGGAACCGTGTTACATCATCCCAGTTTACCCCTGGGTCATCAGGCGATCGAAGCGGCCTTTGCTGCCCTTGTCCAAGCCAAGAATCTCTATACCTATTGGCAGCAGGGATGGGATTTTTGTCACCTCAAAGTGGCGATTTTGCTTTACCCCTTGAGTACCATTGTTGCCTCAGGCTGGTGGACAGGGAGTGATCCAAGGTTGCCGGCGATCGCCAGCGGTGTGACGCTCCCCCATCACGGCATTCCTTTGCCCCCAAAGGGAATTGAGCTGACGCCCGCAGAGGAACAATACTTGCAGCAGGCCTGTCGCGGGTCGGCGTCCCATCTCTGGGTTTGGCATCGCAGTCAGACACAGGTTTGGTGGGGACAGTGTTTAGCAGAACCTCTGCCGCTGGTGCCCTTGCCGCAGGCCGTGGAGCGCACCCTCATAGCTGAAGGGCTATCCGCTGCGCCGGGGCAGGCGATCGCCCCTGCCCTTGTGGTTACAGACCCCTGTGCTCCTACGGCTGTTGCTGGGCAGATCTTGGTGAGCAAAAGTATTCCACCCCACTGGTTGCCCCTCGTGAGTGCTGCGGTTGGTGTGATTTGTGAGCAGGGGGGCTTAACCAGTCATGGTGCCATTCTGGCGCGGGAATTGGGACGGCCAGCGGTGGTCGGTGTGGTAAATGCGACTCAGCAGATTAGTTCAGGAATGACGCTGTTTCTCGATGGTCATCGGGGGTCTATCTATCAACTGCCCCCAGAGCCATTGCCCGTGGTGGCGACCCCCTCGCCGCAAACGCCCTCACTCCCAACGGTCAAGCGGTTGCCGTTGCCGGTCATGGTAAATGTCAGTCAAGTCAGTGCCCTGCGGTTATTGCGATCGCTCCCCTGTGATGGCATTGGTCTATTGCGCTCAGAGTTGATGTTGTTGGCCTTTTTGGATCATCGCCATCCCTGTCATTGGTTGGAGCAGGGGGACGCTGAGCAGTTGCGCGATCGCTGGGTGCAGCACCTCTGTGAATTTATGCGGGCGATCGCCCCCCGTCCCCTCTTTTATCGCACATTGGATTTACGGCCAGCCGACTATCGCCAACTCTTGGGGGGACATCAGTTTGAACCGGCAACGGATTGGGGGCTGCGGGGAGTGAGTCGCTATCGCCATTGTCCAGAGCTGTTTCATTTGGAACTGTCAGCGCTGGCGATCGCCCACCGCTTAGAAGCCTGCCCGCTGCGTATTATTCTTCCCTTTGTCCGCAGTGTCAGTGAGGTGGTCTATTGTCAAAAGGCTCTTGCCCAGCATGGTCTGACAGCCAAGGCGGGTGTGGAACTGTGGGTAATGGCGGAGGTGCCGGCCATTTTATTTTTACTGTCTGATCTGGCCAACCTTGGCGTTGCTGGCATTACGATTGGCACCAATGATCTAACCCAACTGCTGTTGGGCATTGATCGCGAAACAACACTACCGGAATTAAATGAAGACCATCCTGCCGTTAGGGGGGCGATCGCCCAATTGATTCAACAGGCCAAAGCCCATCACCTAGGATGCCATCTGTGTGGCGAAGCCCCCACTCGCTATCCCCATTGGCTGCCGTGGTTAATTGATTTGGGGATTGACGGCATTTCTGTGAGTCCTGAGGTTGTCACCCAAGTGTTGGATCAGTTTTAATCGTGAATAAAGTGGTGCTTCTTGATGCAAAATCATGCTTATCTACTGCACCCGCCCCCAGTGTTCCCATCCCCACAATGACCTGCCTGAACTAGAGGGGGATGTCTTGGTGGATACCATTAGCCAAAAGTACTGCGCCAACTGCGGCATGCCCTTGATTTTGCGGGGGCGCTATGTTGCCCAACAGCTGTTGGGACAGGGGGGCTTTGGTATTACTTACCTAGGGCGAGATTTGGATACGCCCGCCAAGCGCCAATGTGTGATTAAACAGCTCCAAGTTGAAACCTCAAATCCAGACCTCTTGCAAAAAGCAGAAAATTTATTCAAGCGAGAAGCGCGACTCCTAGAAACGTTGGGGGAACATCCCCAAATTCCTACCCTATTTGCCTTCTTTCAGGAGCGGGTGAGCAGCAGCACAGGCAAAGCAGAACAACACTATTTTTATCTGGTTCAAGAATTTATTGATGGCGATACGCTTGAGTGTGAACTTGCCTATCGCGGTTATTTGAGTGAAGAGGAAGTTCGTGAGGTCTTAAAGGATCTCCTACCTGTTTTGCAGTACATCCACGATCAAGGGGCTATTCATCGAGACATTAAGCCAGCAAACATCATTCGCCAATCGGCAAAGAACAGTAAATTTCCGGGGCAGCGTCGCCTTTACCTCATTGACTTTGGTGCAGTCAAGGAGATTTCCCGTGTTACCGAAGTTGCGAAGGGGCATACAAAAATTTATACAGCGCATTATGCCGCACCAGAACAAGTTAGAGGTGAGCAGGTTTTTCCGAGTTCCGATCTGTACGCCCTAGCAGTGACCTGTATTGTCTTACTCACGGGCAAAGATCCCAAGGAATTGTTTGATAACTACCATCACACTTGGAATTGGCAAAAGTATGTCCAAATCACACCAACGTTTCGCGATGTTTTGGCAAAGATGCTGGCCGTTGCACCCAGCGATCGCTATCAATCCGCCAAGGAAGTCGAAGCTGCCCTAGCGGATGCAGAGACAGAAACAAAAAAAACGTTAGAGATGCAGGCGCTAGAAACACCACTGATTACTAAACTGGTTACTGAGGAGTCTCCACCACCTCGCTTAGCGCCGTCGGTCAACTGGCTGCTTGAGAAGTACAACAGTGGTTTGCAGAGTGATTGGTTAGAGCTGCAAAACTATGGAACACTGGTGCGTCCTTCAGGTTCTCAAAGCGAGGGTGCCATTTTTACTGAGTGTCCTGCTCATCCCAGCTATTTAGTGATCACAGATGTCAATCAACAGTCTTGGCTTGTTCCCTTGCATAGGGGAGACTTCGATGCTTACTTATTTCGGCGAACGTTACCCCAGCACCCCAGTGAAAAGTCAGGGCAATTGCTGAGGCCAGCACGGGTTGAACGGCAGGATCAACATTGGCGGATGATTGAGGCAGGCAGTATTGTCCATGAACCGGTTGTCACACCCCCACCCCTCTCTACCACGCCTACAGGACAACCCTTCTCTGGGACTCAATCAGTACCCACAGCTCAGTCATCATTCGCACCGTGGTTCATCCTCGGCTCACTTGTGATTGCCTTTGGGAGTATGTTTGCAGCGATGGCTGTAATTTTGCTGTCGAACCGCCTAGAACCCCGCCCTCCCTCGCTAGCCAATTCCCCTACTGAAGTCGCAGAAACTCCTGACCAATCGCCCCCTATTGAATCTCCGTTGCCAACCCCAGAAACTGTTTCTACGCCCCCACCCCCTGCAAGTGCTAGCGAACGCGTCCTGCTTGACCCGGAGCTGCTCCCTGATCCCAGCCTTTTTGTTGAAAATTACTATGCTCTGATTAACGCCGGCAATTACGAGGCAGCGTGGCATCAATTGACCAGCTCTTTCCAAAATGATGCCTCAGCACACCCCAACGGCTATGGTTCATACATCGATTGGTGGACTAAAGTGCAGTACGTTGATGTTTATAGTACTGAAGTTGTCGGTTTAACTTCAGATAGAGCCGTTGTTGATGCAAATCTTCACTACATAATGAACTCTGGTCAAGATTTTTATCAAACGCTACGCTTTACTTTAGTCAATGTTGGTGGCGAATGGCTAATTCAAGGAACCCAAGCTCTCTAGCGTGCTAGCGGGGGAGTCACTGGCTGATGCAGGATGGCACGGAGTTCAACTTGGCACTGCAGAGCAATCCCAAACTCAATCCCACGCGACAACCGACAGTGGAGGCACTGGCTCAGATTCTTGCCGATTACCGCGCCAAGGGCATTTCTAGTTTGACGTTATCGCAGGCTTTTCGTTAGAAGCCATAGTGTTCAATCGCTTCGAGAATCCCTTGGGCATAGTGACCTTGGGCAAAGTAAATATGGGGGCGATCGCGCAACTTTTCCAATTCCGGACTGTGATTGCCCACAACAACAGCAAGGGTATTCCCCGTCAGCATTTGCTCGTCATTGCCAGAGTCCCCAGCCACCAACAGTTTTTGCAGCGGATAGCCCCACTTGAGGGCAAGATAGCGCAGGGCATCGCCTTTAGAGGCACGCAGGGGCAAAATATCCAAGAACTGATTGTGGGAGAAAATTGGCCGACAATGGAGTTTCTGCTGCCGTAGCAAACGTAACACCGGTGTAATGCTGGGGAGAACCGTGGTATCCACGTTGTAGCTAATTTTGTGGGAGCGTTGATTTTCTGGGGGTTGCAGCGTCAGGCCTGCCACATCGGCGAGGGTGTCTCTCACCCGTTGGGGTTCCCAGCGATAGCTAATGTGCTGCTGCCAACTGGTGTCGGGAACCAAGTGAGGGCCATAGTGAATTTCACTGCCCACGGACGTAATTAAAACATCGGGAATCGGCACGCCCCATTCATGGAGGACCTCTAGGGTAATTTCGAGATGACGCCCCGTTGCCACCCCAAAGCCCATTTCAGGACGGCGTTGCAGAAGTGTTAAGAGTCGCTCAAGGGCAGGGCGATCGCCAATCAAGGTATTGTCAATATCACTAATCAACAGGCGTTCGAGGGTGAGCAGGCGGTTCCGTGTCAGCGTCGTTGGCAGTTTATTACTCTGGTACTGAGCCGGTTGGCGTTGCACACTCAACACGGGCAAGACTGATTTTTCCGCCAGTTGAGCAAGGGCGTGCAGATACATCTCCACATGACTGCGCCAAGAGTAGTGGGCTTGTACCCCCTTCAGGCCATTGTCTGCCCAAGTCTGCCACTGGCTATCACTTTGAAAGGCTTGATGCAAGGCACTGCGAATGGCTTCTAGATCAAGGGCATCAAAGAGCAACCCATTGCGACAGTGGCGGAGAATCTCCTGCGGCCCGCCATCCGCTGTCGCCAAAATCGGTAATCCACAGGCAGCCGCTTCAATGAGCGTCAAGCCAAAGGGTTCAGTGAGGGCAGGATTGATAAAGACCCCCCGTTGCTGCGCGGCTAAACGGTAAAGATCGGGGACTTCATCACTGGTGTGGGTTTTCGGATAGGCGACTTTGCCATAGAGGTCATAGCGATCGACCAGCAAAAAGAGTTCGGTCAACACTTGGCGAGGGCTGGCCTCCATCTTGCTAATATCGGTGCGATTGCCGAGTACTAAGACCAGATTCGCTCGCTCCTGTAAAAAGGGATCAGTGCCATAGACGTTGAGCAACGCAGCCACGTTCTTGCGCGGTACTGGCCGGGAGAGGCAAAAGATAAAGGGCTTTTCCGGTTCCACTAAAAAGCGACGCAATTCCTTGCGAAAGGGTAAATCGGCAGGGACAGGCCCTGGATAGAAACGGCGGGTATCTACCCCCGGCGGAATAACGGCCATCCGTGCCGGATCGTATTGATCGTAGAGGCGATACTGCTCTTCGACCTCCTGATGGGTACTGGCAATAATGAGTGCGGCACTGGCAAGGGTTTGCTCCTCGGCTTCAATGCGAGTCGTAAAGTGAAACTGCTCCTCAATGGCATCGGGCTTACTACCCTGGGCAAGGAGTCGCTGTCGCTTGACCCGGCCGAGGGAATGCCCAGTGTGAACAAGGGGAACCCCCAACCAACCGGCAACACGGCAGCCCACATAACCGGCATCGGCATAGTGACTGTGGATCACATCGGGCATGCGGCCACTTTGGCGGAGATGGCGCAACAGTTCATCGGCAAATACGTCTAAATAGGGCCAAAGCACTTCCTTGCGCAAATAGCGGCGAGGACCACAGGCTAGGCGGACAATGCGGGCGCGATCGCCAATTCGCTCAATGGGCTGGGCATAGTCGGGGCTGACCTTGGCATCGGGAATCAGACGAGTGACCAAATCCACCTGCGCCACCCGGGGATGGGCTGCAAGGGTTTTTGCCAGTTCGACCACATAGCGGGTTTGTCCTCCCGTATCGGCATCTCGTCCTAGTTCAAGGCGATCGCCCCGAATCAAACCATGAATACTGATGAGGACAATGTATAATCCATCTTGCATAGCCGCTCCCTTACTTGGTGCACGACAACCCAATTGGGGGTCATCCTCACCCTACCGAAAAACATGAGCATTGTCCAAAAACCCATGGCGGCAATCCCCCCAGCAATTCATCTCAAAGAGGTCTCCTTTGGCTGGTCGCCAGAGGTTTTAGTGCTGGATCGGGTGTCCCTAGAAATCCCGCGGGGGCAACTATGGATGCTCCTCGGCCGCAATGGCAGTGGTAAGTCAACACTGGTGCGTATTTTGGGAGGTCTCTTGCAGCCCCAAAGCGGTGAAGTCTATGTGGAGCAACCCCTTGGCTTTGTCTTCCAGAACCCCGATCACCAACTGGTGATGCCCAGTGTCGGTGCGGATATTGCCTTTAGTCTCAATGGTGAATCCCTCAACTATTGGCAGGTGCGCGAGCGCGTCAGTGCCGCCCTACAAGCTGTGAATTTACAGGGGCTAGAACGCCGTCCCATCTATGCCCTCAGTGGCGGCCAAAAACAGCGGGTAGCCATTGCCGGGGCGATCGCTCGCCATTGTCGGGTGCTATTGCTCGATGAACCCACGGCACTCCTTGACCCCGATAGCCAGCGGGAACTCCTAGGCTACGTGCGCCAACTGGTCAACAGCCAAGGGATCACCGCACTGTGGGTCACCCACCGTCTCGATGAACTGGCGCAAGCGGACGGTGCCATTGTTCTGGATCGTGGCAAAGTGATTGGCCAAGGGGCACCCAGCGACATGATGCCTCTGCTGCACGCTTGAAAAGCCAACCATTCCTGCACCGAAAGGAATCTCTCAAACCGCTGGCACTCCTCTTGGGCTGCTATGATCAAGGACTAGAGATATAGAATGCTTGCATACGAATTCACCTGTAGGATTGAATTATTGCATTAGGAGCGATCGCCATGACTGAAACGCCTCAAACCCCACCCCCCGAAGAACCCACGGCCAAAGCTAGCCGTCCCGCCCGTCGCAGCACCCCGCCCGCCAAAGAAAATAGCGGTCAAATGGTTTCCCTTGCCGAAAAAACCGCTCTTGCCCCCGCAGGCACAACCACAGCCAGCGACATCGTGGTATGGCAAACCTTTAATAGTGCCGGCTTGCGTCCCATTGAAGCCAGTCCCGTGCAAGTGGTGCACATGATCAAAGATGCCGGCGAGCGTCCGGTGCTCAGCAGTGGCCTGCAAATCTACGACAGCATCAACTCCGCCGGTATTCGCCCCATCGTGGCCACCAATTTCCGCGTGGTTGAAACCCTGAACATCATGGGGGTGCGCCCCGTGGCAGCGGATGACTTTGAAATTGTCGAAACAGTGAATTGGATGGGCATTCGTCCGATTACCACCAGTGGGCTGCACATTGCTGAAACCTATTATTCCGCTGGGGAACGGCCTGTGGCTTCTAATATCATTGATGATTCACCCGTCCTCATGGGCTATCTGGACTAGGGTCATAGTGTTGATCATTCAACCCTTTAGGTGGGGGAATGGCAGTCTGAATGGCCATTGATCCTTATCGGCACCTGCTGCGGCCACTTCTTTTTTCTGGGTTGCAGGCGGATCCAGAATTTCTGCACCAGCAGTTTATCTCCCTCTGTGGGTGGCTTAATCAGGATCGTGCCCTGAGCACTTGGCTGCGGCAGCAACTTCAGCAACGCTATGCCCTTGCAGATCCCCGTTTAGAGCGGCAAATGTGGGGACTACGCTTTCCCAATCCCATTGGTTTGGCGGCAGGGTTTGATAAGAATGGTGTCGCCCGCAGTGTCTGGTCGGCCTTTGGCTTTGGCTTTGCGGAGTTGGGCACCGTCACTTGGCAGCCACAACCGGGAAATCCGCGTCCGCGCCTCTTTCGCCTAACAGCCGATCGCGCGGCGATTAATCGCATGGGGTTTAATAATGCCGGCGCAGAGGCCATGGCCGCCCTTTTGGAGCGATCGCCCCCGCCAACGATTCCCATCGGTATCAATTTGGGCAAGTCAAAAATCACCCCTTTGGAAGCTGCAAAAGAGGATTACTTAGCCAGTTTTCGCCGCCTGTATCCCCTTGGCGATTATTTCGTGATTAATGTGAGTTCTCCCAACACACCGGGGTTACGGGATCTGCAAGCCAAGGAACAACTAGAACCCATTTTGGAGACGCTACAAACCGCCAATCACCCCCGCAAGCCCCTGCTTCTGAAAATTGCCCCCGATTTGAGTTGGGAGCAGATTGCGGCAATTCTTGATCTGATTCAAACCTATGAACTCGCCGGCATTGTGGCCACCAATACCACAGTGGCACGGGAGGGGCTAAAAACCCAGATGATTCCGCAGACGGGGCGATCGCCGGCGGACGAGGCGGGAGGTCTCAGTGGTGCCCCTTTGCGCGATCGCGCTACCGCCGTGATTCGCTTTATCCACAAAGAGACCCAAGGCACTCTGCCGATTATTGGGGTGGGGGGGATTTTCACGCCAGAGGATGTAATCGAAAAACTAGCAGCCGGTGCAACACTGGTGCAACTCTACACCGGTTGGATTTACCAAGGACCGAGCCTATTGCGAGAGCTACTCCAAGGACTCTTAGCCCACGCCACCGATCAAGAGAAGCCAGAGAAATAGCGTCTGTGCCCTTGTCAAGGGGAGCATTCTAACTGTTAACTTTTCTATAGTATTGTCTCTATATTTTACGAAAGTATAAAAATATGACCGTTTCGCCCGAACAGATTGACCGCATTGTTTCCAACCAGCACCACGATCCCTTTGAAATTTTGGGATGTCACCAGATCAGTGAGAATGGCCAATCCATGTGGGCGGTACGCGCCTATTTACCCAATGCCGAACGGGTGAGTGTCCTCTGTCCAGAGCAGCGGCAAGAATATCCGATGACGCCAGTGCACCACCCCCACTTTTTTGAATGCCGCATTCCTCTGCCGGAACTGAATA
Organism: Thermosynechococcus sp. TG215; assembly: GCF_031583455.1. NCBI lineage: Bacteria > Bacillati > Cyanobacteriota > Cyanophyceae > Acaryochloridales > Thermosynechococcaceae > Thermosynechococcus > Thermosynechococcus sp. TG215. The sequence goes on along the minus strand of NZ_CP134178.1, from coordinate 2,639,219 downwards.
ATTATCAACTGAAAATTTATGAAAATGGCCACGAGCGGGTGATCTACGATCCCTATGCCTTCCGCTCCTCAAAGCTGACGGATTTTGATATTCATCTCTTTGCCGAGGGCAATCACCACCGCATCTATGAAAAACTCGGGGCACACCTGCTCACAGTCGATGGCGTTGCAGGGGTGTATTTTGCCGTCTGGGCACCCAATGCCCGCAATGTCTCTGTCATTGGCAACTTTAACCACTGGGATGGCCGCAAACACCAAATGGCACGGCGCGGCAATGGCATCTGGGAACTCTTTATCCCCGGCTTGGGTGTGGGCGAGCACTATAAGTACGAAATTAAGAACCAAGACGGCCACATCTACGAAAAATCAGATCCCTACGGCTTTTACCAAGAACCGCGTCCCAAGACCGCCTCTATTGTCACCGACCTCAACAGCTACGAATGGGGCGATAACGACTGGCTAGAAAAACGGCGCCACACCGACCCCCTGACGCAGCCGATTTCCGTCTTTGAGGTGCATTTAGGATCGTGGCTCCACGCCTCAATGGAAGACCCCCCTATTGGTGCTGATGGCCAACCCCAAGAACCCGTACAGGTGGCAGAACTCAAGCCCTGGGCACGCTTTCTCACCTATCGCGAATTGGCGGCCAAACTCATTCCCTACGTCAAGGAATTGGGCTACACCCACATTGAACTCTTGCCCGTTGCTGAGCATCCCTTCGATGGCTCTTGGGGTTATCAAGTCACTGGCTACTACGCCCCCACCTCTCGCCATGGCAGTCCCCAGGACTTTATGTATTTCGTGGATCAGTGCCACCAAAACGGTATTGGTGTGATTGTGGATTGGGTACCGGGGCACTTTCCCAAGGATGGCCACGGCCTCGCCTTCTTTGATGGCACCCACCTCTACGAACACGCGGATCCGCGCAAGGGCGAACACAAGGAATGGGGCACCCTTGTCTTTAACTATGGTCGCCACGAAGTGCGCAATTTTCTGGTGGCCAATGCTCTCTTTTGGTTTGACAAGTACCACATTGATGGTATTCGCGTGGATGCCGTGGCCTCGATGCTCTATCTTGACTATGCCCGCAAGGAGGGTGAGTGGGTACCCAATGAATACGGCGGACGGGAAAATTTAGAGGCGGCCAACTTCCTGCGCCAAGTCAACCATGTGATCTTTAGCTACTTTCCGGGAATTCTCTCGATCGCGGAGGAGTCAACGGCCTGGCCGATGGTCTCTTGGCCAACCTACATGGGGGGATTGGGCTTCAACCTGAAGTGGAATATGGGTTGGATGCACGATATTCTGGACTACTTCAGCATGGATCCGTGGTTCCGCCAGTTCCACCAAAACAATGTCACCTTCAGTATGTGGTATCACCACAGCGAGAACTTCATGCTGGCGCTCTCCCATGATGAGGTGGTGCACGGCAAGAGTCACATCATTGGCAAAATGCCGGGCGATCGCTGGCAGAAATTCGCCAATCTGCGCTGTTTATTTGCCTACATGTTCACTCACCCCGGCAAGAAAACAATGTTCATGGGGATGGAGTTTGCCCAATGGAGCGAGTGGAATGTCTGGAGCGATTTAGAGTGGCACCTGCTGCAATACGAACCCCACCAGCAAACCAAACGCTTCTTTGAGGATCTCAATCGCCTCTACCGTTCACAACCTGCCCTCTACACCCAAGATTTCAAACAGGAGGGCTTTGAGTGGATTGACTGTAGCGATAACCGCCATAGCGTTGTGTCCTTTATCCGCTGGGATAAGGACTACCAAGATTTTGTGGTTGTCGTCTGTAACTTTACACCACAGCCCCACAGCCACTACCGCATTGGCGTGCCGGAGCATGGCTTCTATAGTGAATTGTTTAACAGTGATGCCCGCGAGTATGGCGGTAGCAACATGGGTAACTTGGGCGGTAAATGGGCGGATGAGTGGCCTTACCACAACCGCCGCTACTCCCTTGATCTCTGCTTGCCCCCCTTGGCAGTGCTGATCTTGAAACTGGATCGCGAGAAAACAGCCGCTGAGCGGGCACGCTATAACCTCACACCCTAACCTTCAGGGAGGAGCTGGCCGGCTTGGACTTGCCAGAGGCCGTAATAGACGCCCTGCTGCGCCAAGAGTGCTTCGTGTGTCCCCTGTTCAACAATGTCGCCCTGCTCTAGAACGTAAATGCAGTCGGCGTGGCGAATCGTCGAGAGGCGGTGGGCAATGGCAATGGTGGTGCGATGGGCGGTAATGTGGGCTAGCGATCGCTGGATGGCGGCTTCGGTTTCGTTATCCACGGCGGAGGTGGCTTCATCGAGCACTAGAATCGGTGGATCTTTGAGCAGGGCGCGGGCGATCGCCAGCCGCTGCCGCTGACCGCCGGAGAGTTTTTGCCCCCGTTCGCCGACCACCGTGTCGTAACCTTGGGGCAGTTGCTCGATAAAGTCATGGGCTTCCGCCAATTTTGCAGCATGCACAACGTCTGCTAGGGTGGCCTGGGGGCTGCCATAGGCAATGTTCTCAAAGACGGTGCCATGGAAGAGAAAGACATCCTGACTCACCCAACCAATGGCACGGCGCAAGTCCCGCAGCCGATACTCGCGAATATCCACCCCATCAATGAGAATGCGCCCTTCTTGCACCTCATAGAACCGCAGTAACAATTTCACAAGGGTACTTTTGCCGGATCCCGTGGAGCCGACAATGGCGATCGTCTGACCTGCAGGCACGTGCAAGCTGACATTTTTTAGCACCGGCGCCCGACCCGCGTAGGCAAAGCTAACGCATTCAAAGCGCACCTCTCCTTTGACATGGCGCGGATCAAGGGGGCGATCGCCCGTACAAATCGCGATCGGCGTTTCCAGCAAATTCAGCACCCGTTGCGTTGAGGCCATGGCTCGCTGATACTGATCCAGTGTTTCCCCCAAACGGGTCAAGGGCCAGAGCAACCGTTGAATCAGATAGACCATCGTGCTGTAGGCGCCCACATCCAAGCGCCCCTGAAAAGCGGCAAAGCCACCCAGCACCAACGTTCCCGTAAAGCCAAAGAGGATCACAAAGCGAATCAGGGGAATATAGGCAGCACTGAGGCGAATGGCGCGGCGATTACTCTGTTGGTAGGCTTCACTATCCCAGCGCAGGCGCTCCAATTCGTAAGCCTCGGCAGTAAAGCTCTTGATCGTTTGAATACCTGAGATATTGTTAGCCAAGCGTTCGTTGAGGCGTCCCGCCTTTTCCCGCACATCGGCATAACGAGGGGCGAGTCGCCGCTGAAAGATGACGGATCCCCAGAGAATAAAGGGCATCGGCAGCATCCCCCAGATCGCCACATTGGGCGCCAAATAAAAGAAAATCCCACCAATCACTAAGACGGTGGTTGTGACTTGCAACACCTCGTTGGCACCGCCATCCAAAAAGCGCTCTAGTTGGTTAATGTCATCATTGAGAATCGAGAGCAACACCCCACTGCTGCGTTCTTCAAAAAACGCCAAATCCATCTCTTGGACATGGGCATAGGTCTCAAGGCGCAGGTCGTGTTGAATCTGCTGGGCTAGGTTGCGCCAACTGCGGGCATAGGCATACTCAAAGAGGGATTCCAAGCTCCAGATCACAAATGATAGGCCGGCCAAGGCCAACAGTTGCTGCTCAAAGGTCACCAGCCCCCAGCGGGCGAAGAGGGAATCCTGCTGCTTCACCACCAGATCCACAGCAATCCCAATCAGAACGGGGGGAGCGAGATCAAAAATTTTATTGAGGATAGAGTAGAGGGAGGCAAGCCCCACTTGGCGTTGGTAGCGTTGGCTGTGGTGCAGCAGTCGTAAAAACGGATGCAAGGCTTCTTGGCCTCCCCAAAGTGCAGGATGATCGCGGGCAAGCAAATCACTCGCCTAATTCTTAAGATAAGCTAAAGAATTGCCCCCTTGGGGAACAACGCCTCCAACGCTACTGCCTACCTCTTAAATGGATGCTTTTCCTGCCTCCTGAATCGGTACCCACTCCGTATGGAAGGTTCCCGGTTTATCGATCCGCTCGTAGGTATGGGCACCAAAGAAATCCCGCTGTGCTTGGGTGAGATTTTGCGGCAGGCGATCGCGCCGATAGCTATCGAAGTACTCCAAGGACGCGCCAAAGGCGGGCACAGCAATCCCAGCACGGGTCGCCTCCACCAACACCTCCCGCCACGCCGCCTGTTTATCGAGGATGGTTTGCCGAAACTCCGGCGCCAGCAGCAGATTGGCCAGTTGGGGATTTTCGCTGTAGGCCTGCTTGATCTTATTCAAGAAGCCAGCGCGAATAATGCAGCCCCCTTTCCAGATGCGGGCAATCTCGCCAAGGTTTAGTTGATTATCAAAGAGTTCTTGGGAGCCTTTGGCAATCAGCGCCATCCCTTGGGCATAGGAGCAAATCTTTGAGCAGTAGAGGGCATCGCGAATTTTGTCAATGAATTCTTGCCTATTGCCGCTAAAGTGAGCCGCAGGGCCGGGGAGGACTTGGGCAGCCGCCATCCGTTCGGCTTTGATGGAGGACATGATGCGGGCATTCACGGCAGCGGTAATCGTTGGAATGGCCACCCCCATTTCAAGGGCACTTTCCACCGTCCAGCGACCGGTTCCCTTTTGACCTGCCGCATCCACAATCACATCCACAAGGGGCAAATGGGTTTCTGGGTCAATATAGGTGAAAATCTGGCTAGTAATTTCAATCAAAAATGAGTTGAGTTCGGGGGTCTCATTCCAACTTTTGAAAACCTCATGAAGTTGCTGGTGATTGAGGCCAAGGAGGTTTTTCAGCAGGTCATAGGCCTCGGCAATGAGTTGCATATCGCCATACTCAATACCGTTGTGCACCATCTTGACAAAGTGCCCCGATCCCCCCGGCCCAATGTAGGTGACACAGGGGCCATCATCCACTTGCGCTGCAATTTTGGTGAGAATGGGTTCGAGGGCTTGATAGGCCTCCCGACTGCCACCGGGCATGAGACTCGGACCATTGAGGGCACCTTCTTCACCGCCACTGACGCCCATGCCAAAGAAGCACAGCCCTACTGCCTCCATTTCAGCAACGCGGCGTTCGGTATCCGTGTAGAGGGAGTTGCCCCCATCAATGAGAATGTCGCCCGGTTCAAGGAGTGGCTTGAGTTGCTGGATCAGGTCATCCACGGGTTTGCCGGCTTTGACCATCGCCAAAATGCGGCGGGGACGCGACAGCGACGCCACAAATTCCTCAAGACGATAGGTGGCCTTGAAGCGACGGCCGGCGGCTCGTTCGGCCATGAAAGCTTCAGTGCGGGCGGGGGTGCGATTATAAACCGCCACGGAGAATCCATTTCGCTCCACATTGAGGGCAAGGTTTTCCCCCATGACAGCGAGGCCAATGACGCCAAAATCTTGCTGTGACATACATCCGTCCTGCAATGGCAAGGATCACTTCCACCATAGCGGCAAGCTCAGCCAGAGGAATGGAAGAAGACGTTAAGGTTCACTAGCGGTTGATGTCCCGCAGCAGACAGCGCAGGTTGTCCCACGTGCTCAGGTAGATCAGGTTATCAATTTGCCAGCGATCGCCCCCTTGGCGCAGGAGTACTTTTATCGGCACAGGCGTTCCCGATCGCCCCCGTAGACCTACCATAACCTCAATATCCACTTCCGCCACTTGGGGATGATTGGGCGATCGCCGCACGTTGCGCACTTTCACCCCTTGAGTACTCACTTGGGTAAAGGAAAAGGGATCAAAGTCTAGCCAAGCGCCATCCCGTGGCTGTTTGCGAAAGGCTTGCATCAACTGCTGGTATAGATCGGGCGTAAACGCTGCTCGCTGCTGAGAGAACCGTTGGCGGCCTTGATCTTGGTTTCGCACCCACCACTGATAAAATTGGCTCACCACTGTTTCTGGTGCTGAGCTGGCGATCGCCCCCGTCTCGATGACAAGGGCAAGACTAACGCCGAGGGGCAACCACCACTGCATCGGCTAGGCCAAACCCACCAGTTTTTCGCTCAACTCCCACAGGCGGCGCGCTTTTTGCTCATCACTGCCCTCTGCCGAGAGTTCTTGGACAAAGGCTTTGCGGCCCTCTTTTTGGCGGTTACCCCAACTCCAGTGCACCCCCGACTGGCAAAACTCTGGGTCGGCCACCACCATTGCGACGCGCTCACCCGCTAGTTCTTGACTGACATAGCCCCCCGTGATGTTTTTCTGGAAGAGGGGGAAGAGCTTCTGGAAGAGGGGAAAGTGGTTGCGAAAGAGGGGGGTGTCCGCCACACAGCCCGGATACAAGGAGCTAAAGACAATCCCCGTCGAATCATGGAAGCGGCGATGTAGTTCCCGCACCGTGAGCATATTGCAGAGCTTGCTGTCTTTATAGGCCTTGCCCGACTTGAAGGGCTTGCCGTTAATCATGGCGATGGGTTTCTTGAAGCCCTTCTCAAAGCCTTCGAGGTTACCCAAATCGGGGGGAGCAGGAATGGGAATTTTGCCGCCGAGTTCTTTGCGGTTGGCCGTCACCGTGCCGAGAATCACCAAGCGCTTATCGCTTTCGGGAGACTTCTTCAAATCATCGAGGAGGAGGTTGGCCAAAAGAAAGTGCCCCAAATGGTTGGTGGCCACACTGATTTCATAGCCATCCACACTGTAGATCGGTTCCTTGAGCAGGGGATAATAGACAGCGGCATTGCAGACAAGGGCACGCAAGGGGCGATTCAATGCCCGAAATGACTCCACAAAGCCGCGCACACTGGCCAACGAGGACAAGTCCAAATGCAAAATCGTGTAGGCCTGCGGCGGAATCTGCAAGTCTTTGGCGGCTTGCTCTGCTTTTTCAAGATTGCGGCAGGCCATAACAACGTGCCAGCCCCGATTAGCTAAGGCTTTGGTGGCATACAATCCGACTCCAGAGGATGCACCCGTAATAATGACCGTTGGGCGTGGCTGATCACTCATAGGTTCTGTGGCATACCTGCGGTAACGTCGCTATTGATCCTGCCATAGAAGCGATCGCCCCCTAGGCGCACCCCTAGGGATCATTTACAGTTACTTAATAAATAGACTCGATAGTTAATCAAGTTTTGTATCTAGCTCGCCTCTCCCCTATTTTCAGGATTAACCCGACTCTATGACTATCTCCCAACCCCTGCCGCCGTGGCTGCGCAAACCCCTTGGCAAAGCCAGTGAGATCTCCACCGTGCAACGCCTCGTGCGCCACTATGGCATCCACACCATCTGTGAAGAGGGGCGCTGTCCCAATCGCGGTGAATGCTATGCCCAAAAAACCGCCACTTTTTTACTCTTAGGCGCCACCTGTACCCGTGCCTGCGCTTTTTGCCAAGTGGAGAAAGGCCACGCTCCTGCTGCCGTTGATCCAGAGGAACCAGCAAAAATTGCGGCTGCTGTGGCTACCTTGGGATTGCGCTATGTAGTTTTAACCTCTGTGGCTCGCGATGACCTAGCCGATCAGGGGGCGGGTCAATTTGTTGCGACCATGCACGCGATTCGCCAACGCTGTCCCGGCACGGAAATTGAAGTCCTCACCCCCGACTTTCGTATGGATCGGGGACGCTTGAGCCAACGGAACTGCATTGCCCAAATTGTGGCGGCACAGCCTGCCTGCTACAACCACAACCTCGAAACTGTACGCCGCTTGCAAGGCCCGGTGCGACGGGGTGCCACCTATGAGAGTTCACTGCGGGTCTTGACCACGGTTAAGGAACTGAATCCCCACCTTCCCACCAAGTCGGGCTTGATGTTGGGCTTGGGAGAAACCGAAGCAGAGGTGATTCAAACTCTAAAAGATTTGCGAGCCGTGGGGTGCGATCGCCTGACCTTGGGACAATACCTGCCCCCCTCGTTGAGTCATTTGCCTGTGGTCAAGTATTGGACACCTGAAGAATTTAACACCTTGGGCAAGATTGCCCGCGAACTCGGCTTTTCCCACGTGCGATCGGGGCCTCTTGTACGTAGCTCCTACCATGCAGCAGATGCCGCGCCAACCCAAGAAGCGTGATGGGTACTTCATTCAATCAGGAAAGTATTTGCCCCTTGTGGTGACCATTGCCGCACCGCGATCGCGAATCAACGCCTTGGCTGCCCGCTCAACGCGATAGCCAAAAAACAGAGGGCGAATTTCCTCAGTCGCTTCCACTTGAGCCACCAGATTCAAAAACCGCTCCACCTCAGATTCGGTGATATTGCTTTTGACTTCCCCCAACACTAGAATCGGCTCTCCATGAACTTGACCCCGGATGACCAAGTCAAACTCATCACTGCCGTTGCGTAGGGGTAGGGCATCCCGCTCACAAAATTCGATTTCCATGCCCCAGCGATGTTCTAGGATTTCGGGCACCACTTCCAGAGCAAGGTCTTCTAGGGACCCACCGAGAGCTTCACTGAGGCCGCCCACTTGGCGTGCAAGTTGTTTGACGGCTCGTTCAGTGCGCTTTTGCGCTTCAGCCAGTTCTGCAACAGCAACAGCTAGCTGATCCACTCGTTCTTCAGTGCGTTTTTGAGCTTGGGCGAGTTCTTCAACTTGCTCTTCAGTGCGTTTTTGGGCTTGAGCTAATTCGCCTACGATGGACTTCAGCTCATTGAAGTCTCTTGCTTTCACCAAATCGTTGTAGGCTTCATGGATGACTTCTGCAAGCAGATGCGCTTGTTCGGGAGGAAACGCCGCCCGCAGCTTTTCTTCAAGGACAGAGGTCATTGCATCTATGAAGTCTTGGCTGTACTTTCTATTGTACCGACCAAGCAGAACTTCTCTGGTTGCCACCCCCTCTATCAGAAAGGCTCCTTGTGTGCAGCTCGTACCACGCCAGCCAGACGGATGAAATTCCAGTGTCAACAAATCAAAACAAAGTATTTGACAAATCAAAGGGGAAGCACTTAGAATCTATCAGAACTTGCATAATCGGCTTGCAACACATTTAAGCCATATTGTGTAAGCTAAGTACTAGGGGACAGCAGAATGAATTGATCGCTCTGCCGAACCCAGACGCTCGTGAGTGAGGAGTAACATCGTGAAAAAGACGTACCTGTTAGCAGGTAGCTTGAGCCTACTGGGTGTGGTCGCAGGGGCTAACATTGCTACCGCGAATGAACCCGCCAACTTCGAAAACCTAATTGCTGCTGAACCACAAAATCTCCAAGTTTCTGAAGCACTGCCTGCCCCCAACACCATTGCAGACGCTTCGAGCACGATTACCTCTGTCAATCAGCTTCTGGCCAACGAAGAATCCATGGGGCAGGTGACCTCTGTCTCGCAACTGTCTGACGTGCGTCCCACCGACTGGGCCTACCAAGCCCTCGCCTCCTTGGTTGAAAAGTATGGCTGTATCGCGGGGTATCCTGATGGCACCTTCCGTGGCAACCGTGCCGCCACCCGTTATGAAATGGCAGCAGCATTGAACGCCTGCCTCGATGTGATTAGCGATCGCTTTGCCACCAAAGAAGACCTCGCCACTCTTCAGAGACTCATGGATGAGTTCGCTGCTGAACTCGCCACCCTGCGCGGTCGCGTGGACAACCTCGAAGCCCGCACCGCTGCCCTTGAAGCCACCCAGTTCTCGACAACGACCAAGCTCACGGGTACGGCGGTGATGTCGGTGCAGTACGGTGGTCGCCAAAGTAGTAATAGCATTTTGGGCTCCGTGCGTCCTGGTCCCGATCCTGCCAACCCAGGTAACAATATTCCTCTTGGCGGCGGTAACTTTATTTCACTCGCCTCCGGACGTCCAAATCCGACAGTTATTTCTGCCGTTCTGCTGAACCTGAATACCAGCTTTACCGGCACTGACTTGCTGCAAACCACCCTGTCTACGGGCAATGGCGGTCGCGATGCCATTAGCACCTATGGTCTGGGTTTGCAAATAAACTCGACCCTCGGAGCTGGCAATACATTTAATAATGCACTGGGGCCGCTTCCCTACTTTAGCCCCAGCCAGTACTACTGGTCGAACTTTGGTCCGAATGTGGAGCTATACCGCCTAGCCTATACGTTTAAGCCCACCCAAGATATCACCATTACTGCAGGGACACGGTTCTATCCGAGCGACATCATTGACACCAATAGCTGGGCGAACTCTCCTACCAGTGACTTTGGCACTTACTTCTTCCTCAATAACCCCTTCATTGTGCCCTACGCCATGAACTACCTAGGGGGTGCAGGGGTTGCTATCCAGTGGAACCCCAATGAAGGTCCTTTTACTGTGCGGGCATTGTATCTTGCGGCAGAGCCAGGACGAGCTAATTCTGGCATTGCCCCTCCAAGTCCGGGGGGTGGGTTTGCGGGTGATCCCTACCAAGCTTCCTTGGAGTTGGAGTATGCCAACACCTTTGGCAATGGTCGCAACAGTTATGCGGTGAAGCTTCAAGGTACCTACTCCAAAACCTATGGCATTGAGGCGCAAGCGGGGGGCATCAACTTTGAGCTCAATCTGGGTCGCTTGGGCATCTTTGGCCGTGCAGGGGTAGCAGGGATTCCCAATGGCTACTTCCCCAATGTTTCGCCCCTACCGTTTTCTATTTTTGGTGCCCCTGCCGCTGGCATGATGGCCTATAACTTTATGGCGGGTATTGGCTACAAAGACTTGCTGGTGCCAGGTTCAGTACTGGCGGCAGCGGCGGGTGCGCCGTTTATCAACAGTGCACCTAGTTTTGCTTTCATTAACAATGCCAATCAGGTCAACATTGAGGCCTTTTACAAATTCCCCATCAGTGACAACATCAGCATCACGCCTATCTTCACAGCGATTATCAACCCCAACAATACCAATGGGGGTGGGGTTATTTCTGGTCAGCCGATTCTGCAAGGCGTGATTCGGACTACGTTCACGTTCTAGAGCGGGTGAATTTGCCCTCACCCTAGATCCCTCTCCCCTGTGGAGGGGGATTTTTTTACGGGAAGTATTTACCGCGGGTGGTGACCATTACCGCGTCGCGATCGCGAATCAACGCCTTGGCTGCACGCTCAACGCGATAGCCAAAGAAGAGGGGGCGAACCTCCTCGGGCGCTGCCACTTGAGCCACTAGATTCAAAAACCGCTCCACCTCTGATTCGGTGATGTTACTTTTCACTTCCCCGAGTACCAAGATTGGTCGCCCTGCCACCTGACCCCGAATCACTAAATCAAATTCATACTCCCCATTGCGCAGGGGGAGGGTGTCGCGGTCACAGAACTCAATTTCCATGCCCCAGCGATATTCCAGAATCTCAGGCACCACCTCAAGGGCGAGGTCTTCCAGCGACCCACCCAAGGCTTCACTAAGGCCACCCACTTGGCGTGCAAGTTGTTTCACTGCTCTCTCGGTGCGCTCTTGGGCTGCCGCCAGTTGATCCACTCGTTCTTCGGTGCGCTTCTGAGCTGCCGCCAGTTCTTCGAGCCGTTCTTCCGTCCGCTTCTGCGCTTGAGCGAGTTCTGCAACAGTGACAGTCAGTTGATCCACCCGTTCTTCCGTGCGCTTCTGGGCTTGCGCCAGATCCGCGACAATCGCCTTTAGTTCGTTGAAGTCTTTGGCCTTCACCAAGTCGTCATAGGCCTCACGGATCACTTCCGCCAGTAGGTGCGCCTGTTCTGGCGAGAACGCTGCCCGTAGTTTTTCTTCGAGTGCAGAGGTCATTGCTAGTGTTGATTAGCCATATTCCCATTCTAGGGAAAGTACTTGCCGCGGGTGGTGACCATTACCGCGTTGCGATCGCGAATCAACGCCTTGGCTGCACGCTCAACGCGATAGCCAAAGAAGAGGGGGCGAACCTCCTCGGGCGCTGCCACCTGAGCCACAAGATTCAAAAATCGCTCTACCTCTGATTCGGTGATGTTGCTTTTTACTTCCCCGAGTACCAAGATTGGTCGCCCTGCCACCTGACCCCGAATCACTAAATCAAATTCATACTCCCCATTGCGCAGGGGGAGGGTGTCGCGGTCACAGAACTCAATTTCCATGCCCCAGCGATATTCCAGAATCTCGGACACCACCTCAAGGGCGAGGTCTTCCAGCGACCCACCCAAGGCTTCACTAAGGCCACCCACTTGGCGTGCGAGTTGTTTGACCGCTCTCTCGGTGCGCTCTTGGGCTGCGGCCAGTTGATCCATTCGTTCTTCGGTGCGCTTCTGGGCTTGTGCCAGTTCGGCAACGGTAACAGTCAGTTGATCCACCCGTTCTTCGGTGCGCTTCTGGGCTGCCGCGAGTTCTTCAACTCGTTCTTCAGTCCGCTTCTGAGCTGCCGCGAGTTCTTCGAGCCGTTCTTCCGTGCGCTTCTGGGCTTGCGCCAGATCCGCGACAATCGCCTTTAGTTCGTTAAAGTCTTTGGCCTTCACCAAGTCGTCATAGGCCTCACGGATCACTTCCGCCAGTAGGTGCGCTTGTTCTGGTGAGAATGCCGTCCGTAGCTTTTCTTCAAGTGCAGAGATCATTGCTAGTGTTGATTAGCCATATTCCCATTCTAGGGAAAGTACTTGCCGCGGGTGGTGACCATTACCGCGTCGCGATCGCGAATCAACGCTTTAGCTGCACGCTCAAGGCGATAGCCAAAAAAGAGGGGACGAATCTCCTCGGGCGCTTCCACTTGAGCCACTAGATTCAAAAACCGCTCCACCTCTGATTCGGTGATGTTACTTTTCACTTCCCCGAGTACCAAGATTGGTCGCCCTGCCACCTGACCCCGAATCACTAAATCAAATTCATACTCCCCATTGCGCAGGGGGAGGGTGTCGCGGTCACAGAACTCAATTTCCATGCCCCAGCGATATTCCAGAATCTCTGGCACCACCTCAAGGGCAAGGTCTTCCAGCGACCCACCCAAGGCTTCACTAAGTCCACCCACTTGGCGTGCGAGTTGTTTCACTGCTCTCTCGGTGCGCTCTTGGGCTGCCGCCAGTTGATCCACTCGTTCTTCGGTGCGCTTCTGGGCTTGTGCCAGTTCGGCAACGGTAACGGTCAGTTGATCCACCCGTTCTTCCGTCCGCTTCTGGGCTGCCGCGAGTTCTTCAACTCGTTCCTCAGTCCGCTTCTGAGCTGCCGCGAGTTCTTCGAGCCGTTCTTCCGTCCGCTTCTGGGCTTGAGCCAGATCGGCCACAATTACTTTCAGTTCATTGAAGTCTTTGGCCTTCACCAAGTCGTCATAGGCCTCACGAATTACTTCCGCCAGTAGGTGCGCCTGTTCTGGTGAGAATGCCGTCCGTAGTTTTTCTTCAAGTGTAGAGGTCATTGGTAACAGTCGCAAAAAAGCAGAGGCATCGTCATTTTTTAGAAAAGGGGTGTAGTCTACTATCCTTTGTGAAGGTCATTAACTTTTCTGAAGTTTTCTTTCATTTTTTCGCCGATACCGCTTAATATAATCAACACACCAGTATTCTGAAGCACATCTCTCACTTTAAGGAGAGGAAAACATCTCAATTGGTTTTATTGTCAAATATCGCTGGTTGCTGCCGGAGTAGGACGAAACTTCGGTGGGGGTAGCAGCTCGGAGGCTAAATATGATGACATCAGATCGCGGTTTTAGTGGCGGGGGAACACCACAGTTTACAGAAACGCTTCAGCCGGAACGATTACTCCAGCAACTCAGCACTTCAGGAGGCACAGGTTGCTTCAGGGTGAGCGTTCAAGGGCAGCAGTGGTTTCTCTACTTTGATCAGGGAAGTATTGTCTATGCTACCCACACGATTGAACCGGGCGATCGCTTTGAGCGCCATTTGCGGCAACTGAGCTGGGACGTCTCCGCCTTGGATCGCGAGTTACGTGTCCAAGTCCGACAGCAATGGGAACAGGCCAACACCCCCACCCCGATCTATGAATATGAGAGTCTGCGCTGGTTGCTTACTCAAGACATCATTACCCCAGAGCACTTTAGCCATCTAGTCGAGGGGCTAATCGTTGAAGTCCTAGAGTCGTTTTTATATCTCAAGAGCGGTCACCATCAACTTGTGCCCTATGTTGAAGTGCCAATTGTCAGCCGCTTTGACGCCACCCGACTGATTCAGCAGTGCAAATCCCGAATTCAGCAGTGGCTCAGCCTTGGCCACAAAATTGTCTCGCCTTTTCAGCGCCCCTACTTCTTTAGTGGTGCGCAAGTCAATTTAACCCCAGAGCAGCAGCAACGCTTGGGGTCGATGTTGCGGGGGTTTAGCTTCCGCCACTTGGCCGTGCTCATGAACCAAAATGAAATTGCCTTGGTGCGTAGCCTCTTACCCTTGATTGATAAAGGAGCCGTAGTCGTTCGTGAGCCGCAACATCCCTTTGATTTGCTGCCCAGTTTTGATGCCAGTTTGTGGCAGGAAACCACGCCTACCGTTACAGAGGAGAGTGGCGATTTGGGCAGTGGCTTTTTTACCTCAAAAGTGCCAAACCGTACCTATCGGATCATCTGCATTGACGATAGTCCGACCATGCTCAATGAAATTAAGCGGTTTTTGGCGGATGATGCCTTTGAAGTCATTGCCCTCAATGATTCTGTAAAAGCCCTGATGGAGGTGATGCGCCTCAATCCAGATCTGATCCTGCTGGACGTGGGGATGCCCAACATTGATGGTTATAAGTTTTGTAAAGTCATTCGCAACCATGAACGCTTTAAGTCAGTGCCGATCATTATGGTCACGGGTAACACGGGTCTCGTTGACCGCGCTAAAGCCCGCCTCGTGGGAGCGACGGACTATATGACCAAGCCCTTTACCCAAGCGGAACTCTTAAAAATGGTGTTTCAGTACTTGACGTAGTACAGGCAACCTGTGGGCAGTATATTGACAGTAATCGATTATTTGAATTGACATTTGGGAGATGACATGACGACGGTTTTAGTGGTGGAAGATACCCCCTCGGAAATGGCACTGATTACCTCGCTTCTTCAGGAATCGGGCTATACCGTCATTGCAGCCACCGACGCCAAGGAGGCTCTAGAAAAAGTCACGCAGTACAAGCCCGATGTGGTGGTGACGGATGTGGTGATGCCAGGGATGAGCGGCTTTGAACTTTGCCGCAGTCTCAAGAAAAATCCGGAAACAGAAAAGCTCCCCATTGTTGTCTGCACGTCGAAAAACCAAGAGCTAGACCGCCTTTGGGCAATGAAGCAGGGGGCAGATGCCTATGTCACGAAGCCCTTCAGCCGTGAGGATCTCCTGCGGGCACTGAAGTCGGTGGTGGTGTAGCGATGCTTGGGGCAGCACCTTGGTTGAATCATGGTGAAGGGCGGGGCGATTCCCCAAAGGGTACGCTACGCGATCGCCCCCAAGGGGCGCCCTATTTGCGTTTGGTTATCCACGACCAATTAACGGCATTGCTGCCGATGACTGAGATTCAGCAGGTGTTGGTGATCCCACCGCAACAGCTCACGGTGATTCCTAATATGGCCGCAGTGGTGATGGGACTGCTGAACTTTCGTAACCGCATTGTTTGGGTGCTGGATTTAGCCCACTTGCTCAACTTGGAGCCACTGGGTGCGGATATTTCGGTGTTGACGATCGCGTTGCTGCACACCCCCAAGGGATACCTAGGATTGGCGCTCAAGGAGGTACAGGGGATCGTCCGTCTTCCCGAGGGAGCCATTCAATCGCCTGTGGGTACAGTGAGCGCGGCGCTGGTTCCCTACCTCAAGGGCTGCTGTCGCTTAGGAGAGGAGTTGTTCTTTATCCTTGATGGGGCAGCGATCGCCGAAAGGTCTTGCTCAAGTGTTCTTGCTGTTGATGTCGGATAGCCCTGCTGTTAATGCTGTTAGGATGTGCCAACAATGACCACTGCCAAACCCTCCCTTGATATTCCCCCTCTACCACCGTCGGTATTGAACTACCAACTCCCTCCCCTAGAGGAGAAAAAAGCAACCACCAACGGCAAATCCCCTGAACAACCCTTGCCGCCTCCTTCGCCACGGCGCAGGGGTTGGGGTCTTCGTCCAAAATTCATTACCCATGCTGTTGTCTTGGCTACACTGCCCATGGTGGGGGTGGGCTTCGTGGCCAATCAACTGGTACGGCAACAGTTCATAGAGCAGGTTATCTCACTCGAACAACAGGAGGTAGGGGATGCCGCAAGGGCGCTGAATGAGTATCTGCAAGACCGGCAAGGGGATGCACGGCTTATCAGTCTGTTCTTAAACAGGCACTATACTGCAGAACTTCAGCAGCGGAATCGCCGCAAGCTGGAAGGGGTTTTGAATGAGTTTGTTGAGAACTCTGCTCGTTTCGACAGTGCCGCCATCATTGCCAACGATGGCCAAGGGACTGTCATTGCCCAATCTGCAGCAGGCAACCAGCTAGCCAACAACATTCTCCAAAATCACGAGTACTTTAAGCTGGCAATCCAAACTCGGGGCTTGGTTTTAACGCTTGAGCCTACGCTGTCGCTGCCTGCCCCTAGCCGTCCTTTCGGGCTGTTTCTGGCAATGCCCCTGATCAATCCCCAAAACCAGCAAATCACGGCAGTGCTGCGGTTACGGGTACCCAAAAGTAGCCTTAAAGAGGCCTTGCGAGACTATCAGCATAACCAATATGAAAATTTTTACCTGATAGGGTCGCAGGGAAAAATCGTGGCTGCCTCTATCCCAGAGTTGCAGCGCCGACCCTTGGCGGAAGTCTTTCCCCAACTCAGTCAACAGTGGGAAACCAACCTCGCAGTGGGCACGCTGGTTGAACAACGCCGCTCTGATGGCAAGTTTCAGTTTGCTAGCTACGCCCGTGCTAACCACCCGTTTACCGCGGTTGTCCTAGATACGGATCGCGATTATGCGCTCAGACCGCTGCGAAACCTCACTTGGACCCTCCTGTTAGGGGTGGGGGTCACGGCCATTGTGGTGGCAGCAATTGCCATCTATGCCAGCGATCGCGAGATTCAACCCCTGCTGCGAGCCACCAAGGCGGTGAGCAAAATTGGCGAAGGGGATCTCCAAACCCGTCTGCCTGTGGAGGGGGATGATGAACTGGCAACCCTCAACCGCACGATTAACCAGATGGCTGAACGGCTAGAACAGTCCCTCACTGAAGCCCAACAGGCGGCTCAGCGGGCACAACAATTGCGCGATAGTATTTTCCATTTAACCCAGCAGAGCGATCGCCAGCAAATTCTCGATAATCTGGTCAATGAGGGGCGCCATCTTTTGGGGTGCGATCGCGTGATCTTCTATGAATTTGATGAGAACTATGTCGGCAAAGTCGTTGCCGAGTCTGTAGCCGTCGGCTGGCCCCAAGCCCTCGAACAGGTGATTGACGATCCCTGCTTCCGTCAAAATTGGGTTGATGCCTACACCAAAGGACGCGTGCAAGCCACAGCAGACATTCTCAATGCGGGTCTGACAGACTGCCACCTCAAACAACTTGCTCCGTTGAAGGTGCGAGCCAACTTAGTCGTTCCCGTGTTGGTGGAGAAAAAATTGGCGGCGCTTTTAATTGCCCACCAGTGCAGTGAGCCGCGTCAGTGGCAGCAGCCCGAAATTGATGCTTTCCTCCAGTTGGCCAACCAAGCCGGACTGGTGCTTGAGCGCAGCAAATTTCTGGAGCAGACCACCGCTGCCCAAAAAGAGGCCGAACGCCTTGCCCAAGAGCAACAGCAGCGTACGGAACGCATTCAAATGCAGTTGATTAACCTGCTCACCGAAGTCGAGGCAGCCTCCCAAGGGGATCTGACGGTACGGGCCGACATCACCGCCGATGAAATTGGTACCGTTGCTGACATCTTCAACTCCCTCATTGAGAGTCTGCGGGATGTGGTGGTGCAAGTGAAAGCCACCACGGAAAAAGTGAACACCGCCCTCTTGGCGGATGAGACAGCCATGACTGAGCTGGCGGAAGAATCGCTGCGGCAAGCCAAGAAAGTGAAGCGGATGCTAGATGCCGTTGAAGCCATGTCCAGCTCGATTGAATCCGTGGCCAATAGTGCCAACGAGGCGGCAGCAGTGGCGCGCAAAGCCTCAGAGCGAGCGGTCATCAGTGGTGAAACGATGGATGCCACCGTTGATAGCATTCTCTACCTGCGGGAAACCGTGGCCGAAACCGCCAAAAAGGTGAAACGCTTGGGCGAATCCTCGCAACAGATTTCCAAGGTGATTTCGCTGATTAACCAGATTGCCCTACAAACCAACCTCTTGGCCATCAATGCCAGTATTGAGGCGGCTCGTGCCGGTGAAGAAGGCCGCGGCTTTGCTGTGGTTGCCGAAGAGGTGGGTGAACTGGCGGCGCGATCGGCAGCGGCAACTCGCGAAATTGAGCACATCGTAGAAACAATTCAGCAGGAAACCCATGAGGTGGTGAGTGCCATGGAAACAGGTACCGCTCAGGTGGTTGAAGGCACCCGCCTTGTGGAGGTAACCAAGCAGAATCTCCAAGAAATTGTGCAGGTGTCGCAGCACATTGACGAGTTGGTGCAGTCCATTTCCCAAGCTACTGTCTCCCAAGCCCGCACCGCCAATACGGTGAACACGTTGATGCGCGATTTTGCCAAGGTCTCAGAGGGGATGTCGGCCACATCCAAAGAGATTTCTGAGTCGCTGCAAGCCACCGTGGACATGGCCCAAGAACTCCAAAACTCCGTCAACATCTTTAAGGTGACTGCTGAGGGATAACCATGCCCGAACCCGGCGTTGAGGAAACGATTCGTCTCCAGTTCCTCGAGGAGGCTCAGGACTACCTGCAAACGATTGAAGCAGGGATACTGGAACTCTCCCACCAGCCGGGGATGATTGATGCTGTACTGCGGGCGGCTCACTCCATTAAAGGGGGGGCAGCGATGATGGGCTTTATGTCCCTCAGTGAACTGGCGCATCGCCTTGAGGATTTCTTCAAGGTCTTGAAATCGCGCCCCTGCGACGATGTCGAGGTGCAACACCTCCTGCTCAAAGCAGTGGATCAACTGCAAGCAGTTATTACCCTCCATCGCCAAGGCGTGAACCCCAATGAGGGCTGGTGGCGCACCCAAGTCGAGCCACTTTTGAATGAGTTGCACGGACGCTTGGGCGATCCCACGGCGGAGGATGATTTGACGCTCCTCAGTGGCAATGATGGCCAGCAGATGCGGGTGGTTCTCTTTGAAACCGAGGTGGAAGCCTGCCTACAACGCTTGGAAACTGTTCTGGACACCCCCGGCCAACCCTGCCTCAGAGAGGAGCTGGCGATCGCCGCCCAAGAACTGGAAGGCCTCGGACAAATGCTCGAACTGCCTCAATTTGCTGAGTTTTGTGCCTCCGTCAGTGCCTATCTGGAGCAACCCAACTGTGATGTCAGCGCAGCGGCTGCCCACATTGTGCAGCAATGGCGACGCTGTCAAGCCCTTGTGATCACTGGTCAACTTGACGCTCTGCCCACGCGCTTGGAAATCCCGGAAACCGATGACGAAGAGGAGGACGAGGATCAAACCATTATTGATTTACCGCTGGCCAACCTCAATCAAGAATTAGGGGTCGAGGACTTTGCCAGTGCTGAAGTGGAGACCTTCTCCTTAGGTGATTTATTGTCCCCCCCACCCACCCCTACAGCAGCCCCTTCCCCTGCGCCAGAGGCTGAGACCACCCCAGTAACTCCCCAGCCCCAAGAAGCCAAGGAAATGACCGTGCGGGTGCCGGGGCATCAGTTGGATCAACTGAGTGATCTGATGGGGGAATTGCTCATTGAGTGTAATGGTCTGGATTTACAACGGGAACGCCTCCATGATCTGCTAGTGGGTCTCAAGCAAAAAGTGCGTGCCCTTGAGCGTGCCAACTTTCGTCTGCGCACAGAGTATGACCGTGTCAGTGCCCCCCATCACTTTAATCCCCAAAATCAGCATGGCTTCGATGTTCTCGAGTTCGATCGCTATACCGATGTGCATCTGCTCTCCCAAGAGGTGATGGAAACCATTGTCCAAGTGCAGGAAATCACCAGCGATTTGGAATTGAGCCTAGAGGACACCGAACGCACTGGCCGTGATCTCAACCGCACCGCCAAGCAACTTCAAGCTCGGTTTACCCAAGTGCGGATGCGCCCCTTTGCGGATCTGGCCAACCGCTATCCTCGCCTAATCCGCGAATTGAGTCGCGAGCATGGTAAAAATGTCAACTTAGAGATTGAGGGCAGCCACGTTCTCATTGACCGCACGGTGTTGAGTGTGTTGGCGGATCCCCTCTTGCACCTTGTCCGCAATGCCTTTGATCACGGAATAGAACCCGCAGAGGAACGCCAAGCCCTTGGTAAGCCCACAGCGGGAACCATTACCCTAAAGGCGGCCTATCGCGGCAACCAAACCGTTATTACTGTGGCGGATGATGGCCGAGGCCTAAATCCAGAGAAAATTCGGCAAACGGCACGGCGATTGGGCTTAGCCCGCGACTGGTTGGAAACCGCGAGCGATCGCGACCTTTGGCAACTGATTTTTGAGCCGGGCTTTTCAACGGCCTCACAGGTGACCAGCCTCTCCGGGCGCGGTGTTGGCATGGATGTAGTGCGCACCAATCTGCGGCAAATTCGTGGGGACATCCAGATCCACAGTACCCCCGGCCAAGGCACGCGATTTATAATTACAATTCCCTACACCCTCTCAGTGGTACGGGTGCTCTTGGTGGAGGCCACTGGCATGCTCTTGGCGGTACCCACCGAAGAAATCGAGGAAATGGTGCTGGGCGATCGCTACCCGCCCATCGAAACCCTTGGCTCAACCCTAATTGACTGGGAAGGCTATCTCATTCCTGTAATTGACCTCACCCAGATTTTCCACTTTCAGCGCCCCTATCGTCCCGTGGAAATGGAGGGCGCACCGGCGATTAACGAACCAACCCTGATGATTGTCAGTCAAGGGGATAGTGCCCTTGCCCTGCGGGTCGATCGCTATTGGAGCGAGCAGGAAGTCACCATTCGCCAAGTCGAAGGCGAATTAGCCCTGCCCAAGGGTTTTAGTGGCTGCACAATTTTAGGGAATGGCCGCATTGTCCCCCTACTCGATCCCCTTGCCCTCTTTAATTGGGCAGAACAAGAGAGTTCTCATGCCCCTGTGGCTAGCCCCGTTGCCCCTAGCCAAGACACCGTCCTTGTGGTTGATGATTCAGTAAACGTGCGGCGTTTTCTCGCCAGTACCCTCGAAAAAGCCGGCTATCGGGTTGAGCAGGCCAAAGATGGTCAGGAAGCCATTGATAAACTCCAAGGGGGGCTACACGTCAACGCTGTTATCTGCGACATTGAAATGCCCCGCCTCGATGGCTTTGGCGTCCTCACTCAAATTCGCCGCATTCCCCAGTGCCAAAACACCCCCGTCATGATGCTCACCTCCCGCACGGGTCAAAAACATCGCCAGCTTGCAGAACGTCTAGGGGCAGCTGCCTACTTTAGCAAACCCTTCCGCGAAAGTGACCTCTTGGCCACCCTTGATCAGTTGATCCGCCATGCTTAAAAGCCGCCGTCGCCGCCAAAGCCAACCCGTTGTTTTAGAGCAGTTCCTGACCTTTATCGTGCGTCAAGAGCAGTTTGCCGTGCCCATGGCACAGGCCTATCGGGTCATTCCTTTACCACCTATTCATGGCGATCCCCACCAGCGGGGGATTGGCCTTGTCACCTATGAAAATCACGAAATTCTAGTCATTGATATTGGCCGCTGTCTCTTTGATGATCCCCTCTCAACCTCAGAAACCCAGAAGCTAAAATTTTTGCTCATTCTCCAGCCCCGCTTAGCAGGGGAATGGCTTGGCCTGCCCCTCATAGAACCCCCCGTGATTGAGCGCATTCCACGGGATGCCATTCATCCTATTCCCAGTAACTATCTCCACTGGGGGAGTATTCACAACGTCAGTTCCCTCATGGTCAGTAGTCAAGAAGATCAGGAGCTACCCCCGATCTTTATCGTTGATATTGAGCAGGTTCTGCACACCCTAAAAACGCGATAACCTGCCTGCATTTCTAGATGGAGGCGCACCAGCCATGAGTACGCTGTATGAAACCGACTTTTATAGCTATTCCAATAGAGAATGAGATATCATCCAGCACAATACTTGCGAATCACTTCATCAATCGAACAGTTTGACCCTGCATGCCTCCGCGGGTTATCCAATAACTACAAGGGCTGTATTGCAGAAAGCTCTACCCAAATGAGATGCTAACTTCATCCCAACGGCCTGATAGTGCGATTGCCTTCAGTTCATCAATAGACTTAAATTTTCTACCCTGTTTAATTTCTTGAATAATTTTTTCAGCTTCTTTAAGCTCTAACCTCGGAACACTCTTGGCAAGATTCTTAGCGCTTTTATAGGAGTTGATGCGCACAGATTTTTGTTTTTGTGGATTGGGATTAGTCTTTGTCTCTTTAGAGATATCCTGCTGCAATTCACTAAATTTTCTTTTCAGATCATCCAATTCTTGGAAAATTTTTTCTAGAAAATTTACAATAGCCTTATTTTGGTCATTTAAGCTCTTCTGTAACTCAGAAAATAATTTCATAGCTAATTGGGAATCTTGATCAACTAAGTTACTTCTCTCTGATTTTTGTGAATAAGAGCCATCATCTTTAGAATTTATTTGCAAGATAGATTTGCATCTTTCTTGGAAGGTTAGAACTTCTTCATCTTCAAGCTCAATTCTTGATGCCCATAATTGATGGATACCCAATTCACGGGCAAATTCAACTATCTCCTTGCCGAAGACCACTTCATACGCTGTCTCACCTTCTGGTGTAGTGACTGGACGAATAATGAGGGGGATGAGGTTGGTTTTATATTTGTCTAAGTCTTCACGGATCAGTTGTGGTGAAGCAGAGAATAAGTCTTTGGGATAGGTCTCTGGGATTGTCAGATAATCAATATGAATCTGACCCTGATGTGTCTGATGTAAGCCGAGGTGCTTTGAGATGCGATTGGAGTGACTCATACTCTATGATGCCTGAGTAAAAAGATAGCGAGCTAAATTTTCAAATGAAGTCGTTAAATCATCAATCGATTCTTTACCTGATCGATCTAATTCTTCATAAAATTTTCTACTAAATATCGGTTGCTGAGACTCTGTGGCTCGCAACATCACAACTCGGTGTGCAATCCATGTTGATTCGGGTAGAATTTGCACGGTCTGTCTTCCATTGGCTGCTTTTTCAAGAATAGTCGACAACTTCTCTTTCATCTCATAGTTAGCTGCCGATGTTGTACGATTATACATACTCACAGCGATTCCAAGGGGTCGAGGCGGAGTTTCCATGGCATCCCTCATGGCCTCAAGGCGGGCTAGAACGTACTCTATTGCCCGTATAGGGTAGGGAGCAAATTGCGTCGGTATGAGTACCCCATCAGATGCCATCAAAGCAATGGCATTGACTTTACCAAAGGCGGGTGGTGGATCAATCAGCACAATGTCATAGCCATGATTTTTGAGTTTTCGTTGTAATACCCGATCAATATCAATCGTGCTGATGAGTGCGGGTTCCTTGTCAGCTAGGCGAATGTGGGCGGGAACAATGTCAAGGTGTAGGTTGCCCCAAGCTCTTTGATAGACCACATCTTCTAGGCCAACCTTTGGCTCTAGCAATAGGTCAGCAATATCCTTCTTGCCTTGCTCTTCTACATCTTTGAGGGGGTTAATGCCGACGCCAATGGTTAAGTTGGACTGTGGGTCAATATCAATCAAGAGAACTCGCTTACCCATCGTGGCAAAGGCAGCACCAAGATTGAGGGTTAGCGTTGTTTTGCCAACGCCCCCCTTGTGATTAAAGACGGTAATGATCATGGGTGACTCCTGAGAAGCAGTTGAGGAGATAGAAAAACTCTTTGCAAGTGCCTTTTCAAAATAATGATAGACTTTGAGCCTTTGCTGGGTTAAGGCAGTCACTAGAGCAGCGGCTGCAGAGCGGTGTAAAATTTTAGTCAGTTTCTGAATGGTTTGTTTATCGAGGATCCCTGAAGCACATGTCACCGGCTGAAGTGGTTCTCTAAGGGGATTTTGATACAAAAGGTGATATTCTCGGCCATTGGTGAGTAACCCAAAAACAGCCTGCGCTGCTTCCATGTAGTACCTCAATTGCTGGCCACCCGTCAGCCGGGACTGCACTGGGGTTTTCACCTCAATGATCAGATAGTTCAGGGGGCGATCGCCCGCCATCGGTAAGGTCACCAAAAAATCAGGGTAGCCCTTTCCAATTCGAGGTTTGGCTTGATACTCAGAAGACTGATAGCCCCACTGCTTGAGCAACGGTAGGATAATTTTCTGTTCCGTATTTGCTTCATTGCCCATGGGAAGCCGCTATGCAGGGAGCGCGCTCAGAGGCACATCTAACAAAATTATCCTTGACAACAATAAGCAATTCAATTTGTTAACAAATCTTTATAATATGATCTAAATATGACAAGTGCATGGTGATTCTCCCTTAAGCCAAGCGTGCCAGCCAGTCTGGCATTTCCCACTCCAGTATATTTTTGGGGGTTTGAAGCATGACTTCTTCATACTCTGGATTGAATTGATAGTCACCTGCGATCAACTGCTGAGCATCGTGACTGAGTAACTCTTCAAAGGAATTAGCAAGAACTTCATAGCTACAGTTTTCGTCACAAACCTCGATCATCTGCCCGATCGTCCCTGTGGGCGCGGGGTCAAGGTCAATGTATCGCAGAATGTCACCATTCATACAAGTAATTGGAATCCAGTGGGGATAATAAATCAACGGTTTCACCGCCCCTTTGATAAAAATAACTTGGGAAGCCACCCGACTCTTCCAAAAGGAAATGCTAAAGAAATCAGGGTCTTGGCAACTGCGGCCAATGTCTTGATCGAGTTCGTATTGCTGCCAAAGACACTCAAAACTCTGAAAACTGGTACAGAAGAGAATCGCATCCCCTTCATGTACGCCACATTTCAGAAAAGAGCTGTTGCACAATAGCAATAGATGCTTGAGGTGAAGCAGATGCCCTCTCTACGTTATCTCGATGCTTTGGAGTATGCCGCTGTTCTGCATCGTGAACAAACGCGCAAGGGATCAAATGTGCCCTATATTTCCCACTTAGTCGCAGTATCAATGATCGCCCTTGAGTATGGTGCCGATGAGGATGTGGCGATCGCCAGCTTGCTCCATGATGCTGTTGAAGATCAAGGGGGACTGCTGACCCTAGAGGCTATTCGTGAGCGTTATGGCGATCGCGTTGCTGCAATTGTCCGCGCCTGTTCTGATTCAGTGGCCAATACCCTAGAAGGAGATGCAAAATTGCCTTGGGCAACTCGCAAACTAGCCTATATCAAACACATCCAACAGGGCACCACTGCCGATCGCGACACTCAACTGGTCTCCGCCAGTGATAAATTGCACAACCTACTGTGCATTCTTAGAGACTATGGCAACATTGGTGGTGATGTTTGGGCACGTTTTCAGGCGGGTCGAGAGGGGGTTCTTTGGTACTACCGCGAGTTGATTGCTGCCTTTGAGGGTGCTCATCTTATTCCTCTAGGCCTGTTAGAGCAGTTGCAACACACCTACCAAGAACTGACCCGTGCCGTTGTGAGTCGGGAGGGCTTTGTGCTGCCGTCTAGTTATGTGCCTATGGTATAGGCCAAGGGTGGTGCTTCCCTAGAGTCTCCGCAGGAGTAGTATCATGAAAGCAATTTCAAGCCCACTGGCGTCACCAAGTTAGGAGCATCAATCAATGGATGGCTTTTGGGAAAATGTCCTGCGCTACCAACGGTATTTTGTTACGGTTCTATTGGGCGTAGTGTGGAATGTCGTTGAGCCATTGGTGCCTCTTTTGAAGCGTCCGCTGAGCGCGATCGCCCTTATTGGCCTCATGGTGGGACTCCTCACATTTGTGGCATTGACGTTACGCGCAATGTTGGGTTTAACCGCTGCATAAGGTGGCACGATGACCTCTTCCCTGCCCATCAAGGCACAAATTGACCTGATTTTGCTGAGTCTCGAAGCCTTGGCTCATGTGGGTTCGGCAGAGGTACTAGCATTGGCAGAAGCCATGGGGTTTGAGGCCTATTTGCCCGATCGCGTGGGGTTATGGCGACTGCGGCAATCAAGTCCCCTGCGGCGAGGTCGTAATGGGCGACGCAAATTGGATGTGGATGAAGCCCGTGCCTTGGCCTTGATCTGCACCCGCTTAGCGCAGCAACACCAGCAAACCATCCGCACCGCCATTGAACGCTGGCAACAGCAGACGAGTCAAGGTCGCCCGCCCCACTTAGAACCCATTCTCGGGGATTACATTGACCGCTTCACCAATTTGTATCAAGAGCGAATGGCCGACAACAGCAGCGATGGTCGTGAATTGGCACAACTGGCCTTAGATTTACTCGTGGATTTGCTCTTTTACAGTACGCCCCAAGGGGCACGTCGCCTTTGGATCACCCTGCTAGAACGCACTACTCCCGCGCCCCCCTCACTATCGTTGGTGGAACCTGAACCAATACCTGCACCAGCTCCTGAATTGCCCACCCTGTTTCCCCATTCCGATGTCTAATGAGTACCACCCTCAGCTACTCTCAACCCACCTGCCAATTGGATGTTGCTGCTGAATTTTTGCCCTTCAGTCAGAAGCTGCGCCGTGCGCCGGTGCGATCGCTCCACTTTACACTGGCTGTCGGAGAAAAACTCTGCTTTGAGGGCAACGATCGCCAGCTCTATCAACTCAAAACGCTGGTCAACGAGTATATTGAGGCTTTCCTGAGTCATCACCAAACACCGACAGAAGTAACCGCAGAGGGCTTTGTCCTGCGATCGCGATCGCCCCTCGAACATGAACTCCATCTACCCGATGGGCGGGTAATTCTTCTGCAACTGACAGAACTATACGATTTGGTGACGGTTCTTGATGACTGGTCTGCCGTGATGGAGCCGTTGCCGGAACTGGTGGAGCGCGCCCAATCAACTGTTGCTCAAATCCCAATCTGGGTCAAAAGTGCAGCGGTGGCCGTGGGTGTGGTTGCTGCCTTCACCCTTGTTACCCAACGCTGGCTCATCCCTCCCGCTTCAATGGTCGTCACTTCCTCTGAGGCCACCCGTGAGGAACCTAACTTGCCTCCCCTAGCGATGCCATCCCCTTTGCCAGAATTGCCAGAACCTGCGGAAACCCCACAACTGGCTCCCCTACCTAGCCCGCCGCCAGCTGCCCCTGAAACATCTACCCTTGTGCCGCTGCCCTCACCGCCAGAAATGCCGCCCCCAGCGATCGTGCCACCCCCGCCCCCTGTTGCCCAAGAGGCACCTCCCCCGCAACCCCCTGATCAAAATAACGTGGTGGTGCAAGTTCCCGCTGGCCGCGCGCCCGCCGGTATTGAACCTGCCCCAATGATCACCCCTCCAGCCGAAACCACCCCCGTCCCTGCAACCACCCTGCGGGAGGTGAAAACCTATTTTCAAGACCGTTGGCGCCCACCGGCTAGTTTAGACACGAGTTTGGAATACCGCATTGTGCTCAACCCCGATGGCACCCTTGCTCAAGCGCTGCCCCTCAATGGTGCAGCCGTTCGCTTTATTGATCGCACGCCCATTCCACTGCGGGAAAGTCCTCTAGCGAGTCCCTTGGGGGGCGATCGCCCGATTTTACTGCGGTTAGTGTTGATGCCCTCTGGAAGCGTGCAAGTGTTTGGTGAAAATTGATGTTCTATGAGGCACTTGAAGAGACG
Source organism: Thermosynechococcus sp. TG215 (assembly GCF_031583455.1). Taxonomy (NCBI): domain Bacteria; kingdom Bacillati; phylum Cyanobacteriota; class Cyanophyceae; order Acaryochloridales; family Thermosynechococcaceae; genus Thermosynechococcus; species Thermosynechococcus sp. TG215. Next base: position 2,611,711 of record NZ_CP134178.1, on the reverse strand, counting down.
GCGGGGGTAATCGTCGCAATTTCCTGCAAGCGTTTCTTGACTTCGGCGGCGTTGGGATAGCGTTCCCGAGGATCAGGATGGGTCAAGCAGTTAATTAAATCCACCATCAGTGGATCCAAATGGGGAATGTCCTCGGCATAGAGACGATATTCACGGGTGCCCCAGCGGAAATAGGTTTCTGGTTCATAGCCCGTGAGCAAGTACACCATCGTTGCCCCCAAGGCAAATAGATCGGAAGCGGGTTCGGGTTTTCCCTCCTGCTGTTCTGGCGCCGAATAGCCCACTGTCCCAATAAATGTCCCTGAGTCAGAGGTTAAGACGGATGCTTTGCCCCAGCCCACAAGCACGAGTTCTGTTGTTTCCCGTTTAACGTAGGGATGAATGAGATTGGAGGGACGAATGTGTAAATGCAACACAGGGGGGGCTTGCTGGTGCAGCACCTCAAGCAATTCACACACAGGAATCAGCCAACGACTGACCTCAATCACGTTCATTGGCCCTTGATCCTGAATCCGCTGTTTTAGGGATTGGCCATAGATCATTTCTGAGACCAAGTAGGAATCGCTGCCGCACTGAAAGGCCTCCCAAAACTGGGGTAAGACCGGATGCTCGATTTTGCACAATTGCCGCGCTTGGCGCTGAAAGGCACGGATTTCGTTGCGTGACGCCGCAAGACTATGTCCCTTAATCACCGCCGTTAAGCCACTGCGCCAGCCCAAATAAATGTTGCTTTGACCAAGGGCACGAATAATCTGGTAGTTGCCGAGGGTTTTCCAGACGCGCAGAGGCACACCGCAGTCAATGCAAAAAACATCGTTCTCTTGGGCATGGTTGTGCTGGCAATCGGGGGGAGCACGCCACTCGCTGAGTAAATGAACCGGTAGTTGGCCTGTCACCGCAAACTCAGCCTCTTCCTCCGCTTGGGCGGTGGCACTGCTACTACTGGTGGTGGGGGTGCTTTCTTCAGCACGGGAGGTGGGTTCGGCGGCTGTACCGATGGCTTCTTCTTCCCCTGAATAGGTGCCCTTCTCAACATCCACCAAGCGACCTTCGGGCACCGTTTCCATGCGGACATTGGGAGTGGTGGGACGCTGATCAGAACCGAGGCGAATTTGAATATTGGGTCCAGAGCGAGCCAAACGCAGGATGCCACCATCCATCAAGGTTGCCTGTTGAATACGTTTGCCATCCAAATAGGTGCCGTTGGTGCCAAGATTGACCACTTCCCATTGCAAGCCATTACGACGGAGTTCCACATGGTGACGCGACACCACCGCGCTATAGAGCACGACGTGATTATCGACTGCTCGGCCAATACGGATGACATTTTCATTCTCAAAGGTCCAGCTTTGGACTGGGGTGGCTTGAACGGGATGGAGTAATGTCAATGTAATCACGTTGTCTAACCGCCTCTTCGTACCTGAATACACTCTAAAGAACTAGGAGATGCGTTCATAGATAAAAGTGACTAAATCTCCCTTGCCTAAGGCAATGCGATCGCCCGATTGCAGGCGGTGACGATTGCCCGGATAAAGGGGAGTATTGTTAATGTAAGTTCCATTAGCACTTCCCACATCTTCAATATAGTGGGCATTCCCCTCAATCCGCAGATCTGCGTGGATACGGGAGACAATTTCTGAGTTGGGAAAGCCAGCCACATCAATATCGGGGGGAATCCGATCATTGGGCTTGCCAATATGAATGACGGGACGCCCTGTGGGAATTTGCAGTTCTGTGCGAGTTTGCACATGAATCAGCTTGGCTTCAATGGTGGCAATCTCAACCGAGAAGACATGGGCCGGTGGTGGGGGCGGCGGGGGTAGCGTTGTCAGGCGGCCTTGATGGGCAACGGCTTCCACGGTTGGTGCAGCACTGGCTGTGTGTTGCATTACCTCTGGCATTGGGGGTGCACTGACGGCAAGGCGACGCAGATTGAAACCACACTGGCCACAAAAACTAGCGTCTGGTTGAACTGGGGCACCGCAATTTGGACAAGGAGTCATACTGGGCATGGGCGAAAAGCACACTTCACATTGAACAGCACCAACGGGATTGGGATGGAAACACTCGGAACAGATCATCATAGAAATGATGTCCTATGCCACTGCCGATCCAACCAACCTAAGATTAAGGTACCCATCGTTTCTCTCTACTTCCCAGAGTAAAGCTAAAAAAGCTAGCTGCCTCTATATTTAGGTTAGCTTTTACACCCCAATTCTATACGGGTTCATTGCCAAACTGCTGCTCAGTGAGAATGATTAGAAACGACCACTGACATAATCGCAGGTTAAGGGATGCTGTGGCCTTTGAAAAAGTAAGCGCGTGGGAGCGTACTCAATCAGTTGACCCACTGTCTGTCCCTGAGGATTGGTTTGCAGGGCTAAAAAGGCTGTCCAGTCGGAAATCCGCGCTGCTTGTCGTAGGTGATGGGTTGCCATGATCAGGGTGTAGGTTTGTTTGAGGTGGCACAGACACTCCTCCATGCGGCGGGTCGCAGTAGTATCAAGCCCTCTGCAGGGGTCATCCAGTAACAGAATCTCCGGTTGCAGGGCGATCGCCCGCGCCAGACAAAGGCGTTGTTGCTGCTCTAGGGATAGCTCTAGTGCCGGCTCGCCCAAATGATTCTTCAGAGTTTGCCACAGATTCACCTGTTCCAAGGAAGATTGCACAAGGGCATCGAGATCCCCTTGATAGCCATGCACCCGAGCACCAAAGGCGACATTTTCATAGATTGATGTTGGAAAGAGACTCGGTCTGCTGAAAATCATCGGCATACGACAGCGCAGTTGCAACGCATTCCACTCCTTGAGGGCGTGCTGCCGATAGTGAATTTCGCCAGTCACATGGAGATGCGGAAAAAGTTCAATCAAGCGGTTCAAACAGCTTAACAGTAGGCTCTTGCCAGACCCAGAGGCACCGATCAAGGTCACCAGTTGGCGCGGCTGAATCGTGAGGCTGACATTGCTGAGCAGCGGTTGATTGCGGTAAAACACGCTCAGTTGGCGTACCTCAAGGAGAGTATGTTGGCCAACGGCAAGCGGGTCAACAGCAGTCATCGGCAGGACTTGGGCAGAGGCGTCACTACCACTCTAAACAGTAATGTTGGCCTACAGCTTAGCGTTCCTGAAGCTCCTCAGGGGAGGGACTCGTGGGGGGAACGACTGGTGCTGGTAATGGCTCAGGAAGACTGCGCTGGGCGATACGCTCAAAGCCGTGCAGAATCACATAAAAACAGGGAATAAGAAAGAGGGTGAGCAGTGTTGCCACAGCCAAGCCAGAAAACACAACAATGCCAAGGGGCTGCAAAAATTCTGAGCCTTCACCTAGCCCTAATGCCAAGGGGAACATCCCCACCACCGTTGTAATCGTGGTCATCATAATCGGGCGCAGACGGGCAGGGGCAGCTTTGCGAATGGCTTGGCTACGGCTACAGCCCTCCTGTCGGTAAATCTCATTCGCCAACTCCACCATGATGATGGCATTGTTGACGACAATCCCCACAAGCAAAATGGCACCGACAATGACCGTGGCGCCAATGGCCGTCCGTGTCAGGTACAAGCCCCAAATGCCACCGGCCAAGGCCAAGGGAATGGTAAACATAATCACTAGGGGGTCAAGCAGCGAATTGTACTGTACCGCCATGACCACAAACACGAGAAAGGCCGCCAAACTACCCAAGACCACTAAGGCCTGTTGCAATTGCTGATTGGCTTGAGCCGCCGTACTTGGCATTAGGGACACCCCCGGCGGAAACTCCAGATCGTTGAGAATGTCATTCACTTGGGCAAGGGCAGCACTGAGACTGGCACCTTCAACAAGATTGCCCGCTAGCATAAAGACCTGCTGCTGGTTAATGCGGCGGATTTCACCGGGGGCTTGACTGGGTTCGATGCGAGCGACATCCCCAAGGCGGAGGGGACGGTTATTGGCGGTAAAAAGGGGAATCGTTGTCAGGTCAGCGGGCGTTTGAATGCTTTCACTGTCCAGTTGGACACGAATATCCACTAGGCGATCGCCCCGTTGCAGGCGGGTGGGCACAAACCCCTCCAAGGCGGTTTGAATCGTCTGGCCAAGGTTGAGGGTATTCAGCCCCAGTTCACTGACGCGCTCCCAATCCGGCAGAATTGCAATTTCTGGCTGGCGAGGATCTACATCGGGACGAAAGCGCACCAATGTGGCCTTTTCATCAAGGACTTGGAGGACTTGGCGACCAAAGCGGTTGAGGGTCTGCTCATCACTGCCCCGCAGCATCACATCCACATCGGCACCGCGTACAGGTGAGTTGGTGAGAATAATGCCGCGCACTTGGCCGGGACTCAAGCGCAGCCGCACCCCCACGAGGTTAAGTTGATCAAGGGCTTTTGTTGCTTCTGTAATGTAGCGATCCACATTCACCCCACGCCGTAGAATGATGTTGCTATTAGCTCGCAGCGGATTGGCAATTGTATTCGTGCCAAAGAGGGCACCCCCCGTTGTGGTAAAGACGGCCTCTGTGCCCGGTTGTGCCATCAGCACCTGATCCACTGCCGCCATGACCCGCCGACTGGTGGGCAGGGGGGTTCCCGGTGGAAAAATGGCCATGAGGTTGACTTGACCCGTATTAATGCGCGGCAGCAGTTCTTGGGGAAGTTGCTGAGCCAAAAGCCAACTGCCTCCCCCTAGAAGGGCGATCGCCAGCCCCACCACCAGCCAGCGTGCCCGTAGCACCTGCCCCAAGGCCCATTCATAGCGCCCCGTCAGCCAGAGGAACTTTTCATTAAAAAGGCGAATAAACGCGACCTGCCGTAGGCGATTTTGCACCGGCACCCCCAAAAGGCGGGAGGCCAAGGCCGGCACGACCGTGAGTGCCACCAGCAGCGATGCGGCAACCGCAAAACTAATCGTTAGAATCAACTCATTAAAGAGCAGCGCAATCAAGCCCCCCAGCAACAAAAAGGGCAAAATAGCGACCAAGTTAGTGAGGGTAGAGGCCAAAAGCGCTGATTCGATGCCTTGGCTACGCCGTTTTACCTCCTCAAGGTACTGTTCTTGGCTCATGGGGTGGGGGTCAATATCCGCCAAGGTTTCCAACATCACAATGGCGTTATCCACAACGATGCCAACCCCAAGGGCGAGTCCACCCAAGCTAAACACATTGAGGGAGAAGTTAAATAGCCCCATCAGCAACATCGCGGCCATCGTTGACAGGGGAATGGCCAGCAAAATAATCAGGGTTTGCCGCACCGAGCCAAGGAACAGCAGTACCGCGATCGCCGCCAACAGGGTTCCCGTCAGGCCTGCCGTGATCACATTGTTCAGGGAGTTGCGGATATAAACCGACTCATCAAGGACAGGAATGATCTGCGCATCGCGGGGCACGAGATTGGCTGCCTGTAACTCGGCTAAACGGCGCTTGATACCATCAGCCACTTCCACCGTATTGGCTTCCGGCTGCTTAAGAATACTGACTTTGACGGCAGGTTGGCCATTGAGGGTCACAAATACCCGTTGCTCGGCACTGCCATCTATGACTTGCGCTACATCCCGCAGATAGACTCGCTGACCATTGGCACCCGTCAGCATCACCTCCTCAATTTCACTGGCATTACGAAACCGTCCCACTGTACGGGTTAGGGGTTCTGCCGTTTGGCCGCGAATGCGTCCCCCTGAGACATCTTGGTTGCGATCGCTCAAAGCAGTTAAAACTTGATTTAGCCCCACCCCCGTGGCCTGCAATCGATCCAGATCCACAAGAATTCGCACTTCTTCGGTTGTCCCCCCAGAGACATCGACTCCCGCCACGCCGGGGACAACACTCAGCTCTCGATCCAAATCTTCGTCAGCAAAGACCCGTAACTCACGGCCACTGAGGGTTGCTGAGGTTAGGGCAAACTCATAGACCGGCAATTGCGACGGATCAAACTTAAAGAGGCGCGGCGACTCAATAATATCCGGCAACCTACTGCGGGCACGGTTAAAAGCAGCAGTGGCTTCATTTAAGGCTTGATCGACATCGCCACCGGGTTCAAAAAATAAATCAATACTGACTTGACCTTCGCGGGTTTGCGAATAGACCTGCACCACCCCCTCCGTGCGACTCAGGGCTTCCTCAAGGGGCTTGGTCACCTCCTCAACAGCAACACTAGGTACCACGCCCGGAATATCCAGCCGTACCCCAATGCGCGGGTACGTAATCGCCGGCAACAAATCCACTTGCAGCCGCATGAGAATAAAGACCGCCAACACAATGACAGTCAGGGTCAGCATCAGGGTGCCGATGTGGCGGGTCACCGCCAAGCCGCTAAAACTAAACCGTGGGGAGGTCATGCAAGTTTAACTGGTGTACAAGTCATCCTTTAGACACCGCTACTCTAACAAATCGTTTCTGAGCTTTCATCCCAGTCAGTGGGGTAAAGTGTCATGCCCAAACCCAGCGATCGCGCCCCCCATGTTTCGCCTTATACAAGGCTTGATCCGCGCGAGGAATCGAGTTACTGAGCACCTGTTCACCGGGTCGAAAAAGCGTGCCACCCAAACTAATGGTTGCAGTCAAAAACTGCTGATCCCCTAGTTCAATTGGTTGGCTTCTCACCACAGCGCAAAGTTCCTCGGCAACGGATTTAGCATGGTCTTCATTGGTGGCAAAAAACAACAGCACAAATTCTTCGCCTCCCCAGCGAACCAAAATACTATCTTTACAGGCCTCTATCACCTGCTTTGTCCTTGCCGCCAATGTGCGCAGAACCACATCGCCCTGATCATGCCCATAGGTATCGTTGATGCGCTTAAAGTGATCAATGTCGAAAATCATGACGATTAGCAGCGCGTCCCCTGTCGCTGCTTGGGACTGATAAGCCTCAACCCGACTCAAGAGAAAGCGGCGATTAAACGCCCCAGTCAAGGGATCCAACCAAGCCAAGGCCAAAAGTGCTTGCTCTCGCTGGCGCATATCACTGATGTCAGAAACGATCCACACACGCCCTAGCCGACTGTCGCCTCGCACGGGGTGGGTATCAATGAGGAAGGTTTTCTCGCCCATCAGACACTCCCCCTTTGCACTAAAGTTGGCATCGGCACTCAGCCCTTGAAAAATTCTGGTTAACTCATCGCGGTTATCGCATCTCTGGCGTGCTTGTTTCATGTGCTCGGCAACAATCTGAACCGGATGGCTTCCGGCTGGCAGTTGCAACCATTGACTGGCATAGGCATTAACCATCGCTGTAGAGCCATCCCCCTTGATCAAAACCAAGCCCAGCGGCACGGTGTCGAAAATATCTTGGAATTGCACTTCAAAGATGAAGCTGTTTTGCCGTTGGCGATGATGAGCCAACAGTTGCCGGTAAAGAGCTGCAATGTAGCCTTTTTGTTCTGCGAGTTGGCACAGCAGCCCCTCTACGGGATTCACCAATAGCAACCCTTGCCGCCACTGCTCTGGCTCACCGCAGGGAATATAAACGATTCGCTCAACCTTATCCAAAAGGCAGAAAAAGATAGAAGGCAGTTTTAGAAAAGGCGTGATATCAATGACAGCCTCCTCAACCAAATCTGGCCACGGAGCAATAATTTCGACGTTGGGAAATCGGCTGGTGCTGGTTGTGGTGATAATCTCTGCCCGATTGCCATGTTCATCGACTGTTAAGGCTAAGACAAGCTCAGACTGCGACCAATTAGCAACTAGATGACAAAATGCTGTAATGGCATCGGGAGTAGGGAGAAGTTGGCGGGCGAGGTGTTCGTGCAAACTTTTGAGCATGCCCTAATCAGAATGGATTATATATTTTTTGAGTAAAGAGCCAACGGCCTCAGGATGAGTCATGTGGGGAAGATGGCCTCGCGCGTCGATCCAATCAAGTGTACTATTTGGCAGTTTCCCCTGCAGCCACAGTGCCACAGGTTGGGGAACCACAAAGTCGTCACGATTGAAAATGAGGTGCACGGGTTGAAAGACTTTGCCCACAAACGCCCTTGTATCAGAATCAAAAATGACCTGAAGTGTGCGCAATGCAACACTTGGCTGCAATCGAAAGAGGGTTTTTGAAAAATCAGCTAGCCGGTGATCCTCGGTCAGGCCAAACATCAGGGGAGCAAAACCCGCAGCCCATGTTTGGTAGTTGGTGACCATGGCGTCATAAATGGCCTGTAGGTCTTCGGGGGTGAGGGTACCGGGATAATTCTCATCTTTGAGATAGCAAGGGGAGGGGTTGAGCCAGATATGTCGTCGAAACAAGTCAGGTCTGGCGATCGCGGCAATTGCGCCAATCATGCAACTGACGGAATGACCAACATATATGCAGGATTGGACACCAAGGCTATCTAGTAATTCAATGAGATCGTCAGCATAACCATACAAATGACTGTGTCTTTGCAGGTCGTAGCGGCGCAACGTGTCTTCGTCGGAGCCACAGCCTGCAAGATCATAGCGAATATAGGTGAAGCCCTCAGGGAAGAAAGGCATTAGGTAATCCCAAGCGCTTTTATCGGTACCAAAACCGTGTCCTAGAACAACGGGAACTGTCCCCCACTGGTCAATCTGGACGTATGGCTTGAGAGACTCGGGAAGACCAGCAACTTGATGCGTGATTTGCATAAACGTTTCGCACTACTCAGCCAATTAATTAAGTTTTTTTAATTTTCAGTGGATAAATTGAGTTCGAAACTTGAAGGGCAATGCTAGAAAAAACATAGCACCTAGATGATCTTACAAAACTCCATTCACCTGAGAAAGAAATCTTTAACAATTTGCTATTGACCGGCGAACCGTTGCCGCAACCGTCGCAGCGCAGCCCCTGTGCCTTGGGTTGCCGCCTCTTCGAGGACAGCACTCATCAACGCTACTAAGTTAATGTCTGGAAAATAGCGGCTTTTGGATCGAGGGACATAGGTCTGGCCATCGAGAGCATAAATGCTCAAGCCCGTTGACGTAAAAAGCCACACTTCAGGAACACGATAAAGAAGGTAGTCCTCAGCCGCCGTATAGGTGGTGACATCAATTTCAATCACCAAGTCGGGTGGCGGATCGGTTTGCCAATCAATACGGTCTTTGCCGACGGCTGCCGTCCAGTTGTCAATATAGAAGCAATAGTCAGGCTCAATGCCACCCATCTCAGGAATCTCCATGGTGATCGGCGTAAAGGCTTCGTAATTGCGCTCCTCACTATCCAGCAAAATTTTGACAACATCGGCAACGATATTCGCTTCGCGGCCATGACGGGGTAAGGGACTCATGAGCAAAATTTCCCCCCGACGAAACTTGATGCGGGGAATCGAACCATCGCCACGGCTGTTGCGGAGGCAACAGTAATCTTGCCACGTACCGGGCATGCGTAGGACACTGCCGGGGGGAAGAATAATTTTGGCTGGAGAAACAACCGCATACATGGCAAGGTATATCCACAACAGGTCTAGTTCCACTGTGCCACAGCATCAAGGTTGACGCGCTTTGCGGTTGCGAATCGCGCGGACAGTGTTCCCCTTGCACTAGCCTAGAAAAGGCAGAGATTCAAGAGATTCAGACGAGACAAAGATGCAAGACGGGCGTGTGATTGCCGATTCAATTTCGCCAGCAGGGGTGCGCTTGGTGACGCTGCAACTGACGTACCCGCGTTTTATCCATAGTGAACTGCTCACCCATCGCGTGTTTTCCCGTAATTCCGCTAGTTCGCGAGCGGTGCCTGTGGCCAAAATGATGGAGCAAGTCGAACACAACCCGGTCATTCCTTACCATTGGGGAAAAAACCAGCGGGGGATGCAGGCGCGCCAAGAAAGTGAACATAAGGAGGCTGCCAAGGAAATTTGGCTGAAAACCCGCCTCGCGGTTCTTGAGGGGGCACGCCAACTCCATGAACTAGGCATTCACAAGCAGGTGGTGAACCGCATGCTGGAGCCGTGGCTGTGGATGCAAACGGTGGTGAGTAGCACGGAGTGGGATAATTTTTTGCGCCTGCGCAACCACCCCGATGCCCAGCCCGAAATGCAAGCCTTGGCTAAGCTGATTCAGCATTTGCTGGAAACCCATGAACCGACACCTGTGGCGGTGGGGGATTGGCACCTTCCCTATATCGATCCCAGTGAGCGCGAGCAATATAGCCTTGAGGAGTGTAAGTACATGTCCGTGGCTCGCTGTGCACGGGTGTCCTACTATCTGCGGGATGGCCAACGCAGTGACCCCGCCTCTGATCTGGCGCTTTATCAACGCTTGGCGGGGGCAGAACCGAAGCACCTGTCGCCCCTAGAACACGTGGCAGAATGCATGGGCGATCGCCAGCCCTATGCCAATTTTGTGGGTTGGCGGCAGTTGCGTTACTTTGAGGAGAGAAAATCAGCACATGCCCCCCAATGATCCACGATACACTGAGTAGCAGAAGACACCATTGACTGAGTTGACAAGAGCGAGGAGTGCAGCCATGGACGTTGCTATTAACGTGAAACCCATTCTACTGGCCATTACGCCGGTGTTTATTGTGCTGTGTTTGGTCTTTGGCACCCGCAATGGCTTCTACGACACCGATAACTACCACGGCAACGGTTCTGCTCACTAAAGCTAACCAAGGAGGGTGACTGTTCGTCATTCATGATCGAGTGCCTCAACTATGGGGTGGGTCACGCAGATGAGGGGGTGTGCATTGGCTTAGGAATTGGCACCTATCGGATTTTGCTGGACTGTGGTGTGCCGTCCCTTGATGTTTTGCCCCTTGATGAAATTGAACAGCATCCCTTTGACTTGGTGCTCTGTAGCCATGCCCACGCGGATCATGCCCAGAGTCTATTGGCACTCCATCGCCGTTTTCCCCATATTCCCATCTATGCCAGTGAGGTCACGACCCAGCTTTTGCCCCTCAATTGGCCGCATGAAACGGTTCCCCCTTTCTGTCGTGCTTTGCCTTGGCGATCGCCCGTTGAGTTTGGGGATGGCCTGACCGCCGAACTCTTTCCTGCAGGGCATTTACCGGGGGCTGCTGTTTTTGCCCTCACCTACCAAGACCCCAACCCAGAGCAACCGCCCCTGAGCGTGGTCTATACTGGGGATTTTTTCCTGTCCCATACTCGCTTTACGGAAGGACTACCCCTTGCGGATCTGCGAGGATTGCAGCCGGATGTGCTGATCATTGAGGCCAGCTTGGGCACCGCGCGTCATCCCCACCGCCGTCAACAGGAAAACCAACTGGCAGAACGCATCCGCACGGCGGTTGATCAAGGCTACAATGTCCTACTGCCGCTGCCGCCCCTCGGTACCGCTCAAGAAATTCTCATCCTACTGCGCAGTCATCATCTTTTTACGGGACAGCCGATTCAAATTTGGGTCACGCCAGCGATCGCTCGCGGCTGTGATGCCTACCTCACGGTGTTGCCCCATTTACCCACGGCCATTCAAAATTTTGCCCAACACCAGTCCCTCTTTTGGGATCAGCGGGTCAAACCCCAAGTGCAGCCCTTAAGCGATTTGGCGCAAATTCGAGGCGCAGCCCCCACCATTGTCCTTGTGGAGGAGGATCAAGACCTGCGTCCCTACCTAGCTCAGGGGAAACGGCCTTGGCTGGTACTCTATCCACGTCTGCGCTATGGTCAGCCTTTTCGGGGCGGTGATCCTACCTTAGCCAGCTTGCCCAATGTAGAGGTGGATACGTTTTTACTTTCCCTCCATGCCGATGGCCCTGCAACGACGCAACTGATTCACAATATTCGCCCGCAGCATGTGGTGCTTATCCACGGCGACCCCAACTACCTTGCCGATTTAGCCAGCCTGAATGAATTGAGCAACCGCTACCATCTGCACACCCCCACCAGTGGCTCAACGATTCAATTTCCCATTGGCCAACTGACGCTTTCGACGCCGAGTTCGTTGGTGCAACTGGCCTATGAGGGGGAGGTGAGTGAGTGGAACGATGAAGCGATGATTCGCCTACCCGCTTCTATTACCACAGATCCACGCTGGCGACGGTTGGCGGATACGGGCTTTGTCCTTGCCTCATGGCAGGGGGAGCAATTACTGATTCGCGGTATGACCCCCAAGGAAGTGCTGGGTGGGGCATCGACCCCGATCGCCCCCGATCAGGAGAGCTGTTTTAATTGCCAGTTTTATCGGGGTCAGCGCTGCTGGAATGAGGCTTCTGCGCTCTACAACTTCAAAGTGGCACCAGAGGGCTATTGTCCAGCCTTTGAGCGGGCAGAAACACAACCCGAACCCGAAAGCTAGGCCCCTTGGAGCTGCCGCCGCAGGGTGACCGTCGGACTTTCCGCGCCTGTTTTGGGGTCAATAGCGATCGCCATCAGGGCAATGGAACGCACACTCGCGGGCACGTCAATGTGAAGGACGGTTTGCCAGTAGTCCCCATAGCGATAAAAATCAAACTCCACGAGCCAGCGGGGGCCAGCAATTAACTCTCCTGTTTCGCCATTGGTGATCCACACCTTCACAGAGCAACCCCGTTGTGTTGCCGGCAAATTCACCTTGAGGTGCAGCGGCGATACCAGTGGCTCCGGTGACAGCAGGAGCTGGGGGGGGGTCAATAGATAGGGACTCTCAGGATTTGTGGATACTGGCGGTGTGGGTTCAACGGGGGGCGCTAATTCCGCTAACTGTTGCAATCGCGACCAAAATCGCTCTTGGCGATCAATGGGCAAATCCCGAGGCGGCGGTACGGTAACGGCAGATAGGGGCTGGCAAAAGCTAGGCAAATCCACGACAACAGGGGCTTTTACAGGCTTCAGTTGGGGCGGTAGGGAAAAGCCGCTCACTGGCACAGGTTCGAGAGTCCTATCCCCTAAGATGGGCAACTGCGGGCCAGCGGGTGTTTCGCTCTTAGATGGGGCGGGTTGGCGGGGCGCAGAGACGGCAGGAATCTCCGGTGCCGGTAACACCGTGACCATAAAGGCTTGCACTTGGCGAAGATCGCTGTGCTCTAGGGGTTGGTTGGGCAGGAGGCGGGCTTCCCCCACCATGACTGGATAATCGGCCAAGGGGGTGAGTGTACAATGAAACCCCCATTTCCCCTCGCGGGCGATCGCGGGCACTGAGTGCTCCTGCACCACATCGCGCGTGACGGGATTGCGCAAACGAATCACCACCGTACCGGGAACGGCAACTGTGCCCTCTAAAACCAGCGTTTCATCGGCAAAGATCGTATAGGCACTTTGGGGCAGCTCAATGAGCGTCGTGGGCAGCTCAGCAGGGGAGGGTGCTTGCGGCTTAGGGGGGTCGGCAGCTTTCACTGGTTGCTCTGGAACCGCAGGCAAGGTTTCTGGTGCCGGCAAATCCCACTCTTCGCTTTGGGCAAGGACATCAAGGGCGATCGCAAACACCTCTGCATCCAGCACCCCGTCTTGGGCCACACGGCATTGAAATTCCCAACGCCCCGCCTGCAAATACGTAAAGGGCAGAATACCCATGAGTCCTGTGGAGCTGCTGCGGTGGGTGCGGCGTTGGTAGCGCTGCTTGGGCACCCCCTGATCATCGTAAAGATGGGTAATTTGCACTTCCACCGAGGTTTCGGCAACCGGACAGCGCGCCATCAAGCGGTAACTGCCCTCCAAAACTTCCGCCGAGGGTGGTTCTAGGGGCAACCAAGCGCGATCGCCCTCCTTTTGCAGTAAAAACTCCCATCCGCCCATAGCTCATTTTCACTCTCCCACTGCTTAGGATATTGCACAGAAAAGGCCACATTATGCAATCTCAGATGCAAAGTTAAGCCGATGGAAAGGCCACTTGCACCAATGAAACATCATCACTGCCAAAGGCATCGGGCGCTGCATGGCTCTGCACTTGGGCAATCAACTGGGGCAGCGCCGGCACAGGGTCTTGGGTGTGGGCAGCAATGAGCAACTCCCTAAAGGCTTCGAGACCCCAAACCCGATTGTCGGTTGTTTCAAACTCATAGATGCCGTCACTAAAGAGGTAGAGAACTGCCGAAGGGGGGACTTCAATCGTGGCTTGGCTAAAGACCATGTCAGCAAACATGCCAATGGGAATGCCCGGTGTCTTGAGGAGAGTCGCTCGCCAGCCATCAGCCTCAGGGGTGAGGAGCAGTGCCGGCGGGTGTCCACCACTGGCATAGGTCAACTGCCGTGTTTGGCGATCGTACACGCCGTACCAAATCGTGAAATACTTCTCGTGCTGATCCGTCATTTGAAAGCCATTGTTGAGGGCTTCGAGGACTTGGGCAGGGTGCCGATAGTCAAATGTGCCGCTCGTTTGCTCTCGCGTGGTGCTGCGCAGGAGGTTCAAGACGGAGACCGAAGGCAGAGCCGCCCCCAAGCCATGGCCGGAAACATCGAGAATGTAGAGCACTAAATAGCGATCGCCCACCCCAAAAAAGTCAAAGCAATCGCCGCCCAACTGACTCGACGGCAAAAAGTAGTAGTTAATTTTGCAGGGGGCTTCTTGGGGAGCCGGTAGGAGCGATCGCACATAATCCGCAGCCTCGTGCAGTTCCGCCTCTAGGAGTTGTTTCTGCTTGAGCAGATCTTGGTTAAGTTGATAAAGGCGCAGACCCGCCTGAATCCGTGCCCGCAGTTCATTGGGGTCAATGGGCTTGGATAAGAATTCATCCGCACCAGCATCTAAGCCCTGAATGCGATCCTCCAGTTCCCCCTTGGCGGTCAGCAGCACAAAAAAACTGCGGGAGAGTTCCTGATCCTGCTTGATTTGACGGCACACCTCTAGGCCGTCCAGTTCGGGCATCATCCAGTCGCAGATGATCAGGGCGGGTTTCTCAGCGGTGGCGATCGCGATTCCCTCGCGGCCATGGCTAGCAACCGAGACCTGGTAGCCCAGATCCTTTAGGGTTTTGCGCAGCAGCAGTCGGCTAGTAGGGTCATCATCAATGACGAGAATTCGATAGGGCTGGCGATCGCCGCTCATAGCTTCAGCCTGCAAAATCTCCCCCTAGTGTATCCCAAGGCTCTTGGCTATTTTGGGGTTTGCCTCGGATCAAGGGCATCCCGCAGGCCATCGCCAACAATGTTGAAACACAGCACCGTCAGTACAATCAGTGTGGCGGGTGCCCAGACTAACCATGGCTGCAACACTAAGATTGAGGCATTCGTTGCCAACGAGAGCATATTGCCCCAAGAGGGATCCGGCTGCTGAATTCCTAGACCAATGAGACTGAGTACCGATTCCGCCACAATAAAGCTGGGAATCGAGAGCGTTGCGGCAATCATCACGTAGGTTGCTGTCTGGGGAATAATGTGCCGCACAATAATATAGAGCGATCGCCCCCCCATTACCTGCGCCGCTTGGACAAAGGCCATTTCTTTGATCCCCAGAACCTGACCGCGAATCACCCGTGCTAGCCCCGCCCAACTCACAAAGGATGTGATTACGGTAATTAGCAAAAATCGCTCACCACTACTGAGTCCCGTGGGGAGTACTGCCGCCAAAGCCACCAGCAGATAGATGGTCGGCAGCGTCATCAGCACCTCAACGCCCCGCATCAAAACGGCATCGAGCCAGCCGCCAAAGTAGCCAGAAATTGCCCCCACCAGAATGCCAATCGGGAAGGCGATCGCCACCCCCACTAGGCCAATACTGAGGCTAATGCGGGCACCAAAGAGCAGCCGACTGAACTGATCGCGTCCTTGGTCATCCGTGCCCAACAGATTCAGATAGCCCTTACCCACCGTGCCAAAGAGATGGCGATCGCTGGGGAACCCGGCAAAGATCGTACGTGGTTCAATTTGTGGATTGGTGAGACTCCAGCGAGTCGGTAGGGGCAGGGTAATTTCCAAGAAGCGATAGGGGCTGCCCTTGACAAAGAGGCGAATCGGCGACGGTTCCTGCCAGTCTACAATCAGAGGACGTTCCCCTGTTTCCAAGTTCACAGGCCCCAAGCGGGTGGGATAGACATGGGGGCCAAGCCACTGACCGTTGGGGGTGCGCCAGTAAATGCGGGTAGGGGGCAGCAGCGCACCCTCCACTTGAAAGGTATAGGGACTGTAGGGAGCAATAAAATCCGCGGCGATCGCCAGCAGGTACAACGTCAGCAACACCCCCAAACTGACCATCACTAAGGGGTTGCGCCGCAACGCTTGCCAAGGGGTCATTCGTCACTCATCCGCTAGGGTACAGCCACTATACAGCCTTTTTGCTATCCTAGGGCTGCTCTGACAGACTCAATGCCGACATGTCTTCCCTCTTTTTAGAGAGGCATGATGCTATAGATAAATTTGACTCAAAAATCAATAAGTGATAAATAAAACTTAACAAACTAACATCAAATTCCTTTTCTTGTTAAATAGATTCGGTATCACTATATGATTATACTGATTGCTTCAAACTAACATATTGTTAAAAAAATACTTTGTGTTTCAAATAAAGTGGTAACTTGATTAAATCTAATGATTTCTAGTCAGATCATTCTCGCAGGCTCCCTTTTTCTCTCTAGTGCGGGTACCTGTTGATTAAAGAACAATTGAGTTGCTTTATTCATTTGAATAGTGTTCTGACAGAGGAAATATAGAGCGAATGGAAAAACCAAAGCCCCTAACTGGTAAAGCGCTCTTGCAGCGATTAAGTGAACTGGGTTCTGCATCCCGTAAAGAAGCCGCAAAGCTCTGTGGCTACTATCGCGTCACAAAATCTGGTGAGGTGCGTGTTAACTTAGGGAAATTTTACGAAGCGGTACTCGCTGCCGGCGGACTAGAAGTCCAGTCATCAGAAAAAGACGTCAATGGTCAATCAGGACGGGGGCGATCGCCCTCCTATCGAGTGAAGGTGCACCAAAATGGCCAGATTGTCATTGGTGCTGCCTATACCAAAGCCATGAACCTAAAGCCGGGGGATACCTTCAAAATTAAGCGGGGGTATAAACATATTCATCTCTATCTCATCGATCCAGAAGAAGTGGATGGCGCCCCCACAGAGTAATCAATGGTTTGCCCTAATGATTGGCAATAGTCGGCAGCACTGGGCTCTCTTTACGGGTGAACACCTCAGCCGCACTTGGCACCTCACCCCTGAGGAATTTGCCTTTAATCCTGCCCAAAACTATCCCAACCTCCCCTGCTGGGGTGCGAGTGTTGGTGCTGTGTCCTTGCACCAAGTCTATCCGACGGCGATCGCCCTCACCCTCGAGGATATTCCCATTCCTCGGATGTACCCCAGCCTAGGGATTGACCGTGCCCTTGCCCTCTGGGGAGCGCTTCAGGTTTATGGGGCACCAGTGTGTGTGGTGGATGCGGGAACTGCATTAACGCTGACCCTAGCCAACGATCGCGCTGAATTTGCGGGCGGTGTGATTCTCCCGGGTGTTGGGTTAATGGCACGAGCACTGGCGGACTATACGGCGGCGTTACCCTATGTGACGCTTCCCCCCGAACCACCCCCCCGTTGGGGAACCACTACTACCACAGCGATTGAAAGCGGTCTTTACTACGGTACTGCCGCCATGTTGCACGCCTATCTGGGCGCCTTTTTTCAGGCGTTTCCCCAAGGTACGGTGATTGTGACCGGGGGCGATCGCCCCTTTCTCAGTGAACTGTTAAAGACATTTTTAGATGCCGATCGCTGGCATGAAGATGATCATCTGGTTTTTTGGGGGATCCGCGCCCTCCGCAACCCAACCGTTAAGATAGAAATGCACCCGATGAACAGGATTGACGACTTCCGCTAATGGAGCGACGGGATGACTTTACGGATTTAGCCTTGGGACTGGTTTCAGCCCAGAGCTTTCCGGCGATAGTGGGCATTGCCGATCACATGCTCAAATCCGCCGATGTCCTCCTAGTGGGCTATGAAAAAATTGGCAGTGGCCACTGTAGCGCGATCGTGCGCGGGCGAATTGCCGATGTGCGTCTAGCTGTGGAAGAGGGCGCTGAGCGGGCACAGCAGTTTGGTCAAGAACTCAGTACCTTAGTCATTCCCCGGCCTGACCCCAACCTAGAGAAAATTCTTCCGATTGGCAGTCTCCTCGCCCAGATTGCCTCTAAAAGTCGCGGCCATCGCCTCAGTAGCCACGCGGTTGGCCTATTGGAAACGCGAGGATTTCCAGCCATGGTGGGGGCAGCGGATGCCATGCTCAAGGCGGCAGATGTGATCCTAACGGCCTACGAAACCATTGGCGCCGGTCTATGTACGGCCATTATTCGCGGCACGGCCTCCAATACCGCGATCGCCCTTGAGGCCGGGATGGCAGAAGCCGATCGCATTGGTGAACTCCATGCAGTGATGTTGGTACCCCGTCCCCTTGAGGATTTGGATCAATCGTTGCCCTTGGCACCGGCTCTCCAGCGAGAACTCCAGCCCCTGCGGCTACCGCTGACGCTCAAGCAAAAAGAAACCGAACCCCTTGCCCTCCAAGGCGCGGCTCAAGAGAGTGTGGCCGTGGAAGCGCCTGCCGAAACGGTGCCCGTCGAACCCTCTGCCAATCCCTGACCGGCAATCCAGCCCGTTGTCCACGCACTTTGCAGGTTAAAGCCCCCCGTCACGCCATCAATATCGAGAACTTCGCCCGCAAAGAATAGCCCCTCACAGCAGCGGCTGGCCATGGTCTTAAAGTCCACTTCCTTGAGAGCCACCCCACCACAGGTGACAAACTCCTCTTTGAAGGCGCCCTTGCCAGCGATCGCGAAGGTACCTCGGTGCAAGGCCTCCGCCAGAGCCAGCAGTTGTTTTTTACTGAGGTGTGCCCAAGTTTGCTCAGCCGGAATCCCCACGCTGGTTGTCCAGTAGCTCCAGAGGCGGCGCGGCAGCGGAAAGGGACAATGGCTAGCGATCGCTCGCTTCGGGGTATGGCTACGACAGGCTGCCAACTCCCCTTGAATCTGCGGCAGTGACAGATGGGGGAGCCAATTCACCACCAAGGTGCCGCGATAGTTCTGCGCCGCTAAGGCACGCGCCCCCCATGCCGAGAGTTTCAAGACCACAGGGCCACTCAAGCCCCAATGGGTAACGAGAATAGCACCGGTTTGGGTTAAGGGCGGCTGCTGCAACAGTTTGAGGGTTGCTTCCACGGGTTCGACACTGAGGCCTGAGCGCTCCTGCAAGAGCGGGTCATCAATGTGAAACGTAAACAGCGAAGGGACGGGGGGAATAATGGTGTGTCCCAATTGTGCCGCCAAGCGATAGCCTTGGGAACTACTGCCGGTGGCCAGAAGGACGCGATCGCCCACAAGGGGTTGAGGCTGCTGAGCAACCGTGACTTGAAACTCATTGCCGACTTTCACCATCTCCTTCACCGCTGCGCGGGTACGGAGGCGAATGCCCAGAGCCGTTGCTTCTCGCACCAGACAGTCAATAATGGTTTCTGAGTCATCACTGACGGGAAAGACTCGCCCATCGGCTTCGGTTTTCAACTTCACCCCCCGCGCCTCAAACCAAGCGATCGTGTCTTGGGGTTGGAAGCGACTAAAGGCACCCCGCAAGGCCTTGCCACCACGGGGATAGTGCTGCACCAATAGCGCTGGATCAAAACAGTGGTGGGTGACATTGCAGCGACCACCACCAGAGATGCGGACTTTGCTCAGCAGCGTTGCCCCAGCTTCTAAAATCGTGACGAGATTGCGAGAATTAGCCGTCGCACAGGCGATCGCTCCAAAAAATCCAGCGGCACCACCGCCGATGACTAAAATGCGCTGACCTGCCATCAAGATTCCAAAGGAGAAGGATAGGTATGTTCATCGTTGTCGTTTTTGCCGTTGCGATCGCGCGCCAAATGCAGCTGTTGATGCAGCCGACCCACGGCAATCCCCTCTGTGGCCATCAGGTTGAGCACCCGCCGCCGAAACTCCCGCCCCACGACCCATTGTTGTCCTGGCTGGGTTTTAATCCAAATGCGCACGAGTAAGCCACTGGCGGTAATCTGATCAATTCCTAGAACTTCTGGCCGCTCCAGCATCTTCAGTTGCCACTCCGGTTCTTCGTAAAAGTGGATACTCAAGTCATTCAGCAACGACAACAGGCGATCGGGATTGGTTTCAATATCCACCCACAGTTCGAGATTAACCCGTGACCAAGTGCGGGTCAGGTTGGCTACCTTGGTAATCGTACTATTGGGAATTGTAATCAGCTGACCCTCGGCATTGCGCAACTGAGTAATGCGCAAATTGAGATTTTCCACTAAGCCGGAGTAGGGTTCAATTTCCACCACATCGCCAATGCCGTACTGATCCTCCCAGACAATGAGCAGACCATTGATAATGTCCTTCACCAAGTTCTGTGACCCTAGGGAAATGGCCAAGGCTAAAAAGCCCCCCACAGCGAGAATGGAGGAAACAGGTACCCCTAAGGAACCCAAGATAACCACTAGTCGAATCAAATAAATGACAACGGTCTTAAAGCCGCGCATCACTTCCACAGTGGTACTAATCCGCAGGGTTTTACGCTGGGTATCAGCAAACTTGAGCAGATTATTTTGCTCCCAGAAAACACGAATGCGATCAAAGGCCAAGTCAGCAAATTGATTCAGCAGCCCCGTGCCAAACCAGACCACCATCCACAGAATCGGCAAGCCATAGACTTGGGAACTCAGCCAGCGGGTCATGGGGAAGAGGCGTAGAATTGCCGCTAGGCCGAGTAGCCACAAAGCCACTTGTCCCCACAACAGTAGATACCGAACGAGACTAATGAGCTTGATGCGCTGCTTGAGAAAAAAGTGGTGCCGCAGATGGGGCAGAAGCGGCAAAACCCACTCCGGTTCCGTCGTTTGAGTGGTCACTGTGTCCAGTTGCCCTTGTAGATGCTTGCGTTGGCGGATCAAGAAGCGTTGCACAATTAAAATGACGAAACTACCTGCACCCACCTTGATAAAGATCAAGACAGCCTCCTGAATTTGCGACATCAGGGCTGTGTCGGTGCGTTCCTGAATCGCTCGGTTCATCTGCTGTTGCAAAATGTCTCGCCACTGCTGGGCAAGGGTTTCAGGGGGCAGTTGATGGTAGTCGCTGTCGGCCTCTGTCACCGTCAGGAGGCGAGTGGTGCGTTCCGCTTGGCCAATGCGGGCACTGATCACCAACACATTATTGAGGCGAGCCACACCAATGTTTACAAGTTCGGGCGATCGCCGTCGCTGGCGGATAGCACTATGGAGGACGCGCCGTAGATTTGACTCAATGAGTTCAGCGCGCACTTCAACGGGAATGGCCTCACTGGGATGAGTGCGATCGCGCACCGTCGGCGCAGCAATGGTAAAAAGGGTGCTGCCATCGAAGCGAACATCGGCAATTTCCAGCTCACCAATGCGGGTAACACCGGGAGGTGGGGGGGTGACTGCGGTTTGACTGATGCCGGGTACGGCGAGCTGAGCCACACTTGGCCAAGGAGAGAGAATGGCTAGCAAGAAGGTCACAAGGGCGATCGCTCCCCACCGCCATAATCGCTGATACCCGTTGATCATTCGCACGTACTGATATTCTGCACGGCAACACGAACTAGGACTATCCTCTCACCTTTTGAAGGCTGAACTCAGTTCACGGTTCCCTAGGGGCAGTCGACCCTAGCTTGCAGCACCTGCTCCCTTGCCACATCGCGGATTAACGAGAGACGCGAGGAAATGTAGCGTTCCAGATGATAGCGCTGGTTATGCTCTAAAGGATAAACGTCACTAAACTGCGTCACCAGCCACCCCTGTAGGGCGTGATCATCCATACTCAACAATCGTCCCACCTGTACTTGCTCAACAAAGTGCCAGAACTGCCGGAGGAGAGAGGGGGTCATACTTGCCCTCCTTTTAAGGTTTTCTTTAGATTTTACCTATCTACTACCATACGTTGCCCCTCGGAAATTGGGGCGCAATCTGCTGAAGCTGCAACTAAAGTTAGGGAATCCACATGAAGTCCTGCAAACTTCTGTTGCGATTTCTAAAGTGCAGCCCTCCTGCAAACCTGTGATTCTTTGGGGATGCTCCGCTAACGGTAGGGCGGTGAACCGCTAAAATAGTAAGGCTTTACCAACATACTCACAAATCATTGGGGTCTATGCGCACACACTACTGTGGCGATGTTCGGCTAACGGATGTCGGAACAACCGTCACCCTCTACGGTTGGGTGGATCGGCGGCGTGATCATGGCGGCGTGATCTTTATTGATTTGCGCGATCGCTCCGGCATTGTCCAAATTGTCAGTGATCCCCAGCGCACTCCCGACTCCTATGCTCAAGCCGATCGCCTGCGCAGTGAGTATGTGGTAAAAATTGTTGGCCGTGTCAGCAAGCGCCCTGCGGATTCGGTGAACCCAAAATTGGCCACGGGGGACATTGAGATCTACGCCGATCACATTGATGTCCTCAATACGGTGCGCCAGCAACTGCCCTTTGCCATCTCCAGCACCGAGAATGAGCCAGTGCGGGAAGAGGTGCGGCTGCGCTACCGCTATCTTGATCTACGGCGGGAACGGATGGCACGGAATTTGCAGTTACGCCATCGCGTTGTCCAAGCCATGCGGCGCTTCCTCGAGGATGAGGCGGGCTTTATTGAGGTGGAAACTCCTATTCTCACCCGCTCGACGCCGGAGGGGGCTCGCGATTATCTAGTGCCCAGTCGCGTGAATCCGGGAGAATGGTTTGCCCTCCCTCAATCGCCGCAATTGTTCAAGCAGTTGTTGATGGTGGCGGGGTGCGATCGCTATTACCAGATTGCTCGCTGCTTTCGCGATGAGGACTTAAGGGCCGATCGCCAGCCAGAATTTACGCAACTGGACATGGAAATGAGCTTCATGGATCAGGATGAAATTATTGATCTCAACGAAGCACTCATCTGCCACATTTTCAAAACCGTGAAGGGCATTGATCTGCCGCGCCCCTTTCCCCGCCTGAGTTACCAAGAGGCCATGGATCGCTATGGCACCGATAAGCCCGATACCCGCTATGGCCTTGAACTGGTGGATGTCTCCGATATTCTGAAAGACTCTGGTTTCAAAGTTTTTAGTGGCGCGATCGCCCAAGGGGGCGTGGTGAAAATTTTGCCGATTCCCAATGGTAACGACCGCATCTCGAACGTGCGCATTAAACCCGGCGGCGATCTCTTCCAAGAGGCCACCACTGCCGGCGCCAAGGGGCTGGCTTATATCCGCGTTCGCGACAACGGCGAGATTGACACCATTGGTGCCATCAAGGATAACCTCTCCCCAGAGCAGAAAGCCACGCTCTTAGAGCGCACGGGTGCCGAGCCGGGGCATCTCCTCCTGTTTGGGGCAGGGGATACGGCAACGGTGAATAAAACCCTTGATCGCCTGCGCCAGACCATTGCCCGTGAATTTGACCTCATTGATCCGACGGCAACCCATCTGCTGTGGGTGGTGGATTTCCCCATGTTTGAGTGGAATGCCGAAGAAAAGCGCCTTGAGGCCTTGCACCATCCCTTTACGGCACCCCATCCCGCCGACCTTGAGGATCTCAAAACTGCCCGTGCCCAAGCCTACGATCTGATCTTCAATGGCTACGAAGTGGGCGGCGGCAGTCTGCGCATTTATCAACCGGAATTGCAGCGGCAAGTTTTTGAAACCATCGGCCTTGATGAGACGGCTGCCCAAGAAAAATTTGGCTTCCTTCTCGAGGCCTTTGAATTTGGTACCCCTCCCCACGGGGGTATTGCCTATGGCCTAGATCGCTTAGTCATGCTCCTTGCCGGCGAAGACTCCATTCGCGACACCATTGCTTTCCCGAAAACCCAACAGGCGCGTTGCCTTCTTACCGGTGCCCCCAGCAGTGTTGAGCCACAGCAACTCAAGGAACTCCATGTGGCTTCCGCCAAGCCCGCAAAAACCACTGCTAAAACCCAAGTCTAGGCACGTAGGTCTGTTGGCCGATTCCACACCCCCTCTAGCAGCCATTCGCCGTTGACATCCCGCACCCGCTCAGTGCTCATCATATAAGCCCATGCTGTGCCCAAAGGTTGATGATTCAAGTCATACACTGGCACCTGTTGGCGATGGTAGGCATTTACTTCGGGAGCCAAGTTCGGATGGTAGCCTTCAAAGGCATCCAGCCGCGCCAATACGCTGGGAGGTGGATCATGAAAGATCAGTAACTCCCCCTGCACCCAACCTTCCTCAGCCGTCAGACCGGGATACCCCATCGGTAGGTGATAAAGGCGACCTCTCACCAGCGCTGATTGATGGGCACTCAGCCAAGGCCGACAGAGGATTTCATGGGGTTGATAGCCGGGTTTAAGGGTGCCATAGACAAAAAGGCGCAATAGGGTCATGTTGAAAATCAATTAGGTTCATGCCATCAAGGGCTTAGTTTAGCGACTTTCACATAGCTTTGTCCTCATCAATTCCAGACTGCCATCGGCGATAAACTGCACAGCGATCGCCAGAATCAGGAATCCGAGAATACGGGTTAATGCACCGACACCCGTTTTGCCCCACTTTTGCATCACAGATTCACCTAACAAAAGACAAAGATAAACTACGCCACTAAACAATCCAATTCCCAATAGACAACCGAGGTACTCTTCCCAAATTTGGCAGCGTGTTGATAACGTCATCGTCACCCCGATCGCCCCTGGGCCACTAATCAACGGAACCGCCATGGGTGTCAATGCAATATCGTCTTTATCAATGGCTTCGGCGTGCTCCTGAAGCGTTAAGCGCTGATGCGAAGTGACCATTTGCCAAGCGGTGTGAGCGACAATTAAGCCCCCAGCAATGCGCACCACTGCTAAGGAAATCCCAAAAAAGCCAAGGATAAACTTACCCACGAGAAAGAAGGTGACTAAAACCGCGAAAACGTTCACGGCCGTTTCTTTGGCTTTCTGCCGACGGTATTTGAGGGGATGTCTAGCTGTTAGGGCACAAAAGACAGGCACTGCACCAATGGGGTCTGCAATTGGAAACAATGCAGCCAAGGTTCCCACCAGAAAGGAGACGGTTGGATGTAGCATTGCCGAAGAGTTGCTGCCCTACAAGTTAAGTATTTAAGACCGCAAGGATTTTTTGACTAATCGAGCGCAGTTGCTGTTGGAGGTCTTCGCTGGGCAGATTGTTACCACTGAATACGCCAGCACCAATACTACTGAACCGCCACTGCTCACTCATATAGCTAAACCCCACGATGTCTAGACCAATGGCACGGCGCTGGGGAGAGTCTGGATCGCAATAGAGGCGAATTTGCAGAAGCAAACTGCGGGCTTGCCAGCGGCGACTCCAGCCCGGTAGGTGAAAACCAATGTCAATTGAATCGGGATCCACTAGGTTGCGGGTATGGGGGTCATCGGCCCAAGGGTGCAGGTCTGCCCGCAGATCCGCATTGCACTGCTTAAAGAGGTGGACGATCGCCCCCAATTTGCTGGCCATCTGCACGGTCACTGCCTGCTCTGCTGCATTCACCGTCATTCTCTCCGCAACACCTTTGTTCCCAAGGTTAGCGAGGGGAAACCGCTTGATCAACTCTAGGGGTTGGCAGCGGTGCCAAAGGACGCTCAAGGCGGGGTTGCCCCACGGAGTAGCTCAGGGCATAGCTTTGCACCAAGAGCCAAAACCAAAGTTGTGGTGCCATGGGTTCTAGCCACGGTTGACAACGGCGCACCAAGGGGGGCAGCCAAAAGCCAAAGAGGGCATGGTACAGGGCATCCAAGCTAAAACTGAGGTAGCTTTGCAGCCAGCGCAGCAGATCCCCAACCCCCACCATTTCGTAGATCCACCAAAGGAGGCCGGGGTTTTGCCAAGCAGCTCGCAGTGCCATACGGTTAAAGGGGAGCCAACCCGCACGGTCTTTGATAAAGCGATCGGCCAATTCGGGGGATTCCTGGGCGAGGATGCCAAAAAAGGTGTTCAACGTGGCATTGACGCGCTCTGGGGGCAGGGGGCGATCGCTGGGCACCATCATTCCCCGTGAAAAGAGCCATGTCACCGCTGTATTGCTCTGATAAGCGCGAATTTGGTTGAGGAATTGCTTTTGCACAAGGTCATGACGCAGGGCGGTGTCCAGTAGATCCGTCAAGCGGGGCAGGTTGCGCACCAGGGAGCCAAAACCAGTAAACACCAAGGGAGACTGGAGTGAGGCGGCATCGCCAATGGCCAAGACGCGATCAAAGGCCACCGCGCGATCGCCCCGGTGGTGGCTAAAGTAGCCGGGGATGTAACCAAAGGTGGGTTTGACCCAAGTGAGTTGATCGAGATCGCAGCGGCGGTACTCCGGCAGGATGGTAAAAAAGTCCTCGTACAGTTCCAGCAAAGAGCCGGGAAACTCTGGCTGGATGTGGTGGTAGTGAAAGAGATAAATGGTGCGCTCTTCCCCCGCTCCCGGAAACAGTTCCCAAATGAGTTGCCGTCCCCGCGAAATATCGCCGTGGCTAAAGAGAACATCGCCATAGTTGCCATCCCAAACCTCTGGGACAATGCCCTTGACGATCGCCCCCACCGTCGGACAGACGCTATCATAGGCACGACCGCCGTTCAGTTGACGGGCAATGGGGGAGGCGGTGCCCATCGCATCAATGAGGACACGGGCGATCGCCTGTCGCTGTTCTTGGGTTTGGCGGTGCTGGGTTTGCAGAACCACACCATTGGGATGAATCGTGGCTGTCTCAAATTCTGTCCAATCCCAAATCTCACCCCCCGCTTGGCGCAGTTTCTCACCGCACAGATGCAGGAATTTGGCCGAGTCAAGGGCAATATTGAGAACCGTCGGGGTGTGCAGTACGGGTGCCCGACAATGGGGAGGACTAGTGGCATCAAAGAACTTGTTAAAGCCATCGCGGTACTCGCGGGCAATCAGGCTCTCAAACTCCGCAGTCGTAAACAAGCCCAAATCAATCAGACTCTGAAATTCCATGCGGGAGATATTCCACTCCCGATTCATGCGGCCAAAGGGCAACCGCTCGATCACCAGAACCCGATAGCCCAACCGCGCCATCACCGCTGCGTGGATCACCCCCAAGGCACCCCCCACATAAACTAGGTCATAGCGAGGGGGATCACAGGGTGTCGTTGCAGTGTGCAAAACAGGAACCGGGGGCGTGGGCTGTTGTACCCCTTGGCGCCAGCGTTGCTCCCACCAATAAACCCGCTCTAAATCCGCCTCACCTTGGGGCATGTGTTGGAAGTATTTCACGGTCAGCGGATAGCGATCGGCCAAAGCTTCAAAAATTGTCTTGCCAGCCGGCCAAGGGGGAAGCGCCTCAGGTTGCAGTGGAAAGGCCAAACGCAAATGCTGTTGAAGGTGTTGGAGACAGGCACGCTCCTGGGGGAAAGGCCGCTTTCCCCAGCGCATCACCTTGAGGTATGTGGTTCGCTGCAAGCTCCACAGGAAAATGGCCAGTTCCGTGGGCGCCTCAGGAACCTGCCAGCAACCCCCGGTCGGTTTTGGCGCAATGGTGCCAATGCGCGGCTCAAAGGTGTGGTGCAGCCAGTGAATCACCGCTGCGGTATCGGGAGTGGGCACCTCAAGGTATAACAGTTCTTGCATTTTGTTTCAAAAGTCCGCTAAGGAGCTTGACAACGGCACGATTTGGCGTAAACTTCACTGTACTAAACAGTTTAAGAGAGTTTACGGTTTCTCAGAATTACCCTGTTGCCCTATGCATTATCCCATTCCAAGGAGTCTCGAAGAAATAGCAGCCCTCAGCCAGCAGCCTGTCAGTGAAGAGGTGGTGGCGGCAGCGATCGCCGGCGTGATTACGATTTGCCGTGCCGAAGGCCACAGTTTGGCACAGGTGCAGGAATGGGTACTCGCCGAGGATGATCTGCTAGATCGCAAAACCCGCCAATGGCTCAGTGAAGCGGTGGCAATGGCTTGGTCAAGTGTCGAGGCAGGGGCAGTGACGACTGGCCGTGAGGGCGATCGCTAGGGCATCGGCAGCGTCATCGGGCTTGGGCAGCGTGCTGAGATTGAGTTCCCGTTGCACCGCCTGTTGAACGTCTATTTTCGCGGCATTGCCATAGCCGGTGAGGGCTTGCTTCACTTGGGGAGGGGTGAATTCCATTAGGGGACAGTGCAGTTGACTCAGGACTAAAAGAATCACGCCCCGCGCTTGAGCAACCACAATCGTATGGCTCATTTTGTAGAAAAAGAGGCGCTCCAAAGCCACTAAATCTGGTTGGAGGGCAGGAATTAACGTGTGCAGATCGCTGTAGAGACTCTGGAGGCGATCGCCCGCGGGCATATCCGCAGGAGTGGTAATCACACCAAAATCACACACTTGGCAGGTGTTGTTCTGCACCTCAATACAGCCATAGCCAAGGGTAGCAAGGCCGGGGTCTAGGCCAAGGATGCGCACACGTTCTAGTTCACGGTGCCGGTCAACAGATCCAAAATTGGTTTCGCCATCCAGTTCAGCCCCACCTTCAGTTGATGTTCAAAGGTGGGCATGCGGTAGAGGTAGGCCAGTCGCCGTGCCAAGTAAGCCAGAGGGCCATCGAGGGTCAGTCCTAGCCCTGCCAAGGCGGCGCGATCAGTTCCGAGGGTGAGCATCTCACCGAGATGGGAATAACGACAGGGCAGTAGCGGGCGATCGCTCAGACTGGCCCAAAGATTCCAAGCCGCATAATCCGCCTGTTGAAAAGCCGCCTGTGCCGTATGGGGAATCGGTTGTCCCTGTTCATCTACCGCATCCGCGGCATCCCCAAGGCCAAAAATCTCTGGATGATCAACGACTTGCAATGTGGGCATCACCTGCAGGCGCCCCGTGGAGGTTTTGGGCAAATCAAGGGCAGCAATCACCGGCGAAACCGCTGTACCCACCGTCCACAAGACAATATCAACGGGCAACTCATCCACGCGGTCTTTGTATTGCAGGGAAATCTGATCCGCAGTGACAGCAACCGGGGTTGTTTCCAAATCAATCCAAACCCCCCGCTCTTCAAGGGTACGCAGAGCTGCCTTGCGATTAAATTCTGGAGAAGACTTGAGAATCTCGGTGTTGCGATCCACCAAACGAATGCGCCCGCGGCTACCTAAGCGCTCTGCCAACTTACAGGCCAATTCCACGCCACTGGGACCAGCACCGACCACCACCACGCGGATGCGATCGCGATCGGAGCGCTCCCGCCGTTGCAACGCTTCTTCGAGACGGTAGGCATCACTGAGAATTCGGAAGGTCAAGGCATACTCTGCGACACCGGGAATGCTGTTTTTAGGGGTTTCCCCTCCCAAGGCGAGAACCAGTTTGTCGTAGGTGAGCGGGGTGCCCTCAGTCAAGTGCACCGTTTTTTCCTTGAGATCCACAGCGCTCACGGTTCCCTGATGAAAGACGACCGGGGTCTCCTTGAGCAACTCAACAAAGGGCGGGGCAATTTCCCACGCCTGTAGCTCCCCTGTAATTAATTCGTAAAGGAGGGGAGTAAAGACAAAGCGATCGCTCTGATCCACAAGGGTGATCTCTGGAGGCGCAGACCAAGGAAATTGAGCAAGGCGGAGGGCGGTATAAAGGCCGCCAAACCCACCACCTAGAATACAAATTTGGCTTGTCACCGCTGATTCCGTTATGACGCTTTCCCACTCAGTATAACTTGCGCCTCTGAGAGGTCAGCAATTTGTGGCACTGCTCGGGTCTCCTTGATACTTGGATCTGGCAAGAGCGGGCGATCGCGCCGCAGCCAAATCGCTTGCAGACCAGCACCTTGGGCACCGAGGACATCATCCTCCCAACTGTCACCAATGTGCCAAACCTGAGAGGTCGCATAGGGGGTCACCGCCCGCTCAAAGATCAGCCGATTCGGTTTCGCCGCCCCCACCTCACTGGAAATCCACACCTCCTTGAAAAACGGCGCTAACCCCAAGGCCTCGAGGACACCATACAAACGGCTATCAAAATTGGACACCACCCTCAGGGGAATATCCTGCGTTTGCCAATTCTTCAAAGCAGGCAAGACATCCTCATACAGAGACCAAGGTTCAGCCGTGGCATAGTAGGCAAAGACTGGAGCAAAAAACGTCTCAAAATCAGCAAATTGATCCAAGACGCCCGCGCGGCGAAATGTGTCTGCCGCAACCCCTTGCCACCACCGCAATTCTGCCTCTGCCCGTTGTGAAGCCTCAAGATCAGGGAAAGCGCAGGGCGGGGTAGCCCTAAAGGCCTTAAAGAAGGCCACATCTAATGCGGCTGAATCAACCTGAACCCCGACTTCAGCAGCAAAGCGACCATAAACGGTACCCACGGATTCCCGTAGGCCAAAGAGGGTGCCGACCGCATCGAGGGTAATGAGTTGGGGCGGATCAGGCCGGTGCATCGGAACTAGCATCTACAGCGGGTGGGGGAGAGGTCTCCTGAGCACGACGCTTGCGTTCTTGCTCCACAAGTTCTTTCATCAGACTGCGAGCCTGATTGATTTTGTCGAGGTTGCTGCGGTAGAGTTCAAGATCCCGCTTGACTTTCTCGATCGGCAGCTTAATGACGGGAGCCAGTTGATCCAGTGTCTCGTTGAGATTCGTTGTCAGATCCCCCGCCAGCTCCTCAAGGAAGGCATACAGTCCTACCGCATGGAGGCGGCTATATTTGCCCTCGTGGTTGAGGCTGTTGAGGGGGGCACTGGGTTGACCCCTGTTGAGTTCATCGAGGATTTGACTCAAGGGGCGGCCTTGGTACTGTTGCCAACTGGCGGCATCCGCCTGCAGCTGTTGCGGGTTCATTTCCTCAGCGCCGCAGAGGGCATGAAAAATACTGGCGCGATCGCCCTCAGGCTGATACCCCTCCATAAACTGGTCAAAGGCGGTCACGACCCCAAGGGCAAATAGGGGAGAGTAGCGAAAATCTACATTGACGCGCAGCAGGTGGATTTCGACCAGCAGTTCTTCAATAAAGCGACGGTAGATCGAGTGAATCGGTCGCGTGTGAGCTGCATAAAAGGCGCGTTTGGTATCAGAGACAGTTCGAGGATTTTGCACAAGCTCTGCCGATATTCGTTAAAAAATGTCATGATTCTTTACTATTATCGCCCATTGCGCTTTCCCAATCAATGATGCGTCCTGAGCTTGCCCTAGCCATCACTCAATTCAACAGCGGCGAATTCTATGCCTGCCATGACACCCTCGAAGCCATCTGGTTAGAGGCCAGTGAACCTGAGCGCACGTTTTACCAAGGTCTGCTACAAATTGCCGTGGCCTGCTATCACCTGAGTCGGGGTAACCAGCGGGGGGCGATTTTGCTGTTGGGGGAAGG
Source organism: Thermosynechococcus sp. TG215 (assembly GCF_031583455.1). Lineage (NCBI taxonomy): Bacteria > Bacillati > Cyanobacteriota > Cyanophyceae > Acaryochloridales > Thermosynechococcaceae > Thermosynechococcus > Thermosynechococcus sp. TG215. Next base: position 2,580,701 of record NZ_CP134178.1, on the reverse strand, counting down.
GCGGCGTCGTCTAGAGCAGTGTGATCCGAACTTTTGCGGCCTAGATTTGACAGCCTTTTTGACGGCAGTGGCGGCGTTACAGGCGCAGCTTCAGATCCCCCTTGACTCGGAGCCAAAAATTCAGTTGCATCTTGCTGTTGCGCAATCCCTCGATCAAGCCTAGACCCCGACAGCCCTTAAAACTCAAGCTCATCCTCCTCAGAGGCTTCAGCAATTGGGGTGTCTGGACTTTCTCCCTCATCGGGTAAGCGAATAACCACCCCGTTAAAGAATCGTGCGAGTTTTTCGGCAGATTCACGCACAGGATCCGGGGCAGTGGTGAGAGGGGGCGGGGGTGGAGTAGAGGTTGGTTCTATGGGGGGTGGCGGTGGCTCTTCCCGTGGCTGAAAGGGAACGACGACAGCGGAGTGCGGCGGCTCCTTGGCTTTTGGCGCAGGCGTGGTTTTGTGGGGTAGGGGGGCAATCTCAAAGGCGACTTTGATGCGGCGGCCTAGAACTTGGGCAAAGGCGGCTTCAATTTTGGCTTGGTTATTCTTTGTCAGATTTAACAAAGTTTGATTAACAATGCCGATGTGCACCTCGCGATCGCTCATTTGTCGCAGGTGACCATGCTGCGAGAGCAGAGCATAGGTGCTCATTTGCATCTGCTGCAAGACCTGTAGTGCCTGTTCCCACACAGGTTCGGTATGATCTGCCCGCGGTTCAGGGGTTGGCTTGGGTTCAGGAGCTGGAGCAACCGTGTCTTTCGTGTCTTTAATTTGAATATGTTTGACTGGTGACTCTGACTCCTTGGGGGGTGCCGCAATCGCTGGGAGGTCAGGCTGAGGGGGCGAGACAATCGTGAGCTTCGGAATGGCAGTAGGCGCTACATTGGGCACACTGGATTGGGGTGCCGTTTCCGTCATCAACCCCAGAATGCTAATTTCCAGCCAGAGACGGGGTTGACTGCTCTGTTTGATTTGGCTTTCACAGGTGCGCAGATGTTGTTGGGCATGCAGAATCTCCTCAACGGACCATCCCTCAGCAACGGCAATCAAAGCCTGCCAAGTTTCTGCTGTCAGGGCTACCAAGTCCTGCCGTTCAGGGACGGTTTTCGCCAAGAGCAAATCACGGTAGAGACTGGCCAGATTTTGCAGAATTGTCAGCGGATCGCGACCCCGTTCTAGTAATTGGCGGGTGTGCTCAAGAACCGCCACCGCATCCCGACGGGCGATCGCCCCCAGCAATTGCCGCAGATCCTGTTCTGGTACTGCCCCAGCCAGTTGCCATACATGTTCTACGGTGATCCGTTCAGGATATAAGCTCAACTGATCCAGCAAGCTTTCAGCATCCCGCAGTCCCCCTTGGGACAATTGCGCCACCAGGGTCAAGGCCTGCGGCTCAATGTCAATTTGCTCCTTATCGGCAATGTGCTGAAGGTGGGCAACCATCTCCCCTAGGGGAATCCGCCGAAAATCAAACCGCTGACAGCGGGAAATAATTGTTGGCAAGACTCGCTGCGGATCTGTGGTGGCAAGGACAAAGACCACATGGGGCGGCGGCTCCTCTAGGGTTTTGAGGAGGGCATTGAAGGCCGACACACTGAGCATGTGGCATTCGTCAATCACATAAACTTTGTAGCGACACTGTACTGGGGCAAATTGTGCCTTCTCAATCAGTTCGCGGATATTGTCCACCCCCGTGTGGCTGGCAGCATCAATTTCAATCACATCTAAGCTGTTGCCGTTGGCCACCTGACGGCAGACTTCACACTGGCCACAGGGATCGGGGGTAGGCTTGGCACTCCTCAGGCAGTTGAGGGACTTAGCCAAAATACGGGCACTAGAGGTTTTACCCGTGCCGCGAGGACCACAAAAAAGATAGGCAGGGGCAATGCGCTCCTTGAGTAGGGCTTGGGTAAGCGTGGTGGCGATCGCCCCTTGACCCACTAGATCTGCAAAGCGTTGGGGACGATATTTGTGATGCAGGGGTTCGTAGGTCACTGCTGGGCTGCAATGGATATGCCAGAAGACGCTGATGGGTAAATGCCACGCATGTTATTCTAACAGGCCAACGATGGCCATAGGCTGACCCCCTGATGCGCCTGCGATGGAACCAGCCCTAGGATCTAAAACCAGCCTTTTTTGTTAGCAATGTATGTTCTGTGAAATTCTTGATCACTTTTGGTCAGGTAAATAATGCCCTCAATGAGGCCAATAATGGCTATGACAGGGGCAAGCAGGCCACAGGTCAAAAGACTCACCAGTAGCATGATCAAGCCCTCCGTGTTGTAGCCGAGAACAAACTTGTGAATGCCCAAGGCACCCAAGAGAATACCGCAAATGCCGGCTGCAGTTTTTTTCCCTGAAATATCGGAATTCGAGGTCATTGTCCCTTCCCCAATGGTTATTTTTGATACAGCGCGATCGCGCTCTCTTGACCTATATCCTTCAGGGTTTCAGGGGAACCGTCAAGGGGTGAGTAGGCAGTTTATTGATTGACGCAAGACGTGTCTGGTCTTAAGCGGCAGCGACCCAATCAGCAAGGGGTTCCCAGCGCACAGTGCGATCGCCCCCCACTTCCACCACCACTTTGAACTTCGGTAGGGTCTGGGTTAACTGTGCCAAGTAGGCAAATTCCTGCCTTGAGAGCCGCTTGCCATCAATCAGCCAAAGCACCAGTCCCTTGGCATTGGGGGGCAGGTTTTCCAAGTGGTAGGTCACTAGGGGGGGCTGGAAATAAACGCGAATGTCTTCCTTGCCCGTGTGAGCCGGACGAATCCCGTGCGCTTGGGTCAGGTAGGCTGCTAAATCCCCCAAACCCGGTGCGCTCATGTGCAAGGTGGTATAGCCCTTGGAACGCAGTCGCCGTTGATAACGACCCTCAAAACCACCCTCCGGGGGAACAAAGAGTGCCAATGCCCCAGCGGATTCTAAATCCTTGACAAATTGATAGCCAGCCAGCAGACCCATAGATCCTTTCTCACAGGTTTTAGCATTCCATCCAGCACTTTATCATGGTCATTCCTACTACGGGTATGCCTAAGTTAATAGCAGGGCAAATAGCCCACATAAGGCAATACCATCAAAAACACCCGCACCACCAATACTCAGCACTCCCGCCGACATCCGCTCAATTTCCCGTAGGTGGAGTAAATCTGCACCAATCAGGGTTCCCAGCACACCTCCGGCAAAGGCAATGGGTGCCGCCGCCACGCCCCCAGAAATCAAAATGGCTGTCATTGCTGCTGTTAGGGGCGCGACCAAGGCATTCATTTGAATACCAATCCCCGGTACCACCTGAGCAGAGTAGTAACTGACAGCGGCCACAATTGCCGTCACCAAGAGAATTGCCAAGGGACTGACGCGGGTAAATTGATAGAGGGCTAGCACCGTCGGGATCAAGCCGCCCCCCACATTCAGTGCCACAATCGTCTTTTGCTCAATTTTGCGCAGGGGAATGCCCCAAAACCGACTGAGCCAGAGTTCTTCAAAGTCGGGAACAATGGCCACCGTAGAAACCCGCTCATAGAGGGGGATATTAATCGTGCTGCCGAGAATCACAAGCAGCAGTAAGACCGAAGCAGCAGTAGGTGAAAAGCCCAACTTGGCAACGGCCACTTGTACAGCATCGAGGGCGATCGCTAGCCAAAGGAAAGGCAGCGACAGTAACAGCAGCACAAAAAGTAGAGCAGTAACAGGCAGATAAATCATAGAAACGCAAAATGACCTTAAAAACTTGGGACTCAAACGTGGGAGGACGCCTGGGACACTGCCGCCAGAGCCTCCCTCAGCGCTTTGGCCAAAGCAATCGCGGAAGGATAGCGATCGGGCAACAGAGGAGCCGTAGCGCGGTGCAACACCTGTTTCAAGGGGTCGGGAATCTCGGGGCGATCCGAAACATCAAGGCGATGAAAGCCATCACAGTGGTGATAGAAACGAATCGGACTATCCCCCAACAGCAAAAAGGCTAGGGTTGCGCCTACTGCAAATAGATCCGACTGAATGGTGGGTTGACCCATCATCTGTTCCGGAGCACTGTAGCCCTCCACGGCAATGCGGGTGCCACCGGGGGAATGCCCCAGTTCTTTGACCGCCCCAAAGTCAATCAAAACAATTTGGTTATCGCGCGATCGCACCAGTAGGTTACTGGGTTTGAGATCCCGATGAATCACGGGTGGATCCTGATTGTGCAGATAGTCCAAGACACCGCAGGTTTGAATCATCCACTGCACCGCCTGAGGAATCGGCACCGTGCCATTGCGCAGTACCCAGCGCTCTAGGTCAATGCCATGAATGAGTTCCATCACCAAATAGCTTTTACCATCTTCCACAAAAAAGTCATAAAAGCGGGGAATCCCTGCATGGTCAAGGAGCTGTAAGATGCGAGCTTCCCGTTCAAAGAGTTCCTGTGCCTTTTCATTGTCCTCCATATCAGACCGCAGTTCTTTGAGAACCCACACCTCCGGTACCTTGCCAGTCCATCCCCCGGAGGGTTGCGCTTCACAGGCCAAGTAGGTTGTGCCAATGCCGCCATGCCCTAAAAGGCGCAGGATGTGATAGTTGCGTACGGTGCGCTGCACATTGAGGGGTTGACCACAGTGAATGCAAAACAGATTCCCCGGCATATTACCGGCATGGGTACACTCACTGAGGGTGGGCGCACTGCGGCGAAAGGTTTGCTCATGGAATTCAAGAATTGGGCCTGTGGGGCCTAGCTGAATGAGACTGCCACTGGCAAGTTTGCTCTCATCAACAAGGCGACCATCAACAAACGTCCCGATCGCCCCCAAACTTTTGAGATACCAACGTCCGAGATTTTCTGGATCCCGATAGCAACACAGTTCAGCGTGATAGCGACTAATGAGAATATCATTGAGAATCACATCGTTATCTGCGGCACGACCAATACGGATGGTCGTTTTAATCGGGAAACGCCATGTTTTGACCGGGGTGCGTTTCCAAGGATCTAACAGGTGCAGAATAATCACGGGTGTGGAACTGCCACAGCAAACTCATCGAGATTTAGCCTATTTTCCTACACTTTGCCGATGTCTGCAGTGTTTTGCAATAAATCATAAACAGCTCAAGATGCCAAGGCTAACTGTTCTAACTGAGCATGCAGCCTTATTTTAGACTGTCTATCTGGCTTGGCAGTGCGCAATTGTTTATGAAAGAGACTATAGTCTCGGATTTCTCACTACTGCCAAAGCGTAGTACACTAGGGGTAGTGCTGGTGTAGCTCAGTTGGTAGAGCAACTGACTTGTAATCAGTAGGTCGTCGGTTCGAGTCCGACCATCAGCTTTACTCAGTGTTCGCCCAAAAAGTATTGGGTCTTTGGCTTAGCCTTGCCTGCCATGACGGCACTATGATGATCAAGGAAACGATCTTGCCACCCTTGCCATGCTTGTCTATTGCACCCGTCCCCACTGTCGTTGTCCCCAAAACGATGTTCCAGACTTAGACAACCCCAACAAACGCTACAGTCGCGTGGCGGAGCGATTTTGTACGGCCTGTGGGATGCCCTTGATTCTACGGGGACGATACGTTGCAGAGCGGGTTCTGGGTCAGGGGGGGTTTGGGGCGGCCTATCTAGCACGGGATTTGGATACCCCTGGTCGGCGTGAGTGTGTGATTAAGCAATTTCGTCCCAACGTGTCCGATCCCCAGAGTCGGCAAAAAGCTCAGGAACTCTTTGAGCGAGAGGGTGAAGTTCTCGACCAACTGGGGCAGCATGCGCAGATTCCTGATTTACTAGCATTTTTTGCTGAAGAAGTCCCCAGTGTGGATGGACAAGGGGTAGAGCAGTATTTCTACTTGGTACAGGAATATATTGACGGCGAAACCCTCGAGGATGAACTGGCTCAAAAGGGATGCTTTAGTGAGGAAGAGGTGCGGCAGGTGCTGCGGGAACTCCTACCCGTGTTGCAGTACGTCCATGACCACGGCTCGATCCACCGTGATATTAAGCTCTCAAATATTATGCGCCAGCACCCCAGCAAGACAAAGTTTCCCGGCCAAGGGCGGCTCTATCTGCTGGATTTTGGTGCGGTGAAGCAGATTTCCCAAGCGGGGGGACAACAAGGACACTTTACGGGTATTTATACCCAATACTATGCGCCACCGGAACAAGCACGGGGGGAACGGGTCTATCCCAGTTCAGATCTCTATGCCTTAGCAGTGACTTGTATCATATTGCTGACCGGCAAAGATCCCAGTGAGCTATTCGACGCTTATAACAACCGCTGGCATTGGCATTCCTATGCCCAAGTCAGTCCACAACTGCAAGCCATTCTCGATCGCATGCTACAACCGGCGCCTAGCGATCGCTACCAATCAGCGGCAGAGGTCTTAGCGGACTTAAATGCTTACTCTACCCCCGCCCCACCACCGCCTCCACTGCCACAACCAGTAACAGTAGCACCCCCTTCCCCGCCACCCGTAGTGTCACAACCGGCACCCCCTCCTTCACCTGGACCGGTGATGCCACCGACCAGCACACCACGTCCGAAAGCAAAACCGCCCCGCCAGCCTGCGCCTCCCTTACCGGCATTGAAAATTCTCATTGGTGCTGGCTTTACGGGCTTTGAAATGACGGCCTTGGGGTTGATGATTTTTAGTTTGATGACCGCTTGGCAGTTGCCTGTTGGTGTGAGTGCGGGGTTGATTGGTGCTCTATTTGCCTTTTTGGTGTTTTTGCAGTACAAACGCTGGATTGAACACTGGGAGCAGTTGATCATTGCAGTCATTTCAGGGGCAGTTCTTTTTTTTGTCCCCCTCTTGCAAGCAGGCCTAGGGGGTGTGACAGCGCTGCTCATTTGTGGTTTAGTGGGGTTGGGTTGCATGGTTATGGGCAACATTTTTTTGCTAATTTACAATATCTTGGCGCGATTACTGTAGGAGCGGGGCAATGCAGTTAACGTGGTTGGAGAGCAATACTTGGTTGTGGAAGTTAGGTCATACGCGGATTTTGGTTGATCCGTGGTTTGTGGGGGCACTGACTTTTGGCAACACGCCTTGGCTGTTTCAGGCGGAGCGATCGCGCCCCTGCCCCATGCCAAGCGATGGGGATGTCATTTTGCTTTCCCAAGGGCTACCAGATCACTGCCATGAACCTACCCTCCGCACCTGCGATCGCGCCCTACCGGTCATTGCCTCCCCCAGTGCTGCCAAAGTTGCCCAAGGCCTTGGCTTTGAAACAGTGATTGCCCTTAGCCCCCACCAAACCTACACGTACCGCGATCTCACAATCCAAGCCACCAAGGGCGCCAGTATCGGCCCTCGTCAACAGGAAAATGGTTACATTGTGCGCTGGGGCACTCAAAGTCTCTACTATGAACCCCACGGCTGTCATGATTCGTGGCTGCGCACCTACGGCAAGGTGGATGTGGTGATTACGCCGCTGTTGGATGTCTGTTTACCCATGGTGGGTGCGATTCTCAAGGGGGGCAAAACGGCATTGGAATTGGGACAATGGCTTCAGCCCAAGGTGATGATCACCACTGCTGGCAATGGTACCCTCCGTCTTCAGGGATGGCTACCGCGACTGCTCTCGGTCAAAGGCACCCTTGAGGAACTGCAAGTGGCGTTTCAGCGGCTAGGCCTCAACACTCGTTTGGTGGAACCAGTAGCCTACACTCCCCTTGTTCTTCTGGCTGAGGTCTAGGGATGCGATGCTGGCTACGGCCTTTGATTCTCTTTTGGCAAGAGGTAATTCTTCTACTTCAGGACAATCAGCGGTTTTTGCAGTTGCTCAGTCAGATTGAGGGGATCGCGACTCGGGTGCTGGCGATCGGGATGCTGCTGGTGGTCATCGTCGCCATTATTGATTTGGGGCGGATTTTGACCGTGGAGCTATTCTCACCCCCCTTGGGACAGTTTAGCCTTGAACTGGTGAAAATCTTTGGCCTCTTTCTCAATGTGCTTGTGGCTCTGGAGATTCTTGAAAATATCACCGCCTACCTGAAAACCCACGTCTCGTCGCAAATCGTTGAGCTAGTAATTGTCACGTCTCTAATTGCCATTGCCCGCAAAATTATCATTCTGGATATTGGCCAACCGGAAACGGTGGCAAAGCTCTTGGGGCTGGCGATCGCCATCTTGGCCTTGTCTGCCAGTTACTGGATTGTGCGTCGTTTAAACTACCGGCGGCGTCCCTGAGGGATAGACCTGCTCGCGGTAGGCTTGCGCCTGTTCTAGGGTGGTTTGCAGCCGCTCCCAGTCCTCCTGCTCCACTTGGCGAATCAGATCATCAAGGGTGGCACGGTAGTGGATCAGGCAGTGGCGCAACGCCGCGCGGTTATATTCCGCCATCATCCGTCCCAACTCTGGATTGCCGCCGCCAACACGGCTGGTATCGCGAAAGCCGGAGCTAGCCAACTGCTGGGCAAGCTTCCGAATCGGCTCATTGGCTTCTTGGGCATTCGCAAGAATCAGTGCTGCACTCACGAGGACGGGAAGGTGGGAAATCCAAGCAACAGCGCGATCGTGATCCGAGGGGGTGGCATAGAGTAGCTTGGCGCCGAGATCATTGACCACACCAGCCACACAGTCAATGGCCGCACTGTCAGTGTAGAGGGTTGGGGTGAGAACATAGGGGGCATTGTCAAAGAGATGGGCTTGCGCCGCTTCAATGCCGGATTCTGCGGTACCGGCCATCGGGTGCCCACCGACATAGCGAGGCCAGAGTTTTTCGAGGGCGGGGACAATTTCTCCCTTGACGGATCCCACGTCTGTCAGCACTGTTTCTGGACTGAGGTAGGGGGTAATATCCAAGGCGACACTGAGAATGCTGCCAATGGGGGGACAGAGAAACACCAGATCAAGGGCACGCAAAATTTCTGGCTCCGTACTGCCCCAGTCAATGGCACCCTTGGCGATCGCCCGCTCACAGGTTTCAGGACGCCGACTCAGCCCAACCACATAGTGCCCCTTTGCCCGCAGATCAATGCCCAGTGAACCACCAATGAGTCCCAGCCCGACAATGCCAATCCGCAGCATAGTGCCCCTAAACTTGAATACCTTTACGATTGTGACATTGATTCTTGTTCTGAGGGACATTCCCCTCCTATGCAGATTTGTGCTTTGGATTCACAGCCAGAGGGGGGGCTTCGATACAATCAGAAATGACTCTGTTGCGCTTTAGGCCACCAATGATGAAACGCCTTGCCCATTTGCTTCAGCAGACCCTCAAATGCTGCCTTGGCCTTGCTCTTGTTTGGTGCCTCAGTAGCGGTACACCGGTGTGGGCAGCAGCAGCTCACCATAGTTTTGTGGCAGCCGCAGTGGAGCGGGTTGGCGATGCGGTTGTTCGCATTGATACCGAACGCACGATTGTGCGCCCAGCGGATCCCCTCTTGAGTGATCCCTTCTTTCGCCAATTTTTCCCCGGTTTAGCCTTGCCCCCCCAAGAGGATCGGCTGCGGGGTCAGGGGTCGGGGTTCATCATTGATCCCAGTGGCATTGTCATGACCAACGCCCATGTGGTGAGTCAAGCAGATACGGTGACGGTGCGCCTCAAGGATGGCCGGGTCTTTGAGGGAGAAGTGCGCGGCGTGGATGAGGTATCTGATCTAGCGATTGTCAAACTCAAAGGGGTCACCGAACCCCTACCCACTGCGCCCCTCGGCAATTCCAGTGACGTGAAAGTGGGGGATTGGGCGATCGCCGTCGGGAATCCCCTTGGCCTTGATAACACCGTCACATTGGGCATTGTCAGTACACTCCACCGTTCCAGCGCCCAAGTGGGTATCCCCGATAAGCGCCTTGATTTTATTCAAACGGACGCGGCCATCAACCCCGGCAATTCTGGGGGGCCTTTGCTCAATGAAGAGGGGGAAGTGATTGGCATTAACACTGCCATTCGTGCCGATGCCATGGGGATTGGCTTCGCGATTCCAATTAATAAGGCCAAAGCCCTGCAAGAGCGCCTGATTCGCGGTGAAAAAATTCAACACGCCTACATTGGCATTCAAATGACCACCTTCACGCCAGCAATGGCCAAGGAAAACAATGCTAATCCCAACTCACCAGTGATTCTGCCAGAGGTCAATGGCGTTCTTGTCCTGCAAGTGTTGCCCAATACACCGGCCGCAAAAGCTGGTCTGCGCTGGGGGGATGTGATTACAGCCGTGGATGGGGAACCGATTACCAGTGCCGATCAGTTGCAGGGGATTGTTGATAGTGCCGCTGTGGGGCAAGTTCTCAACCTGACCGTTCAACGGGGCGATCGCAGCCAACGGATTGCGGTGCGGACAGCGGAGTTGCAGGGAGCGGCTTAGGATGCCCTTGGGGCTACTGCTGCTGTGGCTCTTTGCCCTTGCCACCCGCTTTTGGGGGCTGACTCGCTTTCCCACACTGGTATTTGATGAGGTCTATTTTGCCCGCTTTGGCCGCAACTATCTCGCCGGGGTTCCTTTCTTTGATGCCCATCCGCCTTTGGGAAAATACCTGATTGCCCTGAGCATCTGGCTGGGGGGCGGCTTTCACCCTTGGGGCTATCGCTGGTTGAATGCCCTGATGGGATCACTGATTCCCATAGCAGTGGCGGTGTTGGCCTATCTCCTGACGCGGCGATCGCGAGTGGCACTGCTATCGGGACTCTTTGTTGCCCTCGATGGCCTCTTTTTGGTGGAGTCTCGCTATGCTCTCATCAATATCTCCCTTGTGCTTTTGGGTGTGGTGGCACAGATTCTCTGGCTGTGGGGGTTGCGCTACCAAGGAAGTGCGCGATCGCTCTGGCTGATGGCCGCAGGCATTGCCTTTGGCGCCTGTGGGGCAGTGAAGTGGAGTGGCTTGGGATTCCTGTTGGGGGTAGGGCTTTTCTGGCTTCTCCAGCAGAGGTTACCGCTGCCTGCTGAATGGAAGACCACTTACCAGTGGTGGCAGATGTGCCTGCTACTCCCCGTTGTCGCCTTTGTGGTTTATACCCTGCTCTGGCTACCCCATCTCCAGTTTCATCCCCACCAGAGCCTACTTGACCTCCATCGCCAAATGTTTAACTTTCACCGCAGTGTGGCCAGTACTGCCCATCCCTACTGTTCGCCGTGGTGGTCTTGGCCGCTCCTGCTGCGCCCCATGAGCTACTTTTTTCAGCGGGTGCAAACCCTCAGTGAATTCGTGCCCGTCATTGGCCCGCCCCTACCACCGGCAGATACCCAATGGGTTTATGCCGTCTATGCCCTCTTTAATCCCCCTCTTCTGTGGCTGGGGACCTTGGCCACGTTGGCTCTTATCCCCCTTAGATTGACGACAACCGCAGGCCGTTTTGTGCTCTTAAACTATGCTGCCAATCTCTTGCCCTGGGCACTGGTGAGCCGCTGTGTCTTTATCTATCACTACCTCCCCGCTGCCCTCTATAGCTTTATGGCCTTGGCCTTGCTCTGGGAAGCCAGCCACGATTGGGGAGCTTGGGCACGCTGGGCAGGCATTGCCGTCCTAGGGGTGGTTGTTGGGGGCTTCCTCTACTGGCTCCCCCTGTATTTAGGACTACCCCTGACGCCCCAAGACTTTTTGAGGCGGATGTGGTTGCCGTCTTGGATTTAGGACTATCCTAGGAGTTGTTTAACAGTGGCAATGAGTTCTGCAGGATCAAAGGGTTTGGTGATGTAGGCATCCACCCCCTGCTTTTTACCCCAGTGAATATCAAACTCTTCGCTTTTGGTGGTGCACATGATCACGGGCACACTTTGGCAAGCCGCTTCACCCTTAATCCAGCGGCACAGTTCGTAACCATTCATGCGCGGCATCACCACATCCAGAATCACCAAATCAGGACATTGAGCCTTGATCTTTTCTTGGGCTTCGATACCATCCTCAGCCTCAACAACGTCATAGTTCTGCTCTTTCATCAGCTGAACAATCATTGCCCGCAGGGTGGGGCTGTCATCAACAACCATAATTGTGGCCATAAAGGTTCTGCCTGATGCCGCAAATAATACGCTGGTAATTAGTGAACAGTTGGATATTCTACCCATCGCCTAGCTTATCATTTTCACCGGAGTCCTGAACATCGGCACCTTGGTCTTTAGGGGCGATCGCTCCTTTGGAATTCCTGAAAGAGAGCAGCCAATTCTTGACTCAAGGCTAAGGGGGTGCGGGGCAAGGGTCGCTGGCGACGCCAAAAGGGCGGAAATTGTTGCCACAGGTGCAGTAGGGTAGGCGTTCCCAATTCAGGGGCAAGGGTCGGCCACTGCCCAAAGACATGGGAAGCGCGATCGCTCACGGTGACCTGACCATTGACCAGCACCATAATCCAGTCGGCCCAGCCATAGGCAAAATCAAGATCATGGGTGGCAATCATAATCGTGGTTCCCTGCTGGTGAATGTTCTCTAGGGCCTGCTCCAGTTGCTGCCGCTGCTGATAGTCGAGATAGGTGGTGGGTTCATCGAGCAGTAATAGCGTCGGTGCTAAGGCCATTACTCCAGCCAGTGCCACCCGCCGTTTTTGCCCCAAACTCAAATGATGCAGGGGGCGATCGGCAAGCTCCACTAAATCAAAGTCCTCTAGGGTTTGGTACAAACGCGCTTCGATTTCGGCGCTGGGTAGGTCTAAGTTGTACAGCCCATAGGAGATATCCTCCGCCACGGTGGCTGCCACCAGTTGCTGTTCGGGGTCTTGAAAGGCCAAGCCAATGCGTTGACGCCACTGCCGCAGTCGCTCTGGTTGATGGACGAGCCGTTGCCCTTGCCAGTAAATTTCACCGCGATCGCGCCGATAGAGGGCCGCTGTCAGATAAAAGAGCGTTGATTTGCCTGAGCCATTCAGCCCCAAAAGGGCAACTTTCTGTCCCGCCTCTAGGGTAAAGGAGCAGTTTTGCAGCACGGGGGTAGTGGTATTGGGATAGCGAAAGCCAACCTGATGAAATTCCAGTAGCGGCACAGACATCTCAGGTGATTGCATTCAGCAGAATGAGGGCACCGCCACCAATGACGATTTCAAGGCCATACCGTTGCGAATAGGCATAGGACTGGGGACGCAATACCCGAAACTGCCCCTGAAAGCCCCGACTGAGCAGGGCAAGGTTCACCTGTTCATAGCGGTACAGAGACTGCTGCAGGAGTTGAGCCGCCAACAGGCTCACACTAACGAGCCAGCGCGATCGCCGTTGATAGCCGCCCCGTGCCCGCTGCGCCAATTGCAGCGTGAAAGCGGTTTCTAAGAGGGTGAAGATATAGCGGTACATCAACATCAGAATATCGAGGATGAAATGGGGAACCCGCCAGCGCTCGGCCACACTCAACAGGGCTGGAAAGGGGGTCGTCAATAAAATCAATAGTAAACAGGTGCTGGCAACCATTGTCCGCAGTCCTAGGGTTAAGCCTTGGTGCAATTTCTCGGCACTGATAAAGAACGACCAGCCCATTAGGGAGATGTCACTGAGAACCACTTGCCCCGAAGCCCGTAAAGTCTCCGTCGGGATGATTTGCACCACTAACCCTGGCAAACTCACCAGCCAAAACGCAGCAACTGTGGCTATGAGGGTGAAATAAACCCGCCACGGAATGCGGGCATAGCCGAGAATCCAAAGGCTCAGCCACAGCCAAAGCAAACTCTGGACAAGGGGGCGAGCAAAAAACGTCAATAACAGGCTGGCGATCGCAAAAATCAACTTTTGTTCAGGGTGCAAATGCCGCAGACCATTGGTATAGGCATAGGTATCGAGGTGATGGTGCATTGACTGCTCAGGACTGTTGCGATTTTGAGGCAGCGGTTGCCCTTTGGCGATGGCGTTCGCGGTACTGACCCAAGATAAACCCCATGACCCCCGCCCCCAGAGCTGCTTGCACAGCAAACAGCAGGGATTCAATCTCACCACTGGGCGGTTCAAACAATGGCTCTGCCCAAGGTTCAAAGTCTGGTGCCACCTCGCTGATTAACGCTTCGGCTTGGGCATCGGCACCTTCAAAGTCACCCTTAACCAGCAGTAAGGGAAGTGTACTTAAAAGAATTGCGCCGCCCAATAGGAAGGCCACTGTTTTTTTATTCATTGGATTCCCCTCCAGGCAAGAGTTTTAAGGTTTGCAATTCGGCTGTGCAATACGTGGTCAACCAGTTCCACACCAACACCGTGAGTAACCCTTCACTGATCGCCAAGGGAATCTGCGTCACAGCAAACAGCGCCGCAAACTTGGCAAAAGCCGTCGCCACCCCACCCATACTATCGGGAAAGGCCAATGCCAATTGTAAAGAAGTCACCGAGTAGGTGGCCAAGTTACTGATCAGAGCAGCACTAAAAATCGCGATCGCTGGCTTAGCCGTGGCACGGGACATCCCCCAATAGGTCAACCCAGCCAACCAAGGTCCCACCACCGCCATCGAAAAGCCATTAGCGCCTAGGGTGGTCAGGCCGCCATGGGCAAGGAGCAGGGCTTGAAAGAGCAGCACCAATGTCCCCAGCACGGCCATCAGCGGTGGCCGAAAGAGAACGGCTCCCAAGGCAATCCCCATCGGATGGGAAGAGCTACCCGTAACGGAAGGAATCTTCAACGAGGAGAGGACAAAGGCATAGGCACCGGCTAAGGCAATCAGCAGGGTTGACTCTGGTTGCTGTTGAATCTGTTGTCGCAGTGCCCATAGTCCCCATGCCAAAAAGGGTAAAAAAACCAGCCACCAGCCCACTGCCCAGCCAAGGGGCAAAAACCCCTCGCTAATGTGCATCGCCAAGGCGGGGTGAGGACTCGCGACCACGAGATACGCGCTCAGAAGGGCGATCGCCCCAAGGGAGCCATATCGCTTCGCTTGGCTACGTTTGATCATTGAGATAGTCCTAAACCTAAGTGCGCCTATTCTAGTGCGCAACCAGTAACTTGCCTATGCCCAGTGGGGGCTGCAACCGATATTAGAAAGAGCTATGCCTGCTCAAAAATTCACGCAGTGCCAAGACTGTAAGGCTGGAATTTGCATAAATTTTGATGTAGTCGGTATAACAGGATGCAGTCTAATGTCATTATTGAATCGTAGGTACTGTTGCTATGTTCCCAGGGGGGAGTTGTCATGAGTGAACTGACTGCCTTTGGTCATTCCTTGAGTAGTGGCTATGAAGTAGTGGTGATCAAGCCGCAGTCCCTCAGTGATACGACCCTGATCGTTCAAGCGCTGCGGGCTGACAAGGCAGTGATTCTCAACCTAGAGCACCTCGATGTCACCGAGGCACAGCGCATTTCTGATTTTGCCGCTGGTAGCACCTATGCCATCAATGGCCATCAATCGCGCCTTGGGGATGGGGTCTTTCTCTTTACGCCCAACGTGATTAATATCCAAGAATCCACAGCAGCACCGACACCCGCTGGACTGGCCTAAGCCGTTCATGAATCCTGCAGATCTGCTCACCGTCAGTGAGTGTCAAGAGATTGATCAACTGCTCTTACCGGCCGCAGATCGCTTTGCTATTCGAGTGGCGGTGTATGCCCAGCGCTATTTGCGAGCTAAGACTGAGGGAAACCCCCTCGAAGACCTGACGGAAGCCCAAGTCTATGAACTTGTTGCTGCCGATCCCCAGTTGCAAGCGGAGGAGCAGCGCCAAGGGGGGTTTATGACATGGTATGGCCAAATTTTAATCAGTGCCCTCAAGCAACTGCGGCAAATTGCTGCAAGGGAGGGGGTGCCCATTGCTGAGCTAACCGTTTCCCAGATTAGTCACTGGTTTCAGCAGCAGTGTCAGGCACGCTTGCGATCGTCCCCGCCGTCACCTTAAGAATTTGTGCTTGTTGCCGCCAAGGGGTGGCAAAGGGGGCAAGGTGGGTGGTGGTAATCAGCGTTTGGTAGCGATCGCCCATCACCTCTAATAAAATTCCCTGCCGCTGCAAATCCAATTCGGCGAGGACATCATCCAACAACAAAAGGGGAGTGTCGCCCACCACACTTTCCACAAGAGCCAGTTCCGCCAGTTTCAACGCCAATACCAGCGTGCGCTGCTGCCCTTGGGAAGCAAATTGACGGGCACTTTGCTCATTGAGGCACAAGCCCACATCATCACGGTGCGGTCCCACCAGACTGGTTTTTTGCAGCAGTTCAATAGTGCGGCGAGCGGCCAAGGCCTCATTAAAGGCAGCCACAATCACTTCAGAAGTGCCATCCCCAAGGGGCACATGGCTCTCATAAGTCAAGGTGAGTGTCTCGCGATCGCCACTCAACACGCGATGCCAATCCTGTGCCAAGGGAGCCAAGCGTTCAATGAGGCGCTGTCGGCGGCGGATAATGCGAGTGCCATTGATCACCAATTGCTGATTCCATGCCTGCCAGAGGGTTTCATCCCATCCTTGGCTGCCGGCCTGTTTGAGGAGAGCATTTCGTTGGCGCAGGGCTTTTTGGTAGGTTTGCAGCAGTTGGCTATAGAGGGGTTCCAATTGCACCAAAATCCGATCCAACCAGTTGCGGCGAATGGCCGGTGTGCCCCGCACCAGTTCCAAATCCAAGCAGGAAAATTCCACCGCATTGAGTTGCCCCAGAAATTCCGCCGTGCGCTTAACGGTACAGCCATTCACCCGTAGGACACGGCCTGCGAGGGGGCGCAAACTCACCGCCAGATCAAGGGGGACGCCTTGGCGCTCTAGGGTGGCTTCAATTTGGGCACTCTCTTGTCCCTGCTGAATAAGGTCGCGATCGCGATGGGTGCGATGGGATTGCAGTGTGGCCAGCCACTCCACAGCCTCTAGCAAATTGGACTTGCCTTGGGCATTGTCCCCAACGACGATGGTTTTTGGCGCAGCAAACGTCACCGATTGCTCGCTGTAGTTGCGAAAGTGGCGCAGATGGAGTGATTTGAGAAACACTTAGCAGCCCTTACCAGCCCCAAGTCCCCGGTGCCCCCTTAAACGGGCCGACAATGTCCGGAGTAATCCAGCCGCCATAGAAGCCCCCCGGTTGCGGAATCACCACCACACCATCCACGGTGCATTCATCCATCAAAGCAGCATAGAAGGCAATGTAGTTGCAGATTGGCGCAAAAGCAGGGGTAGGTTTGGGATAGTACCAGGCTGCATTATCCGCTTGGCGATCGCCCACCTTGACATGGTAGTAGGCGCCTTGTCCTTTCCACTCGCAAAAGGTTTGCCGTACTGAGGGCACCAGATACTGCGCCTGTACATCCTCTGGCGGAAAGTAATACACTGGGGGATGACTGGTTTCTAGTACCCGCTGTCCCCGCTGGGTGTCGGCAATCACCACACCATTAAAGACCACCCGCAGGTGTTTTGAGGTGGGTTCAACACGGGGCGGACGGGGATAGTCCCAAACCGATTCTTGGCCGGAGGCAGGGGGAATCCGTTGCATCGGGTTTCAGTTCCTCAACACTCTTCCTTGACGGTAACAGCTATGGCTCAAGCTTGGGAACTGGTTTGTCGCTCCACCAAGCCCTGTTCAATGGCCAGTCGCACCAGCTCAGCTCGATTGTGAACCGCTGTTTTTTGAAAGAGGCTACTGACGTGCTTTTCAATCGTTCGGGCGCTCAAGTGCAGGCGATCGCCAATCTGGGCATTGGAGAGTCCTGCCACGAGTAACCCTAGCACTTCCTTTTCCCGTTGAGTGAGATCAACGCTGAGGGTTCGTGTTTTCGGCGCCGCAAAGGGTTGCTGTCGTTGCTGCCACTCCATTTGTACCAGTTGTGCCCGATCCAACAGGTTACGCACCACCGCTGCCAACTCATTGAGGTCAAAGGGCTTGGAGAGATAGACATCGCCCCCGGTGCGATAGGCGCGAATCCGCTCTTCTAGTTCTGTGCGTGCGGTGAGGTAAATTACTGGTAGTAAGCGCAATGAGGGATGCTGGCGCACCTGCCGCACCAACTCATAGCCATTCATGTTGGGCATGGCAATGTCCGTAATCAGCAGATGGGGCTGATAGCGGTGGATCATTTCGAGGGCCTGGGCACCATCTCCCGCCGTCAGACAACAGTACCCTTCGGATTCCAAAAAGTGACTCACCGACAGGCGGATGCCGGGATCATCATCGGCAATGAGTACCGTGAGGGACATAGGAAATTTAGGTCTCCACTAGACCACAGTATTTCTCCACACAGCGGACAAACAGCTCAACCCCAATACTTAAAACAGTTTCGTCAAAGTCAAAGCGGGGATGATGGTGGGGAAAATCTAACCCCAGTGTGCCATTGGCTGACCCCAAAAAGAAGTAGCAACCCGGAACCGCTTGCAGGAAAAATGACATATCTTCCGCCGCCATGGTTTGACAGTGGGACGTGACCCCAGCCGGCACCTCAACCACCGATTCAGCAACAGAGCGCACTAATTTCGCCATCTTGGCATCGTTGACGGTGGGGGGATACATCCGCTCATAGCGAAAGTCATAGGTGGCGCCATGACTCTGACAGATACCCGCAATCACCTGTTCAATGCGCTGGGGTAGCCAGTCCCCCAACTCTGGCTTAAAGTATCGCACTGTTCCCCGAAAGGTCGCGGTATCGGCAATCACGTTCTTGGCGGTGCCCGCATGTACTGCCCCCACGGAAATCACCGCTGTCTCTAGGGGATCCACGTTGCGCGAGACGATAGTGTGCAAGGCCGTAATGATCTGGGCAACAACGAGAACCGTATCCACCGTAAATTGGGGTAAAGCGGCGTGTCCCCCCTTGCCGTGTACTTCACACTCAAAGAATTCCGCTGCCGCCATCAACGGCCCACTACGCACCCCCACCGTACCAACGGGCAGAAAGTTCCAGAGGTGCAGGCCAATAATGCCATCCACTTTCGGGGCATCGAGAACTCCCGCTTCAATCATGGGTTTAGCCCCACCGGGGCCTTCTTCCGCTGGTTGAAAGATGATTTTGACCGTACCAGCAAAATCGCGGTGCTCAGCAAGGTATTTCGCAGTCCCAAGGGCGATCGCTGTGTGACCATCGTGCCCGCAGGCGTGCATTTTCCCCTCATGGAGAGAGCGGTAGGGCTTATCGTTTTCCTCCTGCACTGGCAGCGCATCCATATCGGCGCGAATCGCCAGCACTGGCCCCGGTCGCGCTCCTGGAATCACGGCCACAATTCCCGTTTCCGCAATACCCGTGCGATGCTGAATGCCCCATTGCCGTAGTTTCTCACTGACAAAGGCCGCCGTCAGGTGTTCTTGAAAGCCCAATTCTGGTCGTTGGTGCAAATAGCGTCGCCACTGCACAAGTTCGGTTTGGAGGGCAGCCACCTCTGGACGCAGTTGGCAGCTCAATTGGGGAAGATGGAAAGCCATGGGGCAGTCTTTAGATTTTGTTTAGCATTGCCTTTCTCTAGGATAAACGATGCTCTGGGGCAGTGACAGTCAATGTAACCTCAAGAACAGGTGACGCGCCACTCGCTTCCACCAGTAGTAGGATTTTTTGGTCAGAACCCCCTGACTTAGGAAACATTTGTTATTATGACAGGTAGCTCCCTAGGGCAAAAGTTAAAATAGTTCAGTATTGGATATTACACTTTGCCAATTCTGAATCCTAGGGTCTCTTCAGCCAAACGAGGATGTTATGGTTCAATCCCTTCAATACTCCATCGAACTCGTCAAAGATGAAGCACGACGACTGGTGGCCAAAGGTGTGGTGAGTCGGCAGCAGCCCATTTACACTCTCTGCCAGTTTGTGCCCGTTCGGGAGTGGCCCCTCATTGAGGCAGAGCTAGAGCGCTGTGATTTTATGCTGCGCGATCGCATTGGCGACCTCATTGGCCGTGAGTGCTGGGACAACGACTAAAGAGCCATCATTCAGGGCACCGACTTCCCAATAATGCGCAAATCCTAGGACGTGGGTGCCTGCGAATCCTGCTGTAGGTCTTGGCGAATGGCGCGCAGCGTTTCGAGAAGCGTTTGAATATCTGCGGCTAAGTCAGCACTCTCGCGAGGAGCAGGCTCAGGGGTCGAAGAGGATTGCTGCTGTTGGGCAATGAAGGCTTGAATCAGTTCCCGTGCTTGCGCTTCGGTGAGGCGGCCTTTCTCAGCACAGACGGTGGCCAATTGGCGGGCATCCACCCGCAGTTGCGTCAGGTATTCTTGGCGCTTGGCCTCATCCTGTAGGGATTCAATGGCAGCAGCCGCCGCTCCAATACCGGTGTAGTAGAGTTGTTGTACAAGATCGAGGGGATTGCGATCCATAGAAATGTGCTCGGCGTGAACTCTCCTCTGCTACTGTACGGGAAATCTCCCTTGCTCATCAAGGTTGAGGAAAGCGACTGCGGTAGAGATGGACAATTTTACTCACCACCTCATCGATCCCCAAGTTGTCCGTACAGACTTCTATGGCATCGGCAGCTTTGCGAAAAGGGGCGTAGGTGCGTTGCTGATCCGCTGTGTCGCGAGCGGTAATCTGAGCGAGCAATTCCTCGTAGGAGAGGTCGCATTGTCCTTGTTGTTGTAACTCCTGCCAGCGGCGCTGGGCACGCTCTTCGGGCGAGGCCGTTAGGAAAATTTTCAAGCCTGCCTCGGGAAAGACATGGGTACCAATATCACGACCTTCGGCAGCAATGCCCCCATTGGCTCCGATCGCCCGCTGTTGTTGTACCATGAGTCGTCGCACACCCCGCAGGGCGGCAATTTGGGACACTCGCTGCGTCACCTCTAGGGAACGAATCGCTTGGCTGACCTCGCAATCGTTGATCCACACCCGTGTGGGTTGAGGGGGATCGCTGCTCTCAAGACGCAACTGACAATGGGCGATCGCCTCTACGACGGCTGGCTCATCCCTGAGATCAATGTTATTGTCCAAGCACCACCAAGTTACCGCTCGATACATGGCACCGGTGTCAAGGTACTGCAACCCTAGGGCTTGAGCCGCCAGTCGCGTCACGGTTGACTTCCCCGCGCCGGCAGGGCCATCCACAGCCAGAATCGGCAGGCGGCGATCCAATAGGCAATTGTCAATGAGGCGCGTTTGCCCCACCCAACCCGCGATCGCCAATAGCCCCACGGTCTCAATGCGTTCCAAGGGCACTAGGGTCTGGGGATGCACCAATTCGGCATAGTCGAGGCGCAACTGGGGAAACTGGCGCAGATGGTGGTGCACCTGCTCTAATAGCTGCTTAGCTTCAAAGCAGCCCTGACGGAAGGCGGTGGTGGCTACCTCTAGGCTCTGACTTAGGGCTAAGGCGGTGGCGCGATCGCCTGCACTGAGGTATTGATTACGGGAACTGAGGGCAAGGCCATCGGCATCGCGGACAATGGGGCAGCCAATGATCTCCACGTCCAGATTCAAATCCGCCACACAGCGGCGAATAATTGCTAACTGCTGGGCATCCTTTTGGCCAAAATAGGCGCGATCGGGCTGCACCAAGTGCAAGAGCTTCAGCACAATTGTTGCTACCCCGCGAAAATGGCCGGGGCGCGATCGCCCACAGAGGCGTTCCGTTAACTCCCTTGGTGGCTCAACTACCGTGAGACTCTCCATCCCCGCTGGATACAGTTCAGCCACACTGGGCACAAAGAGCAGATCCACCCCTAACTGCTGACAAAGCGCCGTATCCGCCTCAAGGGCACGGGGATAGCGCTCCAAATCCTCTTGGGGGCCAAACTGAAGCGGGTTGACAAAAATACTGACAACGACCACATCACACTCTTGCCGTGCCCGCTGGATCAAGGCGGCATGCCCCCCATGCAGTGCCCCCATTGTCGGCACAAAACCAAGGGTGGTTGCGGGAGGTAATGTGCCAAGGGCAGCCTGTAAACCCGCCGTGGTGGTCAAACGGTAAAACTTACCCATAGAGTGCTTCGGGGGCGATCGGTGCAGTTTTGATACAATCTGTCATATTACAGCCCTTTTCACACCGAGAGAAGACACGCCAGCTTCTGAAAGCCACGATCAGAGAGGCGGGTTTGGTGGATCCCAATGTTAGAAAAGGGCTGTCCAATGCCCGTGCCCGCTTTTTCTAACCAAAGTTTGTACATTTGTTGCAAGGGCTTTAATCTTGGGGGCAGGTTTTCTAAAATTCAGGTACCTTCGTTTCTCTGTACTTGCCAACCCTGTCACGCAACCTCCGTTTTACTCCCCCTGAGCCAAAAGCTTATTTTTTAACTGGAACTGTTCAGCATACGCCGCGAGGATAGCCCCTATGGCCAATGAACTACAAAACAGCTTACAAAAATACCGTTTCGTCTGCACCCTCACCTTCGGAGATATTTATGGCCAAGTCATTGTTTGGCTGATTGTGATCTTTATTGGTTTGGCCGCATCCCTCACCCTCTACAACAATCCCGTGCAGGCGTTTCTGGTCGGGGGGCTAATTTTGGTCTTAACCTTGCCCTTTTTGCTCTTTGCCTTTGTCACGACACTGCTCAACCATATTGAAATGCGACCTGTGACAGTCACAGAGAAGAAAAAGCGCAAAGATGCCGCCGTGGCCTCAACCACTGAAGTGGCTCCAGCGAATTAAAGAACCCTTAAAAATAGCGGGCGATCGCCCCCAAAATGCCACACTGAAATTAACGCTGAGGGGGCAGTTCTATGCTTTACTGGCTGACATTTTTGCAGGCATTACCGACACTAGAATTGCCAGCACCTCCCCGCACCCAAACCAAAGCCACAGTACTGGTGGAGTCTCCCCCCATTGTCATGGGTAATCTGGGTGGGCTGCTCTTTTTTCCCGGTGTGATTGCCGGCATTGTGATTTTACTGCTCCTGAGCATTTGGGCTTACACGCGCGTCTATGTCATTACCCCCAACAACGAAGCCTTTGTGCGCACGGGGGGGATTTTTGTTAAGAAAAAAACAGTCATTCTCAATGGTGGCTGCATTGCCCTGCCGGGGTTCCATGAGTTGACACGGGTACCGCTGCGGGAAATCTCCATTGACGTAGAGCGAACGGGCAAATTGGCGGTGCGTACCCAAGATT
Source organism: Thermosynechococcus sp. TG215 (assembly GCF_031583455.1). Taxonomy (NCBI): domain Bacteria; kingdom Bacillati; phylum Cyanobacteriota; class Cyanophyceae; order Acaryochloridales; family Thermosynechococcaceae; genus Thermosynechococcus; species Thermosynechococcus sp. TG215. The sequence continues at coordinate 2,557,916 of NZ_CP134178.1, read as the reverse complement.
ATCTGCGGGCTGATATGCGGGTCACCTTTTATGTCTGCATCAATGCCACCGAAGAGGATGTCCTCACTGCCGCCGCTCGCCTTTCCCAAAATAACCGCATTACCCCCGAAGACATCAAGAATGCCCTTGAAAAACGGGCGGACGATGCCATTCGCGCAGCTGCAAAACACAAGTCCTTGGCTGAAATTGACTCCGACAAACTAGGGTTTGCCCAAGAGGTACTCAACCTGATGCAGCAGGATCTGCAAAAAGTTGGACTCACCCTCAACAACATTGCCATCTCAGAAGTCCAAGAGAGTGACACCTACGACGAAAACAACTTTTTTGATGCTCAGGGGGTGCGGCTGCGCACAGAAACGATTCAACGCTCGATTCAACAAAAGCGGGAAGTCGAACTCTCAACCCGGGTCGCGATCGAACAAAAGGAACTGGATGCCCAAAAACGCTCCCTGCAAATTGAAGAGGAAAAAGAAGCGGCACTGTTAAGCCAACGCCTGAAGGTGGAAGCCCTAAAAGCGCAGCGGGAAAGGGAAATTGAGGAGGCCAAAGCAGCAGAGGCAGCCGCGATTCAGCGGGCAAAGTTGCTCCAAGCCCAAGCGGTTGAGGAAGAAGAAATCCGCAAAAGACTTGCCATCCAACAGAAGGAAATCGAGGCCAGCATTGAACTGGAGGAAAAAAATAAACTCCTGAAGGTAACGCAAGCCCAGCAACAGCAGGAGGCAGAAATCGCCGAGATCAGTCGCCAGCAGCAGGTGGAGGCCAACCGTTTGCAAGCACAGGTGGCCATTGCGGAGTCCGAGCGTCAAGCGCGTCTTGCCCAAGAGGATGTGGCGATCGCCGTTGCCACCAAGAAAAAAGAAAGTCTGATTGCCGAAGCCGAGCGGGCACGGGCAGAATCTGCGGTCACCACCGCCATCGAAGTGGAAAAAGCCAATCGCCAGAAAAACCTAGCGATTATTGCCGCAGAGCGGGAAGCGGCTGAAAAACGGGTGCTAGAGCAAAACGTTGTGGAAATTGATGCCTTTCGGCGGCGGCGGCAAGCGGAAATTGCCCAACAGGCAGCGGAACTGGAGGCGGAAGCGATTCGCACCCTTGCGGCGGCCAACCGTGATAAAGCCCTTGCTGAAGCTGAAGGGATGGAGGCCATGCTCGCGGCCAAAAATGTGATTAGCAAGGCTAACTTGACAGCTCAAGTGATTACAGCCCTCTGGCCAGAACTGGCACCGCAACTGCCACAAGTTCTCCAAGCCCTTGCCCCGCAACCGGGGGTGATTGGCGATGCCAAAATTTATACCTTTGCCAACGGGGGCACCCCTGCTGATCTCAATAAACTGCTCCTATCCACCAGCGGGCTAGCCCTGATCAATGCCCTTTTTGAGGAGGGGAAACTGGGGCAGTTGTTAGCACAAATTAAATCCCTACTCCAAGAAAATACGTCTCATTCCTAAGACGCGACTGCATACCCCTAGCCGCAAGAATGGATAACTCTTCAGTAGGTCTGAGGCGTGAACCAAAGATTTATTAACTCCATCTATATTTTCAAAATTCATAGAGATTTTTCAATGGGGTAAATATAAAAAAAAGATTAAGAACCACCAAAGGTCGGTGTTAGTATTCCGATGAACAGATTTAGAAATGTTAAGATTCTTAATATATGTAACGTATCTACGAAAACGCTGTTAAAGCACCGTTGGCTTGGCCGCGATCTTTAGCAGGGGCGATCGCCCATCCTATAGAGAAAACGATATTCCTAGGCCTTGGACGAATCACTGCTGTCAACCTTGAGAACGAGCGATAGGGACTATGGATACTTCAAAAGATTTAGTGCGCACTTACCTACGGGAGATTGGCCGTGTGCCATTGCTCACCCACGAACAGGAAGTGATCTACGGCAAACAGGTGCAGCAGCTTACCGCCATGAACGAGATTCGCGAAAAGCTCGCGGCAGAACTCAACCGTGAACCTACCCGTGCTGAATGGGCCGCCGCCGCCAACATGAGTGAAGCAGAATTAGAGACAATTATCGAAAATGGCGAGCGCGCCAAACGCAAAATGGTGGAGGCCAACCTGCGGCTGGTGGTTTCGGTTGCCAAAAAGTACATCAAGCGCAATGTGGATCTGCTTGATCTAATCCAAGAGGGCACAATCGGGATGCAGCGGGGGGTAGAAAAATTTGACCCCACCAAGGGGTATCGTTTCTCCACCTATGCCTACTGGTGGATTCGCCAAGCCATTACACGGGCGATCGCTGAAAAGGGGCGCACGATCCGTCTGCCCATCCACATCACTGAAAAGCTGAACAAAATCAAAAAAGCCCAGCGACAACTGTCCCAACGCCTCGGTCGCGCTGCCACGATTAATGAACTGGCGGCAGAACTGGAATTAACCCCTGCCCAAGTGCGGGAATATCTCGAACGGGCGCGACAACCCCTCTCCCTTGATGTCCGTGTCGGCGATAATCAGGATACGGAGTTGGGGGAATTGCTCGAGGATCCGTCCATTTCACCGGAGGAGTTTGCCGCTCAATCCTCGTTGCGCAGTGACCTTGAACGGCTGATGGCGGATCTGACCCCGCAGCAACGCCATGTGCTCTCCCTACGCTTTGGTCTAGAAAACGGCCAGCCCCTCACCCTTGCCAAAGTGGGCGAACTGCTCAACATTAGTCGCGAGCGGGTGCGGCAAATTGAGCGGGAGGCCCTCAGCAAACTCCGCAAACGCCGCGGCGATATTCACGAGTACCTTGCCAGCTAGCCCATGCTCACTGACGAACAGCACCGCCAAAAAATGCAGCAGCGCAAAGCCGTGCAGGCGCAACGCCTCGCGGAGCGCACCCGTGAAAAAGGTCTCATTATTGTCCATACGGGCAACGGCAAGGGCAAAACCACAGCAGCCTTGGGCATGGTGCTGCGTTCCTTGGGGCATGGCTATCGCGTGGCAATTATTCAATTTATCAAGGGGGCGTGGGAGCCAGCGGAAAAAGCGGTTCTTAGCCATTGGTCAGACCAACTGGCCTTCCATGCGATGGGGGAGGGCTTTACATGGGAAACCCAAGACCGCCAGCGGGATATCGCCTGTGCCCAAGCGGCTTGGGAGCTGGGTCTGAGCTACATCACCAACCCCGAGTACCGCTTGGTACTGCTCGATGAAATTAATGTCGCCCTCCAGCTGGACTACTTAACTGTGGCACAGGTGCTCGAGGGACTTGCCCGCAAGCCAGAAATGACCCATGTGATTCTCACCGGACGCGGTGCTCCCCCAGCCCTGATTGACGCCGCAGATCTGGTGACGGAAATGACCCTTGTCAAGCATCCCTTTCGCGAACAGGGCGTTAAAGCCCAGCCGGGGATTGAATTCTAAAGCAGGAGTTCGCCAGCGAAAATCGTAACCGCCTGACCCAATAGCCGCAGGCGATCGCCCCTGTGGGGGTGAATTTTAATCACGCCCCCCCGCGCTGAGGCTTGATAGGCCAATAACTTGTCCTTCCCCAGTTTTGCTCGCCAGTAGGGATACAAGCTACAGTGCGCCGAGCCAGTGACCGGATCCTCAGGGATGCCCAGTTGGGGGGCAAAAAAACGGGAGACGATGTCATATTCCGCGCCATTGGCCTGGGCGGTCACAATCAATCCTCGGCAAGGCAGGCGGGCAATTTGGTCAAAATCGGGTTTCAACTGGGCTACAGCACTGGCATCGACCAGATCCACCAGCAGATCGCTGCCCGCTTGCCCCATAAATATGGGTGGTGTCCCGAGCGCTGCAATGATTGAGGCTTGCACCTGCTGATCCGCAAGGGGCATTACGGGCTGCTGCGGAAAATCAAGGGCGATCCAATCCCCAAGGCGCTGGGCACACAGGAGACCGCTGCGGGTGTGAAATTCTAGATCCCCTACCACCCCTTGATGCTGCCAGAGGACATGGGCTGTTGCGAGGGTGGCATGACCACAGAGATCCACTTCTGCCACAGGGGTAAACCAGCGCAGGTGAAAGCCACTGGCCAGCGGTACGACAAAAGCCGTTTCTGAAAGATTCATTTCGCGGGCGATCGCCGCCAAGGTTGCATCCTCAAAAAACGTCCCTAGGACACATACGGCCGCCGGGTTACCCCGAAAGGGTTCTTGGGTAAAGGCATCAACTTGGTACAGTGGTAGCGGCATCCGACCCCCGAAAACCGTAAAATCAATCCTGTAGATCGAGCAGAGGACAGACTGCGTGGAACGGACATTTCTAGCCATTAAGCCCGATGGCGTTCAGCGTGGGCTAGTGGGGACGATTATCCAACGATTTGAACAAAAAGGCTACACACTGGTCGGCCTCAAACTGATGCGGGTCAGCCGCGAATTGGCAGAGCAGCACTACGGCGAACACAAAGATAAGCCCTTCTTTCCGGGGCTAGTGAATTTCATTACCTCTGGACCGGTGGTGGCCATGGTCTGGGAAGGCCGGGGGGTGATTGCCAATGCCCGCAAACTGATTGGTGCCACTAATCCCCTCAATGCGGAGCCAGGAACGCTCCGGGGCGATTTTGCTGTAGATGTGGGACGGAATGTAATTCACGGCTCCGACAGTCCCGAAAATGCCGAGCGGGAAATCAATCTCTGGTTCCAGACGCAGGAACTGGTGCCTTGGGAGCCGGCCTTCACCTCTTGGGTGTATGAGATGTAGGTTCATGGGTTGACTTGGGAAGGGTTGGGGGGGTGTCTGGCTCCTCCACCTCCCGCTTGGAAAAGCCCCACGTAAAGCAAAGGGCAATCAGGCTAATCATCACCCAGTCCGAGGGTACCAGTTGGGGATTAATCACGCGAATGAGCAGCCGCAGACCCACCAGCATCACTGTGAAATAGCCCGCATCCTCAAGTCGAGGAAATTCTTTTAGCCAGCGGATAAATAGCTCCGCCATAAAGCGCAGCATAATCACGCCAATCGTGCCGCCGAGTAATACCAGCCAACGCTCATCCGACAGGGCGATCGCCGTTGTCACGCTATCGAGGGAAAAGGCCAAATCCGCTAAGGCCAATAGGGGGACTGCCTGCCAAAAAGAACGAATCACCCGCTCGTGTTCATGTTCTGGCTCGGTCGTAAAGAAAAAGTACTTTGCCGATAACCACAGCAGATAGAGTGCCCCCGCCAACTCAAACTGCCAGAACCGCAAGACCCAAGTCGCTGTGAAAATCAGGCCAATGCGAAAAACGTAAGAAATGGCCAGTCCCAGATTGAGTGCCCGCCGTTGTGCATCTAAGTCTTCGATGCCTCGTACCAAGGCCGCTAGGGCGATCGCATTGTCCGCTGAGAGAACCGCTTCGAGTGCCAACAACACCACAAGTAACAACAGGGTATCCAGTCCCCAGTTGGGCGAGAGTTCCAATAGTTCATCAATCATCGGGTGAGGGAAGTTCTCCAGATTTTTGGCTGCTTATATTTATCGTCGCACAGGAGCGGTACAGCCCTTTTCCCAAAGATGGAACACCCTCAAACCCAGACGTAGGCGCAACCAAAAATGCTAGTGACCTGACCGTTGGGCTGACGGTAGGCCTTACGCACATCCAGTCAGCGGACAAGCGATTCCCCTTTGGTTCTGGTGTGCATAGTCCTGCATCCTGTCGCATTTTCACCGTTAACCTATCACGAGGACTGAAATCTTGGGGAGCCAAGGGGGTGAACATTCTTGGATCGCTCGCTTTACCAAGGTGGCGATGATTGAGCAAAAGACAGTCTTCGCTGGGGCACAATTCAGAATTGTCGTTGACGTTGCAGGAATTCTACGTTGCTATGGGACTCGTTAACAATACGCTAAAAGCGGCAGGCAAGCTCGATCCGCTTTCTTTAACGCTGTGCATCGTTGGCTCTCGCAAAATCTATCATGAGGATGATTATGCCCAATCTCCATGGCATATCTTTGCCCCCAATCTCAGAATTTATGGTTTTGATGCGGATGCCGACGCCTGTGATCAGGCCAATACCGCCTTAGCCGCCCAAGGAATTACGTGGTTTGAGCGTCACTATCCGCTGACGTTGGGCAAAGAGGTGGGAGAATCAACCCTTTACATTACCAACGCCATTCATTGCAGTTCTTTATATCCACCAAATTTGAGCTACACATCGCGATTTCAAGGATTTAATCCTGGCTTGGATGTAGCGGCAAGTGTTCAGGTGGAAACAACCACCCTTGACGCATTTGCCCAAGCTGAAGGCCTTGAGAGCGTAGATGTCCTGCAAGTGGATGTCCAAGGTGCAGATCTAGATGTGTTGCAAGGCGGTGAGCGGCTTCTGGCAGCCAGTACTTTAGCAATCATAGTTGAAGTTGAGTTTTCGGAGGTTTACAGAGGGCAACCCCTCTTTGGGGATATTGATGCATATTTGCGCGCTCAAGGCTTTGTGCTCTTTGACCTACTCACCAATGATGGTTGGTGCCGATTACCGCGCTACGTTTCCCCATTTCACTCCCAACGGCGAGGGGGTCAACTGCTATGGGCCGATGCAATTTACCTGCGGGATTTGCTCAATGAGAGTCAACAGCAGCAAAACCAGCACCTACAGAGCCCTAGCCACTTGCTAAAACTGGCGGCAATTGCTGATGCACTGGACTTTCCTGATTATGCGCTGGAAGTTTTAACGCAACTGACGCTTCGCTATGGCAAAATCCCTCAGTGGAACTGCCGCAAAGAAATTTGCGCTATTTTGGAACAGGTTCAGCCCCTGCTCGGCACAGATATTGCCAAGCTGCCAATTTCAAAGCTGCTGTCTGAGCCAACAACCTAGCCTTGGGGCAAAAGGCGACGGCTAAACTGCTGAATTTCCTCGCGAATCCCTCGCGGCAATTGGCTCTGTTTGGCTAGGGCTTGCTGGAAATATTGCTGTGCCTGCGATCGGTTGCCACTGGCGGCCAAAATTTGCGCTTTCAGATAAAGGAGTTCTGGATTGTTGGGGGCAACTGCCAAGGCTTGATCAACCGCGTTTAAGGCTTGCGGCCATTGCTTGCGATCGCGATAGGCCAAGGCCAAGCCGCGGTAACTCAAGTAATTGGGAGCGGCGTAGGTTTGCAGGGTTTGAATGGCCCGATCCATGCTGACAAAGCCCACATTACTGGCAATACCCCACTCCATAAAGCCACGAACAAGATTCAATTCCGGATCGCGAGGATTGACAGCTTCGGCTCGCCCCACATGATCGAGAACCCGCTGTACCCGCAACAGAGCGGCAGGGGCACCAGCCACAGGCCCCGATCCGGCATCGGAAATTTCATAGCCGGCCATCAGGAAATGCCCCACGGCTTGATAGAGATTTCCCCTCAGGCGATCGCGGCTCGTGAGGGCTTGGGCAGCGCGCAGGGTCTCCTCAGCGTAGCGTTTGTACCCTGCCCAATCCTCATTGAGATAGGCAATGGCAGCAGCCAAGGTCAGGGTTAGGGGTTCTTGGCGATCGCGCTCCAAGGCCGCCGGCAGTAACTCTTTACCTTTGACATAGTTGCCATCGCGAAAGAGGGCAACAAAGACAGCTTCCGTTTGATCGGAAATGGGTCGTGCTTGAGCGCCCGTACGGAAAGGATCCCCAGCAAGGGCAGCGGTACTCAGTACCCAGGGGGCGATCGCTCCACTAAGATAGAGAGCAAAGCGTTGCCACAGGCGCAGTTGACGTGTTTGCACGGTCGTTACCTCCGGAGTCTGCATCTTGTTTTCGGTTCACCATCTCAGCTACCACCCCGCCGCCACCCCTCAGCCCATTTTGCGGGACATTAATTTAGACTTGGGTATGGCTGAACTGGGATTAATTATCGGACCCAGTGGATCCGGCAAAACCACCCTACTAGAGATTTTAGCGGGCTTGGCCACCCCCAGTCGGGGAATCATTCGATGGCAGGATCAGGTTCTCACACCCGATCATTTACAACAGTTGGCCGGATTGGTCTTTCAGTTCCCAGATCGCTACTTCTGTGGCAGTACTATTCTCGAAGAGCTACGCTTTGGCCACCCAGAAATTCCCTACGAAAACTTTTACCGCGCCCTTGCCGATGTGGGTCTCGATCATTTGCCTTTGCACACCCGCCCCGAATCCTTGAGTGGTGGTCAGCAGCGTCGTCTCGCGCTTGCTGTGCAACTAGTGCGCCAACCCTACCTGCTCTTGCTCGATGAACCGACGGCAGGTCTGGATTGGTCAATGCGCCGCCAATTGGTACAGGTGCTGCGCCGCCTCAAGGAACACTGGAGCCTGCTTGTGGTCACCCATGAGGCCACTGAATTGCGAGAGATTAGCGATCGCACGTGGCGATTGGAAAACGGTTGTCTAGTGCCCTTGATTTCCCAGCGATCCAGTCCTGTAATAAGTTTTAATACTTAGGTAGCAATACTTTGCAATTTGTTACCACAGAACCGCAAAGTCGCTTGCCAGCTTGATTTTCTGCTACAACCACAAAAGGTATATCCCCCTTGGGGTTTGGTCTCGATCGTTACAAGGAGTTTGAACGCATGTTCACCCACGTCAAGTCCACGATTCGGCATATCGCGCCAGCGGCGTTAAATGGGCGATCGCTGTTGCGAGTGGTGTATGTGGTACTTGAAGCCCAATACCAGAGCGCGCTGTCGGCAGCGGTTCGCAGCATTAACGATACCCATCCACAGGTGGCCATTGAAATCAGTGGCTATCTCCTTGAGGAACTGCGCAATCCCGAAAACTATGCCGCCTTCTGTGAGGACGTGGCGCGGGCAAATGTGTTTATCGCCTCCCTGATTTTCATTGAGGACTTAGCGGATAAGGTGGTCGAGGCGGTTCAGCCCTATCGCGATCGCTTGGATGTAGCGGTTGTCTTCCCCTCGCTGCCCCAAGTGATGCGCCTCAACAAAATGGGCAGCTTTTCCTTGGCTCAGATTGGCCAATCCAAGAGCGTCATTGCCAACTTCATGAAAAAGCGCAAGGAGAAGTCAGGTGCCGGCTTCCAAGATGCCATGCTCAAACTCCTGCGAACCCTGCCCCAAGTGCTGAAGTACCTCCCCATTGACAAGGCTCAGGATGCCCGCAACTTCATGCTCAGCTTCCAGTATTGGCTGGGCGGGTCGCCAGAGAACCTAGAAAACTTCCTCCTCATGCTGGCCGATCGCTACGTCTTCAAAGGTCAGCCAAACAGCAACCTCAGCTACCAAGAACCGGTCACCTACCCCGACACCGGTATTTGGCACCCCCTTGCACCGCAAATGTTTGAGGATCTTAAGGAGTACCTCAACTGGTTCAACAGTCGCCGCGATATTGGCGCTGATCTCAAAGACCCTCTCGTGCCCACCATTGGCCTGCTGTTGCAGCGTACCCACCTTGTCACCGGTGATGACGCTCACTATGTCGCCATTGTGCAAGAGTTTGAATCCCAAGGGGCGCGGGTGATTCCCGTCTTCTCTGGTGGGCTGGACTTTTCGACGCCCCTAGAAAAATTTTTCTACGATCCCGTCAACCCTGAGAAACCCATTGTTGATACCGTTGTCTCTCTCACGGGATTCGCCCTTGTGGGGGGGCCTGCCAAGCAGGATCATCCCAAAGCTGTGGCGGCACTGAAAAAACTCAACCGTCCCTACATGGTGGCACTGCCCTTGGTGTTTCAAACCACTGAGGAATGGGAAGACAGCGATCTGGGGCTGCACCCGATTCAAGTGGCGCTGCAAATTGCTCTACCGGAACTGGATGGTGCCATTGAGCCAATTATTCTTTCCGGTCGCGATGGCATGACCGGTAAGGCGATCGCCCTCCAAGACCGCGTCGAAACGATCGTACAGCGGGCACTGAAGTGGGCCAATCTGCGCCGCAAACCCAAGGTGCAAAAGAAAGTCGCCATCACCATCTTTAGCTTCCCGCCGGATAAAGGCAATGTTGGCACCGCCGCCTACTTGGATGTCTTTGGCTCCATCTACAAAGTCATGGAAGCCCTGAAAAACAACGGCTATGACGTGCAGGACATGCCCGAGAGTGCCGAAGCCCTGATGCAGGAAATTCTCCACGATGCCCGTGCCCAAGTGGGGAGTCCTGAACTCAACATTGCCTACCGCATGAGCGTGCCGGAATACGAGCGCCTCACCCCCTACGCCAAGCGCCTTGAAGAAAACTGGGGCAAACCGCCAGGGCACCTGAACAGTGACGGCCAAAACCTGCTCATCTACGGCAAAGCCTACGGCAACGTCTTTATTGGCGTGCAGCCCACCTTTGGCTACGAAGGGGATCCCATGCGGCTGCTCTTTTCTCGCTCTGCCAGTCCCCACCACGGCTTTGCTGCCTATTACACCTTCCTCAACCACATTTGGCAGGCGGATGCAGTGCTCCACTTTGGCACCCACGGTTCTTTGGAGTTCATGCCGGGCAAACAGATGGGCATGTCTGGGGATTGCTACCCCGATAATCTCATTGGCTGTATTCCCAACCTCTACTACTACGCTGCCAATAACCCCTCCGAAGCCACCATTGCCAAACGCCGCAGCTATGCCAACACGATTAGTTACCTCACGCCCCCCGCGGAAAATGCCGGCCTCTACAAAGGGCTGCGGGAACTCAGCGATCTCATTGGTTCCTACCAAACCCTGAAAGATAGCGGTCGGGGGGTTCAGATTGTCAACACGATCATGGACAAGTGCCGCCTAGTCAATCTCGATCAGGATGTGGCTCTCCCCGCTAAGGACGCGGCAGATCTCACTGCCGAGGAGCGCGATACCCTCGTGGGCAAGGTCTATATCAAGCTGATGGAAATTGAAAGCCGCCTCCTGCCCTGTGGCCTGCACGTAATTGGCAAACCGCCGACAACGGAAGAAGCAGTGGCTACCTTGGTCAATATTGCCAGCTTGGATCGCTCTGAGGACGGCATTAAGAGCTTGCCCAGGCTCATTGCCGAGAGTCTAGGGCGGGACATTGATGAGATTTATCAAAATAGCGATCGCGGGGTACTGGCGGATGTTGAACTGCTGCGCCAGATTAACGAGGCGACCCGTGCTGCCGTCAGTGCCCTCGTCCAAGCCCAAGCCGATGCCGAGGGTCGTGTGTCGCGGGTCTCGAAGCTGAACTTCTTTAACATGGGGCGCAAAGAGCCGTGGATTGAATCCCTCCATGGTGCAGGCTATACCCAAGTGGATGCCGCTGCCCTCAAGCCCCTGATGGAATACCTCGAATTCTGTTTACAGCAGATTGTGGCCGACAATGAACTGGGGGCACTGCTGCAAGCCCTTGAAGGCGAGTACATTCTCCCCGGCCCCGGTGGCGATCCAATTCGCAATCCTGAGGTCTTGCCAACGGGCAAAAATATCCACGCCTTGGATCCCCAAGCCATTCCCACTGCCGCTGCTGTGCAGTCTGCCAAAGTTGTGGTCGATCGCCTTCTAGCGCGGCAAAAAGCGGAAAACAACAACCAATGGCCAGAAACCATCGCCATGGTGCTCTGGGGCACAGATAATATCAAAACCTATGGCGAGTCCCTTGCTCAAGTGCTCTGGCTAGTGGGGGCACGTCCTTTACCCGATTCCTTGGGACGGGTCAACAAAGTGGAACTCATCCCCCTAGAAGAGCTGGGGCGGCCACGCATTGATGTTGTCGTCAACTGTTCTGGGGTCTTCCGCGATCTCTTTATCAACCAGATGGCGCTCATTGACCGTGCCATCAAGATGGCTGCCGAAGCCGATGAACCCCTTGAGCTAAACTTTATCCGCAAGCACGCCCTGCAACAGGCTTCAGAATTGGGGATTGACCTGCGCCAAGCGGCCACACGGGTCTTCACCAATGCCTCCGGTTCCTACGCGGCGAATGTCAACCTAGCGGTGGAAAATAGCTCTTGGGAGCAGGAGTCGGAACTTCAGGATATGTATCTCTCCCGTAAGTCCTTTGCCTTCTCGGCAGATTCTCCGGGGACGATGCAGCAGGCGCGGGATTTGTTTGAAACCGCCCTCAAAACCGTGGATGTAACCTTCCAGAATCTCGACTCCTCAGAAATTAGCCTCACCGATGTCAGCCACTACTTTGACTCAGATCCGACCAAGCTGGTGGCGGCACTGCGCAGCGATGGCAAGCAACCCAAGGCCTATATTGCCGATACCACCACAGCCAATGCCCAAGTGCGGACGCTCTCGGAAACCGTTCGCCTCGACAGCCGAACCAAGCTCCTGAATCCCAAGTGGTATGAAGGGATGCTCTCCCACGGCTACGAAGGGGTGCGCGAGATCTCGAAGCGACTAGTCAACACAATGGGCTGGTCGGCCACCGCAGGAGCTGTGGATAACTGGGTTTATGAGGAGGCGAATGCCACGTTTATTCTCGATGAGCAGATGCGGCAGCGGCTTCTGAATACCAACCCCCACTCCTTCCGCAAAATGGTGAGCACCTTCCTCGAACTTCACGGACGCGGCTATTGGCAGACCAGTGAAGCCAATCTGGAACTGCTGCGGCAACTCTATCAAGAGGTCGAGGACAAGATTGAGGGCGTTGAGTAAACAACGTGAATAGCATGGGGGAAGCTCTTCCCCCTTTTTATTTGGACGCCGATGTGATCGGAACCCACCCTGCTCCTTAAGCGTCAGACCCCGCAGTACGTTTTTTCTGTGGAGGAGTTGACGATGTTGAAGACACTTCAAGTCGTTGGCCTATCGTCCTTGACTGGTTTGGCGGTTCTTTCCTTTGTGGATACCGCCGCGGCTCAACTGAATGTCAACGTGAATCTTGGTGGTTCCCGTCAGCCGGTGTATGTGGTGCCCAGTCCCTCTAGCCAACCCGTCTATGTGGTGCCTACCCCTCAAACACAACCCGTGTATGTGGTACAGCCAAGAGTGGTTAGTGTTCCGCCAGCCTCCCCGCGATCGCGCCATCACCGCAAAAAGCCCCATCGCAATCAACCGCAGTATGTGATTCCCGCGAATCCGAGTGGGGTGCTGATCACGTTTTAAGAATTCCAGTCAGAATCGCCGCCCCTTCTGCTAAGATGGATTACACATCAGTATTCCGACCGATTTATCGTAGATTGATGGCAGAATGGTCAATTGGCGGCGTTTTAGGGTTTGGTTGAGCTTGTTCTTACTAGCGGTAGGTCTCAGTGGTCTCACCGCTGCTTGTCAATTTCAGGCCACTCTGCCCGATGGTCGCCCTGCTCAGGTGAATCTAACGCTTTCTTCGTTCTCGGTCACTAAAAAAGCGCACGAGGCTATTATGCCCCTGTTTGCTGCTCAATGGGAACAGGAACATCAACAAAAAGTGCGCTTCCGAACGAGTTATGGTCCCTCGGGCAGTCAGTCACGGGCGGTGATTGATGGCCTAGAAGCCGATATTGTCCACTTGTCCCTTGCTTTAGATGTCGATCGCATTGCCAAAGCAGGGTTAATTCGCCCCGATTGGGCTAGCCAAGCCCCCCACAACAGCATTGTCACCACTTCTGTCGGTGCCCTGATTACCCGTGACGGCAACCCGAAAAATCTGCAAACATGGCAGGATCTCACCCGTGAGGGGGTGACATTTGTGACTGCCGATCCCAAAACCTCTGGCGCGGCTCGCTGGAACTTCCTTGCGCTGTGGGGATCGGTCACGGAAACAGGGGGAACGTTTGATCAGGCGCGGCAGTTTGTGACTGAAGCCTTTCGCCATGTGGCTGCTCTCCCCCGCGATAGTCGTGAAGCCACTGATGCCTTTTTGAAACAGGGACAGGGGGATGCCCTGATCAACTATGAAAATGAAGTGATCTTGGCTCGCCAAAAGGGCAAGACCCTTTCCTATATCCTTCCTCCTGTGAATATCCTGATTGAAAACCCGATCGCCCTTGTGGATCAATACGTGGATAAACATGGCACACGGGAGGTAGCACAGGCCTATATTGACTTTCTCTATACTCCCCAAGCTCAGGAGATCTTTGCCCAATATGGTTTTCGACCCGTGGATGCCACCGTCCTTGCCGCTCATCAGCAGACGTTTCCACCCGTGCCCACCCTCTTTACCGTGGCAGATTTAGGGGGCTGGGAGAAGGTGCAAGCCCAATTTTTCGCTAATGGCGCCCTGTTTGATCAAATTCAGCAGGAGAATCAAGCCTGATGACCGCTACCCACCCCATTTCGCCGTCACTCTCTCCTCAGAAACAGCGCTGGCAGTTTCCTTGGGTTTGGAGAATCACGGTCTTTTACTTACTCGTGATGCTGGCTGTACCCATTGCTGCCCTCTTGAGCCGTGCCAGTAGTGCTGGGCCACTGCATTTTTGGCAGGTGGCAACGCGGGCGATCGCCCTGTCGGCCTATGAAGTCACGTTTGTGACTGCCCTCATCGCAGCGCTGATCAATGGCGTCTTTGGTACCCTGATTGCTTGGGTGCTGGTGCGCTATTCCTTTCCGGGGAAGCGCTTCTTTGATGCTGTCGTGGATCTACCTTTTGCATTGCCAACGGCGGTGGCGGGTCTCACCCTCGCAACGGTCTATAGCGAAAATGGCTGGATTGGTAGCTTACTAGCGCCCTTCGGAATCAGAATTGCCTTCAGCCGCTGGGGGGTGGCGGTGGCGATGCTCTTTATTTCCTTACCCTTCGTGATTCGCACGGTGCAGCCCGTCCTCACCGAAATGGAAAAGGATGTGGAGGAGGCAGCATGGTCGCTGGGTGCTACTCATGGGCAGACCTTTTGGCGAGTGATTTTGCCACCTTTGATGCCCGCTATTCTCACAGGCGTTGCCCTAGGCTTCTCACGGGCAGTGGGGGAATTTGGCTCAATTGTGATTATTTCCTCCAACACTCCTTTTCGGGACTTGATTGCCTCAGTGCTGGTGTTTCAGAGCTTAGAGCAGTATGACTATGAGGCAGCAACCATTATTGGTACGGTGATGCTCTTGGTATCCCTAGCGATTTTATTTCTGATTAATCTGCTGCAAGCGTGGGGGCGGCGCTATGCGGAGCGTTAAACCCTCGCCCACCCAAGAAAAGCCATGGCTACATGCCCTTTTGATTGTTATTGCCATCGCCTACTTAGCCCTTGTGCTTTTGCTGCCGGCGGCCAATGTCCTTTTCCAAGCCTTTCACAAGGGAGTCATGCCCTTTCTGGAAAATTTGCTGGAGCCGGATTTTCTGCATGCGGTGTGGCTGACCTTTGCCCTTGCCTTGGTGGTGGTGCCCTTAAACACGATCTTTGGTCTCTGTGCCGCTTGGGCGATCGCCCGCCATCGCTTTGTGGGACGCACCCTTTTACTGAGCATTATTGACCTACCT
Organism: Thermosynechococcus sp. TG215; assembly: GCF_031583455.1. Taxonomy (NCBI): domain Bacteria; kingdom Bacillati; phylum Cyanobacteriota; class Cyanophyceae; order Acaryochloridales; family Thermosynechococcaceae; genus Thermosynechococcus; species Thermosynechococcus sp. TG215. The sequence continues at coordinate 2,542,742 of NZ_CP134178.1, read as the reverse complement.
TTTTCCATCTCCCCCGTTGTTGCCGGACTGATGCTGGTACTGGTCTATGGCCGCAATGGCTGGTTCGGGGGCTGGCTGCAAGCTTTAGATATTCGCGTTATTTTCTCTTTTCCGGGGATGGTGCTGGCAACAGCCTTTGTGAGTTTGCCCTTTGTGGCGCGAGAAGTCATCCCTGTCCTAGAAGAAATCGGCACCGAGCAGGAGGAAGCCGCAAAAACCCTAGGCGCCAATGAGTGGCAAACCTTTTGGCGAGTCACCCTGCCCAATATCCGCTGGGGGCTGCTCTATGGGGTCTTGTTGACCAATGCGCGAGCGATGGGGGAGTTTGGCGCTGTGGCAGTGGTCTCTGGCAATGTGGCGGGTCTGACGCAAACCCTGCCCCTCTTTGTGGAGGATGCCTACAAAAACTACAATACGGAGTCCGCCTATGCGGCAGCGGTGATCCTTGGCTTGCTAGCGCTTGTGACGCTCGTGGTTAAGGAAATTTTGGAGCGGAAAACAGGGATCAAGCCCAATCCCTAGGAGGTGCCGAGGACGCGCAAAATCGAGGGCACGGCTTCAATATCGGTCATTTGGGCAATCTCGGCCATAGCTTGACGAAACTCCCCTTCGCGCACATGGTGGGTGACAATCACAATTTCTGCCAGTTCATTGTGGCTGCCAATTTGCACAAGGGATTCCAAGCTAACATTGTGGTTGCCAAAACAGGTACCCAGTTTCCCTAGGACTCCCGGATGATCTTGGGCATGGACACGGGCATAGAAACGACTATCCACCTCCGCCATCGGTAGCAGCGGCATAAACTGATCGTGCTGGCAGGTGAGCAAGGGATGGCTGGCACGTCCTTGGGGGAGAAGGGCGGCAATGTTGATTAAATCCGCCACGACGGCACTGGCGGTTGCCCCTGCACCGGCACCGGGACCATAGAACATTACCTGTCCCAAAGGCTCTGCCTCTAGGAGAATGGCATTAAAGACGCCATTGACGCCGGCAAGGGGGTGCTCAAGGGGCACGAGCGTCGGATGAACGCGCACCTCTAGGGGCTGGCCACTGAGCTGGCGGGCGATCGCCAGCAGTTTAATGCGAAATCCGAGTTTTTCCGCATAGGCAATATCTACCGCCGTGATCCCACGAATGCCCTCGCAATACACTTCCTCGCGGCGAATCCGCCCCCCAAAGGCAAGGCTGGCCAGAATGGCAATTTTATCCGCGGCATCCCATCCCTCAATGTCAGCACTGGGATCGGCTTCGGCATACCCTAGGCGTTGGGCATCGGCAAGGATGGGGGCAAAATCCCCCTGTTCCTGCTGCATGCGGGTCAGGATGTAGTTGGTGGTGCCATTGAGAATGCCGCTGACACTGTGGATACGATTGGCACCTAGGCTCTGTTTCAGGGCTTGAATGACAGGAATGCCACCGGCCACGGCCGCTTCGAGCATCACATAGACCCCTTGGGCATTGGCGGCATCAAAAATTTCAGCACCATGACGGGCAATGACGGCCTTGTTGGCGGTGACAATGTGCTTGCCGTGGGCAATGGCTTTGAGGATGAGCGATCGCGCCGGTTCAATGCCGCCGAGGACTTCCACCACAATGTCAATCTCAGGATGAGTCACAATGCGTTCTAAGTCAGTGGTCAGGAGCTTGGGATCAAGGGCAACAGCACGGGGCTTATGGATATCCCGTACCCCCACTTGGGCGATCGCCAGTTCCTTGATCAGCGGGTGGCGCCCCGCTGGATCCGCCAAAATTTGCGCCACACCGCCACCAACAGTGCCCAACCCTAGTAAACCAATGTGATACATCAGACCCGTCCTATTGCACTGTTCCTATTATCAGTCGCGCTCGTCCTAGTCACACACATGGCGAACGTAGGGTTCCTCCTCAGGCAAAAAGGATTCAAAACTCGCCACTTGGGCAGCAATGAGATCGGGCGTGGCCTCGGCAATATCCCCTTGGCGATCGCTCAGACGACGGCGCAGTTCCTCAGGCGGTGCATTACAGAAGTGAATCTCCAAGGGCACCTGCAATTTCTCAGCTAAAGCAATCACGGGTTGGCGCAGCGCCACGCGATCGTACTTGGCATCCAAAATCACCGTTTGTCCTTGACGCAGCAACAATTCTGCATAGGCCAAGAGCTGATTATAGGTTTTTTGGGTCATGGCCTCAGAATAGAGATCGACCTGCGGGAAATCACTGCTGCGGCGGTCAAGGGGGATGCCCGCCAAGTGCTTACGCACGGCATCGGAGCGGATTTGAATGGCTTGCTCGGCTTGGGCGAGACCCCGTCCCCGTGTACTTTTGCCTGCCCCAGAGAGACCGCACATGACATAGAGCTTGGCTTGACGTGGTTGGGTGTAGCGATAGGCCGCCTCATAGTAGGCCGCAGCCGTGGCTTGAATCTGTGCCTTTTCGGCCTCGCTAATGGCGGGATCGTTGAGGGCCAAGGCGTTCACATTGCCGCGAATATAGGCTCTGATGCAAAGGTAAAGGGGCAACAGCACCGCCCCAGCGTAGTCCCCACTCCACTCCAAGTAGGTATTGAGGAAGAGATTGGCCAAGTCCCCGCGACCCCGAAACTCTAGATCCATCAGCAAAAAGGCGGCGTCATAGATGCCATCAATATTGCGAAATTCTTCGTTGAACTCAATGCAGTCGAAAATTTGCACCCTGCCGTTGTACAGGCAGATATTGTTCAGGTGCAGATCCCCATGGCATTCGCGGATTTTGCCTGCGGCTTGCCGCTGCACCAACCACTCCTGATGCCGCGTCAAAAAGTCATCGGTAAAAGCCTGAATCGCCGCGTACTGTTCTGGGGATTGACAGCGACCGACAAACTGAGCCGCCAAGGCATGGCAATTGTTAATCACTTGGGCGATCGCCCGCGGGGAACCAAATTCACTAATGTGGGGATCTGTGGCAGCGGCGCGGTGGAAATGAGCCAGTTCTTTACCGAGGGATTCAATCAGGTGGGGGGTGACTTGGTTGGCTGCAAAGAGGTGCGAAAACAGTTGCGACTGATCAAATTGCCGCATTTGCACGGCATAGTCAATCACCTCAGCTCCCGCAGGTAAGTCTTGGGGATCCGCCACAAAATAGCGATCGCCTACCGCCACAATGGGCACCACCGCCAAGTAGAGATCTGACGCCAAACGGCGATTCAGCCGTAACTCTTCCCGACAGTAAAATAGCCGCTTTTCTAGGGTTGTAAAGTTCAAAAAGCCAAAATCCGCCGGCTTTTTCACCTTATAGGCATAGTCCCCCGTCAGAAATACGTAGGAAATATGCGTTTGCAGCAATTGAATGGGAGAGGTCACTGCATGGGGGTACGCAGCAGGGGTTAATAGGGCTTCGACAAAGGCAGGCAAAGACATGCGTATTGTGGCTAACATCGCGCCCCAATCATATCACTAGACTCTATGCCTGTGGCTAAATTGACGTTTTGAGCGTTCCTTTAGAGGATGGGGATACGAAGCTCGTGGATTTGACTATGGTGCGTCGCCCCGTAACCTTACCCCAACTCCAGCAAAAAAAACAGCAGGGAGAGCCGATTACCATGCTCACAGCTTGGGATTATCTGTGGGCGCGGCTATTGGATGCGGCGGGGGTGGATGTGATCCTTGTCGGGGATTCCCTTGGTATGGTTGCCCTTGGCTATCAAACCACGTTGCCGGTGACCCTTGATCAGATGATTCACCATGCGCAGGCGGTGCGGCGGGGCGTCAGCCACAGTTTCCTCGTGTGTGACCTGCCCTTTTTGAGCTACCACGAAAGCCCCGAACAGGCCCTGCGCTCAGCGGGGCGTTTAGTCAAAGAAGCAGACGTCCAAGCAGTGAAAATGGAAGGTGCCTCTCCGGTGGTGCAGGCAGCAACGCGGCGCTTAGTGGAGGCCGGCATCCCGGTGCTGGGTCATGTGGGTCTGTTGCCGCAGCGGGTGCATCAGTTGGGGGGATGGCGACAACAGGGGAAGACGCCACAGGGGGCAGAAGCAATTCTCGCAGATGCCCTTGCTCTGGCCGAAGCAGGAGCCTTTGCCGTGATTTTGGAGCATATTCCTGCGGATTTGGCACAGCAGATTACTGCCAAGCTGGAAATTCCCACGATTGGAATTGGCGCCGGCCCCTACTGTAATGGTCAGGTGTTGGTGACGGCAGATGTTTTGGGCTTGAGTCCACAGGTGCCCCCCTTTGCTAAGGTGTATGCCGACTTGGGCACTCAGGCGATCGCTGCCCTTAAGAGCTACTGCCAAGCTGTAAAATCGCGGCAATTTCCCTAACTTAGAGCGGCCAATGGGCACGGGGGTTAAAGGTGCGCAGCGATCGCAACTTTTCGTAGAGTTCTTTTTCTTGGGCACTCAGGGATTTGGGGGGCACAATTTGCACCTTGGCCAAGAGATCGCCAGTAATGCCGCTACTACTGCGCCACCCTTTGCCCCGCAACCGCAGCGATTGCCCAGATCGCGTACCAGGGGGCACATTCAAAACCACAGTCCCAGAGGGCGTCGGTACCGTGACTTGAGCACCCAAGGCAGCTTCATCCGGCGTGATTGGCAAATCAATCACCAATTGATCCTCTTCAAAGCGGAAGAGGGGATGGGGCGCCACCTGTACCGCGAGATATAAATCCCCTCGCTGTTGGGTGTAGGGGTTATATTGACCTTTCCCCCGCAGTCGTAACTTCGTTCCTGGTTTAATGCCAGCGGGAATCGTCACAGTCACCTGTTCATTGCCAATCTTGAAGGTTTTTTGGCACCCCTCAAAGGCCTCTTGGAAACTAATTTGTACCTCTAAATCAATATCGGTGCTCCCAAATGGCGATGAATCAAAGCCAGCGCTGCTCCAAGTGCGGGTACGCCCTGTGGTGGTGCCAGTGGCAAATCGCCCCAGCAACTCGTTGATAAAGTCTTCAAAGCTGCTAAACTGACTAAAGTCAGCGCCAAAGTCACCAATATTGACATTAAAGCCACCAGCACCCGCCGCACTGGCCTGTTGCCAATACTGACCAAATTGATCGTATTTGCGTCGCTTTTCCGGATCTGAGAGCACTTCGTGGGCTTCGTTAATTTCCTTGAAACGAGCTTCTGCCTCTTTGTCCCCCGGATTTAAGTCGGGGTGATACTTGCGCGCGAGGCGGCGAAAGGCTTGCCGAATTTCGGCATCCGTGGCATTTTTGCTGACCCCGAGGATTTGGTAGTAATCTTTGAAGTCGGTACGCGCCATAGGAACATTCGCCTCTACGTAATCAAAAGATGAAGATTTAGTGTCAGGGCTAGCAGCAAATTAAGGCAAAAAGCTCAGTGCTATTATAGTTGAATCCCTTTATACCGTCTTGGCATGGCGACGTTTCTTCGTCCAGAACTGAGCAACCTCCGCGCCTACTCCACCCCCAGCAGTGACTCCCTACCCCTAGAACTGGATTACCTCGATACCAATGAGTTTCCGTGGGATTTGCCCATTGCCCTTAAGGAGGCGTTAGCTCAACAGTATGTCAGCACCCTCGCCAGTCATCGCTATCCCGACAGTCATCATTGGCCGCTGCGGCAGGCGATCGCTCGCTATGTCAGTGAACACAGCCCAACGGAGATCTCCCCACACCAAATTGCGGTTGGCAACGGCTCCGATGAGCTAATTCGCTCGATTTTACTGGCCACTGCGATCGGGGGCTACGGTTCTATCCTAGTGGCAGAACCGACATTTTCCATATACGGGATCCTCGCCCAAACCCTAGGGATTCCCGTCCAGCGATCGCCCCGCGATCCTGACACCTTTGCCGTGCAAATTGCTGAAGCCAATACCCTCATTGCCCAAGCGGCTCCCCCCGTGCGCGTTCTCTTTATGCTGCAACCCAACTCCCCAACAGGGAACCCCCTAACCGCAGCGGAGGTGGACTGGCTACAGCAGCTTCCTGAGGACATTTTAGTGGTGATTGATGAGGCCTATTTTGAATTTTCGGGCAAGACACTGGTGGGGGACTTGGCAGCGCATCCCAACTGGTTGATTCTGCGTACGTTTTCCAAGGCCTTTCGACTCGCCGCCCATCGGGTGGGCTACGCCATTGGCAATGCCGAGGTGATTGCGGTTTTAGAAAAGGTTCGTCTGCCCTATAACCTGCCTACGTTTTCTCAAGTGGCGGCGCAAGTTGCCCTTGACCATCGGCCGGCGTTGCTGGCAGAGATTCCCACGGTGCTAGCGGAGCGGGAGCGCCTCTATGAACGGCTTCAGGGTTGCCCCCAACTGCGGGTATGGCCGAGTGTGGCCAATTTCCTCTTTTTCCGCTTGCAGGAACCGCAATACACCCAGCCCCTGTGTGATGCCTTGCGGCGTCAGGGGACTCTTGTACGGGCGATCGCTAGCGGCATTCGGGTCACCATTGGCACACCAGCGGAGATGGAGCGCTTTTGGCAACGGCTGCAAGCTTTTTTGCACCAGCTTTAGCTAATCGGACAAGCGGCCATTGGGCAGGACTGTTCCCCGCAGGGTTGCCGTGGCTAAAGACGTGTAGGTCAGTGTGGCACCCCGCAGGTTGGCGCGACTCAGGTTGGCTTGGCGCAATTGCACAGCCGTCAGTTCAGCATTGATCAGCTTAACTTCAATCAGCTTGGCATTGGTCAAATCCACGTTGGTCAGTGTGGCATTGCTTAAATCCGAGCCACTGAGATCGGCCCCTGCCAAATTCACATCTTCTAGGTTGACACCGCGCAAATCCAATCGCCGAAAGTCACGCCGCCCTTTGGCATAGTCTGCCAGCATTTGATCAGCTCTATTTTGATTAATGATGGCTGGGGCGTAGCGACTGAGAAAACCGTGTTTATCAAAGGCGTCTGAAGGTCGCCCCGAAGAAGCAGACATCACTAAAGTAGGATCAGGATTCTGATGATTTTACTATAGCTTAAGCCTAGGGCAGCGACCGTTTTTGGAACTCGTGGCCAAAGGGTCTAAGGAAAGTGGCATACTGCTATAGATAAGGAACCAATAGGGAGATAACGCTGTGGGACTGTTTGATCGCGTCAGCCGTGTGGTTCGCAGTTGGCTCAATGCGCTGGTGGGTGCTGCTGAAGATCCCGAAAAAATCCTTGAGCAGACCATGATTGAAATGCAGGACAATCTGGTGACCCTGCGGCAAGCCGTCGCCCAAGCGATCGCCTCCCAAAAGCGGTTAGAGCAACAGTTCAACCAACATCAACAGCAGGCGGCTGAGTGGGAGCGCCGTGCCAAAATTGCCCTGCAACATGGGGATGAGCAACTAGCGCTTGAGGCCTTGAGTCGCAAAAAAACAGCACTGAATGCAGCCATGGCTCTCAAAGGGCAATTGGAGCAGTCCGTGACCCAAGTGGAAGCCCTCAAAAAACAAATGCAGCAGCTTGAAAGCAAAATCGCGGAAGCGAAAACCCGCAAAGAAATGCTGGTGGCACGGGCACGGGCAGCCAAGGCCTCAGAGCAACTGCAACAAACCTTTAGCAGCCTCAACACCAATGCCCCCATGGCCGCCTTTGAGCGCATGGAGGAACGGGTTCAGGAAATGGAGGCTCGCTCCCAAGCCGTGGCTGAACTCAATAGCGATACCCTCGAAGCCAAGTTTGCCGCCCTCGAAGCCGGCAGTGTGGATGACGATTTGGCACGGCTGAAGGCAGAATTGGCCAACCCGCAACTGTCACCCAGCAGCACCCCTGCCTACGATCCAGAGTTGGAAGCCCTGCGGCGGGAACTGAAGAAGAACTAGTTATTTTCCATGGATCTCCTGCGATCGCTCCCTTTGGGGCTATACCTTGAACAACCGGTGACTTGGCTGCACCGCCTTGATCCGCGGGTTAAGTTGGCATGGTTGATGACGTTTCTGTTGGCACCTATTTTGGCGGATGTCAGTTGGCGGTTGGGGCTAGTGGTCAGTTTAATTCTCCTGACCCTCCTAGGGGGGATTCCCGCACGGGTGTGGCGGCGGCAACTGCTGTGGCTCCTCTTGGTGGGGAGTTTAATTCTAGTCATCACGGCTTTGATGCCGGATGGGATGGCGGTCACCTATCAACCCCGCCGTCCTTTGGAAGCCACCGCTCCGCCCACGAGTTACAGTTATATCCTGTGGCAGTTTCGTGCCCAAGTGGGTCAGTTTCCAATTCATCTGCAAGTCTCCCAGCGATCGCTGGATTTGGGGTTACGACTGAGTACCCTCCTGTTTACGCTCCTTTACAGTACGCATCTGTTTTTGCTGACCACTGCCCCAGAAGAAGTCACCGCTGGCTTGGAAAATCTGATGCAGCCCCTGAAACCCTTTAAGCTGCCGGTGGCGGAAATTGCCCTGACTTTGACGCTGTCGCTGCGGTTTATTCCCTTGGTCTTAGAAGAGGTGCAAAACCTGAGCCGCTCAGTGCGGACGCGTGCTATCAATTGGCGACTGGTGGGCATTAAGGGCAGCATCAAGTTGTGGCTCACCTTAGCAGTACGGCTGTTGGACAATTTACTCCTGCGGGCAGAACAGGTGGCCTGTGCGATGCAGGTGCGGGGCTTTCAAGAACCGGGAACCTACGATAATCCCTGGCACCATCTGCGACTGCAGCGGCGAGATTGGTTGGCTCTGGGGGGCATGGGGTTATTTTGGTTGGTTCGTTTGGGTTGGTTGGGGGTGACACACCATTGATGTTCCCCTGTCAGCCGTGGCTATGGTGCTGTTTGCCGCTGCGGCGTCGCACGGGTCGCGCTATTTTTCAGCAATTGTTTTTGACTGAGCCAATTGCCGTTTTACTGGAAAGCCCAGCCCAAGCCCCGACTCCCCAAGCGCGCTACTCCATTTGTGCGGGGTCACCACGGCGCGATCGCCAGTGGCCACTCTCCTTGGGTCAAGTCCTGCCGACGCTACACAGCTTTCCCCAATGTGAAGCGGTTCCTGAAGCGGTGCGCCATCTGCCCTTTACTGGTGGCTGGTTGGGATGGCTGGGGTATGAGTTGGCGTGGGAAATTGAAGCCCTGCCGCCTCTGAAGCCTGATCCTCTCCCTTTTCCAGTGGCCTTTTGGTATGAACCCCAAGCCTTCGCGGTTTTAGATCATCAAGAAGATCTCCTCTATCTAGCAGCTTCCACCGAGGCAGAGTTAACCCTTCTCCAACAGAGCCTAGAGCAAACGTCCCCTGCCCTTCATCTGCCCCTACCCGATCGCCCCGGCAGCATTGAACTAGCCGCTGGCTGGCAACCCGATACCTACCAAGCAGCGGTGCGGCAGATTCTCCGCCATATTCGTGCCGGGGATATTTTTCAGGCCAATCTGTCGGCCCGCTTTTGCCATTACGGGCGCGTTGATCCTTGGCAACAATACCTGCGGCTGCAGCAGATTAACCCGTCTCCCTTTGCCAGTTTTTGGCAGACCCCTTGGGGCTACATTGTCAGTTGCTCACCGGAACGCTTGGTGCAAGTGCAGGGAGATAGGGTGCAAACCCGACCCATTGCTGGTACCCGTCCGCGCGGCCAAACCCCAGCGGGCGATCGCGCCTACGCCGAGGAACTCCTCAGCAATACCAAGGAACAGGCAGAACACATGATGCTCGTGGATTTAGAGCGCAATGACTTGGGGCGAGTGTGCCAGTGGGGCAGTGTGGTGGTGGATGAACTCCTAACGCTGGAGTACTACAGCCATGTGATTCACTTGGTGAGCAATGTTCGCGGCACGTTGCAGCCGGGGCTGTCTCCTGTGGATGTGATCCGTGCCCTCTTTCCCGGTGGCACGATTACCGGCTGTCCCAAGGTACGCTGCATGGCGATTTTGGCCGATTTGGAACCCTTTCCCCGCAATTTGTTCTACGGTTCCTGTGGCTACTGGGATCAGCGGGGGCATTTGGACTTGAATATCCTCATCCGTACTCTTTTGGTGGCGGGCGATCGCCAGACGACTTGGGGGCAAGTGGGCGCCGGTATTGTGGCCGACAGTGATCCAGAGCGGGAATGGCAAGAATCCCTGAGCAAAGCCCAAGCCCTACTCCTTGCCCTTGGGACACCTACGCCCATCAGCCCCCGTTCCTAGACTCCCTCCATCAGAGCGTGCCATTCAATTACCACAGCCGCAGGCACAGCAATCTCAATCCCCTGCTCCTCTAGGGGCGGACGCAGTACCAAGGGTTCACTCTGGGGCAAGCGCGGTACAAGGGGCAACAGGTCAAACTGTCCCACATTGGCAACGGAGTCTGCCTTGGGAAAGTCATCTACGGCTGTGAGGGTTTGACCGCTCGATGTGATCAGCACCAAGGGATCGAGATGGCGAAAGTGGTACTGCTCGGGAAACCCCACCAAGCGTAATTGCAACTGGTCACGACGGGAAAAGAGAATCACCTGCCACGTGAAGCCACGATTATCGCGCAACTGATGCCGCGACTGCACCACCACTTGATTGGGAGCCTCTTCAATGGTGCGAATCATGGCAGGGCTACTGGGGGACACCGCTAGCCACAGGAGAATGACGAGCAGGATCACAAGTAACCAACCCTGCCAACGTTTCATTGAAGTTCCTCCCTAGGGTGAGGTTTGGAGTGCCTGTTGAATTTGCGGAATCGTCACAGCGTACATGCCCCGCAGATCACCAACACGGAAGCCATAGGCGCGATCGCTGGGATATTTTTCTTGAATAAAGGCAGGCCGCCGATTTTTCGCCCCATGACAGGCAAGGCAACTGGCTTGGACATCAATGCGACGGAAGTAGTGCACCCCTTCAGCATCCGTTTGCCAAAAGGCTTGGAGTTGACGATTGTTATCAAAGCGATTGAGGGCTTGCACTTCCAGCGCTGTGCGCGGGGCATGGTTGGGGTTGCGGTACTTGAGGGCTACCTGACGCAGTTGCCAGCCATTGGCAGCAGCAATTTCCTTCGCTTTCTTGCCCACGGGGGCACAAACAGCCTTAAAGGTGTCAAGGGTGGGTTCCGTGGGACTTCCTTCTAAAGTAGAGGCAAGGCCAATGCGCATTTGATCCAACTGTTCAATGGCGGTTACGGCTTTCCCCAGTTCATCGGGATTCACACTGGCCAATGTGACTGAGGAACTGTTGAGCCATAGACAAACCATCAACAGACCCATGAGAAAGAGGCGCGCCATAAAAATTACTCCTTGTCAGTGTTGTTAACGGTTGCATATCAAACTTTTGCGAACGGTTGCTGCTTGGAAACTAGGGGGGGTTGAAGGGGACGCACAAGGGAAAGGCCAAAGAAGAGCCGCAGTCCCCACTGTTCAAACCAAGGAACACTTAGCCCCCATCGCATTTTCAGCAGGAAGTAGCGCTCAAAGACAGCCTTGACCCAACTCACCCACAATCCTTGAATGGCGTAGGCCAAGCGGCGCTTCTGCCCGAGGGTCTCAGGAATCACAGGAGCGGCAATATAGGCAATACCCGTGTCACCAAAGTCGGCAAAACAGAGGGCATCGAGGGTCGGCACTACAGGGTCAGCGGCTAATTCCCCAAGGGCAACGGCAATGTTGTGGCTGGCGGCGATCGCCATCTCCTCGGTCATTTGACCCGTCTTGGGCAAGCCCATAGGCACAGGGGTGACTTCTATCGGCGGCAGGTGAACACTAATACCGACCCCATAGATTTCAGGATAGTCGGGGTGCTGAAGGGTGGGCAGCAGGGGCAAAAATCCCTTTTCATTGCCAAGACCCGAGGCACGCACAAAGGCTGGCCCGCGAAAAGGTGGCAAAATCATGCTGTAGCCAAAGGGGATTACCCGTCCATCCCGCAACAAAATCCGATGCGGCTCAATGGCCGTGATCTCGGCATTCGTGATGGTTTCAATGCCCCGCTGTGCAATCAGGTCTAGGGTGAGTTGATCACTGTTGGCCAAGCCACCAATCCCCAGATGGCCAATGTAGGGTTCAGGGGTAATGAATGTAATCTTGACGCGATCGCGCAACCGATGACGCCGCAGGGCATACTCCGCCAAAAACAGAAATTCATAGGCAGGCCCAAAGCAACTGGCTCCTGGCGCCGCACCCACAACTAAGTCCTTGGGGTCTTTGAGGAATGCTTGCCATGCTCGATGGGCGGCAACTGCGTGGGCGGGGGTACACACGGAATGACTGTGAACGCCAAGGCCGGGAATCAAATCGAGGGCGAGTTCTGCCCCTGTGGCAATCACTAAATAGTCGTAGTCAAGGGTTTGCTCAGGCAAATAGACTTTCTTAGCTTTAGGGTCAATCTGCTGAACTTTGCCTTGCACCCATTGCAACCCATGGCGACGGCTCACGATCCCTAGGGGCACTTGCAGGCGTTCGAGGGAATGGTGTCCGAGGGCAACTGCCACTAGTCCTGGAATAAATGTAAAGCGATCCACATCGGAGACCAACACCACTTGATGGCGATCGCCCAAACGATGCCGCAATTCGTAGGCTGTGGGCAATCCGCCAATGCCCGCCCCAAGGACAACCACCCGTGCCATGACCGTGTCCTCTGTAAGTTTATTTAATTAACTATATGGTAGTATAAGAAGATACAATTGGCTACAGCCGTCTGTGCTAGGGAGAACCCCAGCGTCGCGCTGTATTGATCCTGTGGCCTTGTCGCGGCAGCCGTTGGGACTATACTGGAAAGAACACGACCTGTTGGAAGCTCATCGGATGAATAGTTGCGTCCTCTTTGCAGAAGTGATTCAAGCGCCAGAACTGCGCTACACCCAAGAAAATCAGATGGCGGTGGCCACAATGGTGGTGCAGTTTGCTAGCCTGCGCAGTGAAGAGCCACCCATGAGTTTGCGAACAGTGGCGTGGGGCAATTTGGGGCAAAAAATGCAGGCAGAATGCAAAGTGGGCGATCGCCTGATCTTAGAAGGTCGGCTAAAAATGGACACCATTGACCGCCCCGAAGGTTTCAAAGAAAAACGCGCCGAGTTGGTGGTAAGCCGCTTCTACACCGTTGAGGGCAATATTGTGGATCATCCGGCACAGCCGGCAACCACCCCCATGGCCACACCCGCAGCCACTGCACCTGTCACACCGAAGGTGGCACCCCCACCCCCCGAACCCGAAGATATTAACCTAGATGAGGTACCCTTCTAGGGATTGCAGTTTTTAAGATGAACAGATCCTCTCACCCCATCTGAAATTCCGCCCTGTATTCTCTCTACTACAGTCAAAACATTTACCCTCTCTTACAGTACCGTCGGGCATCAGAACAACAAATGCTTCAACCCATGAGCTATGCATACCCTCATGATAGGGCCATGCAGCCGGAGCGTAACCAGAGATGACCTTTGCAACTGTCGGACAGGCATCAAAAATTCGCCTTGCATAGCTAGCACGTAGTCGAGGACTATTGCTAAGGTCTCGGACTTTTGCGTCTATAAGCTTACTGCGTCCGCCGTATAAAGCAATCCATGCATCCACATTACGACTTAGAAAAGGTGTGTCTACTAGTGGATACTCATCTCTAACCCTTCCCTGAGCGGGGATGCCTAGTCGCTCGTATATATCTATTTCGAAAGGGAGTGAGATATTTTCAAGAGGGATAGGCTATACTCAAAGCGTCATGAATGTTACTCAAGAATATGAGCTATAGCTTGGACTGACGAGAGCGGGTTGTCTCCTACATCCAGCAAGGTGGCAAAATCAGTGAAGCAACTCAAATCTTTCAGGGCAGTCGCGCCACCATCCATCGCTGGCTGAAGCGAGACGACTTAGCGCCCACGGTTGTCCCCCGTCGTCCTTGGAAACTGGATTGGGCGGCCTTAGCAGCGGATGTTGCTGCCCATCCCGATGACCGTTTAATCGACCGTGCCCAGCGATTTGGCGTCCAAGTTTCCACCATTAGTTATGCCCTCGCCCAGATGGGCATCACTCGAAAGAAAACAGATACGTTACCAAGAAAGGTGTGAGGCAGAGCGACAAGCGTATCAACAGCAGCTCAACACATGGGTAGAGAGCCATGGGGAGGAAACAGGGGTGTCTATCGATGAGACGGGGTTTGACTCTTGGGTGGAGTGTGAGTATGGGTGGTCAGCGCGAGGCGAACGAATTTATGGAGAGCGAGCGGGGAAGCGTCAGAAAAGAGAGAGTTGAGTCGCAGGACGGTATAGATACCAGAAAGACTTCATCGCCCCAATGCTGTTTTGCGGATACTTGAATGCGTTAGGGTTTGTGAGCTGGCTGAGTCAGTACTGTTTGCCGGCGTTAAAGAGACCGTCGTTGTTGATGATGGATAATGCACCGATTCATCCAAAAGGGGCGATTCAGGCAGTGGTGAAAGCGGCGGGTCACGAGGTGTTATTTTTACCGAAATCCTCTCCTGATTTGAATGTGATTGAGCACAACTTTAGTGCGTTGAAGCGAGCGCGGATGTATGCAGGGTCAAACAGTTCGATTGATGAGGTGATTCGCAAGTATTGTGCTGGATGATGTCTCATTCTTGATTAGAATTGCTATAAACTGCAACAGCCAATCATCGGTACTGTGGTAGGCCGTTTCTAAATCTTCAAGGGCAAAGGGAACTTGTAGGGCAGCCATCGCATCCGCTGCGGCAGCACGGACATCCGTTTCGCTGTCATGGAGCAGGCGATCGCGCAACAGGTCATGGGCTTGATTGAGATTGACGTGCCCAAGGCTGGCAATTTGACTCACCGCAGTGTAGCGGACACGGGAATTTTCATCTTGGCTGAGGGGTTGAATGAGCCGAAAGGCATCGTTGGGGTCAAGGCTACGCAGTTGATTGATGCCCCGCAGGCGATCGCCCAGCAAGGCAAATTTAACCAGTTGACAAAGCCATGATTTTCCTGATAGTCTAAAAATCGCTCAAAAATTGGGACTGTAGTTCAATCGGTTAGAGCACCGCCCTGTCACGGCGGAAGTTGCGGGTTCGAGCCCCGTCAGTCCCGTTAGTTTTTAATCAGAAAGTTATCGTTGGGCCTGGCTACCATACATGGCCTGTAGAACCACGGCAGGGTTGACCAATTGCCCTCGGTGGCGGAGCGTCCAGTGAAGGTGAGGTCCGGTGGTGCGGCCTGTCATGCCCACTCGACCAATACGTGCCCCCGTGGGTACCCGCTGCCCCTCTAGGATGAAAATGCCACCGGCGCGATCGACCATGGCTCGTCCTTGGGGGGTCTGCTCAACCCGCCCCATCATGTGGCAGTAAACGTGTTCCCAAGCCCCCGATTGAATTCGTACCAGTGTGCCACAGGCGGTGTGATCGGAAACTTCAATCACCTGCCCGACCCACCAATTACGGATATAGCTCCCTTGAGGAGCAGCAAAATCAAGGCCATTGTGAAATTCGGTCGTGGGTTCCCCCGTGGGCGATCGCCGGTAGCCAAAGGGAGAGGTATAGCCTTGGAAATTTTCCACAGGAAAGGAAGCATCGCTCCAGCGGAGTGTCCCTGCACCAGTATTTTGGGAGGGTTGACTGAGTTGGGGAATTGCAACCGTGCTACCCAAGGCGATCGCCAGGGCTACACTGATTCGCTGCCAATGCATATCAAACTCCTCACATCTCTTTTGGCCTACGGCCTTAGACCGTTATTGATGCACACCGTTCCCCATTGTAGGGACGTAGGATATTTTCAGGTGATGGGAAAATCAAAATGGCTACTCACAAACCCCAGCAACCGGCTGAAGTGACTCAATCAACTCTGCGCGATCGCCTGCGAGCCGAGGCAGCCGCTCCCTATCGGGGACTACGGCGCGTTTTCTATGCCGTTTTTGCCGCTTCCGGCCTCATGGGTGCCTTTATCCTTGGCCTCAAGGGATTGGCGGGCACTGCTGGTAACGATTTGGTGTGGAAT
Source organism: Thermosynechococcus sp. TG215 (assembly GCF_031583455.1). Taxonomy (NCBI): domain Bacteria; kingdom Bacillati; phylum Cyanobacteriota; class Cyanophyceae; order Acaryochloridales; family Thermosynechococcaceae; genus Thermosynechococcus; species Thermosynechococcus sp. TG215. The sequence goes on along the minus strand of NZ_CP134178.1, from coordinate 2,527,007 downwards.
CTGGCATTACAAATCGGAGTGGTTGCCCTGATGGTTGCCCTCTGGCGCTGGGATCGCGGCTAAACTGCTTGAGCGAGCAAAAAGCGATCGTGGCCACTGAGATCCCGAAGAATTTCCACTCGTTCATAGGCTTGGCTGGCCATTGCTAGCGCTGCCACAGCTTCCCCTTGGGTTGCCATCAATTCGATAAAGAGCCAGCCTTGGGGCTGAAGATACTCTGGTGCCGTCTCAACAATCTGACGAATTGCCTGCAAGCCATCCGCACCACCATCGAGGGCAAGGGGGGGTTCATGGTACTGCACCTCAGGTTGGAGAGTGGCCACTAGGCGGGTGGGAATATAGGGAGGATTACTGACAATGCCCTGCACCTGCCCTTGCAGATGGGTAAGGGGGGCAAACCAACTGCCAACATAGCAACGCACGCGATCGCCCAAAGCGTACTTTTGAATATTGACTTGCGCGACCTCTAGGGCCTCAGGGCTACAATCTACGGCATGCACCAGCGCCGCCGCAAATAACCGCGCCAAGCCAATAGCGATCGCCCCACTCCCCGTACCCAAATCCAGCCAATGCCCCTGTTGTTGCCAAGGGGGTACCGTTACTGCCACCACTTCTAGGAGTTCCTCTGTTTCTGGCCGAGGAATCAACACACTGGGGGTGACAACTAATTCCAGATCGTGCCAGTGAACCGTACCAATGAGATATTGCAGGGGAACCCGCTCCTGCCAGCGGCGTTGCCAACGCTCTTGGAGTTCTGCAAGGGGCAGTTTTAGAGGAATCTCGGGCGGAAATCGGCGCAGGGTGATGTCAAGGGGACTCAACTGTGTGAAGGCACTGAGAAATTGTTTTAACTCCCGTAGGCCACTCTCGCGCTCAGGGGCTGGAATGATCGCCTGTGCCCAGTGCCACCATGCTTGGAGTGCCTCGCTACTCACGAATATATCTTGACCCTTGTTTTCTGAGGATACTCGTATCAAAATAGCCCTAGAATTTCTAACTGTGCCTTATCCACTGTGGCAGATTTTCAGGAACAGCTTCAACGTCTGCAAGAGCAACTGCAACGGGCGCAGGCGCGAGCAAATGAACTGCCGTCACTGGTTCCTGAACCGCCCCCACCGCCTGTAGATCCCGAAGCCCCGGAATGGGCGGACGAACGGGCACGGATTGAGGCCCGCGTGCGCAGTGAAACCTCTGTTGCCGAACTTCAGGCACAACTGATTGAAGCCCTCTTGGACAATGAACGGCTACGGCGTGCCCTAGAGGAGGAACGGCAAAATCATGCCCGTACCCGTGAGGGACTCATTACCGCCTTGGGGGATGCTTTGGATACCCTCAAACAGCGGCGGCGATCGCCGAACCCCCCTAGGGACTAGGCCACAGTGCTACACTTAAACCCACCAGCACCAGACTGCCCCCCGTCATCACTGCCGTTGTCGGCACCTCACCAAAGAGCAGCAGGGCAAAGAGACTCGCAGCAATCGGTTCTGCCAACACCAGAAGAGTTACCCATGTAGGGGAAAGCCAACGCACCCCCCAATTGAGACTGGTGTGCCCCACCAACTGGGGGATCAAAGCCAGCAGGAGAATCGCACCATAGAGCTTCAGCGGCCAACCTCCGTAAGTCAGACCCAGCAGTGGCGGCAGGGGCAAGAGAACCAAGGCAGCAGTGGCATAGGCCACAAGGGCGTAGTGGTGAATCGCCAGACCCGCCTTTTGAGCCGCTTGACCACAGATAAAGTAGGCACTGACCGCCCACGCCGCCGCGATCGCCAGCGCATTTCCGAGTAGGGGGTTCCTTGCCACAGCACTCGTCGGTTCTGCCGTCCCAATTAGGGCGCTGCCGCCAAGGGCGATCGCCATGCCCACCCAAGCACGGGGTTGAAGGGTTTGTCGCTGCCAAAGGTACCCGACGAGCGCCGACCAGATGGGCGTTGTGGTCACCAATGTGGTTGAGGCTGCCACCGAGGTGTAGTGCAGTGAGGTGAACCAGAGGCTAAAGTGCGCCGCAAGGGCAACCCCAGCCGCCAGTGCCCAACGCAGATTTTGGCGAGTCAGGTCTAGCCACGGCCACGTGTAAAGTTGCGGGGTCAAAAAGAGAGCAGCCAAACTGAGGCGACCACTGGCCAAGAAAATGCTCAACCCCACGGTCATGCCTAGGGAATCGGTGGCTAAATCAGCAACACCCCAGCGCACCAGCACAGCAGCTGTAGAAACCGCCAACACGCCCACGCCGAGGACAAGGGCAATTTGCCAATAGGGCGGTCTATTTACCGACATCGGGAATGACGACGGGAGCCTCACCATCTAAACCAAAGGCTGTATGCACCGCCCGCAGCGCCCGCACCCCCTCCGATTCTGCCACCACACAACTCACGCGAATTTCCGAGGTAGCAATCATTTGAATGTTGATGTTTTCACGGGCAAGGGCCGCAAACATTTGGGCAGCAATCCCCGGACGGTGGATCATCCCCACACCAACAATGCTCACTTTGGCGATCGCCGTATCTATGAGGATGTCGCCGTAGCCCAATTGGCTCTGAACCCCCTTGAGTAGTTCCGTGGCTCGCTCGGCATCGGCAGAGGCCACCGTAAAGGCAATATCGCGGGTCATCACACCCCCGAGGGAGCGCGATCGCTGGGATTGGATAATCATATCCACGCTAATGGCGGCATCCGCAAGGGTCTGGAAAATTGCCGCCGCCATACCGGGGCGATCGGGCACATCGCGAATCGCAATCCGCGCCTGCTTGGGATCAAGGGCAACGCCCCGCACCGCTGGGGCATCGGGGGTTTCTTGGGGGACAGTGGTGGCGGCTTCCACATCAAAGGTTTGGGAGAGAACAGCGATCGCTCGACCTGCATCCGCTGCGGCCACTGTACAACTGACATTCACTTCAGAGGTGGAAATCATTTGTAGGTTAATGCCCGCTGCCGCCAAGGCCGAAAACATCTGAGCGGCCACCCCCGGTCGGCCAATCATCCCGGCACCGGTGATACTCACCTTGGCAATGTCGGCATCCACGAGCACATCCGTCTCTTCAACCCGTGGATTCAAGCGGGGATAAAAGGCCACAGCAACAGCCTCGGCTTGTTTAAGAACGCGCTTTTGCACGGTGAAGGCAATGTCGTTCGTCTGACCTTCGTGAATGGATTGGATAATTAAATCCACATCAAGATTTTGCCGTGCCAGTTCGCCAAAAAGCTGTGCCGCAACGCCGGGGCGATCGGCCACCCGCAGTAGTGCCACCTTCGCCTGATCCGTATCCAGCGCCACCCCATCCACAGGTTTGCCCAGTTCAAGATTTTCCACGGGACGCGGCGGCCGCGATGGTGCAATGACACGGGTACCGGGATCATCCGTCCAACTGGAGCGCACCACCAAATCCACGCCATAGTTGCGGGCAATCTCCACGGCGCGGGGGTGCAAGACCTTTGCCCCTAGGCTCGCCAACTCCAGCATTTCATCGCAGGTAATCTCACTCATGAGTTGGGCATTGGGCACCAGTCGCGGATCCGTGGTCAAAATGCCGGGGACATCGGTGTAAATTTCGCAGCAATCCGCCCGCAGCGCCGCCGCCAAGGCCACAGCCGAGGTATCCGAGCCACCCCGCCCAAGGGTGGTGACTTCAAAATCCGCAGCAGCAGTAATCCCCTGAAAGCCGGCCACAACCACCACTTGTCCTTCTTTGAGGTGCCGTTCGAGGCGCTGGGTTTCAATGTGGAGAATGCGGGCACGGGTGTGGGCCGGTTCGGTGACAATGCCCACTTGGGCACCGGTGAGGGAGATGGCGGGTTCCCCCAAGGCATGGAGCGCCATCGTCAACAGGGCGATCGAGACCTGCTCCCCCGTGGAAAGCAGCATATCCATTTCCCGCTGACTGGGGCGATCGCTAATGGCATAGGCCAGTTGCACCAAGCTATCCGTGGTTTTGCCCATGGCCGAGACCACCACCACTACCTGATGTCCCGCTGCCACAGTTGCCTTGACTCTGCGGGCTACCGCTTGAATGCGCTCGACACTACCGACGGACGTACCGCCATACTTTTGTACAATCAGTCCCATGGGCGTTCTAAAGAGAATGCTGTCCTATTTTATATTTAGGGCGGTGATTCTTGGCTGTGGCTGATCCAGGGCGCTAGGGAACTAAAAAATCGCTGTTAAACTGGAAATTAGAACTGAATTTCGGAAACGGGTGCCGATGAAATACGCTCAACGCCTTTCCCAACGGCTGAGTCAACTGGCTTTGGTCGTGGGTCTCTCGTTAGCTCCCACTCACATTGGTTTAGCGCAATCGAGCAATAACAACACCGTTTCCTACAGTCAATTCCTCAATGCCCTCAAGGCGGGTGAAGTCAGCTCCGTCGAACTCTATCAGGAACAGGGGCTAGCCAAGTTTCGCCGTAAAGATCAACCCGAACAATCTCCCCCCCAGGAGGTACGGCTCTTTGATCGCAATCCTGAACTTGTAGAACTGCTGCGCCAAGTGAGTACCCGCTATGACACGACGGTGCGGGTGGTGCCCTCTAGCAGTGATGGGGCAGTGGTTGGCGTCATTTCTAACTTGATGCTGGGCTTCTTTCTGCTGATTTTATTCCTGATGATTTTGCGGCGGGCGAGTAATGCCCCCGGCGGCCCTGGGCAGATTCTCAACTTTGGTAAATCCCGCGCCCGCTTTCAAATGGAGGCACAAACGGGGGTGACCTTTGGCGATGTGGCTGGGATTGAAGAGGCCAAAGAAGAGCTGCAGGAAGTTGTGACCTTTCTCAAGAATTCAGAGAAATTTACCTCCATTGGTGCCCGTATTCCCAAGGGGGTGCTGCTAGTTGGGCCACCAGGAACCGGAAAAACGCTCCTTGCCAAGGCGATCGCCGGTGAAGCCGGGGTTCCCTTCTTTTCCATTTCTGGTTCTGAATTTGTGGAAATGTTTGTGGGCGTCGGTGCCTCCCGTGTGCGGGATCTCTTCAGAAAGGCTAAAGAAAACGCCCCTTGTCTGGTGTTTATTGATGAAATTGATGCCGTCGGTCGCCAACGGGGTGCCGGCATTGGCGGTGGCAATGATGAGCGCGAGCAAACCCTCAATCAACTCCTGACGGAAATGGATGGCTTTGAGGGGAATACGGGCATTATTGTGATTGCGGCAACGAACCGCCCCGATGTTTTGGATGCTGCCCTCCTGCGTCCGGGTCGCTTTGACCGCCAAATTACCGTGGATTTGCCCAGCTACAAGGGACGCCTGCAAATTCTCCAAGTCCATGCGCGGCACAAGAAAATTGCTCCCGAGGTGTCCCTAGAGGCGATCGCCCGCCGTACCCCCGGCTTTTCGGGTGCCGAACTGGCCAACCTCCTCAATGAAGCCGCAATTCTTACTGCTCGGCGTCGCAAACCGGCCATTACCAATGCCGAAATTGACGATGCCATTGATCGCGTGACGATTGGCATGACGCTCACTCCCCTCCTCGACAGCAAGAAAAAGTGGCTGATTGCCTACCACGAAGTGGGTCATGCTCTACTGATGACGCTCTTGAAACATGCGGATCCCCTCAATAAAGTGACCATTATTCCCCGGTCTGGGGGCGTTGGCGGCTTTGCCCAGCAAATCTTTGATGAAGAGCGGGTGGATAGTGGCCTCTATACCCGCGCATGGCTCCTCGACGAGATCACCATTCTATTGGGGGGGCGCGCTGCCGAAGTGGAAATCTTTGGCGATGCTGAAGTCACCGTGGGTGCCAGTAGCGACTTGCGAGCAGTGGCCAATCTGGCGCGGGAAATGGTGACCCGTTACGGCATGTCGGACTTGGGACACTTAGCCCTTGAAACGCCGGGCAACGAGGTCTTTCTGGGTCGAGATCTCATGCCGCGCGCTGAATATTCTGAAGCTGTGGCCGTGCAAATTGACCACCAAGTGCGCGAGATTGTTATGCACTGCTACGAGATTGCCCGCAAACTGATCCGCGAGCATCGGGTGGCCATTGATAAGCTGGTGGAGCTGCTCCTTGAGAAAGAAACCATTGACGGTGATGAGTTCCGTGCCTTGGTGCGCCAATATACTACCCTACCTGTCAAAGAACCCACTTGGAAGGTGACAGCGACACCAGTATCCTTTCGTCAGGGTGCCCAGCCGTCCTAGGCAAGGAGGCAACGGTGAGCCACGAGCGGCAGGCAGTCCGCCACCTGTTAGTCCTCGAAGACAGTGAGGGGCGGCGACCTATTTTGCTAGAGGCAGCCACTTATTCCATCGGTCGCGATCCAACGAATTCAATTGTCCTGCACTCCAAGATGGTGTCACGGCAGCACGCTATTCTCCTACGGGTGACCAGTCCTGAAACCAATAGCCATCTTTTTCGCCTCATTGATGGTGATTTGCAGGGCAAGCGCAGTACGAATGGCACTCTGGTCAATGGCCAGCGGATTGTTGCCCATGATTTGCGTGGCGGTGACATGATTGTGTTTGGCGGCGATGTGCGTGCCCGCTACTTGACCTTGACGAACATGACGGATACGGAGTTTCAGGATTTTTGCCGCAGTACCGATGTCTTAGGATTTCTCTCCAAAAGCACCAATCCCTTTGCAACACTTGTCCCCCTCAGTGAAGGTAATATCGAGAATTTTAGTGAAGCGGCCTTAGTGCGCTTGGCCTCCTATCCGGAGCTGACGCCCAACCCAATTTTGGAAGTGGATTTAGAGGGGAGGGTGACGTATCTCAATCCAGCGGCAGTGATACAGTTTCGAGATCTACAGCAACAGAAGTTGACTCATCCTCTATTGCTGGGATTGCCGGAACTCGCACGCTACATGAAGCAAACCCAAGAAAAAGTGCATGTGCGGGAGGTGGAGTACCAAGGGCGCATCTACGAGCAATCCATTCACTACATCTATGAAAGTGAGCTGATCCGCAGCTATGTCATGGATGTCACCGATCGCAAGCGAGCCGAGGAACAACTGCGCAACCAAGCCCGCCGTGAGGCCATCATTAACCGCATCATTCAAGCCATGCGTACCACTATGGTGGCAGCGGAAGTTCTGCAAATTACCGCTGATTTACTCCTAGAAGCCTTGGGATCGACCCTCTGCCTGATTACGCAAACCCATGCGCCCAATAGCCCTACCTATGCCAGCCGTCCTCAATTTGTCAGCTTACCCAACCACTTGATTGCTCTCAACCAGCAGGCGATCGCCCTCTTTGAACCCGCCCTCAGCAAGGGTGAACAGGTGGTCTTGGCGGCGAGTTGTACGGATTTACCGCAGCCGCTGCAAACAGATCTCAGAACCTTCAACGTCAACGCTTTGGTAATCACCCCGCTGATTTACCTCGGCCAACTCCTCGGGCAAATTACGCTCCTCGATTGGGAGTGGGAACCCAGTGAGGCAACGTCCGTTTTGGCGAGCGATCGCCAGCTTTGGCAACAAACCCTGCCCAAGTCTTGGACACCAGAAGATTTAAGCCTCGTCAAAACCATTGCCGATCAGTGTGCCCTCGCCATTCACCAAGCGCAGCTTTACCAACAGGTACAAGAACTCAATGCGGATTTGGAGCGCCAAGTGCGCGCCCGTACTGCCGAACTGGAACAGAAAATGCAGGAGCTAGAGCGGCTCAATGCCATTAAGGATGATTTCTTGAGCACCGTTTCCCACGAGTTGCGTACCCCCATGGCCAATATGAAAATGGCCATCTATATGCTGAAGCAATTTGCCACCGACGATCGCCAGAAACGCTACCTCGACATTCTCGCCAATGAGTGCAACCGCGAAACGGAATTGATCAATGATTTGCTGGATCTGCAACGCCTAGAGGCAGGGCGCAGCCAGATTCAACAGGAGGTGATTGATCTCGACAGTTGGCTGCCCTCGGTGCTCGAACCCTTCCGCAACCGCATGCAACAGCGGCAGCAATCCCTTGAGATTTTGCGCCCCGCCACGTTGCCGCCCCTCCTCTCCAACCGCCATGCCTTAGCCCGCATCTTGGCAGAGTTACTCAACAATGCCTGTAAGTACAGCCCTGCTGGCGCACAGATTGTTGTCCGTTTTGATCCAATCGGGGGCGATCGCCTGCAAATTCAAGTGAGTAATCCCTCAGAGATTCCTAGTGAGGAGCTACCGCGCATCTTTGAAAAGTTTTATCGCATTCCCAATGCCGATCCGTGGCAACAGGGGGGAACGGGTTTAGGCCTTGCCCTCACCCAAAAACTCGTGGAGCAATTGCAGGGTGAAATTAGCGCCGACAGTGAAGCGGGCATTACCACCTTTACCCTCAGCCTACCCACTGCATCAGGTGATCCCGCTGCCTGATAAAATAGGGTGCTAACGTTCTTAGGGTGCCATGACCCTTTCGCGAGTCGCTTTAAGTAGCCTACAGCAAGACCTTGAACAGTTAATTCGTCGCTTGGATAGGGTGCCCCACGGCGACGTGATTTACCAAGCCCTGCAACTTTTTCTGGATATTGCTGATGAGGAACTGGAACGACTAGATTGGAAGATTCTGCGTTCCTGCCTGCGGGATATGCACCAAGCCCTGCGGGTCTTTGCCCCCTATCGCCATACCCGCAAAATTTCGATCTTTGGATCGGCACGCACTCCCTCCACGGCGCCTGTCTATGAAATGGCGGTGGCCTTTGCCCAAGCGGCGAGTGCCACGGGGTTTATGATTATCACCGGTGCCGGGGGTGGCATCATGGAGGCTGGCAACAAAGGGGCAGGCTCCAATAAGTCCTTTGGCCTGAACATTGAACTCCCCTTTGAGCAGGGGGCTAACCCCTATATTGAAGGGGATCCGCGTCTGATTCACTTCAAGTACTTCTTTACGCGCAAGCTCTTTTTGCTCAAGGAAACCGATGCCATTGCTGTATTTCCTGGTGGCTTTGGCACCCAAGATGAAGCCTTTGAATGCTTGACTCTCTGTCAAACGGGCAAAGCCCCCCCTAAACCCTTGGTCTTGATGGACATTCCCGGTGGTACCTACTGGCAACATTGGGATCGATTTATTCGTGAAGAACTGGCAGCCAAGGGACTAATTAACCGTGAAGATCAGGAACTCTACCGCATCTGCACCAGTGTTGAGGAGGGGTTGGCTTACCTCAGTGGCTTTTATCGTGTCTATCACTCTAGCCGCTATGTGGGCGATCGCTTGGTGCTGCGGTTGAACCAAGACATTAGTGATGCCGCCTTGGCAGAACTCAATCGCGATTTTCAAGACATCCTCGTGTCGGGGCAGATTGAACGCGCTGAACCGTTGCCTCGGGAAGTGGAAGACGAGCAACCCATTAACCGTCCTGCCTTGACCCACACGCTCCACCTGCCGCGATTGATCCTGCACTTTAACCAGCGGGACTACAGCCGTCTTTACCAACTCATCTATCGCCTCAATGGCTTTGCCACGGCGGAAACTGTGTACCATCCCGAACGCAAATAGGCGATCGCCCCCAGATGACCGTTTTTGATCACCCTTAGAGATACATACGCCCATGATCGAACGCTATACCCTTGCCCCAATGGGGAATCTCTGGACGGATGCCTACAAATTAAAAACATGGCTGGATGTTGAGATTGCGGTCTGCGAAGCCCAAGCGGAACTGGGACATATTCCTGCTGACGCCGTTGCTGAAATCAAAGCCAAGGCCAAGTTTGACCCCCAACGGGTGCTGGAAATTGAGGCAGAGGTAAAGCACGATGTCATTGCCTTCCTCACCAATGTCAACGAACATGTTGGCGATGCCGGCCGCTATATTCACCTTGGCTTGACCAGTTCCGATGTCCTCGACACCGGTTTAGCCCTGCAATTGGTGGCCAGTCTAACGCTGATTCAAGAGCAGTTGGAGCAGCTCATTCAGGCAGTGCGCCACCGTGCCCAAGAACATCGCTATACGGTGATGGTGGGACGCAGTCATGGGATTCATGCCGAACCCATTACCTTTGGGTTCAAACTCGCGGGTTGGCTGGCGGAATTGCTGCGCCATCGCGATCGCCTGTGCCAATTGCAGCGCACCGTGGCCGTAGGCAAAATTTCGGGGGCAGTGGGCACCTATGCCAATGTGGATCCGCGGGTGGAGGCGATCGCCTGCCAAAAACTCGGTCTCCAACCCGATACCGCTTCAACACAGGTGATTTCCCGCGATCGCCATGCCGACTATGCCCAAACCCTTGCCCTCTTGGGAGCCAGCCTCGAGCGCTTTGCTGTTGAGATTCGCAATCTTCAGCGCACCGATGTCCTTGAAGTCGAGGAATTCTTCTCGAAGGGACAAAAAGGCTCCTCTGCGATGCCCCACAAACGCAATCCCATTCGTTCCGAACGACTGACCGGTCTAGCGCGGGTGCTGCGGGGGAATGCTTTGGCTGCCCTTGAAAATGTTGCCCTCTGGCATGAGCGGGATATTTCCCACAGTGCGGTGGAACGGGTGATTTTGCCCGATAGCTCGATTCTCAGCCACTTTATGCTGGTGGAAATGACTGACTTGGTGCAGACGCTGCAGGTCTATCCCGAAAATATGCGCCGCAATATGAACTGCTACGGCGGTGTCATCTTTAGTCAGCGGGTGCTCTTGGCGCTGGTGGAGAAGGGGCTGAGTCGCGAAGCTGCCTATGCCTTGGTGCAAAAACATGCCCATGCCGCGTGGAATCAACCCAACGGTGACTTTGCTGCCAACCTCAAAGGGGATCCAGAGATTCAGCGCTACCTGACACCAGAGGAACTCGAGGCCTGCTTTAACCCTGAACATCACCTCAAGTACCTCGAGGAAATTTACCAGCGGTTGGGAATTTAGACCGCATTGAGGTAGGCTTCGAGGTCGCTAATCCGAAAGAGCGATCGCAGGGGTATTCCTTGAGCGGCAAAGGCAGCTTCCCCGCCCGCTTGGCGATCGACAATGGCCAGAACCTCATTGACCACATAGCCTGCCTCTTGGAGCCGCAGCACCGCCTTGAGGGCAGACCCCCCCGTCGTGATCACATCCTCAAGCACCGTGACCACCGCCCCTTGGGGCAAGGGGGGACCTTCAATAAAGCTCATCGTGCCGTGGCCTTTGGCTTCCTTGCGCACAATCAGCGCTGCCCGATCCTGCCCGTGCACATTGGAGAGCACGCTCACTGCCACCACCAAGGGATCCGCCCCAAGGGTGAGACCCGCCACCGCCACCGCTTCAGGGGCTAACTGCGCCAAGAAGAGCCGCCCCACAAGGTAAGCGCCCCGCGCTGATAGGGTCACAGGTTTGCAGTTGATGTAGTAGTGGCTTTTTTGGCCAGAGGAAAGGATAAACTCGCCGGCACGGTAGGCATCGCGGCACAGCAGCGCCAAGAGTTCCTGACGCAGGTCAGCAAGGGAATCGTGCATAGTGTTCTCCACAGTTAGGGGGTTGAGCCAGCGGGCACGCGAAACCAATGGGTGGTGCCGTCCTTTTGATCCACGAGTTTGACCCCTTGAGCCAAAAGGAGATCCCGCAGGCGATCGCTCTCCGCATAGTTCTTGGCTTGGCGGGCAGCGGTGCGAGCAGCAATTAACTCTCGAATCTCCTCATCGGTTAGGCCAACCGTTGACGCAGCTTGTGCCTCTGCTTTTGCCTCTAGACCCAAAACCTGAGCAAGAGTGACTAGGGTGTGCCAGTCGCGGCTGATTTCAGCGGGCGATCGCCCCCAGTCTCCCCCGTGGAGATAGCGATGCTGCTCACGATTCAGGACTTTGGCCAGTTCAAAAATGACCGCTAGAGCTGCTGCGGTGTTCAAGTCCTCATCCATAGCTTGACAAAAGGCTTGGGTACTGGGGTGAGCTTTGACCCCCTCTGGATGAATGACGGGCAGGGAGAGCTGCCGATTGAGCTGTAGCGCCTCCTTCAGGGTTTGCCAGCCCTTGGCAGCGGCGGTCAGTGCCTCTGGCGTAAAGTCCAAGGGTTTGCGGTACTGAGCCTGCAAAACCAACAGGCGCAAGGCCATGGCATCCACCCCCTGAGCCAGCAGATCACGAATGGTTGTGAAATTCCCCAAGGACTTGGACATTTTCTCAGTGTTGACGGTAACAAAACCGTTGTGGAGCCAAAATCGGGCTAGGGGCTGTTGCGTCACCGCCTCCGATTGGGCAATTTCATTCTCGTGGTGGGGGAAAATTAAATCCATGCCACCGCAATGAATATCCACCGTTGCCCCAAAGGCCTGTCGCACCATTGCCGAGCATTCAATGTGCCAGCCGGGGCGCCCTTTACCCCAAGGGGCTTCCCACGGGTCATAAACAGCCATTTCCTCCGGCTTTGCGGCTTTCCAGAGGGCAAAATCAAGGGGATGGCGTTTGCGCTGCTCCTCCTCTTCCTCAATGCGGCCACTGGCACCGGCCATGAGTTGCTCAAGCTGGCGCCCGGAGAGCTTGCCATAGCTGGGAAATTGTGCCACGGCATAGTAAACATCCCCGCCGGCCACGTAGGCATAGCCGCGATCCAGTAGCCCTTGAATGAGGTGAATAATTTCTGGAATCACCTCTGTCGCGCGGGGATAAGCAGTGGCAGGTAGGATATTCAAGGCCGCCATGTCCTCGTGGTAGGCGGCAATGTAGCGATCGCTCACTGTGGCCATCGTCTCGCCGTTTTCATGGGCGCGGCGCAAAATCTTGTCATCAATATCGGTAAAATTTTGCACATAGTGCACCACGTAGCCCAAGAACGTGAGATAGCGGCGCAGCACATCCCAAGCCACATAGGAACGGGCGTGCCCCAAATGGCAGTAGTCATACACCGTGACACCACAGGCATAGATCGTCACCCGCTCTGGGTGCAGGGGCGAGAAGGGTTCAAGGCGGCGAGACAGTGTGTTGTACAGATGTAAGGGCACAGAAACACCCCGCAAGGATCAACAGTTGCAGCAGCAAATCGCTCTTTGATAGGATATAGGATACCAAATTCATCATTATCGAGGACAAACACACCCCCATGGCCAAAAAAAGCATGATCGAACGGGAAAAAAAGCGGCAACGGCTTGTTGCTAAATACGCCAGCAAACGCCAAGAACTCAAGGCTCAACTGGCCAGCGCCGAAACCCAAGAAGAGATCATGAGCATCCATCGTCAACTGCAACGGTTGCCCCGCAATAGTGCCCCTTCGCGGCTACGGAATCGCTGCTGGTTGACAGGTCGTCCTCGTGGTTATTATCGTGATTTTGGCCTCTGCCGCAATGCCCTGCGGGAAATGGCTCACCAAGGGTTGCTGCCGGGGGTGGTCAAGTCCAGTTGGTAAATTGCCTCTGCTACCCTAGAGCTAATAGGGTTGAGGCACAACCATGGCAGAGCGACTCTCTCCAGCCGATATTGAGGCACAACTAGCAAACCTAGCGGGCTGGAAATTGGCGGGCGATCGCCTTGAGCAAACATTTGTTTTCAAGGATTTTCTTGGCTCCATTGCCTTTGTCAATCGTCTGGTAGATCCCGCTGAGCAGGCCGGACATCACCCTGATTTATCCATTTCTTGGAATCGGGTGACGGTCTGCCTTACGACGCATGATGCCGGCGGCATTACCCAAAAGGACATTGATCTGGCCAAGGTGATCTCCGATCTGGCCGCGGCATAACTTTCGTCAGCATTTGCCAATATTTAAGGATTGGGCGAAAAAGACAGAACTACGATAGGGAGTAGTGCCCGCGATCGCCCATCCTTATGAACACCGCCGAATTACTCGTGAAATGCCTTGAAAATGAAGGCGTAGAATACATTTTTGGTCTGCCGGGGGAAGAAAATCTTGATGTCCTGCAAGCGCTGCGGCGCTCCCCCATTCAATTTATCACCACCCGCCATGAACAAGGGGCGGCCTTTATGGCCGATGTCTATGGTCGTCTCACCGGCAAAGCGGGGGTATGTCTTTCTACTCTCGGTCCCGGTGCTACGAATTTAATGACCGGTGTTGCCGATGCTAACCTCGATGGTGCTCCTCTTGTGGCCATTACAGGGCAGGTAGGCACCGATCGCATGCACATCGAGTCCCACCAATATCTGGACTTGGTGGCCATGTTTAGCCCGGTAACCAAATGGAATGCCCAGATTGTCCGCCCCAGCATTACGCCAGAAATTGTCCGCAAGGCCTTTAAGATTGCCCAGAATGAAAAGCCAGGGGCGGTTCACATTGATGTGCCCGAAAACATTGCCGCCATGGAAGCTGAGGGCTATCCCCTCAAGCCTAGCCCGCCCGAAAAAACCTATGCCTCGTTCCAGAGCATTCTCAAGGCCGCTGAACTGATCAATGCTGCTGAGAACCCCCTGATCTTAGTGGGGAATGGCGCTATTCGTGCCCACGCTGCCGCTGCCCTCACCCATTTTGCCGAAAAGCTGAATATCCCCGTGGCCAATACCTTCATGGGTAAAGGGGTCATTCCCTATCAGCACTCCCTTGCCCTGTGGACGGTGGGACTCCAGCAGCGGGATTACATTAGCTGCGGCTTTGATCATGCTGACTTAGTGATTGCCGTTGGCTATGACTTGATTGAGTATTCCCCGAAAAGCTGGAACCCCGATGGCCGCTTGCCCATTATCCATATTGCGGCCACCCATGCCGAAATTGACAGCAGCTATATTCCTGTGATTGAGGTGGTGGGAGATATTTCTGATTCCCTCTATGAAATTCTCAAGCGGGCCGATCGCCAAGATAAGCCCACCCCCTATGCCGTGCAACTGCGCCAAGACATTGTGGCTGACTACTGCCAATATGCCCAAGATGAGAGTTTTCCCGTCAAGCCGCAAAAGCTCATCTACGACCTGCGTCAAGTCATGGGGCCAGAGGATATCGTCATTTCTGATGTGGGTGCCCACAAGATGTGGATTGCCCGTCACTACCATTGCGATCGCCCCAATACCTGCCTGATTTCCAATGGCTTTGCCGCAATGGGGATTGCCGTACCAGGGGCAATAGCGGCGAAATTAGTCTATCCGCAGCGGCATGTGGTGGCAGTCACCGGCGATGGCGGCTTCATGATGAATTGCCAAGAACTGGAAACCGCGCTGCGCATAGGAACCAACTTTACAACCATCGTCTTTAATGACGGCGGCTATGGCCTCATCGAGTGGAAGCAGCAGCGCTACTTTGGTGAATCTGCCTATGTCCACTTTGGTAACCCCGACTTTGTCAAGTTGGCCGAGAGCATGGGACTCAAGGGGTATCGCATTGAAGCCACCGCTGATTTTATCCCAACGTTGAAAACTGCCCTTGCGCAGTCTGTGCCCAGCATTATTGATGTCCCCGTGGACTACAGTGAGAATCTGCGTTTTAATCAACGCCTTGGGGAGCTAAGCTGCGAAACTTAGGCCACGCACGCCACCCGAATCCAAGGGGCGTAGGGGTTCATAAACCCCGTTACTGTGATTCGCTGCCCACTTTGATAGGTTTGCAGTTGCTCGTTGACGGTGGGGTGGAGTGTTACCAAAGGCCAAGACCACTGATCCGTGCGGAGTTGATACGCCTGTTCCCCTAGTTTCACAAATTCGCCGCTAACCGTTTGCATGCCGGCGCTCACGATCATGGGTGTCGGTTGGGCGATCGCCACCGTCGGCGGTAGGGGAACTGTGGGATCAAATGTATTGAGTGTCTGGAGTTGCCAAGCTTCCCATTCGGGATGTTGCGGCGGCAGGTTAAAGAAGGGAAAGATTGCCTGTCGGCACTCCTGAATCAGGGGCTTCAGATCAAGGGTGCCCACCAGTTGGTGCAGCGATTTCCCTTGGCGAATGGCTGTGGCGGCTAGCCACCCTGCCCCCTGTCCAATGCCCATTACCAGCGGTTGCAAGCGAGTGGCACCATTGGCAATATGGGTTACCGAGATATTTTTCTCTGCCACTAGAAAGCCCTCTACCGTCTGGGGAATCAACGACGTATAGGGAATCACGAAGGGCGTCCCCGTCCAACGACCGCCCCAACGAATGGACTTAGGGACAAGGGGGAGTTCCATCCCCGGATAGTGGTGATCGTTCGGATAGTTGCCGATGGCAATGCCCGTGTAGTGACCTTGGGCATCAACGGGCGGTGGCGCAGTGGGGAGAATATCCTGCTCGTGAATTGTGGTGACACCCATCAGGCGCCGACTTTCGCGGTAATAGGGATGGAGGGCATAGGCTCCCCCCCCTAGCTGTCTGGGGAATTGGGGAAAGGTATCCTCCGCTAAACCATAGCGGCGACCCAACTGTTGCTGCACATAACGGGCAAAATCCTGGGCGTGCCAGCGTGCCTCTTGACAAAAGGCCTGTCGCTCTTGGGCAGAGCCAATCAGCCGTTCCAGACCCACCCCATAGTCATTCCCCTGCTGCGGCCAGTTGAGCATAAAGCGGTTTCCCGGCAGGCGGCCATAGTTGAGAAAGTGCAGCGGGTCATAGCCTGCCCAAGCACCGTTAAACTTGTGCTCATCCCAAAGGGGAGAAGGGGGAATCTCTGGGGCAGTGGCACCCTCACCGTAGTCCTGTAAAACGACAATCCATGTGGGGGCTTGAACGGGATAGGTTTGAGTCAAGGCTGTGGGTGCTGGGGGGGCTGAGGGTTCTTGGGTGTCTGCCTGCCACTCCCACCCCCAGCGATGGGGAATTTCCCCCAAGGCAAGGAGATCCCCGAGTTCTGTGGCGTCAATCGTGATTTGGGCATGGAGGGTGAGGGTGGTCAATTCCACCCCGAGGACGCGATCGCCTTGGCGCAAAACCGCTTGGGGAAGTTCACCGACAAGCCACGTCAGGTTGGGGGTTGCCTTGACCCACTCGGCAAAAAGATCAGCGGCGACCTTGGGCTCAAAGGTAAAGAAACTCACCCAAGCATGATCTAGTCCCCCCACTTGGCGTTGGGCGATCGCCCGCAGAAACTCACCCCACAGCCCGGTTTGCCACGCCATGAGTTCATTGCCATCGGGCGCCGCCACCCCAGCACTGGTGAGCATGCCCCCTAGCCACGGCGTTTCACTGACCAGCACCGTTTGCGCTCCCATACGAGCCGCCGTTAAAGCAGCAGCTACCCCCCCTGTGCCACCACCCACAACGAGTACCTCGGTGCGCAGGGTTTGCCTCACTGTTGCGGTTCCTTGGGATCGGTAATCAACCCCCAACGATCGGGGGGCCAAAAGCGAATCGCCGCACGACCAATAATGTAATTGCGCGGTACCACGCCCCAGCAGCGGCCATCAAAGCTGTTATTGCGGTTATCCCCCAAGACCAAGTAGCTGTTGGCAGGAATCACCTGCGGTTGAGCCAGATAGGGCTGAATACCGGCACAGGTATCGACGGAGGTCAATGTCGAGGGAGCTAGATAGGGTTCGGGTAGGGGTTGATTGTTGATATAGACGCGCCCTTGGCGGAGTTCCACGCGATCCCCAGGCAAGCCCACCACCCGCTTGATAAAGGCATCACGAAAGCCTGCCTGTTGCAAGGCCGGAGTTGGATTGAAAACAATAATGTCGCCGCGATGAGGGGCATGGAAATAGTAGCTGATCTTTTCAATAATCAGGCGATCGTTAATCAGCAGGGTTTCTTCCATCGAGCCGGTGGGGATATAGCGCGCTTCTGCTACAAAGGTACGAATACCAAAAGCCAAGAGAGCAGCCAGCCCCAAGGTTTTGGCCATCTCCAGCCACCAAGGTTCTGTCGTCTTTTCGGCCTTGGCTGTCACTGATTCAGGGGTAGAAGCATTTGTGGGTGGCAGTTTGCCATCGGACATAGGAAGGAATCTCGCAAACACTCAAAAATTGAAGCCATGCACTCCACGATACTACAGGGATGTGAGGCGAGGGAGCACTGTTTGATTTTAGAGTGCTTTGGCAAATGTTCTGTTCCACAGGGCAGCTTGTAGTTAAAGGATCTGCTCAATCATGTACTGGGCTTGAGTCCCATAACTGCCGCCAAAGAGATTGAAGTGATTGAGGATGTGGTACAGGTTGTAGATGGTTTTCCGTTGCCTATAGCCAGCCGCTAAGGGATAGGTGGCGTTGTAGCCCTCATAAAAGGCCGCAGGAAAGCCACCAAAGAGTTCACTCATGGCCAAGTCCACCTCGCGATCGCCATAGTAACTGGCGGGGTCGAAAATGACGGGTTCCCCCGTACGACAAAAGGCAGCATTTCCCGACCAGAGATCGCCGTGCACTAGGGTAGGGGTTGGCTCATGGTTCAGGAGTTCTGGAATGGCTGCTAGGAGCTGCTCCGCCTTGGGAAAGTGTCCACCCCGACGGCGAGCCAGATCAAACTGATAACGCAGGCGAGCATCGCGGAAAAACTCCCCCCAGTTGTCTGACCAAGGGTTGATTTGAGGAGTGGCACCAATGGTGTTATTCTCCGACCAGCCATAGCGATCGCCAGTGCCCTTGAGGTGCAACTGTGCCAGCTCTACCCCCATTTGCCACCAATCTCCGGCACTGGTGAGGGGCAAGTATTCCAACACTAAAAAACTCGCGTCCTCAACCACTCCCCATAGCAGGGGAAGGGGAACGCGAATCGCTTGAACCTTGGCGATCGCCCGCAGGGCATTGGCTTCGGCAGCAAACATGGCCTGCCGTTCAGGGCGATTGAATTTAACAAAGAGGGTTTGCTCAGGATGTTGCCACACATAGGTGGTGTTGATACTGCCGCCCCCTACCGCAAGGGCTTTACCCCCATGGAGCCGCTGACCCGTCGCTGCGGCAAATTGATCCCACAACTGTTGCCAGCGACCCACACCCTCAACCCTTAGTCGTCGTAAATGCGGCACTCAGCAGCATCAGGGTTGTCATCACAGTACTGCTGGAAGGAGGTTTTGTGATCTTGCTGCTCAGCGCGTTGGTGGGCAGCTTCCGCTTGCAGTTCCTCAAGGGCATCCCAAGCGGCGGCACACTGTCCAGAGGTTGCCCCTTCGGTATCACAGATTTTGTGGGCTTCCTCGCGGGCTTGTTCAATTTGTTTCTCGAGATTACTCATAGAGCCTTTATTGAATCACCGTATTCAGTTTATGCAATCTGCCCAAGGGCAGGAATGCCGTTACTCCACTCTAGCAATGAATGCCCTGAACTGCCAGTTGGAGACGGTGCATCCCCACTTCTCACCCCTAGAGGGTACTGTCGGCAACGGTTGCTTCACTAACTAGGCTGGGGGCGGATTGGGTCAGTTGGGCATAGAGGGGCAGATGGTGCTGCGCTACCGCCGGCAGAGCCGCATGGACATGGCTAGCGATCGCTGTCGTGGTCACATCGTAGGTTTGGGTGGCTAGCTTGGGATACATCCCCACGGCAATAATCGGCACCAACAGGGACAGGGCAATGAAGGTTTCACGGGGATTGATGTCCAACAGCAGTTTGTCAAACATATCGCCCGCTTGTTTGCCCGTAAAGACACGGCGCACCATCGAGAGCAGATAGACGGGCGTAATAATCACCCCAACAGCGGCAAGGAAAATCACCCCCACTTTGAAGGTCGTGGAGTAGGCATCACTGTTGGTCAAGCCCAAAAAGACCGTCAGTTCACTGACAAAACCACTCATACCGGGCAGCGCCAGCGAAGCCATAGAGCCGGCAGTAAAGAGGGCAAAGGTTTTCGGCATGGATTGGGCAATCCCGCTCATTTTTGCCATGGCCAATGTGTGGGTGCGATCGTAGGTCACCCCGGCCAAGAAGAAGAGAACAGCCGCAATCAAACCGTGGGAAAGCATTTGCAGCATCGCCCCATTGAGACCAATGCCATTGAGGGCACCAATGCCCAGCAGCACAAAGCCCATGTGGGAAATCGAGGAGTAGGCCAGCCGCCGCTTCAGGTTTTCTTGGCCAAAAGCAGTCAGGGCACCATAGACAATATTCACGACCCCAAGGGCAATCAGAACAGGGGCAAAGTAGATGTGGGCATCCGGCAACATTTGCAGGTTGAAGCGAATCAGGCCATAGCCCCCCATTTTCAAGAGCACGCCTGCCAGCACCATTGACACGGGCGCCGAGGCTTCACCATGGGCATCGGGTAACCAAGTGTGTAGCGGGAAAATCGGCAGCTTGACACCAAAGGCAATCAGGAAACCACCATAGGCCAGCAGTTCCAGCGCCAAGGGATAGTCCTTGAGACCCAAGGCCGCCATGCTGAGCGTAAAGTCACCCCCATAGAAGGCCATCCCTAGGCCAGCAATGAGGATAAAGAGGGAACCAACGGCAGTGTAGAGGATGAATTTTGTAGCGGCGTATTGGCGTTTGGCTCCCCCCCAGATGGAAATGAGTAGATAGACGGGCACCAGTTCCAATTCCCAAATCAGGAAGAAGAGGATGAGGTCTTGGGCGGCAAAGACGCCAATTTGGGCACTGTAGAGCGCCAGCATCAGGAAATAAAATAAACGCGGCTTCTGCTTTACTTGCCAAGCCGCAAAGATTGCCACTGTGTTGACCAGACCCGTCAGCAACATCAGGGGGACGGCAAGGCCATCAACCGCTAGGGACCAGTTCAGGCCGATTTGCGGCAGCCAAGGCACGGTTTCCACCATTTGGATCTGGGCGGATTGGACATCGTAGTGCTGCCAGAAAACCATTGCCGAGAGGCCAAATTCGAGGAGGGCGATCGCTAGGGCATACCAGCGGACTGTCTTCCCCTCACGGTCGGGCAATACGGGAATGAAAAAGGCTGCCACTAAAGGCAGCAGTGTTAGTACAGTCAGCCAAGGAAATTGGACATTCATCAGACAACCCCCCAAGGGACGAGTCCAGTACTCTGTTCAAGTATCTGAATAAGAATATATACCTATTTACCAAATGTTGCAAATTGTTAAGCATTTTTCTAAATTATAAAGTTTGTGACACTACTATTGACAAAAATCTATTCTATAAAGAATTAATATTGATCTGAATAAAGTTAAGATGGGGGTTGACGGGCTTAAGGTTCCTCACCGTTGGTTGCGGCGGTGCAGTTTTATAGCAACAGGCAAGGTGTAACGGCAAAGCAGAATGTTACAGTTTGTTCTAAATACCAGAGTGTCTGGGGTGGGGTCTCATGATTTTCTTGGAAGCCAGTGTTTTTGTCACTATCCTCGTCGGGTTTCTAGCAACGATCGTCAAGAAAAACCTGCTAATGAAGATTGTGACGATGGATGTCATGAGCACCGGCGTAGTGGCTTTGTTTGTGGTCATTGCCACCCACAGTGGTCTGGTCACGCCCATTGCCCGTGGCGGAGCCTTTGATGCTGCCTATGCCGACCCCGTACCCCAAGCCGTGATTTTAACCGCGATCGTGATTGGCCTTTCGATTCAAACGCTGATGCTGGTGGCAGCAATGAAGCTAGCGCGGGATAACCCGACGTTGGAAACCCCAGAAATTGATCAAAAGTACCTGTAGGGAGCGGCAATGACGGCGCTGGCGATCGCTTGGATTTTGTTGCCCTTTGTGGCGGGTTTAACGCTTTACTTATTGCCCTCCTTAGCGCGGGGTCTGCCGCTGGCGATCGCCCTTGTTTCCCTCTGTGTCGGCTTAGGCATCACCATTAACCAAGTCAACACTGCGTTTGTCCTACTCGATAGCTTTGGCATTTCCCTGAGCATTGACCCCCTCAGTGGCTACTTTATTGTCACCAATGCCCTCGTCATTTTGGCAGCACTGTTACATACGTGGCAGGAGGGTTATAAAGCGTTCTTCTATGTGCTGCTGTGTCTGCTCCACGGCTGTGCCAACACCGTCTTTATTTCAGCGGATTTCCTCAGTCTCTACGTCAATATTGAGGTGCTGGGGATTGTTGTCTTTTTGTTGATTGCCTATCCCCGTAGCGATCGCCCCCTCTGGATTGGCCTACGCTACCTGATGGTGAGCAACGTGGCCATGCTCTTTTATCTAATGGGGGTGGCGCTCGTCTATCAGACAAACCATACCTTTGCCTTTAGTGCCCTGATGCAGGCACCGCCAGAGGCTGTGGCGCTGATTTTGATGGCATTGTTGGCCAAGGGCGCCATTTTCATTAGTGGGCTTTGGTTGCCCCAAACTAACGTCGTTGCTGCTCCCATTGTTGCTGCTCTCCTAGCCGGCATTGTCGAAAATGCTGGGGTGTTTAGCCTTGCTCGCGTCAGTCTGCTCCATAGCAACATTGCCGATATTGTGCAGCTGTTTGCCCTCGCCTCGATCTTTTTTGGCTCAATATTTGCCTTGGTGGCCGATGATGTACGACGGATGCTCAGCTTTAGTACCCTTGGCCACCTGGGATGGGTGATCATTGCCCCACCGGCAGCGGGTTTGTATGCTCTGATGCACGGCTTAGCCAAGGCCAGTCTTTTTTTGAGTGTGGGGGAACTGTGCCACTATCGTCTTAGTGAATTGCGCCAAGAGGGTCTGCCGCGCCCAGTGGCGATCGCCCTGATTATTGCCGGTTATGGCATTATCGGTGTGCCCTTCCTTGCTGGATTCCCCGCTAAGGCCTTGACCCTGAGTTACCTTGATCCGTGGCAGCAGGGACTGCTCTATGGTGCTGGCTTTTTGACCGCCACAATTTACAGCAAATTCCTCTTTTTGCCCCGCTATCCTAGCAAGACCCCTATGGGCTATAGTGCCGCCACAATGGTGCTCTTGGGTGGGCTATTTCTGGCCAATGCCGGCTACATGGAAGCCTACAGTAGTGGCATGAGTTTGTTACGCGCCTTTTTGCCGCCCTTGGTGGGGTGTGGCCTAGTGGCTTTGGGGGTCTCCCGCTGGGAATCCGCTTGGCGAGGGGCTTGGGAGCGCCTAGAGCATCTTCTAGGGGTGATGCTGTTACTCTTACTTGGCTTGGTGGGGTTAGCGCTATGAATTATTTGAACTTTGCCCTGCGCCTGACGATTTGGCTGCTGCTGACGGCGGACTTTGGCTTGGTCAATCTGGCGATTGGGATTTTGGTTTCGCTCCTGCTGCCCCAAGGGCGAGGGGGGGTGGCAACACTGCGGCAGTGGCTGAGTACCCTAGGAAAAGTGGCGATGGCTGTTCCCCGTGCCTACTTTGAGACAATTGAAATGATGGTGCGTCCCCATCGCCATGAGGCGATCGTCCGTGAACCCGTTGATCCTACCCGTGCCCCCGGTCTGATTTTTCTGGATATTTTTACGATTACCTTCACCCCCAAGACGATCGTGCTGCACTACGACGAGGAGGGCTGGTTTGAAGTGCATCAACTAGTGGAGCGCAGACCCGAAAAATGACCGCCTTTTTAGTCATCATGCTGTTGATTCTGGGCATTCCCCTCTATGCTGCTTGGAAGGGGGAGCACATCTGGTCGAAGATGTTGGCCTTTGCCAGTATTGCCACAAAGGCAGCCATTATGATCTTGCTGGTGTCGGTGCAGCGGGATGATTGGATGATTGGCATTGTGGGGGTGATCATCCTTAGTGTGGGCAATGGTGCCCTGATGCTCTTGGCGCAGATTCTGCGGCGACTACGGGATGTCGCCAATCTTTAGGGAGGGGGTCAGTGATTTTACAGTGGATCAGTTATGCCTGTATTAGTTTTGGTCTCTTTCTTTGGCTGTGGGGAACATGGCCGCTGGTGGGTCGGCGATCGCCCCTCTATAAACTGCATTTTTTGTCAGTCTCCGATACCTTAGGTTCGATGGCGATCATGATCGGGGTGTTACTGCGCATTCCCCGCGAATGGCCGCTTCTGGTCTTGGCGTTGATCTCCCTCGCCCTCTGGAACACCATTCTGGGCTACGTTTTGGCCTACTGCTCCCAAGGGGAGGACACTGATGGATAGCTGGCTCATTGCTGTCACTGCACTCTTGCCTCTAACAGCTCTGATGCTGGTGTTTCAGGAGAATCCCTACCACGCCCTTGTCATTCGTGGCATTATTGGTGCGGTGGCGGCCCTGCTCTATGCCATTCTCGGCGCTGCCGATGTGGCGCTGACCGAAGCCCTTGTGGGAACAATGCTCTCAATTATGCTCTACGCCGTTGCAGTACGCTCTTCCTTGGTGCTGCGATTGGGCATCTTAGCTTCGGCACTCTCCAGCGATAGCTTGGATCACTTACTGGCAGCCATTCGTGAAGCCGTTGCTCCCTATCATTTGCGTGTTGAATTAATCATTTATCCCACCTTTGAGCAACTTAAAATAGCGCTCCGCGATCGCGAGATTCATGCCCTATGTGCTGAAGAAACCACTCAATTATTAACGATGACCCGTGTAGCACGCCTTTACACCATCCTCAAGCCCCAGCTCACCAATCTCACAGAACTCGTGTATTACCCCTTGCCCAGTGAAGAGGAGTCAGCGACATGATTTGGCTCTATGGCATTGCGGCAGTGCTGCTGCTGGTGAAAATGCTGATGATCCCCACCCTACCTGCGGTACCAACGCTTCCCATTGTCGAAACCCTTGTTAACCAGAGTGGCATTCCCAATGCCGTTACGGCTGTGATTTTGCGCAATCGCCTGTACGACACCATTTTTGAAGTGGTGGTATTCACTCTTGCCATCATGGGGGCACAGTATCTACTCAGCAATGAAAAACCCCTTGGCCACGTTAGCCGCTTTAATGATCAGCCCTCGATTGTTTTGGCAAGATTTGGCGCCACCATTTGCTCCCTTGTGTGTATTGAGTTGGCCTTGCGGGGGCACCTGAGTCCGGGGGGTGGATTTGCGGCTGGCGTTGCTGGCGGGACGGCGATCGGGCTTGTGGCCATTACCTCAGCTCCAGAATGGCTAGAAAGCATCTATCGTCGCTTCCATGCCGCCAGATGGGAAAAAATCTCCGTGATTGTTTTCATTCTCTGCGGTGCCAGCCTGTTGATGGGGGTGGCCTTGCCGGCGGGTCAGTTTGGCACGCTCCTCAGTGGTGGCTGGATTCCTTGGCTGAATATCCTCATTGCCCTGAAAGTGGCTTTGGGGTCGTGGGCGGCAGTGCTGACATTTATTCGCTATCGCGGCCTGCTTTAATCCATGCTCCCGTGATATATTCCCTAGCCCATGCGCCGCGACTCCCTCTTTTACCAACTTTTGCTCAACTGCCTCAGACGCTCTTTGAGCTGCTTGGAATTGACTATCCTAGGGGCTACCGCTTTGACTCCGTTGAACTCAAGCAAACCGCCTTCCGCATTGACGGTGTCTTTGTCCCCCCTGATCCCTCAGGAGTGGTCTATTTTTGTGAAGTCCAGTTTCAAAGAGATAATACCTTCTACGAACGCTTCTTTGCTGAAGTCTTTCTCTATTTGCGTCTGTATCGCCAGACCTTCTCTGATGGGCAAGCCGTGGTCATTTATCCCAATCGATTACTTGCGCAGCGGAGTCAGACAGAAACAGACCTGAAGCAGCAAGCCATAATAGAGTTAATCATAACAACTGTCCTGTACAAGTTCACCACACTAAGTCGCGAGGAGGTGCTGCGGATGCTGGGGTTTACGACTGAAGAGCTGAAGCGGACGCGGTTTTATCAGGACTGACCTTGGGGAAGTGTCTGATTGGCTTGATTTCTATGCTTAGCCCATGCCCCCTGACTCCCTTATGAGCTATAGCTCGGACTTACGAGAGCGGGTTGTCTCCTAATATCAAGCAAGGCGGCAAAATCAGTGAAGCGACTCAAAGCATCCCGATGACCGTTTAATCGATCGTGCCCAGCGATTTGGGGTACAAGTTTCCACCGTTGGTTACACCCTCAATCAGATGGGCATCACCCGAAAAAAACAGATGCGCTAGCAAGAACGGTGTGATGAGGTGATTCGCAATTATTGGACTGGATAATATCTCATTCTTGATTAAAATGGCTATACTGGTGTTTGACGAGAGTGACAAAGTTGCGCAGTAGTTGCAGGCCGATCTTGCCCGACTTTTCGGGGTGAAATTGACAAGCAAAGACATTGGTGCGGGCGATCGCGGCTGTGACAGTTTGCTGACCATGACGGACGGTGGCGGCCACTAACTCTGGATCCTCAGGGGCGACAAAGTAGGAGTGAACAAAATACACCCAAGGGGTTGGCGGTAAATTCTGCCAGAGGGGACAGGCGGGTTGCGTCAAGGTCAGTTGGTTCCAGCCCATGTGGGGGATGGGGAGACCGGGTTCAGATTGAAAGCGTTTGACTTTCCCCGCAAAAATACCAAGGCCGGGTTCCCTGCCTTCTTCGCTGCACTCAAACAAAACTTGCAGACCCAGACAAATCCCCAAAAAGGGCATCCCCTGCTGAATCACCCGCTGAATGACAGGCACCAGTTCCCGCTCGTGGAGATGGGTCATGGCGGGGTCAAAGGCACCGACACCGGGGAGAACCACAGCATCCGCAGCACAAATGTCACTGGCGCGATCGCTCACTAAGGGTGTTGCCCCCACCACATCAAGGGCTTTACTCACGGAATGCAGGTTGCCCATATCGTAGTCAATAATGGCGATCGCGGGTGTGCTCACAGAAAGCCTCTCCCAAAGGGTAACCCTACCTATTCTACAGGGGTACTCATCCCTGCTTGCCTTGCATCCCGAATAATGCGAATCCCGCCCCAAAGCACAAGGCTGGCGATGCCAAACCCCACAATCAAATCAGGATAAGGAGACTGAAAAACGACCACTAGCGCCCCTGCTCCAATCACGCTGACATTGGCAATGACATCGTTTTGGGTAAAAATCCAGCTCGCCCGCATATGCACCTCCCCCCGCCGATGTTGGGCAATTAGATACAGACAGCAAGTATTGGCTACTAGCCCAAGGAGGGCGATCGCCATCATCCAATCTGCCTCTGGGGCACTACCGCTGACAAAGCGACGGATCACATCCAGCAAAATTAGGGCGGCTAGCGTTATTTGAAACAGGCCACTTAGACTTGCTGCACGGGTTTTCTGCTTGAGCGATCGCCCCACGGCATAGAGGGAGAGGCCATAGACGAGAGCATCGGCCAGCATATCAAGAGAATCAGCAATCAAGGCAGTGGACTGGGCAAGGACGCCAGTAATCACCTCCACAAAAAACATGAGCACGTTGATCAGCAGCACAATTCGCAGGGTTTTGCGCTCCGCCGCATTTCTTGCTTCGATGTGGCAACCACAATCGGACATGGGCTATTCCCAAACGTATCTAAATATCATGGCTGAAGTAGCTATAGGGTTGCTAGACCTCGAATAGCACAATTGTTTGGTTAATGAATGCTGTAAATTAGCTAATAATAATAAGTAATATTAGAACCTCTTAGCCTGCCGCATCACTTATGGCAAAGCTTGAAGACCTGACCCACGGTACAGCAGTCAAAGGCCTTCTTCCGAATCAAATTGTCACAGTGATTGACGCAACGTGGTATGGAAGTGACGTCGTTGAATTGACTTATAAAGATTTCAATGGACAGCCTCACACAGAACTGCTGTTTCGCGATCGCGAGCCAGCCTTGGAGATTGTTAGTGCAGCTCGCCGCTGGAGTTTTGACGGGGACGGGGCATTATTGCGGTTAGTGTCTGAAGCTCATCGCATTCGACTAGCACACTTATTTGATCCGTTGCTAGCGGTGCATACCTCATTGGTAGAACCTTTACCCCATCAAATTACAGCGGTGTACGGCCAGATGCTGCCGCGTCAACCGTTGCGCTTTCTCCTAGCGGATGATCCGGGGGCAGGCAAAACCATTATGGCAGGGTTGCTGATTCGAGAATTGCTGATGCGGGGGGATTTACAGCGATGCCTGATTGTTTGCCCCGGCAGTTTGACAATACAATGGCAGGAGGAGTTGTCCCAAAAGTTTCACCTGCCCTTTGAGATACTCACCAATGACCGCATCGAAGCGGCGCGTACCGGGAATGTCTTTACAGAAATCCCCCTGCTGATTGCTCGCTTGGACAAGCTCAGCCGCGATGAAAATCTGCAACTCAAGCTCAAACAAAGCGATTGGGACTTAATTGTTGTTGATGAAGCGCATAAACTTTCTGCCTCCTTCTTTAGCGACGAGGTTAAAGAAACCAAGCGTTATCGATTAGGTAAGCTACTATCTACCCTAGCGCGTCATTTTTTGCTGATGACGGCAACACCCCACAATGGCAGAGAAGAAGATTTTCAGTTATTTCTGGCACTCCTAGATGGCGATCGCTTTGAAGGACGCTTTCGCGACGGTGTACACACTTGTGATGCTTCCGATTTAATGCGGCGAGTCGTCAAAGAAGATTTAGTCAAATTTGATGGCAGGCTCTTATTTCCAGAACGCTTAGCACACACCGTAAAGTATCTTCTGTCTGATCTGGAAGCAAAGCTTTACCAGCAAGTGACGGATTACGTCAGGACAGAATTCAACCGCGCAGACGCCTTAGGGAGCGATCGCCGTAAAGGAACTGTGGGTTTTGCCTTGACGATTTTGCAACGCCGCCTTGCCTCCTCGCCCCAAGCAATTTACGAATCCCTGCGTCGCCGGCGGGAAAGACTAGAGACACGACTGCGGGAAGAAAAACTTCGTCGACGAGCAGACAGAACAAGGAACTCTTCTCAGCCCCTTTTCCCTGATTCTCTGAGTTGGTCAAATGATTTAGATAAGGAACTGCAGGATTTACCTGCCGAAGAACGGGAACAATGGGAAGAAGAACTCGTTGATCAAGCAACCGCTGCTCAAACCATCACTGAACTGGAGGCAGAAATTCAGCAACTGCGTCAACTAGAAGAACTGGCATTACAGGTGTGGCGCAGTGGTCAAGACCGCAAGTGGGAGGAATTATCCAAACTCCTACAAAACCAGAAGGAAATGTTTGATGCGGGTGGTCATCGGCGCAAGTTAGTCATTTTTACCGAGCATCGGGACACATTGAACTATCTGGTTGACAAAATCAGCAATTTGTTGGGTTCTAAGGAAGCTGTCGTTGCCATTCACGGCGCCATGGGTCGCGAAGAACGTAAAAAAGCTGAAGAAGCCTTTAAGCAGGATGTAGCAGTACAGATTTTGGTTGCGACCGATGCGGCCGGAGAAGGGATTAACCTACAGCGGGCACATTTGATGATCAACTATGACTTGCCTTGGAACCCTAATCGCTTGGAGCAACGGTTCGGGCGTATCCACCGCATTGGTCAAACCGAAGTGTGTCATTTGTGGAATTTGGTTGCTGAGGAGACTCGTGAAGGGGATGTGTATTTAGCCCTACTGAAAAAGCTAGAAATTCAGCACCAAGCACTAGGGGGCAAGGTTTTTGATGTTTTGGGCAAGGCGATCGCCGGTAAAGAGTTGCAGGAGTTAATGATCGAGGCCATTCGCTACGGCGAGAAGCCACAGGTGAGGGCGAAATTAGAAAGGATTATTGACAATCGCTTGGATATTAACCAGCTACGAAAACTGCTAGAGGAACGGGCACTAGCTCGTGATTGCATGGACATCAGTCAAGTCCAACAGATTCGCCAAGAAATGGAACGGGCTGAAGCTCGCAAACTGCAACCTCACTATATTGCTGCTTTTTTCCTAGAGGCATTTCGGCGCCTAGGGGGTAGCATTCGCCAGCGCGAACCAAATCGCTATGAGATTACCCATGTGCCAGCGCTCATTCGCGATCGCGACCGTCTCATTGGCATGGGTGCAGCGATTCCAAAACGGTATGAGAGGGTTTGCTTTGAAAAAAGCTTGATGAGTGTTTGCGGTAAACCCTTGGCAGAATTGATTTCCCCTAGTCACCCTTTACTGAGTGCCACTATTGACTTGATTCTGGAACAGCACCGGCATATTTTGCGCCAAGGGGCCATTCTGGTGGACGAAAATGATCCCAGTGAAGAGATCAGAGTTTTAGTCTATTTAGAACATGCCATCCAAGATGGCCGCATTGGGCAAGATGGTCAACGACGAGTCGTCTCGCGGCGGATGCAGTATGTGGAGATGCGGGCCAGAAGAAGTGAGGATATAGAAGAGGGAAGAAGTGAGCAACAAAGCTACCATTTATCTCTCTCTCCTCGAAACGCAGGTTATGCACCTTACCTTGACTATCGCCCCTTGGCTGAAACGGAAAAACCTCTATTAGCGCCGCTGCTGGCTCAACTGCCCACTGGCGACGAGATTGAAAAGACTGCGACGAGCTATGCCGCTTGCCATCTTGTGCCTGAGCATCTCCAAGAGATCCGCCAACAAAAGGAAAAACTGATTGACAAGACGATCAGAGCAGTCAAAGATCGCCTCACCAAAGAGATTAACTACTGGGATCATCGGGCGGCAGAGTTGCATTTACAGGAGCAAGCAGGCAAAACCAATGCCAAGCTCAACTCTGTGAAAGCCCAACAACGAGCCGACGAGTTGTCTGCACGTCTGCAAAAGCGTCTAGCAGAGTTGGATCAGGAACGCCGATTATCCCCCCTGCCACCTGTGGTTGTGGCTGCGGTGCTAGTGGTGCCCATTGGGCTGTTGCAGCGGTTAGAGGGAAAACGAGAATCGACAGCCGCTATCTTTGCTAAGGAAACTAGGCGGGTAGAGCGAGCGGCAATTGCAGCCGTCATAGCGATGGAGCGATCGCTGGGGTATGAACCGCGAGATGTGAGTGATCACAAGTGCGGCTATGACATTGAATCCGTGGTACTGGGCACGGGGCAGTTACGGTTTATCGAAGTCAAAGGTCGGGTTGAAGGTGCTGAAACAGTTACCGTTACTAAAAACGAAATTCTGACGGCGCTGAACAAGCCCGATAGCTACATTTTGGCATTGGTGCAGGTGCCAGTGAGCCGCAATTTCCCTGAAGGAGATGCTTTTGCCCTACGTGAAGCGAGTGGAGAGTATCAAGTTGCGGAAAAAAACTGTGTGGTGCGCTATGTTCGTCAGCCCTTTCAACGAGAACCAGATTTTGCCGCTAGTAGCGTCAACTACAGTTGGAAGGAACTATGGAATCAAGGCAGTGAGCCAAGGTGAGGTATGGTTATGATGATTATTACCTGAAATAGCTTAAAATGTTGGCAAGAAACAAGGTTCTCAAGGCATTGCGCCAGTGGGTACGAGAACAAGTAACAGTGTCTTGAACTCAAACCATCAAATATTAAGATAATTTGCAAGTGATGACCTACCGCAAAAAACTCATTGAAGTTGCCCTGCCCCTAGAAGCCATCAACCTCGAATCGGCCCGTGAAAAATCCATCCGCCATGGCCATCCTTCCACGCTGCATTTGTGGTGGGCGCGGCGACCCTTAGCAACCTGTCGCGCTGTCCTATGGGCATCGTTGGTGGATGATCCTTCGAGTTGGCCAGACAAGTTCCCCACCGAAGAGGAGCAACAGCGGGAACGGCAGCGGTTGTTTGATATTTTGGCTCGGATTGAGGTGGTGCGGGATCGGAAAGGCAATGCAAAACAGGTGGTGCGGGGCTTGGTGTCTTGGGATGATGTCAATGATCCGAACTCTGGGGTGCTAGAGGCAGCGCAGCGCGAGATTGCCCGCTGCTTGGCGTGGGATAGAGGGGAAGAGCCGCCAACCGATCCCAAAGCGGTGCGGGAATACATTGCCCAGTATGCGCCACCAGTGTATGACCCCTTTGCCGGTGGCGGGTCGATTCCCTTGGAGGCGCAGCGGTTGGGGCTGGAAGCCCATGCCAGTGATTTGAATCCCGTAGCGGTGTTGATCAATAAGGCATTGATTGAGATTCCGCCGAAGTTCAAGGATCAAGCGCCGGTGAATCCGGTGGATTGCCCTCACCCCCCAACCGCCTCTCCCAGAGGGCGAGGAAGAGAAAGGGCAGGCTTAAATCGCTGGTATGGAGCACAGGGACTCGCGGCGGATGTGCGCTATTACGGAGAATGGATGCGAGATGAGGCGTTTAAGCGGATTGGGCATCTGTACCCGAAGGTTGCCCTCACCCCCCAACCCCCTCTCCCAGAGGGCGAGGAGGAGCTAGAGAAGTGGGAAATTTCTGTTCTGCCTCACCCCCCAACCCCTTCACCCCCCAGCCCCCTCTCCCCAAAAGAGCGAGTGGGAGAATCAGAACCCTCTCCCTCTGGGAAAGGGCAGGGTGAGGGAAAAGCAACGGTGATTGCGTGGCTATGGGCAAGAACGGTCAAATGCCCGAACCCGGCCTGTGGCTGCCAGATGCCGTTGGTACGGAGTTTTCAGCTTTCGACCAAGAAGGGGAAAGAGGCTTGGGTGGAGCCGGTAATTGATCACCCTCATCCCCTAGCCCCTTCTCCCATCAAGGGTGAGGGGACTCAAATCCGGTTTGTGGTGAAGTCGGGCAAAGGCAGAGCACCAGAGGGAACGGTAGACCGCAAAGGGGCACGCTGCATCGCCTGCGGAACGCCCGTACCGTTGGAGTATGTGCGATCGGAGGGCAGAGCCGGACGCATGGGACAGCAATTGATGGCCA
The DNA here is from genome assembly GCF_031583455.1 of Thermosynechococcus sp. TG215. Taxonomy (NCBI): domain Bacteria; kingdom Bacillati; phylum Cyanobacteriota; class Cyanophyceae; order Acaryochloridales; family Thermosynechococcaceae; genus Thermosynechococcus; species Thermosynechococcus sp. TG215. Next base: position 2,494,881 of record NZ_CP134178.1, on the reverse strand, counting down.
TTGTTGCTGAGGGACAAAATGGACGGGTGTATCTCGCACCCACCCCAGAACAGGAAGCCATTGCTAATTCGGCGCAACCCACTTGGAAACCAGATACGGATTTACCTAAGGAAGCGCTAGGGTTCCGCGTCCAAAATTACGGCATGACCAAACATGCCGATCTGTTCACCCCGCGTCAACTGGTGGCGCTGACCACCTTCAGCGATTTGGTGGGGGAAGCACGGGAAAAGGCGACTCAGGATGCCATTGCCGCTGGGCTACCGGATGATGATGTGCCCTTGAATGAGGGCGGAACCGGCGCAAGGGCTTATGGAGAGGCGATCGCCACTTATTTGGCGTTTGCGATCGATAAGGTCTGTGATTACAACAATAATATTTGTACTTGGCATATCGGTCGAGATGCTATAGGTCACTTATTTACAAGACAAGCAATTCCTATGGCTTGGGATTTTTGTGAGGCAAACCCTTTGAGCGATTCTTCGGGGAACTTTAATGGTGCTGTTGAATGGGTTTCTAAGGTAGTTGAAAAAGCCTCCCCAACTTCTCGATCACAAGTCACTCAACATGACGCAACTGCTCCCCATCCCCACGACACCACCCCCAAACTCATCTCCACCGATCCACCCTATTACGACAACATTGGGTATGCAGATTTGTCAGATTTCTTTTATGTGTGGTTACGGCGTTCTCTTCAATTTATATACCCAAATCTCTTTGGTACATTATTAACCCCTAAAGCCCAAGAATTGGTTGCGGATAACTTCCGTCATGGCACCAAACAAAAAGCAAAGGAATTTTTTGAAGAAGGATTCGGCAAAACCTTTGAGCGTCTCAATAAAGTTGTTCACTCAGACTATCCATTAACGGTTTACTACGCCTTCAAGCAAGAAGAAGACCCCTCACCTCCCGAACCCCCCTCCCCAAATGGGCATTCGCGAAGCGTTGCCGAAAGAAATGGGGGAGAAGAAGATCCGGTTCCCCTCTCTCGCTCTAGGAGAGGGGCTAGGGGTGAGGGCAGCAGAGCTTCAACCGGTTGGGAAACCATGCTAGAAGGCTTAATCAAAGCTGGCTTTAGTATCGATGGTACTTGGCCCATGCGAAGTGAACTGAGTAACCGCATGGTCGCATCTGGCACTAACGCCCTCGCCTCCTCGATCGTCCTTGTTTGCCGTCCTCGCCCTGCGGATGCCCCCAAAATCACCCGTCGCCAATTCCTCAGCGAACTCAAACGCGAACTTCCCAGAGCCCTCAAAACCCTGCAGCAGGGCAACATCGCCCCGGTAGACTTTGCCCAAGCCAGCATTGGCCCCGGCATGGCTGTCTTCTCCCGATATGCCGCCGTTCTGGAAAACGATGGCACTCCCATGCGCGTGCGCACTGCCCTGGAACTGATCAACCAAACCCTCGACGAATACCTCACCGAGCAAGAGGGCGAATTCGACAGCGACACCCGCTGGGCTCTCATCTGGTTCGAGCAACACGAATTCAATGAAGGGCCATACGGCGATGCCGAAACCCTCAGCAAAGCCAAAAATACCACCGTCCAAGGCATGGTCAATGGGGGCATCCTCGAAGCCAAGGGCGGCAAAGTGCGTTTGTTGACAAGAGAGGAAATCGCAAAGAGGAACGGGAAACGCCAAAAGAGAAAGGAGAAAAGAGAAGAGAGGAATGAACCGTCCACCTCGCTCCTCACTTCTCCCCTATGGTTGATCACCCAACTGCTGATCCATGCTTTGGATAAACAAGGGGAAACTGGCGCTGCCGAACTCCTCGCTCAACTGGGCGATCGCGCCATTTTTGCCCGCGATTTGGCCTATCGGTTGTATAGCCTGTGCGATCGCAAGAGGTGGAGCCAAGAGGCTCTCGCTTACAACAGCCTTGTGAGTTCTTGGCCAGAAATGACCCGTCTAGCTGCCACGATGCAAGCATCTACGCAGATTAACCTACAATTTTAGGCCTATTGTAGGCGTAATAAACTGCACACCAACTCCTTAATGATTGAATGATTAATGATTAAAGTAACCCCATGATTGCCCTGAACCTACGCCCCACTCTTCAACTCACCGACAACCTTGCTTTTCTCCAAGCCAAAATGCAGGAGTATATAGATAATGGTGCTCATGGTGCTCAGCTGGGTTGGTTAATTGCTCCCGAAACCCGACAAGTTTATTGCTATCAACCCCAACAAGCCGTAGAAGTTTTAGAACATCCATCTTGCCTTTCAGGAGAACCTCTGTTACGCCACTTCGTGATGGATTTAACCCTGATTTGGGATTAGCTATCATAGTCTTACAGCTCTTGCTTGATCAGCCCTCTTGCCATAATCACACGATGAGCATTAGTAACTACGAACGAGTGGGACGCTCCCTAAATTTGCTTCTCGATGGGCTTTACCCCTTTGTGGAACGGGAAATGAAAGCCAGCTATGGCGATCGCTGGTTGCAAGAGGCTGCTCAATGCCTACCTGAGTATAACCAATACAACAATCCTGCAGAGGTCCTGCAGCAAGATGTATCTGCCCTGCTGATCGTCATTTGGGAACGGTGGAATGAAGTCTTCAAAACGATCTTAGGAAGGGCAGAGCGGACACTGGTCAGTGAGTTACGCGAAACTCGTAACAAGTGGGCACATACCAACACTTTTTCGACCGATGATGCCTACCGCGCCCTCGATAGCGTCAACCGCCTGCTCAGCGCTATTTCCGCTCCTCAAGCTGCCGAAGTTGATAAACAAAAGCAAGAATTATTGCGCATTCGCTTTGAGGAGCAAGCCCGCAATATCACCCGCCGCACCACCACCACACCGACGGAAGGGCAACCTATGGCCGGACTCAAGCCTTGGCGGGAAATTGCTACCCCCCATCCTGATGTTGCCTCCGGTCGCTTTCAACAAGCCGAATTTGCTGCCGACCTCTGGCAGGTCTATCTGGATGAAGGCTCTGACGAGTACCGCAATCCCAGCGAATTTTATCGCCGCACCTACATCACCGAAGGACTGAAACAACTGCTGGCCAACGCTCTACGACGGCTCAGCGGTCAGGGCGGCGATCCGGTGATTGAGCTGCAAACCAACTTTGGCGGTGGCAAAACCCACGCCATGCTGGCTCTGTACCATCTGTGTCATGCAAGATCAAGTGCTGACTTGCCGGGGATGGAGCCGATCTTCCAAGAAGTAGGGCTGACGACACCGCCTCAAAATGTCAGTGTGGCAGTTTTAGTGGGCAATAAACTTCAGCCCAGCGGCATTGTCCCCTATAGACCCGAACACCAGCGCCAAAATCGCCCTTTGATTAAAACCCTTTGGGGCGAGCTGGCTTGGCAATTGGGTGGAGCCGAAGGCTATGAACTGGTGCGGCCAGCCGATGAAACCTCCACCAATCCGGGTGATGCTCTCAAGGTGCTGTTCAATCGCTTTTCCCCCTGTCTAATTTTGATTGATGAATGGGTGTCCTATGCGCGGCAACTGCATGAGCACAGTGATCTGGCCGGAGGGAGCTTTGATACCCAGTTTACCTTTGCCCAAACGCTGAGTGAATCGGCTAAGAATGCCAAAGATACCCTCTTGGTGGTCAGTATCCCCTCTTCAGATATTGAGATTGGGGGCGATCGCGGGAAAGAAGCCCTAGAGAGACTGAAAAATGCCATTGGTCGGGTGGAATCTCCTTGGCGGCCGGCAAGTGCCGAAGAAAGCTTTGAAATTGTCCGCCGCCGTCTGTTTCAGCCCATCACTGACCCCAATTTGTTTGTGCAGCGGGATGCGGTTGTCAAAGCCTTTATGGACATGTACCGCCACCAAAGCCAAGAGTTTCCTAGCGAGTGCAAAGAACCTGACTACGAGCGTCGCCTAAAAGCGGCCTACCCGATTCATCCGGAACTGTTTGACCGCTTGTATGCCGACTGGTCCACGCTCGATAAATTTCAACGCACCCGCGGCGTACTCCGCCTAATGGCCAAGGTGATTCATTGCCTGTGGGCACGAGAAGACCGCAGTTTGATGATCCTGCCTGCCCATGTGCCAATGGATGATCAGCAGGTTCAGGCGGAACTGACTCGCTATCTTGAAGACAATTGGCTACCTGTCATTGACAAAGATGTGGATGGTGCCAATTCCCTACCATTGACCCTCGATCGCCAAAACTCCAACCTAGGGCGCTACTCCGCCTGCCGCCGTGTTGCTCGCACCATCTACATGGGATCTGCCCCCACCCTGCGTGCTGCCAACCGAGGCATTGACGATCGCCGCATTAAGCTGGGCTGTGTGCAACCCGGTGAAACCCCTGCTACCTTTGGCGATGCCTTACGCTATTTGACGGATCGTGCCACCTACCTCTACGTGGACGAAAGCAAACGCTACTGGATTTCCACACAACCTAACGTTAACCGCACTGCCCAAGAACGGGCAGAACAAATCCTCAGCGATCGCGACCCCGTTTGGGCAGAGGTCATCCGACGGCTCAAAAACAATCAAAATCGCGGCGAATTCAGCGCCGTCCATGTTGCTCCCGACTCCACGGCGGATATTCCCGACGACTGTACTCAAGGGGTTCGGCTGGTGGTTCTGCATCCCCAACATGCCCACAGCAAAGGCAATCCTGACAGCCCTGCCCGCCAATGGGTGGAAGATGCCCTCAACCACAGGGGGAACAGTCCCCGTTACTACAAGAATACCCTGCTTTTTTTGGCAGCCGATAAAACCAAACTGGAAAACTTAGAACGCAACACTGCCCAATACCTAGCGTGGAAGGGAATCGTCGATGAAAAGGAAATTCTCAACTTAGATACCTTCCAGACCAAACAGGCAGAGACGAAGCTGAAACAGTTTGATAACGATGTTACGACTCTCCTCAACGAGACCTATCAGTGGCTTCTCGTGCCTCAACAACCTGATCCCCAGGGCAAAATTGAGTGGAGAGAAACCCGACTACAAGGGCAGGCTTCCCCCATTGTGCAAGCCAGCGACAAAGCCGTGCATGAAGGGGATCTATTACCGAATTACTCCGCCACTAATCTGCGACTTGAAGCACTTGATAAATATCTCTGGCGGCAAAGCGACCACATTGATCTCAAACAGACATGGGAATGTTTGACACGGTATCTCTATCTGCCGCGTTTGAAAAATCAAGAGGTTTTGTTAAAAGCAGTGCGCAGCGGTGTGGCCTCAACGGTGTGGGCAGATAACTTTGCCTATGCTGAAGGCGTTGATGACCAGACAGGCAAGTATCTCGGTCTGCAAGTGGGAACAGGCATTAACCCTAGCATTAGTCCCCAAAGCCTGCTAGTAAAGCCAGAAGTTGCTCAAGAACAGCTCAATAGAGAGAGGAGAGAGAATCCAGAAGAGAGAAAAGAGACTGCAGATGGTAGCTCAGTTTCCTTCACGCCTCACGCCGCACCGCTCACTCCGCCATCCTCTACCCCTATCCTCCGCAGATTTTATGGCAATGTGGAGCTTGATCCAAAGCGGCTGAACCGAGATGTGGCTACGATCGCCAGCGAAGTGGTTCAACACCTGATTGCATTGGATGGTACCGTTAAAGTTACCCTAGAAATCGAAGCTGAGATTCCTAGAGGGATTCCAGAAGAGGTTGTGCGTACCGTCATGGAGAATTGCAAAACACTCAAATTTAAGAATCAATCCTTTGAGCAGAGTTAACAGGGGAGCGCGCTGGAGGCAAGGTAGGGTTTAACGGCTGCAACTGTTGCTCCTGCTGCAATGATGCAATGATGAGAGATGGGTTTTCCCCCTCGGTATGACGAATCATGACAATTGCAACTCGCCTAGAATACGACTCCCTCGGTGCCATTGAGGTACCAGCGGACTGCTACTGGGGTGCCCAGACGGCGCGCTCCCTAAAGTATTTTCCCATCAGTCACGAGCGCATGCCCCTCGAGGTTATTCATGCCATGGCACGGCTGAAAAAGGCAGCCGCGATCGCCAACCGCGATTTCGGGGTTTTAGCTGCCGATAAAGCGGCATGGATTATGCAAGCAGCCGATGAAGTCATTGAAGGGCGCTGGGATGATCAGTTTCCCCTCTCCATCTGGCAGACGGGTAGTGGTACCCAAACCAATATGAATGTAAATGAGGTGATTGCTAACCGTGCCATTGAACTGGCGGGGGGGGTGAAGGGGAGCAAAACGCCAATTCATCCCAATGACCATGTGAACTGTAGCCAGTCTTCTAATGACACCTTTCCGGCGGCGATGCATATTGCCACAGTGATTGAGCTGCAGGAGCGACTGCTGCCGATGGTGCGGCACTTACTGGCCGTATTGCAGGAAAAGGTCACCACTTTTGCCGACATTATTAAAATTGGCCGCACCCACTTGATGGATGCCGTGCCTCTCACCCTTGGCCAAGAATTCTCGGGTTACGCCAGTCAAATTGCAGCCTGTCAAGCCCATATTGAGTACGCACTCCAGCATCTGTATCCCCTCGCCATTGGCGGTACGGCCGTGGGGACGGGTTTGAATGCCCCCGCCGGTTTTGGCGATCGCGTGGCGGCAGAATTAGCCCAAATGACGGGGTATCCCTTCTGCAAAGCCGAGAACCCCTTTGCTGCCTTGGCCGCCCATGATCCCTTGGTGATGCTCAGTGGTGCCCTGAAAACCTTGGCCGCAGCAATGATGAAAATGGCCAACGACATTCGCTGGCTGGCTTCAGGCCCCCGTTGTGGTCTAGGAGAACTGATCTTACCTGCTAATGAGCCGGGGTCGTCGATTATGCCGGGTAAGGTCAACCCCACCCAATGTGAAGCCCTAACGATGGTCTGTGTGCAAGTGATGGGCAACGACGCCGCAGTGGGCATCGCGGGCAGTCAAGGAAATTTTGAACTCAATGTTTATAAGCCCCTGATCATTCACAATGTGCTGCGTTCCATTGAACTGCTGAGTGATGCCGGTCAAGCCTTTACTGAGTTTTGTCTAATCGGCCTTGAACCCAATCGGGAGCAAATTCAGCGCCATTTGCAGCGATCGCTCATGTTGGTGACGGCTTTGAACCCCCACATCGGCTATGACAAGGCAGCAGCCGTCGCGAAAAAGGCCTACAGCGAAGGTAAAACCCTGAAGGAAGCGGCGGTGGAATTGGGGTATCTTACGGCTGAGGAATTTGATCAGTGGGTGCGGCCAGAGTTGATGCTGGGTGAAAAGGGCACTAATTGACCCCGCAGGGAGTGCTGCCAAAAGGGCGTATTGCGAGCGCGCGATCGCAGGCTTTGGTGCGTCACTGTCCAAGTCACCGTCGGATCAAAGAGCACAAAATTGCGACTGTGCAGTTCGAGACGGGGTGGCTCAATGCTCAAAATCCGCGCCGGTGCCGTACTGAGGGCATGCCACAGGTCAAGGGCACTCAAGTATTCCTTGGCAACCAGTTCCTGCCAGAGGGCGGGTAGGGCTAATTCGAGGCCAATGGCACCGGGGAGTGCCTCGGCAAAGGAAACCATTTTTTCTTCATAGAGCAAGGGGGTGTGGTCAATGGCGATCGCCTCAATAACCCCCGTTTTGAGTCCTTCGATCAGGGCTTGGCGATCGCTGGCCGTTCCTAGGGGCGGGTCAAGGCGCAGATGCGGATCGTAACTGGCTAAATCCTCAACCGTAAAGAGCAAATGTAACCACGACACACTGGCACTGACCTGTTCAGGTTTGTCCTTAGCAAGAATCTCGACACTGCGAGCGGTTGACAGGCGCATGAGATGAATTGGGGTTGAGACGGTGCGTGCCAATTCCAAAATCGCCAATAGGGGAATGGTTTCACAGCAGACCAGTTGCTCCACCAATCCGAGACGAGTGGCTACCCCACTTTGCCGCGCCACCCCATTGGCGGCCAAGGCCGGATCAAAAGGCCAAAGGGCAACGGGTTTGCCTAGGGGCTGGACATAGGTGAGTGCCCGCTGCACCAAAGGCCAATGGGTCAACCCCCGATCATCACAAAAGCCAACTACCCCACTGGCGGCCAGTTCCGCTAAATCCGTTAGCGCCATTCCCCTACATCCTTGGGTGAGTGCGCCCCAAGCCCGGACCTGTGACCAAGCGGTGGTTGGTATCTGCCGTTGTAATCCTTGCCAAAGGGCAGGATCATCAATCACGGGGTTTGTGGTTGGTAAGAGGGTTAAATGCTGCACCCCACCGGCAGCAGCAGCGGCCAAGAGTGTCTCAAGGGTTTCTCGCGCCTCATAACCCGGCTGACCACTGTGGCTATAGAGATCTACCAAGGGGGGAGCCAACACCCATTCTGAGGCATCAATGATTTCGGCGTCAGCAGGTACCTCTTGGGGGGCGATCGCCACCAATTGATCCGCCGCCAGCAGCACATCGGCGCGATAATCTTGGCGGTTGACCGGATCCAGCAGCCGCACCTGTTGCAACAGTCGCCACACCATCGCCTACAAGGCTCCCGCCGCCGTCCGATCCAGCACGCCCCCCAAATGGGTGGTGATATTCACTGCCTGCAATCGCGGCAGACCGCCCTTGAGGGGATAGTCAATTACCGTGACGCTGCCATTGCCCTGCTTAAAGAGCCAGAAGTTTTCAATGCCTAGGCCAACAATGTGGCAGAGCAAGACCTTATTAGTGGCATCATGAGCCACAACCAAAACATTGTGGGGGGTGGGAGCATTGGTTTTCCAGCGCTTCAGCCACTCTTCCCATGCCTTAACCACGCGATCGCGCACCTGTTCGAGGTTTTCCCCATTGGGCATTTGCACCAGAGCCGGGGTGGTACGCCAGCGTTCCAGTTCCCCCGGATAGGCCGCCGCCACCTCCGGTTCAAACTTGCCCTCCCAATCCCCGTGGCTAATCTCCGCAAGGGCTGGTTCTAGCTCTAGCTCGACATCAGGGTGATACTGCAAAATCGCCAAGGCCGTATCCTTGGGCCGCCGTAGGGGACTACTCAAGGCATGGTGAAAGGGCACCTCCTTGAGGAACTCGGCCACCGCCGCCGCTTGGGCACGGCCATTTTCATTCAGGGGCACATCAATTTGCCCTTGGAAGCGTCCCTCGCGATTCCAGTCCGTTTCACCATGGCGTACCAGAAAGATGCGCAGCGTTTGCTCCTTGAAACGGGGTTGCGGAAAAGGATCATTGAGATGGCTCGTGAGATTGAGGGCTTCTAGTTGTGCGGGTTGCCGCAAGCCATTGCTGAAATTGAGGACACTAATGCCGCCATTGGCCTGCTGGAGCCGTAAATAGCCCTTGACCCCCAAGCCGAGACCCGTGCAAATCAGGGCACGATTCATACCGCTGTGGCCGACAATGACAATCGTTTCATTTTCGTGAGCCGTCAGCAGCGCTTCCAAAACCATGCCCGCGCGATCGTAGAGATCCAATAGCGGAAAAAACTCCTGGGTTTGGCCACTCTCCGTGGTGATTTTCATCATCAAGGTTTCTGGGGCTTCCTGCCAGCGGCGATAGTCCTCGGGAAACCGTGCCTTCACTTCGGCAAAGGGCAGATCTTCCCAAGCGGGCAGCGCAATCTCTTTGAGTAAATCAAGGGAATGGGGTGGCTTGAGTTGCGGGTCTTGGAGCTGAGCATGGATGCCCTCTGCGGTTTCCTTTGCCCGTTTCAGGGGACTGGTGTAAATCTTGCGGATGGGAATGCCCCGCAGGGCCAGACCCACTTGGGCTGCCATCCAACCACCGCGTTCCGTGAGCGAAGAAGCATCACTGTGACCTTGCACCCGCTCTTGGACATTAAACGTGCTTTCACCGTGGCGGACAATGATGACTCGGGTACTCAGAGGTTTCTCCTTAACAATTCACAGACAACAAACTTGGCCATCCCACCGTGCCATAAAGACTGTACCAGAAACCGTGGCTTCAAGAGCAAAAGATTCAGGAATCGGCAGGCATCATCTCTTGAGCATCACATAAAAATCAAAAAACCGACCGCAGGGGCGATCGGCAAGTATTGAAGACCTATTCGCTCATGAATCAGAGACTACTTCTTAGTGATCCGAGGAGGCTCACGGAAGAAGATAGCAAAGAAGAACAGCGCGATAATGCAGGCAAAGATGAAAACGTAGGTGATGGTTTCCATAGTAGTCCCCTAGGAATGACTAGACAGCTTCTTTGCGACGAGTGGTGACATCGCCCACCTTTTGGTAGAAGCCCCATTCCACTTGCTCCGGCGACAGGTCTGGATCAATCCCAGAGAAGACATCGCGGAACAGCGTGCGGGCACCATGCCAAATGTGACCAAAGAAGAAGAGCAAGGCAAACACCGCATGGCCGAAGGTAAACCAGCCACGGGGACTGGTGCGGAAAATCCCGTCGGAGTTGAGGGTTTCCTTATCGAATTCAAAGATCTCACCGAAGATAGCTTTACGGGCATAGCTCTTGACGGTGGGTGGATCGGTGAAGGTTTGGCCGTTCAATTCACCACCGTAGAAGCTGACGGTCACGCCTTGTTGCTCAAAGCTATACTTCGACTCGGCACGCCGGAAGGGAATGTCGGCTTTGACAACGCCATTCTTATCGGTGAGGATGACGGGGAAGCTTTCAAAGAAGGCAGGCATGCGACGGACAAAGAGTTCTTCACCCTCTTTGTTGCGGAAGACGGCATGGCCTTTCCAAGCTTGGGCAATGCCATCCCCTTTGTTCATCGGGCCAGTACGGAAGAGACCACCTTTGGCGGGGTTGTTGCCAATGTAATCGTAGAAGGCCAGTTTCTCTGGAATGGCTGACCAAGCCTCTTCAAGGGTGGCGCCACTGGCGAGGGAGGCCTGCACACGGCGGTTAATTTCCTGTTGGAAGTAGCCACTGTCCCACTGATAGCGCGTCGGCCCAAAGAGTTCAATGGGCGTGGTGGCACTGCCATACCACATCGTGCCGGCAACAACAAAGGCAGCAAAGAAGACGGCAGCAATACTGCTGGAGAGTACCGTTTCAATATTCCCCATGCGCAGAGCTTTGTACAGCCGTTGGGGTGGACGTACCAGCAGGTGGAATAAACCAGCAATAATACCGACAATGCCTGCGGCGATATGGTGAGCAACCACACCACCGGGGTTGTAGGGATTAAAGCCATCGGGTCCCCATTCGGGTGCCACAGGCTGGACACTGCCCGTCAAGCCATAGGGGTCAGAGACCCACATCCCAGGACCAAAGAGACCGGTCAGGTGAAAAGCACCAAAGCTAAAGCAGAGTAAACCGGCAAGGAACAGGTGAATGCCAAACATTTTCGGCAAGTCGAGGGCAGGCTCACCGGTGCGAGGATCGCGGAAGAGTTCCAAATCCCAATAGACCCAGTGCCAGCAGGCCGCCAAGAACAACAGACCTGACAGGACGATGTGAGCGAGGGCAACCCCCTCAAAGCTCCAAAAACCAGGGTCAATCCCTGTTTCGCCAGTAATACTCCAACCGCTCCAAGACCCCGTGACCCCCAACCGTGCCATGAAGGGCAAGACAAACATTCCCTGCCGCCACATTGGGTTGAGAACGGGATCACTGGGATCAAAAATAGCTAGCTCATAAAGAGCCATCGACCCTGCCCAACCGGCGACCAATGCCGTGTGCATCAGGTGGGCGGCAATCAACCGTCCTGGATCGTTGATCAGGACAGTGTGGACTCGGTACCAGGGTAGTCCCATTGACTACGCTCCTCCTATACAAAAATTTAGCGTTTGCATGAACAAATTTTATTAAGCAGCCGGATCACGGTAACAACCGCTTCCCTACTAAGAGTTTAACGGCCAATTTACCCGTAACTTCAGCTACGGTTGGGCAGTTTTTCTGCCAAAATGAGAATGTATTAAGAATGGTAACTAGCGTCGGTTCCTATGGCAAGCAAAGCTGAATTTGTGGGCACAAATATTAAGTTTGTTAACGAAAACAAAGAAGTGATTGCTGCCGACGGCGCGAATCTGCGCTTAAAAGCAATGGAAGCGGGGGTTGACCTCTATACCCTCAAGGGCAAGCTCTTTAATTGTGGGGGCTATGGCCAGTGTGGCACCTGTATTGTTGAGATCGTCGAGGGTATGGAAAACCTCTCCCCCCGCACACCAGTGGAAGAACGCAAGCTCCGCCGTAAGCCAGAGAATTATCGCTTGGCTTGCCAAACCCTTGTCTATGGGCCGGTGGGTGTGAAGACGAAGCCCAAAAGCTAGGTGAGGCTTGCTGATGGGGTCAATTAGACTAGTCAACCGTTTGCAGAGCCTGCACAACACTGGTGGCCTGCTCTAGCCACCTGAGTAACTGAGAATCGTCGAGGCTGTTGGTCACACTGAAGAGATCTTGCAGGAGTTCGGGCGATCGCCCGGTGGTGCGTTGCCAAGCTTGTAGGAGTTCAGCATCCTTGGGCAGATCGGCAGCAGTGGTTGCAAGGCCTAATTGGTTTGCCAGATCATAGCGGAGACGATCCTGAAGCTGTTTTAGAACAAACGTCCGCTGCTGTGCCCGTTGCAAAACGCCCGCGAGGGCTTCAATGTAGGCGGCACTATTACTGGAGACGGGTTCTTTCTCCAATAAGGGTGGGCCAAAACGTTGACTTTGCTGCCATAGCAAAAAGAGAACCAAGAGGGCAAGTTGCAACCCCACCGCCAACCAAGGGGTACGACTGAAGTAGTCGAAGAGGGTTTGAGGCACTGTCTCCCTGACCACATCCTCTGGGGAGCGTTGGCGATAGCCGTGGAGCCATTCATCAAAGTAAATCGTTGCCCCCGGCGTAACCACGTTCTGCAAAATCTCGGCCACAACGGCAAAGTTCGCAAGGGGGGGGTCACCGCCATAGACATTGGCCACCAGCCAAGGATAGACCCCAAGGATTCGTTGTCCATGGTTCTGGGGACTAGTGGCTTGCCTGAGATAGACAATTGAACCATGATCATCCTTGAGCAGGGGGCGATCGCCCCGCTGACGGGGGACGCGGCGGCGCGTTTCAATCAACACCTTGCCCTGAGGAGTGGAGAGGCGCTGTACAAAGGGGGCTGCGGTGGGTTCCCCATGCCAGTAAAAGCGCACCAGCGTATTGCCCTGAGCCAGCCACTCCAAAAGAGGCGGTGACCAGCCAATGGGACGACTACTTATTTGAATGAAAACGTGCCCCTCACCCTTGAGGTTGGCATAGTCCCGCTGCCAACGCGCCACTTGGAACCCCTGCTGCTCCAGATAGGCATAAAATTTCTGCGTGCCCCAAGGGGAGGGATCAAAGGAGGAGCCAGCGCGGCTACTGGGCGCCACCGCCAAAATCAGGAGACCAACCACCAACAGCACAAGGACAGCGAAGCCGAGGAAAAACCACTGGCGACGGTTGATCGCCATCATTGCTGGCGCTCCCGCAGGAAGGGTTCCACCTCAAAATAGGCAGCTTGACAGGTGGCTAGGGTTTGGGCATCCACCGCTTCGGCGCCATAGTAACTGCGACTGTGAACTTGAAAGAGGTGCTGAATACTCCGCCGCACGGCTGGCGATCGCTCCCCCAGTTGAAAGAGTCGCTCCAATTCCCGTAGATAGTCGCCATTGGTGCAGTGGGGCTGTAGCCGTAGCCAGCCCGCCTCCTGCAGCCGATAGAGCAAGGCCATGTAGAGGGCACGGCAGGCCCCTCGGTAGTCTCTCGCCAATTGTAGGCTTTGGGCCAGTTCTAACCATTCCCGTACGGGTCTGGGGCGCTCCTCAAGGGTAGAAGCCAGTGTTGCTGAGGAGGATCGCGATCGCCGCTGCCACCATCGCCACAGGCTGCGCCCTAGGAAATAGAGGGCGAGTCCAAGGCCAACGAGCAAGACCCCTTGCAAGAACCAGCGTAGCCATGCCTCTAAGGAGGGGGAGTCCTGCCAAAATGGCTCCGTTTGCTGGCGAAAGAGTTGGAGAAAGCTGTACTCAAGGGCTTCACCCAATTGTCGCCACTGGCGATCGCCCTGCCAGCGCAGATCATCGAAAAAGGTCACCGTCGCCAGACCAGACTACGCCTCCGATTGTCGCACAAAGAGCACGGGGCACTCGGCATAGACCCGCACATAGTCAGAAAGGGAGGTGCCCAAAAGGCGATCCAAGTCGGGTAAACTGCGAGCGATGGACGGACGCCGATCCGGGGAACCCAGAACGAGGAGATCGGCATTGGTATCAGCAGCAATGCGGCAGATTTCTTCACCGGGCTTGCCAGTGGTTAGCACACACTGGTATTCCACACCCCGCTGCTTGGCCACCGTTGCGGCTTCCGAGAGAATCGGATCTTTTTCAGCAGCCGTGCTAGGGGTATCAGCATGACCCTTGAGGTCGGGATTGACGTGGGCAAGAATGAGTTTGCCCCCCTTGACCCCCTCTATTAGGCGCACGGCTAAGTCCAAGGAGGCCTTGGCTGCAGCAGAATTATTGAGCGCTACCATGATGCGGTTGATTTTCTTCACAAAGAGGTCATCGCGCACCAGCAACATCGGTCGGGAAGACAGTTGAAACACATACTGGCTGACAGAGTTTTCGAGAATGGATTGCAGGCGCTTGAGTCCCCGCGATCCCATGATGATTAAGTCGGCATTGATTTCATCGGCCACGTGCAACACGGTATCTTTGGGATCCCCCTCCCGCAGCATGGTATTGACACTAATGACGGGGTCAAGATGCAGTCGGGCAACGGCTTCCGCTAGGAGTTTGGCACCCGCTTGACGTTGTTCGGCCATCTCCTCGGCAGTAATTTTCGGTGGAATCACGTGCAAAACAGTGACGGCAGCGCGTTGAATCGCTGGCAACTCCATCAGCGACTTGAGCATTTGTTCGGATTGTCCAGTTCCTGAGTCTGCCAATAGAATATTTTCAATCATAAATCTCAAACTCCCAACATCTGGTGAGCATCAGGGCACGGATGGCCACTACAGCCCTTTTCCCAAGGATGGCACACGCTGAAAACAGTCAAAACTGCTGGAGGATAGGATGCTCTCCTCATTCGTACACGCCACATCTCAAGAAAAGGGCTGTATGACGATCTTAGGTCTGGGTTAGGGGCTTCTTGGTGGAACGCTACAAATCTTAGGCATTGGCTAGGGGGCGCTCTTGGGAGTGCTTTTGATACACTAAGCAAGAGGCCGTTCAAGGAAGCCCTATGCCGCGATCGCAACGGAACGACAATTTTATTGACAAAACCTTTACGGTCATGGCTGACCTCATTCTCAAGGTCTTGCCCACCAGTTCGCAGTCAAAAACCGCCTTTGCCTATTACCGCGATGGCATGTCTGCCCAAGCGGACGGGGAATATGCTGAGGCGCTGGAGAACTACCAAGCAGCCCTAGAACTAGAGGAAGACCCCAACGATCGCAGCTACATTCTCTACAACATTGGCCTGATCCACGCCAGTAACGGCGATCATGAAAAAGCCCTAGAGTATTATCACCAAGCCCTTGAACTCAATCCCCGCATGCCCCAAGCCCTCAATAATATTGCGGTGATCTACCACTACTTGGGCACACAGGCAGAGGAGCAACAGCGCTCCGAGGAGGCTGAACAACTCTTCGATCGCGCCGCAGACTACTGGAAACGGGCGATTCAACTGGCGCCCAATAACTATATCGAGGCGCAAAACTGGCTGAAGACCACGGGTCGCTCCAGCATGGATGTTTATTTCTAAGGGATTACCCATGGCAACAAAAGTTATTACCACAGAGGATGTGCGCAAGGTGGCTCACTTGGCTCGCCTCGCCCTTGAGGAAAGCGAAATTGAAGCCCTCACCCAGCAATTGGATCGCATTCTCGACTATGTGAATCAACTCAGGGAACTGGATGTCACGGATATTCCACCGACGACCCGTGCGATTGAAGTCAGTAATGTAACCCGTCCCGACGTGTTGGAGCCTTGGCCAAATCGGGAGGACTTGCTGGCGATCGCCCCGGATCGCGAGGATGACTTTTTCCGTGTGCCCAAAATTATGTAAGGCATCAGGCTGTGCGGCGGCGTCAATCCCACCATTTACAACTGGACTTATTTCCCTTCCTGTCGATCTTGGCCTGCACCATTGGCACGCTGATCCTGTTAGTGGTGGTCATCAGTGCCAGCAGCCTTGGGCGAGAACGTACCAATGTGCAAATTTTGGCACGGGAAAATGCCCAAAATGACGGGCGTACCCCCCGCTATCTAGAGTGCCGTCGCGAGGGGGTGATCATTCATCCGCGAAAGGTGCTTGTGCGGGCAGCAGATCTGGCCAAACCGACCTCGCCACTGGCCATTTTGTTGGCCAATCTCCGCCGTCAGCGCGATCGCGAGTACATTATTATTGCCGTGCGCCCCGATGGCTTTGACTGCTTTGAGGAGGTGCGCTACCAAGCAGAACGGGCGGGGGTGGCTCTCGGCTACGAACCCTTCAATGCGGAATGGGAGTTGTGTGTGCCGGCACCGGGGCGCAGCAATTGTCCCTAGGACTTAAATTTCCCAACCTGACCGCCGGCGTTTGGACTGGGTGATCTCGGTGGGAAAGGCGCTCAAGTGCACCACCCGCTCCTTGGCCACAAGGGCACTACCAATGACTTCGGGATGGGTAAGCCGCACATCCGTGCCTTCGGCCAAGGCCTCAAAGGTTTCAGTTGTTGCGGCAGCCACTGTGTTCAAAAAAGCCTTGGCATCGGCAGTGGTGACTTCTGAACCGTGAGAAAGAGAGGGTTTCAGGGCTTCAAGGCCGTAGCTGCGGCTGAATTTGGGGAGCAGTTTGCCAAAGGTAGCAGGGAAGTCAAAGAGTTCCAAGCCCAAAATTTGACCGTGCACGACGAAAAGCGCACCAATCTGCTGGGCGATCGCCCGAAATGCTTGGACGTACTCATCGAGGGAGTGGGCTTCTTTTTCATAAACATCAGCGAGGGCATCGGTGGCGGACTTGCAAGCAAAGAAAAGCAGATGGTCATCGACATCCGCCCAGATTTCCCCCTGATCAGCAAGGCGGCTTCCCCTGCGTTTCAACGACTCTGTAACATAGCGGAGTTTCTTGGCGCGCCCTGTGGCATGGTAGGCGCGATCAGCAGCGGCAAACTCACGGCAGCGGTAGTGCCAGCGACCCCGTTCAACACAGGAAACGGGAATTTTCAGATCAGTGTGGGCGGGCACCAGTACTGTGAGGTTAAGAATACGGTTTTGCTTGGCACCGACGAGTTCTTCCCCATCCACAAGCAGTACCGAGCGATCGCTCCAGTTATGGCACAGGAGTTCAGGCACATGCCCCCCTTCAGACACCTCGGTAATCTTCAGCAGGTTTTGGTTCATTGCTTCCGTTAGCGTCCAATAGTCGGGTTCTGCCACAATCGGGCGCAGCAGGGGAAACAGCGTCATGCCACCAAAGGTTTGGGGGGTGCCAATTTCAACGGTTTGTAGGAGTTCTTGGAGAAGATTCATGGGATCACCTCGCAAGGGTATACATCTGGTTATCCATTGCTGTTGTTAGGGATATGCATCCACCCAGAAAATTTGCGATCGCCCCGCCAGACCATCCTAATTAACAGGTGCCTTTGTCCTTAGAAATCGCTTATGCTCAGGGTGAATTCTTGAGAGGTTCCAATGCTCCCAGTCGCGATCGCCTCCCTACTCTTTGGTTTTGCCACCAATATGGATAACTTTAGCGTGGCCGTTAGCTATGGTCTGCGCCGCTATCGTATGAGTTGGCTGGGGAATGCTCTGATTGCGGCTCTTTCGGGTAGCAGTACCTTTTTGGCCATGGGGTTGGGTGGGTGGGTGCAGCAGTATGTGCCGTTGATTTGGACACAGCGGCTTGGCAGTGGCTTACTAATAGTCATGGGGGCATCGGCACTGGGAGGAGTCTGGCTCAACTTGAATCATCCCTCTAAAACCACAAAGCCGAACTTATTACCAATTCTTGACTATGCCTATGACTTCACGCTCTACCAGTCGCTGCTGTTGGGTTTAGCATTGACCCTGACGAACTTTGCTACAGGGGTAGCTGCGGGTTTGGCACAGTTACCGATCGCTAGTGCTGTGATAGCGAGTACAGTAACCAGTTGGGTCTGCATTGGTAGTGGCTTTTGGTTGGGGCAGCAACTCCGCGAACAAACCCCCTTGCGCTTTGGCCCTTATTTAGAGGGCTTGGCGAGTCTTTTTCTCATAGCGGTGGGTGTCCTCAAGTGGCTTGAGTCTCCCTAGGGCGATCGCCAGAGCACATCGGCCATCCGACACACCTGCACCATGGCCGCCACATCATGGACACGCACCATCTCGACCCCTTGGGCAATGGCATGACAGCAGACCGCTGCAGTACCCCAAACCCGGTCTTTAGGATTGGGCAGGTTCAGCACGTCACCAATAAAGCGTTTGCGCGATGGCCCCAGCAGGAGAGGATAGCCAAGGCTGTGAAATTGTCGCAGTTCTCGTAAAAGGGTGAGATTCTGGGGCGTGGTTTTGGCAAAGCCAATACCGGGATCAATCATCAGATGCTCGGGGGGAATGCCGCTGGCAACTGCCCGCTGCGTTTGTTCCTGAAAATAGCGAAGCAAATCACCAATCAAATCCCCGTAGTCTGTTAATTGCTGCATGGTGGCTGGCGTTCCCCGCCGATGCATGAGGATATAGGGCACCCCCAATGCCGCTACCGTGGCAAACATTTCCGGATCCGCCTGCCCGCCGGAGACATCGTTGACAATATTCGCCCCTGCCTCAACCGCTGCGCGCGCCACCACCGCATGGGTGGTATCAATGGAAATGGGAATCTGCGACTGCTGACGGATGCCCTCAATCACGGGCAACACCCGCGCTAACTCAGCACTAATGGGCACTTCACTGGCGCCCGGACGGGTGGACTCACCGCCGATATCAATGACATCAACCCCTGCCGCCACCATCTCAAAGGCATGGGCAACGGCACTGGCGGGATTAAAAAAGTCACCGCCATCGCTAAAACTGTCAGGGGTGATATTTAAGATCCCCATGATGTAGGTGCGCTCCCCCCAAACAAAAGCGCGATCGCCCACGTACCAGCCCTTCATGCACTAGCCTCTCCTTGCCGTTTAGCGTGCAGCTTTAAGAGAATCTCTTGGTGTACCGCTTGCGTAATCGGATAGAGGTAGGCCAAAACCATGCCAATAATGAGAAAAAAAGTCGGCAAAGGTCCAATGGCAATGCGGATTGCCAACAGTGCCGAGGGGGGCTGAACGGGGCGCGGTTCACCGGCAACGCTGGAGAGGTAGCCTGCCCACTGCAAGGCCTGACCGACGAGAAATAACCCCAAGGCAAGACCAATTTTTTGCAGTAGCACCATAAAGGCATAGAAGATCCCCTCCCGCCGCTGGCCACTGTTGAGTTCATCGAGATCAATCACATCGGGAATCATTGACCAAGGGACAAGGTAGGCCGTTGAAACCCCAAACCCCGCCAGAATCGCGCAGATATAGACCAGCGTTGTTTGTCCCGGCTGCAATAAAAACAAGCCAGCTTGGGCAATCATCCACAGTGCCATGCCCATGTAATAGACCGCCTTCTTGCCAATACGCCGACTCACGGCACTCCAAACAAAAAGCATGATCATCGCCGTCGATTGCACCGCCAGCGCCACTTGCGTATATTCAGCGGGGGACATTTGCAACCAATCGCCAATAAAAAAGGGAATCAGTGAGGCAGTAATTTGCACCGCCAGCCAAGAACAGAGGTAAATGCCCATCACGAATAGGAAGGGCCGATTGCTAAAGACCAACCGCAGTTGCGTCTTCAAGGGTAAAGGGCTTTGGCCACTGCTGGGGGTATGCCGTTCAAACTCGCGCACCCGTCCCCGTGTGCCCCAGACACACCAATAGATGGGCAGCACAGATAATACAGCGGCAATGCCCCCCAGGACAATGTACTGAGTTTTGGGTTCCTGAATGACTTGGAAGAGAATTTGCGCCAATAGGAGTGAGCCAATACTGCCGCCAATGGAAAAGGCAAAGCGAAAACTATTCAGACTAGTACGTTCGTTGTAGTCTTCTGTTAGTTCTGGTGTTAGGGCGCTGTAGGGTAGGTTGACTGCGGTGTAAAACGTGTTAAAGAGGAGACCCATGAGAACGTAGTAGCCAAAGAGCAACCCTTGATCCGTCGTTGGTACCCACCAGTTCAAGAAAAAGCAAATGCCAAAGGGAAGGGCTGCTAGGATCATCCAGATGTGGCGGCGTCCCCACTTGCCCACAGGGGTGCGATCGCTGAGGTAGCCGATGATCGGATCATTGATGGCATCCCAGATTTTGCCAATCATCAACACACTGCCTGCCAAGCCCGCATTGAGGCCAGCCACATTGGTCAAGAACACCATCAGGAAAAACACCTGTAAATTGGCAGTGATGGCGGTTCCGAGATCACCGGCGCCAAAGGCAAGTTTTGTCCATAGGGAAAGGGGCGAACGGGCACCGGTGGCAGGGGAATTTGGGCTGGATGGGTCTAGTGGCATGATGCGTTGTCCATTACGATTGTTTTTTTTTTAACGATTAGCCAGCCACTGCAACTGCCCATTGACTTGCCCATTCTAAAATGCGCTGCACTTCTTCAGGCGTTTTCCCTTGGCAGTAGAGGCGTAGCAGGGGTTCGGTGCCGCTAAAGCGAATCAGTAACCAACCGCCATCAGCTAGATGAAACTTGTAGCCGTCAATGCTCTCCCAGTGGCTCACGGGGCTATCCAAAATCTGGGTGAAGGGATGCGCTGCTAGGATTGCTTCTAGTTGTTGTCGCTGCGCTAAGGACGCGAGGGTGAGATCAACGCGATCGTAGGCACTGTAAAAGTTCGTCGTTGCCTGCAACTGTTGATAGTATTCCCCTACGCTCAAGCCAGATGTCACTAGGGCTTGTAGTAGGTACAGTGCTGAGAGTAAGGCATCTCGCTCAGGAAGATGATGGCCATAGCCGATTCCCCCCGATTCTTCACCACCTAAGAGGACAGCTTCCCCTGCCAGCATGCGATCGCCAATGTACTTAAAGCCAATGGGCGTTTCAATCACCGCTAAACCATGGTGGGCGGCCACTCGCGCCACCAGATCAGAACTGCTAATGGATTTGATCACAGCCCCTCGGTAGCTACTGTGTTGTGCCAGATGATCAATCAAGATGGGAATAATTTCTTGGGCAGTGTACAGCACCCCCTCGCCATCAATGACTGCTAGGCGATCGGCATCACCATCAAAGACGAAACACACTGTTGGGGTGGCACTGTGTTGTTGCCGCAGGTACTCTTGGGTTGCGGTTAAATAACGGCCAATGGGTTCAGGAGCACCTCCCCCAAAGAGGGGATCGCGATCGCGCCGAAACTCTGGTATCGCTAAATCCAACAAGCGCTCTAGCCCTCCTGCGGCCACCCCATGCATAACATCGGCACAGATCCGCAGCTTACCGCTGGCGATCGCCTCACGAATGGGTCTTGGATCAACATGAGTGCGCAAGGCCGCACAATAGCTGGGCCACGGATCAAAGGCTTGATAGTCTGTTTTGGCCTCACCCACGGGTGGCGGCTCTCCCTGAGCTAACTGCGCTTCAATGGCTTGGGTGACGGTCGTGGGTACGGAGCCACCAAAGGCGCCCTTCACCTTGAGTCCTGCATAGATGGCGGGATTGTGACTTGCCGTCATTACCAAGCCGCCAATGGCTCCCTCGGCTTTGACAGCCCAACTAAAGGCGGGGGTTGGCGCCGCACAATTTGAAAGCCACACCTCATAGCCTTGGCTCGCCAGTAATTGGGCAACGGCTGCGGCAAACTGTTCCGCTAAAAACCGGCGATCGTAGCCCACAATGATCCGAGGCGTTGTGCCCTTGCCATAGGTTTGATGGAGCACTGCCGCTGCTGCCTTGGCTGCCCGCAGCAAACGGTTAAAAGTAAACTCAGCGCCAATGATGCCGCGCCAGCCATCGGTACCAAAGCGAATCGGGGCATCCTCAGGAATCAAAACCTGATCGAGGCGAAGGACAGAAGCAACCATAGAACCCAAGACCCAAG
The DNA here is from genome assembly GCF_031583455.1 of Thermosynechococcus sp. TG215. Classification (NCBI taxonomy): domain Bacteria; kingdom Bacillati; phylum Cyanobacteriota; class Cyanophyceae; order Acaryochloridales; family Thermosynechococcaceae; genus Thermosynechococcus; species Thermosynechococcus sp. TG215. The sequence continues at coordinate 2,473,022 of NZ_CP134178.1, read as the reverse complement.
AACCCCTCTGAACATATCATGCTGCGAGACAGCTCTTTTCTGAAGCGGAAAGGAGGATGATATAATTATTGCGAATTGTTAATTAGGCGATGGGCACTGCTGCTAGGTGCCTTTTGGCGATGACTGATCTCTAGTAGCCTAAACCTGCATCACCTTTAGAGAGGTATTGAGCACTATGGCATTTGTACAAGAACCCCTTCCCTTTGATCCGGGTGCCCTTGAACCCTATGGGATGTCTGCGAAAACCTTTGAATTTCACTATGGCAAGCACCATAAAGCCTACGTGGACAACCTCAATAAACTGACTCAAGATACGGAACTCGCTGACAAATCCCTTGAAGATGTCATTCGCATGACCTATGGCGATGCTGCCAAGGTGGGCATCTTCAACAATGCGGCTCAAGTGTGGAATCACACCTTCTTCTGGAATAGCCTCAAGCCCGGTGGCGGTGGCGCTCCTACGGGTGATGTGGCCGCCCGGATCAACAGTGCCTTTGGTAGCTACGATGAGTTCAAGTCCCAGTTCAAAAATGCAGCGGCGACCCAATTTGGTAGCGGCTGGGCATGGTTGGTGCTCGAAGCGGGTACGCTGAAAGTGACCAAAACCCCCAATGCCGAAAACCCCTTGGTTCACGGTCAAGTGCCCCTCCTGACGATTGATGTTTGGGAGCACGCCTACTATCTCGACTACCAAAACCGCCGTCCAGACTTCATTGATAACTTCCTCAACCAACTGGTGAACTGGGACTTTGTTGCTAAAAATCTAGCGGCTGCCTAAGTTTCCCAATTTTTTGTTCCGCTCTTACTGAACTACTTCACTGATTTCACTGATCCCCGTTCTGATCGAGCGGGGCTTTTTTTGCTGAGCCATGATTCGGCCACAACTATGGTTAAGTTAAAATTAAGATAAAAGTAACCTTGGTTAATAAACGTTAATTTAATAGTGGTATTCCTTTAGGCGTTGAGCAGGGAGGGGGTCTTATGGAAACCCTAGGGCATATCGCGTACGCCGCTTTTGAAAAGTACTACCGCAAAATTAGCAAACACGAGCCGGGGGTGATTCGCGATCGCGATGTTGAGGCAATTCACCAGATGCGGGTAGGTTTGCGCCGCCTGCGAACGGCTCTGGAAGTGTTTTGTAATACCGTACGTTTGCCCAAGGGAGTCTCCATTCAACGGGTGCGGGCGATCGCCGGCAGTCTCAGTCCCGTACGGGATTTGGATGTGATGATGCTGGCGCTCAAGGAGCAGTATTACCCTCACCTACCTCGCCCTGAGCAACAACAACTGGCAAAACTGATCAAAAAACTCGAAAAGCAACGGACAGAACTGCTACAAAAAGCCCTTCAATTGCTGCGCAGCGATCGCTATCGCAAATTGCAACAGGGGCTAGAAGAATGGCTAGCTGCCCCTCAATATCGTGAGATTGCTAACTTACCCACAGAACTGATTGCCCCAGATATTTTGTTGCCCTTGGTGTGTCAACTGTTGCTGCATCCGGGGTGGCAAGTGGCCATTGAATGGCAGGGCGATCGCCCCCTTTTCCTTGCGGTGAGTAACCCGCCCCAGTGGCTGCAAACAGCGGGTGAAGATCTCCACGATCTACGCAAGCAAACCAAGCGGGTACGCTACCAAATGGAACTCTTTAGCAGTGTCTATGGAGACACCTTCACTGAACAGGTAGATGCCTTTGCTCAGTTGCAAGAACTCTTAGGCACACTTCACGATGGCGTTGTCCTCCATGACTTTTTCCGTACCCAACTTGGACTCAATCTTCGCCAAGCCTCTCCTTGCCTCGCAGAAATGATTGCCCTTGAGCAAACACGCCAGTGGCAAACTTGGCGCTCCGTCCAGCAGGAATACCTCAGCCCCGAAAAACGCCATCAAGTGCGCTCTCTACTCCTCATGCCACCAATGACAATAAGCGCCAATGGCAACTCCCTCGGTCATCCGATGATCTCCTCTGCCAACTGACAGAGGTCGGGCGGCAATGGTAACAATTGATGTTCAATTGTCCTAGGGCGATCGTCCTTGCCGATCCGTATGCGACGATAAAAATAAAACCCTTGCCGATCCAGGAGAACAACAAGCAAATGAGCGTTGTAGAGCAACCAACCCTAAGTGTAGGCCTGCGGGTACGCGTTAAGACCCCTACCATCGTCTATCACCATCCCGATCACCGTAACGAACCCTTTGACATTCAGGGCATGGAAGGGGAGATTTTCGCCATTCTCAGCGACTGGCAGGGCCGTCCCATTAGTCCCAACTACCCGATTCAGGTGCGGTTTAGTCCCAAGTTCATTGCTCATTTGCACCCCGACGAGCTGGAAGTGATTTAGGTACGCTCTATATGCCTCCCCGTTGGCCCCGTAAGCCCGATCGCCGTGATCCGAGCTATCGCCGTTTGGACGATCGCATGAATTTTGCGGTTCATGTTGCCCTTTTTGCTGCTTTTAACTCTGGTGGCTGGTTTTGGCATCAGGTGCAACCCACTGCTGTACCTTTTATGCCAACGCTGACCCTTGGGTGGTTGGCATTGCTGGCGGCCCATGGCTTCTATATTTTCGCGATCGCCCGTTATTGAGAAATTATCTCCTTGAACGCAGTGGTGCTGAGATAAGAGCACTTTTTCGTGAGTCTCCATGAGCGATCGCACCATCACCTATAGTCCAGCTTTTACTCTTGTACCGACGTACGAGTGTTTTAATCGCTGTACCTACTGCAACTTCCGTCAGGATATTGGCACGAGTGGTTGGTTGAGTTTAGAGGCGGCGGCTCAACAGTTGGCAGGGCTTGACCCCCAACAGGTGCGAGAAATTTTGATTCTCAGTGGCGAAGTTGCCCCCAACAGTCCCCAGCGTTCCCAATGGTTAGAGCGTCTCTATGATCTAGCCGCCTTAGCCTTGGATCAGGGATTTCTGCCCCATACCAATGCGGGTCCCCTCAATCGAGCAGAAATGGCCGCTCTCAAGGCGGTGAATGTCTCGATGGGACTGATGCTAGAGCAATTAACACCGAAGTTGTTGCAAAGCGTCCATCGCCATGCCCCTAGCAAGGATCCGCAACTGCGTTTACACCAACTGGAACAGGGCGGGGAACTGGGTATTCCCTTCACTACGGGCTTGCTCTTGGGCATTGGTGAAGAGCCGCAGGATTGGGCAGAAACGCTCACGGCCATTGCTGAGTGTCATCGGCGGTGGGGACATATTCAGGAGGTGATTTTGCAGCCCCACAGTCCCGGCCAGCAACAGGAAGCAGCGTTGCCCCCCTTTGATCTGAGGCAATTACCGAACGTGGTACACTGGGCGCGATCGCTCTTGCCTGAAGACATCACGATTCAAATTCCTGCGAATCTCGTCACAGATCCAGAGGTCTTTCGGGCGTGCCTAAACGCGGGCGCTCGCGATTTGGGGGGCATCGTTCCCTTGGATCATGTCAATCCCGACTATCCCCATACCGATGTGACAGCCCTAAGGGAACAATTACAGGCGTGGGGATGGGAATTAGTGCCACGACTCCCCGTCTATCCCCAGTTTGTGGATGGGTTGCCGCCGCCATTGAGGGGGAAAGTCAAGGGGATGCCTGTTTGAGCTGGAGTCCCAGTTGATAGATGTCGCGCCGCGAAAGCCCTGTGAGATCTGCCAGTTGACGGCTGGCTTGGGTAAGGGAAAGGCCTTGGCTAAGAAGTGTCGCTAATTCGTCCGCGAGATGATGGGGATTCACGGCCACAGAGTGTTCAGGGGCACCGCCTAAAACCAGTGTGTATTCGCCACGGGGGGGATGCTCCTGTAGATAAGTGCAGGCAGTGCCGAGGGTTCCCCGCCAAAATTCTTCGTGGCGCTTCGTGAGTTCGCGGGCGAGGACGAGGGGGCGATCGCTCCCCAAGATTTGACGTAACTCTGTTACCGTTTGCAGCAAGCGATGGGGGGCTTCGTAGAGAAGAATTGTGCGCGTTTCCTGTTTCAGTGCTGCTAATCGCTGCTGGCGATCGCGCCCCTTAGTCGGCAAAAACCCTTCAAAACAAAAGCGATTCATCGGTAATCCTGCGGCCATTAAGGCTGTTAAGGCAGCATTCGCGCCGGGAATCGGTGTGACCGGAATGGCTGCGGCAATACAGGCCGTGATCAGTTCATAACCGGGATCCGACACCCCCGGTAACCCTGCATCGCTAACCAAGGCAATCTGTTGACCCGCCTCTAGGCGCTGAAGCAGTTGGGGCACGCGCTGTTGGGTATTGTGCTCATGGAGACTGATTTGGGGTGTGGTAATGCCAAAATGCTGTAACAGGCGGCCGGTGTGGCGTGTATCCTCCGCAGCAATGAGATCCACTGCCTTGAGAATGCGCAGGGCACGAGCGCTTATATCCTCAAGATTGCCAATGGGGGTACCCACCACCCACAGTTGCCCGCTGCCCATTAGGAAATTTTCTCGCCACTGAGAATAAAGATCGGTTCCACTGCTGCAAAAATTTGGTGGCCGCCCCGCGTTTCTAGGCGATTGATGACCGATTGCACCACCTCTAGGCTGCGGGCTTGGACTGTCGCGAACCCTTCAGAGAGGGCATAGAGATTTTCTAAACTGCTGGCGATCGCCACCAAGCGACCACCGGGCGCAAGATACTCCCACGCTTGCAGCAAAACTTCCTTAATCGGGCGCCCCCCCTCGAGACAAATGCGCTGCGGGGTGCGACGTAACTGGGGAAAGCAATCTGGAGCCGAACCAGCAACAATTTGCACATTTTTGACGCCAAAGCGATTGCAATTGCGTTGGATCAGATCAACGACTTCCTCATCCCGTTCAATGGCAATCACCTGTCCCCGCTTCGCCAAGCGTGCTGCCTCAACAGCGATCGTACCCGTGCCCGCGCCCACATCCCAAAGACAAGAGTCCGGCTCAAGCCGCAAATAGGAAAGCATCAATAATCGCGTTTCCCGTTGGGTGAGGGGAATACCTGGTAAGCGCTCAAAGAGATCATCGGGGATACCCGGGGTCACAAATGGCCAGGGATCCACCGTCATAGAAACTGCCTAAAACCTTTAAGCGTTGCTGCTTTGGGCGAGGAGCCGTTCCTTAAGCTGTGCTAAGGCATCTGCCCAGCGGGGATCCGGTTGAGCCGCCTCGGTATCCATGGAGCTATATTCAGCCGGCGCCGAATTGGCTGGGGTACGCCGCCCATTGTTTTTATTATTTTTGCGATTATTGCGGTTGCTGGGAGTGGGTTTTTCGGCCACTGTTTCTTCTTTTTCCTTATTTTCCTTAGCTTCAGATTTGGGCTTCTCGTTGGCTTTCTCAATCTTGAGGGGATTGTCCTTAAAGGTGTAGCCGTTGAGTTTCTCAATCACCTGATCCGCCACTTCCTCGGATTCAACGGTGACAAAGCCGAAACCGCGGCACTTACCAGTCTTGCGATCGGTAATTAGTTTGGTGGTGCCCACTTCGCCCACTTCTTGGTTAAATAGGGCTTCTAGCTCTTCGCGGCTCAGTTCACGCGGCAGATTGCCCACATATAAACGCACGGACATAAAGAAACCTCCCTTCGGCAGCTTAAAAACAACACGATTCAAAAATGGACAGTCGGGCGTGAGAAACCGCTCGCAACTGAGGTCTACGTCCCCCAAGGGTACGCAAAGCCCCTGCCTTGATTAGTGGTGTAAAATAACTGGATGGGTTCACAGCGATTGTTGCTAATTGAGAACCTGCATGGACGTAATGGAGCAAAAGCAATGAGAGCGCCTAGCTCCTTAATTGTTCCTACTTAGGGTATCACAGTTCCTCCACCTAGGGCTAGGATTTTGCGGAAAAATTTTGCTGTGGCAGCGCAAGCCCAATGTGGCACAATAATCAATGCTGTTTTTGCGATGTGATGCCTGTGACTGCGACTGCTGTCCCTCGTCGGCCTGTTTTTCCCTTTACGGCAATTGTCGGTCAGGACGAAATGAAACTGTCATTGTTGCTCAATGTCATTGACCCCAAAATTGGTGGGGTGATGATTATGGGCGATCGCGGCACGGGCAAATCAACCACCATTCGCGCCCTCGCGGATCTGCTGCCGGAAATTGAGGTGGTGGCCGATGATCCCTTTAATAGTCACCCCAGCGATCCAGATTTGATGAGTGACGCTGTCAAGGTGGCGGTGGCGGCGGGTGAACCCCTTCACACCATTAAGAAAAAAGTGCCGATGGTGGATCTGCCCTTGGGGGCAACCGAGGATCGGGTTTGCGGCACCATTGATATTGAAAAAGCCCTAGCGGAGGGGGTGAAAGCGTTTGAACCGGGTCTTTTGGCGAGGGCTAACCGCGGCATTCTCTATGTGGATGAGGTGAACCTGCTCGACGACCATTTGGTGGATGTGCTGCTGGATGCCGCTGCCTCCGGCTGGAATACCGTTGAGCGCGAAGGTATTTCAATTCGTCACCCAGCACGGTTTGTCTTAGTTGGCTCTGGTAACCCCGAAGAAGGGGAACTGCGACCGCAACTGCTGGATCGCTTTGGCATGCACGCCGAGATTCGCACCGTTAAGGATGCCACCCTGCGGGTAGAAATTGTTGAGCAGCGATCGCAATTTGATCAAAACCCCGAAGCCTTTTTGGCCAAATACCAAGCTCAACAGGAAGCGCTGCAAGCCAAGCTGGTTGCTGCCCAAGCCCTCTTGCCGAGTGTCACAATTGACTACGAACTGCGGGTGAAAATTTCCCAAGTCTGTGCCGAGCTAGATGTGGATGGCCTGCGGGGAGACATTGTCACCAACCGCGCTGCCAAGGCCTTGGCCGCCTTTGAGGGACGCACGGATGTTACCGTCGAGGATATTTCACGAGTGATTGTCCTGTGTCTGCGGCACCGTCTGCGCAAGGATCCCCTTGAGTCAATTGACTCCGGCTACAAGGTGGGCAAAGTCTTCCAAGAGGTCTTTGGCGTGGAGATTGCTGCTTAGGCTGGGATTGGGATTACTTCAGTTGCTCTAGTCCCCACTCGTAGAGCGATCGCGCCACCCCTTTTTCTGGCATTTGTTCTTGATTGAGAACTTGGCAAAGGACATTTAACAGCCCTTGATGAATTTCTGCTGGGGATGTCTCTGGGGAAACACCGGCCAACTGAGTCAACTCTTTACGGCCGATCGCTCGATTGCGGTGAACAACGCCATTGCGATATTCATTGACCGTCCCCAGCTTTTTAACAAGGTCATCAGCGGGCGATCGCTGCTCCGCTTTTGCCCAGGCTCGCCACAGCACCCCCAATGTCGGATCACGATAGTTGCCCTCCTGCAAAAATTCCTCACCTAAGTGCCCCTGAGTGCGCCAATCTTCCTGTTCGCATCGCCAAAACAGGAGCCGTTCAAGCATCTGGGCAAATTGCATAAAGGCGAGGGTATAGTTCGCCTGCTGCAAGCTCAGATCAATCAATAGCTCAAATTCCCAAATTTTCAAGAACTTGCTGGTGGCCGTTTCACTATTGGGACAACGATTGACCGTCGCCTCGCGCCACTGCTGCCGTTGAGCTTTGTGAGTCACTGCTTTCGTAGGCTTTTGATCCAGCCAGCGTTCCCCCTGAATTCCCTTGAGAAAATCTTGAATACTCCAGTTTGTTGCTAAGGCAAGGCGATCGGCCAACTGATAGAGCGCTTCATGGCGATCGCGATGGGCTTCAAGGAGTACCTTTGCGGCAGCAAAGTCGCCCCGTTTCCATGCTGTGGCAATCCGCTGGCGTTCCAGTGGCCAAAAGACCTCACCTAAAGACACCTCTTCAAGAGATTCAGCACTGCGAGCAGACTGATTGCTTGGATCAAAGAACGGTTTTGGCTCTGTCGGGATAATTTTCCTAACGGGATACTGACGCATGAGAACTGCCGCAATCATGTTCAAAGCATCTGCCATTTGAGGGACAGACCCCTTTGTTTGAATTTGCAACTGCCAATTGCCAGCCGCGTTCTCTGGCAGACGCTTAATATATTGCTCTAACTGCTTTTCCGTGAAGTCCCACAGGGCTTGCCTCTGATTCACATCAACCGGGCAGTTCCAAACCGTGACGTTGAGGTGGGGATAGCGCTGCCGAATCGCCCCTGCCATCAACTGCGCCAACCAGCAAGTATCCATGGCGTAAAATTGCCAGCCGACCGACTCTGGCTGATCTGTTCCCCAGAGAATCACCTCCGCAGGTTCCGTTGGCGTGGCATAGTGTGCTGCCAAGATTTGCTCATCCAGCAGCAAAACCACGGGTGAAAAGTCATTCTTAGCTTGACAATGCCGATAAACGATTTCACTTAAATAGCGCACGTTGTGGCGGTGCTTTGCCTCAGGATCATGAAAACCCCGTTGGATGCCAAATTCCTCGTACAACTCACTCAGGTGAGGTGGCGCATTCCCCTTACGGGCAGGATCACCATCAGCTCCAAAATTGCGCACAATACCGTCTTTGCACCGCCAGCCCACCTGTCGGTTGCCCACAGTAATCATCAGTGTTTTCATGGCACAGCAATTAGAATTGCAGAAATACTTACATATTATCTTGCAAAGGGGGACGCTCAAGGGCGATCGCCCCCAAGTACCCTCGGCGATAGTCTTGCAACAGTTGTCGGGCTGCCCGTTCTAAGTCACCATGGTAGCGGTTAGTGGCGAGATCATGAAGATAGGTTTCACCCGTGTCGGTGACGGCTAGACCATAGCGATCGCTGAGGTGATCGGCGTGTCCCAACTGGTGCAGTAGCTCAACAAGAATTGGTGCCACGCGACAAGGGTCGTAGGCAGCTTCGCCAATGTCATCGCAAATGGCCAGTTTTACCGCCGCCTCTTGATTCTTGAAGTTCATAGGCAACACCCCCGGCGCATCCAAAAGTTCCAAGGTGGGAGACAAACGTACCCAGCGCAGTTGCCGGGTTACCCCCGGCCGAGCGGCACTCTCAACCACCCGCTGCCGCAAAAGGCGATTAATCAGTGCTGACTTGCCCACATTGGGAAACCCCAGAACCACAGCCCGTACGGCTCTTACTTGCATGCCCCGCTGTTGACGGCGTTGATTCATGGCAGTCCCTGCCCGCACCGCCGCCTGTTGGAGTTGGCGAATCCCTTCACCCCGCTGCGCATTGGTGAAAAAGACGGTTTCTCCTTGGGTCTCAAACCATGTCAGCCACTGCTGGCGATCGCGATCGCTAATCCTGTCCATGCCATTGAGCACTAAGAGGCGGTGCTTGCCACTAGCCCACTGACGAATTTGGGGATGGTAACTGGCAAGGGGAATCCGTGCATCCCGCACTTCTAAGATCACATCCACCTGTTTCAGTTGTTCCTTAAGGGCGCGTTCTGCCTTAGCAATGTGGCCGGGATACCATTGAATGATCGGACTCATAGAAATTCCACCCCCTTTTTTGCAAAAACAATAGAGCGATCGCCCCCCATGAACGCCATTCAATTGATTTCAGATAATCCTCAATCGTTTTTGAATAGACAGAGCACTATGGTTGTGCGCCTCTGATTAGAAACCTATAAACAACTCTAAAGATTGATAACCCAAACCTATAGAATAATTAAGAATCTCCAAAGCAAAAGTTATTGCATTGGGTATCAACTAAGCTGATGCTTAAGCATAAGACCTACGACGATATCACAGGCTTGCGGATGGTTGCATCATCTCGCTGAGTTTTGCATTGCTCAATTTTGCCCCATTTTGGGGGAATCGTAGCGTTCACACTACCCATTGCAAAGGTTGCCCGTAGAGATTGCTCTATTCGGCACAGTCACTGTTAAAGAGGAAAAACGTCTATGGCCTATACGCAATCCAAATCCCAGAAAGCTGGGTATCAGGCAGGGGTAAAAGACTACCGCCTGACCTATTACACCCCTGATTACACTCCCAAAGATACCGATATTCTAGCGGCCTTTCGTGTGACCCCGCAGCCGGGCGTGCCCTTTGAGGAAGCTGCCGCCGCCGTTGCCGCAGAATCCTCGACAGGGACATGGACCACCGTGTGGACCGACCTGCTGACCGACTTGGATCGCTACAAAGGTCGCTGCTACGACATCGAACCCCTGCCGGGTGAAGATAATCAGTTCATCGCCTACATTGCCTACCCGCTGGATCTCTTTGAAGAAGGATCCGTCACCAACATGCTGACCTCCATTGTGGGGAACGTGTTTGGTTTCAAAGCCCTCAAAGCGCTGCGTCTAGAAGACCTGCGGATTCCGGTGGCTTACCTGAAAACCTTCCAAGGCCCCCCCCACGGGATTCAAGTGGAGCGCGACAAATTGAATAAATATGGTCGTCCCCTCTTGGGCTGCACGATCAAGCCGAAACTGGGTCTGTCGGCGAAAAACTATGGCCGTGCCGTTTATGAATGTCTGCGCGGTGGTCTGGACTTCACCAAAGATGACGAAAACATCAACTCCCAGCCCTTCCAACGCTGGCGCGATCGCTTCCTCTTCGTTGCCGATGCCATTCACAAAGCCCAGGCCGAAACTGGCGAAATCAAAGGCCACTATCTCAACGTAACCGCTCCCACTTGCGAGGAAATGCTGAAGCGGGCAGAGTTTGCCAAAGAACTGGAAATGCCCATCATCATGCATGACTTCCTGACCGCGGGGTTCACTGCCAACACTACCTTGGCCAAATGGTGCCGTGACAATGGCATGCTACTGCACATTCACCGCGCTATGCACGCTGTGATTGACCGTCAGAAAAACCACGGCATCCACTTCCGGGTCTTGGCCAAGTGCTTGCGGATGTCTGGTGGTGACCACATCCACACCGGTACCGTTGTCGGTAAGCTGGAAGGGGATAAAGCCATCACCCTTGGTTTTATCGATCTGTTGCGGGAAAACTACATTGAGCAGGATCGCTCTCGTGGCATTTACTTCACCCAAGACTGGGCCTCGATGCCAGGAGTGATGGCGGTGGCTTCTGGTGGCATTCACGTCTGGCACATGCCCGCACTGGTGGACATTTTTGGTGATGATTCTGTGCTGCAATTTGGGGGCGGCACACTTGGTCACCCTTGGGGGAATGCACCGGGGGCAACTGCGAACCGGGTCGCCCTTGAAGCCTGCATCCAAGCCCGCAACGAAGGTCGTGACCTGATGCGCGAAGGCAGCGACATCATCCGCGAAGCCGCTCGCTGGAGTCCAGAACTGGCTGCTGCCTGCGAACTCTGGAAAGAAATCAAGTTCGAGTTTGAAGCGCAAGACACGATCTAGGTGGTGCAGTTGGGGTTCAATCGGAGCTACGGCAACGATTTCCCCGTAGGTCTATGGATGTCAAGCACATTGCGAAGCAAACCACCAAAACCCTGATGAGTTATCTCACCTATCAGGCCGTGCGAACCGTGATTGGGCAACTGGCCGAAACCGATCCACCGCGATCGCTCTGGCTACACCAGTTCACGAGTCAAGAAAGTGTCCAAGATGGCGAACGCTACTTGGAAGCCCTCTTTCGCGAACAGCCCGATCTCGGTTTTCGCATCCTCACGGTACGTGAACATCTCGCGGAAATGGTGGCGGACTATCTACCAGAAATGTTACGTGCGGGCATCCAGCAGGCCAACTTGCAACAACGCTGTCAACAACTGGAGCGGATGACCCAAGTGTCGGAAGCCAATGTTGAGAGCAGCCATCCAGAAACTCCTGAATAATTTGTTGACTGTGAACCAATTGAGGAACCTATGAAAACACTGCCCAAAGAGCGTCGTTACGAAACTTTCTCCTACCTGCCTCCCCTCAGTGATGCCCAAATTATGCGGCAAATCCAGTACGCGATTGATCAGGGTTACCACCCCTGCGTAGAGTTCAACGAAACCTCTGATGCTGAGATTCACTACTGGACGATGTGGAAGCTGCCCCTGTTTAACTGCACCAATGCCCAAGAGGTGCTCAACGAGGTGCAGCAGTGCCGCTCGGAGTATCCTAACTGCTTTATCCGGGTGGTGGCCTTTGACAATATCAAGCAGTGCCAAGTGATGGGCTTTATTGTCTACAAGCCCAATCAGGCCAACAGCGGCTACGGCGGCTATCGCTATTGAGGCTGAGATTTTCTCAGTCCATTTTAGGGGGGGAAACACCCCCCTATTTTTTATTGCACGTTAATGAGGCGAGCGATCACACAAGTAGGCTTCAACTGCTTGCGGTGCTGTTTTCTACTGATCAGGGTTGGGTTTAGGCATCGGCACTTAGCGACTGGAGTCGGCGCTGAATAATCGCGAGTTGCTGTTGGGCAGCGGTCAGTTGCGCCTGAGCCGTAGCCACCACCTCTGGTTGGGCTTTGTTAACAAAATTGGGGTTGTTGAGGCGAGCCGTTAAAGATTGAATGTCTTTGGTCAGGCGATCGCCCTCCTGCTGGAGTTTGGCCACCAAGGCCGCCACATCCACGACCCCCGCTAGGGGAATGAGCACCTCGCTTTTGCCAACCACACCACTAAACACCTGCTGCGGAATTTGCAGGCCGGTGCCAATGGTTAGCGACTCAAGGCGCGCTAGGTGTTGAATATCTGCCGCCCCAGCCTCAAAGATCGGTGCTTCCTCAGCACTGGCCTCAATCAAGGCCGTAATATACAATCCCGGCTTAATCCCTGCCTCTGCCCGCAGATTGCGCAGGGTGCGGATGGTTTCAATCAAAAGGCTAAATTGGGCTTCAAGGTCAGGGTCAATGGCGCGGCGATTCACTTTCGGGTAGGGTTGTACCGCTAAAACTTCACTGTCTCCCACCTGATGCAGCGTGTGCCAAATTTCCTCGGTGATGTGGGGCATGAAAGGATGGAGCAGCTTCAGGATACCATCGAGAACCGTGGCTAGCACCTGTTGCGCCGTGCGCTTAGCTTTGGCGTTTTCCCCTTGCAAACGGGGTTTCACCAGTTCAATGTACCAGTCGCAAAAATCCCCCCAGATGAATTCGTAGAGTCCCTTAGCCGCCTCCCCAAGGCCATAGCTTTCAATGCGTTCGCGGGTGGTTTGAATGGCCGTGTGGTAGCGACTGAGAATCCAGCGATCGCTGGCCGCCAAGTCCCGCCGCTGTGGTGTCCCCAACTGGCTGGGGGTTTGTCCCTCTAGATTCAGCAACACAAAGCGAGAGGCATTCCAGAGCTTGTTGGCAAAGTTGCGAGCCGCCTCGACGGTTGCCGATTCATCGGTTTTGCGGTTGTAGGCCAAGCGAATATCCTGACCGGCGCCCACCACTTCCTTGACCAAGCTATAGCGCAGCGCATCAGTACCGTATTTTTCAATTAAGATCAGCGGGTCAATGCCATTGTTGGCAGACTTGGACATTTTCTTGTTGTTTTCATCCCGCACCAAGCCGTGGATATAGACATCGCGGAAGGGGATTTTACCCGTGAAGTACTGCCCCATCATAGTCATCCGCGCCACCCAGAAAAAGATGATGTCAAACCCGGTCACAAGGGTGGTGTTGGGGTAATAGCAGCGATAGTCTGGCGTATCATCGGGCCAGCCGAGGGTAGAAAAGGGCCATAGACCAGAGGAAAACCACGTATCCAGTACGTCCTGATCCTGCTGGAGCTGAATCTCCTTGCCAAATTGGGCGATCGCCTTGGCGCGGGCAGCGGCCTCATCCATGGCCACCACAAAGGGCGTGTCATCGCGCACTTCGCCTTCGGTTTCACTGACCACATACCAAGCGGGAATTTGATGCCCCCACCACAGTTGCCGTGAAATACACCAATCCCGTAAGTTCACCAGCCAATCGCGATAGACCTTTGCCCAGCGATCGGGGATAAAGCGGGGGGAGTGCTTTTTATCCAGTGCCTTGAGGGTAGCATCCGCGAGGGGACGAATTTTCACAAACCATTGAGTAGAGAGGAGCGGTTCAATGGGGACTTTGCCGCGATCGCTATAGGGAACGGTGTGTTTATAGTCCTCCACCCGTACCAAAAAGCCCTCTGCCTCTAGGCGAGCCACCACCTGTTTACGCGCCACAAAGCGATCCAGACCTGCAAACTCGCCAGCATTCTCATTGAGGGTGCCATCCTTATTCATCAGGTTAATCATGGGTAGGTGATGGCGTTGCCCCATGACAAAATCATTGGGATCGTGGGCTGGGGTGACTTTCACACAGCCGGTGCCAAAGGTCGGATCTACTAAGGGATCGCCAATAATGGGAATTTCCCGATTCATCAGGGGAAGCCGCAGCGTTTTGCCAATCAAATGGCGATAGCGATCGTCCTCAGGGTGAACCGCCACCGCTGTATCTCCCAGCATCGTTTCTGGCCGGGTCGTCGCCACCTCCAAATATCCTGAGCCATCCGTCAGCGGATAGCGAAAATGCCAGAGATGCCCCTGTACTTCACGGTTTTCCACTTCTAAATCCGAGACTGCCGATTGACTGGCGGGGCACCAGTTCACCAAATACTTACCGCGATAGATCAGCCCTGCTTCATAGAGGCGATTAAAGGCGGTCAGCACCGCCCGCGACAACCCCTCGTCCATGGTGAAGCGTTCGCGCGACCAATCCACCGACAGTCCCAAGCGACGAATTTGGCCGACAATCGTATTGCCCGATGACTCCTTCCACGCCCAAGCCCGCTGCAGATAGGCCTCTCGTCCCAAGGCAAAGCGGTTGGTGCCCTCCGCGTGCAACTGTTGATCCAAAATCGTGCTAACAGCAATACTGGCATGGTCTGTCCCCGGCAGCCAGAGGACGTTGCGACCAATCATGCGGTGATAGCGAATCAGCACATCAATCAGGGCGTGCTCAAAGGCGTGACCCATGTGCAAACTGCCGGTGACATTCGGAGGCGGAATGACAATGCAATAGGGCTTGCCAGGGTGGTTGGGATCGGCGTGAAAGACACCACTGCTTTCCCAAAGCTGTTGCCATTTGGCCTCGGTTTGCTTGGGATCGTATTGACTGGGGAGGGTAATCGCGTCGGTCATGGGTTGCTGCACTACTCCAAGGCGCCTAGGCCATCACCATACCACCATCCACATTGAAGACTTGCCCCGTAATGTAGGCGGCTGCCGGATCCAAGGCCAAAAAGCGCACCATCCCTGCCACCTCTGTGGGTTCGCCATACCGCCCTAGGGGAATGAATTTAAGAATGTCCTCTGCCTTGAGTCCAGCGGTCATCTCAGTGGCAATAAAACCGGGGGCAACGGCATTCACGGTAATGCCCCGACTGGCGAGTTCTTTGGCCACAGTTTTGCTAAACCCAATCACGCCTGCTTTGGCAGCACTGTAGTTGGCTTGGCCAGGGTTGCCCATTTGCCCGGCTACCGAAGCAATGTTGATAATTCGTCCCCGCTTTTGCTTGAGCATCAGTTTACTCACCGCACGGGTACACAGGAAGACCCCCGTCAGGTTCAGGTTAATCACCGCCTGCCAATCCTCGAGGCTCATGCGCAGCAGCAGCGTGTCGCGGGTAATGCCGGCATTGTTGACCAGCACATCGACGCGGCCATAGGTGTCCACCGTTTTGGCCACAAGGGTATCGACCTGCTCAGGGATAGATACATCGGCAGCAATCGCGATCGCTGTTCCCCCTTGCTGTTCAATCATTTGCACCACTTCAAGGGCAGCTTCAGCAGAACGGGCGTAGTTGACAACTACAGTGGCTCCTTCTTTCGCCAGTTCGAGGGCGATCGCCCGACCAATTCCCCGTGAGGCACCAGTGACAATGGCAACGGCTGCTTCGCTCAAATCAGTTCTCTCCTAAGGGCAAAAATGCTGCACGTATGGATAGTCCATCACAAATTTTAACAGCCGATGTTACCCCTCTTGGGTCTAGGGCATGTCAACCCAAATAGATCAACACGCGAGGCAGTATTCTTAGGCGGAGCGATCGAGCCAATCAGACACTGCCTCTAGGTCAGTGAAGTCTAGAAGTGCTTCTGCCAACGCTTCGATTTGATCGGCAGAGAGCTGACGAATCCGTTCTTCAAGGTCATTGGGCACACTGCCAAACCGCCGCCTTAACTGCCGCAGGACAACGGCTGCTTCTCCTTGCTGTAGTCCTTGTTGCAATCCTTGTTGCAATCCCTGCTGTAGTCCTTGCTGTAGTCCTTGCTGTAGTCCTTGCTGTAGTCCTTGTTGTAATCCTTGCTGTAATCCATCCTCTCGTGCCTCAGCATAAACCTCTTGATAAAATCGCGTCCGCTTTAGTTCTTCAGTGGTAAACCCCAGCATGCGCAGCACCTCCTCGCGACTCAGCTTGGTGAACTTGTAGAGCACAATGGTTGTGATTAACTCCATTATGACTTCTGGCCTTGGCACTGCCTCTGTGCGAGTGCGCTCTGCCAGCAACCGTGCTGCTGTCGGCATTTCTGCTTCGGGTAACACGGTGAGCTGCATCAGGGCTAGGCTCAATGGCAACGCCTCAAGTGAACCGAGTTCATTCAAATAGACCCGACGCAGGCGATCGCTATTCACTAACAATTGATACGGCTCAAAACACTCTTGTTCAGCTTGGCGATTGGGATAAATAACCACCGCTTGCCAATCAGAGAAGGTTTGGCGATACAGACGCAAGTAGAGAAAGATTTCAGCAAAGAATCGTTCGTAGAAGGTAGTGTCCCGCTGAAACTGCACTTCACAAAAATAGACTATTCCCGAGGGGTCAGGGGGCACGAAGACGCCATCAATGCGAAAGGCGGTTTGCTTCAACTCGACTGAGTCAAAACGATACCCCTGAGGGGTGTCTATGCCCAAAAGGTCAAAGAGGGTTTGGGGCAGCTGGGCAAACAGTTGGTAAAAGAGGGAGTCGCGGTGCATGGGCTAGGAAGAGCGATTTAGCCACGCAAACACTTCCTCTAGGTCAGTGAAGTCTAGAAGTGCTTCTGCCAACGCTTCGATTTGATCGGGAGAGAGCTGACGAATCCGTTCTTCAAGGTCATTGGGCACACTACCAAACCGCCGCCTTAACTGCCGTAGGACAACGGCTGCTTCTCCTTGCTGCAATCCTTCTTGCCGTCCTTCTTCTCGTCCCTCTTGTCGCCCCTCTTGTCGCCCCTCTTGTCGCCCCTCTTGTCGCCCTTCCTCTCGTGCCTCAGCATACACTTCTTGATAAAATCGCGTCCGCTTTAGTTCTTCAGTGGTAAACCCCAGCATGCGCAGTACCTCCTCGCGACTCAGCTTGGTGAACTTGTAGAGCACAATGGTTGTGATTAACTCCATTATGGCTTCTGGCCTTGGCACTGCCTCTGTGCGAGTGCGCTCTGCCAGCAACCGTGCTGCTGTCGGCATTTCTGCTTCGGGTAACACGGTGAGCTGCATCAGGGCTAGGCTCAATGGCAACGCCTCAAGTGAACCGAGTTCATTCAAATAGACCCGACGCAGGCGATCGCTATTCACTAACAATTGATACGGCTCAAAACACTCTTGTTCTGCTTGGCGATTGGGATAAATAACCACCGCTTGCCAATCAGAGAAGGTTTGACGATACAGCCGCAGATAGAGAAAGATTTCCGCAAAGAATCGTTCGTAGAAGGTGTTGTCCCGCTGAAACTGCACTTCACAAAAATAGACTATTCCCGAGGGGTCGGGGGGCACGAAGACGCCATCAATGCGAAAGGCCGTTTGCTTGAGTTCCACGGATTCAAAACGATACCCCTGCGGTGTGTCTCTGCCCAAGAGGTCAAAGAGGGTTTGGGGCAGCTGGGCAAACAGTTGGTAAAAGAGGGAGTCGCGGTGCATGGGCTAGGAAGAGCGATCGCTCCGACCAGAAACCTCAGAAAACTTCAGAACTAGAGTGTTATGGAGGCAGGGGTTCCCCCTATGCTAAGCTGAGGACTGTATAGAATATGTTGTGGTTTTGCATAGATCCCTATGGCGACGTACTATTACATTCTCGCAAGCAAAAAGTTTTTGACTGAGGAAGAACCCCTTGAGGAAGTGTTTCGCGAGCGACAGCGTCACTATCGGGAGCAAGGCAAAGAGATTGATTTTTGGCTGGTGCCCGAGCCGGCGTTTTTAGAGCAGCCCCAGTTTGCTGAACAGAAGGCGCGTTGTCCACAGCCCGCCGCAGCCATTATCTCCACCAACCAGCAATTTATTCAGTGGCTGAAGCTGCGCTTGGAGTATGTGCTGATGGGGCAATTCACCAGCGAGGAGGTTCCGAATCCCCTTGCTTCCCTTGCAAGCGTTTAGGGACAGGCTTGAGCAACATCGGGATTTTGTTGACGGTAGTCCTTGAGCCAGTCACAGGCGCTGGTTAATAACTGTCCTAGGGTGGCCAGCGGGCTAATCAAGACCTCGTCATCCTCGGTACCAATCGCCACATAAAGTTCGTCTTGGCCACTCACATCAACGCTGTAGGGAATGGCAGAAATACGATCAATCAGTGTAATGAGCTGGCCTCTTTGGTTCCAAACCCGCACACTGCGATCGGGGGAGGCGGTGGCAATCATTTCACCATCGGGGCTAAGACCGAGACTGACAATACTGCGCTGGTGAGCACGAAACACACGGGGGTTGCTGGGGGCATTCTTGCCGTGAATTGACCACAAATAGACGGAGCCACTTTCGCCAGCCGCCGCTAGAAATTGGCCGTTGGCACTAAATTCAAGACTGGCCAGCCATCCTGCATCAGGGTTCAGGCGATAGGCAAGGCGATCGCCCTCAAAATTCCAGACCTCAATTGTGCCCGCAGACCCCGTACTCGCCAGCAGGGGGAGTGTCGGATGGAAGCTGAGGCTCCAAATTTCCCCTTCACTTTTGCGCTTTTGAATGTTCTCTGGCCGCTGGAGGTCAACAAGATAAATGGTGCCTTTTTCATCGCCTGCGGCTAAGTACCGTCGTTGGGGATCTATGGACACGGTGTAGAGGGTAGCCTCGATGGGCAGTTGCCAGATTTGCTGGGAGCGATCCGCAAGGTTCCAGATCACTAATTTTCCCCCTTTGGTGGCGATCGCCACCTGTTGGCCGCTGGGACTAAAGAGCACTTGGTTGATGCCTTGAGGATCGAGAACTGGGGTTGTGGCAAGGAGCGTGCCATCCCGTTGCCAGTACTTGACGCGACCATCTTTGCCCCCCGTGACCACTGTGGCTGCTTGGGGATCTAAGGCCACTGTCCAAATACTTTCTTGATCGGCAAACCAGTGTTCCGTGCGGTGATGATCGAGGTACCACAGCGTCATTTGCCCCCCGCGATCGCTACTGAGGAGCACTGACCCCGTTGGATTAAAGCTGACGGTATTGATCAGGCGTTCATGACTCCCCAACTCAGCAATCAGTTCACCCGTTGGCTGCCACAGACGCATCGTGTTATCTGTGCTCAGGGTCAATAGACGATAGCCCACAGGAGACGTACCCACAAAATACACTGGGGCTGCACTGACACGCCATTGATTGATTTGTTGCCCCTTGGTGTTCCAAAGGCGGAGGGTGCCATCTTTGCCTACCGTCGCCAGTTGGCCATTGCTGAGATAGGTCAAACTGGTTTGGGGAACGGGAAGATCGGCTTGGACTTGCCATGCTTGGAGCAGTTCCCCCTGACGAGACCAAACCCGAATCCAGCCTTCTTCATCGGCAGTGGCCAAGCGATCGCCCCTGATGGCATAACTCAAGCTATTGATACTCTGGCTAGGGGTGGGAATAGTGGCCAGTAATTCCCCTTCAAGGCTCCAACGCAGCATATCCCCTGTAGTTGTGGTGGCCGCCAACTCCTGCCCCTCTGGACTAAAGCGAAAGTTATTGATCGGTAAGGCAGGCAAACGCCGTTCAAAGATAAGTTTTTGCAGTTCGACACGCCACAGGGAAATTTCGCCCTTATTATTGAGCAGACCCACGCGATCGCCCCTAGGGCTGATCCGTGCCAGTTTGACATTGCCAATCTCCAAAGACTGGGCACTCAGTCGCTCGCCGTTCACTCGCCAAAATTCGACAACGCCGCTTTCACTAATGCTGAACTGCTGACCATCAGCCGTCAAAAAGGCCGCCATCAGGGGGGTATTGTCACTCTGCCATTGGTTGCGGGCTTGAATGTGATCGAGGAGAAAATTAAGCACAAAGAGGGGGCGCGTCGTAGGGTATTGACTCAGGGGGCGATCGCCCACCAGTCGTTTTAAGTGGCGTCCTGCCTCAATACCTGCTAAAAGGGCGGGTAACTCTTGGGCTTGAAACTGTTCCAGAAGATCATTACTGGTTTGCTCAAGGGCTAGACTTTCTTGGGAGGCTTGTAGATCTGCATAGGTTTTTGCCAAAATTGCCGCTACCCCCAGAGAAATCACAGAAACAATACCAAGAGCCATGAGGGCGCGGCGGGTCAGACGACTGGCTTTTTGGCGAGCTGCCTCGAGAATGCGGTTGGCAGCACTGATCGTCTCCTTTTCTTGGCGCTCGAGCAGTAACGTGTCTTGAATCGCTTTCTGGTTGGCCTCCTGACTGGCAGAAAGATACTGATAATCCAGATCACTGAGGCTTTTGCCACTGGCCCAGATCAACGCTTCCTCAAGGGCTTGTCCCCGCAGGAGACGGGAGCTATCACTGCCCCCAGAGCGCAGCCATGCTTGGAACTCCTCACTGTAGGGGCGCAGTTGTGCCAACTGTTGCTCAACCCACTGGGCATCAAAAACTTGGGCATAGATGGGGTTAAACACCTGCAATTTGCCTTGGCGCTGGCACACCAATCCCGTTAGAGCGAGGGCTCGCTGCTCACTACTGCCATCAAGGGGAATACCCCCCGTTTCTAAAACCCGCTGATAGAGACCCAAGAGACGACCGATGCGCTGTTCATCGGCCAGCAAGCGATTGCGAATGGTCTTGAGGTGTTCGGGTTCATCTTGCCGCTCCCAATCCTGAAGGATATGCTCTTGGACAAACTGGGCTAACTCATGGGAGAGGGTTGACGCCGGCATAAATGACCCGTGGTGTTGCAGCAGGCGACAGAGTTTTTGGGTCAAGAAGGGTTGGCCACCCGTCCAATTGAGAATTTCCGCCAAGAGTTGATCGGGGTTGTCGCTAAGATGGGCAATGCCCTTGAGTAGGGGGGTGGCTTCCGCAAGGGTAAATCCCTGTAAATCAATGGCACAACCAATGTTAAAGGGGGTGCGTTGCTTATCTTGAATCAGTTGATCGGGGGTGGCCACGCCAAAGAGAGCAAAGGTTAAGCGCTGATATTCGGGATAATCTGCCCGTTGGTTGTAACAAGCGCGGATCCAAGCAAAAAAATCATCGGTGGAAAAGGGCAGACTCAACAAACTATCAATTTCATCAATAAAAATGACAAGGGGTTCACGGGTGTGGGCAAGCAGCACTGTTTCTACGAAATCACTGAGGCGCTGAATGGGTGACACCAGCTGGCGATCGCGCCACCAAGCGCGCAAGGAGACCACATCAGTTAACTGAAATCCCTGAATGAGGGCACCCACAAAGCTGGCATACCACTGCTCGGGTTGAATATTTTGGCTGCCAATTTTGGTAATGTCGAGGGCAGCACAGCGGTACCCCATTGTGATCAATTGCTGTGTTACTTGCACCCGCAAGCTGGATTTGCCCATTTGCCGCGAATTGAGAATATAGCAAAACTCACCAGCGGTCAGGGCAGCCAACAGATCCGCATCCGCTTGCCGTCGGACATAGACTGCCGATGTGGTCGGTAAACTGCCCCCCACTTGATAGGTGGTTGCTGCATCCATTGAGGGTGACCTAGTTGGAAACGGTACGCTCCGGTGCTGTTGACGTGGTTGCCCTCTCTGAAGTGGCCTGACTAGCAAGAAATTCTTTTTCTGTCACTTCTCCCAGTTGCCCCATCGGTTGGGACGGACCATTATTGACACTCACCTTGACAGCGCCAGCATTCCCCGTGCGGACAATTAAACGCTCCTTGGCTTGCCAACTGCGCTCTGTTCCCGACTCCAAAATACCAGCATAGACAACTCGACCATCGGCTTCCACCTCGAGCCACGAGGCATCGGAGAGGGACAACTTGACCTCAACCGTTTCAGGGGTCGTGGGGCTGGGCGTCGGTGTTGCCGCTGCTGTGGGGGTGGGTGTGGGACTGGGGGACGCGGTAGGGGTCGGTGCGGGGGCTAAATCGGTGATGCTTTGGGCTTGAGGACGAAAGAGATAGGCCAACCCAGCCACTGCTGCTGCCACGAGGGCAAAGTACATTAGGTAGAGGTGAATTGGGCGCAACTGCCAACCTATATCGCCCCTGGGAAGACTGGGTTTATCGGGGCGCTCCACAGGGTCAGCCACTGTTGGAAAATTGGCGGCAATACTTTTGCCATCAAGGCCAAGGGCATCGGCAAAACGGCGAATAAATCCTTGGGTATAGACGGGTTCGGGCAACTCCTCAAGGTTGGCATTTTCAATGGCTGCAAGGATTGACTGGCGCACCAACGTTTTGGCGGCCACCTCCTCAAGACTTAGACCCACTTCCCCTCGCTTTTCGCGGAGGAAGGCACCAATTTCTGCCAGTTTTTCTGCCTGTTGATTACTGAAGTGAGGCATCGCTATCTATCTCCTGCCGTCAGTCTATGCCAATTTGCCGAAGAGGGGTTTAGCCATTGGGATTATCCTATAGCAAGCTGCTGTGGATTGGGGGACTGCCTTTGCTAGGCTAGATCTGGCTTTTAGACGCACCTCTTTTTATGACTCAGTTCTCTCCCTTGTACGAAGGCAAGGCAAAGATTATTTATGCCACAGCGGATCCAGACATCTTGCTGGCGGAGTTCAAGGATGAGGCCACCGCCTTTAATGCCCAGAAGCGTGGCTCGATCCAAAACAAGGGAGTGATGAACTGCGCGATCGCCAGCCATTTGTTTCAGTATCTGGCGGCTCAGGGCATCCCCAACCATTTTATTGCTCAAGTGGCGCCAAACAAGATGCACATTCGGCGAGTAGAGATTATTCCCCTTGAGGTGGTGGTGCGCAATCGGGCAGCGGGAAGCCTTTGTCGGCAGACGGGATTGCCCTTGGGATTAGAACTCAATCCCCCCTTGGTGGAGTTTTACCTCAAGAATGATGATCTTGGTGACCCGCTCCTTACAGGCGATCGCCTGCGCCTATTGCAGATTGCTACAGATGAGGAAGTTGCAACGATCAAGGAAATGGCCTTGGCCGTCAATACCCATCTCAGTCGCTTTTTTGCGGAGTGTGGCATTACCTTGGTGGACTTTAAGCTGGAGTTTGGCCGCAGTCCGACGGGGGAGATTCTTTTAGCGGATGAAATTAGTCCCGACAGTTGCCGCCTCTGGAATCAAGATGAAAGTGATCCTAAAAAGCGCATTCTCGATAAAGATCGTTTTCGCCAAGATTTGGGCGCCATTGAGGATGCCTACGCCCTCGTGATGCAGCGAGTGTTAGCCCATAGCGTGAGTTAGCAAGGGGTGGGCAATGACCGTTGTACTTGGCGCCGATGTGGGTGGCACAAAAACTCTCATCGAGTTATGGGATGTGGTGGGCAGTGATTGGCATTTGCTTCACAGGGCGAAATACGCCAGCCGCGATTTCCCTGACTTGACAACTCTTTTGCAAACGTTCCTCAAGGAGAGTCCTGCCCATCCACAGCGGGCTTGTCTGGGGATTCCGGGGCCTGTGATTGACCAAGTGGCTCAGGTCACCAATTTGGGCTGGCGGGTCAGTGGTGCCGAATTAGAAACGGCATTGCAGATCCCTTGCGTGACGCTGCTGAATGATTTTGCAGCCGTAGCCTATGGTGCATTAGTATTACCGCCGACGGATTTTGTTGTCCTTCAGGAGCGGCCGCGGCGTCCCCAAGCGCCTATTGCCCTATTGGGAGCGGGTACTGGCTTGGGGGAAGCACTGATGATTTGGCAGGGCGATCGCTACCAAGTGATGCCCCTAGAGGGTGGCCACACCGACTTTCCACCCCGCAATGAACAGGAAATGGGTCTATTGCGCTATTTGTGGCAAACCTACGAGCGAGTTTCTGTGGAACGGGTGGTTTCTGGCGCGGGGCTAGTGGCAATTTACGAGTATCTCAAGAGTGTCCACTTTGCTCCCGAATCAGCAGTGGTTGCAGCAGCCATGGCAGAGGTGGAGGATCGCGCCGCCGTGATCAGTCAATACGGCCTTGAGGGGGATCCTCTGTGTGCAGAAGCCTTACGGATGTTTGTGGATGCCTATGGGGCAGAGGCTGGCAACCTTGCCCTGAAAAGTTTGCCCTTGGGGGGGGTGCTGATTGCCGGAGGGATTGCCCCCAAAATTCTGCCGAAAATGACCGATGGCACGTTTCGCCAAGGGTTTGTGAGTAAGGGACGATTTCGCCCCCTGATGGAGCAGTTGTACGTTGCAGTGATTACGAATCCAGAGGTGGGATTGCGGGGCGCGGTACATTTAGCCGCTCAGGGGGCCTAGGGGTTAGAGGTGCTTCAGTTGTGGATAGGCCATTAGCAACTCATCGGCAGTGAGGGTGTCACCAATCGCTTGGGGTTGCCAGAGCAATTCGACCGCCAGTAGGCGATCGCTACCAATGCCTCCCAACTGTTGCAGCGCTTGCCGTAGCTCTAGGTCATTATTGACTGCGGGCAGTTTCAAGCGACCCGTGGCAGCCACCACCAAAGTTACAACAATATATTCACCCACATCATTGCTGACAATGGGGGCGATCGCTGTTTGCTTAATGTCACGGCGGTAGTTGGAGAGGGTTTCAGCGCTCAGCTTACTGCGCTCCGCAAGTGCCAGTTGGTTAAAGGCGGTTTCTGCTTGCAACAGCTTGGTTTCTTGGCTACTGGCATGGGCATAGACCCAGTATTGGGGATGGCGCAGCAGGGCAAGGGTTGCCTCTTGAAGCACTTTGGTCAGACCTTCGGGCGTTGCGGTATCGGCAGTGAGGGCTAGTTGATTGAGTTCCTCTTGGAGTTCGCGAGCTTGGGCGAGGAGTCCCACCTGCAGCGTATGTAGCGAGACCACGGGGTTGTCTTGGTAGATTTCTGACTCATCACTGCTATTGCGGAAGTTGCGGAAGGTGGAGATCAAGATATTGGCCAGCACACCAATCATAATGATCGTGAATAGGCCGCCAAAGCCACCGCCAAAACCAAAGAAGGGAATCAGGAAGGGAAAGCCAAAACCACCGCCATAGACTGGAACGGGCTGAGCATAGCCGCCGTAATCACTGCGGGGGGCACCGTAGGAACGGGTGGGCGCCGGACGACTAAAGGAGCCACCCCCGACACGTCCACCACTGCGGGCGGCCCATGCGGCACCACTATCAAGGATAAGATGGGCAATCAATACCCCCACTGCCACAATGGCGGTGACAGATTTGAGACGTTGCCAAAAAGTTTTCATCATAAATCGTGTTCCCAAGGATTGACACACCGAAGGAGAGGTCCTGCTCTCAGTCTAACGTTTTGTCATCTTTAGAACAGATGGGTAAACCCTACAGCCCTTTTCGCGGGGATGGAACACGCTGGCAGCAGTCAAAATTACGGAAGCCTCGCGCCCCCTTGGTGTA
Organism: Thermosynechococcus sp. TG215; assembly: GCF_031583455.1. NCBI lineage: Bacteria > Bacillati > Cyanobacteriota > Cyanophyceae > Acaryochloridales > Thermosynechococcaceae > Thermosynechococcus > Thermosynechococcus sp. TG215. The sequence continues at coordinate 2,447,674 of NZ_CP134178.1, read as the reverse complement.
GGCCATATTTTAGAAAAGGGCTGTATTACGATATGAAAAGCAAACTTTCGATGAATGCTTTGCCTGCCGAGTTCTGTTCACGAAAACAATGATTGAAATTCCTGAGCCTCTTAAGCCGGTGATTACCTTTGCCCACCCGGTGCTGATGTGGATTCTTTTTGCGCTCACACTTTATGCCATGTATTTAGGGATTCAAACCCGTCGCCTGCGCTCCCTCAGTGGCGAGAAAAAGAAAGCGCTGATCCAAGCCAAGGTGAACGTCAAACACCACCAAGTTGGCGCCATCTTACTCGCCCTAATGGTGATGGGCACGATTGGCGGTATGGCTGTGACCTATATCAATAATGGCAAGCTCTTTGTCGGGCCCCACTTGATTGTGGGTCTGACCATGACGGCTCTGATTGCCCTTTCCGCTAGCTTAGTTCCCTTTATGCAAAAGGGCAGTGAGACGGCTCGAGCCCTGCACATGACCCTCAACCTGTTTCTGGTGATCCTCTTTGGTTGGCAGGCGGTGACGGGTCTGCAAATTGTGCAACGCATTCTCAATGCTAGTTAGATGCGGATGGCAACCTAGGCAGCGAGTGTAGCAATTGCAAAATCTCTGCAACAAGCGAGGACTTTTGTGCCAGAATATGAGGAGCACTAATTACAGCCCTTTTCACAGGGATGAATATGCTTAGCACTGCGAAAGCACGTGTGGGTCAGCATTTCACTTACCTGACGTACCCGATATTTCAGAAAAGGGCTGTACTGCAAATAATTCCTAATGCAGTGGGTGCTCCTTCGCTTTACTGATTGCAGACAGTTCGCTTTCTGGGTGATCATGACCACACTTCCCCTGATGCCAACGCTTCAAACAGCCGTCCAAGTTGAGCACTTACATAAATCCTTTGGCCGCTTTGCTGCGATTCGCGATGTCAGCCTCTGGGTTCAGGAGGGGGAAATTCTGGGTCTATTAGGACCCTCAGGCTGTGGCAAGACAACCTTACTGCGCTTAATTGCGGGTCTGGACACGCCCGATGCCGGGGAAATTAGGGTAGGCGATCGCTGTGTGGCCGCGGCCAATGTCTTTGTGCCCCCTGAGCAACGGTCTTTGGGCATGGTCTTTCAGGACTTTGCCCTGTTTCCCCATTTGACAGTGGCGGAGAATATTGCCTTTGGTTTGCAACAACAAGGCCTGAGCAAGCAGCAAATTCAGGAGCGGGTGGCAGCAGTTTTGGCTCTAGTGCAGCTGGCGGATCTGAAAAAGCGCTATCCCCATGAATTGTCGGGTGGCCAACAGCAACGAGTTGCCTTGGCGCGGGCGATCGCCCCCCAACCAGCGGTGATTCTTCTGGATGAACCCCTGAGTAATCTGGATGCCCAAGTGCGGCTGCAACTGCGGGAAGAGTTACGCCGAATTCTCAAGGGCACAGGGACAACGGCAATTTTTGTGACCCATGATCAGGAGGAAGCCCTGAGTCTGTCGGATCGCTTAGCCGTTATGGGCAAAGGAAAAATTGAACAGGTGGGCACACCGGAGGAGATTTATTGCTGCCCGGCCTCGCGATTTGTGGCTGGGTTTATTAGCCAAGCCAACTTTTTGCCCGCCTGTGCTGAAGGTTCTCAAGTGCTCACGGATGTTGGCGTGTTTCCCCTGCCGGAAGCACTCCCCAAGCGGGAAGGGGAGGTGATGATTCGGGAAGAGGATGTGCAATTGCAGCCAGACACTGCGGCAACCAGCTGCTTTGTGATTCGCGATCGCCAGTTCCTTGGTCGCGAGTATCGCTACTGCATTCAACTGCCCTCCGGTCAAGATTTCCATGCCCGCCAGCCCCTTGCTGTGAATTTACCCGTTGGTACCCCTGTGAAAGTGGCCGCGCAAGCGGTGCGTTTCTTTCCCAAGGAACTCTAATTTAGGGCACGCCCCATATATTCGCCCCAAAGAGCAGCAGCCAACCCACTACTGCCTTGGCTGGGACTATTATCATCATTGCCCAGCCAAATTCCGGTGAGAACATCGGCAGTGGGCACATAGCCAATAAACCAAAGATCGCGACCATCATTGGTAGTGCCGGTTTTGCCAGCGACTGGACGACCAATGGCAGCGGCACGACCCGTTCCCCGGCTGACAACAGCTGCCAGCAAATGCGTCATTTCATTGGCGATCGCTGGATCGAGCACCCGTTGAGGCCTTTCATCACTCGCGGCATAGATCAGGCGACAGGTCTGCCAGTCGTTTGTACTTTTACAATCACCGCCATCGCGCACCGAAACAATGGCATGGGGGGGAATGCGCTGTCCTTCATTGGCGATTACGGCAAAGGCACCACTCATTTCAAGGAGGGTCGTCTCACTTTGACCGAGAACAAGGCCGGGCACCGCTTGCAGAGGCGTCGTAATCCCCATTGCTCTGGCCAATCGAATGGTGGCCTCCAAACCAACGGCTTGGGCAAGACGTAAAGCAATCGGATTTTCCGAAAGGGCTAAGGCGGTGGCTAAATCCATGGCACCACCCCCCCCACGGCAGCCCTCGAACTGTTGCCCCTGCCAGAAGACGGGCGCGCAGGAAAAGGTTTCACCAGCCCTATGGCCTTGCAGGAGGGCTTCGGTATAGACAAACACCTTGAATGTGGAGCCCGGTTGACGCAGGGCAAGGGTGGCACGGTTAAACTGGCTTTTTTGGTAATCCACGCCACCCACGAGGGCAAGAATCAGACCATCCCTCGGCCGCAGGGTAATCAGTCCCCCCTGATGAACCCCATAGGCGCTGCCAGTGCTGGTGATAAAATTGCGCAGACTGGTTTCGGCCAGTTCTTGCCAGCGGGGGTCTAGGCCTGTCTCCACAATCAGGTTGCCCTCTTGGGCGAGTTCATCGCCAAGGAGTTGAGCCAGTTCTTGATAGACATGGTCGGTGTAGTAGGGAAAGCGCTGGGTGCTGAGCCATTCTCGCGCCTTTGGGCTAATTTCAATGCGGGAGCGACGGGCGCGATCGCCCTCTTCTTTGCTGATGTAGCCCTGCTGCACCATGCGCAAAATGACCCGATTGCGATAATCCACCGCCGCATCGTAGTCGCGCACCGGGTTAAAGCGGTTCGGTGCCGGCAGAATCCCCACTAGGGTGGCGGCCTCATTGAGTGTCAAGTCTTTGGCAGGCTTATCAAAGTAGAATTGCGCCGCATCCTCAAAGCCACGATTGCCCATACCCAGATAGACACGGTTGAGGTAGGCCAAGAGCAACTCATCTTTGCTGTAGAAAAATTCCAACTTGAGGGCAACCGCCATTTCGCGCCACTTGCGGCCGAGGCTCTCATCCATCCCCACATGGGAACGAAAGAGTGTACGTGCCAACTGCTGGGATAGGGTACTTGCTCCTTCGCGTGTTTGGCGGGTTAATAGGTTGGTAACTACCGCTCGCGCCATGCCCAGAGGATCAACACCAAAGTGCCAGTAGTAGCGCACATCCTCAGAGGCCAAGACCCCATGGACTAAGTAAGGGGAAAACTCATTGAGCCGTTTGAGTTCGCGGTGGGGGCGATCTTCGACTGGATTGATCAGTTCCCCTTGGCGATCAAGGAGAATAATCGGGCCTTGCTCAAGGGGTGGCAGGGGACGCACCGCCACTTTGTTGGCTTCCACACTCAGCAAGCCAATCCCAAGGGCACTGATGCCCATAATTCCCCAAATGCTGTAGGTGAGAACCGCAACCCATAGCGGGGGCGGATTGTGGAAGTGGAGGGTAACGGCGCCTTTCACCTCCGGTGGTCCAAGGGTGATCACATCGCCATGGTGTAGCTCAGCCGTTTGCAGTCGCTTACGTTGGCGATAGAGGCCATTGGTGGAGTCCAAATCCTGAATTTGAAAGACCCCTGTGGGGGTGAGGCGTTTGAGGCGGGCATGGGTGCCACTGACAATTTCGGCATCGACAATAATATCGGCGCGGCTCTGACTGCGGCCAAGAATGTAGCGATCGCCCACCAAGGGAAAGACTTGGCGTTGACCTTTGAACTCCACCCATAGTTCGGGCGTGCGGGCATTTTCCCGCAGGGAGACCTGTTGCCAATCAAAGCGAGAGTGTACCGTCTGTACCGCTTGGGTGACGGTTTGAGTCATGGACTGCCAAAGATCGCGGGCAGGATTGGGCATGGCAGCAGCTATAGGGACAATGATATTGGACGCACTGGCAACCTAATTGTATCCCTACATTTCTGGCACATAGCCCGCTGGCACGGCACTGGGATCCGTATCCCGCTTGGAACTGAGAATATCCATTCGGTCAACTAAAATGACCGGCGAGGAGCGATCGGCCCCCGTGTTGCGGTCTTGCCAGCGATCGAACTTGAGACTGCCCTTGATACCCAACAGCGTTCCTTTGCGCACATAATCAGCAGCCACCTGAGCGGTTTTTCCCCAAATTTCCAAGTTAAACCAATCGGGCTGATCCTCCTTGGTGGGGCGATTCACGGCTAAGGTCAGCCGACACTTCACACTCCCCGACTCAAAATAGCGAACGTCGGGATCACTGCCGACACGACCCACTAGATGAACCACGTTTAGACCCATGGCTGACTAGCCTCAAACTGCTCTTTGCCCCATTGTACATGGTTCCATTGGTGCTACTGCCTCAAAGCCCAGCCAGCGCCTTGCTCAGCTGTTGCCTCTCTATAGATTTTTGTAAAAATTGGGTTCTGCGGGGTTACCGAATGCGGGGATCAGCCCATTTCAGGAGTAAATCTGCAAGGAGGTTGCCAATAATCAGCATCACTGCCCCCATCATCAGGCTGGCCATGACCACGTAAATATCTTGGGCAGTTACCGCCTGTAAAATTAAGCGCCCCAGACCCGGCCAGTTAAAGAAAAACTCGGCAATAAAAGCACCACTGAGGAGGCTGGCAAATTCAAAACCCAACAGGGTAATGAGGGGGTTCACCGCATTGCGTAGGGCATGGACGTAGATCACCCGCGATTCTGGGAGTCCCTTGGCTCGTGCCGTTTGAATGTAGTTTTGCCGCAGCACATCTAGTAAATTACCCCGCATCAACCGTTGTAAACCCGCAAAACTGCTGAGGGTGAGGGCGATAGTCGGTAAAATCAGGTGCCAAGCAATATCCAGAACTTTGCCCCACCAAGGGAGGTCGTCGTAAAACAAACTGGTCATGCCCCCTACGGGAAACAAAGGCGTACTTTGCGCCAGAAACAGGAGCAACAGAGCCGTAATAAAACTGGGAAAGCCTTGGCCAATGTAGCTAATGACCCGCAGCAGGCGATCGCTCCAACGATCTTGCGTCACCGCTGCCCAAATACCTAAGGGAATGGCTAATCCCCAAGTGAGCAGAATGGAACTTACGGACAACAGGAGGGTGGCGGGTACCCGCTCCCACAATAGGGAGGCCACCGATCGCTGGTAGACAAAACTAGTGCCAAAGTTGCCATAGCGAATAATCTGCCACAGCCAGTGCAAGTATTGCTCCACGGGCGACTTGTCAAGACCAAATTGCCGCTCCAATTCCTGCAGGCGTTCCAAAGAAATTTGGGGATCCGCCTTGAGATTGTCCAGATAGTTGCCCGGTGCCAACTGCATAATGGCAAAACTTAACGCCGAGGCCAACAGCAGCGTGATCAGGGCTTCCCCCAAGCGTTTGAGAACAAGGCGGCTGGTGTCATTCCCAAGGGGTTCAAAGCGTTGGCCAATGGATTTGAGCATGGATCATTTGGAAGCCAGCACGGCATCAATAGCAGCCTTGAGTTCTGCTTCACTGAGTTGGGTAATGACAAACACCTCCTGCACCGTTTTGCCTCGCCGCGCAATCAGCTTAAACCCACCTTTGATGGGCACCGACACCCGTAGATGCAGATGGGGGGATTTCCCTTTGACGGGAGCAATGACACCGGGCGTGAGGGTACTAATGCCTGCCACCTTGGCCAATTTTTCCAAGACGGGAATGAGACCTTCAATGTGAGTGGAGTGATTGAGGACGACCCGACCCGTTCCTGCTGCCATGTTAGGGTAACCACCGTGCGTGCAAGCCGGGTGCCAAAGGTTCTGGCATCCCAACAGCAATTTTATCTTGATTTAATTCTAGGGGGAAAAGCCAAATTTGATGTTGTTGGGGGGAAAGTTGACGCGGTGGCGGGGGGGGTGCTTGGGGGTCAGTGGGCAGTTCTGCCAGATCACTGGGACTGGGGTTGACAGGGGCAGTCTCGCTATACAGATCGCTATTATCCACCACATCGGGCATTTCCCGTCCCTCAACAGCGTCAACGGCCAATGTACGGCCATCGGGTGCCAAGCTGAGGTAGAGTTCCTGCTGCGGGTCAAAATCTTTGAGCTTGAACAGTTCCTTAGTTTTCAGATCAAAGAGGGCAAGATAGGGAACTTCGCGGTAAGAGCCTTCCCCTTCAATGCGGGTGAGGATGGCATAGAGAAATTCCCCCTTGGGGTCAAATTGGCCGGCAATGATTGAGCCATTGATGGTTAGCAGTTCCCTATGCTCGCCAAAGATGTCCACCACATAGAGCGATCGCGAGAAATTGGGGTTAAACTTCACCGCTGCCACTTGCCGGCCATCGCGGCTAAAGTCCAGCACCATGCCATACTGGGGCAAAAAGTCAAAGTCACTCTCACCATTGCCGGCTTCTAGGGGCACAATCGCTAACCCCTGCCCTTGGGCAATGATTAAATGCTGGTTGTCGGGGGCAATGCGAAAATCACCGGCAGCCGCTTGGTTGAGCCGCCGAGGCTGAAAATTTTCATCGAGGAGCCACAGGGAGCTATCCGCAGGCTGGAGACGATTTACCCGCTGAACCACGATTTTGCTGCCATCATTGGCCAACTGAAAGCGCAGGTTTTGATACTCGCTATTGTCAAGGATCAGGGAAATTTCGCCCACGGGTCGAGGTTGCCGGCGGGGGGTTTCAGGGGCATTGAAGTATAGCCCGGTAGTCACGGTGTACAGTTGGGGGTCAAAACCCATTTGCTCGCCGCGCTGACCGGCACTAAAGAGAATGCGATCGCCAGCAGGATAGGGCTGAAAGTCAAACACCCGTAGATTGGCAGGTGTAAGGAATATCTTCCGTTGCAGCGTCAGGTTATAGAGGATGAGGCGCCCCTCTTCAACCCCGGAGCCAAGATAGACCAGCACGCGATCGCGACTGCGAAACTGTCCCTGAAAGGGTTTGATTGGTTTCCCTTGGGGCACAGAAACGGCATCCTCGAGGGAGACTTTGAAGGTTTGACCGTAGGGAATCGGCTGTGTCAGCGTGTAGGCAAAACGACGACCCGACCAACTGGCCTTGCCCTCAAGGGGTGGCTCAATCTTGAGATGCGCCGCCACCGATGACCAATCCATCAGCCGATTAAAGGCGAGGATAAAGGCGCGATCGTCAGACCCCACATCGCGGTTTTGCCATGTAAAGTCCCGCACTTGGGCCTGGGTGCGATCGCCCCCCCACAACAGCAAAAGGGTCAGCACCAGCACCACAAGGAACACACTCAAAGCAGCGCGATCAAGGGGCTGAGGGAAGGAGTGAGAACGCATTAGCAGGAACGGTCACACAGCAACAGGCGTACTATACCAGAGGGCTTCAATGTGCTGGATCATGGGTAGGGCTGCCGCTGGTTCTGCCAACAGCACTGTAAGATGACCCAACTTGCGACCCGCGTAGGTTTGACTTTTACCATACCAGTGAAGGTTCGCGTGGGGGAGAGCCGCCAAGACCTGACATTTTGCCCCATAGTCAACCTGCGGTTCGGCTAAGCCCAAGAGATTTACCATCACCGCTGCCGGTACCTGCATGGCGGGACTGCCCAAGGACTGGCCACTAATGGCGCGCAAGTGCTGCTGAAATTGACTCGTGACGCAGGCATCAATGGTGTAATGCCCAGAATTGTGGGTGCGGGGCGCAATTTCATTCACGAGTACCTCACCCGTGGCTGTGAGGAAAAACTCAATGCCAAAAATACCCACAGCATCAAGTGCCGTTAGGATTTGGCGGGCAATCTGCTGAATTTGCTCACTCACTTGGGGGTCAACCGGGGCAGGGGCAATCACCCAGCGACAGATGGCAGCCACCTGCTGCGTTTCCACCACGGGGTATAGGGCAATGTCTCCTTGGGGCGATCGCGCTGCCATGATCGCCAGTTCTTTGACATAGGGCACAAAGGCTTCCACCAAAAACCCTTGGGGCGGAATTTCTGGCCAACGCTGCTGAAACTGCTGCCATGCCTGCTCATCGGAGATGACAAATGTGCCTTGGCCGTCATAGCCGTGGCGACAGGCTTTAATCACACAGGGAATGCTGGGCGGGCGATCGCCCAAATAGCCAAAGGCGGGTACAGGAATCCCCAGTTGTTGCAAAAAGTGGCGCTGCTGGTACTTGTTCAAGAGGGGAGCCAAGGAGGCAAGGCGGGGATAAAAACAAATCCCCTGCTGTTCAAGGCGCTGCAACCCCTCGAGATCGACAAACTCATTCTCAAAGGTAATCACATCAACCTGCTTAGCCAGTTGCGCTGTCGTTGCCACATCGGCGATCGCCCCATAGCAGACCCCCGCAGCAACCGCGACGGCTGGATCCGTTGCCGCAGACGTTTGTACCCACAGCGAGAGTCCCATTTCCTTGGCCGCCAGCCCCAACATCCAAGCCAACTGACCGCCACCAATAACACCGATCTGAGTTACCTTGTTCACTCTTTCCGCAATAGACTCAACGGAAACTATTGTCCTATCTCAATGCCCCTTGGATTGCCCCCTAGAGATCCAGCTGCACAAACCAAACGCTGGGATCATCACCGGCAGCAAACTCAAAGTTCAATTTGCGGCAAATACGCATCATCCCCTCGTTATCCTTGAGAACATAGGCGTGGATGGCACTTAGCCCCTCATCGCGGCCAATTTGAATCAAGCGGTGTAGTAATTCAGTGCCAAGGCCTTGCCGCTGCCAGCGATCGCTAATCAACATCGAAAACTCGGCTGTATTGCTAAAGTGATCCTTACTGAGGCGAGCCGCACCAATAATTTGCGGTTCACTGGCGCCTTGATGCTCCACCACCAGAGCCATCTCGCGATCGTAGTCCACAAAACAGATGCGCACTAGGCGATCGTGGGCAACCCGCTGCGACAACTTCATCAGGTGGAAATAGCGCAAATAGACACTCTGCTCCGAGAGGGTGGCATGGTACTGCCGCATTAGGGGTTCATCCTCTGGCCGAATCGGTCGAATCAGCACTGGGGTACCATCGCGCAACTGCCAAGGACTCACGTATTGGGTGGGATAGGGACGAATCGCAGGCTTGACAAAGGTGCTTTCCTCTTTGTGGAGCACAATGCGGGCATCCAAGGCCATCAGGCGATCCGGGGGTGCCACCAAGAGGGGGTTGATGTCAATTTCCTTAATCCACGGCTGCTCCACCACCAGCAGGCTAAAGCGCACCAGCAGATCTTCTAATAGGGCAAGGTTGACGGCTGGCCAGCCTCGCACGCCGGCAAAGGCACGGGAGATTTTCGTTTGCTGAATCAGACGGCGTGCCAAGGTGGTGTTCAGGGGGGGAAGGGCGATCGCGGTGTCTTCGAGGACTTCCACCAACTGTCCCCCCGTACCAAAGAGAATCACCGGCCCAAACTGAGCATCGGTGGAACTGCCCAAAATGAGTTCAAACCCCTTCCATGGGATCATCGGCTGCACGGTGACACCAGCAAAATGACCTGCGCCAGCAGCAGTGGTGACATTTTTCTCAATCTGTTGGTAGGCGGTAATGACCGCAGCCGCATCGGGAAGATTGAGGGCAACACCCCCGACATCCGTTTTGTGGGTAATTGTGGGTGAATAGAGCTTGAGAACCACAGGATACCCTAGGCGATCGGCAGCAGCCACTGCCTCTGCTTCACTGCGGGCAATACAGGTTTCCACCACCGGTAGGCCGTAGGCAGCAAGAACCGCCTTGGCTTCCCACTCCGTTAATAGGGTACGCCCCTCACTGCGCACGTGCTCAAAGAGTTGACTGACAGCATTCCGATCCGGGGGGGTGGTGGTTAGGGGCAGCGAGGGGGTTTGGTAAAGCGCCTGCAAGTGATCGCTATAGCGCCACATATAACTAAAGATGCGGGCAGCGGTATCGGCATAGGCATAGGTGGGAATGCCCGCCTGATTGAGAATCGCTTCTCCCCCTTTGACCGTTGTGCCCCCCATCCAACTGGCCAGAATCGGCTTGGCACCACTGGGACGGTTTTTGGCATAGGTAGCGAGATCTTGGGCGATCGCCAGCGGATCGGTCATAGCTTGGGGCGTCAGCACCACCAGTAGGCCATCACTGTTGGCATCAGTTTCACAGTATTGCAGAGCTTTGAGATAGCGATCCGCAGTGGCATCCCCCAAAATATCCACGGGGTTACCGTGGCTCCAAGCGGGGGGGAGCACTTGATTCAGTGCCTGTAGGGTATCCCCAGAGAGGGGACTGAGTTTACCACCCGCCCGAATCAGGGCATCAGTGGCCAAGACCCCAGGTCCACCGGCATTGGTGAGAATCGTCAGATGGGGGCCTTTGGGGCGCGATTGCTTGTCGAGGACTTCGGCCATGTCAAACAAATCTTCAATGGTTTCCACCCGCAGCACCCCACAGCGTTCTAGGGCCGCATCCACCACTGCATCGGATCCCATCAATGCCCCGGTATGGGAAGCGGCGGCCTGAGCGGCGGCGGCAGTACGTCCTGCTTTGATGACAATAATCGGCTTGACATAGGCCACTTCCCGCGCGGCGGAGAGGAACGATCGCGCATCCCCCAGAGATTCCATGTAAATAACAATGCAGCGGGTTTGCGGATCATCGCCTAGGTAGTAAATGAGGTCGCCCCAGCCCACATCCAGCATCGTACCAATGGAAACAAAAGCACTAAAGCCGACATTCTCCTGCAAACTCCAGTCCAAAATCGAAGTGCACAGGGCGCCACTTTGACTGAGAAAGCCGACATGACCCGATCGCGCCATTGTCGCGGCAAAGGTAGCATTCAGCCCCGTGGGCGGACACATTATTCCCAGACAATTGGGACCAATAATGCGCATCCGCGCCTGATGGGCGATGGCTAAAATCTCTTCTTCGAGGGCAAGACCCGCCGCCCCCACTTCCCGAAATCCCGCCGAGACAATAATTGCCCCCTTCACACCCGCTGCTGCACACTCGGCAACCACCGCTGGTACTGTAGCCGCAGGGGTGGCAATGACTGCGAGATCAACCGCTTCGGGGATCGCCGTCACACGGGCATAGGCCTTGATGCCCAACACCGAACTGCGGCGCGGGTTGACGGGAAAAACCGTTCCGCCAAAGGGGGTTTGAATCAGATTCCAGAGAAGGGTGCGGCCAACACTGCCTTCTTTTTCACTGGCACCGATGACAGCAACACTTTTGGGGGCAAAGAGGGGGCGCAGGGGTTGATGACCGGCGCGCCAAATGTCGTAGGCGGTGGTTCGGGTCATGCTGTTGCTTGCGTTACAGAGGTTGGGAACTGAGCCACCTCTACTCTAGCGAGGGCGATCGTCCCGAGTTACGATTCGTTACGCCGGCTGTACTTCCCAGTCACAGCCCTTCTCGCCCGTGCGCCAAAGCCGCAGGTGAAAGCGAGTGTCACCGACCCGCAAATTACGGAGGTGGAGTTCCTCGATACTGTTGGGCAACAGGGGCTGATGCACCAAAAACTTGCCTTGGGGCACATCCACCAGCGGCCAAGCCATGATCTGAATGAATTGAAACAGACTGCCCGTTGCCCAAGCTTGGGGAGAGCAGGCCACGGGATATTGCACCGGTTGGGGATAGGTCTGGCGATCGAAGCCACAGAAAAGTTCTGGTGGGCGCAAATCTGGCTGCCGACAGGCCATATCAAAAAGGGTATCCACCAAGGTCAGGGCAAAGTCACTATCACCAATGGCGCGCAGCCCCAAGGCAATCAGACCCGTATCGTGGGGCCAGACCGACCCCAAGTGATAGCCAATGGGATTGTAGGCAGGGGAGGTGCTGCTGAGGGTACGAATGCCCCAACCATTGAATAGATCCGGCAGCCGCAGACGTTGTCCGACCCGTTGGGCTTTTTCGGGGTCACAGATTCCTGTCATCAAGCACTGACCTGCATTGGACGTGAGGCTATCAACGGGGCGACCCTCGCCATCGAGGGCTAGGGCATAAAATCCCTCCGGTTCAAGCCAAAAGTCGCGGTTAAAGCGAGCTTTGAGATCCGTTGCTTGCTGCCGCCAGCGATCGCCCCACTCGCCATAGCCAAAGTCTCGAGCAAGGGCACTCAGACGGGTTTTGGCGGCATAGACGTAGCCTTGAACTTCACAGAGGGCAATGGGACTGTGAGCCAGTTGACCGCGACGGTTGACGATACAATTGCCAGAATCTTTCCAGCCTTGGTTGTCAATGCCTTTGGCTGCTTGGCGATCGTAGGTGAGGTAGCCCGTGGCGGCCATTTGTTGATCCACCCAGTTCATTGCCGCAAGGGCATGGGGCCAGAGCGCCTCGACCGTGGTGCGATCGCCCGTCCATGCGTAGTAGTCGGCATAGAGCATCAGCCACAGGGGGGTGGCATCCACCGTACCATAGTAGGGGGTATGGGGAATCTCGCGGTTGCGCGCCATCTCGCCAAAGCGCAGTTCATGGAGAATTTTCCCCGGCTGCTCATCGCGCTCAGGACAGACCTGTTTCCCTTGGTAATGGGCAAGGGTGCGCAGCGTATCACGGGCGATCGCTGGATTCAGGATCAGTGTCTGCATGGCTGAGATGATCGAGTCACGGCCAAACAGGGTGGCAAACCAAGGAATGCCAGCCGTCAGCACCTTGCCATGGCCAAAGGACTGCAAGAGCATATAGAGATCTGCCATCCCCCGCCGTAGGATGCGATTCCACTGCGGATTTGAGGTGACAATTTCCGTGCAGTCTGACCACCACTGTTGCCGCTCCTGTTGAGCCGCTTGATCGGCAGCCGCTAGGGATGAAGGCACAGGGACATGGGCTGTGGGTGCCCCATTGGTAAAGGGGCGGATGCAATAGTGAATGCTGTGGTAGCCTTGGGGTTCTAGCTTGAGACGCCAGAGGGCGGTGGTGTCATCAAGACGATCCGGAGGGGTGCCCAAGAACTGCACTTGGGTTTCCATAAGGGCGCCATCAAGCCCTTGGTAGGCAAAGCACAGATCCGCCCGTCCTTTGGTGTGGCGCAATTCACAACTGACGGGTTGCAGCGTTTTTCCCCGCTGTGGGCGACCACCGCCGTATTGGCGAATTTCAAATAAATCTTGAAAGTCTGCCGCAAAGGTTAAACGAATCTCCACGCTGGCCGGCTGCGCCTGATGATTGGTGATGAGAATCGTTTCAAAGAGGGCACCCCGCACCACTAGGAATCGTTCAATTGCTAAGGCCTCCGCGGGCAGAGAAGGTTGCTTGGGATTGGTGCACACCACCTTGAGCGCATGGCTACCTGTACAATGAAAACTCAGCAGAATCGGGCGATCGCCCCCCACGCGCAATTCCGCCTGACTGAGGAAGCGGGTATCCTGACAAAATAAACCTGTAATAGCCGTTTGCTGCTCGTCATTACAGATATTGCCCAACTCATCACAAATGAGCAGCACATCGTCGTCCTTGAGCACCGGAACCGTTTTCGGGTGAGTTCGAATTTTAGTAGCCGGCGGGGGCGGGGCGACAATGGGGATATAATCGCGCCCATACAGGGAAACAACATCGCTCTCCATGGGTGCGGCAGCAGTCTATGTTCAATAGGAACAATTTTGGGTCATTTGTTAGATCATCTCGCAGGACAGCCATAATTGCAATAAGTAAATATGCACAATTGTAATGAGTCAATATGCGGTTGAACCCTGCCTCTGGTTGGAAGATCAACCCCCGATGGCCTTAAGGTGGCGCTTTGCGCCATTGCAAATAGGTGGCCACGCCCGTGTAAATGAGGCTGTGGAGGATCAGCAGTCCCCAATTTAGCAGCAGATTACCCCAAGTGGGAGCATAGACAGGTGTTGGATCAAAGGGCTGAGGCGGTGGTTCAAAAAGGCCAAAATCGAGGGGCGGCGGTACCATGCCATTCACGTCAATCAAGGCACCATAGGCACCCATTGTCCAACGGCCAATCGTCAGCCAAGAGAGGACAGTCGCAACGCCCGTGAGCTTAAAGAGGACACCGGCAAAAATAATTTGCGGCAGGAGCAATGGCGGTAAAATCTTGCTGGCTTGATCACTGTTATTCACAGCAGCAGAGACTAGTAATCCTAAACAGAGACTGGCCACTAGGGTCAGGAAGGTGGTGATGCCAAACCCCACCGGCCAAGGGAGGAGGGTACCCTGCGGCAGACCAAAGGCCAACAGTGCCACAAGGGTAATGAGCAGTGTTTGTACCAAAGCCATCCCCTTACCAAGGGTGAGTTTGGCTGCCATGTAAGCCCAGAGACTGAGATTGGCAAGACGTTCGCGGCGGTAGATGGCCACCTCTGTAATCAAAGCTTGCGCCCAGCCGGAGAGTCCCACCCAAAGACAGGCACAGGTAAAGACAAAGAGAATGCGCAGGGCTTGAGCCGCTTGCAGCAGGCCGGGGGGATCTTGGGGGACAAAGGGGGAGCGATCAATAGCAAAGCGGGTGAGCAGCAGGGCAATGGGGACGCTGATCAGATTCAAGACAAGGCTGAGGCGATCGCGCCACAGGAGTTGCCACTGGCGTTGACACAACACCCGCCATTGATAGAGGTGAGGGGGTGCTGGCTGTTGGGGAGGGGATTCGGCACTGGCACGGTTTTCGCCCCCCAAAACACTGGTGCTCTCATAGTGGTGCCCCATGCTGAGGTGGCTGGCAAGGTAGCGTTGATAGTCCGTGGATTGGCGAAATTTTTGACTCCATTCGGCACTATTTTCGGGAGTCAAGAGGGCATAGATTTCAGCCACGGAATTCAGGGGGCGATCAGCGCTAAAGAATTCACAAGCGCGATCGCTAGAGCCAAAATAGCAAAGACGCCCACCCGAGCCTAGAACCAGCAGGCGATCGCACAAATGCACATGACTCGTAGCATGGGTCACCAAGACAATCGTGCGTTCTTCATCTGCCAATTGCCGCAGCAACTGCATCAACAAAAAGTCTAGCCCCGGATCCAGACCCGAGGTGGGTTCGTCAAGGAAAAAGAGCTTGGGGTTGGCCAATAGCTCAACGGCAATACTCACCCGCTTGCGCTGACCGCCACTGAGACTCGCCACCAGTTGATCTTCAGTTCCCGTTAACTGCACCTGTTCAAGAACTCGCTGAATGGCGGCTTTGCGGTTTTGGGCATCGGTATCCGCTGGTAAGCGCAGTTGCGCCGCATAGTTCAGGACTTCGGCGACCGTGAGGCGGGCGTGGACAATATCATCTTGGGGTACATAACCAATTTGGTGACGGTAGGTGGCAAGATTGCGATGCAGATCGAGACCATTGAGTAGCACCTGTCCTGCCTGAAGGGGAGCCAGCCCCATCAACACTTTCAAGAGGGTGGATTTCCCCGTACCACTGCCACCGACAATACCCACAAGCTGCGTCGGCTCCGCCACAAAGGAGACCTCTTGCAAGAGGGAGCGATCGCCGGCAGCCGTTTTCACCCATCGTTCCAATCCCCAAGCATCAATGCGAATGTGGCTGCCCTGATCCGTAATCTCCAAGGTCTCGTGGCGGTAGAGCAGGACAAAGGGGCCAATGCGAATTTGATCGCCATTGCGCAGCGTGTAGGGTTCCCTCAGCAATTGATCATTGACATAGGTGCCATTGGTACTGCCCAAATCTCGCAAAATATAGAGACCCGCACCCGTGCGATCAATACTGGCATGGCGTAGGGAGACCGTGGGGGCAGCCAATTGCCAATGCTGATAGCTGTTGCTGGTTTCGCGCCCTAAAGTCAGCGGCCATTCCTTGAGGGCTTTGAGGACAAGGCGGCGCTGCTGGGGCAAAGGAGGTGGACTCGCCGCTCCCAAAGACTGGATCTGCACCAGTAGTTGCACCTTATTTCTGGGGTTTTGGCCAATCTCTAGACGTAGGGTTTCCCCAAGGGCAAAGCCCTCTTCAATGCCGATGCGGCGTTGGTGGTAGAACGTGCCATTGGTGCTGCGGCGTTGATGGCCATCTCCATCCCAAAGGTAGTAGGTTGCCCCCTGTTGCTTAAAAACGGCATGGCGGTTGGAAATCACTGACCAGAGTGGCTCATCGGGCACTACTAAATCCGCCCATTGGTAATCGCGTCCAAGGCGATGCTCCGGTTGGGTCAGGGAATAGGTCAACATTTTCCCCTGACTTTCGAGGGTGAGGGTGACGGTGGGGAGATCAACAACCGTTTTTGGGGGGGGCGATCGCATCACTATCTGCCTGTTCAAGGTGTTCAAAACTCTAACTAATATCTTGCCTAGTTTGGCAGACACCCTGTCCTCGTGACACACAAACCCCTCAGAATGGAGAAGATCGAGTGGCATTTTGCGATTTCTAAGGGTTGACCTTCGTGGGGGTAGAAGATTGAGAGGGTTCGGTATGCGCTGCGGAATTCAGCCGTTGTGTTCGATAGGCTTGCCAACCTAGACCTGCCCCAAATAGAGCGATCGCCCCAACAGCCGCCCCCAACCAAATCCACGGTGGAGAGTCTGTTTCCGGTTTTGTGTCTGAAGTAGCGGTTGAGGTATCCCCCCACAGAGATTGGGCATAGAGTTGCATCGTACCTTGGGTAACAATACGATCGCCCCCATAAAGACCGCTAATCACTTCTACCTGATCGCCAACTCGCTGGCCAAGGGTCACTTCGACAGCTTCAAAGGCAGTACCATTCTGCACAAACACAAGGGGGGGCTGATCGACTGGCTCCACGATCGCGGACTGGGGAATCATCACGGCATTGCGGGTTTGGCGATCGTCAAAAATTTGGACAGTCGCAAAGCTACTAGATTTGAGTTTTTGGCTGGAATTAGCCAAGCTGGCGCGTACCGCAACTTGCTGCGTGGCGGGATCAACGACACTATCAATGAGTTCAATACGACTGCGGAAAACACGATTGGGAAGTCCTGCAACAGTGATATTTAGAGCTTGACCCACAGCCACCTGTGCTCGCTGTGCTTCTGTAAGGTAAGCAACAACTTGGAGGCGATCGCCATTGACAATTTTGAGGAGGGGTTTACCAGCATCTTCACTGGCCTCGCCGGGAGTAATCCTTTGCTCTACCACCGTACCAGCAATGGGAGCTGTGATCGTGACACTGCCATCGGCATTGGCGGTTGTGCCCAATTGTTGCAGGCGGGTGCGGTAGGTCTGTTGACTGAGGTGTAGCCGATCGCGAGCTACCGCCACTTGGGCTTGGGCGCGTTGCAGTTGGGCATAGGCTTCAGCAGGGGGGAGTTGACTTTGGGCTTGGGCAAGTTGGGCTTGGGCGGCTGCTAACTCCTCTTCTGTGGCTAAAAAAGCTCGCCGGGCAATGGCACCGGCATTCAATAGTTCGCGATCAAAGCGTTCTTGCGCCGCTTGGACTTTGACTTGCGCTTCGCGGAAGGTAGCAGCGGCAATCCGTTGCTGTTGTTGGAAATTTTGCTGGGCAAAGCGCAGATCTGCTTCCGCCGCCCGTACACTCATGAGGGCTTCACTTTGGCGATCCAAAGCACTGGTTCGCAGTTCCGCCAGTTCAGGGCTAGCCAGAATGGCTCAGGGCTGGCCGACACGAACCCGATCGCCCGGCTGCACCAGCAACCGCAGTAGGGTACCGCGTACGGGCATGGTTACTACGGCCTGCTGATTGGGCAACGCCACCAGTTCACCCGTCACCTCTAAAATGGCAGCCAGCGGACGGGGTTGCACCGTTTCTAACCGCAGCCCCAATTGCTCTTGGGTAGTCGCGTCCACCTCGACTGCCGTCGGCCCAGTCCCCGCTGTGGGGGCGTGAAACTCGTTTCCATGCCCAGCATGACTGTAGGCTGCAGGGGGCAACAACAGTACCAAAAAAACAAGGGGCGATCGCAACCACTTCAACATTTCTGCGCCTCAAAGCGAGCCATGACTTATTTTGACGGCAGCCGATGAAATGTTAATGAAATTGAGGGTCGGTTTTTGTTGATAGTGGCAAATATACGGTAAACGTACTGCCTTGACCCAAGTCGCTCTTAACCTGAATCCGTCCGCGATGGTGATGGAGAATTGCTTGGGCGATTGCCAATCCCAACCCTGCTCCGCCCTGTTGCCGCCCGCGATCTCTAGCAACGCGATAGAAGCGGTCAAAAATCTTCTCCTGATCCGCTGCTACGATACCGATACCAGAGTCAGTGACGGTGAATACCGCCTCTTGGTGCTGTTGGTGTAGCGTTACCTCTACCTGCCCGCCTGCGGGTGTATATTGGAGTGCATTTTGCAGCAGATTGCGAATGACGCGGCTCAGTTGACTGGGAATCCCCCACACGTAAAGTTGGGGAGCCATGCCTTCCTGCCAATGGAGATCAATGCCGCCGGCGATCGCCAAGACCACAAGTTCATTCACCACCTCACTAATGAGTTCGGTCAGACAGCAGCGTTCTGCCATTGGCAATCTCTCAGTTTGATCCAGCCGCGACAACAACAGCAAATCCTGCACCAAATCCGTAAGGCGATGGCTCTGGCGCTGGAGAGCATTCAAGGTTTGTGCCACGACCTCTGGGGCAGGATCTGGATCCGTCGCCAAGGCCTCCAAAGTGGCGCGAATGGCGGCAACGGGAGTGCGCAGTTCGTGAGCCGCATCAGCGGTAAACTGCTCCATGCGCACATAGCTTTGGTAAATGGGAACCATCGCTCGCCCTGCTAAGTGCCAACCGGCAAAACCAATGAGTGTCATGCCCAAAGGCAGTCCAGTCAACAGTAACCAGCGCAGCATCGTCAATCGCTGATCCTCCAATTGGAGCGATCGCCCAAGGACAAAATACCCCCAAGGTGCACCCGTCACCGTTTTTAGGAAAACGCGGTGCTGTTGATAGCGTTGGCCATCCGTCGCCACCATAATTTGCCAGTCTTGGGGCGGAAACTCCACAAAGGGAGGCACGCCTAGGTAGCCGATGGGCTGACCCTGCCCGCTCCAAAACACCAAATAGTAGCGGGATTGTTGACTCAGACCCAACACATGCCGCTGAGGATCAAGGGGGGGATGGGCACAGGGTTGAGTCGCGCGACATAGCCCCGGCAGTGTTGCCAGCACAGTGGTATTAAACTGACCTGCGTGAGTGAGCTTTGCCTCCAACTGATCGTGAAGAGTGCCAGCAACGGAGGCCATCTCCTGCCGGAGGGTTTGTGCCTGAAAATGGCTGATGATGGCGTACATTCCCCAGCCCATGCCGTTGAGAATAGCGCTCATGGTGAGGGCATACCAGAGGGCAAGACGACTGCGGCTGTGGCGGAAGAGCTTATGATCAACCATGATCGACAACAAAGCGATAGCCTAACCCATGGACGGTTTCAATGCAGTGCTCTTGACCAAGGAGGGCGAGTTTGCGGCGCAGCAGGCGAATTTGTGCTGCCACTACATTACTACTGGGTTCACTGCCCACTTCCCAAAGCTGCATCATCAGTTGGTCGCTACTGAGAATCCGCTGGGGGCGTTTCATGAGGTATTCCAAGGTCTGGAATTCCTTAGCGGTTAACTGCACCTCAGTACCCGCCCTATTTCTCAGGGTGAAGGTACCATAGTCTAACGTTAATGCCCCTTGACACAATTGCTGGGGTTGGAATTGGGGCGATCGCCGCAGTAAAGCCCGCAGCCGCGCCAGCAACTCAGCCATTGCAAAGGGCTTAATCAAATAGTCATCTGCCCCCGCATCTAATCCCTGAACGCGATCGCTGAGGCCATCCCGTGCCGTCAGCAACAAAATGGGCACCGTGTAGTGGTGGATACGCAGTCGCTGACAAACCTCCAACCCCGACAGCCGAGGGACCATCCAATCCAAAATCGCAACACTGTAGTCCACCTGCAACTGCTCAACATAGGCCCAAGCCAGTTCCCCCTCCTGCGCCCAGTCCACCACATAGCCTTCTCGTTGCAACACGCGCTGAATGGCGGCTCCTAAATCCGGTTCATCTTCAAGCAGCAACACCTTCATCCGTGCAATCCCCTAATTCACCGTCACCCAAAAGGGAGCAGTAACAATTTGCTCACCCCGCTGGAACTGTCCCCAGAGCTTGTAACGTCCGGGCACAGGAAACTGGGTCATAAAACGGATTACCTCCTTAGGTTGATGATCCACGGCATGGGCATGGAGATAATCAGCAGGTTCGAGGGGAGTCGTGTCTCGCAAAATCACCAGATGCCCTGCTTCGCCAAGGTAGGGGCGCAGATCCCTAAGGGGTTGCTGGGTGGCAGCATCCCGTAGGCGAAAGGCCACTTCCACCGCTGATCCAGCCTTGAGGGGTTGAGGGAGTTTTAGTTCGACTGCCGTTGTGCCAATCACTTGGGTGGTTTGAGCGGTTGGTGTACTCGATGCGGGCGGCGTTCCTTCAGCCGCGATCGGGATCATCGCCACCGTTTCGTCAGCGCCAGCGGGTTTATAATCGGCAATGAGGGTGTAGCCTCCCCCTTGGGGCAATGTGGTTGTGACTTGAAACTGACCTTCACCCAGATAGCGGGGATGCAGGTGCTGAAACACTTGAAAATCATCACTGACGATGATCAGGTGCATTAGCGCCTCTTGAAAACGCTCAAACTGCGTCACTGCTTCACCAGTGTGGGTGCGAATCGCCAACGTAAAGGTGGTTGGTTGTTGAGGCGTAGGTGCGGGCGCATTCAGCAGTTCCATATGGGTCGTAGCAGAGCCGTCTGCGTGCTCATGGTTGGGACTGTGGTGCAGGTGATGGTGGTCATGAAGCATAGGCATTTGCCGTTGCTGGGCAATCCCAAGGGTGGCGATCGCCCCACTCAAGAGCATGGCCAGTCCCAAGAGGGTGGGTTGGATAAAGCGTGGTAGCATCATTCTTGTCTTCCTCCCTGATTGAGTTCATAACGAAAGCGAAAACGACTGTTAATGGGTTGACCATTGATGGTGCTAAGGAGAACAATACGATAGTCTCCTGCCACGGGATTGGCTAGCCGTGCGGTGTAGTGTTTGTCCTCAGGGGTATAGGTCATCGGTAGAGTGACCCGATCGCCCGTTAGCGTTTCAATATCAGCAGTAACGGTAGCAGTACCCACGGGAATATGGTCTTCCCCCTCTTGGATATAGAAGTCAATATAAGGATAATTGCTCGCTGTCCATTAACACTGCCATCTCCCCGCGCTAAGGCAGGCCCTTTCGTGACTGTTGCCACATTCTGCACGCGAATTGGTTGGCCATTGCGGTGCGCCACCAACGCCACCGCTAAATCAGCGACTGATGTTGCCCGACCAATGCCCCGCACAATTAACTCCTGATCGGGAGTGACAATGACCCCACCCGCTGCATTTTCATTGGCGCCACTCACCCCCGCCACCACGTCCTGCAAGGAGACCTGTTGTGCGGCGAGGCGATCAGGATCAACCAGCACCTGATACTGGGGCACATCTCCACCATAGGCAATCACTTGGGACACCCCCGGCACTGCCAAGAGGCGATTCACCACCTTTTGATCCACAAGCTGTCGCAGTTCCATGAGGGAGGTGGCATCTGGGGCAGTGGGCACCTTGGGGGCAAGGGCATACATCAAAATCGTGGCAATCAGGGAGGTAATCGGTGAAATTTGGGGTGAGGCATTAGGTGGTAGGCGATCGCGCACCTCCTGCAACCGCTCGGTAATCAGTTGCCGTGCTTGATAGATATTCGTTTGCCAACTAAAAACTACCTTGACAACAGATAAGCCAAGAGACGATGCAGAGCGCACAGTTTCGACCCCTGCCGTACCATTGACGACACTTTCAATGGGCAGCGTAATCAGCGATTCCACTTCCTCTGGTGCTAGGCCCGGTGCCTCCGTTTGAATTTCCACTTGGGGGGGCGCAAACTCTGGCAGTATATCAAGGGGCATTTGCCGCAGTTGAAAAATACCGAAAATCGTCAGGGCGATTGCCCCGAGCACCACCAACCAACGTTGGACAATTGACCACCAAAGAATTCGATTCAGCATTACCACAGTGTGTTACTAAGGCTGATTTTGGCAAAGGCACATGAAATAAAGATGAAAAGCTAGGAGTTGCCGGACGATTGGTGCTTTATTCGTTGGCAAAACCGAGTTGCAGTTTCAATCAGGACAGGAACAAACTCGTGGGCAGCTTGCAAACTCGTGGCTAAAATGGCTGCATCTCGAATGTAGTCGTGAACCATTTGATTGCGCAGTTGCCGCATAGTAAACCAAGCGTCTGCATCAGGCACAAGGCCGAGTCGCTCAGCACGGTCAAGGTTTTCCAAAAAAGTTGCCACTGGTTCGCCAAAGGCACTCAGATAGGCGGGCAACAGCTTGCTCCCTAGGGTATCTTGAAGGCGACCAAAGCGTGCCACAAAAGCATCCACCCGCTCCGCTAGGTCAATATCCTCCTCCAATTGTGCTGCCCGCCGTGCCGTAAATGGCTCCTGAAAGAGGCGTTGATCCGTCACCTGTAGGTGTGCCACTTCTCGCTCCACCAGTTGGCAGAGGTGATGTAGGCGTTCCTGAAGTTGAGGACTCAACATTGAAGGCGAACTCCCGTTTGTTGGGCCCAATCGTGAATCGGCTGCCGCTGGAGATTGGGTGCCCAGAGGAGAATATCCACTTTACGACCTGCCATGGCGCGGCTGATTTTGGCACTGAGTCGAGCACTGACAAGGGCAGGATTCTCAACGGGGTGAGACAGCCGGATCAATAAATCCACATCGCCGCCCTTCAGGCGATCGTCCACCCGCGAACCAAACAACCACACCTCAGCCTCGCTACCCACCAGCGCCGCCACTATCTGGCAAATTTGCTGCACTTGCTGATCCGTTAATCGCAACCTGATTCTCTCCTAAGCCCACAAGACCAGTCCCATTTCATAGGGATGACTCAGATAGACGTGGCGCGGTAGCAGTTGGAGGGCAATGCCTTGGTGGCCACTCGTGTCGTAGCTCATCTCGGCGGTGTACAGGCTATAGCCTTCAGGGGTGGTACCCACAAACGTCATCAGGGTAGGACAAGCCTCCTCTAGGGTACCGGCGTCATTCACCCGCCCTTGGAACAAAATCACCTGTACGTCATTGGGGGAGAGCGCACCGAGGGCAATCACAGCTTTGACTTCAACTATTTCATTGACTTCGAGGTTGTGCTCAGCCGAGGTTTCAACACTGATGATCTGAATTGAGTACCAGTGTTCAAAGATATGGGCTTTCCAGCGTGCCAGTTCCTTGGCTGCAGCATAGTTATTTTCCTTGAGAGTAAAGTAGCGATCGCTGGCGGGGAAATAGCCCCGATGGGCATACTCGCGCACCATTCGCGCGGTGTTAAACTGAGGCGTATTGAGAGCAAGGGCTGCCTTCATTTTTTGCACCCAGCCGCGCGGCACCCCATTTTCATCGCGATCGTAAAACAGGGGAATGACATCCCGCTCCAACCGTTCATAGAGCGCATTGGCTTCCACCAGATCTTGATAGTGGCGATCGTCATAGGTTTCGCCGTGGCCAATCGCCCAACCCGTTTTCACATAGTCCGCCTCGTCCCACCAACCGTCCAAGGTACTCAGATTGGGTAAGCCATTCATGGCCGCCTTCATGCCGCTGGTGCCGGAGGCCTCCTGAGGCCGCAAAGGGGTATTCAGCCAAACATCACAGCCTGCCACCATCATTTTTGCCACGTGCATATCGTAATCCGGGATAAAGGTAATGTGGTTGGCCATGCCCTCTTGGCGCGTAAAGTGAATAATTTCCTGAATCAGTTCTTTGCCGGGGTTATCCTTGGGGTGCGCCTTGCCCGCAATCACAAACTGGACAATCGGCCGCCGCTGCTTCACCTCCGTTTTCACCGGTACTGATCCCAATAAAATTCGCCGCAGCCGTTCCACATCCCGCAAAAAGAGAGTGGCGCGTTTATAGGTAGCAAAGCGACGGGCAAAGCCAATGGTCAAGGCGGTCGGATCCAGCACTTCTGCCGCTTGCGTCAATTCAGCACTAGAGGCGCCCTGCTCTTCAAGCATCCGTTGTAGGCGCGATCGCACAAACATCACCAACTGATAGCGGCAAATCTCATGGATACGCCACAACTCCTCATCGGGAATACTGCTGACCCGCGACCAGAGGGGATCCGCCAAGGGCGCATCAGACCACTGCGGCCCAAGGTAAATATCCAGCAGGTATTGCAATGGTTCAGAAACCCGACTGCGAGCATGGACGCCATTGGTAATCGAGGTAATCGGCACCTCCGTCGGCGGCAGATTGGGCCACAGGCCTTGGAACATTTGGCGGGAGACTTCACCGTGGAGCGCGCTCACCCCATTGACAAAACTGGCGGTATGAATGGCTAGGTTCGCCATACTAAAGGGTTCTTGAAAAGCCCCCGGATTCACACGGCCAAGGGAGAGAAACTCCTGCTGCGAAAGGTTAAAGGCCTCCGCATAGTGGCCGACATAGTACGTCACCTTATCGGCAGGAAACAGATCAATCCCCGCAGGCACGGGGGTATGGGTGGTAAAGAGTTGGCTGGCCTTGACCACCTGCAAGGCTTCATCGTAGGTAAGCTGCTCTTCGGTGATCAGTTGACGAATCCGCTCTAGGGACAAAAAGGCCGAGTGCCCCTCATTCATGTGATAGACCGTTGGCCGCAACCCCAAGCTGTGGAGCAGGCGTACTCCCCCAATGCCTAGGAGCATCTCCTGATGGATGCGCAGATCCATATCGCCGCCATAGAGGTAATCGGTGATCTGCTGATCGTAGGCGCTGTTTTCTGGCAGGTTTGTGTCTAAAAGATAAAGGGGAACCCGACCCACCTGAACTTGCCAGATCCGTGCTTGCACGTCCCGATTGGGGTAATCAACCCGGATGCGGAGTTCTTGGCCTTGGGGAGTCGTGACGAGTTTCAGGGGCAGGGTATAAAAATCATTGCTGGGATAGCGTTCCTGCTGCCAGCCATCGGCACTGAGGTACTGCGAAAAGTAGCCCTTTTGATAGAGCAGCCCCACCCCCACCAAAGGGAGTCCCAAGTCACTAGCAGATTTGAGGTGATCCCCTGCCAACACCCCCAACCCCCCAGAATAGATCGGCAGGCACTCTGTCAAGCCAAATTCAAGGGAAAAATAGGCAATACACTCGCCGGGAGGCGCGTCCGTGCGCGTTTGCTGGTACCACGTCTGCACAGGCTGGGCATATTCTTGAAATTGGCTGATCACCCGCTCCATCTGTGCCAAAAAGCCGTTGTCGGCCGCCGCATCCAAGAGGCGATCTTGGCGAATACGTCCCAACAGGGCGACGGGATTGTGGTTGGTTTGCTCCCACAGTTCTGGGTCGAGACGGCGAAAGAGGGCGATCGCCTCCGTGTTCCACGTCCAGTAGAGGTTGTAGGCCAGTTCCCGCAGGGGTTCCAAACGTTGCGGCAAGTGAGGACGAACGTTAAACATGCGGATGGGCTTCATAGGAGCTGCCAGTGTCGTCGTTTCTATCTTAATTTCCTATGCGCTTTGAGTATGATTTGCTGATTGTGGCGGCGAGTCCTTTGGCATTGGACATTGCCTATCGGTGTGCGGCCTTGGGGCGGATTGGCCTAGTGATCCCAGCCGCTGATGCGCAGTGGCAATGGCAGTGGCAACGCTGGTGGCTGTCGCAGTTTCCCCCTCAAAGATTGGATACTCAGCAGTGGCAGCACTTTCAAGCCCACCTCAGCCACGGACAGCGCCGCTATGCCCCTAGGGTCTTGGAATTGGTGGGGGTCGATGTGATCACAGGGGCGGGGGAATTTGTCTGGCAGCCCCGCTGTCATTTTCAGGTGGGGGGCGATCGCCTCTATGCGCGAGGCTATTTCCTCCTTGATGCGCCTGCGGCAATGGATGCTCAGGATATGGACGCCCTCAGCAGGATTGAGCTGGCCTGTTGGCACCACTGGTCTGGCAAAGCCTCGCATCCCGATGCACAAGGTCTGCCGCTTGTGGCCACAGAAGATGCGTGGTTCAACGATCGCCTGCATGCTGCCCTGAGTGGCCTCGGTCTAGGGGTTCCCCCACTGGGAAGGCGCAAAGCCCCCGATCCAACTCCTTTGAACCTGCACCGCCTCCAGCGAGATGCTCAAGGGTGGCTGCGGATCAATTCCCAGGGGCGCACCAGTCATCCCCAAGTCTATGCCTGTGGCGGTTGGCAGCGGGGGTACCATTTGCCCTCCCTGACCTACTTTGAAGCCTTTGCGATCGCCCGCCAGATTTTACAGCGAAAATCCCTGCCCCTTGATTACTACCGTCAACCGTGGTGGATTGCCCTACCTGTTCCCATTGCCCGCGTCGGTTGGAATGCGCGGCAAGCCCAGCAACGCCTCAGGGAACCCGTTCAACTGTGGGAGATTCAGCAGTTTAGTTCCGAGGGTCAGAGCTTGGGTCAAGTGGTGATCAACCGCCAAGGACAACTGCTGGGAGCTACCTTAATGGGTCAGGACGCGATCGCCGGTAGTCGCATTTTCGGGCGGTGTTTAGATCAAAATGCCGTTGCTGCCATTACCTATGCCGGTTGGGAATTCGATTGCCAGCGCCAGCGATCGCCCAAGGCGCAACCTTCAGCCAATTGCGGTAAAGGATTGGCTTCCCCAGACCCCTGATGCTGCCAGAGGATCGTAAAGGCGCCCGCTCCTTCCCCTTGGTGGGGCCACAGCCGATAGCAGGGAAAGGCTGCTAGATGGGATTGATAGGCCACTAGTGCCGCCACAGGTTGAGGAACCCACTGCGGAAACCTTGCCATCAGCCAAGCCGCCACATCCTCATTTTCATCCTGACTAAAGGTGCAGGTGCTATAGAGCAACCATCCCCCCGGGCGCACCAAGGCTGTTGCAGTTGCGAGAATGCGTTTTTGCCGCCGTTGGTTGTGGCGAATCGTCAATGGATGGAAACACCCTTCAGCTTTTTGCCCCTTGGCCAGCAGCGATTGCCCAGAGCAGGGAGCATCCACAATCACCACATCAGCAGCGCCTTGGAACTCAGCAGCCAGCACTTCACTATCCCAAGCGGTGACGCCCACTGGATGCACTCGACAGCGTTTGAGATTGCTAATCAGCATCCCCACCCGTTTGCCAATGGTTTCATTACAGATGAGGTAGCGGGGTTGCAGCGATCGCCACGCAAAGAGGCTCTTGCCGCCGGGCGCCGCACACACATCAATCACCAATGACGGCTCTTGGGGCAGCGTCAGCAGCGGAACCGCCGCAAACACCGATGAGCTATCCAAGCAATAATAAGCCCCGGCCTCATGGAGAGGGTGTTGACCGGTACGGCTGCCGGGGGCAAAGCGACTCACCCAAGGGGGCTGCCAAGAAAGTGGCGGCAATGGTTCAAAGGGTAAGGGGGACGCTGGCTCGCGACACCACAGCACCGTGGCAGGGTAGGGCGGGGGAGTGGTGAGAGCCTCTAAAAAACGCTCCCGATCGCCGGCAGTCTCAAAGAGACGGTTAGCACAGGCCACAGCCAATCGGGAGAGCTTCACCACAGGCTTAGCGGTGGAGGGCGATGGCACCTTTGACTGCTTCGGCGAGGGCACGCACACTGGCCACCATGGCCACTTCACTATTGAGTTGGTTGACGGCAGAGCCGACCCCGACACCCGCAGCCCCAGCAGCGATCGCCAAGGGAATCGTCACTGTCGAAAGCCCCGAAGCACACAGCACCGGCACCGCAACGGCGCGGGAAATTTCGTAGGTTGCCGCCAATGTCGGGGCTGCTTTTTCAATGAGACCCAACGTGCCACTGTGGTGGGGTTGGCTACTGGTTCCCCCTTCGGTTTGAATGACATCGGCGCCGGCGGCCACCAAGGCCTCAGCGAGGGCAACCTGTTGATCCAAGGGCAGCGTGTGGGGCACTGTGACCGACAGCATGATTTGGGGCAACAACTCGCGAGTTTGGCGCGTCAATACCAGCACTTCCTCAGCGCTAAACACCCGCCCTTGGGCGTAGAAGCTATCGTAGTTGCCGATTTCCACCAGATCGGCACCAGCAGCAACGGCATTTAGCAGTTGTAATGGCTCCACCGCAGACACACAGACCGGCAGTGTCGTCAGTTCCTTGGCAAGGCGCACCAGCTCAGGATCGGCAGCAATATCCACAAAAGTGGCACCCCCTTGATCGGCAGCAGTCACCACCGCCCGCACGCGATCGCGATCAAAATTGTTGAGGCCACTAATAATCTTGAGAACAGAACGCTGCTCAAAGGCAGCGGCTAAACGCGGATGCAGCATAGACTTGAAACTTTCCGTAGTTGTGCATTTTTTTATCCTACAGCCCTTTTCACAACGACTGTAACGGATATTTGATAGGCTCAAAGAGTCTCTAGCTGTTGTCCAGCCTATGACCGTTCCCGTTACAGTGCTCACTGGCTACTTGGGTGCCGGTAAAACCACACTCCTCAATCGCATTCTCACCCACGAACACGGCAAGAAGGTCGCTGTGATTGTCAACGAGTTTGGCGAAGTGGGCATTGATCATCAACTGGTGGTCAATACCGATGAAGAAATTTTCGAGATGAATAATGGCTGCATTTGCTGTACGGTGCGCGGCGACTTGATCCGTATCATTGGCAACCTGATGAAGCGGCGGCACAAGTTTGATCACCTTGTTATTGAAACCACGGGGCTTGCCGATCCCGCACCCGTCATTCAAACCTTCTTCATGGATGAGGACATCCGCAGCCAAACTCACCTAGATGCCGTGATTACCGTGGTGGATGCCAAGCACATTCACTACCACTGGCAAGCGGACGAAGCCCAAGAGCAAATTGCCTTTGCCGATGTGATTTTGCTCAATAAGACGGATTTGGTGAGCGAAGCAGACCTCGCCCAGTTGCGCGATCGCATTCATGCCATGAACCCCTTGGCCAAAGTGTATTGCACCCAGCAGGCCGCCATCCCCATGGAGCACATCCTCGATGTGGGGGGCTTTGACCTTGAGCGGGCCCTCGAACTCGACCCAGACTTTCTTGGCGAAGATCACCATGAACACGATGAATCTGTGGGTTCTGTGGCCATTGTTGCTGAGGGCAAATTGGATGGCGCTAAGCTGCAAACGTGGCTGAGCCAGTTGCTGCAAACCCAAGGCCCCGATATTTTCCGCATGAAGGGGATTTTGCACCTCGCGGAGCAGCCCCAGCCCTTTGTTTTTCAGGGGGTGCATATGCTCTTTGATGGTCGTCCCCTCGATCGCCCCCTTGGCCATCAGCGCAATGAACTCATCTTTATTGGCCGTAACCTTGATGAGCACCAGCTCCGCCAAGCCTTTAGGGCGTGTCTGATTTAGAAGCTAAACGTGGTGCGGATCAGCCCTTGGAAAATGGGGCTATTGGTAGCGCTATTGTTGGCATTGGTGATTGCCATAAACACAGGCGTAATTGAGATATTGTCGCTGAGGGGATAGCGGAAAAAGAGTTCATAGTTGGTTTGGGTAGCATCATTGATCCCGGGTTGTGATGCCAACGAGTTAATAAAGGGCTGACCCACCGCCGCTGCTAGCAATGATCCTTCCGCCAACAAGTCCCGATAGGCCAAACCCGCCATCCATGTTTGTGCGGTGGTGTTCACTTGGCCACCAAGGAAAGGGACAGTAAATGGCCCCAAGCCATTAATCGTTGCTCCATCGCCATAGAGTTTCATATCGGAGTAAGCATAGCGGCCAAAGAGGCCAAACTTACCGAGGGTGAGTTCCACATTGACACCGCCGGCATTCTGGGAAATATTCAGGGTTGAGGAGTTGGTATATTGCAGGCGCACCGCAAAGTTGTTCCGTTCATTGGCACCAAAGGCACGGGCAAACTCCAGTTCCACGGTTCCCTGATAGGGATCGCCAAAAAGACCTCCTCCCGTAGGGATACCCGTCGGTGCTCCCGCTGCAGCGGCCACATAAACACCGCGCAGTGTGAAGAATCCGCCTCCCGGATTCCATTCAATACTGACACCCGCCCCACCGGGATCATTGACGGCGTAGGGCACAATCAGCGGGTTGTTGATAAAGAAATTGGAACTAAAATCCGTGAAAGAATCGTTGGCATAGCTATTGGTATCCACAATATCACTGGGATAAAATTGCGACCCAACACCAATCGTTAAATCCTCTGTGGGCTTGAAGCTGTAGAACAGTCGAGATAATTCCACATTTGCGCCAACGCCACTGTAATCGGCAGCGCCACCGGCAATCAAGCCGTCAGTACCAATCCCCGTTGCCCCAAACGTATCTAACCCGTTGTTACCCACTTCGAGGGTCGTGGTCAGTAAATCCGTACCGCGAAAACTGGTATTGAGGTTAATCTCCACCTTGCTAATCACCGTCGGATTGTAGCTGCCCCCAGTGAACGTATTCCCAGAGATGGGGTCAACGACTTGGCGAGTATTGCCACCGGCTTGAAAGGCCATCACGGCATCCACAGAGAGCTTGGTGGTTGTTGAAAATTGCGTGGCCTCCAGAGTAGCAGTACGGGCTTCGAGGTTGTCCACCCGTCCGCGTAGGGTGGCCAGTTCGGCGGCAAACTCCTCCCTAAGCCGTTGCAAGGTGGCTAAATCTTCCTTGGTGGCAAAGCGATCGCTAATCACATCCAAGCAGGCATTCAAAGCAGCCGCCATTTCAAACCGCGTCAGGGCACGGTTGCCCCGAAAGGTGCCATCGGGATAGCCAGCAATACAGCCGTACTTTTCCACAAGGGACGCAAGGGCTTGATAGGCCCAATCGGTGGGGCGCACGTCAGACAGTTGGGAGACAGAGGTCACCTGTCCGATGCTGGCGGGAGCGGGCATCCTAGGTTCAGCAACAGCGGCTGGACTGAGTAGTGCAAGGTGAATGGCAGCCACCATAACCGTTGTTAGGGATTTTTCCATCACTGACCTCCTTACCTCACACCAAGACACGGCCTCGGGAATTCACCAAGGCTAAATGAGAATGGTAACGATTATTATTCTATTTTTTCGGTCTGTCAACCGAAGCCACGCTCAAGTTAGCATTGGGGTTATCGCTTTGCCTATCTCCCCCCGCCGCATTATGGGTGCCCTTCCCCAGCAACGTTGGCTCTTGCCACCCATTGATCTCGAGTCTTGTGACGCCTTGAGGCAGGCCTTGGGTTGCCCCGCATCACTAGCGGAAATTTATCTGCGGCGGGGTCTGACGACTCCAGAAGCGGTACAGGCCTTTCTCGAGCCGGAAACTCTAGCGCTACCGCCACCGCAAACGGTCTTTCCCGACCTTGATCTGGCAGTGGAACTCCTGCAGCAGGCGATCGCCCGCGGTGACAAAATGACCATTTGTGGCGATTACGATGCTGATGGCATGACCAGTACCGCTCTGCTGTTGCGTGCGCTGCGCCATTTGGGAGCCGACATTGACTATGAAATTCCCTCCCGCATGCAGGAAGGCTATGGCCTCAATGAGCGGATTGTTCAAGACTGCTACGAGCGGGGTGTGAAACTGATTCTCACCGTGGACAACGGCATTGCTGCCCACCAGCCCATTCTTAAGGCCCGGGAACTGGGACTGACGGTGATCGTGACGGATCACCACGATGTGCCGGAGCAACTGCCCCCTGCCCATGCCATTCTGAATCCGAAACTGGTGCCGCCAACATCCCCTTACCATACCCTAGCCGGGGTGGGGATGGCCTATACTCTTGCTCTGTCCTTGGCACAGCGATTGGGCAACTGGCGGGAACTGGTGCGGCCTTTGCGGGAACTGTGTACCCTTGGCACGATCGCGGATTTGGCGCCCTTGATGGGGGTGAATCGCCGCTGGGTCAAGCAGGGGTTACAAACAATTCCCACCTCTTCTCTTGTGGGGGTGCAAGCGCTGATGCAGATGGCGGGTTGTTTGCCAGCCCAGAATACCGCCCTCAAGCCCACAGCGGTAGGGTTTCGGCTGGGACCACGCATCAATGCCATTGGCCGCATTGGTGATCCCCAAGTGGTGATTGACCTGCTGACCACCGAGGATCCGCAGCGTGCTCAGGAACTGGCAGCCCTGTGTGAGGAAACCAACCGTCGCCGTCAGGAACTCTGTGCTGAGATTGAGAGACAGGCGATCGCCCACCTTGAAGAGACGGGCTTTGATCCCCAACAGGAGTGGGTCTTAGTGATCGTCCAGCCCGACTGGCACCATGGGGTCATTGGCATTGTTGCCTCGCGGCTCGTGGAGCGCTACGGCGTACCGGTGTTTATTGGCACCTATGAAGATGAGACAACCATTCGCGGCTCAATTCGCAGTATTCCCGAATTCCATGTCTTTGAGGCCCTTGAAGCGACCAAGGATCTGCTCTTGAAATATGGCGGTCATAGGGCAGCCGGGGGGTTTAGCCTACGGGCAGAGCATTTAGCGACTTGGCGCGATCGCCTGCGAGCCTTTGCCCAAACCTGTCTCAAACCAGAGGATCTGCGTCCCCTTGTTACCCTTGACGCCGAAGTCTCCTTTGAGCAGCTGACGTGGGACTTTTACGCCCAAGTGGAGCAACTGCAACCCTTTGGCAGTGAGAATCCGCAGCCAATTTTCTGTAGTCGCGGGGTCAAGATTCTCGAACAAGCACCCATGGGTCAGCAGGGGGAACATCTGCAACTCACCCTAGAGCAGAATGGGCGGCAGATGACCGCTAAGGCTTGGCGCTGGGGACAATTTTTTCCGTTGCCCACCACGGTCGATATTGCCTATCACCTCACAGCCCACACTTGGAATGGCGAAACCCAGTTGGAACTGGAACTCAAGGGCGTCAAACCCTCACTGGCGTGGCACATCCCTGATCCACCCAGTCACCCGCTTCCCCATTGGCAACCCCTACCGCCTTTGACAACGCTCCTGCCGCAGTTGCGGGACAATGTCTTGCTCTATGGCTATGGCCGTCCTGAGGTCCCCCCGAACTTAACCACGGCAATCATTCACTACGATCGCCCCCGCGATCGCTGTCGCACCCTCATTCTCTGGTCACTGCCGCCCTCTGCCACCCACTTGCGTTGGCTCTTGGCCATTGCCCAACCAGAAATGGTCTATGTAGGGTGCCAACGACCGGCGATCGCTCCGCTGACAACCCTCATCCTCTCAATTCAAAATGACCTCAAAGAACAGACTAAGGTGAATCTTTTAGCCTTGAGTCAAACCTATTGGATTGCTCCCTGTACGCTTGTAGCGATCCTGCGCCATTTGGGCTATGGCTGTGAAGGATTTGCTCCCACCCTGAGCATTACCGCAGAACTAACACGATTGCAACGCTGGTATCAGCTGCAAGCTAAGGATTTGGCACGGCTAGCGCAAAGGTGGGAGACTTCCTAATTCTTGGCAAAACAATGGCCTACAAATTGCCGCGCCGCACAGCCAGTAGGAAGATAATTGCCGGCCCTGCAATGCCAATCATGGCAATCATGGTCAGTTGGGCAATCACTTCAAAGTTGATATTGCTAAGAAACTCAATAATGCCATTGAAAATTCCCATAGGTTCTCCCGAGCAATCAGCGGTTATTAGTTCGTGATTTTATTGTAGAGCAGGGGGGAGCACTCGCAGCATTTGCTTAATGGGCGCTTGAGCTTGCTGCGTCTATCCCTAAGCTACACTGTAGGAGCAGAATTCTCGGAACATTGGTCGGTGATGGGCGTGGACAAACTAGCGGCCTTACGGGATCTCATTGGCGAACTCGATCAAGCCTTGATTGCCTACTCTGGCGGCATTGATAGTACGCTTGTGGCCAAAGTTGCTCAGGATGTCTTGGGCGATCGCGCGGTGGCAGTCACGGCGGTGTCCCCCTCGCTCTTTCCAGCGGATCTAGAGGATGCCCGCATTCAGGCGGCGGCCATCGGCATTCGCCATGAACTCATTGAAACCCATGAACTGGACAATCCCAACTACGCCACGAACCCGGTGAATCGCTGTTATTTCTGCAAAAGTGAACTCCACGATCGCCTGCGGGAACTGGCACAGGCGTGGGGCTATGACTACATTCTCGATGGTGTAAATGCTGATGACCTCCAAGACTATCGCCCCGGCATTGCTGCGGCCAAAGAGCGGGGGGTGCGATCGCCCCTTGCCGAGGTGGGGATTACCAAGCTAGAGGTGCGCGAAATTGCCAAATCCTTGGGTCTGCCGTGGTGGAATAAACCTGCTCAACCCTGCCTGAGTTCGCGCTTTCCCTACGGTGAGGAAATTACCCTTGCCAAGCTGCAACGGGTGGGCCATGCCGAATACTACCTGCGCAAGCAGGGCTGGGAACTGTGCCGCGTCCGCAGTCATGGCGATACGGCGCGCATTGAGGTGCCCCAAGCGCAGATTGCCCACTTTGTGACGATGATGGATCTGGAGAAGCTGGTGAACCACTTTCAGTCCCTTGGCTTTACCTATGTCACCTTGGATCTGGAGGGCTTTCGCAGTGGCAAACTCAACGCGGTGATTGGGCGCGATCGCTAACGCGGTTGTAGGGACTGAGACTCTGGAGAATTTCCCGGCCATAGCTGCGCTCCGTGAGCCGCCGATCCAAAATCGCCACCAGCGTTTCATCCTGACGCACAGGGGCAAGGGCGCGATCCAATATCGTCAAGCACTCTGGCAAGAGATACTGGCGAAACCAATCCTGTTTTTGCTGCTTGTGCCATTCAATGCGGGCACTTACCACCGCTTTTTCCGGCGAGGGCAAGGGCAGTGTGGTCAAGACAAACAGCGCCGGGCAAGGCAACTGCGCCCCATGACGCAGCCAAAAGGCTTCCCCCGTCACTAAAATCGTGTTCGTATCAAGGGTTGGCGTCTCCACCTGTACCCGTGAACCGTAGAGGGCAGCCAATTGGGTGGCCAACTGTTCCCGCAGCGGCACATCACTCACAAGGATCACCGCCCGCCGATGGCCAATCGTGCCAATAAGATCGTAGAGACGCCGCAGGACGGCTGGGGCAAATTCCGGGGTGTTGGGGAGAGGTAAGTCTTCGGAGATCGCAAGGGTAATCGCTTCACTGTGGCGATCGCTGGCAAATTTAATCGTCGTTTGGGGCGGAATCCCTAGTTCCTGCTGCACATAGGCTAGAGGGGAGTCTGTATCGGGGCCGCTGCCGATGAGGACAAAAGGCGCTTGCGACCAAAGCTCCTTAAAATAGGCGCGGAAACTGAGGGGGTGTCCTTGGAGGCTGAAGTACCCCACCGTGGGGTGGCGCCGTCCCCAAATCACCGTGTCACTGCGGTTGAGGTAGTCCCGCAATTGCGACCATTGGGGAGGTAGCGCCTGCGGCCATTGATGCAGGAGTTCAAGGAGCGGTTGCTGTTCTGTAGGGGTGAGCAGATAGTCGCCGTAGGGATTCTGAGGCCGCTGAAAGAGGTGCTGCACCAACTGGGCATAGACTTGGCGAATCGCACCAACAGCGCTGGGAATCGCGAGTTTCAGGTGCTCCCAATCGCTGGTGGTAATGGTGCAGGTCATCTGCTGCTGGGCAATTTGGGGCAAGGCTTCAATGCCATCAATGATCGTGACAACGTTGGGATGGGCGGTGGCGTGGCGACACCAGTCCTCGAGGCTCATTACAAGCACCCCCTCAAAGGCTGGCTGCGGGTACGGGCTATGCTGAATCGGTTTCGCAACCGCAAGGAAGGTGAGGAGTTCAGGAATTTCTTGGTGCAGTAGTCGTGTCAGTCGCTCTTGGGGGACGACGAGCAGGGCCGGTTCAGGATACAACAGCAGCGGCAGCAGATAACTCAGGCCATAGCGATGTTGCAACACTGCCCGCTGAGTGACTTGAAGTAAACACCCCCGCTGCAGCCGTAGGGCACGGGCAACCAGCCGCGCCAAGGTGAGATGGTGAGGCCACCGGCGATCGCCACTGCTGCGTAAAAATGCCCGTAATTGGCGGTGAACCTCTGCCTCAATCACAATCTGCTCGCTGTGGAACAACAATCCCCTATTGTGGCACGTTAGCCTTGATTCAGTTGTTGTTTGCGTCGCTGTTCGAGGGCAGTACGGGCTTCCTCGCGATCGTCGAAGTGGACTTTTTCAGTGCCCAGAATTTGGTAGTCCTCATGACCTTTGCCAGCAATGATCACGCCATCACCCGGCGCTGCCCTCAGAATGGCTTGCAGAATCGCTTGACGGCGATCGGCCTCAACGATCAGCGGCGTTTGCGGTGGGATACCAGCAAGGATGTCATCAAGAATGCGGCGGGGATCCTCGGTGCGCGGGTTATCGGATGTCACCACCACTTGATCCGCAAGGCGAGCGGCAATGGCTCCCATCTGGGGACGCTTGGTACGATCGCGATCGCCCCCACAGCCAAAGACACAGATTAGCTTACCGGGAATAAAGGGACGGGCAGCTTTTAACAAGTTCTCAAGGCTATCGGGGGTATGGGCATAATCCACAAGAACCGTAATCTCTTGGTCTGGGCTAATGCGCACCTGCTCCATCCGCCCCGGTACCCCCGCAAAATCACGAATCGCCTTCAGCATCGATTCTAGGGGGAGTCCTACCGCTGCCCCCATGGCGATCGCGGCCAGCACATTGGCCACATTAAACTGTCCCACCAACGGCGAGTCTAGGGTGCCGCTACCGATAGGGGTATGAACCGTGCCCGTCACGCCATTGACACGATAGGTGAGATGCTCAGCCCGAAAATCAGCATTCTCGCTGAGGCCATAGGTCCAGTAGCGATCGCGCGGCAACTGTTGAGCCAGTCGCTGGCCAAAGGGATCATCGCCATTGAGAATTGCTCGACCCTTGAGATAGTCAGCAGTAAAGAGCTTGGCCTTAGCGGCAAAATAGTCCTCCAGATCGCGGTGATAATCCAGATGATCTTGGGTCAAGTTGGTAAAAGCCGCCACCTCAAACTGACAGCCCCACACCCGATCCTGCGCCAAGGCATGGGAACTCACCTCCATCACCCCAAACCGACAGCCCGCTGCGACTGCTGCCGCTAATTGTTCCTGAAGGGTCACCGCAAAGGGCGTGGTATGACTGGCAATCTCACAGTGTCCCGGCCAGCGACTGTAGAGCGTTCCCAAGAGTGCCGTTGGATAGCCCACACTGTTGAGGAGATGTTCCACCAAGTGGGTGGTGGTTGTTTTGCCGTTGGTACCCGTAACCCCTAGCAGGCTGAGATGCTGGCTGGGGTAATGATAAAAAGCAGCCGCGAGCCGACCACAGGCACGCTCAATATCGGGCACCACAATCACACAGGCATCTCCCTCACGGGGTTTGGCTTGCGGAGACACCACAGCCGCGATCGCCCCCGCTGCCAAGGCACTTGGCCAAAAATTGCCCCCATTCACCCGCGTGCCAGGCATGCCAATAAACAACGAGCCACGCTGACACTCCCAAGAATTCGTACTCAGGGACTTCACCTCTTGATCGAGGGCAGGATGCTCAAAACTCGGCGTAATCTCTGCCGCCGTCAGGAGTTCCCGTAGGTTCATGGCTGTGCATCTCCAGTGATAGGCCGTTTAGGGTATTGTGGCACTACGGCACTTGGCTGTAAAAGATACGGCAATGAACGACCCCGCTGTATGGATGAGGAATTCTGCGAGAGGAGATGCAGCCTAGGCACGTACCAGTTTGTGAAGTGTCTTGAGTTGCACTGAAAGCGCATGGACCCTAGCGGATTGGCGTAATTGCTCAACACAGCAGGTGACGGGAGTTACAGGCTGTCCCCCTAGCATCCTGTGACAATTTTTGCCCAAAGCTTGCCTTTTGTTAAAATTCCGATAATCTAGTTCATAAAAATCCGAATAATAACATGTCATTAAGGTGTGGGTGT
Organism: Thermosynechococcus sp. TG215; assembly: GCF_031583455.1. NCBI lineage: Bacteria > Bacillati > Cyanobacteriota > Cyanophyceae > Acaryochloridales > Thermosynechococcaceae > Thermosynechococcus > Thermosynechococcus sp. TG215. The sequence goes on along the minus strand of NZ_CP134178.1, from coordinate 2,409,880 downwards.
TGGGTGATGAGTGAGTGGCACAAAACAGACTGGAACATGGATGATCAAGAATGGCAAGCGATCGCCAATTCTCGCCGCCAGATTGAAACCTCTTGGCACAGGACAATTCACCGCGTTCAGGTTCCCTCCAGAACCGCCTCGAAACCCTTAGACGCGATCACCATGCCAGCAGTTTCCCATCCGCGTTCGATTCAACCCATTGGTATTCAACCGTGGCAAGCCGAATTCACCAAAGAACGCTTTGCCTCCCGTTCGCGACTCCCCCTCAAACGGTCACAGGTGGAACTGCCGCAATTTGCCAGCCGTCGTTAGAGCACTCCTGTTTCTCTCAGCTTACGAGGTCTATCAATTATGTGTGGCATTGTTGGTTATATTGGCCCACAGCGAGCAACCCAAGTCCTGCTTCAGGGGCTGCAAAAGCTGGAATATCGGGGCTATGATTCCGCTGGCATTGCCACCCTCAATGAGGGCGAACTCCTCTGTGTGCGCGCCAAGGGCAAACTCCACAACTTAGCCGAAAAAGTTGAACAGCTCGACATTGTTGCCCATGTTGGCATTGGCCACACCCGTTGGGCGACCCACGGTAAACCAGAGGAACACAATGCCCACCCTCATCGCGACAGCCGCGATCGCCTAGCCGTGGTGCAAAATGGCATCATTGAAAACTACCGTGAACTGCGGGAGCAACTCCAAGCGCGGGGGCACATTTTCCGCTCCGAAACCGATACAGAAGTCATTCCCCACCTGATTGCCGAAGCGTTGCCTGAGGCCCCCACCGCCAATGGCCTCCTAGAAGCAGTGCGTCAAGCTGTGCATCAATTGGAAGGGGCGTTTGCGATCGCCGTTATCTGTGCAGATTATCCCGATGAATTGATCGTGGCCCGGCAGCAAGCTCCTCTTGTGATTGGTTTTGGCCAAGGGGAATTCTTCTGCGCCTCCGATACCCCAGCGATCATTCCCTATACCCGTGCTGTATTGCCGCTGGAAAATGGCGAACTGGCTCGGTTGACGCCCACAGGGGTTGAAGTCTATGACTTTGCGGGACATCGCCTACGCAAAACCCCTCGCACCCTCAACTGGAACCCCGTCATGGTGGAAAAGCAGGGCTTTAAGCACTACATGCTCAAGGAAATCTATGAGCAGCCGGGGGTGGTGCGCACCTGTTTAGAGGACTATTTGCGAGCCGATTGGGATGAGAACAGTTCCTTTAGCCCGGTGCAATTGCACCTAGACCCCAGCCTCCTCGAAAATCTGCAGCACATTCAAATTGTTGCCTGTGGCACCAGTTGGCACGCCAGCCTTGTGGGCAAATATCTTCTTGAGCAAATCGCCCAGATTCCCACCAGTGTGCAATATGCCTCAGAGTTTCGCTACGCGCCGCCGCCCCTGCTACCCCATACCCTGACCATTGGTGTCACCCAGTCTGGGGAAACAGCCGATACCCTTGCCGCTCTAGAGATGGAGCTAAAACGCCGCCAAGGACTCGCGGGCGCTCTCCAACCTCGTTTGCTGGGGATTACCAATCGCCCAGAAAGTAGTCTTGGGCATCTGGTGCCCCACATTATTGATACCCGTGCCGGTATTGAAATTGGCGTAGCCGCCACAAAAACATTCGTTGCCCAGTTGATGGCCTTCTATCTGCTGACCCTAGAATTGACATGGCAGCGGCAGTCTTGCGATCGCTCCCGCTTGGCGGAACTCGTCACTGGCTTGCGCCAATTGCCTGCCCAGATGGAGCAAATTTTAGAAAGCCAAGAACGCTATATTGAAGCTCTCTCCCATGACTTTTCCGAGACCCAAGACTTTATCTTTTTGGGACGCGGCATCAACTTTCCCATTGCCCTCGAAGGTGCCCTCAAACTCAAGGAAATTAGCTATATCCATGCCGAGGGGTATCCTGCCGGTGAGATGAAACATGGCCCGATCGCCCTCCTCGATGCCAAAGTACCGGTGGTCACGATCGCCATGCCCGGCAGTGTCTTTGAGAAAGTCCTCTCCAATGCCCAAGAAGCCCGTGCCCGCGATGCCCGCCTCATTGGTGTCACCCCCCTCGACGGGGCTGAAGCCCAGCACACCTTCGATAACCTTTTACCTGTACCCGAGGTCGATGAGCTTCTCTCCCCCATCCTGACGGTGATCCCCCTGCAACTGTTGGCGTATCACATTGCTGCCCGCCGTGGCTTAGATGTCGATCAACCCCGCAACCTCGCCAAGTCAGTAACCGTTGAATAACCTTGTATTACACCGACGGCAATGCCAATAACTAATAAAAGATAAAAGACCACATAGAAAAACTTGTGGTTCTGCTCCTAGGGGGTACTTAATTTTTGAGCGATAATAATGACGAAATTAACTAAAAGATTAAGTCAAGTTCAGTAAGTTATCTTCTTCGTGGGTTGAGATCACGCAATCGGATGTGGGATAGGCCGCACACAGCAGCACAAATCCAGCATCCAACTCCTTGGGCTTTAAAAAGGAGTGATCCGACTGATCCACCGTCCCTTTGATGATCCGACCAGCACAGTTGACGCAGGCACCGGCGCGGCAGGAGTAGGGCAAAGCAATGCCCTGGGCTTCGGCAGCATCAAGAATGTACTCGTCGGCATGAACACGAATAGTTTTATTCAAGCCTCTTGCTTCATTGACCAGTGTGACACTATAAACTTTGCTATGATCCCGCTTTGTCATTTAAGCTCTCCTAAAACTGGCTTTTGAAATGTCTGTCTGTTTGTCCGCTTAACTCATGACTTTAGAGCGATCGCAACCCCACAGGCAGTTGTAGAACGCATTCCATATTGCTTTCATTTTAGCAAAGGCACTCAGGGGAACGACTGTTATACGGAATTGTTTATACTTTGAAACTATTTATCAAAGCAATGCAGGATCTGGGTTGAGCTAGTTGCCGGTTTGAGTGGCAGGTGGTGTACCCTGCGGTTGACTGGGGGAGAAGCCCGATCGCCAGACGGCTCCTGCGATAATGGCAACAACCACAAGGGCGATCGCCCCTAGACCCACGAGGCTGGTTTTTGAGCCTTGGCTCTCTTTTTCATGGACGGTTTCTTTGTTGTTCCCCTGCGGCTCCCTGTCGCTCTCACTGGCCAAGGTCTCTTTTGCGGATTCGGCTTCAGGATGTAACTGCGTGGCTGCCGCTGCCACCAATTCACGGCTCGGGGTTCGCCGCAGTTCGCCACTTAGCTCCATACCCACAAGGGTTTCCTTGGCACCCCGCAGATCGGATTTAATGCTTTGGAAGGCAATGGATTGCAGATATTGGCTGAACTCGGTATCCGCCATCGAGAGCATGAGATAGGAAGCCTTGGCTTTACGACCAAAGAGAATCACATCGCCGTGCTGCAATTCATGGCTACTGATGCGCTTGCCATTGACAAAGGTGCCGTTGGTACTGGGCTTACCATTGGCATTGCCATCCACCAAACGATAGCGGTAGCTGGTGGTACCGGGGACAGGTACCCGCAGGAGAATAGCGTGCTGGCGAGAAACCGTTTCAAAGTCAATAACAATGGCATTACTCTCATCGCGCCCAAGGGAGTAGGCCGCTGCCTCAAGGGCGATCGCCCGCCGGCCACCCACGGTATTCAAAATTAAAACGTGACGTTCCTGTTGCAGGCTATTCATTACCTCTATCCCCCGTATTTCAACAGCCCTCAAGAAATCATCCCCTCTGCAAATCTGAATCCTCCCCGCCTTCAGCTTGAGTTAGGGCAGGAGCAACGTTACAAAACGTTACAAAACGTGACACTTCAACAAGTGGTCTAGGCTGTGTGCTTACTTCTACCTTTGCCTGTTTCACCTAGGGCTGCTGTGATATTGATCACATTTAAGAGGGTTTTTAGGGAGCGCCACAAATCGTAACAAGTCGTTATCCTCAACCCCACTGCCAAAAAAGCAGCCTAAAATTAATTTGGTTACTGTGGATTCAATGGTGCTTGGAGTTTATTCCTATGGCCACGGATTTTAATCGCGGCATTATGAAGTTTGATGGTGCCGACAGCCCAGCGATGATCGCGATTTCTGCCGTTTTGATTCTTGGCTTTATTGCGGCACTCATTTGGTGGGCTCTCCACACGGCCTACGCCTAAGGGAGCGATCGCTCCAGATGGATCGTGTGCTCGGTGAGGGCTTCAAAGGTTGCATCGTGGCTAATCACAAAAAGTTGATGAAAACTTCTGAGGTTGCTCAGGCTCTCGGCCAGTTGTTGGCGGCGCATCTGATCCATATTGGTGGTCGGCTCATCAAAAAAGGCAATGTCGGTGTTCACGAGTACCCGCAACAAGGCTAAGCGCACCGCAAGGGCCGCACACATTTGCTCACCGCCGGAGAGGCTTTTGAAGGGTCGCCAGTAGCCGCCTTCATTCACCTGAATCTCATAGTCCGATGTCCACTGGAGTGCTACATCAGGACGATTGAGGAGTTCGCGCAGTAGGCGATCGGCTTCGCTGGAAACGGTGTGCAGATAGGCTTCACTGACGCGGGGGCCACTCTTTTTGAAAATCTCGCGGGCCGTCTCAATCAGATAGTGGTGTTTCTGTGCCGCTACCAGCTTTTGCAGTGTCTTTTCCTTTTCGGCGGCGACTTCATCAAGATGCTTGAGGGTGGCAAGGCAGCTTTGGTACTGCTTTTCTTTTTCAGGAATCGCACCAAGGAGCCGTTGATACTCGCGGTGTAGGTTTTCGTAGCGATCGCGCACGGCTTCCAGAGCGGCTAAATCGACCTCTTGCTCTTGGGCGTTGTACTCTGCTTGGGCTTTGGCAAGGGCAGCTTTCAACTCATTGGCGGCTTGCATAGCTGTTCTCAGGGCAGCTTCATAGCTTTCTACTTGGGCGGCCTGCTGCTGGTGTTGGAGATAGGTATCATAGCTGGGACGTAGTCTAGCTAGCTCATCGCTAAGCTGTTGCCGCTGTTCCTCAAGGGTGGCATAGTGTTGGCGTTCCTCATAGAGGGGGGTGAGGCGAGCTTGTAGGGTGGCCTGTTCGGTACCCAAACGTGCGTAGTCGGCTTCCAGTTGGGGGGCTGCTGCCTGCTGCTCCAGTAACAGTTGGCGCTGGGCATGGGGTTGGCCAAGGTTGGCGCGTTCTTCCCGTAACTCGTTCAAGCGGCGTTCTAAATCAGTGAGTTCTTTGCTTAGGGGTTCTACGGTTTGCTGGCGATCGCCCAACTGCTTAAGCTCTGCTGCCAAACGGCTGCGTTCCTCCTCAAGGGCTTGGGCTTGCAAGAGGGATCGTTCTGCGGCGGCAGCACGGGCAATGTCAGTTTCTAACTGTTTTAACGTTTGGTTGAGGGCAGGAATAGCGGCAGGATCTGTGAGGGTTTGTCGCAGTGCCGTGAGTTGATCCAAAAGCCAACGGTAGTTCTCCTGCAGCTGTTGGAGTGCCGTTAGCCCCTGTTCAATGGCAGGGCGAACTAGAGCAAATTGCTGAGCGGCAGTGAGTTCGGCGATCGCCGCCGCTACAAGGGGATCCGTTTCCGTGGCTTGGGTTTGCGCTCTCTTGAGAATGGGATCGAGGGTAGCAGCAAAGGCATGGGCGGCGGTGGCGTGGCTGAGTTGGGCTTGGAGTCGCTCCCGTTCTGCCTGTTTAGCGCTCAAGGTGGCGGCTATGGGACGCTGTTGCTCTAGGGCTTGCACCTGTTGCGCAATTTTCTCAAGGCGGGCTTGCAACGTTGCCGCTTGTTGCTTGAGGTGGCGCAGTTCTTGATCCGCCTGCTGGGCTTGCTGGTAGCGCGCCTCAAGGGGGGCAATTTCGGCATCGAGGGCGTCGGCAGCAGCAATTTGGGGTTCAAGGGCAGCAAGTTGACTAGCAATGGTGGCGATCGCTTGGCGTTGGCTTTCAATACTAGCTAATTGGGTGGCCAGCTTTTGTTGCTGCTGCTCTAGCTTGCGAATGTTCTGCTCAAGGGCAGCTCGTCCCCGTAGTTGCTGCTCAAGTTCTTGGTAGCGGCTCTCTTGCTGCCGATAGCGATCATAGTCGGATTGCAGTTGCTGGCACTGGGCTTGGCTATTGCGAGCTGCGGCCAACTGGCGCTGGCGATCGCGACAGAGTTCCTCCTGCTGACGCAGTTGGGCTTCGAGGCGCTGACAGGTTTGCGCAAGACGGTTCAGCGTTTCAACGGCAGCTTCGTATTGCTGTTTTTCGGTGGCTAAGGCCTGACATTGTTGGTGTAATTCCTCGCACTGCTGGCGATCGCGCTCTAGCTCCGCTGCCAAGGCGGTTGCCTGTTGTTCATATTGCGATCGCGTGGCCAGTTCCTGCTTTTGCACAGCCAACTGCCGCTCTAGGGACACCACCCGCTCTTGGGAAAAATTCACGAGGGCAAGGGCATTGTCAAAGGCTTGGCGATAGTCACTGACTTGCAAAATCGGTTCAAAAACTTGCCGCCGCTGGGCGGGTGGCTTGAGAAAATCCGCCGTGATCATCCCTTGGGGAATGCCAATGATCTGCTCAAAGAGATCCCGAAGCGGAAAGGCACTGCGGATACCAAGGTGCTCCTGCAACCACACCTGCACATCTTCACGCAACGAAAGACCGAGGTCTCCCACTTGGGGGTCATAAATCGCGTACCCCATTTGCGTATTGCGCCGTACCACATAGGAGCGACCATCTGCTGCCGAGATAAACTGAACTGTGGCTTCGGCGCGTTTAGCACCCTTGCGAATAATCGCCTTATTAAAGCCACTGCCATAGCCCGAGGTGGCATCAAAGAGAACCCAAGCAATGGCTTCAAAAATACTGGTTTTGCCCGCACCATTCTCGCCACAGATGACATTCACACCGGGCAGAAACTCAAACGTGCGATCGCGGTGGGTCTTAAAGTTTTTTAGGGTTAGTCGCTGAATTTCCACCGTCTGTCTCCAAAGGCTAGGGCAGTTGATAGAACGTTGATCAACCCATATCAAACAACAAGTGAGAGACCAGAAGCTAGCTACCCTCGCTCAGCCAAGTGTGAAGTTCCTGAAGAATATTGCTTGTCGGCAGGTGTTCTGCATTGATAAAACAATCCATACTTTTACAAAAGTTTACTTGGTCTTAAGTCTTTTTGAAAAAGTTGCCATTGGCGAGTGACTTTCCCTAGGCTGGATCTATAGTAATACCCTTGTTTCTCGGCAAGCTTGGTCTCCGCACTCGATGCTCCTGACGCTAGGCATCCTACGCTTGGGGAAATGCCTACTCTATCAAGTGTATTTCTAGTGCCTAGGGTTGGTGATGCCTCGCACCGCTATTTTCCCTAGAGGCAGTTGAGTTGACAACTACAGCATTCCACCACGAGAGGATTTGACCTGTGGATTTATTACATAAACAGATTCTGGTTCTGAGTAACAAAATTGATGCCCTCTACCAGATCGTTGAACAACTCAACCAAAAGGTTTCTAAGGCCCTAGAGGAGGGGCGGCTCAAGCCTCTGCCCGTAACCCCTACTGAGCAGAATCCTCTGCCCAAACCGCGTCCTTTGGTGAGTACCCCAGAACACAAGGATATTCTGGTGGATGATGACTATAGCCAAACACGCAACCTCAGTGGCGATCGCCCCCTGAGTCCAGAGGTGCAAATTCAACGGCTGACGGCACAACTCACGGCGGCCTACAATCAGATTGCGGCGCTAGAGGAGCAGTTGCTCTCCCACCACATCCATAGCCACTGAGGTACCGCAAGTTAAATTGTGAGGTGAGCCAGTACCTGCTGGCGCCATTGGGCATTTTGCTGGCGATCGCTCTTAAATTCCAAAAGTCGTACCTTTGGCCAAGGGGCAAGGGAAAGTTGGGTTTTCACATCCGCCCAGTCTTGTAAGCAGTGATAGGGAATGCCGTAGGCCGCTGCAAGCTGGGCAAAATTGACCGCTTGGGGGGTGGCAAAAAAGCTCTCAAAGGGTGGATCAAACCGCCGAATCGGTAGATGCTCAAAAATACCACCGCCGTTGTTATTGATCAGCAGTACGGTTAGACACCCTTGAAACTGGGGCGTGATCAGCCAGCCATTGGTATCGTGCAAGCAGGCCAAATCCCCCGTGATCAAGAGGGTGGGCTGACCGCGATGGGCAACCCCAAAGGCACTAGATAATGTGCCATCAATGCCGTTGGCGCCTCGATTAAAGTAAAAACGATGGTGGCGATCGCTCGCCCGCCAAACACTCTCAACATCGCGCACGGGCATACTACTGGCCACAAAAATCGCCGTTTGCGATGGCAACCACTGCGGCAGATGGTAAATCAGCTTGGCCTCACAGAACCAATCAATGGCCTCCAAGGTTCGCTTCAGTTGCTCATGTACTCGTTGATCGTGGTCTTGCCAGTCCTTGAGGTAGGGGTTGGGGGGCAGGGGGTCGGGGGGGCAGTCCAGATCTTGGGGGGCGATCGCCAGCGTCTGACAGCGGCCATGGAGGGGATTGTTGTTATCGCCCGTGGGGTCAAGGCACCAGATCAGCGGATCGCAGGCACTGAGCCACTCCCGCAGGGCTTTACTGGTGGGCAGCGGTCCCAGTTGAATCACTGCTTCAGGACGCAAGGATTCCCGTAGGTGGCCATTTCGCAGCAGCAGATCGTAATGGGTAATGCCGTGGGGCAGTCCCCGTGCGTAGGAGAGGGCATCGGCAAGCACTGGCCACTGCAGAAACCGACTCAGGCGATCAATCGCGTCCGCTTCCGCCAAAGGCTCCACCCCATGACTGGGTCCCGCAATAATCAACCCCCGCTGCATCTGTTGCCATGTTTGCCAAGGGAGAGCGGTGACAACCCGAGGCGGCACAAAGGGCTGCACCTGATCAAAGAAGTTTTCAGGAAGTGCCCCATGAAAATTGGCCTCAGGGCGCAGGTCAAGGGGATCCCGTAGAGGAATATTCAAATGGACTGGGCCTGGATCTGGCCAGAGGGCAGTTTGCCAGCTATGGCAGAGGGTTTGCCGCAGGTAGGGCAGCAAAGCAAGTTCCGGCAGACTTAGTTCGCGATAGTGACGTACGGCATGACCATAGAGATGCACCTGATCAATGGCTTGTCCCGCTTGGCAAAAGCGCAATTCGGGGGGGCGATCGGCGGTCAGCACAATTAACGGTAAATGACTAAGGCTTGCTTCAATAATCGCGGGATAGAAATTGGCCGCAGCAGTACCTGAAGTGCAGACAAGGGCAACGGGTCGTCCCTGCTGTTGGACAAGGCCAAGGGCAAAAAAAGCTGCCGAGCGTTCGTCAAGAATCGGCAGGGCCTCAAGATGGGGATGGGCAGCAGCCGCGATCGCCAATGGTCCCGAACGTGATCCCGGCGAGAGAACGACTGTCCGCAGTCCTAAGCGATAGAGGGTTTCAAAGAGGACGCTCGCCCAGAGGACATTGAGATTTTCAGTGAGAATCATTCATCAATCCAGAAGTGCTATCCTAGCCGAAGTGGCTGAGCCATAGGCCACCCATAGAATAGGGTGCTAAATCCAGTTTGAGCCTATTTTGAGACTTTGAAAGAGCATCCCAGAGTCTTTGCAATACGCCAAAATGCAGGTTCTTCAAGGAGTTGAGTGTTAAGCGGGCAGCGGGAATCGAACCCGCGTCTCTAGCTTGGAAGGCTAGGGTTTTACCATTAAACCATGCCCGCAGTCCCAAGGAATACTACATTAGCACGACCCTTGGGGCGATCGCAAAGGGCAAGCCTAGGGAATCGTTGCCATCTTCACATCGTTGCGATCCAAGATGCTTTGGAGTTCCTCCGCATCGATTGTTTCTTTTTCAATCAGCACTTGGGCAATTTGGTCAAGGACGTGGCGGTTGTTCACCAAGACCTCTTTGGCACGACGATAGGCTTGCTCGACGAGATTGCGCACTTCGTCATCAATGGTGGCAGCCGTTTCCTCGGAAAAGTCCCGTTCTGCCATAATGTCGCGGCCAAGGAAGACATTCCCGGTTTGCCGTCCCAAGGCCACAGGTCCTAGGCGATCGCTCATGCCAAAGCGGGTAACCATTTGGCGAGCCACCCGTGCCACCTGTTGCAGGTCGTTTGAGGCACCGGTTGTCACCTCCTCTTCACCAAAGACAATTTCTTCAGCAATGCGACCCCCAAGGGCAACGGCCATTTGGTTTTGCAGGTAGGCACGGCTATAGAGACCCGAATCCATCTGATCCTCGTTGGGAGTAAACCAAGTCAGACCACCTGCCCGCCCCCGGGGAATGATGCTCACTTTTTGAACGGGATCGTAGTCGGGCATCAGGGCACCGACAAGGGCATGACCCGCCTCATGGTAGGCGACTAACTTCTTGCGGCGATCGCTCATGACACGGTCTTTTTTCTCAGGCCCAGCGAGGACGCGATCGATGGCATCGTTAATCTCATCCATGGAGATTTCAGTCAGGTTGCGGCGAGCCGCCAGAATAGCCGCTTCATTGAGTAGGTTCGAGAGATCCGCACCGGTAAAGCCGGGGGTACGGCGGGCAATTTTATCGAGATCCACATCCTTAGCGAGGGTTTTGCCACGGGCATGAACCTTGAGAATATCGAGGCGACCTTTGTAATCCGGACGATCCACCACCACTTGACGGTCAAAACGCCCCGGACGCAATAGTGCTGCATCCAAAACATCCGGACGGTTCGTTGCAGCAATAATAATGATGCCCGTATTCCCCTCAAAGCCATCCATTTCCGTCAGCAGTTGGTTGAGGGTTTGCTCCCGTTCATCATTGCCCCCCCCCAGACCAGCACCGCGCTGGCGACCGACGGCATCAATCTCATCAATGAAGACAATACAAGGGGCATTGGCTTTGGCTTGTTCAAAGAGGTCGCGCACCCGTGAGGCACCCACCCCAACGAACATTTCCACAAACTCAGAACCAGAAATTGAGAAGAAGGGAACGCCCGCTTCACCAGCCACTGCCCGCGCAAGCAGGGTTTTACCCGTTCCGGGAGGCCCGACAAGGAGAACCCCCTTGGGAATTTTGGCGCCCACTTCGGTAAAGCGATCGGCGTACTTGAGGAATTCCACCACTTCACCCAGTTCCAGCTTGGCCTGATCAATGCCAGCCACATCATTAAAGGTCACTTGGGTTTGGGGTTCCATCTGTACCCGTGCCCGTGACTTACCAAAGTTCATCGCTTGGTTGCCAGGACCTGCTTGGGCACGCCGCAACAGGAAAAAGAGCAGTACCAAAAGACCAATGGGAACCAGTAAGCTGCTCAGGGCGCGGAACCAGAAGCCATCGTTGCTTTGGGGCAAGACGGCGATGTCCACATTGTTGCTAATGAGAATGTCCAACAGTTCAGGATCGTTGGGAAGATTGACCAGCACCCGCGTGCCATCTTGGGTAATCGCTTGTGCCTGCGAGCGGTCGGGGGTAATACTGACTTTGGTGATTTGCTGATTTTCGACCTGTTGGATGAACTCACTGTAGGGCCATGTCTGTTTGGTCGTGGGTTGGCGATCAAAGAAGGCAGTGGCCAAGGCCAGCACCACGATTGCAAGAAGAACATATAAACCTGCGTTTCGCCATTGTTTATTCACCGATCGCCATCCTCCGCTAGGAAAAGTGAAAAGTCTTTACATAAGTTCATACTAACGCATTCTTTCGCAACCCTAGGTGAGCAGTCCCGTGGTTAAGATCATCAATATCCATGATAAGCCGTCAGAAAATGCTCGATTTAGACACCTGCTACCGGGTACTGGAGTTGGAGCCGGGGGCAACCCTCGAGGAAGTGAACCGAGCTTATCGGGATTTAGTGTTTATTTGGCATCCCGATCGCATCCCGAAGGACAACACACGGCTAATCGAGAAGGCACAAGAGAAAATTAAGCAGTTTAATGAAGCGCGGGATCAACTGCGGCAACATATTGCCCGACACGGCAGCCAAACCTCCCAGCGGACTGCTAGCCAGCGGCAAACCTATCGTTCCTCGCCGCCACCCCCACGCTATCAATCCAATCCCTACACCTATCGCAGCTATCATGCGCCCCGTGAGCCGCAGCAAACGACGCACCAGACCTATAGCCAACACCACAACCACACCTACGGCACCTATCAGCGCCAACGCACAGCCGCGCCCCCGCCCCCAGAACCACCCCGCACGACGCCTCCCCACAAGGATATGTCGGGGGTGAATTTACAGGGAGCCAACCTGAGCGAAAAGGACTTTGAGGGGCGCAATCTCAGCCATGCCAATCTCAGCTATGCCGATCTCAGTGATGCCTTTTTGCACCGCGTGATTCTCCACCGTGCTAACCTGCGCCACGCCAATCTCTTTCGCGCCAATTTGCTGCAAGCAGATCTCAGCTATGCCGACCTGCAAGAGGCTAATCTCATTGGTGCTGACTTGAGTGGGGCTGATCTGCGGGGTGCCGATTTACGGGGAGCAAAGATGAGCCAAGGCAATCGCCTCCTAGTGAAACTGACCGGGGCACGCCTCACGGGAGCGATTATGCCCGATGGGCACGTCCACACCTAAGCTTGGATCACCCCCTTAGAACTGGGAATGTGCTGACTGCGGCGCGGGTCAATGGCGATCGCCATGCGTAGGGCACGGGCAAAGGCTTTGAAGGTCGCTTCAATAATGTGGTGGGAGTTAATGCCATCCAATTGGCGAATATGCAGCGTCATGCGGCTATGGTTCACCAAAGCAACGAAAAACTCCCGCACCAGTTGCGTATCATAGGTGCCCACCCGCTGCGTGGGAATCTGCAACCCATAGCTAAGGTGGGGACGCCCCGAGAAGTCTAGGGCAACTTCCACCAAACTTTCATCAAGGGGAGCCACAAAGTGACCAAAACGATGAATCCCCCGGCGATCGCCCAAGGCTTGATCGAGTGCCATCCCCAAGGTAATGCCCACATCCTCATTGGTGTGGTGGTCGTCAATATGGGTGTCGCCTGTGGCCTGCACCCGCAAATCCACAAGGCCGTGGGAGCAAAGCTGATCCAGCATGTGATCGAGAAAGGGAATCCCCGTGTGATTGTCCGCTCGACCATTGCCATCGAGAACCAGTTCAACGTGAACGCTAGTTTCTTTGGTCTGGCGATCGACCGTGGCTTGGCGCAACCGAGGCGCGTGGCCATTACTGAGGAGAGAGTCGTTCATGAAGCGTTACTGACGCGGTTGGGGATTGGCAGAGGTGGCTGGCGGTGGACTCGCCGCAGGCGTTCCGGAAGGAATTGCCCCCGTACGCGGAAAGGGCACATCCACAAAACCTAATTCTAGCAATTGCTGATAGGCCTTTTGTCCCAGTTCACGGGTGGGGTTTTGGCTGCGGATAATTTCTACCAAAAGGGGCACGGCAAGCTCAGGTTGGTTATTAGCGCGATAGACCAAAGCCAGTTGAAAAGTCGCTTGATCGCGCAGTTGTGCTGCTTCTAGGGCACGGCGACGGTTGCTATCGGCAGCCGCAGTATCAATCCCCAAAAAGCTAGAGTTGAGGGACTGGTAAAAGTTCGAGAGTTGGTTCATCACCGTACGGGCTTCTAAGAGCTTGCGAGCGGCGACGGCATAATTTTGGCTATTGACTGCGGCGGCAGCCTCATCCATCAAGCGCTTGCCCCCCTCAAGGGTATAGATTGAAGAGCTGGGTGGGGGTGTGGGATTCACAATCTGGACATTGGGGCTAGAAGATTGATTCTGAGCAAACACCGCCCGCGGGAGTACCCCCAGTAGTAACACCCCGAGGAGCAGCGATGATCTTGAGCAGTGAGCAAATGTATTCAGGGGCATGGTGCGAAGCCTTTACTAAGATAGAGGCAGTCAAGCGGACAATCAACATCGCGTATCTTACCACCAAGTAATGACAGCCCGTGCAGGATCCTAAGTTCCAATTTTCCTCAAGACTGAGGCCGTGGCCATGGTAAATCCCACCCCTCAGGGGACAACGGCTCATGATGCCATTCGGGAACGGCGCCGCCAATTGCAAAGTAAACGCCGCTGGCGGCAACTGGCAGGGCTTTGGCGTACCAGTGTCCTCTTGACCTTAACAGGGGGACTGGTTTGGGGACTGACGCTGCCGGACTGGGTTATCCGCCGCCCGGAGCAAGTGGTGATTCGCGGCAATCAACTGCTGAAAACGGAAGCGTTGCAGGCACAATTGCCCCTTGAGTATCCGGAGTCACTGCTGCGTTTGCGGCCACAGGAGATCATTCATGCCCTAGAAACGACGCTGCCTCTGCAACGGGTGACGATCGCCCGCCAACTCTTTCCGCCGACACTGATTGTCGAAGTCCAAGAACGCAAGCCTGTCGCAGTCGCCACCTGCAATCAATGCTGGGTAATAAGTGCAACCGGGCAGCTGCAAGGGCCTGCCAGTCGCTGGTTGGTGGATGGCCTCGGATTTGTTGCCCCGCTGAGTAGCTATCAAGCCAGTGCCGTGAAGCCAATGCCCACACTCCAATTGCAGGGGTATTTTGTACCCGTTAAGGATGCACCGCGCCCGCAGACAATGGCCATCGATCGCGATCGCCAGCAGCAGTGGCAGCAAATTCACCAGATTCTCCAGCAGCAGGATTTACCGATTACGGGTTTAGATTGGCGCAATGAACAGAATCTAATTGTCCAAACCCCCCTCGCGCCGGTTCATCTTGGGGTGGTGCAGTGGCATAGTCCCACATTGAAGAAACAACTCAGTGCCCTAGCCAGCCTCAAGCAGTTACCTCAGTACTTGGATCCCCGCCAAATGGTCTTTATTGACTTGGTGAACCCCGATGAACCCTTAGTGCAACTGCGGCAACAACCAACACAGCAACCCCTTCCCCGCAGTCATTAGGGCGCAAGGGCACGGCATAATAGAACGGTTAGCTTGGAGTGGCTGGTCAATGAAACCCCTGAAGTTCGGCACAAGATTGCCCCGATTTCTGCCACAGTTGGTGATGGTGCTCGGTGTGCTTCTGCTGGTGAGTTGCGCGTCACTCTCCTCAGTGGCTGACACCAGTTCAATTCCAGGAGCACAAAGCCCAACCCCTATGGCCAATTTACCTCGACTCAATGGCGATGCAACGGTTGTACTGACAGTCAACGATCGCCCGATTACGATTCAAGTGAAGGGGGATGCTGCCCCGATTACCGCTGGCAATTTTGTGGATTTAGTGCAGCGGGGAGTCTATGATGGCACGATTTTTCACCGTGTGGTTCGTGAACCCCGACCCTTTGTGGTTCAAGGCGGGGATCCCCAGAGCAAAGACCCCAGTGTGTCGCCGCAACTCTACGGCACGGGTTCATTCATTGACCCCGCGACCAATCGCCCCCGCTACATTCCCCTAGAAATTCTCGGTCAGGGCAGTGACACCCCCACCTATAGCCAAGCGGGCAAAGTCTCACCCGTTCTCAATCATACGCGCGGTGCGGTGGCCATGGCGCGATCGCAACTCCCCGATTCGGCCTCAGCCCAGTTTTATATTGCCCTTGATCAACTGGATTTTCTGGATGGCAATTATGCCGTCTTTGGCTATGTCACCGATGGTATGGACGTGGTGGACAGGATCCAACAGGGCGATCGCCTGCAATCCGCTAAGGTTGTGGCCGGTTTAGAAAATTTACAGCAGCCATAGCAGAACGCCGCCGAAAGCGTTGTCGCAGGGTGGGTAGCAGTCGCAAACACAGGGCGTAGGTGAGGAGTCCGGCAACCACGCCCACCCAAACACTGCCAAAAATCAGAATCGTTGCCATTTGCCCCCCCTGTTCGAGGAGCTTTTCCCAAGATTGCCACTCACCAAAAGATAGGGCAGGCTGCCCCATCAGCCACCAACCCACCTGAAAGTTAAACCAAAACAGGGGGACATAGGTGAAGGGGTTGCTCACCCAAGTGGCAAGGGCAGCCAAGGGCTTGTTGCCGCGCACAAGGAGGGCCACCGTGACGGCAATAAGTATTTGCCCCCCAAACAGGGGCAGCATGCCAGCAAAGACCCCTGCCCCAAGGCCACGGGCAATACTCTCAGTGCTACTGTGGGAGCGCATCAAGCGCAAATAGTGATAGCGGAGCGATCGTCGCCAAGCATGGAGCCAACGGGGCTGTCGAGAAGGCTGAGGAAAAGACAACCGCATCATAGGTGAGCGTCGAGAGGGTTCAAAGGTTGAAAAAATGGGCGAATAAAGGTCTTTGCTTAGCAGTTTGACATATTTTGCTTAGAGAGTGCTAGGGGTCGCATCCTTGGGCTTGCCCAATCCCAGCGCCAAAAAGCCAAGGGCGATCGCCATCATCACACTGCTTTGCCAAGCGGGCGCCACCCCACCCCAGCGATCGAAGACCCACCCTGCCCATGCCGGTCCAGCAATCCCCGCCACACTTTGGAGTGATTGGCTAGCGCCAATAATTTTCCCCTGATCTTGATCTCGCACCCGATTGGAGATCACCCCTCGCAGCGAGGGCAACATGATTCCCACGCCAAAGGCCAAACCCACCACACACCCATAAAGCAAGGGCGCACTAAAGCCGCCCGCACTGGGCACCGCCGCAATCCCCAACAAGGCCAAGGCCACTAGGAGCAATCCCCCCAAGCTCAAGCGCTGCTCACCAAAGCGAGGAATCAATGAGCGAATCAAGCCCGCCTGCACAATCGTACTCACCACGCCAATAATCACAAAAATGATCCCCGCTTGGGCAGGTCCCCAACTCAATTGCCGCTTCAAGAAGAGGACGAAGATACTGGTAAAGCCAGCAAAGGCAAAGTTGAAAATAAAGAAGGCCATGAGTAAGGCTTGGAGGGTGCGTTGATTGAATAGCTCCAACCACTGTTGCTGCAAGGCAAAGCTCTTTAGGGTCAGGGGCGATCGCTGGGCTGCGGGCAATGACTCTGGCAAGATGAAATAGGCCAAGATGACATTCACCAGTGCCAAGCCCGCTGCAAACCAAATCGGCAACTTGAGATCAATGGCTGCTAGACTGCCGCCAATGGCCGGCCCAAAAATGAAGCCAATGCCAAAGGCTGCCCCCGTTAAACCAAAGTTCTTAGCCCGATCTGCTGGAGCAGAGGTGTCAGCAATATAGGCCTGAGCCGTTGAAACCACGCCCCCCGTGAGACCATCAATAATCCGCGAGACAAAGAGCAGCCAAGGAACCGTCGCCACAGCAAAGAGAATGTAGGACAGGGCCGTACCGGCAATGCAAATCAGCAACACCGGGCGACGTCCCCAATGATCCGAGAGGGCACCCAAAAGGGGAGCAGCAATGAATTGGGCAGCAGCAAAGGCAGAAAATAACAGCGTCAAGCTCAACGCATCAAAGTTAAATCGCTCCACGAGGAAGGGCAAAATGGGGAAAATCAGACTCTCACCCAAACGGTCGATGACAATTGTGAGTAAAACAATGAATAATGGTGAGCGTAGGTTGATCCCCATTGATGTGATACGTCCTCAACTGATGGATGCCTGCCCTGTACGGTTTTGACCCCCAGAAAAAGGCAGTACAATAAAAGACTACAACTTAACACAATACAGTCCTTTTCCCATCGATTGGACACAGCCCAAAACATCCTACTGATGAGGTGATGCCACCCATGTCTGCTTATACGGAATCTTTGAAGCGATCGCTCTTTTTGACACTGATTGCCCTAGTTGTATCATTGACGATTTCCTTCTTGATGGCAATCTAAATTTGCCCTGAAAATCATTTATCATCTTCTATCAGTGATGTGAGTTGAGTGAGGTATGGCCACTCGTTCTGCCGCTGCACCCCCGCCGCTGCCCCTGTGGGTCATGTTTCGCTTGGGTCTGTTTCAGATGGCACTGGGGATGATGTCGATTCTGGTGTTGGGGGTGCTCAACCGCATCCTGATTAAAGAACTGGCGGTGCCGGCCACATTGGTGACGCTGACGATCGCCATGCATCAATTTGTCTCACCGGTGCGCGTGTGGTTTGGTCAGCTCTCCGATGCCCATCCCATTGGCGGCTATCATCGCACGGGGTATGTCTGGGGTGGGGCTTTGGCCTTTACGTTGGTCACCTACGCGATTGTTCAAGTGATCTGGCAGGTGGGGCAGAGTTTAGATCAAGCGGGCTGGAGTCTCATCACCCAAGGGTGGATTGGCCTATTGGGATTGCTCTTTGCCGCCTATGGCATTTGTGTCAGTAGTAGCTCGACCCCCTTTGCTGCCCTGCTCGTGGATGTCTCCGAAGAGGAAGATCGGGGCAAATTGGTGGGCATTGTCTGGTCCATGTTGACCGTGGGCATTGTGGCGGGTGCCATTCTCAGTAGTGTGCTGCTGCGGCAGTTGGAGCTAGACCCCCCCATTGAACTGCTACAACAAAGTGTTAATCGCCTCTTTTTGGTGGTTTTGACGGTGGTCTTTGCCCTCGCGATCGCCAGCACGTGGGGGGTTGAGGCCAAGTATTCCCGCTACCATGTGCGCAGCCGTGCCTGTGACAATCCGGAAAACATTACCCTTGGTCGCGCCCTGAAAATTCTCACGGCCAACTCCCAAACGTGGCGCTTTTTTCTCTTCCTTGTCCTGATGACCCTGAGTTTATTTATTCAGGAACCGATTCTGGAACCCTTTGGCGGTGAAGTTTTTGGCATGACGATCGCCGAAACCACCCGCTTGAATGCCTACTGGGGCATGGGTACCCTTGTGGGTCTAAGTTTCACCGGATTTTTGATTGTGCCCCGCCTCGGCAAGATCCGCACCACCACCTATGGCTGTTGGGGGGTGGCCTTGATGTTCTTGCTCTTGATCATCTCAGGCGTCACGCAGCAGGTGTGGCTCTTTCAGTTGCAACTCTTTCTCTTTGGCATTGCCGCTGGGGTGACAACAACGGGTGCCCTCAGTCTCATGCTGGACTTAACGGCGGCGGAAACAGCGGGGACATTTATTGGCGCTTGGGGCTTAGCGCAGGCTATTGCCCGGGGATCAGCGACTGTTGTCGGCGGAACGGCCCTTGATATTGGGCGTCAACTGTTTGGCGTGCCGATCCTCGCCTATGGATTTGTCTTTTGTCTGCCGATGCTGGGAATGCTGGCCGCTGTCTTGCTTCTGAAACGAGTGGATGTCAGTCAATTTCGCCAACAATCTCAGGTGGCGATCGCCAAGGTCTTGGCTGAGGACTTGGAATAGAGTCACCTACCAGCGGGCAAAGAAGGAAAAATCCAACTTACCAAAGTGGGTGACATGGGCGATATTAAAATGCTCTAGGCAATTCACCAGCCAGCGTACCTTGCCGCGACTAAAGGACTGATAGTGGTTAAACAGGATCGCAAAGCGTTTTTCAAGGTAGGGTTTTACTTTCTTGCTGAGGAGCACAACCTTGAGCAATAAGCCAATCGTTGCCGCCGTGCCGATGGTATTGAGCAAGTCAACAAAAACCAGATGGTTAGGATTTTGGGCGCTATCCACCACTAAGTAGTTGAGGGTCTGGCTACAGGTGCGCACAATCGTAAATTCATTCAGAGGTTGTGGCTGCTGAAAGAGGGGCAGCGTTTCCAAATACTGGTAAAAGCGCTGGCGAAAGCGACCCCGCCCCACATCCGCTGTGGTGTCCGTCAAGTAGTGGAAGAAGGCATCCCGAAAGTCGCGGGTGGATTTCAGGCGTTGCAGCCGCTGTCCAAATTGACTGGCCAAGTCGCGATAGGTGTGGCGGCCATCCACCTTACCGACAAAATGTTGAATCGAGGTTCTGACTTCCTCAGCAGAGAGCAACGTGGGATTTTTCACCAGTGGGATATTGTTATGCCCCTGAGCACGGCGAAACTCACTCGTGAGGTATTGACTCAGGTTCATTTCAAACTGCTGAGTGGCCTTTTGCTGAAAGTCTTGAATGTAGCGCAGGTCTTCGGGTGTCGTGTCATCGCCCACCAAGCAGTGGTTATAGAGATAGGGATAGCGGCGAATTAAGGTGGCAAGGGGGCGATCGCTATTTTGCTGAATCTGTGAAACGTCTTGGGCATCTTCTTGCAGAAATTGCACCATGCGCTGGAGCTTCTGAAAGGCTTCACTCTCTAAATAATCCTTGAGGAGCAGCCGCAGCTTACGCACAATCGGTGCCCGGCTCAGACCCCCCGCCGGCATCGCCACAGGCGTTTGCAGCATAGCCAGAAATTCGGGAACTGCCCCTTGGAGCAAAGGACGCGACTGCCAGCGGTTAATCAAAATGTGGCAGCAGCGGTTCATAAAGGGACGAAAATTATCTGCCACCCGTGCCCCCGTCACAATCCGATCCATCACTTCTTGAATCTGGCGATCGGGATAGGTATAGCCCATGAGAAAAAGGGCACGAAACCGCTCAATGACTTGCTGTGGACTCTCGTGCTGCACGCATTCCAGCAAGTGTTCATAAATCAGTTGGTAGTCGTTTGTCTTTATCCAAGTATTCATAGGGGATAATGCGCTCCTAAGCCACGCCGCTACCGACCGTGCTGGAATTCAGGGGCACAATTGAGAGGGTCTAACATACCTGCATCATAGAAGGCAACATATCGTTAACTGGTGATCGAAAGCACGTTTTTCCCGTGATCCTAATCACAAGAATGACTTAGGTACCTTTGATCGCTGACTAGCGCAAACACCCTACTACTTTTTGATGATAAACAACAAGACAATCAATTGACAACCGACGATAAAAATTGGTGCCAAGTTCTCTCCTCATAAAGAGTTTTTAGGCTTCGCGAGCATTAGCGCCCCTGATACCCCGAAAGCTGAGCTAGACCCTCTAGGGGATAGACCCCCTCATAGCGTTTACCGTTGATTTCCCATGTGGGGTAGGCACGGATATTGGCCTGCTTGCACAGTTCTGGCTGGCCATTGGTACCGCGGGCATCGCACTCAATATAGTTGATACTTTTGAAAGCGCTGCCAAAGAGTTCTTTTTGCTTCATGCAAGCGGGACACCAGTAGGCACCGTACATCTTGGCATTGATTTTCTTGAGGTGGTTCGCCAGCCCTTGGGGGGAAATGGTCTGACTGGTTCCCTGCGCCATGACCATATCGGGAGAGTGCAAAACAGGTAAACGGGGCACAAGGGCGATCGCCAGCCCCACACCCAAGCCAAACAGGAGATAGCGCAAGGAGTTTTTCATTGAGAACCATCCACTAACCGAATCTAGTGTACTGTACTCCACATAGTGCTAGAGCTAAAGACCGCGAGTACCGTCTTGTAGTTCCGCTATTCTGAAAATTGCATCTAAGAATCATGCTGGCACGCCTTATCTAGGAACAATGAAGCAGCAGTACGACCAAGATTACAGTGCGTGGATTGCAGAAACAGTGGCATTGTTGCGAGAAGGACGATGGCAAGAGTTGGATCTGCCCCATCTCATTGCTGAGGTAGAGGACTTGGGCAAAAGTGAACGGCGCGCCATCAATAGCCAGTTAACTCGTCTGCTGCTACACCTCTTAAAGTGGCAATATCAACCCCAGCGCCGATCCGATAGTTGGTTGGATTCGATCACGGATGCCCGCACTCAAATTGAGCTGACCATAGCTGATAGTCCGAGCTTGCGGGATTATCCGGCCAGCCAACTTGCCATAAACTATGAACGCGCTCGCCGCCAAGCAGCAGAGCAAACGGGTTTACCGCTGAGCACCTTTCCTGAAACCTGCCCTTATCCCCTAGAGAGGGTTTTGACCCAGAATTGGCTCCCCGAAACGGACACTTAGCTCAAAACACTAGATGAGGTGCATTCGCCCGTGCTATTGCCGTTAAACTAAAACTACGTTATAGCGGCAGTGCCCTTGCGGATCTTTGAATGGCAGCGATTTTTGAGCTTCATCCGGTTAACCCCCAGCCCCGCACGATCGCCCAAATTGTTGAGGCCCTCAAGGAAGGGGCAGTCATGCTCTACCCCACGGATACCGTCTATGCCATTGGCTGCGACATGAACCACAAAGGAGCGGTGCAACGGGTACGCCAACTCAAGCAACTCTCCAACGATAAACCCGTCACTTTTTTGTGCTCTTCCCTCTCCAACATTGCCCAGTATGCCTATGTCAGCAATGCCGCTTATCGCCTCATGCGTCGCCTGATCCCAGGCCCCTACACCTTTTTGCTCCCCGCTACCAAACTGGTGCCCCGCCTTGTCCAAAATCCCAAACGCAAAACCACAGGGATTCGCGTACCTGACCACGTTGTGAGCCAAGCGCTGTTGACCGCCTTGGGGAATCCGATTATTTCCACCTCAGCACGACTGCCCGACGACGAGACGTATTACGTGAATACCGCAGATCTCTTCGATGCCTTTGACAAACGGGTGGATTTAATTATTGATACCGGCGAACCCCCCGGACAGCAAATGTCGAGTATCCTTGATCTCACCGTTGACCCCCCGCTACTGGTACGCAAGGGACAAGGGTGGGAAGCGCTGCCAGCAGAACTGGTGACTGTTGAGTGAGCCACTCCAGCTTTTCAGCAGATAGAAACCGTTATACAAGGTTTGATTCAAGAATGAGTTCATCGCAATTAATTGGCAAAGTATATTTAGTGGGCGCAGGTCCCGGCGATGTGGGGCTACTGACGGTGCGTGCCAAGACGCTACTGGAGTGGGCGGATGTGGTGCTCTACGATGCGCTGATTAGCCCCGAAATTCTTAACTTGATCAACCCCGAAGCGGAAAAAATTCATGTGGGCAAGCGGCGGGGCAACCATACCCTCTCCCAAGCGGAGATTTGCCGCCTGTTGATTGACTTGGCTCAGCGCCATGCGGTGATTGTGCGCCTCAAGGGGGGTGATCCCTTTGTCTTTGGCCGAGGGGGTGAAGAGTGTCTTGCCCTTGTCGAGGCTGGCATTACTGTCGAAGTGGTGCCGGGGGTCACCAGTGGGGTGGCTGCACCTGCCTATGCGCACATTCCCCTCACCCATCGGGATTTTAGTTCTTCGGTGGTTTTTGTCACGGGCCATGAGGCTGCTGGTCGCTATCAACCGCGCGTCAATTGGTCGGCTCTGGCTACGGCGGTGGATACGATTGTGATTTACATGGGACTCCATCATCTGCGGGAAATTGTGCCGCAACTCCTGGCAGGGGGGCGATCGCCCCAGACGCCCTTGGCCTTTATTGAATCAGGGACAACACCGCAGCAACGGGTGGTGGTGACAACCCTAGAGCGAGCGATCGCCACCTATGACGAGGCACAGATTCAAACGCCTGCCTTGATTGTCATTGGCGAGGTCATTCACCTGCGCTGCCAGCTAATGGGAGGTCTCCACCAGATCTGAAACAGCGGGTTCTAGGGGCAGCGACAGCATCGCCTGCTCCAAATAGGGCAAAAGCTTACGTCGCGTTTGATCCAGAGAATAGGCAAGGCGGATATTCTCTCTGGTGAGCAGTCCCAAAACCCGTTGCGGATTGTTGCGATCCACCACGGGTAACTGCCTCAAATCCCGCGCCCCCATGCGATCGAGGGCGTCCTTCAGGGGTTCATCACCGTAGGCAAGCAATAGCTCCCGCGTACAGACACTCCCCACCGTTTGCGTTTGATAGGCCGTTGTTTCCTGATCAGTTTCCCAACGGGTCAGCACCCGATTAATATCCCCAAGGGTGACCAACCCCATCAAGTCCTGCTGACTATCGGTCACAAAGGCGCAGTAGGCTTTTTTTTCAATCAGTTGCAAGCCAGCTTCAACCACAGGCATTGCTTCGCTAAGAAACAGCACCTCCGATTGCATGGCTTCCGCCACAGAAAGATTGGGGGGACTTTCCTCCTGCTCCTCCTTCTGGGTCTGAGCGCTGGGTGCCAATGCGGGCAGTTCGCCCCGTTTTTGAACACTCAAACTATTCACCAACCAGACACTTAAGCCCACCGCTGCCATCAAGGGCAAAATAATGCGGTAGTCCCGCGTCATTTCAAACAGCAGCAAAATAGCTGTTAAGGGAGCATTGACACTTGCCGCGAGGACAGTTGCCATTCCCACTGTGGCATAGGCTGCTGGTGCAGCAATACTGTTGGCAAACATGGGTAGCAGGATGGGCAACACTTTACCATAAGCGGCACCAAGGGACGCGCCCAAAAAGAGCGCCGGTGCAAAGATGCCCCCCACTAGACCACTGCCTAAACTCACTGCTGTTAAGACCATCTTGGTCAGTAGCAAGATCAACAGCAAGCCGAGGGAAAAATTCACATCCCTGAGAATTGCTTCCACCGTTTCATAGCCAATGCCCAGCACTTGCGGTAAATGCAAAGCCACAAGGCCAACGCAGAGGCCACCCACTAGGGGACGCAGCGCTAGGGGAATACGACCTAAAAACTGCATGGGTGGAATTTTCCCCTGAAAGACTTGGGGGAGCCACTGAAGTAACTGGGTATAGACAATGGCAACGCCGTAGGCCAACAGTCCTAAGCCCAAATACAAGGGCAACTCAAGGGAACTGCGCACCTCATAGGTGGGCAAATCAAAGGCGGGTTGTGCCCCCAAGCCAATTTGGGTAATCAGGGCAGAAATCACAGCAGCCAAAAGCACCACACTCACAGCCGTTGTTTCAAACGTGGTGCCCAATACCACCTCTAGGGCAAAGAACACGCCAGCGATCGGGGCATTGAAGCCTGCTGCCAACCCTGCCGCCGCCCCTGCACCGAGGAGCAACTTTTGCCGTTCTCGGGAAACCTTCAGCGCTTGACCCAAGAGAATGCCGATGTTGGCACCCACTTCCACACTGGGGCCTTCTGGACCAAGGGACGCACCTGTACCAAGGGAAATCGCCGCCGCAAGGGTTTTGGCAATGGGGCGAATGAAGGGAATTTCCTTGCCTGCTTCTACAGCACCCATCAATGACATCAGGTTGGGACTAAACTCTTGGACAAACCAGCGGATGATCCCCACCAGCAAGCCTCCCAAGGCCGGAACGCAGGCCAGTGTCCAAGCGCCCCATCGACCAATAAGCCCCATCAAGTCTTCAAGGGCCATGTGATGAATTGTCTCAATCAGGTAACGAAACAGCAGCACACTCAGCCCTGCACTACCGCCAATGAGTACTGCCAAGACCAGTACGACGGTTTCCGGGGGCGGTTGTAATTGATTGAAAAGTCGAGTGAGGCGAGATTCAGCAGTCAGAGAAGGAGGGGAGGATGGGGAGGACACTGTTGCAAAGCGGTGAGAAAAAGTTGCTTAAAATAGCTCCATCTTCAATTATGCGGAATTTCCAATGGAGAAGCTAAAAGGGCAAAATTTGCGGCGTGACATGATAAAAGTAAGGATGTAGCCACCACAGCAAACCGACAAAGATGGCTACTCCCCCATAGGCGGGGCGCAAAAATTCTTGCCACACCAGTTGTTGCTTGCCCTGCCAAATGGCTTTGAAGGGAATGATTGAGGTGCGGGCTTTCAGGGCAGTAAACGCTTCTCCATGCCGTGCGTACCAGCGGCGATCGCCATGCCAAACTCCAAAGCAGTGATGGGCAATCAGCCCAAGGGAGGTCAGCAGTGTAAAGGACGTGCCCAACCACAGCGTATGCGCCACACACCAGATCACCTGTCCCCATAACTGCGGGTGGCGGGTAATGCGAATAATGCCCGTTTCGTAGAGGTGCACTTCTGGCTTTTGTACAGCGGCAATCTCTAGCAAGTTAAATGTGGCCGGATAAAGAAAGAGAAACGAGATCGCCGATAGCCCCCACACGAGCGCCCCCATCCCCGGTACCCCTTGGAGTTGCCACAGTTGCACGCCATCGTAGCGATGGGCCAAAAAGTAGAGAATCAAGATTGTCGCTAAGGGTAGACTCACTAAGGCAAAAAAAATGCGATAAAGGCGGGCACCGACGCGCTTTTCTGCCCAAGGACGTAAGCTTGCCAATCCACTGTGGGCGATCGCAAACAAGAGCAATAACCCCACCATGATCCACTGCGAACTGGTTTGCCAACTGTGCTGATCCACGCCGATCTACTCCGTACGATTAAAACCCCATTCCATGATCCCAAAGGGTCAGACGCTTTGTAAAGTAATGTAACTAAGCCGCAAAACGCAGCCTATGAGCTATAGTCAAGGCGTTGAGGGCATCCGACATCAATCTATGTTCAATTGGCTCGATCGCCTCGAAAACCACCGTCTACTGCGCCTGCTGCTGCTCTTTGCTCTTGGCTGGATTGGCGTGCAACTTTTGCACTACTTTGCCTACGTCTTACTGATGTTTCTTTTTGCAGCCATTCTGGCGTTTTTACTCAACTATCCCGTGGGCTGGCTCAAGCGTTACTTGCCCCATGGTTTGGCGGTTACCATTGTGTTTCTCGGGACATTGGCAATTCTAATCGGCTTGGGGATTACCCTTGGGTTGGCGATCATTGGCCAGTTGCAGGACTTGATCACCAATTTGCCCAGCCAAATTGATCTGTGGATTGACTCCCTTGAGAGGATGCAGCAGTTTCTGGCGCGATGGAATCTAGACATCAATTTCCAGCAACTGGAGTCAGAATTACGCAACTTTGCCCTTGCGGGTCTGCAGTTTGGTTTTGGCAAGTTGCAGTCTGTCTTTGCGCTGTTGCTCAGCGGCATTATTCTGGCTGTGATTACCTTCTTTATGCTGCTGGAGGGGGAGCGGCTATGGCAGTACCTACTGAGTTTTTTGCCTGATCCGTGGCGCGATCGCGTGCCCCAAGCCTTAGAGCGGAACTTTTTGGGCTTCTTTAGTGGCCGTTTGCTTCTCTCTCTCTTCTTTGGTACCGCCACATTCCTTGTCTTGCTGGTGTTACGTGCCCCCTATGCCCTTGCCCTTGGGGCGATCGCCGGTGGCTTGGATCTCATTCCAGGGATTGGCTCAACGATGGGCATTTCCCTCATCTGCTTGATCCTGCTGCCCAAGAGTATTGCCCTGAGTGTACAAGTGCTGATTAGCTGTATTCTGCTGCAACAGGTGGAAGAAAATATTCTCATGCCCCGTGTCATGCGCAACACCGTCAACCTGAATCCAGTGGTTTTATTTTTTTCCCTCCTAGTAGGGGCAACAGTCGCAGGAATTGTCGGTATTTTCCTTGCCATTCCGATGACGGGGACGATCGTCAGTTTGCTAGATCTCAAAGCCTTGCAGGCAAGCAGTGAGGCTGCTCCGAAATCCTCGCAGGGCAAACGCATACTCAGGCAGTAGCAAGGAGATGAGCGAGATAGTCATCGTCCCATCCTGCTCTCAAACGTTTTGCCTTGACGCTGACCTTTACAAAGGTGTCCTGACGCATTCACAGTTATTGTGCTGGATAATATCTCATTCTTGATTGGAATAGCTATAGTCCCTGAGCAAGTTCCACGCCAGTTCAAACGTGTACTCAAATCCTTGAATCACTCCCTGCTTTTCTATATTGCTCAAGGGGCGAGTACGGCACAGTTCCACCCCTTCCTGAAGCCTCTGAAACGCTTTTTTATAACTCTTGAGTCGCCACTGCCAGCGTTCCATGATCTATCCTTCACTGAGGGGGTGATCACTTCTTGTTGACAACCCCTGTTGCAATGTGAGCATCACCTTTTTCATATCCCCTTGTAAAAGGGCAGGCAAATTCAACCAGAGACCGGTAAACTCTTGACTGCGAAGCACTCCTTCGCGATCGGGCTGTTGCTGAACGTAGCTCCCCTGCTCGCGGTGATACCAGTAGAAGGCCTGTTCTGAGACCACCCACACCAGATATTCCTTGACGCCAAAACGGCAATAGAGGTCTTTTTTGTCGTGGAGATCGTAGGCGGCACTGCTAGAGGCAATTTCAATCACTAACTCCGGTGCCCCTTCGATGTAGTCATCAGCACTAATGCGTGATTGTCCCCCCGCCGATTCTTCGAGGCGCAATAGCACATCAGGTTGCACTTCATTGCTGTCATCCAGCCGTACAGTAGCATTGTCACACACCATCAAACTGGGCATCAGTGTCGCATAGGTACCCAGCCACACAACCATGTGTCCGTGAGGTTGAGCGTGGTTTCTAACCCGAATTGGTGAGGCCACAAACACCACTCCGTTAATCAGTTCAGCCTTCTTAATGTGGGGAGAGTGCTCATAGCGGTATTCAAATTCCTCGCGGGTCAGGCGATCGCCACTTTCAAGGGTGAGGAGAGGAGCCGTCATTTTTCGCAACCGTCCATGATAGCAGCCAGCACCTTTATTCTAGGCGTCAGCGAAATGGTGAATGGTACATGCGCATCAACTAAGCAGCAGGTAATCCCAGTACGTCACCGGTGCCCGCAACAACGGTGCCAATTGGCCAACTCTCAACCCCCCACTCGGCAAAGCAGGCCTGCGCCGCTGCAACCGCTGACGGCGGTAAAACCACGGTGTACCCAATCCCCATATTGAAGGTGTTGAAAAGTTCGCCCAAACTGACCCCTCCCATTTCCCCTAGCCAGTGGAAGAGTGGCGGAATTGGCCAAGCCTGAGGATCCAGTTGTGCGGATTGCCCTTGACCCAAGCAGCGGGGCAAATTTTCCGGCAGACCACCGCCGGTGATGTGAGCCATGCCGTGGATGGGAATCCCTTGCGCCAAAGCAGCACGAATGGGTTGGACATAGAGGCGCGTCGGTTCTAAGCACAGCTCGCCAAGGGGGGTGGAGCCAAGGGGGGTATCCTGCCAACTGAGCTGGCGATCGCTAACAATTTTACGCACCAAACTAAAGCCATTGCTGTGCAGCCCAGAACTGGCCAATCCCAAGACCACATCCCCCACCTGCACCTGCGTGCCATCCAGCACCTGATCCTGCTCAACGACACCAACACAGAACCCCGCAAGGTCATAGACCCCTTCGGCATAGAATCCCGGCATTTCCGCTGTCTCCCCCCCCAAGAGGGCACAACCCGCCGCTTCACACCCTTGGGCAATACCCGCCACCACAGCGGTCATCATCTCTGGCGCCAGACGACCACAGGCAATGTAGTCCAAGAAAAAGAGCGGCTCAGCACCACAGGTGAGGACATCGTTGACGCACATGGCCACCAGATCAATGCCAACCGTATCGTGGCGATCGAGGGCTTGAGCCAGTTTTAGCTTCGTGCCCACTCCATCAGTTCCCGACACCAAAAGGGGTTGACGATAGCCCTTGGGAATTTGACATAGCCCAGCAAAGCCTCCCAGTCGTCCCACTACTTCCGGTCGTTGGGTGCGCTGCACCAAGGGGCGAATCTGCTCGACAAAGGCACGGCCAGCGGCCACATCTACACCGGCACTGCGGTAGTCCATCAATGCTGCTCCTGTAGTTGGGGGTAGTGAGCCTTGAGATACTCTAGGAGGCCTTCACAGGCATCGGTGAGCAGATCCAACACCTTCTCAAACCCCTGACGGCCACCGTAGTAGGGGTCGGGCACTTCCCTCGCGTCGTGGTGACGGCAAAAATCACACATTAACCGCACTTTATCGCGGTATTTCCCTTCGGGGTCAAGGCGCAAGATATCATAGTAGTTTTCCCGATCCATCGCCAAAATCAGATCAAATTCCTCAAAGTCGGCGGCATGAAATTGGCGTGCTCGATGGGTCAAGTGCAGTCCCCGTTGCCGTGCCGTCATTACCATGCGGGCATCCGGTGGATCGCCAACGTGAAAGTTGCTGGTGCCGGCAGAGTCACACTGAATCTCATACTCTAAACCTGCCTTTTTGATCAGATCTTGCATGATCCCTTCGGCAGCAGGGGAGCGACAGATATTACCAAGACAAACAAAAAGAAGACGGATGGGCATAGGACATTTCCTAGGGGGCGGGAATCAACGTACGGATGAGATCAGCGACCTGCTGACTGCTGTTGGGCATCGCCAATTGGCGGGCATTCTCGGCCATGGCTTGTAATTTTTGCGGCTGCCCTAGCCATTCTAAAATGATCTGCCCGAGGCGATCGCCCGTCAATGCCGACTGCGGGATCATTTCAGCAGCGCCGGCACTCACCAGCACTTCAGCATTCACCGTTTGGTGATCTTCAGCCGCATAGGGATAGGGAATCAACAGCGCTGGGGTTCCTGTGAGGGTTAGTTCCGCCAAGGCACTGGCGCCAGCTCGACTAATGACGATATCCGCGCGGTGCAGCAGGGATCCCATGGGTTCAAAGAAGGGAAAGACGAGATAGTGGGGATGCTGAACACTTTGGGCATCGGGATCATTGTTGCCCGTGAGATGCACCACCCAAGCCCCCGCCTCGAGCCAGCGGTGAACCGTTTCCCGTACAAGGCGATTGATGGCCACTGCCCCTTGACTCCCCCCCATCACTAGAATCAGGGGTACCTCCTTGGGAATCGGCAACTCCAAGTCGCCGGGATGGAGAATATCGGGACGCACCGGGGTGCCCGTGACCCGTAGGTTCAGCCGTTTGGATTTGAGGTAGGCTAAACTCGCGGGGGTACCCAAGGCAACCAGCGTACACCAAGGCGCCAGCCAGCGGGTGACTTTGCCTGGTAGGGCGTTGGATTCATGGAGCAGGGCGACACGCCCCAAACTGCGAGCCGCTAAAATAGCTGGTGCTGCAATGTAGCCACCGGTGGTAAACACCCCTTGGAAGTGTCCCTGTTTTAACAACTGGCGCGTTTGCCAAAAAGCTCCCCAAAATTGCCAGAGGGGGCGCAGCCTTGCCCAAGGGGTCTTGCCTTGGACACCACCGAAGTTGATCGTATGCAGGGGGTACTGGGGCGGAATTAATTTCTGTTCAAGGCGATCGCGCACCCCCAACCAATGGATGTTATATTCAGGTAACTCTTCTGCTACTGCTAGTGCGGGAAAGAGATGCCCGCCAGTACCACTCGCTGCAATCAGTAGTTTCTTTGGCCCAAGCATTAAACATTCCAGCCCAATGTGGTCATGAGCTTATCGACAAAGTTGGTATAGACAATACCGCTGCGAAACTCTGGCGTGTCCATCACCTGCTGATGAAAGGGAATGGTGGTCGGCACCCCCATAATCGCACATTCTCTTAGGGCACGCTTCATGCGGGCAATGGCAGCGGGGCGATCGCTCCCCCACACCACCAATTTACCGATCAGCGAATCATAGTAAGGGGGGATTTCATAGTCGGTATAAACATGGGAGTCCATGCGCACCCCAGGGCCACCGGGGGGCAAGTAACCACTAATACGACCGGGATGGGGACGGAAATTGCGCTCCGGATCCTCGGCATTGATGCGGCATTCAATGGCATGTCCCCGCAACAGCACCTGTTCTTGGGTCAAGCTGAGGGGTTCCCCTTGGGCAATGCGAATTTGCTCCGCAATCAGATCCAGCCCCGTAATCATTTCTGTGACGGTGTGCTCCACCTGAATGCGAGTATTCATTTCCATGAAGTAAAAGTTGTCTTGGCCGTCGAGGAGAAATTCAATGGTGCCGGCACCGACGTAGTTAATGGCTTTAGCGGCAGTGACAGCAGCAGCTCCCATCTTGGCACGCAGTTCGGGGGTGAGGGCAGGGCTAGGCGCTTCCTCAAGGAGCTTTTGATGACGCCGCTGTACAGAGCAATCGCGCTCCCCAAGGTGAATGACATTGCCATAGCTATCCGCCAGAATCTGGAACTCAATGTGGCGGGGATTTTCAATAAATCGCTCCAGATAGACGCCGGCATTGCCAAAGGCGGCTTCCGCTTCCCCTTGGGCGGCACTGAGGGCCCGTCCTAAATCTTCAGCAGAGCGCACCAAGCGCATCCCCCGGCCACCCCCCCCAGCCGTGGCTTTAATCATCAGGGGATAGCCAATTTTGCGGGCGATCGCCCGAGCAGTTTCCTCATCCTGCACCAGTCCATCACTGCCGGGAATTGTCGGCACCCCCACCTGTTGCATCGTCGCTTTGGCGGTGGATTTATCCCCCATGGCACGCATGGCAGCGGGACTCGGCCCAATAAAGGTAATTTTGTGGTCGGCGCAGATCTCGGCAAAGCGGGCATTTTCCGCCAAAAAGCCATAGCCTGGGTGAATCGCCGAGACATGGCGGGTGAGGGCAGCAGCAATAATGTTGGGAATATTGAGATAGCTGCGGCTACTGGGGGCTTCGCCAATGCACACCGCCTCATCGGCCAATTGCACATGCAGGGCATGGCGATCTACGGTGGAATAGACGGCAACCGTTGCAATGCCCAATTCCTCACAGGTACGCAGAATCCGCAGTGCAATTTCGCCACGATTGGCAATCAAAATTTTCGTAAAGGCCATGGCGGTCAACGGTAGGGGAAGCGATCCCTAATGCTACCATGCCAGCTCAACGCTTCCGAAAAGGCGACGGCAATTGCATTGGTGCCACTGGCAAAAACAAGTTAGGATCAGCAGGGTTTTATTTGGGAGCGCACTATGGCTGCTGTGTCACCCACGATGGCCTTGACCGTTACGAAAACCAGCAATTGGACAATTGAGGACAGCGAGCAGCTCTACCGCATTCAGGGCTGGGGCGAACCCTACTTTGGGATTAATGCTGCGGGTCATGTCACCGTCTCTCCCAAGGGCGATCGCGGTGGGTCATTGGATCTCTATGAATTGGTGCAGGCGCTCCAACAGCGCAACATTGGCCTCCCCCTGCTACTGCGGTTTTCCGATATCCTTGAGGATCGCATTGAGCGACTGAATGCCTGCTTTGCCCGCGCCATTGCCCGCTATGGCTATCAGGGAGCCTACAAGGGGGTCTTTCCCGTTAAGTGCAATCAACAACGCCACATCATTGAAGCCCTCGTGCGCTTTGGCCAGTCCCATCAGTTTGGCCTAGAGGCAGGATCAAAACCGGAATTGCTGATTGCCTTGGCCATGCTCAATACACCGGGGGCACTGCTAATCTGCAATGGCTATAAGGATCGCGGCTACATTGAAACGGCTATTCTGGCGCGTCGCCTTGGCCACACCCCGATCATTGTCCTTGAGCAGCCTGAAGAAGTCGCGGAAGTGATTGCTGTCAGTCAGGCTTTGGGCATTGAACCCATTGTGGGGGTACGGGCAAAACTGAGCACCCAGGGGGTAGGGCGTTGGGGCACTTCTGCGGGCGATCGCGCCAAGTTTGGTCTGACGGTGCCAGAGATTTTAACGGCAGTCGAACAACTGCGAGAAGCAGGAATGCTCAATTCCCTGCAACTGTTGCACTTTCACATTGGCTCGCAAATTTCTGCCATTAGCGTCATTAAGGATGCGATTCGTGAGGCGGGGCAAATTTATGGCGAGCTGGTGCGCCTCGGTGCCAATATGCAATACCTCGATGTGGGCGGCGGCTTGGGGGTGGACTACGACGGCTCCAAAACCAATTTCCATGCCTCGAAAAACTACAGCATGCAAAACTACGCCAGTGATGTCGTGGCCGGCATTAAGGACGCCTGTCGGCAGCGGGGCATTCCCGATCCCATTCTCATCAGTGAGAGTGGCCGCGCCATTGCCTCCCATCAATCGGTATTGATTTTCAATGTCTTGGGGGTCAGTGAAGTGCCCAAAATTACCCCCGAACCGGCCACGGAGGACGAGCACCTGATTATCCGCAACCTCTACGACACCTACCAAACGATTGATGAGAACAACTACCAAGAGGCCTACAACGACGCCCTGCAATTCAAGGGGGAGGCCATCAGTCTCTTTAACTTTGGCTACTTGAGTTTGCCAGAGCGGGCACGGGCAGAAAGTCTCTTTTGGGCCTGTTGTGCCAAAATCCTCGGCATTGCTCGCCAGCAGGAATATGTGCCCGACGATCTCGAAGATCTTGAGAAAATCATGGCTTCGATTTACTACATCAATCTGTCGGTGTTTCAGTCGGTGCCTGATAGCTGGGCGATCGATCAACTGTTTCCAATCATGCCAATCCACCGCCTCGATGAAGAACCCACAGAACGGGGCATCCTTGCAGATCTCACCTGCGACAGCGACGGCAAAATTGACCAATTTATTGACCTGCGGGATGTGAAATCGGTCTTGGAACTGCATCCCTTTCGCCCAAGGGAACCCTACTACCTTGGTCTCTTTCTCAACGGTGCCTATCAGGAAATCATGGGCAATCTCCACAATCTTTTTGGGGATACGAATGCCGTCCATATCCGTCTAACTCCCAAGGGTTATGAAATTGAGCACCTAGTGCGGGGCGATACAATGCAAGAAGTCCTCGGTTATGTGCAGTACCAAGGGGATGCCCTGTTAGAAAAAATTCGCCGTCGCACTGAGGCAGCGCTGGCAGAACAGCAAATTACATTGGCAGAAGCGCAGCACCTGCTAGAAAACTATGAGCGGAGTTTGCGCAGCTACACGTATCTATCCTCTTAGGGAAAGCGATGCTGGGAACATTTCAGTCAAGCCATTTGCGCATTGAGGTGCCGGCCACCGCAGACCAACTGCGGGAGTATTTGACGCAGCCAGCACAGTTACGGCAGTGGTTGTGGCCCCTACAGGTTCAGACGACGGGCGATCGCCTGCAAGTGGGGGATACCTTCACCAGTGAATTCCTGTGGTTAAAACTGGAACATCGCGTGGAACTACTCACAGCAGAGCGACTGGTATTGGTGCTGCGGCAGGCCATTGAGGGCTGGCAAGAATGGTCGTGGGGAGAGGGCTGGGTACAGTCCTGTATTGAGGGGGTAACACCGCTGCCTCTAGAGTTGGGGCAGACTTTCCTCCTATGGCGGTTGAAATCAGTGCTGAGTGAAACGGTAGCAAGCTGAGGGTCGAAGAACGTTGAAGCGATCGCGCCAATTGGGATGGATCTTATTCTTGAGTGCCCTGCTTCTCAGCAGTTGTGAGGGCAGTGGGCTACAAAGTTGGTTTGCTGCTGACCCCAATGCTGATCAATGGGCAGGGAAGGCACCCACGCCAGAACCGACGACAACGCTACCAGAGAATTTACGGTTTCCTAATGCGATGCTTGTAGCCAATCAGCCCCAAGCGGGGTCACCCCAGACGACGGAAACCCGCTGGCAAGCACCCGCGCCGGCGATCGCCATCCAGCAATTCTATAGCCAACAATTTCAACAGTCGGGCTGGCAACTGGTGGAGCAACAGGTAGCCGACAATACGATCACCCTCAAGGGGCGCAGTGCTGAACTGGAAGTGAGCGTCACCATCAACACGGTGCCAGAAAATAACCTGACAACCTTCACCGTGGCCTACACAGCCGTCAATAGCACCACGGCCACACCGTCTCCCCAGCCCACCCATTCCTCCCCCCAAACGTTCGCTGATCTAGAGGACGCCCCTGCCCCCCTACAGCCGGCCATTCGTGACTTGGCAGAACTGGGGGTTCTCAGCACCACGGGCGATCGCCTGCAACCCAATACCCCCATCAGTCGTGCTCAGTTTGTGCGTTGGTTGGTGACCACCTACAACCGCTTTTATGCCGATCGCCCCGCACGCCAAATCCGCTTGGGCAGCCGCAACGACACACCCATTTTCCAAGATGTGCTTCGTGATCATCCCGACTTTCCCTATATTCAGGGACTGGCGATGGCAGGATTTTTGCCCAGCCCCCTCACCGGCGATACTAGTACCCTCTTTCGCCCCAATGCTCCCCTTACTCGCGAAACGCTGTTGCAGTGGAAAGTGCCCCTCGATCAACAGGGGCGGCTCAGTCCCAGCACGATTGACCGCATTCAGCAAACATGGGGCTTCAAGGACAGTCAACGGATTGCTCCCCCCGCCATCAATGCCGTGGCCGCTGACTATCTCGCGGGGGATCTCTCAAACATTCGCCGCGTTTGGGGAGAAACCCTCTTGCTCCAGCCCCAAAAACCCGTCACCCACGCCGAAGCCGCAGCAGCCCTGTGGTATATCGGCAACGGGACCGAGGGACTCTCAGCAGCGATGGTGAAGCAAGCACCGCCCTCTGCCTCCTAGAACCTTGCTAGATTAGAAATCCGAGTCAATTGTTACGATTTGCTGAACTGATTGCTGCCTATGCCTTGGCCCTTATCCCGTGGTTACCATCGTCAAATTGCCCGCCTCGAAATTACGGGGGCGATCGCTGGGGGTACTCGCCGTCGTGTCCTCAAAGCCCTGAAAACCATTGAAGAACGGAGCTATCCGGCACTACTGGTGCGCATTGACAGTCCCGGCGGAACCGTGGGGGATTCCCAAGAAATCTATGCGGCCCTCAAGCGTTTGCAGTCGAAAATGAAAATCGTTGCCAGTTTTGGCAATATCTCTGCCTCTGGCGGGGTCTATATCGGTATGGGGGCACAGCACATCATGGCCAACCCCGGCACCATTACAGGCAGTATTGGCGTCATCCTGCGGGGCAACAATTTGCAACGGCTCCTCGACAAGGTGGGGGTCTCATTCAAGGTGATCAAGTCTGGCCCCTACAAGGACATTCTTGCTTTCGATCGCGACCTCACTGAGGAAGAAATCCGCATTCTCCAAGACCTCATTGACACCAGCTATCACCAATTTGTCCAAACCGTGGCCGAAGGCCGTAACCTCGATGTGGAAACGGTACGCAGTTTTGCCGATGGCCGTGTCTTTACCGGTGAACAGGCCCTTGCTCTCGGACTGGTGGATCGCTTGGGAACCGAGGAGGATGCCCGTCGCTGGCTGGCGGAATTGGCAGGACTTGACCCCGACAAAACCAAGGTGCAAACCATTGAAGAACCCAAGTCGCCCTTGGCTCGGCTGTTTCCGCGTCAGCAGGAACGATTCCCCTTTCCGTGGCAAGCGGGTCTCGACTGGTTGGAATTTGAAATGGCCACCAATGGACTTCCCCTATGGCTCTATCGCCCCTAAGCTGGATACAGTACCCTTGCGGATATCTTGATGGAGGAGCACACTGTGGGCTGGCGCGTCCGAGCAATTCGTGGAGCAACTACCGCCACTGAAAATTCAATTCCAGCAATCCGTGAGGCGGTTTTGGAACTCCTCGGCGAGATTGAGCGGCGCAATGCCCTCGATTTCTCGGAAGTGATTAGTGTGACCTTCTCTGTGACCCGTGACCTCGATCAAATCTTTCCGGCAGCGATCGCCCGGGAATGTCCCCATTGGCGCAACATTCCTCTCCTCGATGTTCAACAAATGCATGTGGAGGGAGGCTTACCCCGCTGTATCCGCTGCTTGATTTACTTCAACACCCCCAACCCCGATCAACCGATTTACCATGCCTACCTGCGCCATGCCCAGAGCCTCCGTCCCGATCTGGCAATGCACGGCGACTACCATCCCCTCCATCTGTCCTCTCATTCCCTAGGTTAACTATGACCGCTCTTGTCCGTGACTACATGACCCCCAACCCCTTTACCATTCGTGCCGATGCCCCGATTTCTGAGGCAGTTCGCCTGATGGAAGAAAAACAGGTGCGCGGCCTCCCCGTGGTGGATGATAAGGGCAAATTGGTGGGCTTGGTGTCTGAAGCTGACCTGATCGTGCGCGAAGCGCCTCTCGAGCCACCGTTGTACATTACGTTCCTCGGCAGCATCATTTACTTTGAGTCTCCAGAATCCTTTCATCAACACCTCAAGAAAACCCTTGGCCAACAGGTGCAGGATGTGATGACCCCTAACCCCCACACCATTGGAGTGGATGCCCCCATTGCCGAAGCGGCTCGCCTCATGGTGAATCACCACATTAGTCGCCTGCCGGTCTTGAATGCCCAAGGAGAATTGGTCGGCATTATTAGCCGTCATGATCTGTTGCGCGCCCTGCATACCCAAGAAACTTCTGCGTGACGTTTGTCAAATTGGCCTGACACTAACTTTCAAGATTGGTGACTTCCCATAGAATAACCACAGGTTCGCTCGCGATCGCCTGAGGGTTCTTTGATCATGACCGCTTCCCTTGATTTGATTTGGCAGCAGGCACGGCAGGGTCAAGCAGAGGCCATTGCCCATTTGATGAACCGCACGCTTCAGGCCAAGGGAGTGCGTGCCCTCGTTCGGCGACGGGGTGACTGTTTACAAATTATGTTTGAAGCGGCGCGATCGCTCCCTCCCCAAGTCTGCGTTCAGTTTGTTTGCCGAGGCCTCAAGCAATTGGCGCCCCAAGGCGTTCTACGTGTACGGCTCCATGCTCGGCTCCTTGGCGAAGAATGGCCAGAATGGACACAGACCGTTGACTTACAGGAGACCTTACCAGCGGCGCCGTCTGTGCAGGCAAGCTCAAATCCAACAACACCTGCCACCACGCCATCCCATCAAGCGGTCAGTGCTTTTGCCCTCAGTTTACTGGCGATCGCGGGCACGAGTGCCGTTGCCCTTACCCTGCAAAATCAACTCAGTGTCGATGCCCCGCCGAGTGCGGAACCCAGTCCAGCCATTACAACCCCTGAACCCGACGTTCCCCTTGTGCCCCCCCCACCCGCCCCGAGCGATCGCCGGCTGCGGATTAAGGCCGTTGGCGATATTGTCCTTGGCACCAATTTTCCGAGTAACCGCTTGCCTGCGGATCCACAAAAGCTCTTTGCCCAAGTGAAACCCTATCTTCAGGGGGCAGATCTCCTCTTTGGCAATTATGAAAGTACCCTCACCGATCATCCCCATCCCTTCAAAAACACCAGTAGTGGTCGTAGTTTTGCCTTTCGCTCACCGCCCAGCTATGCACAGGTGTTGCGCCAAGCTGGTTTCAATGTCCTCAACATTGCCAACAACCACAGCTACGACTTTCATGAGCAGGGATTTCGCGATACGATTCGCCACATCAACGCCGCTGGCATGACCGCCATTGGTGATCTCAATCAAATTACCTACCTCGAAGTCAATGGCCTGAAAACCGCATTTATTGGCTTTGCCACCTACTACGGCCAAAATCGCATTCAAGACCTCAAGGCCGGTGCCGCTCTTGTACAGAAGGCCAAGCAAAACGCTGATATTGTGGTTGTTAGTTTCCATGGTGGCGCCGAAGGCAGCGATCAAATTCACACCCGCGATCGCACCGAGTACTTTTATGGCGAAGACCGCGGCAATGTGGTTCAGTTTGCCCGCACCATGATTGATAACGGTGCCGATTTAATCTTAGGTCATGGCCCCCATGTCCCCCGTGCCCTTGAATTGTATAAAGGCCGCCTCATTGCCTATTCCCTAGGGAACTTTGTCGGCTATCAGACCCTGAGCAGTCACGGCACCCTTGGCAAGTCCTTAATCCTAGATGT
This sequence comes from Thermosynechococcus sp. TG215, assembly GCF_031583455.1. Lineage (NCBI taxonomy): Bacteria > Bacillati > Cyanobacteriota > Cyanophyceae > Acaryochloridales > Thermosynechococcaceae > Thermosynechococcus > Thermosynechococcus sp. TG215. The sequence continues at coordinate 2,371,059 of NZ_CP134178.1, read as the reverse complement.
TGAACTCGACGGTTCTGGCCGCTTCCTTCAAGGTAAAGTCATTCCTGTACGCCTCGATGCCAAGGGGATTCCCCACATTGATCAAAACTTTGCCAGTGTGCAACTGATTCGCCGTTTAACCCAAGCCGACTTTCCCAACACTCCCTTGCAGATTGAACGCCTCGGTGAAATTGTCAGCACCGATTCCCAATCCTAGTCTTCCTCTGGTCGGTGAGACAACTGTTGGTGCTCAATTTTGACCGGTAGAAACTTAGGAATTTGTGTAATAAGGGATTCGGCTATGGCATCGTTACATCCTTGATAAAGAGGCACTCTGCGAGGAGGCCCCGGCACATTAAGAGTGAAGTAAATCTTGAAATGATTCTGTTCCCAAGAACGGTCATGCCTGCCTTGTATCACTTCGACATATTTTTGGACAATCATTGCCTCTATATCGGGAAAGTCATATTCTCTGCGAAATTTGGTTTTCGGATTCTCCCATATAATCTTTCTTGTAGACCGATCAATGATTAATGTTTCCTTATATTTCAACAACTCTGACATACGAGGATAGTAGAATCGCTGATAAGAGACTGCTAAGAAGTTAACCGTCAAAGGCAAAGTCAAAATAGATATAATTGCACTCGGTAACCAATCACGGTTTCTATAGGTATACGTCTAGGTTTCTCGATTAGACTACAGGAATCTTGATAATCAGTCTTGTGCCGCTTTCATCGCACCACAATCTCCCCCACCCCATCCACCAACAGAGGAACCCCCATGATCCTCTAGGCTCCAAGAAGCGCAATATTTCCGTCGGTGACCACGTCGAACTATTTCCTCTTTGATTTCAATGTTACTCCCTGAGACGTATTCAACTAACATTTCATTTCGTTTATACAATCCCCAAAACCAATATTCTTTAACTCAGCACTGGGCAGTGGCGGTCATATCTTTCGTTTCAGTGCGCTGACAACTCAACTGTACTGAAAGGATGGGAGAAAAGTATAATTTTAAGAAGATGATTATCAAGCCAGCAAGCATCCATAAAAGAGCCATTTCATCAGCAACGGATGAACCTTCTAGCTTGATTTGAGATTCGTTTTTCTTTGCGATGTTCATTTTTAATAATTTATTAAATTTTGACAAAAATTCTCTATCTCATCCCTATCTAGCAGGGTAACAATTTCACCTTGGAGATGGCTTTTAGGTTTATAGACTAGTAAACAAAATTTAGTGGTTTTTCATTTTCAATTCCTATGAAAAGGGCTGTGCACTAACTTTCACAGCGTTGCGAGTGTGCGATACTTGTGGAAAGGGCTGTACTGCGATGCAAAGCTTCAACCAGTGAAAAAGCGAGTCACATTGACATTCCCTCGACGGACGATTCAAATGCCCGTCACCTATCGCCTAGCCAAGGACTTTAACATTGCTGCCAATATCATTCGCGCCCAAGTGGCACCTAACCAAGTGGGCAAACTGGTTCTAGAGTTGGCTGGGGACATTGATCAAATGGAGGCCGCCCTAGAATGGTTGCGGCAACAGAATATTGAGGTTTCCCTTGCCAGCCGTGAAATTGTGATTGATGAGCAGGCCTGTGTCCACTGTGGCCTCTGTACGGGGGTATGCCCCACTCAGGCGCTGACGCTGCATCCAGAGACGTTTCAACTCCAATTTACCCGCTCCCGTTGCATTGTCTGTGAGCAATGTGTGACCGCGTGTCCGATGGAGGCGATTCACACCAACTTTTAATTCAACTCCTCAACTCCTCCTCAAGGGTCACGTCTTGATAGATATCAGACAAGTGGCCTTGCCAAGCGATGCTCTTGAGTTCAACCGAATTTTGTGGCGGGGAATAGGCCTGCCAAACCCATAAGCCCGAGGTACTGCGACGAAAGGTCTCTAGCCGCTGCTGACGAGTATTGACCAGCACGTATTCCTCTAGCGTCTCAAGGCTTTGATAGTCAAGGAACTTATCGCCGCGATCAAAGGCCTCTGTTGAAGGAGAGAGCACCTCAATCACCAAGCAAGGAAAAGATTTATAGAGAGAGGTTTGCCGATCCCGTGGATCGCAGGTAACAAAAAGATCCGGATAGTAAAAGCAATTTCGCTGCTCCAGACGCACTTTCATATCTGAAATGTAGAGACGACAGCCCCGTTGGCGCACCGTTGGTCGTAGCAGAGTTGCCAAATTTAAGGCTAAGGTGACATGGGCATCGCTTGCCCCTGCCATTGCGTAGATCTGACCGTTGATGTATTCGTGCTTGACCCCACTTTGGGTTTCCCGTTGCAGATAGTCTTCAGGACTCAGTTGTGGCGAAGGTTGCGTGCTCATTGGCAGCCTAGAATAGCCAACGCTTATCTCGCTACTATTGATCCTAGGGTACGAAGAAAATTATGACCCAACAACACGGATATTGGGCACTGGCAACGCTGGCGGGGATGATGCTCCTGATTGCCCCGGCCAAGGGGGTGCCTGTGGTGGCACTGCCAGAAAGTTTTTATCGGGCGATCGCCAGCCAAGACTGGGCAACAGCGGTGCAAATTCTCGATCAGGTCATTCGTGCCCATCCCCAACAGGCGCCAGCCCTTACTAGCTATCGTCAAGAATTGGTGCGGCTGCAACAACTTCCCCGAACCCCTGCTCCGCCCATGGCAACAGTGATCACCCAGCCCAGTGGCATCGTACCGATTCTGCGGCGGCAGGGAGGAATTCCCGTTATCCCAGTGATGTTTAATCAACGGTTACGGTTTGAGATGCTAGTGGATTCAGGCGCCAGTATGACAGTGATTACGCGATCGATGGCACGCGCTTTAGGCATTACCCCCGCTCAAGTGGTGGATAATCGCCTGTTTCATACCGCGAATGGTCAAGTGGTGCTGCCAGTGGTCTATGTCCAATCCATCAGCGTCGGCGGTTTTCATCGGAAGCAAGTGCCCGTTGCTGTCGCTGGGCCTGAAATGACCATTGGCCTATTGGGGCAGGATTTTCTCCAGCACTTTGATGTCAGTTTGCGGCAAGATCATATTCAGTTGCAGCGTCGTCCTTAGGCAATGCCCATTCTCGCCCAAGCGGTCTTAGCCAGTCACAATGCCGGTAAAGTCAGAGAGTTTCAAGGCTGGTTACAGCCATGGATTGGGGAGTTGCTGCCCCTGCCAGCCACGCTTGAGATTGCTGAAACTGCGGATTCCTTTGTGGGCAACGCCTGTTTGAAGGCCACCACTGCTGCTCAGGAGCTGGGAACGTGGGCGATCGCCGACGACTCGGGGCTAGCCGTTCATGCCCTTGAGGGGGCACCGGGGATCTACTCGGCTCGCTACGGTGCGACGGATGCTGAGCGTATTGAGCGTCTATTACGGGAAATGGCCGGTGTCAGCGATCGCGCCGCTGAATTTATTTGTGTCATTGCCCTCGCGCGTCCCGATGGCACGATTGCCGTTACAACCGAAGGACGGTGTGCAGGCGAGATTTTAACGGCGCCCCGCGGTCGGGGGGGGTTTGGCTACGATCCTATCTTTTGGGTGCCCAGTCAGCAGCGTACCTTTGCCGAGATGAGTCCCACTGAAAAGCAACAGGTCAGTCATCGGGGTCAGGCATTGCAGCGGCTGCGGGAGTATTTGCAAACCTTTCATCCGTAGATTCACGGTTGTTGGCAGCAAGCTTTTTGTCCTACACTGACGCCAATAGTGTTCCTCAACCAACCTGTGGCCACTATGCAAGAACGGGTCTAGCGTCGCAAAGTTGCATTCAGCAATGCCCTTCATAGAAAGAAGTTCATAGGGAATATAATGAAAGGAAGGGGGCACGTCCCTTAGGCCCAGTGGCAGTCTTCTTGCCGTGATTCAAAGCAAAAACTATGGGCGATCGCGAATTAATAGACCAATTTATTAAAGACTTGATTCAGAAAAATTCGCGAATGCTCTCGAATCGGCACCTGCGCGTCGAAACCACCTTTGATGAAGTTCAGTTAATTTCCTACAAAGATGGCATTGTTGCTCGGGTGAAAACAGATGCCCCCACCCTTGCCATTGAAGTACGAGATGCCTCCCCCTATCGGCCTCTGATTCAAGAGGTAATGGTAGACTATGAGATCTTCCAAGTCGGCGTGGCTCAAACCCCCGGATGTTTACGTTACGAACATCGCACCGTTCCCGAAGGCTATGTGATCCAATACACCGAAGCGGGAGTGCTGTGGAAAGACCGCTGGGCACGGGGTAAGCGACGCGGCGCTCTGACAGGGGGTAACTCCCTTGGGATGGATGCGATGATTCTCTATCGGGGCACTTGGTATCCCATTCAAAGCGTCAATGCGGCCAATGGCTTTGTTGCCATTCGTACCTTGGGCGGGGAAGCCACCTACAGTGCCTCTGACTTTCTGGTATGGCTAAAAAAAGAGGAAAAAGACACCGCCGAGAGTCCCAGTCAGATCAGTGCCTACAAACGGGGAGAACGCATGGGAGACATTGACAGCGCCCCCACCCAAATCCTTGAGGCTACGGAAATTATGGCTGCCAAGGCCAGTGGCACCCCATCAACGCCAATTGCCTCCCCTGCTGGCGAACCGGAGAAGGAAGAAGATCACGCTGTCATTTTGCCGTCAGCGCCACCAGTACCTGCAGTTGCAGCAACAGTTTCAACCCCCTCTGAGCCTGCACAACCGGTTGAAGCCACCCAAGACCATCCAGCGGCCAACTACGAGCACGCCGTCGGCTATTCTCACCCCAACTATGACTACTTCCAAGGGTATCCAGCGGCCAACTACGAGCATTCCGTGGGCTATCCCCACCCCAACTACGACTATTCCCAAGGGTATCCAGCGGCCAACTACGAGCATTCTGTGGGCTATCCCCACCCCAACTATGACTATTCCCAAGGGTATCCAGCGGCCAACTACGAGCACTCCGTTGGCTATGCCCATCCCAGTTATGGTCAGCCCTACCCGCCCCAAACCTACCAGCACATTGATCCCAACATTCAGATGGCGCTGACGTATCTCCAATCCAGCTTGGCCTATCTGCTACAAGTGGAGCCAAAAAACGCCAATATCCATGCAGCCATTCGCGCTACCAGTATGGCGATTCAAAATCTCCTCACCCTTCTCAATGGTTAGCGGCTCTCGGCGAGGGGATGCAGGCGAAGGACACTTTGAATCATTGCCCAAGCGGTTTTAATCTCAGGCACACGAACTTCATCCCATTGGCCGGGTTGACAGTAAAGATAACGAATAAAGCGACGTTGCTTTGGCAAAGAAAAGGGAAGAAACTGCACACCAATCTCTAGAGCCGTGGCGTTTTTTCCTAACGCCACCATTCTTGACCACCGCAGTTGGATCGGTAAGCGCAAGTAGACCAAAGGGCTCGGCGCTAGAAAGTGCAGTTCCCCTCGGGGGTCATCTAACAACTCCGCCGGCAACCTATTGAGGCGTATTCGTGCCCCCTCCTCAGACAGGTCAACCGTTTGTCCGCCATAGCAGTTGTTCCCAACGATGAGTTCACAGGGTTCAGAACGCAGGAACCGCGGATGTCGTCGCTGCGGCACATCAATGGCCACCAGAGCACAGACCAAAATCAAGAGAAAGTTGTAGCTAGACCAGACCATGTTAATGGCCAAACTATCGGGATTGACCAGCGTCTCTTGCAAAGGCGAACTCCGCCAAATGAGACCAAACATCATCAGAGCGGCAATGATTAACAAGGGACGAATGACTGGCCAATTAACATTGATGCGATGGGGATCCACAATCCCCTTAGGCGTGACTTTGAAGGTTTTGCCCCTAGGACTGATCAGGGTGCGGATCACTGTGATAGCCATGGGAAAGGCAATGATGGTTTCATAAACATCGGACCAAAAGGCGGAGCGGCGGCCTTCGGTAAGCCAAGAAAAGGCCATGATATTGCCCAAATAGTAGGGACAGTAAAAGTACACTACCTCGTTAATTGTGGCGCGCAGCGGCGCCAGCCCAAACAGTAAAAAGGCCAAGGGCGCCAGCAAAAAAATAACGCGGGGAATCGAGAGCAGCCAATAGAGCACGCCAAGGCTATGGTAAAAACGCTGCAGGAAGTTGAGGTTAGGAATGGTAAAAAAGTTGTCCTTGAGAAACAGTATTTGCAGGGTACCTTGTCCCCACCGCAATCGCTGGTTAATATAGGCGCTGATGGTTTCTGGTGACATTCCTGCTGAGAGGGCTTCATTCAGATACTTGATCTGATAACCACGCCCCTGCAAATAGAGCGAGGTGAGGTAATCTTCGGTGATACTGTCGGTGGGGATACCGCCAATTTCATCGAGGGCACGGCGGCGAATCACAAAACAGGTGCCACAACACACAACGGCATTAAAGAAATCGCGGCTGGGCTGAATGAAGCGGAAAAACAGCGTCTGCTCGTTGTTGAGAATCCCCTCTAGCCCTAGATTCACAGTCACTGGATCCTCATTGAAAAAGTGTTGGGGGGTCTGTACCATTGCCGTTTTCGCATCTTGGAAAAAACCCACCGTGCGGGTGAGAAAGTTGCGACTCGGCACAAAGTCGGCATCAAAGACGGCAATCAACTCCCCCGTGAGCGTGGGCAGTGCATGGTTAATGTTGCCAGCTTTGGCATGGCGGTTGTCGGGGCGATCGCGATATTCACAGCCAAGTTCTGCTGCTAGGGCACGCACCGCCGGCCGGCGGGTGTCGTCCAGCAAGTAGATGCGCTTGTGGGGATAGTCCATGGCTTGGCAGGCAATGACTGAACGCCGCAAAATGTCCACCCCTTCGTTGTAGGTGGGCAGAATCACATCCACCCAAGGCAAATACTCCCCCCGAATCACAGCTTGGCTTAGGCGATCGGCCTCAGGGCTGCGGTCTTTGGAAAAGATACACAGGGCAAAAAAGCAAATGGTATTTGTTAGGGTCAGTAGTTCAGCGATAAATAACAGAATCGAAATCGTGCCATTGAGGGGATCATCTAGGTTGAGGCTGTTAAAAAAACGCCAGAGGATATACCGCAGTGCCAACAGGGTCAGCCCCAAACCCACAATTAAACGCGACCAAAAATTGGGCTTGGGGGAAATCTCCTTCAGGAAGAACGTAATGGCAATCCAGACTAGTGTGGGCAATAGGAGTGCTTGAAGCGTCGTGCCGTCAGCCCGCAGCAGCGCTTTCCCCTCGTGCCAAAGACCGACTAAGTTGGGTAGAAAGTTTTGCCAATCCAGTTGACTCAGCAGGACGGCCAGAAATGTGCCACTGCCCAACAGTAAAAGCCACAGATCAGGGCTAATACGTCGCGATCGCGCAGGTGCCTGTGGCGTAGGCGGCCTCGATGGCTGAGAAACCCTAGGGGATAGGTTGTTAGTTTCAAGTAGCTTCATGGGAACACAGTCAGTTGGGATGAAGCTCTACATCCTGTACTCACTCAGAGTTGAACAACGCCACGACCTCAAAATTACGATCGGGTGAGCAACTCTTTAGATTTCAACTATTTTCAATGCTTTGATCAATGAATCTTGGATGTAGCAGTCGTGTTAATTGATTTGATGAATAACAATGCTTCTACATGCAAGACTAATTATCAGCAAAATTTCTGACTGCCTAGAATAATTGCAGCGAATTCGTAGGCTAAAAAATATGGCCGCTTTGGCTTGGCAAGAATGGGACAGATGTAATTTTTCACCATGGTGCTAATCCATTTAGGGAACTTACCTCTAGTGTACCCAATGCTTTAGCAAAACTAAGCCTATACCGAAAAATTAAAGCAAAAATTCAACAATGGGCTAGCGACTTTCCGCAAGGGGATGCAGGCGAAAGACGCTTTGAATCATTGCCCAAGCGGTCTTAATTTCAGGCACACGAATTTCATCCCATTGTCCCGGTTGGCAGTAGAGGTAGGGGATGAGACGACGGTGCTCTGCCAAGGATAGATCCAGAAAGCGAATGCGCATTTCGACAGGGTTGCTGCTCGCCCCCTGCTGAAGTTGAATCAGGCGCTCCTGATCGTGCCAGCGCAGCTCTGCCGAGAGCCATAGATCTGCGAGTTCGCTAGGAGGCAAGAGGCGAAATTGGGCACTGTAGGTTCGTAATCCCTGCGGTGAAGCATGGTTTTCCTGACAAGTGTCACAGTGGCGGATTTGTAAGCGGGCGCCCTCTTCAGAAATATCCACAGTTTGCCCGACATAGCGATCGCCCCCAACAATGAGTTCGCAGGGTTCAGTCCGCAGGAAGCGGGTAAAACGGCGCTGCGGTACATCAATGGCCACCAGCATACACACCAACAAAAGTGACAAATTATAGATTGACCAGACCATGTTCACCGCCAAACTATCGGGATTGACATTCGTCTCTTGAAGGGAAGAGCTGCGCCAAATCAAGCCCCCAATCGTCAAAAGGGCAATCACCAGCAGGGGGCGAATGAGTGGCCAATTAACATTGATGCGGTGGGGATCCACAATCCCCTTGGGCGTTACCTTAAACGTTTTGCCCCGCGGATTGATGAGGGTGCGAATCACCGTGATGGCCATGGGAAAGGCAATAATTGTTTCATAGACATCCGACCAAAAAGCGGAGCGGCGACCCTCAGTCAGCCAAGAAAACGCCATGATATTCCCCAGATAGTAGGGAAAGTAAAAGTAAAGAATCTCGTTCACCGTTGCTCGCAAGGGAGCAATACCAAAGAGCAAAAAGGCCAACGGTGCCAAAAGAAAGATCACCCGCGGAATGGAAAGAAACCAGTAGATGATACTCAAGGAATGGGAGAGGCGCTGCGTTAACCGCAGATTAGGGGCAGTGAAAAAGTTGCCCCCCAAAAAGAGCATTTGCAGTGTGCCCTGCCCCCAGCGCAAGCGTTGGTTAATGTAGGCACTAATCGTCTCCGGCGACATCCCCGCCGCCAAGGCTTCATTGAGGTATTTGACGCGATAGCCAAGGCTTTGCAGCTTAATGGTTGTCATGTAGTCTTCGGTGATACTGTCTGTGGGAATGCCACCAATTTCATCGAGGGCACGGCGGCGAATCACAAAACAGGTGCCACAGCACACCACAGAGTCCCAGTAATCGCGGCTGGGCTGAATAAAGCGGAAAAACAGCGTCTGCTCGTTGTTGAGAATCCCCTCTAGCCCTAGATTCACAGTCACTGGATCCTCATTGAAAAAGTGTTGGGGGGTCTGTACCATTGCCGTTTTCGCATCCTGGAAAAAACCCACGGTGCGGGTGAGAAAGTTGCGACTCGGCACAAAGTCGGCATCAAAGACGGCAATCAACTCCCCCGTGAGTGTGGGCAGTGCATGGTTAATGTTGCCAGCTTTGGCATGGCGGTTGTCGGGGCGATCGCGATATTCACAGCCCAGTTCTGCAGCTAGGGCACGTACCGCCGGGCGACGGGTATCGTCCAGCAAGTAGATGCGCTTGTGGGGGTAGTCCATGGCTTGGCAGGCAATGACTGAACGCCGCAAAATATCCACCCCTTCGTTGTAGGTCGGTAAGATCACATCCACCCAAGGCAAATACTCCCCCCGAATCACCGCTTGACTCAGGCGATCGGCGGCGGGTGTGCGGTCAATGGAGAAAATACAGTGAAAGAAAAAGGCCACACTATTGAGAACTGTCAGCAATTCTGCCAAAAAGAGAACGACGGAGATCGTGCCATTGAGGGGATCATCCAAGTTGAGGCTATTCAACAGGCGCCAGAGTTCATAGCGAATCCCCAATAGGGCAAGACCCACACTGACAATCAGCCGTGACCAGAAGGTCGGTTTAGGGGAGAGTTCCTTTAGGAGAAACGTGATTGCCAACCAGACAAACGCCGGCAGCAGTAAAGCCTCAAGTGTGGTTCCTTGGGGGCGCATGATGGCTTGTCCGCCCTGCCAAAAACCGACAAGATTCGGTAGTAAATCTCGCCAGTTCACTTGCCACAGCAGTACCCCTAGGAGGGCGAGAATGCCTAAGAGCAAGAGCCAGCCATCGGCTTGCAACGACTTGAGGCGCATGATTTAGCTTCTAAACACCACTTCGACACTTTGGCCCACACCACAGAAACGCTCAGCGGTTAAGTCCTCTGGTAGGTTGTAGAGTTGAACATCAACCGCCAGTTCATTGCGCACTAGATCGGGGGGGGGCACGGCCACGTTTTCCCCGACTTCGACTTTGCCCGGCCCGCCGCGAATGGCACGGACAATCCCCGTTAGCCGGCGATCGCTCCCATCCAATAAGCGCACTGTTGCTTCCTGACCCACCCGCAGGCGAGGATTATCCCGTTCCGCCACCAAGCCCGTTGCCCAAACATCGCTACAGTCGAGAATTTTAACGATCGGATCCCCTGCGGTCAGGGGAATACCCAAATCCCCTGTTTTGTGGATCACTGACCAAACCACTGCGGTCGTCGGTACTGTCACGGGGGCAAGGCGTTGCAGGGAGAGTTGCTGTTTGATATTGGCAATTTCACGGCGTAGCTCGGCAATCGTTGTGGCCACTGCCAAGCGTTCAACCTCAATATCGACCAGTTCAACTTGCAAATCAATCAAACGGATCTGGGGAAAACTAAAGGTGCGTGATGCATCGAGTTGCAGTCCTTGGCGAGCCGCTTGTAGGGCTGTTTGTTGGCGGCGCAGTTCGGCCTGTTTACTCTCAACAAATTTCGCTGCTTGCTTGGCACGGGAAATGGCTTCATCGGCGAGTTGGCGCGCCACAGCCCCTGTTTCCACTAAGCTGGTATAGCGATCGGCTTCAATGCGGGCAATGGCCAGAGCTTCTTGGGCTTGGCGCAGTTCCCCTAGGGTACGCTGCACTGCCTCTTGGGCAAAGCGAACTTCAAGGGTTTGCTGACTCTGCTGGTAGCGATCGAGTTGAGAAATCAGAGCCATACGGCTGTTGCGTTTCTGTTGCAGTCCCTGCTGCTGGGAAAGGGCGACATTGAGTCGAGTTTCAAGGTTCTGGCGATCGGTTTCCAGTTGGGGATTGCGATCGTTGCGGATGGTACCAATTTCCGTACCGGCATTCAGGCGTTCGCCAGGGCGCAAGTCTTTTAGGGTTAGGGTGCCGGGGATCGTGGCATAGAGGGTAATCACTGTGCCATTGAGGTAGCCGACACGACTGACCACATTGCGCTGTCGCCACCAGAGGAGATAGACCGCTAAGCCAATGAGCGTCACCCCCAAGCCAATCCGCACTATCCGAAAAATGCGGCGCCGTTTCTCAGTTTGTGGGGGTTTGGTGGCAACTGCACTGGAAGATGATGAGGTATTCATATTCGGTTTTTCCACTGCCACAGCTCAGCAACATACTCAACAGGAAACCCATGCTCCTTTGCCCCTTGGAGAATTGTCTCTAAATAGTCGGCTGAAGGCCACAGGGTTTCATCAATAAAATCCTCCCCTGCCACATAAGTCAGAGCTGTTATCGCCTGACCCGTGGACGTTATGACTCTAACAAATTCATGGCGGTAATGTCCCCACTTAACACCTTCGTAAAAATCTAAGCGTTCAATGTCTGCTTCTGTGCAGCGATAAATCACACCCCAAACAGAACGGTGAGGATCAGGGACAACATTTGCTTTGCCAGTGCCATCATTACTGCGTTTATTGAACACAAGGCGATAGCCCCGCAGTTCAGCAACTTCAGCAGTGGGGACGGTACCGATGCGACGTTTTTTTTGGGCGGTACAGAGGTTGCTGCCGTAGGCAAAGTACCAGATACAGCCGTTGTCTAAAATATGGGAATCATCAAGGGGGAGTGATTCGGTCATCAAGCAGTTGAGGAATAGAGTTGGCGGTAAACTTCCATGAGGGCGATCGCCACCGAAGCCGAGAGATTCAAACTGCGCACCGCCGGCTGCCACATGGGAATTTTCAAAAAGGCGTCACAGGTCGCTAAGACTTCGGCGGGGATGCCATCGGGTTCGCTGCCAAAGATCAGCCAATCACTCTCAGCAAAGCTAAAGTCCCAGTAAATCTGTTGGGCTGAAGGCTCAAAGGCAATCAGACGACCCCCGCTATGGGTAGTTTTGAGGAACGTCGGCCAGTCGGGGTGGCAGTGCAAGGTGACATAGGGCCAGTAATCAAGACCAGCTCGCTTGAGGTAGCGATCGCTGAGTTCAAAGCCCAAGGGTTCAATCAGATGCAGCGGTGTGTGGGTGGCAGCACAGGTGCGGGCAATATTGCCTGTATTCGGGGGAATTTGGGGATGGACAAGCACCACAGCAGGCATGGCGTTGAGTCAGTGGCAACTAGAGACTTAATCCGTTGTCGCCCGGCCACTGGGGGTTAAGCCGCGCCGTCCCTCTTCGCGGGCATAGGTTAAAAAGCGCTGTAGATGCTCTAAATACTCAGAAGGGGGCAGGGTTGCTAATTGGGCGATCGCTTGGGCAAGGGGCAAGTCCCGCCGATAGAGAATCCGAAAGGCTTCCTTGAGGTTGCGCATTTCTGCCTCCGTCACCCCCGCTCTTTGCAGCCCCACTTGATTGAGGGCACGAACCCGCGCCGGATGACCTTCCACCAGCATATAGGGGGGCACATCGCGATCTACCCGTGCCATAGCTCCCACCATTGCCAAGCGGCCAATATGGACAAACTGATGAATGCCCACCATACCGCCAATGCGAGCCTTTGATTCAATGCAAACATGGCCCGCGATCGAGGCCGCATTTGTAATCACCACCTGATCCTCAATCACACAATCATGGGCCACATGGACATAGGCCAGCAACAGATTGTGGTTACCAATAATTGTGGCATCCCCTTCGCCGTTGGCACGGTTGATCGTCACGAACTCGCGAATGGTGTTGTAATCCCCAATACGTAGGGCACTATTGGCACCCGTATATTTTTGATCCTGAGAAGCCGTGCCGATGATCGCTCCCGGAAAGATACGATTACCTACCCCCACCTCCGTTGGCCCTTCAATAATCACGTGGGCACCAATTTCAGTATGGGCACCAACGCGCACCTGTTCGCCAATCACGGCATAGGGGCCGACCCGAACTGTGGGATGTAGCTCGGCACTGGGATGAATGACAGCAGTAGGATGGATCAGTGTTTGCATCATTGATTGTGACTAGTCCACCAGCGAGAACATCATCTCGCCCTCACAGACCAATTGACCATTCACCTCAGCCCGTCCTTGCATTTTGCCGATGCGCTGCTGCTTGACAACAAGAAGCTCGGCCCGCAGGATTAACTGATCGCCGGGGAGGACGGGACGGCGAAAGCGCACCTTATCAATGCCCGCAAACACAGAGAGCTTATCCTTTGCCCAGTTCATCTGCATCAGGACAACCCCTCCCACTTGGGCAAGGGCTTCCACAATGAGCACCCCCGGCATAATTGGGCGACCGGGAAAGTGCCCTTGGAAAAAGGGTTCGTTGATCGTGACGTTTTTCAGCCCCACGGCATACTTTTCTGGAACATAGTCAATGATGCGATCCACCAGCAGAAAGGGATAGCGATGGGGAAGCAATTGCTGGAGATCCGTTACCGTCAGCACAGTGGTGGGTGGGGAGTCAGTCAACGTTGGCATAGGGATAGGGGTCAGCTTCACATCAAAGATATACACAAATCATAGGGGAGAATGGTTGCCGACTAAACCATCTGTTGGGCGATCGCCCGTGCCAATTGGGTATGCAGATGATGACTCGCCCGATAGGCGACATAATGCGCGATGGGGGGTGTCCCTAGGAGGGCTAAATCTCCCCAAAGATCGAGTAATTTGTGGCGAACGGGTTCATCGGCAAAGCGTAACGGCGGGTTGACCCAACCACTGGCACTGCACACCAGAGCATTCTCTAAACTGCCCCCCTGAATCAGGCCTTGGCTGCGCAGATACTCCACTTGTTCGGCAAAACCAAAGGTACGGGCAGGGGCAACGGCCACCGCTAGTTCTGAAGGGGTAAAGCTACACCACTGGCGACCAATCGCCGCATAGGGGAAGTCAATGCCATAGGTGAGGCGTAGCTCAGGAGCAGGAATGGCACTGACAAAGGCTGCTCCTTCGTAAATGGTGACAGGTTCCTTCAAGATGACTGCTGGCCGAGGAATCTCCTGAGGGACAACACCGACCCTTTGAATGCCTTCTAACCAAGGTTGCGCCGAGCCATCGAGCACCGGCACCTCAGAGCCTGTGATCTCAATCGTGACATTATCAATACCAGCGATCGCCAGCGCTGCCAAGAGATGTTCAACCGTGCGCACACTGGCGCCATTGGCGACCAACTCCGTTGCCAACTGAGTGGATTGAACCGCATCAATCTGAGCAGGAATCACGGGCTGTCTCTCCAGATCAAGGCGCACAAACTGTCGCCCCGTGTTGGCGGGTGAGGGTTTCAAGGTCACTTCAACTGATTGACCAGAATGCAAACCTACCCCTGACCATTGGGCAGCCTTTCCAAGAGTTTGCTGTGCAGTTGCAGTCGGTGCCGTTGGTACAGAGGTCGTTACCATGGGTATTTCTCCTAGAAGCGCTCGCCAATGCCAAAGCTGAAGGCACTGCCCCCTTCATTATTCCAGCCAAAGTCAATGCGGATATTGCCTAGGGGGGTATTCACCCGCAGGCCGCCGCCATAGCCTAGCCCCTCTCCGGGTTTACCGCGCACAATCCCCGGCTGACCGGGTACGCTGCGTTGGGTACCGAGCAAACTGGCCCCATCCACAAAGAGGGCGCCACCAACAATATTAAAAATGGGGAACCGATACTCTATTGTTCCTTGCACAAAGGCGCGCCCGGAGCCGATTGCCCCCTCTTCCCAACCGCGCACCGAATTAGCGCCGCCAATTGTAAAGGATTCATAGGGAGGCAAATCGCCAAAAATGTTGCCCGCTTGGATATTGAAGGCAAGGGTTTGTGGCCCCTCAATGCGCAGAAACTTCACGGGGATATAAAAGCTATAACTGCCGCGCACCCGGTTCATTAAGATGTTGCCTGCCCCCACAGGGATTGACTGATCCACCCCTAAGCGAATCACCTGACCACTCGTTGGCCGCAGCGGATCATTGCGCAGGTCTCGCAGAATTGCCGCCTGCACCGTAAACAGGTCATTAAAACCACGGCAAACACCATTGTCTGGAAAGGTTAAGCAGTTGCCTGAAGCATCCGTATTAAAGCGGCTAAAACCACTGTCTAGGGAGGTAACCCGCTGATATTGCAGCCCCAAGGAACCGGTCCAAGCGGTGCGTATCTGATCCCGATCCTTCGTAAAGGGTCGCGTAAAGAAAACGGCACTCCCCAAGCGGTTAATCCGCGGAAAGTCACCATTGGGCAAGCGAACATCAATTGGGCCATTGGTGAAGGTGGTGGGCACTGTCAGGCGGTTAAAGGCACTCACGGTGTAGGAGGTGCGATAGGGATCCCCCTTAATCCAAGGATCGGTAAAGTTAATGTCAAAGAGAAACTCCCCTTCCGTCCCCCCTTGGGCTTCAACACCAAATTTCCAGTTGCGACCAAAGAGGTTGTTTTGTTGGAATGCCACTGTGCCAAATAGCCCCGCAGCGGAACTATAGCCCGCCCCAGCAGAAATACTGCCCGTATTGCGCTCTTTGATATTCAAAATCAAGTTAACCTTGCGGGGATCTTGACCGGGTTCAAGGGCAACTTGCACATCCTCAAAGAGTCCCAATTCAAAGAGGCGTCGCAAATCTGCTTGCACGGTATTTTGGTTGAGAACCACGCCGGGCTGGGTGTCCATTTCACGGCTGATCACAAAGTCACGGGTACGCTGTTTTGTCGGCTCTCCTTCTTTATTCAGGAAGCGATAGGTGACCTGTTCAACCACGCCCTCAGCCACCTGCAATGTCACAACCCCATCGGGATCGACTTGGGGTGTACCAACCACCTGCCCCAAGATATAGCCATTGTCCCTATAGAACCGGTTGATTTGCTCAATGCCAGACTGTAGCTCTCTTAGATTGAGCGTGCGACCAATTTGCGGTGCAAAAATCTCGTTGACTTTTTCTGGGGTGAGCACTTGGTTGCCCGCTACTTGAACGGCTCGCAGTACTGGATAGGGGCGCACGACAAAGGTAATCCGCACACCGAGGGGAGTATCGCTGGGGACGGCATTGACATCAGCAAAAAAGCCCGTGGCAAAGATGGCGTTGGTATCCTCTTGTAGTTGCGTGCGGGTGGTGGTACTGCCAGGGCGAGTGCGAATGACTTGATACACCAATTGCTCAAGTTCGGGTGTGGCGCCTTCAACCACCACTTCGGCAATGAGAACTTGAGGTTCATCAGCGGGGGGCTGGCTCACAGGTAGCGGGGTGGGCGGTGCTGGGGTTGCTGCGGGAGGGCTTTCAGGCACAGGCTCTGCCGCTGGTGGCGTTGGGGATGCTGGAGTTTCCGCAGGTTGGTTTTCAGGCGGCGGGGCTTCTTGGCCACGACTGGGATGCAAAGAACCGAGGGCGATCGCCACGGTTGCCATTGCCACTGCTACCGTTTTCAGGGCAGCCCCCATTGGCTGCATTCGCACTGGCGAAAAAAGTTGGTTATTCACTGCTCACACCTAAAAAACAAATCGCGTCAACACAGCCAAACCCATTGGCATTCCTATAACAGTAGGTTAATGACTCAGAAGTGGCAACAAAAGTGCCCCCCTGTTTGCCCTTGACCCTTAGCCATAATAGGCGGGCTCATTCCCCGCTTTCCACTTGATATTACAGCCGAGACTCGGTTTTTGATCTTCGCTGGGGGTTTGACCAGCTAACACGGCATCAATGGCTGCACGCAAGTCTTTCCCAGTCACCGGTAAGCCATTCTGGGGGCGGCTATCATCGAGCTGTCCACGATACACAAGCTTGCGATCGCCATCAAACAGGAAAAAGTCCGGTGTACAGGCTGCCGTGTAAGCCTTGGCCGTTTCTTGGCTCTCGTCGTAGCAAAGCGGAAATGTAAACCCTAGTTCAGTGGCCATCGCCTTCAGGGACTCTGGGGCATCATCGGGATAGTTGGCAGCGTCATTGGCACTAATGGCAACAATCCCTAAGTCTGTGTCTTTGTAGTCGCGCCCCAGCTTCGCCAGTTCCTCTTGGACGTGTTTTACGTAGGGGCAGTGGCGACAAATAAACATCACCAGTAGGGCTTTCTTATCGGCAAAGCTACTGAGGGAAATCGTTTGCCCACTCACCACATCGGGCAGCTGAAAATCGGGAGCAACAGTACCAAGGGCAAGCATCGTGGACTCTGTCCGCGCCATAAAACCTCCTGAGAACGCTGGCAAGAGTGTTACAAATAGCAATATCGTCCCTAGTGTACTCTGTTGCGATCGTTCCTCAAAGTGGTGAGAGGAGCAACTCCCCCAACGAACGCAAAAAGCAGCAAGATCACTCCTGCTTAGATATCATCGGTTTTAATTTTTGAGCACAGAGAAAAATTGCTTTAGCCAATATAGCTTTGACGGGAGACGTGCTTCTCAAAGGTGGCTTGGGTTTGATGGAGAAGTTGCTCGCGGCTGTCGCTGGTGTGTTTCAGGGCAGGCACCAAATTGCGCGCTTGGAGTGCCATGTGCAGTTGCAAATGGGCAACGTATTCGCTGAGGTCTTCGCGGAGTAGCGGATGACTTTGATGCACAGACACAGTGTTCTCCTTCAACTGATAGTTCAGTAGGCGTTCCATAGATCCTGTCAATCCCCAAAAGCGGTCATGTCAGGAATGGTGCGTTCAAACTGTTCGGCAGGGTGGGGTGCGTCACTTAACCCTTTTAGAGGTTAACATTTCTCAGGGAGGGTGTTGCGATTTGCAATCAACTGTAATGTTTTGCCAATACTTCACGATTCAGGGGGCAGGAAATGCGGTTACTCATTGCTAATGATGATGGGGTCTTTGCCCCCGGTATTCGGGCGTTAGCAGATACGCTGGCGATCGCTGGCCATGAAGTCGTGGTTGTGTGTCCGGATCGCGAACGCTCTGCTACAGGGCATAGCCTCACGGTCTTTGATCCGATTCGCGCCGAAGTCGTTAGCGATCGCTTTCACCCCAGTATTAAGGCGTGGGCCTGCTCCGGTACCCCCTCTGACTGTGTCAAACTCGCCCTTGGTGCCCTCCTAGAGGAACCCCCAGATTTTGTTGTTTCTGGGATTAACCAAGGCTCCAACCTCGGCACGGATATTCTTTACTCCGGCACGGTGTCTGCTGCCATGGAGGGGGTGATTGAGGGAATTCCCAGTATTGCCATTAGCCTCACCAGTTTCACAGTTCATGACTTTCAGCCAGCCGCTGACTTTGCCAGTCGTCTCCTCAAGGCGCTGGAAACCGCCCCCCTGCCCCCAAAGATGCTCCTCAATGTGAATGTACCGGCGCTGCCTGCCAGTGAAATTGCTGGCGTTGTCATTACACGACAGGGGATTCGGCGCTACCATGACCTGTTCCAGAAGCGCATTGACCCTCGCGGCAAAACCTACTACTGGCTCGCTGGTGAAGTGGTTGAAGAATATCCCCAAGACCCCAATCAAGCCCCCACGGATGTGGAAGCCATTGCCCAAAATCTGATTAGTATTACGCCGTTGACCTTTGATCTCACCTACGGTCAAGGGGTGCAGAGTTTAACCGAGTGGCTGCGCCAACCCACTGTACAGCCTCTATTCAATCTCTAGGATCACGGGTGCATGATCACTGGGCTTGGGTAAGCGCCGCGGGGCAATATCAATGTGACAGTTGCAGGCCCGGGCTTTGACAGCGGGGGTAAGGTAGAGGTGATCAATACGCCAGCCATGATTGCGGTGAAAGGCACCCGCCCGATAATCCCACCAAGAGTAGTGCCCAGGCTCCTCGGTAAAGTGGCGAAAGGCATCGTGGAAGCCAAGGTCGCGAATGGCCGCTAAAAGGTTGCGTTCGGCATCGGTGGCTCCCACTTTTGTGGCGCGATCGCTAGCATCAAAAAGGTCTTTATCTTCTGGGGCAATATTAAAATCACCACAGAGAATCACCTCCCCTTGGGCAGTGAGCTGCTCGAGATAGACATGGAGGGTTTTTAACCAGTGCAGCTTGTAGTGGTATTTCTCACTGTCGTACTCTCCGCCGTTGGGAATATAGACATTTACCAAGGTGACATCAGGGGCTAATTGGGCGCGAATCAGTCGTTTTTGCGTATCCAACTCACTGTGACTGGGTAATTGGGGGGCAAAGCCTGCTTCTACGCCCGCAAGAGGCTGACGACTGAGAATGGCCACCCCGTTGTAGGCCTTTTGGCCACTACAATAAACTTGATACCCACGATCCAGAAAGGGCTGACGCGGGAACTCAGCATCTGTGACTTTGGTCTCCTGAAGACAGAGATAGTCCACTCCAGTGGTGTCTAACCATTGGCACACATGGTCAAGGCGAGTGCGAATTGAGTTGACGTTCCAAGTAGCAATTTTTGGCATCGGTTGATTTCAGTCAAAGTGATTTGCCCAAACCGTTATAGGGGGCAGCATCGGCACATACTGTAGAAAGTATAGTTGGGGAGTGGCAGCAGTACCCGAAATATGGCTGGGTATGTTTTGGTGTTGGCCGTGATTATTCTTGGGGGCGCGATCGCGACGGTGGGCGATCGCCTTGGCTCAAAAGTGGGCAAAGCCCGATTGAGCTGGTTTAATTTGCGGCCTCGACAGACGGCTGTCCTGATTACCATTCTCACAGGCAGTTTAATTTCTGCCTCCACCCTTGCCATCCTCTTTGCCCTCAGCCGTGAATTGCGCGATGGCGTGCTGCGCATTGATACGATTCGCCGTCAACAAGCGGCGGCTGAACAAGAACTCGCCGAAACCCGTGCCCAAAAGGATGAAATTGAGGCGGAACTGGCACAATCCCAAATTGAACTGGCCAACATTCGCCAACGCCTTAGTCAAACCAACCAAGTCCTAGAGCAGGCCGTCAATCGTCAAACCCTCACAGAAGCAGAACTCAAGCAACTTCAAGACCGCTACACCCAAGCCCAAAAAGACCTCGAAAACTTTGAAGCCCAAGGGGCACGCCTGCGGCAAGAAATTCAGCGTTTGCAACGGGAGCGACAAGCCATCCAAGGCCGCCTCGAGGATGTGGCTAGCCAAAAAGCAGCCCTAGAAACTGCCATTCGCACGGCTCAACAGCGCCTTGCCGAGGTGGAAGGTCAAAAGGATCGTCTCCAAGCAGAGATTGATCGCATTCAGGATCAACTGGCCGTTGCCAATCAGCAGCAGCAGGTGTTACGCAATCAACAGCGCACGCTTCAGCAGGAAATTGCTGCCCTTGAGGCCAGTCGCCAACGCCTTGAGGAAAACGTGAGCATCCTTTTGCTAGGATTACGGCGGGGGACGATCGCCATTCGCACGGGGCAAGTCTTGGCCTCTGCGGTGATTCAAAATGTCAAGGATCCGGCTCAGGCCACCCAAGTTATTGAAGAGCTCCTGCGGGAGGCGCGACGCAATGCCATTGTCCTGAATCGTCCCCAGAACCTCAAACCGACGGATCAGGTGATTCAAATTACCACCGAAGACGTGAACCGCCTGCGCAGCCAAATTAGTGATGGCCAGCCCTATGTGGTGCGCATTTTAGCTGCGGCCAATTATCTACAGGGGGAAAGTAATATTCTTGTGGTGCCCCAAGTGGCGCGCAATCAGGAGGTTTTCCGCGAGGGTGAGAATCTAGCTACCATTTCCTTGGATCCGAGCCAGATGACCGATGAGCAAATTTTGCAACGCTTGGATCAGTTGTTTACGGTCAGTAATCAGCGGGCGATCGCCTCGGGTGTCCTCCCCGATCCGGTCACTGGCAGTGTTGGCTCCTTTCGCCAAATTGAACTGGTGAAATTTGTCCTCGACCTCAAAGATCACCAAGGGACGATTGA
This sequence comes from Thermosynechococcus sp. TG215, assembly GCF_031583455.1. NCBI lineage: Bacteria > Bacillati > Cyanobacteriota > Cyanophyceae > Acaryochloridales > Thermosynechococcaceae > Thermosynechococcus > Thermosynechococcus sp. TG215. Next base: position 2,350,323 of record NZ_CP134178.1, on the reverse strand, counting down.
TATTAGTGCAGTTACCCCCACCTCTGTTTATACCGCTGGCCCTCTCACCCTTTCCCTTGTCGCCCGCCAAAATCAGCGGGTGATCCTGCGCAGTGGTTAGGCATCAGCATCATTTCCCGCGAATTGGGCTGGATTCATCAAACCGCAGGCTAGGATAGAGGAGATTTTTCTCCGTTCACCATGTAAGGGGTGCCCCCATGAAGCGACTGGTTTCGATTGGTTTTTTGGTGTTTATTCCCCTCTCTATTGCCGCTGAAAAACTGGCATGGGGTGCCCTCACCGTCTTTATTTTGGCAGCACTGGCGATCGTGCCCTTGGCGATTTGGTTGAGCACCGCAACAGAGGAGGTGGCACTTGCCACAGGACCAACCATAGGTGGCCTCTTGAATGCCCTCTTTGGCAATGCAACGGAACTGATTATTGCTATTGTGGCGCTGCGAGCGGGCTTAGTGGATATTGTCAAAGCCAGTATTACGGGCACCCTGATGGCGAACCTTTTGCTGGTGATGGGGTTATCCATGCTGCTGGGGGGCATTCGCTACAAGGAGCAATCCTTTGCCCCAGTGGTGGCACGGGTGAATGCTTCCTCAATGACGGTGGCGATCGCCGCGATTCTCCTACCGGCAATGGTCATTTACACCTCCAGCAGTGTGCCGCCAACCGCAATTTCCAAAATGTCAGTGGTGGCCGCCATCATTCTGATTCTGGTCTATGGACTAACGTTACTCTTTTCTTTGAAAACCCACAGCTATCTTTACGATGTCAGTCAGGTGGAACTGGGGGACGAAGCGGGGCACCATGAAAAGCCGAACCTGCCCCTGTGGATCACGGTTCTAATGATTGCCACGATTGGCGTAGCCTTTGAGTCAGAAATTTTTGTCGGCGCAGTTGAAGCAGCAACGGAGGGCTTGGGTCTAACGCCCCTATTTACTGGGGTCATCCTCTTGCCGTTGGTGGGCGGTGCAGCGGAATATGTGACTGCGGTGGGGGTTGCCCTGAAAAACAATATGGATTTGTCCGTGTCCATCGCCTTGGGTTCATCCCTCTTGGTGGCGCTCTTGGTGGCACCTGTGCTGGTGCTGATTGGCCAGTTTATTGGTCAGCCGATGGATTTAAACTTTAGTCTTTTTGAAGTGGTGACGGTGATTATTGCGGTCGTGATTGCTAATGTGATTAGCCTAGATGGCCGCTCCAACTGGCTGGAGGGGGCGCTGCTGTTGGCCACCTATGGGATTCTCGGCACCGCCTTTTTCTTCCATACCTAGGAGAGGCGCTGAATCTGTAGTTGATAGGTCATGGTTGAGGTCACCCCTTGTCCCCGCAGGGTACCTTGAATGGGGGCAGCATCCGTCGGATCAGCGGCAGCCACAAGGGCAATGTGGCGATCGCTCACCGCTAGGCCGTGGGTGGGATCATAGCCGCGCCAGCCTGCCCCCGGCAAATACACTTCTACCCAGGCATGGAGGTGCCGTTCAGGATTATCCAAGTCTCCTTCCTGATAGCCACTGACAAACCGCGCCGCTAAGCCCACAGCCCGACAGGCATGGATAAACAAGACGGCTGTATCGCGACAGGAACCCATTTGTTTTGCCCAAGTCACACAGGGGGGCCAAGGGGCACCGGTTTCACGAATTTGGTGCTGACAGGTACGGTAAATTTTGTTATTGAGGTCACTGAGAAATGTGAGGACACTGCCATCGCCACTGGCTAAAATTTGCCAAGCCAATTCATAGGCAACAGGATCCACTGACGGTGATAGATAGGGATGCAAGCTAGTTGCCAGTCGCTGCGGATAGTTAAAAGGGAGGGTGACTGCCCACGAGTCAAGCAGATAGTTAAAGGGGTTGTCGCAATAGGTTTCTACTTCAGAGGTGACCTGAATCATCAGGGAGGTGGTGGGCTGTGGTGACCACCAGTAGCGTTGAATGTGATTGCCATGGACATCGAGGACAGTACTTTGGCCTTGGGGAGTTGGTAAAATTTGGAGGGAGAGCGATCGCAGGCGTTGGTGGCCATCACTACGCGGGATCAAGCGTAAATCATGGGGGGCAAGGGCAACAGGGGCGCTGTAGGTGTAGCTAGTTTGATGATAAATGCGGTATTCCATTTCATATCTAAAAGGAAGCCGCCCGAACCAATAACTGTCCAGGCGGGGTGTGGTGTGAGGAGTGAACGGAAACGTGCGTCTCCGCTATTTCTATTGTAGGGGACAGTTTCCAAATTGCCATAAGTAAATGGCGTAAAAAGATCAAATCTTTAGACCACACCCTAGATCCTCTCACTACCAAAGCAAAAAGAGTCAAGAACAGATCCTGACTCCTCAATAAAACAGATGTTTGTAAAAAAAACAGCCTAACGAGTCGTGGCTGCCATTTTCTCTTCTGCCAGTTCCCTTAGGCTAGGGAATAAAAAGTGGTTTTCTTCAACGTACTGCGCACCAAACAAGCCCTTTTCTGCCCAGAAGTAGCGATCGGTGGTGTGCTCATTCCGCTTAACAAGAAGTAAAGCGGGTGGGGTGATCCCCTTGGCTTGAATAAATTTTCGTGCCGCTGTCACAGGTTTATCTTCGCCACTTTCGATGCTATATTGAGGTACGCACTCAAGGATTTTGCGTCCTTCGAGACGCCGCCGGCTCTTCCGCTTCCGTCTTCTGGCCAAGTTGCCTTACCTCCTTTGCCTTCAAAGAACTGTTATTGAGTTTACAAAAGTCGCCCTTTAGTATATCTGGTGTATCCTAGAATTTCAACTTTCCTTAATTTATCGAAACACGATTTATTGACGGGACAACGATCCCCAGCTTAGGATCAACGCTTTGCTGATCCCAGTGACCCCACTATAGCAAATTGTGCCACTTGAGAAAGTGGTTCCTTCCATTTGCCCCACAGCCAATGGGCTACCCTAGAGAACGACTGTCTAAGCTGCTGAACCCCTATGATGAGCCAACGCTTAGTGCAACGGGTGCTCGAAACCCAAGTGTTAACCTCAGCCATTGAAAACCAAATTTCCCAACTGTTGTGGAAGCGGGAATATGACGGTGATGACATGGCAGCGCTTGGGGAATTGCTCGATGCCCTAGAGGCCAAGAAAATTCAAACCCAACAGTAGGTGCTGCGGTCTCTCCTGCAACTTCTGATCCTTGCCCTCAGCTACAGTGCCTTAGCCCTTGGGGGGGTGCCGGGGCTATGTATGAATCGCGCAACGATCGCCCTTGTGAGTGCGGCTCTTTTGATTGCCTTAGGGGCGATTGATCTACCCACTGCATGGCAAGCCATTGATCCCCAGACCATTGTGTTTCTGTTGAGCATGATGATTGTCAATGCTTATCTGGGCTTGAGCGGCTTTTTTCAAATAGCGATGGTGACGGTGGTGCGCTTTAGTGGCAGTCCCTTGGGGCTACTGGTGTTTCTCACTGTAGCTACAGGAATGTTGTCGGCGGTCTTTCTCAACGACACCCTTGCCCTTGTGACGACGCCTTTAACCCTGCGCATTACCCATGTCTTGGGCTTAAATCCAGTGCCCTATCTGCTGGCGATCGCCGCCGCAACCAATATCGGTTCTGTGGCCACCCTCAGCGGCAATCCCCAAAATATCCTCGTGGGATCGTTTTCCGAGTTAGGATATCTGCCGTTTGCCCAAGTGATGGTTCCCGTCGCAGTGCTGGGGTTAGGGCTGCAAGTGGCTTGGTTGGGGTGGCTCTATCCGGAGGTGCGATCGCGCCAACCCTGTACATTGGCTACGCTCCAACCGGTGCAGGTGCAAAAAGGGTTACTCCACAAGACACTGATTGTCTCTGGGCTGATGTTTTTGGCCTTTCTGCTCGGCTTTCCCTTGGCAGAATCCTCTCTTTTGGCGGCAGCAGCTTTACTGGTCACCCGTCGGGTGAAGCCAGAGCGCATCCTTGCTCAGGTGGATTGGTCACTATTGGTTCTATTTGCGGGTCTGTTTATTCTTACCCGCTGTATTCAAAACTTTGATTTATTAGCCGTTTTGCGCCCTTGGGTGAATCAGCCCTTGCCCCTCGTGGTGATTACAGCACTGCTGTCAAATTTAATTTCTAACGTGCCCACGGTGCTGCTGCTCGCACAGTTTATCCCCAAAGGTGCCGATCAACTCTGGTACCTACTGGCAGCCACAAGTACCCTCGCGGGCAATCTTACGCTTTTTGGTGCTGTGGCTAATTTAATTACAGTTGAGGCCGCTGCTAGCTCAGGACAGCGGTTTTCCTTTTGGCAGCACTTGCGCTTTGGTGCACCGCTCACAGTGTTGACGCTGGCGATCGCCTACGTTTGGATCGTGAGTCAGACCTAGGGGCTAAAGGTTGGGGTCGTTGCTCCAGAGGCACTCTCAAAGTAGGCCACATCAGACAGAATGACAGGCGCATCGGATTCAGGAATGGGCTGCTCTTGACTGAGATAGCCGACACAGCCATTCATCAGGCTATAGACAAAAATCACGCCTCCCGCTGAGATGGCCACGAGGCCACTGGCCAGCAGTAAGGAAAAATCCCGGAGGCGGTAGGCACCGTGGAGGAGTCGCACCGACCACAGCACCAATGCCAGTACCAGTAGAAGTAAGATAGCCATATGTAAACTATCTTAACAACTCTCAGGATTTTCCTCATCAATCTTTAGATTCTTCTAATGAATTCTTGCTAGCACAGTGCCCGTGTTCGCTCTATGGTGCAGGTGAGGTTGGCGCCATACTGACCCACATGGGTAATTTCAGGCGTGTAGGCCTCTAGCACCCGTCCTGTGCGATCGCACATCGTTAGGACGTAATCACAGTGGGGACACTGGGTGTGACTCACGGAGCCATAGCGTTGGCGAAGGGCTAATTTACCACAGTGAGGACAGTGAATCGTTTGCATGGTAACCATAGTTAAATAATCCTTAAATTCTTTTTGGCGTGTAGGAACTTGTGATAAAAGGCGTTGCGCAAATCTGCGTTTCAAAACAACAAAACTCAACAAATAGTATTGCGCAACATTAAGGGAGTTTATGAGAGAGGACACTTTTTATTATGGATGGATTTTCTAGCGATGGCAATGATCCCAATGTTAAAAAATATGCTAATTCGACGGGGATCAAGGAATTCTACAAATGGCCTTAGAGAAACTTGCTTCGCTTTTCTGAGAGGTGATTGACCTTTATTACAGCCCTTTTCACAAAGATTGAAGAAGATCAAGCTAGGCAAAACTGCCCTCGAAAAGTATTACATTCTCTTTACGTCCTCCCTGCTTTGGAAAAGAAAGGCATCTACCTTACTTGCATTTCTATTCAGCGATGTTTACTTAATGTAATGGTTTGTAACTCTGATCATTGACAACTCAATAGTAATAATCTGAAGAAAATATTAAGAAGTTGAGTGCATAGGGGTAGCCAGTGAAGTGGTTCAGCCTTGGTCTATTAAGTGGATGTTTCGTTGGCTCAATGACCTCAGCAGTAGCACAGGGTTCTCTGCAGGTGGTTTATCCGCCGCGAGAGCACACTACAAGCGCACCCCGGATTTTCTTTATTGGTACAGCACCGCCGCAAGTTGTCGTTACCCTCAATGGGCAGGTCGTTGGCGATCGCTCGCCAGCGGGACACTTTGCCCCCAGTCTTCCCCTGCAACCCGGATTGAATCACATCACCCTGCAAGCAGGGGATCAACGCCTTGACTTTGCCATCACTCGCACGGTGCCCCAAGTACCGACCACCCTACAACCCCTAGAGCCAACAGCCGATTTAGTGCGCCTAGCCAATGAAATTGTTTGCTTTACCGCTGCTGCCCCCAGCGATCGCGCCGTGCAAGTCCAAGTGGGTCAGCGCATTCTGCCCCTAGAACCCCTACCGCCCCAAGTGCAACTGCCCTCTAATCTGGCTGCGCTGATTCATCAAGCGGAGGTGGTCACTGCTCGCCCTTCTCTCTATCGCAATTGCCTCCAGCTCACCGAAGTGGGCGACTATGGCCCGATTCAATGGCAATTTGCAGGCCAGCGCCAACCCGGTGCCCGCATTCGTGTGGCTGAGCCAACGCAATTACCAGTTGTGGAAGTCACCCGTTCCCTTGGGGGGGTAGCCCGCACTGGCCCTAGCACTGACTATTCCCGGCTGACGCCCTTGCCAGTGGGAACACGCGCACGGGTACGCGGACAAACGGGGGATTGGCTGCATTTGGACTATGGGGGTTGGATCCGCGCCAATGAAGTGCGGTTCCTCTCCAGTGCTCTGCCGACCACCGCCACTATCCGCAGTATAACCAGCCGTCAGCTTGCGGGTTGGACAGAAATCAGCTTTCCTTTGGATGTGCCCGTACCGATTTCGATTCAGCAGGGCGATCGCCAGTTCACCCTAACGCTCCACAACACGATTCCCCAAACCGACATCATTCGCCTCGATGCCGATCCCGTCATCCAGCGCCTTGACTGGTACCCCCTTGATCAAGAGCGGGTGGAGTATCGTTTGACGCTGCATCATCGCCAACAGTGGGGCTATCGTGTGGCCTATGAAGGCAATCGGCTGGTGCTGCAACTGCGTCATCCACCCCAACTCCAACGGGGGACACAACCCCTGCGGGGGATTAAAATTCTCCTTGATCCCGGCCATGGCGGGCCTGAGGACTTGGGAGCACGCGGCCCAGATGGTACGCCAGAGAAGGTCGTCACATTGGCACTGGCCCAAAAACTGGCACCCGAGCTAGAACGCCTTGGGGCAACAGTCATTTTGACGCGCACAGAGGATATTGATCTGGACTTGCCCGATCGCCTTCTCGCCATTGAATCAGCCCAACCCACCCTTGCCCTCAGCTTGCACTACAATGCTCTCCCCGATGCTGGCGATGCCCGTAATACCCAAGGGATTGGCGCCTTTTGGTATCATCCCCAAAGCCATGACCTTGCCGTTTTCCTAGAGGGGTATCTCAGTCAGCGACTGCGGCGGCAGCAGTACGGTGTGTTTTGGAATAACCTTGCCCTGACTCGTCCGACAATTGCCCCTGCGGTGCTGCTGGAACTGGGCTTTATGATTCACCCAGAGGAGTTTGAGTGGATTGTTAACCCCCAAGCCCAAGCTGAGCTTGCCCGCACCCTTGCCCAAGGCATTCTGGAGTGGTTACAGCAGGCGACGCGGGATTAATCTTCCAGCAAATGGTGAAGGGCTGCCGCCATCTCGGCAGTGGATGTGGTGGCTGTGCCAAACTGACGTACGACAATACTGGCGGCCAAATTGCCTAAAACTGCCGCCTCCCAAAGACTGGCACCCGCCACAAGGGCAAGGGTTAAAGCAGCAACAACGGTATCGCCTGCGCCAGTGACATCAAAGACATCCGTACGGTTAAAGGCGGGTAAATGGTAGGGCGCCGCCTCGCGACTAAAGAGACTCATACCAGCATCCCCCCGCGTAATCAGCATATATTTAGCCGCCGTCAACTCCAGCAGGTCTTCCCCAGCTCGCAGTACCTCGGCCTCTGTGCGAATTGGGTAGCCCACCGCTGCCTCTGCTTCTGGCAGGTTTGGCGTAAATAGGAAAGCACCGCGATAGCGAGCTAAATCCCGTTGGGTATCAACAATCGTGCGCTCATGCTCTAGGGCAGCCGCAATCACAGGGGGTGTAAAGACACCATCGCCATAGTCGGAGCAAACCACGGCATCGGCAGTCCCCACCTGCTGACGAATAAAGGCCGCTAGCGCCTCCTGAAGGGCTGGGGCAGGCAGATCATCGGACTTGCGATCCACGCGCACAATTTGCTGCGTCACCGACTGGCGAGCATGGCCAGAAATACGGGTTTTCGTCACGGTGGGGCGATCGCCATCCTTAAAGATGCCCCGCGTATCAATCCCTGCCCCTTGAAAAATGCTACAAAGCGCCTCCCCCTGCGGATCTACACCCACCAGACCAACCGCCTGCACCTGAGCACCCAACTTGGCCAAATTGTAGATGGCATTGGCACCGCCGCCGGGCACTTGGCGGGTAAACTCATGGCGCAAAATCAGAACGGGGGCTTCCCGCGAGAGACGCTCCACCTGACCCGTGAGAAATTCATCGAGGGTGAGATCCCCCACCACCAGTACCCGTGCTGAGGAAAAGGACTCCAAAAGGTGTAGGAGTCGCCCTTGGGACGATTGCAATTGCTGGCGCAGGTCGGGTGGTAACATTTGGCTTTGCCTCAATTCCCGCTGATCCAGAATACTCCTGTGGGGGGACACCCATGCGCAGGGCAAGGTTCACAGAGATGATATAGTCCAAAAAGGGTAAATAAATGTTAAGAATCGTCTCCTGCATAGCCAAGGGGATCGACTAGAAAATAGTGAGTATTGGTGTGGCGTGAGGAATCAACCATGACTGGGCAGCAGCCGATTCGGTTCGGAACCGATGGCATTCGTGGACGGGCGGGGGAGTTGCTAACCCCCAACTTGGCCTTGAGCTTGGGATATTGGGTGGGAGAAGTGCTGCGACAAAGGACGGATGCACCCCAGCGCCCCTTTATCATTGGTCAAGATTCCCGCAACTCCAGTGATATGTTGGCCACAGCCTTGGCCGCCGGCTTAACCGCCGCTGGTTTTGAAGTGTGGAATGTGGGTCTGTGCCCGACCCCCTGTATTGCCTACCTAACGGCCACCACAGAAGCCATCGGTGGCGCCATGATTTCCGCCAGTCACAATCCCCCCGCCGATAACGGCATTAAAATTTTTGGCAGCGATGGCAGCAAGCTCAGCCCTGATCTGCAAAAAGAAATTGAAGCCCACCTAAATGCTGGCCTATCCTTGCCCCATACGGAGCACTGGGGGCATTTGCATCATCGTCCCGAATTGCTTCAGCGCTATCGCCATGCGGTGCAAGCGCCCCTTGAGGATCGTCAACCGCTGCGGAGACTGCGGGTGGTGTTAGATTTGGCTTGGGGATCTGCGGTGGCGGTGGCACCGACGGTGTTCCATGCCCTAGGGGCTGAGGTGATTGCTCTCCACGATCGCGCCGATGGCGATCGCATTAATGTCAACTGCGGTTCCACCCATTTAGAACCATTACAACAGGCTGTCCGTGAAACCCGTGCCGCTATGGGGTTTGCCTTTGATGGCGATGCCGATCGCGTGCTGGCGGTGGATAGTCAAGGACGAGTGGTTGATGGCGATCACATTCTCTACTTCTGGGGACAACGGCTTCAGTCGCAGGCACAACTCCCCAAGGATTTGATTGTCGCCACTGTGATGTCAAATCTCGGCTTTGAGCGAGCTTGGCAAGCGCGGGGTGGACAACTGGTGCGGGCAGCAGTGGGCGATCAATACGTCCATGCAGAGATGCTGCGCCACGGTGCCATGCTGGGGGGAGAACAGTCGGGACACATCCTCTGCCGTCACTATGGTGTGGGGGGGGATGGCTTGCTCACAGCGGTTCATTTAGCAACCCTTGTTCAGGATTCCCGTCTATCCTTGGCACAACTGCGAGACCAAAGTTTTACCGCCTACCCGCAAATTCTTCGCAATGTCCGTGTTGACGATCGACAGCGACGACTCCACTGGCAAGAATGTGAGCCTTTGCAACAGATGATTACCAAAGCGCAACTGGATATGGGCGATCGCGGGCGAGTCTTGGTACGTGCCTCTGGGACAGAACCCGTTATCCGCGTCATGGTGGAAGCCGAGCAGCAAAGTGTTGCTGATTATTGGACAGAGACCTTGGTGCAGACGGTGACTGCTTATTTAGCGGCCTAGGAACAGGCGTCACTAGCTTGTATGATAATTGCCTAGTCGCGCTCTAGCCATTTCCTTGTCAGTCTCGCGTTTTCAAGCTGCCTGTGAGCAGGGTGAGTTTCTCATCACCGCAGAGGTTTGCCCCCCTAAGGGTAGGGATGCCAGTACGATGTTGCGCCAAGCAGCCCATCTCAAGGGGCGGGTTCATGCGGTCAATGTCACCGATGGCAGTCGCGCTGTGTTGCGCATGAGTTCTTGGGCAGCCGCCTATTTGTTGCAACAGCAGGGGTTTGAACCCATTTGCCAGATCGCCTGTCGCGATCGCAACCGCATTGCCCTGCAAGCGGATCTCATGGGCATTGCCGCCCTTGGTTTACGCAATATTTTGGCACTCACGGGCGACCCCGTCAAAGCAGGCGATCATCCCCAAGCCAAACCCGTCTTTGATTTGGAGTCTGTGCGGCTATTGCGCGTCATTGGCCAACTGAATCAAGGGGTGGATAGCGAGGATCGCCCCCTAGCCGATGGAGCGACGCAATTTTTTGCCGGGGCAGCGGTTGATCCTCAGTCTGCCAGTTGGTCAGGACTGCAACAACGGTTTGAACGCAAATTGGCAGCGGGTGCTCAATTTTTCCAAACGCAGTTAATTACTGACTTTGAGCGGCTAGCCAAGTTTATGGATCAGATTGCGGCGGGCTGTGGGCGACCCATTCTTGCTGGAATTTTTCTCCTCAAGTCGGCCAAAAATGCCCTGTTTATCAATCGCGCTGTGCCCGGTGCACTGATTCCCCAGCACCTTATTGATCGCCTTGCCGCTGCCGCTGATCCCCTCGATGAAGGGATAACTATTGCTGCCGAGCAGGTACAACAGGCGCGGGAACTCTGCCAGGGGGTGCACTTAATGGCGGTGCGCCGTGAGGATTTGATTCCCGAAATTCTCAACCGAGCGGGAATTGCTCCCCTCAGCGCGTCACCTGCACCCCGCGCCAAAACGCCACATAGCCCTTGATATTGGCAGCCGCCGGCTTGGGATCGGGGTAGTACCATGCCGCATCACGGTTCACCTGACCATTGACAACAACGTGGTAGTAGCTGGCTGTGCCTTTCCAACCACAAACGGTGTGGGTATCGCTGGGCTGAAAATAGGCCGGATTGAGTGCCTCTGGCGGAAAATAAACATTGCCTTCGACCACTTCATAGCGATCGCTCTCGGCCAAGGTTGCGCCTTTCCAAACTGCTTTTGCCATTGCTTTTTTTCTCAGTCGTTCCCCTTCTTAAGATAAAGCAGGTGCCGTCAGCGGGCTAGGCACATTGGGGCGATCGGAACGAATTTGACCGTCACGAAACTGAATAATGCGGTGCGTGACAGCCGCCACATCGGGTTCATGGGTCACCATAATTACCGTCATGCCGGCCGCATTGAGTTGCCCAAAGATAGCAAGAATTTCCGCCGTGGTGTGGCTATCAAGGGCACCGGTAGGTTCATCGGCGAGCAGGAGTAGCGGCTGATTGACAATGGCGCGGGCGATCGCCACCCGTTGTTGCTGTCCTCCCGAGAGTTGATTGGGACGATTCTCAAGGCGGTGACCCAACCCCACCTGTTCCAATGCAGCGATCGCGCGATCGCGCCGTTCCTTGGGGGGAACTTGGGCATAGACCATGGGTAGCATCACATTTTCCAGTGCCGTGAGTTGCCCCAGCAAGTAAAACTGTTGAAAGACAAAACCAATCTTGGCATTGCGAATATGGGCGAGTTCATCATCACTGAGATGTGCCACATCTTGGCCATCGAGAAAGTAGCGGCCAGAGGTCGGGCGATCTAAACAGCCAATAATATTCATCATTGTGGACTTCCCTGACCCCGAAGCCCCCATAATTGCACAGTACTCTCCCCGCTGAATGTTGAGATTCACCTCCCTAAGGGCGTGAACTTCCGTTTCCCCCTGGCCATACACTTTAGAAATCTGTTCTAGGCAAATGAGCGGCGGATCCAGCATTACAATGAGGTGACAAGGCCATTTGCACTCATTCTAAAGCCTTTTTTCATAACCTTGGTGGCGAATAGATGGCGTATGGTAGAACAAACAAGTGAGTGAGGAGAATGAACCATGGGGTGCAAATCATTGCCAAGGCTACACAACACCGTCATCACCCTGGCGATCGCCAGTGGATTCACCCTTGGGGCAACACTGATGGTACCCCGCTCGGCCACTGCTCAACCCATGCCCGTCAGCCCAAGCTCCTATAGTTTTACCAGCATTAACCCCCTTCAGGACTATCTCCTGGGTGCAGGGGATGTGCTTTTCATTGAAGTGGTCAACCTGCCAGCCAGTGTTACTGGTCAGCGACAATTCACTGTTAATCTCGATGGCTCAGTCGCTCTACCGTTGGCAGGGCGGGTAATGGTGGGCGGCTTAACTCTCCCCCAAGCGGAGCAGGTGATTCTGAACGCCTATAGTAAAGTCCTCCGCTTTCCAGCGGTAACACTGACATTGCAAACCCCACGGCCGATGAAAATTCTTGTTGCCGGTGAAGTCACCCGTCCAGGGAATTACATTGTCCCTTTTACGTCGGTATCGGCTTCTGCCGGGGGTCTTGGACTTGGCGGTGGCTTGAGTTGGCCGCGGCTGACGCAAGTGTTGATTCAGGCGGGTGGAATTACCCAAGAGGCGGATATTCGCAATATTGAAGTGCGCCGTGAACTGGGGAATGGCCAAAGGGCAGTGACCAGAATTAATCTTTGGGAGCTGATTCAGTCAGGGGATGCCAATCAGGATATTACGCTGCGCAGCGATGATGTGATTGTGGTGCCCAAGGCGAAGGAAGTCAATGCCGCTGAAGCGGTACGGGTGGCCTCGGCAACGTTTTCACCACAGGTAATTCGGGTACAGGTTCTGGGTGAGGTGGCACGACCCGGTTTTGTTGAAGTGCCTGCCAATGCCACCCTTACCCAAGGAATTGGGGCAGCAGGTGGATTTAATGTGCAGCGTGCTAACACATCAAGGGTGACGCTAGTGCGGCTGAATCGCGATGGTACGGTCAGTCGGCGGCGGATTCCCTTTAGCTTGGCAGCTCAACCCAATGCCAACAATAATCCTGTGTTGCAACAGGGGGATGTGATTGTGGTGGAACGGTCAGGGCTAACGCAGGTGGGGGATACGATTGGGAATGCCCTGCGTCCTATCGGCGCCTTAGGAACCTTAGGAGTGTTCCTCAACTTAGTTAACATATTTGATTAGGAATGGCGTACTACTGATGTCGCTCCCACAAAAGATACCCAATTTACGGGTCGTTGATCGCGAAGCGCGTCCTGCGGGCGATCGCCAGCGAAATCCATCACGGTTCAGCACCAGAAAGAGTTCTCAAAAGGGTGGGCTGCAAGCTTTTAGCGATCGCTGTCGGCGACGGTGGCGACTACTGTCAGGAACGGTTTTACTCTCATTCTTGGTCATGGGGGGGTATGTTTTCTGGCAACCCGAAATGTACGAGGCCTATTTTCGCCTTCTGATGGAACCAGTGAAGGAACCACAGCCTGCGCCAACCCTGACCCCCCGTGATGGCATTGCCAGTACCCTCCCCTCCCCGCCGCCAACCACACCCCCTCCAGTGGATGTGGGGTCGCAGATTCTCGTTCTAGAAAGTGACAAAGTACTAGCTCCCATTGCCCAGAAACTACAACAGCAGTATCCTCATTTGACCACGCGGGTCTTAGCTGAGCATCTGGAAATTCGACCAGTGGTTAGTTCCGCCACAGAGCAACTGCCGACCCAAACAAAAGTACTAGAAGTGGTCTATCGCGATCGCCAGCCAGAAATCGTGACCGCAGTATTAAAGGCCGTGGCAGAGGCGTTTGTTGACTACAGTCAGCGCGATCGCCAAGAACAACTCAATCGCACCCTAGAGCAACTGGACAAAGACATCAATCAGCACCTTACAGAATTAGAGCAACTCCAGCAGCAACTCCAAGCCAGCCAACCCCAAGGCACGAGCCTGCAACCCTCAGAACAACTGCGCTTTTTAACAGAACAGTATCGCCAAATCCATAGCCTGCGCCAAGCGGCTCGCCTGAAGGCCGTGGAAGCCTACGGTCGTTTTCAAGGGTTTCAAGAACAACTCAAGATGACGCCCGCAGAAGCCCTAGCAGCAGCGAACTTAAGTACCTCCCCTGCTTATCAGCAACAACTGGCACGCATTCAAGAACTGGATCAAGAAATTGCCAAGAATCTAGCCATTTTTCGGGAAGGGACACCCGTTATCCAAGCTCTTGAGGAACAGCGGCGAGTTTTGGTGGAGCAATTGCAGGCGATCGCCCGCCAAGTGATTGGTGAGCAATATCAAGTGGACAACCCCACGGCTCTAGGCTTTCAGGGAACAGTGTCACAAACGCTGATTACCAACTACATTACGGCGTGGATTGAATACGAAAACCAGCGGCGCTATGATGCTGAGCTTGCAGCCCCCCAAGCGGCGGTTGCCCAACAATTACAACAACTGAGTAGCCAACTCCCCGCCATTGATCGCCTTGAACATCGGATTCGGACGGCCAACCTCTCCCTTGAGATGCTCAATCAAGCCCGACAGGCAGTGCAACTACAACTGGCGCAGAATCACTTTGCGTGGCAGGTGTTGACGGATTTAGAGAATCCCGCTGTCCAACCCACCTTCCCGCGCTTACTGCTGTTGGTGCTAGGGGCGATCGCCAGCCTTGTGTTGGGGGTTCTGGCTACTTATGTTGCAGATGCAGCCGCCAATACGTTTGTCAGTCCAGCCCAAGTGGAAGATGCCCTCGGCTTGCCCCTCCTTGGCAAAATTCCCAAGGCAACCCCCCAAACCAATCTCCGCTTAGAGCGCGCGGTGAAGGGCAATTCAGGGCTGTGGCAGGTGACTCAAGTCCTACCCTTTGTCGGGGAATGGGTGAAGTTTCAGGAAACCTTTCACCATGTGTTTGCCAACCTCCAGGCCGTGGGTTTGGGGCATTCGTTAGCCGTGATTTCAGCCCTACCCACTGATGGGCGCACCACCGTTGCTCTGCATCTTGCCCTTGCTGCCGCAGGCACGGGGCAGCGGGTTCTGCTGATTGATGGGGATTTACGGCGACCCCAGATTCACCGCTATCTCGGCCTGACGAATGAACAGGGCTTGGCGGATTGGTTAATTCATCGGCGGCACTGGTATAGCGTTGCTCAGGCGCGGCGCGGTCTGGCAATTTTAACCGCTGGTGAGTTGCGGCAACAGCCGATGCGGCTCCTCAGCCAAGACACGCTCAAACAGTTCATGGCTCACCTGAAAAACTATTTTGATCTGGTGATTGTGGATACACCCCCCTTGGCCAACTTTGCTGATGCCAAACTCTGGTCGGGACTGGTGGATCAGACCCTTGTGGTAGTGAATCTGAAGGCACCCCAGCAGCCTGTGCGACTAGCCTTGGCAGATTACAGTTTGGGGCGTGGTAGCGCTCTGGGCGTTGTGGTGAATCTCGCCTAAGGTTAAGCTATTCCTCAAAGAACCAAAGTTCCTTGTTGATACTCTCATCCAGTACTTGGGGGGGGCGTAAGACGAGCAGGAGTTGGCCAAGAATTGGCGCTGTAGGGGGTTCAGGAAACCAAGCCAGTTGGACAGGATCGCTGGCCGCAGGTGCAATCAACAGATAGCGATCGCGATCCCATTCTGGAAGACCACGATCCACTATCAGGAGCACTTGTTCAATGGGGAGTCCCTCAGGCGTAGGCGGTAATTCTGCGGGTAGGTCTGCCACTGGCCAAAGCACCGCGACTGGGTCAACAGCATTCAGGAGAACCTGCCAACTGGGGAGAGCCACGAGGGTCATGGGTTGAGGAACAGCGACTAATTGCAAGGCGCCTGTAGAAGTTAACTGGGGCACTTGATTAAAGGCTGCAGCAGCGAGCGGGGCTGTTCCTGCGACCGGAACGAGGTAGGGCAGGTCTTCAGCGGAATCCAAGCGGTAAAGGGGGAGTCGGGGTTGGCTAGCAGCGGGAACCACGGTAAAGTCCGTCAGCAGTTTTTCAAGCGCTTGGCGACCTGTGGCGGATTCAACAAAGCGAAAGCCTTGGGCAATGAGGCGCGATCGCTGGGCTAAATCGCGTTGCTGCCGCGCCAGTTGCCAATAGTAGCGACCAATGCGATCGCCCACACTCTCACCAAAACCTGCACTCTCATCCTTTTGATAGCTCACGGCCTTGAGGGCACGGCAGACCTCATGAACCGCAGTGACATCCAGTTGTTTCTCAACAATGAGTGTGGCTGCTGCAAGGCGATCGCTCCCTGACAACACCCGCAGTTCATAGAGCAGATCGCTGCCCCGCGTTTGAAAATAGGCACGCACCGCTTCCGGCGCCTCGCGCAGGCTCTGACTCACTTGCAGGGCAATGATCAGTTGATTTTGGTGGATGGGTTCAATGCCCGTGGCCTCAAAAATCGCTTGGGGAGATAGCCCTTGTTTTTGCAGTTGCTGGCATCCGGCTCCCCAATCCTGCCAAGTGCCCTCCTTGCGGCGTAGGCGTTGCAGCACTTCCGTTGTCAGGGCATCCTGTTCTTGACTCATTTAATCACCTCCTATTGACAGGGAAGCATGCTATACAATTGCCTAAGATTGCCTAGCGATCGCGCACCGTTGTCCCTTGGCGTTGAATGGCCAGCACCTCCACCCGTGCCTGCACATCAAACTTTGCCCAAGTCTTCTTGAGGGCAGTGGCAATGGCGGAAGCGGTAACGGGATCCCCGAGGGCTAAAAGCGTGGGTCCTGCGCCACTAATGACCAAACCGTGGGCACCCGCCTCAAGAGCCGCCCTGTGGAGGTCGGTATAGCCTTTGATCAGACTTTGGCGGTAGGGTTGATGCAGGCGATCGCCCAAGGCCAGTTGCAGCCACTCCCGTTGACCCGTTTCCAAACCCCGCAGCAGAGCACCAAGGTGACTGATATTAAAAACTGCATCACCGTAGGTACAGTGGGGGGGCAGCACTTGCCGCGCTGTTTCCGTGGCTAGCTCAAAGTCTGGAATCGCCACAATCGGCACCACATCCTGATCCCAAGGAATCTCTAGCCAATGCCATCCCCCTGCACTCCCTTGGACAGCAAGACGACAGCCCCCTAGCAAGGCCGGCACCACATTATCGGGGTGGCCTTCCATTTCAATGGCCAATTCCAGAACCTCGGTATGACTGAGGGGAAAGCCCGCCAGCCGATTGGCCCCTACTAAGCCGCCAATAATTGCGGTTGCTGAACTGCCGAGGCCCCGTGCGAGGGGAACCCCCAGATCAATCTCTAAATACACAGGTGGGGCTTCACGCCCTAGATATTGATAGAGACGGTGGTAGGCACGATAGACCAAATTGTCGGAGCTACTGCTGACACCGGCTGCCTCAGTGCCCCGCACATTGACATGGGGGCGATCGCTCAAGGAAAAGGTGAACGTATTGGTGAGGGTCAGAGCGGCTCCTAAGCAATCAAACCCCGGACCCAAATTAGCCGTTGTTGCTGGCACAGTCACCACTGTCATCATCGGTTACACTTCCTCCCCGGTACCAAAGGCGCGATCCCCCGCATCCCCTAAGCCAGGCACAATAAAGCCCTGCTCATTCACTGTCTCATCAATCGTGGCTGCATAGACTTGCACTGCGGGAAAATGGGCACCGAGTTTCTGCAAAGCTGGCGGCGCAGTGACCACGGAAATGATTCGCACCAAGGCTGGGTCAATCCCCCGCTGCACCAGTTCCTGCATTGCTGTCATGATTGAACCTCCCGTCGCCAGCATCGGCTCACTAATCAGGACACGGGTTTGCGGGTCAAACTGCGGGGGCAACTTATTGAGATAGCAACTGGGTTCAAGGGTGGCCTCATCCCGCACAATCCCTAAGTGGTACGTCTTTGCTGTCGGTAAGACCCCTTGGGCACCGTCGAGCAAGGCCAAACCCGCCCGCAGAATGGGTACCACCACGACGGGTACTTGCGGATTCACCACCAGCGCTGCACAGGGGGCAAGGGGCGTTTCAACCACTGTTTCCACCGTTGGCAACCATTCCCGCGCCGCCTCATAGGCCAACCAGCGACCTAGTTCTGTCATGGCTACGCGAAACAGAGGGGTGGGCGTGTTGCGATCGCGAGCCACCGTTAGCCAATGTTGAATGAGGGGATGAGGGGGGACATAAATGCGCAATTGGGGGGTCACAGTATCGCTCCAATACGTACCCGGCGAGCTTTCCTATTCTCCACTGAAATCGTCCCTTTTAGACACGGCCAAATCGCCGCTGTCGCTGTTGGTAATCCCGGAGCGCCTCATGGAAAGCAGCGCGGTCAAAATCCGGCCAGAGGGTCTTGGTGACGTAAATTTCTGAATAGGCCACCTGCCACAGCAAAAAGTTACTGACGCGCATCTCGCCACTGGTGCGAATCAACAAATCGGGATCCGGTAGGCCGCCCGTGTACAAATGGCGTTCAAAGAGTACCTCATCAATATCGGCGGGGTCAAGGCGTCCCGCTTTCACTTGGGCTGCAATCGAACGGCAAGCGTGGATAATTTCCCGTCGCCCACCATAGTTGGTTGCCACCACAAATTTAATTTTTTGGTTATTGGCCGTAGCGGTCATCGCTCGCTCAATTTCCGCTTGTAGGGAGTTCGGCAAACACGCCAAGTCACCCACAAAGTGAATTTGCACGCCCTCGGCAACCATTTCCGCCAGCTCCCGCCGCAACACTCGCTCAAAGAGGGTCATCAGAAAATCCACCTCCGGCAGGGGGCGCCCCCAGTTTTCTGTGGAGAAGGCGTAGGCGGTCAGGGCTTCAATGCCCCAATCTTTGCAACAGCGCAGCAGATCCTTGAGGGTGTCCACCCCGCGTTGGTGTCCCATAATTCGCGGTAAATTGCGCTGCTTTGCCCAGCGGCCATTACCATCCATAATCACCGCCACATGGCGAGGTAGGCGATCGCGATCTAGATCTTCGGGTAACTCAATGAGTGAATGGGGCTGTAGCATCATGGACACATCCTATTGGCGGAAATTAGCGCAGTGGCCATACAGTCTTCCAAAATTTTAAGCTGTGCCGACGTTGACGGGGTTGTGAAGTTGCCGTCCCTTGATCCTGCACATATTGCCGCAACAATTCCCCTAGTTTACTGCTTGTGAGGGGACGTTGAAGCTCCCCCTTAAAGGCAAGGGAAATTGACCCCGTTTCCTCAGAGACCACTACACAGACACAGTGGCTAATGCGTTCGGTAATCCCTAGGGCGGCGCGATGGCGAGTGCCCAACTGCCAAGGCCCCGTGCGATCCGAGAGGGGCAGGATCAACTTTGCCGCAATCACTTCAGCCCCCCGCACCCAAATTGCGCCATCGTGCAGGGGGGAACTCACCTGAAAAATTGAGGTAATGAGTTCCGGTGAAAGGCGGGCATTGAGGGCGATCCCTGCATGGGTAAAATCTTGGGGGCTGAGCTTTGTATGGGTTTCCAGCAGAATGAGTGCCCCCGTACGATCTTGAGATAATCCCTTCACGGCCGTCACAATCAAATCAACGGCATCATTGGTCAGGCTCGACTCGGCCACGGGCTGCATAAAGCCGAAAAACTGTCCTCGTCCCAACTGTTCCAGAAAAATGCGAATTTCCGATTGCAGAATAACGGCTAAGGCCACCGCAGAGCCAATCACTAAGTTGTGCAGCACAAAGCTCAAAAACTGTAGCTCAATGGCACGACTGAGGGAGGTTGCCAAAAGGAGGAAGATAAAGCCCCGTATCATCCAGAGGGTTCGCCGCTCGGCCACAACCCGCAAAATAGCGTAGGTTAGGGTCAAGACCAAAACCACATCCACGACTGTTCGCACCTTGGCCAGTGTCTGCGAGGACAGCAGCAGCCACGACAAGTTACCTAGGAGGCTTATCATCCCATCGTGCTCGTCACCTCCTAGGGGGCGGGGGTGCTCAATCGCAGGGGCAAGACATCATGGGCCACCAAATCAGCGTAGGTTTCCCGTTGCAGGATCAGGTTGGCTTCCCCCTCACAGACCACCACCGCCGCCGGCCGGGGCACACGATTGTAGTTGGAGGCCATGCTGTAGTTGTAGGCACCCGTACTGGCCACCACTAAAATATCATTGGCTTGCAGGGGGGGTAGGGTGACTTGGGGCAGCAGAATATCGCCCGATTCGCAGTGCTTACCGGCAACACGCACGGTTTCTGTGGCGGCAGTGGTCATGCGATTGGCACACAGGGCTGTATATTGCGCCTGATAGGTAATCGGTCGTGGATTATCGGACATCCCCCCATCGACAGCGATATAGGTGCGTAGCTCAGGAATCACCTTACGGCTGCCCACCGTGTAGGCCGTCACTGCCGCAGGTCCAACGATGGAGCGACCCGGCTCACAGATGAGTTTGGGTAAGGGAAGATGGCGTTGCTGACAGGCTTGGCTCAGTTGATGACTAATGGCCTTTGTCCAGTGGGCGATCGCCGGCGGGTTATCGGACTCGATGTAGCGAATGCCAAGACCACCCCCCACATTCAGTTCGCGCATGGGTAGCATCGCTTCACGGGCTTGAGCCAGCCAATCCACAAGGACATCACAGAGGTCTAAATGGGGTTGTTCCTCAAAAATCTGTGAGCCAATGTGGGCGTGGAGTCCGACCCAGTCCAGTTCGGGATGCGCCTTAGCAAACTGAAGCAACTCTGGAAACTGTTGCGGGTCAAAGCCAAATTTGCTGTCTAGATGTCCAGTGCGGATATATTCGTGGGTGTGGCATTCAATCCCCGGTGTCAACCGCAACATGACGCGCGGTGGGGTCGAGAGATCATGCTCCTCAACGTAGGCAGCAAGGCGCTCTAGTTCTAGCCAGTTATCGGCAACAATCGTGCAATTGACCTCAAGAGCATAGAGGAGTTCTTGGGGGGACTTGTTATTACCGTGGAAGTAAATGTGGCTGGCGGGGACGCCGGCACTCAAGGCAGTGTAGAGTTCACCCCCGGAGGCCACATCAATCCCCAAGCCTTCACTGTGGGCAAGGGCACAGGTGGCCAAGCAGTTCCAAGCCTTTGAAGCGTAGAGCACCAAAAATTCACCACCGTAGGTCTGCTGGAGGGTGTCTTGGTATTGACGGCAGGCGGTGCGAAAGGTGAACTCATCAAGGATGTAGAGGGGAGAGCCAAACTGAGCCACTAACTCCACCACATCACACCCACCAATGGTGAGATGGCCTCGGGCATTGGTTTGCGCAGTCAGGGGTAAAATTTGTTGATTGGCAGCAAGCGGGGTGGAGATCATGGGTCAGTATCGGCAGAAATTAGGGGAATATAAAGAACAAATCGCTATTCTTAATTCTAGGGGGATTTGGGCGATCGCTCTCTTCATCTGTTGAGTCTCTGCTGAACCTGTAGTTCATCGAACCGTCCCTCAGCTATTTTGCTGCTGTCCCTGTCCAATTGAGGAAAAAGGGGGGTAGCCCTTCTTGGCCGTTGATCACAATCACTTGGGGCACTTGGGCACCGCCTTCACGCCATGCTTCGATCGCTTCCTTTTGCAGCACTAACTGGCCACCCGGAGCTTTGAGGGTTTCGGCAAGGAGGCGTTGGGCTTCCGCTTTCCCTTGGGCACGGTTAATTTCCGCTTGCGCCTGTTGAGCCGCCTCTTGGGCGATATAGACCGCCCGTTGTGCCCGCTGCTCAGCAATTTGCTTATCCTCGACGGCCTTGGAAAATTCCTCGGAAAAGTCAAGGTTAACGACACTGGTATCCAGTACGAGAATGTGGTACTTGGCTAGGCGATCGCCAAGGGCATGATCAAAATCCTCCTTAAGTTCATCCCGCTTGGTAATAGCCTCCTCCGCCGTGCGACGGGCAGCAGCAATTTTGAAGGCCTCTTGGGTCTGGGGAGCAATGATTTTGGCGACGATATTTTCTAGGGTCCCTTGGGTGCGGCGCACATCCACGATGGCCATGGGGTCTAGGCGAAAGTTGATGGCAAAACTGGCGGTAATGTCCTGCAAATCTTTGGTGGCACTTTCCGCTGGCACTTCAAACTTCTGTACAGTTACGTCATAGACATCCACACTGGCAATAAACGGCGGTTTCCAGTGGATGCCCTCGAGGAGGGGAGTATCCTGAGCTTTACCCAAAATACTCAGCACCCCTGCTTGGCCAGGATTAATAATCACCACGGCATTCAAAAGGACAACCAGCAAGACAATGGCGATCGCCACCACTGAGGAGGTGAGCCGCGAACTGAGGAGTTGATTCATGACCCAAGAATTGAATTTCTGCTTTGATTATAGGCGGTGCTTCCCGCCGATCCGGAAGGCAATTCCTTGCTAGAGTACAGATAGTCTGTCATTTGCTGAGCGTCCTATGCGGTTGCCCCTTACTGCTGCCCAAGCGGCCTACTATGGTGATGCCTACTATCGCACCCCACCCCCCGATCTCCCTTCACTGCTGTTGAAGGAGCGGATCGTCTATCTCGGCATGCCTTTGGTGCCAGCGGTTACGGAACTGATCATTGCGGAACTGCTCTATCTGCAATACGACGATCCCGAAAAACCCATCCGCATTTACATTAACTCGACGGGAACCTCCCGCTACGATGGCGAACCCATTGGCTTTGAAACAGAAGCCTTTGCCATCTGCGACACCATGCGCTACATTAAGCCCCCTGTGCATACGATCTGCATTGGTCAAGCGATGGGGATGGCCGCCATGTTGCTCTCAGCAGGGACAAAGGGGTATCGAGCCAGTTTACCCCACGCCACGATTGTTCTGCACCAAACCAAGAGCTATGCCCAAGGACAGGCCACCGATATTCAAATTCGTGCCAAGGAGGTTCTGGCCAATAAGGCAATGATGGTGGAAATTTTGGCGCAAAATACTGGTCAACCCCCCGAACGCATTACCCGCGATATGGATCGGCTGCTGTACATGACCCCACAGATGGCGAAGGAGTACGGCATCATTGACCGCATCCTTGAACCAGAGGCTGTTGCCAAGAAACTGCCAGCACCCTTGACCTAGTGCAACACCGCCGCCCAGTCACGGCCAATGCGAATCGTAATATCCGAAGACAGCACCCCCGTGGAGTTGGCGGATACTCG
Source organism: Thermosynechococcus sp. TG215 (assembly GCF_031583455.1). Lineage (NCBI taxonomy): Bacteria > Bacillati > Cyanobacteriota > Cyanophyceae > Acaryochloridales > Thermosynechococcaceae > Thermosynechococcus > Thermosynechococcus sp. TG215. The sequence continues at coordinate 2,327,572 of NZ_CP134178.1, read as the reverse complement.
CCCCATGCCAAGGACAGAACGAATCATTTGCGCAGCCCCAATATCCCCTTGCTGTGCCACAATCTCTGTTTCGGGGGTTTGCTGATACCACTCTTCACTGATGATCACATTGGTATAGCCGTGGTGGGCGAGGAAATCCGCCATGTCTTGGGCAGCGTCACTGTTACCGGAGGCATTTTGCAGCGCAATGCGTAGCGTCCCTGTTTCACGCCACGTATGGTCAACCAGCTTTGAGGGGCGATCGCTAAAGTGCTCAGCAACCACCCGATCAATGCGGTCATAGTCAGGAAGCCAGTAGCTGACCTCATAGCTATCACCACTAAAGCGTCCCGGCAGCAGAATCAAACGCAGGTTGTCTGGCTCAATGCGCAAACTAAATTGGGCGATCGCCATCAGTTCGGCAAAGGTTAAATCCGTATCCACATATTTTTGCAGGACGCTGTAGATTTTCGGCACCTGGGTCAGCATGACGGGATTGGCCAGTTTCTTTTGCAGCGCCTTGATCAGCATTTGCTGCCGCTGGGCACGACCAATATCCCCCAGTTCATCGTAACGAAAGCGAACAAAGCCCTCTGCTTGCTCCCCGTTCAGGGTTTGCAGCCCCGGTTGAAGATCAATGTAAAGTTTTTGGGTGTGATCGGTATAAACCATCCGCTTGGGCACGTTGACCTCGACACCGCCCACCAGATCCACCAATTCTCGAAATGCATCTGTATCAATGCGAATGTAGCGATCAATGGGGGTATAGTTGAGGATTTCGCTGACCACCCGCACCGTTAGATCGACCTCTCCATAAACATTGGCCGCATTAATTTTGTCGATGCCATGTCCGGGAATTTCCACACGGGTATCACGGGGAATACTCAAGACCGTAATCGTGCCATTTTCAGGGTTAAACCGCGCCAGCAGCATCGTATCCGTGCGACCACGGAACCGTTTCGGAGAACCTTCAGGGGCATCCAAGACATTATCCACCCCCAGTACCAAGAGGTTCACTGGCCGACTCATGCCATACTGGAACCCCCGTGTCATCATTTCCAGCCAAGAGGGATCCCGTTGGCCACGATGGTTCGTGCCCTGAAAGGGTGACATCAAAACAAATGTCATGCCCGCAAAGGCAGAAACCAAGGACACACCACTAAAGGCAGCAATCCAGCCTAGGGTACGCCATGGCGAAGGGCGCGATCGCTGACCCCTGCTTTTTTGAGATACTTTTTGCCTTCCCCGACCACCCACAGTAGAACTCACCGATTTACGCTGTTGAACGCCTCTTGCCACAAACTCACTCCCGAAATAAAAACCAATCGTGGGCTAGTCGGGTGGACGCAATCCCTGTCTTTAGTGTAGGGGATTGATTACTGATCCCGCACTTATACCTATTGAACTGCCCCAAGCAAGGCTTGTTTCTATTTTTCGGCCCATTCCTGAGATTTATGCACTGGGCATTGGAGACCGTTCCGCTGGCAGCTTAGTAGAGCCGCTCAAGGACATAATCTGTTAACTGGCTGAGGGCCTGACGCGGTTCCGACGGAGGCAGCACTTCAAGCGCCGGTAGAGCCGCTTGGGCATATTCCTTGGCTAAATTGCGGGCGTCTTCAATGGCACCACTTTGGCGCACTAGGTTGAGGGCGGTTTCCAAATCCCCTTCTTCACTAAACTCTCGCTCAATGAGGGTATGCAAGTAGGGCGCTTTGGGTAGGGCAAAGAGAACCGGTGCAGTTAGGTTGCCATCCCGCAGATCTGAGCCAGCGGGTTTCCCTAGTTCTGCGGTGGAGCGGGTGAAGTCAAGGATGTCATCGACGATTTGAAAGGCTAGACCCAAATTTTTGCCGTAGGTGTACATGGCCTCGATGGTTTCTGGCGGCGCTTCACTGAGAACCGCTGCCGCCTTGGCACTGTTGGCAATGAGGGAAGCCGTCTTGTAGTAGGTTTTCAGTAGATAGTCGTCTAGGGTAATGCTGGTGTCAAAGCGGTTAAAGCCTTGGCGAATTTCCCCTTCAGCAAAGTCTTTGATCACTTGGGAGAGGAGCTTCACCACTTGCAGGTTATCCAAATCCGCTAAGTACCAAGAGGCTTGGGCAAAGAGAAAGTCTCCTGCTTGAATGGCCACCCGATTGCCAAAAACACTGTTGACCGTGGGCACACCGCGCCGTAGTTGCGCTTGATCCACCACATCATCGTGAAAGAGACTGGCGGTATGAATCATTTCCGTAATTTCTGCCAAGCGGCAGTGCCGGGGAGTAATCCCCTGATCGGGCAGCGTGGCTCGCGACACCAAAAAGACAATGGCGGGTCGAATGCGCTTTCCACTGGCAGCAAAAAGATGTTCGGCGGCAGCAGAGAGTACGGCGTGTTGTGCTCCAATCAGTGCCTTCAGGTTCTCCGTTAGTACACAGAGATCCGCTTCGACAGGTGAAAAAAGAGAGGTTACCGAAGTCATGGACGGGCTGGCCGCAGAAGTTACGAAATTTTACAGAATCCTAGTTGTATTCTAAGCGAACCCTCCAATCTTGGGTAAGGGTTCCGATGAATTTTCAGCTAGGCTCAAAATTGAGAGCCACCCCGCTCGTAGGGTCAAACAGATAAAGATGACGAGCCTGCAACTGGAGAGGGTCACCCATTTGAGGGATTTGGTGATTAGGGGCTAACCACAGCAGTTCTTGGGAACTATCCATGAGGCGACAGCGGACAATGGCTTCGCGGCCTAGGGGTTCAACGAGGGTGGCGATCGCCCTTAAGCCCTTCTCACTGATGGACAAATGCTCTGGGCGAATGCCCACGGTGAGGGGTTGTTCACTTTTTAGCGGCCAATGGGGGGTGTCTGGACAGGGCAAGGGCTGCTGCGCTAGCCACAGGCGGCTGCCATCCCAGCGAGCGGGCAGTAAATTCATCGGCGGGGTGCCCAAAAATCGCGCCACCATGGTATTGGCGGGTTTGTCGTAGAGATCAGCAGGGGTGCCAATTTGCTGGATTTGACCGCGATCCAGTACCACAATGCGATCGCCAAGGGTCATGGCCTCCACTTGATCATGGGTGACATAGAGGGTGGTAATGCCCAGTTGTTGATGTAATTGTTTCAGTTCAGCACGGGTTTGTTCCCGCAATTGGGCATCAAGGTTGGAGAGGGGTTCATCGAGGAGAAACACTTGGGGCGATCGCGCCAAGGCCCTTCCCAAGGCCACCCGCTGTTGCTGACCACCGGAGAGTTGACGCGGTTTGCGCTGCAGCAGGGACTCAATCCCCAGGAGCTTAGCCACTTGAAGAATCCGTTGCTGCCGTGTGGCCGGATCAACACCGCGCATTTTCAGACCAAAGCCAAGGTTTTCGGCCACGGTCATGTGGGGATAGAGGGCATAGTTCTGAAAGACCATTGCCACATCGCGATCGCGCCCACTCAGGCCATTGACACAGGTATCGCCAATGTAGATCTGCCCACTGGTGGGCTGCTCCAAGCCAGCAATGAGGCGCAACAGGGTAGATTTGCCACAACCCGAAGGACCGACAATCACCCAAAGCGCCCCTGCGGGCACAGTTAGAGAGAGTGGACCAATTCCCACTCCTGGAGCAAATCGCCGCGTGACTCCCTCTAAGCGCAGTGTGGCCGCCACAACCTATCGCCAGCCCACCCACGTAAAGAAATCTTGGCCAGTGACCCACTCCAGCACCAGCAGGGCAATAAAGCCAACCATGGCAAAGCGGCCATTGATCAGCTCTGCATAGCGCGACCAACCAAATTGTGGGGTCAAATCATCAGGTGTCGGTTCACTCATGGTGTTTAGGTATGCAAAACAACTTCTTTAGCTTGGCATAGAGCCTTCACTTTGTACTCACATTTTAGAAGAGGGCTGTTTCTGCTGTAGGGCGGTGATCACTGCCTTAATTTGGGCTTGACCAGCAGACTTTGCAAATCGCAGCGGAAACTTACCCCGTCGCAATAACCGCCAGCCCAAGGGGGCAAGGCTTGCCACACCCTTGAGATCTCGAAAACGATTGCCCACTACTTGGAGGCCAAATTGTCGCTCATCCACCCAGCCGCCTTCTTTCACCAGTTCCAAGAGCACTTGCCGATGGCGGAGGGGTCGCTCTTCATTGCGGCTTGCCCCTGTTGAGCGGGCTAAAATGGCCTGCTTGATCTCACTAATGCGATCGAGGGGTTGTACGCCCACGGGACACACGGTGTTGCAATTAAAACAACGGGTACAGCCCCACACGCCACTGGTGGCAGTGTTGTATTGGTCTAGGCGTTGGTCAGTTTCGCTATCGCGGGTATCGGCCACAAGGCGAGCCGCTTTGGCAAGGGCATGGGGACCGACAAAGTTGGGATTGACTTCCACGGCATTGCAGGCACCGTAGCAGGCGCCACAGAGAATACAGTTACCCGCAGCATTGAGTTTGGCGCGATCGCTGGGGGATTGGAGAAACTCCCGCTCAGGCACTTGTCGTGCCGCTGTACCCACATAAGGATTAACGGCTGAAAGTTTTTGCCAAAAATCGCTCATGTCCACGACAAGGTCTTTGAGGACAGGCAAATTCCCCAAGGGGGCGATCGCAATTTGGTTGGGAACAGGACTATTGGCTAACTCGGCGCGAATACTTTGCTGACAGGCAAGGGCAGAACGACCATTAATCGTCATCGCGCAACTGCCGCAGATGGTGTTTCGACAATTCTTGCGAAAGCTAAGACTACCGTCTTGGTATCCCTTGATTTGAATGAGGGCATCAAGAATGGTGAGGGAAGGATCAATCTCTAGTTCAAAGGTTTGCCAATAGGCGCTCTTGTTGGGTGCTTGGCGGCGAATCGTCAACTGAATTGTCATATGCTGGCGTCAGCCCAGTGTAGTTTCCAGTGTATAGCAAGCACTGCGGCGATGATGAAAGTTGCAAAATCCCTACTTTACTTTCTGATCACAGGCCTCCTAGAGCTGGGGGGAGCCTATCTTGTCTGGCTGTGGCTACGGGAGCATAAAAGCATTGGGTATGCCTTAGCGGGGGCGATCGTCCTTTTTATGTATGGCATGGTACCGACGCTGCAACCTGCGCATTTCGGTCGTGTTCAGGCTGCCTATAGTGGCATTTTCCTGCTGGTGGTTCTGTTTTGGGGTTGGGGAATTGATAAGGTGCGCCCCGATAAGTTTGATTTGCTCGGTGCTGGGGTTGCCCTCCTAGGAACGCTGATTATCATGTACGCGCCAAGAAGCCATTGACAGCGTCGCGATCGCCCCAAGGTCACTCTATAAGCTGGGCTTATTTAATCTATTTGAAAGTAATGTTTATTAAATGTGTGTGTTGCTGAAGAATTTACTATAGAGTAAGGCAAGCAAATCAAAAAGCTTGAATAGATAAAAGACTATGTTTGCGCCGTTGACCAACGGATGCAGGGAGGGCGATCGCCCAAATAGTCTTCTATCAACTTCAACATCTACAGCCCCATGGATAGCCCCTGATAATTAAGGAGGAATAGTACTGTGGATTTTCTCGGTCAGTTTTTGCAAGATTTTGTCAAGCAATTACAGTCGCCTACCCTTGGCTTCTTGCTGGGGGGCATGGTCATTGCAGCGCTGGGCAGTCAACTTCAGATTCCCGATGCCATCTATAAGTTCATTATTTTTATGTTGCTAATGAAAGTCGGCCTCAGCGGTGGGATTGCGATTCGCAGTTCCAACCTACAGGAGATGCTCTTGCCAGCACTCTTTGCTGTGGCGATGGGGATTCTCATTGTATTTATTGGCCGTTATACCTTAGCAAAGCTTCCGAAGGTCAAAACCGTGGACGCGATCGCTACCGCAGGTTTATTTGGGGCTGTAAGTGGTTCGATGTGAGTGGTTCGACCATGGCAGCAGCACTAACGGCTCTGGAGGCGCAGAAAATTAGCTATGAACCTTGGGCAGCCGCACTGTATCCGTTCATGGATATTCCGGCTCTGGTGACAGCCATTGTCGTTGCCAGCATTTACCTCAAGAAAAAACAGGAGAAAAAGGCGCCGGCTGCCCTCAGTGCCGTTGGTGCCGATGCGGGTGCAGGGAGCGCCACAGGTTATGCCGGGAGCACGAGTGAGTACCGCAGTCAACAAAGCAAACGAGTCAGAATCTGGCCGATTGTCAAAGAAAGTCTGCAAGGGGCAGCCCTTTCGGCACTGCTGCTGGGCGTTGCCTTGGGCATCTTTACCCGTCCCGACAGTGTCTATGAGAGTTTTTACAACCCTCTGTTTCGCGGTTTACTCTCGGTGTTGATGCTCGTTATGGGGATGGAGGCTTGGTCACGCTTGGGTGAGTTGCGTAAAGTTGCTCAATGGTATGTGGTCTATGCCGTGGTGGCGCCCCTCGTTCATGGCCTGATTGCCTTTGGTTTGGGAATGATTGCCCACTATGTCACTGGCTTTAGCCTTGGGGGTGTGGTGATTCTAGCCGTGATTGCCTGCTCTAGTTCCGATATTTCTGGGCCGCCAACATTACGGGCAGGGATTCCCTCCGCTAACCCTTCCGCCTATATTGGTGCTTCCACCGCGATCGGGACTCCCATTGCCATTGGCCTAGGAATTCCGCTTTACCTTGGCCTTGCCCAAGCAGTCATGGGCGGCAGCTAGTGACCCAAACGCGCCAATTTCACTCAAGGAGGTACTCAGAATGGCCAAGCCAGCAAAGAAGCTCGTGATTGTGACCGAGAAGATTCTCTTGAAAAAAATTGCCCAAATCATTGATGAGGCTGGGGCGACTGGCTACACCGTGATGGAAACCGGCGGCAAAGGGAGTCGCAATGTGCGCTCCTCTGGTCAACCCAGCGTTTCCGATACCCAAGCCAATATCAAGTTTGAGGTACTCACCCAGACACGGGAAATGGCCGAAAAAATTGTGGATCGGGTGGCAGTCGAGTTTTTCAACGACTATGCAGGCATTGCTTACATCTACGATGCCGAAGTGTTGTACGCCCACAGCTTTTGTGGTCCTGAGGGCTGCTGAAATTTCTGGGGCTTGACAAGACGCCTCCTAATTTTTTAAGCTAAGAATCTGTTGCGGGTATAGCTCAGTGGTAGAGCGCAACCTTGCCAAGGTTGATGTCGCGCGTTCGAATCGCGTTACCCGCTTTTGAAATAGCAAGCGATCGCCCTCTTCTTTTGAAAAGCACTTAGCTCTTTGCTAATCGGTATCAGCATGAAAATAGCGGTAAATTTTTTCCGCTAGACGGGGGCCGACCCCATGTACCTGCGCCAACTGTTCGGGCGTGGCCATGCGGATGTAGTCAATGGAACGAAAGGTGGCGAAGAGTTCCTTTTGGCGTTGATAGCCCAAGCCGGGAATTTGGTCGAGGTGCGATCGCCGTTGGCGTTGGGCGCGTTTTTGACGGTGGAAGTTCAGGGCAAAGCGGTGAGCCTCATCGCGGACGCGGCGTAGCAATTGCACCCCCGGTTGCTCTGGATCGGTCGGCAGAGGCTGGCGGTGGTGGGGTAGGAAAATCTCCTCCCGCTGTTTGGCCAAGCTGAGGAGGGTGAGATCTCCTAGGAGCGGCTCCAAGACCTGAACTACGGCGGACAGTTGCCCCTTGCCGCCATCAATGAGGACAATATCTGGCCAGTCATCAGCCTCTGGAGGGTCACCCTTGCCCTCAAGATAGGGGGCAAAGCGGCGGCGGAGAATCTCGGCAAGACTGGCAAAGTCGTCGGAGTGGCCAAGTTTTACTTCAGGGTTGCGGATGTTGTAGTGGCGATAGTGCTGCTTGGCGGGCAAGCCATCAATAAAGACAACCCGTGAGGCCACGGCGTCAGACCCTTGAATGTGGGAAATGTCGTAGCCCTCAATGCGGTGGGGCAGGGTGTCAAGGCCAAGGAGTTGGGCTAAATCTTCAAGAGCCATTTGGGTGCGATCGCTGGCCTGTTGAATGCGTGCCAATTCTAATTCTGCATTGCGTTGCACCATGGCAATGAGTTCTGCTTTTGCCTGCCGCTGGGGGACGGTGAGGGTGACGGCGCGGCCTTTCTTTTCGCTCAAGTAGGTACGCAGCAGATCCGCCTCAGGTAGGGGATATTGCAGCAAAATTTCACTAGGAATTTCTACATCTTCAACTTGGGCGTAATGTTCTTCGAGCACCCGCTGCAAAATCGTGCCCACACTGCCACTTTGAGCATCGGCAACGAAGGCCAAGCGTCCCACCAAGCGACCCGCACGAATTTGAAAGAGTTGAATGGCAGCATGGCGATCGCCGAGGGCAAGGGCAATGGCATCCCGTGACACCGTATCGTCCGGCAAGGACACCTTTTGATCCACTCCTAAATGCTCAAGGCCACGAATTTGATCCCGTAGTCGTGCCGCCAGTTCAAAATTCAGATCCGCCGCCGCTTGCGCCATTTGTGCTTGGAGCTGTGCCACGAGTTCCCCTGTGCGTCCCTGAAAGATCATGGCCACCTTGTGCAGCGTTTGCCGATACTCCTGCGGTGAAATCAGCCCTTGGCAGACCCCCGGACAGCGGCCAATGTCATAGTTCAGACAGGGGCGATCCTTAAAGAGGGGGCGGGGACGTTGCCGCAGCGGAAAAAGCCGCTTCACAAGGGCAAGGGTTTGGCGCAGGCGAAAGCTATCGACATAGGGGCCATAGTAGCGATCCTTGGGGGAATCACTGCGAGTATCGCCGACATTACCCAATTGGCGTTTGCGGGTAATGAAAATGCGGGGGTAGGGTTCTGACCACGTAATACAGACGTAGGGATATTTCTTGTCATCCTTGAGGAGAACGTTGAAGTGGGGCTGATGCTGCTTGATTAAATTGGCTTCGAGGGCAAGGGCCTCGGCTTCCGTATCGGTGACGATGAATTCAATGTCCGCCACCTGATAGACCATTAATTCAAGGCGCGGCCCCAGTTGGGCTGGCTCACGAAAATAGGAGCGCACCCGCGATCGCAGGCGTTTGGACTTGCCAATGTAGAGAATTTGATCCGTCTTGTCCTTGAAAAAATAAACGCCGGGAGTCAAGGGCAGTTGCCGCAAGATCTGTTCCAAGCGATCGCGATCCTGAATCAAGGGCTGAAGCATGCTGCCACCTCCCCTAGAGCTTTGCCGCTGTGGCTCCTAACCAAGCCTCCAAATGTGCCCGCTGACTCGGCGTGGCATCGGCACGGCACTGCACCTGATAGCGGGGCTGAGGGTCTCCCAACATCAATGTTCCTGAGTACAATTGCTGATCATGGAACCATGTCAAGTGAATCGTCTCTCCCACTGGGTATTCCCGCAATCGCTCTGACCAGTCCTCCGCCTTGACGCGCCACCCATTGAGGGCAATGATTTCATCCCCAGCCACCAAGCCTGCCTGTTCAGCCGGGGAGTTCCGCAGCACTGCCTTGATTTGCAGAGCGCCGTGTTCCTGCTTGAACTGAAGTCCCGTATAGGGCAGCGCGTCTTGGGGCACCAGTTCCAAACCCACTTTAGCCAACCACTCCTGAAGGGGGAGTTCTACGGTTCCTTCAATGAATTGCTCGCGCCATGTGCCAAGGTTTTCATCGGCAACGGTTTCAATCGTTTCCCACAGCTCATCGGGGGTATAGCCCTGACCTGTCTCGCAATACTGCTGCCACAACCGCCGCAGGACATCGAGGAGCGATCGCTGGTGATTAAAATTCAGACGAATCCGCAAATCCAGCAACAGTGCCACTAGCTCTCCTTTGAGGTAGTACGACATCTGCGAATTGATGCTATTTTCGTCAGGGCGATAGAGCTTAATCCAAGCATCAAAACTAGCAGCACTCAGGGATTGCACCCAACGACCGGGGGTATGTAGGTAGCGATTGAGGCTTTCGCTCAGTAGTTTAAGATAGGCCTCTGCATCAAAGCATTCTGCCCATAGGGGAATCAGTTGATCGAAATAACTGGTCACTCCCTCTGCAAACCAAAGGCTGGTGGTGTAATTCTCACTGTCGTAGTCAAAGACCTCGAAGGCTTGGGGCCGAATCCGCTTGACATTCCAGAGGTGGAAAAACTCATGGGCCACTAAACAGAGGAAGCGGCAATACTGCTCCGCTTGCTGAAAGCCAAAGCGATGGAAGATCAACGAGCAGCTATTGAGATGCTCCAGACCGCCGTAGCCCTTGTGGGTAAGGTGCAAAATAAAGACATAGCGATCGTAGGGCAGGCCGCCAAAGAGACTTGCCTCGGTGGCAATGATCCGCTGCATATCGGCGATCGCCCGCTGCGGCTCAAAATTGCCCTTGCCCCACACCGCCAATTCATGGGGTTTACCGTCCACCTCAAAGGCATAAACAGGGTGGGTACCCACCTCAAAGGGGCTATCCACCAGCAGATCGTAATTTGCTGCCCAAAAGGTGAAGCCATCCTCGCCAAAGGGTTCAAGCGGAGTCGTCACCCGCCAGTCCGGCGGTGCCACAATTGTTACTGTTAGGGGCTGATCGCGATATTCTGGCACATAGAGGCAGACCGCTGCCGGATTGAAGTAGGCATGGCTGCTATCAAAGTGGTTTGTGCGTACCGAGAGTTCATGGGCATAGATGGCATAGCGCACTTCCAGTTCTTGACCGGGGGTGCAAGCCACCTGCCACTGATTTTTACAACACTTCCACCACTCAAGAGGAGTGCCGTCAGCGGCCGTTACCGTAAAGTCCTGAAGATGCCGCGCATATTCGCGCACAAGGTAGGAACCCGGCGTCCACACCGGTAAGTGCAGATCAAGAACATCGGTTTGCGGTGCCGTTAGCCGCAGCGTTACCCATAAAAGATGCGTGTGCCCCTGCTGGCAGTTGATTCTGTAGGCCATGGCAGGGGGCTGAAGAGAAGACTCAGAGGGGGAAGGATGAATGATCGTATGCGTCATACCCCTCAGTGTAGTGAACTTTGGCGACGCTTACAATTTCACTTCAATATCTACGCCCGCCGGCAAGTCCAACTTCATCAGGGCATCAATCGTTTTCGGTGAAGGTTGGTAAATGTCGAGTATGCGACGGTGGGTACGGGTTTCAAAATGCTCCCGTGAGTCCTTGTCCACGTGGGGCGATCGCAGAACGCAGTAAATTCGACGGCGAGTGGGTAGGGGAATTGGGCCAACGGGGGAAGCGCCGGTTCTTTTTGCAGTATCGACAATGCGATCGCAGGAAGTATCGAGCAAGCGATGATCAAAGGCCTTAAGGCGAATACGAATTTTCTGTTGTAGAGCAGCCATAGGAATCTTCCTTACTTGTCAAGGTTCAGAGACAATCCGACAAAATTCAGACAAAAAAGGCCGCCAACACCACAGAAAGGCTAGCGGCCATAAGATCAACTACTTCAGGATTTTGGAGACAACACCCGCACCAATCGTCCGGCCACCTTCACGGATGGCAAAGCGCATCCCCTGCTCAATAGCAATGGGCTGGATCAGTTCCACGGTCATTTTGATGCGGTCACCAGGCATCACCATTTCAGCGGCGCTACCATCATCAGCGGTGAAGGAGGTAATCGTACCGGTCACATCGGTGGTACGCACATAGAACTGCGGACGGTAACCAGCAAAGAAGGGGGTTTTACGGCCACCCTCTTTTTCAGTGAGCACGTACACTTCACCCTCAAATTGGGTGTGGGGCGTAATGGAGCCGGGTTTGGCAATCACCATTCCCCGTTCCACATCCTCTTTTTTCAGACCGCGCAGGAGCAAACCAGCGTTGTCACCGGCAATCCCCTCTTCGAGGCTCTTCTTGAACATTTCAATACCGGTGACCGTCGTTGTGCGAGTTTCCCGCAGACCCACGAGTTCAACGGTTTCGTTGAGCTTAATGCGACCCCGCTCAATCCGACCCGTGGCCACGGTACCCCGACCGGTGATGGAGAACACGTCTTCTACAGCCATCAAGAAGGGCTTATCCACATCCCGCTCAGGGGTAGGAATGTAGTTATCCACGGCATCCATTAGCTCGTAGATTTTATCGACCCACTCATTTTCACCACGTTGGGTTTTCGGGTTGGCGGTCATGGCTTCAAGGGCTTTTAGACCCGAACCACGGATGATGGGCACTTCGTCACCGGGGAATTCATATTCGCTGAGGAGTTCCCGCAGTTCCAGTTCCACCAGCTCCAGCAGTTCTTCGTCGTCCACCATGTCCACTTTGTTCAGGAAGACAACAATGCTGGGCACCCCCACCTGACGAGCCAAGAGAATGTGCTCTTTGGTTTGGGGCATCGCACCATCAGTAGCGGCCACCACGAGAATAGCACCGTCCATTTGGGCGGCACCCGTGATCATGTTTTTCACATAGTCAGCGTGGCCGGGGCAATCCACGTGGGCATAGTGACGTTTTTCAGTCTCATACTCCACGTGAGCCGTGTTGATGGTAATCCCACGGGCTTTTTCCTCAGGGGCAGCATCAATTTCATCGTATTTGCGAGCCTGGGCTTTCCCTTGGGCAGCCAATGTCATGGTGATGGCTGCGGTCAGTGTGGTTTTACCGTGGTCAACGTGACCAATCGTACCGATGTTAACGTGGGGTTTGGTTCGTTCAAATTTAGCGCGTGCCATGTTGTTCCTCGTATAGACTATGCGTTCCCTTTATTTTTGGCAATGATCGCCTCAGCCACATTACGGGGGACTTCCTCGTAATGGCTAAATTCCATCGAGAAAATTCCCCGACCTTGGGTATTCGAGCGAATGTCAGTGGCATAACCAAACATCCGTTCGAGAGGGACTTTTGCCGTCACTTTGGCAATGCCATTTTCCACGGTTTGTCCCTCAATTTGACCGCGACGGGAAATGAGGTCTCCCATCACTGTCCCAAGGAATTCTTCTGGAACCTCGACCTCGACCTTCATCATTGGCTCCAGCAGCACCGGATTGGCTTTCATTACTGCCTCTTTAATGGCCATGGAGCCAGCAATTTTGAAGGCCATCTCTGAGGAGTCAACCTCGTGGTAGGAGCCATCCACTAATGTGACCTTGAGGTCAATCACTGGGTACCCTGCCAAAATCCCCGATTCACAGGCTTCCTTCATCCCCTGCTCAGCGGGTGGAATGTACTCTTTGGGAACGACACCACCAACAATTTTGGAGACAAATTCAAACCCAGTACCGGGTTCGGCAGGCTCTACTTCAATCACAACGTGACCATACTGGCCTTTACCGCCACTTTGACGGATAAACTTGCCTTCGGCACGGACGGGTTTGCGAATCGTTTCGCGGTAGGCCACTTGGGGTTGGCCAATATTGGCTTCCACTTTGAACTCCCGCTGCATCCGATCCACAAGGATCTCGAGGTGCAGTTCCCCCATCCCCGCAATTACGGTTTGGTTGGTTTCAGGATCAACGCTGACGCGGAAGGTGGGGTCTTCCTCAGAGAGGGCTTGCAGGGCTTTGGAGAGTTTTTCCATGTCCTGCTTGGTTTTGGGTTCCACAGCCACGGAAATCACTGGCTCTGGAATGTACAGCGATTCAAGAATCACGGGCGAGCTTTCATCGCAGAGGGTATCCCCCGTGAAGGTTTCCTTCAGACCCAAGGCAGCTCCTAAATCGCCGGCTCGCAGTTCATCTACTTCAATCCGCTCATCGGCTTTGAGCACAATCAAACGAGAAATGCGCTCTTTCTTGCCCTTAGTGGCATTGAGGACATAGCTGCCTTTTTTGAGAACACCAGAATAAACGCGCACGAAGGTGAGGCGGCCATAGGGATCCGACATGATTTTGAAGGCTAATGCCGCTAGGGGTTGATCATCGTCGGCAGCCCGCTCTACCTCTGTGCCATCGGGCAGATGACCTTTAATCGCTGGAATGTCAATGGGCGCTGGCAGATAGTCCACCACGGCATCAAGGAGCAATTGCACGCCTTTATTTTTGAAGGCGGAGCCACAGAGCATCGGCACAATGGTGCCAGCGATCGCCCCTTTGCGTAGGGCGGCGCGGATTTCCTCTTCTGTGAGTTCTTCCCCCTCAAAGTATTTTTCCATGAGGGCATCATCGGTTTCGGCAACTGCCTCGATGAGCTTGGTGCGATACGCTTCCGCCAGTTCAGTCATCTCGGCAGGAATTTCAGTGTCTTCGATTTCCTTGCCAAGGTCGTCTTTGTAGATTTTGGCGCGCATCCGCACCAGATCAACGATGCCTTTGAACTGATCTTCAGCACCAATGGGCAACTGAATCGGCACAGCATTTGCCCGCAGGCGATCGCGAATCTGGTCATAGACTTTGTAGAAGTTTGCCCCAGTGCGATCCATCTTGTTGACAAAGACGATGCGCGGGACGCTGTAGCGATCGGCTTGCCGCCACACGGTTTCTGACTGGGGTTGCACACCACCGACGGAGCAGAATACCGCAATCACCCCATCGAGAACCCGCATGGAGCGCTCCACCTCAATCGTGAAGTCCACGTGGCCGGGAGTGTCAATAATATTGATCTGGTGGTCTTTCCAAGAGGTGCTGATGGCGGCGGCTGTAATGGTGATGCCCCGCTCCCGCTCCTGTTCCATCCAGTCGGTAACCGTGGTACCCTCGTGCACTTCGCCAATTTTGTGCACCACACCGGAATAGAAAAGAATACGTTCAGTTGTGGTTGTTTTACCCGCATCAATGTGAGCGGCAATCCCGATGTTTCGCACTCGCTCTAGCGGGGTCGTCCGTGCCACAGCTACCTCCTTGTTTGTTGCATTACGTTAGAATTCTTAAATAATTGTATCCAACTCTTGAACCGTGTGACGGTTTAGTAGCGATAGTGGGCAAAGGCCTTGTTGGCTTCTGCCATTTTGTGGGTTTCTTCCCGTTTACGAATGGTGCTGCCGGTTTCGTTGGCGGCATCCATCAATTCATTGGCCAGCTTGGCGGACATCGAACGACCGGCTCGTTTGCGGGAAAATTGCACTAACCAGCGCAAAGCCAAGGCGACGCCGCGATCGGGACGAACTTCCATCGGCACTTGGTAGGTGGCACCCCCCACACGGCGGGCTTTCACTTCCACTAGGGGCGTTGCATTTTTTACTGCACGTTCAAAAATTTGCAGAGCATCCTCGCCGGTGCGCTCCTGTACGGTTTTCATCGCGTCATAGACAATGCGGCTGGCAAGGGATTTTTTGCCATTGAGCATAATCCGCTGGATTAACATATTCACCAGCACGTTGTTATAGACGGGATCAGGGGCAGTAGGCCGTTTTTGAGCGCGAGTGCGACGAGACATAGGTGTTTGCTGTTTGCTCTAGTGAAGTTTAAGATTTCAAGGGTGGACTCAAGGAGATAGGAGAACGGAAATTACTTCTTCTTGCCGGTAGCAGCAGCCTCACCGGGTTTGGGACGCTTGGCACCATACTTGGAGCGACCTTGTTTACGGTCTTTGACGCCAGCGGTATCCAACGTGCCACGGATAATGTGGTAGCGCACACCGGGCAAATCTTTAACCCGACCGCCGCGAATCATGACCACAGAGTGCTCCTGCAAGTTGTGGCCAATTCCCGGAATATAGGCGGTGACCTCAAAGCCAGAGGTGAGACGTACCCGTGCCACTTTGCGCAGGGCAGAATTGGGCTTTTTGGGGGTTGTGGTATAAACCCGTGTGCATACCCCACGCCGTTGGGGGCAGCTTTTGAGGGCAGGAGATTTTGTTTTCTTTTTCAACAGTTCCCGCTCTTGGCGGATCAGTTGCTGGATGGTGGGCATTGCTGCTTACGTTAATTTCACCGAACTTCTAGTGTATCGAGGTAGCCGTGGCGTTGTCAATGCTGTTGTGCCGTTGCGCAGTGCCTCTCAGTGTAATGGCTCACTAAGGTCAGGCTGGCGATCGCGGCGGTGACGGCTCTCAGGGTACGCCGCCCCAAGGAAAATGCTTGCCAACCAGCGGCCAAAACTTGCTCCACTTCTGAGGCTGTCCATCCCCCCTCGGGTCCGATCGCCAGATAAATTGGCTGAGATAGATTCATTTGGGGCAAGCAGTCCCACAGGAGCTGTGAGGCATTCAAACTGGCAATGTAGCCCTTGGGGGTGAGGCTGACCATTTCGGCAACGGAGAGGGGATCACTGAGGGTGGGGACATAAAGACGCTCACTTTGCTCGGCGGCCTCTTGGAGAATGCGCTGCCAACGCTGGTATTTATTGGCACTGGGTTGCAGGAGCGATCGCGCTGTTTGAATCGGAATAATACGCTTGACCCCCAATTCCGTTGCCTGTTGCAGCACTTGCTCAAAGTTTGCCACCTTCAGTAGAGCTAGACAGAGAATAATTTCTACACTGAGCTCCGTCTCTTGCTTTTCAGCTTCCAATAATTCGACAGTCTGCCCATTCACACCAAGCGTGCCCCGCCATCGCTGTCCTTGGCCATCCAAAATCGAGATGACATCGTTATCTTTTAAGCGCAGGACATGGCGGAGATAGTGGACTTGCTCAGGAGTGAGCCACACCTGTCGGTCTTGGATTTGTGAGGGTGAGACGACTAACCGCTGGGGCGATCGCATGTAATGAGAGTCTCGTCAAACTCTTTAAGCACTGACAGGCTTAGTAGCTTCCATAAACAGAGAGTCGGGTTTGCGCACTTGGCCATCAACCACATCTAAGTTGTAACGGGAAAAGTCTGGAATGCAACTCTCAAAAGCAGAGACTACACGACAGTCGTGAAAACCACAAGCTTCAATCAAGAGTTTGAGAGAGTAGCCATCGTACATCCACAGATGCACTTCACCACTTAAGCGAAACAGCCCCACACTAAGGGCATCCACTCCTCGTTTTCCAAGAATTGGCCAAACTAAAATTTTCGCGAGTAACTCACGGGGATGACGCAGTGGTCTCAGTATTTTTTTGAGAAAGCTCTTAGCTGTTTGCGGTTGTTGAACTACCTTGAAGAAATTTTCAGCTTCTTGGCCAATGCGAGATCGGACAAAGTCAGGATTGGGAATATTTGGATTTAGGAGATAGGCCGCCATTGCGCCACCCCTGTGATGGCGAACGAGTTGATCTAAAAGCTCTAATTTAAGCCATTCATAGTTGGCAGGTTCTGTTTGCCTGCCATCTCGTAACGCATCGAGTTCAGCTAAGTAGGCACGAGTGGTTTGCTCTAAGTCGGGAACTACTATCCGCAGAACACCATTCGGCTTCAATACTCTATAGGCATCGCGTAGAAAGTTTTCTGCTTCTTGGCAACTCAGGTGCTCGAGAACGTGGGAAGAGTAAACAGCATCGACTTCTCCTTCCTTAAAAGGTAAACCTCGGCGAATATCCCAGCGTTTTACGCCCGCCACCGCTGGTGCCACATCAAAGTTAAGCCA
Organism: Thermosynechococcus sp. TG215; assembly: GCF_031583455.1. NCBI lineage: Bacteria > Bacillati > Cyanobacteriota > Cyanophyceae > Acaryochloridales > Thermosynechococcaceae > Thermosynechococcus > Thermosynechococcus sp. TG215. Next base: position 2,310,377 of record NZ_CP134178.1, on the reverse strand, counting down.
CTCTGGATGGAAAGTTTGACCACAACCAACATTAACTAGTTTTAGGGACTGAGACTGCATAGCCACTCCACCAATGTGCGCACAGGGTAGCCCGTCCCACAGGGATTATTGTAGCCATCCTCTTTTTCAGCCCAAACAGGACCGGCAATGTCAAGGTGTGCCCAAGGGGTGTGATCAACAAATTGCTGAAGGAATAGGGCGGCGGTAATTGATCCGGCCGATCGCGGACCGGTGTTTTTCATATCGGCCACTTGGGACTTCATGCCCTCAAAGTATTTATTTTCAAGGGGCATTTGCCAGAATTTTTCACCGGAGCGATCGCTGGCCTTTTGCAGAGCTTGCGCCAATTCTGAATTGTTGCTCCAAAGACCGGCAATATTATCCCCTAAGGCAACAATACAGGCACCGGTCAGCGTTGCCAAATCAACAATGGCATCTACGCCTAGTTTTTCGGCATAGACCAAGGCATCGGCAAGGGTGAGGCGGCCTTCAGCATCGGTGTTGTTGACCTCGATGGTCTTACCGTTGGAGGCGGTGAGAATATCCCCCGGATGCAGGGCACGGCCACTAATCATGTTTTCAGTGGCAGCAATAATAAAGTGAACTTCAATGCCAGCGGGTTTGAGTTGACCGATGACCTTGGCGGTTCCCAAAACGGCTGCGGCTCCCCCCATGTCCATTTTCATGGTTTCAATGCCCCCTTGGGTCTTGAGGTTGAGGCCACCGGAATCAAAGGTTAACCCCTTGCCAATGAGGGCAATTTTCTTCTGGACATTTCCGGCGGGAGTGTAGGTGAGGTGAATAAATTTCGGCGGTAGATCAGATGCCTGGGCCACTCCCAAAAAGGCACCCATACCCAAGGCGGCACACTCATCGCGCTCCAAAATTTTTGCCGTGAGGCCGTAGGTAGCCGCCAATTGCTGAGCCGTTTCCGCAAGGGTGACAGGCGTCACTTCGTTGGCCGGGGCATTCACGAGTTCGCGCGCCAAAATCACCCCATCACAAATCTGCTGGGCACGGGTCAAGGCCGCTGCTTGCTCCCCACCCAACAGGCTGACGGATTCTGGATAGGGCAGGAGTTTACGAGCTTCGGGATCCGACTTAAAACGCACATCACTGTGGAGGGCAAGGAGAACTCCTTCGGCAATGGCTTGGGCAGCATCCGCCGCCTCTAAAGTCTCATGGGGCAGTGCCATGCCTAATGTTTTTGCACGTTCACGGCGAGCCGTACGGGCAATGGTCGCAGCAGTGCGGCGCAGGGTCTCTAGGTTAAAGTCATCGCGATTCCCCAAGCCCACAAGGAGAAGCTTTTTAATGGGGAAGTTGGGCAATAGGCGCATCAGAAGGGAGGTACCGAACTTGCCTTGAAATTCCCCTTCGTTGATCAGTTCCTGCAATAGGCCGTTGAGGCGTTGATCAAGGGTCGTGTAGGGGTCGGTGAGGGTGAGGGTGCCTTCCGTTTGAAAGACGGCGATCGCCAGTAAGTCCCCCGACCAGTCGGGAATGACTGTAGTAATTGTTTGCAGTTGCATGCCTATCTACGACCCAAAAATCTCTCAACCCCCTTATTTTATCGGCGTTTAGGCCTCAGCAGGAACCCAGACACTGCAAAAATTCAAGGGGCAAGCCATCGCAGTCACGCATAAAGGCGACGTGATAGAGGTGCGACCCAATCACTTGCTGAGTGGGCTTCAGCAGTAGCTCAAAGGGTAAATTCTGTGCCTTCAACGTTTGCGCCACCTGATTGAGCCATGTTTCAAGGGGGTCAGGATGGTCACTGAGATCAAAGGAAAGATGGTAGTAGCCAACATAGTGCTCATCGTGAAAAGGGTCAGCAGCAGGGTGGGGTTCAGGGACTTGCAGAAGTTCAAGGCGGGTGTGCCAGCCCTTGAGCCAACAGGCAAGGGTATAGCCCGTGGTAAAGCGGACATCCATCGTGAAGCCTAGGCATTCATAGAAGGCGATCGCCCGCTGAATATTGGCGGTGCGGATGGAAACGTGGTGCAAGCCCATAGACTACTCCTGTTTTGGCCGCAGCCGTTCCGGAAAATCAATAAAGACCCGCTCACCCGCCCTCAGGCCGCTGATAATTTGTGTTTGATCTTGCCAGCTACTGCCAATGGTGACGGGGCGGAATTTTGGCTGATTGTCTTCACCCACAACATAAACACCCGTTTGACCGCGCTCAACGGCAATGGCCACCGTCGGCACCAGCAGGGCATTGTTAATTTTTTGTCCCAGAAAATCTAAGTCCACATTCATCCCAGAACGCAGCTTCTGCAACCCAGTAACAAGGGAGACCCGCACTTGAAAGAAGGTGACATTTTGCTCCACCACGGCTTCGGGTGCCACTAAGCGTACTCGTCCTTCAAAGGTTTCCCCCGGATAGGCATCGGCACGGATTTCAACGGGTTGCCCCACAAGCACTTGGCCAATATCCACTTCTGGGACTTCGGCAAGAATTTCTAGGCCTTGGGCAATGGCCACAATTGAGGTGGAAGTGGCAGAGGTCGTGGCAGAGGCGGTGGTGGTGGGTGTCACAAAGGCTCCCGGATTGGCGTACTTCTGGGTAATAATCCCCGTAAAAGGAGCGCGAATCACTGTATCTTCGAGGGCAGCACGCGCGGCTTGGACTTGGGCTTGGGCAGCAGCCACGGCCGCTTCCGCTTGACGGATCTCTTCAGTGCGGGAACCCCGCTGTAACAGTTGCAGGCGCTTTTGAGCTTCATTCAGGTTGGCGATCGCGCTATCCCGGTTTGCCTTTAGTTCATCAAGGGTATCGCGGGGAATCGCACCCTCAGCCGCGAGCAATTCATTGCGTTTCAGGCGTTCTTCTGCCAATTGAGCACGGGTGGCGGCTGCTCGCACTTGGGCTTCGGCTTGGGCAATTTCCTCGGCACGGTTACCGGCAACCACGCGATCGCGACGGGCAATGGCATCGGCGAGGTTGGCTTGGGCTTGAGCCAGTTGCGCCTGTTCATCGCGGTTATCCATACGGGCAATGATTTGACCCGCCTTGACCCGATCGCCCTGCTCGACGTAGAGTTCGGCGAGAAGACCTGCCCGTTTTGGACTGATATTGACGGTTTGCACAGGCACCACTTTGCCCGTGGCAGCAATGCGAGCGACTAAATCGCGACTGTCTTGAACGGGTACGGTGTAGCGATCGAGATCAAGGGGCGTTTGGCGCGATCGCCACAGCAGTAGGCCACCACTGCCAATCAAACCAGCAGCAATCACCCCAATCACGAGCGATCGCCAAGGGGAAGAAGGTTTACCAACAAAGGGGATAAACGCTGCCATGAATGCCTTACAGTTCTTGGCCTATTCTAACGTTATGTTACAGTGACCCACCGAATAGCAGCATTGACCGTATCTATTGGTTCCATCTGTCCCTCAATAGAAGCGCAGATGCTATCCTAACCAATACTGTCTATGTCCTTTGCCTATGAATCCTGCACTCTCCCAGATTGGCCAGCAAATGTCCCAACTGACGGGAGTTCGGGCAATCATGAAGGATATTATTGAGACGTTGCGCCTGAATCGCGGTCAAGACCTGATTAACCTGAGTGCAGGTAATCCCCTCATTGTCCCTGAGGTGGAGCAACTATGGCGCGACTGTACCCACGAGCTAATGGCCAGCCCAGAATTTGGCCAAGTGGTCTGCCGCTACGGCACAAGCCAAGGGTATGAACCGCTAATTGCTGCCGTTGTCGATGATTTTAATCGCCGCTATGGTTTGAACCTGACGGAGCGCAATGTCCTTGTCACCCCCGGCAGTCAGGCCATCTACTTCTTTGCTGCCAATGCTTTTGGGGGCTTTAGCGCCAACGGTGAATTAAAGAAAGTCGTTCTCCCCTTGAGTCCAGAATATACGGGTTATGGTGGCGTCAGCTTTACCCCTGATACCGTTGTTGCCTATCGTCCGCGCCTTGAGATTTTTGAAGCGGATCACACCTTTAAGTATCGTCCCGACTTTCAACAACTCCACATTGATGAGACGACTGGATGCGTCATCTTCTCTCGTCCCTGCAATCCGACGGGAAATGTGCTCACGGATGTCGAGGTGCGGCAAATTGCTGATCTCGCTGTCCCCTATGGCGTTCCAGTGTTGATTGATGCTGCCTATGGCCCCCCCTATCCCAGCTTGAACTTTACGGAACTAGCACCCGTTTTTGGCGGCAATATTGTCCACTGCCTCAGCCTCTCAAAAGCAGGACTGCCGGGGGAGCGGGTGGGGATTGCCATTGGCGATCGCGAGATTTTGAGTGTTCTCGAAGCCTTTCAAACCAATGCCTGTATTCATGCCTCGCGCTACGGTCAGGCGATCGCGGCCTTAGCCATTGCCAATGGTGCCCTAGCCGAAGTATCCGTCAATGTCATTCGTCCCTTTTATCAGCGCAAGTTGACAGTTCTCGAAGAAACCCTACGAACTGCTTTGCCCAACGACCTTCCTTGGTTTTTGCATCGCGGTGAGGGGGCGATTTTCGCGTGGCTATGGCTACGGGATTTACCCATGACAGATTGGGAATTATATCAACACCTGAAGCGAGCAGGGGTGATTGTGGTTCCCGGCAGCTCCTTTTTCCCCGGCTTGACCGAGCCGTGGCGCCACAAACAGGAGTGCCTGCGTATTAGTCTCACTGCCAGTGATGAGGAAATTGCCCTTGGCATGCAACGACTAGCCGCCACCATTACACAGGTGTATCAAGAGTTCCCTAGCCGCTCCTATTCTGATGTCCTCGCTTAAGCCCTCCTTCATGGGTGAGTACTTCCTCATTTCTCAATGCGCCGTGACTCCCTCTTTTACCAACTGTTTGCCCAGCTGCCCCAGACACTGTTTGACCTTTTGGGAATCAATCCCCCGCAGGGCTACCGCTTTGACTCTGTGGAGCTGAAGCAAACGGCCTTTCGCATTGATGGCGTCTTTCTGCCTCCTGACCCCTCAGGAACCGTCTATTTCTGTGAAGTTCAGTTTCAGCGCGATAACACCCTCTACGAACGTCTCTTTGCTGAGATTTTTCTCTATCTGCGCCTGTACCGCCAAACTTTCTCTGATTGGCAAGCGGTGGTCATTTATCCCCATCGCCAAGCCGAACAAGTTTCCTTTGAACCCTATGACGTGTTGGTCAAGAGCGATCGCCTGCGGCGGGTGTATTTGAATGAACTGGGGTCACCAGCGGAATTGCCCTTGAGCCTTGCCCTGATGCAGTTGATGGTGGTACCAGAGGCAGAGATGCCCAGAGTCGCTCGATTACTTGCCCAGCGCAGCCAGACCGAAAGAGCGCCAAACTTGGAAGCCATAATAGAGTTAATCACTACCATTGTGCTGTACAAGTTCACCAAGCTGAGTCGGGAGGAGGTGCTGCGCATGCTGGGGTTTACGACGGAGGAGCTGAAGCGGACACGGTTTTACCAAGAGGTCTATGCCGAGGCACAAGAGGAAGGGTTACAACGGGGCTTACGGCAGGGATTGGAGCAAGGATTACAGCAAGGACTGCAACAGGGACTGCAACAGGGATTGCAACAGGGATTACAGCAGGGAGAAGCACTGGTTGTTTTGCGCTTCCTCAGGCGACGGTTTGGGGATTTACCGGCTGACCTTGAAGCAGCAATTCGCCAACTCCCATCCACCCAGATTGAGACTTTGGCAGAGGCACTCCTTGACTTTGCGACCCTGGAAGACCTGAGGGACTGGCTCAGGAATCTCGGTTAGGGAGAATCCTCCTTTAGTAAAGACTTGCAAACAAGCGTGAAGGAGGCTCAAGAATCCTGATACAACAATTGATGGAGTTGCAGCCGAACGTCAACCGATTCCTATGAATATTGCTGTCATTGGCTTGAGTCACAAAACCGCCCCTGTGGATGTGCGCGAAAAATTGAGTGTGCCAGAGGATGTGCGGGAGCGGGCACTGCAACATCTATGCGGCTACGCCCATATTCAGGAAGCGACCATCCTTAGCACCTGTAACCGCTTAGAAATTTACATTGTTACTAGTGACACTGAGGTAGGCGTGCGGGAAGTGCATCAGTTTCTCAGTGAGTGGAGTCATATTCCCCTGCCCCAACTGCGTCCCTACCTCTTTATCCTGCTGCATCAGGATGCGGTGATGCACCTCATGCGGGTGGCTTCGGGTCTGGATAGCTTGGTGATTGGCGAGGGGCAAATTCTCTCCCAAGTGAAGCGCTGTCATCAGTTAGGGCAGCAGTACAAGTCCATTGGGTCTATTCTCAATCGCCTCTTTACGGGGGCGATCGCGGCCGGTAAACGGGTACGCACAGAAACCAGCATTGGGACGGGGGCGGTCTCCATTAGCTCAGCGGCGGTGGAACTCGCCGACCTGCGGTTGCAAAATCTCCAGAACTGCCGCATTGCCATTGTCGGTGCGGGCAAAATGTCCCGCTTGGTGGTGCAACACCTGATTGCCCGAGGGGTGAAAGAAATGAGCATTATCAACCGCTCCTTGGAACGGGCACAGGAACTGGCGCAGCAGTTTCCCGAAGTACGCTTTGAACTCTTTACGATGACAGATCTACTGCCGATTGTGGCAGCAATGGATTTGGTCTTTACGGGTACAGCAGCGACACAACCCCTCTTGGATCGCGAGAATTTAGGGTCAGTGCTCACGGGCGATCGCCCCCTATCAATCATTGATATTTCCGTGCCCCGCAATGTCCATGCCAACGTGACGGAATTGGCCTCCGTACAACTGTTTAATGTGGATGATCTCGAAGCAGTCGTCGCCCAAAACCAAGAGGCGCGACGCCAATTGGCTCAAGAGGCCGAGGGTATCCTTGAGGAAGAATTAGAGACCTTTTTGGCTTGGTGGCACGCCCTAGAAACGATTCCCACCATCCGCAGTCTGCGCCAAAAAATGGAAGCGATCCGTACCCAAGAGCTGGAAAAAGCCCTCTCCCGCTTAGGCAGTGAGTTTGGTGATAAGCACCAAGGGGTCATTGAAGCAATGACGCGCACGATTATTAACAAGATTCTCCATGATCCAACAGTGCAACTGCAATCACAGCGGGATTTAGAAAGTCGTCAACGCGCTATGCAGACCCTCCAAGACTTGTTTAATCTCGAACCCATTGAAGCCTAGGGCCTATGCGCCACGTGGGCGATCGCGGGGAAGCGGTAGTTGTCGCGTGGCTACAAACCCAGCAGTGTCAAATTTTGGCTCAGAACTGGTCTTGCCCTTGGGGTGAGCTGGATATTGTTGCCTGTGATCCGCGGGGGGTGGTGCGCTTTGTCGAAGTGAAAACCCGCCGTTCCCGCAACTGGGATTGTGATGGCCTCGGTGCGATTTCCCCTAGCAAGCAACGCAAACTCATTTTGGCCGCCCAAGCCTTCCTAGAACGTCAGCCCCAGTGGCAGGATCATCCCTGTCGCTTCGATGTGGCCTTGGTGCGATACCAAGCAGGTACCTATCGGCTGCATCAATACTTGGAGCACGCATTTACGCTGGACGCCACCGATTGAGCACTTTACCAACTCAGCAGTTTTTGCAGGCGATCGCGAATCCAGTTAATCGGACGACTTTGATCCGACCCTTGGCGACTCAGTTGCTGAAGCTCCTGTTGATGTTGCGCCAGCACATCCTGACGGCGGGCGATCGCCACCGCAATATCATCGGCAAGGGAAGGGTGTTCTTTTAGCAACTGTTCAAATCCCTCCCGTGGTAGGACAAACAAGACCGTATCCGTCATTGCCATCATCGTTGCTGGGCAGGCCACCCCCAGCATTAGCGACAGTTCGCCAAAGTGCTCCCCCGGATTAAACGTCATCATTGGCTTGAGTTCACCATTCTCCTCATAGACCGCCGCCATCTGCCCCTGCAATACGATGTAGAAGTTACTGATTGCCTCCTGAGCACGGAACAAAATTTCCTTCGCTGCCAAGTGCTTGCGGTAGCCCGATTCGATGAGAAAGCGTAATTGCAAGTCATTCATGCACTGAAAATAGCTCACCTGCTGAAGCAGCGACTTTAAAGAGGGCGTTGCCGGTGCCAAGGGCATGCCTACCGTTTCGGCTGGCTCACTGAGGGGAGAGAGCGCTGGCGCATTGCGGATCCAGATGTCCCGTTGCGGGAAAGGAATCGAGATATTATGCTGCCGAAAGTAATAATCAATCTTGAAATTGAGACTGCTCTTGATGAACACTCGCCGCTCAATGGCATCCGTCCATACCCAGAGTTCAAACTTATAGCTATTCCAATAAAGAATGAGACATTATCCAGCACAATACTTGCGAATCACCTCATCAATCGAACTGTTTGACCCTGCATACATCCGCGCTCGCTTCAACGCACTGAAGTCGTGCTCAATCACATTCAAATCAGGAGAGTATTTCGGTAAAAATAACACCTCGTGACCCGCCGCTTTGACCGCTTCCTGAATCGCCCCTTTCGGATGAATCGGTGCATTATCCATAATCAACAACGAAGGTCTCTTTAATGCCGGCAAACAGTACTGACTCAGCCAGCTCACAAACCCTACCGCATTCAAGTATCCGCAAAACAGCATTGGGGCGATGAAGTCTTTCTGGTGTCTATACCGTCCTGCGACTAAACTCTCTCTTTTCTGACGCTTCCCCGCTCGCTCTCCATAAATTCGTTCGCCTCGCGCTGACCACCCATACTCACACTCTACTCGAGAGTCAAACCCCGTCTCATCGATATAGACTACCGTTTCCTCCCCATGGCTCTCTACCCATGTGTCGAGCTGTTGTTGATACGCTTGCCGCTCTTCTTCACACCGTTCTTGGTAACGCATCTGTTTTTTTTTTCGGGTGATGCCCATCTGGGCGAGGGCATAACTAATGGTGGAAACTTGAACGCCAAATCGCTGGGCACGGTCGATTAAACGGTCATCAGGATGGGCAGCAACATCGGCTGCTAAGGCCGCCCAATCCAACTTCCAAGGACGACGGGGGACAACTGTGGGGGCTAAGTTGTCTCGCTTCAGCCAGCGATGGATAGTGGCGCGGCTCACCTGAAAAATTTGAGTGGCTTCACTGATTTTGCCACCTTGCTTGATGTAGGAGACAACCCGCTCTCGTAAGTCCAAGCTATAGCTCATATTCTTGAGTAACATTCATGACTCTTTGAGTATAGCCTATCCCTCTTGAAAATATCTCACTCCCTTTCGAAATAGCTATAAGGGCAGAATCGCCAAATTCACGGAAAATCACCCGAGGGGCTGGCTCCCTGAGGACATCTGGTTCAGAATGCGCAATATTGAGCAAGACTTCCGTCACCAAAACTGGATCTGTCCCATAGGCCACCCCAATGGCAATATCAATACGACCGCGATGGGTTTCGTAGTACCAATTCAGCACCGGACTATCGGCAAGGTAGGTATTGGGCACCACCACATTTGAACCGTTAAAGGTTTGAATCACCGTGGCTCGCATCGAGACTTCCTGAACGTAGCCGCTGATGTTTTCAATTTCCACAAAGTCACCGACACGCACTTTGCGCTCAATCAGGAGCGTCAGGCCACTGATGAGATTGCGGGTGACATCCTGCAAACCAAAACCAATCCCCACCCCCAAGCCACCAATAATCACCGCTAGGGAATCGAGATTAATCCCCACTGCTTGCAAAACAATAATGTAGCCCAGTGCTCCCCCGGCACCACTCATCACAGTGGAAATGGCCTCACGGTTGCCTAAATCCAAACCAAGGCGGGGTAGGAGTTGATTTTTCAGCACCCCCTTGAAAAAGCGCGCCAAAATGGCAACGAGGATGAGCAACAGCACCACTTGAAACAGCCAACGCAGGGAAATCGTTTCCCGCCCAAGGCGAAACAACGGTGCATCGGCAATACTAACGAACGATGACCACAGTTCAATGACTTGGGATGGCATTCTCCACAGTCTCCTCAGGGGTTCACCAACTTAGACAGTGCCTAAGCTAACCCCCTCACTTTAGCAGGGGGCGATCGTCAACTGAAGGAACTTTCTCGCGCCATTAAGTGGCGATATTTTGGTCATCAAAGGCTTGGGTGCAGCATATCCCACAATAGCCAAAGGGCGATCGCCAAGAGACTACCACCCGTCAGTGTTTGTAATCGCTGTTCCGAGAGGTACTGTGATAGCCAGCGACCAATCAATACCCCAATCAAACTAGTGGTTACTAAGGCCAAAGCTGCTCCCAAAAACACCAACCAAGGGGAGGCAGCGCGGGCAGCCATGAAAAATACAGCAATTTGAGTTTTATCGGCAAATTCAGCCAAAAAAACGGTTAAAAACGCAACCCCGAACTCTCGCCATGGCAACGCGCGCTTAATCACCGACTGCCCTCTAGGCGTCCGTCATTTCCTCAACCGTCTCGGTGGTTTTCGTCTCTGGGCGATTCTCCGTATTTAGGCGGCGGCTGTAGCGACCCGAAGAACGCTTGCGAAACTTGCGAGCATAGGCTTGGTTACGAAGAGCTTTTTCTTTCTTGGGATTGCGGCGTTTGGCCATGCTTACCTCAATGGTGGGGTGGTCTCAGCACTCAACAAAAATTAAGGACAGAAACTTTATTCTATCGGAATTTCTCCCCTAGCACAAGAAGCCTGTGATCGAAAAAACTGTGACTATACCCCCTCACAAAAATGAGAAACCCCCTAAGCTTTCACCTAGGGGGAGGAGGAGTCTTGTTCTGGCAGAAAGTTGCGAATTTAAGGGACTACTTGGTTTCCGAAAACTCAGCGTCAATCACTTCGTCACCACCACCACTGCTACCGCTGCTGCTGGAGCCAGTTCCATCACTGGACTGCGCACTTTGATAAACACTGGAGCCGACGCTGTAGAGGGTTTGTTGCAGATCCTGCATCAGCGATTTCACCCGTTCAAAATTAATGGATTCAATGGGTTTTTTCTCGGCTTCAGTGCCGATTTCCGAGCGCAGGTTAGCAATGAGGGCGGTGAGGCGGTCTTTATCGCTGGTGGAGACTTTATCCCCCAACTCACTCAACTGTTTCTCCGCTTGGTAGCAGAGTTGTTCCGCTTGGTTTTTGGTCTCGATTTTCTCGCGTTTCGCTTTATCAGCAGCGGCATTCATTTCCGCTTCGCGCACCATGCGCTCCACTTCATCCTTAGGCAGCGTTGAGGCGCCGGTGATGCTAATGGACTGCTGTTTGCCAGTGCCTTTGTCGCGAGCAGTGACGTTGAGGATACCGTTGGCATCAATATCAAACGTGACTTCGATTTGGGGCACACCGCGGGGTGCCGGCGGAATGCCATCCAAACGGAAGGTACCGAGGCTCTTGTTATCGGCGGCCATTTCCCGCTCCCCTTGCAGGACGTGGATCTCCACATTGGTTTGACCATCAACCGCAGTAGAGAAGACCTCGGATTTTTTCGTCGGGATCGTGGTGTTGCGGGGAATAATTTTCGTCATCACGCCGCCAAGGGTTTCCACCCCCAAAGACAGCGGTGTGACATCAAGGAGAAGAATGTCTTTCACTTCCCCTGCCAGCACCCCAGCTTGAATAGCGGCACCCACGGCCACGACTTCATCGGGGTTCACAGTCTGGTTGGGGTCTTTGCCCAATAGCCGTTTGACCAGCTCTTGGATGGCGGGAATGCGGGTAGAGCCACCCACCAGTACCACTTCGTCAATTTGATCTTTGCTGAGTTTGGCATCCCTGAGGGCTTGCTCAACGGGTACGCGACAACGGTCAATGAGGTCAGAGCAGAGTTCCTCAAATTTGGCGCGGGTGAGCGTCATGTCGAGGTGCTTAGGCCCATCCTTCGTTGCAGTAATGAAGGGCAGGTTAATTTCCGTTTGCATGACGCTGGAAAGTTCAATCTTGGCTTTTTCTGCCGCTTCTGTCAGCCGTTGCAGCGCCTGTTTGTCTTTGCGCAGGTCAATGCCTTCTTGGGCACGGAAGGATTCAGCCAAGTAGTCCACAATTTTCTTGTCAAAGTCGTCACCACCAAGGTGGGTGTCCCCGGAGGTGGCGAGCACTTCAAAAACGCCATCACCGACTTCAAGGATGGACACGTCAAAGGTACCACCGCCAAGGTCAAAGACAAGGATGGTTTCATTGGCTTTTTTATCTAGGCCATAGGCCAAGGAAGCGGCGGTGGGTTCGTTGATGATCCGCAGCACTTCAAGACCGGCAATTTTGCCAGCGTCTTTGGTAGCTTGGCGCTGCGAGTCGTTGAAGTAGGCCGGCACAGTAATCACCGCTTGGGTGACTTCCTCGCCAAGGTATTTGCTGGCATCCTCTTTTAGTTTGCGCAGGACTTGAGCAGAAATTTCTTCGGGGGCAAACTGTTTGCCAAGGGCGGGGCAATCCAGCTTGACGTTGCCATTGACGTTCAAAACTTTGTAGGAGACCTCGGTGGCTTCGTGGGTCACCTCATCAAAGCGACGGCCAATAAAGCGCTTCACAGAATAGAAAGTATTTTCGGGGTTCATCACTGCTTGCCGTTTGGCAATTTGACCCACGAGGCGATCGCCATTTTTGGTGTAGGCAACAACGGAGGGCGTTGTCCGAAACCCTTCAGCATTGGCAATAACCGTGGGCTTGCCCCCTTCCATGACGGCCACACAGGAGTTGGTGGTCCCCAGATCAATTCCGACAACTTTTGCCATAGCGACGAAAACTCCCTTTGCAGGCTAACTTCGATGCGGGGCACAGCACCCATATTGGGCTTAACCCTCTCTCCTTCCTATAGTGCGATCGCTCCCGCTCTCTGCAAAAGGGGGATTTACCGAACCTACACAGGGTGGTCAGCCGCGTAGGGCAAAGGATCCACAAGCCCTAATTCGGCAAAGGCCGCTAAACGCAATCGACAGGCATCGCAGCGACCACAGGCCTGTTGGCCATCGCTGTAACAGGACCATGTTTTTTCCCAAGGAACGCCGTACTCATTCCCCAGACGAATGATGTCTTTTTTGTGGAGTTCAATGAGGGGGGTGACAATTTCAATGGGCTGGCCTTCACGCCCCTGCTTGGTACCCAAGCGATAGACCTCCTGCATTGCAGCAATATAATCAGGCCGACAGTCGGGATAGCCAGAGTAATCGAGGGCATTGATGCCAATATGAACCGTTTGCGCCCCTAGGGCTTCGGCATAGGCAAGGGCAACACTCAAGAAAATCGTATTGCGGGCGGGGACATAGGTAATGGGAATCTCTTGGCTCATGGTAGCCAGATCGCGATCGCGAGGCAAGTCAATCGTTAAATCAGTCAAGGCAGAGCCGCCCCACAACTGCAAATTCAAGGAGACCATTTGATGCTGAATCACGCCGGCGGCGGTGGCAATGGCGATCGCGGCTTCTAATTCCCGCCGATGGCGCTGCCCATAGTCAAAGGAAAGGGCATAGCAAGCATAACCCAGTGCCTTGGCACGAAATAACACCGTGCTGGAGTCTAACCCCCCTGAGAGCAACACGACGGCCTTTGGTGTCGTCATCATAGCTGTCTATCAAAACCTTTACATTTGGCAATGCTGTGGTAGCATCTTTCTGAAAATGTTCATTCTGTGAGTTGCTACTTACGGCGGGCGATCGCCAACACCAAGCCCTTCCCCGGTTGCGTAGAGGAGTGAAATAACTAGACATGAGTTCTGCCGTCCGTCCCCAGCCCGAACCACTGCGCATTGGCGTTATCGGTGTTGGCAACATGGGTCAGCACCATACCCGTGTTTTGAGTTTACTCAAAGATGTCGAACTTGTGGGCATTTCTGACGTGAATCTGGAGCGGGGCATTGATACCGCTAGCAAATATCGGGTGAAATTTTTTGAAAACTATGTGGATTTACTGCCCCACGTTGAGGCGGTGTGTATTGCCGTGCCCACCCGTCTCCACCATGAAGTGGGCATTACCTGCTTGCGCCACGGGGTACATGTCTTGGTGGAAAAACCGATTGCCGCCAGTATTAGCGAAGCAGAATCGCTCGTCAACGCAGCAGCGGAGTGCCAGTGCATCCTCCAAGTCGGACATATTGAGCGCTTTAACCCTGCATTTCAAGAACTGAGCAAAGTTCTGCGCACTGAGGAAATCCTTGCCCTTGAAGCCGATCGCATGAGTCCCTACTCCGATCGCGCTAATGATGTCTCAGTGGTTCTCGACTTAATGATCCACGATATTGACTTGCTATTGGAACTCACCAATTCCCCTGTGGTGCGCCTAACGGCCGCCGGCAGTCGCTCTGCCAACTCTGGGTATCTGGACTACGTGACCGCCACATTGGGCTTTGCCAACGGCATTATTGCCACCCTCACAGCCAGTAAAGTCACCCACCGCAAACAACGACGCATTGCTGCCCACTGCAAAAATTCCCTCACGGAGGCCGATTTCCTGAAAAACGAGATTCTCATTCACCGCAAAACCACCGCATCGTGCAGTGCCGATCATGGTCAAGTTCTCTACCGCCAAGACGGTCTCATTGAGAAGGTCTATACAAGCAATATTGAACCCCTCCATGCCGAGTTGGAGCACTTCGTCAACTGTGTTCGTGGTGGTCAACCTCCCTCGGTGGGTGGAGAGCAGGCACTCAAAGCGTTGCGCTTGGCCAGTCTCATTGAGCAGTTAGCCCTTGATGGCCACAGTTGGGGACAGTTGGATGCTTCCTTGGCGGCACTGATTCGTTAGCACGCATCGCCCTCGTTTCCTTGCGCTAGGGTAGTAAGTACAGCAGCGAGGGTTGTGTCAATGACGGATCTGGAAGGTTGTGCCTTTTTGGCAGCCCAAGCAAAGGTGAAGTCCTATCTCGCCTACTGGTTTCAGCTGGGCAAACGGCTGTGTATTTGGGGCGGAGCGCATACGGTGCTGCCGCAACCTGTCCTTCAGGGCGATCGCTACAGTCAAGCCTTTGAGGCCTGCTGGGTCTATGTGATCTCTGGTCAGGCAGGAGACTGCTTTCTTGAGGACACGGCGGAGACGATTACGCAACTCTTGAGCGACTGTTGGGACATTACCCCCTGTGCCCGCTGCCAAATGCCTGTGCCTCTACCCTGTCATGGGTTACCCCCTGTACACTGTCCCTGTGCCAGTCTGCCCAATTGGCCGAATTTTGAGTTACCGCTGCCCCGTAGCCCCATTAATCCCCGCACTCACCTATTGTCACTAAAAAAACGCCTCAGTCTTTAATGTGTGGGATTTGCCCCTACCCCCGATTGTTGCCCCTCAATGGCAGGCGCCACACGACAATCTCACCTTGTATTCCCATGCGCTGCATCTTTGGTGGTTAACGCTTCCCCCTGATGTGCCCCGTGAGGTTACCCTGCGCGCCTATTTACGACGCTATCAGCCGAATCTTGGCGAGAAGCCTCTACCGCGTACCGCTGGGGGTAAGCCCTATTTGGATGCTTTGGAATTTAACTGGAGCCATAGTGGTAACTTAGCGGTGTTGGCCGTGAGTGGCCGGGCGGCTGTAGGGGTAGATGTAGAAATATTGCGCCCCTGTCCTCAGCGTTCAGCCATTAGTCGGCGGTTTTTTGGGGCGGCTCTGCAACAAAGGATATTAGAGGGGAGCGATCGCTCGTTTCTACAGGCTTGGACATACTATGAAGCGTGGCTCAAGGCTCAGGGGATCGGGGTATGGCAGCGGACGGCGGCTCAGCCTTTAGAACATTGGGCAGTCAGTTTCCCCGTGGGCGATCGCGCCATTGCCAGTGTTGTTGTGCTAACGCCAACGCCGCTCCAGTGTGTCTTTTTTTGGCCAGAAGTAGTGGGATAAATGAATGTTCACACTTGAAAACGGCGTAGATGCTCCAAGATATTCATCGACGCTTTAACCTGCTACTGCTGACCATGAATAGATGAGATGAGGTTGCCACTCACTGGGGGGCTGTTGGGTGTAGGCTTGGCGATCGAGATCCATCGGTAGGTTGAGCATTGGATCGCTGCCGGTGGCCACGAGAAACTCAAATCCCTTCAGGGTTGGCCATTGGCAAAATTGCCGCAGCAGGGTTTGCACCGCCAAGACATAGGGATGTTCTGGCTGCTGATACCACTGGCGATCGGCCACATGGGGTTGGTCAAAGCCAAAGTGAACAATCAGGTCAGGATGTCCAAAGATGGCCTGCGCAACGGGCCGAGCTTCTTCGCGCACTAGCAAATGGACGCCTGCGGCCAGATGACGTATTTTTTCCAACCGCTCATAGCGATCGCCCGCATCTAATTGCGACTCCTGCCAGCGAAAGGCCACTGTGATCAGGTAAGTTTGTAGCAGTAGATGCCCCAGTTTCTCCGCCTTAGTCGTCAAGTAGGGGGTGTTGTAGGGCGTCGCTTCAATCAGCAGGGGCACCCGATCCACCACTTCGAGGCCATAGCCCTTGAGGCCAGCAATTTTACGGGGGTTATTGGTAATCAGGCGAATCTGCTTCACTCCCAAGTCATTGAGCATTTGGGCGCCAACGCCATAGTTACGCAAATCCGCTGGGAAGCCGAGGTGCTCATTAGCTTCCACGGTGTCCATTCCCAAATCTTGCAGGGAATAGGCACGTAGCTTGTTGACTAGGCCAATGCCACGACCCTCTTGGCGCAGATAAACCACCACACCGCGTCCTGCCGCGTTAATCATTTTCAGAGCCGCTTGCAGTTGCATCCGACAATCGCAGCGCAGTGAACCGAGGGCATCGCCCGTCAAACATTCAGAATGAACGCGCACCAGCACGGGTTGCTCGCTAAACGTGGCAGGATCTCCTTTGACAATGGCGACGTGCTCCGATTGATCGAGGGAATTGCGATAGCCATAGATTTGAAATTCACCGAACTCCGTCGGTAGCTTGGCCACAGCTTCGCGGCGGACAAAACGCTCATGCTGGAGACGATAGCTAATTAAGTCGGCAATGCTAATAATCTTCAGTTGGTGGGTGCGAGCATATTCAATGAGTTGGGGCAGCCGCGACATGGTGCCGTCGGGATTTTGAATCTCACAGATGACCCCCGCTGGGTAGAGACCTGCCAACCGTGTCAGATCGACGGCGGCTTCGGTATGGCCGGCTCGCTTGAGAACCCCCCCAGGGCGCGATCGCAGGGGAAAGACATGGCCGGGGCGACGTAAATCTTGAGGCTGGGTCGTCGGGTCAATGAGGGCTTGAATGGTGCGGGCACGGTCTTCGGCGGAAATGCCTGTGGTCACGCCCCAACGGGCACCGGCATCAACACTCACCGTAAAGGCAGTTTGGTTGCTATCGGTATTTGTTGTTACCATTAAGGGCAAATCCAATTCATCGAGGCGATCGCCCTCCATGGCGAGGCAAATCAATCCTCGGGCATGAACCGCCATAAAGTTAATCATGGCTGGGGTCACACGCTCAGCGGCACCAATGAGATCCCCCTCATTCTCACGATTTTCATCATCCACCACGACGATAACTTCACCCCGCCGCAGGGCATCCAACGCAGATTCAATCGAGTCAAACACAGGCACATCCGCCAAGGCAGTTCCTTCCAGAATTTTTAAGGCTCCTTATTATTAAGTTACAGCCTTTTTCACGAGGATTGGGTGCCCGCAGCACTAGCAGGTAGGATTGCACCAACTTTTCAAGATAGTATTGAACAGCGTACGATCTCCCACGAAAACCCATCTGTGGCTCTTTCCCTTGTGGAAATGCTAAAAACCTCGTCATCATAGTGAAAGGTTTCACCAGCCAATCTGCTGCATGTCTCATCTATTGCTCATACTGGTTATCATTGTTGGCGCGTTAGTCCTCCTAGGGTTAGCGCTTTATCTCCTGTTTCCTCGCAAGTACGAGTCTGCCCGCTCTGTCGCCGAGTCCTATGACGACTGGACCAATGACGGCATTCTTGAATTTTACTGGGGTGAGCATATTCACCTTGGCCACTATGGTTCGCCCCCCCGTCGTAGGGACTTTCGCCAAGCAAAGGCAGATTTTGTCCATGAAATGGTGCGCTGGGCGGGTCTCGATCGCCTGCCGCCGGGGACAACGGTTTTGGATGTGGGCTGTGGCATTGGCGGGAGCAGTCGTATGCTAGCGCGTGACTATGGCTTTCACGTGACGGGAATTACAATCAGCCCTGAACAGGTACGGCGGGCGCGGGAACTCACTCCTGCGGATCTCAACGTGCAGTTTCAGGTGGATGACGCTCTAGCCTTGTCATTTCCAGATGCCAGCTTTGACGTGGTTTGGTCAATTGAGGCCGGCCCCCACATGCCCGATAAACAGCAGTTTGCTAAGGAATTACTCCGTGTCCTAAAGCCGGGGGGGATTCTTGTGGTTGCCGATTGGAACCAAAGGGACGATCGCCAGCACCCCTTGAACCTCTGGGAGCGGCTCATTATGCGGCAGCTCTTGGATCAATGGGCACACCCCGCCTTTGCCAGTATTGAAGGCTTTGCCGAAGCCCTTGCCGCAACGGGTTTAGTGGCTGGAGAGGTGATCACTGCTGACTGGACACAGGAAACGCTCCCCTCGTGGCTAGATTCAATTTGGCAGGGAATTGTGCGACCAGAGGGGCTGATTCGCTTTGGCCTACCGGGGCTAGTAAAATCTTTGCGGGAAGTACCCACCTTTCTGTTGATGCGGCTTGCCTTTGGCATGGGACTGTGCCGCTTTGGCATGTTTCGCGCCGTGCGAGCAGAAGTTCCTGCGGTCTCCCTTGACCCAGCCTCTCAAGTTAACTGCTGATAGATGATTGGATACATCATGCCCCAAATGGCCGGCTGTACATCCTTGAGAGCGTGATCACTGTCCAATTCCACCCGACTCACCCAAGGGCGGCCTTCACAGTAGCGACGACTGGCTTCGATGGGAATCACCTCATCCTGAAGACCATGGAAAATGAGGGTAGGCACAGGCCGCTGCAGCTGGCGATCGTCGTACTCCAGTAAATCCTTGGCAAAGCCATAGCTAAGGGGGAGCAGGCGCTCTTGCGTGTAGTGATACACCTCCAGCACACCCGTTTCTTGCCAGCGGCGGTATTGATCGCCCAAGCGCGGCAGCCAATGGATCGCAAACTCAAAGGCAGGTGCCAGCAGAAACAGTTGCACCACTTGGGAATGCTTTTGCGCTAGCCAAGCAGCCGTCAGGCCACCAAAACTGGAGCCAATCAATGTGACGGGTTCCTCTGGGGCGAGCAGCGCTTCTACCTGGTCAATTTGACGACTTAAGGTCAAATGAAAAAAATCCCCCTGATTGAGATCAGGAATGAGTAGCGGTTGACCGAGTTCCGCAAAGCGATCGCGAAAATACTGAGCTTTACTTGAGCGCGGCGACGAGGCAAATCCATGGAGGTAGAGATATTGCATTGCTCAATAATCCCTTGTGAGGAGCGGACATATTTTTGTCGCACTTTGTCAATAATCTTAACAAATTAGCCCTTTAGCCATAGGTTGTTCAAGGGTGATCATTGAAAATAATTCAGAATGCTGATCAAACAGCTCAACAACAATTCCTTATTTTGAAGGAACTGTTACAGTTTCTCACAACTCGCATCAACACCGCGATTTCAATGCTACGATGCCGTTGAATCTGGCTACAGCCCTTTTCGCAAGGAGGGCAAACGCTCAAAACTGCGAAAGCCCCTATGGGAGAGGATTGCATCCCCTTTATGGTTCCCATATCCAAGAAAAGGGTTGTATCTGGCCGATCTTAAGAATGAAAACGTGAGAGATTGAGGATCGAACGCATGACAACACTCACTGGGCAACCCCCGCTCTATGGTGGCAGCACTGGCGGCCTCCTCAGCGCAGCGGACACCGAAGAGAAATACGCCATCACCTGGACAAGCCCCAAAGAGCAGGTTTTTGAAATGCCGACGGCTGGGGCTGCGGTTATGCGTGAAGGGGAAAATCTTGTTTACCTTGCCCGTAAGGAGCAGTGCCTTGCCCTAGCCGCTCAGCAACTGCGTCCCCGCAAAATCAATGACTACAAAATCTACCGCATTTTCCCCGATGGTGAAACGGTGTTGATCCATCCCAAGGATGGTGTTTTCCCTGAGAAGGTGAACCAAGGGCGTGAAGCCGTCAACTCAGTGCCCCGCTCCATTGGCCAAAATCCCAATCCTTCGCAACTGAAGTTCACCGGCAAGAAGCCCTACGATCCATAGGTCGGTGCTGAGCTATCTCCTGATGACCCCCTATGGATCAACCATGGGGGGTATTGATTTTAAAGTAACGTTGTGATTGAGCAGTGCTGCTGTAGAGGTTTTTAACTCATCGGGATTCAAGAGTGCTGCCGTAGAAGCCTTTAACTCCCCATGGGTTTGGCGCAGGGTTCTCAGGTTCTGCGCAAGGGTGAGGATCGGCTCAATGGCTGCCTTGGCATCGGCATACCCTTGTGCTTGCAGGGCGGCAATGCGATCGCTCCGGAAATCGAGCAAGCTTTCTAGACTCCCCAGTACAACCGTGTTTGAAGTATTCAGCACTGTCTGTGGTCGAATCTCAATGATTGTCAAATTAGGGAAGTCATAACGATTCCAGGGCACCCCATCCTCAAGGTGAATGACAATGGCATGGGTACAGCCCCGCTGCGCCAACGCTCCCAAGGGCACATTATCCTGAAGTGCCCCATCCACATAGGTTTGACCATTGACCTGTCGCTGCGGAAAGGCCAAAGGAACGGCCGCACTCGCCAGCAGCAAGTTCAATAACGTCTCTGGGTCATCCATATCCTGTGCCCGCAGCCACTCAGCTTTTGTGCCTGTCCAAACGCGACACATGTCAATCAATGTCATCAACAGGTTATAGCCCAGACCCGGAATTTGCAATGAGGGAAAAACCGTTACCCAAAGCTCCGTACCCCGTTTCAGTTGGTTGTAGTTTACATAGGAGTGCACAAGTTCTTCGATCGGGCGCGGGTCAAAGAAGGAATAGCATTTGGGGAGAATCCCCGTCACTGTCAAAAAAGTATTGATCCATCCCCCAAATTCAGGTAAGGCAGATTGGATGCCATAGCTGATGAGAATGCTGAGCCAGTTGGGGTTGGCGGAGATGATATTGGCGGCACCAATCTCACGCCAAATCTCCTCGAGCTTGCTCACACCCCGAGCCAATTGCTGGGGATAGCTGGCAATGATGGCGCCATTGAGGGCACCGATACTGGTACCTGCAATAATGTGCGGTTCAAATCCCTGTTCAGCGAGGTAGCGCAGTGCCCCCACTTGGTAAGCACCTTTGGCACCACCACCCGTGAGGACTAAACCAACTTTTGAACCAGTGTTTAGCATAATCACTCCTTGGATTTCAGAGACTGGAGGGAATGCAACGTTGCAGCGGCAGTTTCATGAACAATCCGCTGAATGACTTCTTTGGCATCTAGGGTATAAGGAGGGTGCTGAAGGACAAAGGAAGGCTGCTGTTGGCAGTATAGTGTTGACATATTGCGCAGCAAGGGATAGGAGTCTGAATAGCGGCAACTCGCCAGAATGTCGTAAACGATCTCTGTATCCTCTTGTGCTGTTGCTTGCCGAGTTACTTTTAGCAGCGTTGCGGTACTGAAGAAATGCTTGGGTAAGTAGTGCCGCTGGTGCGCCAAAATTTCATTCACCAGTAGGTCGCGATAATAAGTGACTTGTTGTTCAAGTTCTAGGTAGGCAATGGAACTGTTGTAGATTTCGCGGGCTAAAAATAGGATTTGGATAGCCCAAGGGAGATCGTGATAGCTTTGGCCACTTCGCCAGAGAGAGAAAATGCGATCGAAATCTTCCCGTGCCGTCACTCGCCGTTCAAGGGTAGCAATACGTTTCTCTTGCTCTTGAAACTTGCGATCGCAGGTCTCAATTAAACTATTCAATAAACTACTCAATGCCTGCGTGTTGTGATTAAGCCCCTCACGAGTTTCTCGAAGAGAGTGCTGAGTAGCTACAAGACATTCACGAGTTTCTCGGAGGGAGTGTTGGGTAGTGACAAGAGCATACTCAGTAAATTGCAGCTTTTCAATCAGTTCATTGGTAATGCTCAGTAATGCTTCCTGTCCTCGGGTCAAGTTTTGGGCAAGAAGGGTATCTTGCTGGTAAGTGCGACCTGTTAAACTATCCAGTAACCTACCCAAAAAACCTCGATTGGCGCGATACGCTATCAAAGACTGATTTGTGTGAATGCTGTTAGCTAAATCAATCAGTAGCTGATCATTGGCAAGAGGGATTCGCTCTTCAATGGCTAAGTAATTCATAAAATCTACAACGCAAAAAATTACTTTAATCGACTTAAATAAATCGGCATCATCAGCAGTCAGGGAGTACTGGTGGTTAGGTTGGCACAAAAGATAAAAAGTGTTGACACTGTACGGTAAGGAAAGCTGAATTAATCACTGATTAGAGGAATTTGCTGGTGAATCGCAGGAAGAACCATAATTTTCCAGAACTTCCTCTACTCGACGCGAATAAATTGGAATATCACACTTCGCTTTTTGAGCATCCTCCTCGAGCTGCTCTAGTTGCTTCATCACTTCTTCTTTTTCAACAGCAGACTTTCTCTGATATTCTTGGCTCTCAATCAGAGTTGTTCGATAATCCTTGAGATAGCTACTGAGATACTCGATGTATTGTTCTGCTTCTACTTTAAAACCTTTTTCTAAATAATTATTAACCTCTTGTTCTATTTGATTCGCTTGGGTGTCTATTTGTCGATTGATTTCCTCAACGACTTTATTGAGATAGACTACATATTCTTGAATAGTCTCTGTATAAATTTCATACACTTCCTTAGGAATTAGCCAAAACCAGTGCCACCAAAATCTCTTTTCCACTTTTCGAAATTTATTGACAGTCCTAGTTAAAGCTTCGGGTCGAAGTTCAGAATTGCCAAAACTAGCCTTTGAAACCTGAAAATCAGGAAGGCTTAATTGCACATTAAAAGTCATCTGGAGTCGTTCTCTTGCTTTTTCTAGGATAGGCTGAGTTTCTTCCTCTATTTCTTTCTTTAATCCAAGGATTTTTTCTCCTACAAATTTTTCAATCTTTTTCTGGGTATCACCAAAAAACTTTTCTGCTTCTTGTGAAACTAGGTTAAATATTTTTCCCTGAAAATCTTCAGCGTCATGCCTTGAGCTAAAAGGAATCCTTAAATGATCCTCACGAGACTTGTCGTTGGTTAATTTGTGTGCAAAGTCTGTGAGAAAAAGCATTACTTTTTTGAGAACATCAGCCTGCTCATACTCTTTTTGAGAAAAAAGATGACTAACGTCTGCTCTTGCCTTGTTCTTCAATTCAGAGACTTCACTGGCAATCTGATTCTTAATTTCTTTTTGATACTCCTCGATAATATTCAACAGATTAGCCGAATTTTCAATTTTCTTAATATCTTGATTTAGTTGCTTAATTTCATCCTCAAGTGTACCTAGGGTTGCTTGATAGCTTCTTTTTCGCAAATTAATGTCTTCAAGAAGCTTATGAATAAAGCCGTGAGTGATGTTTAGAGATTCCCTGATTACTTTCGGTGCAGCAATTTTAATGAGTTCACTAATCACTTTAGTGAAAAACTGATAAAATCCTGAGCGTTCATACCACTGCTTTCTAGCTTTCTTAGTAAACGCATCTTTGTCAATATCTTCTAAGTCTTCTTCCCAGTCATCCCCAAGAATTTCTCTTGCCAAATCTCTGGCTTCAGGTCGAGTCCGCCAGTCTTCTCCTAAGTCATGCTGCTTCAGGAAACGAGCAGCACAATAGGCTCGTTGGGCAGATAGCTCAAAAACATGAGAGCTAGGAATTCTAAATTCCTGCTGCACAAACTCCCGCACTTCTGCAGGAGTCATATCCCCTCTGCGTCGTTGATCAACTTTGTTTACGAGGGCATAGATATTTTCAGTTCCACCACGAATCTCAGCAATTGCCTGAACAGTTTCTTGAACACTTTTAGCCGCTTCAGTCTTGAGTTGGGTAAAGTCTAGGACAACCAAAATGAGACTACTACGCTCAAGTTGTTCAGCAAAAATATTCTTGATTTCTAAGTTCTCGCCTGCTTCGTTAGGACCTGGAGTGTCAATAATGACAAGGTTGCCCAAAGCGGTGTTGATAGCCTCGCCTTCAGAGGTAAAAGGTGCTACTCTGATCTGGGGTAGCTCCCGCATCCGCTTTACAGGGTTGTAGGCAGGAACTATTTGGCTGGCTAAACGTACCAAATCATTCATTAGTTGCAGGGCTTCACGCACACTTTCGACACCTGTTGTTTCTTCTTTGAACAAAGTGCCGTCATTCCTGATAATGTTTTCAAATGTGGTGTCAAGATGAGGATATTTCTGTAGCCTAGCTGCAACGTTGTCACGATTCCTATTGTATTCTTGGCGGATTTTCGCCGCTGTCTTTTTGAATAAAGCGAGGGTTTCTTCGGGGACAAAGAGAACAGGTTCAGGGTAGTTTGTATCTAAAACGATTTCCGTTGCAGTAGCGGTCATGGCAGTATTGCGAGCAGGCAAAAGCGGTTGACCGACAATTGCATTGATAATCGTGGATTTGCCAGCTTTCATGGGGGCGACCACGGACATGCGTAGAGCCATTTCCTCAACGTTGGTGAGGGCTTGCCGAATCGCTGCTGTACCTGAAAATTCTGTTTTTTCTTGAGATGAATCCCTCTCTGCTGTTTTATGGAGGCTGTTGTAGCGTTCAACAATGCCAACGGTCTGTTTCAGCAAATGAATGACATCTTGGCGCAAGTCTTCTAGTAGGGTCTCACTTGGCTGAACGTCTTGGGGAATGCCGGGGGGGATAGCCGTAGCCATACAATCAGCAATTAAGAGCAATTAAAAGAGAACTGATGCCTATGGTAGCACAAAGAATAAAAACTGTTGTAATCTACAGCTCTTTCCTAAAAGAAAAAGGACACGCTCCCTGTAACCATTGATTTTGGCTGCTTTGAGCGCATTCAGGACTTAGGGAAAAGACCGTTAGGGTTTTAGTTCTTAACAAAAATTAATGATTAGCCTTCTATGGGTGAGCCTGATCCTTGTCCACAGGTGTTTTCCCGATTACTATCCCATGATCGGTCTGTTTTAGCGATCGCCCCCCTTGACTGGTACAAATAGAGTGAATGAAAAAGCGGTGACCTAAATGAGTCGTACCCCCTTAATTGAACGTCTTGCGGCTGAAATTGGCCGCGATATCTATATGGATGTGGCCAAATGGCATCTGTATCTCGCTGATGCCAAGCTGGCAGCCCCCCTTGCCGAAGCCTTTTTGCCCCTCCTAGAGCAGGGGGAGGTTAATTCGGCGCAGGTCACGAGTGTCTTGCAGGAGGTTTCAGTTCCACTTGGCGGGGGTCAGCAGTCCCTTTCCCTCGATCGCCTGATTCCCAAGGCCAACCAAGAGCTGCTGGTAGAACTGCTCAACCGTTTTCGCCAAGAGGAGCTTTAGCCCTAGTGCACGGTGCCCCATTCCTGTTGGGCATTGACGGGGGGCAAGAGATACAGGCGTAACAGGTGGCCGGCGATCGCCAACTGGTGAGGAAGCTTCCGCAAGGCCTTCAGCCACTTGGGTTGCTTGCTGGCTTCAATGGCTTGGAGTTTTTTATGGATTTCGACACAGCGTTGCAGCCGCGGATAAAAGTCAGGGTGATCGACATTGAGCACCACCGAGAAGGTGCGAGCGGCCGTTTCATTGGTTTTGGCAATGACCTCGCGATCGAATTCCGTGGCATCAAGACCAAGGGCTTCATAGAATTTGGCACGCTCATGCACCGTCAGCGTATGGGTGGCAAACACCGTCAGCAGGAAGAAGCGCATCCATAGTTTGGCACCCCAGCCTTGAATCAATTGAGGTTGGGAGTGGATCAAGGCCTTGAAAATATCGCCGTGGCGGTTTTCGTCTTGGCACCAACTTTCAAAGTAGTTAAAGAGGGGATAGAAGGAATGTTCGGGGTGCTTTTCCAGGTGACGGTAGATGATGATGTAGCGCCAGTAGCCAATTTTCTCCGATAGATAGACGGTGTAGAGCACCCATGGCAGGGGGAAAAACGTGTAGGTACGCGCCTTAGAGAGATAGCCCAAGTCCATGGCATGGCCAAAATCCATCATTGCCTTGTTGAGAAACCCTGCGTGCCGCGCTTCATCCCGTGCCATGAGGTGAAAGATTTCCGCCAAGAGGGGGTGGCGATTCTTCAGCTTGCGCGAGAGTTCCTTAAAGAGCAAAAACCCTGAAAACTCAGAGACACAGGAGCGCTCAAGGTAATCAATAAAGGCTTTGTGGGTCTCTGCATCCAAGGTGTCCCATGTGCCTTTGAAGGCGTCGTCGCGGACAAAGTGATGGCGGTTGTAGTCTGCCCGCATTTCCGCCAACATTGCTTCGAGTTGTTCCTGCTGGCGACTAAGGTCAAGTTTTGCTGCCTGTTCAAAATCTGTTGTGTAAAAGCGGGGGGTTAAAAGGTTTTCGCGAATAGTTTTAACGCTCTGACTCGCATCGGGATTGGGGGCGATCGCCACCATAAGCCTTTCACTCCTATAGAACTAAACCTATGCAGGTCATACCGTTTTACTATACTATATCCCTCAGGACGGTCAATAACCGTCTTGACGATTTTGCAAAAGTAGGCAGTTTTGTAATGTTTTTTGAAGTTTCGCTTGACAGCCATATGGTCAAAAAGTAATACTCACCCTTAGTTTGCCCTTCTGCCCCCGTTCAGCCCACGGCCATTCGTCGTTGGCAGGATGAACTCATCTCAAAAAAGATTGTTAAAAACTGATTTCAGGAGTTACAGGTATGACCGTGCTCTCCCTTGCGCTGCGGGAAGGAACTGCTGAGGCTCACAGCTTGGCCGAACACACCGCCTTCATGAAATGTTTTGTCCGCGGGTTGATTACGCCGAGCCTCTTCCGCCAGTTCTTGGCCAATCTCTACTTTGTGTACACCGACCTCGAAGCTGCCTTAGCCAGTGCTACGAGCGATCGCCTGCGGGCGATGTATTTTCCCGAACTCAACCGCAGTGGCCAACTGGCCGAAGACTTGGCCTTCTACTACGGCGACAATTGGCGCGATCAGATTACCCCCCTCACAGCCACTCGCGTTTACCTCAGTCGTATTCATGACCTCGCCCAAAGTGATCCTCTGTTGCTCATTGCCCATTCCTACACCCGCTATATGGGGGATCTCTCTGGGGGACAAGCTCTGAGTAAAATTGTGCGTTCCCAGTTAGCGCTCCCCGCAGGCAAGGGCACCGCCTTTTACGAGTTTCCAGCCCTGCCGACCCCAGAAGACAAGAAAGCCTTTAAGCAGCGGTATCGGGAAACCTTGGATAGCCTCAGCCTCGATGAGGTCGCGATCGCCCGCATTGTCAAGGAAGCCAACTTTGCCTTTACCCTCAACTGCCACCTCATGCACGCCCTAGAGTCAGAGCTAAAAGCCACCATTGGCGATCAGATGTGGCAGTCCGTGGTGATTGAGAATCAGCCCAGTCGGCGGGAGCAATCCCGTCCTGAAGCTGTTGCCGTTTAAGGCCCACTGTTGATCTTGTTAGGAGCTTGCAAACATCCATGAGTGTGGTTCAGCCAATTCAATTTGATGGGGCATTGCTGCAAAAATACGATCGCCCCTTGCCCCGCTATACCAGCTATCCCACGGCTGCCGAGTTTACTGCTGACTTTGATAGCCATTGTTTCCAGCGGGAACTGCTGCGGAGTAACGAAGGGCATCTGCCTCTGTCCCTATACGTGCATATTCCCTTTTGCCAGACGGCCTGCTATTTTTGCGGTTGCAATGTCATCGTCACCCAAAGCCAAACCATTGCCAAAACCTACTTGGATGCCTTAGCAGAGGAAATTGCCCAAGTGGCGGCACGGCTGGATCGCACTCGTCCAGTGATTCAAATGCATTGGGGCGGCGGTACCCCCAACTATCTCACCATTGACCAAGTGGAATCCCTGTGGCGGACGCTCACCCACCACTTTGAATTTGCCAACGATGCCGAAATTTCCATTGAGGTCAATCCCCGCTATATCGACCGCGAGTATCTCTTTCGCTTGCGCGATCTGGGCTTCAACCGCATTAGCTTTGGTGTGCAAGACTTTGATCCTCAAGTTCAGCTGGCTGTCAATCGGGTGCAGCCGGAGGCGTGGCTCTTTCAAGTGATGGAGTGGATCCGCGCTGCTGAGTTTGAGAGTGTCAACATTGACCTGATCTACGGCCTGCCTTTTCAAACGGTGCAATCTTTTGAAACCACAATTGCCAAAACAGTGCGCCTTGACCCCGATCGCATTGCGGTCTTTAACTTTGCCTATCTTCCCAATTTGAAACCCATCCAAAAGCGAATTGACCCTGCTACCCTACCCGATGGCACGACCAAACTGGCCATTTTGCAGCGGGTCATTGAAACGCTAACTAGCCAAGGTTATCAGTACATTGGCATGGATCACTTTGCCAAGCCCACGGATGAGCTGGCGATCGCCCAAGCAGCAGGAACGCTCAAACGCAACTTTCAGGGCTATACGATCCTGCCCCCTGCAGATTTGATTGGCTTTGGTCTGACCTCAATTAGCATGTTGCAGGAGGCCTATG
Source organism: Thermosynechococcus sp. TG215 (assembly GCF_031583455.1). Taxonomy (NCBI): domain Bacteria; kingdom Bacillati; phylum Cyanobacteriota; class Cyanophyceae; order Acaryochloridales; family Thermosynechococcaceae; genus Thermosynechococcus; species Thermosynechococcus sp. TG215. The sequence goes on along the minus strand of NZ_CP134178.1, from coordinate 2,281,988 downwards.
CCCAAAATCAGAAGCATCTAGCCACCTACTTTAGTGACATTGCGGCGGGGCAATTGGCTACAGAACGCGGGATTCAACTGCGCCCTGAGGATCTGCTGCGCCGCACCATCATCATGGCACTGATGTGCCAATTTACCTTGGACAAGGGGGCGATCGCTCGCCAGTTCCAGCTGGACTTTGATGCCTACTTTGCTCCAGAGTTGGCCGCACTCCAAGACTTGGCTGCCGATGGCCTGATTCATTTAGGGCGCGATCGCCTAGAGGTCACCCCCGTAGGCCGACTCCTCATCCGCAATGTGGCTGCCGTCTTTGATACCTACCTGCAACACAAATCTGGTAAGACATTTTCTAAGGCCATTTAGGCTCAGCCGAGGATTGCCCTGAGGATTGTCTTGGTGGCTCAGATTCTCTAGATTACAACTTGATTTCAACTTGCGTCTAAATCTGCACACGGTGTTGAGGAGTGCCCATGTCATCATCCCTAGAACTCCAACCTGAAACTGCCCGCCTCAATTGGGCCTTTGTGCTTTTTTTAACGACGGTTCATGTCTTGGCCGCGGTTGCTCTCTTCTTTTTTTCTTGGTCAGCCTTGGCGGTCACCATCTTTCTCCACTGGCTCTTTGGCAGCATCGGCATTTGCTTGGGATACCATCGCCTCCTGAGTCACCGCAGTTTTCAAGTGCCCCAGTGGTTGGAATACATCATTGCTGTTTTAGGTGCCTTGGCCATGCAGGGAGGTCCCATTTTTTGGGTGGCCGGTCACCGCTTGCACCATGCCCACACCGAAGATGAAGTCAAAGATCCTTACTCAGCGCGGCGGGGCTTTTGGTGGAGCCATATGCTCTGGCTGGTCTATCCCCATCACCAATTTTTTGAGGCTGAGGAGTATGCCCGCTTTGCCCCAGACTTGGTGCGGCATCCCTTTTACCGCTGGCTGGATCGCTACTTTTTGCTGCTGCAAGTGCCCCTTGCTTTGCTCCTCTATGGCCTTGGGGGTTGGTCATGGCTGCTGTGGGGAATGTTTATGCGGGCGGTCTTCCTCTGGCACAGCACGTGGTTGATTAACTCCGCCACCCACAAGTGGGGCTATCGTCGCTTTGAGACCGATGATAACTCCCGCAATCTCTGGTGGGCAGCCCTCCTCACCTACGGCGAAGGTTGGCACAATAACCACCATGCCTATCCCCACGTGGCCAAGGCCGGCTGGTACTGGTGGGAAGTGGATCCCACTTGGTGGGTGATTCGCACACTCCAAGCACTGGGGCTTGCCTCCAAGGTACAGTTGCCCCCCTCCACCGCCCTGTCTAAGTTACCGTAAATTGCGCCAGCTGCGGTGGGCGATCGCCAAATTGCTCAGGCGATCGAGGCCAACCTCCTCAGCGGTCATTAACTCTGTCCACAGGGCATTCACCTTGGGGTCAGTTGGCTGTTGCTGCCGCAGTTTGACCAATGTCTCGAGGGCATCGTACCACAGGCCATGGCTAGCCAGCAGGTTATAGCGTTCTACAGGACTGACCTGGGGCAGTTGCTTGTTCGGGATCCTTGGTAGTGTTACCCGCCGTACCCAGCCTTCCACAAAGCGAATCTGTGATGGATCAGGATCTCGGGGATTGCAAATGAGACTCACCGTCCAGCGGTAGTCCACCCCCTCCTGTAGGGGCGGCACGTCACCCGCCAACGTAATACTGTCTAGGCGCGGGCGATTGGCCATCGGAAACTGCTGCTTGTAAATTTGCACCTGCGTCCCGTCGGCAAGGTTCTGAAAGAGGGCAAACTCAAGAGCTTGGTAATTATTGGCGGGTAAATACCAGTAAAACGTGGGGCGATTAACTGCCGTTAAACCAATATTACTTGCTGGTACTAGGGCGATTAAATCCGGTTCGTTCGCCGCTGTTTGCACTCTACAGACGCCGCGGGTGGCTGCCCCCTCCCGATTCCCCGGCCGGGATAGGTTTTTGGGGGGCGTAAATCCCGCCCAACTCAGACCCGCATTGAGGATGAGTACGGCCAAGCTCCAAGGAACGAAATATCGCAGTGACGTGAAAATAGGGCGTTTCATAGGTCAAGATCCTTAATGAAAAGCGGTAGCGGGAAGTGTTAGGGGGGCTTATCGTTAATCTTTGGTCATTTCCCTACCTGCCACACTACTACCATAGGAGTTGGGTGTGGGCTGCGGGGTGATAGCGCCAACGAGATGGTGATGATGTCCATCACGTACTGGTATTGCGCTGGCTCACAACCTGAGTAGTTTTCAAGACGAGGACAGCACCCTAGCAGTTCCAAAGTGGCGCGGGCATGATGTCAGCAGCAGGCATATTAGCAAAGGGCTATCTCTATACTGGAAAGTACCTATAGAATTTTTGCGCTGAGCGCTGTTCCCACTACTTTTCTAAATTTCTTGATCTAGTGGTGTTGCGTGACTCCTCGCTGTGAACACTCTCTCCCTTAAGTGGTTTCTCTTGCCCCCCTTCAGTGTTGTGGCGGGTCTCAGCATCTTTTTGGTGGGATCAAGGGGGCTGTCGGCAACGGCAGCAGAACGGATTATTTTTCGCTATGGCCCCTTCGAGCGATCGCTCCCCATTGCTGATTTAGAACGCTTTGCTACCACTGGCCAAGCCTCCCCAGAACTCGCCAGCTATTTACGGTTATTGCCGCCTGTGCATCAGCAGCAATTGCGGTTGGCCTTACAAGAACGGCTGCGCCTCTCGCCGGTGGCTGTTGCCCAACTCCTGTATTCCCCCCTTGGTCAAGAATTGATGGTGCAAGCGGGCCGAATTCTCGAAACCCAAAGCCGCCAAGAAAACGCCCGTGCCCTGCGATCCGCCCTGATTCTCGCTGCCACTGATCCCAAGGGTCTGACCGCGTTGAGTGTGATGCGCCATTACCCCTCCCCCAGTATCCGCTTTGATCTCAAGGAAGGACTCGCGATTCTCAAAAACTTCCAGCATACAATCCGCGAAACAGAGACAATTCTGGATGTTGTTCGTCAACAGGCGATCGCAAATCAGCCAGAATCTATTCCTGCCAGTGTGCAATCACTGCCCCAACCGGGGCCTTGGCGGTGGCTCGAGATGCCTTGGACAGCAGTGGATGCATCGCCTCGGCGGTTGCAGTTGACGGGACATTCCCGCCCCATTGCAGCGGATCTCTATCTACCCATCGTTCCTGCGGGACAGCGGGTTTCAGTGGTCATCATTTCCCATGGATTGGGAGCCAATCGCTACAGTTATCGCTATTTGTGTCAACATCTGGCCTCCCATGGGTTTGCCGTCATTGCCCTAGAGCATGTGGGCAGCTCCACCCGTCAGTTGCTGTCCTTTGCCATAGGCCATGTCACTCCTAGGGTGGCGGCTCAAGAATTTCTGGATCGCCCCCTCGATGTCACGTTTGTCCTCAATCGTTTAGGGACATTTCCTGAGCAACTCTATCCTTGGGCAGGGCGGCTAGATTTGGAGCGGGTGGCAATGATTGGTCAGTCCTTTGGCGGCTACACGGCTCTCGCCCTCGCGGGGGCACCGTTGGATTTTCAACAACTGCGGCGACATTGCACAAGAAGTGTTCTCGACTCGTTTAATGTGTCACTGCTGCTCCAATGCCAAGCGCAAGCATTACCACCAAAGGTCTATTCCCTACAGGATCCCCGTGTGCAAGCGGTGATTGCTGTTAACCCGATTACCAGTGCGGTCTTTAGTCCTGAATCCTTGAGGCAGTTGAAAATTCCCGTTATGTTTGTGGCTGCCAGTGACGATCCGATCGCCCCAGCGGTCGAGGAGCAAATTTATCCCTTTACATGGCTGACGACGCCCGATCGCTACTTGGTGTTGATAGACGATGCCACCCATTTCTCAACCATTGGTGAGGCGGGTCAAAATGAACCGGTGCTGCCTGTGCCCCAGTCCCTTGTCGGTGCCATGCCCCCGCGATCGCGCACCTATCTGCGAGGATTAAGCTTAGCCTTTTTACGCTTGCACCTTCTAGGGGATGAACAGGCACGGCAATGGCTGACACCGGCCGCAGCAATGGCCTTGAGTTCGCCCACCCATGGCCTGAACCTGACTCAATCCCTAGCCCCGGAACTGTTGGAAAAGGTCCCACAGGCAGCGAAGTAATGATCAACTCGACCATGAATGCTAAATCCCTGATGGTGGTGGGCACCAGCTCCCATGCCGGTAAATCTCTCCTCACAGCGGTGATTTGTCGTTGGCTGGCGCAGCAGGGCTACCGTGTCACTCCCTTTAAGGGACAGAATATGGCCTTGAATGCTTACGTCACCCGTGAGGGAGGTGAAATTGGCTATGCCCAAGCAATGCAGGCCTGGGCGGCAGGGATAGAACCCGAAGTGGCGATGAACCCGATTCTCCTCAAGCCCCAAGGCAACATGACCTCCCAAGTGATTCTCAAGGGGCAGGTGGCGGGGGTCACCCAAGCAGCAGACTACTATCGGGACTATTTTGAGCGGGGTTGGCAGGCGATTACCGAGGCCTTGGCGGATCTGCGACAACGCTTTGACTGGATTGTGTGTGAAGGTGCAGGGTCACCCGCAGAAATTAATCTCAAGCACCGCGATCTCACCAATATGCGGGTGGCGACGTATCTTGGGGCACCGACGATCCTTGTGGCGGATATTGATCGGGGGGGCGTCTTTGCCCACATTGTCGGGACATTGATGCTTCTTGATCCTGCTGAGCGATCGCTCATTCAGGGGATTGTCATTAATAAATTTCGTGGCCAGCGATCGCTCCTTGACAGTGGTGTGCAATGGCTAGAGGAGACCACAGGAGTACCGGTTTTAGGGGTGATTCCCTGGCTCGAGCGCCACTACGCTGCCGAAGATTCCCTTGATCTATGGGATCCGCGTCCCCAACGCCAAGGGGCAGACTTGAAAATTACAGTCATTCGACTACCGCGTATTGCCAACTTCACCGATGTCGATCCCCTGCTGGCGGAACCCAGTGTCTCCCTTGAGTTTCTACCCCCCCATCGTCCCTTGGGGCAACCCGATGCCGTGATCTTGCCGGGGACGAAAACGACGATTGCTGATCTCCACGTCCTACGGCAAACGGGGATGGCAGCGCAACTACAAGCCTACGCTGCCCAAGGGGGAACCATTCTCGGTATTTGCGGTGGGTGGCAGATTTTGGGTACCACCATCAGCGATCCTCTGGGCTTAGAGGGCTGCCCCGGCACCTATAAAGGACTGGGACTCATGCCGCTGCACACGCAATTGGGGGTAAGCAAATGTACCCAGCAACAACAAACCCAATCCATTTATTTCCCCTGTCCTGAGCCGATCGTGGGCTATGAAATTCACCAAGGCCAAAGTGAATACACAGGCGATCTCAACGGTTGGCAGCCCCTTTTTTCTGCCTCAGAACTCGGCCTTGTTAACACGGCGGGCACGCTTTGGGGCACCTACCTGCATGGGCTATTGGAAAATGGTGCTTGGCGTCGCCATTGGCTAAATGGGTTGCGATCGCGCCGTCAACTGCCCCCCCTACCCACAGCCATTCCCCACTATGCCGAGCAACGGACTGTTGCCCTGGATCAACTTACAGCAGCCGTGATGGCTCACCTCAACCTAGAGAGCATTTGTAAATTATGTTGATGTAAAAATTTCAAATTGTTAGCAATTGTCATCCCTTGCAAATGACTCCCCTAGACTGAGGAACGATGTGCTGATGATAGGGAGTGCAAAAGGACAATGACAGTGGCTGCTTCTTGGTCAGTGGGAATCTTAATTGTTTCAGCGATCGCCGCCCTGAGTGGCTTAAGCTGGCTCTTGTACACAGCTTATCAAGAGGAAAAACAATGTCCCCTGCGGGAGTATTCCCCCCAAGAGGCCTATGGTGAAACCCTTTGGCGCATGATCTTTGTCTATTGGCTCGTCTATTGTGGTGCGCGGGGTCTGCAAATCGCTGTACCATTAGAAGGCACTGATTTAGGTCAAATGTGCAAAATCACCGCACTCTTGGCCTTTTTGCTCACCACCTCTTCGCTGCTTTGCTTACCGATGCACTATTGGCAGGCACGCCAGCGCCAGCAACAACTCAATTAACCCTCGATTCGTCTCCTCCAAGGTTCAATTAAGGTTCAATGTGGTCTGACCTGCTCCAACAACTCCTCGATCGCCAAGCCCTGACGCAAGAGCAGGCCACCCAGTTAATGCAAGGATGGCTGGCAGCAGAAATTCCCGATGCCCTCGCCGGTGCCATTCTCACGGCATTACAGTTCAAGGGGCTGACGGTTGAGGAACTCACGGGTATGGCCAAGGTATTGCTGGCGCAGTCCGCCGCTGCACCGCTAAATTTAGCCGAACCCCTCATTGATACCTGCGGCACCGGGGGCGATCGCGCGGGTACCTTTAATATCTCCACAGCGGTTGCCTTTGTTGTCGCAGCAGCCGGTGTCAAAGTGGCTAAGCACGGCAATCGTTCCGTCTCTAGCCGCGTCGGTTCAGCGGATGTCCTTGAGTACCTTGGGATCAATCTTGCTCACAGCGATCCCGCCTTTTTGCTCAAGGAAGTGGGGATTACGTTTCTCTTTGCCCCCGGTTGGCATCCCGCCATGAAAGCCGTGGCTCCCCTGCGCCGTACCCTGAAAATTCGCACCGTCTTTAATCTCCTCGGTCCTTTGGTGAATCCGCTCCACCCCACAGGGCAGGTGATTGGTGTCTTTAGCGATCGCTATCTTGAAGCCATGGCCGGCGCCCTCCAACGTCTCGGACGCCAACGCGGGATTGTCCTCTATGGTCGCGAAGGAGTGGATGAAGCCACCCTCGGCAATATGACCGATCTTGTCATGTTTAGTAGCCCTGAGGAATCGCTGCGCCAAGAAGTCCTTGATCCCCAAGCCTTGGGACTCGCCAGTGCCCCCCTGAGGGATCTGGCTGGAGGAGATGTCCAGACCAATGCCGAGATTCTTACCCAAGTTCTGCAGGGCAAAGGCACAACGGCTCAGCAGGATGTGGTGGCGCTCAATGCCGCCTTAGCTCTCTACGTGGCAGCAGTCGTTCAAGATTGGTGGGAAGGGGTGGATCGGGCAAAGGCGATTCTGGCCAGTGGCGCCGCATGGGACAAGTTACAGACATTGGTGACGCTCTCCAATGAGTCCTAGGGGGTCTGCCTATTTGCCGCCGTGGTGTGTCCTAGATCCCCTCTTGGATCAATGGTTACAGGAGGACATCGGGCGGGGCGATCGCACCACCCAAGCCCTGCATCTCCAAGATCGCCAAGGAAAAGCCCATATTCGTCTCAAAAGTCAGGGAGTGATTGCCGGTCTGCCCATTGTGGAGCGGGTGTTCCAACGCCTGACAGCAGCAGTAGTGTTTAACTACGAGCAGGCCGAGGGCACCCTTTGTGAGGCGCCGACAATTGTTGCTCGCATTGAAGCTCCCCTAGAAACCTTACTCCTAGGTGAACGGCTGGCTCTCAATTGCCTGATGCGCCTCAGTGGCATTGCCACCCTCACCCGTACCTACGCCCAGCAAATTGCTGACTTGCCAACGCAACTCGTCGATACCCGCAAAACAACGCCCGGACTGCGCCTGTTAGAAAAATATGCAGTGGCGGTGGGGGGCGGTGTCAACCATCGCTTTGGCCTTGACGATGCAATTATGATTAAGGATAACCACATTGTGGCAGCGGGGGGCATCACGGCTGCGGTTGAACAAGTCCGCCAATCCAGTCCCTTTCCCTTGGCCATTGAGGTGGAAACTGAGAGCCTAGAGCAGGTGCGCGAAGCCCTCTCCTTGGGGGTAGAGGTGATCATGCTTGACAATATGCCGATTCCAGAGATGACCCAAGCCGTGGCGATGATCCGCGCCGCAGCCCCCCACACTAAAATTGAGGCCTCTGGCAATATCACCCTAGAAACCTTGCGAGCAGTGGCCTTGACAGGGGTGGACTACATTTCTACGAGTGCGATAATCACGCGATCCCCTTGGCTAGACTTTAGTTTGACCATTCTTTGAGTCCTCTCTACCTCTTGCCCACAACGTCAGTACCTATTTTGGGAGGTTGCCCGATGTTGAAATCCATGAGAATGCCGCAGTTGGTGCAGCTCAAACCTTGGGAGTTAGTGGTGTCACTGATTGCAGTGGTCATTGCGATACCGATTTTGGTCATTCTCAGTCAACTCTTTGTGAATACGGGTGACACTTGGCACCATTTGGCCACAACCGTTTTACCCGACTATTTACTCAACTCCCTCTGGCTAATGTTGGGGGTGGGAGCAGGGGTGATTGTCATTGGTGTCAGTACTGCCTGGCTGGTCACCAACTGTCAGTTTTGGGGGGTGCGCTGGTGGCAATGGCTACTGTTAACCCCCTTGGCAGCACCCGCCTATGTTTTGGCCTATACCTATACGGAGTTTTTTGCCTTTGAAGGTCCGATTCAGGGGTGGCTACGGGAGCTGACGGGCTGGGGCTACGGTGACTACTGGTTTCCCAATATCCGCTCCCTTGGCGGGGCGATCGCCATGCTCACCCTCGTTCTCTATCCCTATGTCTTTCTCTTGGCGCGGGTAGCCTTTTTGGAGCAGGCCACCTGTAGCTTAGAGGCCAGTCGTTCCCTTGGCTGTGGGCCTTGGCGCAGTTTTTGGACGGTGGCGTTGCCCCTTGCTCGGCCAGCCATTGCTGCCGGCACCAGCCTAGCGCTCATGGAAACCCTGAATGATTTTGGTACTGTGCAGTACTTTGGCGTGGATACCTTTACCACAGGCATCTATCGCACATGGTTTGGCATGGGCAATCGCGTGGCCTCAGCTCAGTTGGCAGCTGTTTTGGTGGTGATTGTTTTTGCCCTGCTGCTCGTGGAGAAATGGTCTCGGGGCAAGGCACGCTATTACAATCGCGGGAGCGATCGCCCCATTCCCTACGTGCTCAAAGGCTGGCGAGCGGCTTTGGCTTGGCTGGCCTGTGCCCTACCGGTGTTCTTTGGTCTTCTACTCCCCGGCGGGTTGCTCCTCTACTTGGCCATCAGCTACCAACAACTGCACCTCAGCCGTGAATTTTTAGAACACGCCAGCCACAGCTTGATTTTGGCCACCCTCTCTGCGGTTTTGGCGGTGGGCATTGCCCTGCTCTTGGCCTATGGGCATCGCTTGCTGCCAACGGTTTGGGTGCGTTGGGGAACACAGATTGCGGCGATGGGCTATGCCATTCCCGGTACGGTGATTGCGGTGGGGATTCTCATGCCCTTGGGGTGGCTAGATAACGTCATTAATGATGTCACTGAGCACCTGTGGGGGGTGGAAGTGGGCTTGATTCTCAGTGGCACAATCACAGCCCTGATCTATGCCTACTTGGTACGCTTTTTGGCGGTTTCCTTGGGCAGTGTGGAGGCCAGCCTAGTGAAGATTCGTCCGTCCTTGGATGAGGTGGCGCGGACATTGGGGCGATCGCCCTGGAATATTCTGCGCACGGTCCACTTGCCGCTGATGGTGCCCGGCCTTTTTACCGCTGCCCTGATGGTCTTTGTCGATGTGATGAAGGAATTGCCGGCCACATTGGTGATTCGCCCCTTTAACTTTGATACCCTAGCCATACAGGTTTACCGCTTTGCCTCTGATGAGCGACTTCCCGAAGCCGCCTTAAGTGCTTTGGCCTTGGTGGTCGTCGGTCTCATTCCGGTCATTTGGCTGGGACGGCAAACCCGCTGGGCAGATTAGGGAGTTCGGTTTACCGTTTACCCCTTTCTTAATAATTCGTTACATTAGAAACAACGTTCGCTAGGTGTGCTATGTACTTAGAATTTAAGGCCAGCCAATCTGTGCGCCTCAGTATTGCAACGCCCACGGCCCTTCTGCAGCACTACCTGCGCCAACCCCAGCGGCTGGTGTATGCCCTGACTGACCCAACACGGGTGGAATTTTTGGGTAGCGATCGCTTTCGCCTCAAGATGCGTCCCCTTAACTTTCTCATGGTCAGCTTGCAGCCCACGGTGGATCTGGCTGTCCATGCTAATAGCGATGGCTCTTTACAATTGCGCTCCCTCGGCTGTGAAATTCGCGGCGTGGACTACATTAATCGCCGCTTTCACCTTGCGCTCCAAGGCTATTTGTCTCCCCAAGCAACGGCAAACGGCACGGATTTGATTGGTCTAGCTGACTTGCAGGTGGACGTGGATATTCCGCCGCCTTTGGATCTCACACCGCGCCCGATTCTCGAAGCCACCGGCAATGGCTTACTCAAGAGCGTTCTGTTAACGATTAAACAACGCCTCAGTCAACACCTTGTCGCCGATTATCAACGCTGGCTCACGGAAGTGGAAACCAATGGCAGTGGCGATTGGCTCACGCCTGTCCCTGTCAGTTCCAGCTAAAATTTCCCTACAGATAGACCTGCTTGGTGCTGAGTAATTGCCCAAGGCCAAAGAGTCCCCGCTGGCAACCCCTTGCAGCAGCACCAATGGCCAAGGCATCCAAGCGCTCTAGTTGGGGGGGACGATTGACAAAAACCAGGGGAGTTTGCACCTGCTGATAAAAGGCACGGCAGTCTTCGTAGCTGCTGGCAATAATCCCACTGGCGGCGCTGCCATACTGGTGAATCCAATGCACTGCGGCGGTGAGATCCTCTTCGTAGTGCCACGCCAAGCGTCGATCCAGATAGGGGAGTGGCCACTCACTGGCGTCCACGAGGGGAATTTCAGGATAGTTGCGGTGTAAGTGCTCATCCACCCCCTGCTTGTAGCCCGCTTGGGTGAGTTCATTGATCACAAATGCCAGATGGGAGGGATTGACATTACCGAGCACAATGACCTTTTCAATGGCAAGGGCGCGATCGGGATTGGCTTGGTGGCTGTGCTGAATACAGTTGAGGACACTCTCTGGCGACACCGAACCATCCCAAACCAGATAGGTATTCCCAAGGGAAAGAGAGACCAAGGGACAGCGAGCAGCAGCGCGTTGCTCGGCCACAAAGCGGGAGCGGCCATAGACAAGGGCGAGATCAACAGCGACGGGATCCGCAAGCCAACTGGTTGGACTCAGGGAGAGGGTTTGAATGGTGGCTTTGGGCAGACTGGTTTTACTGAGGGCGGCCTCGATGAGACTGGCGATCGCCCCAGCAGTATAGCGGCTACTTTCACCACTCCAGAGCACAAGGGCATTTCCCGTTTTGAGGGCCATGCCCGCCAGCATCAAACTTAAAGTGGGTAGCCCTTCATAGACCAAGGCCACCACCCCCAAGGGCACGGCATACTGAAACCGCTCGGGTCGCGTTGGCAATGATTGCTGCCATGGATCTGCAGCATGGTAGAGGTGCTCTAGCCACTGGCGAATACGGTGCAGGCGCTCATGGGTCAGCCGTAGCCAGCCAAGAACAATCTGGGACACTGCTAAATCGCGGCTAGATTCAAGATCGAGCGTATTTTGCTCCAACAGGAGGGGTTCTGCTGTTGCCAACTCCTCAATCAATCGCCGAAGAGCGTCCTGACGGAGGGCATAGCTGGCTTGGCTGAGGTGTGTACTGGCGACCCGCGCCCCCCTTAGCGGCTCAGGCAACATGGCCGCAGCGCATTCAACGACGGGAGAGGGCAATCCAGACTAGAAATGCCGGTGTCAGTGCAATCAGCAGGGAGGCAATAATCCATAGCAGCCCTTCAGGTTTTAAGGACAATTGTAGAAGTAAGGGCAGCCACAGGAGAATAGGCATCAATAAAAAGAAGCTCAGGCCAATCGCAAAATACCAATAGCTTTCTGAGAAGCCCCGCTGCAACTGATTCCACTGCAATCCTGTCCAATACCATGCGCGTTTGTAGGGATAGGTGGTGGCCAACTGCTCAATCGAATAGCCATCGGGACGGACGACAAAAATTTGCTGACAGCGCCGACAGCCAAAAGCTTCCGTGAGGGCGATCGGCATCAACTCCCCTTGGCGACGACAGGGGCAGGGGTAACTTGCATCGAGATCCAGTTTGTGAGGTTTAATCGGAGCCACGGTGGCTGTCCAAAACGCAAACGACAGAAAATGATTCGATGGCGGGCGATCGCTCGCCTACTGATACAGCATACAAAGAGAATTCTGTTTTGCCTGTGACTTATACAATTTGTTAAAGATAGCCGCGAAAGGGGGATATTTCGATTTTTCTGCAATGAGAGAATGTAGGCTAGGATACAGTTCTGCTGCAACCCCTCCTGATCATGATTCCCCAAGATTTTCTCGACCAAATTAACCCCGATCGCTACATTGTTCCCGTGGGGGGGAAATTTCACTGGCAGGACTATGATCCTGCGGATACCGCTGGCCTCAAAAGCAAAGTCGAAGCCCAAGAACTCCTTGCCGCTGGCATTAAGAAGCTAGCCGCTTACCAAGATGTTCTCTATGCCCAGAATATCTATGCGCTGCTGATTATTTTCCAAGCGATGGATGCAGCGGGCAAAGACAGCACGATCAAACACGTCATGAGTGGCATTAACCCCCAAGGCTGTCAGGTGTATAGCTTTAAGGCACCGAGTGCCGAGGAGTTGGATCATGACTTTTTGTGGCGCGCCAACCGCGCATTGCCAGAGCGAGGCTGTATTGGTATTTTTAATCGCTCCTATTACGAAGAAGTTCTTGTGGTGCGGGTGCACCCAGAGTTGCTGAACCGTCAACAACTTCCCCCCGAAACCAAGACCAAGCACATCTGGAAAGAGCGCTTTGAGGACATTAATCACTACGAACGTTACTTAACCCGCAATGGTATTCTCATCCTCAAGTTTTTCCTGAATATCTCCAAAGCAGAGCAGAAAAAACGCTTTTTGGAGCGCATTAGTCGCCCGGAAAAAAATTGGAAATTTTCCATTGATGACGTGCGCGATCGCGCCCACTGGGATGACTATCGAGACGCCTATGCCGATGTCTTTCGCCACACCAGTACCGAATGGGCACCGTGGCACATTATTCCCGCCAATCGCAAGTGGTTTGCCCGCCTCATGGTGGCTCACTTCATTTATCAAAAGTTGGCGAGTTTGAACCTGCACTACCCAATTGTTAGTGAAGCCCACAAAGAGCAGTTACTGGAAGCCAAGGCATTACTGGAAAACGAACCTGACGACGAGGAATAACGGCTGCCACTGCCTCCCGAAATCGAGGAGCTTGGGAACATCCTTAGGCAGCTCCATCCCCTTGGGGAACCTCTTGCCATAGGGAGGTTGTTTCCCGCAGACTTTGGTAATCGCCATTGCCGAGAATTAAGTGGTCAAGCACCGGAATGCCCATAATTTGTCCCGCTTGCAGAATTTGTTTTGTCAAATCCAGATCCGCTTGACTGGGGACTAAACTTCCTGAGGGATGGTTGTGGGCAATGATCAGGCGGCTCGCATTGCGACGCACTGCTTCACGGAAAACTTCGCGGGGATGGACAAGGGTTTCTGTGGCGGTTCCCACCGTAATCACATGAGACCCCAATAGGCGATGGCGCACATCCAACAAGAGAACGGCAAAGCGTTCCGTCGGTTGCCACATGAGATCAGTACTGAGGACAGCAGCGGCAAGGGCAGGATTGTCAATGATCGTTTGCTCCCCCGGTCGCGACTGAAAGACCCGCTTCCCCAACTCCACAGCTGCCAGAATGGTCGTGGCTTTGGCGGGGCCAACACCAGGGATGGCCATCAATTCCTCTGGGGTAATGTCGCGTAAAAGGCTCACAGCATCGGTACTGTTACCACTGCGCTCCCCCAACTGTTTGAGGATAAATTGTCCTAAGCCCACGGCTGAGAGTTTGCCCGCCCCTTGACCAGTCCCCAGTAAAATCGCCAACAGTTCTGCGGAACTGAGATAGCGGGCACCTTGGCTGAGTAGCTTTTCACGGGGGCGATCGCCGACGGGCAGATCAGCAACACGGAGGGAGTAGGACATGACAGCAGCGATCAAGGGAATTGCTAAAAAGCATATCAAGATTTGCTTGTGGCAGCGTTGGGACTGGTTTAGAGAGATTTGCAAGAAGTAGTTGACTTTTATTTGCAAATAGTTCAAGCTAAAGAAAGTAAAGAAACTGTTTTCCTCTGTTCAGCCTCAATGAACGTATTGCGAATCTACTCCTAACTTTTCCTAGGGGGCAGGTGAGAGTTGCCTGTTCAGAAGTGCTGGGGGCGATCGCCCGATTGCCCTTGAATATCCTATAAATCGAGGCTTGCAGATACTTTGATCATGATTGAGGAGTGAATAATGGCGAGATCGATCGCGGTCTGGCTGGGGCTAGCTTTGGCTCCTGCTTGGGGAATGTCAGCGGCATTAGCTGCGAATCAGTTGCAAGACACACCCCATACGAGTGATGTGAGTGCCTCTAGATTTCTTGATGATGACTTGCAACAAGTGACTCATTCAGTAAAATCACCCTTGCAAGTGGCACAAGTGCCAGCAGTGGCGGACTTAGAGGCTCAAGCTCCCCGACTCCCTGCCCCCGCGCCGTCTTTGGGAATGCAGCGGACAATGCCGCAAGTAACCTCAGTGAATCAACTCTCGGATGTGCGCCCCACGGACTGGGCCTATCAAGCCTTGGCCTCACTGGTGGAGAAATATGGCTGTATTGCCGGTTATCCCGATGGCACCTTTCGCGGCAACCGTGCCGCCACACGCTTTGAGATGGCTGCAGCCTTGAATGCCTGCCTCGATGTGATGAGCGATCGCTTTGCCAGCAAGGAAGATCTAGCTACACTTCAGCGGCTGGCGGAGGAGTTGAGTAGCGAATTAGCGGTGATCAAGGGACGGGTGACAAATCTAGAAGGTCGCGTTGCCAACCTTGAAGCGACTCGATTTGCCACCACTACTAAACTACGCGCTTCAGTCATCTTCAATGTGTCCGATGTCCTCACGGGCACCCGATCCGTTCCTGCTCCCGGTCGTGATCCCACCATCGAAGACAATCCCGTTGCTACCTACCGCGCTCGGCTGAACTTTGACACCAGCTTCTATGGCAAGGATGTCCTGCGGGTGCGCATTCAGGCGGCCAATATGCCTAACTACGGAACTGTTACCGGTACCAACATGGCACGGCTCAGCTACGACACCAACACTGGCGGCCAATTCACCATTGACGACCTCTACTACCGCACCCCTCTAACCAACCGCCTGTTCCTTGCCTTTGATGCATCAGCAGGCAATTTCGACAAGAATGTCTTTACCTTTAACCCCCTCTTGCAGTCCGATGAAACGGGAGCCATTAGCCGGTTTGGTCGCTTTAACCCCCTCTATCGCTTCGGTGGCGGGGCTGGCTTAACACTGCGCTATACCCTCCTTGAAAATAAAGAGCGGGGCACTGGCCTAACCCTAAATCTGAGCTATCAGGCACCGAACGCAGCTAATCCAAATCGAAATACACCAAATACTAATGGTCTCTTCGACGGTGCCTATGCCGCCTTGGCTCAACTCGACTGGCGACCTGCGAAGAACCTCGCCATGGGATTTACCTATGTGCGCTCCTTTGGTGTCAGTGTTGCTGGCGGAACAGGAAGCAGTGGGTTTCCCGTTTTTCCCGGCTCTGCTGCCAACCCCATCGGCAATAACGCCAATGCAGCCGCCGATAACTTTGGCTTTCAGTTTACCTATCGCCCTATTCAAAAATTCAACATTGCAGGCTGGGTCGGCTACTCCAATGTCTATCAGGTACAAGGATTCACAGGCCCACGGCGAGAAGCAGAAGTCTTAAACTGGGCCGCCACCTTTGCTGTACCGGACATCTGGCGCAAGGGCGATGTTCTGGGTTTGATTGTCGGCCAACCCCCACAAACCATTAGCGTTCGTAATGTGCCGGGTGCCCCCGGCGCAACCTTTAACTCCTACCACATCGAGGGGTTGTACCGTATTCCGATCTCGCGGAATATTTCAATTACACCTGGCCTCATTGCCGTGGTCAATTCCAACAGCAACAGTAACAACGCGCCGCTGCTTCTGGGGGTTGTGCGAACGACATTTAGCTTCTAACGCCTTGCATCTTCCCTGCCCAATGGGGCGGAGTTTCACTTTAATCTTTAGGGGGTTAGGGCACTCTAAAAGGGCATCTGCTAAGGTAGGGGTACAGCCCTTTTCTGGGGCGCACAAAATAATTGCTAAGGTTGTTGAGTACTCACTTGGGAGCATTGCCCTATGTCCGAAGAACAAGTTTCGCCACCAGAGTCCCCGACTCCCGAACCTGAAACAGAAGCCGTCAGTCCAGAAGAGGTCACCGAAGCGGCAAAAGCTCTCCTTGCTGCTCTGCAACGGTTTGCCGCCGCTCAAATCAAAGCCCTACCAGCAGATGTACAAAAAGCCCTTGAAACGGCGATCGCAGAGCTGAAGTCGAATGCTGATACCGTCTCTAGCCATGTCAAGGATTTTGAGGAGCGACTCAAAGCGGCGTGGGAGGTGCTAACAGCAAAGAAAGAGTTGCCCAGTGGTGGTGATGGCGAGTCCTAGTCCGTTATTGCTTGAGCCATTCCCTTGGCAGGAGACCCTCCAGTGGCAACCCACACCCCAACAGCAGGAACAGTTCCAACGCTTCTATGGGGCAATCCTCGCAGCCAACCAAGGGATCAACTTGACGCGGATTACGGCAGTCCCTGATTTCTGGGAGAAGCACCTCTGGGATTCGTTGCGGGGGATTTTGCCATGGCTTCAGCCTACTGGGGGAACACCTTGGGGAACTAAGATTCAACAGGTCATTGATATTGGCAGTGGCGGTGGTTTTCCGGGGGTACCGGTGGCGATCGCCCGCCCCGATTGGTCAGTGATCCTCCTTGAAGCGACGCAAAAGAAAGTCAAGTTTTTGCAATCCCTACCGCAAACAGTTGATTTAGCGAACATTCACCCTGAATGGGGACGGGCGGAAACCCATGGCCGCCGCTATGATTTGGCGCTCATGCGAGCCGTGGGAAACCTTCGTCGTTGTTGTGCCTACGGTTTGCCCCTATTACGGTTGGGGGGCATTTTAGTCCTGTACCGGGGTCAGTGGAGCAAAGAGGATGCCCAAACCCTAGGAACCCTGCTGCCGCGATACCGTAGTCAACTCCTAGAGATTCAGGCCTTTACCACCCCCTTGAGCCATGCCCAGCGCCACTGCGTTTACCTTCAGCGTCAGGGTTGAATGAGTGATCTTGTCCTCGTGGGGACTCTTGATGTAAATAAATATGACAATTGATGGTTTGGAATTTTCGCCATACACATTTAGGGGGGGATCAGTTATACACAAATAGAGAGCAAACCAACAGATGTATTGAATTGATTGGTTGGGGCAATTTGGCAAGTTTCGGAGGAATGACCGTCAATGTTTAGCGATAATAATACAGGTTTTACAAACTGGCTCGCCGATCTCGTCAATGGAATCGGTCTGGCATGGTGGGTCAAGATAGACACGAAAACACCCCCCTGCACCTACTACTTTGGCCCTTTTTTGACCCAAGCTGAAGCAGAAAGGGAGAAGCAGGGCTACATTGACGACCTGAGGGCTGAAGGAGCAGAGGGCTTGGAAGTGACGGTGATGCGCTGCCGCCCTGAAAAGGTGACCATTGAGGTCGAAAAAAAGACGCGGGTGCCCCTTAGTGTCGGCACGACATAGTCACCTGAAAACTGGTTCTAAAACTCTCCCTTTGAGGGCAGTGCACTCTCTCAGTTTTCTCCTAAACAGCGCCACTGGATGCCAACCCCAACAGGGCTATGTTCAGCAAGATGACTAAGGCGGATGCGATTCTCTGGGCGATCGCCTTTATTACGGGGTGTGTTTTCAGTTTCTTTCAGTGGGGCTGGCTGGGGGTCTTGGCTCTAGGCGGGATGCTTTACAGCGGGCGGCGCTGGGGCGGTAAGGTTTGGCTGCGCCTGCCTTCGAGTCAAAGTTTTGCGATCGCGACCCTCGTTGCCCTTTTGGCAATGGCCTATGTGTGGCTGCGCACCCCCCAGCCGGGGGTGAATGACATTAGCGGTTTAGTGCCGCGTCTTGAGGGGTTGAACCTACCGTCAACGGTGCTCGTCGAGGGGCGTGTTGAAACCACACCACTGCCTAATCGCGCTGGGCGACGACGCTTTTTCCTAGGGGTGGAGCGTTATCAAAATCTCAGTCCAGTACCGGCCCAAAGTGGGGTGCTGCAAGGGAGAGCCAGTGGCCGCCTCTATGTGACACTGCCAGCAGCGGCAGGGGCAAAGCTACATCCCAGCCAACGGATCCAGATTTCGGGGCGGCTCTATCTACCTCGTGGGGGGGGCAGTGAGTTTTTTCGTGCCTTTAACTTTCGGCGACAGCTTCAGTTACAGCACACCTTTGCCGGCTTAGCAGGCAACAAGGTCACGATTTTGGATCAGGGATCACCTTGGGGGTTGTGGGCACTGCGGCAGCGGATTATTCAAGTCCATGCCCAAGGGTTGGGCGATCGCTATGGTGCTGTGGTCTCGGCAATGGTGCTGGGAAACCGCGCGGTGGCCATTCCCTTTGAGGTGCGCGACAGCTTTCGGCGCGTGGGGCTATCCCATGCTCTGGCGACCTCGGGGTTTCATACGGCGATTTTGTTGGCAGTTGTCTTGGCGGTGGCGCGTTTCCTGCCGCAGCAGTGGCGCTATGGTTTGGGGGCTGGGGTCTTGGTGCTCTTTGCCTGTTTGAGTGGGTTTGCCCCCTCAGCAATTCGCGCTGTGTTAATGGGCTTGGCGGGGTTAGTGGCTTTGGTGAATGGTCAAAAGGGGCAACCCCTCGTGATCCTGCTGGCGATCGCCACTGCCATGCTGATCTACAATCCCCTGTGGATTGAGGACATTGGCTTTCAGTTAAGTTTTCTGGCCACATTGGGTCTCATTGTCAGTGCTCAACCGATTAGCGATCGCCTCGATTGGTTGCCAACACCCCTGCGCAACCTTGTCGCGGTGCCCCTCGCGGCCACCCTTTGGGTACTGCCCCTCTCTTTGGCAATCTTCGGTATTTTTCCGGTGTATGGTCTGCTGGCTAATGTCGTTGCCCATCTGCCCCTGGTTCTCTTGACGGTTGGCGGCTTCATCAGTGCAATGGTCGGCCTTCTCGTTCCGCCTGTGGGATCGGCGCTTGCTTGGCTCCTCTACTATCCCACGGCCTTCCTCCTGTGGCTGATTCAAACCATCGGCCAGTGGCCGGGGGCAACGATCGCCCTTGGCAGCTTAGGTTGGCTGCAAGTTGTTGTTCTCTATGGCCTGATTGTCCTTGTGTGGCTGAGTCCTCGCTGGCGGCGCCGCTGGTTTTTGCTGTTTACCTTTGGTGTCACTCTGGTTCTCGTGCCCTTTATTCTGCGCCAAAACACGCTGTTTCAAGCTACGGTTCTCGCCAATACACAGGTGCCGACACTGGTGATTCAGCAACCAGCGGGGACAGTGGTGATCAATGGGGGGGATTCCCAAGGGCTAACGGCTTTCTTGGCTCAAGAGGGCATTAACCGCATTGATTGGGCGGTGGCCAGCGATCGCCAGTACCGTCAACAACAGGGCTGGCGCGACATTCATCGGATCACCCCAATTCGCCAGTTTACGGATGTGCCAACGGCCAAGAGTGATCCTGCCTACCGGGAAATGTTGGCCACCCTCAAGGTGCCCCATCAATCGCTTCCCCTGCGGCAACCCGTTCAACTGGGTCAGGTGAAAATTACTGTCCTGCGGGCGGATCCGGCTATCTTGACCTTGGAGATGGGCAACAGTCAGTGGCTCTTTGTCAGTGATCCCAGTCGCGATGCCGCGCAAACCGATTGGCTGGCCGTGACGCCCGTGGAGCCACCGCAGGTTCTCTGGTGGTGGGGGCGAAAATTGACGCCACGCCTCTTTGAGATTGTCAAGCCACGCAGTGTCATTCTCAGTCGCAATGCCCTTGATCCGGCGATCGCCACCTACCTGAAGCAGAAACAAATTCCCTATTTTGTGGTCGGAGAAGCCCGGGAAGTGCGCTGGCAGGCCGATGGCTCCCTGAAGGCCAATGCCCCTCAAAATGATGGCTTGATTTAGGACTCGCTTTGGCGCAAGCGTAAATGTGCGGTTGCCAATGTTTCTTGGAGTACCTGCTGAATGCGCTGCGGATCGGGAGTTTTGCCCCCCATCACGTCGCCAAAATAGACACAGGCGGCTTCCCCCAAGGCCCAAGTATAGGCCGCCGCCCAAGAGGCAGAGAGCACCGATCCCAAACCTGGAATAAATTTAATCAACTGTTGCCCCACCAACCGCGCCACAAATCCGCCACCAATTGTGGTTAAGATGCCCGCGGCTTGGGAAGGCGAAAGGGTCTGACCGTACAATTGCCCCAGCAGCACCACCATCACCACCTGCACCCCCACAAGGACTGGCATCGTGGCAAAGGGCAAAGGCACTGCCGCCAAGGTTCCCGCCATCACTGCAAAGGGGGCAATGTAGCGCCGCCCCACCTGACGATAGAGGGGAGCTAGTTGATCACTGAGATGGGATTGGGCGATCAGCTCGCGGAGCAGTTGGGCTTCTGCTTTGGGCAGCACTGCCTCTAGGGTTGTAGCAAGGGCCTCAAAGCCATAAAAAACAGGGGTGTAGCCGTCTTCTTCCAACGTAAAGTCAAGGGGAATGACGCGATCGCTAATGTCAGCAAAGCGTTCCTTCAGGCCGGCGATCGCCAAGTTAACCTCAGGAGTGTCTGGCGGGTAGGGGGGATGGTTTTCTTGCTGGGGAGGATACAGCTCGTGCAGACAGGTAATGGCCAAAATAAAGGGAATCTCTGGATGAGCCTTCTTCAGTGCCTTTGCCACTTGGTGCAGGCGATCGCCCGCAAAATCCGTTACCTTGACCGTCAAAATAATCACTCGTGCCCGTTGACTTTGCTGCAACAGGTGATCCAATTCCGCCACCACCTCAGCCGTTTGCGCTGGCGTTTCCCCCAAGCCCACTGTATCCGTGAAGGTGAGCAGTGGCAGTTCAGCTGTGGGATAGTCATAGCGCTGTGTTTGCCGCGTATGGGGACGAAACCCCGCCCCGACAATACTGGCATCGGCACCCGTCATTGCCCGCACAATCGAACTTTTCCCCGATTGAGGTTTGCCAATCAGCAAGACCTCCGTCGCCGGTAACTCCTGCCGTGCCCTAGCCAAGACCTCCGCCAGCGCCGTTGCATCCACCTGAAACCAGCGACTCAGGAACTGCCCATAGGAGCCTAAGAATTTAGGCTTGGGTTTCTCCACGGGCGTCGTCACCGTAGCTGGGGGATTCGCGGTAGATCGCATCCAGTTGGGCACGGGCATCCTCCACACTGAGAGAGCGCATCACCAACAGGGGCTCATCAATCACATGGCCATCGCTATCTAACAGTTCGGGATGGGTCACCCGTGGCGGTGAAAATTGGCGTTGTGATTCAATGCCGAGGGTCAACAAACTGCGAATCAGATTAGCCATGGCCAGTAGTGCCAAGACCGTAAAGGCAACAATATAGATCAACTGCAACATGAAGAGAGCACCTCCAAGCCAAGCGCCGAGAATGGTTTAAGCGTCACAAGATTTGGATAAGCGATAGTGGTGGGCAACCTGCCAGCACTCCATCAAGAGCGTATGCCACTGCATCAGTACCTGTGTATCAACCCCCACTTGGCCGTCCGTTGCCCGAAAGAGGCTTTGGGTAGCAATCACATCGTTGAGAGCCGTCTCCACCCGTTCAAGGAGTGCCTGCTGTTCCGCCACGTTCAAGAAGGGAATCACTTCTGTCTGCAAGAGCGATCGCGATCGCGTGAACCAGTACTGAAAATCTTCGAGTAGCGGCTCCAGCAAGACCTTAAGCAGTTGAGGTTCAGGTAAATTTGAGTGCAGCATAGAGATTGATGAGGGCGACCTACTTCTATCTTAAATCTTAAACTCGTTTACATATTGTTACATTGTTAATCTTTGACTGCATCTTTCCTCGGCGCGATCGTTTGGAAGGAATCGAAGAGACGGTGTACCCTAAAAAAAGACTCAAAAATACTGATCTTGTCCCCATTACATAGTGTGCGCAGGTATGGACATCCGCGACTTTTTTGCCCAAAGTGCTGGCCGCTGGTTTTCCCAACGTACCAGTCATCACTTGGCCTTTAAGCAAACTGAGTCAGGCAAGTCTCAGTTAACCATTGAATTACTGTCTGTGGATGATCCTGCGGTCATTGCCCTGTGTCAGCAATATGACATGGATCCGGCTTGGGCAGTGTGCGGTGCACGGGTCAGTTGGGACGGCACGATGGAATGGGATACCGAAAAGCACGAAGGCTCGACGGTATTGGTGCCGATCATGGATCAGGGGTCACGGATGGAAGGCAAGCTCCTGCGGGAAATGGGCTATGCCGAAAAAGCTCCTGTGGCCGGTCGCTTTAGTATGGGCAGTGATGGTGCTCTGACACTGATTACCGAATACGAAACCATGTACTCTGAGGAGCGACTCTGGTTTGCCAGTCCCAATTTACGCCTGCGCACCAGTATTCTCAAGCGCTTCGGTGGCTTTAGCATGGCCTCCTTTTGCTCAGAAATCCGCCTAGGGGTGACGCAACCCGCCAATTCCTGATGGTCTTTCTCCACGTTGCTATTAACGTCACGGATTTGCAGCGAGCTGCGGCCTTCTATGAAGGGTTGCTAGGTCTTACCCCCGTCGATCGCCCCCTGAAATTCCCCGGCCGCTGGTATCAAATCGGTACGGTGCAAATTCATCTCATCCCAGCAGAGCAGGTGGTCGATCGCTGTCAAGATCAGCGGTGGGGACGTAACCCCCACTTTGCCCTTGGCATAACTGATTTAGCCAGTCTCGAACAACGCCTAGTGGCAGCCCAAATTCCCTTGCAGCGCAGTGCCTCAGGACGAGCCGCAATCTTTGTCGCAGATCCTGATGGCAATCTGATTGAACTCAGTCAAGTGTCCTAGAGTACCAGCTTGGCCGTTCCCAAAAACTGAATGCCCGTTGGCTCAATGGCAAAACGATAGGGCAAAATTTCCACCCCTTGGTTGTAGGCGGCGCGTAAGAGTTGTCCATAGGTGGGATCGGCACTGTCTCCCGGCGCAAAGCGATCGCAATCACCGCGATTAATAAAGTAGACCATACACACACGAGTGTCAGGTTGGGTTTGCCGTAGCCATTGCAGTTCCCGCAGATGCTTTTGACCTCGCATGGTCACCGTATCAGGAAACAGGGCTAACCCCCCTTGCGCCCAAGTGGTATTTTTCACCTCAACATAGGCAGGGGGCTGTTGGGGATGATCCGCCAAGTAAAAGTCAATGCGGCTGCGCTCTTGACCATAGGCCACCTCTCGCTGCTGAGTGCCATACCCAGCTAGTTCCGGTAGGATGCCTGCCGCCAATGCCGAAGCAATCACCCGATTGGGCAAACTCGTATTTACCCCCACCCACGTGCCATCAACGAAAATCATTTCCCACGTATAGGCCAGCTTGCGCTTGGGATCTGCATGGTAGGAGACTTGAACGGGGGCACCCACTTGGCAGATTCCTGTCATCGGCCCTGTATTCGGGCAGTGGGCTGTGATGCGATCGCCAGAGGTCAACTCAATCTCCGCAAAAAATCGCTGATAGCGCCGACAGAGAATTCCTGCTTGGAGCGGTGGATAATGCCAACACAATGTGGGAGTCACAGGCGACCCATAGAAAGCGCAAGCCTCTATTTTATCCCCAAAAGTAAAATGCCAGCCCCCCTTGGTGATATGGAAGCCAGCATTCTACGGAATATTAAAGGAGATTTAAGGTTAAGGTCTATATGGGCTGACCTCAATTGAATACCCTGATCATGGCATCACTTCTTGGCAGGGCTAGCTTTCCTAATCTTTTCTTTATATTTATGTTACCAAGGTCTGATCTTTCGTTACATGTCTTAGAGTTTCGCAGTATTGTCCTGAAAACTCCCCTGTCCTCATCACAAGAAACGCCCCTAAATCCCGTAGTATTAAGATGTATGTCGCAAATCTTAAAAATTTCTGAGGTATGACCGCCGAAACCCCTGATGTTGCGCCCTTAGATCGGTTTGAGTGCCGTGCCTGCGGCTACATCTATGAACCCTCAAAGGGAGACGAGAATCGCTCGATTCCGCCGGGGACAGCCTTTGCTGATCTCCCCGTGAACTGGCGGTGTCCAGTGTGCAGTGCTCCGAAAAAGCAATTTAGCAACATTGGACCTGTGGGATCCCCCTCAGGCTTCAAGGAAAATCTGAACTACGGCTTGGGTGTGAATCGCCTCACCCCCGGCCAAAAAAATATCCTCATTTTTGGTGGTCTTGCCCTTGCCGTTCTTTTTCTACTGAGTTTCTATAATGTTCGCTAAACAAATTGACAGTTATTGGCAAAAAATGAAAGGAATCAAGTTCCTGCATTGGCTACTGGTGACCGTTTGTATCTGGGTGAGCCTGAGTACCTCTGCCCTTGCCATCCCCGCCTTGGACTACAACCCTTGGGAAGCCATCCAACTACCAACCACTTCAACCATTCTCGATATGAGCTTTATTGACCGTAATCACGGTTGGTTGGTGGGTGCCAATGCCACACTAATGGAAACTCGCGACGGTGGCCAAACGTGGGAACCCCGTACGCTGGTGTTAGATAATCCCGACTATCGCTTCAACAGCGTTAGCTTCCAAGGGAACGAGGGTTGGATTGTCGGTGAGCCACCGATTATGCTGCACACGACCGATGGCGGCCAATCTTGGAACCAAATTCCCCTCGATCCTAAACTACCGGGTGCGCCTCGCTTCGTGAAAGCCCTTGGCAGCGGCGCTGCGGAAATGATGACCGATGTAGGCGCCATTTACCGTACCAAAGACAGCGGCAAAAACTGGCAAGCATTAGTCCAAGAAGCCATTGGGGTCATGCGCAACCTCAACCGTTCGCCCTCTGGTGAGTATGTGGCTGTCTCCTCGCGGGGGAGCTTTTATTCCACGTGGCAGCCGGGACAAACCGCTTGGCAACCCCACAACCGCACGACCTCGCGCCGTGTCCACAATATGGGCTTTACTCCGGATGGTCGGCTCTGGATGATTGTCAATGGCGGTAAAATTGCCTTCTCTGATCCAGACAATTCCGAAAACTGGGGAGAACTGCTGAGTCCCCTGCGTCGCAATAGTGTTGGCTTCCTTGATCTGGCCTATCGCACACCCAATGAAGTATGGCTAGCAGGGGGTGCCGGCGTGCTGCTCTGTAGCCAAGATGGTGGCCAAACGTGGCAGCAGGATGTGGACGTGAAAAAAGTCCCCTCCAACTTTTATAAAATTCTTTTCTTTAGTCCTGATCAAGGGTTCATTATTGGCCAGAAGGGGATCTTGCTGCGGTATGTGACTGACTTGACGGCTGCTTCGGCGTAACGTAGAAAATAACTGCCGAGCATCTGGTAAAGTCTGGTTATGAACTCCAGCAGCACTTCATTCTCCCTCCATGAGGGTAGTAGTTTCTTGCGCAATATCTGGTACTATGGCCTGCCAGCCGCTGACCTCAAGCCGGGTCGCTGCCAAGCCAAGGTGCTTTTAGGGGAGCCTATTCTCTTCTGCCGTACCACTTCAGGCAAGCCCTTTGCGCTGCGCAATCTCTGCCCTCACCGTGGCATTCCCCTGCACTATGGTCACTTTGATGGGGAAGAGGTGGAGTGCCCCTACCACGGCTGGCGCTTCAATGCCCATGGCCACTGTACACTGATTCCCTCCCTGACCAGTGATAGCGATGTGGATCTCAAGCACTTTGGTGTGTTGAGCTATCCGGTGCGCGAGGTGCAGGGTAATCTCTGGATTTTTTTCCCAGCCAATGAGCGTGATGTCAGTGAACCGACCCTCGAGGTGCCGCTGGTTCCCGGATTTAGCGCTGAGACCCAACCTCAAGCGGTGCAAAAATTCATCTTTCCGGGACATTTGGATCAGGTGTTTATTAACTTTATGGATCCCTCCCATGCGCCCTTTGTCCATGGGGCGTGGTGGTGGCGTAAGCGGGGCAAGCTCTTTGAGAAGGCAAAAACCTTTGATCCGTCGCCCTATGGCTTTACCATGCGGCGGCATCCCCTCCTGCGCAAGTCGTGGGCACACCATATTCTGGGCGGCCACCCGGAGGTGGAAATTATCTATCGGCTGCCGGGGATTCGCATCGAAACCAACTATAGCGATCGCCACACCTTTTGCTTTCTGATTACCCTTACCCCCATTAACGATCAGGAGACTGAACTCACCGCCACCTACTACTGGACCTTTCCATGGCTCGCCCCCCTGAAACCCTTACTGGCTCCCTTAGCGCGGGAATTTCTCAACCAAGATTTGCGCATTGTGGCCAAGCAAAGCGAAGGCCTAAAGTACAAGCCACCGTTGACGCTTATCAAGGAGGCCGATTACCAAGCTAAATGGTATTACCAGCTTAAGCGGGAGTACGAGAAAGCCACCCAAGAGGGACGGGAATTTGTCAACCCCTTGAAAACCCAAGTCCTACGCTGGCGCTAAAGGCAGCAGCCCCTCTGGTACGATCAGAGGGTTAGATCCTTCACACTGGCTGTACCTATGCTCCTAGACCTATCGGGAAAACGCGCCCTTGTGACCGGCATTGCCAATAATCGCTCCATTGCTTGGGGGATTGCCCAACAGCTCCATGCAGCAGGTGCTGAACTGGCAGTGACGTATCTTCCCGACGAGCGGGGAAAGCTGAAGCAAAAGGTCGAGGAACTGACAGCCCCCCTTGCCCCCAAGTTGCTCCTGCCGCTAGATGTGCAGCAACCTCAACAAATTGACGAGACCTTTGCGGCGATTCAATCCACATGGGGTGGCTTAGATATTTTGATTCATTGCTTGGCCTTTGCCCAAAAAGAAGATCTCAGTGGTGACTTTTCCGCCGTCTCCCTTGAAGGCTTTAATCTCGCTCTCGACATCAGTGCCTACTCCCTGATCTCTCTCAGCCGTGCCGCTAAACCATTGATGACCAACGGCGGGTCAATCATTACCCTGACTTATTTGGGGGGTGTACGGGTTGTGCCGAACTACAATGTCATGGGGATTGCCAAGGCAGCCCTAGAAATGAATGTGCGCTACCTCGCGGCAGAATTGGGGCCTCAGAAGATCCGTGTCAATGGTATCTCCGCTGGTCCAATTCGCACCTTGGCTTCCTCAGCAGTGGGGGGCATTCTCGACATGATTCACCATGTGGAAGCCACAGCTCCGTTGCGGCGCACGGTGACCCAAACAGAGGTGGGCAACACAGCAGCCTTTCTTGCCAGCGATCTAGCCAGTGGCATCACTGGTCAAATTCTTTATGTGGACGCCGGTTACTGCATCATGGGCATGTAAATAAAAGCCATGCGCTAGAGTAGAGTCAGCGAGTTATTGACGAGGCAAAGCATGGGTTTACTTGATCGTGTCGGCATGGTGATTCGCTCTAATCTCAATGCCATTGTCAGTGCTGCTGAAGATCCAGAAAAAATCCTTGAGCAAACAATTATTGACATGAACGAGGACTTGGTGAAGTTGCGCCAAGCCGTTGCTCAAGCCATTGCTGCTCAGAAACGACTAGAGCAGCAGTACGCCCAAAATCTTAAGGATTCCCAACAGTGGGAAGAGCGGGCACGTCTTGCCCTCAGTAGAGGAGATGAAGCCCTCGCGTTGGAAGCCTTGAACCGTAAGAAAACTGCTGCAGATACCGCTGCCGCCCTTAAAGCCCAAGTGGATCAAATGGCAGTCCAAGTAAAAACCCTTAAGGACAACTTGACCGCCCTTGAAAGCAAAATTTCTGAGGCGAAAACGAAGAAGGAAATGCTCAAAGCGCGTGTCCGGGCAGCCAAAGCCTCTGAGCAGATTCATCAAGCGGTCAGCAAGGTGGGTACCTCCAATGCGATGGCGGCATTTGAGCGTATGGAAGATAAAGTCCTGCAAATGGAAGCCCGCTCCCAAGCGATCGCTGAACTGAGTGGCGATACTCTCGAAAGTAAATTCCAAGCGCTCCAAAGCAGCGCCAACAAACAAGATGTGGAATTTGAACTGCTAGAAATGAAGCGGCAAATGGGCTTATTGCCCGATGCCCCCTCTGCGGGGACACTCCCCCAGACCTCCAGTGGCAGCAGTCAGTTAAATATTAATATCAACGTCTCTACCCCCGAAGTGCAGGACGCGCCACGCCCCAGTGCATCCTCTCAAAGTAAATCTATTGATGACGATATGGCAGAACTCCGCCGCCTACTGGATAGTTAACTCAAATGGGTCGCCTGGGATTCGAACCCAAGACCAATCGGTTAAAAGCCGAGTGCTCTACCGCTGAGCTAGCGACCCACGCTGTTTCGCAGCTTTTCCAGTATAGAGAAAACCACCTTGAAAGACAAGGGGTTAGGGGCAAAGCCAGTGGGGAAATTCACAAAATTGTTCTCGGCTGAGGAGATGGATGCGCGGTTGTGCCTCGGCTTGGGCGCGATCGCCAGCAGTGGTATAGCCCCATGTCGCCAAGAAGAGTTCTGTTTCCCCTAGCGCCGGTGTAGCCGCAACCTGTAACAGTGCCCCAAGGCGATCCTCAACAAACCACAGGGGAGCGCCATAGGTTGACTGCAGCACCTCAAGAATCACAGGCTTTGGCTGCCGTTGCTCTTTGCCATAGATCGCCGCTGGGGGAAAGGAAATGCCCGCTTGCTCCAGCAAATAGGTAACAAAGCGCTGCTCCTTGGTGGTGACAATGGCGAGGGGTTGACCTTGGGCTTGCCAGCGTTGTAAAGCGGCTATGACACCGTCATAAAAGTCATGGAGTGCTAGCCAGCTTTGCCAGTCCGTTGCAATCCAGCGATCGCGCAGGCCGTCCACTCGTTCTCCCAAATCGGTGGCAGTGAGATGGTAGGTAGCAAGTAGGCGATCGCGCACCTTTGGCCAGTTTTGGAGAATCTCTTGAGTAGAGGTGCCTTCAACAATTGCTCGCAACAGGAGTGGCATTTCCCAACCCACCGTAATCACAGGGCGCAATTGACCAAATTGCCTTTCTAGTTCCTCTAGGGAAAGCGCAAGGGGCTGCTCAGGCCACACCTGCTGATACACCTGCCAACTGGTTTGAAAATATTCCCGCAGGCCATTGCAGAGGACGCCATCAAAATCTAAGGCCAGTAATGAGGGTAATATTTGTGACATTGCTGTCTAAAACCTAACTGGGGCGGGAGGATTCGAACCCCCGAATGGCGGGACCAAAACCCGCTGCCTTACCGCTTGGCGACACCCCATTGCGTTGCTTTGTTAGCATAGCAAGTTTGGCTTGGTTTGTTCAAGGGATGGACTGATTTTTTTTCGTGCCTAAATGCTGTAATACAGGGGAAAGGACTTTGCCTCCCGTGGCTTAATAAAGACCTGCTGTTGGGGTTCAAGGCGCAGCTCGTCAAATCGCTCTCGCGATAGGTGTGCCATCAATTCCTGCCCATCGTCTAGGCGCAGTTCCACCTGAATTTCCCAACCCAAGTGAATGATGCGGTGAATGCGAGCTGGGACGGTGTTACCATTGGGACTTGTCTCAATAATGATGTCGCGCGGGCGCAGAAAAATATCGCAGTGGGGGGCTGTGTCTTCGGTGGGCTGAAAAACACGGGAGCGCACGACGTTCACAGGGCCAATAAAGCTCATCACAAAGGGGCTAGCGGGATGGTCGTAAATTTCCGCGGGGGTACCCACCTGCTCCACTTGACCTTTGTTCATGACCACGATTTGATCGGCCACTTCCATGGCTTCCTCTTGGTCATGGGTCACGAAGACCGTTGTCACATGGACATCATCGTGGAGGTGGCGTAGCCATGCTCGCAGTTCCTTACGTACCTTGGCATCGAGGGCACCAAAGGGTTCATCCAGCAATAGCACCTTGGGTTCTACGGCAAGGGCACGGGCAAGAGCCACCCGCTGGCGTTGTCCGCCAGAGAGCTGAGAGGGGTAGCGATCGCCCAAGCCAGCCAACTGCACCAACTCGAGCAACTCCTCAACCCGAGCTTTGATCTTGGCACGGGGCACCTTGCGCAGCTCTAGGCCAAAGGCGATATTTTGGCGCACAGTCATGTGCTTAAAAAGGGCATAGTGCTGAAAGACGAAGCCAATATTACGCTCTTGGACACTTTGATAGGTGGCGTCCTTGCCCGTGAGCAGAATCCGGCCAGTGTCGGGCATCTCTAAACCCGCAATCAGCCGCAGTAAGGTTGATTTGCCAGAACCCGAAGGCCCCAACAGCGCCACCAAAGAGCCACTGGCAATATCCAAATCCACCTGCTTGACCGCTTGAAAGGAGCCAAAGGACTTAGAAACGTTTTCAATAGTGATGCCCATAGCACTGCCAGCAATACTCTAGTTTCTCTATAAGATTACCGTAGTTTTGAAGCCCTGTGTCTTTGCCCACAGGGCAAACGCATACTCAGACAATGGCATGGCAACGCACCACCTGTGCCAACCGCTCTACCCCACCGTCAAGACTGAGTAGAATACAGGTGCCGTGGATTGCCCTTGAGGCTCAAAACATATAGCTATTCCAATAAAGAATGAGACATTATCCAGCACAATACTTGCGAATCACCTCATCAATCGAACTGTTTGACCCTGCATACCCCCTCTCATCGATAGACACCACCGTTTCCTCCCCATGGCTCTCTACCCATGTGTTGAGCTGCTGTTGATACGCTTGTCGCTCTTCTTCACACCCTTCTTGGTAACGTATCTGTTTTTTTTCGGGTGATGCCCATCTGGGCGAGGGCATAACTAATGGTGGAAACTTGGACGCCAAATCGCTGGGCACGGTCGATTAAACGGTCATCGGGATGGGCAGCAACATCCGCTGCTAAGGCCGCCCAATCCAGTTTCCAAGGACGACGGGGGACAACCGTGGGCGCTAAGTCCTCTCGCTTCAGCCAGCGATGGATGGTGGCGCGGCTCACCTGAAAGATTTGAGTCGCTTCACTGATTTTGCCACCTTGCTGGATATAGGAGACAACCCGCTCTCGTCAGTCCAAGCTATAGCTCATGTTCTTGAGTAAGATTCATGACGCTTTGAGTATAGCCTATCCCTCTTGAAAATATCTCACTCCCTTTCGAAATTAATAGGAGCTGATGCAGGTGGTGTGTTCACCTGTTGCTTGAGGCCATCTATTTTTCGCTGAATACTGGAAATAGCAAAAAAGGGGAGTAACGGGATTGACCCCAAAAAGCCGATAACTAAGCAGCTAAAGACCACATCTTGCCACTCGTGTAGAATACCGTTCGCCACCAAAAATAGGGGAATAGCAGTTACACCAAGATACAGAAGAATAAATAGCCCCTGCAAAATCCTTGGCCAGACCCAGTTCCCTAGAGAAATGCCAACCACGATGACAATAATGCCCAGAACCGCCATTTCCCACTCGGTTAGGGTGTCAATATTACGCAAACTCTGAAGCAAAGCATCAAAACTTGGCAAGTCTGGCAACACAGCAATCACTCCAAATCAAAGGGCTACAAAATTTTCCTAGGCACTAGCATACACTCAAATAAAATGGGGTCAATCAACATTACAAAAATATTTTTGAGACTGCCTTCGATGGCGATCGCATCCCATCAACGATGATCCTGACGCTTGGGGGTGCCAATCTTTAGATTAACTTTTGTTGCGTAGTTAAAATTCTCTGTTCATAAGTCCTGTAAGTGGTGTAAGATTGGCAGTGTCCCTCTAACGGCTGCAATTGTGAATTCGCCGCACACCTTCACATTAGGCTTGCGTAAGCTTGGCCTACAAGTCATGACTGAGTGCTCTCCAAATTCATGATTAGCAATTTGTAGGGTTCACTCTAGCAATTAAAATACTGATGAACTGTTGGGAGAAGAGTCTTATGCATCACCCCTGTTTTCTGAGGCTAAAGCTCTACCCAATAAGTTTATTTTTGACTGCTGCCAGTGGTCTATTGCCACTCCTAACGGCTCAGCGCGCCCATGCTCAAACTTCACCTCAAACCAGTAACATCAACGTTCAGGCGACGGTGAAGGCAGCCTGTGTGATTAAGGGTGTTCAGGATATTAACTTTGGCACCTATGATCCCCTCGGTACCCACTACACCCAAGCGCTAGATGCCCAAGGTCAGGTGAGTGTGCAATGCTTACCGGGCACCCAAGCAACCATTCGGCTGAATCAGGGGAGTTATCCTGCTGCTTTGTCCAGTTGTCTTGTACCGCTGCGGCGTATGGCTTCTGGCTCCGCTCGCCTTCCTTATTTTTTGTATCGGGATAGTTCTTACTCCCCTCTTGACATTTGGGGCTGTAACTTCCTGAATGATGTGGACTACAGTGCGACCAATGCTAGCGTCAAAGACATTATCGTGTACGGTCGCATCCCATCGGGTCAAGCTCTTGCACTTTTAGGGACTCTGAATCAACTGACACCGGGTACTTATATCGATACGGTTCAGATTATTGTTTCTTTCTAAAGGAAAGATAAAACCTCCGTGAAATCACGGTAGGCAAGGGGGGGATGCTGTAGTATTGTTACTGCTAGTATGTGTTGCAAGCTCACCGCGAGTTATCCCTAAAGGTTTGCTACATTCAGTATTAGAGTAACATCAAAAATTGGGGTCTAAATTTTTTGCTGTTCTCATAAGGGGGTTTGACGATGACTTTCTCATTCCTGCTCAAACGGATTTTTCTCGGTCTATTTCTTACTGCGGCGGGGGGCGTACTGCCTCTGTTAATGGCACAGGCTGCCAAAGCCCAAACTTCGCCCCAAACCACAAATATCCAAATTCAAGCAAACGTCAACCCAGCCTGCAAAATTACGGGTACTCAAAATATCAACTTTGGTACCTATGATCCATTGGGTGCCCACGCAACAACGCCCTTGGATGCCCAAGGTGAAGTGAGTGTCAAGTGCTTACCTAAGACTCAAGCGACTATTAAGCTGGACGAAGGAAGCAACGCTTCATCGAGCTCTTCTTGTACTGCTCCTCTGCGCCAGATGGCCAATGCGGATGCTCGTCTTCCCTATGGATTATACAAAGATGCTGCGAGAAGTGAAGTTTGGGGCTGTGATCTCAGTAATGCTGTCGAGTACACAGCACCCAATGCATCTCCTGCAAACTTCCCCATCTACGGTCGGATTCTCGCAGCAGATAACTTACCGTCCGGTACTCTAGATCAGCTAAAACCCGGTGCCTATATTGATACGGTTCAAGTCACTGTCTCGTTCTAGCGTGCGCTTTCTATTGGGGTGGCGGTTTGCCCTGCTGGCCACAGTCATTGCCCTTGGCATGGCTTCAAGGGTGGGAGCACAATCCTCGGAGTTTTATCTGAATGCGGTGCAGGTGTTTCTCTCACCGCGTCAGCGAACGGCATTGTTGACCCTGACCAATACGGGGCAGGTGCCGATTAACTTTGAGATTAGTGTCCGCCGCTGGCAGCAAACCGCCGATGGCCAAGAGGAGCTAACGGAAAGCGATGGCAATGTCGTGGCTTTCCCTGTCTTGCTGTCGGTACCGCCAGGAGAACAGCGGACTTTACGGGTTGGGGTACGGCAACCGGCAACCACTGAAGAGCAAACCTATCGCCTCCTAGTGACAGAATTGCCCCCAGCCAATGTGCCAGAAACCCAAGGGGCTGCCATTCGCATTATCAAGACCTTTAGCCTGCCCGTTTTTGTCCAACCTGCCAATATCCAGCGCCAAGGCGAAATTTTGAATGGTCGGGTTGAAGGGGGCAAATTAAGTTTTGTACTCCGCAATCGTGGTAATGTTCACATTCAAACCCTTGGCATAACCGTACAGGGGCTGAATGAGCGGGGGACGGTTGTTTTCGAGCGGACGCTAGATTCTGTGTATGTTTTGGCCGATCGCGATCGCCCCTTTAGGAATATTCCTCTACCACAAACCAACTGTGCCCAAGTGCGCCAAGTCAAATTACAGTCTGTGGGCACCAACCCCTCCCTTACAACTGAAATTTCTACTCCCAACGGCGTTTGCGTTTAGTAGCCTCCTGATGGCTGCTCCAGTCTCTGCCCAAGCAGAAGTCTCTGCCATTTATACCCTTGAGGTGAATCGCGTTACCAAGGGGGATGTGATTGTTTTGGTGCGTGGCGATGATGTGCTCATCCCTTTGCAGGATCTAGTGAATGCCGGTCTGAGGGAGATTGGCGGTCGCCGCGAAATCATCCAAGGCATTGAGCACGTCTCCTTGCAGTCGTTGGCACCGCAGATGACATTCCAGCGGGATGATGCCAACTTAGTGCTACGGTTACAGGTGGGAGCAGCCCAACTGCCACAAACGGTCATTGACTTTAAACCGAGTAATGAACCGCCGGGGATTCGCTATAGCCAACCCTTAAGTGCCTACCTGAACTATGGTGTTTTTTGGAATGACTTTGAACAACTGACGGCTGCCAGTGAAGTGGCGATTAGCTTTGGTGGCAATGCCCTCACCTCAACGCTGGGGTTGACTGCCGATGGCAACCTGCAACGGGGACTCACCGCTTTTAGATTGGATCATCGGCGCCATCTCACAACTTTGACCCTAGGGGATGCGTTTATCAGCAGTGACCTGTTGGGCGGGGGTGGCCTTTGGGGGGGCATTGTTTGGGAACGCAACTTTGGCCTTAGCCCTTACCTGATTCGCCAACCCGCCTTTGACTTTCGGGGTGAGGTAACCACCCCCAGCAGCGCAGAAATTTACCTGAATAACTTGCTGATTCGGCAGGTGACGTTACCGCCGGGGCCGTTTATTCTCAAAAATTTGCCCGCCTTTGGGGGCTTTAATCGCTTGCGAATTGTGATAAAGGATGCTGAGGGCAATCAACAGGTCTTTAGCCGTAATTTTGTCCAGTCGTTTACGTTATTGCGCCCTGGACTATCGGAGTTTATTGTGGCTGCCGGTGCCGAGCGGGAAAATTTTGGCACGGAGAATTTCAGCTACGGAGATCAGGTGCAATTTTTGGCGGCCTATCGGCAGGGCATTTTGAATAACTTGACCCTAGGGGCACGTCTGGAAGGCAATGGCGATCTTTTGAATGCGGGCTTGAACCTGAGTACGGCGATTCCCATTGGCACGCTGGATGTGGCGGCGGCGGTGAGTACCACTGAGGGAAAATTGGGGAGTGGGGTTGCTGTTGGCTACAACTATCCGGGGCGGTGGCTGGCCTTTGGTGGTGGGGTGCGCCTCCTCAGTGGCAACTATGTCAATACTGGCTTGGGTTTGGGGGACGATCGCCCGCAGTTAGAGGGCTTTGCCAATGCCACTCTGAATCTGGGGTCGCGGGTAACAATCAGTGGTCAGTACTTTTTTACCAATCCCCGCGATCAAGTGGTGCGGCAACAGGCAACGATTCTCGCTCAAGTGCAACTCCGCCGCAATCTCAGTCTATACCTGCAAGGTTCGCGCTTCCTTTCTGGCAGTGATCAGCCAGTGAACCAAATCAGTGTTACGTTTAACTACTTTCTGAACAATGCAGTGACACTTAACACTGGCTGGCTGCAACAGGGAAATCAGGGGGTTCCTTTCCTCAACGTCTCGCGATCGCTCCCGGTGGGCGTCGGCTATGGCTATCAGGGACAGGTGCTTCAGGCCAATGAGCGGGTCTTTGTCAGTGGCACATTTTCTTACAATGCCCCTTGGAGCCGCTACCAAATTGGCTACGCGCAGGCAGGGGATACAGGACAGGCGCAAGTGGTGGTGGAAGGGGGATTCGTCACAATTGGCGGTGAAGTTTTTGCCACGCGACCGGTGCAGGGAAGTTTTGTTTTGGTAGATGTGCCCAATGTGGGGGGTGTGCGCACCTACTTAAGCAATCAGGAAATTGGTCGCACGAATCGTCGCGGTAAAATTTTGATTCCAGACTTGCTGCCCTACTACGGCAATGCCTTGCGGATCGAGGATCAGGATATTCCCATTGATTTTGCCATTGGCCGCACCGAGCTACTGATTGCACCGCCTTTTCGTGGGGGAGCGATCGCCCGCTTTGATGTCCGCCCCAGTCGCAACTATGTCGGACGAGTGGTGATTTTGCGGGGCAGTGAGCGAATCATTCCCAATTTGGGACAACTCACCCTAGAACGCAACAAGGAAACAATCCTATCGCCCCTCTCGCCAAGGGGAGAATTTTACTTTGATACCCTAGAAGCAGGAACCTACACTGCTGAAGTGACCTACGAGCAACTGCGCTGTACGTTCCAACTGACACTGCCACCCAGTGACGATCTCTTTACTGATGTAGGGGAAGTCTCATGTTCGTTGCCCGACTCGCCACGATAGGATGCATCACTGGCTTCAGTTGCCTTGGGTATTGGGCAGCCGCACAGGCTCAGGGGACGGGTTGTCAGTTTCAAAGTGTGACCGGGTTAAACTTTGGGAGCTATGATCCTTTTTCGCCCATTCCTCTGGATACCACTGGTCAAGTCCAATTTGTCTGTGTGGGGGGTGGGGCTGGTCGCTTTAATAACCGCCCCGTAACGGTTCAACTAAGCCAAGGGGGCAGCAATAGTTTTACACCGCGACAAATGAGCAGTGGGAGCGATCGCCTGAACTATAACCTCTATCTTGATGCTAATCGCAGTATCATTTGGGGCGATGGCACAGGGGGCACACAGCAACGGGGGCCGTTTATTCCCGGCAACAATGTCCTCAATACACTGACGATCTACGGTCGCATTCCTGCCCAGCAGTGGGTTGCCCCCGGCCTCTACACCGACTCACTGCGGGTGACGATTATTTTTTGATGTTTTAGAGGCGTCTAGGGGGGTGGGTTGAGTCGCGCCACCAAGGTTTCCGGATGCAGCGCCGAGAGGACAACAATCTCCCCATCCAAGACCAGTACGGCACGAGTCCGCCGTCCGTGGGTGGCATCAATGAGATGATGATGCTGCCGTGCTTCGAGAATCAGGCGTTTAATCGGGGCAGAGTCGGGGCTGACGATCGCCAGCAGTCGCTGCGGCGAGACATAGTTGCCAAAACCAATGTTTAGCATTCCGCCCGATGGTAGTCCTGAAGTGCCCGTACCCCGAGGGTTGAGGTTTGCAGGGTTTTAATGGCGGCAGCCGTTGCCTTTGCACCGGCGATCGTCGTCACAATTGGAATCTTGTAGGCAAGGGCGGTGCGACGAATCAATTGGGCATCGGTACGGGCTTCCTGACCCGAGGGCGTATTCAGAATCAGGTGAATCTGCTCATTTTTAATCGCATCGAGGACATGGGGACGCCCTTCATGGAGCTTGAGGATGAGTTCAATATTACTCAGACCCGCCTCAAGCAGAGCATTGCGGGTTCCTTCGGTGGCAATAATCCGAAAGCCGAGGGACTGCAACTCCTGCACCACGGGCACAATCGCTGCCTTGTCGCGATCGCTCATCGATACAAAAACAGTTCCTTTCAAAGGTAACCTTTGATTGGCCGCCAGTTGAGACTTGGCATAGGCAGCACCAAAGGTCATGTCAATCCCCATCACTTCACCCGTAGAGCGCATCTCTGGCCCCAGTACCGTATCCGTACCGGCAAATTTTTCAAAGGGCAGAACCGCTTCCTTAACAGCGACATGGTTGGGAATCTTCTCATCGAGGAAATTGAGTTCTGCAAGCGTTTTGCCTGACATCAGGCGGGCAGCCATTTTAGCAAGGGGAATGCCGATCGCCTTGGAGACAAAGGGCACCGTACGGGATGCCCGCGGGTTGGCCTCCAAAATATAGACCTGCTCCCCTTGTACTGCCAGTTGTAGGTTCATCAGCCCCACCACTTTGAGGGCCTTGGCGAGGGCAATACTCCACCTGCGAATGGTCGCCAACACGGTAGGAGAAAGGGATTGGGTGGGCAAGCTACAGGCAGAATCCCCAGAGTGAATTCCCGCTTGCTCGATGTGTTCCATAATCCCGCCAATCACCACGGTACCGCTGGCATCAGCAATGGCATCCACATCCACTTCAATGGCGTTTTCCAGATACTTATCAATGAGAATTGGTCGCTCTGGCTCCACCTGCACGGCTTCGTTCATATAGCGTTCCAGTTCGGCATCGGAATAGACGATTTCCATGGCGCGACCGCCGAGCACATAACTGGGGCGCACCACTACGGGGTAGCTAATGCGCTGGGCAATACTCAGGGCTTCGGCGTAACTGCGAGCGGTGCCATTGGGGGGTTGGGGGATATTCAGCTCCCGCAAGATTTTCTCGAAGCGTTCGCGGTCTTCGGCAATATCAATGCAGTCGGGCGAGGTGCCCCAGATTTGCGTTCCGAGGCGATCGCCATGGGTTTCGAGGTACTGCTGGAGGGGTAAGGCGAGTTTCAGCGGCGTTTGACCGCCAAACTGAATAATAATGCCGACGGGGCGCTCCACCTCAATAATGTTGAGGACATCTTCCTTCGTCAGGGGTTCAAAGTAGAGGCGATCGCTGGTGTCGTAATCCGTGGAAACCGTTTCAGGATTGGAGTTGACCATGATTGTTTCATAGTCATCCGCCCGCAGCGCGTAGGAAGCATGGCAGCAGCAGTAATCAAATTCAATCCCTTGACCAATGCGGTTTGGCCCTGAGCCAAGAATCATTACCCGCGGCTTGCGGGGGGGCAGCACTTCCGATTGCGGGGGCAGTAATTCAACATCGCCGGTATCGGGGTTAATTTGCTCCACCGGCCGCTCATAGGCGGAGTAGTAGTAGGGGGTGTAGGCCTCAAACTCGGCGGCACAGGTGTCCACGGTTTTATAGACGGGAACAACACCGAGGGATTGGCGATAGGCCCGCACCTGATCATCGGTGGTTTTGGTGGCGTAGGCAATTTGGGCATCACTAAAGCCCTGCTGCTTGACCCGCCAGAGATCATCAGCGGTGAGTTGCTCTAGTTTGCTGCGCTTGAGGAATTTTTCCGTTTCTAGGAGTCCCTGCAGCTGCCGCAGGAACCACGGATCAATGGCGGTTAGTTCATAAACCTCTTCAACGGTCATCCCCAAGAGGAAGGCGTGGCGAATGGCAAAGATGCGATCGGGATTGGGTGTGCGCAGTTTCCCCCGCAGTTGTTCAAGGCTGGGGAGTTTTTCGGGGCGATCGCACCCCCAGCCGGCGCGTCCGGTTTCCAGCGATCGCAGGGCTTTTTGCAGGGACTCTTGGAATGTGCGGCCAATGGCCATGGCTTCACCAACGGACTTCATTTGGGTGGTCAGCACCGGCTGCGAGCCGGGAAACTTCTCAAAGGCAAAGCGGGGAATTTTGGTGACCACGTAGTCAATCGTGGGTTCAAAACTAGCGGGGGTTTTCTTGGTAATGTCGTTGGGGATTTCCGGCAGCGTGTAGCCCACAGCCAATTTCGCCGCCATTTTGGCAATGGGAAAGCCAGTTGCCTTAGAAGCGAGTGCTGAGGAGCGCGAGACACGGGGATTCATTTCAATCACGATCACTTCCCCTGTTTCGGGGTTAACGGCAAACTGAATGTTTGATCCGCCCGTTTCTACGCCAATTTCCCGAATGATTTTGATGGCAGCATCCCGCAGCCGCTGATACTCTTTATCCGTCAGGGTTTGCGCTGGTGCGACAGTGATGGAGTCCCCGGTATGGATACCCATGGGATCCACGTTCTCAATGGAGCAGATAATGACCACGTTATCGGCGATATCCCGCATGACTTCTAGCTCATATTCTTTCCAGCCAATCAGGGACTGCTCAATGAGAATCTGCGAGACCGGGCTAGCCTCCAGACCAGCAGCAGCAAGCTCTTCAAATTCCTCTTGGTTATAGGCAATGCCACCACCGCTGCCCCCCAAGGTAAAGGCCGGTCGAATAATCAGGGGATAAACCCCAATCTCTTGGGCGATCGCCCGCGCCTCTTCGAGGGTATTGGCCAAGCCCGACGGACACACCCCCACCCCAATGCGCTGCATTGCCTCCTTAAAGAGCTTGCGATCCTCGGCCATTTCAATGGCGGGTAATTTGGCACCAATCAACTCCACGCCATAGCGATCCAGCACCCCCGATTTTGACAGAGCCACCGCCAAGTTCAGCGCCGTTTGTCCGCCCATGGTCGGCAGTAGGGCATCGGGGCGTTCGGCGGCAATGACTTTTTCCACCATTTCCGGGGTGAGGGGTTCAATGTACGTGCGATCGGCGGTCTCGGGATCCGTCATGATGGTGGCGGGGTTGGAGTTAATCAGGATCACCTCGTACCCTTCCTCGCGCAACGCCTTACAGGCTTGGGTTCCCGAATAGTCAAATTCACAGGCTTGACCAATGACAATCGGACCCGAACCAATAATGAGAATTTTTGAAATATCGGTACGACGAGGCATAGGGACAACGCAGCCAAAGGATTTCAATCACGCCTTCCCTATCCTACACTCCCCCTTGAGATCGCGCCTGTTCTGTTAAGTTGAAAATCACTAGGTCACCAGCTCTGAGGGCGATTGGTGTTAGGATTTACTCACATTCCTATGAGGGTGGGACACATTCCAGCGACTGCGACCCCACAGCAATGTCAAGATCAACGACGGTACGCCAACATCGTAAAGCCAAATCCCCCAGCCAGCATTGTAGGGGGCAAAATTTCCCAGCAACATCTGTTGGTAGTGGCCATAGGCACATCCCAACACATAGACCGAGAAACCAATCCCTGTTGCTGACCAGAACAATCCTCGTTGCCAAATGCAGAGCAGGCCAAGAATCCCAAAGGCCAGATTCGCCATTGCGACCTCAAATTGGAAAGGACTCCCCGGTAACCAGCCAATTTTGCGAGCCGTCGCTGCAGCATCAAACGTATGCACCAACGCACTCATCACCCCCCCAATTCCCACAAAAATAACCAGTAGGTACAGCAAGCTGACATGGATGATCCCTGCCCGTGTACGCTGGTGAGGCTGTCGCCACAAATGCAGACCAATGCCAAGAATAGTCATCAGACTATAAAAAAGCCAAATCATGGTTGCATCCCTATAACAGCAGCAATAGAAAAACGATGACCCTTTTGTCAAACAGGGGGTACGTAAAGTAAAGGGGAGGTCATCCCGTTCCCTAGGAACTTTCACCGTTTTGAGCCTATTCTATCCGAGTGAAGAGGAGAAGCTATCAGTGTTCCCAAAAGTACCTCTCAAGGAATGCTGCTGCCGCTAGGGAGTGGGGGTCGCAGATCCGGATCGCACGGCGGCAAGGGTTTCTGCTTGGTAAACCGTACCCGTTGACTCCACCAAACCAGCAATGCAGAGCTTGACATTGCGATTGTGCTGAACGAAGACGCGAAACCCTCCTTTGTTGGTGCCACTGTCAACAGCGCCCGGCAAGTTATTGGTGCAGTTGGGACTCGTGTTGGCAATGCCATCAATCAACGCATTGGGGGTAGAGTCATCAATTTTTTGGCGATAGAGAATCATCGGGCCTCGCCACACCACATTGCTCGTCTTGGGACGGGTGTAATAGGCCACACGGGTCGTACTGGCGAGGGTGCCGTCGTTCTGTTCCTCTAGGTTATCCGCTGGTTTTTCTATAAACATCACCAACTGGTAGCCACCACTGGGAATGACCCAATCTGGGGGTGCCGTGGTTGAGATGCGAATGGCTGAGCGAATATCATCGGAGATAAAGTCGAGGGCGCGGCTGAGGTTCATGCGGGTAATTGCCTGCTCTTCAACACGACGATTGTTTTGCAGGATAGCCACCATTGCCCAACCACTCATGGCCACAACAATACTGCCAACGGCAGCCGCCACCAGTAACTCCGTCAATGTAAAGCCGCGATCGCTTCTGCGCCAACCCTGCATATCTGTGCCCCTCTAGTTGCGTGCTTGACAGTTATCGGCAGTTGCACCCGTGGTGTCCGTTGCAAGGTAATTGCCCGTGCGCATAATCCCCAATCCCAAGGACACCACCAAACAGCGCTGTAGGGTTGGATGGCTTATGGAGGCAATCACAATCGTGCCTGTACTACTGGTGCGCCCCTGAAAGCCAAACCGTATAGACGCAGCACCCGTTTCTCGACGCAGGGTTACATTTTCCAGTTGGCGGGAGCCATTGGGCAGACATTGGGGTGGATCTCCCGCGATAGTGGGATTGGTGCCTGTGTTAATCGTCACTCGACAGGCTTGGTTGCGTCGCATTGCCTCCCGCTGCGCTTCCCGTAGTGCCCCCTCTAAGCTTTCAAGAGCTTGGTTGACCCGCTGCGTTTCTAGCCAATAGAGAAAGCTCGGCGTGACAGCCACCGCTAAAATCGCTGCCACCGTCAGGACAATCAGGATTTCAATCAGGGTCATGCCCTGCTCACGGACAGCGGAAAAACGCATTGGGCACCACCTCGGTTGATAGTTGAGCAACGACGCGGTTGTTACTATTGCGCACAGAATAGGCCAGTTCTAGGGTTTGGAAAGGTGCCTCAGCACGGGTGGTGGGTGTGCGCGTCATCGTAAACGTGTCATTGACAATGGGGCGACTATTATTGCTGCTGTTCATCGGCGGAATCAAGGTTTGCAGGTAGGCACCAAAGCCACCATCAATGCCATTGGTTTCATTGGCTTGAATCCGACAGCGGGCATAGACACGAGTACCCGCCCCCCGATAGCCCCCTACTGGCGAGTCCAAGGTAATCGTGTTGGCTGACATAGAGACAATACGGCGTGTGCCCGAGTCCGAACCAATGAGAACGCGATCGCCCACTCGAAACCCATCCGTGGGTGAAGTTACTGGACAGGCACCCCCGGTGCGATACTCTGGGGGCATGGCTTGATCGTAGTCACTTTCACCCGATTGAATGAGTGCCAGTGTTAAGGTGGTGTCATTGCCTTGGGCGGGTGCTGCCAGCTTGCGTTGGGCAAACTTGGTTTGGCAGAGATCGTAGGCAACAATTTTGATATTTTCTAGATCATCTTGAATCCAGTGACTGGCCTCGGCAAATTTACGGGCATCCGCTTGGAAAAAGGCAGCGACAACAATGGCCTGCATCGCCGCTAGGGTAAAGAGGCTAATCACCAGAATGGAAGCCAAGACCTCCGCAAGGGTAAAGCCTTGGGAACGTTGCTGCACCAGCCAGTGGAAATAGAACTTACGACGAGTCATCAACATTACCTCCGAATTTAGTACTGGGCTAGGCGGTTCCAGTTGCTCGCTTCGGTGGTGCGTGCCACAACAATTGAAGCATTGGCATAGTTGCCTCCCAAGGCTTCCGGTAGGCG
The DNA here is from genome assembly GCF_031583455.1 of Thermosynechococcus sp. TG215. NCBI lineage: Bacteria > Bacillati > Cyanobacteriota > Cyanophyceae > Acaryochloridales > Thermosynechococcaceae > Thermosynechococcus > Thermosynechococcus sp. TG215. The sequence goes on along the minus strand of NZ_CP134178.1, from coordinate 2,239,035 downwards.
ATCGGGCACCCTGATTTCAGCATTGTTGGAGCTAGAACCATTCCACGTTTTTGCCCAAACTGCACCGAAGATATCTGGCTCGCGACTGCCGCCATTGATGCCTACCTTCGCATCAGGCGCATAAACAAAGACACTTCCTACTGTGGAGCCACCGCTAAGGGTGAATTCTTGGTCAGGTATCGCATTGGTTGGGTCTGGGGGATTGCCATAGATGCGTAGGCGATCGGGCGTGCCGACACCACTGGGAAGTCCCATATTAGCGTCGGTACCGCAGGTGGAACTATTGGGGCTACAGGTGTTGTCAATCCCTGCATTACCACTGAGGGAGATGTTGCCACTGACGTAGAGGCGAATGGCATAGTTCGTCGTATTAAATGTCACCCTCTCGTTACCACTGAGGTTAATGTTGCGAATGCGATAGGCGTAATAGACTTTCTCTGGGTTGACAATTCGCTCCCCGGGGCGTAGGGGATCAGGGATAAAGAAGGGAATGTTGGGGTCAGGGTCAACGTAGGGGCGATCGCCCGGACGGGGAAAGTTTTGGTCAGTTGTTCTACCTGTAATGTCCTGTGAGTCTTGGGGAGGATTTCGGCCTTGTCCTGGAATCGGAAAGTTGGCGTAGGCACCTTGACTGTAGCCGCCTGCCGCTTGCAGGGCTTGCTGAAAGTCGGTAATTTGACTGGATGGCAACCAACTGGGTAGCGTAGTCAGGGGAACACTCCCTAGCACGGAACCACCCACCGCATCAGGTGCTATAGGAAAAGGCGGTAGGTTAATCTTGTTGATGGCGATCGTCCCCTCAATAATCGCGTTATTGAGCGCTCCGATGGCACTGCGCAGTCCCTGTTGGGTCGGCTGGCCATTTTGGCACTGGGCTTGGGGAACCACACAGTTGGCAGGATTGGTGCAGATCACATTGCCGTTGACGGTGCCAAAGACATCATTGTTGCCGAGGTTAATGCTTTGTGCCAGCAGGCCAGGGAAGTTGGAGGGCACGCTGCGATCCGTAATCACCATCTTTTGCAAGATGAAGGCATTCGCCGGCGAGTTATTGGGCAAGCGACCTTCGATCAACAGGTGTCCTGTTTGCGTTGGCGCATCGTAGAGATAGGAGAGAATACGGTAATTGCCCTGCACAGGGGTGCCAATTGTGCCGTTGAGGACAATCGTATTTAGGTTATCGAGGGTAAAGCAGGGGGGCGCATCAGAATCAAGGCTCGCCGCTGTCCATTCATTTACAGCAGGAACATTCAAACCCGTGGTATTGGGCTGACCCACTTTTGTTGCATCCGCTGCGCGACTGATCAGGTAGGGGCGGGCAGGATTAAAGTTCGTATTGTTAGCGGGGTTATAGGTGCGGCGCAGCAGAATCTGGTAGTTGCCATTGAGTAAGCCAAGGGTACGAGCCATACCGCCCTCAGCCACCGCAAAGGCCTGCTGGGTTTGTTTTTGCAAGCTAGCAGTGCTCACATCCAGTTGCGATCGCGAGAGCAGGGTTAGGGCAACCACGATCATGATCAGTCCCATGCCCAAGACCAAAGGCAGAGTAAACCCCCGCTGCCGCCGCCGATACCCCGGACGGGGATAGCGACGTTTCAGTGAGCGCACCAGTTTTTTCATCATTGGCCTGTCCTCTATTGCCCCAACCTTTGCTCTATCAATATATCTTGACTACGAGAACTTCGTTGCTGCTGATGCTGTGTTGAATACGCCCTCAATTTTTGGCTTTTATACACAGTTGATATAATTTAACCGCAAACTTGAGAGAGGTGATGTAATCTCGCTCACATCCATGTCCTGCTCCCTATTATACCTTTTCCCAAAAGGCTCCATTTCAAGAGTACTCCAGTATATGCAGTGGCGAATCTCTCTGTTAGGGACAAGTCCAAGCCTTATCAAATTCACTCATACTGGGCTTCAGCGTAAATAAAAGCGTAAATAAACTTGAATAACTCTCGCACAAAGGAGCAACCTCTTGAGGAGACATGGGTACTCACGCTTTAGGGATTGGTGTAATTTGCAGCAAGCACACACCTCACTCCCTACCGAGGCACTGGCGGCACTGACAACATTTCTAACGATGGCCTACATCTTGCCCGTCAATGCACAAATTCTTTCCAATGCCATTTTTCGCGAGCAACCACAAGATTTGCAGGCGGAGTTGGTGATTGCAACCGCCGTGTCTGCGGCAGTGGGTAGCATGCTGATGGGGACTTGGGCAAATTACCCGATTGCGTTGGCCCCCGGCATGGGCATCAATGCCTTTTTTGCTTTTGCGGTGGTGGGGCAAATGGGGCTGCCTTGGCCATTGGCGTTGAGTGCTGTCCTCCTAGAGGGCATTGTTTTTGTGCTGCTCACCTTGACGGGGGTGCGATCGCTGATTGTAAATATGATTCCCATGTCCTTGAAGGTGGCGATCGCTGCCGGGGTGGGGCTATTTATCGCCTACATTGGCCTTAGCAATGCGGGAATTATCATCGCTGATGCCGCCACGAAAACAAAACTCACCACCTTTCAGACATGGCCACCCATCCTCGCTGCCCTTGGGATTCTTTTGACAGCCTTTCTTTGTGCTAAGGGGGTGCGGGGGGCGATTTTTTGGGGGGTGATGATCACCGCCTTAGCTGCATGGCTAGTGGGGGCTGCCCCTTGGCCGACAGGTTTGATCCAATGGCCGCAATGGCCGTCCCATCTCTTTGGTCAAGCCTTGGCGGGTTTTGGACAATTGCAACCGCGGCAGTTGGGGTCTTTTTTCTTGGTCACCTTGGTACTGCTTTTTACCGATATGTTTGACACCGTAGGCACGCTCTCTGCGGTGGGGGTACAGGCGGGGTTTCTCAATCAGCAGGGACATTTCCCCCGCGCTTTGGGAGCCTTTATGGCAGATGCGGTGGGGACAATTGTTGGCGCCCTCTTTGGCACTTCCACCGTGACCACCTATATTGAATCGGCAGCCGGAATTGCCGTGGGCGGCCGGACAGGACTGACGGCTTTAATGGTTGGCGGATTGTTTTTGCTCTCACTGTTTTTTTTGCCGATCACAACCGCGATTCCCAGTTTTGCCACGGCACCAGCGCTAGTGCTTGTCGGTGTCTTTATGGCGCGATCGCTCCCAGACATTCCCTGGTCTGATCTCACGGAAGCAATTCCTGCTTTTTTAGTGGTGTTGGTGATGCCCTTGAGCTACTCCATCAGTGAGGGGCTAGCAGTGGGATTTATTAGCTATCCAATCGTGAAATGGGCGGCAGGCAAAGGGAGGGAAGTGCATCCTGCCCTCTGGGGATTGGCGCTTATCTTTATTGCCCACTACTTTTGGCGTTAGACAAGATCTAAGATAGGATGCTTCTGAACTGATTGGAAACACACTACCTATGGATCTCAAATCCCTGATTCGTGATGTCCCAGACTTCCCTAAGCCGGGCATTTTGTTTCGGGATTTAACAACACTGCTGCAAAATCAGGCGGGGCTGCGCTACGTCATTGACCAATTGGTGGAAAAACACGCCAACGAGGGCATTGACTATGTGGCTGGTATCGAGTCGCGGGGCTTTATTTTTGGTGCCCCCTTGGCCTATCGACTGGGAGCAGGCTTCATTCCTTTACGCAAACCGGGTAAACTTTGTGCTCCCGTCTATGCGGTGGAGTATGAACTAGAGTATGGGCGCGATCGCCTCGAGATGCACCAAGATGCTGTAGAGCCAGGTCGGCGGGTACTCATTGTTGATGACTTGATTGCCACTGGAGGCACAGCGGCAGCAGCGGCGGGTCTGATCCAAAAAGCGCAAGCTGAACTCCATGGCTTTGCCTTTATCGTCGAGCTGACGGACTTGGGGGGACGACAAAAGTTGCCCGATGTGCCGATTACCACCCTTGTAACTTATTAGGTTTATTAAGTGTGACTGACTAGGGCGTTACCACGTCACGCGATCGCGCAAGCGTTCGAGGAGCTTCGGCCCGACACCGGGGACAGCATCTAGATCGGCCAAGGATTGAAAGGGCTTTTGCTCGCGAGCACGGATAATTTCAGCCGCCAGTTTGGGGCCGACGCCCGGTAGGGTTTGCAGTTCCTCTGCGGTGGCCGTGTTCAAGTTCACCCGTGTAGTCGGCGTGCTGGCACGATTTCCTGAAGAGGGGGCAGGTCGGGTGGCAATCTTACCACCACAGGCGGTCAACTGCTGCTGAATGCGATCGCGAATATGCTGCGGCAGACCCAAACGACTATTGCTATAGAGGCGCTCAAACTCCCGTTCGTAGTGAGCTGCAACCGTAGGATGCTCGATGACCAGCAAGAATTCATCATTGCCGCGGTTGGCCGCCTCGGACCAGTTGTGGGAACCCACAATCAGCGTGCGATCGTCAACCACGCCATACTTGTGGTGCAGCTTATCGCCTTCTGGTAGGAGGGGGGTGCCCACCGTTTGAATGGGGTTTTGCCACGGGCGGTTGCCGGCTTCGTAGTAACAGTTGCCTTGACGGGCTTGGGCAGTATTGGCCATCGCTACCCCCATCATATCGAGGGCTTCGCTAAAGTCACGGTAGATAAATCCTGAGTCAATGAGGGCACGAATGCTAACCCCTTGGTTATGGCGTTCCTCAAGCACGTAGGACAACTCCTGATCGGAGAAAACAAAGAGCGCCATATCAATTTTTTGGCGTGCTCGACGTAGTGTTTGGCCAATCAAGCCATTGGTAGAGGCCGCCCAGGGTTGCGATCGCGGGGTTGGTGAAAAGCGCACCGTGACCATGGCATCGCCCACCACCACCCGTTGAGGGGGACGCACTGGCTTTTTGACCCCAAAGCGACTGTTGGGCTGACCACCGGGACCATCCCCCCACATAATGTTGAATTCCTCAGTAAATAGGCGTGCCACGGCGGGGCTATCAATCACCAAGAGGGAGTTGGCATTGCCACGGGTATCGGGTCGTCCCAAGTCGCCATGGACATCACTGAGGGTAAAGTTCGCTGTAGTGGCAATGACTTGGCGATTATCAATCACGATAAACTTGTGGTGCATGAGCATACTGCCTTTAGAGCCATCGGCAGTGTCATCAATCCAAGGAATCTTGGCCTCGTTGAGAATCGTCTGCACATCGCGATCGCTGAGTTCCGCTGCACTGAGTTGGCCATCGCCATTGGTATCCACGAGGGCTTTCCAGTCGTTGTAGCGCTCCCGCATTCTCCGATCCATGGCGCTCACTTGCGCAGGGCTGTAGGTTGCCCAAGGCGCAGTGTAGGTATTTTCCATCACCACTCGTACCCGCACTCCCGCCTGCTGCCGTGCTACTAGGGCCTTGGCCAGATTGGGTAGGCGAAACTCCTGCACCGCCACATCAATCGTCTTTTGTGCCTTGGCAATCTGCTCAATCATGATTGCCTCAAGGTCTTCCCCTTCACGGGTATAGGGGCGATAGGGTTCTTGATAACTGTGGGCTTGGGAGTGATTCATGTGTACCGCGATTTGCGGATGTTGAGGCAGCGGGTCTAGGGCAGGGCGGAGAATTGGGTGCGATCGCAATTGAGTGAGCACCACAGCCGCAATCAACAGCCCCAATAGAAACAACAGCAGATACACACCGTGTCGCCGCCATTTAAGCTTTTGCCAAAACACGCTGACTTCCCCAATGCTTGTCCCAATTCTAGGGCTCTCTTTTTCGCCTCAAGGTGTTCTGCGCTGCATCGGTTGCCACGGGCGCTTGGCTAGGATAGAGGCGATGCTTTTGCAGGCCTGCCATGATCACGGTGCTGGTGTTAAATGCTGGCTCTAGTAGCCTCAAAGCCTGTTTGTATCGGTTAGCACCTGAAATGGCGGCAATGGCTGCCACACCCCCCGCTCCCCTTTGGCAAGGCCTGCTCGATTGGGGACAAGACCCAACGGTGGCGCGGCTCAAGATCACAACTGCCGACCAGCGCTACGAAGCCAGCCTAACCCATCCAGAGGGGGGAATTGCAGGCCTACAGGACTGGCTCAAAACGCTCCTAGACACCCTCACCAATGGCTCGACAACGCTCCTAGAAAGCCTTGCAGAGATTACGATCATTGGTCATCGCGTGGTTCATGGGGGTAGCCATTACCAAGCAGCGGTGCGCGTGGATGCGCAGGTGAAAGCAACAATTACCGAATTTAGTGAATATGCGCCGCTCCATAATCCAGCCAACTTGCTGGGAATGGAATTAATGGCCGACATTTGTCCCCAAACACCCCAAGTTGCTGTGTTTGACACCGCTTTCCATGGGCAATTGCCGGCAGTGGCGCGCACCTACCCTATTCCCTATGAATTGACCACCGCGGGAATTCAACGCTATGGCTTCCATGGCATTAGCCATCAATACGTCAGTGAACGGGCAGCCACCCTATTGCAGCGTCCCTTAGCAGCGTTGCGCCTAATTACCTGTCACCTCGGCAATGGCTGTTCCCTGACGGCGGTCAAGGGCGGCGTTTCCGTTGAAACCACAATGGGCTTTACCCCCACGGCGGGAGTGATGATGGGGACGCGCTGTGGCGACATTGATCCGGGGATTTTGCTCTATCTGCTGCGGCGGGGCAAGACAGTTGAAGAACTCGATCGTCTGGTGAATCGCCAATCGGGTCTATTGGGCGTCTCTGGGGTCAGTAATGACTTGCGACAGGTTTTGGCGGCCATTGATCAGGGAAACACCCAAGCGCAGTTGGCCTATGACTGTTTTATCTACTCCCTGCAACGGGGCACTGCGAGCCTTCTGCCGGCTCTTGGTGGTCTCGATGCGTTGGTATTCACAGCAGGAATTGGTGAAAATGCCGCCGGTGTGCGCCGCGATGTCTGCCGAGGGCTAGGTTGGTTGGGAATTGAGTTAGATAGCGCAGCTAACGAAGAGGGTAAAGGCGATCGCGACATTGCGCTGCCGACTGCTCCCGTACGGGTTCTCGTGGTTCAGACCCAAGAGGATTGGGCGATCGCTCGCGCCTGCATACAGCTTCTGTAAGCTGAATTTGCTGAAGAAAACATAAGAAAACATCAAGATTTATGCTCTAGCCTTGACGCCCCAAGGTTGGCGTACGTAGAATGCGGGTAATTATTCACTCCTCAGTATTCAGTTTTCAGTATTCAATCTTTAAATCGTCCAAAGACAAAAAAAACATCAGGAGTTGAACTGTGTTGAATCTGCGTCGTACCGCTCTTGTTGCCTTGGCCGCAATGGCAACCTGTACCACTGTTTTACTTTCTCCCGCCGAAGCCAAGCAGGTGAAGGCTGTGCGGGGCGTTGTCACCAACATTGATGGGGATAATGTCACCCTGCGGCAACCTTGGGGTGAAGAGATTGTGGTGGTGTTTGATCGCAAGCACCGTCAGCGCCCCTTCCGCAAGGAAATTGTTGAAGGTCTGGATGTGGCAGTGATTTTGGATCCAAAGGCCAGTGTGCCCACCGCCAAAATCATCTGTGCCGCCATCGTGCCTGCCCCTGAGTATGTCGCGGTAACCCCCATTCGAGTGCCTCAAGTGGGTGGCTCAGCACCGGCTCCGCGTCCGGCTGCCATTCCCCCCGCAGCACCACCGCCGGCACCGCCAACACAAATTCTGTTCTAAACATCCTGAGAGAGATCGGAGTTGTTCTCATGTTGGGCTGGGTCAGAGGAAAAACCTTGGGTTTAGCACTGGGGGCGATCGCCACCCTGCCTATGGCTGCTGTGGGTGCTGAAGAATTGAAGGTGAGCCGTGCCTCTGAGTCAGAGCCGTACTTGCCGACCACCTTAGCGCTCTTGGCACTTCCCCCCCTTGGTGAGGCAACTCCGTTTCTACCCGCTTTGGAACGCAAAATTGTCTTGCGCTTGCGGGAGCGCCGCGTCTTTCTCTATGAAGGTGATCAAGTATTAGCTAGCTATCCCGTGGCCGTGGGCAAGCCGGGCTGGGAAACGCCCCAAGGTAATTTCAGAGTGCTGCACAAAGTCGTCAATCCCCAATGGCGTAATCCCTTTACGGGGGTTTTGGTTCCGCCGGGGGGTCGCAACCCTTTGGGCGATCGCCTGATTGTCTTTGCCCCCATGGGAAATAACAACTATGCTGGCTTCCACGGCACAACGAATGAATCTTTGATTGGCCAAGCCGTTTCCCATGGCTGTGTGCGGATGCGCAACGATGATATTCGCGCCCTCTTTGAAAAAATTGAGGTGGGCACACGAGTGATTGTTCAGCCCTAATTGATTTTAATCAAGAAAAACTAATATCATCATTTGGCGATCGCTGGTGACTTTCCCCAAGAGCGATCGCTCAAGTTTTGCATAAAGCCACTTTGCAAACCATACCAATGCATTGGAAAGAGCCGATGCACATTGGTTATGATCGCCTTAGCAACACAGGTGTTTCCATAACCCTGTCAGATTAGGGTGTGGCCTCGTTCTGAAATTCACTCTTCACACCATCTCGCTAATGCAAACTTGACCGTTCACTGGTGGGTGATATTGTGCTGGGAAATCTATTTGCAAAACCAAAGCAGGGCTTGGGGATTGAACTCACCCCAGAGCGGGTCAATATCGTACAGCTTCAGCGGCAAAAGCAGGGTCTGAAAATGACCGCTATGGCCTCAGTGCCCTTGAGTGAAGGCGCCATTGAAGAAGGCCGCATCATTGACACCACCGCCGTCGCCGATGCCATCCGTCAAGGGATTGAGGATAAGCGCATCAAACAAAAAGAGGTGATCAGTGCCATTCCCATGAATGAAGCCGTGATTCGCCTGATTCGCCTGCCTGCGGAATTACCCGACTACGAATTGCGGGAAGTGGTTCTCATGCAGGAAGCCCCACTGTACCTGCCCTTTCCCCGTGAAGAGGCCGATGTTGACTATCAAAAGCTGGGAACCTCCCTTGATGAAGATGGCATTGAGCGGGTAGAAATTTTGCTCGTGGGCACGCCCCGCGAAGTGACCGATGCCTATATCAATGCCTTTACCCAAGCCGGTTTACAACTCACCGCCCTTGAAGTGACCAATTTTGCCCTCATGCGTACCCTGCGGGATTCACTACAGCAGTTTGTGGGCGAAGCAGCAGCGATTATTGATATAGGCGACGAGGGCACAGAAATTAGCATCGTCAAAGATGGCATTCCCCAGTTCAACCGCAAAGTGCCCATTGGCAAAGAACGGATGCAAGAAGCCATTAGCCGCGCCATGAACTTGCCGCCTTCGATGGGCGTTGACCTGATTGAGAATCTGACCGTTCCCCTAGAGCCGATGGATGTGACCGGAGCACTCAACCCCAGTGGTGCCGCTATTTTGCGAGTGCTCTCCGATCTAGCAGACGAAATCCGCCGCTCCATTGACTTTTACCTCAACCAAGGGGAAAGTCTAGAGGTCTCGCAGTTGCTGCTTGCCGGTCCCGGTGCCAGTATTGGTCAAGTGGATGAGTTTTTTAGTCAGCGGCTCAACTATGCCACCACTTTGGTTGACCCCATTAGTTTGCTGGGACTGCAAACCCCGGAAGAGATTCCCCTCGAAAAACGCCCTGCCCTCGGCACGGTGATTGGTCTTGGTCTGCGTGGCGCTTAGGAGCATCCCCGATGTACTCAATTGAGATTAACCTCCTTAAAGAACGTCCCGAAGTGGGGGGCATGGCTGCTACCACAACCGCAGCGGCAGGAATGAGTAATGTGCCGATTATTATCGGTGGTGTCGCTGCCCTCTTCTTTGTGGGGCTAGCTCTCCTCGGCTCGGTGGGTGCCAACCTCTGGCTGCAACAACTGACGATTAAACAAAAAAGCATTCAGGATCGCCTCGCAGCCATTTCTCCAGACCTGCAACGCATGGATGAAATTAAAAAAGAGCAGGAACAGATTGCCGCAGAAACCAAAGCCCTAGCCACGGTGTTTAATCAGGTCAAACCTTGGTCGGCGGTGATACGCAATATGGCAACTCAAACGCCAGGGGAAGTACAAATTCGACGGATTACCCAAGGCGGACAAACAGGCCAAGAGCTAACGATTGAAGGCACAGCCGTCTCCTTTGATGCAGTCAGTGACTTTCTTTTGCTCTTGCAAAATCGCTCTCCCTTCTTTGATGGCAAGGCCACTCAGTTGGTGAAGGCGGAACGGGCAAATCAACAGGGTGAGGAAGAGACAACCGCAAGGGTTTCCTTCAATATCAAGACGGCGATCGCCAGCGTGCCAGCATCGGAACTCCTTGAAGAACTCGCGGCCAATGGCGTTGAAGGACTGGTGGCGCGCATTCAATTTCTCAAAGAAAAAGGAGTGGTACAGGAATGACCCTAACTGGCGATTTTGGCGGCCCGCCGATTGAGGAACCCGCACCCAATTATCCGACGGTCTTTGGCATTACCCTGACACCCGTCGTCAGTGGTGTCCTTATTGCCTTGGTAGGTTTGGGAGCAGCGGTTTACTTGGGGAGTCTTCTCATTGCCCCCAAACTGGAGGAAGCGGCTAAGTTACAGGAGGAAATTGCCCAGCAGGAAAATGACCTCTCCCAGCGGGAAGTGATCCTGAAGCAACTCAATGATGTGGTAGCGGGGCTAGAGCGCGCCAAGCGGCAAAATCGTGACGTGCGATCGCTCTTTGCGACACAGGAAGCCCTAGACACCCTCCTCCTTGACATTAACCGCCTGATCTTGACCAGCGGCGCCCAACTGACCACATTTGAACCCGATAGTGCAGCTTCAGGAATTGTCCAAGATGGCTCCCTTGGCCCCGAATTAAATGCCAAACTAAAACAACAGGTAACCAACGTTACGATTCAAGGGTCATTTCCCAGCATTTTGCAGATCATGCAAAAAATTGACCAGCAGCAGAACTTCCTCGTGATTAACAACCTGACGATGGAACTCGTTGCTGATAAGCCCGGCGAAGTGATTACCACATTTAAGCTCATGGCCTATGTACCCCTAACCCCTGAGGAAATTGCCGCTTTGGCCCCCCCACCCCAAGGAGGTGAGCAGCAAGGACAACCGCAACAACAACAGCAGCAATAGCGCATGGCAAGCCAAAAAGCAGCGTAGAGTGTCTTGGGAGCGAGTTGCATTCTCTTTTCATACATTTGGTGGCATTCGTGAGGAGTCAAGCATCGTGAGTCAGCTTTTACATCGTCTCGGCTTAGGGGTGGCCACAACCGCCCTTGTTGCTGCCAGTCAAACCCCCACTTGGGCCACAGCAACGGAAATCACGGGAGTTCGTCTGGTAACAGCGCCCAACGGCATTCAACTCCTCTTCAACGTGCAGGGGAATCTACGGCCAGCGGTTTTCACAGTCAATCGCGGCAATGCCTCCATTGCTGATATTCCCAATAGCCAACTGCGCCTGCCCCAAGGGGGTGCCTTCCGCCAAGACAACCCCGCCCCCGGTATCTCCTCCGTCGAGGTGGTGCAACTGGACGCCAAAACCATCCGCGTCACCGTGAATGGCATTAGTGCTGCTCCCATTGGTGAAGTCATCCGCGAAGGACGCGATGGCCTGCAAATTAACTTCATCACCGCTCAAGGCTCTGCTGGCCCCCAAGTTGCCCCCACGGGTCAACCCATGGCCATGCCCCCCGGCCCTAGTGCGGTGCCGCCTTTTCTGCCGCGCCCAGTGCCACCCCCTGTTGGCGATATGCTGATTAGCCCCCTCAATGCGGATGCGGATGTCATCCAACTGGGCACCAATGAACGGATTCCCCGCCTACTGCTGCGGGAGGCTCCAGTGCGGGAGGTTCTTTCCCTACTGGCTCGTGCCGCCAATATGAACGTTGTCTTTCCGGAAGGCAATGGGGAAGGGGGCGGCGTCACCATCTCCCTCGATATCGAGAATGAATCCGTTCAAGACGTATTCAACTATGTGCTGCGGGTCACTAACCTCAAAGCCAATCGCCAAGGCCGCACTATCTTTGTGGGTCAAGCCTTACCCCCCGATGCCCAAAACCGCATCGTGCGCACCATTCGCCTTAATCAGATGCGGGTCTTTGGGGCGGGTTCAACGAAACGGGAAATTAGCTCCCTTGCCCAAACCGGTGGCACCATCGGGGGCGGAACTGGGGGTGCTCAGGCTGCAACAACCGCCCAAACTGCTCTCAACCGCGAAACCCGTACCACTGAGGGTGACCTGCAACTAGGGGCAGTGCAGCTTTTGGAAATGTATGGCGCAAACTTGCCAGATACAGGTCCATCCCAAGCGCCAACCGGCTGTGAGCAGCTGCAAGTACCAGCAGCAGCGAGCGAGGTCGTCGGTCAAATTTGCCGTAGCTCCCTGCTAAAGGGGCTAGAGGTGGTGGGTGACCCCCGCACCAACACAGTCACCCTCATCGGCTCCCCCCGCAAGGTAGAAATTGCCACCCAACTGATTCAGCAATTTGACATCCGTAAGCGGCAGGTAATGGTCAATGTCAAGTTTATTGATGTGAACCTGTTGCGAGGACGCACAGCCAATGCAGACTTAATTACTAATTTTGGCAGCAGCCTGTGGGGAGCCATTTTAGATCCAAATGGTTTAACGGTGATTCGCGGCACCACGCCACCTGTATCTGGGGTGCCTGCCCCTGCCCCCCTCACTGGCGCACCTAGCAGTACACCCGTGGGGAATCTACTGAGCGACTTTTTTGCGCAGCTTCGACTTTCTATTGAAACTGGCAATGCCACAATTCTAACCAACCCCACCCTTGTCATTCAGGAAGGCAGCGCTGCGCAAGTCAACTTGACCCAAGAAATTTTCTCTGGCATTGAATCCACTGCTGCTCAACAAGCCACTGGTGGCGGCGGGGCGATCGCGACTCAACAGATTCGCCCAATCCTGCGACCTGTGGGGGTGATTTTTAATGTCACCGTAGAGCAAATTGACGATAATGGTTTTATAACGCTGCAATTGTCTCCAGAGGTAAGTGCTCCCAGCGGTACCTATGATGTGATTTTCCCAGGGACGGGTGGTTCCACGGGGACACTGATCTCGCAACGGCGGATGGAGTCGGGGCGGATTCGCTTGCGGGATGGCCAAACCTTGATGCTGGCGGGCATCATCCAAGATCAAGATCGCTCGTTGGTGACTAAGATTCCAATCCTAGGAGACATTCCCCTGTTGGGGCGGTTGTTCCGCCGCGAGAGCAACCAGCGTCAACGCAATGAACTGGTGGTGATGGTGACGCCGAAGATTGTTGATGATACCCAGAATGCGGGGTTCGGCTATCAGTACTCGCCAACACCGGGGAGTATGCCGCCTAACCTGCAAAACCAGATTCTCCAACCCCCACGGCGACGCTAAGGCCTCTAAGTAGGGATTGCCCCCTCCGAGTCTGTTCAGAGGGGGTTCATTCTTTAGTGGGTCACCATTTTTTGCCAACCTAACCCTGCAAGGGCTTGATTGCGCCGCAGCGGACGGGTAACGAGTTCTAGAATGTCACGGGCATTGCCAAAGCCGTGAATTTGGGCAAAGGTGAATTCCACAGACCACTTGGTGCTGATGCCACGGGCTTCGAGGGGATTGGCATGAGCCATACCCGTAATCACAAGGTCGGGCTGGAGCGCCTTAATCCGCTGAAGTTGATTGTAGTTATCGGGTTTTTCAACAATGGTGGGGAGGGGATGCCCCATTTCGGCACAAGTCTTCGTCAAGAGTTCTAGCTCGGCTGCTTGGTAACGTTTATCCATGTAGGGGATGCCAATTTCTAGTACCCGCATACCACAGCGAATCAAAAACCGCGCTAGGGAGATCTCTAGGAGATTATCCCCCATGAAAAAGACCGATTTGCCTCGCACCAATTCAAGGTAGTCGCTCAGTTTTTCCCAAGTTTCGGCTTCCCGCTCTGCTAGGCCTTGGGGCTGAATCCCAAAAGTGGTACAAATCTGCTCAATCCAAGCGCGGGTGCCATCCGAACCAATGGGAAATGGGGCGGTGATCAGTTTGCATTTACGGCGGCGGATCAGGGTCGTAGCCGTCCGACTGAGGAAGGGATTCACACCAGCAACGTAGTAGCCCTCATCAATCACTGGCAATTCGGTATAGCGTTTGGCAGGCAGCCATCCTGACACCTTGATGCCCTGTTTTTTTAATTCCAAGGTGAGTTGGGTCACCACGGGATCGGGCAGAGAGCCAAAGAGAATAAGGGGTGGGTGGTCGTGGTACTGGTGGGATTCAGCTTGGAGATCCTCTTTTTTCTTGCCAAAGTTGAGAAGGCGCTGGATGGGGTTGCGTTCCTCTGGATCGCTCACCGCTGTGGGCGTGGGACAACGGGCGGCCATGGCTGCTAGCACCGTATCTTCCCCTTGGGTAAAGGCGTAGTCGAGACCATTGGCGCGAGCCACAACAATGGGAATGCCAATTTCGGCTTCGAGCTTGGGCGCCAGTCCCTCCAAGTCCATTTTGATAATTTCCGTGGTGCAGGTGCCAATCCAGACAATGACACTGGGGTTGCGATCGCGCTTGATTTGGAGGCAGAGGCGCTTTAGCTCTTCATAATCATTGAGTTGCGCCGAAATATCTCCCTCTTCTAGCTCCGCCATGGCATAGCGGGGTTCCGCAAAAATCATCACCCCCATCGCATTCTGCAAAAAGTAGCCACAGGTCTTGGTGCCAATGACCAAAAAGAAACTGTCTTCAATTTTTTGGTACAGCCAAGCCACACAGCTGATGGGACAAAAGGTGTGGTAATTGCCCGTTTCACACTCAAAGTTGAGGGCATTGGGAGCAGTCGCAGTCATAGGGAGAGCCTCCAAATTTAGAAACGATTGGAACTAGGTTTGATGACTTTGAGCAGCCTCCTCACCGTGTTCTTCAGCCCGATTACTGACAAAGGGCTTAGGGGGTAGTAAGCGAGGTTCGGGGAGCAGTTGAGCAGGGTTATCGCCGTTGGTCAGTTCTTCGTCGGGGTTGAAGTTCAAGCCCAAGGCAGAAATAATGCGATCGGGATCGTTGCTGAGTTCGACAATGACGGGTAGAGCATCCAGTAAGCGCGGTTCCAAAGCCGTCAGCACCCCCAAAATAAAACTTGAGGAGGGGCGCCGTTGACCGCGATAGGTACTCCAAATCGCCAAGCGGACAATCCAATGGCGGTTTTCTTGGTAGTAGGCCAGCCACTTACTGCGTGCGCTTTGCCGTAATTGCTCAGGGTTCATACTCACTCCAGCGAAGGGGATCCGTGGAGTATTCTAGGGGAGTTTTAGACCGCTGCGAGTGACCGTTCTGACCCTTGGGGATTCAAGTAGAAGTCGGAGAGCAGGGCAAAAAGGTCGCGATCGGGGGCATCCTTGGGCACCACCCCCTCAGGCCGCGCCAAAATTTGATCGGCAATGTTCAAGTAGTAGTCACAGACATAGTTGAGACTGGGATCGCTTTCGGCCATCTCAAAGAGGGTTTTGCCCTTGACCCGTGACACGCGAATATCCTCAATCAACGGCAGCACCTCAAGGATGGGCATGGGCACGGCTTCCACATATTTTTCAATGAGATCCCGCTTACTGGTGCGATTACCAATGAGACCCGCGAGGCGCAGGGGGTGCGTGCGCGCTTTTTCACGGACGGAGGCGGCAATGCGATTCGCCGCAAAGAGGGCATCAAAACCATTATCGGTGACAATCAGGCAATAATCGGCATAGTTAAGGGGGGCCGCAAAGCCACCACAGACCACATCCCCCAGAACGTCAAAGAGAATGACATCGTATTCATCGAAGGCATTGAGTTCCTTGAGGAGCTTGACCGTTTCACCGACGACATAGCCACCACAACCTGCCCCAGCCGGGGGGCCACCCGCTTCGACGCAATCCACACCGCCATAGCCTTTGTAGATCACATCCTCTGGCCAGACATCCTCGTAGTGGTAGTCCTTGGCTTGGAGCGTGTCAATGATGGTGGGAATCAGAAAGCCTGTCAGGGTAAATGTGCTGTCGTGTTTGGGGTCACAGCCAATTTGCAGGACTTTCTTACCCCGCCGCGCCAGCGCCACTGAGATGTTGCAACTGGTGGTGGATTTGCCAATTCCGCCTTTACCGTACACTGCGAGTTTCACGTTGACCTTGCCTCCTAAGTAATGGAGCGACACGATGACCTAACTGCTATTCTCGGCCAGCGATCGCTAGAAGCGGCAGTGGTTAGAAAAATAATCTTTTTGTAATAAAATTTCAGCTGATTTGAGGATGAGCAAACGCTTTTTCAAGTTTTGGAAGTCTCTCAGGAAACTGGCGGTTCTTTGAGAAGTTATCTTTAATTTTTTTGCTGTTAGTTTTTTAGTTAAATTAAACAAAAATACAAAAACTCCCCCCGCCAAGTCATTCCCTGACCGATTGCACCCAAGGCTAAAATTGACCTGCCCAGCGATCGCGCCAAAAAACATCTGAAAAAAGAAACGTTTCTCCTAGGGGGCGATCGCCCGCATCGTTGTAAAGAATTATTAAAAATCTCGAAAGTAAATGATTTGTTACAATTTAGGCGGTTGTATCCCTTTGAGCGCTACTTTCTCTCGTTTTCCCTAGGAAGTGGTTAGAATTTGAGGGAAGGCGATTGTGCTACAGCGT
This sequence comes from Thermosynechococcus sp. TG215, assembly GCF_031583455.1. Taxonomy (NCBI): domain Bacteria; kingdom Bacillati; phylum Cyanobacteriota; class Cyanophyceae; order Acaryochloridales; family Thermosynechococcaceae; genus Thermosynechococcus; species Thermosynechococcus sp. TG215. Next base: position 2,222,587 of record NZ_CP134178.1, on the reverse strand, counting down.
TTTTCTCTGCCATCTCTCTGAACGAGCAAAATTAGCTCCTTGGAAAGGTGCGGCATCGTTAAGCTGTAGGGTAGCCTTCAGTCCGCTGTTGATACCGCCCGTAAGAATGGCCAATGAACAAAGATCAATTTGCCATGAGTGACAACCCCTACGAAAAGCTGCAAGTGCCGGAAGACGCTTCTTTCGAGCAAATCAAGGAAGCACGGGATGCGCTATTAGCGGCTCATCCGGGGGATGAACGGCAGCGTACCGAAATTGAAGCAGCCTACGATGCCATTTTGATGGATCGGCTGCGGCAACGCCAAGAGGGCAAAATCAAAGTGCCTGAGCGCATTCGCTATGCTGAGCAACTCAATGAACCGGCGCCAGCTAAGCCCAATCGCATTGCGAATCATCCCGCCCTTCAGTGGTGGCAGCAACAGTTAGACACCCCCAACCTGCGGGGCATTGCCATTACCTCAACGGTCTATGCCGTTCTGATGGCGATCGGGCTGTCTCAGGCCAATCCCGATACCTTGGCATTGGTGCTGTCACTGGGGGTTGGCTTTAACCTCGTGTGGCTGCAACGCAAGGAACAACGCCTTGGCCGTGCCTTTTTGATCACCCTCCTTGCCTTGATATTGGGCGCAGTGATCGCCGTGGGCATTTACCAGCTTGGTCTGCCGGGGGTCTTCCTCAATGTGGATCAACTGGTGGGCATTGGCGTTTTCGTCACCTTTTGGCTCACCAGCAATTTCCTGCGCTAACTGCGAATTTGAATCGGCATCACCAAGTATTTCATCTGGGCTTCCCCAAGGGGGAGGAGGATCGCAGGCTGGGTTTCGCCGTTGAGTTGCAGTTGCACCTCTGAACTATTCATCACCTTCAGTCCTTCGAGAAGATATTTGACATTGAAGGCCACCTCCATCGACTCCCCAGAAATCTGAGCCGGTACATTCTCTTCGCCACTGCCCAATTGCGGCGCCTCAGCCGAGAGTTTGAGTTCTTGAGCCTCGGCATCAATGTTGATTTTGACGACGTTATTCTTTTGAGCCGCAAGAATTGCCACCCGTTCTAGGGCATCTGCTAGGGTCGATCGCTCCACCGTGACTTGGCGCGCAAAGGTTTTGGGAATGAGTTGGCGGTAATTGGGATACTGCCCCTCCAACAGACGGCTGGTAATGCGAGCATCGTTGCCAATATCAAACACCACTTGAGTCGGGTCACAGCGCAGCGCTACATCCCCGTCTTGTTTTGCCATCAGCCGCTCTAGATCCTTGAGGGATTTTGCCGGAATTGTAATCGGCGAGAGGGCTTCCGGCACAGGCTGTTCAGTCAGCGTAACGGCGAGGCGGTGACCATCGGTTGCTGCAAACTCAAGGCGATCGATCTCAAACGTCACATGCAACCCGGTGAGAATTTGCTTGGTTTCATCGGTGCTCGCCGCAAACAAACTCCCCTGAAGTCCCCGCCGCAATGCCTCTGCGGTCAAGGTTACAGGTGTCACATCCTCTAACGTGGGCAGAGCAGGAAATTCCTCGGCACTCATCCCCTGAATCTCAAAGAAACCGCTGCCATAGTCGAGGATCACCCGCGTATCTTCCGCCGTAATCTCAATATCGCGATTGGGCATTCGCGCCACCATCTCACTAAAGAGCTTGGCAGAAACAGTAATTGCCCCCGGCACCTTCACCTCTGCATCCAGCCAGATTTGCATCCCCAAACTGAGATCAAAGACGGAGAGTCCGAGGCGGCCACCTTCAGCTTGCAGGAGAATATTCGCCAAAATCGGGTGCGACGGATTGCTCGGCGCAACGCGACTCAGGGGGGCGAGCTTACTACTGAGAACTGATTGTGAACAAACAACTTTCATGGTGTACTCCACGGCAGAGGCAGATGGGATAAGAGGCAACGGAGAGGGGAAAAACGCGGCTCGTTATTGGCCGATCTACTAGCATACTATGCAATCTATGACTGGTATCGCTTGGGCAAAAACCGCCGTACTTTGCTCAGGAAAAACTCTAGCTCCGGTAGATTTAGGGGCGAGATAGCCGCTGCAAAAACAATCAGGCTGACACTGCCGGCGATCGCCAACTGCAACAGTTGCACCCCCAAGCCTTCCCGCCCCCAGAGCAATTCCAGTCCTTTGAGGGCACCCCAACCTGCCCCACCACTGAGCACACTGGCTAGGGCAATTCCCACCAAGGGCACAATTAGCTCCCCCCAAGGTAGCCCCCCCAAACGACGGTGCAAAATCCAAGTCAGGGCAATAAACGATACGGTATTCACTCCAACAGTGGCCATTGCCAACCCAACAGCGCCAAAGGCTTGGGTAAAGAAAAAGCAAAACAGGGCATTAAATCCCAATCCCCAGAGGGTGATGTAGAGGGGTGTGCGGCCATCCTCTAGGGCATAAAAGACCCGCACAATAACATCGCGGGCAAGGTAGAAAAACATACCAATGGCATAAACCAATAGTAGCGCCGCCACCAGTTGGGAGGCCTGAAAATCAAAGGCACGCCGCTCATAGACCACCCGCACTGCCGGCAATGCCAAAGCTGCCATCATGCCACCGAGGGGCATCATACTCAAGGCAGTGAGTACCAAACTCTGGCGAATGCGTTCCTTGAGATCCGGCCAATGTTCTGGTTGTGCCAACTTTGAAAAAATGGGCATATAGGGCACAAGGATCACATTGGAGAGAATCCCTAAGGGCGTTAGAAAGAGCAGTTGGGAGTAACTCAAGGCCGACGCAGCCCCCACAGGCAACTGGGAGGCAAAGAAGAGACTGATATAGACGCTGATCAAGAGCATTCCCGAGGATAGGGTAGCAGGCCCCATGAGTTGAATTAACTCCCGCACCTCAGGACGATTGAGATCAAAACGTAATCGCAATGTACCCATGCCGGCTTGCCATTGGGCAGGAATTTGTACAAGCCATTGCAGCACCCCTCCCGCTAGGGTTCCCCAAGCGAGCACTGCTGGGCCAAATTGATCGGCAAAGAACCAAATGCCAATAATCACTGCCAAACTAGACAGCAAGGGACTCATCGAGGGCAACCAGTACTGATCGGCAGCATTGAGGGTACCAAAGCCAATGCCAATCAAACCCGAGAGCACGGCCAAGGGTGCCATAATCCGAAACTGCTCTGCGGCTAAGGCTTGAATCTCTGGACTGGCACCGGGGGCAATGAGTTGAATTAAGGGGTCAGCCAGCACCATCAAAATGGCGGTCAGCACCAGTAATAGGGCACCCACAACGGTGGTAATGGTTTCCACGAGGGGCGCGGCTTTTTCGGGCGGCTGCTTGAGAACCACACTGATGATCGAACTGTGGAACGGGCCATTGATCCCCCCCAAGAGCACAAAGAGAAACCCCGGAATCACATAGGCATAACTGTAGGCATCCACTGCGGCGCCAACACCAAATTCGGCGGCGATCGCCTGCTGGCGAACCAGTCCCGCGACTTTACTCAACAGCGTTGCAACGGCAACAATGGTGGCAACATGGGCAAGCGAACGCGATTTCTTTTCCACAGTGGTGGCAATCCTAATAAAACTGGCGGATTTGGGGATAACTCTGGCGATGATCGTACCAGCGATCTAGATCTCTTTTATTTCCGCTGGCAGCAGAATCGTAAAGCAGGTGCCTTGACCGACTTCGCTAGTTACCTGAATCTGACCGCGGTGGGCTTTGACAATGGATTGGGCGATCGCCAGCCCTAAACCCGTCCCTTCGGACTTTGTGCCCTGAAGGCGATAAAAGCGATCAAACAGGCGGGGCAGTTCACTGGCGGGAATCCCCGGTCCATTATCGGCAATCACCAAGCGGTAGAATTTGCCCTGCTGATCCAACCTCACTTGAATCTGACCCCCCGCAGGGGTATATTGCACGGCATTACTGAGGATATTTGTTAACAAGCGACTCAGGTGATCGGGGTTGCCCCACAGACGATAGGCCTCTGTCTCTGAGGTCTGGGGATCCGCAAGCTCCAACGCCAGTTGGAGGTGTTTTTGCTCAATCAAGGGCGTTTGCTCCTCAATCACCCCCAAAAGCAGGGCATCAAGGTGACAGGGCTGGGCCTGCAGGGGAATCATGCCGCTATCTTGACGAGTTAGAAAGAGCAAATCATCCACTAAGCGACTGAGGCGGCGACTAAGGCGTTCAATGACTAGGAGTTGTTGGCGTTGGGTTTCCGGATCCGCAGTGGCTAAGGCAACCTGGACATTGGTTTGAATGAGGGCCACGGGGTTGCGCAATTCATGGGAAGCATCAGCGGTAAATTGCTTCAAATAAGCATAGGACTGCTGCAGGGGGGCGATCGCCAGCCGTGACAAAAACCAGCCACTAATACTCACCAGTGTCAGCGTGATGGTCATACCAACCAAGAGATCCCAGAGTAGGGCTTGACTCGGTTGGGTCACCTCGAACCAAGGATGGCTGACCCGCAAATAGCCCAGTAGGCGATCGCCCACCACTAAGGCCACCGTCATCTGCCGTAGCCAGCGATCCTCCCCCACCTGCACCGTTTCTGCTGTCCGATTCAGATGCAAGGGCAGATCAAGGGGTTCTGAAAACGTGCTCCAAGCCAACTGCTGATCCGGAGTAAACCCCTCTAGGTCAATGTGATCCTCCTCCAGTGCCGCAAGGGGACTACTGCCTAAACTGGTTTGCCAATCAATGGCTTCCGCCGTGCCCGTGTCAATAATCAGGGAACGACTCACCACCTCAACAACGTGGCTGAGGGTGTCATCAATGCGCTCGATCAGGGTTCCCCGCACATAGAAAAAGAACCCCGTGGCAAAGATGAGGAGCAGGAGTGCCGTTACCCCCACATACCACAGTGCAAGACGGTATTGAATGGCACGAACCATCGTCATCGGGGCAATGCTAAGGGAGACCAATCACCACTGGAAACAAACGCCGCCCAATAGTAGGGGGATTCATCCTTGAGTCGCTGAAGCTGGACTTGCCGCAGGGCTTCTGTGCGCCCCATGCCTCGGTGCAGATTTTGGTAAAAGGCCACCATCATATCGCGGGTTACTTGATCATCCACTTTCCATAGGGTACTCACCTGCGATCGCGCCCCGGCTATGGTAAAGGCACGGCGCAGACCATAGACCCCTTCACCGTTGACCACCTCCCCCCGTCCCGTATCACAGGCCGATAACACCACTAATTCTGTGCCGCTGAGGTTCATGCCGGTCACTTCCAAAGCAGTAAGGACACCATCATCCACATCTGAACCACTCTGGCGTTGGTTAAATCCCGCTAAGGCCAACCCGGATCGCAAGAGGGGGTTTTCCAGAATATCCCTGTTTCCTGATGGGGCTAGAAAGAAGCCATGGGTAGCCAAGTGGAGAACTTTAGGGGAATTTGCTGCCTTAACCGCTGCTTCTGTGGCTGCTGCTTGGAGTAATACCTGAGCTTGGGGAAGGAGCACCCTCAGTGCTTGCGCTTCCTCAGTCGTCCCCGGTAGGGGAGCAAAAGTCAAACTCCGCAAATCAAGAGAGCGCACCGTTGCTGAAGGGGCATTGCCGAAGGAGCGATCGAAACTAGGGTCAGCAATAATCAAAGGAGTATGAACAGTTACAGATTGGGATTGAAGGCGCAAGAGTTCGCGCCCAGAGGTCAGCAATGTGATCATGTAAGACTCCACTAAATAGCGCCCTTGGGCATCCACAAGTGCCTGAAAGGGAATAGTATTCAACTCCCCATCCGGGGCAATGAGCAAATGAGTCACATTGCCAATCCACGGACGAATCGGCGTCATCACCCGCTCGGCAAGAACTTGAGCTGCCCGTTGAACTTCACCCTTGGGTAAGCGAGGGTCAGCCAAACGTAAGCGAGTCTGGCGTACTTGGGTATCAATTTCAGCAGCGGTGCCAAGATCTCTCCCTAGGGGCTGACCCGTGGCACGCAATACATAGACGCCATAGCGCGGCTCACCAAAGCTCTGTTTGCCCAAGTCGTAGGGGCGATAGCGAATAAACTCAATCAAAGCAGCATTAGCCGGAATCGCTCGTTGAACCGCAGCGATGGTTACGGGTTGAGTGAGTTCGCGAAAGCTAGCACTGCGCAGACTCAGTTCGGCTTCCAGTTGATTGGCCTGGGCTTGAAGCTGCTGCACTTGGGAGAAAGCTGCTGGCTTTGCTGAAGCAAAAACGAGTTTAGCGATGGTTGTGCGCAATGTGGTGAGTTGCTGGAGCTTCGCTTGATCTGGCGCCGCTAGTTGCCGTCGCAGTCGTGCTTGGTTCTGGCTGAGAAAATCCAGTAATCGCCCTTTGCGGCGCAAGAGTGTTGTCAGAGCCAAGGCGGTGGCCTCAGGATCTTGGGGCAGGTTCTGCAGGTGCAGCGTGAGAATGGCATTCGTCGTGTCTTGAAAGGTAGTCAGATACCTACGCTTGTAATCCTCAGCGCCAACGACCAGATTTTGAGTGAGGTTCTTTTCTTCGATTTCTTGAACATTGTTCAGTAGGGCAAGGGCCTGCCTCAAATCTCCCTGTTGCCAATAGACCGCAGCAAGGTTGCCGAGAGCAACGGCAGTGTTGGGATGGAGGTCTCCTAGGCGGGATTGGGCGATCGCCAGCGCCCGTTGATAGAGAGGCAGTGCCGCTGCGTAGTTGCGCTGATCAAAATAGAGCGTGGCTAAATTATTCAGGCTGGCAGCAATATCGGGGTGACCTGCGGGCAACGTTTGTTCGCGAATCTGAAGGGCACGTTGGTACAAGGGCAAGGCGTCAGCATAATTCTTTTGTTCCCGATACAGGGCTGCGAGGTTGTTCAGCGTTGTTGCCACGTAGGGACTCTTCTCCCCAAGGGTTTGCTCAAAGATTCTGAGGGCGCGTTGATACAAGGGCAGGGCGGCTGCCCTCTTTTTTTGCTCAGTGTAGAGGAGACCGATGTTATTGAGAATGACCGCCACTTCGGGATGATTGAACCCTAGGGTCTTTTCGGCGATCGCCAATGCCCGCTGAAACACTGGCAACGCAGTATCATAGTTCCCTTGCGCACGGTAAAGATTGGCCAAGTTATTGAGTGTTGCAGACACCTCTGGTTGATCTGACCCACCAGCACGCTCGTAGATAGTCAATGCCCGCTGATAGAGGGGGAGTGCTGCTGCATAATTTCCCTGCTCAACATGGAGCTTTGCCAATTCGTTGAGACTGGCTGCCAAAAGGGGATGGTTGCTGCCCAGTGTATTTTCCACTAAGGTCACAAAGCGCTCTGCTAGGGGAATAGCAGCCTGCATATTACCTTGTTCCCGCAGTTGATCAATTTGATTGGCGAGTTCCTGAAATTGCTGGGGGGATGGCTGGGCTAGAGTTGGCGAACACAGACCAAGAATCAGACTACTTCCAAGGGCGATCGCGCCCCGGACAAGGCATCTTCTGGTGTTCATTTTTTTCCTCGGTGGTTCCTCAACAGCACCCGTCACAATCAAGAATACTGATGGGAAACGCTCACCCCCAGTTCCTGCCAAATGGCATCTAAGAGAGGCTCTAACCCCTGACGCGCCACCGCAGAGATGGCAAAAACCCGTTGACCGGCATAGGCAGTAAGGGTGTCTTGAACTGCAGCAATTTGGGAAGGTTCTAGGGCATCAATTTTGTTGAGGGCAATAATTTGCGGGCGATCGGCCAAGCCGTGACCATAAGCCACTAGCTCATCGCGAATGGTTTGGTAAGCAGCCACCACATCCTCAGCCGTGGCATCAATCAAGTGCAGCAGCAGACGGGTACGCTCAATATGGCGGAGAAACTCATGCCCCAACCCCAACCCCGCATGGGCACCGGCAATGAGACCGGGAATATCAGCAAACACGGTTCCATCACCATTGGGTTGGCGCACCACACCTAAATTGGGCACCAAGGTTGTAAAGGGATAATCGGCAATTTTCGGTCGCGCTGCCGACAACACCGAAATTAGGGTGGATTTACCGGCATTGGGCAGGCCAATAATGCCCACTTCCGCCAGTAGTTTGAGTTCTAGTCGGAGATGCCGTTCTTCCCCCTCTAGCCCCGGTAGGGCATAGTCTGGTGCCCGTTGATGATTACTCAGGAAGTGCTTATTCCCTAAACCCCCTTTGCCCCCCTTAGCCACCAGCAGCGTTTGACCGGGGGTGGTGAGGTCTCCCAGCAATTCCTCGGTTTCGGCATCCCAAACCATGGTGCCACAGGGCACTTCAATCACTAAATCTGCACCACAGGCACCCGTACGGTTATGCGGCCCGCCCCGTTGGCCATTGTCCGCTTTGAAGACATGGGCATAGCGAAAGTCCAGCAGCGTTTGTAAATGGGGTACCGCTTTGAGAATGACTGACCCACCATTGCCACCATTCCCCCCTGAGGGGCCTCCCGCAGGCACGTATTTTTCACGGCGAAAGGCAATAATGCCGTCGCCCCCCTTTCCAGCTTTGACATGAATTTCGGCAAGGTCAATAAATTGCATTTTGGCCGCAATCGGTTGCGTATAGGTTGGGTATCTGAGTATTGTATCCTGCCACCTTGTTGACAGTTCTTTTTACAGGGATGACACCGGCTCCAAAGGGTGAAACTCCGTATCGAAGACGCTTCATGTACGTCATAGGAGAAAAGGGCTATATGGTAGGCTTAAGGGAATTTTAGTGTGCCGAGGCAATAGTGTTTATTCGATGGCAACACCGACGACGACCCGCTCCGCCTGAAGAAGGGGTTTTATTTTGGCGACTGGTGTTGTGGCTAGGGGTTGCCTTAATCTCCGGCAGCTTGGGGGCACTCTGGGGGCTATTGAGTCAGAGTACACCGCTTATGCAGCGATCGCTCAGCAGTCGGGAGTGGCAGGTGTTTCAACGGGGCGATCGCTGGACAGGGGCAAGGCTCCATCAACCCTTGAATTTACTGCTCATTGGCTCCAAGGTTTTAACCTCCGACTTAGATGAACCGCCTGACCCCAACCTTACCTACCATGCCCTAGTGAATTCCGTTGAAGGGCTATCGGACTCACTGCTACTCGTGCGTTTTGACCCAGTGCAGCAACGGTTAGTGGTGTTGTCAATTCCCCGCGATACGCTGACCTTTATCCCCGGCCGAGGGGACGCCAAAATTAACGAAGCCAATGCCCTCGGTGGACCCGCACTGGCGGCGGAAACCGTGAGTGATTTGCTGGGGGATGTGCCCATCGATCGCTATTTGCGCATTAACGTTCAAGGCATTGAGAAACTCATTGATGCCCTTGGGGGGGTGACAGTGGATGTACCCACAGCCATGCGCTATCGGGATGACAGTCAGCGCCTCTACATTGATTTGCAGCCCGGACGACAACACCTAAATGGCAACCAAGCCCTACAATTTCTGCGCTTTCGCTACGATGCCCTTGGCGATATTGGCCGCGTGCAGCGACAACAGATGTTTTTGCGGACACTAATGGAGCAAACGGCTCGCCCCGAAACCCTTGCCCGTACCCCCCAGCTTCTCAGTATTATTCGCGAAAACTTGGATACCAATTTAACGGTTGAGGAACTGATGAGCTTGGGGCAATTCCTCACTAGCTTGCCGCGATCGCGGGTGGAGTTTCTGATGCTGCCGGGGAACTTTAATGGCAGCACCGATGAAGTGGAAGTGAGCTATTGGTTGCCCGATTACCAACGGATTGCTTGGCTGACGGATCACTATTTCCGCGATACTCCCACGGCTGATCCGCGCGAGACGGGTTTGACCCCCCCTGCCCAGGTGCGCATTGCGATTCAAAATACCACCCTGCCAGAATCATTGGTCATGCGTCTGAGTCAGCAACTGCAAACCGCCGGTTACCCTGATCCTTTGCTGGCAGAGCCATTGCCCCAACCGCTCCCGATGACACGGATCATTGCTCAGCAGGGGGATTTGGCGGCAGCGCGGCGGGTGCAGTTATTGCTGGGATTTGGTGAAGTGCGGGTGGAGAGTACAGGTGTGTTAGCATCGGATGTGACGATTCAACTGGGCGACGATGCCCGCGATCGCCTGCAATTGAGACCCACAAAATCTCTGTGAGTGAACCCTACGTGATTGGTGTTGATCTTGGTGGCACTGCCATCAAAATGGGGCGCTTTAGTCCCAAGGGAGATTGCCTCAATGCCCTGACGTTGCCGACCCCTCAGCCCCCCTTTCCAGAACGGGTGATTAAAGCCATTGTGCAGGGGATTAAAGAACTGGATGGGGAGGATCGGGCGCTGGCGATCGGGATGGGGATACCGGGGCCTGTGGATGCCACTGGTCGTATTGCCCGCCGTGCGATTAACCTTGACTGGTATGAAGTGCCCATTAGCGACAGCCTCGAACAGTTGACGGGCAAGCCCACCGTAATTGGCAACGATGCCAACTGTGCCGGCCTCGGAGAAGCATGGCTAGGGGCAGGGAGTCAGTTTAAGGATTTAATTTTGCTGACGTTGGGGACGGGGGTCGGCGGTGCGATTATCCTCAATGGCGATCTCTTTGTCGGTCGGGATGGCGCCGCCGGCGAGTTGGGGCTGATTACCCTCGACTACAAAGGGCCTCCCTGCAACAGTGGCAATCGCGGTTCCCTTGAGCAACATGTTTCTGCCCAAGCCCTGCGGCGGCGCTGGGGCTGTGAACCCCATGAGATGGCAGAGCGGGCCAACAATGGTGACCCTGAGGCGATCGCCCTCTGGCAAAGCTATGGCCGTGAATTAGCCGCTGGCATTGCGAGCCTTGTGTATGTCCTCACCCCCGAAGCAGTGATTATTGGTGGGGGGATTAGTGCCGCCAGTGACCTCTTTTTTCCCTCGATGATTGCTGAATTGGAAGAGCGGGTGCTGCCCACCTCCCGCAATAACCTCCACTGTTTGCGAGCCACCCTTGGCAATCACGCGGGCATCGTCGGTGCAGCCAAACTAGCGTGGAAATACGTCAAAGACCATCTCTAAGTCGCCTTCGCTAGGATCAAGTTATTCGGCTTGAACCAACTGTTATGACTTCTACGACAGCCGTGGACAGCTCGCCGCTGCTGCTCAATGTCCGCAATGCAACGGTGCAGGTGACCCCAGAGCAGTTTGATCAGCTCTGCCGCGATAATCCTGATCTGCGCCTAGAATTGACCAAGGCTGGAGAATTGATTGTCATGCCGCCAACGGGGGGGCAAACGGGTGCCCAAAATTTTGAGCTGATTGTGGAAGTGGGGCTTTGGAACCGGCAAACGCAACTGGGGCGTGCCTTTGATTCCTCAACGGGCTATGACTTTACAGCTTTGGGGGGCGGCAAACTCTCCCCAGATGTCTCCTGGATTGCTAGCCCCCGCCTAGAGGGCGTTGATCTGACGGGCTTTATCCCCATCGTGCCGGATTTCGTTGCTGAGTTGCGATCGCCCTCGGATGCGATTGACCGCTTACGCGCCAAAATGCAGGAGTATCGGCGACTGGGGGTGCGCTTGGGGCTGCTGATCAATTCCCAAGACCGTCAAGTGGAACTCTATCGTCCCCAAGCGGAAGTGGTGGTTTTGGACTCCCCTGAGGTGGTTGATTGCAGTGAGGTGATGCCGGGGTTTCTCCTACCGATGGCGCAGTTGTGGATTTAGAGCCGCTCGACAAATTTTGCCAGTCGCGTCAGGCCTTTTTCAATGGTGGCCAAATCTGTGGCGTAGGAGAGGCGAATGTGATCATCCATGCCAAAGGCTTTACCGGGAATCGTGGCCACTCTTTCTTCCTCCAGCAGACGATCGCAAAACTCTACGGAACTTAAACCCGTTTCGCTAATATCCACAAAGAGATAAAAGGCGCCTTGGGGTTTGAGACAGCGCAGGCGAGGAATCTCAGAAATGCGTTCATAGATACAGGCACGGCGATCGCGGAAGGCGGCCACCATTTCGGCCACACAGGCTTGACTTCCCTCTAGAGCCGCAAGGGCACCGTATTGGGCAAAGGTACAGACATTTGAGGTGCTGTGGCTCTGAATTTTCGTGGCGACTTTAATGACATCGGTTGCCCCTGCCAGATAGCCCACACGCCAACCTGTCATCGCATAGGCCTTGGCAAAGCCACTACAGACAATGGTTCGCTCAAAGGCCGCCTCACTGACAGCACCGATGCTCAGGTGTTCAGCCCCATCGTAGAGAATCTTCTCGTAAATCTCATCGGAGATCACCCACAGTTGATGCCGCACAATGACTGCCGCTAGTTCGCGAATTTCCTCGGGGGTATAGACCATGCCCGTGGGGTTGCTGGGGGAGTTGAGGACAAAGAGCCGTGTTTTGGGGGTAATGGCATCCTCTAGCTGGGCAGGGGTAATCCGATAGCCGGTTTCCGCAGTGGTTGTCACAATCACCGGCGTGCCACTGGCCAAGTGCACCATTTCTGGATAGCTCACCCAGTAGGGGGCAGGAATAATCACCTCATCGCCGGGATTGATTAGGGCTAGCATCAGGTTAAAGAGGGCTTGCTTGCCGCCATTGGTCACTAGGATATTTTCGGCGCGATAGGGCAGGTGGTTGTCGTTGTTGAGCTTGGTGGCGATCGCCTGCCGCAAGGCCGGTTCCCCTGCCGCCGGACCATAGCGGGTTTTGCCTTGATCGAGCGCTGCTTTTGCCGCCTCACGAATGTGGGCAGGGGTGTCAAAGTCGGGTTCGCCCGCACTAAAGCTACAGATATCCTCTCCCGCTGCGCGCATTGCCTTGGCTTTGGCATCAATCGCCAGCGTTACCGACGGCGTGACCCGCATCACCCGCGTTGCCCAGTCCATCCTTTGTCTCCTGCACTACTTTCCGTATTGTGGCACTTTGGCAGGGGAGCGGCGAATCAAATATCGACCGTTCACGTTGAGGTTGCCAATGGAGGATACCCCCAGGGGAATTCGAATCCCCGTCGCCTCCGTGAAAGGGAGGTGTCCTAGGCCTCTAGACGATGGGGGCAAGACTCAGCATTAGTTAATGTAGCGAATGCCCTGAGCGTTTGTCAACCCCTCGGGAAATTTTTGCATCGCAGCCGCTCCTAGGGAGAAAATGAGGGCGAGTGACTGAGGGACTTGCTGTGGAACTTGCTGGCCTACGTTCCTTCTCGATTGTGATGCCCGCCTACAATGTGGTGACCCAACGGGGAGAAACGGTCTTTCGGGAAACCCTTGAGAGCATTGCCGCCAGTTGCCGCTACCTCCAACAGCACTTCCCCTACGCCACTGCGGGGGAATTCATCCTGATTAGCGATGGTTCAACGGATCACACCTGTGATGTGGCGACGGCAGGATGGCCGAATGCCGTGCCCCTACAATTGGTGGGCTTGCCGACGAATATTGGGATTGCGGCAGCGCGGAACATGGGGGTGCGCTTGGCCAAAGGGGAGGTGATTTTTTTCTGTGATGCCGATGATCTCTACCGCCCTGAGCATCTGTTTTTAGCCCTATCGGTGTTGAATCAGCCTTTACCCGCACCCTATGCCCCAGCGTATTTTGGGGCGGTACGCACGGGGGTCTATTGTCGCGATCGCCTGCATCCCTACTGGCACAAAAGCCTCGAGCAAACGCTGGTGCTCAATCTCGCCGTGCGCCGCGAAGTCCATGAGTTTATTGGCGGCTTTCCCGAAGAGGAGGTGTTTCGCCAATTTCGCTATGGGGCTGAGGATGTGGCCTATGCCCATTGGCTGCACCAGTTTTGCCACACTGCCCACCTCCAGCAGCAGACCGTTGAGTATCGCCGCTTTCCCAATAGTTTCTTTGACCGTCAACTCAAGAAATTCCAAGCGGCTCCCGGCACCGTGGCTGATGATCTGGATGCGAGCGATCGCCAGCAGGAGGCGCAGATTCAGCAGATTATGGCCACACGACTTCAGGAATTGCAGGCCAAGGCGGCTCAACTGGTAGCCTAGGCTTTTTTGTGGCGCTGGACAATCGTCGCGGCCAGTTTCTCCGGTACTTCTTGAAGATGGTCAAATTGCCAATGGAAGCCACCTGTGCCCATTGTCAGCGATCGCAACTCCACCACAAAGTCATGCATTTCTGCTTGGGGTAAATAAGCCTCAATCTGTTCCCAGCCGGGCCAACCCTCCTTATTGCTGTAGCCCAAAACCTGACCGCGCCGCCCCGTCAACGCCTGCATCACCTTAGCCGTAAAAGCTTGGGGCATCCACACTTGGACTGCCATGATGGGTTCTAGGAGTTGCGGTTCACACTGGGGAATTCCCGCTTGCATGGCGAGGCGAGCCGCTTGGCGAAAGGCCTGCTCAGAGCTATCCACGGAGTGATAGGAGCCATTGGTGAGGGTCACCGCCACATCCACGATCGGAAATCCCAACGGTCCTTGGTTGAGAAATTCCCGCACCCCTTGCTCGACACCGGGGATATATTGCTTGGGCACAACGCCGCCGACAATGGTTTCACTAAATTGAAAGCCGCTGCCGCGTTCTAGGGGAGCAATATCGAGGTAGACATCGCCAAACTGGCCGTGGCCACCGGTTTGATGTTTATAGCGGCCATGACTGTTTTTCGTGCTGCGGCGAATGGTTTCCTTGTAGGGGACTTGGGGGAGATGGGTTTGCATCGGTAGGTTATATTTGCGGCGCAGGCGATCAAGGGCAATCTGCAAGTGAATGTCACCCTGTCCCCAGAGAATAATTTCATGGGTATCGCCATGCTGTTCCCAGCGCAGCGCCGGATCTTCCTCAAGGAGTTTTTGCAGCGCGCTGGTGAGCTTCACCTCATCACTGCGTTTACTGGGGGTAATGGCCAAGGCATAGACGGGTTCTAGTTGGGGGGCACAGGGCAAAGGCACCGCCTGACCATTGATACTGAGGGTCTCACCCGTACGAATGCCCTCTAGCCGCGCCAAGAGAACGATGTCCCCCGCTGTGGCTTGTCCCAAGGATTCCAGTTGTGTACCTTGGGCACGGTAGATACCCCCCACGCGCACCCCATTCAAGCTCATACCATCGGTCAAGGTACCCTGCCAGACCCGAACGAGGGAGAGCTTGCCGCCTCCTTGGGGTAGATAGAAGGTCTTCAGCACTTGGGCGAGGGGTTCTTCACCATTGATCTGGCGATGGGCAGCAGTTTCTGTGGCATCGGGTGCTTCGCGATCAAGGGCTGCCAATAGGGGGCGCACACCGTAGTCCGTTTGCGCACTGCCAAAAAAGACGGGCACAATTAAATCGGCTCCCAACTCCCAGCGCAGATCCGCCATGATTTCACTTTCTGGCGGCGCAATATCCTCAAGGAGTTCTTCCAAAAGGTGGTCATCATAGTTGGCTAGAGCCTCCAGTAGCTCCGCCCGCGCCGCCTGTTCAACGGCTTGTAATTCCGAAGGAAAGGGAACTAAATCCGCCGCTGCCCCCGCATGATAGTGATAGGCCTGCTCCGTCACCAAGTCAATGTAGCCCAAGAGATCATCCCCCTGCCAAATGGGGTACTGGTGGGGTACCAAGGGGCGACTGGAAACTTGGCGATAGGCCGCGAGGATCTCCATGTAGGGGTCATGGGCGCGCTCCATCTTGTTGACAAAAAGAATATGGGGAATCTGCCAGTCATCGAGGAATTTGAACAGGGGGGTTAGGGTAAAGGCGCGATCGCTCAGGGGTTCACAGACAACGATCGCCATATCCACCCCCACGAGGGCATTGAGGGTTTCTTGCAGCAATTCCACCGAGCCGGGACAGTCGAGAAGCGTCAGCTCCAAGTCTCCATACTGGGTATGAACGACATTCAGTTCTACCCCCATTTGGCGATCGCGAGCCTCAGGGCTGGTATCTAGAAGACTACTGGCCTTACTGCTCGTGGCGTGGGTAAGGCGCAAAATGCTTTCTGCAAGGGTTGTTTTGCCACTGTTGTAGCTGCCCACAAGGGCAATGTTGCATCGTCTCGCCATCGCACACCTACCTTTTGATTTGCCATTCGGGTCAAAATTGTCCAGAATAGAGCCTTAGTTTGCCTTAACTAGATCTCTTAACCCTTGGCGATCGCCCTTGGCGGAATTTGCAGTATCTCTTAAGAGAGCTGTAAACAACCGTTAAGTTGGGGTTAACGTTTGCGAGGAGGACTCACTCACGATGCGCTTCAATTCCCTTTTGTGGGCTAGTATTGCCAGTCTTGGCCTTTGGATGGCATCGCCAGTACACGCCAATAGCCAAGTCAGCACGCTGATGCAAGAAGGGCGACGGCTAGTGGAAGCAGGAAACTATGCCCAAGCCTTGGCCATTTATCAGCAACTGCTCCAGAGCGAGAGCCGTAATCCCCGCGTGCATTCTGCCATTGGCTACATCTATGCCCAGCAGGGACAATTTGCCGAAGCCGCCCGTGCCTACCAACGCGCTATTGAGCTGGATCAACAAAACGCTGATTTTTACTATGCCCTCGGCTACAGTCTGGGGATGATGGGGGAAAACCACGGGGCTGCTGCCGCCTACCGCCAAGCCATTCGCCTGAATAACCGTAATGCCCAATCCTACGAAGGACTGGCGGTGATTCTCGCCCGCATGGGGGATCCCCAAGGCGCTATACAGGCCTACCGCTCCGCCCTCAGTCTTGACCCCCGCAATTGGGCGGCTCAAAAGGGATTAGGCGTTTTGCTGCTCCAACAACGCAATATTCCTGAAGCCCTCAGTAGTCTGCAACAGGCGGCAGCCCTTGCCCCCGGCAATGCCTCGATTCAACTCAACTTGGGGATGGCACTTCTGGCCGCCGGCGATCCTAGCAATGGCTGGCAAGCGATTGATCGCGCGGCTAACTTGGGTCAGCGGAATGCGGATCTGCTACAACAGGTGGCAGAACTGGCCGTTGCGGCGAATCAACCCGAGCGAGCCATTCAAACCTATCGCCGCCTAATCACTTTGCAACCGGAACGGCTAGCCACCTACTTTAGCTTTGGCGAGTTGTTAATGCAGCAGAACAACCCCCTTGAAGCGGCGGCAATTTATCGTCAAGCTACGCAGATCAACCCTAGAGATCCCGAGGGATTTTATCGCTTGGGCAAAGCCTTGGCAGCGCAAGGGCGGCGGCAGGAGGCTCGCAGTGCCTATCAAGTGGCTTTGAAACTGTACCGTGAGCAAAATAACCGCGCAGGAGAAACCAAAGTCCGAGACGCGATGCGGCAGCGCAATTAGCGACTAAGCCCCCTGCCCTAGATTCATGACGACCTGCTGCAATTCAGAAATGAGAGCACTGGGACGGCCATTGAGGATATTTTGGTTTAGTCCCTCTAGGCCTTGGCGCAGGTGATTGAGGCGATCTTGAACGGGCTGTAAAATCTCCCGCAGTAGATTCGCTTGGCCGCGCTTGGCAGCGAGTAACCGTTGCTCTTCAATCAGTGCCTGTTCTTCTTGACTGAGTTGATCTTTTTGCTGCTGTTGCAGTTTGCGGCGCTCTTCAAGGTCGTGGCGCAGACTTTCGAGATCAGTATAGGCCTGCTGCAATTCTTCCGCGAGTTGATTGACAGCCACACTGTACTCTTGAAACTGGCGCTCCAGTTCACTGAGGATGGGAATGAGGCTAATGCCCTGTTGGGAGGCGGGATCTTTGCGCGCCTCTAGCACTTGTTTGTGGATTTTGTAGATCGCTTCTTTTTCACGGATATTTTGCCGCTGTCCTTCAAGCGCCTGATTGAGCAGATTACAGCGCTGGCGTTCGTCCTCCAGTTCTCCTGCCAGTTGCAGGCGATCGAAATCACTGGCGTCTTTGACTTTTTGCTCCAGTTCTGCTAAGGACTCCAGAGCCATTTTTAGCTCTTCTTCTTGATCGTTGACAAAGGCAGAGGCACGTTTGAGGTCATTACCGCGGTTGGCGACTTCTTTTTCGAGTTCCTCCATGGGCATTTTCATCAGGGCATTCACATCCACGGCCTCTGTGAGATCACTGACCATGGCTTGGCGCATTTGCTGGATCATTTCCTCCTGTTGGGCAAGGAGGTGACGTTCTTTTTCAAGCACGGACTGTTTGTAGCGGCAGAGTTCCTCCTGCAGGGCGATCGCCCGACTGTCTTGCCAAAATTGTTCTTGGGCGGTGCGCCACGTCTCCTCCTTTGCATGGAAGGCTTGCAGTTGTTCCTCTAGGGCAGCTTGCCGTTGACTCAGCTCCTGCTCCAGTTGCTCCAGTTGCTGCCAGTATTGACTCAGCAAGGCCTGCTGCTGGTCTAAAATTTGAAAACATTCCGCGATTTGAGGACGCCCACCACTGTTGAGGGTCTCTGCCAACTGCCGCAAAATCGAGTCCACTTGGCGAATTTGCTCTGGGGATAGGCCAACGCTGTGGCTTGATTTAAGTTGTTCCCAGCGCTGCTGCTCTTGGTGCACTTGGTGGCGTAAATTTTCAAGGGCTTGGCGCTCTGCTTGAATCCGCTGTTCCTCGGCGGTCAATTCTTCTCGCAATTTGTTGAGTTGTGCTAGCTGCTCTTCAGCGCCGGCCAGTTGCGCCTCTAGTTCTTGGAGTTCTTCTCTGCGCTGCTCAAATTCCTGTTCCCGTTGGTTCAGAGCTTCTGCTTGATAGGAGAGGGATTGCTTCCAGCCCTCAATTTCTTCCTCTTGACTTTGGAAGCGCTCACGCATCCGTGTGAAGCCGTGCAAGATACCGGTGAGACGGCGCGTTGCTTCATCCACGTTTTGAATCTGGCGGTTGGCGGCCATTTCAACAAAGACCAACACACCATTGCCGTAGTCACGACTGTTGTCAAAGGGAATCGTTTCTTCGTTTTGGGGGACAGGGTGCCAGTAGCCCGACTGCTCACGCATCAACAACTTCAACTCGGATTTCGTCCCCATGAAACCCGTTTTTTTAATCACCTCGGCAAGATACTGCACAGCCCTTGACCTCTACCCTAACGCTGAGACTGACACACAACTAGAACATACAACAACCGTAATAATACGCATGACGAAATTAAGTGAATGAAGGATGCAACTTTTCGTCTGTCCGCGATCGCTGGAATCCAGAACCCTATATTTTTATTAAACACCCATCGGCAAGTGTTCAGCAGTGGCCTGAATCACTCGGTCGGGGACTGGAGAATTGCCAAGGCCAAGGTGGTTGAACTATTGGTCATTATAGCGAAAGGAGGGTTGCTACCCGCCAAAAGTCATTAATGTCATTAATCATCGCTGGCAGCGGGCATCCAAGGTTGCTGTGGCAAAAAGACGCGATCGCGCGGCAGGGGGGCAACGGGTTCTGTGAGGGTAAAACGACCACTGTGGATCCAGTCTTTGAGGACTTCGGCAATGCGCTGACTAAAGTAAAGACTCGTTAGGGGAGCGGTGCGCACAGTTTTGCCTTCAATCTTGATTTTGCCTGACTTGAGTTGAGCATAGTTGACCATGCCAAAGGTGGGACGCACGCGGCGGGGAATTGAAAAGTCAATAATCGGCGCCACCACTTCCTCATCGCGAATGGCACAGCGGGCAATGACCTCTTGATCCAGCACCGGCAGCGGAACCCCCACCCCCAGCATCAGGGACGCTCCATAGTGCTTGAAATAGCAACCGCGCACCCAAAAGGGATCCATCTGTTTGGCATCACCAATCAGGGCAAGGGTGGCCGCTGGACCAATGGGGGTGTCGTTAGCCAACCGTTTTTGCAAGGGGAAGTGTTGAGTGCCTTCCCACGCCACATAACCAATGCCGCCGCCGAGAAAAATGCGCGTGCCAATCCCCACCAGTCGCAAGTAGGGATCATTCAATAGAGGTGAAAGGGCACCGCCACAGGCATAGACAGCATTCCCCAGTTGCGGTTGCAGCGGACCAAGGTAGGTATAGAGCGGGCGATCGCCCCCATTGACACCGACAATAAAATTTTGATAAAGATTGCGGGGGTTATAGAGATAGAACTGATTGATCGTCTCTTTGCTAATCACCGTTTCTAAACTGGCGCGGGGATAACAATCCGTGACATAGCCCACTGCCCGTAGGGGAATGGCTTTACCCGCAATCAAATCGGCAATGACATGGCCCCCCCCGCGCTCCCGCAGACTGTCGGCTTCGCCCGCTTCGGAATTGGGATCCAGGGATTGGGCTGCCCCCAAGTACAGATCGACGGCGCCAAAACCACTGTAGGCAGGAATGCCATCGAGCCAACACTGCCGCAGTTTAATCGGTGGATCCGTCGGCCCCAAGTTAATCATCGCCCCAGACGATTCCATGGGTTCAAACGTGCCCGTCGTGATCACATCCACTTGGCGCGTTGCTTCCGCAATGCTCAAGCTTTCAAGGCGGGCTTTGAGTTCTGCCAATGTCCAAACGGTGGCTTTGCCTGCTGTAATCTTTTCATTGATTTCGGCAATCGTGCGTTCCACAGGCGTTACCGCAGATCTTCAGGATGGCGGATTTGCCAAGTGCCGTCAGGCAGCCGTGAGACCTTACCTCCTAGACGTTCAATATTCTCGATGGCCGTTTGTCGCGAGCGATCGCTGACCGCATTCACCAGTGCCCAAATCCAGGCATTGATCTGTGCCATCCGACTATCGGGATCCCGCCGTAGGGTTTGTGCCAACGAGCGATAATACTCTGCTGCGGCACGGACTTGTGGATCTGGATTCATTTCTGCCCAAGC
Source organism: Thermosynechococcus sp. TG215 (assembly GCF_031583455.1). Taxonomy (NCBI): domain Bacteria; kingdom Bacillati; phylum Cyanobacteriota; class Cyanophyceae; order Acaryochloridales; family Thermosynechococcaceae; genus Thermosynechococcus; species Thermosynechococcus sp. TG215. The sequence continues at coordinate 2,202,124 of NZ_CP134178.1, read as the reverse complement.
CGCCGCGCGATCGTAGGACTCTGCTGCCGCTCGCCCCTTGCCCAAAAAGAGCAATTCATCCATCGCCCGAAATACCCATGCCAAGTAAGCTGTCGGTTGATAGGCAGGATCCATCGCTGCCAGACCCCGATCCATCAAGGCCACAGAGGTTTGCGGCTGTCCTGCATACACCGTAATTGCCGTTGAAAGATAGGGATAGGTTGGGGCAAAGCGGGGGTCTTTAGCGATAATTACCGCAAAGAAAGCAGGTGCATCGTCGTAACCCGTGACTTGGCGGGCAGCGGAATCACCAAAAAACTGGAGAAATTGCAAAAACGCCCAATCGGCAACTAAATTGTCAAAACCAAAGGCGGGTAGGTTGGCCAAAAGCCGCATCTGTGTAATGGTCTGGGCATTCTGGCGCTCATATTCGGCATCGGTGAATTGTTCTCCCGTTTGAGCCTGTAACTGACGCAGGGCATCCTGCTGCATAAAGGCAATAATGCTCAGGGCCACAACCGTCAGACCCAGACCCACAGCTTCTGACCAGCGCCAGCGTTTTTGAAGCATGGCTCACCCTCAAGCCAGTTAGGAATTTTTGTTGCTTGCTTCTCCCGGTTCAGTAATCCGCTGAAAGAGATAGCCTGTTCCCCGTGCTGTCAAAATTAATTCTGGATTACTGGGGTCTTCCTCTAGCTTAGCCCGCAAGCGGGAAATGTGGACATCCACCACCCGCGTATCCACATGGCGTTCTGGCGTGTAGCCCCACACCTGCTCGAGAATTTCTCCCCGTGAGAAGGGTTCCCCCGAGCGTCCCACCAGCAATTCCAAGAGCATAAATTCCATACCCGTGAGGCGAATGCGCTCATCCCCCTTATAGACTTGGCGCTTGTTGGTATCAATGCGAATATTGCCCACCTGAATCACCCCAGAGCTAGGGATACCAGAGGTGCTGGTTTTTTCAATGCGTCGCAGCACCGAGCGAATGCGGGCTTCCAACTCCTTGGGGGAAAAGGGCTTGACCACATAATCATCGGCGCCCAGTTCCAGCCCTGTAATGCGATCGGCGACATCGCCAAGGGCAGTGAGCATAATGATGGGGACATCGGATTCTTTGCGCAGTTCTTGACAGACGCCATAGCCATCTAGTTTGGGCATCATCACGTCAAGCACTACTAAATCTGGCTGCTCCTGCCGAAATGTGGTCAGGGCTTCCTCGCCATCGGCAGCAGTGACGACGGTATAGCCAATCATTGACAGCCGAGTTTCTAAAATGCGGCGAATACTCGCTTCATCATCAACAACGAGTATCTTTTCTTTGTGGCTCTCCAAAGTAACGGACACTCCTACTCAATGAGAACAGTAATGGATAAGAAATTAAAATGTGAATTTTTTGTACTCTATCATTTTTTTACTGGCTATAGAAAGACTCCCAGCCCTGACTAGGACAGGATTTTGCCGATTTTTCAGAATTGAGAATCTTTAAGATATTTTAACGTGGTCTTGTCGAGAAAAAAAGCGGACACCCCTACAAGAGCATCCGCTAGTGTATTGATTCACCAGTGGTTAGTGGCAGCGTTCCCTAGTCGCGGTGGCTTGGCTGAATCCCCACCAACGAGGGCGAGAGGCTTGACCAAGACTGCTTCACCAAGTCGGCATCGGCCTTGACACTGCCAATGTAGTTGCCCGCTGGCAGGGTGGGGAAGCGTTTGTAGGGCACGACATCTTCGCCAAAGTAGCGGCTGTACTCAGGGCTATTCACCATCGTTTCGACAGCAGCCTTGAGGCCTTGATCCGCCAAGATTTTGTTGTATTGGCGAATTTCCGCTTGGGTGGCCGGGGCGCGACCGAGGAGGTGACGGAAGAGGAATTCAATCACCTTGGTGTTGGGATAGGGGGTGTAGAAGCGGTTGCGATAGATCTCCGAGCTGGCCAAGGTACGCACAAACTCGCGGACGGTAATTTCACCGTTGCGCAGGCGGCTCTCGAGATCAGGGCGCCGGAACTGGCTGGGCACTTGGCCACTGAAGACATCCATCACTTGGCAGTAGATGGCATTGATCAGCAGTTCCACTTCAGCACTAGGGGCACCCACGGTCATGCGGAAAATGCGAGCAGGACGGCGACGGCTGGTACCGACCCCCACTTCCACCGATTGACCATCGCCATTGCGGAAGGAGCGTCCCAATTCGATAAAGCGGGGTTTGCTGGGATCCGCTTGACGCGCTTTGGCCTCTTGCTCGGCGATCGCCCGACTGAGGAGCGGCAGCTTCGTGTTATCGAGGCGAGGTTTCACGGGTGCGAAGCTGGGCACGACAATCGCATCACTTTGCTTCGTGAGTTGATTGTGCAATTTCTCAGTGTTGGGGAAGTTGGCCGCCGGCAGGGTGGGGAAGCGACGATAGGGCACCGTATCCTCACCAAAGGCTTCAGCGTATTCAGCACTACTGACGAGGGCTTGGACAAAGGCCTTTAAGCCTTGGGTGGCCAGAATTTGGTTGTAGCGGCGAATTTCCGCTTGATCAAGGGGCGCTCGACCTAAGAAGTGCTTGGTGCCCAGTTCGATCACCTTGGTGTTGGGGTAGGGGGTGTAGAACTCCTTCTGATAGAGTTCCGAGCAACCCAAGCCCTCGATAAACTCCTTGAGGGTAATCTCGCCGTTGCTGAGCTTCGATTCAAGGGCAGTAAATTCATCGCGGACAATGTAGGGCGCCACATCCCGCTCAAAGACCTGACGATAGGCCGCCTGAATCACTAGTTGCAGATTTTGCTTGTCATTGAGATCTGTGAGCTTAAAGACCTTGGTTTGGTCGCGGCGCTTGCTCACCCCTTGATTGGCACGGAACTGAATTGCTGGCTCGGTTCGCAGTTCGGTCACCGCCCCCAGTTCGACAAAGCGAGGTGTTTCTTCTTTTTCAGGGGGTACGCCAGTTTCACCAATCGTGCCAGTGCGGAGCGATCGCAGAGCCAGACCTTGGGGCGTAATGTAGCGCTCGTAGGGAACCGTATCTTCGCCAAAGGCTTCGCTGTACTCTTGGCTGTCAATGATCGCATCCACTAAGCCATAGAGACCTTTCTTCGAGGCAATGTCGAAGTAGGTATTCATCTCTTGGCGACCATAGGTGGGACGACCCAAGAGGCGACGGTGAATATATTCAATCGCCTTCGTGACGTACAGCGGTGTCCAGTAGAGGCTGCGGAAGAGGTTTGACTTGGCCAAAATCCGCACAAATTCACGCACAGAGATTTCACCATTTTCCAGTTTGATCTCGGCCACTTTTTGGCGCTGCCCTTCATAGACATCGCGGCCAAAGACTTGCAGATAAGCGGCACGAATCACCCGCTGGGTCGAACTTTCAGCAAATTTGACGCTGTCGCCGCCCGTGGCGATCGAGCGTTTGCCAATGCGGGCATTGATGCTGGGAAGCTGATCCAGTTTGAAGACTTTTGGCCCTAGGCTGCCGGGGGCGACCCCACGCGCTGCGGGATTGCTCACCTGATTGTTGATCCCTGGCCCGCGCGTAATGAGAATGCGGCGGGTGTCTTTGTTGAAGGGTTGGGGGCGAGCATTGGGATTTTTCTTCTCTTTCGGGAAGATGGCGCCAAACTGAATTTCCAAGGGATCGTTGCCCGCACCGTAGGGGTGTTGATCCGGCAGCGGCTGATCCTGAGCGGCAAAGGTGGTGATGAATTGCGGGACTTTACGGAAGGGAGCACTGTACTTGAAGAGATCCTGTTGGGCACCCCAGTTGCGGCACTCTTGAGCCTCTTGACCCAGACCCCGCAGATAGGGCACCGTCTCTTCACCAAAGTAGTCGCTGTATTCCTTGGAATCCACAAGGGCATCCACTAAGGCTGGAAGACCCCCTTTGGAAATAATGGCAAAGTAGGTTTGCACTTCCTCACGGCTCGAAGGCCCACGACCCAAAATATGGCGGAAGGCCAGTTCGAGGGCACGGCTGTTGATATAGGGTTCGTAGAAGTTTTTGCGATAGAGGGGCGATTTGGCCAGTTGGCGGATGAACTCCTTCATCGAGATGGAGCCATTTTTCACCTTGGATTCTAGGTCAGAGATGCCCAAGCCGTAGGCACGGGAGATGTCGCGTTCAAAGATTTGCCGATAGGCGGCTTTGACCACTTCGTTTTTCTCGGCAGCGGATAGCCCCGGCTTCATCACAAATTTGGGACGGCGTTCGGCGGCATTGAAGTAAATCTGGGGTAGTTGCAGACCTTGAAGATCCGTGGAGTTGCGCTGCCGCACTTTATCGGAGGGGGCAGGGGCAATAAATTCGTTGATCAGAACTTCAAAGTAGGTTTCCACAATGCCCTTGGCTTCGGCGTCTTTTTCAAAGTAGCTAAGAGCCGCCCGCCGCATTTCCTGTAGGGCAGCAATGGTGGCATCAGTGGAGCAAGCAGCCTCAATAATTTCCCGCAAGCCGCGCGTATTCACCGCCAGAATGTTGGGATCGCCAGCCACAATGGCATAGGTGGTATAGCGCAGGAACCAATCCAAGTCGCGCAGGGATTTTTCCATGCGGGCAGGGCCATAGCGGGCAATGTTGATCGGCTTGAAGCCCACGGGTGCACCACCACCAGAGGCACTAAAGACGGAGCGCAAGCCCTCTAGGAATCCACCACGGGTGTCCACATAGGTTGCGGTTCCCAACTTCATGGCTTCTTTCATGTCAATGGCTTCGCCCCTTGCCCCAGTGGTGAATTGGGGGGCTTCTGCAGTTTGGGGACGGGAGAGGAAGGCCATGGGGGAACCACCGACAAAGATGCGGTTGGCAGCACGGGAAACAATGATGTCGGCGTTGCGGGTGAGGGTGGTGGCAATTTCAAGGCGTTTTGCCCCAGAGCGCAGATAAACAGCGAGTTCATCCAGCTCACCCCGATTCAGGAAGCGATCCTGCTGTTCGGCTTGAATAATCGTTGAAACGGGGACTGTTTGATAAAGTTGCGGGCGGGCAACCGAGCTTCCACCACTTGCTTTGACAACCATGGTTACTAAGAGGCTCCCTTTACTTTTAGTTAACGCGCTAACTTAGATTAGAACGATTCGGGGGTAGCTCGGTATTTTTTTAAGAAATGTATAAATTTATGGGGATTTATCGGCGATCGCCCCTAAGCTTTATGAATTTTTGTAATATTCCTTGACGGCGGTGCCCGACCTCAACACCCATGCCTGCTTCAGGCAACTAATTCGCCCACTCAACCGATCGCCTAAAAGTGCTGAAAAAGTTGATCGGGCTGCAGGGGCAATAATTCACCATTGAGCTTGAGTTGCACTCTCTTTTCAGGAATCATTTCCCCAACAATGGCGGCTTGCTCACCCGCTGCCCTACAAAGTTCTTGAGCCAAGTCTGGGGCAAGGCACAACACCAGTTCAAAATCTTCACCGCCATAGAGTGCCCAGTTCAAGGCCTGCGGGCGATCGCTATAGCCCACCATCGGAATTTGCTCTGCCCAAAGAATCGCACCCACCCCACTGGCTTGACAGAGTTGCAAGACAGCTGCCGCGAGGCCATCACTACTATCCATGCCAGCCAGACGCGGCGGGGGCACCTGTTGGCGCAGCCATTGCACAATATCCAATCGAGGTTGAGGGCGTTGATGGGCTTGGATCCACGCTTGCCGTAGTTCTGCGGACACAGTACTAGCCCACTGCGGATACAAAAGGCACTCGAGACCAGCGCGGGAGGCACCATGAACCCCCGTCACGACAATGACATCCCCCACCCGGGCGCGATCGCGATAAATAATCCGTTCTGGCGGCGCACTGCCCAAGACGGTGATGCTGAGACTGAGAACGCTAGAGCGACAGGTATCACCACCGATAATGCTGGTGCCATAGGCCTGACAACAGGCGGCCATGCCTTGATAAATCTCCTCAATTGTTGCCACAGGACAGTTGCGCGGTGCCGCGAGACCCACCGTTAACCCCAAGGGCAATGCCCCCATGGCTGCAAGGTCGGATAAATTGGCGGCCAGCGATCGCCAGCCCACATCCACTGGCGTCATGGTCACAGGGGTATCGCCCATGCCTAAACTAAAGTGCACCCCCTCCACTAGGACATCGGTACTGACAATCAGTTGCTCCCCAAGGGGTAGCGACAGAACCGCGGCATCATCGCCAATCAATTCCCTGTGGCAATAGGGGCGCAGGCGCTCAATCAATTCCAGTTCGCCACAGTCGGTGAGGGTGAGCATCACTAGTCAAACATCCGAAAATAGGGGGGGCGAATGGGGGCGCCGGGTTCTTTTTCGAGATCAAAGTTAATCACATCCCAGCGCTCCTCTTGGCTAGCGGGGGGGCTAAACTCAACGGGCAAACCAAAGAGGCGCAGCATTTGGGGATCCGTGGAGCCTCGCCAAGGGGTGCTGCGTTCGAGGTAGGCACAAAAGAGATCCCGATAGCGTTCGGCAATAATGACTTTGGTGGCGCGGTAGCCTTGGGTGTAGAGGCGATCGAGGGCATCGTGAATTTCAAAGCGAATCCCGTCGGGGTGGGTGTGCTGGCGATACCATTCGCCGTTCCAGAGGCGCCAAATGCGGCCGGATTGTAGGTGCATTAATTCCCCCGTTTTGGCATCAGCTTCAAAAGGACCGTGGCGCGGGCACAGGTACGTATCGGTGAGGGTCAGGGCGGGAATGACTTGCCGACAGTGGGGACAACGAATTTCAGGACCAAAGATCGGGTAGTGAGAGCCGGATGAGATCATGGACAGTTACCACACAGCGGCAGCAAATCCACCGCGATCGCCCTTATTATAACGAGTTGACTTCAGGAGCGGAAAACAAGGCGCCGTTCCCCCTCAAGTGGGTGGTTTGGGCTACCCTTAAGGGGTGGCAGATGCCAAGATAAAGAAATGTGTAAATTGGGATTGAAGCGTCAAGAATGATCCTTGGGGATGAACAGCGGGACATTTTGATTATTGGTGGCGGCACCATGGGGCTGGCGATCGCCATCGAATTGGCATTGCGGGGGGCACGACCCACCGTTCTCAGCCGCCAGTTTCGGGAAGCAGCGCTCCATGCCGCAGCGGGAATGTTAGCCCCCCAAGCAGAAGGCTTGCCCGCAGGCGCCATGTGGAATTTGTGTACGGCGAGCCGCAATCTCTATCCCAGCTGGATTGATAAGCTTGAGCAACTGACGGGCATGGATGCGGGCTACTGGCTCTGTGGTATTTTGGCACCCGTGACCGATGAGCGGCAGCGCGATCGCGCCCACCCTATGGAACCCGACAGCCGCTGGCTCGATGCATCTGAACTTGGGAACTATCAACCGGGCTTTGCGGAGAGTGTGCTAGGGGCTTGGTGGTTTCCCCAAGATGGGCAGGTGAATACGCGCAACTTGGCTAAGGTCTTGGTGAGTGCCGCTCGCATTCTAGGAATCGAAGTGATTGAGGGCATTAGTGTCCAGCGGTTTCAGCAAACCCCCGAAGGGGAAATTACAGCCTTGGAGAGCGATCGCGGGCGTTGGTCTGCGGGGATTTACATTCTGGCCACAGGCGCATGGGCACAAAGCCTACTTCCCCTACCCGTCACCCCCCGCAAGGGGCAAATGTTAGCCCTAAAACCGCCGGGGCAACCCCTACTGAACCATGTGATCTTTGGCGATCAACTCTATCTCGTGCCGCGTCGCTCTGGCAAAGTGGTGGTGGGTGCCACCAGTGAGGATGTGGGTTTCCAAGAGGGAACTACGGTTGCTGGCCTGCAAGCACTGCTGAATCGTGCCACCGCCGTTATTCCAGAGTTGGCCAGTTACGAGGTGATTGATACGTGGTGGGGCTATCGTCCAGCCACCCCCGATGATTTACCGATTTTGGGGGAAGGGCCAGCGGCGAATCTTTACTTGGCCACGGGGCATTACCGTAATGGCATTTTACTTGCCCCGATTACAGCGAAGCTGATGGCCAACTTGATTTTGCATCGGACGGGCGATCGCCACCTGAAAGCCTTTTCGTGGCAGCGATTTCAAACTCCGTCGGCAGCCAGTGCCTAGGCCGTCACCAACTCAGGACTAGGACGTTTGCTATGGCGGATGCCCGCGATCGCTGCTGCGTAATCCGGTGCCTTGAAGACCGCTGAACCAGCCACAATGGCATTGGCACCGGCTTCGAGAACTTGCCACGTATTTTCCGCCTTGAGACCGCCATCCACTTCGATCCATGGGTCTAAACCGCGCTCTTCGCACAGCTGCCGTAGCCGCCGAATTTTTGGCAAAACCGCTGGAATAAATTTCTGGCCGCCAAAGCCAGGGTTGACACTCATAATCAGCACGAGATCACAGACATCAAGGACGTACTCAATGAGTTCAAGAGGGCTAGAGGGGTTGAGCACTACCCCCGCCTGTTTACCCAGTTCCCGAATTTGACAGAGGGTGCGATGCAGGTGAGGCGAAGCGTTGTGTTCCGCATGGACAGAGATAATATCCGCCCCCGCTTTGGCAAAATCCGCCACGTATTTTTCTGGCTCAACGATCATTAAGTGCACATCGAGGGGCTTTTGGGTCAAGGGGCGAATTGCCTCAACAACCAATGGCCCAATCGTGATATTGGGAACAAAACGACCATCCATGACGTCGACATGGATCCAGTCGGCTCCCGCCCGATCCACCGCTTGGATTTCTTCACCCAAACGACTGAAGTCCGCAGAGAGAATGGAGGGAGCAATCACGACGGGCTTAGCACTCATGACCGATTCATTCCGTAAATAACGTTACAATTGTTTTTCAGTGTACCGAGCGATCGCCCCCACAGCAACTCTCCACCACCAAGACCACTTTGGCAAGTGCCTATGCATAGCCACTGCAGACCAACGGTACATTTTATAGTAGGCAACAATAGAGTTCGTCTGCACCACCAATATCATCAGCCAAAGGTGAGACACCAAATGTTGAAACAGCGCGCCACGATCATCACCATTGCCATTGGGTTGCTGGCCTCAGGCATGAGCGGCTGTGGCTTTATCGTCACTGAAGTTGAAACAGACGCCACCAATCAACCCGATCAACCGGTGGCGCCACCGGCAGCAGCTGCCCCAGACCTTGAACCCGAACCCCCCAGTGTCACCGCATCTGCGGTTGCGGCATTAATTCCTCCTACCAACCCTAAAACCTATGTTGAGGGACTGGCAAATGTCGGTCGTGCCGATCCCTTCGCCCCGCTGCTTCCCCCCAACAGGAACGAAGCTCCCAAGGGTGAAACACCAAACGGTGCGCCCGCCGCTACGGGTAATGCGGGTAACGGTTCTCCTCAAACAGCTGCTAATGGAACAGGTACTCCCGCTGCCGCCATTCCACCCACCCCATCACCCCTGCCGCCTCCAGTGGATGCCCAAGCGGTGAAGGTTTTTGGTGTGGCTGCCGTAAATGGTCGCCTACAGGCAATTATTCGCTCGCCCAAAGAGAATGTCACCCGTACGGTGCAGGTGGGGGATACGATCGCTGGCAATGTGCTTGTGCGCGCCATTGATGCCTATGACACCACACCCGCAGTTATTTTGGAGCAATTTGGTCAAACGGTGCGCCTTACGGTCGGTCAGCCCACCACTGCGCAAGAGGCAACGCCACCCACTATCTAAGGCTAACTGTGCATACGAGGCAAGGGGTAGGGCGTGCTGAGAATCTCACTCTCAAGGACAGCCAACTGCTGCAATCGCTCTGCCACCACCTCTTGACCAAAGGACTCATAGGCCAAGTACCAATAGGTGCCATAGTGGCGTGCCTCAGAGGTCACAAGGCTGGCAAAAAATTCTGCTAACTCCCGATCTGGGCAATGCTGAGCCAACAGTTGCAACCGCTCATGGCTGCGAGCTTCAATCAACGCGCAAACCAATAGGGTATCGAGAAAGCGATCGGGTTCCTGCGGGCGGACAGCGGCATTCAAGCGAGAGGCGTAGGGGGGTGCACTGAGGGGGGCAAGGGCAATGTGGCGGCGTTCCAGTTGCTGATTGACTTGACGGAAGTGATCGAGTTCCTCTTGGGCAATATCGGTGAGGGCATCTACCAATCGCTTGTGGGAAGGATAGCGAAACATGAGATTGATAGCTACGCCAGCCGCTTTGCGCTCACAGTGGGAGTGATCGAGCAAAATCGTATCCAAGTGAGCGATCGCCTGCACCACCCAATCGGGGCGGGTAGGTTGCACAAGAAACTTAATGCGAACGGGCGTCTCAATCACGGCGGCGCTGAACGGTGAGCACAGAACAGGGGGCATTGTGGAGCACATAATTGCTGACACTGCCGAGGAAAAATTCACTCAAGCCCTTGAGACCCCGCCGCCCCAGCACAATCAAATCACTTTCCCAATCTTTGGCCAGATCACAAATGGCCCGACCCGCATCCCCTAAGGCTTGGGTAAATTCTGTGGGTACGCCCTTTTCAGTGGCAATTTGGGTGAGATTGCGCAGCATATCCAAGCCTTTTTGCTCAAAGTTTTCCCACTGCTCCGCATAGGCACGCATCACTTCCTCGTGGAGTCCCACATAGACCCCGGAGGCCAAGGGGGTAGTAAAGATGGGGTCAGGATAGGATTCATTGGTGGGTGAAAGGACATGAATCAGCATCATGCGGGCTTGGTAGTGCTGTGCCAAATCCAGCGCCGTTTGAAAGACCTGTTCTCCCAGTTCACTGTCGTCAACGGCAACGAGAATTTTTTTGTACATAACGCCCTGCCCTCCAATTTGCCTACCGCCTTTTTCACAGTCATGGAGTCCTGCTCAAGACTGCCCAAACCCATTCCTATTCCTAAAAGCGAATCTCACTCCTGACTCCTCAACTGTTCATCAAAAAATAGAAAAAGGCTCTATCTCTAGCTTAGAGGATTCCCACGGGGCTAAAACCTACATTTTGTAACATAGATTACTTTTGCGCAACAGTAATCGCCATTAGCCCGCCCAAGAGGGGATAGTGTTTCACGTGCTGAAAACCCACGTTTTGAATTAGAGCACAGAGGGTGGCTGGGCTGGGGAAAGCCTGAATACTCGGCCACAAATAGTCATACTCTGCGGCCAAGCCATACTGACAGGCGGTGGGCACCACCCACTGTTGCAAGTACCATTGCTGAAATTGCTGGAGTGCGGGGGTTTGGGGATGGCTAAAGTCAAGAATGGCGACTCGCCCAGCGGGAATCAGCAGCCGAAACATTTCCCTGAGAGCTTGGCGAATATCCACGACATTGCGCAGCCCATAGCCCATGGTGATTCCTTGAAAGGTTTGATCTGCAAAGGGCACAGCCAAAGCATCCCCCTGAAGCCATTCAATTTGCGGGTAATGGCAACTGCGCTGACGGGCGATCGCCAAGGGTGCCGCCGCAAAGTCTAACCCCACCACCCGCCCCTGCCGCCCCACCCGCCGCGCCAGCATACGAGTCAAATCGCCCGTGCCACAGCAGAGATCTAAAGCCGTTGCCCCTGCAGGTAGTTCGAGCCAGTCCACGGCCATCTGTTTCCAGACATGGTGAAGGCCAAAGCTGAGTTGATCATTGAGGCGATCGTAGAGGGGGGCAATGCGCTCAAACAGGGCTTGGATATCGGTCATGGTTTAGCCTTAGCGCTGGCGACGCTGACGCAAATAGTTCGCCTCACGGCGTAATTGCTGAAAGTACTCCGTTTCGGTAATTTCTGCCACCTGCTGCCGCCGTTTTTCGTGATCAATTTCCACCCTTAGCTCTTCGATTTGCTGCTGCATCGCTTGCTCACGCTGTTTGCGCTCAGTAATGTCCTGCACCAATCCTTCATAGTAGAGAATCTTGCCCTCGGCATCCCAGACCGCCCGCATATCCAATTCGACCCAGATGATCTGGCGATCGCGCCGATAGGCCTTGAATTCAAAATGTCCCGTTGTTCCTCCAGTTGCAAAATGATTCAGAATCTCATCACGGGTGCTGGCTTCCACATAGATTTGGTCGCGAATACTGGTGACGCTCTGCACCATTTCTTCAGGAGAGTCAAAGCCAAAAATTCTGGCCATGGCGGCATTGACCCGAATAAACCGATTTTCTGTTGACGCCTGAAAAATCCCCTCAAGGGCATTCTCAAAAATACTGCGGTAGTTTTCCTCAGCAATGCGCAGTGCTTCCTCGGCGCGAATGCGATCGCTAATATCAATACCGACGGCAACCGTATGGGTACCCTGCATGTATTTTTGCAAAGCCACGAGGTAAAATGCGGTTTGACCATTGCGCTTAACGGAGATCACGCGTGAGGCAAATTGATCGGGAGAATCCACAAACTCCTGCATAAAGGCTGCCAACTCTCTATCCTCACGCAAAAAGCCCAAGGGACGACCAATAAACGCCTCTGGTGGCAAATTCAAGGTTTCTGCCAACTTGCGATTCACCCCCTTATAGATGCCCTCGGCATTAATCCACGAGATCGTACCCGGTACAGCATTGAGTACCGCCTCAAACTGTTCATTGGCCTCAAGCAGTTCATCACGAATCTGCTCAAGGGAGTGGTTTTTCTGGGCTAACTCCTCAAAAGAGATCCGCAACTGGCGCATCATGGCATTAAAGGCATTGGCCAGTTCCCCCACCTCATCAAGGGAGTGCACCTGTACCAGTGTCGTCAAATCGCCTGCCTGCACGCGGCGGGTCGAAGTCGCCAAGGATTGAATGGGTTTGACAATGGCATTGGCCGTGAGATAGGCCCAAACACTGGCCAACAACAGGGCACCAAGGGTAATGGCAAAGGCCACCAACCGTTTCTGGGTGGTCATGGTATGAATCCACGCTTGGGACTTCCCCACAAAGGCGATACCAATGGGCGGTGGATGCGGCAAATCGAGCTGCTGGCGAAAGTCCTGCAATGGACTGTAGATCGTTACATAGGGAGAACCCAAAATGTCAGTTGTGCCGAAAAACGTTTTGCCCTGATTGAGCACTTGAGTGGCCACTTCGCGAGCAACGCGGGTACCAAGGGCGCGAGTCTGACCATCGGTGTAAGGTACATTGGTGGCAATCCGCAAATCTTGGGCAAAAATTGTTGCCACCGTATCTACCGTGGACCATTCTGTGGTGGCATCCACAAGATCTGGCATATTGTTGAGTAAAATGCCCGTCAGAATTAGCCCCTGAAATTGGTTGTTTTCATAGAGAGGCTTTGCGGCAAAGGCCAGTAAGCCAATATTGCCGTCCGCAATGGGGTAGGTACCGACAGGGGCTGGCTGTTGCTTGGCGGGTAGAGTTGCAATGGGTTGAGGACGCAATGTGATCTTGGCCTGCTGGGCTAAGCCCAGTTCTTGTAACTGCTCACGACTGAGGAGCACCAGACCGCTAATCATCTGCTGGCGATCGCGAGCCACTTGAAACATCGGTAAGTGAGCAATACTGCTGGCTTGATGTGAGCTGAGACGATAGTAGGAATGGGTTTCGGGGGTCAAGTCGAGGAGTGCCTCTCCCGTTTTAGCCAAGACCATTGTTTGCTGGGCGAGTACCTGACCACTAGCATCGCTCACCAGCATCAGATTCATGGGACGCTCAGTGGGATCCACCTCCTCAAGCAGATCGCGGATAGTGGAGGGATTCATCATACGGGTGAGGGGTTGACCCACGTGCTGCACATACATCCCATTGGCAATCAAGAGGGCTTGAATGCGAGACTCATAGGCCAAGTTATCAATTTCCCACTGCAAATCCTGCAAGCTAGAGCGCAGTTGCTGCTCAAGTTGACGATCGAAGTTATGATTACTGACCTGAATCAGGGCTTCGGTAATAATCACGGCTGGAAAGAGCGCCACAAGAGCCAAGGCCAAGGTAAATTTCCAACGCAGACTTAACCGCTGCCATGCGGTCGAGAATCGTTGAGATAAGGCTCTAGCGGAATTTTTCATCAAGATTGATACCGAGGCTACTGCAACTGCCGCAATTGCTACTTTCCAAGCTTGAGCGTTGCTGGCAGTACATTGATCTTAGACGACCTTAAAAACGGTAACGGAATTCAATAAAGCCTGTGCCCTGACCACTGGTGCTCACCTGTCCGCCAAGGCGAATCTGCTCTGTCACCTGAAACCCAAGGTTAAAGCGCGTCGGATCACTGGGAGCGGTGAGCAACTGCAAGAGGGAAACCGAGGTAAAACTGTTCACTTGAAAACCCAGTTCAGCCCCTAGGGCAAGGGTTGGGGCTTGGCTTTGGGCCTGGCGATCGGGGGGCACGACGGCTGGAAACATCCGAAAGGAAGTGCGGTTACCCGTGGCCTGATCAATCAATGCCTGTAGGTTGTTGAAAAGAGCTGATCCGGCAAGACTGGCCACCGCCGCTTCTCCCCCCACTTGGTTGAGATCCGCAATTGAACCACCGCCCATCAAGGCAAGGAGTTCGGTCGTGCTGCGCGAAGGGGTACTGGATAGCTCAAGCACCGCAGGCAAATTGGTTTGCAATTGACTGGCACGACCATTGATGCGGGCAGTGATCCGAATGGTGTTCAATGTTCCCAGACTGGTGGCTGTGAGGGAACCCGCATCGGAGAGTCGCGTCACGGTGCCGGGGGTATAAACTTCAGTGGCAGTGGCAGCAAGGGTGAGGTTGAGTTCGGGATCTAAGCCATTGGTGGGAGTAAAGAGCACATAGTTATCCGCTCGCCGCTGGAGCAAAAAGAGGGTGGTGAACAGATTCAGTTGCCCGCCTGTGAGGCGAATTTTGCCGTCAGGCTGGAGACTATTGAGACCCCCATTGAGGGTTAAACTGCCAGTGGCCGTTAGGTTGAGAACGGGCGATCGCGTCACCCGCAAGGCATCTGAGATATTAATTACCAAGTTATCAAAAGCTAGGGGTTCAAAGGGACTGTCAGCAGGAGTGGCTAACCCATTGCCATTGACCAAACCATTGATGGCGCCTAAATCCAAACGGCCTTGGCTGAGTTGGACACTGCCCCCCAAATCAGGACTCAGGAGCGTATCCGTAATCACGAGGGTGCCATCTACGGTGCCGCGATAGATATTGCCGGCATTCACTTGCAAGCGTCGCAAGGACGCGGTGAGGGGTGTGGCAGTATCGGGATCATCTGAGGCTAAGGGAGTCTGAATTGGTAACACCCCTGCCATGGTAATTTGCCCTTGGCTAAAGAGACCTTGAATGCCATCCACCCGCAGGCGATCGCGATCGAAGCGCACCCGTGCACTGAGATTAGTCACCGGTTCCTCAAAGGCAGGAGTTTTAATCACCGCATCATCCACACTCAGGACGCCATTCACCATCGGCTCCGCCCACGTTCCCCGCAGTTGGGCTTGGAAAACTCCCCTTCCTTGTTGCCATTGCACCTGATCGGTAAAGAGGTTGATCAACGACAATCCCTCATCCTTGACACTCACATCTAGGGCTAACTGCGGGTCCACCACGGGTCGCGGGTCAAGGGGATAGATCAAGGGAACCGAACCTGTCACCATGAGCGGTTCTGGCGTATCCAAGCGGGCGATCGCCTGAAGGGCAAGACGATTTTGGGCGTAGCGGAATGTGGCATTCGCTGCCTCCAAGGGACGTTGATTCAACCGACCCTCCGCAAGGGTCGCCTCACCGGCGAGAATGGGCTGCTGCCATGAGCCAGTCAACACCGCTTGGGCATTCACCTTACCTTCCACATCCACCCCCGGCGGTAAAAGACTTGCCACAAGACTCACAGGGAATTGCTCTAGCCGCAGTTGGGCATTTTGCTGGTTACCGCCAAGAATGCCATTGACGTTTAATTGCCCACCATTCACAAGCAGATTGAGGGTTGTCAGCACCAGTTGATTTTGGGCAAAGCGACCGCGACTCAGAAACTGATCAACTGCGTAATTTCCCCACTGCCAATTGGCGCCCTTAAGATCAAAGCTGGCCACCAGACCCGACTGCGGGGTTTGACTCAGATTGATTTGGCCATTAAAAGTCCCCTGAAGTTGCTCCAAGGGGGGCAGCAGCTCCGGCCGCCGCACCAAAGCCGCTTGGGCTTGTAGCATCTCAATTTCGGCAAGGCGGCGAATTTGTGTGAGCAGTGAGACTTGCAGACCTTCCCCTGCGGTGGGTGTGCCCAAATCTGCGGCAGTCCCCCGAGCGGTGGGTTGGCCAATCCCGAGGACGATGGCGAGTCCCGTTAAATCCGCTAAATTGCCTTGGGCAATCGTCAACTGCGCCCCCAATTGTTGAGGCTGGAGATCGGCAGTGAATTGATAGCGACTTTCCCCTTTTGTAAAAAGGCCAGATTGAATCGTCAGGCGATCGCGACTCAGACGGAATTGCGCTTGCAGGCGATCGCCCCGCCATGCCCCTAACCCCGGTCGCTCTACGGTAAAACTACCCTGCCCCCTCGTCCAATTTTGCAACTGGAGATTGCCTGAGGCCACTCCTGCGAGAATGGCTTTTTCGGGGAGTTCCGGGAGCCGTAACCGCAGGGATTCCACAGGAAACTGCTGCAGACGCAGATCAAAGCTCTCCCCTTGGCGCTGGCCGATCAGTTGCGCCTGTTGCCGTTGAACCAGCAGTGAGCGGGGTAAGCCATCGGCATCCAAACGAAATGCCAAGCGATCGCCCCCCCCCTGTACATTGAGGGCTGCCCCCTGTTGTTGGCTCAAGGTAACCGTGCCCGTGAGTTGAGGGGCAAAGCGCAAATCATTCACCGCCAATCCTTGGGTGAGCAGTGCCCCCTGAAACTGGAGCCTATCGAGGCGGCCTGTGAGTTGGCCTTGAAAGGACGTGGTACCTGCAAGGGTGAGGGGAACGGGGAGATTCGGTTCCAAGAAAGTGCTTAAGGTACTCAGGGGGAGATTTCTGGCTTGGATGCCCAATTGAATGTCAGTGGGTTGTAAGGCCGCTAAATCAACACCAATAGTGCCTTGGGCGCGGATCGCACCGAGGGTGGCTTCTTGGACTTGCAATTGCTGACCATCCCAGTTCACAACTGCAATCAGCGGATCACCCGTGGGGGTTTGATCCACTTGCAGATTGGCACTAGCTCGAATCGCTGGTAGCGTTAGTTGATCCACCCGTCCTTGGGCGATCGCCTGCCCACTGAGACGACCTTGTAACTCTTGATTCAACTGCCGTAGGGGAATATTCTCAGCCTGAGCCTGCAACTGCCACTGACCGGCGGCGGCTTGCACTTGACCCCGCAGACGCCCCCCTAAAAACTGCATTTGAAACTCCGGAACGAGCAGTTGAGTTTGCGTCAGACGGGCGGTGCCCCGCAGTGGATACTGAGCCGTCGGTAGTTGAAAGGCGGCATTGGCCTGCCAAGCCTCTGGGGTACGCAGATTACCACCAAAGTCCAGTTGTGCAAACCCCTCCCCTAGGGACACGGGCGGAGCCACATCGTAGCGGCGGGCGATCGCCTGCAGATTCACCTGCTGCACTTGTGCTTGGCCACGAAACTCGCCCGTGGGTTCTACCCCAACCGTTGCCTGTACCTCACCGCCATCCACCAACTGGGCGCGAACCTCCATCAGCCTAACCCCTTGCTCAAGGGACGCCATAAACGGCAGCCGTACCTGTTGCAGTTGCAGTTGATCCACTTGGAGCGGCGTTTGGCTGCGCAGTTCACCCATGACTTGGGGATTCTCCAGATCCCCCTGCACGCGAAGGGTGGGAACTTCCACTTGACCCCGCAGGGGAACCGGTGGCGTAATCTGCAAGGCCGTTAAGGTAGGGGCGAGATCAAACCTCGGCACTTGCGCTTCAATGTTCCAGCCGCTTCGGAGACCGACGGTGCCTTGAGCCTGCCAGCGGACATTGGCGATCGCCCCGCGCAAATAGTGCAGCTTTGCCTGATTGCCCTGCAATTGCACATGGGCTTGTAATCCCTTGATGTCTTGGGGCACAAAGGCCGTGCGTAAAGTACCATCCCGCAACCAAATTTGACCCGTGACTTCGGGGGTTTCTGGTAAAGGCAGACGAACCCGTAATTGCCCCTCCAATTGGCCGCCTTGGACACGAATGGTCTCTGGCAGAATCTCATTCCCGAGCCCAAGGGGAATCTTACTGAAGCGCAAATCCAGTTGTCCTGATTCTTGGGGTTGGTTCCAGTCCCCCTGCAATCGCCATTGGCCACCCCCGGCCAGTTGTCCTTCCGCTTGACCTTCGAGGGCAAAATTCTGGCGATCGGGCGTCAGGGTCAATCCGCCATGAATTTGGTACAGCAGGTAGGCAGGACGCCGAAAGGGTTGAACCAGCACAGAGCCATCCCGCACCTTCACCTTGATTTGATTCAGTTGAAAAAAGCTCGGCTCCTCCTCTGGCAGCTGAACTTCTGTGCGCCACCACCGCCCTTGGGCATCCTGAACCACCGTGAGTTGGGGTTGGTGGAGAGTCACATCGAGATCTAGTTTTTGACCTGTCAGAAGCTGCCATGGATTAAAGGCGACTTCAATGCCATTGATTAGCGCGTTGTCCAACTCGGGAGTGCCATCTTCTGACGTGTAGCTGGGAACCGCTGAGGAGCCAAAACGAACAACATTCAGCCCGACGTGCTCAACGTCGCCAATTTCCACTGGCCGATTGAGACGCTGTTGTAGTTGTTGGGCAATTTCAGGAGCCAATTCATAGTGCACAAACCACCACGCCCGCGTTCCACCGAGCACCACCAAGGCAATCATTCTCCATCCCCACTGACGAGACCAAAGGGTAAAGGGGGGTTGTGGTTGCTGCGTCATTCATCCCAACTCCGTCACACCTAGGCAAGACGCTTAACAGCTCAATCCTAATACGCAGAACAAAGGCTCGTCTTTCTAAATTTGATTGCCCAAGCGATGGGTAGGTTCTGGGCAATTCAAGAAACGCTAGGATAAAAGGATGAACGTAAAGAAATGTAACAAAATGAGTGTCTTAGCAGATCGTGTGGTGTTAGTGGTGGGTGCCACAGGTGGCATTGGTCAAGCCGTTGTTGAGCAACTCCAAGAAACGGGTGCCAAGTTGGTCTTAGCGGCTCGCTCGAGCGATCGCCTGCAAGCTTTGGTAGAGCAGCTTCCCTCCTCAGTCACCGTACAAATTCAGCCCTGTGACATCACCCAGCCGGCGCAAGTGAGCGAATTAATGCAAGCCATCCGCAGTGAGCAGGGACGACTCGATGTATTGATCAACGCGGCGGGGGCTGGCCTCCTCAAGCCCTATCAAAAAATTACTGCGGCTGAACTGGATCAGATGTTGGATCTCAACCTTAAGGGTTGCTTTTACACCAGCCAACAGGCTGCCGAACTCATGAAAGAGCAACAACAGGGACACATCTGCACCGTTGTCGGTATCCTCGGTAAACATTCAATGGCGATGGGGTCAGCCTACTGTGCTGCGAAATTTGGAGTCGTGGGCTTCAGCAAGTGTATGGCCGAAGAACTCAAGCGCTATGGTATTCGCTTTAGTCTGTTCTACTTTGGCGGTGTGGATACGCCCTTTTGGGATGCCGTCAGCCTCAAAATCGATCGCCAGAAACTGCTGCGACCGGCCACCGTTGCCCGTCTGATTCGCGCTACCCTAGAAACGGATCCCCATGCGGTTCCCCTTGAGTTGAGCTTGATGCCCGATAGCCACGTCTTCTTCTAAGCAGAAAGCGTAGGCAGCGAAGAAGGATGCAGGAGTAGTTCAGCCGTGGAACGTTTTTCCACCATTTCGGGCGTGATGGTACATTCGCGCAGGTCTTTGCGGGAAGGCAGTTCGTACATCACGTCCAGCATAATCTCTTCAACAATAGCGCGCAGGGCACGGGCACCGGTTTTACGACGGTAGGCCTCTTGGGCGATCGCCTCTACCGCCGCCGGTTCAAAGCGCAACTCCACACTGTCCATGCGCATGAGTTTTTGGTACTGCTTCAGGAGCGCGTTTTGAGGTTGGGTAAGAATTTCTGCCAAGGCGGCCACATCCAACGGCTCTAGCACGGCCACCACGGGAATACGGCCAATGAACTCTGGAATCATGCCGTACTTCACCAGATCGTGGGGTTCCAGTTGCTTGAGAATATCCGCAGAGCGTTTTTCCTTGGGGAGGGGTTCGCCATCGCGGACAAAGCCCATTGCCTTCTTGCCCACCCGCTGCTCAATGGTTTTCTCTAAACCAACAAAGGCGCCCCCACAGATAAAGAGGATATTCGTCGTGTCAATTTGAATGCAGTCTTGGTAGGGATGCTTGCGCCCCCCCTGCGGCGGCACATTGGCGATCGTCCCCTCTAGCATCTTCAGCAGCGCCTGCTGTACCCCTTCCCCGGACACATCACGGGTAATTGAGGGATTTTCACTTTTGCGGGCAATCTTATCAATCTCGTCAATATAGATAATCCCCCGTTGTGCTTCCTCCACATCCATATTGGCGGTTTGCAGCAAGCGCAGCAGGATATTTTCCACATCTTCCCCCACATAGCCGGCTTCCGTGAGGGTAGTGGCATCGGCAACGGCAAAGGGAACATCGAGGAGCTTCGCCAATGTCTGAGCTAAGAGGGTCTTGCCAGAACCCGTCGGGCCAATCAGGAGAATATTGGACTTTTGCAGTTCGACGTTGTCATCGCCCCGCTGATCACCATCCAAAAGACTCAGGCGCTTGTAGTGGTTATAGACCGCAACTGAGAGGATTTTCTTAGCTTCATGCTGGCCAACCACGTGCTTATCAAGAAATTCCTTGATTTGCCGAGGCTTGGGCACTTGGCTGAGGGGCCGACTGCGGGGTGTGCTGCGGGGCGATCGCGACGGTGTGGAGTCTCGACGGGGAGCCGCCGCATTGGGAACGGTGGCCAATTCCTCATCGAGGATTTCATTACACAGTTCTACGCATTCATCACAGATATAGACCCCAGGGCCGGCGATGAGTTTACGCACCTGTTCCTGTGACTTACCACAAAAGGAGCACTTGAGGTGGGTATCATATTTGGCCATAGGGAACCTCTAGGGTTGCACGTAGGGTGTACTTAGTGGCTAGGGAGGGTCTGCCGCGTCACCACCTGATCAATCAGACCGTAGGCCTTGGCCTCTTCAGCGGACATAAAGAAATCCCGCTCCGTATCAGCTTCAATGCGCTCGATGGGTTGCCCCGTGTGCTGTGACAAGAGTTCATTGAGCTTGCGCTTGTGGTAAAGAATTTCCCGCGCTTGGATTTCAATATCCACTGCCTGACCCTGGGCACCTCCGAGGGGCTGGTGAATCATGATCCGTGCATGGGGCAGCGCCATCCGTTTGCCGGGGGTACCGCCAGACAGTAAGAAGGCACCCATACTCGCCGCCAAGCCAAAGCAGAGGGTACACACATCGGGGCGAATGTGCTTCATGGTGTCGTAGATGGCCATGCCGGCTGTAACCGAGCCACCCGGTGAGTTGATGTACAGGTAAATGTCTTTTTCCGGATCCTCGGCATCAAGGAATAGAAGCTGTGCCACGATGGAGTCAGCAACCGCATCATCAATGCCGCGGCGATCGCCCGCACCTCCCCCTAGGAAGATGATCCGCTCCCGCAGGAGTCGCGAGTAGATATCAAAGGCTCGTTCACCCCGCCCCGACTGCTCAACCACCATCGGCACAATATTGGCATGGGTAGGCGGCAGGTTGAGCGCTGGAGAGCGCAGAATGGCACTGAGGGGATGGTCGTAACGCGATTGCAGCATAGTTGCCTAGAATGACGGTTCGTTTGTAATTAATTGTAACTAGCGGTTTGTCCCCGTAGGGATCATCACTTTCATTATGCCGAACTATTCTTGGGCTGGGGCAGAACTTGCTTTTTTCCCAGAGCGTTTTTGCGGCTTAGATGGCTTTTCAGCAACGGCCTCCGTCTGGGTATCTTTGGGCGCTTCAGCAGTCGCTGTGGGCTGCTCAGTGGCTGTGTCGGACTGCACTGGCTGAAATGTATTTTGCTCTAGGAGCCAGTTGAGGGCTTCCTCCTGCTGCACTTCATCGTGGGCAAATTCGCGGAGTCGTTCTAGATCCTTGGCTGTTTGGTTGCCCAACACCTCTTTGTAGCGGTTCAGCCGTTCCTCCACTGCGTCGGGACTAGGTTCAATGCCCTCTTGACGAGCGATCGCCCTCAACAATAAACGGGAGTGCACCTCCTTCGCTGCCCCCGGCTCTGCCTCTTGACGCATTTTTTCGTAGAGTTCCTCGGTCATGATCTTGTTGAGATCAACGCCTTGGGACTGAATTTGCATCAGCGTCGTCCGCACCTTCACATCTGCCTCTTTGCGGATCAGGGTTTTTGGCAATTCAACTGGATTTTGGGCAATGAGGGTATCAATGAGGGCAGCTTCTTTCGCTTTCTTGTCTTGATTTTCAGCTCGCTCCTGATGGTTTTGCTCTAGATAGGCCCGCAATTCTGCCATCGTACTGAATTCACTGTGCTCAGCGGCAAAGGCATCGTCTAGGGGGGGCAGTTCCGGTGCTTTAATCCCTAAAAGTTCAATCTCAGCAGTCAATTGTTTGGGGATGTCTGCTTTCCCTTCCTTGACTTCCTCGGCAACAGACACCGTCACCGTTTTGGCTTCACCGACACTCATGCCGACAACAGCAGCAGGAATTTCTTTAATCAAAAAGGGTTGCTCTTCATCGAGGGACAGGGGCAGTTCATCTGCTGAGAGTTCCTTCACCACCTCCCCATTTTCATCTTTGGTCACCAGTTTTAGGGTGACATCATCGCCCCACTGAGCGGGTCGGTCTTCGACGGGAATGAGGGTGGCGTGCTCCCGTTGGTGCCGCTGCAAGAGCTTCTCGACAGTTTCGGGATTGTAGGTGACGGGAGTGTACTCAATGGTTAGCCCTTTATAGGCTGTGACTGTCACTTCTGGTTCGACATCAAACGTGACGCTGAAAGAAAAGTTGTCCCCCGGCTGAAATTGGTTCAGTAGCTCTGTAATATCCCCTTGGAGTTCGAGGTTGCCTAGATAGGGGATGTTGTTCTTTTCGACGGCGGCTTTGACGGTATCCTCAATCAGTTTTTCTATGGCCACATAGCGCAGCCGCTCTTTGCCAATTTGCTGCAAGACAAGCTGCCGGGGGGCTTTGCCCTTGCGAAATCCGGGTACCTGTGTATGGCGAAGGAGATCATTGACCACTTGGTTATAGACCTGTTGAGAGTGTGCCCCCGAAACCTCAATCGTGGCGAGGAGTTGGCTATTGGCACGGGGTTCAGTCGTCATGGAAATGAGGTCAGTCACGTCAGTCAAGGTCATTCCCCTTCGCAAATGGTGTCAGTGTAGTGTCAGTTGGCTGTGCGCGATCGCACAAATTATAATTTTAGCGCAGATTTCCCCTGCTCTTTGCAAATGGAGTTGCGCTTAAAGACACAGGACAATGGGTGTAATGTCAAGGTTTGATGACAAAACCAATCGTCAAGATCCCCACTGCCTATAGAATAAAAGTTTGTCATGGGTGCCGTGTAGCCCACACCTAACTATTTTCACAAATTGCAACGATTTCTAAACAACCCCTATGAGTTCAACCCTGCGATTCCTCATGTGCCCTCCCACCCATTATGAGGTGGACTATGTGATCAATCCTTGGATGGAGGGAAATATCCACAAGTCCTCCCGCGATCGGGCACAGGAGCAGTGGCAAAAACTCTACGAAATTATCCATACTCGAGCCACGGTTGACCTGATTGAGCCGCAGCCGGGCTGGCCGGATATGGTGTTTACGGCGAATGCGGGCTTGGTGCTCGGCGATCGCGTGGTGCTCAGTCGCTTTTATCATCCAGAACGTCAAGGGGAAGAACCCTATTTCAAAGCGTGGTTTGAATCTCAGGGGTATCAAGTTTTTGAGCTACCGAAGCAACTGCCCTTTGAGGGAGCCGGAGATGCCCTCTTGGATCGTGAGGGTCGCTGGCTGTGGGCAGGGTATGGCTTCCGTTCAGAATTGGATTCCCATGCCTATTTGGCGAAGTGGCTGGATATTGAAGTCCTCTCCCTGCGGCTCATGGATGAGCGTTTCTACCACCTTGACACATGTTTTTGTCCGCTCACGGATGGCTACTTACTTTACTATCCTCCCGCCTTTGATGCCTACTCCAACCGCCTGATTGAACTGCGGGTACCAGCGGATAAACGAATTGCCGTTAAAGAGGCTGATGCGGTCAACTTTGCTTGCAATGCCGTCAATATCGATCGCACGGTGATTCTCAACTGTGCCAGCCAAGAATTGAAGTCTGCCCTTGCCCAAGTGGGCTTTGAGGTGGTGGAAACGCCCCTGACAGAATTTCTCAAAGCGGGGGGTGCAGCTAAATGCTTGACCTTGCGGGTGACCGAACCCGTGCGCGAAGAACTCCATGCCACGGCGACAATTCCCAGTCGGGTCATTCATCTGGAGGGACACCTCCTCGACTCTGGCCTTGTGAACCGTGTCCTAGACACAATTGTGGAAAGTGGCGGCAGTTTCCAAGTCCTGCAATTTAATCTTGGCGAACAACGGCAAAGTCCCTCCCAAGCGGATATTCGGGTCATGGCGCCCGATGCCGAGGTCATGGATGCGATCATGGCGCAGTTGATCACCCTCGGTGCGATTTTACCGCCCTCAGAGGTGTGTGATGCGACCCTCGAAACCGTCACCCAAGCGGGGGTTGCCCCGGATGACTTCTATGTAACCACGATTTATCCCACAGAGGTACGAGTTGCCGGCGAGTGGGTTCGGGTTCAAAACCAACGCATGGATGGGGCGATTGTGGTGCGCTCAACCCCGGAAGGCACGGTGGCGGAGTGTCGCATTCTGCGGGATTTAGAGGTGGGCGATCGCGTGGTCGTGGGCGTCGAAGGCATCCGCACGATTCGGAAAACGGAAAGCCAGCGCAGCACCCAAGAGTTCACCTTCATGGGATCAGGGGTCTCCAGTGAACGCCGCGTCGAACTGGTGGTGGAACAAATTGCTTGGGAACTGCGGCGCATCCGCGATCAGGGGGGCAAAGTGATTGTGGTGGCCGGCCCAGTGGTTATCCACACCGGCGGTGGTGAGCATTTAGCCAAGCTGATCCGTGAAGGCTATGTCCAAGGACTCCTCGGCGGTAACGCGATCGCGGTGCACGATATGGAGCAAGCCATCATGGGCACCTCCTTGGGGGTGGATATGCAGCGGGGCGTTCCTGTGCGGGGCGGTCACCGTCACCACCTGAAAGTGATCAATACCATTCGTCGCTGTGGCAGCATTGCCAACGCCGTGGCTCAGGGCATCCTCACCAGTGGCGTGATGTATGAGTGTGTGAAGAATAATGTGCCCTTTGTCCTAGCGGGGTCAATCCGTGATGATGGCCCACTGCCCGATACCCTCATGGATTTAATTGAGGCGCAGCGGGAGTATGCCCGCCTGATTCAGGGCGCAAACATGATTTTGATGCTCTCGTCAATGCTGCACTCCATTGGTGTCGGCAATATGACCCCCGCTGGGGTGAAGCTCGTCTGTGTGGATATTAACCCAGCGGTCGTCACTAAACTAGCGGATCGGGGTTCTGTGGAATCCGTGGGCGTGGTCACCGATGTGGGACTGTTCCTCAGCCTGATGGTGCAGCAGTTGGAGCGGCTGAATCGTCCCTATACCCTTGCCTAGAAGCTTTTCAGCCAATGGGGTAGGATTGAAAGGGCGATTTTTGTATTCGAGGTCAGCAGTGACAGTTCGTGTTCGTTTAGCACCGAGTCCGACAGGAAATCTGCACATTGGGACTGCCCGTACCGCTGTGTTCAACTGGCTTTACGCCCGCCATCGGGGAGGGAAATTCATTCTGCGGATTGAGGATACCGATCGCGAGCGGTCTCGACCCGAATATACCGAGAATATCCTTGAGGGCTTGCAATGGCTGGGGCTGACGTGGGATGAAGGCCCCTATTTCCAGAGCGATCGCCTTGATCTGTACCGCCAAGCGATTCAAACCCTCTTGGACAAGGGACTTGCCTACTACTGCTACTGCACCCCCGAAGAACTCGATGCCCTGCGAGCCGCACAAAAAGCCAAGGGACAAGCCCCGCGCTACGACAACCGTCACCGCCATTTGACCCCAGAGGAGCAAGCCGCCTTTGATGCCGCAGGACGCACCCCCGTCATTCGCTTCAAAATTGAGGACGATCGCCAGATTGAATGGCAGGATCTGGTGCGCGGTCGAGTGAGTTGGCAGGGGGCTGATCTGGGGGGCGATATGGTGATTGCGCGAGCTGCCCCCCGCGGCGAAATTGGCTACCCCCTCTACAACTTGGTGGTGGTCGTCGATGACATTGCCATGGGCATTACCGATGTCATTCGCGGTGAAGACCACATTGGCAACACACCCAAACAAATTTTGCTCTATGAAGCCCTTGGCGCCACTCCCCCCAACTTTGCCCATACTCCCTTGATTCTCAACTCAGCGGGGCAAAAACTCTCGAAACGAGATGGGGTGACCTCCATTTCTGACTTCCGAGCCATGGGGTATTTAGCCCCCGCCTTGGCCAACTACATGACACTCTTGGGTTGGTCGCCCCCTGAAGGGATAGGGGAACTCTTTACCCTTGATCTGGCGGCGAAGCACTTTAGTTTTGAACGAATTAACAAGGCAGGTGCCCGCTTTGATTGGGATAAGCTCAATTGGCTCAATCGTCAGTACATTCAGCAACTAGAGCCAGCAGAACTTTTGGCAGAACTGATTCCCTTATGGCAGGGGGCAGGCTATGCCTTTGATGAGGGGGGCGATCGCCCTTGGTTGCTTGACCTTGCCCAACTCCTTCAACCGGGTCTCAACACCCTCAAGGAGGCCATTGATCAAGGGGCAGTTTTCTTTGTACCCACCATCACCCTTGATGCTGAAGCAATGGCTCAACTGAGTCAACCCCAGAGTGCGACGATTTTGGCGTACCTACTAGCACACTTGCCGACAGAGCCAAAGCTGACGGTGGAGATGGGACAACACCTGATTCAACAGGCCAGCAAAGCCGCAGGGGTGAAAAAGGGAGCAACGATGCGATCGCTGCGCGCTGCCCTCACGGGTGCTGTCCACGGTCCCGATTTAATGGCCACGTGGCAAATTCTCCACCAACGGGGCTGGGATCAACCGCGACTTGCGGCAGCATTGAAACAGGCACAGGTTACTTCCTAGGGGCTGGGGGGCGATCGAAGATCGTTTGGCTTAAATTAGCCCCACTCAAATTTGCGCGATCGAGATCTGCCCCCTTCAGGTTTGCAGCCGTCAAATTCACATCAATCATGTTTGCCCCCTTCATGACCGCATTCTCCAAATTGGCACCGCTAAGGTTGGCATTGACAAGGTTGCTAAGGGTGAGGCGTGTTCCCACCAGTTGTGCCCCTGCCAAATTGGCATTGACCAAAATCGCTAGATAGAGACTGGCACGGTTCAAGTTTGCCCTTTCCAAATTGGCGCCAAAGAGATTCGCACCCGCCAGATAAGCGCCCTCCAAATTGGCACCTGCTAAATTCGCCTTAAACAAATTGGCATCCATTAGGTTCGCGCCCCGCAGATCACAGTTTGGACGCCAAATCGCTGGGCACGGTCGATTAAACGGTCATCGGGATGGGCAGCAACATCGGCTGCTAAGGCCGCCCAATCCAGCTTCCAAGGACGACGGGGGACAACTGTGGGGGCTAAGTCCTCTCGCTTCAGCCAGCGATGGATAGTGGCGCGGCTCACCTGAAAAATTTGAGTGGCTTCACTGATTTTGCCACCTTGCTTGATATAGGAGACAACCCGCTCTCGTAAGTCCAAGCTATAGCTCATATTCTTGAGTAACATTCATGACGCTTTGAGTATAGCCTATCCCTCTTGAAAATATCTCATCTCCTTTCGAAATGGCTATAGTTCGTGACCTAGCAGGTCAGCAATAATCATTTCCTTAACTAACCCCGGCTGCAGTAGGTTGCGAATACCAATTGTTTGAGCAAGTTGAGAGGCTTGACGGATCAGAGCAACAATTTGACGATAAACTTGCTGTTTCACCAATCAAAAAGCCTCCCCGCGATTTCATACTCTGCCTCACGTAATCTCTCGTTTGCTGCTTGGACAAACTTTTGATCTTGCTCAATAGCAATGAAATGCCTTCCCAAGCGTTTACAAACTACAGGGGCTGTACCGACACCGGCAAATGGATCAAGCACTAAGTCACCCTTATTAGAGCTTGCCTTGACTAAGCGTTCAATCAGCTGCTCTGGCTTTTGAATGGTATTGAGTGCTTCGCGAGCTACTAGTTTTTTTGATTTATACGTGAGCTGTTTAATATCTCCCCAGACATCTCCTGGGTTTTTACCTTCTTCATTGAATTTAGTTTTGCCATACTTACCATTAATCACTGATGGTACCCGCTCACAACGACGACGGTGCTCTAGCTCTACTAGCTGTGGTACCCGAATAGCATCTAAGTTAAAGGTTTTGGGACGCTGGCCTTTAATAAAGTAACAAATAAGATCATAGTTATTTGTGTAGTTGATCCGTCCTTGAGCTAGGCGACTGGGCTGATACCAGACAATTTTTGCCTGTAAGTTAAGAAATGGACGGTAGTCAATAAAGTCAATACAATCAGGTTTACCAAAAAGGTAGAGTGCTCCTCCCTCTTTCAATTTTTCAGCAAAGATAGTGATGAGTTTGAGGTTAAACTCTTGGATGTTAGAGATGCGATCCCATGGATTGGTGGTTACACCGTAGGGGCCGTCGCAAATAATGAGATCAATGCTCGCACTTTCAATCTGGGGCAAGAGGGTAAAAGCATCAGCTTGGTAGATACGATCAATCTCTAGTATGCTTTCGCTCAATGATCTAAAACATCCCTTCTAGGGCGGCTTGACAGCGATCGCACAACTGGGGATGCAAGGCCGATTGTCCCACACTTTCAGCATAATTCCAGCAGCGGACGCATTTCTCACCCTTGGCATGACCAACACCAATCCATAGTCCTTCGGCTTCAAGGACATAGGGTACGTCCACCCCTGCCTGTTGCGGCATCAGCTCCACTTGGGAAACCAAAAAGAGATAGCGCAGTTCATCCACCCCATTGCCACTGAGGGCATCGCTGGGATTCATGTCCTGAAGGCGATCGCGCCACTGTGGATCAGCAACATAGAGCCACACTCTGGCTTCCAAAGAGGAGCCAATGAGCTTTTCGGCACGGGCCTGTTCGAGCACCTTATTCACCTCTAGGCGTAGTTGCCGCAGGCGCTGCCACTCACTGGCTAGCTCCTGATCCTGCCACTGGGCAGGAAGCTGTACCCAGCCGCTTTGAAAAACCGAAAGATAGGGGGTTTTGAAGGGCAAATGCTGCCAAATATCTTCGGCTAAATGGGGAAGCACTGGGGCAATAGCACGGGCGA
Organism: Thermosynechococcus sp. TG215; assembly: GCF_031583455.1. Taxonomy (NCBI): domain Bacteria; kingdom Bacillati; phylum Cyanobacteriota; class Cyanophyceae; order Acaryochloridales; family Thermosynechococcaceae; genus Thermosynechococcus; species Thermosynechococcus sp. TG215. Next base: position 2,172,953 of record NZ_CP134178.1, on the reverse strand, counting down.
GGTTTTGAACGGCAACGGCCAGAACCGTTTGACAACTGCGCCGGCGATCGCTCGCGGCAGCACTGATGTACAACCGATCCTTGGCAATATCGAGATAAAAGTTCGACAGATCAACAACACAAAGATTTTGAATCGTTTGGAAAAAGCGATAGAACTGAAAGCTATCAAAGGCCGCCGTTACTTCGCTGAAGACTTCATGCAGCCGATGTAGCATGTAGCGATCCAAGGCGGGCAGTTGGGCATAGGGAATGGCATCTTGATCGGGGTCAAAGTCGTGAAGATTCCCCAAGAGAAAGCGAGCCGTATTGCGAATCTTGCGATAGACATCCGCCAACTGCTTGAGGATATTTTTACCAATGGGGACATCATTGGCATAGTCCACGGAGGACACCCACAGACGCAATACATCGGCACCATAGGCAGGGTCTTGCTTTTGGTTTTTGCCCCCCTCAATCACTTCGCGGGGATCCGTGACATTGCCGAGGGACTTGCTCATTTTCCGTCCCTGCTCATCGAGGACAAAGCCGTGGGTGAGGACTGCTTTGTAGGGGGCTTGGCCTTTAACGGCAACCCGTGTTAGCAATGAGGATTGAAACCAGCCGCGGTGTTGGTCAGAGCCTTCGAGGTAGAGATCCGCCTGTTGATCGCCGAGAACCGCCGCCCAGGAAGAGCCAGAATCAAACCAGACATCCATCGTATCGGTGCCCTTTTCGTAGCGATCGGCTTGATCTCGTAGGGATTCAGGCAGCAATTCCGCAACGGAGAGTTCCCACCAAGCATCAGACCCGCGATCGCGAATAATGGCTTGCACATGGGCAATGGTTTCTGCCGTCAGCAGGGGTTCCCCCGTGGCTTTGTCATAAAAGACGGGAATGGGCACGCCCCAACTGCGCTGCCGCGAAATACACCAATCGGAACGCTCCGCCACCATTGCCGTAATGCGGTTTTCCCCTTGGGCAGGAATCCACTTCACCTCGGCGATCGCCCTGAGGGCGGCATCGCGAAAGCCTTCAACGGAAGCAAACCACTGCTCCGTGGCGCGGAAGATGGTTGGTTTTTTCGTGCGCCAGTCGTAGGGGTACTTGTGGACATAGGGTTCTTCCTTGAGGAGGGCGCCACACGCTTGCAGTGCCGCAATCACCGCCTCATTCCCTTCCTTGAGGACATTGAGACCGGCAAATTGTCCCGCTTCTGCTGTAAAGCAGCCATTTTCATCCACGGGCGACAGGATTGGCAAGCCATAGCGCTGACCCACCGCATAGTCCTCTAAGCCATGGCCAGGGGCCGTGTGAACCAGACCCGTCCCCGATTCAGTCGTGACATAATCGCCGCCAATGACAATTTTGCTCTCGCGCTCAAAGAGGGGATGTCGATAGCGCCCATTTTCCAAGTCAGCCCCTTTGGCGGTGGCCACCACCTTGAGGGTACAAGCAAGGGTTTGGCTAAGGCGCTCCACCAGATCCTTGGCCACAATCAAATATTTGTAGCGGGCACTGGGTTTGACTTCAACAAGGGCATAGGTGAGATCCGGATTGACACTCACCGCCAAGTTGGCCGGAATGGTCCAAGGGGTCGTTGTCCAGATGGCAACCCCCAATTTGCCGAGGGCTTTGTACCACGATTTGGCTAGCCCTTGCGGCAGTTCGATGACTTCAAAGGCGGCATAGAGACTACGGGAGGTGTGGCCTTCGGGATATTCCAGCTCGGCTTCGGCGAGGGCGGTTTTGGAGCTAGGACTCCAGTGGACGGGCTTGAGACCGCGATAGATATAGCCCCGCAGCACCATTTCACCAAAAACGCCGATTTGGGCGGCCTCGTAGTCAGGGGTGAGGGTCAAATAGGGGTGCTCCCAGTCGCCCCAAACCCCATAGCGTTGGAAACTCTGCTTTTGCTCGGCAACGGTTTTGAGGGCAAATTCCTTGGCCTGTTGGCGGAGGGTCAGGGGGGTAAGCTGGGCACGCTGTTCGGGTTTCAGGTTTTGCAGTACCTTGAGTTCAATGGGCAGGCCGTGGCAGTCCCAACCGGGGCGGTAGTGAACCTTGCGTCCCCGCAGCAGTTGATACTTGTTGATGATGTCCTTGAGAATTTTGTTGAGGGCATGGCCAATGTGGAGAGCGCCATTGGCGTAGGGGGGGCCATCGTGGAGAATAAAGACCTCACCCGGATTGGTTTGCTGCAGCGTTTCATAAATTTGGTGCTGTGCCCAAAAGGCCTGTAATTGGGGTTCCCGTGTGGCTGCATTTGCCCGCATTTCAAAGGTGGTTTGGGGCAGGTTGACGGTGTCTTTGTAGTCGGGGGTCGCGTCAGTCATGGGTGGGTACAGCGGGGTATGATCGTTGGAGGGCAAGAAAAAATCGGGAATGGATTCAATTGTAGGAGAACTGTTCTTATTCACTCAAGGATGATTTCCGTTCTAGGTTTGGATCTGGGGCGCAAGCGCATTGGTGTGGCAGGGTGCGATCGCTTGGGGCAGTTGGCCACAGGCATTACAACCATCCAGCGGCGCAATTTTGCCAGTGATGTGGCGCAGCTTCGCCAGATTTGCCAAGAGCGAGGGGTAGAGAAGTTAATTGTGGGCTTGCCCTACACCCTCGATGGTCAACTGGGTTCCCAAGCCCGGCAAGTGCAACATCTAGCGGAAAAAATTGGCGCGGCCTTGAACTTGCCCGTGGAATATATGGATGAGCGGCTAACCTCCTTTCAAGCGGAGGAAATCCTCAAACAGCGGCGGCGATCGCCCCGTCACCACAAGGACTTAGTGGATCAAATTGCTGCTGCCCTCATTTTGCAACAATGGCTCGATGCCCGTTCTCAAGCCGCAAAAGCAACACTGGCACCCGCTGATCCGCAGCTATAACGGAGGCTCAAAAGTTGTCTGCTCAAATTCTTGGGCACGGGCTACCATGTGCGGGGCTGAAACTGCGCATCATTGAGAATCGCCACCCCATCTCCCGACTGCGCCAACACAAATAACCCTTGCCGATAGGCATAGCGAGCCACCTCAGGGGGCACGATCATCCCTGCCACCGCTCCCAAGAGCTGGGTGTCTCGATACTGGTGTGCCAAACGACGAAATTTCGCGATCCGCTCTAAATGCTCATCCACATCCCCTTGGCTCAGTTTGGTTTTCACCTCGACGAGAACCGCTTGATTGGTATTGACGACTAGCAGATCAATTTCTAAACTCTCATTGCCATCTTGGAGAATGACATCGCTGTAAAGCTGAGAGACGGCAATGCCGCGACTCTGAAATAGGCGCAGCACGGCGGGGCGCACCTGCCATTCCACAAATTCCCCAAGGCGATTGCCCAGTTTCCCCAGTTGCTGATTGAGTTGGCGCGCTTCTTCCCGCAACAAGCGTTCCGTTTCTTGAAATCGCCGATCCGTCTCTTGAAATCGCCGATCCGTCTCTTGAAATCGCCGATCTGTCTCCTGAAATCGCCGATCCGTCTCCTGAAATCGCCGATCTGTCTCTTGAAATCGCCGATCCGTTTCTTGGAAGCGGCGCTCTGTTTCTTGAAAGCGGCGCTCTGTTTCTTGGAAGCGGCGCTCTGTTTCTTGGAAATGGCGTTCGGTTTCCTTTTGAGCTTCTAACAGCTCCCCTAGTAATCGCCAAACATCGTCAGGAGTGTATGCCTTTGTCATGACTTAATTGACAGGATTAATTTACCGAGCCGTGCTTGCAAGTGCCGCCCCTTGAGTGGGGGAATGAAAAGGGGACTTGCTACAGATCTTTATCTTAAATCCTTTGCGGTAGCATCTATCTATCGCTCTGCAATCACTATCGATGAACCTAGAGACACTGCGCACCTACCACGACACCTACCCCGCCCTACTGAATAAGATCTACCTCAACTATGGGGGACAAGGGCCGCTGCACCAAGACACATGGCAGGCCATCATCCAGAGCGATCGCCACATTCAAGAGGAAGGCCCCTTTGCCAATCGCGTCTTTCCGTGGCTGAGCCAACAACTGCAAACCCTGCGGCAAGAACTGGCACAGCTTTTGGGGACGAGCGCCGAGACCATTGCCCTCACAGATTCTGTAACCACTGGCTGCAATATCGTTCTCTGGGGGATCAACTGGCAAGCGGGCGATCGCCTGCTGATTTCTAACTGTGAGCATCCGGGGGTAGTGGCGATTACCGAACAATTGGCGCGGCGGTTGGGGGTGGTGGTGGATCGGGTGGCCTTTTGGCCTTGGTGTGACGATGAGGTGGCCGCCATTGAAACCCAACTCCATCCCCGCACACGCTTGGTCGTCCTCAGTCATTTGCTGTGGAATACCGGGAAACTTTTGCCGTTGGAGAAAATTGTTGACCTTTGCCACCGTCGCGGCATCCAAGTCTTGGCGGATGGTGCCCAAAGTGTGGGTATGGTGCCCCTCAATTTACCCGCCTTGGGGGTGGACTACTATGCCTTTACGGGACACAAGTGGTGCTGTGGCCCTGCGGGTCTCGGCGGGCTGTACATTCGGCGCGATCGCTTGGCCACATTGGAACCCACCTTTATTGGCTGGCGCGGCATTCACCAAACCCGTGATGCCCAACCCGCCGGCTGGAAGGAGGATGCCAGTCGCTTTGAAGTGGCCACAACCGCCTTTTCCTTGGTACCGGGGTTAACCACTGCCCTGCGGGTGCATGATCAATGGGGGACTGCCCAAGCGCGATATGAGCGCATTTGTGAGCTGAGTCATTATCTTTGGCAACAGTTACAGGGCATGGTGGGTTTGACCTGCTTGAGTCTCGTGCCGCCGCCGTCGGGCTTGGTGGCCTTTCAGTTAGCTAATGGTCAGCATCGCCAATTGGTGCAAGACCTTGAGGCAGAGAATATCTTGGTGCGGGAATTGCTCTATCCTGCCTCGGTGCGAGCCTGTGTGCATTACTTTACGCTGCCGCAGGAGTGCGATCGCTTTGTTGCTACCCTCAAACACTGGCTCCAGAATCATCCTTAGGACGCTTGAGAATTGAATTAGAGCGATTAGAGTCACCTACCATGTACGGGGCTGAAACTGCACATCGTTGAGAATCGCCACCCCATCTCCTGATTGCGCCAACACAAACAAACCTTGCCGATAGGCATAGCGAGCTACTTCAGGGGGTACGATCATTCCTGCTACGGCGCCCAAGAGCTGGGTGTCCCGATACTGGTGTGCCAAACGACGAAATTTCGCGATCCGCTCTAAGTGCTCATCCACATCCCCTTGGCTCAGTTTCGTTTTCAGCTCGACGAGGACGGCTTCATCAGTATTGACGACTAGCAGATCAATTTCTAAACTCTCGTTGCCATCTTGGAGAATGACATCGCTGTAAAGTTGAGAGACGGCAATTCCCCAACTCTGAAATAAGCGCAGCACGGCGGGGCGCACCTGCCATTCCACAAATTCCCCAAGGCGATTGCCCAGTTTCCCCAGTTGCTGGTTGAGTTGGCGCGCTTCTTCGCGCAGCAAGCGTTCCGTTTCTTGGAACCGTCGGTCAGTCTCTTGAAATCGCCGATCCGTTTCTTGGAAGCGGCGCTCTGTTTCTTGAAAGCGGCGTTCGGTTTCCTTCTGAGCCTCTAATAGTTCCCCCAATAACCGCCAAACATCTTCAGGGGTGTATGCCTGCGTCATGACTGGATTAACAATTGCTCACGGATACATCCCCAATCCTAATCCGAATCAATGCTCCCCACTGAGAAAAGGATGCTGACGCAATTCCCAAGCCAATCAGAAAAGCGGGTGGACCCTCGCCCTGAGAGATCCTTACTATTGGCTAAGGATCAGCAGGAAGCTTGTGATTGCCGCGCGGCAATGTCGGCGATCGCCTGCTTGAGAATGCGGTGTTCTTGGACTTGAATGCGGGCGTGGAGGGTGGCAGGCGTATCATCGGGGAGAACGGGCACTGCTGCTTGGACTAAAATTGGGCCACTATCCACTTCCTCTTCCACCAGATGGACGGTACACCCAGTAATTTTCACACCTGCTGCCAAGGCCTGCTCAACGGCATGCAATCCCCGAAAACTGGGGAGCAAACTGGGATGCAGGTTAATTACCCGCTGGGGGTAGGCATTGAGGAGGACAGGCGTCACAATCCGCATCCAGCCCGCCATCACTACCCACTCGACCCCATAGGCTTTGAGGGTTTCGACAATGGCCGCATCCAGACTTTCACGGCTGGGGTAGTGGCGATGGTTGAGCAGCACACTGGGAATCTGCCACTGTTTGGCGCGCTCTGCCACCAAGGCATCGGGATTGTTGTAGATCAGAACTTGAATTTGGGCAGCCAGTTCGCCCTGGGCGATCGCCTCCGCCAGGGCAGCAAAGTTGGAGCCATTGCCAGAAGCTAAAACGCCTAACCGCAGGGGATGGGGCGCGGGCGCGATCGCTGGAGCAGAAGGGACAACAAGAGCCTCACTGGACATGACGGGCGTTACTGATTTTAGTGCTCAATAATTCTAAGGCCTTGGCCACCATTGGATCCGTGGGTCGTGCCACCAAGTTGGGATTGAGCTGCAATTCCAAATCGCTACTGGGATCGACCGTCACCAGCACATCGGGGGTGATCCCCCCTGCGGCAATATCGCGCCCCTTTGGCGTCAGATAACGAGCTACTGTTACCACGAGGGCAGAGCCATCCCCCAGTTCATGAACTGCTTGAACCCGCACCTTGCCAAAAGTTGGTGTCCCCACCACGGTTGCGCGCCCCTGATCCTGCAAAGCAGCGGCTAAAATTTCACTGGCACTGGCGGAGGCCTGATTTACCAAGACCACAAGGGGCAACTGACTCAAGGCGCGTTGGTGGGCACGAATCGTCTCTTCTCGCTGGTTTTGCTGAATGCGCACAATCACCCCAGAATCGAGCCATTGGCGGCTAATTTCAATGCCGGCTTCTAAGAGCCCCCCCGAATTGTGGCGCAAATCCAGAATGAAGCCTTGAACTTTCTCCCGTTGCAGGATTTGGATCGCCGCTTGCATCTCTTGTTGGGAGCGGCTATTAAAACCACTGAGGCGAATGTAACCCACCCGAGGATGATTCAGAACCTGAAAATTCACTGTACGCGGAATTTCACCGGCGCGGGTGAGTTCGACACTAAAGGGTTGGGGTTTACCTTCACGGCGCACCAGTAGGCGCAACTGACTCCCCGCTGGCCCTCGCAACGCCAGATTGGCTCGCTCCAAGGTCAGGCGATCGCTCCCCCGACCGTTAATGGCCAGAATTTCATCTCCCACTTTCAAATTCGCCTTGGCAGCCACTGACCCCGCTTGGATTGCCTGAATGCGAAAGAGTTCCCCCGACTCCACGAGGGTGAGACCCACATCCACCTGCTGGCCTTGGGTTTGCAGGAGCAGTTGACGGTACGCTTGGGGCGGCAGAAAGCGGGTATAGGGATCATTGAGGCGGACAAGGGCTTGCTGAATCACCCGATAGGCGGCCTCGCGATCGCCATAGGGTTGGGAGAGCAACTCCTGACGAATGGCCTGCCAATCCAGACGATTGAAACTGCGATCCAGATAGCTTCTGTAGATAATTTGCCACGCCTCATCGACCAAGGCCTTGGGAGCATCCTTGAGCGTACTGGTGCCCCCCAGTGCTGACGGCATTCCCAATAGTGCAACACCGACGCCGAGAATTGCCCAGTATTTCACCCCACAAATCCATTGACAACGCCTCGCCCCTATTCTATCGTTCCCACATAAAAAAATCCCCCTCACAGGGAGGGGGAAACAGGTCAGTGCGGATTTAGAAGCTAAAGGTTGTCCGCACAGCGCCAACAACAATGGGGTCGTTGTTTGAGTTGCTGTTGGGGTTGAAGATGGCAATCACCCCAGGGGTAATCGAGATATTGCGACTCACGGCAAAGCGGTAGAAGCCCTCTAAGTGATAGGAGTTGAAGCGCGTGTAACTTCCATCGCCAAAAGTAGGAGGGACGTTTGTGATGCTAATGAGCTGCGGGGGCTGGCCAAAAACAAGACCCAGCAGATCTCCCTTCCGCCAGAGGTCAGGGGAAGCAAAGGTAATGGCCCAGTTGACAATTTCAGCCTCACGGCGACCACCTGCTAGAGCAGCACCTCGAACACCATAAACATTGGCATACCCTGCCCAGCCCGCAACATTCAACTGCTTGATCGGGCGATAGGTAAACTGGAAGCCCACCGCATCCGCTGCTTGGTTAGGCACGTTGTTACCTACATTCCCCAAAGGGTTTGCCGCTGAGCGGAAACCAGAGCTACCTGTTCCCCCAAAGGGATCAAGGCCATAGGAGTGGGTGTAGGTCACCCCCAAGGCGAGGTTTTTAATGGGGCGCACATCCACCTGAGCCAAAGCAGCATAGGCACCATCAAAGAAGCCATTGAGGCCATTGTTCGCGACTCGATCAGGGTCGTTGGCAAAGGGTGCAAGGTAGCCCACATTGAGGGTGACGCCGGTGCCCCGTTCTTTATTTTGGATGAGGTCGTACTTAAAGGTCACACCCGCAGCATTGGCAGCACTTCCTGCACGGTAGATGGGATGGTAACGCCCAAAGCGAGAGAGGGCACCCGTATCACTGGATTGGAGGAAGGGGTTGAAATTGTTGACATTGTCGTTGAACTCACCCCCCACAAAATCTAGGATCATTTGACCGCGACGGGTCACTGGAAAGCTGTAGAAGGCTTTTTGCAGTTCAAATTGGTTATTATTATTGCCATCATAGCCAAGGCGCCCCATATTGGTGCCCATCAATCCGGCATAACCAGTAATATTAGCTGCTTGCAAGCGCAACCGTAGGCGATCCTTGCCATAGAAGCTGGTATCGAGGTTGAGACGAACGCGGTTGTTAACAACAGTGTTGTCATCAATTGGGGGTTGCACACCACCTAGACCAGGACGTAGTGCCCGCTCGTTCGTCAATATATCGGAGACGTTGAAGATAACCGTAGCGTTGAGCTTAGTGAGGGTGGCAAATTGAGTGGCTTCGAGGTTGGCAACGCGGCCTTCAAGGTTGGTGACGCGGCCTTTGATGACGGCGAGTTCATTGGCAAATTCCTGCATCAGGCGGCGCAGGGTTTCAAGGTCTTCCTTGGTGGCAAAGCGATCGCTAATTACATCGAGGCAGGCATTCAAAGCGGCTGCCATTTCATAACGAGTAGCGGCACGATTGCCACGGAAGGTGCCATCGGGATAACCGGCAATACAGCCGTATTTCTCGACAAGGGAGGCTAAGGCTTGATAGGCCCAGTCTGTAGGGCGCACATCCGAGAGTTGGCTAACGGAGGTCACTTGACCCATGCTCGATGTCGTAGGGACACGCCCCGCTTCTAGTTCGGCCACTGAGGGCACAGAGAGGTTGCTGCGGCGATTTTGGGCAACAAGTGTCGTGCTGGTGGGCAGTGTGGTTAGGGATTCAGTACCAGCAGTAGGGGTTTGAAACTGAGTGCTACTGAAGTTGGTCAAAGAGGTATCAGCGGCTGTCGCTGCACCTGCCAGCACACCCAACAATAAAACAGGCGAGGTCAAAACCAACCCCGGAAAAATGCGGGACATAACGTCTTACTCCTTCACTCCTCAATGAACTTGTCCTAAAGAACGAGTCCCTAAGACAGAATTCTCCTTCAATTATTGATCCTACTGAGATGCTCGCTAAAGTTATTCATCTGCCAGCAAGCTGAGCTATCAGGCTTTCTTACAGAGGCTTTAGCACATCTCATAGAAACTATCCCCCAAGGGGCAGAGATAGTTACTTACCAGCCAGATTCTAACACCGTGTTCGTTGGCTTAAGGTTATCTCAAGGTTAGGAGCCGTTTAAGAATTAGGCCGGCTCAAGGTTTGGATGAGGTTTTTTGGGCTTCAGAACGACTCCAGCCACTGCTAACGGATTGACCAATTCCCTGCAAAATGCCGCGGCCAATCAGCCCCAAACCGCGACCAATCACCTGCGTCAGCAGATACACCACTCCCTTGCCGACCCAAGCCACCACTGCCCGTACTGGGGGGGCTAAAGCATCACGCGCCTCCAGCGCCAAGGTTAGAGCGTAGGGAATCCCCTCGAGTTGCATCAGTTCCTGTTGACGGGGGACGGTCAGCGCTAGTTCCTGAATTCCTCGCTCCGTGAGCCGCAGTAAGACCAAACGACTTTCAAAGATATCTTGGGGTTCCTTGACCCAGCGCCGCCAGCGGTAATGCCAAGAGAGAGCGTTGCGAAAGCGTTCCATTTCCCGCGTTGAGGTGTATTGCGGCTGAAAAAATGTCTGTTGAATCACTGCACTATAGCAACACCGATTCAGCAGCGGATAAACAATGCCATTGGCGACAGTGAGCAACCAGTGATCGAGGAGGGCATCGAGGATCTCCAAGGCGGCAGCAGTGCCGTAGCGATAGGTCTGCTGATGGAGGGTGAGGGGCTGTTGCACCAGTAAATGAGCCAGCATCTCCGCCACAAAGGGGATTGGCTTCAGATAGACGCTGGCCACAGTTTCTCTTTCTGTGAGCAATTGCTCAATCAGGTCGGCGTCACTGCCGAGGGCAAAACGATAGGGACGAAAAAACTCCCGCAGGCTCTGTTCCCACAGGTCTTGCAGTAGGGAGCTACCCCGCTGGTGCAGAAATTCAATACTGGGTGGTGTTGCTTGTAAAGTGCGCACGAGGAGATCCCACTGCCGCAGGATGGTATAGAGCAGTTCCCGCCGCTGTTGTAGGGTGAGCACCTCTAACTCCAAAGGCCGCGACGTTAGGTTCAAGAGATCCGACTGCATCCGTTGTAAGCAGCGATCCACCAATTGGGAAATGATCTCAATCTGCGGACGCACGGGGGACACTACTGGCGCAGGAGGGGCTTGAGTTGGCTGTGGCAAGAAACGGGAGACTAACCAGCGGGCGGCACGAATTTCCCGATGGCGACCTTCACACACCAGCCGTTCGAGGGCAGAGAGGCGCGATCGCCCCAAGTACTGATCCAAACCCTGTAACCACGCATCCATTTCCCCCAATCCCTGCTGCAGAACCTGATACCGCCAACGATCCCACGGATTGGGAAAGAGCACACTCAAGGGGGGTTTTGGGGGCGTGACGGTGTGAACGATTTCCCCTTGAGCAATGGCCAGAATTGCCGCCAAGAGATCACTCAGCGCCGTATTGCGATGGTAAATGCCTTCGACACCCGCCTGTTGGGCAAGGGAAACTAACTCAAGGGCAGCGGGTCGGACAGTGAGAATTATCCGCAGGGCAGGATAGTGCTGCTTCAACCACTGCCACAGCCAAGGGGTAGTGGCATCATTCACTGTGAGTTGGGCATCACAGAGAACAATCCAAGGCGTGCGTTCTTGATCGAGGGGCGTGTTTTCCAGATAGGTGATCAGACCATGGCCATCGTGAAAGACCAGCGGCTCAATCCCCAACTGCTGCTGAATTCCTGTCCAAAGGCCAAGACGCACCACATCCTCTCCCTCGACAATGATGAGACCAAAGTTGGGGGAGGCATCAGCAGTGATAGGGGACATCGACATTTGCGCAAGACTTAGTTGGGGTTGGGACTATTCAGATATTGACTGACAAGCCGCGCCATGATAATTTGCCATGACAATTAAGGAATTCTTTTTAGGACTCACCTAACTCAACGTCTGCATAGAGATCACTGAGTTTTAAGGAAGTCTGTAACGAGGGCAGTAGTAGTTCCTGCGTAATATCTTGCCAAATCGTGAGCAGCCATTGATATTCAGCCTGCCGCAAATATTGTTCAACACAGGGGCGATCTTGGCTAATCAGGAGATATTCTTGCAGGGTTGGAATCTGACGATAGTCGAAAAATTTTGTCCCGCGATCGCGATCCGCTGTCGAAGGCGATAAAACCTCAGCAATGAAAATCGGCTGCATCACCACATCGTTGCGTCCCGCCACTAGGGGCACCGGCTTCGGCGTCACCATAACATCAGGATAGTAGTACGACTGCGTTTCCGGAATCCAGAGGCGTTGATCTGTGACAAAGACGCGGTAGGGCTGTCCCTTGAGTGCCAAACTCAACAGAACAGTTAAGGAACGAACCAACTCATTATGATTAACGCTGCCCCCGGGCATAGTGTAAAGTTCTCCTTGGCGATACTCATGGCGCTCCGTTGCCACCACTTCTTGAGCTAAGTAAGCTTCCGGAGTGAGGTACGTGACCGCTGGCTCCAATACTGTGGTCATCAGAGTTCCCGTCAACGCGATAGTTCAATCCTAAGCAATTCAACGCCCCTTTCTAACATATGGGGTACACGGTGAAATGTTCTTCTACTAGGGTTTTGAGCGTGGTCAATTCTTGGGACAGAGTCTGTCAGTGAAACGTCGCCAAATCAACCGCTTACTCCTCTGGGGAAATGCAGCCTTGGTAGCCAGTTTGACCCTCCGCTAATGGTGTGAAGCCCAAACGCGGGTTCCCGATGACAGCGAATTTCACCTGTTGTTTGGGACGGCAAGGTCTATATTGCCTATATTGCCGCACGGGATGGTTATCTCTATTGTTTGGGATAGGCTATACTGCTGAAGCTGTGGTTTTCGCCGACCAATGGAGCCAACGCCTGACTTTGTTTTGCCCATTCCGGCTGCGGATACTCCCCTCTCTGAGGAGGAATTTCTTCAACAGGTGCGCCAAGCGTGGCAGGTGTGTGAGCGCTTTGATCTACAAACAGAGATCTGGCGGGGGCAAATTCTACGGGCGGTGCGCGATCGCTATCGCCATCAAGGGGATGAGCGGGGTATTGGCTTTCAGCAGTGGCTCCAGGAACACGAAATCAGTAAACGCCGTGCCGATGATTTGATTCAGTTGGCCGATCGCGCCGATGAATTGCTCAAGGAACGTCCCCTGCCCCCCGAAGCCATTTCTCGCTTTAGTAAACGCGCCTTTTTGGAGACCGCCGCAGCGGATCCTGAGGTGCAAGCCCTGATTACCCAAGCCGCAGCAGCGGGCGATCGCATTACCCACCGTGAAGTGCGCCAACTCCAAGCGGAATGGACGGCTCTGCACTCTGATCTCTTACCGCCAGTGGTGCGCCAAAAGGCCAGCGATCGCACCCTTGCCCCCCGCTACGTTGCCCCCTTAGTCAAAGAATTAGAAAAGCTCCCCCCCCAACAGCAGCAGGAACTCTCCCAAGAACTGGCCAGCGATCCCAGTGTGGAAACGGTTAAGGAAATCACGGCGACGGCTCGCCAACTCAGCCGCTATCTTGAGGCCGCTCCCCAAATTCAAGCCCTCAAGACCCACCCTGTGGATCTGGAACAAGTCCTGATCGAAGCCCAGCGCCTTGAGCAACTGCAAACCGTTGCCGATCTCCTGCAGCAGGCCGCCCAACTGGAAAGTACCATTGCTCGGCTTTATACCACGTGGCAGCGCCTCAGCCATTTGAGCGATCGCCTCTACCAAGAATCGGGTGCCAGCACACCGCAATTACAAGCCCTATTAGAAGCCTTGGATTTTCTTTCTGGCGATATGGTGCAAATTGACTTAGCGGGACAAACCATTAAATTACATATCTTTTCTGAGAGTCAAACTCGCGCCCCCGAATTCTAACCCAATGGATCACCGATGTCCCCATTACTGGTAACGTGGTATGGAAGCCATTCAATGGCTGGCGGAGTAGTTATCGATTTCAGCACGGTTAGCATGAGAGTCCTCGTAATTGGCGGTGATGGTTATTGCGGCTGGGCGACAGCCCTCTACCTTTCAAATCGTGGCCATGATGTTGCGATTTTAGATAGCCTAATTCGGCGCCACTGGGATGCCGAACTCTGTGTCGAGACCCTCACACCGATCGCCCCCATTCAGCACCGTCTGCAACGCTGGCAGGATCTCACTGGCAAGAAAATTGGCCTCTACATTGGCGATATTTGTAACTATCACTTCCTTGAGCGTGCCATGCTGGAGTTTCAGCCCGAGGCGATCGTCCACTTTGGCGAACAACGCTCCGCCCCCTACTCCATGATTGATCGTGAACACGCCGTCCTCACCCAAGTCAATAACGTGGTCGGCACCCTCAACCTGCTGTACGCCATCCATACCCACAACCCTGACTGCCACCTTGTCAAACTAGGCACGATGGGTGAATACGGCACCCCCAACATTGATATTGAAGAGGGCTACATCACCATTGAGCACAATGGTCGCAAGGATACATTGCCCTATCCCAAGCAGCCCGGTAGCTTCTATCACCTCAGTAAAGTTCACGATAGCCACAACATTCACTTTGCCTGCCGCATTTGGGGCTTGCGCGCCACCGATTTGAACCAAGGGGTAGTCTATGGCGTGCTCACCGAAGAAACGGGCATGGATGAATTGCTGATCAACCGCCTTGACTACGACGGTATCTTTGGCACCGCCCTCAATCGCTTCTGTATTCAAGCTGCCATTGGTCATCCCCTGACGGTCTATGGCAAGGGCGGGCAAACTCGCGGTTTCTTGGATATTCGCGATACCGTGCGTTGTATCGAATTGGCCGTTAACAACCCCGCCGCACCGGGTGAATTCCGCGTCCTCAACCAATTCACAGAACAATTTAGTGTCGGTGACCTTGCCCACAAAGTCCAAGAAGCGGGTAAAGCCCTCGGCCTCAAGGTGGAAATCCAGCACCTCGAAAACCCCCGTGTTGAAAAAGAAGAGCACTACTTCAACGCCAAAAACACCAAACTGCTGGATTTGGGACTGCAACCCCACTACCTGTCGGATTCGCTCCTCGACTCCCTGCTGAACTTTGCCATCAAGTACAAAGACCGGGTGGATGTTAATCACATTCTGCCCAAAGTGAAATGGCGCGCCTAAACCCACGGCCGCTATGATCCCCTATGCCGTAACGGCGTCTTGGTTGGCTGAGCATTTGGCCGATCCCACAGTGGTGATTGTGGATTGCCGCTTTGACCTCATGGACATCACCCGCGGGCAACGGGAGTATGCTCAGGGGCACATTCCAAGAGCCTACTATCTCGACCTAGAGCAGGATCTCTCCAGTCCACGGCAGCAACACGGGGGGCGTCATCCTCTACCCGATCCAGAGAAGTTGGCAGCACGGCTCAATCAAATGGGGATTACCCCAGACACCTTGGTGGTGGCCTACGATGATTCGCGGTTTGCCTATGCCGCTCGCTGCTGGTGGCTCTTACGTTGGCTGGGACACGATCGCGCAGCGGTGCTTGATGGTGGCTATCGCGCCTATGTCGAAGCCGGGTATCCGACAACCCCTGAGGTTCCCTCGCCTCGACCGGGCAATTTCCAGCCCCATCCTCATTCGCAGTGGGTGGTGGATCGGACTGGCGTGATGGCTGCTCAAGCTGACCCCCAGACAGTGATTGTGGATGCCCGCGAACCCCGTCGCTATCGCGGTGAAATTGAACCCATTGATCCGATCGCGGGTCATATTCCCGGAGCAGTGAATTATCCGTGGCAGGCCATCTCCGATGCACAGGGGCGCCTGAAATCTGTGGCGGAACTGCAAGCCCACTGGCAGCCTTTGGCTGAGGCTGAGCAAATTATTGTCTATTGCGGATCGGGGGTAACGGCCTGTGTGGATATTTTGGGGCTGGCGATCGCTGGCCTGCATCAAACCAAGCTCTATGCGGGCAGTTGGAGCGATTGGTGTTCCTACTTGGCGGCACCTCATGACCGTTCGCTATGATCAAGCCTAAGCCCTCTTCCTCACCCGACCATGGAACGTCTTCCCAGTAATGCCCCCCCACCATCCCATCGCAGTACGACCCAACCTCTCCACCGTCTTGGCCGTGAACTGCAACGCTTTGGCTGGATTGGCTTTTGGACACAGGTCGTCCTTGGCTTTGTCTCGCTGTTGATTATTATCATTGTTATCTTTAGTCGCCAATTCAATATCAATCGTCCGCAAAATGGCATGAATAGTCCCACACTGGGCTTAGTGCTGGCGATTATTGGTCTAGTGTTTTTGGGCGTGAGTATTTACTGCTGCTATCGCTATCCGCAACTGGGACAACGCTTGGATCGCCCAGAAAAACGCCCGACCAAGGAGCACGTGATCCGCAGCTTGAATATTGGTCTCTGGGTAAATATTGCGGGCATGATTTTTACGGTGGCTGCCGCAGAGTGGAATGTGGGCATGTTGTTGCTCAAGGTGCTGTCAATTCCCCAAGGGGCGGCGGTCTATGCCACTAATGTCTTGATTGAGCCGTTGGAGATTTTTGTGATTCAGGCGAAGGTGAATACGATTGCCGCTCAGTTGACGGGTATTATTGTGGCGCTGTGGTTGTTGCGCTGTGTGCGCCGTCCCCTGTGAATCGTCTGAGGAGATCCAAGAGACTTGTTTAATTCTCAAGAGGCTGTTGCCAGCAAAATTATTGTGGCCTTGGATGTGCCCAATTTGGAGGTCGCGATCGCCACTATTCATACGCTGCCCCAAGTGCAATTTTGGAAGGTGGGGCTAGAACTCTTTTGTGCCAGCGGGCCGATTATTCTCGATGTCCTCAAGGATCAGGGGAAGCGTATCTTTCTCGATTTGAAGCTCCACGATATTCCCAATACGGTGGCCGCCGCAGCCCGGGCGATCGCCCCCTATGGCGTGGACTTTGTGACTATCCATGCGGCAACGGGATTAGCGGGTCTGAAAAGCGCGCAGGCGGCTCTAGGGGGAAGCGCCACCCAACTCATTGGGGTGACCTTGCTCACCAGCATTGACGCAAACACCCTGCAGCAAGAACTCCAGATTCCCCTTGATCCGGCCACCTATGTTGAACGCATGGCTGATCTAGCCCATCAAGCGGGACTGGCGGGCATTGTCTGCTCTCCTCAGGAGGCGGCACGGGTAAAACAACGCTGCGGAGAGGAGTTCTTGAGAATTTGTCCGGGGATTCGCCCCCTTGGTACTGCCACAGGGGATCAAGCGCGATCGCTGACGCCCAATGCCGCCTTTGCTGCTGGTGCCTCTTACCTTGTAATTGGCCGTCCGATTTTACAAGCAGCGGATCCCGCCGCAACCTTTGATGAAATTTGCCGCAGCGTTGTTTAAGGCAATTTACAAAAACCTGCAATCCAAGATATGATTAAGAATTGTCTGAACTAGGGCGATTAGCACAGTGGTAGCGCACTTCCTTCACACGGAAGGGGTCACTGGTTCGAATCCAGTATCGCCCATTGCTTAGTTCAAGTTATAAGATGAACATAATCAGACGAGTTTAGGACTCTGCCATGAGTACCCCGATTCCGCCGATTCAGCTTCCCCCTTGTGGTGACTGCACTGCGGATGCGGCATGGTTGGAGGCAGCTCTTCTCGATTGGCTCAACACCGAGTATTTGCCAGAAGCTGTGAATCTGGCGATCGCCCAGCGAGCCGCCCAAGTGTACCGCCGTCAGCGGCTGGAAGGGGAGCATGATCTTGGCGGCATTCTCTTGGCTCTGGTCACGGAGTTGCAAGAGTTTGATTTTTCCCAAAGCTTCTATAGCGAGTTTGCGGTTGCTAATGCGGTGAGTGATCTGCTCCTGCGGCGGCTGGGCATTGAACCCTGCTGTGGGGCGGGCTAGGCTTTGGGGTGCCAGTTGGGCTTGACCACTTGACGACAGCGGGCAATGACAAGGGCATTAGCCGGTACATCTTCTGTCACCGTTGAACCCGCCGCCACCGTAACATTTTCGCCGAGGGTTACCGGAGCCACTAAAACACTGTTAGCCCCGGTCTTGGTGCCGCTACCGATATGGGTGGGGTGCTTGCGCACGCCGTCGTAGTTGGCGGTAATGGTTCCTGCCCCGATATTGACGCGATCGCCCAAGGTGGCATCGCCTAGGTAGGACAGATGAGAGGCCTTGGTGTCACTGCCCAACTGCGCTTTTTTTAGCTCGACAAAGTTACCAATGCGGCAGTGATCGGCAACCAGGCTTTGCTGGCGGATGTGGGCAAAAGGCCCCACTTGGGTATCATGGCCAATCTCACTGTCGCTAATCACGGCATAGCGAGCCGTCACCCGTTCGCCAATCACACTGTTTTCAATCAAAGTGCCGGGGCCAATGATGCTACCACTGCCAATACGGGTTTGGCCGCGCAGGTGAGTTTGGGGTTCAATCACCACATCGGGAGCCAGCTCCACGGTGTCCTCAATGGTAATGCTGGCCGGATCAATCAGGGTCACCCCCGCCTGCATCCAAGCAGTTTTGATGCGATTTTGCAGCACTTGATAGGCTGCCGCCAACTGCACGCGATCGTTAACGCCCAAAATTTCCTCATAGTCTTCCACGTCTACCGCCATCACAGGACTGAGGGCATTGACGGCATCGGTGAGGTAGTATTCCTGCTGATCATTGTTGGATTGGAGATGGGGCAACACAGCAGCCAGTTGGGGCCAGTGGAAACAATACACCCCAGCATTGATGCGGCGGTTTTGCTTTTGGGCTGTGGTGCAGTCACGGTCTTCAATAATTTGCTTCAAGATATTCTGACTGTCACAAATCACACGGCCATAGCCCTGGGGGTTGGGAATTTGTGCCGTTAAAATCGTGGCCGCATTGTTGTGTTTCTGGTGGACTGCGAGCAACTTCGCCAGCGTCTCCCCACGCAAGAGGGGCACATCGCCATTGAGTACCAAAAGATGGCCTTCATAGTCCTTGAGGTGGGGCAAAAGCTGCTGTACCGCATGACCCGTTCCCAGTTGTTCGCGCTGCTCGACAAACTCCACGTGGGGTTGATCCGCTAAGGCAGCCCGCACTGTGTCGCCTCCATAACCAATGATCACAAACTGCCGTTGCGGTTGCAGAGATTGAACTTGGTGCAAAACCCAGCCCACCAGCGATCGCCCACCTAGGGGATGGAGAACTTTTGGCAGCGAGGATTTCATCCGTGTGCCTCGTCCTGCCGCTAAGACTGCCACAATGACCATGGATTTGTTGTGCCTCAATGCGCAAAGGGATGGCAAACGAGCAATACTGGGGAGAAGCAGCCCAGCCGCATCAGCGCCATGCACAATTGGAGTATACCAAGGTTGCGGTAGCCAAAGATAGCAGCACCACAGGCGAGTCAATGCGTCCAAGATGCATCAACGACCCCAAAATCCAGTAAGGTTGATGCAGTAGTTGACGAGTCACTCACAGTCCATGACTGCTTCAAAATCAACCAAGCGACCTGTCCCCTTGGCGGCTCAGTTCCTAAAATTGGTGGGAATCATCCTGCTCCTCACCTTTTTGGTCGAGTGGAGCATTCTCTTTATTACTCCCCAGTTCAATAATAGCCAGTGGCAACTCACGGTCGTTAACCAATTCATTGAGCGCGGTGCCACCCCCTTGATTGGGTTTGTCTTTATCTACACTGGCTTTTGGATTCAAGCGGTTTCTGGCAGTACGACGCAGCCGGAGCCGGGGGAACCTGCCCTCAAGGATTGGCGATTTTGGGTCTTTGTCCTCTCGAGTTTGCTAGGATTGCTCTGCCTGCTGGGGATTCCCCTCTACCTATCGATTACGGGGCAAATTACGGAACAGGCGGTCAACCAAATCAATCAAGAGGCGGCACAGGCAGAAATTCGGGTTGAGCAGGAACAGCAGCAAATTAAACAATTGGCCAGTAGCGGTCAACTGGAGCAACTCCTGAAAAGCAATCAACTGCCCCCCGATCAACAGGCGATTCTCGAGCAGTTACAAAAAGACCCCCAAGCCCTTGATAAACAAGCGGGTCAGGCACGGGAGCGCATCCGCAACCAACAACAGGAAGCGGTGAATCGGGCGCAACAGGAAGCCTTTGTGAATCGTCTCAGGGTAGGACTTCGTAGTTTTCTATTGGCAGTGGGCTTTATTACCATTGGTTGGAGTGGTCTGCGCGAACACCGCTAGGCATCGTCACCATTGCCGCCTACCTGAGGAGTAGAATATGCTTTACCTCATTGTACGTTGGCGTCTTCTGTCGCAGTCGCTGGGTCTCGGCTGCTTGATCAGCCTGCTGCTCCAACTGACGGCCGCAGCAGTGGAATTGCGGGTCGCGGTTTTAGATCGGGTACGCCAAGTAACAATCAGTAGCTCCACCCCAGCACAATTACGGGATGAGGCGGGTCGGGTGCTGACAGTGGCACCGCAGCAGAATATTACGGCTGTGCTCACGGGGGCGGGGGTACAAGCAGGGGGTGTGCAGGGGCGGCAAGTTTTCCTCGAACCTCGAGACCATGGCCTCGTGCGGGTGGGCGATCGCTGGTATCGCGGGCGGTTGCAATTGGTGAGTACCAGTGAGGGGATTATCGCCATCAACCTTGTGGATTTAGAGGAGTATCTGCCCAGTGTCGTGGGCAAGGAAATGTATCCCTCTTGGCCGCTGGAAGCCCTCAAAGCTCAAGCGGTGGCCTCCCGTTCCTTTGTCCTCTTTCGGCGCGATCGCGAACGCCGTCGTCCCGGTAGTCTTTTTGATGTCGGTGCCACCGTCACCCATCAGGTGTATCCGGGGGTCAGTTCAGAAACCGCCAGTACCCTAGCTGCCGTTGCCGCCACACGCGGTCAAGTGCTCACCTACAATGGCCAAATCATTGAAGCCGTCTTCCATGCCTCCTCAGGGGGTCACACCGAAAATTCAGAGCACATTTGGCAAAATGCCGTTCCCTACCTGCGCGGTACCCCTGACTTTGACCAAATCTCCCCCAACTTTCAGTGGACGGTGCGTTTCACGGCGGCACAACTGCAACAACGCCTCCCCGGTATTGGTACCATCGTTGGCTTTCGCCCCTTGCAATTGACTCCCCAAGGCCGAGTCATGGCAGTGCAAGTGGTGGGCACAGCAGGTAGCCGCACCATTTCAGGTAGTGAACTACGGCGGGTGTTGGGATTGCGCAGTACCCTACTGACGATTACGCCAGAGTATGGCAACGTGGCCAGTCAAAGGGGGCAAAGTGTGCCAGTGGCCTTTACAATTACTGGCCGGGGTCACGGTCATGGCTTGGGCATGAGTCAATGGGGGGCTTACGGTATGGCATTACAGGGCTACACCTACGACCAAATTTTGGGGCATTATTACCAAGGCGTTACATTGAGTGTATTGGACACGACTCAGCGTTGACGAGCTTTGTGCCCCTCGACTATGCTGCCCCTAGCGGTATGGGGTGAAGGTTGTGGTCTTAACACTCTATTTCTTGCGCCACGGGCAAACTAGCTTTAGTCGCGCCAATGCCTACTGTGGAGAACTGGATCCACCCTTAACGGATGCCGGTCTAGCGATGGCTGAGGCCTTTGCCGAACACTATGCTCAGTTGCCTTGGCAAGCCGTCTTTGTCAGTCCAACGTTGCGCACTCGAACCACGGCACAGTTTTTGTGCGATCGCGTGGGTCTTCAAATGCAGGTTCGCGATGGTCTGCGGGAAATTTACTATGGTCAGTGGGAAGGCCTCTCCCCGGAAGAGGTGAATGCCAAGTTCCACGATGATTATGTGCGCTGGCTGGCGGATCCGGGCTGGAATGCGCCCACAGGGGGTGAGCGGGGGATTGACATCTACTACCGCAGTAATGCCGTTCTCTTAGAAATTGAGCGGGAGTATCCCGACGGCAATGTTCTGCTGGTTTCCCACAAGGCCACCATTCGGATTATGCTCTGTGGTCTTCTGGGTATTGATGTGGGACGATTTCGCGATCGCATTGCTGCCCCAGTAGCCAGTGTCAGTATTGTCGAATATACCTCCCGTGGGCCATTGCTCCTTGCCCTTGCGGAGCGATCGCACCTGAGTCCCGAACTGCGGCACTTGCCGGGCACCTAGCCTATACGGTCATAATGTCCTTTTCTTTCTCGGCGAGCAGGGCATCAATTTTACCGATGTATTTATCGGTGAGCTTTTGCACTTTCTCTTGCAAGTCTTTCACTTCATCTTCAGTGAGTTCGCCGGCTTTGCCCTCTTTTTTGATGTGATCAATGGCATCACGACGGATGTTGCGAATGGCAACTTTGCCCCCTTCGGCAATTTTGGCGGCAGTTTTCACCAGTTCTTTGCGTCGCTCTGTGGTCAAGGGCGGAATATTGAGGCGGACGCTGGAGCCATCGTTGTTGGGCGTCAATCCTAAGTCAGAGAGTTGAATGGCTTTTTCAATGCTGGCCAATGTGGAGCGATCGTAGGGCTGAATCAAAATCGTGGTTGCATCGGGGGTAGAGATGTTGGCCAAGGAGCGCAAGGGGGTTTCCGTGCCGTAGTAATCCACCATCACCCGGTCTAATAACGCCGCGTTGGCGCGACCCGTGCGGATACTATTAAAGTCATGCTGGGTTGCTTCAACCGATTTTTGCATCCGCTCTTCGACATCAGCTAATTTCACAGGAGCCTCCAACCATCGTACCAATGGGTTCCCCAGTCAAGGCACGGTAGATATTACCGGCCGTTTCTAAACTAAACACAATAATGGGGATATCATTATCTTTACACAGGGCGATCGCTGTACTGTCCATCACCGCCAAGTTATGGGTGAGGGCATGGGTGTAGGTGAGACTGCGGTAGCGACGCGCATTCGGATTTTTGTGGGGATCGGCATCATAGACGCCATCGACTTTAGTGGCTTTGAAGATCACTTCGGCATCAATTTCGGCAGCTCGCAGGGCGGCTGTTGTGTCAGTGGTAAAAAAGGGATTTCCTGACCCGGCTCCAAAGATGACCACCCGGCCCTTTTCCAGATGGCGAATGGCGCGGCGGCGAATGTAGGGTTCAGCCACCTCCTGCATAGCAATGGCAGTTTGTACCCGCGTAGGGACATTCATCTGTTCGAGGGCATCCTGCAGGGTCAGGGCATTCATGACAGTGGCAATCATACCAATGTAGTCTGCGGTCGCCCGATCCATGCCAGCCGCTGCCCCTTTCATACCACGAAAGATATTGCCACCCCCCACCACAATGGCGGTTTGAACTCCCGCTTGCACCACCTGAGCAATTTCGCTGGCAAATGCCTGCACCACTTTTGGATCGATGCCGTAGTTCAGGTTGCCCATGAGGGCTTCACCGCTCAATTTGAGCAATACGCGGCGATATTTAGGACTCATTGCGAGGATTCTTGCACTCCAATACGCTCCCCATCAACGATAGCAGGTTAGACGCGCCCGGTTGGACTCGAACCAACGACCAATCGCTTAGAAGGCGAGTGCTCTATTCCGCTGAGCTACGGGCGCATTTTTGAACATTTTCCCACAAGGCATAAGCTGAAAGTAAGATCTTCATAGTAGGGATGATTGAGATGGAGCTAAATTCTCCCCCTTCACGTTTACTTTTGGTCTGCGCTGACAACCCCTTGTCACAGCGCATGGGGCAAGACCTCCAAGCCGCAGGTTATGACCCCGTGATTGCAACAACGGAAAAGGAATGTCACTTGGCCTGCGCAGAATGGCAGCCTGCCCTGATCATCATGGATCGCTATTTGGGGCGGCTCAACAGTATGGAGTTGTGCCAGCGGTTGCGCCAGCAGGGGATTAGTTTGCCAATTCTACTGATGCTGGAGAGCGATCGCCTAGAGGATCGGGTGGCGGTGCTGGAGTCGGGTGCCGATGATTACCTACTGCTGCCCTATAGTCCCAAGCCCTTTTTGCAAATGATTCAGCTTTATCTGAAGCCGCCAGTCACCCAAAGTGAGGTGTTGCGATTTGATAATTTGACTCTTGATCTCTTGACGCGGCGGGCGGAGCGCAATGGACGCACGATCGATCTAACGATGAAGGAGTATGAACTACTGAAGTTTCTCATGGAGCATCCCCGCGAAGTCCTTACCCGTGAGCAAATTTTAGAAAATGTCTGGGGCTATGACTTTTTGGGAGAATCCAACGTCATTGAAGTGTATATTCGCTATCTGCGGTTGAAGATTGAACCCGATGGCGAAAAACGATTGATTCACACAGTGCGAGGAGTGGGCTATGTTCTCCGTGAAGCCTAAGTTACGCTGGCTGGTTCTGGGATTGGTCACGTTGGGGTTACTGCTGGGCTGTCAAAGTCTGAGCCAAGGGGATCCGGCCGCACCCCCGCAAGTGGTTCGCGGCATTCCGCAATATCTACCCATTACGGCCAAGGCGCGCATTCACGATACATGGATTCAGTTGGAAGTGGCACGCACGCCGGCACAGCAGCAGTTGGGCTTGATGTTTCGTTCGGAGTTACCCCCCGATCGCGGGATGCTGTTTCCCATCTCTCCGCCTCAAGTGGCTAGCTTCTGGATGAAAAACTGTCTCATTTCCTTGGACTTGATTTTTCTTAGGGACGGTAAAGTGGTAGCGATCGCCCCCGCAGCGCCCCCCTGCGAAACCCTGCCCTGCCCCACCTACGAATCTGGGGTTCCAGTCGATGCCGTTTTAGAACTGGCAGGTGGCCGCGCCGCTGAATTGGGACTTAAGGTCAATGATTCTGTAAAGATACAGTACTTGGCGCCTTGACTGATGGACAGGGTTCCTTAACTCTTAAAGATTGTTGTTATTCCAAAGCAATTTGATTAAACTCCGTGCTGTAGCTTTGGTAATAAACTCTCTTCGTTTCCTAGCCTCGTCTACAGCCGTTGTATCTCCTTTACTTTCACTGCTTTTTTCTTCAATTAGAGTAACAATTAGACCCACGATGCCAATAGCGGTCATGGTTTTTAGGTAGGTTGGTGATTTAGAGAGCTTGTCGAGCATAGTCTAAATTTTTGCAAGAAGTTTTATGACTAATATAATTTAGCCAAAATCCTAAGTTAAGTACTAAGACTCTGTCAAGGTTTGTTTCACATTTTTTTACTTTATCTACAATTGACCTCATTCCCTCTTGTTTATTATTTAACTATATGGCAATATAAGAAAACATAATTAGCTACAGCCATTGCGAGGAACCCATGCTAGAGTCCGAGATCGAAGAGTCATCGTCCCCCCTGCCTCTGAATCTCTGGGAAATGACCGCTGTATTTCTGAAACTGGGCAGTATTGGCTTTGGCGGTGGAATTGCCATGATCGCCCTCATGGAAAATGAGTTTGTCAAGCGACGGCGGCTCTTGGCCATTGATGAATTTCTGCATGGGGTTGCCCTCAGCCAAATCCTAGGATCGTTCCCAGTCAATACGGCGCTCTTTATTGGTTATCGCCTCCATGGCTTTTGGGGCGGTCTGTTGGGTAGTCTGACCTTTCTGCTGCCGTCCGTTGTGGCGGTGATTTTACTATCTTGGCTCTATTTTGGGTTTCATACGATTCCCTCATTGCAAGGTGCCCTAGCGGGGCTAACGCCAGTGGTCATTGGCATCATCTTGGCAGCAGTCTGGTCAATGGGGCAAAAGTCTGTGCGCTCGACGGTCACGATCGCGATCGCCATTGCGGCCTGTCTCGGCAGTTTGACCCACATTAATCCCTTGCTCATCCTTGGCAGTGGTGGCATTATTGGTCTCATTCTCCAACTCAGCCCACCGACAAAAACCACAAAACTCCAAACTTCCCAAAAATCCGCCCTCGTTGGCTTACCCCTAGCGATCCAGACCCTACCCCACCAAGCTGCCCAAATGGCCACTGCCTCTTTTCAACCCGTTCAGTGGCTGACCCTAGTGCTTACCTTCCTCAAAGTGGGCATTGTTTTCTTTGGTGGTGGCTTTGTCCTGATCCCCGTGTTGAAACAACTGTTGATCGATCAGTTGCATTGGCTGACGCAGCAGGAATTTATTGATGGTGTGGCTATTAGTCAATTGACCCTAGGGCCGATCGCTGTCATTGCCACTTTTGCGGGATTCCGTGTTGCTGGTATTGGTGGTGCCTTTTTGGCAACCGTGGCCTTATTTTTGCCATCCCTATTATTGATGTTTGCTCTTGCCCACTACTATCAAGTGGTGAAGCATCTCCAACGGGTGAAGCAATTTTTGGCAGGGGTCAATCCTGCGGTGGTGGGTATGGTGTTGTCAGCAGCCATTAACCTTGCGCCTGCCATTGTCCACCTCAATCAGCCCGTCAGTCTCATTCTCAATAGCGTGCTCTTGGTCTTTTCCCTTGTGGCGATTACGCGCCTCAAATGGCACCCAGCGATCGCCCTTGCTGTGGGAGCAACAGTTGGATTATGCGGTGGCCAATGGTTAACTGGCACGGCCTAGTGAAGAAAACTCAAACTTGCTGGTACGGGGCACTTTTCGAGTTTTGTAAGGGTCTGGGGTCTCAGGTTCAAAATTTCTTTAAGGTGAATGAGAGACTGAAAGGGAGATTGAGTACGAAACTCAATAATCTCTTTGATATATTTTCGACGGCTTGTTTCACCTACTCCTGCATTTATAAGCCACTGTTGGATTTCGGCTTTGGAGCCTTGATTAAGCAAGCGTATTTTTAACTGAGGTTGGTTGCGATCTACCGAGGAGCCTGATAGTGTTGTTGTTGGTGTGGGGGGTGACACCTGTGGCAGTGGTAAGTTATCTAGTTTGGCATTGATGTTTACTAGGGCTGCCTCCATTTCTTTTAGGGACTGAAAAATAGCTTGATTTTGCTCTAGAAGCTGCTGAAGGAGTGTCTTGGTAAGATTTCCGTTGGAGTTGCTCGCTGGTGAGTCAAAAGCTAAAGGCTCTGTAGTTTGTTCTTGGTTTTGTGCTTCTGTTACTTCAGAAATTGTGGAGTTAGACTGAATTTGACTGAGAATTGCAGTTTCTATTTCTGGCGTATCATTTTCTTCAATAATCAGGGCATTGATTTCTTTAAGATTGGCTTTTTGGGCAGCATAATACTGCTGATGACCTGACAAGAGTTTGAAGCGATGACAGGCTAAGCGATCGCCCAAACGCCGCACCACTAGCGGTGGAAAACAGATACCTGCTTTGAGAATTGAACTAGCCAGTTCCTCTATCCTTCCCTGATCTGCGGGCACAAGGTCAGGGCTCAGTTCAATCGCTGTCAATTGAATACGTTTGCTATTGACCATTGCATTTTAGGGTTGACTAGGACTGAGTGATCCAATTGAGTTCATCTACCAAATCATTGAATTCACGGGCAGAATTTGAATTGGGCTTAAAGCGAAAAATAGATTGGGGGGCTGGTATTTCACTATCGCCACTGGCAGTCACGCGATTGAGGCTATTGGATAAGTCAACAGATTCGGTGATAATTGTCTCTAGAATTTTCAGAGGATACTTATTCGTAATTGCTTTTTGAACAGCAATAAACTTACTTGAATTCTTAGTTCGGCCATGAATTTTTGAGGGCAAAATTCCCACAATATCTAAGGGTTTTTTACCCAACTTGACCCGCAAGTCTGCAAATCGTCGATTAATATCTTTCACAAACGACATGACGTACTTTAGGCCTTGATTGGCAAAGGGCTTAAAATCTGAGGGAATAATGAGATAATCTGAGGCAATCAGGGCAATTTCGGCGTAGAGATCCCAAGCTGGCGGTGCATCTATGATGACAATATCGTAGGCATCCTTGAGTGCTTCTAACTTCATAAGCAGTTGTAGATGAATGGCATCAATCTCCTTCAGGAGATCACGGGTTTCAATGCTCACTAAATCAATATGGGCAGGGACAACATCAATCTCTGGGTGATTAAAAGACTGGGATTTCCTAACCACTTTTTCAATGGGATACTCATCGGCATATCTGAGCACATGGAAGATATGAGCATCCCGCAGTGTATCCTCCTCTTCAAACAGAAAACTCATTAAGCCAGTGGCAAAGGTCGTATTGGCTTGAGAGTCCATGTCAATAACCAAAACCCGCTTTTCCCGACAACGAAAGGCAGCTGCTAAGTTGACAGCAACAGTAGTTTTCCCTACACCACCCTTGTTGTGATAAATGGTAATAACTTTCACGCTTCTTTCCTGTCGAGTCGGTTGTCGAGTCGGTTACTGAAGGCTGAGGAGGCGGTGACGGTGTCGCGATCGCCTGCACCTGCGAGGTTGGCAGGGCTAAAGGTCAACTCACCATTGACCAAATCTACCAAAATCGTATCGCCGGGTGCAAAGACCTCTTCAAGGATCTTCACGGCGAGGGGGTTCTCCAATTCCCGTTGAATGGCGCGTTTCAGAGGACGTGCCCCATAGACTGGATCAAAGCCCACCGCCACCAAATGATCTAGCGCTGCCGGGGTGAGGCGCAGGCGAATTTTTTGATCCGCAAGGAGTTTCTCCACCCGTCGCAGTTGAATTTGAGCAATCTGTGCCAGTTCAGCCCGCCCTAGGCCATGGAAGAGGATCAAGTCATCAATGCGGTTGAGAAATTCGGGGCGAAAATACTTTTGCGCACTTTGGAGTACCCGTTGGCGCATTTCCTCATAGCGACTGTCATCCCCGGCCAAATCTAAAATATGCTCGCTGCCCAAGTTGCTGGTCATAATGATCACGGTATTGCGGAAGTCCACCGTTCGCCCCTGGGAATCAGTGACGCGGCCATCATCGAGCACCTGCAAGAGCACGTTGAACACTTCCGGATGGGCTTTTTCCACCTCGTCAAACAGAACCACGGCATAGGGACGACGGCGAATCGCTTCCGTCAGTTGACCGCCACTGTCAAAGCCGACATACCCCGGTGGTGCGCCAATCATGCGGGAGACAGCGTGTTTTTCCATGTACTCCGACATATCAATGCGCACAAGGGCATTTTCATCATCAAAGAGGGCTTCGGCAAGAGCACGGGCCAGTTCTGTTTTGCCCACCCCCGTGGGACCCATAAAGAGAAAGGAACCAATGGGACGGGCAGGGTCTTTCATGCCGGCTCGCGCTCGGCGAATCGCTGCGGCCACGGCGGCCACGGCATCGGTTTGACCAATCACCCGCTGATGGAGGACTTGTTCCAGTTGCAGGAGTTTTTGCCGTTCTGAGGCCATTAATTTTTGCAGCGGAATTCCCGTCCACTTGGCAACAATTTCAGCAATGTCGGCTTCGGTGACTTGATCGCGCAAAAAGGTGCCACCTTCGGCCTGAAGTTCCAAAAGTTGTGCTTCGGTGCTTTCCAATTCCCGTTGCAGCGTCTCGAGGCGACCATATTTAAGTTGAGCAGCTTTGTTGAGGTTGTAGTCCCGCTCCGCTTGCTCGATTTGCAGCTTTACCTGATCTTCCTCTTCTTTGAGGCTGTTGATGCGCTCTAGGAGGTCTTTTTCGGCTTGCCAGCGGGCTTGCATGGCCTGTTGTCGCGGTTGCAGTTGGGCAATTTCCTCTTCAATGCGCTGCAGGCGATC
The DNA here is from genome assembly GCF_031583455.1 of Thermosynechococcus sp. TG215. NCBI lineage: Bacteria > Bacillati > Cyanobacteriota > Cyanophyceae > Acaryochloridales > Thermosynechococcaceae > Thermosynechococcus > Thermosynechococcus sp. TG215. Next base: position 2,143,934 of record NZ_CP134178.1, on the reverse strand, counting down.
GCGGGTGGCTTGCAGTGGCACTTGGCTCAGGGGCAGACTTTCTTCCTGCTTGAGGGAGAGTTTTTCCATCTCCAGTTGCCGCAGGCGTCGCTCAAGGGCTTCCAGTTCAGCGGGCTTGGTGGTGATTTCCATTTTCAGTTTGGCCGCCGCTTCATCCACGAGATCAATGGCCTTGTCGGGCAAAAAGCGATCGCTAATATACCGATCCGAAAGCATCGCCGCTGCCACCAATGCCGAGTCAGTAATTTTGACGTTGTGGTGAATTTCGTAGCGATCCTTGAGACCCCGCAAAATTGAGATTGTATCCTCAACGCTGGGTTGGCCAATATACACCTGCTGGAAGCGACGCTCGAGGGCAGCATCCTTCTCAATATGCTTGCGGTACTCGTCTAGGGTGGTGGCACCAATACAGCGCAGTTCGCCCCGCGCCAACATCGGCTTCAGGAGGTTGCTGGCATCCATCGAGGCGTTTTGATTGGCACCGGCACCAACCACGGTGTGCAATTCATCAATAAAGAGAACAATTTGACCGTCGGAATGGGTCACTTCGTGGAGAACCGCCTTGAGGCGATCTTCAAAGTCACCGCGAAACTTGGCACCCGCCACCAGACTCCCCAGATCAAGGGAAATCAACCGCCGATTTTTCAGGGATTCGGGTACATCGCCATTGATAATCCGCTGGGCAAGACCTTCGGCAATCGCCGTTTTCCCAACTCCAGGTTCGCCGATGAGCACGGGATTATTCTTAGTGCGGCGCGAGAGCACTTGAATGACGCGGCGGATTTCCTCATCGCGGCCAATGACCGGATCTAGTTTACCTTGGCGGGCTGCTTCGGTGAGATCGCGACCGTACTTTTCAAGGGCAGCGTATTTATTTTCGGGGTTTTGGTCTAAGACTTTTTGGGCGCCGCGAATGGCTTTGACGGTGGCCGCCAACTGCTCGCGATCGCAATTCAAAGCGCGGAACAGACGTTGACCAATACGGCGATCGCCCACAAATGCGAGGACAAGATGCTCAATCGAAATAAACTGATCCTCTTGCTCTTGGCGCAGACGATTGGCTTCATCAAGGAGAGCATCCAAGCTGCGGCCACAGTAGAGTTCGCTTCCCGTTGGCACGCGGGGTTGCTGTTTGGCAAAGTCCATCAGCCGCTTGAGAACCCATTCAGTGTCAATATCAGCCCGTTCAAAGATCAGTTGCCCCAGTCCTTCTTCGCGCAGGAGGGCAATCATCAAGTGCTCTGTTTCCAGATATTGGCTGCGATATTCCCGTGCCACATCTTGGGACTTAACAATGGCTTCCCATGCTTTATCAGTAAACTTTGTTGGATCCGTTGGTTGCATAGTGATAATTGAGGGCAAAACCCCACCGACCGTGAATGCATTATGCCATCATCTTCAGTGTAATCAACAGGCCAGCGCCACACCCGCAGGACGATTTATAGAGGTGGCAGATAGAGAAACCGCCGCAGGAGATTAGCGAGTTTTTTCTTGCTGTCATAGCCGCTACTGTAGTACTGCCGCAGGGGAACTGTCTCGCCAGAAGTGAGGTGCACCACGACGCGATAGAAGCGATCGCCATCAGAATCCACGGAGCTTTCAATCGCAATGTCCCTGATCGCGCGCAAGTGCAATTCCTTCTGAGTGCGGCGGAAAAAATTTGCATGGAGAATCGTCAAGGTGCCACTGCCCCGATCCAAATCCAGTGTTAAGACGGATGCGAAAGAAATGAAACTCATCCCTACCAGAAAGAACACCCCCGCAATGATCCCAATGAGCCAGCGATCGTCCACACGCGCTGAAAGTTCGGTTTGATTGGGATTGGCTAAGAACTGATTAATTTGCTGCACCATGGCGGCGCGATCGCCCGGCTCCGAGGAGGCAACGCCTAATATGGTTGAGTTGCCCGCTATTTCAAGAACAACGCGGTACATGCGATCGCCTTCGCTGTCAATGTAGTCCTCCAACTTTGCCTGTCGCAGTAGAGGAAGCGGAATTTTCACCCGCTCTTGGCTCACGAAGGAGGTTGTGGTGGCAATACATTCATAGGGTAGGGTTTGGCGTTGGCAGTGAATTTCTGTAACAGGAAAGAAGCTGAGCATCAACGTAGGTACAAGAGCAAACACCCCACCCATAAACCAACTCAGCAAAGGGCGCTCCCGCAAGCGCAAGCGATAGTCCGTTTGCTCCAAGATTTTCATCGCTGATCGTTATCCTTGAGCACGCAAAAATGCTGCGACACTGGCTGCCAACTGCTGAAAATTGGGTTCGATGCGTTGGCCGAGATACTCCTCCACAGCGCGAGCAATCATGCCAGCTAGGAAGGAGGGTACCCCCGGAATGCGTTTTGGATCAATGCGTAGATGACCTCGGCTAGTGATAATTGTTGAGTCACCCACAGCAATGAATTGATTTTCCCCTTGGCAGTCAATGGCCTCGGTAAAGGCATGGGGTGCAATGCGCCAGCGGGTGAGATAGTGGCGATCGTCCCAATGGGTGTAGTCCGTCCACGAGAGCATTGCCTCACTCAGCAGTGCCCGAGCCGCTGCCGGAATTTCGCCACCCCCATGCCAGACCAGAACCATCTCTAAGATCTCAGGCTGTTCCCTGCGCTCTTGCACCTCAATTTTACGCACATTGGGCATCCAGTTGACTAACTCAGGCAGGCGATCGCGATAGGTACGATAGACGTGCTCGCGGGGAAAGGGCAGCTCTACTTGGGAGGCAATTTCCATCACCCTATCCCCACTGTGGATACTGCCGCGCAATCACAACCACATAGTCCCCCCCTTGCAGCTCATAGTCCATTGGTGGGTTAACCTCCGTCTGGCGACGCCCCTCAATGCGACGTTCCACAGCGACTAAGAGGGCATCGTACTGCTCCTTGAGGTGTCGTTGCGCATACCAAAAGGTTTTGCCTGCCAGCGTTGACGGCAAAGGCAGCCGATAAAATTGATTGCCCACCTGTACCGTTAGGAGTTCGGCAAAGACATCCATCGCCCCTTGATTGCGCACCGCATTGCCAATGAGATGACCCGCCATTTCATCAGCCACCACCACATCTTCCACCCCTGCCGCCTGAAGTTGCACATTATTATTGCGATCCAAAAGCTGGGCACAGGTGTAAATCGTTGGATTGAGTTTTTCCATGGTCAGTGCAGCGAGAACCGTTCGGGCATCGCGGTCTTGATCACTGCGGGGCTGGCTGGTATCCGCCAAGAGAATGGCACGGGAGGCGTGGTAAATCTGCACCTTCTCTAAAACGTCAATGCGGGTATAGTCTCCCGAATAAAAGTAGAGGCGATTTTGATCTACTCTCCGCAACTCACTCAAGGGCAACTGTTCCAGTTCAGCAACAATGACAATCGGTGCATGGCGGGTTTGGGGATCGGTTTGCAACTCCTGCAACACTAGGGGGGCACTGCGATTCCAGCCACAGAGAATAATGTGGTTGCGCAACTCATCCAAGTCAAAGTTCTTAATGCTCATGACTGATTGCAACCGCTGCACCATAAAGGCAGACACCACCCCTGTAAACACTGCAAACAAGGTCAGCCCCGACAAAACCACCACTAGGGTAATGATCCGCCCGGCATGGGTTTTGGGATAGGCACCAATGGGTTCGGCGGACACTAAGGAAAAGAAGCTGTACCACAGGGCATCCCCAAGGGTCTCGATGTCTGGGTTTGAGGTTCCTTCGATAATATAAAAAGCCAGTCCCCCAAAGAGCATGATCAACACAATGATTAACAGTGCTGAAATTTGGGCACCGTAGAGACCAGAAATCTGGGGAGAAATGTAGTGTAGGTTGCGGTTTATCAGAATCGAGGCACGGGGTAGGCGCAAAAGGGGCAGCAGACGAAACAGGGGCCACTGGGGCGGCATCGGTAAAATTGCGACTAGATCAAGCCAGTAGTGGCGGAAAAATCGTTGCTTTTTGCGGGCGATCGCAAAGCGTAGGAATAACTCAACAACAAAGCACAGCCGTAGGGGCAAATCCGCCAGCATCAGAAAAAAATTAGGGTGGCCGGGCTGTACCCAGAAAAGATCGACCACCACTAAAAGTACCCATATGAGGATCAAAACCAACAGGCTGATTTCTACCTGTGGTGCGTGCAGAAATAGATCAAGCTGTTGTCTTAGCCGGCTTTGTCCCATGAGTGCCGCTAGAAGAGAACATCAAATTGCCGCAATTTGCCGCGATCGCCGGCTAACCATCAGATTTAGGTGGGAATCAATTCTCCCGGACGCAGTTTTGCCCACCGTCCCTGTTCTTCGACGAAACTGGCACAACCAACCACATCCCACTCCAATAGAATCTCTTCCCCTTGGGTACGGATGTTGATATTGATCGTCGGCTCAATTGGGTCAAAGTCTGGCGTGAGGGTCAGATGGGGCTGTTGGTGCTGCTCCTCAACGGCATAGTATGTGGTACAGCGATCCACAAGGGCGCAGTTAACACAGATACACATGGAACTCTCCCAATGCCACATGCTCCTACTCTAGCGCATCCCTTAGGGGCGCCAAGGGAACTGCTGAAAGTTGGGGGGACGTTTTTCCAAAAAGGCGTTTTTGCCCTCGGCACTCTCTTCAGTGAGGTAGTACAGCAAGGTTGCATTGCCGGCTAATTCCTGTAGGCCGGCTTGACCATCACAATCGGCATTAAAGGCCGCCTTCAAGCAGCGAATGGCCAAGGGACTTTTGGTGAGAATCTCTTGCGCCCAGCGGATCCCCTCAGCCTCCAGTTCCTCAACGGGGACAACAGCATTGACTAGACCCATCGCTAAGGCTTCCTGAGCTGTATATTGTCGACAGAGAAACCAAATTTCACGGGCTTTTTTCTGGCCGACAATGCGGGCAAGATAACTCGCACCAAACCCCGCATCAAAACTACCCACCCGTGGCCCCGTTTGACCAAAAATGGCATTCTCAGCAGCAATGGTGAGGTCACAGACCAAGTGCAGCACATGGCCACCGCCAATGGCATAGCCGGCCACAAGGGCAATCACCACCTTTGGCAGGGAGCGAATTTGCCGTTGCAGATCCAGCACATTCAGCCGTGCTACCCCCTGATCATCCAGATAGCCTGCCTCACCCCGAATACGTTGGTCACCACCCGCACAAAAGGCATACTTACCATCGGTGTGGGGGCCTGCCCCGGTGAGCAAGACAACGCCAATCGTGGGATCGTTGCGGGCATCCTCAAAGGCCTGACTCATTTCCACAATAGTTTGGGGACGAAAGGCATTGCGCTTGTGGGGACGGTTAATCGTAATTTTGGCAATGCCCGTCGTTTTGTGGTAGAGGATGTCAGTGTAGTGGTGAACCTGCTGCCAGTGGACGCTGTCCATAGAGTGTGATGGGTAAGATGGATTCTCATTGTAACCTGAGGGGTTCTCGGGTTTAGAGGGGAGCAAAATCGCAAAAAAAATTAACATCCACCACCTAGGGGAGGCTAGGAGAGCTATGTTAGGCTGTTGCTGACAATAGTTTGTGCTTCTTTGCTATGAGCGACCTCCTCAACACCTGCCCCAATTTGCAAGCGGATTGTGATCGCCTCCTTGACCTATTGAATGCGGAACCCAAGCTGCGCTCCTTTGATATTACGCCAGTTCAAACTTCCCTGCGCAAGGCGGTTTCGCCGACATTTGAGATTGTTTTTGCAGGGCCTTTTAGTGCTGGCAAATCAATGCTGATCAATGCACTATTGGAGCGCGAACTCCTCTACAGTTGGATCTTAGCCAAGAACTGAAAATCGCCGGGGATGAGTTTTATCGGCATATTGATCAGTTTCTCAATCGTATCAAGGGCGGCCAGTCTCCAGAGGCAGAGCAGGACTATAAACGGCTGAAAAACAACCTTGTCACTTCCCTCGAGCAACTCCTGCGCCAGTTCTCCGTGGCTACTATTTATCAACAGGCCCTTGATAGTCATCCCACCAACTCCGTTGTTCCCGTTATGGGGATTTTGGCGGAGGCCTTCTATTACTTGGCCAATGGTCTCAAGAAAACCCTCGTCGAGTCTTCCCAAGAGGTGATCAAAAATCTCTTTAAGCAGTTGAGGCGGGAGATTTACCAGCAGCCCTACTATCGCGAACTCTTTCGCCTACTGGGGAATGACAGCGGCATTGATCAAATGTTGGCCAAGCTGGAGGAGGAGGTACTGACTAGTATTACGACGGTGGCACGCATTGAGTGCGATCGCTATGTGCGGGAGCGCGAGGATTTCTATCATGATACCCAAGGGGTGATGAAACTGCGGGAGGTGCTGCGCAAAGCCTGCAATACCTTTGATGCTTCGAGTATGTTTGAGGCGGAAACCGAACTGCGGGAACTCCTGAAAATGGACTTTGTTCACAAGATCAAGAAAACCATTGAAGTGACCTATCGAGCCGCGATCGCCACCGCGATTACAGAGCCTCTCCTCACTGCCGCCAAGCAACATAGCCAAGAGATTCTCCAGCAACAGCAACAGGCACGGGAGCATCTCGGCAAAACCCTAGAAAAAGAAGCGGCTGAAAGCATTGAGCACAATGCCGCCAAACTGAAGGAACTAGAGGCCAAGATTGCCATGTACAACGAGGCGGTGACAGGCATTAACCGCTGCCTCGAACAACAGGGGCGCGATCGCCAGAAACTTCCCCTGATTCTTTGAGTATTGATGCAGGATTCGTCTTAACCTGCGTTGCCTACCCCCGCAGTGATTGTGTTATCTTGACTCATCAAGAAGAAGAGCTGGCGGGCCGTGCCCAGAGTAATTTTTCCCTACTGGAATAGTAGAATGGCAATTTCGAGTTTGAGATCAGCTTCAGTGATGTGCGCTGTTTGTAAAAACTCATCGGGAATTACTCAACTCATAATCCAAAATTCCCTTTAATATCAATTTTAATATCAATTTGTGTCAACCCATCGCCGTCTGATGCCGTGATGCCCGCAGTACTGGCGGATGGGGGTGCCAACCCGTTGGCTGGTCATAGCAGGTATCATAAAACTTTAGGCGAATGGGCGTAGCAGCAAATGAGTAGGGATTTTCTCGCAGGACTGAATCCATCACAACGGCAGGCGGTGGAGCACTATTGTGGCCCGATGTTGGTGGTGGCAGGCGCCGGTTCCGGGAAAACTCGCACGCTCACCTATCGCATTGCCCATTTGATTCGCCAGCATCAGGTGGCACCAGAAAATATCTTGGCGGTGACGTTTACAAATAAGGCCGCCCGCGAAATGAAGGAGCGGATTGAAGCTCTCTTTGGTCAAGAGGTGGCTCAGCAACTCTACGGGCGGGACTGGCTGGATCTCTCTCCTCTCGAACAACAGCGGGTGCGATCGCGAGTCTATCAAACGTACACGAAGCCCCTTTGGATTGGCACGTTCCACAGCCTGTGTGCCCGACTCCTGCGCTTGGAAATAGAGGCCTATCAACATCCCCAAGGGTATCGCTGGACGCGGCATTTCACCATTTTTGATGAGTCAGATGTGCAAAGTTTGATTAAGGAAATTGCCACTGCGGAACTCAATCTCGATGAGCGCCAGCATGATCCGCGCGGTATCCGCTACAAAATTAGCCATGCCAAAAACCGAGGGCTAAGCCCCGATCAATTGGAGCAGGAACAGCGATCGCCCGCTGGCCGGGTGGCCGCCGAGGTTTATCGTCGCTATGAGGCAACCCTTGCCCAGAATAACGCCCTTGACTTTGATGATTTGATTTTGCGAACGGTGCAGCTGCTACAACAGCACCCCGAGCGCCTTGAGTATTGGCATCAGCAATTCCAACATATTCTGGTGGATGAGTACCAAGACACCAACCGCACCCAATACGATCTCATTCGGCTATTGGCCACCAATGGTACGCCACCGCAACAGTTTCAGAATTGGGGCGATCGCTCGATTTTTGTCGTCGGCGATGTCGATCAGTCCATTTATTCCTTTCGCTGCGCTGATTTCACTATCCTGATGAATTTCCAGCAGGATTTTGGCGATCGCCTGCCCGATGACGATAGCCGCACAATGATCAAGCTAGAGGAAAACTATCGCTCTGTTGCCAACATTTTGCAGGCCGCCAATCATCTCATTGAGCACAACAACGAACGCATTGCTAAAGTGCTGCGTCCCACCAAAGGAGAAGGCGCTCCCATTTACTGCGAGTGTTGCCACACTGAAACCGATGAAGCCTCTTTTGTTGTCCAAACCATCAAAGCCTTGGGCAGTCAATCCCTCGAACCCCAATGGGGACGGTTTGCCATTCTCTACCGCACCAACGCCCAATCGCGCCCCTTTGAGGAGGCCTTAGTTCGCGCCAACATTCCCTACACCGTGGTTGGTGGTCTCAAATTCTATGAGCGCAAGGAAGTCAAGGATGTTCTCGCTTATTTGCGGCTGCTGCAAAACCCCCAAGACACCGTGAGTCTGCGGCGAATTATTAACGTGCCACGACGCGGCATTGGCAAAACCAGTTTGGATCGCCTCAGTGACGCCGCGCAAACCCTTGGCATTTCCCTATGGGATTTAATTGCCGATACCGAATCCATGACGCCCTTGGCCGGGCGAGCCAGTCGTGCCGTGCAGCAGTTTGTGACCCTCATGACCCGCCTGCGATCGCTAGTGGACGACATTGAATTGCCTGAACTGGTGAAAACCGTGATTGAAGAGACAGGCTACCGCCGCGAACTCGAAAACGAAGACACTAAGGAAAGCCTAGAGCGACTGCAAAACCTAATGGAATTGGTTAACGCTGCCCAGCAATTTAGCGAAGAAAACGAGGGGGCAAGCCTCAGCGATTTTCTCAACAGTTCTGCCCTTGCCTCGGATTTGGATACCTTGCAGGAGGGAGAGGGCGGCGTTTCCCTGATGACCTTGCATGCCGCTAAGGGGCTAGAATTTCCCGTTGTCTTTTTGGTGGGCATGGAGCAGGGACTCTTTCCCAACTTCCGCAGTCTCAACGACCCCATGGCCCTTGAAGAAGAACGCCGCCTTTGCTATGTCGGCATCACCCGTGCCCAAGAACAACTCTTTCTCACCTTTGCCCAAAGCCGTCGCCGCTACGGTGGCAGTGAAGATACGATTCCTTCGCAATTTTTGACAGAGCTACCCCCAGAACTGCTGACAGGGAATGTTCAACGACGACCCAAAATGGCTGCTGTCACGAAGCTATCCCCCGCACGGTTGAGCAAGGCTGCTGCCTCTGGTTGGCGGGTGGGCGATCGCATTCTCCATCCTGTCTATGGCGAAGGGGAAATTACCCATGTCTTTGATACTGGCCCGAAGCTCTCCTTGGCGATTCGTTTCCCACGTCGCGGGCAAAAGGTGGTGGATCCCCGCCTGACACCCCTTGAGCGGCTATAAATCGAGCGAACCGATCCGAGCTGAACAATATGAAGTCTTATTGCAGGATGCGGCTGTTTGGGTGCCACTCACGCTTTTTGAGCGTCATGATAAGCATGAACCTATAGGAACTTCCCGTGAGCAAGAGCATTATTGCAGCAACGCTGCTTGCCCTCAGCGCTGGGGCGCACACCTACGCGATCGCCCCCCAAATGCCCACAATGGTCGCTCAGCCAGCCCAACCCGCAGGCACCACCTTCTATGCTGATATGGGCGAGGGTCTATTTCGCATCAGTGGTCGCCCGAATCAAAAAGTAACGTTTATGAGCATTGCCATTGATCCACAAAAGGTGGCGGATATCAATATGCAACTGGCGGATGGCAACTATATTGGCTTTTCTGGCAACGTCATTCAGCAGGATGCCTACAATCTGCGGATTCGCTTGACCAGTTCTGGTATGGCCGATGCCAATGGCACCCTCAATCTCCGTTATGGCGGTCAGCAGTCCATTCTCAACTTGGCAGGCAATGGTCAATTGGATGGTCAGCCCTTTGTGCTCACCTTCCGAGGCAAGATGAAATAATGAGTTGACAGAATTCCACCAAACCCAAGATAATAAAAGATCGCTGACCAAATCTATCACGAGCGGAACTGGCGGAATTGGTAGACGCGCTAGATTCAGGTTCTAGTGTCCGCAAGGACTTCGGGGTTCAAGTCCCCGGTTCCGCATCCTAGGAAGCCTGCAAAGTAGGGTACGATAGAAGCATTGGCTTCTGTGCGCTGTCATTATGGCTTTTTCGTCCATTGCCGTTCGCGAACTCCCCATTTTTCCCTTGCCGGATGTTGTGCTCTTTCCGGGGCGACCACTGCCACTCCACATTTTTGAATTTCGCTACCGCATCATGATGAATACGATTCTTGAGAGCGATCGCCGCTTTGGCATCGTGATGTGGGATCCACAAACGGGACGGCCAGCCACGGTGGGCTGTTGTGCGGAAGTGCGTCGCTACGAACGGCTTCCCGATGACCGCATGCTCATTGATTCCTTGGGTCAGCAGCGGTTTCGCATCTTGGACTACGTGCGCGAAAAACCCTACCGCGTTGGACTGGTGGAGTGGATTGAGGATGAACCCACCAGCATTGATCTGCGCCCCTTGGCCAAGGAAGTGCGGCAACTTCTTGAGGATGTGGTGCGCCTCTCAGCAAAACTGACGGAACAACCCATGGAGCTGCCCCCCGATGTGCCCACGGCTGCCCTTGAATTGTCCTATTGGATTGCCAGTAATTTTCGCGGTGTGGCTCAGGAGCAGCAACGTCTTCTAGAGCTACAATCCACCTACGATCGCCTACTGCGGGAAGCAGAAATTTTAACCACCACCCGCAATCACTTAGCCGCACGGACTGTTCTTAAGGAGACCTTCAAATAGGCAGTGCCCTGCACCATTGAATATGCTAGGCTGGAAATCCTGATGATTTTGCACCATCTGCCTTGCTGGGGAGAAAACCAATGAGCCGTGTTTGTCAACTAACTGGAAAAAAAGCCAATAACGCCTATGCCATTTCCCACTCCCACCGGCGGACGAAAAAACTGCAAGAAGTGAATTTGCAATGGAAACGGGTGTGGTGGCCAGAAGGCAACCGTTGGGTGCGGCTGCGCCTCTCTACCAAAGCCATTAAAACCCTTGAGCGCAAAGGCCTGAGTGCATTTGCCAAAGAAGCGGGGTTGAATCTCAACAAGCTCTAAGGCATTGCCCAGACTCAAAGATCCACGCGGCCATAGCGAGCGAGGATGTCCCGCTGGCCAGTCTGTTGCTGCGTTTGCCAAGCCCACAACTGATCCCCAAGGGAAAAGTGCCACCACTCGTTAGGATGGCGCTGAAAACCGGCATAGCGCATTGCTTGGTAGAGAATTTTGCGGCGTTGGCTAAAGCAGGCGGCATTCGTCTGCTCAGGATGGCGATCGTAAAAATCGGGAAAGGAACGTTCAGAAACTTCATCAATGACACCCCCCATCTCCAAAGGATGGCCTGCGGGGTCAGCGAGGGTGAGATCAACAGCAGCACCGGTACTGTGGGGAGGTGGTTGCTGAGGGTCTGAACTGGGCACCGCCCAAAATTGATCAACCTGTTGCCAAATCTCGCGGGCGATCGCTGGCTCAAGTTGCTGCGCATCATACCCCCGTTCTTGACAAAGGGTAGCGAAGGTATGCGCCACCATGAACTGCTGTACCGCAATTGGCCGGTAGGCATCAAAAATTGCGAGTTGCCAGCCGTAAGGTTCTAGGAACGCTTGGGCGCGCTCAAGGGCAGCAATGACCCCCACCCGCAACCAAAAGGGAGAGGCTTTGCCATAGGGGGCACCTCGGCTTTGATAGGGATGGGGTTGCAGCCGCAGAAAGGTAGGTGGAATAGGCGCTAGGGGTTCCCCACACTCTGCAATAGGAATCTTGGTATAGGGCTTATCCCCCATTGGGACTAGGACTTGGCTTCGCGATCAAGGGCGAGTTCAACTTGCTTAAACTCTTGTTCGAGGCGGGCTTTCAGCTTCTCCGGGAGGGGACGATTGGGATAGGAACTGTAGTGACCCGCGAGGGAGTTAAGGGCAGTTTGCATCGTCATAAAGGAAGAGAGCGATCGCAGGGAGTCATCGCGACGATAGAGGGCAAAGAAGTCATTGAGTTTTTTGCGAGCCTCTGCTTGGGCGGCCTTTTTGTTGGGGTCATTATCTGGTAGGGCGATCGCTTCGCGCAGGCTACTGATCAGCGCAAGGGTATCTTCACGGAAATTTCCCGTTAGCCCCGTGGGCACATTAGCACAACTGGTCAGGAGCAGTGACACACTCAGGAAAAGTGCGCAAACCATCGCCCAAAAACGTTTCATAGCAAACCCCAAAACAAAATCGGTCTCAACGTACCCATGAGGCTCATCTTAGCAAGGATCTGCCCCTAGAGTCTCAAGTTTGGCGATCGCCCTTTTCGAAGATAGGGGGTTCGTCATCTTTCAGATTGAACTGTTTTGAACAGGTTGTATCCCTAGTGAAAAGAGTTGCATTTGGGGGATGATGATCTCAGCCATGATGAATGCTAGCTGATCACAGGGGTGTAGGAACGCGGTTGGCAATGACCATCTACTTTTATCGCGTCAAGGATGCCTACGGCAGTTTTTCCAATTTCTCTCCCCACGGGTTTACCCTCGAGGGCTATTACTGGCCAACAGCGGAGCACTACTACCAAGCCCATAAATTCTTTGGCACTGCCCATGAAGCCTTTGGTCATACTATTCGCACTGCCCCAACTCCTGAAGCCGCTGCCCAACTCGGTCGCAGTGGTCGTTACCCCGTTCATCCTCAGTGGGATCAACTGAAACAGGCAGTGATGTGGCGTGCCCTTGTTGCCAAATTTACCACCCATCCCGACCTACAGGAACTGCTCTTAGCAACTGGGGATGAAGAATTGGTCGAAGATTCCCCCGTAGATCGCTATTGGGGCTGTGGTAGCGATCGCCAAGGCTGTAACTATTTGGGACGGCTGCTGATGCACCTGCGGCAGTGTCTGCGCCAAGGGGCAGATCTTCACACCTTCACTCCTCTGCAGGATTGCTCATTTGGCTAGATGCCATGACTTTTGCCCACCACCCAATGGCGACGGAAAAAACGGGCAAGGCTAGATTCTTGCAGTTGCAGACAGATGGGGCGACCATGGGGGCAGGTGTGGGGTTGACGGCAGCGGTACCACTGATCCACAAGGGTTTGCATTTCCGCAAGGGTGAGGGGCGTGCCGTTACGAATGGCACTGCGACAGGCAACGGCCACCTTAGCAGCGGTCAGATCCGCCACTTGGCTGAGTTCAATCAGGGCAGCTACTACATCGGGGCGATCGCGCAAGAGAGCAGGCACACGGCGCACTGCCCAAACCTGTACCCCAAAGGGGGCGATCGCTAACCCCCAGTCTTGAAGGCGTTGCACTTGCGTTTCCGTGAGGGAGTCCACCAACACCGGCTGCTCTAGCTCCACCACCTGCCAATCTGTTTCAATTTGCTCGTACAGCACGCGTTCATGGGCAATGTGCTGCTCAATCAACCAGATGCCTTCGGCGTGCTCAACAATAATGTACATGTTGTGCAATTGGCCAACCACTTTCAGGCTTGGCAAGGAAACTTGAGCTGAATTGGGCGATAACAGCGTCCGATAGCGGTTTGGTGGTTCAGCCGCCTTGAGCACCTGATAGCTGCTGGCATCACTCAGGGGGATTGAGGGGCAGGCAAGGAGTTGGCCAATGCGTTCTACCAAGAGGGCTTGCCATTGCTCTGGTTCCCGTAGATAGATCGTGCGCTTTTGGGGTTCTGCTGACCAATCAATCGCCGCTGGGGGTAAATGGAGATGGGCAATACACAGGGGAAAGCGCTGCCGAGGTAGGCCGCAACCAAAGGCCTCAAGAATCACCTGCTGCCACGAGGGATCACTGTGCAGTTCCACCCAACGGCCATTGACAGCCACCCCTAAGCCATCAGGGCGGGGACGATGGTGGCGATCCGGCGGCGCCAAGACCAGTTCAATTTGGGCATCGCTCATTTGGCGCAGATCTTGGGGATGGAGTTGTGGGATGAGTTGCAGCAGGCGATCGCCCAAAGACGTCACTGCCGGCCAGTGGTGCCAGCGCTTGCTATCCTTAAGGAGATGCCAAGCCACTTGGGGAAAACACAGGGCGATTTCCTGAAGCCGCCGCTGTACCTGTTTCGGATTTGCTCCCTGCTGACGTTGCGGCCAGTCCTGAAAAATTTGCTCAGCAATCACGCGAGTCCCCACGGCCATTCCCAGAGGACGCTGGCTGCGCACTTGACCCTGGGCATCATAACTCACTTGCCAACCGGTCTCCGCCTCACGGTGGCGACTGCAAATCGTTAACTGTGCCATTTGCGCCAAACTGTGGAGGGCTTGACCGCGAAATCCCAAGGTTGTGATGTCCGCCAATTCCCCGCTGGGGGGCAACTTGCTGCTGGTGTAGGGGAGAGCCACTTGGGTGAGATCTGCCCAGCGAATCCCTTCGCCATTGTCTGTGACCTCAAGATGCCATGCTGAAGGGCGCCAGTGGAGGTGAATGCGACTCGCCCCGGCATCAAGCGCATTTTCCACAAGCTCCTGTACCACTGTGGCGAGGGAGTCCAGGGTTTCAGCGGCAGCGATCGCCCGCTGCATTTGGAGCGGCAAGGGGACAACCGTGAGGCCATCACTCATGGCAGCCATTCTTGAGCAACGTCAAAAATTTGGTGGGCCAGAATTAACTTTGGTACCTTGGCAAGATCGCGCGATCGCCCCTGCCGATCCAGAACCACCGCTGCGTTTTCGCTACTGCCAAAGCCACCATCGGCTTGATCCACCGCATTGGCAACTATCAAATCCAAGCCCTTGCGTTCTAGCTTTTCGCGGGCGGGCGTTACAATATCCCCCGTTTGGGCAGCAAAACCAATCAGACGTTGGTGGGGTTGGCGCATCTGAGCCACCGCTTGCAAAATATCGGGCACCGGACTCAGGGGTAAGGCGGTAGGCAACTCCGATTTCGGGAGCTTTCCCGACCACTGTTGGGCCGGGCGGACATCGCCAACGGCGGCAGCCATCACCAGCCAATCGGCCTCTGGCCACACCTCAAGGACAGCTTTGCACATTGCTTCGCTACTGATTGCTTGAATAGCGCGTACCTGGGCTGGGATCGGCTCGGCGATCGCCCCATAGATCAAAGTCACCTTGGCGCCGCGATGCAGGGCTGCCCTTGCCAGAGCGATCCCCATTTTCCCCGTTGCCGGATTACCAATGAAGCGCACTGTATCCCAATACTCGCGGGTGCCACCGGCAGTAATCAGCAGATGTTTCCCCGCCAAGTCTCGTTTGCCGTGGGTATAGGCCAAGGAGTCCAAATAGGCAATGATTTCCTGCGTCTCCGCCATCCGCCCCACACCGACGCTGTCACAGGCCAAGCGGCCATAGGCCGGGGGTAAGCAATGATAACGGGGCTGTTGTTGCAGTTGTTGCCAATGGCTCTGTACCGTCGGTTGCTCCCACATGGTCGTGTTCATGGCCGGTGCCACCAAGATGGGTATTTGGGAGGCCAGCACCGTACTGGTCAGTAGGTTATCCGCCAAACCCAGCACCAGCTTTGCCAACGTATTGGCCGTGAGGGGAGCAACCAACATCAGCGTTGCCTTTTCTGCCAGTTCAATGTGTAGCGGTCGCGGCGCTTGGGGATGCCAAAAATCCGCATCTGTGAGTACCGATCGCCGGCACAGGGTCGAAAGGGTCAACGGCGTAATGAACTGCGAGGCGGTCTCTGAAAGGATGGCAGACACTTGCCACCCCGCCTTTACTTGCGTGGAGATCACATCACAGATTTTATAGGCAGCAATGCCACCCCCCACCCCCACTAATAGATGGGGAACTGCCCTAGGACTCGTCAAAGGCTTCTAAATCCAGAAGATACAAATAAGGCTCTACCAGCTCTGGCCGCTGAAAGGCAATGGAGCGCAGCAGATGCCAGTCTTCAAGGGCGGCAAAGGGTGTATCGTAATCATCCTCCTCAAGCCGTCGTGCCAAGGCAGCCACCTCCTGGGGGGTGAGGTGATTGATATACTCCTGAGTGTAGTGGTGAGTTGTTTGCATACCCCCTCCTGCAGGACGCCTAAAGAGTAGTCCTACAACACTAGTTTACATACCCCTTGGCCTCAACCCCAAGATTGAGGAGCTAGACTAAAAAAGCTACTGCCCTGCGGGGTACGATGTCCCTAGCCGGTTTTACCCCTGCCTATGACCAATCCCCAATTCTTACGAGTGGTTGCTCTGTTGAGTCTAGGGGTAGCAACAGCTGTTTTTATAGAGTGGGTTCTCGCTGCCATCACTTCCCACTCGCCTCTCTTGGTCGGTATTGATATTTTTGCTGCCATCGCCCTTGGGTTAACCGCATTGGCCATCACCCTCATGGGATCTAGGGGCAGAGATCGAGAATTAGCATGCCTCCCCCAGCTCTGTGGCCTAGTGCTTGTTCTCATGGGGATGGCAATTGCCGTAGCAGTTTTCAATGCTCAGGAAATCACTGCTCCGTGGCAAGCTCTATCTTTGCCGGCCTACACCAGTTTGCTACGGCCTGTGGCCTTTATAGGGCTAGGGGTGGCCCTGTGGGGGGTCATGGGGGAGTCAAGTTGGCAAGTGATTTTCGGCCAAGGTGGGGCAATCACAAGTGCCTGTCTGCTGTTCCTTGAGGTATTGGCCGGTCTGTACCAATTGCCGCTGTCTCTTAGTACCTCTGCCCTTGGCCAAATCCTCGCCTGCGTTCTTCTTGGGCTGCTGAACCTCTGCCTTATCGAATGGCATCCCTCCCGAGGGGTGATGCGTTACTTCAGTTCACAAAAGATAGGTGGCCTACTTTTGCGGCGATTGTTGCCTTGGATCATCCTTGGTCCCCTCCTCATTGGTTGGGTAATTCAATGGGTGCACCACGATCGCCTATGGCTTTCGGAGCGCTTAGCCCAAGAGGTGCAGATCATCAGTATCATCGCTTTTTTGGTCACTCTTTTAGTTATTGAGGCTCAGCATCTGAACCAAGTAGAGCAGGAGCGGCAGTCATTTTGGCGCGCCTACACTGAAATGGACGAGGTGTTCCGCAACAGCCTGCTTTTATCACCGCTGCCGATGGCGTTGGTGGCGGCGGATGGTCAACTGTGGTTGATGAATCGGGCATGGCAAGAGCAAACCGGCAGCAGCCCAGAGGAAACCCTCACATGGGAGGGGTGGTTGGCAATTGCCTTTCCTGAAGCAGCGCAACGCCAGTGGGCGGCCACAGAATTCCAACGCTGCCTTATAACGCAGGCACGGGTTGAGCATGGGGATGTGTGCATCCGCACTCGCGCCAAACAAGAGCGTATTTGGCAGATGGTTTCCCTGCCGCTGCAACTGCCCAACAGCAACCAACAGTTCATTTTACTGACGGCAGTGGATGTCACGCGACAACGGCAGCTGACCCAGCAACTTGCAGCCCAGCGAACGGACCTTGAGGCGCAGGTGATTGCCCGCACCCTCGATTTGCACAAAGTCAATGGGGAACTCCACGCCGCCCAAGAAAAGCTCAATCAACTGTTGGATCGCGCTGATGCCTTTGTCAGTGAAATACGGCTCTTTCCTGATGGCTCTTGGCGCTATGAGTATCTCTCCCAAGGGCACCTGCGCATTCTCGGCTACAGCCCCTTTGACTTTCAAGAAGACCCGAATCTTTGGCGATCGCGGGTTCCCTCCGAGGACTGGGAAGCCTATCATCGTCCCTTTCGCGAGAAATTACTCCAAGAAGGCTGTGCCCACACCGAATATCGCTTTCAACATCGCGACGGCCATGAGGTGTGGATTTCCCTCAATGCCACCGCTGAACCTCAAGGGGATGGCAGTTACCTGATCACCACGGTGGGGGTGGATGTCACCCAACGCAAAAAAGCCATGCTAGCCCTAGTGGAAAGTGAAACCCGTTTTCGCCAGATGGCCGATGCCTCACCTTTGATGATCTGGCTGGCAGATAGCAAAGGCACCATTGAGTTTGCCAACCAAACCATTTGCCGCGTCTTAGGCGCCTCCTTAGACCAAATCCTTGGCTGGAACTGGTTAGACCTTGTCCATCCTGAGGATCGGGAGCGCACCGAGCAGGCCATCCGTCTTGCCGTTGAGCAGCAGCAAAGCTATGAAATTGAGCACCGCCTGCGCAATGGCCAAGGTGTCTATCGCTGGGTACTCAAGCAAGCGGCACCCCGCTATGCCGAAGACGGCACTTGCATTGGCTACCTTGGTTCCTGCTTGGACATCACCAACATCAAGCTAGCGGAGGAGAAATTGCGGCAACTGGCTTGCCAGGATAGTTTAACGAATCTCCCCAATCGCACCTTCCTCACAGAAAAAATTGATCAACTGCTGGCTGCCTACCACCGCGGTGACATTCCGCCCTTTGCCGTTTTGTTTTTGGATTTGGATCGGTTTAAGGTCATCAATGATAGCTTGGGTCATGATGCCGGCGACGAGTTACTTCTAGAAATTGCCCATCGCCTTCGGTCGAGTATGCGCCAGCAGGACACCGTTGGCCGATTGGGGGGAGACGAGTTTATTGCCATCCTCGAACACATTGAGGGTCTCCAGCAGATTTATGAGTATGGCGATCGCCTGCGCCATTGCATTAGTGAACCCTATGTGCTCAAGGGCACTGAAGTAAGTGTCAGCGTCAGCATTGGCATCGCCATTGTTAATTCTCGTTACCGCACTGCCGGTGAACTGCTGCGGGATGCTGATATTGCCATGTATGCTGCCAAGGGGCAAGGGTGCAACGGTATGCAACTCTTTGAATCGGAGCACCACCAAGCGGTTTACACCCGCTTACAACGGGAACAGGAATTTCGCCGTGCCCTAGAGCAGGAGCAACTAGCGCTCTTCTACCAGCCCATTGTCAGCCTCAGTCAGGACAGCCTTGTTGGTTTTGAAGTATTAGTTCGCTGGCAGCATCCCGAAAACGGTTGGATCAGTCCGGCAGAATTTTTGCCCTTGGCTCTGGGGTTGGGTCTAGCCACAAAACTGGATCAATGGGTTCTGCAAAAGGCAATTTTCAACCTCTACCAATGGCAACAGACACTGGGTTCTCGGGCTGCCGACTTCACCCTCAGTGTCAATATTTCCAGTGCTTTCTTTAATTCTGGCCAAATGGTTCCTTTGCTCAAGCATCTGTTGCCGCTCTATGGGATTCGCGGCCAGCAAGTGATTCTGGAGATTACCGAGGAAGTGATCATGCCCGATTCAAGGTTTGCCCAAGAGCAATTGGAGGCGCTCCAAGCCCTTGATATTCGCTGTGGCATTGATGACTTTGGCACTGGCTATTCCTCCCTCAGCCGCCTTAGCCAACTGCCGTTGTATACCCTAAAGATTGACCAGTCCTTTGTCCGGGACATCGAAACCAATTTCCAAAATTTAGAAATTGTTCGTGCCATTATTAGCCTCGCCCGAGCCCTGCAACTAGAAGTGGTTGCCGAAGGCATTGAACATCTCTCCCAAAAGCAGTGCTTGCAGGCGTTGGGCTGTCAGCGGGGCCAGGGGTTTCTCTTTGGTAAACCCCTCTCTGAGGAGCAAGCGCACCAGTTACTACAAGCGAGGATCACGCCTTGTCAAACGGAAAGCAAATAATTGTTGCATCAAGACCGCTATCTAGGGGTTAGCAAAGCCCTTTGGCTATCTTAGATAAAGACCGCTGAGTGGAGAAGCCCGATGACCCAGCCGCTGATTGCTAGCCTCATGCTGAGTCTTTCCCTTGGGGGAGCGATCGCTCCCTTTGCCGTTGCCCAAGCAACTAATCCTGAGCCTGTCAGCATTGTCGAGCTCGTTCGCGCCCGCAACTATGCCCGCCAAGCCGCAGAACGTATCAATGGCGGATTAAGTCGCTATCGAGCCGATCAGTCCCTGCATGGGCCTGTCCGTGAAGCCCCCTATGTGCGCAATGCCGACGGCTCCTACACGTTTCGGATTTTGGGCCATCGAGTCAGCAATGGCGTGCCCGCATCCCTGCCCAGTATCGAAACTGTCGTTACTGTGGCTGCCGATGGTCGCACCACCATTGACTACAACGGCCCAATTCGCAACTAACTGACCAAGCCATCGCCTTTGGCTAAAAACTCCTTAAGGAACCAGCGATGTTTTTGGTGGGTTTGCACCAAACGGGTGTAGAGGTCAGCCGTACCAATGTCGCCCGCCTCAGTGGCCACTTCTGCATCTTGGTGCATCTCGGTAATGATCAGCTCATGGTTAGCGATCGCCTCCTCAATCATTTGCTTGACCGTGAGTTGGCCGCTTGAGGGGGTTACCGTTGCCACTTTGAGATAGTCTGCGGGGTCTGCCACTGGCTGGCCATCAAGCATCAAGCTACGCTCAGCCAGTTCATCAATCATGGCAAAGACTTCTGTTCCCTGTTCTTCAAACAGCAGGTGCAACTCCCGAAACAAGGGGCCATAGGTTAGCCAGTGGTACTTTTTATAGTTCAGATACAGGACAACCGCATTGGCCTGTTCCCGTTTCAGGGTGGCTAGCACTTGCTCTTTTAGTGTGATTGTTGCAGTCATAGTGGTCTCCTTTGACAGTTATCGAACTGTCCTGTCTATTTATCATACTCATAACGAGTACGTTTTAGCAACCTAGAGGGTGCTACTGCCATTCTATTGACATCTAAGATGGAGGTAGTCCCTCGCTGCTCATCAACGCTAGGATAGGCAGCATAAAAATAAGTTTGATGATTTTAGTGTTTTTTAGCTGCTGCTATGGACGCCTCAGCCAATCGCCCCAATACCTACGTTCCACACCTACAAGCACCCAGCCGTTCTGGTGAACAGCAGTGGGGGTTCATGCGTCCCAGTGAGCTGATTCTAGCGGCACCAACACCCCGACTATTATTGCACTCCGTTTACATGCAACGTTCAATTGTGTTGGATCAGTTACCCGTTTGGCAAATTGGTCGAAGTAAAGATTGTGATATTGTCCTACCCGATCGCTGGTGTTCGCGGCATCACATTCGCATTGAGCGGCAGGCGGATCATCGCTATCGGCTGACCGACCTCAGAAGCATGAACGGGACATTTATCGGCAATAACCGTATCCACGCTCCCCATCTCCTCAGACACGGCGATCGCATTTCCATTGGTGAGTCAGAACTAGAGTACATTGACCTGCGGGATGCGCCGAGTCCCCACCCCTACACCAATCAGTCCCATGGGAGTAATGGCCAAGTCACGGTCTTGATGACCCACTCTTCGCGTACCCAAGGGGAAATGTGGCGGGAATTATTGAACTCCCAAGGGATTTCGACGATTTGGGCAACATCCCACTTTGAGTTAGAAAAAATTATTGCCCATGTGGAGTCCCTCAACTGCAAAGTCAGCCTCTTGCTCCTCGATTTGGGAATGCCAAAAACCAATCCCTACGATTTTTGTCGCCAGTATCGCCAGCGCTATCCAGAAATGAATGTCATTCTCCTCAGTGGCCTGCGCACCCGTGTCCATGAATCGGAGTGCAAGTGGGCGGTCAACCAAGGCGCGATGGCACTCTTTGCGGGCTTGCCGCGCGAAAATCTGTTTGGAGATCTCACGAGCATTACCGAGCGATTGCAAACGATCGCCCAAGCCATCGAATGGACCTACTTCAATCCTGAAGCCCTCACCAGTACCCTGCTGAAACTGCAGGATGCCGTGGATGCGGAGATGTCGTCGGGGATGGTCCTCTAGAACCGCTGCACGGATTGGTGAGCAGTGCTACAGTCAGTGAAAGTAGTGTTTTCAGCAGATAGCGAACATTGGTTGTTCTCACGTCACAAGTTAGTGCACTAGACAAATCCCTAGGGCGGTTGGGGTGGCCGCGTCTCTGTCAGCAGTTGGCAACGTTTGCTGCTACCAAACGGGGGATGCGCCAGCTGCAGGGGGGAGAGATTCTAGGGGGCACCCAAGCAGCCAGTCAAGTGCTGTTGGCTCAAACCACTGAGGTGATTACCCTTGAAACGGTGCACCAAGTGCACCTCGATTTTAGCCAAGTCACAGATATTGAACCGGCGCTGGCGCGGCTGGATCGCCAAGGCTGTTTGCAGGGAATGGAGCTACTGGCGATCGCCCACCTGTTGAGTGCGGCGCGGCAACAGCGGCGTCAAATTGAGGAACACGCGCAACTCAATGAACTCCAACAACTAGTGGCTGGTGTCCGTACCTATCCTGAGATGACTCAGGAGATTTACCGCTGTATTACCGATCAGGGGCAAGTGAGCGATCGCGCCAGTCCAGAATTGGCTGAGATTCGCCAGCAGCAACGGCAGTGCCGTGCCCAGATCCAGCAGCAACTGCAGCAGATTCTGCAGCAGCGAGCCAGTGCCATTCAAGAGGCGGTGGTCACCCAACGGCGCGATCGCTATGTGTTGGCAGTCAAAGCCACCCACAAAGACCAGATGCCGGGAATTGTCCACGATCTCTCCGCCAGTGGTGCCACGCTCTACATTGAGCCACGGGAAACCATTGACCTGCAAAACCGCCTGCAACAACTTACCCATCAAGAGGCTGAGGCCGAACGCACCATTTGCCAAGCCCTCTCGGATCAGTTGGCCACGATTAGTGATGATTTGTGGTATCTGCTCGATGTGCTGACCACCCTCGATATGGCGGTCGCCCGTGCCCACTATAGTCTCTGGTTGCAGGGCAATCCCCCGCAGTTTGTCAGTGACACGCGGCTGCACCTGAAGGCGTTGCGGCATCCCCTCTTGGTGTGGCAAGAGCACCATGAGCAAGGACAGACCGTGGTGCCCATTGACATTGAATTGCCCCCCCCCACCAAGGTAGTGACAATCACTGGCCCCAACACCGGCGGCAAAACAGCAACCTTGAAGGCCTTGGGCTTGGCAGCACTGATGGCAAAAGCAGGGTTGTATGTGCCAGCGGCAGCGCCCGTAGAGTTGCCCTGGTTTACAGGGATTTGGGCAGACATTGGGGATGAGCAGTCCCTGACCCAAAACCTGTCCACCTTTTCCAGTCATATCTGCAATATCCGCGATATTCTCACCGAGCTCGAGATGACAGGGGGCAATACGTTGGTGCTCCTCGATGAAGTGGGGGCCGGCACGGATCCCAGTGAGGGTACAGCCCTAGCGATCGCCCTGTTGCGCTATCTGGCAGACCACGCCAGTCTCACCTTTGCCACCACCCACTATGGCGAACTCAAAGCCCTCAAGTATCAGGACAGCCGCTTTGAAAATGCCGCCGTTGAGTTTGATGAGACCACCCTTGCCCCGACCTATCGGCTGCTGTGGGGCATACCGGGACAGTCTAATGCCCTAGCGATCGCCCAGCGGTTGGGGCTATATCCCAGCATTATTGAGGATGCCAAAGCCTTTCTCAGTAGCGACAGCAACCGCATCAATGAAATGATTATGGGGCTGGTGGCACAACGCCAAGCCCAAGAGGCCAAAACCACAGCGGCAGCGGCGCTCCTGCGGGATACAGAAGCCCTCTACCAAGAAATTGCCACCAAGGCTCAAGAACTGCGGCGACGACAGCAGCAACTGCGCCAACAACAGGAGGAGCAGGTACGCACCGCCCTCCATCAGGCTCAGCAGGAAATTGCCAAAGTCATTGCTCAACTGCAACGCGCCAACAGTCCTGAACAGGTACAAGCTGCCCAAACGGCGCTGCATCAGATTGAGAAAACTTACTTACCACCACCTCCGCCCGTTGGCTTTATTCCTCAACCGGGCGATCGCGTTCGCTTGCCCCAATGGCAACAGGTGGGCGAAGTCCTCAGTGTCAGCCAGCAGGGGGATATTGTCGTCCAAGTGGGTTCCGTGAAATTTACTGTGCCGCCCCACGCCGTAGAGTCCCTCAAGGGCGAACCGGTACGCACACCATCTAAACCCAAGTCCGACCCAGCTCAAGCTCCCCCCCCACCCCCTTCTCGCACCCCAGCACCCGCCATTCGCACAGAGAGCCGTACCCTCGATCTGCGGGGCAAGCGCACCCATGAGGCGGAACCTCTCCTAGAGGAATTTCTCAACCGCCAGCAGGGAACGGTTTGGATTATCCACGGCCACGGCAGTGGTGCCCTCCGCCAGTTTGTGCATCAATTTTTAGATCAGCACCCCAGCGTTCAAAGCTATCACCTTGCGCCTCCTGAAGAGGGTGGCCGGGGAGTAACCATTGTGCAGTTATAGGAACAAGACCCATGCAGCAGCGGATTAAGGACATTCTTCATCAAGGTCAAGTGGGCGATCGCGTCACCGTCAAGGGCTGGGTGCGCACCAAACGCGAACTCAAGGAATGTACGTTTGTCAACGTCAACGATGGCTCAACCCTAGCCGGATTGCAGGTGGTCATTCCCAACACCGTGGCAGCAGCAACGCCAGCCATTAAAGACCTGACCACAGGGGCTGCCGCAGAATTCAGTGGCGAACTGGTGCGTTCTCCCGGCAAAAACCAAACCATTGAACTCCATGCCCAGCAGATTCACCTTTGGGGCGGTGCCGATCCAGAAACTTATCCCCTGCAAAAGAAACGCCACAGCTTTGAATTTCTACGCACCATTGGTCATCTCCGACCGCGAACCAATACCCTAGGCGCGGTGATGCGCGTACGCAATGCCTGTGCCACTGCCATTCACCAGTTCTTTCAGGAGCGGGGATTCCTGTGGGTACACACCCCGATCATTACCGCCAGTGACTGCGAAGGGGCTGGGGAACTCTTTACCGTCACCACCCTGGATTTAGCGCAGCCACCCAAAACCCCAGAGGGGAATATTGACTTCAGTCAAGACTTTTTTGGTCGTCGTGCCTACCTCACCGTCAGTGGCCAACTGGAGGCAGAAATTATGGCCACAGCCTTTACCAATGTCTATACCTTTGGTCCCACCTTCCGCGCTGAAAACTCCAATACCTCGCGTCACCTTGCCGAGTTTTGGATGGTGGAGCCAGAGATGGCCTTCTGTGACCTGATGGGAGATATGGAACTGGCGGAGGCCTTTTTGCAGTTTGTCTTTCGCCATGTCCTTGACCACTGCAGTGAGGATATGGCCTTCTTTCAGGAGCGCATTGACAATAGCGTCATGGCCACCGCCGAACAGATGGCAACTCAACCCTTTGCCCGCCTTAGTTACACAGAAGCCATTCAAGTCCTAGAAAAAAGTGGCCGCGCCTTTGAATTTCCCGTGGCTTGGGGGCTAGACCTGCAATCGGAGCATGAGCGCTACCTTGCTGAGGAATACTGCCAGCGCCCCGTGATTGTTTATGATTATCCCGCTGCCATCAAAGCCTTCTATATGCGCCTCAATGACGATGGCAAAACTGTAGCAGCAATGGATGTCCTCGCCCCCAAAATTGGCGAGATCATTGGTGGCTCCCAGCGGGAAGAGCGCTTTGACGTGCTGCAGGAGCGAATTGTGAGCCAAGGCCTAGACCCTGCCCCCTACTGGTGGTACTTGGATTTACGCCGTTATGGCAGTGTCCCCCATGCTGGCTTTGGGCTGGGCTTTGAACGGTTGGTGCAGTTTATGACGGGCATGGACAATATCCGCGATGTCATTCCCTTTCCGCGTACACCGGGGAATGCGGAGTTCTAGCTCAGGGGGCTTGCTGTGCCTCAAAATAGCGGCCAATCGTTTCCACGTCCTTGTCGCCGCGTCCTGAACAGTTAATGACAATGCGCGGCTGCCCTGTCAATTGCGGGCATAGCGTTTCCAGATAGGCCAAGGCATGGGCGGTTTCGAGGGCAGGGAGAATTCCCTCCAACTGAGCTAGGCGCACACAGGCAGCCACGGCCTCAGCATCAGTGACACTGTAGTATTCTGCCCGACCAATGTCCTTGAGGTAGCTATGCTCTGGCCCCACGCCCGGATAGTCTAAACCGGCACTGATGGAGTGAGCCTCAACCACCTGACCATCGGCATCCTGCAAGAGATAGCTCATGGCACCGTGGAGTACCCCCACTTCCCCTTTGGTGAGGGTGGCAGCATGGTGACCCGTGTCCACCCCTTGACCCGCAGCTTCAACACCAATTAAGCGCACCTGCGGTTCCTCAACAAACTCATGGAAGAGTCCCATGGCATTGGAGCCACCGCCAACACAGGCGAGCAAAATATCGGGCAGCCCGCCCCATTTCTCAAGGCACTGCCGCCGCGTTTCTGCCCCAATGACGGCATGGAATTCCCGCACCAGCATCGGGTAGGGATGGGGCCCCGCCACTGAACCCAAGATGTAATGGGTGGTTTCCACATTGGTTACCCAATCGCGAATCGCTTCGGAGGTGGCATCTTTCAGGGTTCCTGTACCGGCACTGACGGGCGCCACTTCTGCTCCCAATAGACGCATCCGCAGCACGTTTAACCGCTGCCGCTCCATATCCTGTACCCCCATGTAAATCACACATTGGAGGCCAAAGCGGGCACAGACGGTTGCCGTGGCTACCCCATGCTGACCAGCACCCGTTTCCGCAATAATGCGCTGTTTGCCCATGCGCTTGGCAAGGAGCACTTGACCGAGGGCATTGTTGATTTTGTGGGCACCCGTATGGTTGAGGTCTTCCCGTTTTAGATAGATCTGGGGTTGGGCTTGATCATGGGCATAGTGGGCACTGAGGCGTTCGGCAAAGTAGAGGGGACTAGGACGACCCACATAGTCTTGCAGAAGTTGCTGCAATTCGGCTTGAAAATCAGGGTCTTGGCGATAGTGGGCAAAGGCCGCCTCCAATTCACTGAGGGCGGGCATCAGCGTTTCGGGAACGTACTTGCCACCAAAGCGACCAAAGCGACCGCGGGAATCGGGGCGAGCAGCAGCACTGAGGGCAGCAGAGGGGGCAACAGTCACGGGCAAAGTCCTTTTTTCATCAAGGGTTCCTTATGTGATTGTGCCACGCTACGGGCGGGAACGGCGGGCAGTGCCTAGGGGATTGAGCCACTCCAACAGACACTCCTCCAGAATCTGCATTTCGGGAAAGAGACTTTGCTTGATCCACTGGCCGACGGCATCTAGGGGAGAAAATTCTGCGCCGACTTGCCACTTGAGTCCTTGGCTGAGGGGGGTGAGGTGATTCCCCGGTAGCTTCAAGGCAGTGACCATATCGCCAAATTTGGCTCTGAGGAGACTGCGCAGGCGGGCTGTTTGGTCAATATCGTCCTCTTGGAAACGGATCAAGAGATTACGGCGCACAGGATAGCGCTCTTGAATCAGTTTTTCGGTTTCTGTCGGGCTGGGACTGAATTCGACACCCACGGGGGCAAGGTTTTCCATCCAAGGAATGGATTGACTGGCGGGGTAGTTGTTGAAGGCCATGAAGAGATTGCCGGCGCGATCGCCATCGTAGAGGCTATTGATCAGCAGGTGGAGCTTGCAGCCCATACTGTGTCCCAAACCATAGATGGGCAATGCCGCTGGGTAGCCTCGGCGATAGATCAACCAATCAAGGGCATAGTCGAGTTTATTCAGCACATCGAGGGCGATCGCCCCATGGTCAAAGGTGTTCACAAAGGGCGTGGCAATAATGCCATAGCCGGCTTCGGCAAGATGCTCCAACAGACGGCGGTAGGTTACTTGGGGTGCGGTGGCCACAAAGGCGCCGCCGAGAAAGTGAATCCACCCCAAGGGGCGCGGGGGAATATACAACCAATTGCCGCGAACTTCTTGCCACTGCAAAATCAATGACTCCAAAAGATACCTCACTGCTAGTAATCTAGCGAATACAAGAGATGCGGTGGGAGAGCCCAAGAAATGATTCAGACGATCGTTGGCAGTGGTGCAGCAGTCCTCGGAGCCATTGCGGCTTTGATCTTCTTGGCCTTGGAATGGCGGTATCGGCGGCGGCCAGCCCATCCCCTTGAAGTGATCGGTGCCACTTGGAATCTGGAAATCTATGAGCCAACCCACTACCGTTTTGTCGGGCTATTGGGACTGAGCAACCCCCACCGTGGCCTTGAGGTGATGGTGCCAGACTTACGGGCAGAGGTGGTGCTATTGTCCGATGGCCGTGTCGATATGATTCAGACGGATGTGCAGGTCATCCCCCGCCACCCGGAGCCAGAATTTCTCCCCCGTGCCGATGGCTATTGGTTTGCCTATATCGTCAAGTCCACCAAGCAAACGAATGTCGAGATTTGTGTGGATTTGCAGGGAATTGGCGTGAGCGAGGTCAAGGCTGCTTGGGTCAAGATTCACTACATTGCCTATGGCCCCCACGGTCGCTTTGCCAAAACCCACCATGAATTTATCCCCCTCAAGTTTCCGGCCACGGGAGATACAGGTGTGTGGCGACAGGCGGAGAGATGTCAGGTACTCCCCATTCGCACCCATTTACTGACGCCGTTGGATATTCCCCTAGAGGTGCTCAATCGCTATGTGATGCCCCATGCCCAACCTGGAGACATTGTTGCCATTGGGGAAACACCCCTTGCCATTATCCAAGGTCGCCTCAAGGATCCGGCACAAATGCAACCGGGGTGGGTAGCAACGCGGGTGTGTCAGTTTTTCTTGCCCACCTCAAGTTTGGCCACCGCCTGTGGCATGCAAGCGCTGGTGGAGGAAGTGGGAGCGCTACGGGTACTCTTGGCCTTTTTGGGGGGGGCGATCGCCAAAGTCTTTGGCCACAAGGGCGGATTTTATCAATTGGCTGGCGAACAAGCCCGCCTCATTGACGATGTGACAGGTACTCTGCCCCCCTACGATCAATTTATTGTTATGGGACCTGTTAACCCCCAAGCCGTCGTGGAGGATCTAGCAGCAAAAACGGGTTTGGGCATCGCCATTGTGGATGTTAACGACCTAGGGGCAGTCAAGGTGCTTGCCGCTAGCCAAGGAGTCTCCCCTCACTTCCTCACGACTGCTCTGAAGAAAAACCCCGCCGGTAATGCCGATGAGCAGACACCCATTGTCTTAATCCGGCCTTGCGGTGTTTCTCCGAGCTCGACTGAGGGTTTCCTAGACAAGATGCATTAGCTCTTATGGCCAACATTGCGAAGAAAAATATAATTCTGTTTCTTTAAAACATTGCGGGTTTCCATTAATTCGGCTGGGAAAGAATCCCAGCACGCACACTGAGGCTTTCCAAATACATTTGTTGGTTGAACGTTTCCATTAATTCGGCTGGGAAAGAATCCCAGCACGCGGTCACGCCCGTGAAAGCGGCACCCGCGAAAGCGGTTTTCCATTAATTCGGCTGGGAAAGAATCCCAGCACTGCGGGAGAAACTGCTGCTGAAGCGGGTGTTCTGCCCGTTTCCATTAATTCGGCTGGGAAAGAATCCCAGCACATCAACAAGTTCAAAGTATGTATCCCAACCTACTTGTTTCCATTAATTCGGCTGGGAAAGAATCCCAGCACGGCTGGCCAGAATTAAAAACCATTATTAATGAAGCGTTTCCATTAATTCGGCTGGGAAAGAATCCCAGCACACGAAACAATTCAAACAGAGCAAGCTCAGCAGCAAACTGTTTCCATTAATTCGGCTGGGAAAGAATCCCAGCACCGTGACGCGGTGGCTAAGAATAACAAACTATTGGCGTTTCCATTAATTCGGCTGGGAAAGAATCCCAGCACGTACTTCAGTTAGCCCATTCTTTCCCTGATTTACGTTTCCATTAATTCGGCTGGGAAAGAATCCCAGCACAGCGTAGTAATTGAGCCGTTAGCTCTTACGGTGGTGTTTCCATTAATTCGGCTGGGAAAGAATCCCAGCACAACTTGTTGTTAAAACAAACCCATATCGAAAAAGAGTTTCCATTAATTCGGCTGGGAAAGAATCCCAGCACACGAAACAATTCAAACAGAGCAAGCTCAGCAGCAAACTGTTTCCATTAATTCGGCTGGGAAAGAATCCCAGCACTTTTTGCTGTCTCCTACCCTGAGCGCTGGACTGTGTTTCCATTAATTCGGCTGGGAAAGAATCCCAGCACTTCGGGTATGAGGTTTTCATATCCCGTTCCTCTTAAGTTTCCATTAATTCGGCTGGGAAAGAATCCCAGCACAAAGCTCTTACCTCAATACCTGCACCACTAGACAGTTTCCATTAATTCGGCTGGGAAAGAATCCCAGCACCCAAGGTTAGGGAGGGGAACATACCAGATTACCCTGTTTCCATTAATTCGGCTGGGAAAGAATCCCAGCACGATCTTCTGCCAATTCTTCTTTTGCCTGCATTCCTTTAGTTTCCATTAATTCGGCTGGGAAAGAATCCCAGCACGCAGAAGATGTATTGAACATGTACGAAAGACTAAAAGTTTCCATTAATTCGGCTGGGAAAGAATCCCAGCACATACGAAAAGTTAAAGAAAAAGGAGCTGAAAATTTGTTTCCATTAATTCGGCTGGGAAAGAATCCCAGCACTGTATTATGGAGTTTGCAACAAACTCCGATTTTAACCGTTTCCATTAATTCGGCTGGGAAAGAATCCCAGCACTTTCTTAATATGACCTTGCAGCAATTTTCTCTTGTTAAGTTTCCATTAATTCGGCTGGGAAAGAATCCCAGCACGTTTCCAGTTGATCTTTTTGGCAGGTTGTAGGTTTCCATTAATTCGGCTGGGAAAGAATCCCAGCACTTTTTCTGAGCGGAATATTTTTTCTGCCCAGATAAGTTTCCATTAATTCGGCTGGGAAAGAATCCCAGCACAAACTCAGACCAAAAGGCGCCTTCCCAGCACCACAGTTTCCATTAATTCGGCTGGGAAAGAATCCCAGCACCTCTAGTATTTTACCTGTATTATTTTGCTCTTGTAGTTTCCATTAATTCGGCTGGGAAAGAATCCCAGCACATCCAAGCTTGAAAAGCTTGGAACCCGCCTACGGGGTTTCCATTAATTCGGCTGGGAAAGAATCCCAGCACCCAGACAATGCGGGAGCTTTCCAATGAATTAGGGTTGAGTTTCCATTAATTCGGCTGGGAAAGAATCCCAGCACATATTGCTTATGAAGATGTTATTATGCGAACTAAAAGTTTCCATTAATTCGGCTGGGAAAGAATCCCAGCACTGCTGACAGCCTTTACAATTAACACCCCCGTGTTGTTTCCATTAATTCGGCTGGGAAAGAATCCCAGCACGGCACCCTCCTAGAAGGTGCTCTACGACTACTATAGCACAGGTCATTTTCAAGCACCTAGACGGGATCATTTTTTTGTTTTTGTAAAATTTTTAGATCCGTAGGGTCACAGGACGTGAAAGTCACTCTGGAGCTGAATTTCGGGAAAATTCAAGCACCTCCAAATCTGTTAGAAATTGCTCAAAGCGTTGTGGAGACTGGGTTTGAGAAAATTGCCGAGCTGAGAGGATATTTTTGTCCAGAGGTGCTTGCATGGCTACCGCCATCGGCCAACCACTGCCCCTTTGGCTTGAGCACTAAAGACGAATGGCTAAAGCAATGACGCCAAAAGCAATGAGGAGCACACCGCTCACAGGGGTAATCCAACTCGACCACTGCCGCAGTGCCAAGAGCCTTTGCAAGGCACCGCTAAATACTCCGACTAAAATCAGCGGCGCGACATACCCTGTTGTATAGGCCAACAGCAGACCAGCCCCCGCCACTAGCTTTTGGGTTGTGGCCACCCATGCCAGCAGCGTTGCCAAGACCGGCGTACTACAGGGTGCTGCCACAAGGCCAAATGTTGCCCCTAGGGTATAAGCTTGCAACCCCGCAGGAACCCGAGCCGGCAGTTCCTCTAGGAAGCGACTGCGGGGAAAGCTCAGGGGCAAGGCATTGAGCAAATTTAAGCCCATGGCGATCGCCACCAAGCTCACCACGATCGTTAACCCCCAGCCCACCTGACCATAGATGCGACCAGCAACAGCAGCAATCATCCCCAACAGGGTTAAGGTGGTTGCGAGGCCAAGGGCAAACCCAAGAGACTGGCGCAAGACGGAGCTATTTTGCTTTGTAGCGTAGCCGGCGATGTACCCGACAGTAATTGGCAGCATCGAAAGGGTGCAGGGAGTCAGACTTGTGAGCAGTCCCGCCAGAAACACAATACCGACACTGATCACGGTGAGATCACTCAGTTGAGCCGTCACCCATTGGTTGGCCCACTGTTCTAGGTGGTAAAGTCCTAAGGTTAAGCTGGCCATCGTTCTAGGGGCTAAAGGAAACACTAGGACCGGCAGTGACAATCACCAGTCGCTCTGGATCAATCAGATCCCGCAGAGTGTGATTAACTTCATCCAAGGTCACCTGCTGCAGGCGATCGCTAAACTGCTGGAGTTCTTCTGGGGGTAAATCCACACTGGCATTCCCTACAAGCGTCCGCGCCACCACATCCACATTGGCCAATTCGACAAGGTAAGTATTACTGAGGCTGCGCTTGGCGGCTCCGAGTTCGGCGGCGGTGAATCCTTGGCGGTGGGCATCCCTGAGAAGTTGCAAGGTGGCCTGAATGGCCTTGGCGGTATCCTCAGGGGCAGTTTGCAATTGAATGATAAAAGGCCCTGCTTGACGACTGGCACTAAAGAAGCTGTAGATGCCATAGGTCAACCCTTGGCGATCGCGAATCTCTGTGCCCAAGCGACTGGCCAGCGTGTCTCCCCCTAGGATGTGATTCATCAGCATCGCTGCGTAGAAGCGAGGATCGCGGCGATCGATCCCCGGCGTCCCCAGATAGGTAATCGCTTGGCTCTTACCGGCAATCACCGCATTCTTAAAGAGGGTTTGCTCGGGCGGTGAAACTGCAGGAAAGGTTAGGGACAGGGGATCCGTTTGGGGTTGCCACGAGCCAAAAATTTCATTGAGGCGCGATCGCACCTCCACAGGGTCAAAATCTCCCACGAGGGTCAAAATCGTGTGATCGGGGGTATAGGCGGCACGATAAAAGTTCAACAGGTCTGGGCGTTGAATTGCTTGTACAGATTCAGGAGTGGCAAAGGGATGCAGGGGATGATTGGCGGGATAGAGGGTTTCTTGCAGGACGCGGCGCCCCCAGCGCACAGGATCATCCGCCTCAAGACTCAGAGCCGTGAGATAGCGTTGTCGGCTGAGCTGAAACTCCGACTCTGGGAAGGTGGCCTCCTGAAGCACTTCACCAAGGGTTTGCAACAGCGTGGGCAGTTCACTGGCCAAGGCATAGCCCTCAATATCCACTCCATCGCGGAAGGCGCTGAATTCTAGGCTAATGCCGCGATCCTCAAGGGTTTGTGCCAACGTCAGGGCATTTTTGCGCCGCGTGCCATTGAGGAGATTGGCAGCAGTGAGGTTGGCCACCCCCGGTTGGGTCAGCAGATCGTAGGCTGTTCCAGCGTCAATGCGCCCCGCCAGCGTAATCGTTGGTGTACTGCGATCCACGAGTAAGAGCACCCGCAGGCCATTTTTCAGGGTAAAGGTTTCCACCCCGTTGCTTTTGACCTCAGGGGCAGCCTGCCCACTCCCTTGGGGTAAATAGGCGGCAATGGTTTGCGGATCTACAGGCTCACCGACAAGATTATGGGCGGTGGTTTGGGCACCCGGCCGACCTGAAAGCTCAACATCGGCAAATTCACTGGGAATAAATTCCCCCACAATCCAGCGATCGCGCCCAAAGTAGGTCTGCACCACTCGTTGAACATCCGCAGCCGTGACTTTTTCAATGGCCGCAAGGTGGCGATCGCTAAAGCGGTAATCTCCCGTCAGGGTTTCATCGTTGGCTAGTTGACTGGCTTGGGCATCAATGTCGCGATTGCGCAGGATAAAGTTGGCCTTGAGCTGTTGTTTGGCGCGTTGCAGTTCAGCGGCACTCAAGGGACGCTCTGCCAGCTGGTTCAGAATCTGGTGAATGGTCTGCTCAATGGTCTCAAGGGATTGCTCCGGGGCCGCGATCGCGCCAATTTCAAACCAGCCCCCCGCCTGTAACGCGGCCACATAGGAGTAGGCCGAACTGGCTTGACCCGTTTCCATCAATTCCTGATACAAGTACGAACTGCGTCCGCCACTCAGGAGCATATCCAGCACATCCAAGGCCGCCTGATCTGGATGGGCCATCGCTGGAATGGGTACCAAAATCTGTAATAGCGGCGCACTTCCCGGTTCTGTGAGGCGAATTCGCTGGGCTTGACCTGCTGTTGGCGGCGGTAATGAAGGAGACTTTAGAGGGTCGGTTGGCCGAGGAATCTGCCCAAAGGTTTTCTTGACCAGTTCCAGTGCCCTTGGGGGACGGACATCGCCAGCAATCACCACAACGGCATTATCGGGGCGATAGTACTGGTGATAAAAACTGTTCACCGCTGGCAGCGTAAACTGCTCCACATCACTGGCCGTTCCCCCCACTGGCAAGCCGTAGGGATGATGGGGATAGAGGGCGGCCATCACGGCACGACTGAGGCGATATTCAGGACTATTTTCATAGCCTTGCAGCTCCGAGATCACCACCCGTTTTTCACTCTCAAGGGCATCGGGGGTCATCAGGGTATTGCGCAGGCGATCGGCCTCGAGAATCAGCAGTGGTTCTAGTTGGTCAGCGCGCACCGTATGGTGGTAGGCGGTCATGTCGTAGCTGGTAAAGGCATTGGAAGAACTGCCAAGGGCATAAAACAACTGACCAAACTGGACGGGACGGCTCTTGGTGCCCTTAAACATCAAATGCTCCAGTTGGTGGGCAATCCCATTTTCCCCCTTGGGCTCATGGCGCGAACCCACGCGATACCACACCTGCAAACTCACCACAGGGGCGGTGGGAATCTCTTTAATCAGAACCGTGAGGCCATTGTCTAAAACGGTTTTGGTCACACCACTACTGAGTCCTGCGACGGGGTTCAGGGGAAAAATCACAGCCAAACTGGTACTCAAGAGCATCAAGCCAATAAATAAGGAGATCTTAACGAATTGTGGAACCAGCCCTAGGGTCATCGTTGTAGTTAATTCCCTTGGTGGGCGATCGCGCTCACAAGTGCTGTAATCGCCGGGGAAAGACTCGCCAGAACAACAACGGATGCCGCCGCAATAATGATCGTTGTTGCCATCCGCACCATGGCATCGGTTCCCCGTTGATAAACTTCAAACTTGTACTCTTGATTTTTCACCTGAGTGGCTAACTCACTCACATCCCCTTGCAGTTTGTGCACATCAGTTTGGAGCTTTTCGACATCCGTTTGTAGTTTTTCAACATCGGTGCCGAGTTTCTCCACATCTACACGCAGCGCCTGCAACTCGCTGAGTACCTTGGCTTGAAATTCCTGCTCGCTCATCCTACACATTCTCTGCACCACCTCATCTTCATTCTGGCAGAGAATGCCAACTGCCACCTAAGGTACAAAGCGCAGGAATTTTTTCTTACCCACTTGCAGCACTTGGTTCACATAGGGTTCCGGTGCCGTGAGGGTAAAGTCCACATCCGTAATTTTTTCGCCGTTGAGACGCACCCCACCCCCTTGGATCTGTCGCCGCGCTTCGCTGCTACTGGGGCAGAGTTTGGTGTGACTGAGCACATAAGTCAGCTTCACAGGGAACTGAAACTCCCCAAGGGAATACTCTGGAATCGATCCCGCCTGTGCCGTTTGTCCTTGGGTGACGATCGCGGCTAGTTCCGCTTGGGTTTGCAGGGCGAGATCGCGCCCATGGTACTGACTCACGACTTCTAGGGCTAAGGCCTTCTGGCGATCGCGGGGATTGGTGGGTAAACTGTCCAAGGGCAAATCCGTGAGCAACTCAATGTATTGGTTCACCAAGGCATCGGGAATTTTCTCCAGCTTGGAGTACATACTGGCTGCCGACTCCGTAAGCGCCACATAGTTGCCAAGGGACTTCGACATTTTCTGTACTCCGTCCGTCCCCACCAAAATCGGCATCAGCAGACCAAATTGCACGGTGGGCAAGCGAAAATGGCGCTGTAAATCGCGACCCACAGCAATGTTAAATTTTTGATCGGTACCCCCCAGTTCCACATCTGCCGCCACCGCCACTGAATCATAGCCCTGCATCAATGGATAGAGAAACTCATGGAGAAAAATGGGCGTTTCCTTGGCGTAGCGTTCGGCAAACCCCTCCTTGGCCAGCATTTGGCCAACAGTCATCGTTCCCAGTAGCTCGAGAATTTTCCGCAAGTCCAGCTTGGCGAGCCACTCCGAGTTGTAGCGAATTTCTAAGCGGCCGGGGGTCTCAAAATCCAAAATGGGCTTCACTTGCTCAAGGTAGGTTTGCACATTGGTTGCCACCTCCTCAGGGGTGAGTTGTTTGCGCACCTCCGACTTCCCTGTGGGATCGCCAATTTGAGCCGTAAAGTCACCAATAATCAGCACGGCACAGTGCCCCGCATCCTGAAACTGGCGTAACTTGCGCAGGACAATGCTATGACCGAGGTGAATTTCGCTGCCCGTGGGATCAATGCCAAGCTTAATTCGCAGCGGGCGCTCCATTTGCCGCAAATAGACCCAGAGATTTTCTTCGGGTTTGGTGGAATCAGGGACATGGGGAAAGGTTTCGACAACGCCGCGCTGCAGCCGTGCAATTGTGGCCTCAAGGTCTGAAGACATCACTTGATTGGGCATTGGATTGGGCATTCGATTTGGGCGAGGACATTTTCTGGTCTAGGATGGCTATGATAGCAATCAATTGCGATCGCGCGGCAATCTTGCTATCCCTTACTTTTATCCCAATAAAAAAATCATATACGAAGCAAAAAATAATTGGCGTCAGGAAGCGACTGTCGTGTCCACCACTACCCTTGGCAAACACCCCTCCCAAACCCGCCCCCAAGATGAAAACTTCTGGCGTGGGGTCCTGCGAATTGCTAACCGTACCTTCCTTGTCGGGATGACCTTTGGTTGTGCGGCAATCGGCGGGGGGCTGCTGGGCTTGGCGATTAGCTTTCGGAATTTGCCGGATGTGCGATCGCTGCGGGGCTACATTCCCAGTGAAACGACGCACATTTACGATGCTAAGGGCACCCTCCTTGTCAGCCTTCACGATGAAGAAAACCGCGAAGTCGTTCCCCTCAGCGAAATTTCGCCCAGTTTGAAGCTGGCTGTGATGGCGATCGAAGACAGTAGCTTCTATCAGCATCGCGGTATTAATCCCATTGGTATTTCCCGTGCCTTAATGGTCAACCTCACCTCGGGGCGTACCGTACAGGGTGGCTCTACCCTGACGATGCAATTGGTGAAAAATCTCTTTTTGTCTCAAGATCGCTCCATTAGTCGTAAAGTGGCTGAGGCTGTTCTGGCCATGCGCCTCGAGCAGATCTTCAGCAAAGATGAAATTTTGGAGATGTACCTCAATCAAGTCTATTGGGGACATAACACTTACGGCGTACAAACCGCCGCCCAAAGCTACTTCAAAAAAAATGCCGCTGATCTCACGCTTGCCGAAGCTGCCATGATGGCTGGCATTATCCAAGCGCCCGAGGCCTATAGCCCCTTTGTGGATTTTGACCTCGCCAAAGAACGGCAGCAATTGGTGCTGGATCGGATGGTGGAATTGGATTGGATCACCCCCCAGGAGGCCGCTGCTGCTGCCCAAGAACCGATCAAGCTGGGGGAAATTACCTCCTTCCAGCGCAGTCGCAGTCCTTGGATTACCGATGCTGTGTTACAGGAGTTGACCCGCCAATTTGGTCGTGAAGCGGTCATCCGTGGGGGAATGCGGGTACAAAGTAGCCTTGATGTCAAGGTGCAAAAAATGGCCGAAGAGGCAATCCAACGCGGCTATCAAACCCTACGGGGCAGTGGTGTGCGCGCCGATCAGTTGGCTTTGGCGGCGGTAGATCCACGAACGCACTATGTCAAAGCCCTTGTCGGCGGTGTGGACTACAACCGCAGTCAGTTTAATCGCGCCACCCAAGCGATGCGTCAGCCGGGGTCTGCCTTTAAGCCCTTTGTCTTTTATGCTGCCTATGCCAGTGGCAAATATACGCCCGATTCTGGAATTAACGACTCGCCCGTCAGGTATCGCGATGGCAGTGGGTGGTATGTGCCGCGAAATTACGATGGCTCCTTTATGGGTGGGATGTCTATGCGTATGGCTTTGGCCATGTCCCGCAATATTCCTGCCATTGTTCTTGGCCAAGAGGTGGGTATTGAGCGCGTCATTGAAATTTGCCGTACCCTTGGCATTACCAGTCCCATGCTTCCTGTGGTTTCTCTACCTCTGGGGGCGGTGGATCTGACGCCCTTGGAAATGGCCGCTGCCTATGCCACATTCGCCAACAATGGCTGGCAATCCCCCACCACGACGATTATTCAAGTTACGGATAATAATGGCAATTTGCTCTTGGATCACACCCCTCGCCCCAAACTGGTGCTGGATCCTTGGGCGGCCGCAGCCATCAATGACACGATGAAAAGTGTGATCACCAGTGGGACAGGCACAGGTGCCAACATTGGCCGACCCGCCGCAGGGAAAACAGGCACCACCTCTTCTGAGCGGGATATTTGGTTTGTCGGTTATGTGCCGCAACTCTCAGCCGCGGTTTGGGCAGGGAATGACAACTATGCGCCCCTCGGGCAGGGGGCAACGGGGGGTGGCTTTATGGCACCCATTTGGCGGGATTTCATGAGTCAGGCACTCAAGGATGTGCCCGTCGAAGACTTTACCCCGATGTCGAAGTTCCAGCGACCCAAGCCCCAACGGCAAACAAACTAGCAAACAAATTAGGGATTGGTTTTTGAACTGGGTTCTGCGCCATTGAACCCATTAACACTTGATTTGATCGATTTGATCGGATAGGGCTTGGGCGTTGCAACTCATTTGCAGAAAGTTCAGTAAAACTATTGTAATTATTCTCAATAAGCTGTGGTTGTTGCAAATGACACTTGTTGTCGGCTATCATGCAAACCAAATATCGGCAGATCACGCGAATCTCCTATGCCACTTTATACAGCAGCAGCCTTAAAGGCAGAACTGAATGAGAAGGGCTGGCGGTTGACGCCACAGCGAGAAACCATTCTCAATATTTTCCAGAATCTGCCTAAGGGCAACCACCTGAGTGCTGAAGACCTGCACCATGAGTTGCGTAAACAGGGACACTCCATTAGTTTATCCACCGTTTATCGCACTGTGAAGTTGATGTCACGGATGGGTATTCTGCGGGAGTTGGAACTGGCCGAGGGACACAAGCACTACGAACTCAATACAATGTCTCCGCACCACCATCACCACATGGTGTGCGTGCAATGCAACCGCACAATGGAGTTCGACAATGATACGATTCTCAAGCAGGCTCTGAAGCAGACGGAGAAGTATGGTGTGCAATTGATTGATTGCCAACTGACGATCTATACCATTTGTCCAGAGGCGTTGCGGCGCGGTTACCCCGGCCTGCCGGAAAACTGGGTCTGTAGTAGCGCGATCGCCCACGGCACAGAACCCCCCTCGCGGGGTAAATAAGGGATGCGACGACCCTTCGCGATCGCCCTTGTTGGCATAGCTGCTTTGCCCCCTCAGAGCCTAGGGGTTGAGTTTCCCGATGGTCGGGTGGCCTTTGATCAGCCACCCATTTTTGTTGAAGCCAATACCCGCTATCCTCAAGTGTGGCTAACGAATACCACCTACAACTTCATTGTGCAGATACCGACCACCGCAGGCGAACCCCTTGCCCGGCTCGACATTCAACAACTGCCCGGCATTGAGACGATTTACTTTTTGCCCCAACGTACCCGTGTTTTTATCGGCGATCGCTCCCGCCAGCCGATTCCCTTGGGCAAGGTGACCTTTGATGGCCATTCAGCGCTGCTCACAGTGACCTTTGATCCCCCTGTGCCACCGGGGTGGTACCTGCGGGTTGAGGTTGCTCCTGTGCGCAATCCCCAATGGGATGGGACGTATCTTTTTGCTGTGACAGCCTTTCCTCGGGGAGGAGATCGCGCCATAGGTCAAAATATCGGCACGGGGCGCTTGCAGTTTTACCGCAATTCTAATTTTTTCTAACGTGACCGTCTTTGCAACATTACCGCCGCCGCTTCAGCCGGGCGATCGCCTTGCCGTCGCCTTTCCTAGTGGTGTCCTCCGCCAAAGGGAACCTTTTTGGCAGGGAGTGGCCTGTTGGCAAGCTCAGGGCTATGAGGTGATTGTCGATGAGGCGGCCTTTGCCGGCTGGGGCTACCTTGCGGGTGCCGATCAACAGCGGCGCGATCGCCTGCGGCACTTATTGCAAGATGATTCTATTAAGGGTATTCTCTGCGGGCGGGGCGGATTTGGAGCGACTCGTCTGTTGGAGCAGTGGCAGTGGCCAGCGGTATCGCCGAAATGGCTGATTGGTTTTTCGGATATTACGGCTTTGCTGTGGAGCTATGCTAACCAAGGGGTGGCCGGTGTCCATGGCCCAGTACTCACCACGCTGGCGGCAGAACCCCTTTGGAGTCAGCAGCGGCTTTTTGATCTGGTGCGGGGCAAACCCCTAGAGCCGCTCTTGGGAACGGGTTGGGGGGGCGGTGTGGTGCAGGGTCGTCTTTTGGTGGGGAATTTAACAGTCGCGACTCATTTACTGGGGACGCCTGATTGTCCTTCTTTTGAGAATGTGATCTTAGCCCTAGAGGATGTGGGTGAAGCCCCCTATCGCATTGACCGCATGTTGACGCAGTGGCGCCGCAGTGGTGTGTTGCATCAGATTCAGGGGATTGCCCTCGGTCGTTTTAGTCGCTGTGAGGATCCCACCACCCAACCCAATTTTCGCGTGATTGAGGTTTTGGGCGATCGCTTGGCGGATTTGGGGCTTCCCATTGTCAGTGACTTGCCCTTTGGCCATGAGGGGGTCAATGCTGCATTACCGGTGGGGGTGGCAGCTGAGCTAGATGGCGATCGCGGCTCTTTGCGGCTATTGCTCTGACCCAAAATCAAAATACCACCTCTGCCAGTGCCGAGATTGGTAAAAACTAATCCCACTCATAAGCAGAAGGCGATCGCGGGCAAACAATGAAATGAAAATCTGGGTGATAAGATATGGGGGATTCCATCAAGGCGCGTAAAGAGTTATGGATTTGGTGACACTGGCCGGACAGCTGAATGCAGGCACCATTTTGCCGGAAACCATCGTGATTGTGACGCTGCTTGTTGTCCTCCTAGCAGATTTGATTCAGGGACGCCAAGCCGATCGCTGGACCCCCTACTTTGCCATTGTCGGTTTAGGGGGAGCGATCGCCACGATGATTCCCCTGTGGACTCAGCCCGACACCGTCAGTTTCTTTGGCAGCTTTATTTCTGATCACCTCAGCCTCTTCTTCCGGGGACTGATTGCCCTTTCAGCCTTGGGCACGATTCTCATGTCCATTCGCTATGTTGAGCAAACCGGCAGTTCCCTCGGCGAATTTATGACGATTCTGTTGACGGCCACGGTGGGTGGCATGTTCATTGCCGGTGCCCAAGAACTGGTGTTTATCTTTGTGGCGCTAGAGACCCTGAGTATTGCCTCCTATTTGCTCACCGGCTACACCAAGCGCGATAGCCGCTCCAACGAAGCCGCCTTGAAATATCTCCTGATTGGTGCGGCCAGTTCTGCCATTTTCCTCTATGGATCGTCACTGTTGTATGGCCTCTCCGGTGGGCACACCCAGTTACCAGAAATTGCCCAAGCTCTCTCTGGGGAATCCTTGGGTCTGGTGGTGGCCTTAGTGTTTGTTATTGCTGGCATTAGTTTCAAAATTTCGGCAGTGCCCTTTCACCAATGGACGCCCGATGTTTATGAGGGTGCCCCTACGCCTGTGGTTGCCTTTCTCTCCGTTGGCTCCAAAGCGGCTGGGTTTGCCCTTGCCATTCGCTTTTTGACCTTGGCCTTCCCCAGTGTCACCGATCAGTGGCAACTCATCTTTACGGTGTTGGCGATCCTGAGCATGATTCTTGGCAATGTGGTTGCCCTTGCCCAAACCAGCATGAAGCGGATGCTGGCCTACTCCTCCATTGGCCAGGCGGGGTTTGTGATGATTGGTTTTGTCGTTGGCACTGAGGCAGGTTATGCCAGTATGCTCTTTTACCTGCTGGTGTACCTCTTCATGAACCTTGGCGCTTTTACCTGTGTGATTCTCTTCTCCCTGCGCACGGGTACCGATCAAATTAGTGAGTATGCCGGCCTCTATCAAAAAGACCCGTTGCTGACCCTCGGCCTGAGCCTCTGTCTGCTTTCCTTGGGCGGAATTCCTCCCTTGGCCGGCTTTTTTGGCAAAATTTACCTCTTCTGGGCGGGTTGGCAAGCCGGTGCCTATGGTCTGGTGCTGCTGGGTCTATTAACGAGTGTGATCTCGATTTACTACTACATTCGTGTTGTCAAGATGATGGTGGTCAAGGAACCCCAAGAAATGTCCCTAGCTGTGCAAAATTATCCCGAGGTTTCTTGGTCAACCTTTGGCATGCGTCCGTTGCAGGTGGGTCTAGTGATGACGGTGATTGCCACCTCCTTGGCGGGTATCTTGGCCAATCCCCTCTTTAACTTGGTGAATACGGCAGTACTAGATGTGCCCCAAGTGGCTCATCAACCGACGGCGATCGAGGTGGCTTACCAAAGCCTACCGCCGGCAGGTAAATCTTAAGGATGA
Source organism: Thermosynechococcus sp. TG215 (assembly GCF_031583455.1). Classification (NCBI taxonomy): domain Bacteria; kingdom Bacillati; phylum Cyanobacteriota; class Cyanophyceae; order Acaryochloridales; family Thermosynechococcaceae; genus Thermosynechococcus; species Thermosynechococcus sp. TG215. The sequence goes on along the minus strand of NZ_CP134178.1, from coordinate 2,101,650 downwards.
CTTTAGTACGATCCCCGATCTATCCCCCTAGAATCAAGGGGAAGCCATGCTAGGACAAATCACAGTGGTGGAATTGGCGCAACGCCTAGCCACAGAGGCGGATACCTTGCAACTCATTGATGTGCGGGAACCAGAGGAGTGGGCGATTGTTCACCTCCCCCATTTCACCCTTTTGCCCCTGAGTGCGTTTCCCCAATGGTCGCCCCAAATTTGCCAGCTCTTTGATCCAGATCGGGAAACCTTGGTACTCTGCCACCACGGTGTGCGATCGGCGCAAATGGGTCACTGGTTGATTCAGCAGGGATTCCGTAATGTGAAAAACATTGTCGGTGGTATTGATGCCTATGCTGCGGCAGTGGATCCAACCCTACCCCGTTATTAGTTGATTGCCTTGGGAGAGTTTTCATGACCTTGAAAGTCGGTATTAATGGCTTTGGCCGCATTGGCCGCTTGGTGCTACGGGCGGGTCTCGCCTGCGACAATATTCAGTTTGTCGGCATTAACGATCTCGTGCCTGCGGATAACCTTGCCTACCTCTTTAAGTACGATTCCACCCACGGCATCTATCCGGGGATCGTCAAGGCCACGGCAGAGGGCATTGAAATTGATGGTAAGTTCATTCCCTGTACGGCCATTCGCAATCCCGCAGAACTGCCTTGGGGATCGGTTGGCGCCGACTACATTGTTGAATCCACCGGTCTATTTACCGGCTATGATGGCGCCTCTCAGCATCTTCAGGCCGGTGCGAAACGAGTGGTGATTTCAGCCCCCACCAAGGATGCCGATAAGGTGAAAACAATTGTCGTCGGTGTTAATGATGCGGCCTTTGATCCAGCGGTGGATGTGATTGTCTCTAATGCCAGTTGCACGACAAATTGCTTGGCACCGGTGGCGAAGATCCTACATCAAACCTTTGGGCTAGCTGAGGGCTTGATGACCACGGTGCACTCTGTCACCGCAACCCAACCGACGGTGGATGGTCCTAGTAAGAAGGATTGGCGCGGCGGCCGCGGGGCTGGCCAAAATATTATTCCCGCCTCTACCGGCGCTGCTAAAGCGGTGACACTGGTGTTGCCCGAACTCAAGGGCAAGTTGACGGGGATGGCCTTTCGCGTTCCTACGCCCGATGTGTCGGTGGTGGATTTAACTTTCAAAACCGAGAAGGCCACGAGCTATGACGAGATTTGTGCGGCAATGAAGGCAGCGGCTGAGGGGGATCTCAAGGGAATTCTCGGCTATACCGAAGAGGCGGTTGTCTCCAGTGATTTTATTGGCGATGGTCGCTCCAGTATCTTTGATGCCACAGCCGGGATCCAACTCAATGCCAATTTCTTTAAGGTGGTGGCTTGGTACGACAATGAGTGGGGCTATTCCTGCCGTGTGGTGGATCTCCTCAAATTGATGGCCGCTAAGGATGGTCTGCTCTAGCGACCCAAGTCATGGAGACGGTGGATCACTTCGCAGCAGTGCTGTGTGACTGCTTCTAGGGCAGGGCGATCGCCCGAAGCCGGGGGCGGAAGGGGGGCACCAATGCGCACCGTAATCGGAACCGGTCGGGGAAATCCACCTTTTTTGAGAATCTCTTGGGTTCCCCAAAGGCAGACGGGCAATAGAGGCGCCTGAGCTTTGGCGGCAATGAGTGCTGCCCCCAATTTCGGATCATAGATGCGCCCATCTTTCGTGCGCGTGCCCTCCAAAAAGACCCCCACTGCCCAACCCTGTTCTAGAGCTTTGAGGGCGGCCTGCAATGCGCGGCGATCGCCGGCTCCCCGCTTCACAGGATAGGCACCATACCACCGAATCAATGTCCGAAAAATGGGAATCTGGAATAATTCCTCCTTGGCCATCCAAGCCACCGGTCGGCGCACACAGTTAGAAATCAGGGGTGGATCAAAGTAGCTGGCATGATTGGCTACCACCACCAGTGGCCCTCGCAGCGGTACCTGATGGGCACCATAGATGCGCCCGCGAAAGTAGGTGTGCAGGAGTGGACTCACCACTGACCATTTGAAAAGATGGTAGAGGAGCAAACTGATCAGCGGCTCGCGATCGCGACTCACCCAAGGCTCTCCAAACTAGCGATCGTGGCAATGCTGGTAACGGTGATCTCTGGGGTCGTGCGTTTAACCAAGCCTGCCAATACGTTGCCGGGACCAATTTCAAAGGCTTGGGTCACCCCCGCTGCCGCAAGGGCATGACAGGTGTCCACCCACCGCACAGAGCCGGTCATCTGCGATCGCAAGCGTGCCTTGATCACCGCTGCATCTGTTGTCGGTTCAGGTTCGACATTGTTCAAAACGGGAAAGATCGCCTCGTGGAAGGTGTACTCCTCCAGCAGCGTGGCAAACGTGGCTGCGGCCTCCGCCATAAACGGGGAATGAAAAGCCCCACTCACATTCAAGGGAACCGCTCGCTTCACCTTAATTTTGCCTAGCACCGCGTCCACCGCTGCCGGCAGCCCCGAAATCACCACCTGCCCCGGATGGTTATCATTGGCCAGAACCACATTGGCTGTGCTGGCGATCGCCTCTTGCAACTGCTCGCGGTCAAAGCCAATCAAGGCCACCATCTTGCCCCCCCCGGCGGCATTCATCAGTTCGGCTCGCCGCTGCACTAACTTCAGTCCTGTTGTAAAGTCAAAAACCTCCGCCGCATAGAGGGCAACATATTCGCCGAGACTATGCCCCGCAACAAAGTCCGCTTTTGCCCCCCGTTCCTTGAGGGCATCCACCAGCAAGCTCTCCACCAGAAACAAACTCGGCTGGGTATAGAGGGTTTGATCTAAGTTACCGATACGACCTGCACAGCACTCAATGACCGACCACCCCAAAATAGCCGCTGCCTGTGCGCACCGCTCCTCGGCTGGGGGATAGGCCGTTAGCAAATCCGCCATCATTTCTGGATGTTGCGACCCTTGGCCGGGAAATAACCATGCTGTCTTTGTCATCGGCAGTGCTCAACTCGAACCGCAATCTACTTTACCCGATTTGGGATGTCCGTTATACTAGAAAATTGTCGATAAAAATCTGCCCCTTTTATCTCCATAGGCTGACATGATTAAACTGCGTCTCAAACGCTACGGCAAAAAACGGAACGCCACCTATCGGATTGTGGCCATGAATAATACGGATCGCCGCGATGGGCGTGCCCTCGAAGAATTGGGCTTCTACGATCCGATCCGTGATGAAGTGCGCCTTAAGGAAGAGGCTATCAAGCGGCGTTTGGCGCAGGGCGCACAACCCACAGATACCGTGCGGCGGCTGTTTGTCAAAGCGAATCTTCTCCCTGAAACTGCCAAAAAATAGGCAATGACTGAGTCGGCTGCCCCCAATTACGCTGCCTTGATTCGCTTCCTGCTGGAACCCTTTATGGAAGCACCAGAAACCCTACGGCTGCATGCGGAATTTTCCCCTGCCAATTCTCGCATCTGGGTACGCCTTGCCTTTGCTGGCGAGGATAAGGGACGGGTCTATGGCCGTGGCGGTCGCAATCTTCATGCCATTCGAGCGGTTTTACAGGCTGCTGCCCAAGCCGCCGGTCAGCAGGTTTACTTAGATGTCTATGACGATGCCAAAAGTACACCTAAAATAGATCATCAAGGGAGCGATCGCCCCCGGCGATCCCGTCGTCGTTCTTATCCATCATCAAGGAGGCAAAGTTAGCGCGTGTCTGAAGTGCGTTTAGGTGAAAACGAATCCATTGAGTCCGCTCTACGGCGATTCAAGAAAAAAATCCAAAAAGCGGGCATTCTTTCGGAAGTCAAACGGCGTGAACGTTACGAGAAACCCAGCCTGCGCCGCAAACGCAAACAGGAGGCCGCCCGCAAGCGCAATCGCTAAGCCTTGGGTATGACCACGAGGGAAAGCCTCACGATTGACCTCCACAGCACTGAGAGTGCGATCGCCCTTGTCGGTGAGCAAGAAGCCAACCTGCGCATCTTTGCCGCCCAAACAGGGGCGACCCTTGTTTTAAGGGGGCGGGATCTCTACATCACTGGTACCCCTGCTCAAATCCAACTCTGCCAACAACTGATTCAAGACCTCGGTACCCTCTGGCGCGAGGGTCGTCCTGTGTCTGGGGTAGATATTCTCACCGTCCGCCATGCCTACGACACCCAGCAGCGGGAAGCCCTCCAAGAGCTGCAACAGGATATTCTGGCTCGCACCCGTCGCGGCGACATTATTCGTGCCAAAACCTTTCGCCAGCGCCAGTACATTCAAGCCATTCGCAGCCACACACTCACCTTTGGCATTGGGCCAGCGGGCACCGGCAAAACCTTCTTGGCCACCGTTCTAGCCGTCCAAGCGCTACTGTCGGGTACTTATGAGCGGTTGATTTTGACACGGCCTGCGGTGGAAGCAGGGGAGCGGCTCGGCTTTTTGCCGGGAGATTTACAGCAAAAAATTGATCCCTATTTGCGTCCCCTCTACGATGCTCTTTACGAACTAGTGGAGCCGGAGAAAATTAGTAACCTGATGGAGCGGGGGGTGATTGAAGTGGCTCCCTTGGCCTATATGCGAGGGCGTACCCTCAATAATGCCTTTGTCATCCTCGATGAGGCCCAGAACACTACCCCTGCCCAAATGAAAATGGTGTTGACCCGCATTGGTTTTAACTCCTGCTTGGTGGTGACGGGGGACTTGACACAAACCGATCTACCAGAACATCAAACCTCCGGCCTCAGTGTGGCCACGAAAATTCTCAAAGATGTCGAAGGGATCGCGTTTTGTTATCTAACCAAGGGGGATGTGATTCGCCATCCCCTTGTCGAGCGAATTATTGATGCCTACGATCGCCATGAGCAGGCCTTGCTTACTAAGTCAAAAGAGCGCGCATCTGGGCGTAGCGATCGCTCAGCCAAGGCCAATTAACCACCTGCCACCAAGCCTCTAGGTACTGATCGCGACGGTTGCGATAGGTCAGGTAGTAGGCATGCTCCCACAAATCATTGCCCAAGATCGGCACTTGCCCTTGCATCAGCGGCGAATCTTGGTTCAGTGTGGTGGTAAGGGCCAGATTTCCTTGGGGCGTCAGCACAAGCCAGACCCAGCCACTGCCAAAGTGCTTCAGACCTGCCTGCTGAAACTGGGTTTGAAACGCTGAGAACGAGCCAAAGGTGGTTGCAATTGCTGTGGCCAACTCCCCCGTGGGTTCACCGCCCCCATTCGGTGCCATACTTTGCCAAAAGAGGGAATGGTTGGCATGGCCGCCGCCGTGGTTGCGCACGGTTTGTTGGATAGCGGTGGGTAGTTGGCGAATGTGGCACAGTAAATCCTCAATGGGTAGCCCCTGCCATTGCCGGTAGGGCGTCAGTGCCTTGTTCAGCGTCTTCACATAGGCCGCATGGTGTTTGTCATGGTGTAGCTGCATCGTCTCCGCATCAATCACTGGCTCTAGAGCATCGTAGCCGTAGGGCAAAGGCGGCAGCGTATAAATTTCTGACGGCTCACCTTCAGCCACGGCTGGGCGCGATCGCAACCAGAGTGTAGCGGCACTGCCGACGAGGAGGCCGAGGGTTTGACGACGGGTTAGGGGCATAGCGAGTACGTGAAATGTTCCCGCTAATAGTTTAAGTCCCGCAGGATTATTCTTGGCGCAGTAGCAGTTGTTGAGCTTGGCTGGGCGTCAGCAGTTGGCCATCCACTTCAATTTGTAGCACCTTGTCAGCGGATGGTTGCAGCATCGTACTGGCCTCACGGCGGTCTTTAGAACGCCACTGATTTTGCCAAAGGCGGTTCATTTCCGAGGATTCAAAGCCGGTGGTCGGGGAAATGGGATTCAAGATCGGGGGCAGGGGAGTCGCCAACGTGGCCAAGGGATAACATATCCCCAGCAACACCACGCTCAGCAGCAGTGGACGAGTCATATACCAATACCTCTTAGGAGCGATCGCAAATAATTTTTACAGTAGGCTTCTTCTAACCGCTTATTTTTTTCACCAAGGTCAGCCCTCATTCTTATTATATCCTCTGGAACTAAAGTCCTTTTTGGGTTTTTTCCCTCGTACTGAAGCGTTGAAGCTACCAAGCTTCTGTATTGTTTCCTAAGTTATGATGGTAAGGCGTACGCACCAGTTTTTTGGCAATTATCAATCCAGAATGACACAGGTATACACCCCTGAAGATGTTTGGCGATTATTGGCAGAGCTACTGGCGGCTCAAAAGGAAACAGAACGCCGATTTCAGGAAACCGAGCGACAATTTCAAGAAACAGATCGGCGTTTTCAGGATCTTGAACAGCGATTTCAGGAAACGGCTCAACGGTTTCAAGAAACAGATCGGCGGTTCCAAGAGACTGACCGGCGTTTTCAAGAAACCGAACGGTTGCTCCGAGAAGAAGCACGGCAGCTCAACCAACAAATTGGCAAACTGGGCAATCGCCTTGGGGAATTTGTGGAGTGGCAAGTCCGCCCAGCCGTGTTGCGCTTATTTCAGAGTCGGGGAATTGCTGTTTCTCAACTCTACAGTGATGTGATTCTTCAAGACGGCAACGAGAGTTTAGAAATTGATCTGTTGGTCGTTAACACCGATGAAGCCGTTCTCATCGAAGTGAAAACAAAACTTAGCCAAGGGGATGTTGATGAACATTTAGAGCGGATTGCGAAATTTCGCCGTCTAGCTCACCAGTATCGTGGCACCAAACTCTTGGGTGCCGTGGCAGGGATGATTGTGCCGCCCGAGGTGGCTCGCTACGCTTATCGGCAAGGTTTGTTTGTGTTGGCGCAGTCGGGGGATGGGGTGACGATTCTCAACGACCCGCAGTTTCAGCCCCGTGCGTGGTAGGCCACTATCCCCTACTTGATTCGACGGCGGAAGCAAGGTGGAGAAAGAGGTCCGTCCCACACCTGTGTGACCTAGGCAGCGCGTTTGACCAAGGAGCGAATGACGTTGTCTTTCATCATCAATAGGCGAGAGGCTTGCAACAGTAGCTCACGCGCTTCCTGAAGGCTCATGGCACTCACTTGCTCCTCCATCACCCGCATTTGAAACTCCTGTTCAAAGCTGAGGTCAACATTCAGTTCGGGGAAGCGTTGCTCCATAGAATGTACTCCTTACTCCATGTTATCGGGCATACGTGTTAAAAAATATAACAAACACATTGACAAAGTTGCCACTCAATGAATATCACCCGTGCAAAGGATAAAATGTTCAGTATGAACGATTTCGCTAAATTCTTGATCGGTTTCACAAACGAGACCTGATAGACTGAGCTAAAACTCAAGTTTGATGATGAGGACGGCAAGATGCGGTTGGCAGAGGTGGCCGAACGGTTTGGGGCAACCCTTGATTGTCCAGAGCAGGGCGATCGCCCCGTGTTGGGGGTAGCCCCCTTAGAAACAGCAACAGCCACGGATATCTCTTTTCTGGCCAATCCGAAGTACACCGCTCTATTGCAGACCACGGCAGCGGCTGCTGTGTTTGTCCGTCCCGATTTTCAAGGGGAGGCAGCCTGTCCCCTGCTGCGGGTGCCCCATCCCTACCTTGCCTTTGCCAAATGTATTGAATGGTTTTATCCGCAACCCAAACCCTCCGCCAAAATTCACCCGACGGCAATTCTGGGAGCCGATGTGGTGTTGGGAGCGGATGTGACGATTGGTGCCTATACCGTGATTGGCGATCGCGTGCGCATTGGCGATCGCACAGTAATTGATAGTCATTGCACACTCTACGATGATGTGGTGGTTGGCGCCGATTGCCGTATCTATAGCCACTGTGCCCTGCGGGAGCGGGTACAATTGGGCGATCGCGTCATTCTGCAAAATAGTGTTGTCCTCGGCGGTGATGGCTTTGGCTATGTGCCTCTGCCCGATGGTCGCCACTATAAAATTCCGCAAGTGGGCACCGTGGTCATTGGCAATGATGTCGAAATTGGTGCCGGCACAACGATTGATCGCGCCACCCTCGGGGAGACTACTGTGGCGAATGGCACGAAGATTGACAACCTGACGATGGTGGCTCACAACTGTACCATCGGTGAAAACGCGATTCTCTGTGCTCAAGTGGGCTTAGCGGGTTCGACCCACATTGGTAATCATGTCGTTCTGGCGGGACAGGTGGGGGCAGCGGGTCATTTGACCATTGGCGATCGCACCATTGTCTCTGCTAAATCCGGCATCAGTAGCTCTGTCCCCCCAGATAGCCGCATGGGGGGGATTCCGGCCATGGATCAAACCCTCTACCTCAAGGTTTCAGCCGCAGTGAAGCAGCTGCCGGATCTCCTCAAGCGAGTGCGCCAATTGGAAGCAAAGGTAGGGGGATAGCATAGATATTCTAACCACCCTCTATAGTGGAATTAAGGGCTAGGGTTGCCTTTTGGATCGTTCATCATAGGGTGAGGGGCAATGGGTCACACGAATCTGCGACACTAAAGCTTATGACTCCTCCAGCAGCCATTCGATTACTGCCCAGTGATCAGGAATTGTTCCAAGCGCTCCTTGGCTACCATGAACTGACAACCAAGGCAGACAAGCAAGCAGCCTTACTTACCTTGCTCCAGCGCGATCGCGCCCAAGTCATTGTCAAAAGCATTGCCCAAGCTGCCTTTCCCCAAACGGCCTTTAACTTTGCCCTCTGGATGCTCAACCATGACTTGGTGACGCTAGATTGGCTCTACGACATCACCTATCGCATTTCCACCCAAGGCTGTCAAGAAACCATTGATTTGGGATTGCTCTACGGCAGTCTCAAACACTTAAGTGCAGGGGATCAAGCCGTTGTCTTGGGTCAAACTGAGGCTGCCCTCAAGGCGATTCGTCTCGATGAGTTGGACTTAGCAGCCTTGATTACGACACTGGAACCGGCAGTGGCGATCAGTTTCCTCTCTTGGTTTGTCACCTTTAAGAAAATCACGACAGTGGATCTGGAATACATCAGCCAAATTGTCCAGAAGGTGAAACCTAACGCCGAACCGCCCCAAGAGACCACTGAGATTCACTCCCAACCCCTCGTCCCTGAACCCCACATCATTGAACTTACCCTTGAAGACAAATTGCTGGATTTGAATTTGCAATTGGGGGGCACAGAAACAGAGATTCTACCCAAGGTTTTGGATCGCTTTTTATTTCGGCGCACCCGTGAAGATAAGGTGGTCTATCGTCCCAATACACAGGTGGTACGCCTTGCCTGCGTTGGCGAAGAGCGCCGTGACATTCCTGTGCCAGTGCGCAGTGCCAAAACATGGCCACCGGGAGTCTATGTGATCTATCGCGAGCAGGAATCCCTACAACTGATGCGCTTGCCAGATAACGAGTTCTACGAAATTTTGCCCCTTGGGCCTGATCCCTATCTGCGCGCTGAAACGATCGCCCGCATGGTTAAGGAAGGGCAGCGCTAGCTATAAACGGGCAGTGTGAAGTGAAAGCAACTGCCTTTTCCCGGTTGGGAGTCCACCCAAATCTGGCCGTAGTGCATACGAATAATTTGGCGGCAAAGGGCAAGGCCAATGCCATAGCCTTCAATGGTGCGATCGCGATCGAGGCGAACCGTCTCGCCAAAAATTTTTTCCTGCTGCTCAATGGGAATACCGGGGCCAGTGTCACAGACGGTAACTTGTACTTTTTGAGTCATGCGGTGAAAGGCGCTCAGGTGGATTTTGCCCCCTTCAGGAGTGTATTTACAGGCATTGTCCAGCAGATTAACAAGGACCTGACGAATGCGATCGCCATCGCCATAGACCAAGGGTAAATCCAAAGGAATGTCGGTGGTAAAGTGCTGCTTTTTACGTTCAAAATTGAGGCGCACATCCTCAACCGTTTCTTGGCACAGTTGTCGCAGATCCAGTTGCCGCGCCATAATTTGCAGCTTATCTTGGGGCCCGCGCGCCGCTAAGAGTAAATCCGTAATCAGTTGTCCCATTATCTGGGTTTGACTGCGGGCATGGTGAAACAGGCGTTGGATGTCCTCAGTATGGAGTTGCTGAGTGCTCTCTTCCTGAAGGTTGGCTTCGAGGGTTTCAAGGGCAATGCCAACAGCAGTGAGGGGGTTACGCAACTCATGGGCCAGCAAGCCAATAATCCGATCTTTAAATTGCAGTTGTTCGGCAAGGCGATCGCGCTCTTGGCGCAGTTGAAACAGCTCATCCTTCAGGCGGCTGAGTTCCATCGAGCAATCGGACTGCTCCGCTGCCGACTTTTGCATATCTGCCTGTAGGCCGAGAGCCACTTCCCGCTGCCAGCGCGGCCACCAATAGTCTACTTTTTGCAGCAGCTTACGACCAGCGAGGGTTTGACGCGGTTCAGGACGGACTTTAATCAAGGCAGGCGTGGCAACCAGCTTGTACTCCTCTAGGAGATAGGGCTGCTCACCTATGGGCACCACTTTTAACTCAAAGCCAAAGTTCGAGGGTAGTTGCTGAATGTGGGCTTGAATAGCAGCGGTTTCCTCTTCATCGCCCGGACGATTGGCAACAAACAGGAGCAAACTGAGCGGCGGTGTCGTTTCTTGGGTAGAACTGGCATCCGCAGACGCTTTCATTGAATCACCGGCGAGTATTCTCAGGGGCAACGAAGTGCGCTTCCTCTCTAGGAAACACCATAAAGATTAACTAAATGTTAGCGGATTCTCCCCCGCAACCCAACCTAGGATTGTTGGCCATCCCGCCGGCCAAGTTCGTAGATTGCCCCACCGATGGTTGCCATCAGGCCTAAACTCAAGGCCCAACTTTGTCCCAAGCCCAAACTACAGAGGATAAAGCAACCCGTCCCCACCAGAATAAAGGGAACTAGCCCCACCATCCCTGCCCAGAATTCGGCACTTTGGTTTGCTTCACCCCCTAGCCACGTCACTAAACGCTGTATTAAGGCTTGCCCCGTGGGATAAAAGCCCCAGTACAGGGCGATCGCCCACAGACCAGACCCCGCAATGGCAATGGGGGAGAGAGAAACCTGCTGCAAATTGGGAATCATAGGAGTCCTTGAAAAATCTTGGGATCAAACATTTCTCGGAGAGATAGATAGTAGGGGGTAAAAACACTTGTATCATAGCCAGCGGCACGGGTTTGTATTTCCTTACCCAAAAGGTGCACCATTTGAAACACTAGCTCCCATATCACATTCAGCGAAGGATAAAGCATCAAACACAGGGGAAAGAGTTCTCGTTGCAGCGCCTCAAGGCTTTGCTCCAAAAGACATACCCAGAGGTAGATCTGGAACATCTCGACATCGCGAATACTGGAAACACGCACACTGGCTTGGGTCAAAGGGCCACTAAAACAGCGGTGCTGGGGGTTGAGTTCGGCAACACGATCACAAATAGCGGTGGCGATCGCCGTGCTCTGGGGCAACAGATGGCGCACTAAAGCCAAGGCCGGATCATTGTAGTCGTAGTTGGCTGCTGCGTTATAGGCACGGTGCAAGGGCATGTAGAGGTGATCATCAATGACTTTGAAGAAGCTACTGAGGATCGGACGTTGGCTCGTTGGTGCCACTTCTAGCAGTAATACCCCCGTGTGGTGAAACTGCATACTGACAAAGCCAATCACCCGCGGATCGACGGCAGTATAGCGGCGGCGAATCTCACTGATGGCACTAGCCAGCTTGGCGGTCATTTGCTGGGTGCCCTTGCCGGCTTTGTAGAGTTTGAGGGTGCGCTGATAAATGTCATGGATGTCTTTGGAGATGCTCCAAGGATCCACCAGTTCCGCTGGGATGCCATGGCGAATCATCTCTGCGGCCAAGAAGCCTTCAGTGCGCTGCCAAGCCTTGACACTGGCATTCCGCAATTCGGCCAAGAGCCGAGGGGCAACCACCGCTGGATCATCCTCCGCAAGGGCGGTGGTGTTGAGGTTGGTAATATAGCGCTTTGCCCAAGCCTGTGCCAGACTGCTCAAGGAGGTGGTGTCTGGTGCGATCGCGCTCGATCCGTCAGTAGTGGTATTCAACATGAGCACCTCCGCCATTTAGAACAGGGCTATAAGCAGAATTGATGTTAAGAATCGTAACTTGTTTTAAGCTGATCCTGCCACCCTGCGCTACTAGCGATCGTTGACCGCAACTGCCCATACCGTTAATCTGCCCTATAGCAGCAACATCTTTGGAGAAATTGGATGGACTGGCAATCCTTTGCCGTGAGTTTTGCGATTGTGTTCTTGTCAGAACTGGGGGACAAGAGTCAACTGGTGGCGATTACTTTAGGGAGTAATGCCCGCTCCGCTACCGCTGTCTTTCTAGGCGTGGCCTCTGGCTTGGTGTGTACAACGTTTTTCGGTGTGCTTTTGGGCAGTGGGATTGCCACATTGATCCCCGTGAAGGTGGTCAAGGCGATCGCTGCCATGATGTTTGCCTTTCTGGGGTTTTATTTGCTGTCTCAAAGAGCGGCTGACAGCCTTGACAAGGAGCAAATTTGATTATAACCAAAGGATTGATTATCATAGTGACTACAGGTTAGCAAATGGATAACCCTAAAACTGCGATTTAACTGCAATAGGCTACTTAGCTAAGCAAAATCTGCTGTTTGAATTTTATTTTTTAGGATAGCGCCGTGTTCACGTCTCCTGCTCCCAGTCCCCTACCCCCCATTCGTTCCCTTGAGGATGCGATCGATCGCTGTCAGCGGCTTGGATTGCGGCTCAGTCGGCAGCGGCGTGCCATTCTTGAACTGCTCTGGGATGCCAAGGATCACCTCTCAGCGCGGCAGATCTACGATCGCCTGAATCAAGCCGGCAAAGACATCGGCCATACCTCTGTATATCAGAATCTCGAAGCCCTTTCCGAGCATGGCATTATTGAGTGCGTTGAGCGTGCCGATGGGCGCCTTTACGGCAATATCAGTGATAGTCACAGCCATGTCAATTGTCTCGATAGCCAGAAAATTATTGACGTTCATGTTGAGCTACCCCCCTCTCTCATTGCTGAGATTGAAGCAAAAACTGGCGTGAAAATTGTTGACTATCGCATTGATTTTTACGGTTATCAAAACACTGATCCGAGTGCCCAAGGATAACTGCCGTGGCCAATCCCCAACATCTTCAGCTTCTCAAGCAGGGGGTTACCGCTTGGAATCAATGGCGGGAGCAAAGCAGTGATATTCGCCCTGATCTGGGACAAGCCGATCTCACTGGCGCCAATTTGGAGCTGTACAACCTCACCAATGCCAATCTTGATCAGGCAAATTTAGCGGGGGCGGATCTGCGCAACGCTTTGCTCAAGGATGCCTACATGGCGGGAGCAAACCTCTACATGAGTGATCTGATTGAGGCAGATTTGCAGGGGGCCTGTTTACAACGGGCTACCTTAGCGGGTGCTGATCTCTACAAGTCAAATATTGCCATGGCCGATCTGCGCCAAGCCAACTTGGTGGGCACGCTACTGCGGCGAGTGAGCCTAGTGGAAGCGACCCTTGCCTATGCCAACCTCACCCGTGCCAATCTCTTTCAGGCCAACCTGCACTTGGCCGATCTCAAGAGCGCAATTTTGCAAGAAGCGATTCTTGAAAGTGCCAGTCTCATTGAGGCGAACTTTGAATATGCGGTTCTCATTGCGGCCAAGATGTCGAAGGCCAATGCCCGCCGTGCCAACTTTAAGGGGGCAAACCTCTACAAAGCAGAAATGGACGGCATGGATCTGCGGGATGCGATTCTCGATAAAGCTTAGCACCAGCAACTTGTGAAAAGGCAAGGTTCAGGCTACGTTAGAGGTGAATCATCCTCGCCGATTGCAACTCGAAGGGAATGCCTGTGACTAAAAGCATCCGTAATACAGCACGTATGGTTCTTGGTGTGATTTTTGGAATTATTGGGGTTATCGGCTTTATTTTACCCCTCCTGCCAGGAACGCCTTTTTTGCTGATAGCGGCAGCTTGTTTTAATTCTATGGAACCTGAGGAGGCCGCCAGTGCCCAAGGGAATGAATCGCCACCCGTGGCATGAAATACTTTTTCCTCACTGAGGGGTGGCAGATTGGCCGCGTGTGGGAACCCCAAGGCCTCTGGAATGAGCAAGCGTGGCGGCGATCGCCCGTGATCACCCGTACCTGCCTCTACATTCTAGAGGGGGAGGAAAAGCTCTGGCTGTACCAAGTGGAGGAGATGGTTCTCATGGTAGAAGTGAAGCCCAGCCATCCTGACCCGGCCTCAACCATTGGCCAAGTGGTGCTCAAGCGCCTGATGAGTGCGGAGGATGTGCTGACCTACCTGTGTACTACCCCTGCCATTGCCAAAATTCAAGTGGAGCGAACCTCCCCTTCGGGCGATCGCCCCTAGCGATTCTTAAGCCTTTGGCACAATTCGTTAACTCTTCTGGCGCAATTCCCTATCTGCGGTGGCTTAGCAGAGAGAACTTGATCAATGCTAGCCTTGGTGTTCCCTGTTTGAGGTAAACTAGTTCGATGTTGTTGCCAACCGATGGAAACGCATTCGGCAACTCAACCCTAGACTTTCGTGATTGATCAATTTTAAGGTGTCCTTTGGTTGCAAACTCCGCTGCCTGCCTTGATGGCAAATCCTTAGCCCAGTCCATTGAACGCCAGTTGGCTGATCATGTGCGGACGTTTCAAGCCCAGTGGGGGCGATCGCCTGGGTTGGCCGTGTTGCGGGTTGGTGATGATCCCGCCAGTGCCGTGTATGTCCGTGCCAAAGAACAAGCCTGTGGCCGCGTCGGGATTCAATCCTTTGGTGCCCATTTACCGGCCACCATTACAGAAGCGGATTTATTGGCCAGAATTACTGAGCTAAATCAGGACGAACGGGTGGATGGCATTCTGCTGCAATTACCCCTACCACCCCACCTTGATCCCTGTCCCCTGCTATACGCGATTCATCCGGATAAAGATGTGGATGGCCTGCATCCCGAAAATCTCGGTCGGCTCGTGCGCGATGAACCGGGACTGCGCAGTTGTACGCCTGCTGGAGTGATGCAGCTTTTGGTCGCCTATGGCATTGATGTTGCAGGTCGCTCGGCAGTGGTCGTGGGTCGCAGTATTTTGGTCGGCAAGCCCTTGGCCTTGATGTTACTCACTGCCAATGCAACGGTGACGATCGCCCACTCGCGCACCCGTGATCTTGCCAGTGTCACCCGTAGTGCTGAGATTTTAGTCACAGCGATGGGACAGCCGCGGCGGATTACTGCCGACATGATTCGGCCGGGGGCAGTGGTCATTGATGTCGGGATTAATCGCATTCAACGCCCCGACGGCAAATCGAGTCTCTGGGGCGATGTGGACTATGAGGCTGCCTGTGCTGTGGCCAGTTATATTACCCCTGTTCCGGGGGGCGTCGGTCCGATGACCGTTGCCATGTTGTTGCACAATACTGTATGGAGCTATTGTCGCCGTCACAACTGGCACAAGCCCCTGCTCTCGTTGACCTCTATGCCGCCCGCACCCTGAGGAGTTGTTCATGATTTCCGCTGATCCCCCCCAAGTCCATCCCGCCGGCACATTTGATCTCAAGGCCTACCTCAAAGAACGCCAAGCCCTTGTGGAAGCGGCCCTCGAAGCATCGATCCCCGTTGCCTACCCAGAGAAAATTTACGATGCGATGCGCTATTCACTGATGGCAGGGGGCAAACGGCTGCGCCCAATCCTCTGCTTGGCCACCTGTGAACTGATGGGGGGCACCGTGGAAATGGCCATGCCCACCGCCTGTGCCCTAGAGATGATCCACACGATGTCGCTGATCCACGATGATCTGCCGGCTATGGACAATGATGACTACCGTCGCGGCAAGCCCACAAATCACAAAGTCTATGGCGAAGATATTGCCATTCTGGCGGGGGATGGCTTACTGGCCTATGCCTTTGAATATGTGGTGGAACAAACGAAAAACGTGCCCGCAGAATATCTGCTGAAAATTGTGGCGCGGTTGGGGCATGCGGTGGCAGCAACGGGATTGGTGGGCGGTCAAGTGGTGGACTTGGAGTGTGAAGGGCAGCCGAACATTGATCTAGAAACGCTGCACTTTATCCACTCCCACAAAACGGGGGCATTACTGGAGGCCTCTGTGGTTTCTGGGGCATTACTGACGGGGGCGAATGAATCTGATGTGGCTCGCCTGTCGCGCTATGCGGCAAATATTGGCTTGGCGTTCCAGATTGTGGATGACATTTTGGATATTACTTCGACCCGCGATGTCCTCGGTAAAACCGTTGGTAAAGATGTGGCCGCCCAAAAAATGACGTACCCGCGCCTGTGGGGTCTGGAAAAATCTCGCCAAGAGGCTGAACGCTTGGTGGCAGAGGCGAAGGCAGAGTTGGCTGTGTATGGGGCAGCCGCCGTTCCTTTGCAGGCGATCGCCGACTACATTACCAGCCGCAGTCATTAACGATCCCGAAGTGGGTTAGGATGGGCGCAGAGTTTGTCCTTGTCCGTAACCATGATGGACGGTCTTCGTGAGCTACTGGCTAACCATGTCCTCTGGGTCGCTTTCGCCGCCAGCGCGATCGCCCAAATGCTCAAGTTACTGATTGACATTGCCAAACACCGCAAGCTCAATTTCCGCGTTCTGGTGGAAACGGGGGGCATGCCCAGTTCCCATTCCGCCCTTGTTACTGCTTTGGCGACTGGGGTGGGGCTGCAGCGGGGCTGGGATAGCATTGAGTTTGCGATCGCCGTTGTCTTTGCCTGCATTGTCATGTACGATGCGGCCGGGGTGCGCCAAGCCGCTGGTAAACAAGCCCGCATTCTCAATCAAATTGTTGATGAATTTTTCCAAGATGGGCACGAATTGGCAGAAGCCCGCCTCAAGGAGTTATTGGGGCACACCCCCATTCAAGTCATCGTTGGTTCCGCCCTTGGGGTGGCGATCGCTTGGCTAGCGGTCTAAGGGTTTGCCCAGCGGTTATCGCCCTGTCTCGCGACCATAGCGATCCTCAAAGCGGACAATATCATCTTCGCCAAGGTAGGCTCCCGACTGCACTTCAATCATTTCAAGGGGAATTTTCCCCGGATTGGCCAAGCGGTGCACAGCGCCCACAGGGATATAGGTGGACTCATTCTCCGTCAGCAGAAACGTTTTGCCATTGCAGGTAACTTCCGCTGTACCACTGACAACAATCCAATGTTCTGCGCGGTGATGGTGCTGTTGCAGCGAAAGACTCGCCCCCGGCTTGACCGTAATCCGCTTCACTTGAAAGCGATGACCAGCATCAATCGCAGTGTAGTGCCCCCAAGGACGATAGACGACGGGATGGTTGTCCGCCTCCGGGCGCCCTTGCGCTTGCAGTTGCTCCACCACTTGTTTGACTTGTTGTGCTGCCTTCTGATGGGCAATGAGAACGGCATCGGCTGTTTCCACAACGATCAGATCGTCCACCCCCAGTAGGGTCACCAAGCGATGCTGACTGTGAACAAAGCACTCTTTGCTGCTATAGAGAAGGACATTGCCACGGCAACTGTTGCCAAATTCATCCTTGGGTGTCACCTCCCAGAGACTCGACCAAGACCCCACATCACTCCAGCCGCACTCTAGGGGCACCACCGCTGCTTTTTGCGTCTTTTCCATCACCCCATAGTCCACCGATAAACTGGGACACTGACTCAAGGGTGCTTTGGCCAAGCGGATAAAGTCCAAATCCTCCTGTCCCTCCCGCAGTGCCAAGCGGCAATGGTGCAAAATGTCTGGCTGCTGCTGTGCCAATTCTGCTAAGAAGCTCTGGGCGCGGAAGAGAAACATACCGCTATTCCAAAGGTAATGGCCATCCGCTAGATAAGCCTCTGCCGTTGCCAAATCGGGTTTTTCGACAAACTCTGCCACCCGATAGGTGTGGGCCTCACTGAGAGCTTCCCCCCGCCGAATGTAGCCGTAGCCTGTATGGGGAGAGGTGGGGGTAATGCCAAAGGTCACTAACCAGTCCTTGGTGGCGGGTGCAAGTGCCCGTTGTAGCCCCTGCTGAAAGGCGGCAACATCCTGAATTAAATGATCCGCTGGTAGCACCAAAAGAATGGCATCGGTGGCGAGGACTTCTGTGACGTAGAGCGCAGCAAGGGTAATCGCAGGAGCCGTATTGCGCCCCAAGGGTTCGAGCAAAATCCGCGTTGGTGTCACCCCTAGCTCTTGAAATTGTTCCGCTACAAGGAAGCGATGGGCGTCATTGGCCACCACCACTGGCGGTTGCACTTGGGGTAAACCCTGCAAGCGTTGCCACGTTTGTTGCAGCAGACTTGCGCCTTCGCTCGTTAAACGCATAAACTGCTTGGGATGGGCTTGGCGCGATAAGGGCCAAAGGCGACTGCCTGATCCCCCGGATAGAATCACTGGAATACAGTTCATTGCAAGGCTTCCTGAAATCTAGTTAGTGCAACGCTTAAGCGTAGTTTAGCCGCAGTCAGTCTATCTTGATTGCTTGATTGAATTGCTTGATTTATTTGCATTAAGCGATCCCCTACAATGAGGAACGATTTCTGTGGAGTGTGCTATGGCGATTAAAAAGGGAGATTTGGTAAAGGTCGTTGCTGAAAAATTGGCCAACAGTGTTGAGGCCTTGGCCAGTGATCATCGCTATCCCCCCTATCTCTTTGAGGGACGGGGTGAGGTGGTGGAGATTCGCGGTGACTATGCGCAGATTAAATTTCCAGTGCCCACCCCTACAGTTTGGCTGCGCCTCGATCAACTGGAGGTTGCCAAATAACCGCCATTAGGGTCTCTTGCGAGTCTAGGAGCCAATGAAGAGTACCCGTGTTAGCAATTTTCAGCTTGTCTGGATATGATGGAGGCAATGCTGTTGCTTAACATTTGGTAATGTTAGTTCAACCTTCGCAACCTCAACGCTGGTTTCAGTGGCTCAAGGAGACGCTCCTTTTTGGGCAAGAACCCAGTGGCGAACTCTTAGCCATTTTGCTGGTGTATTTTGTCCAAGGGGTGTTGGGCTTAGCACGGCTGGCCATTAGCTTTTTCTTTAAGGATGAGTTGGGGCTGTCGCCAGCGGAAGTGGCAGCATTAATGGGTGTGGCTGCGCTGCCTTGGGTCATTAAGCCGGTGTTTGGCCTCATTTCTGATAGTGTGCCGCTTTTGGGATTTCGTCGCCGTTCCTATCTTGTCCTGTCGGGCTTGCTGGGCTGTGGGGCGTGGTTGAGCTTGGGGACGTGGGTGGCTACCCCTTGGCAGGCAACGGCAGCGATTCTCGCAGCCTCGATCGCGATCGCCCTCAGTGATGTGATTGTCGATTCACTGGTGGTGGAACGGGCACGCCAAGAATCGGCGACTGAAATGGGAACGCTGCAATCCCTAAGCTGGGCAGCGACTGCCGTGGGGGGCATCCTCACCGCTTACTTTAGTGGCCAACTGTTGCAGTGGTTTAGTCCGCGTACAGTGTTTCAAATTACAGCGGCGTTTCCGCTCTTGATGTCGGGGGTTGCGTGGGCGATCGCCGAAGCACGGGTTACGGCTCGGCCTCAACTGCGTCAGACTTGGGAGCACATCAACCGTGTGCGCCAAGCAATGATGCAAAAACGGATTTGGTTGCCGGTGGCGTTTCTCTTCCTCTGGCAAGCCACCCCCGGCTCGGAATCAGCCTTCTTTTTCTTCACAACGAATGAATTGGGCTTTGAGGCGGAGTTTTTGGGGCGGGTGCGCCTTGTCACTAGCATCGCCTCCCTCTTGGGGGTGTGGATTTTCCAGCGCTACTTGAAAACGCTGCCCATTCGTACCATTTTTTTCTGGAGCACGATTCTCTCAGCCCTTTTGGGACTCTCTAGCTTGATTTTGGTCACCCACCTCAATCGCCAATGGGGCATTAGTGACCAGTGGTTTAGCTTGGGGGATAGCCTCATTTTGGCAGTTATGGGGCAGATTGCCTTTATGCCGGTACTCGTGTTGGCGGCGCGGCTGTGTCCGCCGGGGATTGAGGCCACCCTCTTTGCGCTGCTGATGTCCATTAGCAACCTTGCCAATCTGGTCTCCCATGAGTTGGGGGCACTGCTGACCCACTGGCTGGGGATTACCGAGCATAACTTCGATCGCCTCTGGCTGCTGGTGCTCATTACCAACCTGAGTACGCTATTGCCCCTACCCCTGTTGAACTGGTTGCCGCAGCAGGTGCCGGCGCCCGCCCCTCAATCCTCTGTCACTGTTGAGTTGGAGCCAAGTGTCTCATGACTGGAGTTTTAGATCGCCCCTACACGATGGCGGATTGGCGGGGGGGGACCGAATCTCTCACCCAAGAATATGACTATTGGATTGAGGATGTCGAAGGTACGGTGCCCACGGATTTGGTGGGAACGCTCTACCGCAATGGCCCTGGACGGTTGGAGCGCGGGGGAGTGCCCTTAGCCCATCCCTTTGATGGCGACGGCATGATCTGTGCTTTTCGCTTTGAGAAGGGACGGGTGCATTTTCGCAATCGCTACGTGCGTACCGCCGGATTTTTGGCGGAGGAAAAGGCCAATCGCCTTCTCTATCGCGGTGTCTTTGGCACCCAAAAACCGGGGGGCTGGCTGGCCAATTTCCTCGATATTCGGGTCAAAAACATTGCCAATACCCATGTGATCTATTGGGGGGGCAAATTACTGGCGCTCTGGGAAGCCGGTCTGCCCTACTGCCTTGACCCTGTGACCCTAGAAACCATTGGCCTCGACAACCTAGGGGGTCTCCTCAAGGAGAGGGATGCCTTTGCAGCGCATCCCCGCTTTGATCCTCAGACGCAGCGGCTCGTGAATTTTGGTGTCAAGCCCGGCCTCAGCACCCGCATTACACTCTATGAATTTGATGCCAGTGGTCAGTGTGTCTCGCAACCCGTATTTCAGATTCCGGGGTTTGCTTTTATCCATGACTTTGCCCTGACCCCCAACTACGCCATTGTCTTTCAAAATCCAGTGCGGTTAAATCCGCTGCCCTATCTGCTGGGACTGCGGGGCGCTGCCCAGTGCATTCAATTCCATGCGCAGGAACCGACACGGGTTTGGCTGCTGCCTCGTCGGGGTGGGACTCCCCAGATGTTGACGATGCCCGCCTGTTTTGTCTTTCACCATGCCAATGCCTACGAAGCTGGGGATGAAATTCATGTGGAGTCCATTGCCTACAGCCACTTTCCCAATCTCGAACCGGGCATGGATTTTCGGGAGGTGAATTTTGCGGCGCTGCCCTCAAGCCTGCTGTGGCGGATTCAATTGAACCCCAAAACCAAGGCGGTGGATTGGCAAGTGGTGAGCGATCGCCCCTGTGAATTTCCCGTAGTGCATCCGGCCAAGGTGGGGCAACCCTATCGCTACACCTATTTGGCGGCAGGGCATGATCCGAAAACCAATGCGCCTCTCCAGGCTCTGTGGCGGTGCGATCGCCAGACGGGCGAGGAACAATTTTGGTCGGCGGCGCCGCGTGGCTTTGCCAGTGAACCCATTTTTGTCCCGCGGGGTCTGCAAAAGGGTGACTTTCTCTGGCAGGGTGCCCAAGGGGAAGAAGATGGCTGGCTTTTGCAGGTGGTGTATGATGCCAGTTGCCACAAATCGCAGTTACTCATCTTTGATGCGGCAGCCATTAGCGCCGGGCCAGTGGCACGATTGCGCTTGAAACACCACATTCCCTATGGTCTCCACGGTTCATTTACCACAGCGGTCTAGGCAATGGGCATCGAAATTGAGCGCAAGTTCCTTGTCATAGGCGAAGAATGGCGATCGCTGGTCACAAGTGTGTCCCAATTTGCCCAAGGCTACCTGTCCACAGTTCCTGAGCGCACGGTGCGGGTGCGTCTTGCGGGGGAGGAGGCATGGATCACGATCAAGGGCAAAGCCAGCGGTGGCCAACGCCGTGAGTATGAGTATGCTATCCCCGTTGCTGATGCAAGGGAACTCCTCGCGGAATTGTGCCTACAACCCATCATCCAGAAAAACCGCTATCGTATTCCAGCGGGTGATCTGTGTTGGGAAGTGGATGAATTTACTGGCGCCTGTACTGGCCTGATTTTGGCAGAAATTGAATTGCCCCGTGCTCACTATCCCCTGACTCTACCCCCTTGGATTGGCCTTGAGGTGACCGACGACCCCCGCTATACCAATGCCTACTTAGCGGAGCACCCCTATCAGGAGTGGGCAACCGGCAATTCCTGAGATTCGATAGGATACAAAAATATCGCCACGGCTGCGCTATGCTTGCTCGGATTCGCCAGATTACCCAAACCCTCACCCCCCGTCTCATTGAAATTCGTCGCCATCTGCACCGCTACCCCGAATTGAGTGGTCAAGAACATCAAACGGCTGCCTACGTGGCGGGGGTACTTTCCTCCGCCGGCTTAACCGTACAGCAGGATGTGGGCAAAGTGGGGGTGATTGCGGAACTGGCGGGGAATCCTAAAAAACAGCGGCTCTTGGCCATTCGCGCCGATATGGATGCCCTGCCGATTCAAGAGCGCACTGGACTCGAGTTTAGCTCAAAACATAGCGGGGTGATGCACGCCTGTGGTCACGATGTCCACACCACGGTGGGTCTGGGCACGGCAATGGTGTTAGCAGCCCTCAAGGAGGAGTTCCCCGGCCGGGTGCGGTTTATTTTTCAACCAGCGGAAGAAATTGCCCAAGGGGCGAGTTGGATGATTGCCGATGGCGCTATGAAAGAGGTGAGTGCCATTTTGTCGCTCCATGTGTTTCCCACCATTCCAGCGGGGGAAGTAGCGGTACGCTATGGGGCGTTGACGGCGGCTGCCGATGACATTGAGTTAACGATTTTGGGAGAATCGGGCCACGGTGCCCGCCCCCATGAAGCGGTAGATGCGATTTGGATTGCCGCTCAAGTGATCAGTGCTTTGCAACAGGCCATTAGCCGCACGCAGAATCCCCTGCGACCCGTGGTGGTCACCTTTGGCAAAATTCAAGGGGGACGGGCTGCCAATGTCATTGCCGATCAGGTGACGCTTCAGGGAACGGTGCGATCGCTCCATCCAGAAACCCGTGCCACCCTCCCGACCTGGATTGAGCAAATTGTGGCCAATGTCTGCCATGCCTACGGTGCCCGTTACCAACTCCACTATCGGCGGGGCGTACCGGGGGTGGAAAATACGCCCTACCTATCGCAACTGCTGGCGGAGGCGGCGACTGATGTGGTGGGTGCCCCCCATGTGCATATTTTGCCGGAACCGTCCCTTGGGGCAGAGGATTTTGCCCTGTACCTAGAGCATGCCCCCGGTGCGATGTTTCGCCTTGGGGTGGGGTTTCGCGATCGCCCCAACTATCCCCTGCATCACCCGGAGTTTGATGTCGATGAACAGGCTATCCCTGTGGGCGTGATGACCCTTGCCCATGCGGCCTGTCGCTATTGGCAGATTCCCTACTAGTGCCGATTGGCGTGGTAGAGCATGCCGAGGGCGATCGCGCTGACGACAACCTTCGGTAACCAACTGGCCACGATGGGCGACACTGCTCCCCCCTCGCCAAAGGCGGTGAAAATAAAGGCAGCAACGTAATAGCCAAAAATAATCGCCACACTGAGACCAAAGGCACGCCCCTGTCCTTGGCGAGGAGAACTGATGCCCAAAACGGCACCGACAACGGCAAAACTCAGGCACAAAACGGGAAGGGAGAGCTTTTCCTGCAACTGCACCCGCCACTGCCGCAGACGTTTGGCATCGCCACTTTCCGCCAAAACTTGCAAGTACTGATAGATTTCGCGGCTGGTCATAAACTCTGGTGCCCGCGTTTCCATGGCCAAATCAAGGGGAGTGCGGGGGTAGGCAAATGTTCGTTCTGAGAAGGTCTCGGCCACGTCATAGTCGCGATCGCGGGTCAGGTGGTGGTAGGTGCCCTGCTGAAACAGCCACGCCGAACCCTGCCACTGGGCTTCCTGCGCCGTAATAATTTCTCGCAATTGCCCCTGCTCAAAGTTCAACACCGTCACTTGACCCATGACCTCGCCATCAAAACGATGGGCAAAAAAGAGTTGCTGAAGCTGCCCCCCAGCAAAACGACGGTAGAAGATATTGCGGGTTTGAAAGGTAGGTTGGGGGCGTTGAATCGCCACTTCCAAGGTCTTGATGGCGCGGTAGGCCATGGGGGGAGCCACCAGTTCATTGAGGGCAAAGGTAAAGAGCAAGGCACAGAACCCCGCTAGGAGCGCCGGTCGCACTAAACGCAGCGGACTCACCCCACAGCTTTTGCAAGCAATCAGTTCACTGCGACGGGAGAGTTGACTATAGGCAAGGAGCGAACCAAAGAGCATCGCCATGGGAATGCCCAGCACCGCAAAGGTGGGCAAACGCAGAAAAAAAACTTGAAGGGCACTGAGGATGCCAAGGTTGTGCTCCACCATATTGCGAATGAGGTAGAACACTGTACCAATAACGGCAGCGATCGCCGTAAAAATGCCAAAACCAAAGACAAAGGGGCGAATCATCTCCCGCAGAATATAGCGATCCAACAGGGAGAATCGCGGCTGCCAAGGCATCTTCTCAAGGGATCGGGCGATCGCCAGCATCTTTTATAGTCCCAAGCGGGGTTTTGCCAACTTCCAATAACGAAAGAATCGCTTCAAATCGGCATTGGCAGGTAACGTGACAAAGGGTTCTGGCTCTAGGATCTCCACTGGATAGGCCAATTGCTGACAAATGGCGCGAAAGCGAGGGCTAGGACTGGCCATTGTTACCACGCGATCGCCCCCGTGCACCTCAACAAAGGCATTCACCAAGGGAGCGACCTCACCCCGGTACATTGCCACGGGGAGATCCAGCAGGCACTCATAGAGAAAGACCAGCCGCTTCAGGCGAATTTGCCACTCCTTGAGGAGCGCTACATCCCAAACAAAAATGGCCGGCGCGTGGGGATAGCGGTCAAAGATGGGCGCCGTGGGGTCGAGGCAGTCTCCATGAACCCAAAGAATTGGCTGCCCCATTAGCGTTGCATGGCCTCTTTTTTCAACTGTTTGCTGTCCCGCTGCGCCGCTGCTGCCAAGTCGGCATCCAAGAGGGTTTGACCCGTGGCGGCCAAATAGACATCATCTAAACTGGGTCGTGACTGCGCCACGCTAAAGAGGGGGAGTCCTGCTTCCTCTAGCGCCCTTCTAATGGCTGCGATCGCCACAGCCGCATCTGTGACCACCAGATTCAAGGAGTTGCCTTGGTTGGCATTAATCAGCGCCGATTTCACGCAGTCCAATTGACTGAGAAGGGCCTGGGCCATTTGTGCCTCTTGACGCGGTGTAAATTCTCGTACCCGCAACGTGACGCGATCGCCCCCAATATTGGCCTTGAGTTCCTCGGGAGAGCCACTGGCAATCACCCGCCCCTGATCGAGAATCACCAAGCGATCGCTAAGGAGATCCACTTCCTCAAGGTAGTGGCTGGTCAAGATAATCGTCAGTCCTTGAGCCTTGAGATCCCGCAGCACATCCCAAATCACTTGGCGACTTTCAATGTCGAGGCCTACGGTGGGTTCATCCAAGACAAGCACTTGGGGTTGATGCAGTAGTCCTGCTGCGAGATCAAAGCGTTTGCGAATGCCACCCGAGTAGGTACCACACTGGCGATCGCGCCATTCCAATAAATCCAACCGTGCCAGCACTGCTTCAATGCGCTCTGGAATCAGGGCACGGGGAATGTGGTACAGCGCCGCCTGTAATTCTAGAAATTCCTGACCCGTGAGGATTTTATCAAGCGCCACCTCCTGAGCCACATAGCCTAATTTTTGGCGCACTAAATGAGGTTGGTGGAGAACCGAAAGACCACAGACTTCCAATACCCCAGCATCCGGTCGCGAGAGGGTACACAGACAGCGCAGTGTTGTCGTTTTCCCTGAGCCATTTGGCCCCAGCACCCCAAAAATTTCCCCTTGATGGGCGCTAAAGGAGACATCGGCCACCGCTGTAATGGGACCGTAGGACTTCTTGAGATGTTCGACCTTTACCGTGGCTGTCATGGTCATTCACTCTGTGTGTGATTCCCTTAACATTTTGACAGATCTTCCTCCTTACTTTGGTGCGCGTGCTACAACGGCAACTAGAGCCTATTGGGTGGGTTTCCCATGGCCACTGCCGAAACTGCGCCGATTGCCGAAGTCATGCACCTCACGGGCGATCGCCTGCGATTGCGGATTCAAGAACTGAAAACGGATGCTGCCTTTCGCGATTCCCTGAGTGCCTATCTGAAAACCCTCCAAGGGATCAAATCTGTTCACGTTAACCCCCTTGCCGCCTCAATTACCATTGAGTATCACCTCGAGCAAATCACGCCCCTACAACTGCTGGCGGCCATTCAATTTTGGGGGGATGTCCAGATCATTGGCCAAGGCAATAAGGGCTTGCAAAACCTCACCCGTGCCTTTGATCTCGAACCTGAAGAGGTGGGCAACAAACTCACCTCCATGGGCGGATTTCTCATGGGCGGCTACGTGGGCGATATTCTTGGTGGCATGGTGGGGGGAACGGCGGGTGGCCTGTTTATGGGGCCTGCGGGTGCGGTCATGGGGGTGCAAGTGGGCACCTTTGTTGGCGGTGTGATTGGTGCGCGATTAGGAATGGAAGCCACGGAGCAAATCACCCAACTGCAATTTACTGCCCTTGAGGAAACGCCGGAACGGGTCGCGAAAGCTTTGGAGATTCACAGCGGTGACAAAATCGGGGGTACCGCCGGTGAAATTGCTGGCGGTTTGGCAGGGCAAGTGGTCTTGGGGCCTGTGGGCGAAACCGTCGGGCGCGTAGTGGGCAATATGGTTGGTTCGCAACTGGGGGAAGATCTCGGGCGACAGTTGGCGGCGCCATCCCCTGAGGAACCTCCTCCCCCATCCCTGCATCTTTTTCTAGAGTGGTGGGTGAAAACCAGTCAAACCTTCACTAAGGAAACGCTATGGGCGACCCTCGGTGGCATGGTAGCACGAGCCATTCTGGGGCCTCAAGCGGAAGCTGAGGGCATCCGAGCCGGTACCCGCATTAGTCGCCATCTCGATATGCAGCAGCCCAACACCGCAGCAAAAGAGAAAAAAGTATAATCCTAAAGTAATGGCCTATGGAGATGTCCAGCGCGACAGGAGCGAACTAATGCTCGATACCATCTTACTCCTCATTATCGTCGTGATGGGAATTGCCGTTGGCTTCAACAGCATTGACCTTCTGCCAGAAACGGTTCTTGCTCAAGTGGCCAATGTGCGGGGATTGCAGTGGGTCATGGCTGGCTTTGGCGCCATTGTTGGCATTGCCCTTGGTTTATTGTTGCAGTCCCTTTACCATCGTCTTGAGCGCAGTATCCGCCAATTGCCCCCAGAAACGCTCTTGTCGCGAGCTGTGGGTCTGGTGGTAGGGTTGCTCTTGGCCAACTTGATGCTGGCACCGATTTTCCTGTTGCCCATTCCCAAAGATTTTTCCTTTATTAAACCCCTGATTGCTGTTCTCACCAGTATTGTCTTTGCCTATTCGGGAACCACCTTGGCCGATAGTCACGGGCCTGCCCTGCTGCGGTTAATTAACCCCAATGCCGTTGCCAGCAGTCTCTTGGCTGAGGGGATGCTCAAACCTGCCCGAGCAAAGGTACTGGACACCAGTTGCATTATTGATGGCCGCATTGAGGCACTGTTGAATCTCGGGGTACTCGAAGGGCAAATCATTGTGCCCCAGTTTGTGCTTCAGGAGCTGCAACTCATTGCCGATGCGGGGAATGAGCAAAAACGGATTCGCGGTCGGCGGGGTCTCGATGTTCTCAATCGTCTCCAAGCCAGTTTGGGCGATCGCATTGTCATTCACTCCGCAGACTATCCAGAATTAACAACGGTGGATGCCAAGCTGGTGCGCCTGTGCCAAGAAATCAACGGCACCCTTGTCACCAATGATTTGAATCTCAACAAAGTTGCCCGCTTCCAAAAAGTGGATGTCTTTAACGTCAACGAGTTAGCGCAAGCCCTGCGCCCCATCTACCTCCCCGGCGATACGCTGGAGTTGAAGATTCTCAAGGAAGGGAAAGAACCAGCGCAAGGGGTGGGCTACCTTGAGGATGGCACGATGGTGGTTGTCGAAGAGGGGGTGGATCACATTGGCGATCAGTTGTCGGTGGTTGTGACCAGTGCCCTGCAAACCTCGGCAGGCCGCATGATTTTTGCTCGCCTGCAAATGCCGACGATGGCCTAAATTTCCTCTTTTTCCCCTAGGGGGTCTCCTTATGACCCATGAGCCACCCAAGCCCACTTCCCCCCCGCAACTGGTTTCACCGTGGGTCTGGGGTCTTTTTGTTTTCAGCATCCTATTCCTCTTTGGTGTGCTGTTGGCGACGGTGTGGCGACCGACGCTCTTTCCCATTGATTTAGTGAATCCCGATCAGTTGCGGCCTCTGCCTGACCTCCTGCAGATGCCCACCGATGATTTAAGCGTGTGGTGGCCCATTGTCCTTGCAGCAGTGATGGCAGTTGCCCTCAATTTTATTCCCAGCAATAATGTTAGCCGCCTGATCATTCGCTTCATTGTTATTCTCTTTGGCTGCCGCTATCTGGTGTGGCGGGGCTGGGTGACGCTCAATGATGCCCACTGGTTGAGCTTTACTGCCAGTATTGGCTTCTATGGTCTTGAGGTGCTCTACTTTTTCACCTATTTGCTTTACTTCTATCAGACGGCATGGCTGACGACTGCATGGCGATCGCGACAGGCCAATTACTATCAGCAGGCGGTTCTCAGTGGTGAATACTGCCCCAGTGTGGATATTTTCATTCCCACCTATAATGAGCCTCCCTATATTTTGCGGCGGACGATTGTGGCCTGTCAGGCGATCAACTACCGAAATAAAAGCATCTATGTCCTCGATGATGGTCGGCGATCGGAAATTGCGGTTCTCTGTGAGCATCTGGGGGTCAACTATCTCACCCGTCCCACCAATGAGCACCGCAAAGCAGGGAACCTCAACCATGCCCTGAAATACACCACTGGTGAACTGATTGCTGTTTTTGATGCCGACTTTATTCCCTTTCAGAACTTCCTGAGCCGCACCGTGGGCTTCTTTCAAGATGATCACGTGTCCATGGTGCAGACCCCTCAGCACTTCTTTAACCCTGACTACCACGCCCAAAACCTTGGCATTGAGTTCATGATGCCCGGCGATATGGAGTACTTTTTTGGCTTTATTCAGCCGGGGCGGGACTTTGGCAACGCCATCATTTGCTGTGGCACCTCCTATGTGGTGCGCCGCCGTGACCTAGAAGCCGTAGGCGGATACTACACCCGCTGTGTGGTCGAGGATTTCCAAACGGGAACCAAAATGCAGATCGCTGGCTATCGCCTCGTTTACCTCAATGAAATCCTCAGCATGGGGGAGTCTCCTCGCAACTTCCAAGATCATCTGGAGCAACGGCTGCGCTGGCTACAGGGGAATATGCAAATCTATTTCTGTGGTGATGATCTCCCCATTTGGTCAAAACTGTCGTGGTTTCAGCGCAGTTGCCACCTCTCGCTGCTGTTGCACAACATCAATCCCTTTACCCGCACCTGCTTTCTCGTTGGTCCGTTTTTGAGCCTAATGACAGGCATCTCCCTAACGGTGGCGACGTTGGGTGAGTACCTTTTCTATGCCCTGCCCTACACGCTGTTAGTAATTGCCACCTTTAGCTGGGCGACAGAAGGGCGGTATTTTTCCGTCTGGGGTGAAGTCTATGAGGTGACCTTTGCCTTTCCGGGGATGGTGCAACTGATTAAAATCCTCCGCAATCCCTTCGGTAAAATTGGCAGCATTGTCACTAACAAGGGCACCCTCTCCAATCGGAAGCGGTTGAATTTGCGCTATACATGGCCGCTGGCGGCGTTTGTGATTGCAGTCGGGGTGGGGGTCTTTATCCGCTATGGGGGTTACTGGCTCCATATCTGGCCACCAATGGAGTATGAACGGGCGGGTTTAGAGGTGATGCTGGCTTGGACGCTCTACAACGCCTTTATTGCCTTGATTGCGGTTCTGTCCTCCATTGATCAGCCCACCCGCCGTCAGAGCGATCGCTTTCCCGTTTGCACTGTATGTCGTTTCCAACTGGGGGATCAAACCTACTGGGGCTATACCCGCGATGTGTCGGAGACTGGTGCTGCCCTATTGCTGACCGCAGGGCGTTTTATCGAAGCCCAAAGAGATACCGTCGGCACGCTGACCTTTTTGGAACAGGACTTTAGCGTCACCGCAGCCGTGGTTCGTACCCGCACTGAAGAGGAGCGGTGCTGCATTTACCTGCGGTTTTTAGAGGTCAGTGATGAGGCACAGCGGCACCTCGTACAACTGCTCTATGGTGGCCTCACATGGTGGCACAAACCCAAAGCCCCCAATGGCCTAGATGCCTTTTGGCCAATGTTGATTCGTCTCTTCGACTTTCGATCGCTCTTTAGCCTCTATAGCAATAATTGACCGATAGGCTCATAGCTCAAAAATTTGCCCTAGGGGAAAATAAAAGTTTGGCAATAGGGGAGATGTCAACGTATAGCTATAGCTGTTTCCAAAGGGAGTGAGATATTTTCAAGAGGCATAGGCTATACTCAAAGCGTCATGAATGTTACTCAAGAATATGAGCTATAGCTTGGACTTACGAGAGCGGGTTGTCTCCTATATCAAGCAAGGTGGCAAAATCAGTGAAGCGACTCAAATTTTTCAGGTGAGCCGCGCCACTATCCATCGCTGGCTGAAGCGAGACGACTTAGCCCCCACAGTTGTCCCCCGTCGTCCTTGGAAGCTGGATTGGGCGGCCTTAGCAGCCGATGTTGCTGCCCATCCCGATGACCGTTTAATCGACCGTGCCCAGCGATTTGGCGTTCAAGTTTCCACCATTAGTTATGCCCTCGACCAGATGGGCATCACCCGCAAAAAAAACAGATACGTTACCAAGAACGGTGTGAGGCAGAGCGACAAGCGTATCAACAGCAGCTCGACACATGGGTAGAGAGTCACGGCGAGGAAACGGTGGTGTATATTGACTAGCCAAGGCTGCTCACTGATCGGGGTGATTCCTTGAATGACATTAGCGGTAATTCCCAATTCCCGTGTCAAAATTTGCGGCACGATCGCGATCGGATCCTGATCCGACCCTACTCTGCCACCGGGAAAATCCACCGTAACTCGCTGAACCCCCACCCGAAAGGTTAGCGGCAGGCAGATTAAATCCTTCCCTTGCAGCGGCAGGACAATCACCGAGTCCGCCTTTTCTACCCGCCAGTATTCTAGGGTTTCACCTGTGTCCGTCAACCACTTCTCGGCAATCAAGGTCACCCACTTGGATTGAATGCGTACCCGTTCATCGAGCGATCGCCAATTCACTGTTGCCACTCTTCAGGAACTTGGGCTATTTTCTCATGCCCTGTGGGGGCGTAGACCGGTCTGCCGAGGGGACGGTAGGGCAGGGTGCCATTTTCATAGGCCTGAATCCGCTGGCGAGCAATGTTGACATAAGTGGGTTCCTTTTCACAGCCCATCGCCCGCCGATTGTGCATTAGGGCAGCCAAGAGGGATGATCCCACCCCCATATAGGGGTCAAAGACCCAATCCCCTTCATGGCTGAGGGCGAGAACGCACCGCTCCACTAACTCAATGGGAAACTGGCAGGGATGCAATGTTTTTTCAGGATGATTGGACTTGACATTGGGAATATCCCACACCAGTTCTTGCCAATCCTGAAGAACGATTTCCCAGACATCGGATGGATTTTTGCCCAAGGGATTGCCCGAGGGTTTGCCCTTATTGGGACCTTTGAAATGGCGTTTCCCCGGATATTTGGCTGGAATACGCACGGCATCCAAATTAAAGATGTAGTGATCGGACTTCGTGAACCAGAGAATCGTTTCATAGCGGCCAGAAAAGCGCTTTGTGGCATGGAGACCATGGCCAAATTTCCAGATGATGCGATTGCGCAGCTTCAAACCCAACCGCTTGAA
This sequence comes from Thermosynechococcus sp. TG215, assembly GCF_031583455.1. NCBI lineage: Bacteria > Bacillati > Cyanobacteriota > Cyanophyceae > Acaryochloridales > Thermosynechococcaceae > Thermosynechococcus > Thermosynechococcus sp. TG215. The sequence continues at coordinate 2,069,932 of NZ_CP134178.1, read as the reverse complement.
CAGGGGATAAAACAAAATATCCAAGGGATACACCTCTCCCCCTTGAACAAAATTCCCCACTTGCCAGCACAAACTTCCCTCTGGCCGCAGCACTCGATATAGCTCGGCAATCACTTGGCTTTGGCTTTGGAGATAGTCCTCAATCGCCACCGGCGTTTCATAGGCCTTGCCGAGGTTGTAGGGCGGCGACGTAAAGATGAGCGTCATGGCCTTATCCGGCACCTGACGAATCACCTCACAGACATCTCCACTGGCAACGACTAGCTTAGCCTCTGGAGAAAAACGCTCTTGAATGTGCTGGCCAGAACTCAATAACTATAAGCCATCCTTCCCTGTACCGCCAAAATACCATATTCGTAATCCTGAGATAAAAAAAGAGGCCGACCCCTAGGGAGTCAGCCAGCGGATTACTTGGGAACGCGCGCTAGACAGTACAAAGCAATTGGCAACAGGATTAGCTATGCACCACAAGCTTGACGTTGGCGTTCTGAAGGCCAGGACGCTTCACCTCAGCCAAGGTTTTGTTGATGGCATATTTTTGGTTGATCGAGTTGATCAGCTCCGTTTGGTTGTGTTTTTTGGCCACACCCCAGAGGTCAGCAATCAGATCAAAGGTGCCATCAGCATTGCGAGACCAGCCCAGATCATACTCGCCATCGAGGACAGCGACGATGTCAGAGCGAACACGTTGGCCATTGTAGCCACGCACATCGGCATTGGTTTTCACCGTAATGCCCAGATCCCGCAGGGACGCTTTCAAGATTTCAGCATCGGTAATTTTCGTACGCAGGGTGCTGAAGTGAGACATGTGGATTTCCTCCAGATTGAGACAGAAACATTGGACTGAATGAACCACAATTTATGGCGAACCAAACCCCTGTGGTCGGGTCTTTCTCCCATCTGCGCAGGGCAGACAGAAGGAAGCTTGTCAAAACTCCAGTCGCTGGTATTCAGCCACTGAAGCAGCCGCCGGACGCGCCCGTTGGCGTGCCCAATCACGCAGTGCCGTGACCTGCTCTTGCATCGTCTTGGAAAGGGGTTGAGTGGCACGGCTAGCGGCAATAATGTCTAACTGGGTAAACTCACGCCCTTGAGCAAAGGCTTCGTACATGGCAGCAATGATGGCCTGCTCAATCTCGGCACCTGAAAAGCCATCACAGATATTGGCGAGTTGCTCGAGGTCAAAGCGATCAATGTCGCGGCGGCGCTTGGTGAGGTGAATGCGAAAGATTTCCTTGCGCTCCTCGGCATTGGGCAAATCCACAAAGAAAATTTCGTCAAAGCGACCTTTGCGCAAAAATTCACCGGGGAGCCGTTCGACGCGGTTGGCTGTCGCCAAGACAAAGACGGGAGACTTTTTCTCCTGCATCCAAGTGAGGAAGGAGCCAAAGATCCGGCTTGAGGTACCGCCATCGGAGTCCGAGGAGCCTGCTCCGCCCGCAAAGGCCTTGTCCATTTCATCAATGAAGAGAATGGCAGGGGAGATCGATTCAGCGGTTTTCAGGGCATTGCGCAAATTCGCTTCCGATCGCCCCACCATTGAACCGTCATAGACGCGCCCCATATCAAGGCGCAGCAACGGCAAGCCCCAAAGGCGGGAGGTGGTTTTGGCAATCAGGGACTTCCCACAGCCGGGGACCCCCAAAATTAACATCCCCTTCGGTTGCGGTAAGCCGTATTCACGCGCCTTTTCACTGAAGGCGTTGGAGCGTTGGCGTAACCAGACTTTCAGTTCCTCTAGACCGCCGACCGAATCAATGGTTTCATCCACTTCCATATACTCGAGGATGCCATTGCGGCGGATGAGTTGCTTTTTCTCAGAGAGGATGATGTCCACTTCGGCTTCCGTAAGGCGCCCAGCGGTCACTTTGGCTTTGCGAAAGACTTTTTCAGCTTCATCCCGCGTCAGGCCAAGGGTGGCTTTGACGAGTTTTTCCCGTACTTCAGGGGTGAGGCGGCGATTGCGGGGATCCAGTTGCTCCCCGAGAACCTGATCTAGTTCGTTGATACTGGGTAGGGGGTAGTCAACGACAACGATTTCTTTTTCCAGTTCGACAGGAATCCGCTGCGCTGCTTCTGGGGACATGAGAATAATGGTTTTGTGGCTGCTTTTGAAGCTGGCGATCGCGTCCCGTAAAGAACGAGTCACAGGGGGCGAATCAATGAAGGGGTGCAAATCCTTGAAGACGTAGATGCCCGGTTCCCGTTGGTGAACAACCCATTGAATGGCAGCTTCCGGCGAGACAGTGTTGTGGTGACTGTTGTTGCGGGGATGGCCATACTCGACCATGCCGTGGGTCACTGTCCAGATGTAGAGCTTGCGGGGAGACCGCCCTTGAGGCCCGACTTGACTTTGGGCAATGGTGGCGATCGCCTGCTCAGCCCGCTCTTCTTCAGAGGTCAGGAGGTAGATCAACGGATATTGCGCTTGGATGAGGATACTCAATTCTTCTTGCACAGCAATCACCTCCTTCTTTCAAGGCTGACCCAACACCCCCGCCACTAGCGGGCAGACACCAACTCGACGGAGAGCGAAGGAACACTGAGGCTGTCGTCATCAATCACTGTGGGCTGATTGACCAAGGCCGTTAGCTCATCCCCCCGCAGGACAAGGGCACTAGCACACTCTGGGCAGTGGTAAACCCGATGCACATTGCCATGCTTTTGCTCGGCATATTCCGCCAGTACGTCTGGGTGAGCCAGCAGAAATTCAATGGCACGTTCAGCAAGGGTGGACATCGTTTCCTGCTCGACGACAGCGGCAATCTTGAGCTGGCGGTGCACATCGGGGGATAGATACAACGTAACCTTTTGCTTATCTTCCATAGGGGTTAGAGACGTACCTAGGTATGTGTGCCAGTGTAGTGAGCCGATCCGAGGGGTGTCAAGGTGAAATGCTGTCAAAACGGCAAAATCGTAACATTTAGTTACATTAAGCCCCGCGTGCTTAAAACTCAGTTACAGGGCTGAGGGCATCATATCGAATTGAGTGGCGATCGCCAGCCGTACCCCATTGACAAAATCCCACCCCGATTGGGCTTTGCGACCACTCAAGTGCACTTGACTCAGCAGCAGGCGACCCTTGCCCGTCTGTACCACGGGGCCCCATCCCTTAATTAGCTCTACCACCGTACCCGGGGCGGAAGCTGCCTCAGGCTCACAAACAAAAGACTGTAAAGGTTCCGGTAATTCGGCCCTCACTTCGGGCACCAATGGCCACGTTTGCAGCAGTTTCAAGGGGGTGTCTTGCCACTGGGTATAGGCATAGGGGTAAAAGGCGCGCACTTGGTTGTGAAGGGCTAGGGCCGATCGCCCCCAATCAATGGCATAGTCACTTTTTTGAATGAGCGGTGCGTAGGTAGCCTCAGCGTCGTTTTGGGGTTCGGGTTGAAGCTGTGGCAGTTGCTGCAAGGTTTCTAGTAGGAGGTCGGCACCGATGTCACTGAGCTTGGCACTGAGGGTAGCAGCGTTATCTCCTAGATGAATCGTTACTTTGCGCTTCAGGAGCATTGGGCCTGTGTCCATACCCGCATCCATGCGCATCGTCGTCACGCCGGTTTCCCCTTCGCCATGGTAGAGTGCCCACTGAATGGGAGCGGCACCGCGATACTTCGGCAGCAGCGAGCCGTGGATGTTGATGCAGCCGTAACGGGGAATCTCAAGGATCGACGGGGGCAGGATTTGACCGTAGGCCACCACCACAAAGACATCAGCGCCTAGCGATCGCAAGACCTCAGGCAGCTCTGGATCCCGACGCAGACGTTCCGGCTGCCAAACTGGTAACCCGTGACAAAGGGCTAAGGCCTTGACCGGAGAAGGCGATAATTGGTTGCCCCGTCCCCGTCGGCGATCGGGCTGGGTGACCACCCCCAACACTTGATAGGTCTCTGTTTCCAGCAGCCGTTGTAGCGGCGCAAGGGCAAACTCCGGTGTGCCAAAATAAATGATTTTCAACCGCTGCCCACTCCCTGCAAAACGTCAACTGCTGGTTTAGAGAGTCTCAGGAGCGTCATCCTCAGAAGGGGTGAGGGCTTCCCCACCATCACTAGCGCCGTTCAGATCTTCTTCCGTCGCTTGGGAGCCACCACTAATGACCGCCAAATCCACCTGCTGGCGGTAGGAATCCACATTTTTAATCAGGACTTCCACGCGATCGCCCAAGCGGTAGCGCAAGCGGTTACGCCGACCCGTCAAGGTTTGGGCATGGGCACGGTATTCATACCAGTCATCCTTGAGGGAGCTGACGTGGACTAAGCCCTCAACATTAAAGTCAATCAGTTCCACAAAGAAGCCATAGGACTGCACGCCGGTAATAATGCCCGAACGCACTTCGCCGATGCAGGCTTGGACTTGGCGCACCCGTTGTAGCCCCACCAAATCCTTCCAAGCCGTGTAGATTTGCCGCTCCCGCTCTTGGAGGTGGGGAGCTAATTCATTAACGAGGGTGTCCACTTCCCGCTGGGTATCGGTGGTGAAGACGGTCCAATTCACCTGCTCCAAGCAACTGGACTCGCCAAGATTGACGCGCTCTTTTGCCCGTGGCCCGCGGCGATCGCGTCCTTCCATCAGGAGAATGTGTAAAATGCGCTGATTCACAATGTCAGTGTAGCGTTGGAGGGGTGAGCAGAAATGGCCATAGCCCTCGCCAGTGGCCAAACTAAAGTGGAGCAGCGCCACAGCGGCATCGCTGGCGGGTTTGAGTTTATCGAGCAACAGTTCCTGCAACACGGCTGCCAGATCCGAGGTAGCCAATTGTGCCATAAAGCGCTGACAGTCGCGGGGCGTGACCTGCGCGGGATTGTCTAGGCTCAAGGGCAAGTTGAGATTTTGGCAGAGCTTGAGAAAATCCTGCACGGCATAGAGTTCGGGCACAGGCTGCGTGCGGTAGAGAGCCGGTACCCCCAACTTCGCCAAATGACGGGCAAGGAGTTCATTGGCAAGGATCACTAAGCTTGTCCAAGGGGTGACCCTCGGTAGGGGAATGGCGGGGGCGAGACCCTCATCGGCATAGGCAAGGCTCAGGGCATCCGCTGGGGTGACTTCAATACTCCCCCGTGCCTGTCGTTGCTGACTCACGGCATTGGCAAGGTGAATCAGGGCACGCAACCAATCACCGGAAGTATCCCCTAGGGCAAGGGTGGCCGCCACCTGCTCACTGGTGACACAGGCATCAACGCGGATACAACTGCGGTAAATTCTGTAGGACTGAACTTCACCGGCATTGTTGATCACCATCAGCAGCGAAATGGCAGCGCGATCGCCCCCCGGCAGCAAGCGCAACCTCTCCAATTCCTGCGGCAAGAGGGGCAAACTCAGTTCAGGGGTGGCGAGGGTCATACCCTGACGGCGAGCAGTGCGATCCAGCAGTTCATCACGGGGGAGCAATCCCCCCACATCGCTAATGTGAATCCCCAACTGCCAGAGATTTTGCTCGAGGGCATCGAGGGAAAAGGCCACTTGGGGTTCTTGGCCGGGAGCCACTAAGGTAATGGTGACCAGTTCCCGCAAGTCTTGGCGATCGCTCAAGTCCAAGGTTTCCAACTGGGCATTTAAGGTGGCGGCTGCTGTCCGCAGGGCGGGGCTAAATTGGCGGACAAGATTATGTTTGCAGCAAATCAAGTCCAAAGCAGGTGCCGATTGGGCATCACTCCCTAGGATCTGGCCAATTTCCCCCGTCGGCAGGTACCCCCCCAAGGGATAGCGGCGAATGTTCACATGCACCAGTTGATCCACCACCGTGGATAGATCGGGGACGAGGTCATTGGGTTCAAGGGCAATTTCAAAGAGCAGGCGATCGTCGAGGGGTGTGGCCCGAAACCCATCTTCGGTCTGTTTCACCCGGGCAATCACCGAGGGGTTTCCCCGCTCAAGGATCAGTTTCACTTCCCCCTCTGGAGATTTCTTGCGGCGGCCTTCACGGGTGACCCGCACCAGCACGCGATCGCCATTCCAAGCAGTGCTGAGTTGATGCTCGCGCACAAAAATATCTTCGGCACCCTCGGTATCCTGAATCGCAAAGCAAAACCCTTTGCTGGAGCAGCGCAGCCGCCCTTCAATCAAGCCATCATCACTGGCGCGGCGATACTTGCCCCGTTCTTTAATAAGCAGACCAATGCGTTCTAGGGCATCGAGGGCAATTTCCAGTTCTCGCTGGCTCTCAGGATCGTCACAGCCGAGTTTTTTTTCGAGAACCTTGGGGGCAACAAATTTATCTTCGCTAAAGTTGGCAAGCAGACTGGCAATCGTAAAATGCATCGGCAACTCGGTGAAGGGAGGGCAATAGTGGATGTAGCGTTGTTGGTGTCAAGTATCCAAACTGTAGCTTATCACAGTTGCGGAAGCATCCTAGGGGATCCCCAATCTGTCCTAATAATTATGGCGCGTTGATTCTGGGCACGAAACATCCTAGATTTGAGGAATGGCGATCGCCCGCATCAATTACTGTTCTCAATCGTTGTCCATCCAGTTAAGGCATCTATGAATCAGTCTGAAATTCTCGAAAAAGTAAAAGCCATTGTTGCCGATCAACTCAGTGTTGATGCAGAAAAAGTTGTGCCCGAAGCAAGTTTTGCCGAGGATCTCAATGCTGACTCCCTTGACTCCGTGGAGTTGATCATGGCACTTGAGGAAGCGTTTGGTGTGGAAATTCCCGACGAAGAGGCGGAAAAACTGAAAACCGTCCAAGATGTCCTTGACTTTATCAACAATAAGGTAGCTGCATAGATCCATGGCAAAGGCGCACCAAAAACGGGTCGTTGTCACGGGGATGGGGGCAATTACCCCCCTCGGCAACACCCTTGCGGAGTATTGGGAAGGGTTAATGGCCGGTCGCAACGGCATTGATTACATCACGGCTTTTGATGCCAGTCGTCATGACTGCCGCATTGCGGGTGAGGTGCGTGGCTTTGATCCCACCCTCTACATGGATCGCAAAGATGCCAAACGCATGGATCGCTTTGCTCAATTTGCCGTGGCTGCCAGTAAGCAAGCCCTTGCAGATGCCCAATTGACGATTGACGAGGGCAATGCCACTGACATTGGCATCATTATTGGTACGGGTGTGGGCGGGCTAAAGGTGATGGAGGATCAGCAGGAGGTCTATCTCACCAAGGGGCCCGATCGCTGTAGTCCCTTTATGATCCCGATGATGATTGCCAATATGGCCGCCGGACTCACCGCCATTCACACCGGTGCCAAAGGCCCCAATTCCTGTTCCGTGACCGCCTGTGCAGCGGGTTCCAATGCCATTGGCGATGCCTTCCGCATGGTGCAGCACGGTTATGCCAAGGCGATGATCTGTGGCGGTACTGAGGCAGCGATTACTCCCCTATCGGTGGCGGGTTTTGCGGCAGCCCGTGCCCTGTCCACCCGCAATGATGACCCCCACCATGCCAGCCGTCCCTTTGACCTCAACCGCGATGGCTTTGTCCTTGGGGAAGGGGCAGGCATCTTGATCCTTGAAGAATTGGAATTTGCCCTTGCCCGGGGGGCACGCATCTATGCAGAAATGGTGGGCTATGGCTTGACCTGTGATGCCTACCACATGACTGCTCCCTCACCGGGGGGAGAAGGGGCGGCCCGTGCCATTGAAGCCTGCCTCAAGGATGGGGAGATTGCCCCGGATCAGGTGAGCTATATCAATGCCCACGGTACAAGCACCCCCGCCAACGACAGTACGGAAACTGCCGCCATTAAACGTGCCCTTGGTGAGGAAAATGCCCGTCGCGTTCCCGTGAGTTCGACAAAATCCATGACGGGGCACCTCCTAGGGGGGTCAGGGGGTATTGAGGCGATCGCAACGGTGATGGCAGTTGCCCACGATCGCATCCCCCCTACAATTAACTTGGAGCAACCGGATCCTGCCTGCGATCTGGACTATGTTCCCCATCAGAGCCGGGCTTGTCCGGTGACGGTGGCTTTGTCCAACTCCTTTGGCTTTGGTGGGCACAACGTCACGTTGGCCTTCCGCAAATTTACTCCCGATCGTTAACTGTCTGCTGCAAACCCAATTAGAGAGAGAAAGCAATGCCTGCGGTGACTCAATCCCTTGATGAACTCTGTATTAATGCGATTCGTTTCCTAGCGATCGATGCGGTGCAAAAGGCCAACTCCGGGCACCCCGGCCTACCCATGGGGGCAGCACCCATGGCCTATGTGCTGTGGAACCAGTTCATGCGGTTTAACCCCAAAAATCCGCAGTGGTTCAATCGCGATCGCTTTGTCCTTTCGGCGGGTCATGGCTGTATGTTGCAGTATGCCCTGCTCTACCTCACGGGCTACGACAGCGTCACCATCGAGGACATTAAACAGTTTCGCCAATGGGGATCGCGCACACCCGGTCACCCGGAAAACTTTGAAACCCCCGGTGTGGAGGTGACCACAGGCCCTCTCGGTCAAGGGATTTGTAACGCCGTTGGCTTAGCAGTGGCGGAAGCCCACTTAGCGGCTCGCTTCAACAAGCCCGATGTCAAACTAGTGGATCACTACACCTACGTTATCCTTGGCGATGGCTGCAACATGGAGGGCATCTCCGGCGAAGCCTGCTCCCTTGCGGGTCACTGGGGCTTAGGCAAACTCATTGCCCTCTACGACGATAACCACATTTCCATTGACGGTTCCACCGACATTGCCTTTACAGAGGATGTCTGCAAGCGCTTTGAGGCCTATGGTTGGCACGTGCAGCACGTCGCCGATGGCAATACGGATCTTGCGGGCATTGCCAAAGCCATTGAAGCGGCCAAAGCCGTAACCGATAAACCTTCACTCATTAAAGTCACCACTACCATTGGCTATGGTTCCCCCAACAAAGCCAACACCGCTGGGGTGCACGGCGCTGCTCTTGGGCCTGAGGAAGTCAAGCTCACCCGCGAAAACCTTGGCTGGAACTATGAGCCTTTTGTTGTCCCCGAGGATGTCCTCAACCACTTCCGCAAAGCCGTGGAGCGCGGTGCTAGCTATGAAGCGGAGTGGAACCAAACCCTCGCCACCTATCGCCAAAAGTATCCTGAGGAGGCTGCCGAATTTGAACGGCTGCTGCGGGGTGAGCTGCCCGCCAACTGGGATGCCAATCTGCCGAGCTACACTCCTGAAGATAAGGCTGTGGCCACCCGCAAGCATTCGGAAATTTGCCTGAACGCGATCGCCCCCAATCTGCCGGAACTCATTGGCGGTTCTGCCGACTTGACCCACTCCAACCTCACCGAACTCAAGTGCTCCGGTGACTTCCAAAAAGGCCAGTACCAAAATCGCAACATTCGCTTTGGCGTACGGGAACACGGCATGGCCGCCATCTGCAACGGCATTGCTCTCCACAATTCCGGCTTGATTCCCTACTGTGCCACTTTCTTGGTCTTTGCCGATTACCTGCGGCCTGCCCTGCGCCTCTCAGCCCTCTCCCAAGCGGGGGTGATCTATGTGATGACCCACGACTCCATTGCTCTTGGTGAAGATGGCCCTACCCACCAACCCGTGGAAACCTTGGCCTCATTGCGTGCCATTCCCAACCTACTGGTGATCCGTCCTGCCGATGGCAATGAAACCTCGGGTGCCTACCAAGTGGCCGTCCAACGCCGCAAACAGCCAACCCTCTTGGCACTGACGCGGCAAAATGTCCCCAACTTGGCCGGTACCTCTGCGGCCAATGTCGCCAAAGGTGCCTACACGCTGGTAGATTGTGCAGGGACACCCGATTTGATCCTGATTGGCACCGGTTCAGAAGTCTCCCTCTGTGTCAAGGCTGCTGAAACCCTGACGGCCAGTGGCAAGAAGGTGCGGGTCGTGTCCATGCCCTCTTGGGAACTGTTTGAGGAGCAATCCCCTGAGTACAAAGCCAGTGTGCTCCCTGCGGGGGTAAAACGCCTTGCTGTAGAAGCGGCTTCGAGTTTTGGTTGGTGCCGCTATGCCGATGCAACGGTGTCGATCGAGCGCTTTGGTGCCTCGGCTCCCGGTAACGTCCTCATGGAGAAATTTGGCTTCACGGTGGACAATGTGGTGGCCAAGGCCAATGCCCTGCTTGGCTAAGTTGCCGGTGGTACGCCTTTAGACGGAAAATATCAATAGATGCTCAGGGTGGGGGGTATAACTCTCTGCCCTGTTTTGCTTTTTTTGAGTTTTTTTTGAGAACGCCCTATGCCACGTCGTCGGAAAAAATTTCCCTGCGGCCACCAAGGCTATGGTCAGGTTTGCCACTACTGCGCTCAGTTGATCCAAGCAAAAGCTCTAGAGGTAGCAGAACGGGAACAGGCACGACTGGCACGGCAGGAGTGGGAGGCCACCTTTGCCAAGGATGTGGTGGATCTACAGGGATTGCCCAAGTGGATTGTCCTCAAAGCCCGCCAAGTGATTGCAGAACTCCTTGCAGGGGCCGACTATCGCCAGTTCAAGGGCAAGCGCCTGAATCACGATCGCCGCATTATTAGTATTCCCCTGAGCTATGACTATCGCCTCATCTGCTATGACACGGGCGATCGCATTGAACCCCGTAGTGTGCTCTCCCACGAAGCCTACAATGTCAAAAAACCCCTCGCTTAGTCTCATGACGGCCAACACAGATCATCCTTGGTATGCAGCGGCACAACTGATTCAACCGGCACTGATTCGCCTGCTTGATCATCTGCGGCGATCGCTAGAAACTTCCCCTTGGCAGGGCACCTATGAAACCGTTGAGATTCCCTGTGGTGAAGCCGAACCACAAATTCTCTACTGGCTGCACTTACGTCAGGGCGATCGCCAAGAGCGGGTGAACCTGTGGGAGCTGTGCTACCAAATTTGTTTTCAGCAGTACACCCCAGAACTCGACTACAGCGGCATCCATGACTTTCAGGTGGGGGAGGTGCAAGCTGACCTCAGCCTCTTTGACCCTGCTGGGGAGGTGGACTGGCACAAGCTCGATCAGAAGGCAGCACAGGTGGTTGCCGCCCTATTTGCCGGCTTAGATCCCCCTTAATTTTAATTTTTTGTAGAAAATTAACCAAGGCTGCCACAGGGAATGCCCCACGGCGACCCGCTGCATGGTATGCTCCAATGCCATAGGGAATCTTTTTACCGAAGCAGCATGGGTTCAAACTATCAAAACCAGCAAAACAGTAATGAGCAGCCCTGGGAGGAGGAAGACTTCGAGGAGGAGATGGAGCAACTCCGCCTTTACGATGATGACGGTCGCTTCCTCGACTGCTACATCGAGTTTCGTCTGAATGTGCAAGGGGAAACCTATGCGCTGCTGCGGCCAGTGGACTATCCCGTAGAAATTTTTGCGGTCGTGGTCGAAAACGACGAGGAAGAAACCTTGGTGCCCCTAGAGGAGCAGGAAATTGATGCGGTCTTTGATACAGCCCGTGCCATCCTTGAAGAACAAAACCTCACCCTCAAGCGCACTGCACTGACCCTCACCGTAGCGGGTGAACTACCGGATCTGGATGAAGATGAGATTCTCACGGTTGAAGTGGAAGCCGATGATGACATTGAGGAGTATCAACCCCTCGGCAGTAGCTTCTTTTGCGGTACGCGAGAATACAGCGTTTATACGCCCCTGAGTCCGACCCTGTACGTTGCCCGTCTTGTCCCCGGTCAAGAACCTGAACTCCTCTCTCCCCAAGATTTTCAACACCTGCAACCCCTCTTGGAACAGCATTTGGTGAGCCATCTCATTGAAGAGGAGGACTGGGAAGACTAGACCCTACAGATTCTTAGGGTTTGTAGCGTAGGATCGGCAGCCCCCACGATCTCTGCCCCCAGCTCTTGGAGGGTTTGCAAGGTTTCAATCACTGATGCAGTGATCCGTTCCCCGGCGATAACAGCGGGAATTCCCGGTGGGTAGGGGGAGAGTGTCTCGGCGCTAATCTCATTTAAGGCCGCCTTGAGGGGAACCGATGCCTGTGGGCAAAAGTAGGCGTCCCGTGGTGAGAGCGTAGGTTCTTCAAGGTTAGGGATTGGGGGGATGGCCAGTGGTGGCAGAGGGGCATGGTAGCAGTATTCGGCGCAAACACTTTTTAGGCGATCGGCCAAGATTTCGAGCATTGTTTGGCTGGTACCGAGGCCAAGGCAAAAGGTGAGCGATCGCCCGCTGGGAAATTCAGCAATGATCTGCGGTTGCAACAGCTCATCTAGGGCAAACCCCGTCAGACCGATCGACCACGTCCCTAGGGTCAATCGCAGCGGATCCTGAGGGATGCCTGTGGGCTGCCAGCGCGGCAAAGGCCATTGAGAGGTCTTAACCCACTGGAGAAGTCGGGCGTAGATTTGCTCTCCCTGCTCAGCCATCTGCACCCCCGCCCGCTCAAGGGCTGCCAAAAACCAATAGCTGGGACTGGTGGTTTGCACGAGGTTCAGGGCTTGACTCAAGCGCTCAGGGGACACCCGCTCCCCCTTCAGATGCAGCACTGCCGTTTGGGTTAACGTGCCGAGGGTTTTGTGCCACGACTGCACCACCACATCTGCGCCTGCGGCCAAAGCAGCTACCGGAAAGGCGGGATGATAGGCAAAATGACTGCCGTGGGCTTCATCGACAATGAGGGGCAAACCGTGGTCATGGACGCACTGAGCAATCTCGACCAAGGGTGAGCAAAGGCCTTCATAGGTGGGACTGACAAGCACAACCGCCTTGGTATCGGGATAGGCAGCCAAGCCGGCGGCAACCACATCACGGGTAATGGGCAACGGCAGCCCCCACTGGGGATCAACCGCGACTCCCAAATAGACGGGCTTCGCCCCCGTTAACACCAGTCCCGCAATCACTGAGCGGTGGACATTGCGCCCCACAAGAACGCGATCGCCCGGCCCTACCGTGGCTAGAAGTGCGGCTAAAAGACCACTGGTGGCACCATTCACCAAAAACCAAGCGCGATCGCTCCCCGCCGTCGCCGCTACCGCCGCCTGTGCCTCTGCCAGCACTCCTGTTGGCTGCGCCAAATTATCAAGGCCGGGCAACTCACTTAAATCTTGGGCTAAGGCCATTCCCCAAAGGGCACGCAACAGCGGTTCCATGCCTCGACCCCGTTGATGGCCGGGCGTGTGTAAGGGAATCGTGTGGTTTTGGGCTAAAAGAGCAGCAAGGAGAGAAATCGTCAACTAGAATGAGTATAAGGGTCTAAGTAATTATACGGATTTAGGGATGTCTATACCGCAAGACGATCGGTTGGAGTATTCACTGCTGTCGGAGCGTGAGCTACAGGTGTTGGAGCTTGTGGCGGCGGGGCTAACCAACCAAGACATTGCCGCCAAACTAGACATCAGCAAGCGTACGGTAGATAACCATATCAGTAATATTCTGATGAAAACAAAATCAGAAAATCGTGTGGCACTTGTGCGCTGGGCTTTAGCGTGGGGTAAAGTTTGCTTGAATGATGTCAATTGTTGTGCACTGCCCACCCCCCCTACCCAGCCCCATGAGTGAACGTGTGTACTACAATCCCCGCCTGCCACTGGCCGTCTATCGTGAGCTGGCTGCCCACTTGCAGTTACTTGATGGGATTTCTGTGCGGCTGTTGCCCCAAACCTGTTCCCGCTTTGACTACGAATTGAGCCAAATTGAAGGCATTGCCGTGACTTGGCCGCCAACGCCAAACATGCAAGCACGCTGTGAGGAGATTCTCCAACACTATGGACTGCAGTATGGGGACTGGCAGGGTTCACTATAGGTATGGTATTGCTGGAATGCCAATGCTGCTCCCTGCTGGAGACTAACGATGGAATCCGCAGAATTGCTCGCCTGCTATGCCAAGGGTCAAACCAATTTTCAAACTGTGAATCTGACTGGCCTCAATCTGGTTGGCGCCGATTTAATCGGCATTGATTTGCGGGGTGCTAGTTTACAGGGGGCACACTTGCAGTTCTGTCATTTTGGCCGTGCTGATTTTAGTTATGCTCTGTTGACGGGAGCACGCTTGGAAGGATGCAACTTTACCCAAGCAGTTTTTAACGATAGCCATTTTCGTGATGCCCAATGTCATGGTTGCGTTTTTGATCGCGCCAATTTGCAGGGGGCAGATCTCACATTGGCGGTTTTTCGCGACTGCAACTTCCTGAGTAGTGACTTGCGACAGGTGAATTTAAGCCATACGGTTTTGGCTGGCTCCTGTCTGCGCAGTGCTAACTTTCGCAAAGAGAACTATCAGGAGGGGGCAAGTCTGGTGGGTGCAGATCTCCGCCAAGTCGATCTCCAAGGAACGAATTTGGCAGGAGCGGATTTATCACGGGCTAACCTCAAGGGAGCCAATCTCAAGGAGGCCAACCTTAATGCCGCCAACCTGACCCAAGCCAATTTGGCAAATACCAATCTTCAGGGGGCGATTCTCACCCGTGCCATTCTCTATGAGGCGAATCTGGTGGGAAGCAACTTACGGCAGTCGCGGCTGGCTCAAGCAGACCTGCGGGGAGCGATTCTCACGCAAGCGGATTTAAGTCAAGCGATTCTCTCTGAGGCGCGGCTTGATGATGCCCAAGCTCAAGGGGTGAACTTGCGGGAAGCGGTTTTGAATAAGGCGGATTTGCGGCGTACGGATCTCACCGGGGCGGATTTGCAAGAAGCTCGCCTCATTGATGCCTACCTAGCCCGCACGAATCTCAAGGGTGCCAATTTACGTCAAGCCAACCTAATGCGTGCTGATCTCAGTAGTGCCCTGTTGCTGGAGGCTTGCTTGGAGCAGGCATTAATGCCCGATGGCAGTGTCTTTATCTAAAGCACTTGCTATAGTACAACAGAGACGCAGTTTCCCTGAGGGGTATGGCAGAGTTTGCAGCGGCACTGGCACCGGAGCTAACGATTCAGTGGGTGAATGCGATCGCCAGCGTTCCCGAGGAGCAGTGGGATGCTCTTGCGTTGCCCCTAGAAACCCCCTTCTTTGAATGGGAATGGCTGCACCAAATTGAAGCCTCTGGCAGTGCAACGCTGCAAACCGGTTGGCTCCCCCATCATCTCTTGGTTTGGCGCGATCGCCAAGGTCAGCGGGAACTGGTCGCTGCCGCTCCCCTCTATGTCAAAGGCCACAGTCAAGGGGAATTTGTCTTTGATCACCAATGGGCAGAGCTGGCGGCGCGGTTGGGCATTCGCTATTATCCGAAGCTGCTGGGGATGGCGCCCTTTACGCCGGCGGTGGGCTATCGCTTTCTCATGGCCGAGGGAGTGGATGTGGCTCTGATGACCAAGGTGATGCTCCACGAAATTGATCGCCTCTGTCAGCGTCACCGTTTTTCCAGTTGCCACTTTCTCTACGTCGATCCCCAATGGCAACCCGCTGCCGAAGCCTACGGTTATCGTGCGTGGCTCCACCACAGTTACATTTGGCAAAATCGCAACTATCAGACCTTTGACGACTATTTGGCGGACTTCAATGCCAACCAACGCCGCAACATCAAGCGGGAACGCAAGGCCGTGGCTCAAGCGGATCTCACGTTTCGAGTTCATCAGGGGGATGAGGTCAGCCGCAGCCTGTTGCGACAGATGTACGATTTCTATGCCGATACCTGCGACAAATTTGGCTGGTGGGGCAGCAAGTATCTAACACGGCAGTTTTTTGAAGCCCTGAGCGATCGCTATCGTCACCGCGTGGTGCTCTTTGCTGCCTATCCCAGCAATGGCGGTCAGCGTCCCATTGCCATGTCCTTTTGTATCACCAAGGGAGCCAATCTCTACGGTCGCTATTGGGGCAGTGCCCAGGAGATTGATTGCCTGCACTTCAATGCCTGTTACTATGAACCCATTGAATGGGCGATCGCCAACGGCATTCAGCGCTTTGATCCGGGAGCGGGCGGACGCCATAAAAAACGGCGGGGCTTCCCAGCGACGCCCAACTACAGCCTGCACCGCTTCTATGCACCGCAGTTAGCGCAAATTTTTGATCACTACATTGACCAGATCAATGACGAGGAGCAGCGGCTCATTGACACAATTAATGCCGACTTACCGATGAAGCAGCGCTAAGACTGGGAGGCCGTCACCAACTCTGGTGAAGCAGGGGTCTCTTGGAGATGGGCTAATTCGGCAACAAAATCACTAATCCCTTGGAACTGGCGATAGACCGAAGCAAAACGAACATAGGCCACTTCACTAAGATGACGCAGCCGTTGGAGTGCTGCTTCCCCCAATTCAGCGCTGGTGACTTCGCGGCGCGATCGCAACTGCAAATCCGCCTCAATATCATCTACGAGGGCTTCAATTTTTTGTTGGGGAATGTTGGTTTTGCCACAGGCGGTCATGATGCCCCGCAACAATTTTGAGCGATCAAAGGACTCGCGATCGCCATTGCGTTTAATGACCGTAATAGGAACGTACTCAATCCGCTCGTAGGTGGTGAAGCGACGGCTACATTGGAGGCACTCTCGACGCCGCCGAATACTTTGCCCCCCCTCTGCCGATCGAGACTCTAGAACCCGACTATCCGTATGGTGGCAATAGGGACACTGCATAGGGATCCCCGCTTATTTAGGCACCTGAGAGTATCATAGCCGATTCTTTCGAGCGATTAACATGCGCAAGGGCTGCGACAGCGTTTGTTAGGCTAGGGGTATCCATCGGGTATCCTGCCATGACCGATCCAAACCCCCAAAAGAAACGTAATCAACCCACGATCATTAACGTCGAGCCAGAAAATTTACTCCTCATTGCTGCCCTAAGCCTCTTTATTCCGCTGGTGATTGTGGGCTTTTTTGCGCACTAGGCTGAAAAAACCAACCGCCTTGCCGTTATCGTTCTGAAAAGAGTTTCGTTGCAACGACCCCTCAATGGCCGCAAAAAAGCCTAGAAGACCCTAAGGATTGACTATGACAAAAAAAATGTTAATGAATTATAAAGATAAGAGCAAAGGATGAGTCTAATCAATAAAAAGCAGCAAGAAACTAAAGAAAAATTTAGAACATTCACTGGGATTTTGTAGCCTAGGTAACTCCCTTCCCCCTAGGCGGGTGGTAGATTTTGAATGAAGCCAAAATTTTTCTAATTTTTCTATTGTTGCCTTGGCAAAGCAAACGGTAGGTAGTTATGCTGTACCTATCCATTTCCCAGATTTATCACCTACGGCGCCTACTGCGTCAGTATGCACCAATGCTCAAGCCTGTGATTGCTGAAGGGGTGGCTACGGCAAAAGCGGATCTGGGCGCTGTATTGGAGAGTCTTTATCCCGAGGCTGAGGAGTTGGCAACCGCCACCGAACAGTTGAGTCGGCTACTTCTTTTACATCAGAAAAAAAACCTCCTCTCTAGTGAGCAATATGAGGCAATTGTGCAGCAAATTTTCTGGATCTTGGGATTAAAATATACCTCACCAGAGGTGGGGCAACAATTAGATATTGCTTAACCAGTCAGGTTAGAAAATACAAAAATCTGCGGGGTTTGCAACGAATGATGTCGAAGGAGGCTCCAAGGGGAAGGGGTCTTTCTAGTGCCATTGGCTGGCTTCAGCTGTTATTTCCCAAACACCAAAGCTAGGATAGGATTATGGAGCACGATGCCTCGTTTTTGTTTCCTCAATTCGGTCGGCCAATCATGGGTGGGCAGGCGGGCTATGGATTTGATTTTCCAGCCAGTGCAGACCCCTACGAGTTGCTGCGGGGGGTTTGTGCCCGTTTACCTCTGCTGATCCTGTTCTATGACAATGAAGGGCAGATTTACTCCATCAACCAAGAGGTCACGACCCAATTGGGATGGGATATAGCAGATTTACTGTCGCAGGACTTTTTGAGTCAATGCTTTCCCGATTCAGAGACCCAGCGGCAAATTCACTATTGGATGATTCATGCTCCTAGCGGTTGGCAGGAGGTACCTGTCCATGGTGCAGATGGCCAAGTCCGAGAGGTGATCTGGGCTTTTGTGCGGTTTCCCAATGGCGCAGGCCTGATCTGCGGCTACAACATCACGGATATAAAGTTAACCCAAGCAGCGTTGCTGGAAACCAGCGATCGCTACGCGTTGCTCACCCGTGGCATCAATGATGGCATCTGGGACTGGAACTTGACGACCAATGAGACGTTTTATTCCTCGCGCTGGAAAAATATTCTCGGCTATCAGGATCACGAAATTGGCAACCACATTGACGATTGGCTCAAGCGGATACACCCCCAAGATGTTGAGCGGGTCAAATTGAATTTAATGCTCCATGTGCGCGGCCAAACCCCCCATTTTCACCAAGAGTTTCGCATTCAACATCGCAACGGCTCTTATCGCTGGGCGTTGGCACGGGGGCTGGTGCTGCGGGATACCCATGGCAATGCCATACGCTTTGCCGGTTCTTTAACCGACTTGACTGAGCATTACTTTGCAGAGAGGCAGTTGCTCCATGATGCCCTCCATGACTCGCTGACGGGGCTAGCCAATCGCACGCTCCTCTTTGACCGCATTGAACAGGCGGCTCGCCATGGTCGGCGTCGTCCCGACTACAAGTTTGCCATTTTGTTCATTGACATTGATCGGTTCAAGGTCATTAACGACAGCCTTGGCCACAGTTGCGGTGACTTGATTTTGATTGAATTGGCCAATCGCCTCACCCGAATTGTGCGCCCCGATGACACCGTGGCTCGTATTGGCGGCGATGAGTTTGTGATTTTGCTGGATGATATTCGTGACAACAACGATGCTTTGGGGGTGTGCGATCGCATTCGCTGTGAACTCGATAAACCCTTTATGGTCAAAGATCAACCAATTACGCTGCGGGTGAGTATCGGCGTGGCCACGCGATCGTCCCACATTGAAAAAGCAGAAAACTACTTGCGCAATGCCGATATTGCCATGTATCGTGCCAAGCTGGCGGGGGGCAATCGCTATCAAGTCTTTAGTGAAGAAATGCATTTGATGGCGCGCGATCGCCTCTCCCTTGAAGTGGGGTTGCGCCAAGCTATTGAGCGGGATGAATTTACCCTCTTTTATCAGCCCATCTATCGTCTTAGTGATAATCGTCTCTACGGTTTTGAAGCCCTGATTCGCTGGCAACATCCCACCCAAGGTTTATTACTGCCCGATCGCTTCATTCCCCTTGCTGAGGAAACGGGACTGATTTTGCCTATTGGCGATTGGGTGATCTGGCGGGCTTGCCGCGATCTTCAGCACTGGCACGAGCAATTTCCCCAGTGTCAGTTGTCTGTGAATGTGAATTTATCGAATCGGCAACTGATGTACCCTGCCCTTTTGGAGCAAATCTCAGCCGCCTTGGCGCAAACCCAGATTCCCCCCCATTGCCTGCACCTCGAAATGACCGAAAGTGTAGGCATTGATCAGCCCGATCAGGTGCGCGACATATTACTTAAACTCAAGGCTCAAGACATCAAGCTCAGCCTCGATGACTTTGGCACGGGTTATTCTTCCCTGTGCTACTTGACCAATCTTCCCATTGACATCCTCAAAATAGATCGCAGCTTTGTGAAGCTGATCACTGAAACCGAGCAAAAACCCCTTGTGATTGATGCCATTGTCAGCCTTGCCAAGGGATTGGAACTCGAAGTGATTGCCGAAGGGGTGGAGCATCCCTATCAAGTGACGCGACTGCGGGAACTGGGCTGTGACTATGCCCAAGGCTATTATTTCTCGCAACCCCTGAGTATTGAGCAGGTGGATGCCCTGTTGGCGCAGATTCATGCTACTTAGAAACACCATTTCTTGGAAACCCTAAGCATCTAGTGATGGGCTTCTGAACTGACGCGGTACATCAAGTATGTGCTGATGGCAATAATCAGAATTGCGGTGGCCAGATAGAGTAGGTCAAGGGGCGTTTTGACATTGAAGGCAATCAGTTGCTTAAAGAAAGTCACCACTAAAGCCATGACGATTGTTTTTAGCAGTTTATCCTTAAGCTGATCTAAGCTCTGAGCCTGCATCAGGGAAATATCAGTGGCGCGATCGCGAGCCAGACCCGCATCAATTTTAGAAATAAACAGTTCATAGATACCGAGGGCAAACAGCAACAAAATAATGCCAATTAAATACAAATCAATACCCGTGATGATGTAGCCAAGGGTTTTGATATAAATTGTGGAATCCCCATAATTGCGAAATTGGATGCCCAGCCCTAAAAGAATTTCATGACTGCCGAGAATAAATAGAGCAAAGGTACTGAGTAGGCTAAAAATGACGGGAATAATGACAAAAAGACGGAAATACCAGAGAAAAGGCTCAACAAGCCTCTCCAGTTGGGATAATCTTCGCATTACCAAGAGCACCAAAAGCTCCTAACATCCTAGCAGAGGCACTCGCCAATCAAAGAAGGTGGGCAATGTTGGGGGAGTAATAGCTAGGGGTTAGTAGTTGAAGATTACTAGCAAAGGAGTAGGAGCCTATTGGGATAATTCTTTAATCAAGAGGTTGCCCATTTCGCGACAGCCCACCAGCGTACAGCCCTCAGCCATTAAATCGCCAGTGCGGTAGCCTTGATCTAAAACAGCAGTAATCGCTTCTTCGATCGCTTGCGCTGCTGCTGGTTGGTTGAGGCCATAACGCAGCATCATGGCCGCACTGAGTACCATTGCCAGAGGGTTGGCTTTGTCTTGGCCGGCAATGTCGGGCGCCGAGCCATGAACCGGTTCAAACAGACCCGGCCCGGATTCCCCTAGGCTGGCGGAGGGAAGCATACCAATACTGCCCGTGAGCATGGCAGCAATATCGGAGAGAATATCACCAAATAAGTTACTGGTGACAATTGTGTCAAACTGTTTCGGGGCACGCACCAGTTGCATTGCGGCATTGTCCACATAGAGGTGGGTGAGTTCCACATCGGGATATTCAGCGCTAAGCGCAGTCAGGCGATCGCGCCACAGTTGGGAAACTTCAAGGACATTGGCTTTATCCACCGAGCAGAGTTTGCCCTGCCGTTTGCGAGCCGTTTCAAAGGCCACGCGGCCAATGCGATCAATTTCCGTGGCGGTGTAGGCCATCGTATTCACCCCCCGCTGCTCACCCGTTTCCGTGGTGAAAATACCGCGCGGTTGACCAAAGTAAATGCCGCCAGTCAGTTCACGCACCACCATGAGATCCACGCCGGCAATCACTTCCGGCTTCAGGGACGAGGCATGGAGCAGTTGCGGAAAAATCTTGGCGGGGCGTAAGTTAGCAAATAAACCCAGACCAGCGCGAAGGGCAAGTAATCCCGTCTCCGGGCGCAGATGACGGGGTAAGCTATCCCACTGCGTTCCGCCAATGGCGGCTAAAAGCACGGCATCACTTTGCCGACAGGTTTCCAGCGTTGCTGCTGGCAAGGGTTCCCCCACAGCATCAATGGCAGAGCCGCCCACAAGGGCAGGAATAAAGTCAAAGGCCAATTCAAAGCGAGGGGCGATCGCCTGTAACACATCGAGGGCAACAGCCGTAATTTCTGGACCAATACCATCCCCGGCCAAAACAGCAATGCGATACGTGGTTGCCATGCCTGTCTCAAAATCACCGATCTTCTAATCTACACCAGCAGCGGTCTTCCCTTGAGGCTATTCCGAGAGATAGCCATCCGGCAAAATCGCCTCGCTCATATCCACAGCACTGAGATCAACGCCATTGAGGCTGGCACCGGTAAGAATCGCTTCAATGAGATTGGCTCCCCGCAGATCGGCACCGCTGAGATTCGCCCCCATTAAGTTGGCACCAATGAGAATCGCGGAACTGAGATCGGCTCCCCGCAACAGTGCTTGGGCAAGGCTCACTCCCCGTAAATCGGCACCAACAAGATTGGCTTTGTCCAAACAGGCATGGCGTAAGTTGGCTTCTTTGAAGGCCACTTCCCGCAAATGGGCTTCCTCAAGACGGGCACGACGCAGATTCGCCCCAATCAGGACGGCTCGCTCTAAATTGGCTTGGTACAGATTGGTGGCACTGAGGTTGGCACCGCGCAAATTGGCCTGTACCAGTTGACTTTCCCGCAAGACGGCATCCGCAAGATCAGCGCCCCGCAGGTAGGCTTCCGTTAAGTTGGCACGGGTGAGGTTGGCACGTTCTAGCTCAGCAAGGGTAAGATCCGTGAGCGTCAAATTAGCATCCCGCAAAATCGCTTCACTCAGTTGGGCACCGGTGAGGTTGGCTTCACTGAGATCGGCATTGGCAAGGTTGGCACGGCTGAGATCCGCCCCCGTTAGGTTGGCCTTGCGCAACGACACCCAGCGGAGATCGGCACTGATTAAAATCACGCCCCGCAGATCCGCCCCCCGCAAATCCGCCTGACTAAGATTCACGCCAGTGAGAATTGCCCCCCGCAAATCAGCCCCTTGCAGGTTCGTGCTCTGTAGGGCAGCATCAGTGAGATCGGCACGGGAAAGATCAATGCCCGTCAAAATACACCGACTCAGGTTAGCACGGCGCAAGCGTACCCCGGCAAAGTCGCGATCGCCCACGCTATATCGTTTCAGCAAAACATCTGGTTCCACAGTAATTCAGTCATGTCCTTCAGTAGCAAATCTGCGTCTAGTTTTAGGGTTCCCCCGGCGTTGGCTGAACCTCCGGTGGTGAGAGGGGTTTTAGGCGAATTCGAGCCATGTAGTGGGTAAACTGATTATCTCGCACCTGACTGGTAATGCCTAGGGCAGCAAAGGGTTGGAGCGATCGCGCGATTTCAGGGGCTAACTGTGGCAACAGCAAGTTATTTTGCAACGGCGCCAAATCACTCAAATTGAGGTAAAACTGGGTGCCCTTGGGATGGGGCAGCACTGCACGATAGAGGGGAGAGTCAGCCAAGGAGCGCGTAGGGGGGGTACGCATATCCGTCAACGGGCCAAGTCCCAAAAAGAGGGTCTGGTCATTTAGCCAGCCATGCTGCCCCACCGGCAAGCCCGGCGGAATGCGCCAAGTGGTGAGGGGTTGCGGTTCAGGGGCGGTTTGTTGTACTTGCCACCGTAGGCGATCGCGAATTTGGCTATCGAGCTGGCTCAGGGTTTGACTCGCTTGGGGGCGATCGCCGGTCTGACTGAGAAAGAGCAAACTAGGGGCATTGCCTAGGGCGGGAACGGGCACAAAGGCAGCAGCAAATTCGCCATCCATCCAAGGCACAAAGGCCTGTTGCCAATCGAGGCCAGTGAGATCTTTAACCGTGCTGGCGATCGTCTCTTTCACTGAGGCGGGGGTATTCTGCCATAAATTCTTAAAGGAGCCTGTACCGTAAAAAGCAAGGGTCGTTTCAGGCACAAGACGACTAAGTTCACGGCTTTGACCTTCACTGACCAGGGCTGGATTCTGCTCAGGGCGCCAAGTCACCGCCTCCAATTCGATTTGCTCAGGGGTCATGTCTGCGGTGAGCACCATCCCTTGCAGTTCCCGCGGGGGTTCAGGCAGACTTCCTTCAGGGGCGGCCATCTGACTGGCTAAAAAGGCGGGTAGGTTCAAATAAAGTTCCACCAAAGGGCGATGATCCGATAACCCTTTCACTGCCTGTTGATAGGTGGGCTGGCTGCCAATGCCGTTGTTGGCTTGGGCGGTGGCAATGACTTGTTGCAGGGCGCTCTGGTGCTGACTCCAAATGATGTAGGCCTGATTCTCATGCGTAATAAGGGCGATCGCGCCGCTATCGGGGTCAGGGAGAATCCCCTTGGCCTTGAAGATTTTCACGCCGTTGATTTCTGTGATCGGCTCGCCAATGACGCTTTGCAGCAGTTGCTCCCCCATCGGTACATTTAGGGTCGGCACAATCCAAACGTGGGGCGGTACCGGCAATTCTCTGACGGACTCTGGGGTAATGGGCAACAAGACCACTGTGGCTTGGTCACCAATAAACGGGCGCACATCCTTGAGGTAATCCAGTTGCGCCAGATTCACCCCCTCTGGCGAGAGCGGATCATAGCTGGGGTTCAACCAAGGTTGGGCTTGTAACAGGCCACTTTTGGCAAGGGCTTCCCAAGGCTTGGGATCCGTGGGTAAAGTGAGGGTCAGTAGGGCGCTATTGGGGGCGATCGCCATTCCGGGCGCGATCGGACGTTGACTAAACCGTTGCCACAGGAAGACCCCCGCAGCGGCGGCTGCCCCGGCAATAACCACAGCAATACCCCCCACCAGCCAAGGGCGGAACCGACGGGGAGACTGAACCGAAGGCTGAGATTCCGTGGTCATCGCAACTCTCCAACGGGATGGTAAAGTGTGGTGCGCTGACATGGGGTTCGCCCTAAGGAGCCAATTGCGGCCACCAGATCTGCTGGACTAACGCCCGTGCCCCCCTGCGCTCCAGCCACTGAGGTAATGTGTTCTTCCATCAGTGTTCCCCCCAAATCATTACAGCCCCAATTCAGGGCCATGGTTGCCCCCTCAAGACCCAGTTTGACCCAACTAGGCTGATGGTTCGGAATCCATCGCCCTAAAAACAACCGCGCCACTGCCGTTAGCACCAATGTCGGTAATAACTGCGGTTGGTGGTGTCCTACCCATTGTCGCATTGCCTTGGGGGCAAGTTCCCCCACATAGGGCAGCAGAATAAACTCGGTAATTCGCGCGGGATAGTCGTGTTCCAAAGCCCTTTGCTGAAGTTGCTGTAGGTGTTGTAGGTGAGCCACCTGATCCGCTGGCGTTTCAATGTGGCCGCAGAGCATTGTGCTGGTTGTCCATACCCCCAAACGATGGGCGGTTTCAACAATCTCTAGCCATGTCGCGGTGTTTATTTTCTCAGGACAGATTTTTGAGCGCACCCGATCCACCAACACCTCCGCAGCGGTACCGGGCATGGAGTCCACCCCAGTCTGATGCAGAACATCAATCACTTGGGCATAGGAGAGGCCATCCTCGCGGGCAATGAATTGAATTTCTTGGGGCGAAAAGGCGTGGAGATGGATTTCAGGAAAGGCCGTTTTAATGTCCCGCACGAGGGATTGGTAATAGCGCAAACTGGAGCCACATTCTTTAGCGGCTGGATTGAGTCCCCCCTGCATACAGATTTCTGTCGCCCCTTGGGCAACTGCATCAGCCACTTTGCTCAGGATCGTGTCAATGTCGAGCCAGTAGGCATCGGCAGCGGTGGCATCGCGACGAAAGGCACAAAAGCCACAGTGTTGCTCGCAGATATTCGTGAAGTTGATGTTGCGGTTGATCACATAGGTGACGGTGTCGCCTACCTGTTGTTGGCGCAGGCGATCGCTCGCGGTTTGTAGTGCCCTGAGGAGGGGGGGCAATGGTTCTTGAGGATCACTGCTTGCGGCTAAGGGAAGAGCGGCTGTCAAAAGGGTGAGGGCTTGTTGGGCAGAAATGCCATTGTTGGCAAGAGCCGCCTCTAGCTCAGCGATCGCCCCTATGGTCTGCATCGAATCTACTCCACCTTTAGGAAATTAGGTCACTCTTTCTTTAGCTTAAGCACAGCCCTTTTCTAAAATATGGGAGACGTGGAAGGGGGAATGGCAATGGCAGCAGAAGCGGTGGGCATGGTGCAGGTCTTGGGGTACCCGGCAGCCCTTGCTGTGGCCGATACCTTGGTCAAAGCAGCTCAGGTTACCCTTGTCAGTTGTGAGGGGATTGGTGCGGGTTATTGGACAGTGGTGATTCGGGGAGAGGTGGCGGACGTGAATGCAGCAGTTCGAGCAGCGCGATCGCTCAGTGGCCACGAGGTCATTTCCCATCAGATTATTGGCCGTCCCGATGGCAATCTCGAACCGGTTTTACCGATTGTAGTCCCGCAGCAGCCACCCGAGGATTTTCTACTTTAAGGTGTTTTTTTAAGGTGTTTTGAATGGGCGGCTGAGGTAGGAGCCGTCGCACTGACCGTACTAGGCTATCAATGGCGGTAGCTGGAATAAAGTAAGCCGCATTATGCTTTGTTTGAAAACAACCTAGGGCAGCCTCTAGATCCCCTTCAGCACCAATCCATTCCCAAAACTGAGGAAAAGCGGTTTGAATGTCCGCTAAATCAATCGTCATTTTGTGGGTTTTGTCCCGCAGAAAGAGTTCAATGTTGCTATTCACCGTATGGCAATCGTCCAAACACACCTCTAAGGGGTCAGCATTGGCTGGCAAGTTGAGCAAGATGCCCTCGCGGTATGCTTTCATCATCTAGATGCCATAGCGCTGGCGGTAGCTGCGGGCAACACTGAGGTCATCCCGCCGCAGGTGAACGTCGTAGGCGCGATCGCCATAGGTTTGATCGAGTCGTCCCAAAAACCAAGAAAGGCGATTATCCACTTCTAATGTGGCGATCGGGGTAGGCCAAACGCACCTCACCGAGCAGGAATGTCCGCGACTCATGGGCACTGCTGAAATTGGTGATGAAGGTGGAAGCTTTGGCAAACGTGACCGAACCGCAGCGACCGGTACAGAGGACAAAAACGTTCATAACGCTAGCGGGCTCCTTGCAGTTGCTTCACTTGCTCAGGGGTGAGAATTGTCAGCATTTCGACGCGGGTATCCTGCATCACCTTCGAGAGTTGTGTCTTTTGATCAGGGCGCAACGAAACGGCGTCCATGGCTTCACCGGTAGATTTCCCCTGTTTGATGGCATTGCGAAAGATGCGCTGCTGGTGGCGATCAAGGATCTTGAGGATGCGATCGTTGGTGCGCAGGGTTAGCCGCAGTACGGCCTGTTTTTGCTCAACACTGAGATTGAGTTTTTTCATTTGCTCAGCAGTCAATAGGCCGCCACTGGTTTGAGCCACGACTTGGGGTGGAATGACTGTGCCACTGATGCCAATAATCAAGGCGATCGCCACCATGAATCGCTGAATATTCTTTTTCATCGCTGCCACCTCACCACTGCTGCTACGCTTGTTGCTACCCCCATTCTAGGCTGTCCAAGCGGGATGATTGAGCAGGGCGTTGATCACCTGTACGCCCCGCAGTTGATTGGTCAGGGGTAAATGTCCGCGCGGGGCACTCAAGTCCCAGATAAATTCATTCGGATAGCGCGGCCACCGCTTGCCCTGCCGCCAGCCAATTTTCTCCCACAGCCGATCCCAGTTTTGACCGCAGCCTAGCCACAGTTGCCGTTGCACCGAATAGCCAAAGCGACCCAAGGAAAAGGCGAGCCACAATTGATCAATGGTTTGTAAATCCACAATCGGGAATTGCTCCACCTCCGTAAAGTAGAGCCAGCGGCGTTTTTGTGCCAAAGGACCCGCCAGTTCACAGAGCTTTTGCGTCGTCAGGCGATCGGCGGCTTCAAATTTTTCGGCCACCAGGAGTTCAGCCAGTTCCTGATAGTCCACCCCGCGATCGGAGCGCAGCGGGATCACCCCTTGGGGATAGTGTTGTTGCAAAAAGGCTTGCACAGAGGCTTCTGGGCTGTGGAATAGGAGACGATAGGCCTGACCGCGGATCCAAGGGGCGGGTGGGGGGGAAAAGGTGGCACTGTCTTTGAGGAATTCCTGCAAGAGGTGATAGCCTTCACTGCCTGCCGTACTCAGGGTGCTCATGGCGGCCAGTTGGGATTTTTCGTTGCCGTTGTACAACTGCTCCCGTAAATCGGCTAAGGCTGGTTCTGTGGTGACCATGCGCCCGGTGACTCCTCCCCATGCAACTCTAAAATGCGTTGGACGATCGCCGTTGTCGAACTGGGAACCTCTACTTGAATGAGTTCAATGCGACCACCATAGCGCTGCACAGCCGCCGCTTCCGGTAGGGTCTCCAGTTGGTAATCGCCCCCCTTGACGTAGATCTCCGGTTGGAGAACCTCGATCAGGCTCGTGGCAGTGCGATCGCTAAATAGCACCACCGCATCTACTGATCGTAAACTAGCAAGCACCTCTGCCCGCTGCTGTTCGGGAATAATTGGCCGTTTTGGCTTTAGAGTTGCCACGGAGCGATCGCTATTCAAGCCCACCACCAAGCGTTTGCCCAGGGCACGGGCTGCTGCCAGATAGCGGACATGACCCGCATGGATCAGGTCAAAACAGCCATTGGTAAACACCAAAGGGCGCCAGTCTTGGGGCGCAGCATTGATGGTAGCCACAAGGGCTTCAAGGGTGTAAAGGTTCAGGGGACTTCTCCTAAGAACACTAACTGAGCGTGCCACGAAATAGCCCTTGGGGACGTACTAAAAGCACCGCCATCATGATCACTAGGGCAACGGCCAGCTTGTATTCAGAAGGAATCATCAGGGTACTCATCTCCTGAGCCACGCCAATAATCAGGGCGCCAGCGATCGCCCCATAGGGATTACCAATGCCACCGAGAATTACACTGGCAAACAGGGGCAAGATCAAAAACCAGCCCATCGTTGGCCGCACAGCGGTAATCAGGCCATAGAGACCCCCGGCCACCCCCGTGAGCACCCCCGCCAAGAGCCAAGTACACAGCACCACCCACTCGACATCAATCCCCGAAACCCGCGCCAAGTCGAGATCATCGGCTACGGCTCGCATGGCTTTGCCCACCTTGGTGCGTTGCAGGATCAAGTGCACAGTGGCGATCGCCACCACCGCCAAAATCATGACAATCACCTTCGAGTAAATAATTTTCACGCCCCAAAAATCAAGGGCAGGCATCACTGGCAGCCGATAGGTTTGGTTTTCACTGCCCCAGATGAGAATCACAGCATTGCGCAGCAGAAATGAAAGACCAATGGAAATAATAATCAGAGTTGTTGAGGTTGCGCGGCGATCGCGCATCGGCTGCCACAGGAGCTTCTCACTCAGGAGCATCAACCCTGCCGTTCCCAAGCCACCGATCGCCATTGAGAGCCAAATATCCAGTCCTGTTGCATTAGCCACCAGCGTTAGGTAGGCTCCCGCCGTCATAAAGTCGCCGTGGGCAAAATTGGGCAGGCGCAAAATCCCAAATGTGAGCGTCAAACCCACTGCTGCGAGGGCAATAATACTGCCCACCGCCAATCCGTTAACAAAGAGTTGAATCAGTTGAATATCCATGAACGATTGCGACTAAAATTTGAGAAAACGTGAAAGGGGCAGCACCTGCTCATAGAATAGCGATCAGTGGGGGGTTTAGACGAGAGCATTTTCTCTCACTGGAAAAAGTGAGTTCTATCTCGAAAGCTTCAAGCCAAACCCAAGATTATATCTTGATTTATACTGCCAAAATGTAGCGACAATAACAAATAATAGTACGGATTCCCGAAGTTTCAGGTAGGGATTTACCCCCTTGGTCTTTTTCAGTGAGATTGCGTACCGTTGAGGCAGCCATGCTGCTGAGTCAATCGCGCGATTAGCATCAAGGCAGCGGTGACCAACCGTATTGTTCGAGGAGGCTTGTATGCGCATTGCTCAAATCGCTCCCCTGTGGGAACGGGTACCGCCGCCAGCCTACGGGGGTGTGGAGTTGGTGGTGAGTCTGCTCACAGAAGAGTTAGTCAAGCGAGGGCACGAGGTCACGCTGTTTGCCAGTGGCGATTCCATTACCCAAGCCAAATTGGTTTCTACCTATCCCCACGCCATTCGCCTCGATCCCAATGTGCAGGAATATGCCGTCTATGAAGCTCTGCAACTGGGAGAAGTCTTTAGTCGTGCCAATGAATTTGATGTCATCCATTCCCATGTGGGCTATACGGCTTTACCCTACGCCAGTCTGGTGAAAACACCCGTTGTTCACACGCTCCATGGTCGCTTTACGACGGATAATGAGCGCATTTTCAGCCAATATCGCAACCAAAACTATGTCAGTATTTCCCATTCCCAGCGGCAACTACGGGATTTGAACTACATTGCCACGGTCTATAACGCCATTGCCGTGGAAACCCATCACTTCTATTCCCAGCCCAGCGATCCACCCTATTTGGCCTTCTTGGGACGGCTCTCCCCGGAAAAAGGCCCTCACCATGCCATTGAAATTGCTAAGCGAGTGGGCATCCCCCTGCGGATGGCCGGCAAAGTGGATCGGGTGGATCGCGACTACTTCAAGGAATTGATTGAACCCCACATTGATGGTGAATTGATCCAATTTATCGGCGAAGCAGATCATCCAACCAAGAATGCTCTCCTAGGTGGAGCGATCGCCATGCTCTTTCCGATTACGTGGCAGGAACCCTTTGGCCTAGTGATGATTGAGTCCATGGCAGCCGGTACGCCAGTGGTGGCGATCGCCAAGGGGGCAGCGCCTGAAGTGATTGAGCACGGCAAAACCGGTTTTCTGTGTCACTCCGTTGACGAATGTGTGGCGGCTGTTGCCCAAGTGCCGCAACTGGATCGCATGGCCTGTCGAGACTATGTTTGGCAGCGGTTCAGTGTTGAACGGATGGTGAGCGAGTATGAAGCAGTCTATGATACCGTTCTCGCCGACACCTTTGTCCATAATGGACATCGTAGGGGGACGATTGAACTGCTGGCCAGTTAGGTGTATCCCTGAACCCTGTGCAAAAGTGTTTCTTTGACCGTTATTCAAAAGGTGTATTTATGCAAGCATTATCAACCCGTACAGCAAAAAATACACTTCCTCGGGCGTTTGCCATGCCCCAACCGCAGGTGCCTGCCCGTCAACCCATTGCCTTGATTTCTGTGCATGGGGATCCCGCCGCTGATGTCGGCCATGAATCCGCTGGCGGCCAAAATATCTATGTACGGCAATTGGGGGAAGCCCTCGCGGCAGCCGGGTGGCACGTGGATATGTTTACCCGCAAAATCCATCCCGATGACCCCGATGTCATTGAACATAGCCCCCACTGTCGCACCATTCGCCTCGAGGCAGGCCCTCTGACCTATATTCCGCGTGAGAAACTCTTTGAGACCTTGCCGAAGTTTGTCGAAGCCTTCAAGGCTTACCATGCCAAATATGGCTATCCCCTGATCCACACCAATTACTGGCTCTCTGGCTGGGTGGGTTGGCAGTTGCGTCAGGAGTTGAATTTCCAATGGCTGCACACCTACCATTCCTTGGGGGTTGTCAAATATCAAGTGGCTTCCGAGCAAGCCCAACGGGATGAAACCCGCCTCATGGTGGAAAAAGCCATCCTTGAAAATGCCGACTGTGTGATTGTGACTAGCCCCCAAGAGGAAGCCTACCTACGGCGTTGGGTCTCCAAGGCAGGGCAAACACGTCTGATTCCCTGTGGCACGAATTTGCATCTCTTTTACCCCGTGGCCGATGCCCGTGCCCAACTGAATTTGCCTGCCGATGAGCCGATTGTGCTCTATGTGGGTCGCTTTGATCGCCGCAAAGGGATTGAAACGCTGGTGGCAGCGATGGCTCAAGTGCCCCAAGGGCGGTTACTGCTTGTGGGGGGGAGTGATCCGCAGCGCAGTGATGGTGCCGAACGGCGGCGCATTGAAGGATTAGTGCAGGAGTACAACTTGGGCGATCGCGTGACCTTTGTCGGGCAAATTGACCATGAGCGCTTGGCGGTTTACTACAGTGCTGCCAATGTCTGCGTTGTGCCCAGCTACTATGAACCCTTTGGCTTGGTGGCCATTGAAGCGATGGCCTGTGGCACGCCGGTGATTGCCTCTGCGGTTGGGGGCCTGCAATTCACGGTGATTCCCGAGGAAACAGGGTTGCTGGTGCCGCCTCAGGATGCCACCGCCTTGGCCAAGGCCATTCAGCGTATCTTGGCTAATCCAGCTTGGGCGCGTACCCTTGGGGAAAATGGCCGCGAGCGGGTGCAAACCCTCTTCAACTGGGAAGCGATCGCCCTCCAGATGGGGCAACTGTACCGGCAACTCTTTGCTGCCTCCCTCATGGGGAATTCACCGCGCTTAGAGACGGTTAAGAACACAGCCTCACTGACAACCGTGACTAAGGCGGCCTTAGCCTCCTAAGCTTCTTAATGACGTGGCAGAGTGGTTGAGGACAAGATTAAGCAGCATTCCCGTGTGGAGGGATCATCTCTATCTCGCCGCTCTGCCCAATTACTGATTGCCCTTGCTGTGAACAATTTGTTAAATTCTAGGGGGTTGTTTATCATTTTGTATCATTTCTAACATCCAATGGTGCGGTGGCGATCGCTTTTTCCCCTATGGCCTGATGTCATTCTGGCGGCACTGATTCTAGGTCCTTTGTTTGCGCCTTTCTTGGCCGCTAGTCATTTTCTTTTCTTGCCTAAAATTGCCCACATTATCTACACGATGGGCAATCATGTATGTCCGCAGCCAGAAATGGGCTTGATGCTCGCTCCCCCTTGGAAAATGGCGGTGTGTATGCGCTGCTATGGCACCCTTCTGGGCGTTCTCCTCACCCGTTGGTGGATTGAGCGTTCCACCACTGCCCGCGAGTGGTACTGGCTGCCGCAGTATGGTCTGGGGGGCTTTTTAGTGGCGGTGTTGTTAATGCTGTTTTATCCCCTTGAGTGGGCACTGCAACACTATGGCGTCTGGGGCTATTCCAATTGGATTGTCTTTCCCTTTGGGGCGATCGCGGGACTGGGCTTGGGATTACTGATCATGCCCCTGTTATATCCCAAACAGCGCCTTGCTACCTCCCGCTAGGGAGCAAACACCGAAATTTTGGTAGCCTCCGATACAAAAATTAACTGGGGCAACTTTCTACCATAGATTGTCGCTGTGGTGCGCCCAATACAGAAGGAGTAACCTATACATGGCAACGCCCCAAGAAATCTTGAATTTGATCAACAGCAAGTACGAGCTAATCGACTTGAAATTTATTGACATGCCCGGCACGTGGCAACACCTGACGGTTCACAAGAGCCAAATTGACGAAAGTTCATTTACCGAGGGTGTGCCCTTCGACGGCTCCAGTATTCGCGGTTGGAAAGCGATCAACGAATCCGACATGGTGATGGTGCCGGATCCGGATACGGCGTGGGAAGACCCCTTCATGAAAGAACCCACCCTGAGCATGATTTGCACCATCAAAGATCCACGCACCGGAGAACTCTACGATCGCTGCCCGCGCTCCATTGCCACCCGTGCCATTGAGTACCTAAAAGCCACCGGCATTGGTGATACGGCCTACTTTGGCCCCGAAGCCGAGTTCTTTGTTTTCGATGACGTTCGCTACGACCAAAACCAAAAGTCTGGCTACTACTACGTTGATAGTATTGAAGGTGTTTGGAACACTGGCCGCGAAGAAGAAGGGGGCAACCTTGGCTACAAAATCCGTGGCAAAGAGGGCTACTTCCCTGTTGCGCCGACGGATACACTGCAAGACCTGCGGACAGAAATGCTCTTAACGATGGCCAAGTGCGGTGTGCCCATTGAAAAACATCACCACGAAGTGGCCACAGGAGGTCAGTGCGAGTTGGGTTTCCGCTTTGGCACTCTCATTCAAGCTGCCGACTGGCTGATGACCTATAAGTACTGCGTCAAGAACGTTGCCCGCAAGCACGGTAAAGTGGCAACCTTTATGCCCAAGCCCGTCTTCAACGACAACGGTTCGGGGATGCACACTCACCAGTCGATTTGGAAAGATGGTCAACCGCTGTTTTGGGGTGAGGGCTACGCCAATTTGAGCCAAATTGCACTTTGGTATATTGGGGGTCTTCTCAAACACGCCCCAGCGCTGTTGGCCTTTACCAACCCGACAACGAACTCCTACAAACGACTGGTTCCCGGCTTTGAAGCCCCCGTGAACCTTGCCTATTCCCAAGGCAACCGCTCTGCCTCTGTGCGGATTCCTCTCACTGGTCCCAATCCCAAAGCGAAGCGCCTAGAGTTTCGTTGCCCCGATGCCACAAGTAACCCCTACCTTGCCTTTGCGGCGATGCTGTGTGCGGGCATTGATGGCATCAAGAATCAAATTGATCCGGGTAGCCCCTTGGATGTTGATATCTATGACCTCAGCCCCGAAGAACTGGCCAAAATTCCCTCCACCCCCGGTTCACTCATGGCGGCTCTGGAAAACCTGCAAAAGGATCATAGCTTCCTCACAGCGGGCGGTGTCTTTAGCGAAGACTTTATCCTCAACTGGATTCAGTACAAGCTGGACACAGAAGTGATTCCCATGTCCCTGCGTCCTCACCCCTATGAATTCACCCTCTACTTTGATGCCTAGGGCAGTGAATCCCTAGAGCCTCCCATTTAGGCACAGAGCACTTAGAGGCACTCATCAAGGGTTGCCTCTTTTATTTTTGTTGCCGATTCTTCTCTGACAGCGGTTTTGAGTGTGCCCGTAGTTGCCTAGGGCTGGAATTTCTGATAAGTTGGAGTGTTATTGAAAATTAACCTTCCCATTTTTGGGTGCAATGGCTGGGAAATGTCTTCCCTTGAGAATGAGGTTGTAGGGTCTGATGTTACGCGCGGGAATTGTCGGCCTACCGAATGTGGGCAAATCAACGCTGTTTAATGCCCTTGTGGCCAATGCCAAGGCCGAGGCGGCCAATTTTCCGTTTTGTACGATTGAACCCAATGTCGGTGTGGTGGCCGTCCCCGATGAACGGCTGGATGTATTGGCAAAAATTTCCCAATCAGCGCAGATCGTGCCGACACGGGTAGAGTTTGTGGATATTGCGGGTTTGGTGAAGGGAGCCAGCAAAGGGGAAGGATTGGGCAACCAGTTCTTGGCCAATATTCGCGAGGTGGATGCCATTGTGCACGTGGTGCGCTGCTTTGAAGATGAGGATATTGTCCACGTGGCAGGTCGCGTCAATCCTGTCGAGGATATTGCGGTCATTAACTTAGAACTTGCCCTTGCGGATTTAGCGCAAATTGAAAAACGGATTGAACGTACCCGTAAGGCAGCGCGATCGCAAAAAGAGGCACAGATTGAACTCACGGCTCTTGAAAAGCTCCTTGGCGTGCTCAATGAGGGACAGCCTGCTCGTCTGTGTCAACTGACGGAGGACGAAGAAGCCGCCATTCGCTTTCTGGGATTGCTCACCCGTAAGCCCGTGATCTATGCCGCTAATGTGGCTGAGCAGGATTTGGCCACTGGCAATGAATGGACAGCGGCGGTTCAGGAGATTGCCCAGCAGGAGGGGGCGGAGGTGGTGATTGTCTCTGCTCAGGTGGAGGCTGAACTTGTGGATTTGCCCGAGGGCGATCGCGCTGAATATCTTGCTAGCTTGGGGGTCACTGAAGGGGGCTTGCGATCGCTGATTCGCTCAACCTACAAGTTGCTGGGTCTGCAAACCTTTTTTACTACAGGGCCTAAGGAAACTCGAGCCTGGACGATTCCAGCGGGTGCCAAAGCCCCCCAAGCCGCAGGCGTTATTCACAGTGACTTTGAGCGGGGTTTTATTCGCGCTGAGACGGTGAGCTACGCAGACCTAGTGGCCTGTCAGTCCATGACGGTGGCTAAGGAAAAAGGCCTAGTCCGCAGTGAAGGTAAAGATTATGTTGTGCAGGAGGGGGATGTGATGCTCTTCCGCTTTAATGTTTAGCCCCTCCTGATTGGATGACAAGTTTATAGCAACGTTCCCACAATCGGATAAACCAAGGGCGGCACAATTAAGGCCATCGCCACCCCCACCGCTGCGATCGCGCTGAGCAGAACCGCACCAGCGGCACAATCCTTGGCAATGCGAGCGAGATCATGATATTGCTTACCAACGGTGAGATCCACCACCGCTTCAAGAGCCGTATTCAGCAGCTCTAGCCCCATGACAACACCAATCGTGAGCAAAATCACTGCCACCTCAACGGGGGGAAGTTTTAGCAAACCACTGAGGGCGATCGCGCTAAGACCAACTGCGGTGTGAATCCGAAAATTGCGCTGAGTTTGAAAGGCATAGACCACTCCCGCCCATGCATAACGGAAACTATTCAGTAAAGAGGGCGCCACACGGTAGGAGCGCTGTCGCAGTATGGTTATCCCTGATGTTTTCTCAGCGTAGGTGGCAAGAACTTTTTGTGTCATAACGTTACCCATCACACCAAACATTGGTCTTTAAGTGTTGACGCTGGATTCCATACACCTTAAAAAGTTTTTCAAAAAATTTGGCTGTTAACGCCTTCCATTTAAGCACATCCTTTGGGATTTCGTTCCTATGGATCATCGGGAGAATAGGGAGGGGCAAGACCCACTGCCCTAAGACACTCAGCCTGCTGGGCAAGCATGCGCGCCAATTGCGTCTCATCGGGATGATCCCAGCCCAAAAGATGGAGGAGGCCATGGCAAGCCAGCCAAGTCACTTCTATGGATAGAGAATACCCCCCTTCTCTGGCTTGCTTTCGGGCGGTGTCGCCAGAAATAATAATGTCCCCTAGGTACTCTGGTTCTGCAGGGGGCAGAGGAAGCCCGTAGTCACGGGTGGCAAAGGCGAGTACATCCGTAGGGGTGTCGCGATCGCGATACTGATAATTAAGCACCTGAATTTCAGCATCCGTCGTTAAACGCAGTGTTACCTCATAGGCCTTACCTTGGTTTGGTTCAACCATGGCAATCCACGTGCGAAACCACACTTGCCAAGGAAGTTCTGCCACCTCATTGCTCAGGGAAGGATCGTGAAGTTCTAGATAGACGGTAACCGTCATTTGTTTTTGCTGTGTTCTCACTAGCGGGTGAGGTAGGACAAGCCCACCAACAACGCCAACAGACCGATACTGGTGAGGGCAAAATGGGTCAGAGATTTGCCCCCCTTGCGTACCATGTTCCGCATGGCCAATTTGACATAACTGGGCTGCTCGACAGGGGAGGGCGTGGGTTCTGGGGACTCGCTCATGGGATTTCACTGCTATGGGCAATCTTCATGAATTTTAACAAAGGGTGCTTGACTTCAGTAGCGCGATCGCGGGCAATGATTGGCCACCGATTGCACTAGCCCCAAACCAATATAGGTTGCCAAAAGGGCAGAACGGCCATAGCTGAGGAAGGGCAAGGGAATACCCGTCACAGGAAATAGGTTCATGGTCATGCCGATATTGACCACCGCTTGGAACATCAGCATTGCAAAGAGACCAATGGCTAGGAGCGAGCCAAAATCATTGCGGGCGCTATTGGCAATTTGCAATAGCCGCAGGCCAATCAACCAAAACAGTCCTAAAACCAGCAGCCCCCCCAAAAAGCCTAATTCCTCACCGATGGCGGAGAAAATAAAGTCCGTGTGCTGCTCAGGGATAAACCCCAATTGTGTCTGCGTGCCGTGAAACAGCCCTCGCCCCCACAGTCCACCCGCACCAATGGCAATGCGGGATTGGATCAGGTGATAGCCCGCCCCCAAGGGATCCTTATCGGGATCTAAAAACATTAAGAGGCGGTCTTTTTGGTAGTCCTTGAGAACACTCCACAGCAATTGACCCAGTCCTGCCCCTGAAAGGTTCAGAACAATGCCGCCGATCGCCCCAATCCACCCCAAGGGCAGGTTTTGCCATGCCACAACCCCCATCCCTAATGTCCACAGGAACCACAGCACCAGATTGAGTGCATAGGGCAGCGGTAGGGCAAAGAGAATGGCCGCCACCAAAGGAGAGAGCATCAGCACAATCCAGCCCAAACGGGCATTGGCCCAATAGAGCATGCCCAAGGTGATGGCGCCAAAGACAAGGGAGGTCCCCAAATCAGGTTCGGATAAAATCAACCCTAGGGGCAAGACCGTTGCCGCAAACACCCGTAGAATACCCCTGAGGCCATTGGCAGGCACCCGCTGGAGAAGGGCAGCTTGGGTGAGGATGATCGAGATTTTGGCAAATTCTGAAGGCTGGAGGTTAAAGCCCGCAATGGGCAGCCAACTTTGGGCACCGTTAGCTTCCACACCAAATAAGCTCACAGCCAGTAGAAGGGCACAACTGATACCATAGACCCACCAATGGACTGAGATAAAGACCGATGTCGGCACCCGTGCCAGTAGGAAAAGCAAAATCGTCCCCACGCCCGCGATCGCCAGATGTTGGAAGCCATCCTTTTCGCCAATGTGCAGCTCGGCACTGTGAATGGCCACTGCCCCCAACAGCGTAATCAGCCATACGGCAATTAAAAGGAGCCAATCCATCCCCCGCCAAGGGTGGAGCCAAGCAGACCAGCGGCGTTGCCATAGCCGAGTTGTCCAAAACATCGCCCAATATCCTTCGTTCGCACTAGGCTGGAACAGTGGTGGTTTGATCAAGATTCCCATTCTAGCTTGAGTGGATCCATGCTTCGGTGGCGACAGGGTTGGTCAAGGCTTTTGTGGTCAATTTCGGGGCGGCTGCTGCTGGTGATGCTGCTGATTTCCCTATTACCGATGGGGATGGTGGTGCTCTACAACCAAACTGAAAGCGCTGAAATGATGAAGCGTTGGGAAATTGATGCCCTGCAACTGCTGGCGATCAGCAAAGCCCGTTCCCTTGATCAGCTGTTTCAGGATGCCCTCAATGATGCTCTCTTGGTAGCCAATGACAGTGACGTACGGTATTTCCTGAGGCGTGGGAGCCATAGTGCCATCGAGCAAGCGACGATGAATAACTTCCTCGAAGATGTCAAGAACCTGAACCCAGCCTATTATCAGGTGATTCTCCTCAACCGTGAGGGCCAAGCGATCGCAGGGACACGGCGTACCCGTCTGGGGCTAGACTACAAGAACACCCCCCTCTGGCAGCAGTCGGCAACAGCAGACTACTTCATTTCTCGGGTCAAAATCAATAGCGCGATCACTGAGCGACCCCTGTTTGTTGTCTTCCAAACGATTATTGATAGCAATAATGAACGATTGGGAGCAGTTCTACTACCTCTACAAGCGACCGCAGTCAAAGACATCGTGACCTACCTAGTGCCCGATATTCACGGTGAATCTTTTCTCATTGATGATCACGGTCTGATTCTGAGCACCACAAATCCTTACCTGAATTTGCATAGCATTGAACCACTCCCCCCCGAGATTCGCGACCAATATTTTCTCTTGACATCACCTCAACCCATTCCCACAGTGGCAGATCGCAGCTACACCTTGCGCAATGTCTTTCTCAAGGCCAAATCAAAAGAGGTCGGTGCTCTCCTCGCCAGTCGTTCTTCCGGAGGCGATGCCGATTATATCTATGCCTATGCGCCCCTGACCCGTCATCAGGGCGTTGTTGTGGTCAGTGTACGGTTGAGCGAGTTTCTAGCGCCCTTAGAGCGGTTGGCGACCCAAGGTTTCCTCAGTCTTTTCTTTGTTGGTGTTGGGGTCATTCTCATTTCCCTGATTGTGGCTCGTTCGATTACTAAGCCGATTCGTGCCCTTGTCAGTGCTGCCCACGCCCTCAAGCATGACCAGTTTAACGAGTTTAATCCCAGAGTTCTCAGGCACTATGCTCAAGGGAGTGATGATATGGCAGAACTTGCCCAAGTCTTTTTGGACATGGCACAGGCGGTAGAGCAGCGCCAAGATCAACTGGAGGAGGAACTGAGTGAACTAAAAATCGAAATTGACCAAGAAAAGCGAAAGAAATCCGTTGCCGAAATTACCAGCACCGACTACTTTCAAGAACTGCGCCAACGGGCACAACAATTGCGCCAAAGGGCCCATACCAAATCTCCCACTCCTGCCACACATCCACAGATAGGGCATACTGAGGGTGAAGCACGCAAAGATGAGCCACCCCTGCCAACATGAGCTTTCCTGCGCCGACTTTGGCTGAATTGCCCTTCCATCCCTACATTGATGGTTCAGGTCGGGTAGCACCGGATCTTAAGGGGGCGATCGGTCTCTATGCCATTTTTGATGCCACTGGCAGCGTACAGTATATTGGCTATTCGCGGGATATGCGACTGAGTTTGCTGCAACACCTTGTGCGTTGTCCGCAGCAGTGTCGTGGCTATAAGGCGATCGCCATCGAACGTCCCGATCGCCCGTGGCTAGAAGCTGTAAAACAACAGTGGCTAGCGGAATTGGGAACCGTCCCCCTCGGCAACGATCGCGATCGCCCCCAGTGGGAAAATGCCATTGATGTCAGGGAGCAAATGACCGAGGCCGAACGCACTGCATGGGCAAGTGCCGATCCATTGACGCAACCGAAACTGCTAAAACAGGTGGCGCGGCGGGTTGAAGCAGCAATTCTGGAACAGCTAAAGCAGCGATCGCTACAGGAGCCGCTGGTCTTTAACGCCAAACTGAAGGAAAGTGGACGGCTGGACCTCAAATGATGACTTCTCCCCCCCTGACCTCTAGCCAAATCTGGCAAATCAATCAACTTCTGCGCCAAGCGGGGCAGCGGGCACGGCAACTGGCACAGCAACCCTTTGAGGTCATTGAAAAGGGACGCCAAGACTTTGCCACCAGTATTGATCGCTTCTTGGATCGGCTGCTAAGTCAGAAATTTCGCGCTTGGTTTCCTGAGGATGGCATCATCAGCGAAGAAAATGCTGACTCCCAAGCGATCTTTCAAGAACCGAAAAATCGCTACTGGCTGATTGATCCCCTCGATGGCACGGATGATCTGATTCACCATCGCCAAGGTTACGCCCTCATGGTGGGCCTGCTGGCGCACTACAGTCCAGTGGCGGGTTGGATCTATGCTCCCAATCTGGATCACCTCTACTATGGCGGTAAAGATTGGGGACTCTTTCAGATGAGCAGTGGTGGCCCCCCTGTCCCCCTCTTACCCGTTTGCCCGCCCTCTCCTAATGAAGACCATTGCCCGATCATGATTGGCTATCGCGACTACCGCACCTACGGCGATGCAATTCATCGGGTGTTGCCCCAAGTGGAATTTCGCTTTCTGGGCAGTTTTGGCCTCAAGGTGATTGAAGTGATTTTGGGACGGGCGGGACTCTACCTCTACTTAAATCAGCGGGTGAAGCTCTGGGACACCACTGCCCCCTTGGCTTTAGCAACGGCAGCAGGTTTGGTGTGCACCGACTTGCAGGGAAATCCCTTGCGCTTTGATGCTACGGGGTTACAGGGACAGACCCTTGCCCATCAGCAACCAATTCTCATTGGCTGGCCAGAGTATATCGCTGCCTTGCGATCGCCCTTGGTGGAGGCGATTACCGCCGTTCAACTGTCCCTTGGCTCTACCTAGCATCTCTGAGAAATAGGCTATCGTGGGGCTAGAGTCTGCTTGGAGGCATCCCGATGGGGCGCTGGCACAGTTGGTCATTGGTAGGAATGGCGATCGCCACCGTCCATATTGCTCAGCCTTTTCCGGCTCAAGGGGTGAGCGTTACAGAAGTTGCCCGCATTGCCAAAAATATCACTGTGCTCATTGAAGGTACCAACAGCCATGGCTCAGGTATCCTATTGCAGCGCAAGGGCAGTACCTACGTTATCCTCACCGCCTACCATGTGGTTGAAAAGGCCGGCCAGTACACGGTGAAAACGGTTGATGGTCAGCGCTATGCCATGCAACCCAACTCCATTCGTCGCTTGCCCGGTGTTGATCTGGCCACGCTGGAAATTGAAAGCAACCGCGATTACACCCTTGCCACACTGGGAAACGCCGTAGAGGCAGTGGAGGGCATGCCCGTTTTTGTGGCTGGTTTTCCTGCTCAGGAGGCCTCGGTTCTGGGGGGCATTTACCAATTTACCGAGGGGCGGTTGACGGCCAATGCCTCGCGTCCGATTCAAGATGGCTATGCCTTGGTCTATAGCAATCCCACCTTGCCGGGGATGAGTGGCGGCCCTGTCCTCGATGAAAATGGCCGTTTAATTGGGGTTCATGGCAGTGCCGATATTGCTTCTACCCTTGTGCAGGAGGGCAGTGGCTCCAGTACTGTCTTTGTGAAACGCGGCTTTAATCTCGGCATTCCCATCAATACCTACTTGAGTTTGACCACACCGTCGCGGGAAACCACGGCTCTGCCTGCCCCGACCCCCCTGAAGGCAGCGGACTATTTCCTCGCCGCTGAGGAGCACTTCCAACGCAAGAATTTTGCCGCCGCCATTGACAACTATAGCCAGGCGATCGCCCTTAATCCTAACTACAGTGAAGCCTATCTGGGACGGGCCGTGGCGCAAATGTTTGCCCTTGTGCCTCACCAAGACTTTAATCAGCTCGGTGAAGAACTGGGAACCAAGTACCTGAGTCGTCTGACCCAAGGCAACCCTATTCTCAAGGATGCCTTTCCCCCCCACCCGCCCACCCCCATGCTGGATACGTTTGTCCGCAATATGGCTGAACGCCCCGGCACGATTCAGCAGGACATTGCCAAGGCGATCGCCCTCAATCCCCAGTACACCGAAGCCTATGGCATCCGTAGCTTTTTGAATTTGCTCCTCGGCAACTTTGGTACTGCCGTTGCGGATAGCGATCGCGCCCTTGCCCTCAGTCCCAACAACAGCGATCTGCAAATGATTCAATCCTTGGCGTTGTTTCTCAGTGGCGATTTTCGCCGCAGTATCCCCGTGTTTGATCGTCTCATTACCGCCAATCCCAAGAGCACCGACTATCATTTGCTGCGGGGAATTGCGGCTTTTCTCATGGGAGACTATGCCCTCAGTCGCCCCAGTTGGACAGCCTTGACGCAACTTACCCCCAAAGATCCCATCCCCTTTGCGGTGCGGGGTGTAACGTATCTCCTTGAACAGAACCCCAAAGCGAGCCTACCGGATCTGCGCCAAGCCGCTGAACTCTATCGCCAACAGGGGAATATGCAGTCCTACAACGAAATGATGGAGGCAATTCGTCAGATTGAGAACCGCTAGCGTTGCCACTGCTGCAAGAGCCAACGACCGAAACGAATCAGGTGTTCTTCAATCCAGAGAAACAGGCGATCGCACCACAGCAGGAGGCGTTCAAACCAGTGGAGTTCATAGCCAATCAGGGCAGCATCCACATCAAGAATTAACTGCTCTGGATTTGGAGGGACACTGGTGGCCGCAGTTTCTGAGGGTGGCGAATGGGCTAGGGAATCAGAGCGACTGCCTAGGCTAAGAAGGGTCTCCACGGGAGAAAAGACTGGCAAAGGATCCGTAGCCGCCAATAGCGGTGAATTTACGGCTGCCACCACTGGAGGTTGGAATCCCCCTAGCCAATAGGAGAGTTGACTCAGCCAGTCTGGGAAGGGCAGCTTGAAGGGGTTGAGATGGCGTTCAATCCAAGCCAGAACTTGCGCCTGTTGGGCAGGGGTGAGGGTATAAAGAATCTCGTTATCGCTGCCGATGAGCACCATCTGCTGGGTTTCTAGAAGGGTGGCAATCCCCTGCACCCGCACTTGGGACAGCGTATTTTTGCGGCCGAAGGGAAGGCGCGATCGCAACCAATGGAAGACAGCGGCTAGGGGAGACACTGGGGGTAGGACTAAATCCCCTTCACTAGCATCTGTTAACTGAAGTTGCCTTAGAAAATTGCCCACCAAACAGGACGGTGGGTTAGAGCCTGCTTTGAGCGATCGCTGCTGCCAACCCCAGAGCCAGTGATGCCGTCGCCGATACCACTGCCGAAGGTGCTGATAGTACACTGCCAAGGCATAGGCAATGCGTTGCTCAATTTGCCGCTGTTCTGTGGCGGTGAAGATTTTCAAGGGACGGGCAGCCTCATCCACAAGCAATAGGGATTTTGCGGCGCGATCGCAGGCAAGGTAAAAGGGCTGCCGCTGTGCCAAAGGTGCATCCTGTGGTGGTAACGTCTTGGACTGGGGTTGAAACCAGCGTTGCACACTAGCAATCCAGCGCTGCCACCAAGGAAGTGGACGGGCAATGGGGGCGATCGCCACCACCCAAGAGTCATCCTCCCCTTTCGTCAGGGAGAGGGCAGACATCACGGTTAGCAGTGCTTCATCGGCAGGGGGTGCCGCTGTGGGTTGCGCTAGGAGGCGTTGACGCATTCGAGAGACGCTGCCCATGAGTTGGGGGAGTCCCCGCTGCCAAACCTGTGCCAGAATGGCGCCAATCACTTGCAGCGTGCCACTGAGGCTGCTTTCAATTTGCCATAGTTGGCGTTGCCAGTGTTGCTGCCAACGGTGCCATTGCTGTTGCCAAAAGCTCAAGAAGCGACTCTGATAGGAAACTGCCATCGCAGCTTTGGGGGTAGAGGAATATAAAACTAGATTAGCGTTCTGAGGTGCTCAATAGGCACCTAGTATTGATCCCGTTTACCCCGCAACCGTGTAAAGGTTTGGAGGGGTGTGGTTGCCCCCACTGCTGCTTGAATGGTGCTGACTTCACAGCGTAAAAAAGGATTCGTTGCCTTTTCAACGCCAATCGTACTGGGAATCGTGCTTTTTCCTTGGGCGCGATCGCGACAGACTTGAGCATAGCGCTCTTGCAGGGCAGGATTATTGGCATCCACTGTCAGGGCAAAGCTGAGGTTCTTTTGGGTATATTCGTGGGCGCACCAGACCCGCGTTTGCTCCGGCAATTGCCGCAGTTGATTCAAAGACTCCAACATCTGTGCCGGTGTCCCCTCAAAAAGACGACCACAGCCACCGCCAAAGAGGGTATCACCGCAAAACAGATCGCCCGTTGCTGGCTCATAGTAGGCAATGTGACCGCGGGTATGGCCGGGAACAAACAGCACCTCAAAAGCATGTTCGCCAAAGGGCACGCGATCGCCGGCACTAAGAAAAACCGTTTGCTCTGGAATGCGGCCTTGATCTTCGCGGCTGCCATAGACTTCGATATTGGGGAAGCGCGATCGCAGGGCACGATTGGCCCCCACATGATCCCAGTGGTGGTGGGTATTGAAGATTGCCGTCAGTGTTGCTCTCAATTCCGCTAATTTGGCAAGAACAGGTTCTGGCTCTGCCGGATCCACCACTGCCGCTGTCGCCGTTTGCGGATCATGGAGCAAAAAAATGTAGTTATCTGTAAGGGCATTGAGGCGATAAATCATCATGGCCGTTGTTCCTGTACCCAGCGTCGCCAATTTTTCTCTGCCTCTACCTCATCCATTTTGGCCTCTGCCAAGAAGCGATAAAGGCATTCCTTGGGCACCCATGGAAACAAAGGGGAGCGATCGCACCCCTGATAGCATCCGTCCCACAACTGGAAAATTTGCCATTCCCGACCATTGTACCGCCATAGCTCCGGTACCCCCAAGGCCGCATACAGCTGGTTTTTATCGATATCGGTATGGGTCATGTCCACCTCAATCACTAAATCAGGCGGTGGATCAATGCTCAGATCAATGCTGCGGCCAGCCACCTGTGGTTGATGGTGGATGTAATAGGCATTATCTGGTTCTGCTCCTCGCTTCAGATCCGGTCGCCACAGGGTTGTTGAGCGCAGCGATCGCAGCCGCAGTCCTGTTTCCACCACCA
Source organism: Thermosynechococcus sp. TG215 (assembly GCF_031583455.1). Taxonomy (NCBI): domain Bacteria; kingdom Bacillati; phylum Cyanobacteriota; class Cyanophyceae; order Acaryochloridales; family Thermosynechococcaceae; genus Thermosynechococcus; species Thermosynechococcus sp. TG215. The sequence continues at coordinate 2,025,142 of NZ_CP134178.1, read as the reverse complement.
GAATGCGCAAAAATAGACCCATTAGCTCACTGGCAAACTCATGCTCTTCAAGGGGCATCGTAATTTCAAGGATTCCGCGATCAAATATCAAGTGGGCAGCACGGGTTTGCGGCAGGGCATTAAGAATCTCTTGGTACTGCTGCCAAGTGAGGCCGTGGAGCGTGACACGCTGTTCGCCCGTAGTTGTGGTTAGGGTTTTCATGGCAAATCCCCTATGACTTTGGTATCAGCTTCCCACCTGTGGCACACAAATCAATGAGTTCACAGCCTTCGCACTGGGGTTGGCGCGCTTGGCAAACGGCGCGGCCATGGTAAATCAAGCGAATTGACCAGTTTTCCCAATCGGGCTGGGGAATCAGGCGCATTAAGTCCCGCTCAATTTTCACGGGATCCGTTTCTTGGGTCAGCCCCAGCCGCCGGCTCAGCCGCTTGACATGGGTATCCACCGTCACTCCCCCCAAAATGCCGTAGCCATGGGCAAGAACCACATTGGCTGTTTTGCGAGCTACCCCCGGCAGTGAAAGCAAATCTTCCATCACCTTGGGCACTTGACCCCCATAGACTTCGACAATGCGGCGGCAGGCGCCTTGGATATGGCGGGCTTTGTTGCGATAAAAACCAGTGGACTTGATGTACTGTTCTAGCTCAGCCAAATCAGCCATGGCAAAGTCCTCGGCATCGCGATAGCGAGCAAACAGCGCCGGTGTGACTTGATTCACCCGCTCATCCGTACATTGGGCAGAGAGAATCGTGGCTACCAGCAGTTGCAGCGGATTGGCAAAGTTGAGGCTACAGGTGGCATCCGGATAGAGGCGTTTGAGGCGGGTGAGAATTTCCAAGGCCCGTTGTTGCTTGGCGGAGAGGCGACGGGTAATAGCCATAGGTGGACTTAAAAGAGTTGCTGCACCCAGCCCAAGCCCGTGAGGTTCACGGTGTCCCGCACGATGAGGAACATCCCCAGTCCAAGGAGCAACACCAGCCCCGTTTGCATGACGCCCTCTTGAATGCGATTGGGTAAGGGACGACCCCGCAGCGCTTCCACCAGTAAAAAGAGCAGTTGACCGCCGTCAAGGGCTGGAAAGGGCAGAATATTAATAATTGCAAGGTTAATACTGATCAAGGCGGTAAAGGTAAAGAGCTGTTCAGCATTGGAGCGGGCAATATCCGCGCCCATCGCTACGATCGCCACCGGTCCAGAGACCTGTTGAGCCGCTTGATCAAAATGCTGGAAAAGTTCGCGAAACCCCTCTAGGGTCAGCACAATCACCCGCTGAAACTCCGCCGCAGCCGCCGTGACTAATTTAATCGGGTTTAAGGTGTGTTCACGGTGAATGTCGGCATGGGGGGCTAATTGAACGCCAATCCGGGCTTGACCATCCTCACTCACCTCTGGCGTGACGGTAATCTCTTGGATGTGTCCTTGACGTTGAATCGTCAGTGTCAGGGGTTGCTGCGGATGCTGCTGAATGGCTCGCATCAGGTTTGGTAAGCTATTGGCATCGGCACCCAAGGGTTGGCCATCCACCGCTAACACCAAGTCCCCCGGTTGAATGCCCGCTTTGGTGGCCACAAGGCTACTTTCCGGGACAAGGGCGGGAATGAGGACACCCTCATAGTAGGTGGCCTGACTAATGCCCATGACGCCCACTTGCACCAGCAGTAGCAAATAGGCAAAGACCAAGTTGGCAATCACCCCCGCGCTGATGACAATGGCGCGATCCAAAATCGGCCGGTTGCTCAGGAGATTGGGATCGTTGGCGGGAACGCTGCTATTGGGGTCATCGTCTGGGAATCCCACATAGCCCCCTAGGGGAACTAGGCGCAGGGCATACTCGGTATCCTTGCCTTGAAACTTCCAGAGGATCGGGCCAAAGCCGATGGAAAAGCGGTTGACATGAATGCCTTGGCTGCGGGCAGCGATAAAGTGCCCCCACTCATGGACAAAAATCAAGATTCCTAGGATGGCGATCGCCACCACGACTGCAACCATGGACATAGATTCAACCCAGTGCTACGCTGCGAATTGTTAACTCCCTTTTATTGTGACACCGAACTTCCCCTTGGATCGGTGATCTCGCCACAGCCCCTTGCATCATTTCTCAAACTTGTGCGATATATTGCAAAAATGCAACAAAGTGGGATGATAAGTAATTATTCTTAGTGGACGCTCCTGAGAGAGACCCATACAAACGTGCTATTTGAGACCTCAACGTTAAAGGGAATTTTCTACAATGTCTTTATTTGATTGGTTTGCAAATCGCCGTAAAGAAACCGCCTTGACCCCCATGCAGCCAGAGCGGGAGATCGCTGATGGTCTCTGGACAAAGTGCGAAGCCTGTGGCGTCATGATCTACAGCAAGGATCTGCATAGCCATCAACTGGTGTGCCCAGAGTGCGGCCATCACCATCGCGTCAGCAGTAGTGAGCGTATCCAACAACTGATTGACCCCCACACATGGCGCCCCCTCGATGAAAATTTGGTCAGTTGTGACCCCTTACAATTCAAGGATCGCAAGCCCTATAGCGATCGCCTGCGGGAATATCAAGAGAAAACCGGTCTCAAGGATGCCGTGCAAACCGGCCTCGGCCAACTCGAGGGTCTGCCAGTTGCCTTGGGGGTGATGGACTTTGCCTTCATGGGCGGTAGCATGGGCAGCGTGGTCGGCGAGAAAATCACCCGCCTGATTGAACGGGCCACTTGGGAGCAGATTCCCCTTGTGATTGTCTGTGCCTCTGGCGGTGCCCGCATGCAAGAAGGGATGCTCAGCTTGGTACAAATGGCGAAAACGGCTGCTGCCCTCGAACGGCATCGCAGTGCAGGTCTGCTATATATCCCCGTCTTGACCCATCCCACTGCTGGGGGCGTGACGGCTAGCTTTGCCATGTTAGGGGATATTATCATTGCCGAGCCAAAAGCAACGATCGCCTTTGCGGGGCGGCGGGTTATTGAGCAAACGCTGCGGGAAAAACTCCCCGATGACTTCCAAACCGCCGAATTTGTCCAGAAATGCGGCTTTGTGGATGTGATTGTGCCGCGGACTCACCTGAAGTCAACTTTGGCACAGTTAATTCGTTTACATCAACCGGTGACGCGTCATGTTTCCTCGACCCTGCTGCCCAAATCATTTCCTGTGATGGCAATGGCTGAGGAATAACAGCAGCAACCCCCAGATCAAGGGTTGTCCTAGGGCGATCGCTATACAATAGGGGATACCGCTCCCACACCGCAAGGGGTGGTCGTCACTGTGCTGTCTTTGCTGGCTCACCTGCTCTAATGCCTACCGCTCAAACTGATCAAAACCTCAAACTTTGGTGGGGCGTTCTCTATCCTGCCTATACCGATCACCCCATTTTGGCTGTCCCCAACTGTAACTCTGAGGGCACTGTGTTTGAGCAGGACACCAATCCTCCCAATGCCGCTGTCTTTTTTGACCCCCAGCACCGCTACCAACGCTGGGATCACCGTTACGCCTGTGATTTGCCCCAACTGGTGCAGGATCTACAGCCTGAGAAACCGACGCTCTTAGAAGCCCTCCGCGAAACGGCTCAGGATTGGGCACAGGGGTTAAACATTCTCGACCCCAGTGTGGTCATTCCCCATTTGCAAGCTCAATACCCTGACCTCAGTGCGGTGGCGATCGCCTACCTTGCCTTGCACCTTGTCTATCCCGAAACCATTCCAGCCATTCACGATGCGTGGCTAGATACCGTTTCCACAAGCAACTTACCGGCCAACTACTGCCACGGCATTATTCTCGACTACGATCACACAGCGCGCCCTCTGCAAGATGTCTGGCAAGACGACAACATTTCCGATGAGCAAATTTTCCAGTACCTAGAGGACATGATTGAGCTGTGGAAGACTCTAGAACCGTGGCACTGCCATTATTCCTTGCTCACAGTTAGGAATTTAGCCGTCAACCCTGACGATCAATTGCGGCTGCATCAACTGGACTTCACCTTGCCCCTAGTGAAAACCTTTGAGCGACCCACGCCACCCCCCAGCCTCGTTACTGTTTGGGAAGAGTTATTTCGCCATGCCTCTAGTCGTCGTCAAGCCGTTTTTATGCCGCTCTTGGTCTCCTTGAGCACGGCTCCTCTGGAGAAAATCTCAGAAATTCAGATGTTGCTCGACTCTCTCGCCTCCACCCTGCGCAGTGAACCCCTGCCAGACTTTGAGGAGGAGACAGGTGAAAGTACGGGTGACTTGATTAATGAACTGCCAGACATCACCCTCTCATCAGAATCACCAGAAGAGGACCATACCGCTATTGAGGATGCACCCACTGCCCTCTTACCGCGGCAACTGGTTCAAGTGGATGTTGCTGCCCAGACAGACACCGGGCGCGATCGCCACCACAACGAGGATTTTTACCTGATTGATCATCGGCAGCAAGTGCGTCTCACCCCCCAGGGGCAGCAGTTGGATGTTCAGGGACTATACGTGCTCTGTGACGGCATGGGGGGGCATGCAGAAGGTGAAATTGCCAGTTCCCTTGCCACTAAAACTGTTCATGAATACTTCGAGCAGACTTGGCCGTGGCAGGGAGAACTGCCGAGTGCGGAGGAAGTACGCAACGCTATTTACCGTGCCAATGAAGTCATTTTTGCCACTAATGATCAAAAAGGGAAAACCGGCAGTGGTCGCATGGGGACCACGCTTGTCATGGCTCTACTGCATAACTACCACCTACGCCTTGGCCATGTCGGTGATAGTCGCATTTACCGCTTCACCAAACGCCAAGGACTGCAACAACTCACCATTGATCACGAAGTCGGTCAACGCCTGATTCAACAAGGGGTAGAGCCTGAAATTGCCTACGGTCGTCCCGATGCCTATCAACTCACCCAAGCCCTTGGCCCCCGCAGCAATGAAGCCATTGCCCCTGAGGTTATAGACTTGGACATCGAAGAAGACACCCTGATTCTGCTTTGCTCCGATGGCCTTTCCGATAACCGCTGCCTCGAAACCCACATTATTAGCCATTTGCTGCCAATGCTGGATTTTAGTCTCCCCCTCAATCAGTCGCTTCATAAACTCATTGATATTGGAAATCAAGTCAATGGCCACGATAACTTGACGGCGATCGCCCTCCGCTTCAAATTGCGCTCTGTTCTTAACGCCCTATTTTAGACAGTATCTCCAGCAGACACTTTACCAAGTGGTACATTGCCTTGATCGCACTTAAAATAGTCCCTGAGGATAAAACTATCCTCATTAGCAAGTTTTTTACATAACGTCATATGAATTCTCGATGCTTAACAAAAGTGTTGCCCTACAGCTGGGTGATCCTGACTAGCTTGACCTCTTTTCTTGGTACACCCGCCCTTGCTGAAATTACCCCCGCTCCCAATGCCACTGGCACCACCGTAGAAACCGTCAACCATCAGTTCAACATTGGTGGCGGACAACGTTCTGCCGATGGCCAAAACCTCTTTCACCTGTTTCGTGATTTCAATGTCCAGCAGGGGCAAACCGCCAACTTTCTTTCTACCCCGCAAATTCGCAACATTCTTGCTGGCGTCAATGGTGGCAGTGCTAGTTATATCAACGGCGTGCTGCAAGTTACAGGCGGAAACAGTCATCTCTACCTCCTGAATCCTGCAGGTATTGTTTTTGGTCCGAATGCGCAGTTGAATCTACCAGCGGCATTCCATGCCTCGACAGCCCAGCGCGTTCACTTTGGCAATGGCCTCTTTGATCTCAATGGTTCAAACACCTACAGCCAACTCAATGGCTCCCCGATTGGCTTTGAATTTGCCAATAGAGGCATCCTAATTAATGAAGGCAATCTTAGGGTCAATGCTGGTCAATCCCTGACCCTGATGGCGCATCAGGTGATCAATACAGGTACCCTTGGCGCAGCAGGGGGCACGGTCAATGTTGTGGCGGTACCTGAATCAGGTCTGGTGCGCATTTCCCAAGAGGGCATGCTCCTCAGTCTAGAGATTCCCAAAGAGCGATTACCCGCCGCAGGCATTATTCAGCCAATTGATCTCCCGACGTTACTCACAGGGGGTAATGGCTATCCTGCCGTCAATAGCGTGATTCAAAATCCAGATGGCACGATTCATTTGGTTCACGACAGTACCAAGATTCCCCTAACCACAAATACAGCAGTCATTGGCGGCACGATTGATGTGAGTCATACCACCGGCGCCGGGGGTAAAATCACTATTGCTGGCCAAGGCAGTAATATTGCTCTGATTAATGCCCAACTGAATGCTGCGGGTAATACAGGGGGCGGCACAATTCTCATTGGTGGTGACTATTTAGGGGGAACAACAGGAACTGGCCGGCTAGGCAGTAGCTTCAATGCGCAAAACCTTTTTGTTAATGCCGGTACTCTTTTGAATGCTGATGCCACCCATCAGGGTAACGGGGGCACAATTATCAATTGGGCAGAGCACAACACACGTTTCTATGGCCAGATCAGTAGCCGTGGCGGTGCGCTTGGGGGAGATGGCGGCTTTGTCGAAGTTTCTGGCAAACAGTTTCTAGATTTTCAAGGCACAGTCGATACCACTGCCCTAAATGGTAACACAGGAACATTATTACTTGATCCGACAAACATATACATCACTGACAGCATGTATGATGTCAACATTACTTCCTCTTCGCCCTTTAAAGCACTATCAAACTCTTATCCAATTTCTGTGTTAACTATAGGAACGCTGTTATCAGCACTCAATTCCACAGACGTTGTCATAACAACAGACAGTACTTCTATGTCATCAGCTGGGAATATTTATGTAGAAACCTCAATTTCCAGCAGCTCGACAAACTCACTCACGCTACAGGCTGATAATGATATCATCATCGGCTACCCCATCTCGCTTCAGGGGAGCTTGGTATTACAAGCACAGGGAGTGATTCAAAATCAATCATCCTTCAATAATCCAATTAATATCAGTGCAGCAAACATTAGTGCCAATGCTCCCATACAAACTAATGGCGCCAATATCACCCTCCAAGCTAGTGGCAATATCTTCCTTCCTTCTAGTGGCAATGTTCTCAGTACATCAGGTGGAAGTATTAATCTACAGAGTAGTGGGGGTACGATTTCCCTTGGAGGTTTAGTTAATGCATCTGCAGGCAGCATTCAATTCAGTGGTAACACAGCTCTACTGAACTCAACGAGCTTTTCAGGGAAAAATATTACATTCAATGGCAATATCAATGGCAATCATTCTTTGAATATTGACTCAACAGGTCAAACCGTAGTTTTAGGAACAATCAACACTGCAAGTCTAAGCATCAATGCTCTTAGTAATATTCAGCTGAACAATGTCACCACTAGTTCAGGTATTAGTCTAGACTCGGCATCTAATATTACTGCTGGTAATTTGCAAGTAACTCAAAGTAGTGGTACTGTCGGCGTAGTTGCTTTTAATGACATCACTCTCGGCAACCTAATCAGTGCAGGCGGAGCGATCGCAGTCTTTTCAAGAAGCGGGGGTATTTCAACTGGCAATATCAACAGCAACGGTGGTTTTGTTTATCTTGATTCCATAACTGACATAACAACTGGCAATATTACGACTCACGGCGGTGATTTGGCTGCTGTTGCCTACAGGGGTGCTTTAACAATAGGTAATATCAATACAGCTGGCAGTGGTGGCAATGTTACACTGTTTGCGCCTACGATTACGACGGGTGATATCTTCACCAACGGTGGTAACTTCTTAGCTTGGACTGGTGATTTCCCTATTCCAACCTCTAGAGGTACGATTGATCCAATTCCGGATGATGATGATGATTTAACACTGCCTGATCTATTCACTAACCTCCAGACAATACCCAGCGGCAACTTAACGCTGGGCCATTTGACGACTGGTGGTGGGGATGTCAACCTAAGGGGCGGCAATCTAGTTTTCAACTGGATTAATGCTGGGGCGGGCAGTGTTGATATTTATGCGCAAAATTCACTGCGTGGCTTGGGTACGTTTGTTTCCAATGGTGTACCTACCACGATATGGGGTGACTCAGTGAATATCTTTATCAACAATGCCACTCCATTTTTAGTGGGCAATTCCGAAAGGAATGGAACTGCAGGAGCAATTCAAGCCGAGGGATCGATTATTCCTGTACCCACAACACTTTTAGGTCTTGTGGAGGTCGGAAATATTCGTTTTGAAAATACAGGTAAAAATCTTGCCGATAGGAGCTTCGTTCCTTCTGAAAAAATCAATCCTCTCTTAGAACCCCCTACACCAGCCATCTCCGATCCCCTTAAAGTACCTACCGCTCCCCCTGAAATTCTCTTGACTAGAGATATCGAGACTGCCCTAGCTAGCAATAACATTGAGGGTGCGCTGGCGTTACTCGATCTACGGGGCTGTCAAGAAGTCAGCAGTTACCTACAACGTACTTGTGATAGGCAAGATTTCTCCCTTGAGGATTTACAGGCAGCCCTCAATGAAATTGCCAAGCAAACAGGTAAAAAGCCAGCGGTCATTTATACCCTAGCCCGGCCTGACCAATTTGATCTCATCTTGGTTACCCCAGAGGGGAGGCCGCTTTATACACCCCTACAGAACGTGGGACGTGAACAGTTATTGAAAACAGTGGATACTTTGACTAACAGGGTGCGTGATCCACGCCTGATCAATACCCGTACTTATCTACCGGCGGCACAACAGCTTTACCAATGGTTGATTGCCCCCTTGCGTGCTAACTTGAATGCCCAGGGCATTGATACACTGGTCTTTGTTCTAGACAGTGGTATGCGTAGCCTTCCCTTGGCAGCGCTCCATGATGGTCAAAACTTTCTTGTAGAGCAATTTAGTACGGCGCTGGTTCCCAGTATAAGGCTCATAGATATTCGCTACCGCAGTATTCAACGGGAACCCATCTTAGCAATGGGGGCATCGGAATTCCCAGATCAGTCCCCCTTGCCGATGGCGACCCTAGAGGTGGCGCAGATTGTTAAAAACCTAGGAGGAGGCCAAGCCTTTCTCAATGAGGCCTTTACAATTGCTAATTTTAGACAACAGCGCCGTCAAGGAATCTATCCTGTGATCCATTTGGCCACTCACGCTGAGTTTCAACCGGGGGCTGCAGAAAATTCCTACATTGCTTTTAGGGATGGGCGATTGAATCTTTTGCAGTTCCAAGGCTTACAGCTTAACCGTCCCCAAGCAGAATTGTTGACCCTCAGTGCCTGCCGCACGGCGGTTGGAGATTTGGATGCAGAACTGGGGTTTGCAGGTCTGGCGGTACAGGCGGGGGCGAAGTCGGTGCTGGCCAGTTTGTGGTATGTCAGCGATGAGGGGACGTTGGCGCTGATGACTACTTTCTACGATTTGTTAAATACGGTACCCATTAAGGCCGAGGCGCTACGGCAAGCGCAGCTAGCAATGCTGGGCGGCAATATTCGCATTCAAGACAATGAACTGCAAACAATTCGTGGCCGCATTCCGTTACCCCCAGAAGTTACCCAAGGGGCTGGTCGTCGTTCCCTCGATCATCCCTACTACTGGGCTGCCTTTACCATGGTAGGGGTTCCATGGTAGGGATAAACTAACGCTCGAGACGGGCAGTAGCAAAAATCTCTTCCAAAATCTCTGAGGCTCCCTGTTCCCGGAGTTTCAGGGCAAGCTGCGTCCCTAGTGCTTCTGCACTGGCAGGCTCCCCTGTGAGAGTGTCTTTGACAAGGCGTTGGCCATCGAGACTGGCGACCAATCCTGTGAGGGTGAGTTGACCATTTTCAATCACCGTATGCACCCCAATGGGCACTTGACAGCCCCCTTCCAATTGCCGCAGGAAGGCTCGCTCTGCTAAGCAACGGGCTGCTGTTTCTGGATGTTCAAGGGTCTTGACCAAGGCTAAAATGTCGGGATCGTCGGCGCGGCATTCAATGCCCAAGGCACCCTGACCGACAGCATAGAGGGACACTGTTGCGGGTAAGACTTGGCTAATGCGATCGCCAAAGCCCAAACGCCGCAGACCAGCCACCGCTAAAATCAAGGCATCGTATTCCCCAGCATCTAATTTGGCCAAGCGAGTATTTAGATTGCCCCGCACATCCTTAAACGTGAGATGGGGGTAGTGGTGGCGCAACTGTGCCAAGCGACGCAGTGACGAAGTACCAATGACCGTGCCTTCAGGTAGGGTATCAATGGTGTGTCCTGTCCATTTTGCACCTAAAACAAGGGCATCTGCTGGGTCTTCCCGCTCAGTAATCGCGCCTAAAACTAAACCAGCGGGCAACTTGGTGGGTAAGTCCTTGAGGGAGTGAACGGCCAAATCGGTCTCACCCCGCAGCATTGAGAGTTCTAGCTCTTTGGTAAAGAGGCCTTTATCGCCAATTTTGGCAAGGGCGACATCAAGGATATTGTCTCCTTGGGTGGTCATGGTCACCACCTCAAAGGCGCGATCGCGATGATGGGCTTGTAACTGCGCCTGTACCCATTCCGTTTGCACAAGCGCCAGTTGACTTTTGCGGGAACCAATGCGAACCGGGCGGGAGGAGGTGGCAATCATAGGGTTGAGTGTGCAGCGGACAGCATCCAGCCATTATAGGTTGCGGGGATCCCAAGGGGCAAGATCAGGCATTTTCGGGGTGAGTACAAGCGGCAATAATCCCTGCCGCGCCACCAGAGACCACTTGAATGGGGATCCCTAGTGCTTCCTCCACAGTGGCTAAAGGCACATCATCGAGAAAAACGGGTTCATCGTGCTTGAGCATCAGACTGGGCAGAAGCAGGCGATCGCCCAAGGGTTTGCCCTTCAGGTGATAGATCAAATCATGGCCGGTTAATAGCCCTGTCACGGACATCTGCTGTCCCCAATAGTCGCTAGCAAGGGCATAGAGATCAAGGCGCAGGTTCTCAATTTGGTTAAGGCGAGCCACCAAGGGTGCAAAGGCCTGTTCCACGGTATTACCCACCACCCAACTCAGATGACGCGGCTGCGGTAAGCGTTGGGGAAGCTGTTGGGCGTGAAGCTCAAACTCTTCTAAAAACAGGCGAATCGTTCCCACGCCATTACTGAGTTGCGGATAGTCCTGATAGTGGGCGGCGGGGGGTAAGGGCGATCCGGCAATCAAGAACCATTCATCTGCTAGCCAAGCAAAGGGGGTTTGCCACTGCTGTTCAAACCGCTGTTGGAGTGCCTGTACCCGTTGAATCACCGCTTGGGCGTGATCAGGGGTGACGGGAATCAGTTCATCCTCAGCAGGGCGAAAGCGAGTCAGCCCCACCGGCACCACTGCCACTGAAAGCACGGTTGGCCATTCAGGATCATAGAACTGGGCTAAATCCCGTAGTGTTTGCTCGAGGCACTCGCCGTCATTAATCCCCGGACAGACAACCACTTGGGCATGGAGTTGCAGCCGTTGCTCTTGAAACCAGCGCATCTGTTGCAGAATTTCCCCCGCCCGTGGATTTTTCAGTAGGCGTTGGCGAACACTGGCTACTGTGGCATGGACAGAGACATAGAGGGGGGAAAGGCGCAAGCGGGCAATGCGCTGCCATTCTGAGGGAAGCAGGTTCGTCAGGGTAATGTAGCTGCCGTAGAGGAAGCTGAGGCGGTAGTCGTCATCTTTGGCGTAGAGGCTTTCCCGTTTGCCGGGGGGCTGCTGATCAATAAAACAAAAGGGGCAGCGATTGTTGCACTGCATCAACCCATCAAAGAGGGCGGTGGTAAACTCCAGTCCTAAATCTTGATCAATGTCTTTTTCAATTTCGAGAACATAGGTTTGGCCGTCTTTGCCCAGTATTTCGAGGGTGAGGTATTCCTCGGCACAGAGAAACCGATAATCAATCAAATCGCGGGGGCGATCGCCATTAATGGCCACCAACGCATCACCGGGTTCAAATCCCAACTCAGCGGCAATGGAGCCGGGTTCCACAGCAGCCACAACAGCCGGGCGAAGGGCGCGATCGCTCATGGTTGATTGTTGAAAAGAGGGGGGACAGTCAGCAAAACTTCTTTATCTTGTACTGTACCTTAGGCAGCACAGCCGCTTCCAACTCTCAGGATTCTCAAAGCAACCATAGGGTTGATATAGTGGTGTTCTACATATTTCTAAAAAATGTTAACGAGGACGATGATGGGGTCATTGGGGATTAGCTTTACCGTTGGTGCAGGTAACTTTGTCCCCTTTTATGGGGTATTGCTGCTGGGTCTTGTGGCGGCCGTGAGCATTGGCCTCATTGCATGGTACAACTCGAAGCGTCCCCCCGGTTGGGAAAATGCCGATCGCCCCAGTTTTATTCCCAAGTTGAATCTCGAAGAGTCTGAGTCCAATCCCACCCCTGATGAGACAACAGATTCGTGAAGCTCTTTCGGATTCTTTTACGGGCAGCTTGGCCGACGATTGTTGCGGCAGCGATCGCTGGACTTCTCAACGGTGGCAGTACGGCTGCGCTCATTGCCCTGATGAATGCCGCCCTGCAGAAAACCCCTGCCCTCCAGCGCCTCTTACCTTGGGGATTTATTCTCCTCGGAACCCTCCTACTGCTGACCCACTTTAGCTCTCAAGTGCTCCTGGTGCGGGCTGCCCAACAGGCGGTTTATGAAATGCGCCTCTTCCTCAGCCGCCAGATTCTCGCTTCACCCCTACGCCAGTTAGAAGCCATTGGCAATCCGCAACTCCTTGCGACGCTGACAGAGGACGTGGATGCCGTTTCCCGTTCCTTTTCCGTCCTGCCCACTCTTTTTAATGCCATTGCCATTGTTATTGGCTGCCTGATTTACATGGGTTGGTTGTCGCCGCCCCTCTTTTTTGCCCTTGTGGGCTTGATTGTCGTTGGTACTGGCAGCTACTTGTTTCTAGCGGGCAGAGCACGCAAATTCCTAGAGCGGGCACGGCAGCAACAGGATCACCTTTTTCAACACTTTCGGACACTCACCGAGGGCAACAAAGAACTCAAGCTCAATCGGCAACGGCGGTTGGCCTTCTTTTATCGGGAATTGGAACCCACGGCTCAGAAAACCCGGCAGCAAAACGAGCTAGGGTACATGGTCTTTGCCATTGCTGCCAGTTGGGGGCAGTTGCTGCTGTTTGTCACCATTGGCTTCTTTCTCTTTACGCTGCCCCATTTGCTAGGAGCCACACCCACAGTTCTCTCAGGGTATGTTCTGACGATCATTTACCTCATGCTGCCGATGCAGCAGCTGATTGATGCGATTCCTGTCTTTAGCCGTGCTAGGGTTGCCCTGAAAAAAGTGGAATCTTTGCAACTCAGCCTTGGAGATCCGCACCAAAACCTCAACGATACAGGCGAACTCCCTCCCCTTGGCTGGAAAACCCTCTCTCTGCGGCAGATCTGTCATCAGTACCGCAGTGGCCACGAGGATGAACCTGCGACCTTTACCCTCGGCCCTTTGAGTTTGACCGTGCAGGCTGGGGAACTCCTTTTTATTGTCGGTGGCAATGGCAGCGGTAAATCCACCCTAGCAAAAATTATTACCGGCCTGTACATTCCCGATCAGGGAGAAATTTGGGTAGATGATCACTGTTTGCAGCCTGAGGACTACGAATGGTATCGCCAACACTTTGCCACCGTTTTTAGTGACTTTTATCTTTTTGAGTCACTGTTGGGCATTGAGTCCCCCGAACGCCTTGCAGAAGTGCCAAGTTACCTCGAAAAATTGCGCTTGAGCCACAAAGTTTGCCTAGAAGGTAACCGCTTCTCTACGACATCTCTTTCCCAAGGGGAGCGCAAGCGTTTGGGGTTGTTGATGGCCTATCTCGACGATCGCCCCGCCTACCTCTTTGATGAATGGGCAGCGGATCAAGATCCTGTGTTTCGGGAGATTTTCTACCGCCAACTCCTACCCGAGCTAAAGGCTCAGGGCAAAACGGTATTTGTGATTAGCCATGACGATCGCTACTTTGACGTGGCCGATCGCCTGATTAAACTGGACTATGGCCAACTCGTGACCTAGGTAAACTGCTGACTGAGCATCAAGGGGTTATGCACCGTGATTTTCTTTTTGTGAATTGAGATCATTTTTTGATCCCGAAGTTCCCCGAGAAGGCGAGTTACGGTTACCCGTGTCGAACCAATGGCCTCGGCGATCGCCTGATGGGAAAGCTTCAAATCCACAGTGACTCCCGCACTCGTGGGAATCCCAAAATCACGGCAAAGAATCAGCAAAAAGCTCACCAAGCGGGATCCCATATCGCGGTGGGCAAGGGTCTCGATCATCATCTCCGTTTGCAGGATCCGCGATGACAGCCCCTGAATCATAAACATCGGCAAATCGGGATCCTCGTGCATCGCCTTTTCCACCTGTTCGATGGGAACGGCCAATAGCTCCACATTCGTAAACGCCACCGCATGGTAAAAGCGATCGGAGCGGGTGCCCGTAATCAGGGACAGCACCCCAAATACGGTATTTTCCCGCAGCAGTGCCACCGTAATTTCCTCGCCCGCTTCATACACCCGTGAGAGCTTCACTGCCCCCTTGAGGAGAAAATAGACCTTTTCCGCTGGATCTCCCGGAAAGAAAATGGTTTTGCCGCGTTCGTAAGTTTCAGTGGTGGATGGAAACAGGCCACTGGCCATGTGGCGAAAGACGGGTGCTAAGGGTTGATCTTTATTCATGAGTCGTGTGTCAATCCAAGGTGGTTTAACTGGTGGTGTGGCGATCGCATAGGGTGCTGTCGGCATTGATATCCCCCCAACAATGCAACTCTCTCAACGCCAGCGAATCTTGCTCTGGGTGAAGAGTTCAGCATTGACAGATTAGTAAAACCAATTCAGGGGCATTTTTTTGTATCATGCCACACTTTTTTTCGAGAGAATTAAGGGCGGACGCAAAAGCAAGTACCCTAATGCTCCCAAGAGGGGGACAAGGCTCCACCAGCGCCACGGTGACTTTTCCAGTCCTCGCCGTTGCCAGTCATCCACTAGTAGCACCGGCAAGAGCAACGACAGGAGGCAAAAGTCTAGGCTCATCACATGAATAAAGCGGCTGGTTTGCCACTGCTGCCAAAAGTCTGGCCAATTACCGCCAACCAAGCCATAGCCAAGAAAGCCCACAGCCAATAAACCAATGACAACGGCAGTGAGCCGTGATTCCCAAAGGCGTACCCCCCGATTGAGTTCTCCGCTAAAGATCGGTGCTGGCTGGCGCAGGATGAAGTAAGGTAACAGGGCAAACGCACCCACGGCAAAACTAAAAGCCGCAAATGGCCACGCGGGAAATCGCTGTTCTTGACCATCCACCACCAGTAATGCGGTATAAATCAGTGGCCAGACGCCCATCAAATTAAAAAGACTGACAATGAGGGGGTTAATGCCTTGCCAGTCTCCCGTTGCTAGCCGTTGAATAAGTGTCAGTGTTTGCGGTTGATCGGGGGGGGCAAAACCAAAGCTATAGACAATCAATCCCAGCCACAGAGCCGCAAAGAAAATCCGCATACCGCCCTAAGCTAAAACCGTTTCGGGTACCCCCGCTTTTTGCAGTTGCTTCGTAAATTGCGGCAGCACTCGCTGGCACTGGCGGATAAAGGCCTCTAGCCAACCTTGCAAGTGCTCTAGCTGCTCCTCACTGAGAAACACATCGCGGCTGGACTGGTAGGATTGACAAACCACACGACCATCATTAGTCACTGTAAAGTCAGCAAACCAACTGCTGTAGGGACGAGTCCCCCGCCAATAGTTGGCCACAATCATCTTGCCAAGGTATTTCTGGGCGATATCGCCAATTTTGTTAAAGTGTTCTAGCACTTCCGCCAAGGTGAGGACTTTTGCTGCGGCGCCTTTTGTTTCTTCAAGCTGCGGCAGGGTAATGTCTGTCAGTTCTTCGCGAGGCTGTCCCCCCAGACCCATGAGGGCAAAGAGTTTTTGTTCCAGATTGGCGAGGTAGCTATTGTAGGTTTGGCCGTTGCGGCTCAGGGTTTGGTGCATCCGCACAATGAGATCAATTTCTGCCAACTTAGTTGCCGCCAAGGATTCTAGGCGTGCCAATTGATCGGCAAAGGCTTGACTGTCACTTTCGGCACCACTTACGGTCAACCCAAGGGATTCAGCACGCTTTGCAAGAAGACGGCGAATGTAATAGCGGGTCATGGGTGTGAGCGACATCATCTGAACCTCAAATCAAGCCAATGTGGAACACGAGTGGAATGTGAACTTTTGTAAATCAGCTTAACATGTCTGCTGCCTTTGTTGCAAAATGTAATAGCTCTGTTTAACTAATCCATCCTAAAGGCAGTAGAAATCTAGTGTTAAGCGAAAGCTAGGCCACTCGTCTCTTTACCAATTTAAGAGATGAAGGGTGCCCTATGGCCAGTAATTTTACGGAAATTCACTAACCCTTGGAAAAATTCAATCCCTCTCAAATCAGCTCGGGTTACCGAGGTTTACGGCTGCGGCAACGGTTCTCCCATTTCGCTATTGAGAAATGAAAAAAGGGGGCGATCGCCCCCCTATCACAATACGCTTCAGCCTTAATCAGGTGCTAGCTGGCGCTGACCAACTCCGCTAAGCGTTTCGAGACCACAGCCAAGTGTCCTTTCTCCAGTACCTCATCGGCGTCGAGAACATTGAGTCCCATGATGATCCGTGCAATCAGACCCGTCCAGCCGGTTTGGTGACTCGCACCTAGTCCTGCGCCATTATCCCCATGGAAGTATTCATAAAACAGAATTAGATCACGCCAGTGGGGATCGCTTTGGAATTTTTCGGTGCCACCATAGACCGGTCGCCGCCCCGATTCATCCTTGAGGAAGATACTGGCCAAGCGGCGGGCAATTTCTGCCGAGACCTCCCAGAGGTTGAGCCAGCGGCCTGAACCGGTGGGGCATTCCACCGTAAACTCGTTGCCGTAATAGCCATACATTTTGCGGAGGGCTTGCACCAAAAGGGCATTCACGGGCATCCAAATGGGGCCACGCCAGTTGGAGTTACCGCCAAAGAGGCCGGTGGTGGATTCACCGGGTTCATAGCTAACGCGATAGGCCTCGCGGCCGAGTTGGAAAATATAGGGGTGATCGTAGTGGTAGCGGGAGAGGGCACGGATGCCATAGTCACTGAGGAATTCACTCTCATCCAACATGCGGGTGAGAATCCGCCGTAGTTTGGCCTCGTTGACGGGCGAGAGCAACCGCCGTTTTTTTACACCCGGGCGATCGATGGGGTTAATGTTGGCCAAAAGCTCAGGGTGGCGGGCATTAAAGGCAGCAATGCGTTCCCTAAAGGTGGGTAGGGAGTCCAGCAACTCTTCCGAGAAAATGGCAGTGGCACACAGGGGCAGCAATCCCACCATCGAGCGTACCTTCAGGCGCTGGGCACGACCATCGGGCAGTCGCAGCAGGTCATAGTAAAAGCCATCTTTGTCATCCCAGAGTTCATCTTTCTGGACACCAATGCGATCCATCGCTCCGGCAATGTAAACGAAGTGCTCATAGAATTTGCAGGCAATATCCTCATAAACGGGATTGTGCTGTGCTAGCTCCAGCGCCATAGAGAGCATATCGAGGGCAAACATTGCCACCCAAGCCGTACCATCCGCCTGCTCAAGAACACCACCCGTGGGTAGGGGCGCACTGCGATCAAAGACGCCAATATTGTCTAAACCAAGGAAGCCACCCTCCATGACGTTGTTGCCGAGGGAATCTTTGCGGTTGACCCACCACGTAAAGTTGAGCATGAGCTTGTGGAAGACACTCTCAAGGAAAGCCAAATCGCCTTCGCCTTTTTTCATGGCTTTGTCCAAGAGATAGATTTGCCACGTGGCAATCCCATGCACAGGCGGATTCACATCACCAAAGTTCCATTCGTAGGCGGGAATTTGACCGTTGGGGTGCAGATACAGTTCATTCACCATCAGCTTAAGCTGCTCTTTGGCGAAGTCGATATCCATCAGAGCTAAGGGCGAGCAGTGGAAGGCCAAGTCCCAAGCGGCAAACCAAGGATATTCCCACTTGTCGGGCATGGAGATAATGTCGGCGCTTTCAAGGTGGAACCACGATTTGTTGCGGGTAACGATGCGCTCTTCCACATCGGGGGGCAGCGCTTTATCTTCCAGCCACTGCTTGACAGGGTAGTAGTAGTACTGCTTTGTCCACATCATGCCGGCAAAGGCTTGACGAACCACATTGCGCTGATCAGCCGTGCAGTCACTGGGGATGAGGTGATCAAAGAAGAGATCCGCTTCGGTGCGGGCTTGGTTGAGGCGATCGCTAAAGGCATTGCCAAAGCTGAGGGGGCTACTTTTGGCAGATGCTAGGCGTAGTTGAATGATCTCAACCCCTTGGGCGGCAACTGTGACTTGATAGTGGGCAGCCACCTTGGTGCCGACTTTGTCGGGGTTGACGGCATTTTGCTCACCATTGATCAGGTAGCGGTGAAAGGCATCCTTAACGTAGGGCGAGGCATTGGGCTGGCCAAAGAGCCGCTCAAAGTTGGTTTCATTCTCGGTGAAGAGGAAGGGCACCGGGCGATCGCTCACAAATTCATACTCTCCTAGCTCCCCATGGCGTGCCCGCACCAGTGTCGCATCCATTTGCTTCAGTTCTGGTTTGGCGAGAACCTTGTCCGGTGTCCAACTCCACGTATTGCGGTACCAGAGGGTGGGCAGAACGTGCAAATGGGCAGCTTCGTTGCCGCGATTGTGAATGCTGATTTGAATCAAAATGTCATTGGGAGCCGCTTTGGCATATTCGATGAAGACATCAAAGTAGCGATCGCCCTCAAAGACCCCTGTATCCAAGAGTTCATACTCCATTTCAAAGCGGCTGCGGTGGCGGTTGGTCATCACCAGATCAATGTAGGGATAGGCAGCTTGGGGATACTTGTAGAGGTATTTCATGTAGGAATGGGTGGGCGTACTGTCGAGGTAAAAGTAATACTCTTTAACGTCCTCCCCATGATTGCCTTCATTGTTGGTTAAGCCAAAAAGCCGTTCCTTGAGAATTGGATCGTTGCCATTCCAAAGAGCCAAGGCAAAACAAAGCCGTTGCTGTGCATCACAAATGCCACCGAGGCCATCTTCACCCCAACGGTAGGCGCGCGATCGCGCTTGATCATGGGAAAAATACTCCCAAGCATTGCCGTCGGCGGAATAGTCTTCCCGTACAGTGCCCCACTGCCGCTCGCTCAAGTAAGGTCCCCAAAATTTCCAAGGGTTGGCTTGGCCATGAACTTGATTGAGTCGTTCCAGTTCAGGATTGACAGGAGAAGCCATTTTTAACCTCGCTTGTTATCTCAAAAATTCCATAAAGGCCTACAAACTTATATGAACTTAAGCGAAAACTCTTATAAATAAAAAAAATAAAAAGAGATAAAGAGCTTAAGCTCATAGATTTTGAGTATAAGCAAAATATCCTAAACTCCAAGAAAGGAAACATTAAGGCTTAGTAATCTGCTAGGGCAGATATAGCCCTTTCCTAAACTAGGGGGACATCTGGGAATCCAATCCGCTACAGTAGGAGTTGTCGCAGTGTTGAGCGTCTTCGTGAAAGAGGTAGTACCCGACCCAGATTTTGCTTGACCTGATGCGCGGCAAGCCCCGGCATTCATGTCGGCGGCGAAGGATAGTGCGGATGGCGGCGGCATCCTAATCATGGTATTGCCACTGAAACCCAAGGTGGCCTACGGCAGGGCATGCCGGCAAGATACAAGCAGCGGTTAGAACCCGCCGAAACGATTGCGCAGTCATCCCCGTCGTAGGAATCTGCGGCTTTCAGGCCGGGGAGGAGGTCAAGTCTTCTCCAATCTCTGCTACGATGAAAGTAAGGGTTGGTTGTTTGCTCGTTAAACGTAGATTGTTTAGGAAGCCATTTCTCTAGGCATCTAGGTAAAAAGCAGTCGTAACCATCTTTGCTCTAAGGGAGCAGCCTACAGGGCTCAACTCCCCTGTGAGTTTGTCAATTTGTTCGAGAGTTTTATGACATCTGTTTCTTCGTTGCCTGCGCGCCCCCTGCGTCCCAATTGGGGGGTGATTTTTTTTATGGGCATTGTGCATTTGGGAGCGTTGCTGGCATTGGTACCGGGGCTGTTTTCTTGGCCGGCTGTGCTGTTGTGTGTTGTTCTCTATTGGGTGTCTGGAGGCCTTGGCATCACCCTAGGCTGGCATCGCCTGATCACCCATCGCAGTTTCCAGTGCCCGAAATGGCTGGAATACTTTTTTGGCTTTTGCGGCAGCTTGGCCTGTGAGGGTGGAATTATTGAATGGGTTGGCCTCCACCGTAATCACCACCTCCACTCCGATCAAGAACTGGATCAGCACAATTCCCAAAAGGGGTTTTGGTGGTCGCACATGGGTTGGATGCTCCAAGAAGTGCCCGCCAAGGCAGAGGTAGAACGCCTCACCAAGGACATTAACACTGATCCGGTGTATCGCTTTTTGAATCAGTACTTTGTGCCCATTCAAGTGGTTTTAGGGGTCTTGCTGTATCTGTGGGGGGGACTGCCCTTTGTGGTCTGGGGCATCTTTGTCCGCCTTGTGCTGGTGTATCACCTCACTTGGTTTGTCAATAGTGCCACCCATAAATTTGGCTACCGCACCTTTGAATCGGGCGATCGCTCCACAAATTGTTGGTGGGTTGCCCTGCTGACGTTTGGCGAAGGCTGGCACAACAACCACCACACCTACCCCCATTCGGCACGTCACGGTCTGCAATGGTGGGAATTTGATATTACGTGGATCACGATTCGGGCATTGCAAGCGATTGGTCTGGCCCAAAAGGTGCGGCTCGTGGAAGCCCCCACGAATCAGTAAAAGCCCTTAAAAGGGGTACTGGGGTTCCGCTTCTTGCCAAATGCGGATCAATTCCCTCGCCTCTGGGTAGAGGGGATGCGTGGGGGGGATGAGTTCGGCGGTGGCGATCGCCTGCTGGTTGTCCCGCCCCACCCAATAGCGCGCCTGCTCCAAGATATTATTGCCCCACTGCACAATCAACTGGTTGGCGGTGGCATAGACACTGGAGTTGGGGGAGATTTCTTGGGCAATGGCAATGGCAGCAGCAAAGTCGCGATCGCGCCCCCCTCGAGCACGGCGCTGGGCTTCATTCAGGCGAGCCATCTCCGGATCAAGCTGCCAGCTCACTGCTTCCGTTGCCACGGGGGGAAAGAGTTCTTTGAGGCGATTTTGAGCCGTTTCATAGAGGGCACGCTGGGGACGAATTCGCTCAAGGAGTTGGCGGGCTTGCAGCAGGGCTTCAGGGGTGCCTTGGCGGGCAAGGGCGTTGGCCTGATCGATCAGGGGTTGATCCTCAGCAATCTCGATTTGACGTTGCCACAGCCGTCGCTGATCGCGGATTTGGTCTTGGCGGTAGGGACTCGCGTCCGCCAAAGGAATGTTGAGGCGGTTGAGGGCAAGGTAGAGGTGATCCAGCGTGCCGCCACGGGCAATGGCTTGCGCTTCTGCGAGGGTTCGCAGTACCTGCAAATCTGTTTGCCAGCGCCGAATGGCCTGCTGGGCTTCAAAGTAGAGGGGGCGTTCTGCCGTAATCGTCCGCGCTTGGGCAATGGCTCGATCAATGTCCTGTCCCATCCCCGCTTGAGCAAATTCTTCCGCTGCGGCTAGCTTGGCTACATCCTCAGCGCTGCGGGCACTCCTGACATCACGGGGAATTAAACCAGCAATGCGCCTTGCCTCTTGGGGGTCATAGCGATTCAGAGCCGCCACTGCTGATGCAAGTAACTGTTCACCCAACTCATTGAGCAATCGCCGCGCACCGGGATAAATATCACTGGTGGGGGGAATTCGCCGCACAATTGCAATGGCAGCGGCCAAGTTATCGGCTCCCCCCTGTGCCACGAGGGCACGGGCTTCATCCAACTGCCGATCTTCCCGTTGGGCACGGATAATCCGCTCATTAAAGGCGCCAAACTGATCCTGTGCCCAATAACGACAGGCAACAAATTGCAACTGGAGCGAGATTTGAAAAGCTTCTCGCCATTCGAGGTTTTTTAGGGCGGCTTCGGCGCGCTGGTAGATGCTCTCCCCCTCTTGCCAAATTTCCTGCCAGCGTTGAATGCGTTCTTCCACCTTGGTATAGGCTTGGACATCCCGAGGAATCCACCGCGCAAAGGCGATCGCCCGATGTAATTGCCCCTCATGAAAGGCTACCTCTGCCAAGGCCAAAACCTGATCTGACCACGCTTCTAGGCGGCGATTAATCTCAGGGGCAAGGGGATGATCGCGAGGCAAGTCATCAATGAGATCAATGGCATGGAGCAAATCTTCAAGGGTGTGTCGCTCCGCCGCTTGTTGGGCGCAGTAGAGGCGAAAGGAGGCCGATGCCAAAGGCCAAAGGACAAAATCACAATTGCCGGGAGTCGTCGGTTGCCGCAGCAGCAGCCACAGGGATAGCCCGGAAATCCCGACGGAGGTGAGGAGGGAGAGGCTGGCCACCACTTGCCAGTGTTGCAACCAAGGTAAGCAGGCATACCACTGCTTTTGGACAAGGGGGACTAGACGATTGAGTTGGCGCGATCGCCCACCAAAGCGTTTTAAGATCGCGATCACTGCGGTTGATTTAGTTTGATCCTGCACCGTCTCCCACTCCCCAACACTCCCTATTGGCATCCCTAACTGTGAGCACAATGCCCAGTGACAGCCCTTTTCTTAGGCGTTAAGGAACTGAAATGTTCCCGACACTCACTTGCGCAGTGTTGCCTGGGTTCCATCCTTGGGAAAAGGGCTGTACCTAGGGAATGGCCGAGCCTTTCAAAATTATCCTAATCAATTTAGAGCGAGAGCTAGACCCAAGACAAACTCAACAAACTAACTGTTCGCCGTTTCACTGGGGGTTGTCGCTTCGCTCGGGGCAGGCGATTGGGAGGCCAGATTGCCTCGGTTAAGGGCTTCTTGCAACTTGGCTTCATCCTCTTTTGACAGGGAGGTGCGCAGGACTTTACCGCCAAAGGGAGCAATTTCCTCAAGGACTTTGTCGGGTGTGGCTTGACGCACCAACGTAAAGATGGCCGAGCTGCCGGGGGCAATGGTTTGTCCCAATTCCTTGATGAAATTATCGTCAATGCCAATATCGGTAAATTTGCCGGAAATCGCCCCGGCCACAAGACCCGCAGCCCAGCCCAAGAGGGGATTGAAGAACAATAGACCAATGAGCAGCCCCCAAAAGCCACCGCCAAGGGCCCCCTGGAGGGTCAAATCCTGAGTCTGGTTGATTTTAACCTTGCCATCTTTGGTGCGCACGACAACAGCCGCGTCCTCAAGGTCAATGAGATGCTCACGCTGGAGTTTTAATAGCTGGATTAATACTTCGTTCGCCTTGTACTCATCATCAAACGCAATGACCACTAAGGTACTCATAACTTTAGGTCTCCCTACGAATGTGGGTCATAGAACCGCTCCTACCCTAGCATTGTCATTAGCAGGTTGGGATTGCGGTATTGTAGCTAAGGGACGAAGCAAGGTCTTTGACAGCCCTTTTCACGGTAAGATAGCGAGACCATGAGCACGCCACAAACCTACACTGTGACCATTCACGTGCGTCCCCTCAAGCCGGGGGATCCACCCACGCGGACGTACACAATTACTGTTCCGAGCGATCGCTATATCCTGCAATACGCTGAGAGCCAAGGCCTTGAGTTGCCCTTTTCCTGTCGTAACGGTGCCTGTACTACCTGTGCCGTGCGCATTCTCTCTGGCCATGTCTATCAACCTGAAGCCATGGGACTCTCCCCCGCCCTGCAAGCCCAAGGCTATGCCCTCTTGTGTGTCAGCTATGCCCGCTCTGACCTTGAGGTGGAAACCCAAGATGAAGATGAGGTCTATGAGCTGCAATTTGGCCGCTACTTTGGCAAGGGACGGGTACAGCTGGGGCTGCCCCTCGATGAGGACTAGTGATCCATGACAGCTGTGAGTTGCCCACTGCCGGCGAGTGAGCGACAGCGCTATTTAGAAATTGCCACGGAGGCAGCCTTGGCGGGGGGCGCTGTCCTGCAGCACTATTGGGGCAAACTGAGTGAGATTGAGGAAAAGGGGCGCTCTGGTGACCTCGTCACGGTGGCCGATCGCCAGTCAGAAGCAGCGGTACTGGATGTCATTCATCGCCATTGTCCAGACCATGCGGTGCTCGCGGAGGAATCGGGTCTTTCGGGACTGAAGGATAATCCATTTCTGTGGGCGATTGATCCTCTGGATGGCACCACCAACTATGCCCATCAATACCCCTTTAGTGCGGTATCGGTGGCTCTCTTAGTAGAGGGAGAACCCCACATTGGTGTCGTCTATGATCCCTTTCATCGCGAACTGTTTCGGGCTGCTACAGGCCTCGGTGCCACCCGCGATCGCCAGCCCATTCAGGTTTCCACCACCGCAGAACTGAGTCATAGCCTTTTGGTCACGGGCTTTGCCTACGATCGCCGTGAAACCGAAGACAACAACTATGCGGAATTTTGCTATCTCACCCATCTCAGCCAAGGGGTACGGCGGGGCGGAGCGGCAGCCATTGACTTGGCCTACATTGCCTGTGGTCGCCTTGATGGTTATTGGGAACGGGGTCTCTCCCCTTGGGACTTGGCCGCTGGTGTAGTCCTTGTTCGTGAAGCTGGGGGCGTCGTCACTGCCTACGATCAATCCCCTTTTCAACTGACATCAGGGCGGATTTTAGCGACGAATGGGTATCTCCACACTGCCCTGAGTGAGGCACTCCTGCGGGTAAAACCCTTGGGCTTTTCGTTTCTGCCAGAGGGAGGTTAGGCCTCTAGGCGTATCGCTTCAGCTAAACACGTCCGTACCTGTAGGGGTTGATAGAAATTCGTTTGTTGGAGATCCACCTTAGACTGGGCAGCGAGGAATAGCAGCGCCCAAAAGACCCCCACAGGATCGGGTTTGCGCTGCAGTAGCACTTGGAAGTCTAGCCATGTCCCTTCGGGAGCCATTTCTCCGAGGAGACTTTCTACTTCATTAGCTATCTCCGTCAGGTTTTCTTGGTGCGCCAGTTGGGTAATTGCCTTGAGGGTTGTGGGACAGCGACGCCGCCGCGGTTGATGCGGCCGCAGCACCTTTGCACGGTCGTTCTGAACTGCCATGGTTTTCAGGTGGGCAATCAATTCCTCAAGGGTGACGCGGCGCCGTTGTTGGGGGGGAGCCACGGGGCGACGATGCAAATGCTGCTCTAGGGCATGGGGCAAGACCACAAAGGACTGGTTTTCACTGATCTCTGGCGGTTCTGGGAATTCTGTTTCCTCGGGCATCGGTTCAGCAACTGCAACTAGGCGATCGCTCTTCAGGAGCACCAGCATCGCTGCATACAAAAAGGCCTGCCCTGATTCACTGAGATTGGGTTCCCCCCGCCGTGTCAACTCCGCCAAACAGCGATCGAAGACCTCAATCACTTGAATATCCCAAGGGTCAATTTCCCCCCGCTCAGCCAAGTCAATCAAAATGTCAATCGCGGTATCGGCAAAGGATTGGCTCATGGTTGGCTGACCACTCGTTGTTGTCTATCTTAGGAGGCTTGGCAGCCCCTATCCAGAAAAAGGCTCAGCAATGGGAATCGTAAAGTGAAACTCACTACCGCGATCGCGCCCCGCCGACTCCGCCCAAATTTGCCCCCCCAAATTGGTAATGATCTGGCGACAGATCGCGAGACCCAAGCCCGTCCCACCCGTAGAGCGCCGCAGTGCTCCCTCCTCCTGATAAAAGCGATCAAAAATCGTTTCCAAGCGATCCGGCTCAATACCGCGCCCCGTATCGGCAACCGTCACTTCCAATAGACCATCGGGACGAGGCTTGGCAGCAATGGAAACCTGACCCGACTGTTCCGTAAACTTGCAGGCATTATCGAGTAGCTTCGAGAGCACCTCCACTAGCCATTCGCCATCTGCTCGGATCAAGGGCAATTCCTTGGGCAAGACTGTGCGAATGGTCGGTAGTTGATCCTTGGGGGTGCGCAGACTACTGAGGGCTAGATCCACCAGTTCTTGGAGGGGGAGGGGTTCCGGTCGCCACTGCACCCGGCCACTTTCCAACTGCGAGAGGGTGAGGAAGTCCTGAATCAGTTTCCGCATGCGTTCAGCATCAGCGAGAGCCGTACTCAACATCACCTGCCGCAGTTCTGAATCCATATCGGGTTCACTCGCTAGACTTTCGAGGCAGACTTGAATAGTCGAAAGGGGCGTGCGCAGTTCATGACCCGTAATTGCAATGAGATTACTGCGGGTGCGATCTAAGGCCTCCAGTTGCGCGTTGAGTTCCTCCAGATCTGCGTAGGCCTCCGCCTGAATCAGGGCAACCCCCACTTGGGTGGCGATCGCCTCCACTAATTCTGCGTCCATATCGTGCCACGGCAGCGGTTCGCCTCGGTGGAGTTCAACAATGCCCAACAGCCGCCCTTGATAGAGAACAGGTGCCAGTAGGAGGGCTTTGACGCCGGCGGCCTCGAGGGGTTTGAAACGGGTCGCCTCGTAGTGGGGATCGGCGGCTACGTCATCCACCTGAATCACCTGCTGATGCGCCAGTGCCTGCTGGGTGTAGGGGTGTTCACTCACGGGCCAATACTGGTACTGCAATGGCAGTAGGGCACCGCTGGTGTACTCGTGCTCAATGCGCACGCGAGTATCGGTACTGCGGCAACGGTAAATGAGACAGCGATCGCCCTTGAGGGCTTCCCCTAGTTCTGCCACCGCACGAGTGAGAATTTCTGTGGGATTAAGGGAGTTGCGAATCGCCGTGGTAATTGCATTGGTGAGGCGTTCCTTGCGCTCTTGAATGGCAATTTGGCGGTAGGCCTTGATTTGCTTGTACTGGCCAGCTTGGAGATAGGTCACTAGGCGATCGGCAAAGGGGGCAGGATCACTATTGCACCCCGCCACTTGGCGATAGGTCTCAACCCATGCCAGACCTTCCTTGAGTTTCTCCTTCAGTTCAGGGCGGTACTCCCGAATACGGTTGAGGAGGATTTCAGCGGTTGTCGCTGCCACCTGCCGATCAAAGGTCCAAATGCCCTCAAAACGACGCGCCGCATCCATCGGCGGCAACACATCCAAGCGCTGGGCAGGCGATCGCTGGACTTCGCGGCAGACCAAGCAAGTGCTGTAATTTTTGCCCAAGACGGTCAAATGCCATTCTTGACTGAGGGCATCGGCGGGATCAAAGGCAACCGTTTCATAGTCTCCCGAGCAGTTCTTAAACTCGGTTTCCGGGGCAGCCAAAACGTAAACGTGGTGGGACTTGGTGGCAATACGGCGGTAGCGATGGGCTTCTTGGCGATAAAAGCGTTCCCGCTGAAAGCAGGCAATAATAATCGGCGCATCCTCATTGGCCAAAACCTGATCCTCCATTGCATGGGAAAGCGCCGTCAGCGATGTCTTGAAGTACAGTTGCGATCGCAAGCGAGGCAACCGCGCCAACAACTCCTCAAGAACAGATGTGGCAATGATCCTGCTGGCCATGGAAGGGTGTGAATAAGAAGATGCCCTACGGTACCATTATCGGCAAATCCGCACCAGCGAACCTATTGAAATTCAGTTCGAGCGGCTGTACCTAAGTCAACCAACGGCTGAATTGCTGGAACCTTCAATCTTAAACTTTTGTTAAGAATTTTATTGATCGGCAGGGCTTATGTGTAGTTTTCTATACTATATTTAAGCAAACCTCAAAAGATCAGCTCCTCTAGCACCGGGGATCAACAAAATCCTCATCATTGCAATGGTTGCTTACAGTGTTCCCAAAAGCGCTCCGTGGAAACACCCATGGCAAAGCAAGAGGGGTGTAGTAAGTTGGGTTTCAGAGAATAAGGTGAAAAAGCTGTGACTGCCCGTATTTCTGCTGTCCCTAGTGCTGGTCATCGTCGGTATGATCCTGAGGCGATCGCCCGCTACTACTGGCGACATCCTTGGCGAGTTATCTGGCGGTTCCTGAACATTGCGGTCTCTTTCCTAACATTTTGGCTGTTATTGCAGTGGGACAAGTGGTTAGGGCAACAGGAAAGTCAGCGTCCCCTGCGGGCAATGCAACTGCGCAAACTCCTAATCCGTTTAGGCCCAACCTTCATTAAAGTCGGTCAAGCCCTCTCCACTCGCCCCGATTTGATTTGTCCCGACTACCTCGAAGAACTGACGCTCCTTCAGGACAAATTGCCCCCCTTTGCCAATGAGATTGCTATTGCCATTATTGAGCGAGATCTGCGCTTAAACCTAGGGGATATTTTTGCCGAATTCTCACCCCAACCGGTGGCCGCCGCCAGTCTCGGCCAAGTCTATCGAGCCAAACTCCACAGTGGTGAAGAAGTGGCCGTCAAGGTGCAGCGTCCCAACCTTTTGCCCGTGATTACCCGCGATCTCTTCTTGATTCGCCTTTTGGTGCAGTGGGTCAAGCCTTGGCTACCGATTAACCTCTGCCATGATTTGCGAGACATTGTCGATGAATTTGGCCGCAAGCTCTACGAGGAAATTGACTACCTCAATGAAGGGCGCAATGCCGAGAAATTTGCTGCCAACTTCCACGATGATCCCACGGTCAAGGTACCGAAAATCTATTGGGAATACACCACGGAGCACGTGCTTACGCTGGAGTGGATCCATGGCATTAAACTCACCCGTACGGATTGTATGGTGGCGGCGGGCGTCAATCCCGATGAGCTGATCCGTGTTGGCGTGATTTCTGGTTTGCGGCAACTCTTGGAATTTGGCTTTTTCCATGCGGATCCGCATCCGGGGAATCTGTTCGCCATGCCCGATGGCCGTATGGCCTACATTGACTTCGGCATGATGGATCAACTGGAGGAGAGCACTAAAGAATCCTTGGTGGATGCCGTCGTTCATTTGGTGAACAAGGACTATCAAGCCTTGGCGACGGACTTTGTCAAACTGGGCTTTTTGACCCCGGAAACGGATATTACGCCGATTATCCCTGCCCTTGAGTCGGTCTTTGAAGAGGTGATTGGCTCCAGTGTGCGGGAATTCAACTTCAAAGTGATCACCGATCGCTTCTCCGAGTTGATGTATGCCTACCCCTTCCGGGTTCCCGCTAAGTTTGCCCTGATCATTCGCTCTCTAGTCACCCAAGAGGGCATTGCCCTGTGTCTCAACCCTAACTTCCGCATTGTTGATGTCAGCTATCCCTATGTGGCACGGCGTCTGCTGCAAGGAGAATCGCCCCAACTGCGGCGACGGTTATTGGATGTCCTCTTCAAGGATGGTCGTCTGCAGTGGCAACGCCTGGAAAACCTAATTGCGATCGCCCGGCAGGATCAGCACTTTAACCTCGCGCCAACCGCCACCTTGGGCTTGCAGTATCTCTTTTCTGAGGAGGGGCAGTACCTGCGGCGGCAAATTGTGCTAGCGTTAACCGAAGATGACCGTCTCCACACCGAAGAGGTGCAACGCCTTTGGAATTTGGTCAAGTCTGATCTGCGTCCGCTCTTCTTGATTGATGTGGCATGGGAAGCCCTCAAGGCCTCTGTCTCCCACACGCTCGGTAAAGAAGAAGACAGCAATTCCTTGGTGGTGGCCAGCTAAGGGTTGGCAGCGGTTATCAACGTTCCTGAGTGTCCAAGAAGGATTAGGTATCCCGTGTTTGATCCACCCATTGTCTTGCTACTGGCGGGTATTTTTATGGGGTTGACCAGTGGTAAAGCATTTGAAGCCACCCTCAAGCAGAGTGTCCAAGAATGGAACCGCAGTCGTTCCACCCGTGTTCTGAGTCAATTGCGCGGCCCCCAACTTCAGTTGCCCTACTTGGGGATTTCCATTGGTATCTGGCTCTTCCTGATGGCGGGATTGTGGACCTATGGCTTTGGTGCAGGGCTGAGTATGGTCATTGCCTTTGTGCTGACGATCGCCACCGCCCTTTTGGTGTGGTATCAACTGGGGAAAGTGCTGACCATTTTAAGTACGGGTGGCTCCCGTGCCCTTGATCTCGATGCCCTTGAGGCCAAGGAATAGTTTTTTATAACTCCTAAAGGAGGCGTTGTGGATTTACTGACCCAAGTGGATGAACTGATTGCCAACGCCCCCGATGACCCTGCGACTGTGGCGGCGGTACAGGCGATCGCCCCCATTCTCTACGAGGAAGCCCAGCGCTACGGGCAAACGGTTTACTACGTCCTGCAAACTCCCGATGGTCAGTGGCAGGTGATTACCCTTGAGGAACAGCAGCCCCCCCACCAGCAAAAAAATGTGATCCACGCCTACGGTAGTGAAGCCATGGCTCAAGAGGCCTGTGATGAACAAGTGATCCCAGTGCCCATGCCAATTATTCCCCTTTTGTTTCAACTGTTGGCGGCAGAGCCAGTGGATAGCCTGATGATCCTTGAGGCGGATGGCGAACGAGGCTGGGAAGTGGGGCGAGAATGGTTACTAGCTCAAGTGCGCGCAATCCTCAGTGCTCCCCCGGATATGGCCTAGGACGGAAGCTGCTCACCACGAATCGCCAAGTCTAGCAGTTGCATCGGGTGGTAAATGGGCACGGAGCTACTCTGCTCTTGGAGATACTGCCGCAATTGCACGGTGCAGCCCACATTGGCTGAGACAATGACATCAGGGCGAGTATTCAGCAGGTTGCGTACCTTTTGGCGTCCCAATTCCGCTGCGACATCGGGTTGAAGAATGTTGTAAACCCCGGCACTGCCACAGCACAGGGCTGCATCGAGGGGTTCGCGCAGTTGCACTTGGGGAATTTGTCGCAGCAGTTGCCGCGGTTCAAGGCGAATTTTTTGGCCGTGGATCATGTGGCAGGCATCTTGATAGACCAAGGCCAAGGGGCGATCGCCCAAGGGGTGGAGCGGTGTCACCAAGCCCTGTTTGACCAAAAAGACCTGCACATCCTCCACCTTTTGCACAAAGTCACGGGCGCGATCGCGGTACTCTGGATCGGCAGCCAAAAGGCGATGATATTCCTTGAGGGTGTGGCCACAACCCGAGGCATTGATTAAAACCGCATCCACATGAGCGGCAGTAAAACAATTAATCATCTGGCGAGCAAGGGTTTGCGCCTGATCCTCTTCCCCTTGATGATGGGGCAGGGCACCACAGCATCCCTGTTGCGGCGGCAGCACCACCTCAAAGCCATTGGCACTTAAGACGGAGATCGTGGCTTCATTCACTTCCGGCAAAAAGAGCCGTTGGACACAGCCCAGAATCACCCCCACGCGGCCACGCTGTTTCCCTTGGGCAGGCACCACTTCAGGCCAGCGATCGCGAAATGTTTTGGCTGAAAGGGGCGGTAGCATTTGATACATGGCCGCAAGGGACTTGGGCAAGAGCCGTTTCAGGAGTCCCAGCCGCTTTTCGAGATTGGCCAAGCCGAGTTTTTGGTAGAGCCAGAGCGGCCACAGGAGGGCACGCAGCCGTTGGGGATAGGGCAGCGTTTGGAAAATCAACTGCCGCAACCAGCGATCGCCCACGGGCCGCTGATAATGGCGCTGCACTTGAACCCGCGTGGCAGCAATCAACTTATCGTACTCAACCCCCGATGGACAGGTGGTGACGCAGGCCAAGCAACCCAAACAGGAGTCAAAGTGCTGTACGACATCCGCCAGTTGCACCTGTTCCTCATGAATGGCATCCATGAGATAGATACGACCCCGCGGAGAGTCCATTTCCGTCCCCAGTACCCGATAGCTAGGACAGGTGGAGAGGCAAAACCCGCAGTGGACACAGGCATCAATCAGGTGTGGATCAGGAGGCGACTGCGCATCAAAGCCAGCCACAGGATCAGTTGCAGTCATTCGTAAGTATTGAAACTTGTCTAGAGATTGCCGACAAAAACGCCAGTGCCAAAGACACCCGTTGCATCCAATTGTTGCTTAAGATTCCGCATCAATTCAAGGGCGTTGCCGCGATAGTCCCAAGGATCGAGTTGCTGCTTGAGGTTCAGGGGGGCGGCTAAGACGGTGACATAGCCCCGTGGTAGCCCTTGGCGCAGCCTGAGAATGAGTTGACGGAGATGCTCCTCCTGTCCGTGGAGATAGGCGTAACCGACCCCTGCACTCATTTCGCCTCGGCACTCGCAGGCCAATTCCCTTGCCAACTGCTGAAGCTGGGTGAGAGCGGGCAACATTTCGCTTAGAGGCACACCGATTTTGAGAGTCACTTGATCGGGGGTGGGGTTGAGGGTAATGCCTAGAGGGGCTTGGGGTTCCAGTTGCAGATTATGGGTCTGGGCAATCTGACTCAGGCGATCGCCCAACGTACCCGCAGCAATCACTTCCCGCAGGGTATGGAATTCCAATTCCAACAGCAGCGTCCCCCGTGGTTCAAGGCGCAACACACACCGCGCGGGCGCAAGGGAACTCGTCAAAATCACCTCAAGTCCCTTGGCCAAAGCAGAGACTTCCCCCCGCAACTGCCAGATTTGTACCGCATCTGGCAGAGGATACACCCGCAGCGTCACCTCTGTCAGAATCCCCAGTGTGCCATAGCTGCCGATCAGGAGTTTCATCAGGTCGTAGCCGGCAACATTTTTGACCACCCGCCCTCCCGCTTTGACGATTTGGCCATCACTGCGAATGAACTTCACCCCCAACAATTGATCGCGCCATGACCCATACCGCTGCCGTAGTGTGCCATTGCTTTGGGTGGCCAAGCAGCCGCCAAGGGTGGCCGTTTCTCGAAAGAGGGGATCTGCGGCAATCCACTGTCCTGCGGGTGCTAGGTGGTGCTGGAGCTGCTGAAAGGGAATACCCACTTGGGTGGTGACGGTCATATCGGCAGCCGCATGATCAATGAGCTTCTGCCACGCCGTTGTCCGCAGAAAAATATCTGCCTTGGGGGTGTTCCCGAGCCAATTGAGTTTGGTGCCTGCTCCAATGGGCAACACTCGCCAGCCTTGGCGCCGGGCACAGGCAATCACTTCTGCCCCCGCTTCTGGGGTGGGGGGAGTCAGCAGCAGGGCTCGCTCAGGAAGGTAGGGGCGCAGGTGGGGGGCGCGATCGCCCAATTCAGCAAGGGAGTGAACCGCTGCATCCCCCAACAGTGCGCTCAGTGTGCGTTTCATGGATTACGGGTGGGCAGTTCAAAAACAAACCCTTCGTAGTATAAAAGTTGACCGTCCTCACTTTTGACCGGGCGGGCGCATTCGCAAATGGTGGTGATTGTTTGGTCAGCACGATACACCTTGGAAACCAAGTTGCGCACAAAGCCACGAGTTTCAATTTGCTGTTGGAATTTTTCCCAAGCGCTGTCATCCACGTAGGGACGATGATTATGGTGTTCTATATCCGCTAGCCAGTCTTCAGCATCGGCATAGCCATAGATGCGTGCCAAGGCATTGTTGACTTTGAAGTAAACCCCCTCGGGCGAACTTTGGTAAATCCCGACCACGGCTTCCTCAAACATCTGCCGATACTGTTCTTGCGCTGCTTGCAGTGAGGAGACCAAGTCACGCCGCTCCTCGACGATTTCCTGCAACTGCTGGTTTTGCTTTTGCAAGAGGGCATTTTTTTGCCGCAGCTTCCGCTGTAGGAGAGCGATCGTCAACTGATTTTTTACCCGTGCCAGCACCTCCGCCTGCTGAAAGGGTTTGGTGATGTAGTCGGCGCCGCCAATCTCAAAGGCCTTGACCTTGTCAAAGACATCATCGAGGGCACTAATGAAAATAATGGGGATATGCTTGGTCTTGGGATTCTCCTTCAGGGTTTGACAGACCTCGTAGCCATTCATATCAGGCATCATGATGTCCAAGAGAATGACATCCGGGGGTTCGGCCTCAATCCCCATGAGCGCCATTTGGCCACTAATGGCACCGCGCACATCGTAGCCTTCCAGTTGCAGCAGTGTGGTCAAAACTTCAACATTTTCGGGGGTATCATCGACTATCAGAATGCGACCAGCCCCTGAATCAAAGAGGTCGGTGGTCATGCACGGGTCTCCCAATGGCGATCGTTTGTCAGCGCCCTGACACTCCCCATCCTATCAAAGTTTTTTCTGAGCGCCGGCGATCGCCGGCCACTTCCCAATTGGCAAGATCTCCAATACTTTATTTTTCTATAGTGATGATGGTGGCACACAGCGGTAAAGATAATCAAGGATAATCAATGACAACAAATTGGGAAAATTTTCGCAAAAACCTTGGGGAATGGCATGGCTCCTTTACGGCGGTCAGCCCTACGGGAGACGTGGGAGCGTCAGTGCCCTCGATTTTGATCCTTGCCGATACTGCTGACGGTCAACGGGTGCGCTTTGAACTGCGACGCTTTGGTAATGGCCTTGACCAGCCCCCTACGAGTGAAACGGTGCAGGAGTATGCCACCATTGGCCGCCAAAATGTCTTTTTTCCGACGGGGGCTTTTTCTAAGGGATCGTTGCAGGTGGCGCCCTTTGCCGAGTTTGGTGCGGAGTATGGCTTTGTCATGGGCGATCGCCGACTGCGGTTTGTCCAACTCTTTGACAAAAATCAGCACCTCCAATCCATGACTCTGATTCGCGAGTTTCGTGCCCACAGTAACGCTGTTGAACGTCCTCCCTTAACCGTGGATCAACTCCTAGGGGAATGGCGCGGTACTGCCTACACCGTCTATGCCGACTGGCGATCGCCCACGGAAACCCCGACCCAGCTGAGCCTTTGGCGCGAGGGCGATCGGCTCTACCAGCGGCTGCAAACCCCCGACCACGAGGTGAAAACAACGGCCACAATTGCTGGGTCGCGCCTACTCTTTACGGATACGGATCAACCCAAGCAGCTTTTGTTGCTCCCCGACGGTACCTCTAGCCTAACCCCCTTGCAGGTGTCCTTTCGTCACCCCTTTTTTGTGGAGGTGGGCTGGTTGTGGGCAGAAGGACAGCGGCAGCGCCTCATTCGCACCTATGGCGATCGCGGCGAATGGGTCAGTGCGACACTCGTTGTCGAAGAACGGATAAGCTAAGCATCCCCAGCAAGAGGGGTAGCAACCAATCCCCATAGCGAGTGTAGAGGGTCTGGGTTTGCCGCCGCAAAATCGTTGCCGCATGAATCACAAACTCATCAGCATTGGAGAGCCAAACAGTTTCCCCCGTAGGCGCAATCACCGCAGAAAGACCCGTATTCGTGGAGCGCACGAGCCAGCGATCGCCCTCGACGGCACGCAACACATCATGGCCATGGTGCTGGGTCATCAGTTGGCGACGGTAGGGATCATTGTTGGCAACACTGAGGATAAACTGCCCCCCATGAACCAGTTGCCAGCGGCTGCGGTGGGAAAAGGCAGATTCAAAGCAAATCAGGACAACGGCCTTGCCCCAAGGGGTGGTAAAGACCTGATCAGGGTTCCCCGGCAGGAGGCGCGATCGCAACGTGGATAACCGCTGTACTACCCCCGCCAGCCAATCGGGAATATATTCCCCCAAAAGAACAAGGTTGACTTTGTTGTAGCGACTGTAAATCTCCCCCTGCCCATCGAGGGTCAGGAGCACCTGATGATGCCCCCCTGGCGTCTCCATGAATGTCCCTAACCACAGGGGAACCCCTGCCTCGCGAACAGCGCTGGTGATGGGATTGACTTGGTGTGGTTGCCACAAAATCGGCAGTGCCCCTTCCGGAGTCAAGACGGCATCAACCCCTAGAGCCACCAGTTGGCGATAGCCACGGGGATAGTCCTGCCAAGCGCGGCGGATACCCTCTGGCGTGAGCTTTTCCCGTGTCGGGATATTGCCTTGGATCAAACCCACCCGTAGGGGTTCCCCTTGATCCGCCATGACCCTAGCGCCTAAAACAGCATTGAGGGCGATCGCCCCCAAAAGAGTAACAACGAGCCATCGCTTTGCCCATGTGTGCCGCCGCAGACTGAGGGTGACCAAGCCATTCAGTGTCATCACGACTGCCGTAATCGTGGTGGGTCCCGCCAGACGACCCAGTTGAAGGAGTCCCGTTGGACTTTGGGTCAGGGATAAACTAATCCACCACAGGGGCGAATAGCTCCAGAGGGCTTCAAGGGCACACCAAAGGGTGACACCCCACAGAAGTTGCCAAGGGGCGGATCGCCGCACCCCATAGCGTGCCATCAAAAAGGCCCAACTCCCACTCAGGACTGCCCCCCAACCACTCAGGAAAAGCCAAATCCCCCGCGAGATCAACCAACTGGACACTGGCGCAATGCCAATCCACGTCAGGGGATGCAAATCCCACACCCAGACTAAGCTACTGCCGTAGAACCCTAGTCCCCAACACAGGCCGGCGATCGCTGCCCACAGTGGCGATAAAACCTGACACTGCCACCACAGGGGCACAATTCCTATGAAGGCCAAGAACCACCCGCTTACTGGCGGTAGCGCCAACTGCGTTCCCCAGCCCGCAATGCCTAAACCAACACACAGCAGCCACCTAGGCAATACTTTGGCGTTTGCGTTGCTCTTTGGGGGAAGGAGCCACATGCCAGTGTCCTGCTTTAATCAGTTCCCGTTCCAGTAAAGCAAAAAAGCGTTGGCGATCGCTGCCGCGCACAACGGCTAAATTGTG
Organism: Thermosynechococcus sp. TG215; assembly: GCF_031583455.1. NCBI lineage: Bacteria > Bacillati > Cyanobacteriota > Cyanophyceae > Acaryochloridales > Thermosynechococcaceae > Thermosynechococcus > Thermosynechococcus sp. TG215. Next base: position 1,988,832 of record NZ_CP134178.1, on the reverse strand, counting down.
GGCTTCTGCTAATGCCACGGGGTAACCCCGCCCTTTTTCAATTTGTGCTGCCGTCAACGCAACTGCCTGTTGCCACAGGTCTGCATCCCGCGCCACCCATTGAGGAACTTCCAAACGCACCACTTCCGAGCCACCGTGGAGATAGGCAACGTAGATCTGATGTTCACCGTAATGTTCCAGAATGCGACTGCGGCTCCGCCAGAGGGGACTATACTGTTGCGGTGCCAAGTGTGCTTGCCAGAGGAGCACATCCCGCAGGGGATCAAAGACTTGACAAGGGGGGCGATCGCGAGTCGCCTCGAGGCCAGTCTGACTTGTCTGACCACAGTGGAGGGCACAGTTGGGTTCAGGGTAAGGGCAAACCCCCAAGCGCAGAAAATTCACCGTTTCATGACTGCGGGAGGCGCTGACATAGCCCACCAAGGGAATTCGCTTCGCGCGCAATTCATCCCAAGCAGCTAAGATGGGCGTCAACAATTCCTCACGCACCATTGGCGGCAGTGATTCCCACGCCCAGAAGATGAGTGAACCATCCACGAGTGCTAGGCTGGGGGCTTTCTTGTTTTGCGTTTGAATGAGTTCAACAAGGGCAAGAATTTCCGCTTGAGTGCGGCGGTAGCGTAACCAATCCTCTATGGTGAGTCCCCAGCCCCGCGATCGCCCCAATTCATCGGGGTCATAAACCAACTGCGGCACACTATCTAAATGGGGGCGTTGCCCTTGACCGTAGGCGATCGCCACCCGTCCCACATTAATCAAATAGCAATAGGCAATTTCGTGGTGACTGGGGGCAATTTGCGAGCCATCGGTGGCAAAAATTGTGTGTGACCTTGGGGCAGGGGGGACAGCGTGCTTCACCGTCAGGGATTCAATGGGTTCAGCAGCATTAAAGGGAAAGGACTCGCCCCACGCTTGGATGGCTTGGCGATAGTGCTCTAAATTTTCTGCCATCGCTGTCAACACTTCGAGGGCACGGGCTTGTTTTTGTTGGCTGGCGATCGCCCCTTGGCGGATCACTTGACCCACCGTTCCCATTTGAGCAGCCACTTTGACGAAGTCCAACACTGTTTTCGTATCTGGAGATACAGCTGTCCTGAAGACCTGCTCCAATACTAAATCTAAACAACATCTCAATAATTGCTCATGGGTACTGAGTTACAGGTGAGCACACTGCTAATCGTTGGAGTCCGTCCCTATGCCGAAGACCCTGTTCAAAGTGGATTTGACTAAGCCCATGGATCAGCAAGAACTGCCGGGGCATAATCGCTGGCATCCAGAGATCCCCGCAGTGGTTTCAGTCAATCCCGGTGATGAAAGATGCCCCTTTATGAGTTTCGCTGCTCTACGTGTGGCATTTTTGAGGAATGGCGATCGCTCGCCCAATCTAGTGAACCCGCCTTTTGTCCAGAGTGTCAGCAGCTTGGCCGACGTATTTTTCCGTACCAGCGGTAAATCTCTCTTCTTCCTTACCCCGACCCTCGCGGGGGAGTGACCCAGAACTGGTGCAGCGATCGCCCCAAGAACCCAAGCCTCCCCGCTTTCAGCAGCAATCCTGCGGTCGCCCGTGGATGCTCAATCACTAATTAACCGCTCACACAGGATGAGGTGAGCATTTTTGCCGCTTTTTCAGCCTTGGCTAAACTGACATCCGAACATCTAGCTTCTCTTAAAAGAGCTGTACTGGCCACGCTGAATTCGTGTGAAGAGATCCCTCTGAAAAGAGCTGTATTAAGATTTATTACAATTAGGAGTCTCGCGTAACTTCAGCTATTGTGAGAGGTACTGTCAAGAGTAACGGATGTATGTCCTTGAAAAAACGGCAGCCCTTTTCTGAAATATGTCATAACATATTGTGCCTAAACACAATAAGCACAAAAATGTGTGACCCGTCCTACAGCGGCGTTGGCTGCTGCAAGGATGTTCGATCCCTGTGAAAGGGGCTGTACCCAATTGATGTCCCATTGTTGTTGAAAGTTGATGATTTTCTACTCGTAGGGGCAATCATGAGAATTGGTGAATTACTACTGAAGGCGGGGTTAATTACACGAGGCCAACTCCAAGTCGCCTTAATGGAAAAAAGCATTTATACCAACTTGCGCTTTGGTGAAATTGTTGCCCTCCATGGTTGGTTGCCCCAAAAAACCATTGACTTTTTTGTAGAAGAGTGGCCAAAACTGATCCAAGACAAGGCAAAACGGCCGATTGGTTTTTACCTGAAAAAGGCAGGCTTATTGACGGAAGAGCAAATAAAACAAATTCTCAAGGAGCAGTGGCAGGTGAACTATCGCTTCGGTGCCTTGGCTGTCCTCAATGGCTGGGTAAAACAGGAAACAGTAAACTTCTTCCTAGAATACGTCAACCCCAATGCCCTCAAAGAAAGGACGCGCATCGAGAAGGCTACCCTATCGGATATCAAGCGCCCAACTCCCCAAAGTCGCAAGCCTTCAAAACAATCCCTTGCCTCCCTGAAGAAGGTGGCCGATCCAGAGGACTTGGCGGAGATCGATCTCGATCTTGATTTTGATCTTAATGAGATTGAATGGCTAAGTTAGGCCAAGTGCAGCCATTGCTTGACGCCCTAGGCTGAAATAAAAAACTCGCACCAGAGATAACTCCCATGCGAGTGCCGTTACGAATCAGTCTTGAGAGAGGACAATCACACCCCTGTGCTAGCTCATCGTGGCATGACTGCGATCGTAGCTTGTCCAGACATGGGGCTTAATTTTGCCCTGAATTTGGTTCCAATAGTGACCTGCGGCCGCAGGTAATCCCATTTGGGCAATCATTCGCGTGAGGAGGGATTGTTCGCGGTTTTTGATCACTTGGTGGTGATGGGTGAGAATGACCCGCGAAAGTTGATTGAGATCAAGCGCTGGCATATTCACTTCCTTGGCTGTGTTGGCAGCAGTGGTTGCTGTCGTATTCACAGCTTCCGTTTGACCCGTACGGTAGACCACACCGCGATAGATTAAATCCCGCACAGGTTGAGCCGGAGGATTCACTGCTCGAGTGCAGTGGTAGTTCCAACCCCGATATTTGGCTACAACATCGGTTGCTTCAGTACGGACTGCCGGAGGAACGTAGTCGTATTGAACGCCGCGATAGGTGAGTGTAGTTGTCATCATCATCGCCCCAAATGATGTACTGGCTAGTTGTTGTCAGCTGAGGCGCGTTCCTTCGGGACAATTGCCCTACTTCCGTCTTCGCTATTCACCTAAGTTTTTTGGTGGTTCTTAGCAAAGATGAACGATTTATTTCTGTATCTAATTTAACAGTTTTGCCACTATGAGTGCAAGTGGTTACAAAAATTTACACTAGAAACCTTCTCTTTTGTGCCAGAGGTGCCCTGATCAGGGGAGAACTAACCTAAATCACCTAAATCTGAGCGGCGTTGGTGAGAATAATGTGGCGATCGCGATCGTAGGTGAGCCACTGCTCCTTTTTGAGTTTGCCCAACAGACGTGTGATGGTCACTCGACTTGTGCCAATCGCCGTTGCCAGTTGCTGGTGGGTGAGGCGAACACTATAGCGAGTGCCGAGGGGATGGGGTTGACCAATTTCTTGCTTCAAAAGCAAGAGTAAATGGCGTAATCGCTCCTCAATCCGGCGATGGCTGGTAATTCCTAAAAGACCTTCCGCTTGCCGTAGGCGACGAGCCAGACCCCGCACAAGGCTTTGGGTCAAGTTGGGTGAGGATTCTACCTCCACCAGTGTAAAGAGCATCAACTCTGCTTTGGAAAGTGCCTTGGCTTGGTAGGCCGTTAAACTGGTCAAGGGTAAACCAAAAGCAGTACCGGGTGTGGCCAGTCCCACCACCACTTCTTCACCATCGGGGTGCAAAAGGTTTAACAGCACGACGCCCCGGCTCACTAGCCAAATGCGCTCTGGCTCCATCCAGATGCTGTCCCCCATGCCAAACGTGTGTAGTCGAGAGGGGGAACGCCAGCGTCCATCCACAGGGGGAGTGATTGCAGCGGTGGAGACGTTTGCCATGGCAGTAGAACCTCAAGCAAAGGAACCAGCCCTTAGGTGTGTGCCTGAGAGATGGGTGGTTTTTCCAACATTCCCAGTGCCTGTGTTCTGGGTAACGTTAGCAACAACCGGCTATTAGACTAAGGGGTAAATGTAAAAACCAGATGATGGCTCCTTGATCATTTGGTTAAGGCTTGCCGCCCAGCGCAGAGATGGCCTCCAATAAACCGCGAGCTTTGTTCAAGGTTTCTTCGTATTCCCGCTGCGGATCGGAATCCGCAACAATACCAGCACCGGCTTGGACGTGAATGAGGTGTTGGTGGTCGCTTAGCAGTTGCACCACCATCGTGCGAATAGCGATCGCGGTATTGAGTTGACCTTCAAAGTCATAGTAACCATAGGCACCAGAGTAGGGGCCACGGCGGCAGCCCTCCAATTCATAGATGATTTCCATGGCTCGAATTTTGGGGGCACCACTGACGGTTCCAGCCGGAAAACAAGCTTGGAGCAGATCCCATGCCGTTTTATCGGGCAATAGTTCGCCGACAACATTACTCACAATATGCATGACGTGCGAGTAGCGTTCAATCACCATAAACTCCTCGACGGTGACACTCCCCTGACGACACACGCGCCCCAAATCATTGCGCCCCAAATCAACGAGCATGACGTGTTCGGCCACTTCTTTGGTATCGGCAAGGAGTTCTGCGGCGAGCTGCTGATCTTCGGCGTAGGTGTGACCCCGCTTGCGGGTACCGGCAATGGGTCGGACAGTGGCAAGGAGAGACCCACGTTTTTCAGGATGGTGTTCGGCTTTGACCATGACTTCTGGGCTAGAGCCAATGATCTGCCACGTGCCAAATTGAAAGTAGGCCATGTAGGGGGAAGGGTTAATCAGGCGCAAGGAGCGATAGAGGGCAAAAGGATCACCGCTGTAGGTGGCACTGAGGCGTTGGGAGAGAACGACTTGGAAAATATCGCCCGCACGGATGTAGTCCTTGGCCCGCGCCACATTGGTACAGAAGGCTTCGGGAGTGATGTTGCTGGTATAACTAGGGGTCTGGCGACTGGGTTGCCAGTGCAGCTGGGTGGCCGCAGCGGGAATCGGAGTTCGCAGTTGACTCAAAAGCCGCTCTAGGCGATCGCTGGCATGGGTATAGGCCGTTTTCAAGTCCGTCTCACGGGTATCAGCATAGACCACTGCCCAAATTTTCCGCTTCACCTGATCAAAAATCAGGATTTGATCCACCTGCATCCACACGCCATCCGGCAAATCCTTTTCAGTGGCAGGATGAATCGGAACCCGCGGCTCAATCCACTGAATCAGTTCATAGCCCCAAAAACCAAAAAGACCGCCAATGCCCCCCGGCAGTTGGGGTAGCTTCACGGGTTGATAGGGGGCAAGGCAATTGGCCAAAATTGTGAAGGGATTGCCCGTAAATGTGGTGAGTGAGCCATCGCGATGGGTTTGGGTGGTTTGGTTGCCCCGCGTTTCTAGTACCCAGAGCGGATCACAACTGAGGAGGCTGTAGCGAGCCAATTGTTCACCCCCCTCGACGGACTCGAGCAAAAAGTTGTAGGGGCGATCGCGACAGACCCGATACCAAGCCGATACGGGCGTGTCCATATCCGCCACCCACTCCTGATAGATGGGGATGAAGTTACCCTGCTCAGCAAGCTGACAAAAGGTCTGAAAATCGGGGTACATGGTCGCGTCTGTGAAAACCTTTCTATTTTCTCCCTAAAGGGGGGCAACAGCAATCTCAACGCCAAGGGTGAGGTGCTTTTGGGGTGGCACGTGCAGGAGATCTACCCCCGTATTCAAGGCATTGCGGGGGGCAGTCCAAGGTTCTAGACAGTAGTAGGGTTTGCCCTGAACCGTCCAAAAAACAAGGGTTGTAAACGCTGTATCATAGCGCAGCGTCAGGCAGTACTGTTGTTGCAGATCACAGACGCGAGCCACTTGACCCGTGAGGGGACGACAGGCCAAATCCAGTTCTGCCGCATGCCAGTCAAACGTGCCGCTAAAGGTGAGGGGTTGTTGCGTTTTCTGATCCACCATGGCATGGATTGGCAGGTCAAACTGCAATTGCTGCTTGTCAGCAACGGCAAAGTAGGGATGCAAGCCAAAGCTAAAGGGCAAGGGGGTGTCACCGGGGTTAGCCACCTCAAAGGCGATCGCCAAGGCATCAGCAGCAAGGGTGTAGGTTAAGGTCAGATGAAAGGCAAAGGGATAGACTTGGCGCGTGGCTGGCGTATCCTGCAATCCCAGCGTCAAGAGATGTTCCTGCTGATCTAACACCTGCCATGGCAAATCCCGTGCAAAGCCATGCTGCTTGAGGTGATAGGTTTGGCCATTGTGGTGAAATGTATCCTCGGGCAAATTGCCACAAATGGGAAAGAGAATGGGAATACCGCCACGCACGCTTAACTGCGGGTTGGCAAAGCGCTCCCGATCCAAGTACAGCAGCTCATGACCTTGCCACTGCCAGCGGCTAATCAGGCCACCGCGCTCTGGAATTACTTCAACGCGAGTACGTTCGGCGTGGAGAGTATAGGGCATTACCATAGCTGGACAGTACGCCTGCTTTTTAGGATACACTCGCGACTACGCTAGAATAGCGGCAATGCCCTTGGAGGGAGGCCAATGTCCCTAAGATTTACCCTAAACCCCACCCTGCGTTTTTGGTTCAGTGTGTTGCTGGTAACTTGGTTACTGGGGCTACTGGGGCTAGGCTGGTTAGTGCAATCCTTTCTGGTGCTGTTTTTCATCTTGATGTTGACCCCTGTACTCCTTTTTGCAGGGTTACAACTTTGGTTTCGCTGGAAGTTGGTGACGGCGGCTTGCCCAGTGTGTGGCTTTGAATTTAGTAGTTTGAAGAATACCCAAACCCAATGCCCCGCCTGTGGCGAAATCCTGATGGTGCGCGATCGCCAGTTTCAACGCTTGGCTCCCCCCGGCACCATTGATGTCCAAGCAGTAGAAGTCAGTCACTCAGTGATTGAGGACTAGCCACAGTGGTATGATTAGCCCAAGATTGTTGGTCGCTGGCAAGAGGCCCGATGCGACAATCCCTGTCTATGCTTAGATTTGTTACAGGATGCCCTATGCGACAACTGAACTTCTTGATGATATTTGTCATTGGCTTGGGCTTAGTTCTCTTTAGTATTCAGAATACCGAACCCGTAAGTATTAAGTTCTTTGAAGGGAAAGTGATTCAAGCCCCATTGTGCATTGAACTCATCGTGGCCATGGGCATTGGTGCCGTCTTTGCTTGGGTCTTTAACGTCTGGGTACAGGTGCAGCGCATCTTTACAATCCGGGTGGAAATGGAAGCCCGCGATGAGCAAATTGCCCACCTTGAGGAGGATGTGGAACGCTACAAAGCTGCCCTTGAGGAGCAACAACGCCTCTTGCCCAGTGTCAGCAGTGCCTCGACGGAAAAGTAGCCGAGAGCCTTGAAAATTCGTTAGGCTAGGAAATGATTAACTTTTGTTATTTTGTGTTAATCGGCGTGTCCTATGGCTACCTCTCTGGCTGTTGAAAAGAAAAAGTTAAAAAATCCGCCCCTGCAATTGCACTATTTGGGCGATCGCGTGCTGCGTCAACCCGCCAAACGGGTCAGCAAAGTGGATGACAGTATCCGCGATATTGTGCGGAAAATGCTGCAAACCATGTACAGTGCCGATGGCATTGGCTTGGCGGCACCGCAGGTGGGCATCAATAAGCAAATTCTTGTCATTGATATTCATCCCGATGACCCCGAGGCAGAACCGTTGGTGATGATTAACCCGGTCATTAAGGACTTCAGTGAAGACCTTGAAGTCTGCCAAGAGGGCTGCCTGAGTATTCCGGGGGTGTACCTAGAGGTGCGTCGTCCGGCCATGGTGGAGGTGGCCTACAAAGATGAGTGGGGGCGTCCCCAAGTCATCATGGCGGGTGGGCTACTGGCGCGGGCGATCCAACATGAAATTGATCACCTGACGGGGGTGATGTTTGTCGATCGCGTCGAGAACCAAGCCCTACTGCGCCACGAACTCAAAGAGCATGGGTTTACCGCCAGTGCCGTGCGTCCCATTGCTGCCTAACCCTGAGGATCATCGTCTGTGGCCAAGAGTTATCTATACCTACTGGGTGCCTGTGTGGCAGCGATCGCCACGGTGGGTTGTGTTTTTGAACTGAGTTCGGGAGAAGCCCAGTTGGGAACCCTTCCAACTACCGTGATTTTGCTCCTCAGTGTGCCCCTTGGTTTAGTAGCCTTTGTAACGGCGGTGCGCCTTGCCCGTGCCAGCGATCGCCCCTGATGGATTGGAATCTGCTATGACGCTCACCTACCCTGACGACCTGCAATATCTCGACAGCCATGAGTACCTGCGCCTTGAGGGCGATACAGCCACCCTCGGCATTAGTGCCTTTGCCGTCGATCAACTGGGGGATATTGTCTTTGTTGAGTTGCCTGCCGTTGGCGATGTCCTAGAACCCGGCGAACGCTTTGGCACCATTGAGTCGGTCAAGGCCGTTGAGGATCTCTATGCACCCCTCGCCGGAACCGTGATTGAGGTCAATCAAGCTGTCATTGACAACCCAGAGCAAATTGCTGCCGATCCCTATGGGGAGGGGTGGTTGGTGAAGGTGCAAGTCAGTACCCCCCCTACGGGACTCCTCTCAGCAGCGGATTATCGTGCCCTTGTGGAAGGAGCGTAGGTGCTAACAAGCAGCCTGCAAGTCCTTGTGGATGGATTGGCCACAGGGAGTGTTTATGCCATCTTTGCCCTCGGCTATACCCTTGTCTTCTCGATTTTGGGCATCATCAACTTTGCCCACGGTGCTGTTTTTGCCATTGGCGCTTATCTCACCTATGCCCTCTTAGGGGGACGCTTTGGCTTTAATGGTCTGTTGGCCAATGGACAGCTTCCCGTTGCCTTACCCTTTGCGCTGGCCTTAGTTCTCAGTGCCCTTGGCTGTGGCCTGTTGGGGGTTGGCATTGATTGGGTCGTCTTTCGACCCCTGCGGCAACAGCGCGCCGATACCCTCTTGACCGTGGTGGCCAGCCTTGGGGCGGCTGTTCTCCTCACCAACCTGATCCAGTATTTGGTGGGTGCCGAAGTCTATACCTATCCCGATCAACTCTGGGGGAGATTGCCCCTCACCCTGCGGTTGGGGGACATTGCCCTGCGCACTAGTCAATTTGTCATCTTTGCCGTGGCCGTGGCTTTGATGATTGCCCTGACCTATTGGGTCAAAGGGACGCGCATGGGGAAAGGATTGCAAGCGGTGGCCGAAAATCCGACTGCCGCGACATTACTGGGCATTGATAGCGATCGCATTATTCAAGTGACGTTTTTTGTCAGCAGTGCTTTGGCTGCCGTTGCTGGTACCCTCGTCGCCCTGAGTGTTGGGATTACGGGGCCGCAGTTTGGCGTGATCTTTGGTCTCAAGGGGTTAGCGGTGATTGTTCTGGGGGGCCTAGGGAGCTTACCGGGGACAATGTTGGCGGGCTTTTTGCTGGGACTAGTGGAGGCAATGGTGCCTGCCGCTGCTTCGGGGTTTCGGGATGCTGCGGCCTTTGCGATTCTCTTTCTGGTGCTGCTTGTGCGCCCCCAAGGGCTGTTGGGGCAGCCCCCAGTGGAAAAAGTTTAAGGCTGTTGAATTAGTAGTTGACTGCTGTGGCTAGAGCCGTACTACTGGCGGGCACTAATTCCACCTTCAAACTGACGCCAAATTGGCTTTCAAAGGGTTCTTTTTTGTAGTTGACACTCCAAATTTCCAGTTCACAGCGATCGCTCGGATCAGCGGGATGTACCTGCACACAAAACTCCCGTTGTACAGCGCGCCACTCACAGGTAATGTGATCCACGGCCCCAATTTGTCGCCGATCCAAGGCCGAAGCCAGCCGTAGAATCGCACTCAGTTGCTCGACAATTTGCCGTTCTCGCCGTCCCACCAGTTGGCGGAAGTTTTCATGCTTTTTCTTGGGGGGACTCTTGCGGTGATAGCGACAGAGGTTGGCAATGATCTCGATTTCCGTATCGGTGTAGCCGAGCAGACCCCCATGGCGCACAAGGTAGTAGGAATGTTTGTGGTGGGCAGAATGGCTGACGTAGTGACCGGCATTGTGGAGAATCGCTGCTGCCCAGAGGAGTTCTCGCTCTGCTTCTGTCCAGTTGTGGAGAATCCCTTGGGTGCGATCAAAGAGTGTCAGGGCGAAATCGGCCACCCGTTCACTGCTGGCAAGATTGACATGGAACTTTTGCGCCAAACTGTAGGTACTGCGCTGACGCACCGAGCTTTGATAGCGGAGGCGGTCTTCAATCAGGCCGTGGGTAAGCATCCAGTCCACAATGATGCCTTCCCGCAGGGCGCGATCGCAGGTGATCAGGCTGGTTTGACCAAGCATCTCCATGGCCTCAGCGAGAATCACTGCCCCTGCAACAATAATTTCAGCGCGCCGCTCCGACATCCCCAAGAGTTGACAGCGCTGGTTAAAGTTGAGTCGCCGCAATTTGGCCACAAGTGCCTTTAAGTCCCCTAGCGTCAGTTCATAGCCGCGTAGGGAGGGGGGACAAGCACCAAGGCGATCGCAGGTGTGAATCATCATCAGGCTTTCAATTGTGCCTGAGGTACCCACCAATTGCGGTTTTTCATGGGGACCAAGCTGCTGCCGTAGGTCTTCAACAACACGATCCAACATTCCCCGCACATAGGCGCGCAGGGCCGCATAGTCCTGATCGCTAATGGGATCGCTTTTGACAAATAAGTCCGTCAGGCGTACTGCCCCCACTTTGGTACTGCTGAGGTAGCGGGGTTCATGACCATCCCCCAAGATTAACTCTGTGGAGCCACCGCCAATGTCAATGATGATGTGGGGCTTGCCGTTGAACTCTAGCCCCGAGAGCACCCCCAAGTAGATGCGCCGCGCTTCCTCTTCACCGGAAATTAGATCAATCGTCAGGCCGGTCTCTTCCTTGACCCGCTCTAAAAACTCGCGACCATTGGGGGCTTCGCGCACCGCACTGGTGGCCACGCCAATAATTTCTTCGGCCTTCAGACCCGTGGCCAATTCGCGACAGCGGCGCAGGGTGGCGATCGCCCGCTTCATCGCTTCCTCTGTCAGTTGCCCCGTAATTTGGCAACGTTCCCCCAGCCGCACCATATCTTTTTCAGCAGCAATGATTTTGAAACTGGGTAAACTGGGCTGAATTTGCACCACCACCATGTGAATTGAGTTTGTCCCAACATCAATGGCCGCCAGAATGCGATCGCTGAGATTCACTGCTCGCCACAGGTGGAGATGTTGTTCAGCCGTCATTGGACTTGTAACAAAGGAGACAAACACCCCCTATCCTACCCTAAGTGTTTCCCGTTAGATGATCCTTAATCTTGGCAGCAATACGCGAGCCTAAATAATCGGGAATCACACTGCCATTGGGTCCCAGCAGATAGAGTAACAGTCGCACCCGTCCCTGCCAAAGCATAAAGTTGATATTCACCACCAGCAGTTCCTCTTGCCAAATGGCGTGCATCACCTTGTAGAGCAACGCCGGATGATTGGTGGACTCCACCAACAGTGCCGGCAGATGAAAGACCTGATCCTGATAAAAGCTGGTGGTAATTTGCGGCAGGCCTTCGTTGAGGTTAAACTCCATGGCCAGCATTTCCTCAACGGCAAATTCACCACTGAGGGTCTGTTGGAGGGCACGGCGCACGCTTTCACTACGCTTTTTCGTCAGGGGTTTGCCCTGCTCTGAGAGCACCAGTTTGACAAACACCAGCATCGGTGGTCGGACATGGCCATAGAGCGAGACATTGTGAATTGTCAGCTTGTAGGCGGCCATCACCCCAAAGAGATCACTGAGCAGGTAAGAGTGATTGCGGTGGGCAAAGTGGAGAACGGAGCGATCGCCCTCAGGGACAATCTGAATCACCGCCTGATTGGTCTTATGAATTTGAAACCCCAGTTTCAGGTTTTGCAGTTGCACATCCCGACCAACAAATTGCTCATAAAAGTCCGGAAAAGAGCGGTTGAAGCGCTTCAGGACATCAAGGTTACGCAGTTGAAAATCGGAAACCATGGGTGAGAGTCGCTATACTATAGCCTAGGCCGGGTTACACTTGGTCGTTTCCCCATCTCCAGCATACTTGCATGAGCTTCTGGAAATCGCTGTTCAATTCGCAACCGACTGCCAGCGCCACCACGACGTCCCCTAGTGTAGGTTCTCAGGTAGAGCGGGACAATGGCAGCGAAAGCCAAATTATTTTCAGCAAAGAAAAAGAAATTGATGTCTATGAACTCGAAGAACTCTGTGATGCCGTGGGCTGGTCACGCCGCCCCATTCGCAAGGTGAAAAAAGCAATTCAGCATAGCTTTTTAGTGATCTCGATGTGGGAGCAGCGGGGTGCCTATCGTCGCCTCATTGGTTTTTCGCGTGCGACCTCGGATCACGCCTTTAATGCCACGATTTGGGATGTGGTCGTGCATCCAGAGTTTCAGGGACGGGGGCTGGGCAAAGAATTAATGCGGCAGATGATCAAAGAACTGCGCAGCGAGGACATCAGCAACATTACCCTCTTTGCCGATCCCCATGTTGTCGACTTTTACCGTCAGTTGGGTTTTCGCCCGGATCCCGAGGGGATTAAGGGGATGTTTTGGTACCCCAATTCCCGCTAGGCTCGATAATCAATAACGTAGCCGAAATCATCCTTTGCTATGAGCCAAACGCCCCTCGTCACTGAGGCTGAGATTGCTGCTGAAGGCCTCAAGCCCCAAGAGTACACCGAAATTGTCCGCCGCCTTGGCCGCCATCCCAACCGCGCGGAATTGGGTATGTTTGGGGTGATGTGGTCAGAGCATTGCTGCTACAAAAACTCCCGTCCCTTGCTCAAGCAGTTTCCCACCCAAGGGGCACGGGTACTGGTCGGTCCTGGTGAGAATGCCGGCGTCGTGGACTTAGGGGATGGCTTGCGCCTTGCCTTTAAGATTGAGTCCCACAATCATCCCTCGGCCATTGAACCCTTTCAGGGGGCAGCGACCGGCGTGGGGGGGATTCTGCGGGATATTTTTACGATGGGGGCGCGTCCCATTGCCCTGCTGAACGCCCTGCGCTTTGGCGATCTTAAGGAAGCCAAAACCCAACAATTGGTGAAAGGAGTCGTGGCGGGTATTGCCCACTATGGCAACTGTGTCGGTGTGCCCACGGTGGGGGGCGAGGTCTATTTTGACCCTTGCTATGCCGGTAATCCCTTGGTGAATGCCATGGCCTTAGGCCTCATGGAAACCCCAGAAATTGTTAAATCGGGAGCGAGTGGCATTGGCAATCCGGTGCTGTATGTGGGATCTACAACGGGTCGTGATGGCATGGGGGGGGCTAGTTTTGCCAGTGCCGAACTCACTGATGAATCAATGAGCGATCGCCCCGCCGTCCAAGTGGGGGATCCCTTCATGGAAAAATGCCTCATTGAAGCCTGTCTGGAAGCCTTTCAAACGGGGGCAGTGGTGGCCGCCCAAGATATGGGGGCAGCGGGCTTGACCTGCTCGACTGCAGAAATGGCTGCCAAAGGCGGTGTTGGTATTGAACTGGACTTGGACAAAGTGCCCGTACGGGAACAGGGGATGGTGCCCTACGAGTTTCTCCTTTCGGAATCCCAAGAACGGATGCTCTTTGTGGCGGCGCAAGGGCGGGAAGCCGAACTGATTGAGATTTTCCATCGTTGGGGCTTGCAGGCGGTGGTTGTGGGTCGCGTCATTGCTGAACCGCTGGTGCGGGTGCTTTACCGCGGCGAGGTGGCCGCAGAGGTGCCTGCCCGTGCCCTTGCCGAAGATACCCCCCTCTATGAGCGACAGTGTCCCAGTGAGCCACCTGTCTATGTCCAACAGGCGCGGCAATGGTCGGTGGATCAATTGGCGCTACCGGCGCGATCGCCCGCGGAGATTTTGCTCACTCTTCTCGCCACCCCCAGTATTGCCTCTAAAGCATGGGTCTATCGTCAGTACGATCACGAGGTGCAAAACAACACCCTCGTTTTCCCCGGTGATGCTGATGCAGCGGTCATTCGCCTGCGGGGCACCTCCAAAGGGATTGCGGCGACGGTCGATTGCCCCAGCCGCTATGTGTATCTGGATCCCTACGAAGGCGGCAAAGCAGCTGTGGCCGAAGCCGCTCGTAATCTGAGTTGTGTGGGGGCAGAGCCTCTGGCCGTCACCGATAACCTCAACTTTGGCAGTCCCGAAACGCCCGTAGGTTACTGGCAGTTGGCCCATGCCTGCCGCGGTCTTGCGGAGGCCTGCCGGGCTCTACAAACGCCAGTCACGGGTGGCAATGTCTCCCTCTACAACGAAACAATTGATCGCAATGGCCAACCACAGCCGATTTATCCGACCCCCGTGGTGGGGATGGTGGGGTTGATTCCCGATTTGCAGCGGGTTGTCGGTCAGGGCTGGCGATCGCCCGGAGATGCCATTTACCTATTGGGGTTGCCTCTAACCACGCCCTTGAGTGATCCGCGCCTGAGCCTCGGTGGGTCGGAATACCTTGCCCAGATCCATGGCCTTGTGGCGGGGCGTCCACCTCAGATTGATTTAGACCTAGAGCAGCGAGTGCAGGCGGTGTGTCGCTATGGCATTCAGCAGGGGTGGGTTGCCAGTGCCCACGATCTCAGCGAGGGGGGCTTGGCCGTGGCCTTGGCGGAAAGCTGTCTCAGCAGCCAACGGGGGGCAACGATTCAATTGCCAGCGGGCACCTATCCGCGGTGGGATGTGCTGCTGTTTGCTGAAGGGGGGGCGCGCATTCTGGTTTCGGTGCCGCCAGCGGCACAGACGGTGTGGGAAGCCTATGTGCAGGCGCAACTGCCCAATGCTTGGACACGCCTAGGGGTTGTTAATGGTGAACATACAGAACTGTGTATTGACACCTGTGACAATTCTCCGCTTATCAAGGTTACGATGGAAGAGTTAGCTCTTGCGTGGCGATCGCCCCTGCCGAAGTATTTGGACTAAATGACAGAACAACAATTTGCTGATAAGCCGGAAGAAGCCTGTGGTGTCTTTGGGGTCTATGCCCCGGGGGCGGATGTGGCTCGCCTCGCCTACTTTGGTCTCTATGCCCTGCAACATCGAGGTCAGGAATCGGCGGGAATTGCCACATTTGCGGGTGACACCGTCCACTGTTACAAGGATATGGGCTTGGTCTCCCAAGTCTTTGACGAAGAGATTCTTGGAGGGCTGGTGGGAGATTTGGCTGTCGGCCACAACCGCTACTCGACCACCGGTTCTAGTCGCATTGTCAATGCGCAACCCGTTGTGGTGGACACTCGCCTTGGGCCTTTGGCCTTAGCCCACAACGGTAACTTAGTGAATACCTACGCTCTGCGCGAACAAGTCCTAGCCTGTGATGCCCCTACGGCGGTGTTAGCCAGTACCACAGATTCGGAACTCATTGCTTGGGCGATCGCCCAAGCCGTGGCCACCGGTCAATCTTGGTCAGAGGGGATCATTACCGCTGCTCAACAGTGCCAAGGGGCTTTTAGTCTAGTGATGGGGACACCAGCAGGATTGTTTGGCCTGCGAGATGCCCATGGCATTCGTCCCTTAATGATTGGCCGCCTCATGGGTGAGACCACGCCCCATTACGTGCTAGCTTCTGAAACCTGTGCCCTCGATATTATTGGTGCGGACTATGTGCGGGAGGTGGAGCCTGGGGAACTCGTCCACATTAGTGCCGACGGGATTGGCAGTGTGCAATGGGCAGAGTCGCAACGCAAGCTGTGTATCTTTGAGATGATTTACTTTGCCCGCCCTGACAGTGTGATGCAGGGGGAGAGCCTCTATAGCTACCGGCAGCGGTTGGGACAGCAGTTGGGTTGCGAAGCTCCCGCCGAGGCGGACATCGTCATTCCTGTACCGGATTCCGGTATCCCTGCTGCCATTGGCTTTTCCCAAGCGACGGGGGTGCCCTACGCCGAAGGCCTGATTAAAAATCGCTATGTGGGGCGGACGTTTATTCAGCCCACCCAGTCGATGCGAGAGTCGGGAATTCGCATGAAGCTGAATCCGCTGCGGGATGTGCTGATGGGACAGCGGGTGGTGATTGTGGATGACTCGATTGTGCGGGGCACCACTAGCCGCAAAATTGTCAAAGCGCTGCGGGATGCCGGTGCAGTGGAAGTACATATGCGGATTTCCTCGCCGCCGGTCACTCACCCGTGCTTCTATGGCATTGACACCGATACCCAAGATCAACTGATTGCAGCCACCAAGTCCGTGGCTGAGATTGCCGCTCAGATTGGTGTCGATTCCCTGAGCTATCTCAGTTGGCAGGGAATGATTGCCGCCACTTATGATACGGGCGATCGCTTTTGTTCCGCCTGCTTTACGGGCAAGTACCCGATTAGCATCCCAGAGCCAGTGAAACGGCAAAAGTTGGTGCTTGAGCAAATTCCCCAATGAGTTTGGACTACGGTCACTGGCCTTCGATCCTCTCTGCCGCCGAAGTCAGTGCTGCGGCCACCAGTCTCAGTGAATTGCGCGCCACTCCCCTAGGTTTGGTGGGGTTAGAGCGGCGTCCCCAAGAAAAGGGGCGAGTAGTGCTGGTGCGTCAAGGGCAAGAACTTTTGGCTGCCCCTTGGAGTGCGCGATCGCGCGTGAATGAGTATGGCGGCGGTGCCTACTGGTACCACGGTGATCAGATTTACTTTGTCAATGATGCCGATCAGGGAATCTATGCCCTTGGGGAACCCAGCCCTCAGTTAATCTATCAAGCGGCGAATACGCGCTTTGCCGATGGTTGCGTCGATCCTTGGCGCGATCGCCTGTTGTGTGTCGAAGAGGCGCATTTTGCCGATGGCTCCAGCCAACAGTCCATTGTTGCCATTCACCTGTCGGGAAAACGGACAGTGCTGGTTCAAGGAGCGGGCTTCTATGCGGCGCCACGCTTGAGTCCAGGGGGCAACACCTTGGTTTGGTTGCAATGGTCAGCACCGCAGATGCCTTGGGATGGCTGTGAACTCTGGGGGGCAACCCTCAATGACGACGGCTCCCTTGGTACCCCCTACCGTATTGCTGGCAGCAGCGATGAATCGGTGCAGCAACCCCAATGGCAGGGAGAGACCCTCTACTACATCAGCGATCGCTCTGGCTGGTGGAATCTCTACCGCTACCGTGATGGCCACCATGAACCTGTTTGGCAGGCCAGTTATGATGCCGGTGTGCCCCTGTGGGTCTTTGGTCAATCCACCTATGCTTTGGTGAACCCGGAAACGGTGGTGTTAACCTATAGCGATCGCGGCCTATGGCGGCTGGCAGTCGTCTCCCTAGCCACGGGTGAGTGGCAAACTGTCCCGACGGACTACACTGAGATTCATTCTCTCGTTCGCCTGAGCGATCGCGCCGTTGCCTTGATTGGCAGTTCGCCCCTGTTGCCCCCCCATATTGTTGAGTTCAATCTGGATGACGGCACCACCACACCGCTGCAACCCATTGCTTCTCCTCTGCCACGGGAGTGGATTTCCCAGCCCGAGGTGATGGAATTTCCGACGAGTGACAGCGCAACCGCCTACGGCTTTTTCTACCCGCCCCAAAATCCCCAAGTACAGCCCCCGGCAGACTCACGCCCCCCCTTAATCGTGAGAAGTCATGGCGGGCCAACGGCAGCCAGTGGCACAGGTCTCGATTTGCGCATCCAGTTTTGGACTAGTCGCGGCTTTGCGGTGTTGGATGTCAACTATCGTGGCAGTACGGGTTATGGTCGTGCCTATCGCAATGCCCTGCGGGGACAGTGGGGCGTGGTGGATGTGGCGGACTGTAGCGCTGGGGCAGAGTATTTAGTTCGCCAAGGAAAGGTGGATGGCGATCGCTTAGCCATTCGCGGCAGCAGTGCTGGGGGCTATACCACTCTGTGTGCCCTGACGTTTACGACAACCTTCCATGTGGGAGCAAGTTACTACGGCATTGGTGATCTCCTTAGCCTGCTCAAGGAAACCCATGCTTTTGAAGCCCATTATTTTGATCAACTGATTGCCCCCTATCCCGCAGGGGCAGACCTCTACCGCCAGCGATCGCCCCTCTACCATGCGGATCGCCTCACCTGTCCAGTGATTTTCTTTCAGGGGCTAAAGGATGTCGTTGTTCCCCCCAGCCAAGCGGAACAGATGGTAGCCGCCCTTCAGGCCAAGAGCATTCCCGTAGAATATTACACCTTTGCCGAAGAGGGACACGGCTTCCGCCAAAGCAGCACGATCGCCACCGCCCTTGAGGCAGAATTAAAGTTTTATCAAAGGCATTTACTCAACGGCTAGAAGAACAATGTTTACTGGCATTATTCAGGCGATCGGTGTCCTCCAGCAACGCTCCGAGTCCCAGTTGGCAATTAACGCTACCGATGCCCCTTTCCTTGCTGAGGTGGCCATTGGCGATAGTATTGCTGTGGATGGGGTCTGCCTCACAGTGGAAACAGTTGATGCCACGGGGTTTACGGTCAGTGTCTCCCCGGAAACGCTGCAACGCACCACATTGGCGGCCAAAGCGGCAGCAGGCGCAATGGTGAACCTAGAACCTGCCCTGCGCGTTGGGGATAGGGTGGGAGGGCATTTTGTGACCGGTCATGTGGATGGTGTGGGTAGCGTGCTAGCGATCGCACCCACAGGCACGAGTTGGGAATTCACCTTCTCTGCCCCTGCAGCGGTAGCAACCTACATCATCCCCAAGGGCAGCATTGCCATCAATGGCATTAGCCTCACCGTTGCCCATTGCAATGAAAAAGGGGATGAATTCAGCATTGCTGTCATCCCCCATACCTACGCAGAAACGACGTTGCAATTTCTTAGGGTTGGCGATGGTGTGAACCTAGAGGCGGATCTGTTGGGCAAATATACCCGCAAATTTCTCCAGCCTCAAGACGCCTCAACCGCAGTCGAAATTGACCTCGCCTTTCTCCAAGCCCATGGCTACGCCTAGGGTCATTATTTTTTCTTCTTGGTAGTCCGAGACTTGCCACCAGATTTTTTGGCAGCAGCACCAAATCCCTTACTTTCAGCCGTAGGTTCAGCGACTGGTTCAGGGTTTTCGGCAGCAGGCTCAGCCACTGGTTCCACTGTCTGCTCAGAAACTGTGACAGGTTCTGGGGCTGGCTCGTCAGGTGTTGTTTCCGCTGCTGGTTCAGGGGCACTCACTTCAGGCGTTGCGGTTTCGACCGCTTCTGCGGGTGCTTTGGCCGTTTTTGCGGCGGCACTCATGGCTTGGGTTTGGGCGGCCACCTCTTCAGCAAGGTTGGTTTCTTGCTTCTCAATCCCCTCACCGAGGACAAAGCGTTGGAAGCGGCGAATCTGGATATTTTCCCCCAGTTCGGCAATGTGCTCTTTGACCAACTCTTCAACGGTCTTGGACTGATCGCGGATAAAGGGCTGGTTGAGCAGGCACAGCTCTTTGAGGGTTTTCTCTAGTTTGCCAGCAACGATTTTCTCCTTGACTTCCGGGGGTTTCCCCTTCAGCGCATCGGAGCCAAGGGCAATCTGGCGTTCTTTTTCCTTGTACTCAGCGGGAATATCATTCACTGAGACAAATTCCACATTGGGGCAAGCGGCAATTTGCTTGGCAATGTCTTGGACAAGGGCTTTGAATTTCTCGTTGCGAGCCACAAAGTCGGTCTCACAGTTCACCTCCACCAGCACGCCAATGCGCCCGCCAGTGTGAATGTAGCTATCCACCAGACCTTCACTGGTGACGCGCCCGGCTTTTTTACCCGCAGAGGCTAGACCCTTTTGCCGCAACCAAGCAATGGCGGCTTCCATATCGCCGTTGGACTCCTGCAAGGCTTTCTTGCAGTCCATCATGCCGGCACCGGTTTTGTCCCGCAGTTCTTTGACTAGTTTGGCTGAAATCTCTGCCATGATCTGTTCCTCAAGGATTAAGCGTCAGAATCATCTGGAATATCTAGGGCGTCAGCATCACCATCGTCGCTGGCGGTCATCCCATCGTCGTCCTCATCACCGAGATCCGCTTCTGGTTCGTCCAACTGACCATGGCGGCCTTCGTAAATGGCATCGGCTAGTTTACCCACAATCAGCTTAATCGAACGGATGGCATCATCGTTAGCGGGAATGGGAATATCCACTTGATTGGGGTCGCAGTTGGTATCCAGCAGCGCCACGATCGGAATCCCCAATTTGTGGCACTCGGCAACGGCGTTGTATTCCCGCTTGACATCAACAATAATCGCGACATCAGGAAGCCGCCGCATCTGTTTAATCCCGCCAAGGTATTTTTGCAAACGTGCCAGTTCTCGCCGCAGGGCTGAAGCCTCCTGTTTTGGCCGCAGATCAATGAGGCCATTTTCCTCCATGCTTTCTAATTCTTTGAGGCGATCGACACGGGTTTTGATGGTATTCCAGTTGGTGAGCATCCCCCCCAGCCAGCGCTGGTTGACGTAGTAACTGCCGCAGCGGAGCGCTTCCTGTTCGACAATGCCGGCGGCTTGGCGCTTGGTACCAATAAACAAAAAGCGTTTGCCTTTTTCAGCGGCGTTGCGGATGTAGTTGTAGGCTTCATCCACCAGTTGGGCGGTTTGCACGAGGTCAATGATGTGCACCCCATTGCGAACCGTGAAGATGTAGGGTGCCATCCGGGGGTTCCAGCGGCGGGCTTGGTGGCCAAAGTGAACCCCTGCCTCCAGCATTTGGGCAAGGCTAAGAACTGCCATTGAGTTGTACTCCTATGGGTTAAACAACCATCCGTCCATCATCCGGTGAGGACACCCAAGGGGACGAATGTGAAAGATTTACAGATTTACTATCATAGCCAATGATCAAGGCTGTTGGAAAGCCCAATCCACAGTGATTTGGTAGCGTCGTGATCTTGACGCTCAGGGGTGGCCAACCTATTCTGTAAAGATTCAAGACGGCTGGATGGTGCTGAACGTTGGATATTTCCCGCTTGCGATCGCAATGGCAACAAATTCACGGTGACGAAACCTCTGAAGCCGTTATTGAGCAGCACTTTGTGCAACCGCTCCTGAGTGTGTTGGGCTTTGGCGATCGCGATCGCGTCTCCTCTTTTGACACAGGTATGGGCATTGCCGATGTGGCAGCCCGTTTTCCCCGCGAACATCAGCCTCCTTTTTGTCAGACTCAAGTTGACCCCGATTTAATTGTGGAGATTAAACCCCCTGCCCGTCGCTCCCGCAATACCCCCAGTCAAACCGTGGTCTTGAACCTTGAGAATGGGTCTACCCATCATAGCCGCGCTCTGCAACAACTCCGCCAACTTCTCAGGGGTTGCCATTGCCAAGGAACCGCTTGGGGGTTGATCACGAATGCCCGCCATCTACAGCTTTTTCAACGCCATGGTCACTTGGTCTATCCAGTGACGCCCAACTATGAACTGACGGGCGATCGCCTTGAGGGCATTATCGAAGACCTCAAAACCTGCTTGCGATCGCGCCCCCGTGCCACCACCCTCTGTCTCTATAACCATAAGGGGGGAGTGGGCAAAACCACCACCACGATTAACTTGGGCGCCACCCTTGCTGTGGCAGATGCCGCTGTCTTGCTTATTGATTGCGACCCTCAGGGGGATCTCAGCCGCGCCCTTGAGCTAACCCCCACCAGTACGACCCTTGCGGCTTGTCTGCAAAACCCTGATGAGCCGATTACGGCTACGATTCGCCCTTTTGACCTGCGCATCCGCACCAGCAGCAGTATCAAGTCTGCCCATATTTTTGATGTCATTCCCGCTGCGCCGCAACTGCAAAGCATTCTTATTCAGGCGATGCAAACCCAATATCCACCCATTACTCGCCTGCGGGAACTCCTCGCCCCCTTGCGCGATCGCTACGACTACATCCTCATTGACTGCCCCAGTGCTTGGCTCTTTTTAAGTAAGAGCGCCGTGTATGCCAGTGACGCCGTTTTGATTCCCACCCGCCACACCGATCTCTCCTCCCTCAACAATGCCGCTCAGGTGATTCACCAATTTCTCTTTAATGAAATTCACACATTGCGCCGTGAAGGCGGCCCCCTTCCTTTGCCTATTTTCTTTAATGGTGCTCCCACAACCGACAAGGCAATGGCCGTTGCCCAAACAGAAATTGAACGGATTCTCCAGAAACTCCCCCACCTCACTCCCTACTTTTGGCCACAGTATCAAGCCAATGACACAAGCGTATTTGCCATTCCTGAATATGCCATTATTTCCCGTGCCGCCTTTGCCCGTGTCCCTGCTGTTTTCAAAGATAAGCGCGTCTTAGGCTTCTATCAAACATTGGTGCAGACCTATCTTCGCCCCTTAGCTGCTGTCAATGACCTCCCCTGACCAACAACCTTCCTAACAAGATTTATAAAAAATCTGAAAACAGAAATTGCTTGCTCCCCTAAAATGAAATTACCCCTCCCTGAGCAGCCATCATGACCGAGCCTGTCACCCAATCCCAACTGTCTGAAGTTCTGGAAACCGTGAAGGCAATCCAGTCGCAGTTGACAGAACTCACCCTTGAAGTGAAGGTGGGGCAAGCAGAAATCCGTGAAAAGTTCAACACCATTGATCAGAAATTCAACATCATCGATCAGAAGCTCCAAGCAATGGAGACCAAGTTTGAAGAAAGACTCAATGCCATTGAAGTCAAATTCGATGCAAAGTTCAATACGATGGAAGCGACCATCAATGAACGATTCAAGGCTATTGATGAGAAGTTCAATGTAATGGAAGCCACCATTAATGAAAAATTCAAGACTATTGACGAAAAATTTAACACCATGGAGGCCAAAATCGAGGCCGTTCGCCTAGAAGTACAGAACAATCGCGAACAGTTAGTGGAGCTAGGGAAACGCCAAAGTTCAACGGACAATCGCCTGTGGGCATTACTGGTGGCACTCTTTTTGATGGTGGCAGGACTCTTGGCCAAAATTACATTGTTTGACAGAGTCTAGAGGAAAATTGCTGTGACTCAGTCCCAATTGGCCGAAGTTCTAGGGCGTATCATCAGATCGATTGACCATCGAGGCAGTGTTTTGCTGAGGCATTACTGGTGGACAAAGCCTATGATGCAGATGAGCGGCGGGTGCTAAGACGGCTAGCGGAGAAAGGGTGCGAGGCTGTCATTCCGCCCAAGTCTTGTCGTAAACAGCGTCGTGGTTATGACAAAGAACTGTACAAAGCTCGGCACTTGATTGAGAATTTTTTTGCTAGGCTCAAGCCGTATCGAGGGATTGCCACACGTTACGATAAGACAGCGCGAAACTTTTTAGGTGCGATATATCTCGCTGCCGCTGTTATCTGGCTTAACTGATGACCCACCCTAGGCGATCGCCGCAACCTACAAACCAAGTTTTAGTTGGCACAAAACAACCCTTGACACTGAACTCCACTTGTGGCTAATGTTGCAAGTAACTGGGTACCAAGGGCAGTGCATCCTGAAACAGGGGTGTGGTTAAGTAGCGTTCACCAAAGCTCGGCTGCACCATGACAATTAACTTGCCCGCATTTTCGGGTCGTTGAGCCACCTGAATGGCAGCGCAAAGGGCAGCCCCACTGGAAATGCCTGAAAGAAGGCCTTCTTCACGGGCTAGGCGGCGACCAAAATAAATCGCTTGATCGTCAGAGACGGGGATCACTTCATCAATGAGTTCTCGTTTAAGAACGGGGGGCACAAAGCCGGCGCCAATACCTTGAATTTTGTGGGGCCCTGGTTTGCCGCCTGAAAGGACAGGACTATTGCTAGGTTCGACAGCGATCGCCTGAAAGCTGGGCTTCTTGGCTTTGATCACTTCTGCCACTCCCGTAATCGTACCTCCAGTACCCACTCCAGCCACCAAAATATCCACTTGACCGTCCGTATCTTGCCAAATTTCGAGGGCAGTGGTTTCACGATGAATCTTGGGATTGGCGGGATTTTTGAATTGTTGCAGCATGAAAGCATCTTCAAGGGAGGCAGCAATTTCTTCGGCGCGACGAATGGCACCACTCATCCCCTCTGTGCCGGGGGTCAAATCCAGCTCTGCTCCATAGGCACGCAGCATAGCTCGCCGCTCTGCACTCATGGTCTCTGGCATAGTGAGAATCAGGCGATAGCCCTTTGCCGCCGCCACCATTGCTAAGGCAATCCCGGTATTGCCCGATGTGGGTTCCACCAAAACCGTCTTACCGGGGGTAATGAGACCCGCTGCTTCTGCCTCCTGAATCATACTCAGGCCAATGCGATCCTTAACCGAGGCCGCAGGATTCATGCTCTCTAGTTTGACGACAATTTCTGCCACACAGCCTTCCGCTTGGGGAATGCGGTTCAGGCGTACAAGGGGCGTCCGACCAATGAGGGCAGTAATATCGGGGGCAATGTTCATGGGATATCAATCTCCAATTCAAGACAAAAACCTTAGAAAAATTAGATGAATGTCAACCCCAGCCTAGATGTAGTACATGACATCCACGTGCTGGTAAGCCTGCCGCCGATCGCACAAATCTTGAAGGGTATGCTTTTTCAAAACATCATTGGCTGCTGCGCAGGCTTCTAGCCACACTGAACGGATCAGACTACGCTCCAGATCGCCCTTTTCAGGCGGCTTTTGGGCGAGCTTGGACTCAATCCCCTCGATACAGTTGAGCACGTCCAAAATTGAGATTTGCCAAGGTGCTTTTGCCAGCAGGTAGCCACCCCGTGCCCCCCGTTGACTGCGAATCAGCCCCTTGCGGCGTAGGGTCGCCATCAGTTGCTCCAGATAGCGATCGGGAATGTTGTGCAGGGCAGCAATTTGGCGAATTTGTAGCGGCTCCGCCTGTTCATAGGCCGCTGACATTTCCAAGAGCGCCAAGAGGGCGTACTCACTTTTGGCAGACAGTTCCACAAGACGTTTGGCACACGCACGACATTGAGCAGATTGCCCAACCCATAGTATATTCTACTTCTTGATCGGGATTTAGGAGATTCTTAAGAATCTTCACCGTAGCGCTGGTTGCAACCTCGAGAATTCACGGCATTGCGCAAACGCCCTTCAGCAACTTCACTCGAAAAACCGGCTAGACTGAAAAGAGGCTCTAGCTTCATGCCCACGTCTGCCCGATGGTAAGAATTCTGGCCATTGAAACCAGTTGTGATGAAACGGCAGCAGCCGTAGTGTGCGATCGCGCCATTGAAAGTCATGTGATTGCCTCCCAAGTACGTGCCCATCAACCCTTTGGCGGTGTCGTACCGGAAGTCGCCTCCCGTGCCCACTTGGAAAACATTAACGGCGTGATCACAGCAGCGATGAGTGAGGCCGGTTGTGATTGGTCTGCCATTGATGCCATTGCTGTCACCTGTGCTCCCGGATTGGTGGGGTCGCTGCTCATTGGGGTTACGGCGGCAAAAACCCTTGCCCTTGTGCAGCAAAAACCGTTCTTGGGAATTCACCACCTTGAAGGCCACCTCTATGCCTCCTACTTAGCGGAACCGACCCTTGAACCACCGTTTCTCTGCCTCTTGGTGTCTGGCGGGCATACCAGTCTCATTGGCGTTTATGGCTGTGGCGAGTACCAACTCTTTGGCCAAACGCGGGATGATGCGGCGGGGGAAGCCTACGATAAGGTAGCACGCCTACTGGGCTTGGGCTATCCAGGGGGGCCAGTGCTCGATCGCTTGGCGCAGCAGGGCAATCCAGAGGCCTTTGATCTACCAGAGGGAAATATCCGCCTCCCCGATGGCAAGGTGCATCCCTACGATTCCAGTTTTAGTGGGCTGAAAACCGCAGTGGCACGACTCGTGGAGGAGCTGCGTCAAACCCATGATGAATTGCCGGTGGCTGACCTTGCGGCCAGTTTTCAGAAGGCGGTGGCACAGGCCTTGACCAAGCGGGCGATCGCGGCAGCAGTGGATCATGGATTCAAAACCCTCGCCATTGGGGGAGGCGTAGCGGCAAATTCTGGACTGCGACAACACCTGACTGCGGCTGCTGAACCCTTGGGGCTACAGTTGATTTTTCCGCCTCTGCGGCTATGTACCGATAATGCGGCGATGATTGGCTGTGCGGCAGTGGATCATTTCCAGCGGGGCGATCGCTCCCCCTTGGAGCTGACAGCCCGTTCACGCCTCAGCTTGCTGGAGATTTCTGCCCTCTATGCAGCCACGCCCCTCGCAGTGAGTTAATCGCGATCGAGCCTAAAAAGAACACCAGTTGACAGACCACAATACTCGGCCCCGATGGCCAATTCATCCCTGCTGACAAGAGCATACCAACAATGGCACTGCCTACCCCTACTAGGGCCGCCAAAACCACGTACTGCGAAAATTGCCGACTCCACAGGCGAGCGCCACAGGCGGGAATCACCACAAAGGCACTAATGAGCAATACCCCCACTGTCTTAATCGAGACGGCAACCACCAAGGCCAATAGGGTGATAAACAGCAGCCGCTGAATCCCCACCGCCGCCCCCCGCGCCACCGCCAAGGCCTCATTCACTGTGATTAACAATTGCACCCGTAACGTGAGCAGGATGAAAGTGCCGACAAGGGCGCAGAGCATGCCACTCATGACGAGATCGGCTGGGCGCACCGCCAAAATATCGCCAAAGAGTAAATTATTTAGCCCCCCCTGATAGCGATCGCTCATACTCAGCAAAATCACCGCCAGCGCTAAGGAGGCTGAGTAGATGATATTCAAGAGGGCATCCGTCCATAGTCGCGTATGCTCCAGCAGATAGGTCACCCCGAGGGCAAACACCACGGCAAAGGGCAGCAACATCACGGAGGGATTCAATCCTAGAATAATTCCTAGGCTAATTCCCAGTAGGGCTGAGTGCCCCAAGGCATCACTAAAAAAAGAAAGTTGCCGCAGGATTGTAAAGCTACCGAGGGCACCCGCCATCCCTCCCGTAAAGATCCCTGCCCACAGTGCCCGCTGCATAAAGGGCAACTGCAACAGCTCAATCATTCGTTCCAAAATCATGGGGACTTCTGTTTAGCACCTGCCAAAGAGGAATAGAAGAATAATATGCTATTGAACGAGGTGGTTGTGAGGATGGGGCTGCGTGTATCGTTTGCTGGCACCTGCCAAAATTAATCTCTTTTTACAAATTGTTGGCAATTGTTTAGATGGCAGTGGCTACCACGAGCTGGTAATGGTCATGCAGGCGGTTTCCCTCATGGATCGCATTGAACTCATCCCGCGGCGCGATCGCCAAATTAAAGTCCATTGCACCAACCCGGCTGTCCCCTGCGATCAACGAAATCTCGCCTACAAAGCAGCGGCCTTACTCCAGCAGCATTTTCCCGATCGCGATGGCGTTGAAATTTTCATTGAAAAACGAATTCCTATGGGGGCAGGCTTGGCCGGGGGTTCCACCAATGGAGCAGCGGTACTCGTGGGCTTAGATCTCCTGTGGCAGTTGGGTCTGACGCAAGCGGAATTGCAAACCTTTGCAGCGCAATTGGGGGCTGATGTGCCCTTCTGTCTGCAAGGGGGAACCGCCTTAGCCCTAGGGCGCGGTGAACAGTTGACACCCCTAGCGGATTTACAGGGATTAACTGTGATCCTAGGGAAGTATCGCTCCCTCAGTGTGGCCACCCCTTGGGCCTATCAAACCTATCGGCAAGAATTCGCCGCCACCTATGCCCAAACCCCCAACGAGCAGGAAAAAGCCCGCCAAGAGGGGGGATCCGCAACCCTGTTACAGGCCATTCAGCAGCGTGACATCGCCAAATTGGCCGCCAGCCTCCGTAATGATTTAGAGAAGGTAGTGTTGCCCCGCTATCCCTTGGTGGCAGAGTTAAAGGAGCAATTCCTCGCCGCTGGGGCGATCGCCAGCATGATGTCAGGATCTGGGCCAACAGTGTTTGCCCTAGCGCCCTCTGCCGATGAAGGTTACAGCATCATGCAACGGGTACGGCGCGCCCTACCAGACCCCGACCTTGATCTATGGATCTGTGAGTGCTGTCCCCACGGCATTCAGTTGGAGACGCCCTAGGCAAACTCCTCAAGATAGTCTTGAATTTCTCGGCGCCGTTGGGGCTGCCGCAACTTTTGCAGGGCACGGTGCTCAATTTGGCGAATCCGCTCCCGACTCAGTCCCAGCAGTGCCGCAATTTCCGCCATCTCAAGGGCGGGCTGCTCGCCGAGGCCATAGCGCAGTTCCATCACTTGCCGCTCACGGGGCGATAGATCACTGAGGAGTTGCTTCAAAGTAGTACGCAGGGACTCACGCATGATCACTTCATTGGGGGTGGGGGCAGTGGATTCAATTAGCTCCTGCAATTCCGTTTCTTGGTCGGAGCCAACCCGCTGTTCCAAGGCCACGGATTTGGGAACAGCCATGAGCACTTCCCGCACCTGTGACACCTCCAGATTCAGTTCTTGGGCAATGTCCGCTAGACTGGGCATCGCGCCTTGTTGAGCCGCAAGACGCCGTTGGGCACGCTTAATTTTATTGAGTTTTTCCACCATGTGAATGGGCAAGCGGATTGTGCGGCTTTGGCTAGCAACGGCACGGGTGACACTTTGGCGAATCCACCAGTAGGCATAGGTGCTAAAGCGAAATCCCTTGGTCGGATCGAATTTTTCAACGGCACGTTCTAGACCCAAACTCCCCTCTTGGATCAGATCTAAAAATTCCACGCCGCGATGTTGATATTTTTTGGCAATATTCACCACCAAGCGCAGGTTGGCTTGCAGCAATTGGGTTTTTGCCCGCTGTCCTTGCCGCTCAATGTGCTGAAGTTCACTTAGGGTCATATTCGCTGCCTTTGCCCAAGCTTGACGACCCGCCTGCACACAGGTTTGCAATTCAGCCACACTCATCTTAAGTCGCGCAGCCCATTGGGTACGGGTAAGGGGACGCCCCAACTGCCGCTGCTGGCGATCGCGCTCCGTAACAGCCGCCACATAGCGCTTGATCTGGGGGTCATCGGACTGATCTCGCACTGCGAGCAGGGCTTGGTACTGCTGAACCTGTTGGGCAAGGCGCAGTTCTTGGCTAGGGGTGAGCAAGGGCACACGGCCAATTTCCTGCAAATACTGCCGCACCAAATCCGTTGTCAATGGACGGTCGGACACGGGTTGAATGGGGGTAGCCACCATAGGACAACTCAACTCACAACATCGAGAATTCAGCTCGATAGTGGTATTCTCTGCCCTTGGCGAGGGGGAGGGCAGTGATGGAGCTGGTGCTTAAGTTGTGATATTGATCAACCTATTCTGTGCTTTCTGAGGCACCCGTCATAAGCTTTGTGGCTGAAGACGGCTGTTCCTTGAGAATCGTGGTATCAATCACGCAGGGCAATCGGGCAGCCTTGAGACCGCGCTTGATCACGGCAAGGGTTTCTTGAAAGAGGACAAAGAGGGGAAATTGACGATTGGCGCCCTCACTAAAAACATCCCGATGCTGCAAGGGCATATCCCAGCTATAACTGCGACTGAGGAGCACTTGGGATTGGCGCCAGCGGGTCAGCAGTTCCGTAAAGCTTTCCCCTGGCCGATGGATAAAGACCAGCAGTTCAATGTCGGTTTTGACTTTCCACTCGGGATCGCACAGGACAAAGACCAAATCACAGGGCACCATCACCGACTTCACTTGGGGACGTTGGTTCGAGGTTGTGGCGGCAGGAACCTGAATATGGGCGATCGGCAGCGGAATCGGAATTAAACTCTCTTGAGGTCGCCGCATACTGGGAATCATTTCTAGGTACGGGCGATATTGCCGCAGGAGTTCTGTCGCATGCAGCGGATCCGTGTAGCGAACCAAGGTGTGTTCGTAGAGGTTGGGGGCGATCGCCATAGCAGAAAGAGCTTGCAACTATTGTTATCCTAGGCGAGGTCACTGCGCCTCAACAAGCCAACAGAACTTTAATTCACCGCTTGCTGTGCCAATTGCTCTAGTTGCGGCAAATTGAGAATTTGGAGTTGTTGCTTGGCCGCATCAATCTTGATCCAGTTTTTCGCCACCAGTTTATCCAGCAGTTGATGGGCTTCATCAGGGCTAATGTTGGCCACATCCGCTAAATCCTTGATGGGCACATTGAAAATCACGGCTGTGTTGGCATTGCCCCCTGGATGCTGACCATAGCGCCGTGCCAAATTCACCAAGACATGGGCTAGTTTGACGGCAGGAGGTTTGTGCAACAGTTCAATGCGCGTATTGGTCAAGCGTAGCCGTTGTGCCATCAATTGCAGCATCCGATAGTGCAGATCCGGCTCATGGCGCAGGACATGGACAAATTTTTGCGCCGGCACAGACAAAACTTCCGCTGGACACAGTGCCACCACATCTGTTGAGCGGGGTGATTGGTCAAGAATGGCCATTTCACCAAAAAAATCCCCCGGCCCAAGGATCGCTAGGGTCATGAAATCCCCATCAGCGAGCAGTCGCCGCACCTTCACCCAGCCTGAGAGGATAAAGTAAACCGCATTGCCCCACGCATCTTCAATTAGAATGGCACGCCCCGCCGGGTAGGTGTTATGCCAAGCCACTGAGAGCATCGAGGAAAGCGCCTCTTGGGAACTGGCACCAAAAAGCGGAAAGAGTTGACTAAAGTTTTCGGCCTCAATACTTGACATAACGACCTTAAGTGGAGTTGTTCAAAGGTAAAGCTTCTTCCCTACGATACTAGAATACGCGATCGCCTCACTTCTCCCTTGCTAGCCACTGATTCTTGCCAAAGGTCTCGGTAAGGCTTTTGCAGAGAGAGGCCGCCACTTTTCCCCTCAGGATTCAATGGAGTGGAAAAAACTAGGCACCAATAACATACTTACGCCATTCTTGGTGAGTACCCGTGCGCACGTGCTTTGTAACCTCAAAGTACAAACTACTAATGGGGCGCCGCGGTGTTTGCCGTAGGGGCATATTGGCCTCTTTTGGGGTGCGATTCCCCTTCTTGACATTACAGCGCACACAAGCGGTCACAATATTTTCCCAAGTGTCCCCTCCCCCTCGCGATTTGGGGATGACGTGATCAAGGGTGAGCTCATCCCCGGTATAGCCACAGTATTGGCAAGAATGGCCATCTCGATGCAGGATATTGCGGCGAGTAAGGGGAATTTCTTTGTAGGGAGTGACGACATAATGCCGCAGGCGAATGACGGTCGGCAAGGGAAAATTGTTGTAAACCATCTTGCCGTTGTGCTCGACTTGCTCCGCCTTGCCCTTGATTAAAAGGACAACTGCCCGTTGCCAACTCGTAATATTGAGTGGTTCATAGGAGGCATTGAGTACCAGAACCTTCGCCATATCCGTTGACACGCGGCATTCTCTCAGATGGTAGCATATCCTTTGTGATTGGAGTAACGCTAGGAAAGATTTTTGCAGTTCCCACTCTCCCCTAGGATCGTGATAGTCTGGCAGAAGCTTCTTCTTTGTTATTTGCGTTTTCAATGGCCACTGGGTCTCTAGCAGCACTGCTGCAACCGGATTTAATTCTTGAAAGCACCATTGAACAGTTGCACCCCAGTCTGTTGGAAAAATATCATCTGCGGGGCATGGTGCTGGATGTGGATGATACGCTCCTCCCCACGTGGGATGAAGATCTGCCGCCGAAAATTCTGGCGTGGCTACTGGAGATCAAGCATCAGATGCCGATCTGGCTAGTGAGCAATAACTTGAACCATCGCCGCATTGAACGTATTGCCCAGCAGGTGGAGTTACCCTTTTTGA
Organism: Thermosynechococcus sp. TG215; assembly: GCF_031583455.1. Lineage (NCBI taxonomy): Bacteria > Bacillati > Cyanobacteriota > Cyanophyceae > Acaryochloridales > Thermosynechococcaceae > Thermosynechococcus > Thermosynechococcus sp. TG215. Next base: position 1,957,264 of record NZ_CP134178.1, on the reverse strand, counting down.
TGGGGGCAGGCAAGCCCTCGCGGCGTAAGATTCGTCAGGCCGTGCAAGCCATGAATTTGCCCTATGATCAGGTGGCCATGGTGGGCGATCGCCTGTTTACGGATATTCTCGTGGGCAATCGCTTGGGGATGTTCACGATCTTGGTGCAACCCGTTCTTGTCAAGCGCCTTGATGGTAAATCTTGGGTACGCAATCTGGAATTTTGGCTGGCACGACAGTTGGGAACACCGCTGGCGATCGCCCCCCCCGCTGAGAATTAGCCTTTTGCTTGTAAATAATTGACCAGTGCCCGTAACCCCAACAAATAACTATCAGCACCAAAGCCAGCAATTTGACCGATCGCCACCGGCGCAATGTAGGAATGATGGCGAAAAGTTTCCCGTTGATGAATGTTACTCAGGTGAACTTCCACAGTGGGCAGGGCAACCGCAGCAATCGCATCTCGTAGAGCTACGCTGGTGTGGGTATAGGCTGCGGGGTTAATCAAAAGGCCTTGGGCACGCCCCATTGCCCTGTGAATGGCATCCACCAAAACCCCTTCATGATTGGATTGGAGGCACTCAATGGTTACCCCTAACTCCTGCGCCAAGGCTGCCAAAGATTGGTTGATGCTCGCTAGTGTCACAACCCCATAAATCCCCGGCTCCCGTTGCCCTAACAGATTTAGATTGGGGCCATGAAGCACCAAAATATGAAAGGCCAAGCTTAACCTAACCGTTCAAAACTGACTCAATGGTGTTGAATGCTGTCGCTCTATCGGCGATCGCGCACGGGAATCGGAATTGGCTCCAGCTCAGGGGTGGGATCGGCGCCACCTAGAAGTTCCAACAGTTTTTTTAACCACGATTTGAGGGTGTCAAGCAGGCTCTCTAGATAATCCATTGATGTCCCTACTGTATCGCTATAGAACTTGCAGATGCCCTGTGTCCTGAATAAAGACAAAAAAGGCATCGTAACTTTAAGCTAGCACAATCTTTTTGAATCGGCACCCGATCAATTTAAGACTGGTTAGGACTTCTGGAAGCCAAGGCCATGGCTGGCAGCGTAGCGATCCATAAAGCGAATAAAGCGATCCCACTCTTGGGGGCTGCGCATCGTGTAGGTGGCCTCAATGGCAACGGGCTGGCCGTTAATGAACTTGGCATTGACATCACGGGTAACAATTTCGCCTTCTTCGTCCACCATGTACATCCCCGTGATCTCCAAATTGCCCTCTTGGACGATTTTCGGGTTATCAAAGTAAAACATGGCTTGACCACTGCTGCCATCCCGTGCCCGCGTCAAACGCACATCGGGAACCACTTCTTCATCAACGCCACGGATAAATTGAATTTCTGCCATTGCACCAATACTTCAAGCAATACTTCTAGGATACCTGTATCGGGAACAACTTAAAGCAAGAAATCGCGCCGCAGGCTGTAGATCACCCATTCGGGTTGCTCCAGATGGGGTAAGACCCCTGCGTTGGGGATCACATGGAATGCTTGCAGGCGATCGCGGGCGGTGGCATAGAGTCGCTCACCTAGAGAAAGGGGCGTGAGCTTGGCCTTTTCTCCCCAGAGGATCACGGTGGAGATCGTTAACTGGGGTAAATACTGGCTGAGATCAAAGGAGAGATTTCCCTTCAGGGTGGCCAGAGCTGCCCATTCGGCATTGGGACGACAGGCGGCATCCAAGTAGGCTTCAACAGTTTCCGAGCGTAGCCGCTGCGGATCGGCAAAAATAAATTGGGTGAGGAAGTTGCGCACCGCCAAGGGGTTAGCAGCAGCAACGGTGTAAATGAGGCGATCAAGAATCGGCACCCTCAGCAGGGCATTGGCGATCGCCTGTCCTTGATCTTCACCAAAGTCATTGAATCCACTGGGGCAGACCAGACACAAACGCTCAAAAAGATGGGGTTGCTGAATCGCCAAGCGCACCACAATGCCCGCCGTTAGGGAGGAGGCAACCACCGGCACAGGGGAACCCAGCATCCGCAATAGTTCAGCAATCATTAGCCAGTAATCACTAGTGCTGTAGTCGCGGGCAGGGTGATCCGACTCCCCCCAACCAATGAGATCCGGAGCAATAACGCGGTAGCGAGCCGCAAAGGCAGGATACACCTGCGACCACTCGTAGTGGCTAGACCCACCCCCCAAGCTGTGGAGAAAGACCAGGGGAGGGCGAGATTGCACCTGACCCCAGTAGCGATCGCTGGGGGTGTAATAGACCATACGGCCACTGCTGGTGCTAAAGCTCTGCTGGACAAACGTGGGCGGACAAAAGGCCATGCTACTTCAGAGGACGAATCAGGTAACCACAGCGATGTTCACCATCCACAAGCCAATGGGTGCGCTCCACAGCACAATCCCCAAGGGCGATCGCAAACATCTCTAACTCATGATTACAGACGGTGGGAAAAGACTGGGCAACCGCGGAAATTGCACAATTGTATTCCGTAAAGAGATAGGCACCTTGAGGCTCACTTACGGGGTAAAACTCTGCCATATACCCTTCCTGTCGCCGCAGGGCCACCAGTCGTGCCAAGCGTTCCGCCAACGTACCGCTTCCCATTTGCTCGCGATAGGCCAATGCCTTGCGCTGCCAAGCTGCCTGCAATACGTCCTGCATCTGCTCGGGGCCCAGGGTTGCTGCTACGGATTCCAAGAGTTCAACGGCAAAGCCCTTTGTCTGACTCGACTGTTGCCGCAGTTGCAGTTGCCGTAGTTCCTCTCGTCCCGCCTCGCTAATCGTGTAACGGTATTGGGGACGCCCCACCGTACCCGACAGGACTTCATAGGTCACTAGTTGCTCCGCCTCTAGATCCTTGAGGTGCCGCCGCACCGCTTGCGGACTAATCGCCAGTTGTGCCGCCAACTCCTGGGCACTGAGGTGACCGTCGCGGAGAAGGCAGTGTAAGATGTCCTGTTTAGTATCTGATGTGAGCGTCACGCAACGCCCCCTTGACTAAAACAACCGTTTTGTTGCTAAATTAGTCCTAGAGATAAAGCAACCATCTTGTTGCTTAATATACTCTAAATTTTGGCCATTCCTTCACCCAAGAGAACACTCGATGTCGGCAACGGTACAATCCCTCGTCAATCAGCCCTATAAATACGGCTTTGTCACCCAAATTGAGACGGAAACCATTCCCCGAGGTCTCAACGAGGACATTATCCGCCTCATCTCTGCCAAAAAGAACGAGCCAGAGTTCATGCTGGAGTTTCGCCTGCGGGCCTATCGCCAATGGCTGAAGATGAGCGAACCCACATGGCCACGGGTGAGCTATCCCCCCATCAACTACCAAGACATTGTCTATTATTCGGCTCCAAAACAAAAGGAAAAGCTGAAGAGCTTGGATGAAGTGGATCCCGTCCTGCTGGAAACCTTTGAGAAACTGGGGATTCCCCTTTCAGAGCAAAAGCGGCTGAGCAATGTGGCCGTAGATGCCATTTTCGATAGCGTGTCAGTGGCCACCACATTCCGTGAAGAGTTGGCCAAGCAGGGGATCATTTTCTGCTCCATTTCTGAAGCGCTCCACGAATATCCCGAGTTGGTGCAGAAATACTTGGGCAGCGTTGTCCCCATTGGCGATAACTTCTATGCTGCTTTGAACTCCGCCGTCTTTTCCGATGGCTCTTTTGTCTATATTCCCAAGAACACCCGCTGTCCGATGGAGCTATCCACCTATTTCCGCATTAACAATGGGGAGTCGGGGCAGTTTGAGCGCACGCTGATTATTGCTGATGAGGGCAGCTATGTGAGCTACCTTGAAGGCTGTACTGCTCCCATGTTCGATACCAATCAACTCCACGCAGCAGTCGTAGAACTGGTGGCCCTTGACAATGCCGAAATCAAATACTCCACGGTGCAAAACTGGTACGCTGGCGATGAAAACGGCAAGGGGGGCATCTATAACTTTGTGACCAAGCGTGGACTCTGCCTTGGCCGCAATTCCAAGATTTCTTGGACACAGGTGGAAACAGGTTCAGCCATTACTTGGAAGTACCCCAGTTGTGTCTTGGTGGGGGATAATTCCGTGGGTGAATTCTACTCCGTTGCCCTCACCAATCATTACCAGCAGGCGGACACAGGGACCAAGATGATCCACATTGGCAAAAATACCCGCAGCACGATTGTCTCCAAGGGGATCTCGGCAGGGCACTCCCAAAATAGCTATCGCGGCTTGGTGAAAATTGGGCCGAAGGCCACGGGAGCACGCAACTATTCCCAATGCGATTCGATGCTCATTGGTGATACGGCAGCCGCCAATACCTTCCCCTATATTCAGGTGCAAAACCCCACGGCACAGGTGGAGCATGAGGCCTCAACCTCAAAAATTGGTGAGGATCAACTTTTCTACTTTGCCCAGCGGGGCATTTCTACCGAAGATGCGGTCTCAATGATGATTAGTGGCTTCTGTCGCGATGTCTTTAACCAGTTGCCGATGGAATTCGCGGTCGAGGCCGATCGCCTGCTGAGCCTGAAGCTCGAGGGGAGTGTTGGCTAAAGAAGATTCAAGCCGTTGTTCTCCGTGGCTAAGATTCTTGGGCATCTTAGCCGTTTTTTTTGCTTCGCAGTTGAGACATATAAGTTCTCTATGAGCTTCCGGGAAAGAGGCGCCACACCTTAATGGTGCTGTCTTCACTGGCGGAGATCAGTTGATCCTGACCAAAGACGACACTGTACACGGCACCAGAGTGGCCTTTGAGGGTACGCAATGGCTGACCAGAGAGGGACCAAAGTTTGACGGTTTGATCGCCGTGGCCACTAGCAATGGTGCTGCCATCGGGACTCACCGCCACACTAAAGACTTGCCCACCTTCGGTGCCAAACTGATGCTGAAGTTCTCCTGTGGCCAAGTTCCAGACTTTGATCCCGTCTTTGTCGCTGCCGCTCACTAGTTGGCTGCTGTCGGGGGTGAAGGCGAGGCTATTGACATCGCTAGTGTGTCCTTCGAGGGTGCGCAGGAGGCGGCGCGAGGGCAAATCCCAAATGCGGATCAGCTTATCCACTCCGCCAGTGGCTAAAAAACGCCCATCGCGACTAATGGCAACGCTGAGCATGATGCCCTCATTGCCTTTTAGGGTAGTGATTTCCTGACGGCTAGGGAGATCCCACAGTTTGACGGTGTGATCATAGCTGGCACTGGCAAGGGTGCGGCCATCGGGACTGAGGGCTAAGCCATTTACAAAATCTTGGTGGCCAGTGAGGGTGGCTTGGAGCTGGCGATCGCTCACACCCCAGAGTTTGATGGTTTTGTCTTTGCTGCCGCTAATTACGGTTTGACCATCGGGCGTGATCACAAGGGCGTAGATCCAATCGGTGTGACCGGTGGCTTGTCCGAGGGCAGTTCCCGTAGCCAAATTCCAAAAATACAGCTTGCGATCGTCGCCACCACTGACGAGTAAATTGCCATCGGGACTAAGGGCGATCGCGTTCACTTCATCTTGATGGCCGCGCAGCGTCGTAGCGAGGGCAATTTTTTGCCACTTAGAGGTGGTGGTTGCACTGTTCTGATCGGGGGAGGGTGTCCAGCGTTGACTGAGTTGCCAATAGGCCAGTCCTGCGACCAAGCCGCTGATCACCAGCGTGCTTAAAAGAAGTCGCAGATCAGAACTGCCTTTGTTCCTCATTCGTCCCGTACCCCAATAGCTTGCAGAAGGGCTGTACTCTACATTAACAATAAAGGCTGTGGTGCGTTTTTGCGTATGACTTGTGTTGGGCAACCCTATGGGATGGTCGTCAATGAATACAACACCCCTTCGCGACTATGAGCGCACGGTTCATTTTGCTGACACGGATGCCGCTGGGGTAGTTTACTTTGCTAATCTGCTGCGGTTTTGCCATGAGGCCTATGAGGATGTCCTTGCCCAGTTGGGGGTGGATCTGCGGCAATTTTTTAGCAACAATGGCCTGATTGTGCCGATTACGGAGGCGCAGGTGCGTTGTCTTCAGCCCCTCTACTGTGGCGATCGCCTGCGGGTGACCATTGACCCCCAAAGACTGGATCACAGCCGTTTTCAACTCACCTATACGCTCTACAATGCGGGGGGCGATCGCGTGGCCATTGCCCAGACACAACACATTTGCCTGCAAGAACGCCAACGGGTCGCCATCCCTGAACCTTTGAGCCGCTGGCTAAAGTCCGCACTAGAGGAAACCAGCGATCGCGAGGATTAGGGGGATAATAGGAAAGATGTTGCGTCATAGCTCACTGCAAGAATGACCCAAACCTTTCGTGTTGAGATCCTGCACCAAGGACAAACCTACACGTTTGAAGCCAGTGCCGATAAACCGATCCTGCGATCGGCCACCGCTGCTGGCATTGATCTCCCCAGTTCCTGTAATGCGGGAGTGTGCACTACCTGTGCCGCCCAAATTCAAGAGGGTACCGTTGATCACGGCGATGCCATGGGGCTGAGTCCCGAACTGCGGGAAAAAGGTTATGTGCTCCTCTGTGTGGCTCGCCCCTGTTCAGATCTCAAACTCATCTCTGAAAAAGAGGAAGAGGTCTATAACTTCCAATTTGGTCAATTCCAGAAAGCGTAGGCCTATGGAGGAGTCCCCCCTGCCCGATGAGCCTCTGAGTCGTACGCAGGTCTTAGTGGCCATGGCGTTGACGGCCATCCTGTGGCTGATTTTGGCGCGGGTGTGGTTATTGACCCCCTTTTCCGCGGGACTTCTGCCGCTGCGCTGGGATGGTTGGGCAGTGGTTTTAGGGATTGTCCTCTGCTTAGGAATTACGGGGATGGGGGCTATTTTGTATCGGCTCTGGCCCGCCTACCGCCATGCGTCGGATACCTACCTGAAACTGGTACTTTCACCGCTGCTGTGGCCTGATTTATTTTGGATTGGCATTCTGCCCGGCCTCAGTGAAGAGCTGCTCTTTCGCGGGGTGCTCCTACCAAGCTTGGGTCTCAACTGGGCAGGGATCATCGGTAGCTCGGTGTGCTTTGGTATTTTGCACGCTGGATCGCGGCAGCAGTGGCCCTATGCCCTGTGGGCAACCATTGTGGGCGGGCTGTTTGCCTATAGTGCCGTCGCAATGAATAATTTACTCCTAGCGATCGTCGCCCATACCTGTACTAATTGGCTGGCGGCTACGCTTTGGAAAGTCTCCTTTTTGCGATCGTCTCCCCATCAACCCTAGCGCTGGTGCCCCAGCACCCGAAAGACCTCCTGTTGCTCAAAGAGTTCAACGAGATCGGGATTAATCTTAAATTCCTTGGCCTCCTGCCACAGAATCTCTAGGGCCGCATCCACGGGTAGGCTCTTTTTGTAGGGGCGATCCTTGGCCGTCAGGGCATCGTAAATATCGGCGATCGCCAGCATCTGGGTTTGCAAAGGAATCTCCGCCGCCCCAATACCTCGCGGGTAGCCACTGCCATTCAATCGCTCATGGTGACCATAGGCAATGATCGGCACATTTTTTAGGTGGGGTGTCCAGGGAATGCGAGAGAGAAATTGGTAGGTATAGGTCACGTGGGCTTCAATGAGCCGCCGCTCCTGTTGGGTAAGATTCCCTCGCCGCACCAAGAGTTGCTCGAGTTCGCTGGCCGTAATCAGGGGATGGAGTTGCCCATCAATGCCGCGGTAATAAAACTGGGTTAATTCCTGAAGGCGGGCAAGGGGCTCTTCATCAAGAATTTGCGGCTCATTGGCCTGCTCGAGCAACTGCCAATAGACTTCGAGGGTGAGCAGTTGTTGGCGGAGTTCCTGATCGAGGTGCCGTAAAAAGGCGCAGTGGTGACAGGCCTGTTCTGGGCTATGAACCGTGTGGGGATGGCACAGGAGATAGTTCACCTTGGCTTGAGCCGTTTCCATTTCTAGGGTGCGGCGCACAAGGGCAAACCGTTGGCGAATCACCTCCAGTTGCTCAGGGAAAAATTTCTTTTGCTTGTTGAGAATGGCTTCAGGGACGGCCACCTTACCAAAATCATGGAGCAGCGCTGCATAGCGAATCTCTTGCAGTTGGCGATCGCTAAAGGAGACTTCCCGAAAGACCCCCCTTGAGGTTGCATGGGTGATCTCCGCTAGGCGTACTGTCAGTGCTGCCACCCGTTCCGAATGTCCCGCCGTGGTGGGATCCCGCACCTCAATTGCTTGTACTGAGGCGGTGACAAAGCCCTCAAAGAGCTGTTCAATACTTTCTAGGAGATGGTTGCGCTCAATAATCACAGCCGCCTGACTGGCCAGCGATCGCACAATGTGTTCTTCCCAAGGGCTATAGGGTTGGGTGAGAGCCACAGTGGTTTCTGGCGTCAGCAGGGTGTCGGGCGATCGCTTGCGGTTAATCAGTTGCAGAACGCCAATCACCTCACCACTGACATTTTGCATCGGCACCACCAGCACCGAGCAGGTTCGATAGCGCAGGGCTTCATCAAAAGAACGATTGAATTGGTACAGCTCGTTTCCCGCTAGGGCATACACATCGGGAATATTCAGGGATTCCCCCGTGAGGGCGGCATAGCCCACCAAGCTATCAGGGGTGAGGGGGACTGTAGTGTCCTGTACCTGCTCAGGGAGAGCAACACTATCATTTTGAGCCGCCTTAAATTCCAGAACTGCCCGTTCGCCCTGAACTAGAAAAATTGTGCCGGCATCGCTAGCGGTAATTTGGCGACTTTTCGTGAGAATGAGATGCAGTAGTTCCTCTAGGGATTGGCTCGCGGAAAGGGCAATGCCAATTTCCAGAAGCTGATCAACAAGCGTTTCGGCACTCGATCCAAGCACCGCTCGTTCAAGGGGACTGACAATCATCGCAAAAGACCCGTGAGGAATGCGCCCATTATAGATGCGTTGCAAGCATGGGGTTGTGATCTAATTGCGGTGGTTGTTGTGGTAAGGAATGCGTGCCCCTGCCCAAGCCAACTTCTCCCGTAGCGTTTGATAGAAAGAGTAGTGATCCCGCAGGAGGATAAAGCGTGCCTGACAATCGGCCATCGTCACCTGTACCCGCTGTCCCGGCCAGATGGAGGTGGCCAGTACGCCATCCATCCACAGTTTAGTATTGAGGCTGTGATCGTCCAACGGCCAAATGCTCACTGACGAGCGTGCAGGCAAGACAATGGGGCGACTCGAAAGACTCAAGGGGCAAATCGGCGTCACCACAAGCGCTTCCATCCCCGGATGCAAAATGGGGCCATTGGCGGCGACCGTATAGCAGGTGGAGCCGGTGGGGGTGGCCACCAGCAACCCATCCCCCTGGTACTGATCCACCACATCGCCATCAATTTCCATTTCGAGGATGGCGGTGATCATGCGATCGGCAGATGCCGGCTTAATGCACATTTCATTCAGAGCATAGTAGCGATCGCCCACCACTTCAGGATGCAATTTTGATCCCTCAAACACTTGGGCTTGCAGCATCATTCGCTGTTGCATGGCGTACTCATCCCGCTCAAGGCGATCCCAAACCGCCTCCATATCGCGAAACAGCTCTAATGGTTCCGTCAAAAACCCCAAATGCCCCCCCACATTGACCGCCAGAATCGGAACCCCCGCCGCAGCCAGATGCCGTGCCGCCGCCAAGGAAGTGCCATCTCCCCCCAGAACAACGGCCAGATCTATCGGCTCTGTTACCGAGGCCATAAAGACGGGGTAGGGGTTGTCCTTAGGTCCACTCGGCCCCACAAGCACATTGGCGCCACGCTGTTGCAGTTGACGGGAGGCGCGATCCGCCCATTCCTTGCTCTGGCGATCGCCCGCCTTATGAACGACAATGACCTGATTTAGTTGCATCCAGCGTGCCTACATGGGGGACATAAACAGGACGTGGCTATAAGGCAAGGGTTGGCGCCTACTCCCTCCTTCTGCAACGGACTCTCTGTTACTCGTTGTCTAGATCCTGCACCTCTTTCACAATGCGTGCCAACTCAGTTTTTTCATCCACAGCAATACGGGTGGGGGTACCGCTAATAATTCCCTCAAAATTGCGGAAGGAATCGCGAATTTCCGCCCCCTTCTCACTAATCACGTACTCACGAATGCCCTTATCGTGCCAAGAACCACGCATCTTGAAGACGTTAATCGCCCGTGACATTTCACCGCGAATTTCCACATACTGCAACAGCAAAATTGTGTCCGTAATGGTCGAGATATGGGACTCCGTAATCGAGTTCGACCCCATAAATTGATCCGTTGTGTTAGTGAAAAAGCCAGTGATCTCCTCCTGCTTGGCAAAGCCTGTAACCCCAATCACAAACTGCCGGAAGGCATTATTGCTCACCCCCCGATCCAGCGCTGATAGGGAGTCAATGGCCACCCGCGAAGGCTTAAAGTCTGCAATCTCCGACTTGATAATTTGCAGGTGATCCTCAAGACCCGCTGATTCTGGATAGGCACAGACAATCCGCAGCAGACCTTGGCGTTCTAACTCCTCAAAATCAATGCCCCAAGAGGATGCGTTACGCGACAACTGCGCCCGCGATTCTTCATAGGCAAACAGCAGTGCCCGTTCTCCCTGTTGGCAGCCCGTCTCCAAGAATTTGCTGACCAAGAGGGTCTTGCCAGTACCCGTAGCACCCGTGGCCAAAATAATCGAATCCTTGAAGAAACCGCCGCCACACATCTCGTCGAGGGTCTTGACCCCCGAAGACACCCGCACATTGGAGGAGCGCTGGGTAAGACGCATTGCCCCCAAGGGGAAGATATTGATACCGTTGTTGATCGTAAAGGGATATTCCCCCTTCATGTGGGTGGTGCCCCGCAGCTTGAGAATTTCGACCGTGCGCCGCCGCCGTTCTCCCTCCAGCACATTACGCAAAATCACCACATTATCGGAGACAAACTCTTCGACACCAAAGCGTGCCACTGGGCCATATTCATCAATGCGCTCCGTGGTCATAATGGTGGTGACCCCCAGTTGCTTGAGGCGGAAGGCCAAGCGGAAAATTTCCCGCCGCACCACCGAGGCCGCATCGTATTGCTGAAAGACGGCTGTCACGGAGTCAATGGAAACCCGTGTTGCTTTGTATTTGCGGATGGCGTACTGGATGCGCTCAATCAGCGCCGATAGATCAAAGTCTCCCGCCACATCTTGGCCATCGGGATCTGGGGAGGCATCAAGGATAAAGAGCTTCCCTTGATCAATGAGACTTTGGAGATCCCAGCCAAAGCTCAGGGCATTTTTAATAATGTCGTGGGGAGACTCTTCAAAGGTGACGAAGATGCCCGGCTCATTGAAAATCGTAATGCCGTTGTAGAGAAACTGCACCGCAAAGAGGGTCTTGCCGGTACCCGATGTACCACTGACGAGTGTCGTGCGTCCTTGGGGCAGGCCACCATGACTAATGTCATCAAAGCCCTCGATCATCGTGCGGATTTTTTTGACTTCGGCAGCCACCTTCGGCGTTGAACTGGGCTGGTTTTCTGGTGTATCAGTCATAGAGGTTCTAAGTCGGCACTCTTAAAGGGATTTCCAAAGGGTTATTCTAAACCGAGGGGAAGAAAGGTCTCATTCCAAATCAAGATCGTCTTCGGCTTGCTCACCAATTTCTTCATACAGCAAGTCAAGACCAATGAGCACCTTTTCGCGATTCGAGAGATCGCCAATGATGCGGCGCACCGGTGGGGGCAAGACTTTGGCAAGGGTCGGGGTCGCTAGAATTTTATCCTCCTCGGCCAGTTGCGGATTTTTGAGGACATCAATGACTTTGAGGGCATAAACCCCCTTAAATTCTTTTTCAAGAATATTATTGAGGGTTTTGAGGGCACGCACGGAGTTGGCGGTGTTGCCAGCCACATAGAGCTTGAGAACGTAGGTTTTCCGCAGTGGGGCCATAGAAACTACACCTCACGCGGAATAGAGCGACGGTACATTTCACACAGATGGGCAATGACATCGATGAGCGTCAGGCGATAGTCCAGCAAAATGTCCTCACTACGACCTTCGAGTTTGAGTTGCTTGGAAAAGTTATCCATGAGTTCAACGTGAATCTCTAGCACTTGGGAAACAGAAATATCCGCGAAGAACGCTTTACTAACAAACTCGTCAATATGCTCATTAACTTTGGCATCGGTATTAAAGTATTCAAGGATAATGGTACGATAAATTGAGCGCAATTCATCCAGCAGCTTGCGTTTATCGGCAGTGGACATACGGCGGAAGAAAAATTCCGTGTCTCGCTTGTAATAGACCCCTAGGTAGCCGAGCCGCTCCTTCAATTTTTGGGAAAGACGATGCTGCGGATCGACATTACTACTTTCTTTCAGGGCTGGCATGCGAAACATGACATGGGGCGGCACCGCACAGCCCGGACAGAGTTTGACAAATCCCGTAATGGCTTCCTCAATTTGGTGGTTGAGCTGGTGGAGGTTGTCAGCGGTAAGAATGCTTTCAGCAATGTGGTAGTGCGGCCCCGGCGGAACGGGTGAGGTGCCGGCAGGAAAGATAATGATCGCGGGCAGGAGTGTGGCGCTGTGGTGAAGATAGGTAATGATTTGCGGCGTCCCCTCTCCCCATTCTAAAATTAAACAAGCGACATTATTGCGCCGCTGCTCTAGGTAAGTGCAAAACTCTCTCTCGTCGGAAAAGTAAACCAGTTCATCGATGTCGGAGTTGTGCAAACGGACTAATTCTTGGCCAATAGCGGGCGAGTAAACTAAGCCACAGATTGTTAGTGCGGTTGACTGCGCCACGTGCTTTCAGAACTTGAGTTTGCATCTGATAGCATCCTATCACTTTCTCGCTGGTGGTGGCAGTGTTTTCTGGAGGAGTGTTGCCATTTCATTACAAGCTTAGGACCAACAGCCCTGCTCACAAGGACAGAACACACTCAAGAATGGCAAAGCCGGCGTAAAACGGCATCCTACTTCATTATTTGATGTATCCCCCGTTGCAAAAAAGGGCTGTATCCATGAATTCCCTCTCCCTAGCCAGCTTTACTGAACCTGCAATGACGGTGGGGGCAGGTTTGTCTCTCAGCGAGGTGTGCCAGCGTTGGCAAGAAACCCTCCCAGAGACGATCGTCATTGTGGATGAGGGGCAAAAACCCTTGGGAGTGGTGCAGGGCTGGCGGTTGGCGTTGAGTTTGGAGCGGGAAGGGACGTTAGCCGACTTGGCGGTGGGGAGTGTGACGGCTTCTTGGCGATCGCCCGTGATGGTGGTACCCGCAACGTGGACACTATTGCAGTTTCAGGGGTGGTTGCGCAGCCAAGTCCAGATGCCAGCCTATATTGCGGTTGTGGATGCACAGGGTTGTTTTTTGGGACTGCTGGATCAGCAACGCTTGCTCTATCGCTGGGCGTGCCAGCCCCCTTTGCCTTGGCTGGAGGTGATTGAAGAATTGCCTTTGCCGGTACAAATTCAAAACGCCCAAGGGAGAGTCGTTTGGCAAAATCGCGCTTGGTCAGAACACTTAACTGATTTCTTGCCACTGGTGCAGCCTAAATTTGAAGGCATGAATTGTCAGGCACTAGAGGCGCGATCGCGTAGCGCGCCCTTCGGGCGATCGCTCTGGCAGGTGTGTTCGTTTCCCTTGAATTTAACGTCGTTGGACTGGGAGAAGGCAGAAAGCGGTGTCGCGGTGGCGAGCGATCGCTATTGGTTATTTTTTGCCCAACGGCGGCAGGAGTCAGATCCGACGACCCCCACCCGCTTGCACCAACTGCGCCTCCATCAGCAAAAGCGCCTCCTCCTGAGCTTGGGGCATGAACTCAAAAATCCCCTAACGGCGATTCTCAGCCTCACCCAACTTTTGTGGCAGCACCCTCTACCAGAGCAACAGGACTACCTTGCCCTGATCCAGCGTAGCGGTTGGCAAATGAATCGCCTCATTCAGGCGTGGCAGGACCACACCCGTGCCCTTTGGCGAGAGTTGGAATTGCAATGGGAAACCGTAGAATTGGCGGGTTTGTGGTTGCGATCGCAGGAGTTGGCGGAGCATCTTTACCATCTAACCCCGCCGGGTTGGCAGTGGCAGTGGCACATTGATCAGCCCTTGAGCCATGTGTACCTCTACGGCGATGCTCTGCGGCTACGGCAGATTCTTGCCCATCTCTTGGGGTGGCTGATGCTCTTTCCCAGCGATCGCTATGGACTACGCCTGAGTCGCTGGCAAAATTGGCTGGCGCTGCAACTGTGGGAAGAGGGACATGGCATTCCCCTCAAGGATCACGATCGCCTGCTGCACGAATGCCTCGAGGACTACGCCGAAGTCACCATGGGGCTGATGCTCGCCCGCCAACTCTGTCGTCTCCACAATGGTGAGCTTTCCTTTATTGCCCAAGCTGACGACTCCAGTGAGTGGACAGTACTACTGCCCTTTGCTGAGGAACTTCCCCCTGAATTACCCACTACGGCTCAATTGATCCTTTTGGTCAGTAATGATGCCACGTGGATCATGGACACGACTTCCGCATTGCAGCGCAGTCACTACGGCTATGTGGTCGCTCGCCATCCCCTTGAAGCGCTGGATAAGCTGGAGCAACTGCAACCCACGGCCATTGTTGTCCGCCCCGCCAGTAGTCTCATTTTGGCTGATGTGGTTGAGAGTCTGGCCACCAGCCCCTTCACGGCCACTGTTCCGTTGATCATCCTCTCCGATGAAGCCACTCCCTTGGGCTTGACCGGTTTTGTGCAACGGCTGCCCTTGAGTAGTCATCCCAGCCTGCTGATTGATGTCCTCGATCGCTGGTGTTTCCCGCGATTGGCTGCTCCAGTCGAAGAATCGACTTTTGAGCGTCCCCTCCTCAATCAAACGGTACTCCGCCTCGGCCTCCTCCATGACATTAGCCTGCCCCACCTGCGGCTCCTCGAAGCAGAAGACCTCGAACAGGCCGATCTCTTGGTGGAGATTTGGCAACCCGATGTTCTGATTTGGGATTTGCCCGCTGACGAGGTCGCCGATCTGGAGAATCATCCCAAACTGCGAAAACTCCCCATGATTACCTTGGCCGAAGATAGCAGCCGAGCCATTCATCAATTGGGGGATGTCATGGTCTTTCCCTGCCTCAACCTTGCGGACTTAATGGATGTGGTGCTCCTTGCCGCGACGGTGAAAGCTCAAAGCTGACTCAGCACTGTCCGCGCTGCCGCAATGGTGCGCTCAATATCCGCCTCTGTATGGGCAAGGGAAGTAAAGCCCGCTTCAAACTGGGATGGCGCAAGGTAAATCCCCTGCTCCAACATACCCCGGTGGAAGGCCGCAAACTTTTTCAAATCGGACTGCTTGGCTTGCTCATAGTTCGTCACCGGACCAGCGGTGAAAAAGAGACCAAACATGCCACTGATGTGCCCACCACACACCTCATGGCCAAATTCCCGTGCGGCCTCTAACAGTCCTTGGATCAGCTTGCCTGTGATCCGATCCAGTTGCTCATAGCTACCGGGGCGGCTGAGAATTTCCAAGGTTTTAATGCCCGCTGTCATTGCCAAGGGATTGCCAGAGAGGGTACCCGCTTGATACACCGGTCCTGCCGGCGCCACCATCTTCATAATGTCAGCGCGACCGCCATAGGCACCCACTGGTAGGCCACCGCCAATCACTTTTCCGAGGGTGGTGAGGTCTGGTGTCACACCAAATTTTTCCTGAGCACCACCATAGGCGATGCGAAAGCCGGTCATGACTTCATCAAAGACCAAGAGGGCACCGTACTGTTTTGTCAGCTCCCGCAGCCCTTCGAGAAAGCCGGCATCTGGCGGAATAAAACCCGCATTGCCGACCACAGGTTCAAGGATCACCCCCGCAATGTCATCGGGATACTGTTCAAAGAGGCGACTGACCGCTTCGAGATCGTTGTAGGGTGCGGTTAATGTGGCGGCGGTGGTTGCTTTCGGCACGCCGGGAGAATCGGGTAAACCCAATGTAGCGACTCCTGACCCTGCTTTGACCAAGAACATATCGGCATGACCGTGGTAGCAGCCTTCAAACTTGATCACCTTTTCCCGCTGGGTATAGGCACGCATGAGCCGCAGCACTGCCATACAGGCTTCGGTGCCAGAATTCACAAAGCGCACCATCTCGACACTAGGGACAGCGGCAATCACCATTTCCGCCAAGATATTCTCAAGCACGCAGGGGGCGCCAAAGCTGGTTCCCTTTTCAAGGGCGGCATGGAGAGCATCAATGACTTCGGGATGGGCATGGCCGACGATCGCGGGTCCCCAAGACCCCACATAGTCAATGTATTGGTTGCCGTCTACATCCCAAATGTGGGCACCCTTGACGTGATCAAAGACAATGGGCTGGCCGCCGACGGACTTGAAGGCACGCACGGGTGAACTGACGCCACCGGGCATGAGTTTTTGGGCAGCGGCAAAAATTTCTTGGGATTTTGTGGTTTGAAAAACGGTTGTGGTCAACGTCAACTCCCTCAAGCATTGGCGTGCTCACAGTATTATAGGCAATTCTTCTGCCCCTTAACCCGACAAAGGCGCATGTTGCAATTCTTTACGGTTTGGGCGGCTCATTTATGGCGTTTGGGAGAATAACACTGGAGTTGTACCCACAGAAC
Source organism: Thermosynechococcus sp. TG215 (assembly GCF_031583455.1). Taxonomy (NCBI): domain Bacteria; kingdom Bacillati; phylum Cyanobacteriota; class Cyanophyceae; order Acaryochloridales; family Thermosynechococcaceae; genus Thermosynechococcus; species Thermosynechococcus sp. TG215. The sequence continues at coordinate 1,940,827 of NZ_CP134178.1, read as the reverse complement.
GGCTACCTCTGCAAGATGTCTATGTCCTCCACGCCACTTCTGCCCACCTTCTCCATCATCTTGGAAACTGAGCACTTGGCAAATGCGGATATGGCTGGACTCCACCGTGCCCTCCAGTCCCTTGCTAGCCAAGATTTACCCCCCACTGCCGCCAATGAAGTCCTGCTCTTGAAACAGGGGATGCTCCCCAAGCGTATCTAGTGCTGGCTGGGGAAACTGCGATTCGCGGGGCTGGTGTTTACCGCACAGCTATGGCACTGACTGACATTTTTCCGCAATACAGTGGGGGAAGGCAAATGGAACCGGCGGCGGGCTACTTTTTGAATAATGTGGCTTTTCGCCGTCAGTTTTTGCTGGATCACCCCATTCCCACTGAATTGTCCCTCTATCGCGGTAACTGCCTCATTCATGCCCACACACTGCTGCAACAAGGGGAGTGTATTTGGCGGCAACCCCAAGCCCGTGCGAGTCATGCTCCCCCCAATGGCCTCTGGCACTTCTAGTGGCGATTTTTGCTCATTGGCCACGATGACTACTGGCAGCAGCGCTTGTTAGGAAAGCCCTCCCAAAGGCCACGGGTGCAAGATCATCAGGGCTGGCGGGGCAAGTTGAAAATTTTTGGCCAGCGGTTGCGGCGCATGATTAGCCATGATCCAAAGCATAGACTGTTCCTGCCCTTGGGGCTACCGATCGCCCTCGTGGCTGTGCTACTGATTTTGGTGAGCTACCAAGTGACTGCCCTCAAGCCCCACCATCTGCTGAAGGCCTACGACAGAGTTCTCACTAAGCAAGAGTCTAAGCATAGCAATAGCGATCGCGCCCGCCCCGCTTGGCGAGATAGAGCTGCTGATCAGCAAGGGTGATGAATTCATTCACCGGTTGGCCGACTTGGGGCAGCAAGCTGACAATGCCCATACTCAGGGTGACGCGATCGCTCACTGAGGAGGCCATATGGGGAATCTCCAAGGCATAGAGAAGCTGTTGGATGCGTTCGGCGACGCACAGACTGCCAGTGAGATCGGTATTGGGCAAAATCAAGGCAAATTCCTCACCACCGTAGCGTGCGGCTAAATCGGTGGGACGGCGCACCGCTTGGGTTAATATTTTCGCGATCGCGATCAGGCAGTCATCCCCTGCTTGGTGGCCGTAGTGGTCGTTGAAGTTCTTGAAGAAATCGACATCACAAAGAATCAGGGAAATGTTCGTCTGTTCTCGCTGGGCTAACTGCCACTGCTGCTGCAAATCCTGGTCAAAATAGCGCCGATTGGCAATCTGGGTGAGGCCATCAATGGTCGCAAGGCGGGAGAGTTCGGCATTGGCCAATTGCAGTGAGTCATACAAGTTTGTTTGCTGAATGGTAATTGCCAGTTGATCGGTGAAGGAGAGAATGAGTTGGCGTTCCTCATCTGTCCAGCCGCTGGAATGATTAAAACGCTGAAAGGAAAAAGCCCCCCAAATCTGCTGATTGATCCGAATTGGGGCAATGAGCCAGCCACCACCGAGCACTTGAGCAATTGCACGGTTCACTGCATCGGTGGGATCCAGATTCTCTAGGGCAGGCAGCTCGGCAATTTTTCCTTGGCGGAGGGTTGCGGCAATGGGATTATGCTCGTCTGGAATCGTTATCCCCACGCTAGGGGTTATATAGGGTTTGTTGAGAAACTCCACTAGGGGAATCCAGTGGTGCTGTTCTGGCTCGTACTTGACGACAATGGCGCGATCGACCCGCAGGATATGACACACCTCCTGTACCGCCTTGGCAAAGGCCTGATTGAGATCAGGGGCTTCGCGAATCTCCTGAATGAGCTGGTTGAGTTCCCGCTGGCGAACGGCTTGATCTTGAAGGTAGGCCTCGTAGTGCTTGCGATCGCTAATATCGCTAAAGGTGAGAATCACCTGCTCAATGCTCCCCGTTGCCGTGACTTCTGGATCAGCGGTCACTTGCAGCCAGAGCCGCTGTTGGGTTTGTTGATTGAGAATGCCCATCACCCCTTGTACCCGTTGCTTTTGAGCAATGGCAATCATCAGCGGAAAAGCCGCTGGCGGCATTGGTTCCCCGGCATCGTTGAGGGCATCCCAAGCCATTTCTGTTGGTTTTTGACCAATGATGTCCGCTTCCTTGACCCCCAGCAGCTCACAGCCCCGAGGATTAATCACTTTTGCGTAGAGATCAGCAGACAACAGCATCACTCCCACATCTAAATCGTTAATGAGATTGCGAAAGAGTGCTTCCCGTCGGCTGAGTTCTTTAGCGATCGCCACTTGAGTTTCTTCAAAACGCTTGATTTGTGTAATATCGCGGATGACGCAGAGGACTTGATTTTTGCCTTTGTAGCGCAACCTTGTGGCAAAGATATCCACATCAATAACCTGGCCATCGCTACAGCGATGCTTGCTGACACCGTGCCAAGTGGGCTGATGCCGAATCGTCTCTAGGAATTCCTGAAACTGATCGCGGTAGTCGGGGTGCAGAAAATCCTCAGGTTGGAGTTCAAGGCATTCACTACGACTGAAACCATAGATGTCGCAGATGGCATCATTGACCTCAACGATCTGTAGGTTTTCGGTGTCATAGATCACTAGGCCATCGGCCACAGACTCGAAAACACTGCGATATTGAGCCTCGCGCTCATCCAGTTCAGCAAGGGCACGTTTGCGATCGCTAATATCAGTACAGACCACCACACAGCCGACAATTTCTTCCTCCTCATCCAGCAGGGGAAAAAGGTGGCTGAGCATATCACAGGGAGCATCGGTGCGGCAACGCAGCAGAATTTCTTCGTCGTTAATGGTTTCTCTGTCCAGAACGCGGTCAATCAGGGCTTCCACCCGAGTCACTGATTCTTGGGGATGGAGCAGTGCCGAAAATGGCATACCGGGCACCACTTGAGCCGCTGCCAGTGTCTTCAAGCCAACCCAATTACTGGTTAAGAGAGTTTTGTCGCGATTGAGAGTCAAAATGATGACGGGACAATTGTTCACTAACTGCTCATAGCGGTTGCGCTCGCGATCGAGGGCGAGTTGCAGTTGGCGTTGGCTAGTAATGTCATCAATCAGGGCAATCAGCAGGTGAGGCTCACCATTGGCATTGCGCACACAGGAGAGGGTTAAATTTCCCCAGACGGTGTGCCCCTTTTTGTGGCGGTAACGCTTGACAATTTGATAGGTGTTGCGCAGTCCCAGTTGACACTCTTGGATGAGAGCCGCCTCGTCAGGCCAATCTTCAGCAAAGGTCAGATCATGGGCGGTGAGATTTGCCAGTTCAGGAGCGGTGTAGCCGACAAATTGGCAAAAAAAGGGATTGCAATACACAAGGCGGTAGTGGTTAGCAGGGCTAGTGACAATAATCCCGACTTGGGCATTTTCAAAGACCGCACGCCAGCGATACTCACTTTCTCTGAGGGCTTGCTCTGACTGAATCCGTTCTGTTTCATCCACAATGATGCCCTCAATTGCATAGGCTTTGCCGGTTACGTCATAGACTCCCTGACCGTACTCATGTACCCAACGCTCCGACCCATCAGCACAGAAAATGCGGTAGCCGACACTAAAGGGGAAGCCCTTGGCAAGAGCCTCATGGATTGTGCAATCAACGCGATCGCTATCTTCTGGATGCGTAATACTAGCGTAGCTACGAACCTGATTGTGCACCAGTTCGCTCGGGAGATACCCCGTCAGCTCGGTGAACTTGGGACTTAGGTATTCCATCGTCCACGAAGCATCAATGGCACAGCGATACACCACGGCGGGTAGGTGATCTACGAGGTTGCGATAGCGTTGTTCGCTTTCCCGCAGGCGCATTTCCTGTATCTTTTGGTCATGGATATTGACCATGACGCCGATGACGGTTGTGGTGTTTGGTGGTTCCTGCCGATATTCCCAGCGATCGCGCACCCACACATACGCACCATTGGCATGGCGCAGGCGATATTCCAAATCGCAGGGTGTTGCTCCCCCTTGCTGAGGGATGGCTTGCCAAAAGCGCTCTTGATCCTCTGGGTAGATGAGTTGCTGCCACGCTCGCAGGGTTTTGGGCAATTGCTCTAGGGGGTACCCCAGCACCCCTTGACTGTCACCGTACCAATAACACCACTCTCCTTGGATTTCCCAGAAGAGCTGTTGACCTATCTCCGTCAGGGTGTGAAATCGCTGCCACCATTTTTCCAGTTCATTAACCCGCGCTTCTTGGAGCAGCCAATGGCGATAGCGTTCGGTAATTTCCGTTAGGGTCAGGGTCCAGCCGTGAGCATCAGCGGTTAAATCCAGTTGCCACCACTGCTGTTTGGGCGGATCATAGCAGTCCCATTGTGCCGGGGTTTGGGTGTTGAGCACTTGCTGGAACCGCTCTAGGGAGAGGTCAAAGTTGGCGGACAGTAGCTCGATGACGGAGAGGCCCGCTAAATCGGTACTAGCGTGGTTCAATAACCGTTGCGCCGCAGCGTTGGCATAAAGAATGGTGCCCTTGCGATCGCCCGCCAAGACAGGATGAGGTAAATGGTGCAGATGATTGGCAAGGGAGAACTGCTGTGAGTTCATGGTTGGGTCAAAGGAGTTGTGAGGAAACAAGGAACACAGTCAATAGCTACAGGGCGAGGCTAGCGATCGCCAGGGGGCTGGGCATGGTGAAACAATCAATTCCTTCATGAATACTCTCCTGAGGTGATTTCACGAGGAAGATGTCTTAGCGCCATCCTACCCCTATGCTATCGCTTTGCTAAGACAAGATGATTGATAGTCAGGTAGAGGATTTCAGATCTGCTTTTGCATAGGCGGAGCGCTTGGCGAGAACTGATGATTGGCTCAAAACCAAACATAACCGTTTCTAATTGTTCGCTTGCCGAGGAGTGGGGCACATGCCAGTTTTGCAGACCATGGAAACCGTTGATACCCCCCTATTAGCCGCTGCTCAATCCATCTATAATCTCTACCAGCAGGTTCATGGGGCAAAAACGGTGCCTGCGGGTGTCGCTGTTAATCGGCAAACCCTGCGGGGCTATGTGCTGTTTACTAGCCAACCAGTGCTGCTGCCCCAAGAATGCTTTATTCCCTACGATCATCTGCCGGAAGTAACACGCCTATAACTGCACTAACTTTTTTGACCTTTGCTAGCTACTGCCTTGTCTTTGGCCTTGGGGCAGCGGTGGGGAGCTTTCTCAATGTTGTGATCTACCGTGTGCCGAGTGGGCGATCGCTCCTTTATCCGCCGTCTCGCTGCCCGATCTGTTTGACCACACTCAAGCCCTGGGACAATATCCCAATTTTGGGCTGGCTATTCGTGCGGGGGCAATGTCGTTACTGCCATGCACCCATTTCTTGGCGGTATCCTGCGATTGAGCTGTTGACGGCACTGCTGTACGTCCTGATTGTGGCTGTGAGTGGCTGGCAAGTGCAAACCCTTGTGCTCTGGCTGCTGAGTGCGTGGCTCTTGGCTTTGGCCTTGATTGATCTAGACACGATGACGCTGCCCCATCCCCTGACAAAATGGGGGTTGATTGTCGGCCTGCTCCTGAGAGGGTTAACGACGGGTCTAGGCGGACTCACGGAAGGCATCATTGCCGCAGTGATTGGCATTTGGCTCTTTGATCTGATCCGCTGGGGGGGGGCGATCGCCCTTGGTCAGGAGGTCATGGGGGGAGGGGATAGCAAACTGGCGGCGATGATCGGGGCTTGGCTAGGTTGGCAGGGATTGCTCGTTACCTTTTTCTTGGCCTGTGCCCTCGGTGGCCTGATGGGTGGACTGGGGATTGCCCTCGGTTGGATTCAGCGGCGGCAACCGATTCCCTTTGGCCCTTTTTTGGCAGTAGCGGCTATTGTCAGTGGTCTCTTTGGCCGCCAATTGATTCATCTTTATCTCGAAACCTTTTTGCCCGGCGTGTTTGTGCGCTAACTCCTATCAAAGAAAAGACAACTTGACAAGATAAGCCAAAATCCCCTGACAAGGGCGACAATAAAACCCCATAGGCGGGCATCCACCACCCGCTGGCGATCGCTCAGATCAGCAACTTTCTCATATTAGCGCGCATTCCTCTCACTTCCTCAAGGAGTTGACCCATTTCAGAGCGGGTGGCTGGCTCAGTCATGGCTATTCTCGTAAATCCTGCCAATGGGGTGCCTTATTCCCAGAGTACAATCCAGTATGATGAAATAATGTTCTTGCCGTTTGTTGCGCTCCGTTGAGACGTTGCTCCAATGACCTCGTCCCCCTCTGCGTCGGCGACAATTGCCCTCACAGGTGATCAAATTCGCCAAAAATTCCTTGAGTTCTATGCCGCTAAGGGACACACGATTTTGCCCAGTGCCTCGCTGATTCCAGAGGATCCGACGGTGCTGCTGACGATCGCCGGCATGCTCCCCTTCAAACCCATTTTCCTCGGCCAAGAAACGCCAAAGGTACGCCGCGTCACCACTGCGCAAAAGTGTCTGCGCACCAATGACATTGAAAATGTGGGTCGCACTGCTCGCCACCACACGTTCTTTGAAATGTTGGGCAACTTCAGCTTTGGCGACTACTTCAAGGCGGAGGCCATTGGTTGGGCATGGGAATTGATGACCACGGTTTATGGTTTGCCCCCGGAACGGCTCTTGGTGAGCGTCTTTGAAAATGACGATGAGGCCTATGACATTTGGCATCGCCAAGTGGGCTTGCCCAAGGAGCGCATCCAGCGCATGGGAGAGGAGAGCAACTTCTGGACGGCGGGGCCAACGGGTCCCTGTGGCCCTTGTTCTGAGATTTACTACGACTTCTATCCGGAAAAGGGGCTAGCTGACGTTGATCTCGATGACGATCGCCGCTTCATCGAACTCTACAACCTGGTGTTCATGGAGTTGAACCAAGACGATCAAGGGCGCCGCACCCCCCTCAAGGCGAAAAACATTGATACCGGTATGGGCTTGGAGCGAATGGCGCAGGTTCTGCAAGGGGTGCCCAACAACTACGAGACAGACTTAATTTTCCCGATGATTGAGGCGGCAGCGCAGCGAGCCGGGATTCAGTACCGCAAAGCCAATGCCAGCACCAAAACGTCCCTCAAGGTGATTGGCGATCACACCCGTGCCGTGGTTCATCTCATTGCCGATGGCGTCACCGCCAGTAATGTGGGGCGTGGCTATGTCCTGCGGCGATTGATTCGGCGCATTGTCCGCCATAGTCGGCTGTTGGGGATCAATGAACTGGTGACCCCTGCCTTGGCTCAAGTGGCGATTGATCTGGCTGCCAATGTCTATCCCAATGTGCGCGAGCGGCAGACAGTGATTCTCAGCGAACTCCAGCGGGAGGAGGAACAGTTTCTTAAGACCTTGGATCGGGGTGAGAAGCTCTTAGCGGAGATGCTCGCTCCATTGAAGACAACTAAGGGCAAAAAACGCAGTAAACCACAATTGGCAGGGCGCGATGCTTTCGTTCTTTTTGATACCTATGGCTTCCCCTTGGAGTTGACCCAAGAGATTGCCGCTGAGCAAGGCATTGGTGTGGATGTGGCTGAGTTTGAAGCCTGTATGGCCGAGCAGCGGCAACGCTCCCAAGCCGCTCACGAAACCATTGATATTACCGTTCAGGAGGGGATTGACTCCCTAGCGGATCAACTGCATCCGACGCAGTTTCGTGGCTATGACGAGTTTAGTTTGACCACGACCGTAACAGCGATTTTGGTGGCGGGTCATCCGGTAACAACGGCAACAGCAGGGACTGAAGTGCAGGTGATCCTTGAGGAAACTCCCTTCTATGCTGAATCCGGTGGCCAAATTGGCGATCGCGGGTATCTCGCCACCAGTGATGCGCTAGTGCAAATCTACGATGTGCAAAAGCAAAAGGAAGTGTTTGTTCACTACGGCAAAGTGGAGCGGGGCAGCCTCAGCGTTGGCGATCGCGTGAGCGCCCAAATTGATCTCAGTTGTCGGCGGCGGGTTCAGGCGCACCACACCGCAACGCATCTCTTGCAGGCGGCCTTGAAAAAGCGGATTGACGAAAACATTTCCCAGGCGGGATCACTGGTGGCTTTTGATCGGCTGCGGTTTGACTTTAACTGCCCCCGTGCCCTCACTCGCGAAGAGCTGCAACAGATTGAAGATCAAATCAACACGTGGATTAGTGAAAGCCATGCCACCCACACGAGTATCATGGCGCTCAATGAAGCCAAGGCCAAGGGGGCGATCGCCATGTTTGGTGAAAAATACGGTGAGCAGGTGCGCGTTCTCGATATTCCCGGTGTCTCTATGGAACTCTGTGGTGGCACCCATGTCCACAACACTGCTGAAATTGGCCTCTTTAAGATCATTAGCGAAAGTGGTGTGGCGGCTGGGATTCGCCGCATTGAAGCCATTGCTGGACCGGCGGTGCGTGACTATTTGCAACAGCGCGATAGCATTGTCCGCGAGTTGTGCGATCGCTTCAAAGCCAAACCGGAAGAGATTCTAGATCGCATTAGCCAACTCCAAGCGGATCTCAAAGCCCAGCAAAAGGAACTGGAACACCTCAAAGCCGAACTAGCTCTTGCCAAAACCCAAGCCCTCTTGGAGCAGGCTGAAGCCATCGGCGCTACCCATCTGCTTATTGCCTCGCTGGCGGGGGTAGATCCCCAAGGGCTAAAAACCGCCGCTGAATGGCTCCTGAATAAACTGGGCAGTGGAGCTGTGGTGTTGGCCACTCAACCGGCTGCTGACAAAGTGAACCTTTTAGTCGCCGCCAGTCCGGACGTTGTAGAGCGGGGGGTTCATGCCGGTCAACTGGTGGCGGAACTCGCCCAAGTCTGTGGTGGCCGCGGCGGCGGGCGTCCCAACTTTGCTCAGGCCGGCGGATCTCAACCTCAGAAATTGGCCGAGGCCTTTGAAAGGGCGCGATCGCGGCTACAGGAAATACTCGAGGGTTGATCGATTGGCATCACTATCTTTTTTGTCGATCTTTGCTCAGTTGGAGTGAGAGCCGTGAAGCACAACTGGCTGCCCCGGAGACAGAAACACTTAACCGAGAGCAGCAGTCTCCTCGTGCAGGCGAGAGGTCACAACCTATCGGTACGTTTAGTATTCAGCTATTGAAATGCAATATACTACGGCATCCACTGCTGTATTGTCTCAACCCCCTGAGTTCCTCAGCACTATTAGACATCTTGATAAGCAGCTACACGATCGGTTCAGAAACAGATTCGACATTGACCCTACACTCTCGCGTTTTTTGGTGAGTTTCCAAGGCAATAAAACTAGACCTTCTTATCGTTGGTACAAGTTCAAAGAAGCGTTTTCAGCTTCTTTAGTCGAACATCTATTTCATAACGGTATTAACGCAGGTAGAATTCTGGATCCTTTCGCAGGCAGTGGAACAGCTTTGTTTGCTGCAAGTGCAATGGGTATAGATGCAGATGGGATCGAGTTGTTACCCATTGGTCGCGAAATCATTGCGGCCAAACAAATTCTAGATGCCGAATTCACCCCTGAAGACTTCGAGAGATTGTGCCAATGGTCGACGTTGAGAGTTTGGAAAGAGTCGCAAATAAGTGTTCCCTTGCCAGAGCTGCGAATCACACAGGGAGCTTATCCCAAAACAACAAAGGAAGCCATCGAAAAATATATAGGCGCGTACCAAGTCGAGAATAGTAGAGTTCAATCCATCTTGCGCTTTGCTTTACTTTGTGTACTGGAATCCATCAGTTTTACTCGAAAGGATGGTCAATACCTTCGGTGGGATTACCGCTCTGGACGCACACAGGGTAAGAAAATTTTCGACAAGGGCGAAATCCTAGAGTTCGATCAGGCTATTTGTGAAAAGATAAACGAGATTTTAGAAGATGTATCACCCAATCATCAAACAACTTTGTTTGCTGCGGAAAAACTTCAGGCTCAAATCCGTTTGTTTGAGGGTTCATGTCTTCAAATATTGCCGCAATTACCCGACAGCACCTACGATGCAATTCTGACCTCTCCGCCTTACTGCAACCGCTATGACTATACGCGTACCTATGCACTGGAACTCGCGTTGTTGGGCACAGATGAACAAAAACTACTGAGACTTCGCCAAGAGATGCTTAGTTGTACAGTGGAAAATCGCCCAAAAGACTTGTTGGGCATTAACCCGCAATGGGCAACGGCATTGGCTGCTGCTGATGAGGAGGAACTATTACAAGCCATTCTGAAGTACTTGGAAGACCAAAAAGCGCAACGGGCTCTGAACAATAACGGAATTCCTCGGATGGTAAAAGGCTATTTTTATGAGATGGCTTGTGTTGTCGCCGAATGTGCGCGTGTATTGAAACCAAACGCACTCTTGTTTATGGTCAACGATAATGTCCGTTATGCAGGAGCGAGCGTTTCGGTCGATATGATCCTCTCTGATATTGCAGAGAAATTAGGCTTTTATGTTGAACGTATTCTCGTTTTGCCAAACGGCAAAGGCAATAGTAGCCAGCAGATGGGGGAGTACGGACGCGAAGCTCTACGTAAGGGCATTTACATCTGGAGAAAATTGTAATGTCTTTGCGCCCATACCGAAACCATCTTCAGTCTAGTGATGATCTCGTTACGAGCTATGAAGCCACACGCGCAGGCTTTGTTGCTCTTGCGCTCGAAAAGAATCGTCGCTCTACGCCTTACGTCGCCGAAGCAAGGGCATTGCAAGAAGCTGCATCAAGGGCTAAAACCCCTGCTGATTTGCTGGCTATCAAAGGCATAGAAGTAGGTCTTCTCAGGGCAGCAGGATTATCTGACAAGGCGCTGGTTCATCTACAGCCAGCAGACAAGGCGGAAGCCATCAATGGCCTCATCAAGAATTTCTTGAGCCAGCGGGAGAGAAATTTATTGAAGAACTAGTGTTCAGGTTTCTGCTGACGCGTGGCGACGCCCTCGGCGGATCAATGCGCAACATTGGCGGCGTCTTAGCGCAGAGAAAACTTACTCGCGCAATCATTTCAACGCTGGCGATAGCTGGCATCAGTTATAGATGGCAACATTCAAAGACTAGGCGGTGGGTTGACATGACTGACGATGACTTGGAAATCGAGTTGTCTTTGCGTGGCTTGAGCTGGGAAAGCATGGGTAAGTCGCGCACCTTGATTGACAACTTGACCGTCCCTTTGGTGAAAAACAATGTGGACATGTGTTTATTTAACCTTAGCCCTGAGGAGTTGCAGTCCACAGAGCATCAATTGGCCACGTCTTATATTGCACTCGGTGAACTCAAAGGGGGAATAGACCCAGCAGGCACAGACGAGCATTGGAAAACTGCGCGAGCGGCTCTTGACCGTATCCGTGAAGCGTTTTCGAAAGCGAAACACTCCCCGCATGTTTTCTTTATAGGTGCAGCGATTGAGAAGAAAATGGCGGTCGAGATATGGGATCAACTGGAAAAGGGATTACTTGCCAACGCTGCTAACCTAAACAATCCAAATCAAATTGCATCGATCTGTCGCTGGTTATGTGATTTGTAAAAGTGCTGACCCAATTTAGTTATACCAACCAGCGATCGCCCCAATGGAGGACTCACTTTTGCTGCAAGTACTGCTTTTCAGACCGTGAGCTTTACTGTGCAGTTCCAGAGGCTTATAGAGCAATCGCTGGCGAATATGAGTGAGGAAAGCGTGAATAATCCCGTATTCTTTAGGGTGCTCATCCTGAAAGATATTGAGTTGCCCAAATTAAAGCATCACTTTAGAATGTTTGAGGTTAAAATTTAACAAATCTCCCTGATTGCAGTCTAATCTATGGCCTTTGTTAACGCAAACTACCTCAAACTCAAGGCAGGGTATCTCTTTCCGGAAATTGCCCGCCGTGTCAATCAATTCTTGCAAGCCCATCCCGATGCCCCCCTGATTCGTCTCGGCATTGGGGATGTCACCGAACCGCTGCCGGCAGCCTGTCGTCAAGCAATGATTCAAGCGGTGGAAGAAATGGGCGATCGCGCCACCTTCAAAGGCTATGGGCCTGAGCAGGGGTATCCTTGGCTACGGGAAAAAATTGCCGCCCACGACTTCCAAGCCCGCGGCTGCGACATTGATGCCAGTGAAATTTTTATTTCCGACGGCTCCAAGTGCGACACAGGGAATATCCTCGATATTTTTGGCGACGGCAACCGCATTGCCGTTACCGACCCCGTTTATCCCGTCTATGTGGATACCAATGTCATGGCAGGGCACACGGGGGAAGCCAATGAACGCGGGGAGTACACTGGACTGGTCTATTTGCCGATTACCGCTGAAAACCACTTCACCGCCACGCTACCCAGTGAACCTGTGGACTTAATCTACCTCTGCTTCCCCAACAATCCCACCGGTGCGGTGGCCACACGGGAGCATTTAGAGGCGTGGGTGGACTATGCCCGTGCCCACCAAGCAATTATCTTCTTTGATGCCGCCTACGAAGCTTTTATTACCGATCCCGCTATTCCCCACTCCATCTATGAAATTCCCGGTGCCCGCGAGTGTGCCATTGAATTCCGCTCCTTCTCGAAAAATGCCGGATTTACGGGAACTCGCTGTGCCTTTACCGTAGTACCCAAGGGTCTCAAGGGGCAAACCCCCAGTGGCGAGGCCGTCGAACTCTGGGCGCTGTGGCAACGGCGGCAATCCACGAAGTTTAATGGTGTGTCCTACATGGTGCAGCGGGGCGCCGAGGCGGTTTACTCTGAAGCCGGTCAAGCCCAAGTACGGGAACTGGTGGCCTTCTATATGGACAATGCCCGTCTCATTCGCGAAAAACTCACCCAAGCGGGCTTTGCAGTCTATGGTGGGGTCAATGCTCCCTATGTCTGGCTGAAGACGCCCCAAGGGATTGGCAGTTGGGACTTTTTCGATAAATTGCTGCACACTTGCTATGTAGTGGGTACCCCCGGTGCTGGTTTTGGGGCAGCGGGTGAGGGCTATCTGCGCCTTTCGGCCTTTAATAGTCGGGAAAATGTGGTTGAAGCCATGGATCGGGTGGTGGCAGCCTTTGCCTAAGAATTCACCTAGAATCAGGACAAGGCTCATCAAAGCGGTTGGAGCGGCTTTAAACCCTTTTAGCATCACCGATGACGGCAAAACATTGGGGCGAACAGGCAGCGAAACAGGAGGGCATTCTGCTGGGGTTGTTCACAGCAGCTGGCTATACCTTTTTTACGCTTCTACCCGATAGTCACAGTCTCATGGTGGCGTGGCCTTGGGTCTTACTCTGGCAAGCCGCGCTGGGGGTGCCTCTGCTTTGGTTTTTGCAGGTGTTGGCCTATCAACGGCGGGTGCAGCCCTTGGGAAATGGCTTTGATGGCGTAGTGCTATTACTCCTGTTGGCATTGGCGATTTCAGGGACGTGGAGTACTTTTCCCCATCAGGCTCGCTGGTATGGCTGGGCACTGTTGGGAGGTATTGCTGTTCTTTATCCCCTCGGGGCTTGGTTGCGCACCCCAGAACGCCGCTGGCAAATTGTGCGCTTTCAAGGCTATCTCACTGCCCTCGTGATTCTTGTCAGTTTAGGCCTTTGGCTGGGCACAGCGATCGCCCCGGCAATTTTTGATACTCCCCAAGGATTAACGCCCCACCTCAATGTGGACACTTTGGAACTCCGCAACTGGGCACCCTTTGGCCACCAAAATTACGTGGCGGGCTATCTCCTATTGGCTCTACCCTTGGTAGGACTGTTGGCCATAGAAGCAGAAGCCAGTGGATCGCGCCGGTTTTGGATGGCGGTGCTGCTTTTGGGTCTAGTTACCCTCTATACAACATTTTCACGGGGGGGCGGCCTCGGCTTACTGGCAATGGTCATTCCCCTTGGCGTGGGTTGGGTTTGGCACTATCGCCGCCAGCGTCGCTCTTGGTGGGGCTTGTTGGCTTTGGTGGGCTTAGCGGTGGTCGCTTTGGCCAACGATCGCCTGCGCCGCAGCTTAGTGGCTCTCTGGCAGGGAGGACAAGGGAGCGAACTAGCCTACCGCTGGATTACCAGTATTGTTGGCTGGCGGATGGGGGCCGCCCATCCTCTGAGGGGCAATGGCTTAGGCAGTGTGCCCCTGTGGTATCAGCACTATCGTCCGGGCTGGGCTGGCCGTGAAGCGGAGTGGATCTATCAACTCCACAGTACCCCCGTACAACTGTGGGCCGAACTTGGCCTTTGGGGCATTGCCGTATTGCTCTTGGGGGTGGGGCTACTGGTTTATTGGGCAATGCGCTATCGTTGCTGGTGGCCGAACTTAACACAACGGGAACAACGGCTGGCGATCGCCCTCTACCTTGCGCTTTGGGGCTACGGCGTACTCAGTCTTACGGATTTTCAACTGGACAATGTTGGCATTGGTGGCCTCTTCCTAATTGAACTTACCCTCTTAACAACCCTGATTCGCACAGGCCAAGGGCAAACTCCTCCCCAACGGTTGCGGGTACGCTGGGCACTCTCGCTGGTGGGCGTGGCTTTAGGAATCATCCTAGTGATGGTGGGTTGGCTGACACCGATTCACCGTGCTTGGGCAAGTAGCAGCGAAGGTTTTCTAGCCCTCTTGGAAACCCCTCCCGACTGGAATCGCTTTACTGAGAAGCTCTTCCATGCTCAGGAACTCGCCCCTTGGGAACCCTACTATCCGCTGCAACGGGGGTGGCACTATGGCCAGCGGGGCATGATGACAGACAACCCCACAGCACGGGCAAACCTCTTGCGTACAGCAACGGTTGAGTTTGAAAAAGGAATTGAGCTGTCCCCCTACCTTGAGTTTGGTTATAGTAACTTGGCATGGCTTTATTGGCGCGAGGGCAATTTGGGTGCAGCAGTTCCTACCTTTGCCAAAGCGGCTCAACTGGTACCGGCTAAACGGGGCAATTTTCTGGGTCTCGGCTTAGCCCTCATTCGTAAGAATCAACCGCAACTCGCCACCCAAGCCCTGATCCTTGAGGTGCTGCGCCATCCCATCTTCATCACCAGTCCGGCTTGGCGGGTTGCTCCCCTCGCACCCTTTTATCAACCAGTTCTGACGGCGGTCACGGAGCGTTATCGTCAGCTTGAGCAGGACATTGCCAGCGATCGCCCCTCAGGCGCCTATGTGCGTCAAGTGTCAACCCTCCTCCGCTGGTGGCAAGGGGAACTCCCTCGGGACACCGACCCCCTAGCTGCATGGCTGCAACCCTTGGCCAACCCCCAAGAGGCAACATTGAAGGCTCCTGCAACGCTGCAAACCTTTCTCAAGGCATGGGATGACCCTAACAACCGCCGTGACCTCTTGGCCTCCGTTTGGTCAGGTAGCCCGGAGCAACTGGAACAGATGGTGCGCTCCATAGCTGGTCAGCCAACACCCCTTGAGTGGTTGCGTTCGGCGGCGCCTGCCGTGGCGATTACCTATACCCGTGCCGGTTTTGGCGTCAATAGTCGCCACATTGATGGCCCCCAACCCACCGACTTTTTCATTGCCATTGACAGTCTGCCAATGGTGACTTTATTCGCGCCGCTGTGGCCAGACAACACCTTTTTGCCAGAACTAGATCAGGCTCTAGAGGGCGATCGCCAGCGTCTTTTTGCTGCTCTTAATCAAAGGCTCTAACGGCAAACCCCCGTGGGTCGCTCAATTTGGGTGGTGGGGGGATGGGCAGCAATGTCCAAGACAATCTGTAGGATTCGCACGGCTGCACACTGGTCTTGGGGCAAAGGCATGGGCATTAAGGGCCGCGTCACCCCTGCAAGAACATATTCCCGTTGCGGGCGCAGCTCAAAGAGCCGTTGACCATTCTCCGCCAAGCCTCTGACTGTGATTTGATCCGCCTCGATATGCACATTGCCCCGATTACTGACAGTCATTTGCAGGGTTCCCTGCTGCACTTGGGCATTGAGGAGTTGCCCCTGCCGCCGAATGACCGCTGGTTTGATAAATACGGGTAGGCTATGCACCGTTACGAGGCGCGTTTCTGAGCCGATTCCTTGAGGGGCTGGAGGAATTTCTGCAACTAAAAGCCGATATGTCCGCTCGACATCAGCAGCCGGCAAGCGATGGCCAAGGCGAATTTCAGCCCGTCCGCCCACGGGCAGATGCAGGAGGTTGGGAAAGGCGACTAGCTCTAGGCTATTTGCGGGTAAGAGATGGAGTTCATCTTCCCCCGTTGCCCGCTGTTGCCACTGCTGCACCCGCACCTTAAAGTCGAGGGGGACATTGCCCGTATTAGCGATCGCCAGTACCGTAAAAGGTTCTTGGGGTGCCAGTTCAATCTTCAGCGCACTCAAGCGATATTGAGCCGTCTGCGCTGTGGACATGCCAAGAATCAAGCTAGGGAGAGGAATTAAAGGAGCTAAGAAGCGCCAGAATCGATTAAACATCATGAATGGCGGGGCATGGATTTGAACCATGGACCTTCGGGTTATGAGCCCGACGAGCTACCAGACTGCTCTACCCCGCGTTGCTCTAGCTTGTCTAAGATAGCGTATTCCCTAGAGGATTGGCAAGCGATCGCTAGAAGATTTATAACATCCTATCAATACCCTAAGTTTTTCTTGGGTCAACTGTAGCAACCCTTACTTCCATCATCCCGACAAACAGATATAAAGAAAGTATTAAGATTACCTAGGTCTTTTTAGACTAACTCCTTGAGCAATGCTGCTACCGCCTCTTCTCCTCGATACTCTGAGGGAAATTTATCAGCGCCAAGGCTCAGCCCTCTCTGCCAGTCCCCTGCGAACTGAAAATCAGCTTCTCCTGTTGATTGAAGGACTCCCAGAAGCGAGCCGTGCCACCCTAGAAACACTACTGGTGTCCTACGCTCGGGCTAAGGCGTCTCTCCCTATCAATTTGGCCTACCTCTTGGCACTAGAGGGTGAAATCCTGAACCTGCTTGGTGTGACATCCGCAGTACGCCCCTTGTTTACGCCACCAGTGGTACAGACGCTGCAAAACTATCTGCCATGGTTTAGGAAGGCAAGCCAGATCGTGCAGAATCACCTCGGTTGTGCCCTTGTGCGTAACTACTGGTTGATTACCCGCCCGACTCATCCTTGGCTGCGCACGATTCGGGTTGAGACCTTTTACACTGAGCAAGTACCTGCTCCCGATCGCTACCTCAATGAGAAGCAGCAAGACCTGCTACAAACATGGTTAGAGCAATTTCTTCTCTACTGTTATCGCCTTGTACCCACACTGCCAGCGGAGGCGATCGCAGCGGGAATTCCAGTGCCGCCTCAGTTGCTACAAGCAGCCGCCTAACTCAAGAGGATTTCGCTAAAATTTTGGTGTCCATCAGCCATCAATTCATGTTGTGGAGCACATTCTGCTGCTAGAGGATGAAACGGAACTCGCCGACCCCTTGGGTCACATCCTGCGCCAAGAGGGCTACCACGTTGACGTGGCCTACGATGGTGAAACGGCTCAAACCTACTGGCAAACGCAGCGCCCCTACCACCTCTTAATTTTGGATTGGATGGTGCCACCGCCTACGGGGCTAGAACTTTGTCAACGATTGCGCCAAGCTGGTGATGAGACTCCCGTTCTCTTTCTCACTGCTCGAGATACGGTGGATGACAGGGTGCGGGGTCTGGATGCCGGTGCTGATGATTACTTGGTTAAACCCTTTGAACTGCGGGAATTGCTGGCACGGGTACGAGCACTGCTGCGACGGCGCCACACGATGGGGTGTACGGCACCGATTCTTTGCTGGCAGGATCTGCGGCTCGATGTCGAAGGTCGCTTGCTCTACCGAGGAACACAGTGTATCTCCCTCTCTGAGAAGGAAACAGCGCTCCTAGCTCTTTTCCTCAAGCACCCGACGGAACTTCTCAGCCATGAATTGATTGCTAGTCAACTGTGGCCGGATCAGACCTGTGTCAATCGCAACCTATTGGCCGCCCAGATTCGACTGCTACGGCGCAAAATTGAGCATGCCGACGAACCCTCCCTCATTCAAACGGTCTATGGTCAAGGCTATCGGCTACGCCTCGTTGCGGCACCGGCAAGCTAAGACCACTGTTGCCGTATCTTGGAGAGGAACGTGCCAGATACAATAGATAAGCTGTTCTTTTGGGAAAACTGTTGTGGACGATCGCTACGACCCCCAAGTGATTGAGGCCAAGTGGCAACAGGAATGGGCTGCCCGCCAGATCGATCGCACCAACACCGATCCGCAAAAGCCGAAATTCTATGCCCTCTCGATGTTTCCCTACCCCTCTGGGAATCTGCATATGGGGCACGTCCGCAACTACACCATTACTGATGTCATTGCCCGCTGTCGGCGGATGCAGGGCTATCGCGTTCTCCACCCGATGGGCTGGGATGCCTTTGGCCTGCCGGCAGAAAATGCTGCCATTGAACGGGGGATTCATCCTCGCGTTTGGACACAGCAAAACATTGCCCAAATGCGCCAAGAACTGCAACGCCTTGGCCTGTCCTACGATTGGGAACGGGAAGTAGCCACCTGTCACCCCGACTACTACCGCTGGACGCAATGGCTCTTCTTGGAATTCTTTGAGGCGGGTTTGGCCTACCAGAAGGAAGCAGCGGTGAACTGGGATCCCGTGGATCAAACAGTTTTGGCCAATGAGCAGGTGGATAGCGAAGGGCGATCGTGGCGATCGGGCGCCTTAGTGGAACGGCGACTGCTTAAGCAATGGTTCCTGAAAATTACCGCCTATGCTGAGGAACTGTTGAATGACTTGGAACAACTGACGGGCTGGCCAGAGCGGGTGAAATTGATGCAGGCCAACTGGATCGGCAAGTCCACGGGTGCCTATCTGGAATTCCCAATTGTTGGCAGTCATGAGAAAATTGCTGTTTTTACCACCCGTCCCGATACCGTCTATGGGGTGACCTACGTGGTGCTGGCGCCCGAACATCCCCTGACACCGAAAGTCACCACTAGCCGCCGCCGCAAAACCGTCGAAGCCTTTATTGCCAGTGTCCAACAGGAAAGTGAACTGGAACGCACAGCGGGCGATCGCCCCAAACGCGGTGTGGCCACCGGTGGCAAAGCCGTCAATCCTTTTACTGGGGAGGAAATTCCTATCTGGATTGCCGATTATGTCCTCTACGAATATGGGACTGGAGCCGTGATGGGCGTACCTGCCCACGATGAGCGCGATTTTCAGTTTGCCAAAGCCCACAAGCTCCCCATTCGCCAAGTGATTATTCCCCCAGACGGCAAAGCCAGTGCCCGCCTCAAGGCCGCCTATACGGAGCCGGGGAGATTGATCAACAGTGGTCCATTTGATGGCATGGACTCCACCGCCGCCAAAGCAGCGATTACCGAGTATGCTGCTACCCAAGGTTGGGGACGCGAACAAGTGCAGTATCGGCTGCGGGATTGGCTCATTTCTCGCCAACGCTACTGGGGTGTGCCCATTCCGATCATTCACTGTCCGCAGTGTGGGGCGGTGCCGGTGCCGCGGTCAGAGTTACCTGTGCTGCTGCCAGAAGAGGTGGAGTTTAGCGGTCGTGGCCCTTCTCCCTTGGCCAAACTTGCGGCGTGGCGCGATGTTCCCTGCCCGAAATGTGGTACCCCTGCCCAGCGGGAAACGGACACAATGGATACCTTTATTGACTCCTCTTGGTACTACTTCCGCTACGCCGATGCGCGCAACAGTGAAGCCCCCTTTGACCCAGCGGCCATCAAGGACTGGTTACCCGTGGATCAGTATGTAGGGGGGATTGAGCACGCCATTCTCCATTTGCTCTACTCGCGCTTTTTCACCAAAGTTTTGCGCGATCGCCAGCTTGTCCATGTCAGTGAACCCTTCCAACGCCTACTCACCCAAGGCATGGTTCAAGGGCGCACCTACAAAAATCCGCGCACGGGCAAGTACATCATTCCTAGCCGCATCGCCGATCTCAGCCAACCCACCGACCCGGACACAGGGGAGCCCCTAGAGGTGGTCTATGAAAAAATGTCCAAATCTAAGTACAACGGCGTTGCCCCCGGCGATGTGATTCAGAAGTACGGGGCGGATACTGCCCGCATGTTCATCCTTTTCAAGGCGCCCCCCGAAAAAGACCTCGAGTGGGACGATGCCGATGTCGAAGGCCAATTTCGCTTTCTCAACCGCGTTTGGCGCCTCGTGCAAACCTTCAAAGCCAAGGGTGGTCAGCTGGGTCAACCCCTGCCGGCAAGCCTCACTAAAACGGAAAAAGAGCTGCGCCGTGCCATTCACACTGCCATCAAAGAAATTAGCGACGATCTGGAAGGCGACTATCAACTCAATACCGCTGTTGCCGAACTAATGAAACTCAGTAATGCCCTTGGCAGTGCCGACTGCCACACTTCGGGGGTCTATAGCGAAGGCATCCAAACCCTACTCACCCTACTCGCCCCCTTTGCCCCCCACATCAGTGAAGAACTCTGGCACCAACTGGGTGGCACCGACTCCATCCACCGCCAGCCCTGGCCAAAAGCAGACCCCACTGCCCTCGTTGCCGATGAAATCACCCTTGTCATTCAGGTCATGGGCAAAACCCGTGGCGCGATCCAAGTGCCTGCCACGGCTAGTCAAGTGGAACTGGAGGAAGCCGCCAAGCAGTCGGAGATTGGCCAACGCTACCTAGCGGGCAAAACGATCAAAAAAGTGATTGTCGTTCCCGGCAAGTTAGTGAACTTTGTCTTAGCCCCCTAGACCCTCACTGGTTGCCGCAGTCCACTTAACTGTATTGACCTCCTATGACCCACTCCGAAGGCTTAACTCTCTAGTTTACTGGTCTCTCTGGGGCTGGTAAAACAACGCTGGCTCACTATGTCCACAAGCAGCTTCAGGCGGCTGGCCATGCTGTTGAACTTCTCGATGGCGATATTGTCCGCCAGCATTTGACAAAGGGGCTGGGGTTTTCTAAAGAGGATCGGGATGAAAATATCCGCCGCATTGGCTTTGTGGCTCAACTGCTGACTCGCCACGGGGTGATCGTGATTGTCTCGGCAATTTCGCCCTATCGCGAGATTCGGGATGAGGTGCGGCATAAAATTGGCCGCTTTGTTGAGGTTTATGTGAATGCCCCCTTGACAGTGTGTGAGCAGCGGGATGTAAAGGGACTCTATAAACGGGCGCGGGCAGGGGAGATTCGCAATTTTACGGGGATTGATGACCCCTATGAGCCACCCTTGAATCCAGAGGTGGAATGCCGCACGGATTTGGAGACGATTGAGGAGAGTGCGGCTAAGGTGTTGCAAAAGCTGGCGAAGTTTGGTGTGGTGTGCCCAATCGTTGAGTCCTAGAGGGTCATTGCCCCGCAAAAGTATCTAGGATAGAGATTGTAACCGTTCGAGCAGCGAGTATGGGTGAGGCAAAACGGCGCAAAGAAACCCTCGGTGAGGCCTACGGTCAAGAAAAGGGGGGCTGGCTCAAGAAGGAGCAACTGCTGCTGATTCAGAAGTGGGTGACGCGGGGCACGTGGGTAGGGATTGGCCTGCTGGTGGTGATTTGGTTAACGGTTCGCTTTATTGGCCCCAGTTTGGGATGGTGGCAATTGACAGCAAATTAGAACGGGTATGCTAGATTTGTTGGCAGCATTGGCATGGTACTGGGGACAGCCGCGCATTGAGGCATTAAAGGCAGTCATCTTTCCCTCTGAGGTGGCACTGTATCAGTATCGCGATCGCTACCTGCAAACCTTGGCTCAGGAAGGCTTCTTGCCCAATCAACAGGGCATCTGGGTTCAAAGTGCTCAGCAGTTACTCGTGAACCACCAAGGCGATCGCCCCCTTGCGGCTGCATCGGTCACTAAAATTGCCACGAGCCTCGCTGTGCTGGATAAATACCCCTTTGACTATCAGTTTCTGACTCGCATCGGCACCACAGGCACGCTGCAAAATGGTGTTCTCAGGGGGGACTTGGTCTTGATTGGCGGCAATGATCCCCTCTTTGTCTGGGAGGAGGCGATCGCCATCGGTAATGCCCTCAATCGCTTGGGCATTCGTCAAGTGCAGGGGAATTTAGTCATCGTTCCCCCTTTTGTAATGAACTTTTACCCTGAACCCCAGACCGCCGCAGCGCTATTCAAACTCGCCCTAGATCACCGCCGCTGGACGCCTGAAATTCAAACGGCCTATGAACAGCACCTGAAGGGACAACCCCGCCCCCAAGTAAGTATGACGGGTGAAACACGCTTCCAAAGCACGATCCCTGCGAGTGTTACCCTGCGCCTCGAGCATCGCTCACTCCCCTTGGGGGAAATTGTGCGGCAAATGAATATCTACAGTAATAATGAGATTGCGGAAACGCTAGCCGAGATGGCAGGGGGTGCTGCAACCGTAGCTCAAGTGGCCGCCCGTAAAGCCAATGTACCCCCCAGTGAAATTCAACTGATCAACGGCTCAGGTCTGGGGGAGGAGAATCGCATTTCTCCCCGGGCGGCGTGTGGGATGCTTTTGGCGCTTCAGAAGATGCTCGCTCAGAAAAACCACAGTTTGGCGGATGTGCTACCCATGGCGGGGCGCGATCGCGGCACCGTTGAGTATCGTCAGTTACCCACCGCCACACTGGTGAAAACCGGTTCCCTTTGGAATGTGAGTGCGTTGGTTGGCGTCTTACCCACAGCAAAATACGGCACTGTCTGCTTTGCGCTTCTCAATGGCGGAGACAACCTAGAAGGGTTTCGGCGGGCACAGGATCGCTATGTGCAGCACCTGAGTCAAACGCTACAAGCGACCCAAAGACTGGGTGCTGAATTTCACCGCCAAGCCCCTGCTCCGCGGTTTGGCGACCCCCAACGCATTCAGCTCCTGAAGGCGCAATAAACGATGACGGCTCAACAACTGGGAATTGTCGTCCAAGGTTCCCTCAGTCAAGGCCTTGAAGTGCGGCTCAGTGGTAGCGTCTCCGTTGAGGAACTGCGGGTTGGTCAATTTTTGGTGGTGCAAGGCCAGCGATCGCGCTTCTTTTGTCTGCTGACGGATGTCGTGCTTGGTACGGCCAATCCCCGCATTCTGCTCAATCCCCCCGCCCTTGAGGATACCTTTTTGCAGGAGGTACTGGCGGGTACGGGCACGTTTGCGACGCTAAGTGTGGCACCGATGTTGATGATCCTCAACGATGAGCAGGATTTACTGCCCGTAAAAACGATCCCTGCCCATTTCAGTCCTGTCTATGAGGCCAGTGAACGGGAGTTTCGCGCCGTGTTTGGCTGGGAAGACGATCCGCAGCGGCGCAACTTTGCCATTGGGACTCCCTTAGATATGGCAGTCCCCATCTGTTTGGACTTGGATCGCTTTGTCGAGCGCAGCAACGGCATCTTTGGCAAGTCGGGGACGGGCAAATCCTTCCTAACGCGGCTGTTGCTGTCGGGGATTATCCGCAAACAGGCGGCGGTGAACTTGATTTTTGATATGCACTCGGAGTATGGCTGGGAAGCCACCCGTGAAGGCAAGTCAGTCAGCACCGTTAAGGGATTGCGGCAACTGTTTCCACAGCAGGTGAAGATCTATACCCTTGATCCCGAATCCACGCAACGGCGGGGGGTGCGCGATGCCCAAGAACTCTACATTGGCTTTGATCAAATTGAGGTGGAGGATCTGGCGCTGGTGCAGGGGGAACTTAACCTTTCAGAAGCCAGCCTCGAAAATGCCATTATTCTGCGCAATGAGTTTGGCAAGGGTTGGATTAGTCGCCTTTTGGTGATGACAAATCAGGAGATTCAGGAGTTTTGCGAAACGAAGATGGGCAGCAAAGCCTCGATCATGGCGCTGCAACGCAAACTGACACGGCTAGAGCAACTGAAGTACCTGCGGAATACCTGTACCAAGAACTACATTGGTCAGATTTTGGACACTCTTGCGGCGGGTCAACATGTGGTGATTGAGTTTGGCTCCCAAGCCAATATGCTCTCCTATATGCTGGCGACGAATATTATTGCCCGCCGCATCCACCAAGCCTATGTGCAGCAGTCGGAGATTTTTTTGCAAACCAAAAATCCCAGCGATCGCCCGCGTCAACTGGTGATCACGATTGAGGAGGCTCACCGCTTCTTGAATGCAGCGACGGTGAAGCAAACGATTTTTGGGACGATCGCCCGCGAAATGCGCAAGTACTTTGTCACGCTCCTCGTTGTTGATCAACGGCCTTCGGGCATTGATAGCGAGATCATGTCGCAAATTGGCACCCGCATCACCGCACTCCTTAACGATGAAAAGGACATTGAGGCCATTTTCACTGGGGTGGCGGGTTCGCAGCAGTTGCGATCGGTGTTGGCCAAGCTGGATTCTAAACAACAGGCGCTTGTGCTGGGTCATGCGGTGCCGATGCCTGTGGTGATCCAAACCCGCAGCTATGACGAAACCTTCTATGCCGAGATCGGCGATCGCGATTGGGAGGAACTCCCTACACCCATGTTATTGGAGGCGGCTCAAGCGGCGAAGTCAGATCTGGGGATCTAGCCTAGAGCTTTAGAATTGATCCTGAATCAACTCTCAGTGAGGAAAACGCTGTGGCGCACACCATTGTCACGAATACCTGCGAAGGGGTTGCCGATTGCGTTGAGGCGTGTCCGGTGGCCTGTATTCATCCGGGACCGGGGAAAAATGCCAAGGGCACCGATTGGTTCTGGATTGATTTTGCCACCTGTATTGACTGTGGCATTTGTTTGCAAGTGTGTCCCGTGGAGGGGGCAATTGTGCCTGAAGAACGCCCTGATCTGCAAGCAACGCCGGCATGATGACTGAGCAATGGCTCGATCGCGTGCGGCTTTTGGGGAGCGATCGCTGGCAACAAGTACAACTCACAAATGGTAAAGTGACGGCGATCGGCACTGACCTGATTCCCCCCGATGGCTCTGAGGTGCTGGACTTCGGCGGCGATTATCTCTCCCTTGGGGGCGTCGATCTGCAAATTAACGGTGCCTTGGGCATTCCCTTTCCTTGGTTAAAGACCACCGAACCACTGCCAAAAATTGGCCGCTATCTTTGGCAAGAGGGGATTGATGCCTACGCCCCGACGATTGTGACTGCTCCCCTAGCGGAAATTCACACTGCCTTGAGGGTGATCCACGAATACGTGCCCAATGCGCAAGAGCCTGAAGCCAAAATTTTAGGTGTGCATTTGGAGGGGCCTTTCCTCAATCCCCAGAAGCGCGGTGCTCATCCTCAGTCCCATCTTCAGCCCTTGAGCCTAGAAAGGGTGCAAACAGTTTTAGGGGAGTTCAGTGACACCGTTCAGATTCTCACCCTTGCTCCAGAGTTAGATACCAATGGTGAAGCGCTGCCCTATGTGCGGCAGTTGGGAATTACCGTGAGTTTAGGTCACTCTTTGGCCACCGTGGAGGAAGCGCAGGCGGCTTTTGATGCCGGTGCCACAATGATCACCCATGCCTTTAATGCCATGCCCCCTCTACATCATCGCGAGCCGGGACTGTTAGCAGCAGCCTTGACAGATCAGCGGGTCTGGTGCGGTGTGATTGGCGATGGGGTGCATGTTCATCCACAAATGCTGAAGGTGTTGTGGCAGTGCGCAGGCGATCGCCTGTTTTTGGTGAGTGATGCCCTTGCTCCGCTGGGGTTAGGCGATGGGGTCTATCCTTGGGATCAGCGGCAGATTGCAGTGAAAAATGGGACGGCACGACTGGCTGATGGCACCCTCTGTGGCACCACTGTGCCGCTGTTGGCAATGGTGGGACGCCTAGTGGATTGGGGAGTTTGCGATTTTGAAGCAGGGTTGACCCTCGCAACGGTGAATCCTCGCCGCGCCATCGGTTTGACGACAGAACTCCTACAGCAGCCGGTGACCCATCTTCTGCGCTGGCGATCGCCCCACCACTATGAACGACTGGCCAGCGAGCTACATCCCCCCTTGCTCAGCCATGATTGAGAGCACCATGAGTACCGCATAAAGGGCACCACCGAGCAATCCCGCAATCACCGAAATCCAAGTAAATAGCTTGGCCTTGTTTGAGGCCTCCAACGCCCCGGCGCGATCGCCTACTGCTAACCTTGAATTGACTTGGGCAGCAAAAATAATAGCGACAATACCGAAAGGCAAACAGCAGCAAATCGTGGACAGAATCGCTGGAACCATGTAGTTAGGAATGTTTTCATTTGAAGGGTTCATTGTTAAATTTCCTTAAAAATCAGGTTTGAATAGGGTTTAAAAAATTGACAGCAATTGATTAGCGATCTTTGAATAAGCACAGGCTAGCCTATTTTTTCTCTAAAGGCAATCATCTCCCTTCCACTTTTGTCAAGAGTTGCCCTCAGTCACCGCAAACGTCGGTAGGGTATGGCAAACTAAAGAGGAATTCACTTAGCTTGCAACACGGAAATTGATCGTGCCTAAAATGCTTGCCCGTTTAACCCTGAGTCTGGGTCTTGTTCTCCTGAGTGGCAGTCTGGCAACGGCACAAGTGGTGTTACCGCGCACCCTTGAACTCAATGCCAAGGAGATGGAGCAAAATGGTTTTATTGTGGCGCAAGAAGCCCTGCAACTGGCACAGTTCCAGCAATTTCAAGAGGCGTTGGTGCGGGCAAAACTGGCAGTGCAGTTGGCACCTCAAGCCCACGAAATTTGGGCATTGCTGGGGGGACTCTACCTCACGGTCAATCAACCCAAGGATGCAGTGCCAGCCCTAGAGCAGTCTTTGAAACTCAATGATAAAAATCCGGGGGCTTATTTCAACTTAGGCTCTGCCCATTTTCGCCTCGGACATTATGGAGCCTCAGTGCGGGCGATCGAGCAGGGATTGGCACTGAAACCCGATGCCAAAGAGGAATGGTTCAACCTTGGCAACGCCTATCTAAAACTGGGACAAAAGGATCGGGCGATCGAGCAATACCGCCGCTCATTGCGCTTGGATCGTCAGTTTTGGCCAGCCTATACCAACATTGGCCTCGTGCTCTATGAACAAGGCAATATCCGCCAAGCGGCAAAAAACTGGGAACAGGCGGCAAACATTGACCCCAAAGCCAGTGAGCCGAAACTTGCTTTGGCCACAGCCCTGCTGCAACTGGGGAATGAAGCAAGAGCACTACAACTGGCAGCGGAAGCCCTGCGTCTCGATAGCCGCTACGGCACGGTGGAATTCCAGCGGGAAAACCTCTGGGGCGATCGCCTAGTGGCCGATACGCAAACCCTATTGGCCAAGCCCCCTCTGCGGGCACTGATGAGCCAACTCCAACCTGAGCAATCTGCCCTTCCTCAGCCCTAGAATGATTGAGATTCGTGCGGCAGAGATCACTGACCTTGCCAGCATTGCCCAATTAGTGGCCTTGAGTTTTCACCCCGGTGGTGGTTGGCAAGCCCTTTGGCGCAGCTTTGTCCAGTTGGGGATGGAGCAGGATTTGCGCGATCGCTGGCAGCGCGAGCGTCCCCACTACCAGTGTTGGCTAGCCGTCATATCCATGGGAACGTCTGCTCTATGTGTGGGGAGTGTGGAAGTGCAGCTCCGTGAGATCAAGGGTGAACCCAAACCTTACCTGTCCAATTTGGCAGTGCATCCGGACTACCGGCGGCGTGGCATTGGCCGTCGCTTGTTGCACACTGTTGAGGGCAGCCTTTGCTCTACCTATTGCGATCTCTATCTGCACGTCCTTGCTCACAATCAAGCAGCACAGCAATTATATGCCCGCTGTGGCTTTGCAGTGGTTGAGGAAGGCTTCACCTTTTGGGGAGAGCGGAAATTGCTCCTACGGAAGTCCTTCGCGGGCGATCGCCCCTATTCTCCGTCACCCATGTCATCGTGGGTATGAGTCACCGTATTGGCGGAGACAACTGCCCCTTGGTCTAGCTTTTGCCGCACCTGCTGTTCGACCTCTTGGGCAAAGCTGGGGTTCTCCTCCATGTATTTAATCGTGTTGTCGCGGCCTTGGGCCAAATTTTCGCCGTTGTAGGAATACCAAGCCCCTTTGCGGCTAATCACACCGGTTTCCTCGGCCATATCAAGAATGCAGCCAAGATTGGAAATACCCTTACCAAAAATAATGTCAAACTCGGCAATGCGAAAGGGCGGTGCCACCTTGTTTTTGGCCACCTTAACTTTGGCGCGAATCCCAAATTCCTCCGTTCCCTTCTTCAGGGTTTGCACCCGCCGAATATCCAAACGCACTGAGGCGTAGAACTTAAGTGCTGTTCCCCCCGTTGTCGTTTCTGGGTTACCGTAGGTAATACCAATTTTTTGCCGCAATTGGTTCAAAAAAATCACGGTGCAGCCCGTTTTGCCAATATTGCCGGTAATTTTGCGCAGGCCTTGGCTCATGAGGCGCGCTTGCAGCCCCACATGGCTGTCGCCCATTTCCCCTTCTAGTTCAGCGCGGGGCACCAAGGCAGCAACGGAGTCCACCACCACAATATCTACGGCTGTCGAGCGCACCAGTTGATCAACAATTTCTAGACCCACTTCGCCAGTGTCTGGCTGGGCAACCAGTAGGTTTTCAATGTCCACGCCGAGGGCAGCCGCATAGGTGGGATCAAGAGCATGTTCAGCATCCACAAAGGCAGCCACGCCACCGGCTTTTTGGACTTCAGCTACGGCATGGAGCGCCAAGGTAGTTTTCCCCGAACTTTCAGGGCCATAAATTTCAATGATCCGCCCCTTCGGCAGTCCACCCCCCAAAGCAAGGTCAAGGGTGAGTGCCCCGCTAGAGATGGTTTCCACTTTCATGCGGGTGGCATCCCCAAGGCGCATGATGCTGCCCTTACCAAAGTTGCGTTCGATTTGGGAGACGGCAAGCTCAAGGGCTTTGCGCTTTTCGGGGGAAAGGGTGGTGTCACTCATAGCAAGCTGAAGAAGTTGGCACTTTTCTAGGTTAGCGGATTGGCGAAATTGATGGCTTAAGCTGCGAGGGTGAGTTAGATCAGCTTGCGACGCACAACGATGGCATTATCACCCACCACCGGATCACGGACAAGCAGGTGACCTTCGGTATCCACCACAATCACGGTCTGATACCCCAAGTCATGGGCAGTTTGCCAAAGGTTCTGGGCTAGTTGATCCTGCTTTGTAGGACTGAGATCATACCAACTGTTGGCCAGCATCAATTCCAAGCGCTGTTCGCTGGGGGTGAGGGTGAGGGTGGGATCAAGAGCGTTGCTGTAGCGATCGCAAAGGGCCAGCAATTGTTGGCGGACGGTGAGGCTGTCACTGACGAAAGTGGAAGGAGCGATCGCCCCTAGTGACGGAGTGGGTGTCGGTGTCGGCTGGGGTATTGGGGCGGGTGTTGCCGCCACTGGTGTGGGTGCCGGGCGGGGTTGCACAAGGACACTGGGTTGGGGACGCTGGGTTGCTTTCACCGTTGGCCGAGGGGGAGATTGAAACCAACTCAGGGGATTCAACCAGAGCAAAATGAGAAGTAGGGCGATCGCGATCCCAGTTAGAGTAGCGCGGTTATAACGCTCCTGGAGATGACTCGGCAGCCGTTGCTGCACCCAGCCCATTCCCTGCCACCATAGGGCTGCCCCTCGACTGACCCATGAACGTTCCGGAGTCAACTGCTCTGGGGCGATCGCCCGTTGTGTGGCCACCCCCTTGAGTTGCTCTGTGGCCTTGCTAAGCAGGTTATTGATCCCCTGTAGCATGGCGATCGCTTCCCGTAACAGCAGGGGGAAAAGTTTTTGCCAAAGGGTGGGCTTGGGGGTCATTTGGGAGCGCCAATCGATCGTATGAGCTATTTTTGATCCTACGGCATCAGATCGCCGCAAATCGCTGCTGCAAAACCGCCGCTGACTGCTACCATGATCCCAAGACAAACCGAGATAACAACGTGAAGGGCATTCAGCAATTTAATATTGAAGGATTCCAGCGGCAAATTCGCAGTGCCCCTGTGCCTGTGATCGTGCATTTTTGGGCTCCTTGGTGTGGCCTCTGCCGCCTCATTGATCCCCTGCTGGATCAACTGGAGCAGTCGCTGCCGCACCGGTTGCAAATTCTTCGGATCAATGCCGATGAAAACTTTGCCCTCAGTCGTCACTTTCAACTGACGAGCCTGCCAACCCTTCTTTTTTTTGAGCGCGGCGAATTGGTGCAGCGGTTTGATCCTGCTCTTGTCAAGGGGGACTTTCGTCAAGCCTTGCAGCAACTGCTTGCCCACTCCTTTCCTAGCCTCTTGCCTGCTGAGTCCCACCGCTCCTAAGACCCGAAGTTGCGATGACTAAGCTGCGTCGCCTCAGTCAGTTTTTAGAGGAACGCTGGGTGACCCCCGCCTATGCGGGACTGCTGCTATTGGGCATGAATCTCTTTCTTTTTGCGGCAGCCATTAATTCGATGGCGGGTTGGCTGTACGTGATTACGGGGATCATTTTTGGTCTGCTCTTGGTGGCGGCGATTCTACCGCCGCGCTATTTGCGGGGATTGGTGCTGGAGCGAGCCAAGGTGGATCCAGTTCATGCGGGCGATCGCCTACGCCTGACCGTCTTTCTGACCAATGCCACCCAAACGCCTCGCCACAATTTGCAAGTGATTGACCCCGTTCCCCGTGGCCTCTGGTCAGCCACCCAGCGCGAATGTCCCCAACAGGCGATCGAGCGGCTGCCACCACAGGAAACAACCACTTGGCAGTACGATCTCATCCCACCGCGGCGGGGGATTTATGAGTGGCAACAGCTTCGGCTGCGCACCGCTGCCCCCTTGGGCCTCTTTTGGTGTCAGCGCTCATTTCCCGTACCGCAGCAGGTGGTGGTTTATCCGCAGGTTTTGCAACTGCAACAGTGTCCTTTACTCGATCAACTGGGGCAAGAGATTTCCCAAGAGTGGCGCGATCGCCAGCATCATCTTCACGTTGCCCAAGAGGGCATCACCCGTGCCTTACGTCCCTACCGCTGGGGAGACCCTTTGCGTCTAGTGCATTGGCGCACCAGTGCCCGCTATGGCGAACTGCGAGTGCGCGAGTTTGACACCTTTAGCGGTGGTAATGCCGTGACCGTTGCCCTTGATACCCGTCCCCACTGGAGCGGCGAAGACTTTGAGCAGGCGGTGATTGCGGCGGCTAGCCTCTACCTTTACAGTTTGCAACAGCAAATTCCTGTCCAGTTTTGGAGTCCCGCCACGGGGATGCTCCACGGTCAGCCAACGGTACTGCGGGCCCTAGCAGCGATCGCCCCCGGCGACACCGATGCTGAGTATCCCATCGATTCCCTTGTCTGGTTCACCAGTCAATGGCCTAGTCCTGAACCTTTGCCCCCCGGCAGTATCACTGTGCTCTGGGGAGAGCCACCCTCACGGCGGCATGGGGCAATTCTGTGGATTGATCGCGATCGCCCCCTCGGCAGCCAATTACAAACCCCTATCAGCTACCCCCTGTCTTAGGGCAGCGGGCGCCACTCACCACTGCTAACAAAGGCCGCCCAAAAATAGGGAATTTGCTTACTGGAGTCATTCATTAACTGCAACTGCGCTTGCCGTAGGGCTTCACTGCGTCCCTTGCCAGCCGCTAGATTTTGATAAAAGGCAACCATCAGTTGTTGGGTCGTGGTGTCATCCACCTTCCAGAGGGAACTCACTTGGGTACGTGCCCCCGCCAAGGTAAAGGCTCGCCGCAAGCCATAGACACCATCGCCATTGAGAATATCGCCACGCCCCGTATCACAGGCGGACATCACCACTAACTCGGTACCATCAAGGTTAATGCCGGTGACTTCAAAAGCCGTTAACACGCCATCATCCACCCCACTCTGCCGTTGATTGAAACCCGCCAAGGCCAAGCCGGAGCGCAACAGTGGATTTTCCCCCCTAAAGGGAGTATTGGCATTGAGACCACGAGTGTTTTGCAGCACTTGGGGAGAGACGGGCGGACTCTCTAGGAAAAATCCATGGGTGGCGAGGTGAAGTACCCGTGGCCGCTGCGTTTGTTTGATGGTAGTTTCGGTGGCACTGCTACCCGTGAGGATCTGCGCTTGGGGCAAGAGCGTGCTTACGGTTTTCACCTCCGTGGCGGTTCCGGGTAACTCCGTAAATGTCAGGCTGCGCAAATCCAGCGATCGCGGGTTCACTCCCCGCTGACTACCGGCCACAGCACGACCACTCCCTTGACTAAACGTGGGATTACCCACTACCAAGGGGGGATTTGCCGGTTTGCCCCGCTGTTGCAGCCGCAGCAAGTCGCGTCCTGAGGTGAGCAGTGTGATCGTATAGGACTGCACCAGATAGCGATCCTGCCGATCCACCAAGGCCTCAAAGGAGAGAGTATTGAGCTGACCGTCGGGAGCCACCAGCAGATGGGTACTGCCCGCTAGGAAGGGTTCCAGAGGAGCCAAGAGGCGCTCATAGGCCGCCTTCAAAGAGGGCTTCGTTACCGTAGCGGGCAATCTTGGATCCGCCATCCGCTGGCGTGCTGCCTTAATGACCGTATCGAGATCAGCGACGGTACCCAAGTCACGCCATTGGGGAGCACCCCTATTTTTCAGGGCATAGAGGGCGTAACGGGGCGCTTCCCAGCGGTTGGCTTTCGGGTTGTAGGGCACATACTGGATAAACTCCAATAGCACAGCATTGGCGGGAATCGCTTGCTGCACCGCACTGAGGGTGACGGGGGTAACGTCTAAACGGAAGCTGACATTTTGACTCATCAGCTGGGCTTCCAGTTGGTTAGCACGCTGTTCGAGTTGGCTAATTTGGCTGGCCGGCGGTGGGCGATCGCGCACAAAGGTGAGGCTAGCAATCTGTGTTCGCACACGAATTAATTCATCCAGTTGCTGCTGCCCCGAGGCATCCAATTGATTGCGCAGGCGACTGGCCGTTGCCGCTAAAACATCCAACAACCGACCTTTACGGCGCAAAATGGTAGTCAAGGCTAGGTTGGCCACTGCTGGATTCTGGGGATTCCCCTGTAAATGGAAGGAAATCGCGGTGTTGGTGGAGTCTTGAAACGTGGCCAGATAGTTGCGCTTGTATTCCTCAGAGCCAACCACGAGGTTGCGGCTAAGGTTGACCTCTTCAATCTCAAGGGCGCGGTTGAGAGCCGTTAAGGCCTCGTTGATCATTCCCTGTGCCCAGTAGGCTTTGGCTAAATTGGCAAGACTCAGCGCCAAGTAGGGATGTTCGCCACCAAGGGTACGCTGCCGCAGGGCAATACTGCGTTGATAGAGGGGAAGCGCTGCCCCGTAATTGCCTTGGACTCGATAGAGTTCAGCCAAGTTGTTGAGGCTAGTGGCCACATCGGGGTGATCTGTCCCCAGCACTTTTTCGCGGATGGCCAAACTGCGTTGGTAAAGGGGTAGTGCCGCGCCATAATTGCTCTGAGCACGATAGAGTTCGGCAAGGTTATTCAACACCGTTGCCACCAAGGGATGTTCTGTCCCTAAGGCGGGTTCGAGGAGACCCAGACTGCGCTGGTAGAGGGGCAAGGCTGTGGTTAGGCTGCCCTGCAAATGGTACATCACTGCCAAGTTGTGCACACTCAAGCCCACATCGGGATGGGTCTTGCCAAGGGCTTGTTCACGGATGGCAAGGGCGCGTTGATAGAGGGGCAGAGCCTCACCGTAGTTGCCTTGATCGGTGTAGAGGTTGGCGAGGTTATTGAGGCTGGTGGCAACATCGGAATGATTGGCGCCAAGGGCTTGTTCACGGATGGCTAAGCTGCGCTGATAGAGGGGAATCGCCTCACTAAAGTTGCCCAGTTCCTTGTAGGTGACAGCAAGGTTATTCAAAGTTGCAGCCACAGTGGGGTGATGGGCACCTAAAACCCGCTCAGCGATCGCTACCAATTCCCGCGAGGGTGCCACTGCTGCGCCATAATTCCCCTGTTTTTGCAACTGCTCAATCTGATTTGTGAGGGCAATGACATGATTACTATCGCCGCCAAAAGAGGTTTTGCGAATCACGTCTAGTTCACTGACGGCGGCACTATAGCGCTGTTGTAGGGCATCCAACCGCTGCATAATATCGCGCAACTGTTGGGCTTCATTTTGTGCGAGTCCCCGCTGGTAAAATCCTGTGGTGGTGGCGATCGCCAACAGAAGCGCAAAACCACACCGATGACCCGACATCTGTCTCATAAAGCACCTGCCGCTGCTGTCATCTCTATCCTAGACAGCTAACTTTCAGAATGCGTTCCCAATGTAACGACAAATTACAGTTATCCCCTAACCCCTAGGCGTTGCCTATAATAGAAGTGTTACGGTTGTTAACAATTCACGATAATCTCTCATTTGCAACCGAACTTAGCAATAGCAATAGCAGCCTTAATGCCTGACGGGCAGGGTTTTCGGCTATTCTTGGGAACACTCGCAGAAACAACAATCGCAGTTAGGGTAGGCTTATCTAAAGGTCATCAATTTGTAAAGACGTGTAATTCATTTTTCAATTCTTTATTTGTATTGATGAGAACGAAGTGCCTATGAAGTATTTCCACTCACCAATCATCCCAACTAATCAATGTTTCTTTAAGTGATTTTCTGCGTCAACTCAGCCGAGAGTATTTTTATGGATAGTGATGGTTATTTACCAGAGATTCTTACCCTTCTAAGACAATTGCTACCTTTGTTGATTAGCCTTTTAGATGATGCCTTTGCCCTTGTCCTGACCCGCCTCGGTTGCCATCTTCCTTGGCTCGAGAAGATCATGCCTTTTGTCCTCAGTGGAGTGACGCTCTATGTGATTATTCATGGCGGTAAGGTGATCCACGAGTTTTGCCAGCAGAAATGGGAATCACCTCAATCCCCGAATGTATCCCCGTTGCAATAGTGTTAGGAAATCCCCACAAATCCCACTGCATTTTGGTAGTCATTTTTACAATCGTGGGCGATCGCCGTTAAGATCAAGGTGAGGCCTATGACCGTTGAATGTGGGTGTGGGAAGCGCACGGAAGCCTGTGTCGCCGTGAACAACGGTGAATTCGAGGCAACCTATGGAACTGCAACGTTCAGTCCCCCCAGCAATTGAGCAAGAATTTATTCGACGTCAGGTGGTGAGTCAACTCCTGCAAGCGCGTTTGCGGGCAACTTGTGGGCTGACGCAGACCTCGACACCCCTTCCCCTAGGGACACCAACGGGCGATCGCCCACCCCTACGGCCATTACAGGAGCCAAGGAATACCAGTGTGATCGAGGCTAGCCAACCCTAGAGTCGGCCACGGGCTTTCAGCAGCAAATAGCGATCCACCAGTTGCTCACTCATTTGATCCGCAGGCGCGTCAAGGACAAGAACCCCCTGTTGCTCCAAGTGGGCAAAGGCACGTTGCCGCTGATGCAGCAGATCGAGAGCGACGGCCTGTTCATAGAGGCTGGTCACTTGATCCACGGCAGCTAAGGGCTGTGGCATCAACGGGCGGTGGGCAAGGGTTTCAATGTGGCGATCGCGCAAGGCAACGCAGAAGGGTAGAAAACGCGGCGTGAGGCGAGCCATGGCTGCGAGGAGTTCTTGGGAAGCCACCTCATCAATGACCTCTGTGAGAACCACCACAAGGGCACGGCGGGTATAGTGTCCCAAGATCGCACTGACGGTGCCCACATAGTCAGATTCTTCGAGAACGGGTTCACAGCGATACACCTGACTCAGAATCTGCCCCAGATGGGAATCGCCACTTTGAGGCGCAATCCACGTGTGCAGTTGCTGATCAAAAATCCCCAAGCCCACCTTATCCCCCCGTCGCAAGCCCGTCAGCGCCAGTGCCAATGCCGCGTTTAAGCCCCAGTCAAAGCGTTTCAAACCAGCGACAGTAGCGGTCATCAAGCGGCCTCGATCCAGCAGAATGATCAGGGGTTGATCCCGTTCGGGTTCCATGGCGCGCACAAGAGGCCGTCCGCGGCGGGCACTCGCTTTCCAGTCCATGAGGCGCAGATCATCCCCCAAGTGGTACTCCCGCAATTCGGCAAACTCGGTGCCCCCCAAGGCATAGCGTCGCCGCCGCAAGCTGCCACTGAAGTCTAAACTGAGGCGAATCGAGAGCGATCGCAAGCCCATCAAATCGGGATAGACTTCCACTTCAGTCACAACGGGTGCAAACCAGCGTCGCCACGCCAAGCCCCAAGAACTGCGCAGCCGCACATCGCAGCCTGACCATTGAAAGGCACCCCGTCGCGGTGGAAACACATGGTAGAGCAATTCCAGCGTACTCTGGGCTGAGGCCGCAAAGGCAAAGTAGGGGATTTCACCCGTAAACTCAGCAGGCACATAGTCGTAGAGTTCAACCCAGATCTGCTCATTCAAGGAAACCTCACCACGGGTGTGCAGCCTGAGGCGAATCGGGTTTTGCCGACCAATGGAGAGCCGTGACTCACAGGCGCGATCGAGGGTCAGTTGCCAGCGACCGATGCGGATATAGTCCCACAGGGACAGGCCGAAAATGACCAGATCGTACAGTCCCATCAGGAGCCATCCCAGCCCCAGAGGCCAGTGGTGCAACCATTCCCGCAACTTCCCTTGGGGAACCGCCTCGGTGATCG
Organism: Thermosynechococcus sp. TG215; assembly: GCF_031583455.1. Classification (NCBI taxonomy): domain Bacteria; kingdom Bacillati; phylum Cyanobacteriota; class Cyanophyceae; order Acaryochloridales; family Thermosynechococcaceae; genus Thermosynechococcus; species Thermosynechococcus sp. TG215. Next base: position 1,904,641 of record NZ_CP134178.1, on the reverse strand, counting down.
GCCATAGCTCTGCTGGCAGAAAGCTGGTCAGCACTGGAAAGAGAAGCCCCAGCAGCAACAGGCCATAGAAGCGAACCGTGGGCACCCAGCGGGGGCGATGGCGACCAAACTGATAACTGGCAGGTGCTTTCATCGGGGGACAGCAACTTTCGCGAGAATACCTTGGATCACTTGGGGCAGCGTGGTGCCGTCTAACTGGGCTTCGGGCTTGAGGATTAAGCGGTGTTGCAGTAGCGGGGTGGCGATCGCCTTCACATCCTCAGGGGTGACATAGCTGCGATCCTCTAACCATGCTTGGGCTTGGGTGGCACGTAACCAGCCCACCGCCGCTCGTGGGGAAGCCCCCAACAGCAGTTCGGGATGTTGACGACTGGCCTGCACCAAAGCCAACAGATACTCCAACACCGCAGGCGCTACATGGACTTGCCGCACTTGCTGCCGTGCTGCCAAGACTTGCTCAACGGTAATCAACGGCTCCAAATTGAGTTGATCGAGATCCCGCGCCTCAAAGCCCCCAAGGGCATTTTCAAGCATTTGCCGTTCTGAAGTTGGCTCTGGGTAGGGGACGACTAGCTTAAATAGGAAGCGATCCAGTTGGGCTTCTGGCAGCGGATATGTCCCTTCAAATTCCAAGGGGTTTTGGGTGGCCACTGTCCAAAATAAACCCGAGAGGGGGAGAGTGGTGCCGTCAAGGGTTACCTGCCGTTCTTCCATGGCTTCGAGGAGAGCCGCTTGGGTCTTAGGCGGTGTGCGGTTAATTTCATCCGCCAGCAGCACTTGGGTAAAAATTGGCCCCTTGCGCAGGCGAAATGTGCGACTGTTAAAGTCAAAGATACTCGTACCGAGAATATCGGCGGGGAGGACATCGGGGGTGAGTTGGATACGGCGAAATTCCGCTGCAATCAGGCGAGCGAGGAGCTTCACAAGGAGGGTTTTGGCGGTTCCCGGCACCCCCTCAAGGATGACATGGCCTTCGGCGAGGAGTGCCACAACCAACCCTTGGGCGATCGCCCCTTGACCGACAACAATCTCATTGAGACGCTGCTGCAGGCGATGAAAAAGCGCTTTCACACCCGTTCTGTCACTGCTAAACTCTCCCAATGCTAGCAGAGGTCTTGACAATCTCCCCTTGATGACAATCAATAAATTATCGTCTAGGAAAATTGGCTAGAATACAGATCGAGGGACTTTGGGCAAACCTGTGACGACAACGACTTCTCCAATTGCCACCGCTGCCCAACAAATCGTCCAGCATCCGCAGCACAACCGTCTTTTTAAGCTACTGTATGCCCTGCACCAGAATCAGTGGCCGACCCAAACACCGCCGTGGACCGTCAGCGAGGTACAACAGGCCGTGATCCAAATTCTTGAGCGGCTGAAAACCCCCACCCTTTTGGGACAGCGCCTAACGGCCATTGTCAATAGTCTCAACAAAGCACAGGCTTATCAGGTTCTCTCAGCGGCACTCCTGCAAATTTTGGTGCCCCTCTACACCCAATCCCCAACGGCCACACTGACCATCGAGGCGCCAACCTTCAGCACCGCCGATCTCTACGATTTGCGCTTGGAAGTCACTCGCTACTGTACCCCCCTGCAGATGAAGCTTCTTGTGGCTGCCCTGTTGACCACCAAACCGGTGCATGCTCAAGGCCTAGAGCGGTTTACCCTCATTGATTTACTGCAACGGCTGACTCGCCGCTATGGGGATTTAGAGATCTTGCAGACGCAGATGGCCGCTGCTTTGGCGCGCTTGCCCGATGACCCTCTCTATGCCAGTGCCGGCGATCGCCTGATCAAACTCCTAAGCACGCTCTATCAACGGTATCAACACAGCCCCGCCCCAGACATGACCCTTGGCACTACCCCACCCACCGTTGCCCCACCAGATCCCTCAGAAACCGAGGAAGAACTCACCTGCCAACTGCTCCCCCACAGTCAATGAACGCTAGGGAAGGGCTGGCCTGCTGGTAAAGAGATTCTGTACTTAGCGGGGAATCCTTGGCGATCGCGGTAGAACAGAAGGGAAGGGCTGACTACTAATCGCGTTAATTCTTTGCGAGGATTCCCACAATGACCAGTCTCATTCCGCCCGGTTGTCCCACGGTGCTGACGGAAGACGATCGCACCGGTACGAGTATTGAAACGCTGCGCCGCGCCTTTATGGATAATCTCTTCTTTATCCAAGGGCGGTTCCCCGAAGTGGCGACGAAAAATGATTACTACTTGGCCTTGGCCTACACCGTGCGCGATCGCCTGCTGTTGCGCTGGCTGAATTCTGCCAAAACCTATCGAGATCAAGAAAGCCGCACTGTTTGCTATCTTTCAGCGGAATTTTTACTGGGGCCACACCTTGGCAATAACCTAATTAACCTTGGGCTCTATGAAGCCGTTGAGGAAGCCATGCGGCAAACGGGTTTAAACCTCAAGGAACTCCTTGATCAGGAGGAAGAGCCGGGCTTGGGCAATGGTGGCTTGGGTCGCTTGGCCGCCTGCTATATGGATTCCCTCGCCACATTAGAAATCCCCGCCATTGGCTACGGCATTCGCTATGAGTACGGCATCTTTGACCAAGAGATTCGCGATGGCTGGCAAGTGGAAATTACGGATAAGTGGTTACGCTACGGCAACCCGTGGGAAATTCCGCGGCCAGAGTTGATTTTGCAGGTAAAGTTTGGCGGCCATACCTATAGCTACACCGATGATCAGGGTCGCTACCGAGTGGTTTGGCACCCCCATCAAGTGGTGCAGGGGGTAGCCTATGACACCCCAATCTTGGGCTACAAGGTGAATACCGCCAATCTTCTGCGTCTGTGGCGGGCAGAGGCGGTGGAGTCCTTTGACTTTCAAGCCTTTAACACGGGCGACTACTACGGTGCCGTCAACCAAAAAATTGCCTCAGAAAACATCACCAAGGTGCTCTATCCCAACGATGAGCAATTGCAGGGCAAAGAACTGCGGCTGATGCAGCAATATTTCTTCTGCTCCTGTGCCCTTCAGGACATGATCCGCCTCTACAAGCAATCGGGGAATAAGGATCTCAGCCGCTTCCACGAAAAGTTCACCGTGCAGTTGAATGATACCCATCCGGCGATTTCGGTGGCAGAACTGATGCGCCTGTTGGTGGATGAGCATCTCATGCCTTGGGATCAGGCGTGGGACATTACTTGCAAGACATTTGCCTACACCAACCACACCCTCTTGCCCGAGGCACTGGAAAAATGGCCGCTAGATCTCTTTGGCTCACTACTACCCCGCCACTTGCAAATCATCTACGAAATTAACCAACGCTTCCTCGATCAGGTGCGCCTGCAATATCCGGGGGATAACGATCGCCTGCGGCGGCTGTCGATTATTGATGAAAGTGGCTGTCGCTATGTGCGCATGGCACACTTGGCAGCGGTGGGGAGTCATGCCATCAACGGAGTGGCGGCGCTGCACTCAGAACTCTTGAAACAAACGGTGCTCAAGGATTTCTACGAACTGACGCCGCAGAAATTTTCCAATAAAACCAATGGCGTCACCCCTCGGCGCTGGATGGTGCTTAGTAATCCCGGATTAACTCGCCTGATTACCGAACGCATTGGCGAAGATTGGGTGAAGCACTTGGATCAACTGCGGCGATTGGAACCCTTGGCAGAGGATCGCGACTTTGCGGCTCAGTGGCGATCGGTGAAGCATGGAAATAAGGAACGCCTTGCGGAATACATTCGCGATCGCGTGGGAGTAACGGTGGATCCCCATTCCCTCTTCTCCATTTTGGTGAAGCGCATCCACGAATACAAGCGGCAGCACCTGTGTGTCCTCAATATCATCACCCTCTATCAGATGTTGAAGGACAATCCGCAACTGGAGATGGTACCCCAAACGTTTATTTTTGGCGGTAAGGCGGCGCCGGGCTACTACATGGCCAAGCTAATCATCAAGCTCATCAACTCGGTAGCCGCCGTGATTAACCGTGATCCAGCGGTGCGCGATCGCCTGAAGGTGGTCTTTTTACCCGACTACAATGTGACTCTGGGACAGCGGGTCTATCCCGCAGCGGATCTCTCACAGCAGATCTCAACGGCAGGCTACGAGGCCTCAGGCACAGGGAATATGAAATTTGCCCTCAATGGGGCGCTGACGATTGGAACCCTCGATGGTGCCAATGTGGAGATTCGTGAAGAAGTAGGAGCAGAAAACTTCTTCCTCTTTGGCAATAGGGTGGAGCAATTGCAGGAATTGTGGCGTAACGGCTACCGTCCGTGGGAGTTTGCCAATAATAACCCGATGCTGAAGCGAGTCCTTGACCTCATCGGCTCTGGTTACTTTTCCCATGGGGATACGGAACTCTTTCGCCCAATTGTGGAACACCTCTGGCAAAACGATCGCTATTGCCTCTTGGCAGACTACCAAAGCTACGTGGACTGCCATCAACAGGTGCTTCAGGTGTATCAAGATCAAGCCCAATGGGCAAAAATGTCGATTCTGAATGTGGCACGGATGGGCAAATTTTCTAGCGATCGCGCCATTCGCGAGTACTGCCAAGACATCTGGCACGTTGAACCGGTGAAAATTGTTCTACCGGAAACGTCCTATATGACGCCCGCTGTGCAGTAGACTGGCCGTCTCTGGCTCAATCTGAAATCACCCTGATGCTCCCCCTCTGCGCGAGGGGGGGTTTCGCAGCAAAACGTTAAGGTTCTCGAGGCTGGTAATCTCGACAGTCTTGGCAGGAGCCTTGAGGGTTCACAGCACACCGCAACAAGGGTGAAAGCGCATTCCAGCGGCAGGTGGGATCTCCAATCACCCACTGTCCATTGACGAGATGGCGATCGCTCGTGGTGTCACTATGCTGCACATAGAGGGCAATTTTTTCCAGTTGATAACGTCCGCCACGAAACCGGTAGCGATGACGGCGTTCTAACACGGTATAGGTTTCCCCTTCATGATCCACATGGCAACCAGGTTGGGGTGTCCAGTCGAGATAAACATGACCCAGCGATCGCCGCGGGTTAATCAGGTGCAACTCTGTCGGTAAGTCGGATGGGGTTGCCATGGCTTCAGGTTGATCGCGGCCTTAGGATCGCCTGTCAACTGTGTTGGGCATAACTAACGATCAATCTATCGTATCCTAGCAGTGGCAACATTTCCACCTCCCGTAATTTTTTATGGCAAAACTGTCCACTGACCTCGAACGTGCCTTTTTGAGTCCTGTGCCCAGCCTCAGCGATGGCGAGGTGTTAACGCAGCAACTGGTGTCCTTGGGGGATATTCTGCAGTTGGCGGGAGAGCGAACCTTCGGCTTTTTGCTGGCTGTACTTTCATTGCCCTCGGCGCTGCCTATTCCAGCCCCCGGTTACTCCACCCCCTTTGGCATTGTGCTGTTACTGTTGGGCTGGCAATTGCTCGTGGGTGCCTCAACCCCTTGGTTGCCCCTGCGGCTGCTGAAGCGCACGATGCCGCGATCCCAGATTCAAAAGATTGTGCGCACAGCTTTGCCTTGGCTGCGGCGGGTTGAATTGATCTCCCGTCCCCGCTTGCGCCCCATTTGCACGACCCGAGGCGGACGTTTGGGCTTGGGAGTTGCCGTGTCACTGATGGCAATCTCGATGATTTTGCCCGTTCCCGGCACCAACACCATTCCAGCGATGGGCATTTTTACGATTGGCTTTGGATTGTTGGATGACGATGGTTTGATTAGTCTGGCAGGGGTGGTCATCTCCTTGATTGGTTTAGCAGTCACCACATCCATTCTCATTGCCCTTGCTTGGGGGGGAAATAGCCTCCTCGATGTATTGAAGGCTTGGCTGCATCCGTAATATAGGAGGTAATCTCCTTCACGACTCAAAGCAAATGAGAACCCTATCTCCTCCCAAGTCCTGTGGCCGATGGTTGAGTGCCGTGGGGGCGATCGCGCTATTAGGGTTGCAGCCCCTCAAAACAGCCGCCAATACCTCGGCAGAAGACTTACCGCCAGCGGTTGCCGAGGCGATCGCGCTGCCGGTCAATGAAAAGCAAGTTGTGGTTAGCGAGCAACCCTCGGCAGTGGGCTTGACCGTACCGAGTCTCTGGTGGGCAGTTCAGCAGTTTGGGGATGGGGTGATTCAGCGCTGGCAGGCTTTTCCGTCCATCACAGCGCCGGGGGGTAGAGTTGAAGCCTTTGTGTCGCCGTCTGCTTGGGGACGCCTGCCCTATTTACGGCGTTTTGCCCTGATCAATCAGTTGGGGAATGCCAGTCGCAGCTTTGGTTATCAGTTGATCCTGCGCGATCGCGCAGCGCGCCCTTTGGGCGATCGCCGGCAGGTCATTTATGGTGCCTACACCTGTCAATTTGATGCCCTACCCCTTGAATACCTGCCAGAAGTCACCGATGCCGCAGGCAACCCGATTCCTTTTTTCCCACCCAGTACCGAACTCGACTGTCAAGTATGGGTGAATCCCAATATTCCCGTCATGTTCCCAACTCAAGAACTTCGCTAAAAGGACTGTATCTAGGCCAGAGTCGCCTTTTCCATCACTGTTAATAATTCCTGCCATAGCTTTTGGGTCACAGGTCCCGGACAGGCGGGAAAGATCACCTCATCCACTTGGCGAATCGGCATTAGCAGGCGCACCGATGAACTCAGAAAGCCCTCACTGGCTCTCGCCAGATCCTGTGGGGTGAGAATCACTTCCCGATGGGGCATGCCCAAGTTTGCAACGATCTGCAACAGCGTCGCTCGCGTAATTCCGTGGAGCATCCCAACAGCAGTGGGGGGTGTCTCGACCACACCCTCACGGACAATCCAGAGGTTACTGGTCGTGGCCTCGGTCATCTGCCCTTGGGCATTGAGCAACAGGGCGTCGTCAAACCCAGCTTGCTGCGCTTCCAATAGCGCCAAGATATTGTTGAGGTAATTGCCCGTTTTGGCGGCAGGATCAAGGGCAGCGGTGCTCGTGCGTTGGCGCTTGCCTATGGTCAGGCAAATTCCCTGTTCGCTCAATGTTGGTTCGGGGGCGATCGCCATCAACACAATCAATAACCTTGGTTGGGTCGTTGGTTCTGGCAGTAACCCAATCCGCTGGTCGGCGCCACGGGTCACGACAATCCGAATGTAATATTCTCCCGCTGGGGCAGCCGCTAAGGTGCGTTGCACTTCTTGGGTAATGTGCTTATCAGACCACGGCACGCTCATGTAGAGATAGGCGGCTGAGGCGCGCAACCGTGCGAGGTGCTCTGGTAGGGCAAAGGGAATCCCGCGGTAGGTACGCATCACTTCATAAACACTATCACCGTAGAGAAACCCGCGATCAAAAACAGAAATCGAGGCCTCTGGCGTAATCACCCCATCCAAATTGCAGAGCAACACTCGCCCTCTCCCCTAGGGTTGGCGTTCCACTTCGGCTTTCATGCGCTCAAGGGTTTGATGCATTTGATCAAACATGGTTTGGGCAGACATACCAAACTGGCTGAGTTGGGTCTCCAATTGTTTGATGGTCATCTGCGCCATGAAGTCATCGGACAACTCAAAGCGCTTCATAAAAATACGGTAGCGCTCCATGAGTTCTTCCATTTTTGCAATATAAATCTTCTTCCCTTCGCGGTCAAACTTGCCGTACTCGGAGCCAAGCTGCATCAACTGCTGGTAGTCCTGAAACAGGTGTTGTGCTTCCTGTTGAACAATTTCTGAATCAAAGAATCCCATATGACTCTGCCCGATACAGCAACAACCCAAATGCCAACGATTGACCGTTTGGTTTGTTATCTAGTTGCATTCTATCAAAGGCACTTTAGGCGGGGGTAAGAGGGAAAACCGATCCTTGACTCAGGGTTTGCGCCCAAGCGATCGCCGCCAGAAAACTCTGGGGGTCTGCCATCCCTGTACCCGCAATATCAAAAGCCGTACCGTGATCCGGGGACGTGCGAATAAAGGGCAAGCCAATCGTCGTATTCACCGCTTCCCGAAAAGCGAGCATCTTCACGGGAATCAACCCCTGATCATGGTAAAGCGCGAGGTAGGCATCGTAGGCAGTTGCCGGGGCAGGGCGTCCCCACCACGCATCGGCAGCTCCAATCCAGAGGGTATCGGGGGGCACAGGACCAATCAGTTCAACTTGGGGATACTGCTGCTGGGCTGCTGCGAGCCATGGAATCAGCCAAGTCACTTCCTCTTGGCCTAAGTGTCCCTGCTCACCACTGTGGGGATTCAAGCCAGCAATGGCAATGCGAGGTCGCTCCAGATGCCGCCGCTCCCTCAGAAACTGCACAAGGAGCGCGAGTTTTTCATTGAGGCGCTCGGGGGTCAGTGCTTTGGGCACCTCTTGCAAGGGGATGTGGGTCGTCGCGAGTAAAGTGGTCAGCACCCAGTTGGTTACAGGCGATCGCCCCAAGAACACCATGCCCACGTGGGCGGTTCCAGTAAAGTGAGCCAGCACTTCTGTTTGACCCGGAAAAGCATAGCCTGCCGCCTGCCAACTGGCCTTAGAAATCGGTGCCGTCACAATGCCTGCCACCTCGCCAGCGATCGTCCGCTGAATGGCTGTTTCTAAGTAGGCAAAGCTCGCCGCCCCACTCACCACACTCGGTTGCCCCGGCACAATCACCGCATCGAGGGGGTGCTCCCAAATCCGAAGCTGGGCAGGATCAATGGCCACCTGTCCCTGCTGGCAGAGGCGAGCGTACGTTTCCTCTAATACTTGGCCTGTACCAGCAATAAAAAACTGCCCTAACATTTCTGAGGGCAGGTGAGCTAGGGCTTTCAGGAGAATTTCTGGGCCAATGCCCGCTGGATCCCCAAGGGTGAGGGCAAGGGACATCCTAGGCTTCTTGAAGAATCGGCTCAGCCGTATCGTCTTCAGTGGCTTCGGGAATGTCTTCAATGACTTCCTCAGTGGTCTCTGCGGTGGCCTGCTGCTGTTGTTGCAGGAGTTGCTGACGATAGCGCTCTGCCATCTCTTCAGCCTTTTCATAGACCAACTGCGGATTTTTCACCATGTCACCGGGTTCTGGCTCCAGTTGCTTGGTGGACAGGGAAATCCGACCCCGCTCAGCATCAAGGTCAATAATCATCACCTTGACTTGGTCATTGACATTGAAAACACTGTGGGGCGTATCAATGTGATCGTGGGAAATCTCGGAAATGTGCAGCAGACCGCTAACCCCACCAATGTCAATGAAGGCACCGTAGGGCTTAATCCCACGCACGGTTCCAACCACCACTTCGCCCACTTCTAGTTTGTTCATCTTGCGTTCGACAAGGGCACGGCGGTGGCTGAGGACGAGGCGGTTGCGCTCTTCATCCACTTCTAAAAACTTCAGGGGTAGCTCTTCACCCACCAATTCTTCTTTGTTGACACGGGTGCTGATGTGGGAACCGGGGATAAAGCCGCGCAGCCCTTCAATGCGCACAAGGGCACCCCCACGGTTGGTGGCAAAGACCTGAGAACGAACGGTGGCATCTTCCGCTTGCAGTTGGCGAACGCGCTCCCAAGCCCGCATATACTCAATACGACGAATCGAGAGGGTAAGCTGCCCTTCCTCATTTTCATCCGCCAAGATAAAGAACTCACGGGTTTCGTTCGGTTGCAGGACTTCTTCCGGACTGTCAATCCGGTTGATAGACATTTCTTGGATAGGGATGTAGGCAGCGGTTTTCGCACCGATGTCAATCAGGGCACCCTTCGGTTCGATGCTAAAGACGGTGCCAGCAACAATGTCGCCGGGGTTGAAGTGGTAATCGTACCGGTCCAGTAAGGCTGCAAAATCAGCATGCGTAAAGCCCACGTCTAACGTTTTTTCCTGATTGACCATGCGAGTGTTTTCCTAGCTCCTTTAACGAAAATGGGGGTGTATAGTGAGTTATCAAGCGGGCAGAAGTGGGTGCCATACGCAATCATACCAGCGATCGCTCGAACACTTTCTGACTGGATCTACAATGTTAGCCTAGAGTTTGCCCGTTGGCTAGCGGCATCGATAAAATTTTGGTCATTGATGAAGATAAATGTTAATTTTTGTGTACTACTGAGGAGTGGGCATGGCGCGACTAAACCGCCGACAGGTCAAGCAATTTTGGCAGGAGTTCCGCGAATTTGCCTTAAAGGGGAATGTGATTGATCTAGCGATCGCTGTCGTGGTGGGGGGTGCCTTTGGCCGCATTGTTACTTCCGTTGTTGAAGACCTCATCATGCCCTTGGTCAATCCTCTGATTCCCGGGGGCGACTGGCGCGAACTGACCGTCGGCTCAGGCATTCGAATTGGCAAATTTTTGGGCAGTTTACTCGACTTTGGGGTGATTGCCCTCAGCCTATTTATTCTCCTGAAACTGATTTTGCCCTTGCTGCCCAAGAAACCGCCTGCCCCCGAACAACGGGAGTGCCCCTACTGCTTGGAGTCTGTGCCCCTCAAGGCGAGTCGCTGCCGTGCCTGTACCTCTGAACTCCCCCCCCTGTAGGAGTCCTCAGCAATGCGATCGTGGCAACGCTGGATCTCTGGGCTGTTGGTGGGGCTATGGCTGGCCATCCTCACCAGTTGTGGAACAACGCCGCCTACCCAAGGCACCCAGATTGAATTCTGGACCATGCAACTGCAACCGAAATTTACTGACTACTTCCATCGCCTGATTGCGGCATTTGAAGCCCAACATCCCGATGTCCATGTGCGCTGGGTGGATATTCCTTGGACAGCAATGCAGACCAAAATTCTCATGGCGGTGTTAGCGGGCACTGCGCCTGATGTGGTGAACCTGAACCCCGACTTTGCGGCGTTGTTGGCAGGACGCAATGCGTGGCTCAATCTCAATGACTATGTGCCGCCAGCCGTGCGCGAGCGTTATTTACCGAATATTTGGCAGGCAACGACGTTAGAGGGCAAGAGTTTTGCCGTGCCTTGGTACCTCACCTCGCGGGTAACGATTTATAACAAGGCGATTCTTGCCGCCGCTGGGGTCGATCGCCCCCCGCAAACCTTTGCCGAGCTAGCCAGTGTAGCCAAGGCAGTGAAAGAGAAAACCGGTAAATACGCCTTCTTTATCACGATGGTGCCCGAGGACTCTGCCGAACTGATGCAGGCCATGGTGCAAATGGGCGTCCAACTGGTGGATGATCAAGGCCGTGCTGCCTTTAATTCCCCTGTGGGTAAAGCCGTTTTCCAGTATTGGCTGGATCTCTATCGTCAGGGACTCTTGCCGCCACAGGTGCTGACTGAAGGCCACCGCCAAGGTATCGAACTCTATCAAGCGGGACAAACGGCGCTAGTGATGACCAGTCCGGAATTTTTGAACGCGATCGCCACCAATGCCCCCACTATTGCAGCCGTTTCAGCCCCTGCCCCCCAGTTGACCGGAGACACTGGCAAGAAAAATGTTGCTGTGATGAATTTACTGGTGCCCCGCCAGAGTCGCCATCCTGACCTAGCCGTAGAATTTGCCCTCTTTGTCACCAACAATGAAAACCAACTCGCCTTTGCCAAGGAAGCCAATGTTCTGCCTTCTACACAAGCGGCCTTAGCGGATTCCTACTTTCGCACCATTGGCGAAAATGCCACCCCTGTGGACATTGCCCGATCCGTCAGCGCTGCTCAAATGAGCCAAGCAGAGGTTCTCATTCCCCCCCTGCGGGATATTAAGGAGCTACAACGACTCCTCTACGAAAACTTGCAAGCTGTCCTCCTCGGACAAAAGACAATTGATCAGGCTCTCAAGGACGCCGAGACCGCTTGGAATAGCCGCCTAGGATGACCTTTGCGAGTGGGTGTGAAATTTCATCAGCCTTCCGGGCTTTTAACATTGACTTAAGCTATCGAAGCGAATATTGGCTTGAGCCATGCGTTTGAGGGCTTCACCTAGGCGATCGCGATCGGCAATGAGGCTAATGCGCACGTATCCTTCACCCCCTTCGCCAAAAGCATTGCCGGGGGTCACAACAACGCCTGTCTCCTGAAGCAGTTTGAGGGCAAAATCTGTCGAACTCATGCCCAGCGGTACGGGCACCCACAGGTACATGGTTGCTTGGGTTGGGGTGAGTTGCCAGCCCAGTTCATTCAAGCCTTGAATCAGAAAATCCCGCCGTTGGCGATAGCGATCGCACACAGAGGCAATGTAGCTATCGGGCAGGCTCAAGGCCACCTCTGCCGCTTTCTGTAAGACGGAAAAAACCCCATAATCTAAGTTCGTTTTCAGGGTACGCAAGCCCTGAATAATGTGGCGGTTGCCCACCACAAACCCCACCCGCCAACCGGCCATATTGTAGGTTTTTGAGAGGGTATGGAACTCAACGCCGATTTCCTTGGCACCGGGAATTTCCAGTAAGCTGGTGGGTTGATAGCCATCAAAGGCCAGTTCAGCGTAGCAAAGGTCATGCACTAGAAGGATTTGATATTCGCGGGCAAAGGCAACGATTTCTTCAAAGAAAGAGCGGGGGGCGATCGCCGCCGTAGGATTGCTGGGATAGTTGAAGTACAAAACCTTGGCTTGGCGGGCAATGTCACTGGGAATCTCACTGAGATCAATGAGCCAGCCCTTTTCCCGTTTGAGAATGAGGGGATAGATGTTGGCACCGGCGATCGCAGGTCCACGAAAATGGGCAGGATAGGCCGGGCTGGGCACGAGGACGACATCCCCCGGATTGACATAGGCAAGGGCAAGGTGCGTCAGTCCCTCTTTTGATCCCAACAGGGGGAGGGCTTCCCCATCAGGATCAAGGGAGACATTGTAGCGGCGCTGATACCAACGGGTAATGGCTTGACGGAAAACCGCTGTGCCTTCAAAGGGGGGATAACCGTGGTAGCTGGGTTCCTCAAAGGCGGCGATCGCTGCTTCAATCACCGGACGCGGGGCGGAGCCATCGGGATTGCCCATCCCCAAGTCAATTAAGTCCAGTCCCTGCTGGCGAGCTTTCAGCTTCAGTTCATCGAGACGCGCAAAGACGTAGGGCGGCAATGCCCCCAAGCGATCGGCCGGCTGAATCCACTCTAACCCCATCTAACGGGCACTCCCATCCAAGACTGTGGCACTGTAGCCGACCACGGTGGACACCATTGCTTCTAGCACCAGATCAGGCGTCACCGGAAACGGCAAATGGTGAATATCGGAGTGGGGGGCACAAGCAACCGTAGCAACATGCTGGAGCTGGGCTAAGCTGGCCTCTTGGAAACCCAAGTCCTCTAGAGTCAGGGGCAAACCCACCTGTTCATAGAACTGGCACAGCTGATGGCGAGCGCTAGCAGCTAGTTGACTGCCTTGAACTAGCTCTTCCAAGCGTAGTTGCACCAGAATACCGTAGGCCACTTTTTCTCCATGGAGGGTGCCCCTACTTTGGGGCAGTTGGGTCAGACCGTTGTGCACCGCATGGGCTGCCACCGTGCGGCATTGGGCACCCCCCAAGCCCCCAATCATCCCTGCCATGAGGACACTGGCATCGACGACATTTTCCCAAGCGGTACTGCCCACATTGGCTAGGGCCTCAGCGGATTGCTGCAAGAGAATATCGCGCAATACTCGGGCTTGCTGTACCGCCGCCACAATCAGGGTTTCTTGACGGTGACCACTACTCACCGAGGCCTCATACCACTTGGCAAGGGCATCGCCAATGCCGGCAAGCAGGGTTCGCTTCGGCGCCGTTTGAATCAGGGCATAGTCCAAGAGCAGCAGATCCGGGCAACGGTGGAGTGCCACATCATAGGCAAAGGCACCGGCCTCCGTATAGATGTTGGAGAGGGCTGTCCAAGCGGCACAGGTGGCTGCAGACGTGGGGATCGTCACTACGGGCAAGTGTAATTGATGCCCCAAAAGTTTAGCGGTATCTAGGGCTTTGCCACCGCCAATGCCAATGATGAGATCGCTGCCTTGCGCCTCTTGGCGGAGCTGGGCAAGGGTGGATTCACTGCACTCACCATGGAATGTCCCTACGCTGAAGGTGAGATCATGGGAGCGGGCGATCGCCTGACACTCCTGCTCAAGCTGCTGATACCGCTGCGGTGAAACCACTAAAAGGGGATGATGCCCCAATTGAACAATGGCTTCCCCCGCTTGGGAGAGAATTGACCAACCGCGATAGACGTGGGTAGGTGCAATACAAAGGGGTGAAAACGAAGCAGCAGTCACAGGCCGTATAAATAAGGACTATTTAGAGCATCTGCGGCAAAAATAGAGTCGTTTTCGCTCTAGCCGTAGAGATCTATCTTAGCTGCTCTTCTTCTGACTTTCCGTTTGCACGTACAAAATAATCAAGAACACTGTTGGCACCAAGACAAACATGGCTGTTGCCACCAAGCCAAAAGGATTCACTTCCATGGTATGTACCCCACAACGCTGGCTTTTATTTTATCAATGCTGTGTCCCCCTTGGGGCGATCGCCCTTGGCCAAGGTCAGCCTCAGGGATTGGGCAATTTTTTGGGCGGTGATGGGAGCCAGCAAAATACCGTTGCGGTAATGGCCAGTGGTCAGCCAAGTGTGGTCGTCTATTTTTTCGATGATGGGTGCCGGACGATCGCTCGGGCGGGGTCGCAGTCCCTGCCACTGTTGGGTCACAGGAGCCGTTTTCAGAACTGGCCAAAGTTCGATCGCCCGTCCATGCAGTTGATCAAGGGTTTGCGGATTCGCGGTGAGGGTGTTGAACTCCACGGTGGCGCCCACCCACACCCGCCCCCAAGGCAAGGGGACAAAATGAATGCCTTCAGCCGTCATCACTGGTGTATTGCCATCAATATGACAGGCAAACTCTAGGGCTTGTCCCAAAACCGGTTCCACAGTGACAGAGCGATCGAGGGCTTGCGTAAGGGGCGTTGTCCCTAGACCTGCCGCTAAGATCAGGTATTCGGTCTCGATGGCTGCTTGATTGAGCTGTAAAATCCATCCCCCTTGGGGCGATCGCTGGAGCTGCCGGACAGGGCTTTGATACAAGAACTTGACGCCCCGTTGATGAGCCGCTTGGCGCAGGGCTTGAGTCAAGGGTTTAGGGGTGACTTGGCGATCGCCCGTTGCCCAAAGTGCACCGTGAATGTGGTGGATATCCACAAGGGGACATTGATCTTGGACTTCTTTTGGCGAGAGCCACTGCACGCCTTGGGGAGCCTGTTCCTGCAACCATGCTTGGGTGGCGATCGCCTCGTCCTTAGTGGTACAGATTTCGATAATGCCTCGGCGCTGGTAGGGAATCTGAACCCCCGTTTCTGCCGCCAACTCCGGAATGAGGGTTTCATAACGTGCCAAACTGGCCTGCCGTAGTTGAAAGTTGCGTCCACGTCGCCGCCGACTGAGGTGGACAATGAGAACACCAAGAGCCGCACCGGTCGCTTGCCAATCTTCCTCCCGTTGTGCTTCAAGGACAAGAATCGGCGTTTCCGCTGGATCAAGCACACGACTCAGTTCGTAGGCGATCGCCGAACCAACCACCCCGGCGCCCACAATGGTCACTGTTGCATTTGCTGGCAGCACCGTCACAGTGTGGCAACTGTATTAACTAATTCCCAATTTTCATTTTCGGCAATGGCGCGACTCACACGGTCAAACCATTCAAAGCAGTGATTATTTTTCTTGAGGGTCAGTTCCTTATTCTTGAGCACCAGATCAAACTTGGTGACATCCTTTTGGGGCGTGGTTTTATCAATCAGGACTTCAACCGTGACCAGTTGGGACATTGAAATGGCATCGAGCGCGCTCTCCCGTGCCACGACGTAATCATCCCCCACATGGGTTACCGTCAAATCGCAGGCTTCTAGGGTTTGCACCAGCTCTTCCTTTAGCCGTGCCCGAGGGAGTGCAATAGTAACAACACGAGCATATCGAGCCATAACCGCCAAGTGGTAAACTAATAATTCGCGAACAATGGTTCTAGTGTAATCACGGAACAGACGGGGCGCTGTCACTGCGGGTGTTCCTAGGAAATCACAGGGAATTGAGCATTACCCCCATTGTAAGGTGACCTGCATTGTATGGCAGGATGCCGCGATTATATCAAACCTTTCTTCAAAATCGCTGAATTCATGCATCCCTACACTGGTTTGTTTATTGTCCTAGAGGGGGGAGAGGGTGCCGGCAAAACGACCCAAATGGGGGCGATCGCCACATGGCTAGAGGAAAGTGGCTGGCTGGCAAAATTACGATCCGCTGACATTGATCCGCCCCTGCTGCTGACCCGTGAACCGGGGGGAACGCCCCTTGGCCAAGGCCTGCGGCAACTGCTGCTCCATAGTGATTTAGAGATTGATCCCATGGCAGAACTCCTTCTCTATGCCGCCGATCGCGCCCAGCACGTGGCGACGAGTATCCGCCCCCAACTGCAACGGGGGGGCATTGTCCTGTGCGATCGCTACACGGCTTCCACCATTGCCTACCAAGGCTATGGGCGGGGACTGGACTTGAGCCTCATCGAGCACATCAACCAGATTGCCACCGCTGGACTGATGCCGGATTTAGTTCTCTGGCTGGATCTGCCGGTTCAGGTTGGCCTTGCCCGCACCCAACGGCGGGGCATAGCGGATCGCCTAGAGCAGCATGCGGTGGCCTTTCATGAGCGAGTTCGTCAAGGATTTATGGCCTTGGCTGAGGCAGGGGGCGATCGCTGGCAGCGAATTGCGGCGGATCAACCCACTGATCAGGTGAGTGAAGCTATTCAAGATTGTCTAGCGGCTCATCTGCACCGCTGGTTTGAGACCTTGAGCCAGCGCCGTACTGGGGGCGATCGCGAATTGGAATAGCTCTCGTCCTTCCTGAAAAATTTGCTCAATGGGCAGCATCTGGCCACGGGTGGTCATAAAGCGGTGATCAGGTGTCGCACAAATCGTTGAGCCATCCTCAAGTTCATACTCATACACGGGACGGAAGCCCTGAAAGTGCCATTGGGCAATGGGCTGGGTATAAAGATGCCCTTGGGAATCAAGGCTGTACACCTGACAGGCCAACTGTTCCTGCACCAAGCGGCGAATCGGGACAGCCCCATATTCCACCGTCATCACCGCCGTCTCGCCACTCAGACAGTATTCAGCAAAATCCAGCATCTGCTTAAAGAGTTCTTGGGCGACTGCGCTGGGCACCCCATTTTTCGCCGCTCCCTCAATAAAGAGGGCTTCATGTTTTTCCATTTCCTCTTTTTTCTTCTTGCCCATCGCGCGGCGGAGCAGATCCGCTTGACCCAGAGAATAGCCTGCCAAGTCCTGCGCCATCCGCATGATTTGCTCCTGATAACAAAGAACGCCGTAGGTTTCCTGCAAAATGGGTTTCAAAAGCTCATGTTGATATTGAATGGGTTCCCGACCATGCTTGCGGTTAATGAATTTGGGGATCAGGCCTGCATCCAACGGTCCCGGTCGATAGAGCGCCAGCACCGAGGAAATGTCTTCCAGATTTGAGGGCTTGAGATCTCGGACAATTTGGCGCATCCCCGAAGATTCTAGTTGGAAGATGCCCTCCAGTTTACCTTCCGCCAGAATTTGGTACGTCTTGGCATCGTCGAGGGGCAATGCATCCAAATCAAGGGCTTGACCGTGGTTTTTCTGGATCAGCTCCCGCGTCTTTTGGATCATTGTCAGGTTCTTGAGACCCAAAAAGTCCATCTTCAAAAGGCCAAGGGATTCCAGATCCTCCATGAAATACTGGGTAATCACCGCCCCATCGTTATTGCGTTGCAGCGGCACCAGTTGATCCAAGGGTTCTGAGGCAATGACAACGCCGGCTGCATGGACGCCATAGGTTTTGTTGGTGCCCTCAATGCGCATCGCCATATCAATCCAGCGGCGCACCAGCGGATCACTGTCGTACTTTTCCTTGAATTCTGGCGAGGGGGTGTCATCGGAGATCATCACCGCCAATTTAACTGGTTTGCCCCGCACCACCGGAATCAGCTTTGCCATTTGATCCGCTTGGCTATAGGGAATATCCAGCACCCGTGCCACATCCTTGAGCACCGCCTTTGAGGTCATGCGGTTGAAGGTGATGATCTGGGCGACGCGATCGCTGCCGTATTTTTCGGTGACGTACTGGATCACCTCCTCGCGGCGGTCAATGCAGAAGTCCGTATCAATATCGGGCATGGACTTGCGCTCAGGGTTCAAAAACCGCTCAAAGAGCAAGCCGTGGTGTACGGGATCAATGTTGGTAATGCGCAGGGCATAGGCCACAAGGGAACCCGCCGCCGATCCCCGCCCTGGCCCGACGGGAATATTGTGGTCGCGGGCATATTTGATGTAGTCCCAAACCACGAGGAAATAGTTCGAGAACCCCATCTGTTGCAGCATTTTCAGTTCATATTCCAGTCGCTGCCGGTAGGTGGGATCCAACTGCTGGCGATCGCTGAGGTGAAATCGCTCCAACAGTCCTTGCCACGCCACTTGCTCTAGGTAGGTATCGGCTGTATGGCCAGCAGGCACTGGAAACTCTGGACTTTGGGGTTCACGAAAGATGTCATAGGGTTCAATCTTTTCGGCCACTTCAAGGGTATTCGCCAAAGCCTCTTCAATGACCTCAGCGGGCAAGTGATCCCGAAACAGCCGAGCCATTTCAGCAGCGGATTTCAGGTATTCCGTGCCGCTATAGCGCATCCGCTTGTCATCGGTGAGCAGCTTGTTGGTCTGGATACAAAGCAGAGCGTCGTGGGCTTCAACGTCATTGCAGGAGATAAAGTGGGAGTCATTGGTGGCAATAATTTTGATCCCCAACTCGCGGCCAATGCGCACCAGTTCAACGTTGACTACCCGATCCTCTTGACTGCCGTGGTCTTGGATCTCAAGGTAAAAATCCTCACCAAAGGTCTCTTGATACCAGGCAGCAACACTGCGTGCCAAATCCGGCTTGCCCTGCAAAATGGCTTGGGGAATCTCACCACCGAGGCAAGCACTGGTGACAATGAGTCCGTCGCGGTATTGCGCCAACAGTTCTTTATTGATGCAGGGGCGAGCAAAAATTCCCTTGCCTTGGAAGCCCTGCAGGTGGGAGATGGTGGTGAGTTTGCAGAGGTTGTGGTAGCCCTGTTTATTTTTGGCCAGCACCACTTGGTGAAAGCGGGGTTTGCGCTCCTGTTTGGTGATGTCGCCATTGATGACGTACATCTCATTGCCAATGATTGGCTTCAGGGGTTTGCCGCGACACAACTTTAACAGTTCAACGGCGCCATACATCACCCCGTGATCCGTGAGGGCGATCGCGGGCATCTCCAATTCCATTGCCCGTGCCACTAGGTCGGGAAGCTGGCTAGCTCCATCGAGGAGACTGTAATCACTGTGAATATGCAGACCGACGAAGGACATGGGCAACGGCTATCAACCTAGGAGAAACGCAGGGGACTAGGACAACTCAGGCAAGCTATTGAGATAGGCCTTGAAGTCCGCTTCAGCATCACGGAAGCCCTCTTGAGCCACGGTGACACTATTCAGATCCGCCCCCTGATCAATTTTCAGGAAGTCATCCGTCAGGGCACGGGTCAAAGCTGTGGGGGTGGGTTGATCCTTGGCCAAGAGATTGCGGTTGAGGGCACGCATATCCATCAGCATTTCACCGAGAGGGCCGCGCATAATGTTGCGGGCTTCCTGCCAATCCCCTTTGGCCACACTGACCTCTAGGTCGGCAAAGCGTTCAGCATTTTTCTCAATGTCACTCAGGTAGTCTTGAATGCGAGTAATTTGCAACTCACTATAGGTGGGCGGAGGGGTGGTCGTGGCACTGGGGCCGCCACAGCCGACTAAAATAATGGCAACAACGCTTAATAGGATTGAAATTAGGGATTTTCGATTTAGGCGCAGCATAGAACCTCAGCAGTCAATGGTGTCGTAAAAAACACGGTTCTATTCTGCCATGATCCCGTGGCGATCGCCGCCAGCACCCCCTTGGGGCAGATCGGAAGAGCCATCACTGACACTCAGAGGGCACCCCCACACCACTGTCGCCTGATCATAGATCACCATCCCCGGTGGAGCGCCCTTCGGTTTTTGCACATACTTGCGGCGAGTATAGACCACGGGTACTTGGGCACTGGCACGGGCTTGACTATGGTAGGCCGCCAAATTCGCCACGTATTGAATATCTTTCTCACTGGGCACCTCCCCCGCTGCGAGGCGGAGAATCACGTGGCTTCCTGGAATCTCTTGGGTGTGAAACCACCAATCGTAGGGACTGGCAACGCGAAACGTAAGATCGTCATTCTGGCGGTTGTTGCGCCCCACGAGAACCGTGAAGCCACTTGGTGTCGTATAGCGTAGGTAGGGACTGGGCGTGGTAGGGGGACGATAGTAATCGGGCGCCGTCAGGTATCCCTGTTGAATCAATTCAGCGCGAATCTCCTCAAGGACATCTAAGGATGTGGCTGTGGCGAGGGTGGCCGCCACCTGATCGAGATAGGCGAGTTCCTCTTCAGCAGCGGTGAGGAGCGGCGTAATGTGCTGCTGGGCACGTTTGAGTTTCTGCTGTTGTTTGTACAGCTCCTGCGCCGTTTGGATGGCACTCTTCTCTGGCGAGAGGGAAATGGCAAGGGGTTCTTGGGTGGCAAAGTCCGTCACGATCAGTTTCGTCATCCCCGGTTGCCACAGGTGAGCATGGGCCATCAGTAGGTCGGCCAAATACCGCTGGCGATCGCCCCCAGCCGCCGCCGCTAAGCGTTCCCGAAAGCCCTCAATTTTGGCGATCAGTTTTTGCCGCTGTGCCTGTAGGCTCTGGTGCAACTGTTGACGGAGTTGCTGCGTTTGCTGTTGCCGCAGTTGGTCTTGGTAGTAGGTGGCAAGCAGCTCATGGATAGTGGCCGTTGGCTGGCTCTGAGTCCCAAGGGGGGGAATGACGCGATAGCCCGTTGATGTCAATTGGGGGACAAAATGCCCGCTCTCTAAACACGCCAGCCAGTGCTGCCAATGGTCAAATAGCCGTCGCCATTCTTCAGCGGTTAGCTCTGTGGTGTGACTTTCTAGGGACAATGCGGCATCCGCCAGTAGTTGCTGTACCAAGGCTGGACTCAGTCCCCGATAGGCCTTCAGAAGTTGCTGCCGCAGCAGTCCGGGAATCACGCTTACCTGTTGTTGCCACTGCTCAAAGGGAATCTCGCAACTGGGCAACGCGGCCGTTAGGGGGGGTGGGGGCACATAGGGTTGACCGGTCAGAATTGGGCGCAAGCGGGACTGTTGGGCATTGACTTGGTGGGCAGCAGTAACAATTTCCCCGGCAGCGTTAACCAGAATCACGTTGCTGTACTTGCCCATGATCTCGGCATAGAGACGCCACTGCGTTGCTGCCTGCGGACGAGGGGCAAATTCCAAGACCAAGACGCGCTCCCAAGGGTTGACTAACCCCACCCGCACAAGGGCAAGGCGATTGAGTTGGGCATGGAGTTGCTGACTAAAAGTAAAGGTGTCGGGTTGGCGGGGGGGCGGTGGTTCAAAGGCAATGCGTGCCGCTTGGGGATGCCAACTGAGGGTCAGCCAATCCTGTTTTTTCAGCGTGCGCAGCGCCAAGGCAATCGTGTGGCGATCGCGCTGGTAAACCGTTTCGAGCCGTGCCGGTAGCCAATGTTGGAGATCGGCACAAACAGCACGCAGGGTGGTCAAATCAACGGGTTGCACCGTCCAAACTCCGCAGAATTTTTTGAGGGAATCGGCCTCAAGCTATACTAGTCTAGCCACTCTCTGGCCTTTTGCCACCGCGTGTTTGCTATGGCACTTTCCCGTCAATATCCACCCCCCTTACCACTGGCTCAGCCTTGGCGACGGGCGATCGCCACCAGCATTGACTTTATCCTCATCTGGTTGACGAGTGTTGTCGGTATCACGCCGGGGGCAGCCATTCAGTGGGGGCAACTGTTTGTTTTTGCCATCGTTTGGTGGTTGCTGCGGGTGGCGATGGTGAACCGCAATAAGGGTCAAAGCCCCGGCCATTGGCTAATGAATGTGCGCCTGTTGGATCAGCGGCAGCGGACACCGGATCTCCTTTCCCTCAGCAAGCGAGAACTGGTGATTGGTGTCGGGGCGCTGTTGACATTGGCAGGCTTGGAGTCCTATGGCCCGAGTATGGCGCTGATTATTTTGGCACTGCCCTTGGCCGTTGACTGTAGCTTGGCGTGGATTGATGAAGAGCACCGCACGCTCCACGATCGCCTTGGCGGCACAAAGGTATATCGCTGTCGGCGGGGCTTTGCCCTTGATCGCAAGCTCATTGAATTGGTGAGCAAAATCCGCAAAGATCTGCCATAATTAGAGATCGGCTCACTGGATAGATAGGCAAGACCATGGCTAAAGCAAAAGGCGCCAGAATCATTATCACCCTAGAGTGCACAGAGTGTCGCACTAATCCGGCCAAGCGATCGCCTGGCGTATCTCGCTACACCACCACCAAAAATCGTCGCACCACCACAGGGCGGTTAGAACTGAAGAAATTTTGCCCCCACTGCAACAAGCACACCATTCACAAAGAAATCAAGTAATTAGAGGACAGCTATGGCATTTTATCGGCGACGCATTTCTCCCATTCCCCCTGGACAGCCCATTGATTACAAGGATGTTGATTTACTACGGCGCTTTATCACTGAACGGGGGAAAATCTTGCCGCGGCGGGTGACCGGTCTCACGGCCAAGCAACAGCGACAACTTGCAGTGGCGATTAAGCGGGCACGGATCATGGCACTCTTGCCGTTCTTGAATCTCGAAGGCTAAAAACTCGCGATCGCTAATTGGTTTTTGCGAAGGGGGAGGTTTAGACTTGCCCCTTTATTTTTGCTTGCTCTCCCTGCCTAAGTGTGCAAATATGAGAATGGTTATCATTCATCTATTTCTCTATGGCTATCCAAGCTCACCTTAAACGCTGGGGGCTGCTGGTAACGCTGGGGGTATTTTTGGGCAGTTGTGCCCCCCAAGCCCAGTCGCCACAGGAGCAAGAGACCTCACAGGCAGAAGCCCAATTCACCATTGTGACGACTTTCTTACCCATCACTGCTTTTACAAAAGCGGTCGCAGGCGATCGCGCCACTGTTGAGCAACTCTTGCCGGCCAATATTGACCCCCATGACTTTCAAGCGCGGCCTGAGGATGTGCGGCTGCTGGCCACAGCAAGGGTTTTGGTCAAAAATGGCCTTGAGATGGAAACCTTTTTAGACAAACTGATTGAAAACGCCGCCAATCCCAATCTCAAGATCATTGATACCAGCGCGGGGGTGGCCACCCTTGCCAGCGAAAAGGATAATCACGAGCACCACCACGATCACCACCACGACCACGCTCATGATGACCACGGTCACAGCCACGGTGAATTCAATCCCCACATTTGGCTAGATCCCCAGCGTGCCATGCAGCAAGTGAAAAACATTCGCGATGGTCTGATTGCTGTGGATCCCGAAGGGTCTGCCATCTACGCGCAAAATAGCACTGCCTTTATTCGAGAGTTAGAAGCCCTAGATGCCCTCGCCCGGGAAAAACTTACTCCCTTTGCGGGCAAAACATTTGTGGTTTATCACGATGTCGCACCCTACTTTGCCGAGAGTTATAACCTGAAAGCGATCTATCTCGTGGGCATTCCGTCGGTTAACCCCTCACCTGCGGATGTGCAGCGGGTGATGCAGGCGGTGCAACAAAGTGATCTGAAAACGCTCCTGACGGAACCGGGGCAAGAACAGGTCTTTGAAAGTTTAGCGCAGGATTTGGGCGTAAAAGTGAGTGTGTTTGATCCCCTAGAGCGTGCTCCCACTGCCGCTGATCTCACGCCGACCTACTTCCTGCAAAGAATGGAGCAAAACATTCGCAATCTGGCTGAGGCTTTTGGGGCGCAACAGCAAGCCTATCGTCGTCCCGATGCGATCGCGGTGGTAGGGACATGGTGGATGCAGGTGAATAGACCGTTAGGGGCAGCACTGTGAACGAATACCTGCTAGAGGTGGAAAACCTCTCGGTGCGGCGGGGCGATCGCTGGGTGGTGGAAAATGTCTCCTTTACCCTCGCCGCCGATACGAATATGGCCATTATTGGTCCCAATGGGGCGGGCAAAAGTAGCCTGATTCAAGCCATTTTGGGCATTATTCCCTACCAGCAGGGACGGGTGACCCTCTTGGGCTATGGTATGGGCTATCGCCGCACGCTCCCCTATGTCCGCCAACAGGTAGCCTACTTGCCGCAAAATTTTCAGTGCGATCCACGCATTCCGATCACCGTGGCTGAATTTGTGGGTTTGGGCTGGGGGCAACCTACGTGGCAGTGGCCTTGGCAGCATCGACAACAGCGCGATCGCGCCATCTTGGAAAGTCTCCAACGCCTGCACCTCGAGCATCTTGCGACACAACCCATGAGTTCCCTTTCCGGGGGCGAAACAAAGCGCGCCCTCTTGGCCTATTGCTTGGTGCAACCCCGTCGTCTCCTGATTTTGGATGAAGCTCCCGCTGGCTTAGATCTCCGAGGTGAGCAACAATTTTATGACCTACTGGAGACCCTCAAGGTGAGTGAGGGCTGGGCAATTTTACAAATTTCCCATCACTTGGAGCGGGTAAGGGCAACCTGTGATCAGGTGCTGTATCTCGATCGCTCTGTCCAAGGACTGGGAACCCCCGAACGGGTGCTGCAACAGTTTGCTGCTTAAACGGGGGATTCTCTCCTAGCAAAGAAATCCAGCAGAATGCGCTGGTGGATGGCGCCTAAGGGGCGATCTTCGCCGAGGGTTTGGGCATAGTGAACCCCAGCCACCACCGAATCGTAGGGTACCAAGTCCATGCCCTGTCCTTCGTTGAGTACCAAGTTTTCCAGTGCACACGTCAAAGGGCCTGTGAAAATATAGCGATGTACTTGGGGATCGCCGTACTCTCCAAAAAAGGTGAGGTGAGGTGGGCAGTAGCCAATCTCCTCATAGACTTCCCGCTGGACGCCCGCGAGCGGTGCTTCTTCGGGTTCAAGATGACCGCCAAAAAGTCCCCAGTGGCCGGCATACAAAATATGGGGACTGTCATCGCGCAGCTGCATAAGGACGCGATCGCCTTGGTAAAGAACCGCAAGGGCAACGGGAACAATCGTGGTTGCTGGCATTGTCTTGCAAGATATGTCGTTAGGGCTACTCTACCCTAGAAACGTAAAGCCAATCCTAAAGTAGATTAAAGCTAAAATGAAGAGTATAGTAGCAAGAACAAATCAACAACCGCTAAAACGTTGAGCAAAGGGTAGCCAGAGGTAAACGTCGCGCTTTGGAGGGCTATCCCCAGCGGGCAACTGTTAAGTCTCCTCTTTCATAGGATGGTTTCGATAACAAATTTGAGCTTCCCTTATTTTTCTATCAAATTTTACAAATGGCTGCAGGAATTTAACAACGTTGGTACGGCCTTGCCCTTTCTTAAGATTGTCTTAATATTTCCCTAGCAGCTGTGCTATAACTTTGTTCATTGCTTGGAGTGCATCGTCCTATGTTTTACCGTTTAGCCGAACAACACCGCCAGTTTATTCGCGATTTAGTGTTGAACCTGCAAGCTCTGGCAATTGCCCTAGAAAACCGAGGCTACATGGCCTCCTGCTACACCTGTGGCGGTGAACTCAACAGTGCCTCTTTCATGGTCAGCTTGGCCGACAACCACCTGATTCGCTTTTTGGTCTCTGACTATGGGATCACTTGGACTGAAATGCGCGATGACCGCGAACTCATGAAACTCGAAGGGGCAGAGGCGATCAATCAACTGCAAGAACTGGCCAATCTCCTCAAGGAAGTCCGTATCCCCACTGCGGTTTAATCCTGTCGGGGCTATCCCTCGATCTTTTGTCGGTGCTAGCTTAAAAGTAGCTGGACTTTCCTTCTACTTTGATCCCCACCCTCAATGACTGAAGCGTCCCTTAGTTGGCAACACCAGTACCTCAGCGTTAACCAAGTACGCCTGCACTATGTCACCCAAGGCAGCGGTGATCTTGTGATTCTGTTGCATGGCTTTCCAGAGTTTTGGTACTCTTGGCGATTTCAAATTCCCGTACTGGCTCGTCATTTCAAGGTTGTAGTGCCAGATCTACGGGGCTACAATGACTCCGAGAAGCCTGCCCACGGCTATGATCTCGATACCCTCAGCCAAGATGTCACGGCGCTGATCCAAGAACTGGGCTATGAACGCGCCCACATTGTCGGCCATGATTGCGGTGGCCTGATTGCTTGGCACGTGGCGGCACGTTTTCCGCAGAGGGTGCAGCATTTAGCCGTCTTGAATACCCCCCACCCCTACCGTGTGGGACTGGAACTCTGGCAACAGGTAGAGCATTTTTGGCGCAACTGGCCACTGTTGGCTTGCCACATCCCCGGCTTGGCGGAATACTGGCTAGGGCATAATCTGCGGAGTTTTTTGCAGGATCTCTTTCAACGCTACTCCATCCGCAAGGCTGCCTTCTCGGCAGAAACCGTGCAACTCTATCAAGCGGCTCTCGAAAAAGCGGGGGCGATCGCTGCGGTGCTCAAAAGTTATCGCCATCTTTTTTCACCCCAACAGTGGTGGCACCTACTGCAACAGCACACGGAAGCCATTACCAGCCCCACCCTGATTCTCTGGGGCGCCGATGATCCCCTCGCCCAACCCAGCCTTGCCAACGGTATCGAAGCGTGGATCCATGCACCGTGGCGGCTGAAATATCTGCCCGACTGTGGCCATTGGGCACAACAGGAAGTGCCGGGGCTAGTCAATCGTGAACTGCTTGCCTTTTTGCGTGCCTAAAAAAATCCCCCCACCATTCGGCAGAGGGAAAGGCATGGATTGAGCCAACTAACTCGCTTAGGCCAGCCACTCCAGCACTGCTTCTTCCTTGGGATTGGTGCGACGTTCGGGGGTTTCGCGGGTGAACTTCATGTGAATGGCGCGGTTTTGTTCCCCATCTGCCGCCACTGCCAAGATCGGGAAGTCAATGAGGCCATCTTGGAAGGACATTTGGAAGCGGAATGTACCATCGGGATTGAGTTTGATCGGGCGCCCATCAATGGTGACGGTGGCATCTGGCTCCGTAGCCCCATAGACAATGAGTTCAGCATCCGCCACCAACCAGAATTTGCGGGGACGAATGGGAGCCGCCGAAGCTGAGAAGCCAACGCCCGACATCGTCAGACCCGACACCGTCGGCACAGCCCATAGGCCAACCCCAGAGGGGAAGACGTAGGAACTGATGGCCATTTCGGGCAACTGGGAGATGGAGCCGGGGACTTGGTGCATGGAACCAAAGAGAGAACCTGCCACCCGCTGCGCTTCGGCTCCTTCGGCCATGGCAAAGATGCCTTCGTAAATGGGATGGGGTTCGGCAGTGCCCGCCAAGGGTGCCCCCAGATCAAAGAGGGTTTTGCCCCGCAGATCCATATCCCAATCCACCGTAATGAATTGATCCCAGACCCAATCTGAGGGGTAGGTGGGGGGAATATGCACAGGGGCAGAACGGGCTAGAACCAACCAGCGGCCATCGGCACAGCGGTAACCAATTTCCACCACATAGTCGCGATCGCTCACGGGGATGGGCAGATACCACTCCCGCGCCAACTCATCGCAGGGGTACTCCTGAACACTGTGGGGAATTTGGCTATCGAGGTTGATATTCGTGGCATCGTAGAGCCGGAGAGCCAGTTGCTGACCCCCTTGCCGCCGCAATTCTTCGCGGTGCTCGTTGGGCACATCCCAATAGGCGTAGGCCCACTGCGGATCCCGGGGCATGAGGACAATGCGGCTTTCACCATAGCCCCCCGGCAAATCCCCAAGGCCTTCATCTACAGAGGCCAAGAGAACATCCTCTTGAGCAGGACCGAGGTCAAATTTTGCTGCTTCCACTTTTTCTTGCGACTCCAGATTAGAGGGGACAGGTTGGACAGAAATGGTAGTGGTGGATCCGTTGGCTTGCGCCTGCTTTTCACGGATGGCAGCGAGGAGTTGATCTTTGCGCATACGGCTATAGCGGGACACTTGCAGTTCACTGGCAATGCGCCGCAACTGCCGCAAGGTCATTTCTTCTAAAGGGGGGCGATCTTTCGGCATGGGTGCCTCCTTATCGTGGGTTGATAGACAGAGCTATCCTTTGCCCTTGATCTTTGGCAAAAAAGTCTTGGGGCGTCAAGGGAATTCGGGCACACTTCTAGGAATTTATACGCAGTTTACTCTTTTGCAGGGATCAAATGTCAGGATTTCATAACATTTATTCTGCACGGGGATCAAGATAGCGGTTTGCTATTCCTGTTCAGCCTCAAACCACCTTCTGCGAGGGGGAAGGGAGTATAGTGAGAAATGTATCCCTGCAAATGCCGTGGGGACTTGCAAGGAAATTCCTGAATGTTACTGATGCCACCACAACTACTATGACGATCGCCCCGAGCCGCTCCCTCGCTGACCTTTGCCGTGCTGACTTTCCGATTTTGGCGCGACAGGTGCACGATCGCCCCTTGATTTACTTTGACAATGCAGCCACCTCCCAAAAGCCCTTGGCAGTTCTCAATACCCTTGAGGACTACTATCGTCGCTACAACTCCAACGTCCATCGGGGCGTACATACCCTGAGTGCTGAGGCGACCACGGCCTACGAAGGGGCACGGGAAAAAGTGGCGCGTTTTGTCAATGCCCCCCATGCCGAGGAGATTATCTATACCCGCAATGCCAGTGAGGCGATTAACCTCGTGGCCTATAGTTGGGGCATGAATACGCTGCAGGCAGGGGATGAAATGATCCTGACGGTGATGGAGCACCACAGTAATTTGATTCCGTGGCAGTTTGTGGCTCAGAAAACCGGTGCTCGCCTCAAGTTTGTGGAACTGACGCCAGAGCAAACGTTTGATCTTGACCACTACGCAAGTCTTTTGAGCGATCGCACGCGGTTAGTGGCCGTCGCCCATGTATCCAACACGCTGGGGTGCCTGAACCCGATTCCCGAGATTGTGCGTCTTGCCCATGCCAAGGGGGCGCGGGTACTGGTGGATGCCTGCCAAAGTGTGCCTCACCTCCCCATTGATGTGCAGCAGTTGGGCTGCGATTGGCTGGTGGCCTCCGGTCATAAAATGTGTGCACCCACGGGCATTGGTTTCCTCTGGGGACGCGCGGAACTCCTGCGGCAAATGCCCCCCTTCTTGGGCGGTGGCGAAATGATTGCCGATGTCTTTCTCGACCATGCCACCTATGCCGATATTCCCCATAAGTTTGAGGCGGGAACGCCAGCGATTGCGGAGGCGATCGCCCTTGGGGCAGCGGTGGATTATCTGAGCCAGTGGGGGATGGAGCGCATCCATGCCTACGAACAGGAACTCACCGCCTATCTCTTTGAACGCCTCCAAGAACTGCCCGGTGTCACCCTCTATGGCCCGAAGTCCGGCGATCGCGCTGCCTTGGCCAGCTTTACCGTTGGTGAGGTGCATCCCCACGATCTCTCGACCATCCTTGATCAGTCGGGGATTGCCATCCGCGCAGGACACCACTGCACACAGCCTTTGCACCGCCATTTAGGGGTTCAGTCCACGGCACGGGCCAGCCTCTATTTCTACAACACCCGCGCTGAAATTGATCAGTTTATTGCTGCCCTTGGGGAAGCCATTGCCTTCTTTAGGGATGTCTTTGCCTAGAGCTTGAGACTCAACAGTTCACTCGCTTCAGCCTGAAAACCGGCACTAGCAAGGGCATGGCGTGCGCGATCGGCATCTTCAACGCGAAACTGTGGTCCTAGGCGTACGTACTGGGCATGGTAGCCATCGGTCACTTTGACCACTACCGGCACCTTGGGCATGTCGCCCACCTGTTGTTTGAGGACTTCCGAGAGGCGACTTTGGGCTTGAATGTCCCCCGCTTGCTCAACAGGCAAATCCACAAGCACCAGCTTCACCGCTTCAAGGGGTTCGGCATCTTCAATCAGGAGTTGGGGGCGATCGTCGCGCATCTCTAGGGTGCCCCACAGCAGTAGCCGATGATCAAGCTGTAACTGCCCATGAATGCGCTCGTAGGCTTTGGGAAAGACGACAGCTTCCGCTTGACCCGTGAGGTCTTCCAACTGCACAATGGCCATCCGCTCGCCGCGCTTAGTGGTAATGGGCTTGAGTCCTGTCAGCAGGGCAATGACACTCACTATCCCTTGACCTGTGTGCTGCTCGAGATCCGCCAAGCTAATAGGGGCAATCATGGCCGCTGGCCGATGAATATCCTTGAGGGGATGGTTCGACACATAAAATCCCAGTAGGTCTTTTTCTTGGCGGAGCTTTTCGGCATCCGGTAGGTCGTCCACTGGGGGCGCACTGGGGGCTGGGTCATAGCTACCGCCGGATTCATTGCTGGAGCCACCCGCCAACATATCAAAGAGGTTGACTTGCCCCACCGCCCGATCCTTGGCGCGCGCCTGTGCCCACTCCAGCACGAGGGGGAGATCCTGCATCAGTTGGTTGCGGTTGCGCTGGGGATGGAGACTATCCATGGCACCACAGGCAATGAGGGATTCAAGGGCACGACGGTTGAGAATGCGGCTATCGCCCCCCGCACGCGGAACCCGTTCGCAAAAATCCGCCAAACTTTGAAAGGCACCCCCCTCTGCCCGTGCCTGCAAAATGGCCTCAATCACTCCCTGACCAACATTGCGTACGGCCGACAGACCAAAAAGAATTTTGTCCCCCACGGGCGTAAAGTCAATATCCGAGCGATTCACATCGGGGGGAAGGACCTCAATCCCCATGCTGAGGCAGGTGGCAATATAGCGCTGTACCTTGTCTTGGTCGCCACTATTCGCCGTGAGCAAGGCGGCCATGTACTCGACGGGAAAGTTGGCCTTGAGAAAGGCGGTTTGATAGGTCACATAGCCGTAGGCCGTGGAGTGGGACTTGTTAAAGCAATTGGCGGCGATCGCTCCATTGGCCAAGAGAAAATTGTGATCCCCAGCTAAACCAATGTCATAGACCGCTTGCCAACCCACTAGCCGCCGGCGGACAATCTTCACGCTTCACCTTTCCAAACGCTGCGCTCTCTATTCTAATCGCCGCACTGTCTCGCGAGCGGGAATCCGCAGATCCCGCAGGGGCATGGCGCTTAAACACTGGTAGTGAGCTGTGAACCAATCAGGCGTTTGCACACCAATACTGGCTAGGGCCGCCACGGTTGGAAAAGGCCACAGTCGCTCAAAGATCACTTCCCCCTGCCAGCCAAATTGCAGAAAATAGCAGCCCACCGGTGCCTGTAAGTGATCTAGGAGTCGCCGTCCGAGGGCATAGAGGGTTTGTCGCTGGCGATCGCTGGCATGGATAGGTAACTGCCATGTCCCTTCAAGGCAGCCAATGATTTCGCCAAAGAGCGTCCCCTTTGCCGTTTGCGCTAGTGGCAACTGATAGAGACCCCCTGTGCTGGTTCGTATCCCCCACTGGGTAACCAAGGCACGCAACGCTTGACACTGCTGCCAAAGCTCGGATGATGCCCAATGGGTGAGGCTATAGTCTAGCACCTGCGGTTGGGGAGCGATCGCGATCGGGGCATCGAGAGGACAGATGGCAATCTCGGCACTGTCTTGGCACTGTTGCAGCAGGGGTACCACTTGGGTCGCGACTTGATCCGCAGACAGTTCGGCTTCCCTTGGCTGTGCCGCACACCAAATCCGTATTTTCAATCCTCTAATCCTCCTGCTGCGAGGGCAGCTAACCAGCGATCCATGAGCATGGCGTGCTGTGCTAACCGCGAGAAAATTGCATCTGCCAAGGTCTCATTGTAGGTGTGGACGGTTAAGTTGCGATCATCCACCATTTTTAGCGCTAAACGGCCTTCCTCTGGAGTAAGTAGGCCAACAGCCAAGCAAGCACGGATCACGCCCTTCGGTGAGGCGATGTCTAATCCTTCGCGTTCCCGTAGATATAGTTGTGCTGCTTTCCAGACGGCTTCTAGGGTGTATTCAAATCGCTGAATTGCAGCATCCCGAATAATCGTATCTGTGCGCTTACCCAAGGGCAATTCTTGCAAAGCAGCTAGCGCTCTTTGGGCAACCACTAATCGTTCCCTGAGCCGATCCACTCAATTCCCTCTGCAATCACTCGCGATCGAAAATCGGCGGACACTTCTGATAAATCCACGACATCGACTGGATAGATCAAATTGGACATCTCTAGGTGCTCCCGCAACTCACTCAACAGCCCCACGGGCAGTGGTGCAAGGGGCAAAATCCCGACATCTAAGTCAGAGCTTTGGCGGAGAGCACCACGGGCAGCCGAGCCGAATAGATAGACCTTGACGGGAAACCCTGTAAAAAAGTCTTCTAGTATTTTTTTGAGTTCCCGCAGATCTTCGTTGGCAGGGGTCACGCTTTGATTCCTGTCCACCTAGGTATTAAAGCTGGGAATCAAGCCAACGCGCGCAGGTTGCAATGAGGGGAATCCCTGCTGTTGTTGCTGGCGGGCTTGAGCGGCCAAGAGGGTTTGCAGATTCCGCAGTTCGGCACGCAGTTGCGCGTTTTCTTTTTCGAGGCTTTCAATTTTGAGTTTCACTTGACTCAGCCGCTCACTAAATTTTTGCCGATAGACTTCGGGCATTTCCTGGATGACGCGCTCTAGCATCTCATTGCGATCGCTCAATTCAATGACTTGAGCTTTCAATTCATTCATTTCCGCTTCACGACTTTGGCTCTGCTGCTGGTAGGCAAGGATCTGTTCTTGATAGGCAGCAATTTGTGCTTCCACCTGTTGCACTTGGGCTTGCAGCAACTTCAGGGCTGCGGCATTGGCTGCCTCGGTCTTGCGGGCTTGGTAAAAGCGCACAAATAACTCAGGATGCTGCACCATGAGTTGATAGAGTTCCTCTGAGAGTTGCTGCACGAGTTGATCCCGTATCAGCAGTTCATCGGCTAAGTTGAGGGAAGTATCGTTCACGGCGGCTGCTCTCCAAGGGACTGTGCTGTGGCAAATTTTACGCTGGTTCTGATCCGCTCATGCAAGATTTGGAATTTTCCACCTACCATCAACCGGTACTGGCAAGCGCAGTTCTGGAGGCATTGCAACCCAAGGCCGGGGGACTCTATTTGGATGCAACGGTGGGAGGTGGCGGCCACACGGCACTGCTATTGCGCAGTGAACCTACCTGTCGGGTGCTGGCGATCGATCAAGACCCGATGGCTCTAGCGGCGGCTCAGGAATTCCTCGCCCCCTTTGGCGATCGCGTCCAGTTTTGGCACGGCAACTTTGCTGATCTGCCTGTGGCTGAGCCGATGTTTGATGGCATTCTCGCAGATTTAGGAGTGAGTTCCGCCCAGTTGGATCGTCCAGAGCGGGGCTTTAGTTTTCGCTTTGATGCCCCCCTCGATATGCGCATGAATCCCGCTAACCCTTTGACAGCGGCAACGGTGATTAATCACTACAGCGAGCGAGAACTGGCGGATATTTTCTACGAATATGGCGAAGAACGCTTTGCCCGCCGCATTGCTCGCCACATTGTTGCCCGTCGTCCCCTTGCCACCACCCAAGAACTGGCGCAGTTGGTTGCCCACTGCCTCAAAGCTTCTCCGCGGCAACGCATTCATCCAGCCACACGGGTTTTTCAGGCCTTGCGGATCTATGTGAACCAAGAGCTAGCGGTGCTCGACCAATTTTTGGCGCGATCGCCCCAATGGTTAAAGCCCGCAGGGCGCATTGCCGTCATTAGCTTCCATAGCTTGGAAGATCGGCGGGTGAAGCAGGCGTGGCGTGGCAATCCCCTCTTGGCAGTTGTGACTCGTAAACCGATTGTGGCGGATGCAGCGGAAGTTGCTCTCAACCCGCGATCGCGATCGGCAAAGCTACGAATTGCAGCGCGTACTTTTGCATGAATTGCCCGAATGATGGTTTATTTATGGGTATCTTTACAGTGCGTCATAATCTTTTAGGGTAATAAATTGCTGAGGAGTGCTGGAGTCTATGGTTGCTGCCCCTAAATTCAAATCCCGATTTATTCCCCAATCGTCGCCAACACTGACGGAAATTCGGCCTCTCCCCAAGCCGCAAATGCCCCTGTGGCAAAAAACTTTGCTGGGGATTCAATGGGTTTCTGGGGTGGCAGCCACCGGTGCCCTTGTGGCTGTACTGCCTCTCTATGGTTGGTCAGCCCTCTCTGAGCAGCAGTGGAGTCAAGCCTATGACCGCTTAGAAACCCTCAAACGGCAGGAGCGGGAGCTACTCGTCAGCAATGAAACCCTCCGCTATCGGGTGACGCAGCAAGTCCAACGCGCGCCCCAAGGTCTCGTGCCCCAAACGCCGCAACACGTTCTTTTTGTGCCCAATGAGGGCAAGATTGCTGCCAAAACTCATTTTGAACGCCCCCCCGTGACACCACCACCGCAGCGCACTGTCAATTACTGATCGCTATCCATGACAACGGCCCGCCCCCAAAACCAATCCCTGCCACCCTTGCGAGTTGGCTTGATCTTTGGCTTTTTGCTGATGGTGATGGGGGGTGTGGTTGCTCGCCTAGTTTATTTGCAAGTGGTTCAGGGGAAAACCTTAGCGGCACGGGCACAGCAACAACAACGGCGCTATACTCCGCCAACCTTGGCACGCTACCCAATTACCGATCGCCGAGAGACGGTTGTTGCTCTCGATCGGCCTGTGTTTACCCTCTTTGCCCATCCAATTCAGTTCAAAGTGGAGCGGCGGGCGATCGCCCGCGATCTGGCTCCTTTACTCAAGCAATCTCCAGAGCAACTGTTGGCCAAGTTCAGTACCTACCCAACGGGGGTACCCATTGCCTACGACATTGATGAGGAAACTGCTGCTAAAATTCGCGCTTTGAACTACGATGGGCTAGAACTCAACCAAGCGTGGCAGCGCATTTATCCGCAGCAGGAACTCATGGCGGGCGTTGTCGGCTATGTGGATCGTGACCACCAAGGTCAAGCGGGGATTGAGTTTAGCCAAAACCAGTTTTTACAGGTTTCCCATAACCGCCAGCTCCTATCAACCAATGCTTTGGGTCAATGGTTACCTGCCCTTGCCCCTGCGGATCCGCGTGCTTTGAGTCAGGGGTACCATGTGCGCCTCACGATTGATACTCGTTTGCAACAAACAGCACGCCAAGCCCTGCAACAGCAGTTACGCAAATTCAACGCTAAGCGGGGCACGGTCATTGTCCTAGAAGTGAAAACTGGTGCCCTGCGGGCACTGGTCTCAGAGCCTTCCTACGATCCTAATCATTACTACCGGGCTGATCCAGCCCTTTTTCGCAACTGGGCAGTCTCGGATCTCTATGAGCCGGGATCAACCTTTAAGCCGATCAACACCGCGATCGCCCTTGAACTCAATGCCATTACTCCCGATACAGTGCTGCCCGATGAGGGGCGGATTACGGTGGGGGGCTGGCCGATTCAAAACAGTGATTTTAGCCAACGCGGCGGCCGCGGTGCCCTCAATATTGCCCAAATTCTCGCCTACTCCAGCAATGTGGCCATGGTGCACATGATGAACCGCATTCCCGCCCGCCACTACTATCGCTATCTGCATCGCTTGGGGCTGACCGAGAAGGTGGGCAGTGATCTCCCCTTTGAAACCGCCGCCCAGTTAAAGCCCCCGGAGCAATTTATTAACTACCCCATTGAACCGGCAACAACGGCCTTTGGCCAAGGCTTTTCCCTGACGCCGCTGCATTTGGCTCAACTATTGGGGGCGATCGCCAACGGGGGAGAGATGGTCACTCCCCATGTCATTGATGGCCTCTACGATGAAAATGGCCAACTGCAAAAACGCCTTGAGCAACGCCCCCCTCGACGGGTCTTCTCGCAGCGCACCAGTCAAGCAGTGGTCAAAATGCTGGGAGAAGTGGTGCGCTTCGGTACAGGGAAACCCGCCCATATTCCCGGCTACCGCTTGGGGGGTAAAACCGGCACAGCACAAAAAGCAATTGGCGGTACCTACAGCAATCTGCGCATCACGAGCTTTGCGGCTATTTTTCCCCTTGATCAGCCGCAGTATGTGATTTTGGCGGTAGTGGATGAACCCAAGGGGGATGATGCCTACGGTTCAACGGTGGCGATTCCGATTGTGCGAGCGGTAACGGAGTCCCTGATTACGATTGAGGGCATTCCCCCCTCACATCCAGAGGAATTGCGCCGCCCCGCTACGCCAGCTTCAGTGTCACAATAGGGGAGAACAGCGCAAAAGGACGGTATGATTCAACGGTTTTTTGCCACAGCGTTGGCGATTCTTGTGATGTTGCTGGGGGGGTGTTCGGCCACCAGTGGGCTACAGGCCTATGTGGATAGCTACGATGGCTATGAGTTTCTCTACCCCCGCGGTTGGGTACAAGTACAGGTGGATGACCCCGTGGATGTGGTCTTTCACGACATTATCGAGACGACAGAAAACGTCAGTGTGGTTGTGAATACGGTTTCCAGCACAAAGTCTCTTGAGGAATTGGGATCCCCTGAGGAGGTGGGCGATCGCCTGCTGCGAAATATCATTGCCCCAACTGAAAGCGGGCGCAGTTCTGCCCTGATCTCCGCGACCTCCCAAAAGGCAGATGACAAAACTTATTACATTCTGGAGTATGCCGTCACTCTGCCGGGGGATGGGGACAATGCTCAGCAGCGACACAATTTGTCGAGTATTGCTGTGAGCCGAGGCAAGGTCTATACTCTGAGTGTTTCAGCTCCAGAGGAGCGATGGCCAAAGGTAGAAGACCAATTTAAGACCATCGTGTCCTCGTTTACCGTATATTAAAGAAAGAATCGGGGAGTTAGCTCAGTTGGTAGAGCGTCGCGATCGCACCGCGAAGGTCAGGGATTCGAGTTCCCTACTCTCCATATTTTTGCCCCCTTTTCAATCCTCGATCGCCTCGTTTCAATCCTTGATCGCTCCGAAGGACGATCGCAACCTCATTCAATGGGGCGAGTCATTCGTATTGAATAGTTTCAATCCTCGATCGCCCCGAAGGGCGATCGCAACTCCGATAGACACCCCTTGCTACCACAGTAGTTTCATGAAATTTGAAATTTCTACACCGCTTGGATTTACGGTTAGAACCTCTGAGGAGTATTGGCAACGGCTGCTCATCAAGCACCCTGATATTGAGGAGTTGGAAGATTGTGTGCGGTTGGCTCTTTCTACACCAGATGAGGTTCGTCGCAGTAGCCGAGATTCAGGAGTATTATTGTTTTATCGGGTACAGCGAGAAAAACGTTGGGTTGTTGCAGTGGCACGACGCTTAAATGGAGATGGTTTTTTAATCACTGCTTATCAAACTGATGCCATTAAAGAAGGGGAGAGAGTGTGGCTCAAATAAGAGTATTTTATGAGCCAGAAACAGAGCTGTTAAGTGTATTCTGGCAAGTTCCACGAAGAAACCAAGTTGCGACAGAACTTGGAGATGGGGTGATTTTGTTCAAGGATGGGGTGACTGGGGAGCCAATTGGTTTAGAAATCCTGTCATATCGTCCCGGGGACGATCGCTTTGATGCTGTGAGTGTCGTTTCAATCCTCGATCGCCCCGAAGGGCGATCGCAACCTCACTAAGGCAGTATTTTGCAAACTGGGGCGAGTTTCAATCCTCGATCGCCCCGAAGGGCGATCGCAACTGCCTTTACCTCCGTTTGTGCCGCCAAATAAGGGGTTTCAATCCTCGATCGCCCCGAAGGGCGATCGCAACTTGGGACACCCTTGAGACACCATTAATCAATCGCGCATGGAAAAACTTTGGCTCTGCTTTCCCAGTAGTTAAATGGGCGCCATTGCCATCGTGGCGCCAGTAGCTGAGGGTCTTTACCTTGGTATCCTGCTCATAGACGACATCCAGCAACATCCACCCCAAATCATCACTGTGGGCAATCGGCTGATCCGCTGGCGTAGGTTCCTCAAAGAAGGCACTAAATTCACGAGTACCTAGGTAAGGCTGGTGGTGGCATTGCCCCTTCCTGACCCGACGGCGAAACTGCTCACAGTACTTGGCAATGTCAGCATTGACATGGGGACGTAGAACAATCTGAGCCTTGATCACATAGGCCACATCCCGCAGTGCTAGGGTATGGCGCTGGGCACGATCCTCATCAGCAAAATAGCGGTAGCTCTCTTGACGGGCGGCGCGATCGCTTTGCAGAGAGTTGACCTCATTGCGGGTAATTGAAAAATGACGAATCGGCTTCAGAACGTGGATTTCTTCCACTTGCCAAATAAACTCAGGTTTCCAAAAAATCGCCTCCAACACCCCCCGCGCGGCACTAGGTGTCATCACTGGATAGCTCACCCGCTCCACCTTAAAGGCAGGATTGGTGAAGCAAGCATAATCCCCCCAAACTTTAACACTGAGCATTGATTTGATTTTAATTGTTATCGCCAGCTTACTTTTGATTGGCTTAGGAAAGCCGATGATGCCGTTCCTCTAGTTTAACTCTGACTGACCTAAAAAATAAGATCGCTGGGATCTGCGACGATGGGGCTTGTTGCGATCGCAATCCCTTTGAGAGGGTCATAGTCACCCTGCCAAGCCCAGAGGCCGGCAGCAATCAGTTCCCGCAGGTGCTCAGTGTCATGAAATTCCTTGGTGCGTAGGTTGACAAGGTAAGGCTGCAATGCGCGGATTTCTTTTGCCCTTAAGCCGCGTTGCTGAATACGGCGAATTAACTGTTTTACTTGATTGTGTTCATCTTTATTTTTTGCTTGATCGGGCACAATGACAACTGGATACGTGTGATCCTCGATGAGACGAAAGCGTTGCGCAACTTCGGGAAAGTTGAATGCCTGACGATACTGCTGAATTTTTTCGGTATCAAGATCATGAACTTGGTAAAGCTGCTGGAAATACCTCTGAAAAACTGTAGGGTCATTTAGGTCAACCATGGCTTGCCTGAGTAAAGTGCGAGTAGTTTCAACAGCGGTGCAATACTCCCCTTGAGGCGTGCGACCCTCTTGGGGGTCAAAAATCACGACTCGTCCCAAGGATGAACGTTGCCCTTCACGGTTACAGCGACCTGCCGCCTGCACAATGCGATCCAGTGACCCCATGGCACGATAAACGACCGGAAAATCTAAATCTACACCCGCTTCGACCACTTGAGTAGAAATAAGCCAGCAGGGTTGATTGTTTCGCAGGCGATCGCGCACCTCCTGTAGGACGGCTTGCCGATGGGCACCGTAGAGCAATGTTGAAAGATGAAACTGGCGATCGCGCTCCTCCTCACCCAAGGCATCCAGAATAGCAAGCGCATCTTTGCGGGTATTCACCACGACGAGGGCTTGATGTTGCTGCTTCAAATCCGCCACAAGGTCTTGCCATGACCACAGGATTGGCAGCTGCTCATAATTGACCCGCTTCAGGGTGCAGAATTGTTGTTGAGCTTCTTCAGGCGGAATGATATCCCTGACATTGTCAAATCCCTCTAGGTAGGGCGTTGTTCCAGCTAAGGCGGGCTGCGTTGCCGTACAGAGCACAACCGTGACTCGATACCGCGCTACTAGTGTCTTCAGAACACTCAGAATAGGAGCTAACAGTTTCAGCGGCAGGGTCTGTACCTCATCTAAAATAATTACACTGTTGACAATGTTGTGAAGTTTGCGGCAACGGCTGGGGCGATTGGCAAATAGGCTTTCAAATAGTTGCACCGTCGTGGTGACAATCAGCGGTGCATCCCAGTTTTGAGCTGCTAGGCGGGCACAGGCTTGGAGCGATCGCGCATCATCTTCATTCTGAAAATCTGTTTGCACTGCGCTGTGGTGCTCCAGAACAGTGTCTTCACCCAGAATCTCCCGATAGACGGCGACTGTTTGCTCAATAATGCTGGTGTAGGGCACCGCAACAATGACGCGATCTAACCCATGTGTTAAAGCATGCTGAAGGGCAAAGGCTAGACTGCTGCGGGTTTTACCACCGCCAGTGGGGACTGCTAAGCGAAAGACTCCCTGCGGCTCCTTGGCTGCGGTCAAGCAATGGTGATAAACATCCTTACGAACCGTATTAACAGGCGTGTTTAGGCTATTGGCCATCAATTGAGTCTGATTCGCTGCAAACGCTGACCATAGCTGCTGTAGGCAGGGGTACTGCCCCCGTTGGGCTGCGGCGGTTGGATCAAAATGGGATTCCGTATCAAGGTAGTCCGCATCCACTAAGCAGGAAAACAGCAAGCGCAGGAACAGTTCAGTATTTAATTTACGAGTTGCAATGTCTAGCTCAGGGCTAGCAATGGAAGTTAACTCTTTTTGAAAATCTGCTGACGGGTCTAAATCAATCCCATCCGCCTTGGCTAGGCCTTTAATATGCTCGTAGGTTACCCGATCAACCTCCGCCAACCGATTCTGCAAATCTGCCATATTAGGCAGGCCGCTATGGTGGCCATAGATCATTGGTGCAAGAGGCTGACACTTCTGGAAAGCGAGGAGCGCACCATACTTAGCGTGAGGAACTTTCTCTTTAACAGCTTGATTTTGGGTACAGGCTTGGAGATAAGCCTGAAAATCAGGGTTGTATTTGCCTAAGTCGTGCCAAAGGCCACCATAGTTGCCCAGTTGAGGTGTACCTAACTTTCCAGCCAGCTTCGACGCTCTACCAGCCACTTTAGAAAGATGCGCTGACAGGGAATGCCATTGACCATCTTGGTTTGGAGTATGAGCATAGTAATTTGACATCATTTCACATAATTCTTTCTCAGCTTATATACTTCACATTGAGATTGAGAGAAAGAATTTTAACCCAACCTTGACAATACTGCGCAACATTGTGGCGGGATGACAAGCTATCTTCACTTTAGATTTTAGCGAAGTCCCTGAGTTGGGAACAGGACGGGAATATTGGGATTGACCCATACTTGACAGTTGAGTTCGGTACTGGGTGGGAAAATAGGAAGTTTTTTCGATTTTTGATTATTTGATTAAATGTTCTGCCAAAGGCGGGTTCGCGAGCTGCCCTGCAACTGCTCATGGGTTTCGCGCAATAGCCGAGGAATCTCCAAGCCACTGGGACAGCGGGGCAAACAATCGCCACATTCAGTACAGCGGTTGGCGGGTTGACCGGGAAACCAATGCCCGGCACGACCAAACATCCCATAGCGATACTTGCCAAATTCTGTCATGTCGTAGGCGACGGCTAAGTTGTGAAGCCGCAGCACTTCGGGGATGTGAATTTCCTCAGGGCAGGGCAAACAAGCATAACATTGTTGACACAAATCGGTGCCCAAGGTTTCCTGCATCACTGCTTGCAGGCGATCGCCCACCGCTTGCTCTTCAGCGCTCAGGGGTGCCACCTGATCAGCCACGGCCAAGGGAAAGGCCAACTCGGCAACGGTGGCCGGTCCAATACTCAAGGTGGTGATGGCCGGCTGACTCAGCAACCAGCGATAGCTCCAATGGAGAGGGTGAAAGGGCGCACAGAGGTCTTGGAGCCGTTGGGAAGGCCGGTAGAGTTGTCCTCCTTTATCGGCTGGCGAAATGATAAAAATCCCCATATCCCGCTCGGCGGCAGCGGCGATCGCTGGGGCATTGCGTTGCTGAAAGTAGGTGTAATGCAGATTCACAAAGTCAAATTGGTTGCTAGCGATCGCCCGCAAAATCACAGATAACGATCCATGACTGGAAAAGCCTAAAGCACCAATTACCCCCTTTGCTTGCAACTGCCGCAGGATTGCCATCCCCTCAGTGCTCAGCCATGCGAGATGCTCAGGGGTGTTGAGGCCATGGAGGGCGACACCATCTAACCGTGAGACTTGAAGACGCTCAAGGGATTGAGCAATTTGCCGCTGGACGTGATCCGCATCCCCTTGGGGCAAGAGTTTAGTGGTGATAAAAACGGGGGGCTGCCCCAGTGCCTTAAGGGCACGACCAATATAGGCTTCACTGGCACCGTAGGCAGCGGCAGTTTCAATGTGGTTCATGCCGTGGGCGATCGCCCCCTCAATGACCGCCTGCATCACCTCTGGACTGCCCAAGGCACGCATCGTTCCAAGGGAAAAAACCGAGAGGTTCAGCCCCGTGCGACCAAAGCGGCGGTAGCGCATTCTAGCCTGCGGAGGAATCCTCTTCCATTCCCCGGCCCTGCTGAATAAAATCTTCAGGGCGAATCGAATCTAAAAAGCGGCGAAAGGCTTGGCGTTCTTCCTCGTCAGCATCGCGATCGACGGGAATCGAGGCATCGGCAACAACCGCTTCCATCACCCAAATCGGGCAATCACAGCGCAGGGCAAGGGCAATGGCATCGCTGGGACGAGCATCAATCTCTTTACGAGTTTCTCCTTGGCGCAGGGTGAGCACTGCATAGTAGGTGTTGTCTTCCAAGGAATGGATCACCACCCGCTCTAGGGTCATATTCCATTCGTTGAGAATGTTGACCATCAGATCATGGGTCATCGGTCGCGGTGCTCGTTGATTTTCCAAGGCCATTAAAATTGCCCGCGCCTCATTATCACCAATCCAGATGGGCAGTGCTCGCCGTCCAGCACCGTCTTTGAGTAAGACAATTGGCGTGCGACGGTTAGTGGCATCGAGGGCAATCCCAGCAACGGTCATTTCAATCATGGCCACCTCAGCGAGCGCAATGGCGGTGCATTCCCTTCTATTATTAACATACAGTCCTTCCCACCAAGATGGCACACCCCTACCACTGTAAGACTCCCTATGGGGGAAGTAACGGAGGGGCGACGCGCAGGCATTCCTTGGGACTCCATGCTTTAGAAAAAGACTGGCGAACGACGGAATCATGGGCAGTGGCAACTAGACACTTTTTTGACGCTCGCTTCTCGGTACACTAAAGTTATTATTTTTGGTATTTAGACGGCTATGATTGCTTCCCCGATCCCGATCTGCATTACGTTGGGTACGCGCCCGGAGGCAATCAAATTGGCACCGGTCATTCAAGCCTTCCAGCGATCGCCCCTGTTTGAACCCTACGTTGTCCTCACGGGACAGCACCGCGAAATGGTGGATCAAGTGATGGCACTGTTTGACCTGCGGGCAGATCGGGACTTGGCCATTATGCAGCCCAAGCAAACCCTGACCGAAATCACCTGTCGTGCTCTCCAAGGCTTGGAGCAACTCTATCAAGAACTCCTGCCCCGTCTTGTTTTGGTTCAGGGGGATACAACAACCGCCTTTGCCGCTACCCTTGCCGCCTTTTATCAGCAGATTCCTGTCGGCCATGTGGAAGCGGGCTTGCGCACCGACGATCTCTACAACCCCTATCCAGAAGAAGCCAACCGCCGCCTTATTTCCCAATTAGCGCAGTTGCATTTTGCCCCTACGGAACAAGCCGTCAAGAATCTTCAGGCGGCCGGGGTCACGGGTAGCATTCACTTGACGGGCAATACCGTGATTGATGCCCTGCTGCAAGTGGCCGATCGCCAGCCAGTGTGCCATGTCCCCGGCCTTGACTGGCAACAGTATCGCGTGATCCTCGCTACCGTTCACCGACGGGAAAACTGGGG
Organism: Thermosynechococcus sp. TG215; assembly: GCF_031583455.1. NCBI lineage: Bacteria > Bacillati > Cyanobacteriota > Cyanophyceae > Acaryochloridales > Thermosynechococcaceae > Thermosynechococcus > Thermosynechococcus sp. TG215. Next base: position 1,861,439 of record NZ_CP134178.1, on the reverse strand, counting down.
TGCCCCCCTAGAAGACATTGCCAATGGCTTCCTGAAAATCTTAAACACGATTCCCGATACCGCTTTGCTCTTGCCCCTGCACCGCAATCCCACTGTGCGTGAACCCCTCAAAGCCTATTTGGGGCATCATCCCCGCGTTTTTCTGACGGAGCCACTGGACTATCCTGCTCTTGTGGCAGCGATTAAGGGAGCAACGCTCCTGCTGACGGATTCCGGTGGTCTCCAAGAGGAAGCCCCTAGCCTTGGTAAACCGGTACTGGTGTTACGGGAAACCACTGAGCGGCCGGAAGCGGTCACCGCTGGCACTGCTAAACTGGTGGGCACGTTTGCGGATACGATTGCCGCGGCAGCCATTGAACTGCTCACGGAGCCAGTGACCTACAACCGCATGGCGACGGCGATTAATCCCTTTGGCGATGGTCATGCCAGCGATCGCATCCTTGAGATTGTGACCCAGTTTTTTGCCCAGCAGACACAGTAAGGAGCCACGGCCATCTGAGGATAGCAATGACAATGTTCTGGGCAGGAATTTTGGTCACCAGTTGGCTGGGCTTGGTGCTGTTAACCGCAGAACTGATTCACGCTTGGTTTCCCAATGCCAAGGAATGGTCACGGAAAGTGGTTCACATTGGTGCCGGTCAAGTGATTCTCATTGCCTATGCCTTGGGGGTACCCACGAGTTGGGGAATTGTGGCCGCAGCGATCGCTGGCGTCGTCACACTGCTTTCTTACCGCATAGCGATTTTTCCCAGTATTAGTGGCGTGGGGCGCCAAAGCTGGGGCACCTTTTTTTATGCGGTGAGTATTGGCACATTAATGGCGCTCTTTTGGAACACGCTGCCGGAACTGGCGGTTCTGGGAATTTTAGTGATGGCTTGGGGAGATGGCTTGGCTGCCCTTGTGGGGATTAACTGGGGACGCCATCCCCTGCCGCGAACCAGTAAAAGCTGGGAAGGAACCCTGACCATGTTCTGTGTGAGTACCGTGGTGGCGGCTCTATCCCTCACCCCCATTGCGGCCTTAGAGTTGCTCTGGATTGCCCCCTTAGTAGGTCTGGGTGCGACCCTTTTGGAACTGATTGCTTGGCGAGGGGTTGATAATCTCACAGTTCCGATCGGTAGCGCTTTGCTTGCCTATGGGTTACTCAATTTGAGTTGATGTTAGGCAGGGTCTTCTCAATAAACTGGCGGGCGATGGCGATCGCGTCTCCATTAATTTCATGAGCCATGGGTAGGGCATGAAACGCTCCCTTCACTCCTGCGGCTTGCAGGGCTTGCCAACTGGCTTGGGCACTGGCAAAGGGCACGACAGGATCGGCTGTGCCATGAATCATCAACACGGGTGGCGAGGCAGCTGTCACCACTGGCGGGCGCACCAAATAGCCACTAAAGACCAATAATCCCGCCAAGGGCAACGTTAACCCCACAGCCAATGTCAGTGCTCCCCCTTGGGAAAACCCCCCTAAAATTGTGCGGCTGAGATCAATGGGCAAGCTGGCAATCCACTGCCGCAGTGCCGCTTCACTGGTGGCTAGATCCATTGCCCGCTCATCGAGCAGTAATGAACCACTGAGGACATCGTGCTGATTCAGGTCATACCACATCCGCCCTTGGGGGACGTAAGGATGGGGAAAGGGGGCTTCCGCTGCATAGGTTTGGGCTTGGGGAGCCAGCAACGATCCAAGGGAAATCAGATCTGCGGCATTGGCACCCCAGCCGTGGAGCAATAGAAGGCTGTGATCTGCCGCGATCGGCGGATCGGGAAAGGTGAGAAATTGGAGGGTTGTCATGCTAGACGGGGTTGAGTTCCTTGGCCGGCGCCGCCACACTGGGATAGGTGAGGCTCGATTCAATCATTTCCCGACCCTCGGTGGACACATAGTCAAAGAAGGCCTGAGCCACGACCGACAGTTGTTTGCCCGCAGGATAGACCAAATGCCAGTGCCGCTGAATCGGGAAATGTTCGACATCGAGAATCGTCAACTGGCTGGACTCGCGATCAAGGGCTAAGCAGTGGTGAGACAGGACAGAAATCCCTAGGCCGCCAGCGATCGCCTGCTTAATGGACTCGTTACTTCCCAGCTCAAGGCGGATATTGATCGGCACACCGTGCTCTGCAAAGAGCTTCTCCACCGCTTGGCGGGTGCCCGATCCCTGCTCCCGCATAATAAAGGGTTCTCCCGCCAGTTCTTGGATCGGGATTTTACTGCGGCCACTGAGGCGATGGTGACTGGGGGCAACCACCACTAAGGGATTATCCAAAAAGCGGTGGCACTCCACATCCACATTCTCCGGTGGGCAACTGGGAATATAGAGATCGTCCATATTGCCTCGAATGCGCTCTACCACCTGTTCATGGTTGGTAACCGTCAGGGCGACATCAATCCCCGGATAGCGCTGGCAAAATGGCCCCAGCAGCCGCGGAATCACATATTTGGCCGTGGTAATGACACACAGCCGCAAGTGTCCCTGCTTGAGACCCTTGAGATTGGCAACGGCCATTTCAAACCGCTCAAGGCGCTCAAAGATGTCTTGGCAGGTGGCCAGCAGTTCCTTGCCGGCTTCTGTGAGATAGAGCCGCTTGCCCACTTGCTCAAAGAGGGGCATACCAACGGCACGGGTCAACTGCTTCATTTGAATCGAAACGGTGGGCTGCGTCAGAAAGAGTTCCTCGGCAGCGCGGGTAAAACTTCCGTGGCGAGCAGTGACCTCAAAAACCTTAAGCTGATGTAGGGTTGCTTGTTTCAAACCCATTCTCCTTTCGTCAGCGATAGAGCTACATAGATGAAATTCTATCAAATTTCACGCCACGATAACGAAATGTGAAGAATCTCAAGGCAAGAATGATGATCAAAGGGCACTTAAATCAGGTAATGAGCGATCGCCTGCGAGGGGGAAAACACCTCTGGAACGAATGGCGGCAAGCTTATCCTCAGCTTACTGTAGATTTGAGGGAAATGAATCTTACGGGCATGGATCTGCGGGGCTATGACCTGCGGGGCTGCAATCTCAGCCGTGCCTGTCTGCGAGAGGTGAACCTTGCCCATGGGGATCTGCGCTTTGCTAACCTCTATGAGGCGGATCTGACAGCGGCGAACCTCGATGATGCCGATTGCCGAGGGGCGTTGTTCTTAAAAGTGGTGGGCGATCGCGCCACTGCCCAGCGGGCAAATTTTCAACTGGCCAACTTGCAGTACGCTCGGTTGACCTATGCCGATTTCTCTTGGGTCACTCTTGAACAGGCGGATTGTCGCCACAGCAATTGGTGTCAAGCAGATCTCAGCCATGCCCGTGCTGCTTCTAGTGATTTTTCCTTTGCGCTGCTGATGGGGGCTAGCCTCAATGAAGCCACGCTGCGGTTTGCTCATTTGGTACAGGCGTCCTTGGAGGGGGTTCAAGCCTATCGCTGTAACTTCTATGCGGCCAATTTAGCCTATGCAGGACTAACGCGCGGCTATTTTTCCCATGCCCTTTTTGTGCGTGCTAACCTCAGTCATGCCATCTGTCGCTGGGCCAATTTTCGCCATGCCAATCTCCAGCAAAGCCAGTGCGAGCAAACGGATTTTCACTACAGCCTGTATGTTCGCTAGTAGTTCATCTTAAGCTTCTGACTGGAGCAGCGCCACGGCATAGGCGGCAATGCCCTCTTCACGCCCCACTGGCCCCAGTTTTTCATTGGTGGTGGCTTTGATACTAATCTGGTCGCGATCAATCCCTAGGGTGGTTGCAAGGCGATCGCGCATCTGGTCGAGGTAGGGTTTCAGCTTCGGACGCTCTGCCACCACTACGGCATCAATGTTGCCCACTTGCCAACCCCGTTCTGCAATCAGTGCCGCTACTTTCGCCAGCAAGACTTGGCTATCTGCCCCTGCCCATTTGGGATCACTGGGGGGAAAGTAATGGCCAATATCGCCAAGGCTGAGGGCTCCCAAAAGGGCGTCCATAATTGCGTGGGTGAGGACATCGGCATCACTGTGTCCCAAGAGTCCCAAGGTGTGTTCTAGTTTGATACCGCCTAAAATCAGAGGCCGCTCGGGCACCAATTGATGGATGTCGTAGCCATTACCAATGCGAATTTTCATACTTGCTGCACAGGACAACGAAGGGGCGATCGCCAATGCCACCGCCCTCTATTGTTGCAGAGTCTTCTATCTTGGCCAACCTAGATATTCACTTCACTCAGTTGCCGACACATGTAGTCAAAGGGTTGTTCGACAATACTCGTGTCCTCGATGCCCGCCGCTGCCACGCGATCGCGCACAATCTCCTTCATGATTTGAATGCCGCGCACCGTTGGTCCAATGGGTACCCCTAGGGAGTTGTAGGTTTCCCGCAGACCTTCGAGGACGCGCTCATTGAGGACATCCACATCCCCGGCCACAATGGCGTAGGTGGCATAGCGCAGGTAGTAGTCCATATCCCGCAGGCAGGTGGCATAGCGGCGTGTGGTGTAGGCATTGCCGCCGGGTTGAATCAGTTCCGGCTGCTCTGTGAAGAGGGCAGAACCCGCTTCCTTCACAATGGCTGCGGCATCGCCATTGATCACTGCTGCCGCTTTAACCCGTACCGCACCGGAATTAAAGTAGGAGCGCAAACTGTCAACAGCATCGCGATCGAGGTAGCGACCGGTGGAGTCATAGTTTTTAATCAGTGTGGTGACGGCATCACGCATAGGTTTTTCTTACTCCTAGAACTGGTAAAACTAGCGTCAACCCGAACGCCAGCCGAAATTGCGCGGATCTAAAATCGTACTTAGCTTATCACGGTAGGGTTTCTCCCCCTTCGCTCCCGTTTACGGACTGTTGCGAACTATTACAAAAGTTCATAATTCTAGCGGTACCCCACGAGGCGATCGCGCAAACGCTTAATTTGATCGCGGTAGCGGGCAGCCTCCTCAAAGGCCAATTCTTGGGCAGCCGCCTTCATTTTCGCCTCAAGGTCTTGGATCAGTTGGGGGATATCCTCTAGGCTCAGTTCCTGTAAGGCTTGGGAAGATAAGACAGGCACCGACTCGGCATTGAGGCGGCGAGACACATCCAAAAAGGCCAAGATGGCATTGCTGGTTTTCTTGACAATGGGTTGAGGGGTGATGCCGTGGGCTTGGTTGTAGGCCAGTTGAATGGCGCGGCGGCGCTCTGTTTCTTGGATGGCTTTTTGCATACTGTCGGTGAGGGTGTCGGCATAGAGAATCGCCTGTCCACGGACGTGCCGGGCAGCACGGCCAATGGTTTGAATCAGCGATCGCTCCGCCCGCAGGAAGCCCTCTTTATCTGCATCAAGGATGGCCACCAAGGACACTTCAGGTAAATCCAGTCCCTCCCGCAACAGGTTGACACCAATCAACACATCAAAGTCCCCTTGGCGCAGGGCTTCAAGAATCTCAATGCGCTCAATGGCATTGATTTCTGAGTGCAAATAGCGCACTCGTACCCCCCGTTCTTGGAAGTATTCCGTGAGATCCTCGGCCATGCGTTTCGTGAGAGTAGTCACCAGTACCCGCTCTTGGCGATCGCACCGCAGGCGAATCTCCCCATAGAGATCATCCACCTGTCCTTGGGTGGGACGGACAAAAATTTCTGGATCCACGACCCCCGTCGGCCGAATAATTTGCTCGACAACTTGCCCTTCAGACACCGCCAATTCCCAATCGCCGGGGGTTGCCGAGACAAAAATACATTGCTTCACCTTTTGCCAAAATTCCTCCGCCTTCAGGGGGCGATTATCCGCCGCACTGGGCAGCCGAAAGCCGTGATCAATCAGCACTTTTTTGCGGGCTTGGTCACCATTAAACATCCCGCGAATTTGCGGCACTGTTACATGGGACTCATCCACCACCAACAGCCAGTCGTCAGGAAAATAATCAATCAAACACTCCGGCGGTTCCCCCGCTGCCCGGCCGGCGAGATGGCGTGAGTAGTTTTCCACACCGTTGCAATAGCCCACCTGTCGCAGCATTTCCAAGTCATAGCGGGTACGTTGACTCAGGCGCTGTGCTTCAAGGAGTTTATTTTGGGCTTCCAAGTAAGCCACTTGGGCTTGCAGTTCCGCTTCAATGGCAGCACAAGCCGCTTCCAGGCGTTCGGCAGGGGTGACAAAGTGCTTCGCGGGATAGATATTCAGGCGTTCGACACTCTGCAATGTTTCCCCCGTCAGGGGATCGACATAGCGAATCGCTTCAATGTCATCCCCAAAAAACTCAACCCGAATGATGCGATCCTCATAGGCTGGGCCGATTTCTAAAACATCTCCCTTGACACGGAAGCGCCCCCGCCCCAGTTCCACATCGTTGCGCGTGTATTGAATGGTGGCCAGTTGCCGCAGCAGTTGTCGCAGATCCGTTTCACTGCCCACCTCCAAGGAAATCGCCGCTTTGAGGTACTCTGCTGGAATACCCAAGCCGTAGATGCAGCTAATGGAGGCAACGACAATTACATCCCGCCGTTCAAAGAGGGAGCGGGTGGCCGAGTGTCGCAACATATCAATTTCTTCATTGATAGAGGCACTTTTTTCGATGTAGGTATCGGTAACGGGAATGTAGGCCTCGGGCTGATAGTAGTCGTAGTAGGAGATAAAGTACTCGACGGCATTTTCTGGAAAGAATGAGCGCAGTTCATTGCACAGTTGCGCCGCAAGGGTTTTGTTGTGGGCCAGCACAAGGGTCGGGCGGCCAAGGGCCTCGATCACGCGGGCGATCGTGTGGGTTTTGCCGGTGCCCGTTGCCCCCAGCAATGTTTGGAAGCGATATCCCGCCTGTACCCCTGCAACCAGTTTTTGAATGGCTTGGGGTTGATCTCCCGTCGGTTCAAAGGGAGCGTGAATACGAAAGGGAGTGCTGGTCATTGCCCAATTTCTAACGAATTCTTACCTAGCTTTTAGGGTAGTCGAGCAACGGAGGAGCGAGCCACCCAAAATCTTGTTCAGAAGGATTGAAGGCGCTTGAAACGGTCAAAACCACGTCCTCGCCTATTTGAGAAAGCAGCCCTAAGATTTGGTATTCTAAATAACAGTTTCTCGTGTATTGTAACAGTTAATTGCGCCAAATCTAAAGAATTGGTAAAAGCTTTCGCTCCCCCAAAATATCGGCAGTATCGTAGGGAAGCAAGATACCTCCTAACTGCGTCTTTGGCCCTACCCGCTTGGCGTAGGGTCTCTTTTTGCGGGAATTTCGCTAAAATCTGTGAATTCCCTACCGTGACGGCTATGGCTGGTGAAGTCGTTGAAATTCTCAGTGCCGATGATCTACGGCGCACTGTCACGCGCTTAGCCTCCCAAGTGGTGGAGAAGGCTCGCGATGCCCTCGACAAATTAGTGTTGTTGGGGATTCATACCCGTGGGGTTCCCCTTGCCAAGCTGTTGGGGCAACAAGTTGAACAACTGGAAGGAGTGAACCTCCCCATTGGTGAGTTGGATATTACATTTTATCGCGATGACTTGGATCGCATTGGCCCGCGCACACCGCGTCAGACCCTGATTCCCGTGGATCTCTCTGGGCGGATTGTGGTCTTGGTGGATGATGTGATTTTTAGTGGCCGCACGATTCGCTCTGCCCTCAATGCCGTCCATGATTACGGTCGCCCCAGTGCCATTTGGTTATTGGTACTCATCGATCGCGGGCACCGCGAATTGCCGATTCACCCCGACTTTACGGGTAAAGTACTGCCCACGGCTCGCGATGAAGTGGTCAAGGTACTCTTGCAGGGGATTGATCAGCGGGATGGGGTAGAGCTATGGAAACCCTCTTAATCTTGGGAAAACTCAATGCCATTCATCTCAAAAAAAGAAGCCTTCTTTCAAATGAAAGATACATGGCTATTCAATGCCAATAGCCTTGATGCTGATTTATTTACTGAGCCTTTTATTGACCTGATTGTGACTTCCCCGCCCTACAATGTGGGTCTTGAATATCGCTCAGTCAAAGATGATGTCCCCTACAGCGATTATCTAGAATTTAGTCGCGCTTGGCTGTCCAACTGTTTTCACTGGACAAAAACGGGCGGGCGGTTTTGCCTTAACATTCCCCTCGATAAAAACAAAGGGGGACAGCGCAGTGTTGGCGCGGATTTGACGGTTTTGGCTCAAGAGGTTGGCTGGAAATATCAGTCCACCATTGTCTGGAATGAGGGTAATATTTCGCGGCGGACGGCTTGGGGATCGTGGATGTCGCCCTCAGCACCCTATGTGATTGCGCCTGTGGAGTTAATTGTGGTGTTGTACAAAGAGGAGTGGCGGCGCAAGTCCGATGAAAAGGCCGATATTACTCGGGAAGAATTTATGGAATGGACAAACGGGCTATGGACATTCAGCGGCGAAAGCAAAAAAAAGATTGGTCACCCTGCACCGTTTCCAAGGGAACTGCCGAGACGATGTATCAAGCTCTTTAGTTTTCCGGGCGATATCGTCTTCGATCCCTTTTGTGGCAGCGGCACAACACTGGTGGAAGCTTTTGCCAACAAACGAAAAGGCGTCGGCGTTGAAATTGATCCTCGATATGCAGAACTGGCAAAGGAGAGACTCCTGAATGAGATTACACTTTTTGATGTGATCAATTTATAGGACTTTTCGAGCTTGACAGGTTCTATTAGCCAAGCTTCTAGGTCAGTCGTGCCACTACATCTATCGCTAGCTAAAGCGAGGTACCCGTTTTTCTAAACTATCGGGGACATCAACGGAGAGGGGGGGATTCGAACCCCCGTTAGGTGTTACCCTAAACTTGATTTCGAGTCAAGCGCATTCAACCACTCTGCCACCTCTCCAAGGATCTCCAATCATAGCAAAGGTGAATGCCAAAGGCACACTTCGCGATTGACTCCGTCACGCTCCCCCTCAAGGCAATTCTGGCGGCAAACCCCTTTACGATAAAAGTATTCAGTTAACTTAAAACAACGACGGCATGGATATTAAACAGGGTTTTGTCGGCACCGTCGGGCAGACGCCGCTGATTCGCCTCAACTACTTTAGTGACCTCACAGGCTGTGAAATTCTCGGTAAGGCAGAGTTCCTCAACCCCGGTGGCTCTGTTAAGGATCGGGCTGCCCTCTACATTATTGAAGATGCTGAAAAAAAGGGCCTTCTCAAACCTGGTGGTACGGTGGTCGAAGGCACAGCAGGCAATACGGGCATTGGCCTAGCCCACATTTGTAATGCCAAAGGCTACAAGTGCCTGATTGTGATTCCCAATACCCAATCTCAAGAAAAAATTGATCTGTTGCGTACCCTAGGTGCCGAGGTGCGCCCCGTTCCCGCTGTGCCCTACAAAGACCCCAATAACTATGTGAAGCTCTCCGGGCGGATTGCTGCTGAGATGGAGAATGCCATCTGGGCAAACCAGTTCGATAACTTGGCCAATCGCCAAGCCCACTACGAAACCACTGGCCCTGAAATTTGGCAGCAGACCGATGGCCGCATTGATGCGTGGGTAGCAGCTACTGGCACGGGAGGCACCTATGCGGGGGTGGCGATGTACCTCAAGGAAAAAAATCCCGCGATTCGCACTGTGATTGCCGATCCCATGGGCAGTGCCATCTATAGCTATGCGAAAACGGGCACCCTCAGTAGCAGTGGCAGTTCCATTACCGAAGGCATTGGCAATAGCCGCATTACCGCCAACTTAGCAGGCGCTCCCATTGATGATGCGATTCAAATTGAGGATCAAGAGTGCCTTGAGATCATTTATCAACTGCTGCACTACGATGGCCTCTTTATGGGTGGCTCCGTCGGGATTAATGTGGGGGCAGCGGTACGCCTCGCCAAGGAACTCGGACCCGGTCACACAATTGTTACTGTGTTGTGCGATGGGGGTTCCCGCTATCAATCGCGGCTCTTTAATCCAGAGTGGCTGGCCAGTAAAGGGCTACGGGTGCCAGAGATTAAAAAACGTTAAGCCTTGGGAACAATGTCTAAAATAGAGGGGTCAGAAGGGGGCAAGTAGCCGCTAGGCGTGGGTGTGGACTTTACGCGAAATATTAGCCGTGAAAAAACAACGTTGGTTTCTCCTCTTTGCCAGCTTGGTCTGTGGGGTGGCGATCGCTCTCCATCCTGTGGCTGCACAGGCTCAAAATCTCTGGCAGCGGTTACTGTTGCAGGGGATTCAGGTCATCCAACTATCGAATATCTCGCCCCGCCAAGAGGTGGCCTTGGGGCAACAGATCCATGAGCAGATGCTGCGGCAAGGGATGCGCCTTGTTCGCAATCCCGCTGCGCAAAACTATGTGCATAGCATTGGTGACCGCTTGGTTAATGTCGGCGAACGTCGAGGTGTGCCCTACCAGTTTCACATCATCCAAGACCGCCAAGTGAATGCCTATGCCACAATGGGGGGCTTTGTCTATGTCACTACAGGGCTAATGCTGCGGGCGGAAAACGAGGCGGAACTAGCCAGCGTCATTGCCCACGAAATTGGCCACATTGATCAGCGCCATGTGATTCGTCAACTGCAACAAATGGCGATCGCCCAAGGCTTAATGACGGCTGCGGGCTTGGATCGCGATCGCGGGCTACAAATGGCCATGGAACTTGCCTTTCGACGTCCTCGCAGTCGTGAGCAGGAACTAGAGGCCGATCGCTATGGGTTGGGGCTATTGGCTCGCAGCAACTATGATCCACGGGCGATGGTGACATTTCTGCAGAAATTGCAACGGGAGGGAGGAGCACCGCCAACGATTTTGAGTACCCACCCTGCGCCGCGCGATCGTCAGTTGCTTGCTGAAAACTTAATTCGCTCTGGTTTGAGCAATGACTGTGTGGTTGCCCCCCAACCCCTGTGTGGCACCGATCCGGTGGCCTATCAACAACAACTGCGCTCCTTCTAATCTCACCTAACTAGCCAACAGATTGCGCCAGCGAGCATAGCGCCCCAAGGCCGTCAGCGGAAAGTGCTGCTGGTAGTAGTGGTACTTCAGGTAAAAGTGGCAGGGAAAGCCCGTACCAGTGAAGTAATCCTCGTGCCATGTGCCATCGGCGCGCTGGGTCTGCAGCAGGTAGGCAATCCCCTTTTCAATAGCTTTTGTGGCGTAGTCTCCTGTGGCATCGCCAGCGGCCAAAAGGCCAATAATGGCCCAAGCAGTTTGGGAAGCAGTGCTATCGCCTTTGCCCTTGAGGGAAGGGTCGTTGTAGCTCCAGCAGGTTTCACCCCAACCACCATCGGCATTTTGACACTGCACCAACCACTCAGCGGCACGGCGAATGCGCCAGCGATCGTAGCGAGGAGCAACAAGGGAGAGGGCTGCCAACACCCCACTCGTGCCATAGAGGTAGTTCACCCCCCAGCGGCCAAACCAACAGCCTGCCGGTTCCTGCTCATGGCGCAAGTAAGCAAGGGCGCGATCGAGGGCACCACTGTCAAAGGCCAACTGACACCGCCCCACCATCTCCAGCACCCGTGCCGTGACATCAGCAGTATTCGGGTCAATCATTGCCTTGAGATCGCCGTAGGGAATGGCATTGAGCCAATCTTGGTCATTGTCCACATCAAAGGCTGCCCAGCCCCCCGGCCGACACTGCATTGAGGCAATCCAAGCGACTGCCCGCTCAATGGCTCGCCGTTTGAGGTTTTCATCAGGCAAGGTCACAGCATGAAGCGCCATCACCACCACCGCTGTATCATCCACATCGGGGTAGAAGCGATTCTCAAATTCAAAGGCCCATCCCCCCGGCTGACCTTTTTTGTTTTTTACGTGCCAGTCCCCATAGTCAAGGATTTGCTTGGACAGCAACCATTCGCCAGCTTTGACCAGGGCGGGATGATCGGGGGCGACGCCTGAATCCACCATGGCGCGCATGACCAAGGCAGTATCCCAAACTGGGGAGACACAGGGCTGGACGCGATACTCGGTGTCGGTTTCAATCGCAAAGCGATCCACTGCTGCCATCCCCCGCTGCACCATGGGGTCATCCACAGCATAGTCAAGGGCACGCAATGCCAATAGGGAGTTGAGCATCGCCGGAATAATGCCGCCCCAGTCGCCACTAGCTTCTTGACGCTCGAGCACCCATTCTTCGGCGGCCTTTAGCCCCTGTTCTCTGAGGGGATTAATGTTCAGGGTTTCAAAGAGCTTGAAAACGTGATCGAGACCAATAAAGACATCACTCCAGTCGCCTTGGCGGGGCAGTTCCCAGATCACATTTGCCCGCCCTTCGGCATAGAGTTCATCGAGGGTAATGGGCGGATCCATGGCATAAACGGGCTTGCGATCCATGACAATCAACAGCGGCACGGTGCTGCTGCGTGCCCAACTAGACATCTCATAAATAGTGAAGGGGCTACCCTCCGGCAGGAGCATGATCCAAGGGGGGAGGGAGGGAATCCCACGCCAGTCGTAGCAGCCAATGAGGGCAAGGTGCAGTTTGGTAAAGATGCGAGTTTTGCTAATGCCACCGCGAGCAAGGATAAATTGCCGTGCCTTCACCAAGGCAGGATCATCGGCGGCCACGCCCAACAGTCGCAGTCCCATGTAAGCCTCAACACTGGTGCTGAGATCGCCGCCATCGCCATAAAATAGCTCCCAACCGCCGTGATCCCGCTGATGGTTGCGCAAATACTGTTCCGCTTTGGCCAAGGGTAGCCGCTGTTCGGTGCCCCAGATTTTGTGGAGCAGGATCACCTCTGCGGTCATGGTCACATTGGACTCTAATTCTGCCCACCAGTAGCCCTCAGCATATTGCTGTGAAAAGAGAAAGTCTTGGCTGGCGCGAATCGCCTGTTGGAGTTGCTTTGGGTCAATGGCAGCGGCAATTTGAGTTTGCATGATTCCTCGGCTGTTAGACTCTTGGTTAGTTTAGCGGGGGCGATCGCTCCCTCGCAAGCGGCACAGACTTGGGTTAGGATCAAGGCTATGTCTCTCCGTCAACACCAGCATCCCCTAATTCAGCGGCTCGCCGATCGCATTGAGCAGATTTGGCAGAGCACTTTGCCCTTAGCCCCCTATACCCTGCCTGAGGATCTCGGTTATGTCGAGGGCAAACTGGAAGGGGAGCGGCTAACGATTGAGAACCACTGCTACCAAGCGCCGCCCTTTCGCAAACTTCACCTTGAACTGGCACGGGTGGGGGAGAGTCTCGATATTTTGCACTGTGTCATGTTTCCAGAGCCGCGCTACGATCTGCCAATGTTTGGCTGTGACCTCGTGGGTGGCCGAGGGCAAATTAGTGCCGCAATTGTGGATCTCTCGCCGGTGACGGGTGAGTTGCCCGCTGCCTATACATCGGCTTTAAGTGCTTTGCCAAAATTCACCTTTAGTCAACCCCGTGAGCTGCCCCCTTGGGGACATATCTTCTCGTCCTTTTGCATTTTTATTCGGCCACAGGGAGACACTGAGGAACAGCAATTTCTCGATCGCATTGGTGAGTACCTCACGCTCCACTGTCAACTTAGCCAGCAAGCTGTGCCCACGGATCAGCCCGAAGCCGTGATTGCCGGCCAACGGCAGTACTGCCACCAGCAACAGCAGAACGATAAAACCCGCCGGGTTCTGGAAAAAGCCTTTGGTGCTGCTTGGGCAGAACGCTACATGACCACCGTTCTCTTTGACTTGCCCCCTGCTGCCTAGAACCCCTTAAGGACTCTCTCCCCGATGAACCGCATCAGCCAGTGGATCGGTCAGATTCAGATTAAAGGAATAAGGAAACATTGGAATGTTGAGTCGTCAATTAGGGATCAATACCTTAGAAAACCGTCGAGAATCCCTTAAAAAATTTGCAGTAAAGACCCTGCAGCTGTTTGGTTCAGTGGCACGGGATGAAGCTCACGCTGAAAGTGATGTTGATTTGTTAGTAGAGTTTGAAAGGCCTGTTGGATTATTTACCTTCATTGAGCTAAAAGAATATTTGGAGGAAATCTTAAGCTGTTCTGTTGATTTGGGCACACCCCAATCTTTACGTTCAACGCTTAGGGAGGAGGTATTAAAGGAGGCGATTCGTGCCTTCTAGGGAGCTACGAGAACGCCATAGTTTAGCTGTCATTGGATCTGACAATGTGGCGCTGGCAAACCACTGACCTCGGGCGCTTTCTCACCTGCGATCTTTTGCAGGGGTTTCAGCATGGCTTCTTTACTCGCGATTGGCAAGGACAAGACCTCAGCACCCTCACCGCAGCCCTAGGCACGACAGCAACACCGCTACGGACACAACAGGTGCATGGCGATCGCGTGGCTTTGGCAGCAGAAGTTTTAGCCCGTGATGAACGATTGGCAGCGGATGCCCTTGTGGCCACAGGGTCTGATCAAGCCCTCTGGGTGTGTAGTGCCGATTGTGTGCCGCTACTCATTGCCGATGTGGGCAGTGGACGGGTTGCGGCGATTCATGCGGGGTGGCGGGGGACAGCGATCCAAATCTCTAGGGCCACGCTCCAGCAGATGCAAGCATTCGGCAGTGATCTTGCCAATTTACGGATTGCCATGGGGCCTGCGATTCGCGGTGAGGTCTATCAAGTGGGGCTGAATGTGGCCCGTGCCTTGGCGCAGACCATTCTTGAGGGGGTGACGGAAACCACTGACCGCGATGATCTTTACCAGCGTCTCGCTGCCTTAGACCCAGAGATGATCTTTCTTGATCCAGACCCTGAGCGACTTCGGGTGGATGTGGCACGGGTGAATCGCTTGCAATTGCTGCAATTGGGGCTAAGGGACGAGCAAATTGCCCTGTCTCCCCACTGTACGTTTCGCGATGCTGAATGCTTTTTCTCCTATCGCCGTGAACACCTCAAGCAGGTGCAGTGGTCGGGAATTATTAGTCGATTAGTATGATTGGCGTTGCCACGGGAGAATCCATTGCCCGCGCTTGGGGCGATCGCCACTGCCAGCACCCCGACTTTCCTGCCCTAGTCTGTGTTCTTGGCTTTACGGAAACGGCATTGATTCCCGGAATCTCGGCAGCGGGTCAAACCCCCAGCGATCGCCGAACCACAGCCCTAGCGGATGGCGAGTTCCTGCTGCGAGGCATTCAACCCTACTACCGCTATCCGCTGCCACCCCTGACGGCGGGTGCGTCCCCTGCTCTAATTAGTCGTGCCCTCATTGAGGCCTTGGCGTTGCCCCTCTACGTCTTTGATGCGGGTTTACCTTTGCCGCGTCTGCCCGAGATGATTGACTTGGGGGGCGCTCCGGCGCGCTGCCTAACCACGGCTGAAGCGATGACAGCCCAAACTGTAGCGCAGCTCTGGGAACAGGGATGGTCTTGGGGAGCCAAGCTCAGCAGCCAATATCCGTGGCTGATCATTGCTGAATGTGTCGTGGGCGGCACAACCACTGCCCTTGCCCTCTGTGAAAGTTTGGGCATCCCCGCTCGCGATTGTGTAGGCAGTAGTCATCGCCAGAGTAACCATGCCCAAAAGTGGTCACTCGTGCAACAGGGGCTTGCCCATCTCCCTGCTAATGCGGATCCTTTCACTTGTGTAGCAGCGATTGGCGATCCAATGCAGGTGGTGGTGGCGGCTATGGCCCTGCGGGCAAGTCAAACCTGTGGTGTGTTGCTGGCGGGGGGGTCACAAATGATGGCGGTCTATGCCTTTGCGCGAGCGATCGCCCAGTGGCGTCAGCTTCCTTGGTGTCCCGCACAAATCGTGGTGGGCACAACCCGCTGGCTGATTGAAGATCAAACGGCTCAGATTCACCGCTTGGCAGAGCGTGTTCAGTGTCCACTCATTTACACGCAACTTGATTTCAGCGCATCCCGTCATCCTGCCCTGCGTGCCTATGAACAGGGGTTTGTCAAGGAAGGGGTTGGTGCGGGGGGGTGTGCCATTGCTGCCCATCTGCTGGCGGGCTGGAGCAATTCAGACATGGTGCATATTATTGACAGGTTGGGCGATCGCTGGTCTAAAGGGATGTGATCTTCTTTGAGAGCGACTTTCATTGGGGAAAAGGGGGAAGTTACTGGGGATTCAGCCACTCGATACTGCCCGGAAGCTGTCTTAGAATATCGGTTTCGACTAAGATGAGGCGATCGCTCCGCCCTGAGCGACGGTACACAGGATATTTGCCTTGATGTTTTTTTAGGGCCTCTGTAGGTTGGGTCACTTGAACGGCGAGATCGACATTCTTTTGCACAAACGCTATCAGTGCTGTGCGCTGCACCAAAATAAATGAGTTCAACGTTTGAAAGGCAATATAGTCTGAGTGACCGCCAAACAACCAGCCTTGATCACGTACCCCCTGCAATTCTATCCAAGTGTATTGATCTTGGGGCTGCGGGTCTTGGCGTTGAATTTTCTTGACTGCCTTGATGTCCACTTTCAGGGACGCATACCCCTTAATCAACAAACAATCCCAGTGCTCATGAATATCAGCAGCTTCGCTCGCGTGGTGAACTTGGAATCCCTGCTTGCGGGCAAGCTCTAAGAAGGTGTCCTCTGCTTTGAGACCACGTTTGAGATTTTCGCCCTGACCGTCATACTGGTTGGGTTTCATGGCTCACTTTCGGTTCCTTCATCTCCTCTCAGCGGTTCACCCATCGCCAACTGACAGGCCGCAAGACTGGCACTGCTGTACATCTGCTCTAGGGTGGCCATTAACTGCGCCACTTCACTGGGAACCTCATGGGGAAAGGGGGGTAACACGGATAGCACCGCATGGGGTTGACCACTGGGGACAAGCACCACTAACTCTGGGGGTAGGGGCTGGCGATATTGGCAAAAGGGAGCATCGGTTTTCGGTGGCTCATAGAGGGGTGGGGGGGTGGGCACCATAGAGGGGGTAGTCGCCGTTGCCCGATAGTGGCGCAGGCGTTGGAGAATCTCCTCTTTGGTTTTGCCCCGCAACTGAAAGAGTAAAAAGGGGTCTTCGTTGAAGTATTGCCCCAGCAAGTAATAAACCGCGCCAATATGTTTGCAGGGATTGACGGGGTCAGGGCAATTGCAGCGGCTATGGATGTCGAACTTAGTAAAGGGAAATAAACTCAATCCAGCTTGGGTAAAGACTTCTTCAATACTGGGGGGCAGTTCTCCCGCTAGGAGCTTCGCGGCATAGAAGGCTTTTTGTGCCATGCCGTCAATGGCATATTGCCACTGCTCTTCACTAAAGGCATCCAAATGCAGTTTGACGTGATAGGGTTCGGGAGCCGTGCCTTGAACTTGGGCATGGACTTGGTTGCCCTTGAATTCCAAGGTGAGCACCCGTCCTTCACGGACATAATTGCGTGCCCGCTCTAGGCGTCGGCGCCAGCCAAAGGACTCTAGCACACCAATCCAGCGTTCACTCCACCAATGTTGACGCCCTTGAGCACTGTCGCGATCGCCCGCTGCTACCTCAACGACGGGTTCAGAGGCTACCGTTGTCGCTGTAACATCAAGGGTGGTGGGAGATGACTGCTGCTTTTGCTTTTGTTTCAGACTGGCCGCTTTGCGGGTAATTTTGAGAATCTGAGGCTGTTTCATGGGGCATATCCCACGGCTATTCTTTCTATCATAGGCGGCTGGCCTAGAGGATGAGGTCAATTTCCCAGGCCGTAATATCCCACGTTTGCAAAATATACTTGCCCTGATGCTGCCGAATCAGCCAAAGGTGGCGATCGCCCGTAAAGCCGAGGCCACAAATCTCCTGCTCACTTTCAGCCGTGCCGACAATTTCGCCGCTGTGGGTCACTAAGTTCAAACGATGGCGACCCGCCACCACATAGCCCCAAGGCGTAGCACAGAGAAATTGGGGACGAAACCGCAGCCCCAAGCGTTGAATCCGCCAAGGCCGCAAATGGAGGAGCATCAATAGAGGTTGCTGCGGATGATCTTCAAACGCTGCTAGTTGCCACGGCTGGTGATGGGCCGGGGTAAACAATGTCAGGTGGGCAGGCAGTTGGGTGTATAGCCGCCAGTGTCCGCGGCGGTCAAAGAGTTGAAAATGGGTGGTGGCATGCTCCGTCTCGGAATGTTGGGAACGACTGATGACCAAGCCATAACGACGATTGAGGAGGAGTGTATCCACAAAAGCTCGTCCCTGCCATCCACAGCGGAGAGTGCGCTGTCCTTGACCATTGAGCAGTTGGACATGAAGTGTTAATTCTCCTGCATCATCAATCTGCGTTTCTGCACACCAATAACCAGTGGCGTCAATGGCTAATCGGTTCAGAGTGGAGCGAAGATGACACTCTAGGGGAATGAGCCCGTCATGGATACAGAAAAGCTGCGGTGGCTGCCCTTGGATGCCCAGCCAAGCCCTCAATTCACCGCCATAGAGTTGAATCGGCAACGGTGGCAGCGGCCATTGGCCAATCACTTCAGGGTGAGATTCCTTGGCTTGCCAGGCCCACAGGCGATCGCCCACCACCCCATAGAACCTTGTGGCCGTACTAGCAACCTGTTGGGGCGGTATCGCTAAAGAATAGCCTTGGGGTTCCCCCAGCCAAACCGCCGCCGGTGACCTAGAGAACAACAACAGCTGCTCATGACGCTCTGCCGCGATCACCTCTAGGGCTAATTGCACCGCCATCGTCATTTCCGCTGCACTTTTATAGCGGCGCTGCGGTAATTTATCCAACGCTTTAGTAATAGTGCTCCGCACCAGAAAGGGCAAGCCTTCAGGAAGGGTATAGGGACGGCTAAGGTGGGCAGTCATGAGTTCAGCAGGTGTGCCGTGGAAGGGGCGATCGCCAACGATCATCTCGTACATGAGAATCCCCACTGCATAGAGATCCGAAGCGGGCATCGTCTGACCATAGAAACGCTCCGGCGCCATATAGGCAGGAGATCCCGTTTGACCGCTGCCCTTGACATCCTCAATGAGGCGTGCGACACCAAAATCGGACACCTTTGCCTGCCAGCCCGTAGCAGTCACCTCCAGCAGGATATTTTCCGGTTTGAGATCGCAGTGGAGAATGCCGCGATGATGGGCATAGGTCAAAGCTGCCAGCACATCCAGCGTAAGGCGCAAAGCGGTGGTCAGGGGTAAGGCCTGTTCTTGCTCTAGGAGCGATCGCAAGGTCCCCCCGGCACAATAATCCATTACCAAACTGCGGCTTACTTGGGGGCTATGGTGCACGCGAATATAGTCAATCGCCTGACAACCCACCACATGGGGATGCTGAAGCGTCAGGAGAAAATTCAACTCCCGCAAAAAGCCACGGGTCAGCAATTGCCGCTCGCTGAGCACCTTAATTGCCACCAGTTCACCCGACTCGCGATTGACCGCCAGATAAACTTGTCCGTACTGGCCTTGACCGGCTAGATCCACCAGCCGGTAACGGGAGGTTTGGGCAGCACGAGCCGTGGCCAACAAGGAGCCTCAACCATCAACGAAAAACATTTCTCAGAATGATTCGCAATTTTGCCCCTGTCAATGCAGGGTCAGCAGCAAAATGAATTGTCCCCTAGGAGAAGAGGATTTCTAAGGGTACCTCTTTATTGTCCTGTTCAATACTCCCCACTTCATGGATACGCTTGGCCAGATCCCGTGCCCGCTGATAACTGCTAATGTCCCCTTGTTCAAAGAAGAGCTTCGCCGCTGTGCGCAAATCCTCTACTGCTCCCTTGCGATCGCCCAAAGTTGAGCGCGCTACACCGCGATTGTGATAGGCCTTGGCATAGCTATCGTTAATTCGAATCGCTTCTGTGTAATCGAGAATTGCTGCTTCGGCATCCCCTAGACGCTGATGGGTCAGACCGCGATTGTAGTAAGCCTTGGCATGGCTGGGATCCACTTGGATCACTTGGGTATTTTTCTCGATTTCCCGCAAGCAATCCAGCACTTCCTCAATTTGTTTTTGCTCGGTGTCAAGAATGCGGGTGTAGTCGTGGAGATCCCGTGCCCCTTGGTTGAGTTGCATGACCTGTTTCTGCACATCCTCAAGGCGATCGCGCACCTGACTAAGGGCCAAGGTAAGGCCGCCGACCTCTGACTGCTGCTGCCCTTGGGACGCCACCAATTCAGCAATTTTGGCCTCCTGTTGCTGCACAAAGGCTTGGAACTGGGCATCCAATTTTTTACGGCTCACTAAGTTTAAGCCCACCGCCAATGAGAGGGGCAAAGGAGCGATCGCTGTCAAAATGGCCTGTTGGGTCGCAGCCGCCGCCACCGACAACACAACCGTTAGCCCTGTTGCGCCCCATTCTAGGGGTGCTAGCCCCCTGCCCGATGGCGTGTCATGGGAATTCAAACTACGGTCTTCCATAAATGGTGCCTCCCTGAGGATGAAAATGAAGTGGTTGGTTAGGCATCCGACGTATTGGCGAGATATTGCCCCACCTGCACTTGGGTATCTTTCAGCTGGGTAATCATCGTGCGGGTAATGAGCTTGCCCGCTTCCACCAAGACGCGGCCATCGAGGGGGTGCAAAATATCCTGCTCAGCCCGCCGCCCAATCAAAGACTCAATATCTTCAACCGCGTTGACATACATTCCTGAGGGTAGCTCCACCACTACCCCCGGCCCCAGTACCCGTGCCTGACAGGCCAAGCGAGAGGTGGCATTTGCCGTTGTAATCACTTCAAGGGTGCGTTGCTCACGCTTACTGATCGGGGAGAGGCTCTCCATCCCCTCTTTGATATAGACATGGCAGGTGGCACACATCCCGCGCCCGCCACACTCCTTGAGCACGTGGAGTTCAGAGTCCAATAGAGCAGACAGCAAATTGTCATTGGTATTAATCGTGGTTTCCCGCGAGATGGGTTCAAGTTTGACAACTTTGGCCACTGCTCTTTTCTCCTTTTAATGACGCATCGAGAGTTACTTTAGGATCATACTCAAGCGGCTTGAGTGCGACATAGCCGCTCCATAATCGTGTCATGATCCTGTCCCTCTTGCAGCCAAGCCTTAGCCGGTTCGACCCGCTCCCGCAAGCCCAAGACAAAGAGGTTATTGGTTGCCCCTAGGGTTTCACAGGCAGTTTGCACACAGTGGAGATCGCGACCGGTCAATTGGCTAAAGAAGGACTCTAAAATCCCCGCCTCGGCAGCGCATTGGGGCTGACCCGTATTTTTGGGAGCCGCCGCCGCAAAGGGGGAGTCCCACGTTTTCACCACCAAAAAGCCCTGCTGGTAGAAGCTCACATCGAGATCAATCGTGCCCCAACCGTGGGTCTTCCAGCATTCCTTGAGACACTGGAGAAACTCCACCATTTCCATTTCCGCAAGGGGACGGCGATAGTACTCGCTGACCTCCTCGACAAAGCGGCGATAAAAGTTCTTGCCCCACCAGCGACCACAGTTAAAGAGAACCACCCCACTGGCCTGTCCCACTTCCTGATCGAGGCCGGCATAGATGGCTTGGAGCAAAATATCCGGTAGGGCAATGAGACGGGCACCTTTGCGGTTTTCAATCAGACCTGTTTCAAAATCCCCCTGTACATAGGCATCGGCAGCGTAGTAGTTGCCGGGGATGATGGGGTCTTTGACCAAATCAGCAACAGAGATCATAGGACATCCTCATTCGTAGGCATAACAAGCACTTTCAGCAGACTTCCAACCCTAATCTAGGCGTGGACAGAGACCACCGCTGGCAGACCCACAAGGGTCGCTTGGGCGTGATCCAACAGCGGCAAAATCAAGTCCTGTTCAGCCTCGGTGAGCATTTCCTTGAGGCGGGCACTGAGAAGCTCGTGGCAACTGCTCCATAGGGTTTGGGTTTGGTGGGCGTTGACCACTTCCGTGAGCCACTCGAGGAGCCGATGCTGCAAAAACTCGGGGTTATTCAGGAGCATGGCCATGGCGGCATAGCGCAGTAGGGCGATCGCTTGACGCAACACTTGCTCAAGGGTTTGGGGATTTTCGGTGGGGTATTTCTTTTGCAGAGTGTCGGCTACAGGCTGGAAGATTTCAATTTCATGATCCCGCAGAAATTCATAGGTACTCAACCGCTGTTGCAGAGACTCGATGTGGTGGCGGAAGACTTTGATGTCCACATTGCTGAGGTAGTTTTCTTCGGCTTTGTAGTAGAGATTCATTAACTCCGTGTGCATAGGGATCTCCTAAAACAGGTTTGATAAGTCTGAGAGGGTGACTTCGGGTTCCATGGGGGCAGGGGGCGGGGGTTCCACTTTCCTCACTTGGGCAATCACGGGTTGGCCTGCCCAAGGAATACTGGCACAGAAGTCTTTGACCGACAGGCGCCAGAGGCACAGACTTGGCTCGAGGGAGATGGCTTGATCCGGACGGCCTTCCCAGTTGAGTTGGCGGAAGAAGGTTTCTACCGACCATGCAGCCCAAGGGAGGGTAGGGGCAGCAACGGGGGGAGCCGCCATTTCCTCCTCTAGGGGGGGTGAGATCGCAGGCAAGATGACCCCAATCCCTTCCCAGTTCATGTGACCAAAGAAGTCCTTGACGCGGTAGCTGGGCCATTCTGTGGGACTCGTGGGAGCGATCGCCCCTTTGACCTCAAGCCCCAGCCAATTGACCCGCTGCCAAAATTCTCCTACTTTCAGGGATTGCCAGTTGAGAACCAAGGTTTCTGCGATCGGCTGCTGGCGCACCAAGCCCAGCCAGTTCAGTTCCTCAAAGAATTCAGCAACGGCTTGCTGTTGCCAATTACCGTTTCGGTTTTTCATAGACCAGTTCTCCACTGCGGAGCCGTTTTTCAATATCTTTGGCGGAGGCTCCTTCGTTTTGCCAGAAGGCAGCGGCATCAATGCGATCTTGCTTGCCGAGCAGGAACTTGCAGTAGGTTTCTCCCATAGCGTAGCACTGGATTTCAATACAACTGAGTTCTTTTTGAATCAGGCCGCTAAAGAAACCGGCAAAGAGGCCTGCGTAGAGGTGGCACACGGGTCGGCCAACATCCCCCAAGGTACGCGCCACAACCGAATCAAAGATGTTGATAAACATGAAGCCGTGTTTTTGCTCACTGAGATCCACTTCCCAGTTACCCCAGCCTTGGGTTGTGTAGGGCCACCACCAAGCTTCGAGGACATAGGGAAGCCGCATTTGCTTGATCCCCTGCTCATAGCCATATTCGGTCGGGAACCATTTGGCAAAGAACTCGGCATCGCGGCGTCCCCATTCTTCACCAATTTTGTACATGACGACGCTGGAGGCAGGGCCAACTTCCTCTTCAAGGCCTTCAATGAGGCCAATGACGAAGTCTTCGGTGACGAGGAGGTTGCGGGCATTGTTCCAATCGGTGTAGGTACCGCGATCGCTATCGAATTCAAAGAAGTCCCAAAAGGCATAGTGATGGTGGCGTTTCGGGTATTTTTTGCGCAGGAGATGGTTAACACCGTAGCGATCGCCAGTGGCGGCTTGGGGTCGGGAACTGGTCATGGTCATAGGGTGACTCCATCAAATAGCGTCAAGAATATCGACAAAGACAATTGGGAACTCAAGTCAAAAAAGCATAGAAGCCATCATTCAGCAAAAAGCAATTCGATGAGAAACACATCATGGTTCAACACAAAACAACGAATTCCACCCTCCCCTGCCTCAGCATTGCTGCTGCTTAAATCATGACCGATCTATCTTTTCGGGGGCAGGTGTTCTTAATTGAATTTAGTAATCCTGTTACCACCCTTAATGTTTAATCTAGGGGGTTCATTTTGATGCTTTCCTCCGTAGGAATACGGATTTAGAGGAGTTGAATGTGCCTTAAAATGTGAAATCTTATGAAGACAGACACGCAGGCACTGACGTTTCAACAAAAAATTTATTGGTTAGTGAAGCAAATCCCCGTAGGACGTGTGGCCACCTATGGCCAAATTGCCGCCCTGTGTGGTTGGCCGCGTCATGCACGCTATGTGGGCTATGCCCTTTATCAAGTGGCACCGAATTCTGACATTCCATGGCATCGGGTGGTTAATGCCCAAGGCAAAATCTCCTACGCGCCCCAACGCCAAGGGACGGATGAGTTACAGCGCTGGCGCCTAGAGGCAGAGGGGATTATTTTTGAGGCGGGCGATCGCATTAACTTGAGGCGCTACCAGTGGCAACCGTCGGTTATAGTTGATGAGCTGTTGATCGCCACAGAAACCTCAGCGGTAGGGTAAGTCTCCTTGCAGTTTCGCTCACTATAAACCCGGTATCATAGTCCTTAGTGCCGCTGCACCTGTGAGTTTGCTATGACGGTTGCCTATTTTGACTGCCCTGCTGGGGTGGCAGGGGATATGTGTCTGGGTGCCCTCCTTGATCTGGGGGTTCCCCTCGACTATCTGCAAAGCCAACTGGCCAAGCTCGGGATTGCCGATGCGTTTGAGTTGACCACAGAAACGGTGCAGCGCAAGGGACAGCGGGGATTAAAAGCACAGGTGCATCTGCGCGATCGCCACTCCCATCACCATCGCCATTGGCCAGACATTGCAGAGCAAATCCGTGCCGCCCACCTCAGCGATCGCGCCCGTGACTGGAGCCTCAAGGTTTTTGAAGCCTTGGCCATTGCTGAGGGCGCCGTGCATGGCATTGAGCCAGAAAAAGTACATTTCCATGAAGTGGGAGCGGTAGATGCCCTCGTGGATATTGTCGGCACCTGCTTGGGGTTGGATTACCTCGATGTTAGTCACATTTACTGCTCGGCGCTACCCACTGGGGGCGGAACGGTCAAAGCGGCCCATGGTCAACTACCAGTCCCTGTTCCTGCGGTCTTACAACTGTGCCAAACCTACCAAGTGCCCCTCTATAGCAATGGCATTGCAAAAGAACTGGTCACGCCTACGGGAGCTGCCTTGGTTTGTGCCCTGAGTGAGGGCTTTGGGGCACCGCCAGCGATGACATTGAAACGGGTGGGCTTAGGCGCTGGGAGTCAAGAGTTGCCCCTACCGAATCTCTTGCGTCTCTGGTTGGGAACCCTGTCGAACTCAGCAGAAACAACTACGGCAAAAACCATTGTCGAACTGCAAACCCAACTGGATGACATGACACCCCAAGCCCTCAGCTATACTCTTGAACAACTTTATGCTGCTGGTGCGATTGAGGTCTTTTACCAACCCATTACGATGAAAAAGTCACGCTTGGGGGTGTTGCTCACGGTGTTGTGTCCCCCCAGTGCAGAGGCCGCCTGTGTCCAGACCCTCTTTCGCGAAACAACGACGCTGGGGCTGCGGCGGCAGGTACAGGAGCGCTATATCCTTGAACGCCAAATCAAAACCATCACAACATCATTTGGTGAAGTACGGGTGAAAGTAGCCGAACACCAAGGACAGCGGCTCAATGTCCAGCCCGAATACGAAGACTGTGCCGCCCTTGCCCGTCAGCATCAGCAACCTTGGCAGGTGGTCTATCAAGAGGCCTTGGCTGTGGCGCTGCCACTGTGGCTCCTAGGCTAGCTTGGGTTTAATAAAGACAATGGCCTGTTTCCAAATAATGGTGGGTTGATCGTAGTGATCGACAACGCACAGGCAATTGGCGTCCTGCCAGCGCACCTTACCAACCACGAGATCACTGGTGCTGAGCTTGACTTCAACCTCGGTGCTATCTTTAATGAAGGTCTGCAACTGGTGAATGCTGGGCAGTGCCGTATTGAATTCGTCGGTCATGGATTTCCCTCTCATACCTTTTCAATTTTATGAGCCTATCTTTTCAGAAGTATCAAGGGTTAGGAAACGACTTCCTCCTCATTGACAACCGCCATCAGGAAGAGCTGCTCTTAACCCCAGAACAAGCGCAACACTGGTGCGATCGCCACTTTGGCGTGGGCGCCGATGGCGTCATTTTTTTGCTGACAGGCACGGGGGATACCGACTACCGCATGCGGATGTACAATGCCGATGGCTCAGTGGCCGAAATGTGCGGTAATGGCATTCGCTGTTTGGCCAAGTTTATTTTTGCCCTTGAGGGTCGCTCCGCCGGCGAAATCGTGCGCTACCGCATTGACACCCTTGCCGGTCTCATTGTGCCAGAGGTACAAGCGGATGGTCAGGTAACGGTGGATATGGGCAAACCCCAACTCTTGGCGCAGCAGATTCCCACCACCTTGGCAGCCGCAGATCAAAAGGTGATTGATGTGCCCCTAATGGTGGGCGATCGCCCGTGGTTGGTGACGTGTGTGAGTATGGGAAATCCCCACTGTGTCACGTTTGTCGAGGATGTCGCTGCGGTTGATCTGGCAACCCTTGGCCCACAGTTTGAACATCACCCCGTTTTTCCCCAGCGTACCAATACTGAGTTTGTCCAAGTCCTAGGGAGCGATCGCCTGCGGATGCGCGTCTGGGAACGGGGAGCGGGCATGACCCTTGCCTGTGGAACGGGAGCCTGTGCCACTCTCGTCGCTGCCGTCTTGACCCATCGCCTGAGTCCTGTGGGCGATCAAGCCCAAGCCACGGTTGAACTGCCGGGGGGAGATCTCCATATTCGCTGGGATTTGCCTAGCCAACATTTGTATATGACCGGGCCTGCCCTCGCAGTCTTTAGCGGTACCTTGCCTTAGGTGAGTTATGACCCGTCGGCGACAACTGTGGTATTACCCTCTTTTTCAGATTCCCCTCATTCTTTTCATAGGCTGTGTCCTGCTGGCACTGCTCTTCTCACTGTTGAATTGGGGACGTCCTAGTGTCGCCGTTGTCCTCTCCCTTGATCTCAGCGGCAGTACGTTTGGCAATAATCCGTTGCAATTTAATCAACCCCAAACTGTAATAGCGCAGCAGGTGCTCGCTGCCAAGCTCTACTTGCAACGCAACCAACGGGAACTCACCAACCCCAACGAAGTCATGATCCACGGCTTTGGCCGCAATGTGGTGTTTCTGACGCCGCGGTTTGAGACCAATAGTGATCTGCTCCTCACCCAATTGGATCAAGCCCTTAATCGCAGTGACTTGCTTGCCCAAGTGGATCCCAGTGCCACCAATCTTTCGGGGGCGATCGCCATGGCCACCCAACAACTGCAACAGATCTCGAATCGCTGCCGCCAACTGCTCCTCATTACCGATGGGGAAGCCCCAGTAGATGCAGGCGTGGTGGCCAATGCCCGCCAACAACGAGTCAAAATCAACGCCATTGTTGTCGGTGATCATGCTCCGCAAC
Source organism: Thermosynechococcus sp. TG215 (assembly GCF_031583455.1). NCBI lineage: Bacteria > Bacillati > Cyanobacteriota > Cyanophyceae > Acaryochloridales > Thermosynechococcaceae > Thermosynechococcus > Thermosynechococcus sp. TG215. The sequence goes on along the minus strand of NZ_CP134178.1, from coordinate 1,834,583 downwards.
TGGCCGCCGCTACCCAAGTCACAGGTGGGCAATACCGCTCTGCCCCCGTCGCCATTCTCGAAGAACTGGTGGGTCAAACCTTTTTTGAGGGCTTCAATAGCAACGCCCGCTGGCCAATCTTTTGGGGCGGAATGGCCGTCATTTGTTTTATGTGGCTCTTGGTCTTGCCCTTGGATCGCTGGGTGTTGCAGGGATGGTTGCATTTGCCGATGAATCTGGCGGGTCAAATTGCCTTGCTCAATGCCTTTTTCTGGACGGTGGCAATTCCCCTTATTCTCTGGCGATTTCCGGGCTGGCCCTTTGTACAGACCTGTTGAGGAGCAAGGATGAAGCGTCGCTGGTGGTTCTTGGTGTGCATGGTTGCCCTAGGATTGATGCTGGGCGGTACCCAAGGGAATTGGGAGTCCTTGGCAGGCACCGCAAACCTGACGCGCCAGAATATCCAACTGCCAGCAGCAGTGCATTATCCGTTGCCCCCCTCCCTCGCTGAGATTCCTAGGAAAGGTGAGGACTATTTTGATGAAGTCCAAGCGGTGGAAGTGGGCTATCTACTGTGGACAGAGTTCCCGGTCACCGTTGCAATTGAACCGCCGCCGTGGGATCCGAACCATGTGTGGCAAGCAGCGGCAGAACAGGCCGTAAAGGAGTGGTCCGCCTATTTGCCCTTAAAAATTGTGGATGCCAGCCTAGCGGCGAATATTCGCTTGCTCTCGCAGCGACCCACGGATCAAAATAACCGCCGCGCCCGCTTTGCTGAAACCAGCTACGAACTCTTTGTGGATAGCCAAGGGGTGCTGCGCCATCGCTGCCGTGTCGTGGTGCGTCCGACTCAAGCTGCCAAGTTTGTCCTTGCAGCGCTGCGCCACGAACTGGGTCATGCCCTCGGCATTTGGGGACATAGCCCCCTACCCACTGATGCCCTCTATTTTGCCCAAGTGGCGGATCCGCCCCCCATTTCACAGCGGGATGTGAATACCCTGCGGCGGGTCTATGAGCAGCCGACACGGTTGGGACAGCGGCTAGCGGAGTTGACCCCCCATGGATGACTTGATCCTTTGGGGCATCCTATCGACGCTGACGGCGCTGGGGCTATGGCTAGAGCAGCGTTTTCCCTGGGCAGCACGCTTGGGGTCTGCGCTGATTGTTTTGATTCTGGCGGCCATTTGTGCAAATTTGGGTCTTATTCCCCAACAATCGCCGGTCTATGACACGATCTACGGCACCATCACCTCCTTGGCGATCGTCTGGCTACTACTGCTGGTGAATTTACAGGATGTGCGGCGCTTGGGGCGATCGGCGCTGTTGGCCTTTGGCCTGGCCAGTTGTGGAACCTTGGTGGGCGCTCTCCTTGCAGGTGTGCTGTTCCATCGTTGGTTTTTGGGGGATACCCCCCGCTTGGCGGGCAGTTTGGCGGCTAGTTATATTGGCGGCAGCATTAACTTTGTGGGGGTTGGGCGTGCCCTCAACCTTTCGGATTTGCTCTTTAGTGCGGCCACGACGGCGGATAACCTGCTCACGGCAGTTTGGCTGGCGATAACCCTTACTCTACCCTCGCTATTAGCCCGTTTTTATCCTTCACGGGATGCAGAGGCAACTGTTAGAGTGATGCCGCTACCGACGACCTCAGCGATCGCTCCTGTGGATTTGGCCATTCTCCTCAGCTTGGCCATAGCTATCTTGGTCTTGTCAACGGCACTGCATCAGTTTTGGCCGCTGATTCCCACCATTGTCTGGCTCACCACCCTCAGCTTGGCGCTGGCGCAATTCAAATGGATGCGCTACCTGCGGGGCACGGGCGCTTTGGGAATGTTTGGCCTGAATCTTTTTTTTACGGTGATTGGTGCCGGTACCCATGTGCCCTCGCTCATTCCGGTGGGACTGGAAATGATTCTCTTTACCACCATGATTGTGTTTACCCACGGTCTTGTCACCTTCGGCCTTGGGGCACTCCTGAAGTTGGATGTGGAACTGCTTGCCCTTGCCTCCCAGGCAGCTGTTGGCGGACCAACCACAGCCGTTGCCCAAGCCACGGGTCGGCATCAACCCCAGTTAATGGGGGTCGGGATTACCTTGGGACTGCTTGGCTATGCGATCGCCAGCTATTTGGGACTGGCGCTTGCCCAAGTTCTTGGCTGGATGGGTTTAGGGTAAACTAACCAGAACAAATAAACTCAATTCCAAGCGGGTCAAAAGGGCTTGCAGTTGTTGCCGTGCCACCCTTGGTTCAATGGGTTCTAGGGTGAGGGGGTCGAGGGGAGCCAAGCGTTGATAGCGATCGCACAACTCTGGAAAGGCCAAGGGCTGATCAAACAAGGGCAGCAGTGTTGCCAATCCCAGCGGATCCACATAGACCGACGTGGGACTAGAAAAGGACATAAATGTGCCCAAGTCTACAATCATGCGGTCATTGAGATACCCTAGCCATTTTTCCTTGATTGCCTCAGTGCGCAGTTGCGGATGGAGATAAATCGTACTTTGATCCCACTGCTCCTCAGACCATTCCCCTAAGTCGGGTACCGCGGCACGGGGTTGCGGACTACACCAAAAATCCAAGAGGCGATGCACGGGATGCAAAAGTTCATACATCTCCAATTGCACTGCCTGGGGCACATCGGGCAAGCTCAGCGCTAAAAAGGTGGGCAGGTTCTCTGGGTCTTTGAAGAGATCCACCAGATTCCAGTGGCGCCAGTTAACCATGGAAATGAATTCCAGACCCGCTGCTTCTAGGTATTGAAAGAGTTGGGGAATCGTGCTGCCCTTATCGCCCACCAGTAAATGATTCGCCAAGAGGGTCTCATTACTCTCCTCCTTCTCATAGTGCGGGTTCCAAGCGCGAACCTTCAGATCGACACCATCCTTGAGTTCTTTCATGATCTCGCGGACAATGTCCATTTCCATTTCTTCGGGGTTGTCGTCCATCAAGCCCATCAGCTTAAAGAGGTTTTGGGCACGAAAGTAGGGGAAGCGTTGCAGCGCACTGTGGAGATTGGCGCGCAAGATACCATCGGGCTTAAGGACACTTTTGAGGGCATTGAGGCCTGCGACGGGGTCAGGCAGCAGATACAACACCTCATCGCAATTGATGTAGTCAAACTGCTCGCCCCAACTGGGCAAATCCAAAATGGAGCGCGCCTCAAAGTAAACGTTGTCAAAGTGATGGAACTTGAGTCGCTCTGCCGCTAACTTCACAGACTCAGGGGATAGATCAATACCGACAATTTCCGCGCCGGGGTTGGCGATCGCCAGCACTAAGGACTTATAGCCAGTGCCACACCCGGCATCGAGAATCCGCTTGCCCTTGGTCTCTGGCACCCAATGATCCCGCACATAAAAGGCGGTCACCAAATCGTGGACAAAGAGAACATTCGGCTCATCCTTGGGAGTTTTGTCAATGGCAACACGGGGATAGGGGCCATAGTCAAACTGGCGGCGAATTTTCTCTAGATCATCCGTAGCAGCCATCTATTTCTCCCAAGTGGTTCATTTCTCTGTCAAATTAATCCTACAGAATGACGGCGCTGGAGATAATTGCGCAGAAAGTTTTAACGCCCTCTGGGGAATTGACGATCGCTCGGTAGGGGTAGCAGGAGACCGGCCATAAACCGCAGCACCAGACGTTTGAAGGGGGCAACAGTTCGCAACAGCCACAAGCCCCAGCGGCGCACCCCCACCAAAGGCCACCACGCATTGGAAAAAAGCCGATTGAGTAGGTCGGTAAATCCAAGGGTTAGGGCATTTTGCCACCAGCGTTGACGGTGAAATTGGATCAAGGACGGGCGATCGCCCAGTCTCTCACAAGGTGTAGCAAGAATTTGTTGCGCCAGTGCCCACACATCCCGCAGGCCTAAATTTAGCCCTTGCCCTCCCACTGGATGACAGCGATGGGCGGCATCGCCAATAACCACAAAGCGATCGGCCACATAGGAATTCACTTGCATTAATTGGGTTGGAAAGACAAAGCGATCGCTCACCCCCGTAATCTGCGCCATCTGCGGGTCAAGATAGGGCTGAAGTTTCGCTAGAAAGGCGCGATCGTCGAGGGCAGCAACGGCTTGTGCCTCTGGGTGGGGCAGTGTCCAAACCACTCGATAGCGATTCCCCGCTAGGGGGAGCACCCCCATGGGGCCTGTTGGCCAAAAGCGTTCATAGGCGATCACGGGTTGGGGATGGGCAACCTCGAGGGTAGCAACCACACAGGACTGACCATATTGCCATCCCTTGGGTTCAATGCCCATCTGCTGCCGCAGGGGAGACTTGCCACCATCTGCTGCCACCACTAAACGCGCTGCCAAATGCGCCACTTGGGGTTCTGAGGAGTGGTCAGAGATGAGGGTGAGGTGGGCGCGATCGCCCTTCACTTCATTGGCCACCACCCGCCACGGACAATAGAACGTCACATTGCCAACAGACTGTAGAACGCTCTGAAGGGTCTCGGCGATCGCGGCGTGCTCAGCCACATAACCAATGGCTTCTGTGCCCAAATCGGCGGGGGAAAAGCGAACGGTCAAGGGGCAATGGCCATCGGAGAGTTGCACCACCTCAAAGGGCTGCACATGGGGCATCAGCTGATCCCACACCCCTATCCCCTCAAAGAAGTAGCGGGACACTTGGTGCAGAGCATAGGCTTGGCCTTTGGTGTTTTCCCGCGCGTAGGGTGTTGCTTCGATGAGAGCGATCGCTAGGCCACTATGGCGTAGGGCGCAGGCCAAGCTCAGACCCACAATCCCCGCACCGACAATCGCCACATCCACGGCGGGCAATTCTTGGCCAGAAGCAACCAGCGATTGTTCTGAGGGGGCAAAGGCCGATGTCATCACCATTTTGATTTGGGCACAAAAAACACTTGCTCCCTCATTCTAAGGAATTTAAAAGATTGCAGAAAAGGGATGGTAATGGCAGACTAAAGGCAGAGCAATGAGTGTATGACTTTCCCTATGACCCCAGAGGCTGAGATTCCGCGCTTGCTTGATCTGATGCCGGCGTCGGCACGGATGCGCTGTAAGTTGGTTTCTCGACCACAACAAAGCAAAGTGTTGCGCTATCAGCCCGCTCTTCCTTGGGGCGATCGCCCGATTGAAATTAACTTTCGCCTGTGGCAGCATCTCGATACCCCAGAGCGCGATCTTTTATTGCTGCGGGCAGTGGCGTGGTTTAACACCACGGGTTTGATCAAACTTGACCTCTACCAAGGACTCACGGTGGCAGGCTTGCTGGGTACAGTCTTACAAGTTGTCCAAGCAGATCCTGTCGGCATTTTGGTAGCCGGGGGGCTAACCACCTTTGCTGGCCTTCAAGTGTGGCAAAATACGCGGGGCATTCCCGTGGAAGTGGCGGCCGATCGCCAAGCCCTGCAATTGGCTCAACGGCGCGGCTACAGTGAACAAGAGGCTGCCAAGGCTCTCCTTGCAGGGATTTCTCAGGTGGCAGAGTTAGAGCGGCGTCCTATTCTTGATGTCACTGAACTCATTCGCTGCCAAAATCTACGCCAGTTGGCGGGTGAATCTGAGGTCAAAGTCCCTGTTTAGACCCCCTGAAGACTTTGCCAGTACAAAAAGCCGGCCTGTGCCACCCCAATCAAAAAGCCAAGAATGCCCCCCAAGCGGACAATGGCTTGCAACTCACTGCGAACAATGCCCTGAATGGCTAGTTCCAGATTTTCTGGCGAGGTGGCCTTGACCCGATCCACAATCACCCGATCCAAATCCAAAATCGGAATCGCCCGCTCAATAATCAGTTCCATATCCCGTTCCAGATAGCGATCGAGCACTAGAGCCAATTCATCGCTGACCACTTCCAGCGAGGCACCCAGACTGGCTGAATCCCGCAGTCGCCGCAAAATACTCAGGGAAATCGTTTCCCACTCCACCGTTTGACTGAGCGTTTCAACGACACTAAAGCCCTGCTCCTGGATATAGCTGCGCACTGTCTGCCGAAACAGTTGCCGTAGCTCCCGCACCGTACCGAGGGGCAAACTTTGTAGGGTGATATTTTGCAGCGCTTCCACCAAGCGTTGCCGCAGTGCCAATGCCGTGATTAATTCTCCAAGGCGGCGGTTACAGGCTTCGCGTTCATTGAGACAATACTCCCGCAGGCGAATTAACGTATTGCGCACCCCCACCAGATTAGCCACCACCCAGTAGGTGCCACTGGTATTTTGGCGTAGTTCTTGATCGAGGACATTAATCGTGCGATCGGTGAGAAAGTCAATAATCGCCAGTCGCAGGCGATCGGGGGGCAACATGACCGACAGCAGCCAATCTGCCAGTTTTTCCGCCTGCTCATCACTCAGTTGCAGCTCCACTAATACCTGATCAAAGAGTTGATTCAGTTGTGGTTCCAGAAAATCTTCCCGCCGCGACCACACTTTAATCAAACGGGGTAGGGCACTGCCAAAAAAATCCCGTAGAATATTGGCCAAAACTTGGGCCGATCGCTGTTCACTTTGAGCCTGAATTTGGCTCAGACTTGTTTGTAGGAGCCAATGGATGACCGCCTTCACTCGTTCCACTTGCAACAGACGCCGCGCTAAGTTTTGCAGCTCCTCTGGCGTCAGGAGAGAACCCAGAATGGCATCAGCAATGCGACGAGCCAGCCGCTCCTGATTGCGGGGAATCAGACCGGGGGTAAAGGGGAGTGGCTTGCCGCCGACATAAATAGGCTTGTAGGGGCGAAAGAGCATGGTAATGGCTAAATCATTCGTAAAGTAGCCGATGACGCCCCCCGCCAACGGTGGTACGAGCAATGTCCAATAGCTGATATTGGCCAATCCTGATTGATTCCTCAAACACCTTTCTTTTGAAGAATTTTACAGGCGGCGAATCGCATCAATCAGAACTTCTGGCGGCTGAACCCCTTCCCAGCGCTGAACCTCACGGCCTCGGTGGAAAAGAATCAAGGTTGGCAGAGCATGAACGTGGTATTGACTCGACAGTTGGGGATAGCGCTCGGAGTCAATTTTGACGACCTCAACAGCCGATTTCAAAACTTGCTTGACCTGCTCTAAAATCGGCGCCATCATGCGGCAAGGACCACACCAGTCGGCATAAAAGTCAACCAAGAGGGGTTTGTCTGTGGTGGCTAGGAGATCGCTGAAGCTACTAAATTGACGTGTGGTCGCCATAGCAAATTCCGATCAGGACTCTAGTTCTCATCATAGACACGGCAGAAGAGAATCGGGGCGAGCAAATCTGAATGCCCGTGAAAAAGGGAGTATTGTTGAGGTTGGGCACTTTTTGTGATTGCTGCTGAATGCTGGTTACTGCCTCTACCTATCGTCCGAGTTGCTGGCTCCTGTTTCGCCGTGTGAGCCAAATTGTGGGGGTGTTGGGGCGCTTTGGGAGTCAACTGCTGTGGGACTATACTTGGCGGCGGCGGAGCGATCGCGCCCAATCTCAACGTGCGCGTTGGCTCGTACAGCAATTATTGGTCTTGGGGCCGACCTTTATTAAAATGGGTCAGTTTCTCTCCACTCGTTTTGATCTTTTGCCCCCGGCATACATTGAAGCGCTAAGAAAGCTACAGGATCAGGTGCCTGCCTTTGACTCGCGACAGGCGATCGCCCTGATTGAGCAGCACTTGGGGCAACCCCTTGCCGATCTCTACGCCACCTTTGATCCCAAACCCCTTGCAGCCGCCAGTCTCGGTCAAGTCCATCGCGCCACACTCCACAGTGGTGAACAGGTTGTTGTCAAGGTGCAACGCCCCCATCTAGAGGCGAAATTGTATCTGGACTATCTGGCCATTGGTGAACTCATTCGCTGGGGCGATCGCTGGCTGCCCTTTCTCCGTCCCTATGCCCTCCAAGAGATTTATGAGGAGTTTTTTAGTATTCTGCTGCGGGAAATTGATTACGTTCAAGAGGGGCAAAATGCCGATCGCTTTCGTGCCAACTTTGCCCAAGACCCCCATATTCGCGTCCCCAAGGTCTATTGGACGCATACTTGCCGCTATGTCCTGACGATGGAGTATCTCCCCGGCATTCGCATTGACAATCGCGCCGCCATCGAAGCCTTTGGCTTGAATCCCCAGATGATTAACCAGCGGGGAATTTGTTGCTATCTCAAGCAGTTATTAGTTGATGGCTTTTTCCATGCCGATCCGCATCCGGGGAACTTGGCCGTGACCAAGGAAGGCGATCTCATCTTCTATGACTACGGCATGATGACGGAAGTGCCAGCCCTGAATCAGCAGCAGATGGTACAAACATTTTTTGCGGTGCTGCAAAAGGATAGCGATCGCGTGATTGCTGCCTTGATTGAACTGGGGCTATTGATGCCTGTTACCGATAGAGTCCCCCTACAACGGATTATGCAATTGATTTTAGATCGATTTACCGAACGGCCTGTGGATTTAGCTGCCTTTCGGGAATTGCAACAGGATGTGTATGCCCTTTTTGAGCAGCAACCCTTTCGCTTACCCGCAAAGATGACCTATATTCTCAAGTCCCTCACAACCCTCGATGGGATTGCCCGCAGTTTAGACCCTGAGTACAACCTGAGTGCGGCGGCCCAACCCTTTGTCAAGGAATTCATGCGTCACTCGCGGGGGGGCTGGCGAGAACTGATTCACCAAACCCAAACCCTAATCAACCAGCGATTACAGCAGCCCAGTCGGGTTGAAGTGCGGCTGCAACAGTTAGAGGATCGCTTGGCTTGTGGCGAACTGCAACTGTCGGTGCGCAATCCCACCATGGAGCGGCAACTGCGGCGCATTGAGAGTTTGTTAATTTGTTTAGTCTATTTGGGATTGGCTGGTTTTACCCTTTTGGCGGGGGCGATGTTGTGGTCAGCCAAAGCTTTGGGGGGGGCGATCGCTCTTTTTACAGTAGCAGCACTAGCGGGTTTGGCACTCCTGCGTAGTTGGCTGCGCTTTCTTTGGTTATGCCGCTGGCAATAGGCGGTTAGGAGGATTCCCTGAGGGCGCGGCGAAAGCCCAAGGCAATCAGGATATTGGCCAAGGTTAGAAAAAATTCTGCCCCCCCGTGCAACCCATCCACATTGGCCAAGGTTGTGCCATAGACCTGTTGGGCATAGAGTCCCGCTGGAATGGTGACAGCAACAAACACCAGTGTCCCATAGAAGCCAATGAGGGCTAAACGGGGGGTGTTGGGGTTGCGGGTCATGAAGTACAAGAACCCCAAATAGGGAAACAGCGAGAGGGCAAAAAAGGCATTCGTCAGCATTAGCGGCGTGCCAGCTTCTTGCTCATTTTCCGCAGTCGGATGGATTGGGGCGTTACCTCCACCAGTTCATCGGGGCCAATGTACTCCAGTGCCCGCTCTAGGCTCATTTCCACAGGTGCTTGCAGTTGCACTAGTTCATCCCCCGTTGAGGAGCGGAAGTTGGTGAGTTGTTTGGCTTTGCAGACGTTGATTTCGAGGTCTTGGGGACGGTTATGCTCACCGACAATCATACCCTTATAGACTTTGGTGCCGGGGGTAATGAAAAAGACACCACGATCTTCGGCGTTTTTCAGGGCATAGAAGGTGGCCGTGCCCTCCTCAAAGGCAATTAAGACGCCATTGCGACGGGTGCTGATCTCGCCTGCCAAGGGACGATAGTCCAAAAAGCTGTGGTTCATAATCCCTTCGCCGCGCGTTAGGCGCATAAATTCGCCCCGGAAACCAATGAGACCCCGCGCCGGAATCACAAACTCCAGTTGCGTCCGACCATTGCCCCCCACCTGCATATCCTGCATTTCACCGCGTCGCTGGCCGAGACGCTCAATACAGCCGCCAACGGCTTCATCGGGAACGTCGAGCACTAAGCATTCGTAGGGTTCGCAGGGCTGACCATTGACTTCACGATAGATCACCTGTGGCTGGGACACTTGGAATTCATAGCCTTCGCGGCGCATCGTTTCAATGAGAATGCCAAGGTGCAATTCACCCCGACCAGAAACGGCAAAGCGATCGGGGGAGTCAGTTTCTTCGACCCGCAGTGCCACGTTGGTTTCCAGTTCCCGAAACAGGCGATCGCGCAATTGCCGCGAGGTCACAAAGGTTCCCTCCTGACCGGCAAAGGGGGAGTCATTGACCGCAAAGGTCATTTGCAGGGTCGGTTCATCCACCTTGATCAGGGGTAGGGCTTGGGGGTTGTTGGGGTCGGTGATGGTTTCGCCAATGTTGGCATCACTAAAGCCCGCGATCGCCACAATATTGCCGGCACTGGCCATGTCCAATTCAATCCGCTTCAGTCCCTCAAAGCCCAAGAGTTTGGTCATCTTTGCCTTGACAATTTGGCCGTTATCCTTGACCAAGGCCGCCTGCTGTCCCACCTGCACGGTGCCGTTGTGAATTTTGCCAATGACAATTCGCCCTAGGTACTCCGAGTAATCCAAGGTGGTCACCTGCAGTTGCAGCGGCGCATCGGGATTGCCCACGGGCGGTGGAATATGGCGGACAATGGCCTCAAAGAGGGGCTGCATATCCTTGCCCTCTTCGTCTAGATCTGTTTTTGCGTAGCCCGCCAAGCCCGAAGCAAAAAGATAGGGAAACTCGCACTGATCATCATCCGCCCCCAGCTCAATAAATAAGTCCAACACCTTATCAATGGCTTTGTAGGGTTCTGCCTGCGGCCGGTCAATTTTATTCACAACCACAATGGGGCGCAGACCTTTTTCCAGGGCTTTTTTCAGGACAAAGCGGGTTTGGGGCATTGGCCCTTCGTTGGCATCGACAATCAGCAGACAACCCTCCACCATGCCAAGGACGCGCTCCACTTCACCGCCAAAATCGGCGTGGCCGGGGGTATCCACAATGTTAATCGTCAAGTCTTTGTAGCGAACCGCTGTATTCTTGGCCAGAATCGTAATGCCACGCTCGCGCTCCAGATCATGGGAGTCCATGACGCACTCAGGAATGTCTTCCCCTTCACGAAAGGTACCCGACTGACGCAGTAGGGCATCCACCAGAGTGGTTTTGCCGTGGTCAACGTGGGCGATAATGGCAACATTACGAATCGGCAGACTCATAGCGACTTCCTGCGGGTTTTGTAATAGAGCGTTGAGGAGCGTAAGAAACCTTTACAATCCTAGCGTAGTTTGGTAAAGGAACTGAGCCATAGGTAGTGAGGTGTTTCCTCATCACTAATTTTGTTGGGGGGTGCCCTCGATGACCGATCGCCTGAGTTGGCTGCAAACCCATACTCCTCTTAGATCGCTTTCTTTGGCAGCATTAGAGGCGATCGCTGCCGCCCTGCGCACAGAATCCATTGCGGCCAATCGTCGCATTGTCCTTGAAGACACACCCGTTACTCATCTGATGATCCTGCGATCGGGAGAGCTGGAAGCCTACCACACCACCCGCGATCGCCCCGCCACTATAACGACCCTGCCACCGGGAACGGTTTTGCACTGGCCAGAACTGGTACTGGAGCAACGGGCACCGCAAACAGTGATTACCCTCACGGACTGTGAATTGTGGACATTGCCCCGCGAGGTGTTTGCCACATTGGCTGATCAATTTCCCGAACTCCGCCAACAGGTGTCGCAGCAGTTGCAAAGTACCCTCAGTGATCTTGCCCACGAGCAGGAGCGGCAGGCAGTCTTGCGCCCCTATCTTGTACCGCGCGTAAAACAGGGAATTGTGGGGAGTAGTCGCTATGCCGTGCGCTTACGCCAAGGGATTAAAGAGGCCGCGAGCGATCGCCAGCCGGTATTGATTTTTGGTGAACCGGGTCTGGAAAAGGACAATATTGCTGCGCTAATTCATTATGGCTCGCGCGATCGTCGCCAACCCCTGATTCGTTTTAACTGTGGCACCCTATCCGCCAATGGGGCAGAACTCTTTGGCAAAGCCACGAAACTAGGTCTCCTTGACTGGGTCGCAGAGGGCACCCTGATCCTCAACAATGTCCATGAATGGCCTGCCCAGCTCTATCCGCAACTGCGCCGCCTTGTGGCCGAACAGACCTATGAACCCGTCGCCGACCCCCCCGTACCCTCCCGCCGCTTTCCGGGGCGATTGATCTTGATTGCCGAAAAGAAAGGCTGCGGTTACCAAAATCTGGTGCACCACCAAATTAAAGTACCCCCACTGCGGGTGACAAAAGCAGATATTGAAGCCTTGGTGAATTACTATATTGCCCTCTACTGCCGGCAACGGGGCATTCCTAAGCCTCAGATTACCCCCGAAGCCCTACGCCGGCTGCAAAGTTATGATTTTCCCGGCAATTTGCGGGAGTTGGCGAGTCTGGTGGAGCGTGCCCTTGTGCAAGCAGACGGGGCGGAGTTACTCACTGAAGAAGTCTTTTGGCCGGAGCGATCGCGCCAACGGCGATTTCGTTGGAACCTACTCAATGCCTATCCCCAATTGCGTGCTTTTCTACGCAGTCCGTGGTGGCCCGATCGCCTCAACTATGGCCTGACCCTTTGGCTTTTTCCGCTGATTGTCGCCATTGGCCTCTGGGGACCCCAAGATCGCCCAGACAACTTTACCCTGAACCTCTTCTGGGCGTGGTGGTGGCCGGTCTCATTGCTGATCTTTCCCTTCTTGGGGCGCATTTGGTGTGCGGTCTGCCCCTTTATGATTTACGGCGAAGTCCTGCAAAGGCTATCCCTCAAGATTTGGCCGCGCAAGCTGCGCCCTTGGCCGCGTCAACTGGCGGAACGCTGGGGGGGCTGGGTGCTCTTTGGCCTCTTTGCCGTGATTCTCCTGTGGGAAGAATTGTGGGATTTACCCAATACGGCCTATCTCTCCAGTTGGCTACTGATCTTGATTACAGCGGGAGCCGTGATTTTTTCTCAGCTCTATGAACGTCGCTTTTGGTGTCGCTATCTCTGCCCCATTGGTGGCATGAATGGCCTCTTTGGCAAACTCTCCATTCTTGAATTGCGGGCACAGCAGGGGGTGTGCGCTGCCAGTTGCCAGACCTACCAATGCTACAAAGGGGGGCCCGCCCTTGGGGAAGGTCAAGAAACGGGGGGCTGTCCCGTCTATTCCCATCCGGCTCAACTAACGGATAACCGCAATTGCGTTTTGTGTATGACCTGTCTCAAGGCTTGCCCGCATCGCTCGGTGGAAGTGAATCTGCGTCCGCCGGCTATTGATCTCTGGACCAGTCATGAGGCCACGGCGGCTGAAGTTTGCCTGCTGTTTTTGCTCTTGGGGGCGGTGGTATTGCACCGTTTACCGCTGCTTCTGGCATGGCTGGGACTTGCAGAGGCCAATTTGGGCGTGCAGGCGATGATTGCGGTGGTGGCGCTAGCTCTGCCGGGACTCTTGGCATGGGGTTGGCATCAGATACACCGACAAGGCTCGGTTCCCTTTGTGCGCTTGGCCTATGGGTATCTGCCTTTGGTGCTGGGTGCCAATTTGGCCTATTATTTGCCCCTTGGTCTAGGGGAGGCGGGTCAGTTGTTGCCCGTAACCTTTGCAACCTTTGGCCTCGATGGCACGAGTTTGCCCAGTTGGCAAGCCCATCCAGCAGTGATCGGGTTCCTGCAAACGACCACACTTGTCGTCAGTACCCTTGCCAGTTTGCTCCTCAGTCAAAAGATTGCGCGATCGCCCCTACGACAGATGTGGCACCCTTGGCTAGGCATTCTCGCTCTCGCTTGGGGAATTGCCTATTTACTTTGATGGGCTGGGCTGGATTCGCAAAACTTCATCAAAGGCGTGGCGTGTCAAAGAACAGCAGCTTAGTGATTAAGCCAGCAGCCAGCACTAGCAGCGTCACCAAGAATCCCCACAAACGAGCATCGGTTCCATCCTGCCGTTTGACAATTTGCTGCAATGTGGTCTCTACTGTGTCAATGCGCTGCCCCAATTGTGTCTCTACGGCACTAATACGCTGCGACAATTGCGCCTCTACGGCATTGATGCGCTGTTCCAGCTTGGCCTCAACGGCATTGATACGCTGCTCTAGCTTGGCCTCAACAGCATTGATACGCTGCTCTAGCTTCGCCTCAACAGCATCAATTTTGTCCTCAAGTCGTTGGAACCTCTCGCCACTGGTGGCAATGTGAATATCTAGCTTTTTCTCTATAGCCTGAAGACTGGCCTGCATCCCTTGGATGGCATCCAACACTTGACTCCATTCAGATCGCGTTACAGGTTCACTCATGCTTTTTTATCTCTATGGGCCGGGCTGGATTCGAACCAGCGTAGGCGTAGCCAACGGATTTACAGTCCGCCCCCATTAACCACTCGGGCACCGACCCTTTCATCGCGATTTTTTAATATACCACATCAGGGGGGAGACTTGAGCTTCCCGTTTTGAGAAAACCATTCCCTACTCGTCGAGGGTGTAGCTTTGCAGGTTTTCTAGGGGTTGCACTTTGAGGAGACGTTCGGCGCGGCGAATCTCGCTGTCGCTACCTTGAATTAGGATCAGGTATTTGCCCCGCTGCAATCGCTTTTCAAAGGGGATGCCCGACTTACCCGTAATCACCACTTGCAGACCACCACCTACGGTGAGACTACCGAGAGCGCCAGCGATCGCCCCAAAGATGCCCCCCAAAAGACTATTGTTGAGGCGATCCAGCATCGGCAGAATGTCAATTTGAGTCGCTTGGTTAAAGGTAAAACCGGCAAAGAAGCCAAAGGGAACAAGCCAGATCAACATCCGTTGCATTTGCTGGCGTGCCACTTGAAAGGGATCGGTAAGTCCCAACTCTGACCACTGTTTGTAGCCTCGACCCAAAAGGGCGACCTTTGCCATGGGGAAGCCGTCCTTTTCCAGCTGGGTATAAACGGCCTCGGCTTGGAGGCGATCGCCCAATGTCGCTACCAAGTAATTTTTCATAGCGATAGGATGAAGAAAATCTCTTGCTTGCTTGCAAAGCTATGCTGCCCCTATTGTCCCACTTTCGCCGCACCTTTGCTGATCTGGGTCTGATTGTCGTAGCCAGTGCCATCGCCAGCACGGTGGTGATTGGGATTCGCGAAATGGGTTGGCTCCAACCCCTGGAATTGGGTGCCTACGATCGCCTGATGCAATTGCGCCCTATGCCCGGCCCCGATCCGCGACTCTTGGTGGTGGCAGTCACCGAAGCCGATATTCAACGTTACCGCTCCCTATCGCTGCCGGATCAGATCTATGCCCAAGCTCTAAAACAACTCCTCAAACATCAGCCCCGTGCCATTGGTCTTGATATTTACCGCGATTTTGCTGTACCGCCGGGACATGAGGAATTAAACCGCCTTTGGTTAAGTTCCGATCGCCTGTTTGCGGTCACGAAACTAGGGGATGCCACTCACCCAACCATTCGTCCGCCGGCGGCCCTCAGTGCCGATCAGGTGGGATTTAATGATGTCACTGTGGATGCCGGTGGCATTGTCCGTCGCAGCTTGTTATTTTTGCCGGACGATCAGGGGAATACGCTGTACTCTTTCTCCTTGCGGCTGGCGCTGCGGTACTTAGCCGATGGGGGGATTGAGCCACGGGGCAGTGATGCCGATCCCAATGTAATGCAGTTGGGGCAGAGTATTTTCACACCCCTGCAACCCAATGACGGCGGTTATGTGGGTGCCGATACGGCGGGCTATCAAATTATGCTCAACTATCGCGGTGATCAGCGGGCAGTGACTTGGGTACCTTTGGAGGATGTGCTCAATGGGCGGGTTGCTCCTGCATTGATTCGCGATCGCGTGGTTCTCATTGGCAACATTGCCGAAAGTGGCAAAGACTTTTTCTATACCCCCTTTAGTTCCGGCCTGCGGGACAATCAGCGCATGGCAGGGGTGTTTATCCACGCCCAAATGGTGGGGCAATTCATTGATGCGGGTTTGGGCGATCGCGCGGTTATATGGTTTTGGCCCAACAGTGTCGAGAACGTTTGGATTGTTCTTTGGGCATTGATTGGTGCCATCCTTGCTTGGCGCGTGCGCCATCCCTTGGCTCTAGCAACGGCAGTGGGCACGGCTCTCCTCATCCTACTGCTGGCCTGTTATGGGTTGTTTTTGAAATTGGGCTGGGTGCCCCTTGTACCGCCAGCATTGACCCTCCTCCTTGGCAGTGGCGGAGTCGTCACCTACACTGCACAACAAGCCCAACAGCAACGGCAAATGGTGATGCGCCTCCTTGGCCAAAATATCTCACCGGAAATTGCCGCTGCCATGTGGGAACGGCGGGATGAACTCCTCAAGGATGGTAAGTTGCCCGGCCAACGCCTGATTGCCACACTGCTTTTTACTGACTTGAAGGGGTTTAGCACCATTTCTGAAGGTATGGAACCGGAGGAACTCTTTAACTGGCTCAATGCCTATCTCGAAAAAGTGGCGGATGTGGTACAAAGCTACCACGGCGTGATTAATAAGTTCACCGGTGACGGCATTATGGCCGTGTTTGGCGTGCCCATTAAACGAACCAGCCGCGAAGGAATTGCCATTGATGCCCGCAATGCCGTGGATTGTGCCTTGGCCTTGGGACAACTACTAGAGGAACTGAATCGTGAATGGGCGGCTCAAGGGTTACCGCAGGTGATGATGCGGGCGGGGATCTACACAGGTCCGATTGTGGTCGGCAGTCTCGGTAGTAAAAATCGCCTCGAGTACGGTGTGATTGGCGACAGTGTGAATACCGCCTCGCGCCTTGAGAGTGTGGACAAGCACCGCCAGCCTAGCCCCTGTCGGATTTTAGTGGCACAGGAAACGCTGGAGTATCTCGGCGATCGCTACGAGGTCGAGGCATGGGGACCGTTGGAACTCAAGGGCAAAGAGCGCAAAATTCAGGTCTTTCGCATTCTCGGCGTCCGCGAAGGGCTGGCGATCGCCCCCAATCAGCCCACCGCCATTGAAGTGGAGATCTAACGTCCGGGAATCAGGGAACTGCTGAGCCGTTGGATGGCACGGCCAGCAATATCGCGATAGCGCAACTCACCACAGAGGACTTGACCGAGCCGCTGGGTAGCGGAGGGGCGTTTCATGGCAAGGTGGTAGCCGACCTTCGGCATGCGATGGAAGAGTGCTGCGAGGCGTTGCGCCCACACTAAATCCGCTCCCCATTCCTCCTGCAATCTTTTGCTGTAGGTGGCCAAGGCATCCACTTCGCCAGCAAGAGCTGCGTCAATGGCTTCAGCAGCCCGCATGCCACTGTAGAGAGCAGGACGAACTCCCTCAGCCGAAAAGGGATCTACCAGACCAGCGGCTTCACCCGCAAGGAGGGCATGGTGGGTATGGAGTGGTTGCTGACCCTCCCATACCCGCAGGGGATGGTATTGAATGGCAGCGTCGGCCAACTGCAGCCCATGGGCAGCGCAATACTGTTGCAAAATCGGTTCCCAATTGGGGCGATCGCTGCCCCGCACAACGGCAACCCCAACGGTTCGCTGGTTCCCCTTCGGAAAACTCCAGAGGTAACCATTTTTCACGAGGCCAAATTCAAAATGCGCCGCGCGATCCCCCCCTAGATTGGGGATGGTCATCACCGCCGCCGTGCGCACCACTTTGGGCTTAAACCCCAGCCACTGAGCCACTTGACTATTGGCACCATCGGCAGCAATGAGATACCGCCCACCATAGGTCGTGGTTGCCGTGTGGATCTGCCAGCGATCTGCTTGGAACGTAATCCCAGTAACCTCGGTCTGATCTGTAACAACCGCACCCCTTTGTTGTGCCTGCTGCAACAGGTACTGATCAAACACCGTGCGATCAACAATCCAGATGGGTTCGGGAATGCTTAACTCGGCTTCAATGGCATCACTGAGCTGCCAACTGTAGCGCACAGTGCGGGTGGTATCGGCAATGGCGGGCTGAAAATCAAAATCAAACCACTGGGCAATGGCGGGTGAAACCCCTCCAGTGCAGGGCTTTGAGCGGGGCAAGGCCAATTTTTCTAGAACTAAAACCTGACGTCCGCGGCAAGCGAGATGATAGGCGGCTGACCCGCCAGCAGCACCCCCACCCACCACAATACAGTCGTAGATTGCCTGCATACGGTTACTCACGGGAGGCAAAAGCGCCCCCACGATAGCGGTTTCCGCAGGGGATAGCAACCCCCAATTCTAGCGATCGCCAGTGTGTTCCAGCTGCCGCGATGGGCAAGGAACCGTGCCGTAGCTACAGAAGACACAACAGTCCCCCGCCTTGGGTTTGAGGTGGGCATGACATTGGGGACACTCCCAGAACACGACACAGGCATCGCTGGGCATCCATTCCGCTTGCTCCGTGTGACAATGGGGACAGACCAAGGTGCTGGAAAACACAACTGACGGTTGACTCATCTTCCTCAGCAGAGACTCAAAGGGTAATGACTTGATCGAGTCCGCTGCCTGCAAGGCTAGCATAAAACTGCGGAAAGCAGCCACACACTACCCCTTCAACCATCCCCTTGGCTTTGACAGAACCGGTGCCACATTCGTCAAATGTTCCTTCGGCCAAACCACGGCGCACCGCACACTGATCACAGGCCATGAGTAAAATCCCCTGTTCCTTGGCAATGCGGGCTAAGCGCTCACCAACGGGATCCCCTAAACGCAAACAAAAGAGGTTATCATCAAAAAACATCATACCCACCACTTCAGCGCCATGATCGCCCCGCTCCAGCTGCGGTAAAACCATCGTTGCCAGCTTAAAGGTGCTGGCCATGTCAGTGGCAAAAATATAGGCAACTTTCATAGAACCATTCCTTTTGATTCAGCCAGCAAAAGCACATTAACTTTGGGCTTGGGAGCGCCGCCGCCGACAGCGCTCAGAACAGTACTTCACCTCCTCCCAGCAATTCGCCCATTTTTTGCGCCATTGGAAGGGCCGGCCACAGACCAGACAAATTTTGCTGGGAAGGTTTTCTTTGCGCCGTTGCTTGGCCATGATTGGGGGTTATGCGTCAGTGACACAGGCGGCCAACTGGGTCAGCAGGGTTGGATGATCCAAATTTTGGCCAATGAGAACCAGTTGATTTTTGCGATCGCCTTTCCATTCCTCATCATCGAGGCTAAAGCGTTTACCACTGAGGTGAAAGACGTGGCGGCGGGGACTTTCCTTAAACCAAAGGATGCCCTTGGCACGAAAGACGGATTCCGGTAGCTGGTGATCCAGAAAATACTGGAATTTGCGCAGTTCAAAGGGGCGATCGCTCTGGAAGGAAACGGAGGTAAAGCCATCCTCTTCAAGGTGGTTGGAGGTCTGATGGGGGTGAGGATGATCATGATCGCAATGGTCATCACACTCATGATGATGGTGGTGACCGTGGTCGTGATGGTGGTGCTCATGGTCGTGTTCTGAATGCTGGGGCGCTGCCTCAGGCTGGAAGTAGCGATCGCTCTCAAACAGCCCCACACTCAAAATCAAGGGCAGGGGCACTTGCGCCTTCACCGTACGAATGATCCGCGCTCCCTCCCGCATTTCGTGAATTCGCCGTTCTAACTCCTGCAAGCGTTCCTCAGTCACCAGATCTGCTTTGTTGAGGAGAATAATGTCACCGTAGGCAATTTGGCTTTGGGCAGCGCTGCTATTGAAAAGATCAAGACTAAAATTCTCCGCATCCACCACCGTAATAATTGAATCCAAACGGGTGAGATCCCGCAGCTCAGTTCCCAAAAAGGTCAGAGCCACCGGCAGTGGATCCGCCAAGCCCGTTGTTTCCACGACTAAATAGTCCACCTTGTCAGGACGTTCGAGAACCCGATAAACTGCATTCACCAAGTCATTGTTAATCGTGCAGCAGATACAGCCATTGGTGAGCTCCACCATGCCCTCATCTTGGGTCACCAATAGCTCATTATCAATACCAATTTCCCCAAATTCATTGACAAGGACGGCGGTCTTCAGTCCCTGTTGATTGGTCAGAATATGATTGAGGAGTGTGGTTTTACCACTACCGAGAAACCCTGTAATGATAGTTACCGGTAGGCCGTGCTTCATTGCCTCCATTTTGGCAGTTGTAGGCAGGGAAGAAGTCGTCATAGGCAAGATGTTAAGAGCGAGAATTATTCTCAAATTATAGCCGCTGCACCTCGCTCAAGGGGTGAGCGATCGCTGTAGGCTAGAAACAAGACCCGATTGCCACCAACAGCCGTTACCGTGGGTAGGACAATGTCCAAAACGCTCCTGCATGTCTCCCCATGTCAAGCAAAATAGGGTAACCTGTTGAGGCCTAACGATTAAGTTGAATATGTCGAACCAGCCGTTGCAACGCCGCACTAAAATTGTCGCCACCATTGGTCCAGCGGTTAGCCATCCCGATAAACTGCGCGCCATTATCCAAGCGGGAGCGACTACCCTGCGCCTGAATTTTTCCCATGGTACCCACGACGATCACCAGCGCAGCATTCGCCTGATTCGCCAAATTTCCTATGAGTTGGGGCAACCCGTGGGCATTTTGCAGGACTTGCAAGGCCCCAAAATTCGCCTCGGGCGGTTTGAACAGGGCGCCATTTCCCTCAAACGGGGCGATCGCTTTACCCTCACCAGTCGCTCCGTCATGGGCAACCAGCACATTAGCTCGATTACCTATCCCCCCTTGGCTCAGGAGGTTCCCGCCGGCGCCACGATTTTGCTGGATGATGGCCGCGTGGAAATGGTCGTTGAAGAAGTGGATAAGGAGGCGGGTGAACTCCACTGCCGAGTGGTTGTTGGCGGCACGCTCTCGAATGCCAAGGGCGTGAACTTTCCAGGGGTTTACCTCTCCATTAAGGCCCTGACAGAGAAAGATCGTGAAGATCTGATGTTTGGCCTCAATCAAGGGGTAGATTGGGTGGCCCTCAGCTTTGTTCGCAATCCCCAAGATGTACTGGAGATCAAAGAACTGATTGCCAATGCGGGCAAGCAGGTGCCGGTGATTGCCAAAATCGAAAAGCACGAGGCGATCGAGCAAATGGATGCCATCCTCTCCCTCTGCGATGGTGTCATGGTGGCACGGGGAGATTTGGGGGTGGAACTGCCCGCCGAAGAGGTGCCGATTCTGCAAAAACGGCTGATTGCTGCCGCCAACCGCTTGGGCATTCCCGTGATTACGGCCACACAAATGCTGGACAGCATGGTGAAAAGCCCCCGCCCTACCCGTGCCGAGATTTCCGATGTCGCCAATGCTATTCTCGATGGCACCGATGCCGTGATGCTCTCCAATGAAACGGCCATGGGGGAATACCCCGTCGAGGCAGTGAAGATGATGGCGACGATCGCGGCGCGCATTGACAACCAACCCCAACTGCGGCAACCGCCTGTTGTCGATGCTGTGGCGGTACGTTCCATTCCCAATGCCATTAGCCAAGCGGTGGGACAAGTAGCAGCTCAACTCAAAGCCAAGGCCATCATCACCCAAACAAAAACAGGGGCAACCGCCCGCAATGTCTCCAAGTTTCGTCCCCAAATTCCGATTTTGGCGGCAACGCCCCATATCGAGGTGGCACGGCGCTTGCAGTTAGTCTGGGGGGTAGAACCACTGCTGACTCTGGATCATCCCTCGATGCGGCAGTCGTTTCAGGCAGCCATTAATGCGGCACAGGAGCGGGGCTTCCTAGAGGAAGGGGATCTAGTGGTGATGACCGCTGGCACGCTGCAAGGGGTCTCTGGCTCCACGGATATGATCAAGGTGGAACTCGTCACCTCGGTGATGGGACGCGGCTGTGGCATTGGTCATGGGTCGGTGAGTGGCCCGGCGCGGGTGGTGCACGCAGGAATGCCAGTTCGCACGTTTAATAGTGGCGAAATTTTGGTGGCCGAGCGCACCAGTGCTGAATTGGTGGAAGCCATTCGCAAAGCGGCAGGCATTATTACCGAAGAGGATAGCCTGACGAGCCACGCGGCGGTCTTGGGGTTGCGCTTGGGCATTCCAGTGATTGTCGGGGTCAAAAATGCCACCCGCCTGATCCGCGAGGGCACGATTCTCACTATGGATGTGGAACGGGGCTTGGTCTATTCCGGTGCGCGCAATGGTGTCGAGCGATCGCCCGAGTAGGAGTGGAACAGGCAATGATTTTTTTTCAGGCCAACACCTATCTCACGGATTTGGTGACGCGGACGCTCCAAGCGACATGGCAACACTTTCCTTGGCTGGGACAAGAGGACATTGCCCTGACCTTATTGGTGTATCCACCCCCCATTCCCGTGAATACGGGCGGAGCGCTGACCGCAGCAGAATTTTGGCGGTATTCGATTCCCGGCGCCCATTATCGCGGCGATGTACCGATGTACCCGGCCAGTGTGGTGAAGTTGTTTTATCTGGTGGCCTGTCATGAGTGGCTCCACAGCGGTATGCTTCAGCCGGATGCGGAATTAGCACGCGCCCTGCGGGATATGATTGTGGACTCCAGCAATGATGCCACGAGCCTCGTGGTGGATATGCTCACGGGGACGACCAGTGGCCCGGTGCTGCCACCGGAACCTTTTCGCACATGGCAATACCAGCGCAATATCGTCAATCGCTATTTTCAATCCTTAGGGTGGCCAGAGCTAACTAATATCAACGTGAATCAAAAAACGTGGTGTGATGGCCCCTATGGACGAGAGCAGGAATTTGTCGGGCGCGATCGCCAGAATGCTAATCGTCTGACCACTGATGCCACGGCTAAGTTAATCCACAGTATTGTGGGCGGTGTTGCCGTGTCTGCTAGCGCCAGTCAAGCGATGATGGAACTGATGGAGCGTTCCCTCGATCCAGAGCTTTTGGCCGAGGATCCAGAAAACCAAGTACAGGGCTTTTTGGGGGAAGGGCTACCTCCGGGGGCAAAGTTGTGGTCAAAGGCGGGACTCACCAGTTGGGTGCGCCACGATGCGGCCTATATTGAACTCCCCAATCATTGCCCCTATACCTTGGTGGTCTTTATTGAGAATCGCACTGCCAGTATGAATACAGAGGTTTTGCCCTTTATTTCCCGTCAAATTGCCAGTGGTATTCCGACCCTAGAGGGCACCGGAGTACTGTAGGCCACTGACAACCCCGGCCGCCAAAAGGTGACCAAAGCTGGTGGTAGCCAGCAATTCGGGCAGACCAAAGCCTTCAAAGAGGGCGGGCAAGGAAACGGGTAAACCGGGGCCTTTTCCCCGTGATTGAATGGCATAGCGGCCAATGGCGATCGCAAACAGGTTGCAGAGGATCACCACCAAACCCACAGACGGCGTCCAAGTGGTATCGGGGAGCGTGGCTAACACCATGGTTCCTCCTAAATGGGTACAATTGCCCATGAATTATACGGAACGGCCTGATCGCCCACCGCTAGTTCTTTACAAAATGGTGCATCTCGTTACAAATGCTTAACTCAACTGTCCCTGTCAAAATTGCTGTCAAAATTTGTGGCTTGACTCTACCCGAACAGGCGATCGCGATCGCCCAAATGGGCGTCAGTGCTTTGGGGTTTATTACCGTGCCCCATTCCCCCCGCTATGTCCCGGCAGCAACCATTGCCGAGATCTGTCGCCAGTTGCCGCCCTCAGTACTGACTGTTGCCGTGGTTGCCAATCTCGATTTAGCAGCATTAGCCCATTTAGTCACAACCACAGGGGTACAGGCACTGCAGCTTCATGGCAGCGAATCGCCCGAGTTTTGCCAACAGGTACGCCATGCCTTCCCTAATATTGTGTTGATCAAAGCCCTGCGGGTGCGATCGGCAGCCAGCCTCGCCGAGATTCCCGCCTACGCCCCGATTGTGGATCGCATTCTCCTAGATGCCTATCACCCGCAGCAGTTGGGGGGCACGGGGCAGCCCTTTGACTGGACATTGCTGAAAGACTTAGCCATTCCTTGCCCTTGGTGGCTGGCGGGGGGCATCACGCCGGAAAATTGCCGTCAAGCGATCGCCCAAACCCAACCCCAAGGGATTGACCTAGCCAGTGGTGTGGAAAGCCAACCGGGGATCAAGGATTTAGGGCGCGTAGCAGCATTGCTGAGCAACCTAGGGATAAATGCAAATCATTCCCTGCACCCTGAGGGCACCCGTTTCTAGCCGCAACTCTTGGATGGCCACCCCCTCACCCAAATCAATGGCCACCGTGGGATGAGGGTCACCTTCCCCTTGCCAATGCACCTTTTCTAAGCAGAGGGTTCGCTCATCCTGCAAGCGCACCTGGGTCATCAAATGCCAATCCGCCTGCTCCCCTTGGGCATTCACCATCGAGAACACCAGTTTGAGGCACCCAGCACCCAATTCTGCCTGCGTATGCCGCAATTGCCACTCCTGCAGATTGACCCCTGCTTTGCCCAAGCCGCGCTGATCGAGCAATTTCAGCAGTTCCCGTAGGCTGGATTGCAGGAGCGGCGCCCCCAAAGAGGCGTCGAGATCGGCTTGGCTGAGAATTAGTTCCCCGCGCACCGGCACTGGTGCCAAGAGTTTTAGGGGTTTGCCTCGCAACACTTGCCCTAGATTAATCTGAATCTGTTCCGCTTGGACGGCTGCTTGGCGCAATTGAATACCGCGATAACTGGCGCTAGCTGCGGCAACGCGCACGTGGGGTAAGTATCCCCGCAAAATCTGGCGATCGCCCCCTTGAATTTGAATTTCCAAGCCTGTTGCCTGCTCCAACTGCGCAGATAACCACCAGTGCAACGCCGGTTGCAAGACCCGGGGAATTAGTCCGCGTTCAGAAGCGGCACCAAACGCCTCAGCCATTTCTGGGGACGTTAACGACATACGTACTCCTCACACACTTTTTGGGTGATACCTAGGCCAACCTATGGGGCTAGTTCGCTGATTTTAACGAAACTGGACGTAGGTTGGGTCTGGTCAGAGGCAACTTTCCTAATTTGCTAGAACTGGGGTAGTGGAAATGCGATGAGAGGCTGCTCAGCCATGCTGACGATCGCCCTACAACCGGTGCTGGAACTAACCGATGAGCAGTTTGCCGCAATTTGCCGCCAAAACCCTGATCTGCGGCTGGAGCGATCGTCCCGTGGAGAACTAATCATTATGCCCCCCACAGGTGGAGAAACTGGCAGGCGTCATCTTCAAATAGCTGTTCAACTGTACCTCTGGAATCAGCAATCCCGATTGGGCGTTGCCTTTGACTCCTCGACGGGATTTAAGCTGCCCAACGGCGCCATTCGCAGTCCCGATGTTGCTTGGATTCGAGGCGATCGCTGGCACGCCTTGACCCCCGAACAACGGCAAGGATTTGTACCGCTTTGTCCCGATTTTGTAATTGAGCTGCGCGCTGCCAGTGATGATCTGCGGCCACTCGAAGCCAAAATGCGCGAATATCTGGACAATGGTCTGCACCTGGGCTGGCTGATTGACCCGCAAAATCAACGGGTAGAAATCTACCGTTCTCAAATGCCCCCTGAAGTCGCGATCGCCCCTCGGCACCTCTTTGGGGAAGACCTGCTCCCCGGATTCGTGCTGGATTTAACGGAGATTCTTCCCTAGGAAGAGAGGGCAACCAATAGTTGGGGATCAACCTTGAGGCGGATAGCTAAGGTTTGTAGGTGCCGCCGATCGCCCTCGCTGAGGTGCGTGCCCTTCTGCCGCAGTTCACCCATCAGGGTATAAAGCTGTTCCTGTGCCCGATCCAGATTCAGGTTCAAACCTAAGGCATCGCCAATGGTGATCAAGTCCTGCAGCAGGGGACTCAACTGGCTAAGGGTGTCACTGTCGAGGTGGTGGGCAAGATAACGCAATCCAGTGCTAATTTGCTGCTCAAGGAGTCGCTGTTGCTCTTGAAGGCTAAGGTGACAACCCAACAACCGTGCTTCACGGGCGATCGCCGCCAATTCTGCCAGATGGTTTTGCAGATCCGCCAAGGGCAAATCACTGAGATCGCTCAGGTCTTGCTCTAAACTCCGCAAATGGCTAATGGCACGATGGGTCAACGCCACCGCTGCCGCGACTTGCAATTCTTGGGGCACACTCAGGCCATCCCGCTGAAACCCCATCAGGATGCCGTAGTTATCGCGATAAACTTGGGTATAAAGCTGATCCAAGCGCGTAAGGGTTTCCCGCGCCAGCACCCCCATGAGACGGTGTCGTTCCTCAGCAAAGAGATCATCCAAGCTGTAGGCTACCCCCCCAAAGCGTTCCGTAATTGCCATCACCACCCGTGCTGCACTCCCCTGTTGGAAGGCTTGCAGGAGATGGGTCTTGATCTGGCTATATTCCCGCCGCCCTTGGAAGGGTTGAATCGCACAGTGGAAATCCCAGCCCCCCAAGTGCAAGACAGCAAAGATCAGCAGTTGGGACTCGGTTGTCATCGTCGAGGTGAGTTGAATCTGGCCGATCGCCAAGGTCAGGCTGCCCATGCGTTGGAGATGATAATCCCCCTGCTCAATCTCATAGCAGTACAGTTGATGTTGGCGGGGGTAGCTATTAAAGAGGGAACTCATGGCATAGTGGGCGGCCACCTGCTGCAAGCTAATTTGAGCCGTTTTCACCAACTGGTGATAGACCGTTGCCCCATCGCCAAACTGCGGCACATTACTGGGGGCAGCGGCCAGACGCTCAATAAACTCGGGTTCCAACTGCACCCCTGCCACATCTGCCGCGAGTTCGATCGCCCGTGCCGCATAGCGGAGAATTTGTACCCCCTCAGGCCGCGAGAGTTCATCAAAAAACCAGCCACAACTGGTAAACATGAGCAGGGCATGGTGCTGCATCTCCAGCAAGCGCAGGGCATCAATTTGCTCGCTTTGACTCAGGGGGCGGCGTTGGTGTTGTGCCAAAAAACGATGCAGAGTCTCCGGCGAGCGATCGCCCAGCACCTCAATATAGGCATCGCGGGCTGCCCAAACATCCTGAAATAGCTCACTGCCCAAGGTTTCATAAATTTCAATTAGCTCATCCCGCAACCAGTTCAGTGCCTCCCGCAAGGGGCGTCGCCACCGTTGATGCCACTCACCGCCCCCACCGCAACCACAATTGTCCTGCCAGCGATCCACACCATGGGCACAGCTCCACGCCGTGACGGGTTTGAGTTCCACCTCCCATGTGGGCGGGAACAGGCTGAGGTAGTAGGCAAAGTTAGTGATCTGCCAGCCCCGCTGTGGAAATTCCACTTTAAAGGCATAGGCGAGGGCTTTTTCACCGCCATACTTGTGATGGCCAAAGGTTTCCCCATCAGTGGCAACGGCAATGATTTGACTGGGGCGATGATCACCGCGCACGGCCTGTCCCAACCGCCCCGCTAGAAATTGCGAGCTAGTGAGCAGATCGCTAAAGCCCATGTCCCGCGAAATGGGGCCGTCGTAGAAGAAGATATCCAAGTAATCCCGCTGGCGATCGCCCCCCGGCAAATAGCAGCGATAGGGACGGGTCGGATCAATTTGGCTGCCACTGACTTCAATCCACTCGCTTTCACCGTCGGCAAGAATGGGACGACAGCGTTGGGCTTGGGAAGGCGCCAAAATCGTAAAGCGAATCCCCTCCTCAATCAGGGCGGCTACGGTGTCATAGTCAATGGCCGTTTCTGCCAGCCACATCCCCTCCGGTTCGCGGCCAAACCGCCGCCGAAAGTCCGCCTTGCCCCAACGAATTTGCGTGAGTTTATCGCGGTAGTTGGCCAAGGGCAAAATCATGTGGTTATACACTTGGGCGATCGCGTTGCCGTGGCCATTGAAGCGCTGACAACTGTGGCGATCAGCCTCAATAATGCGCTGATAGACCTCAAGATCGTAGCGTTCGAGCCAACTAAAGAGCGTCGGGCCGATATTAAAGCTGAGGTATTCAAAGTTATTGACAATACCAATGACCTCACCGCGATCGTTGAGAATCCGCGCAAAGGCATTGGGGCGATAGCACTCGTAGTAAATACGCTCATTCCAATCGTGGAACGGCTGGGCACTGGGTTGGTGTTCAATGGCATTGAGGTAGGGATTTTCGCGGGGGGGCTGATAGAAATGGCCATGGATGGTTACGTACACCCCAAGGGCTTGCAGTTGATCAGCAGCAGGGGAAAACACGGTCGGCGTTACATCTGTTGGATTCAGCATGCAGATCAACCACAAGACAACACATTCACTTTCCTTGATCATCGGCGATCGCCCCAAGGGCTAGGCCGCCTGTGACGAAACTTTAAGCTCCGCAAGATTCAGTTACGCTAGGGTACCACCAAGACCGGACAGGGCGCCAAATTAATCACGCGGTTGCTGACACTTTCTTGAAACCCCTCTGGGGTCAGACCCGTTCCCCGGCAACCCATAATAATCAAACTGGCATTGATCTCATCGGCCACATCACAGATCACAAAGGCAGGTTTGCCGCGCCGCAGCAGTGTTTCCGCCACAATCGCGTGTTGGGCAAAGGCTTCCTTCACTCGATTCAAAAATTCCGCGATCGCCGCCTCTAGCTCCGCATCGGGTTCTGGGGTTTCCTCCACCGAGAGCAGAAACAACTGACTCTGAAACAGTTTCACCATCTCAACCACAGTGGGCATGGCTTCTTGGGTATCACGGCTACGGTCAATGGGAAAAAGAATGGTTTTGAACATAGAGTTCACCTCATTGGAGTCAAGTGGAAGGGCACGCCCTTGGGTAGAATGAGGGTCAGGTGAGGGTTCTGTAACGGGTCACTCCATCGCTGGCTGGGATTGTTATGCCCCTAGTACCATCATCCATGTTTTAACGCATTTAGGAGGCTCTAGCGTGTCTAAAAAATCCGTGGCACAGTTATCGGCTGCCGACTTAGAAGGAAAGCGTGTCCTCGTGCGGGTGGATTTTAACGTTCCTGTCGATGAGAATGGTGTCATCACCGATGATACCCGCATCCGCGCCGCACTGCCGACGATTCAAGACCTGATCAGCAAAGGTGCCAAGGTGATTCTTGTCAGCCACTTTGGCCGTCCCAAGGGTGTGGATGATAAACTGCGCCTCACTCCTGTGGCTCAGCGGCTCTCGGAACTGCTCCACAAACCCGTGGCCAAGCTCGATGACTGCATTGGTGATGCCGTGGTGGCCCATACCCAAGCAATGGCCAATGGGGATGTCTGTCTCCTCGAGAATGTGCGCTTCCATCCGGGGGAAGAAAAAAATGATCCTGAATTTGCCAAGCAACTAGCGGCCTGTGCAGAAGTCTATGTCAATGATGCTTTTGGCACTGCGCACCGCGCCCATGCCTCAACTGCTGGGGTGACGCAATACCTCAGTCCCTGTGTGGCGGGCTTTTTGATTGAGAAAGAACTGGAATATCTCCAAAACGCCATTGAGCATCCCCGCCGTCCCTTGGCTGCGATTGTGGGGGGATCTAAGGTCTCTTCTAAGATTGGTGTGATTGAAGCCCTTTTAGAAAAAGTGGATAAACTGCTGATTGGCGGTGGCATGATCTTCACCTTCTACAAAGCACGGGGTCTCAATGTGGGCAAATCCTTGGTGGAAGAAGACAAGTTGGAGCTAGCCAAACACCTCGCAGCCAAAGCCCAAGAAAAAGGGGTGGAGTTGCTCTTGCCCACAGATGTCGTGGTGGCGGATAACTTTGCCGCCGATGCCAATAGTCAAGTGGTCAGTATCGAAGCGATTCCCGATGGCTGGATGGGTCTGGATATTGGGCCTGCTTCGGTCAAACTCTTCCAAGAGGCGCTCAAGGATTGCAAAACAGTGATCTGGAATGGCCCAATGGGGGTGTTTGAGTTTGATCAATTTGCCAAGGGCACGGAGGCGATCGCCCGCTGTTTGGCTGACCTCACCAGTGAGGGCGTCTCGACGATTATTGGTGGTGGCGATTCTGTGGCAGCGGTTGAAAAAGTGGGCGTTGCCGATCGCATGAGTCACATCTCCACGGGCGGGGGGGCGAGCCTTGAACTCCTCGAAGGCAAAGAACTTCCTGGTATTGCCGCCTTGGATGATGCCTAGGGGATAGATCATCGCCAATACGCTGTGATCAAATCCTCCGAATCCAAGCATTAAATTCATGAAATTTGTGAATGCCCCATCGTCTCAGCCATGGGGCTTTTTTGTTCTCTGGGGCGATATTCAGACCTTGGGACACCGTGATTTGTTAATTTTTCTAACAACTGTCACTGCCCCAAACTATCCCTGCAAAGAGGATGGAATAGACTAAAAGACTGATGAATCAAGGGTTTGAGAAATTTCTAATGGATAAAAGTGGCTGAAAACCACATATCTTAAAGGTTTCAGGGTTCCAGTTGGGGTCTGGCTATTCTAGAATGAGGCTTGAAAGCAAGCAGAGGCAAGGGTTTCGTGCCTTTCACCCATTTGTTCCTCAATTAACAACCTTTAATGTTTCTGTGGAGTTATCCCCATGAATAAAGCTGAACTCGTGGATGCTGTGTTTAGTCGTGCCCATAGCACCAACAACGTCACCAAAAAGCAAGTTGAGGCGATTATCTCAGCCACCGTCGAGGAAATCATGGAGGCCGTGGCCAAGGGAGAAAAAGTGACACTAGTGGGCTTTGGTGCCTTTGAACCGCGGGAGCGCAAGGCCCGTGAGGGACGCAACCCGAAAACGAAAGAAAAAATGCAAATCCCAGCAACTACCGTTCCCGCCTTTTCAGCAGGGAAACTCTTCAAAGAAAAAGTTGCACCGCCTGCAGCTCCCGAACCGGCGGCCAAGGGCAAGAAAAAATAGTCTGAATGCCCCCCCGCCACGGTGGCAATTTAGCTTGGGCGGCAGCGATCGCTGGCTGTGCTCCCGATGAGATTTTGGATTTTTCGGCCAGTCTCAACCCTTGGGGGCCCCCTGATTCAGTGATTGCCGCCCTACAGACTGCTTTGCCCACGATTCGCGACTATCCCGATCCCGATTGCCGTCCCTTAGTGGATGCTATTGCCACCCTGCATCAACTACCGAGGGATTATTTTTTGGTGGGCAACGGCGCGGCGGAGTTATTGACTTGGGTAGGTCGCGAGTGTGGCGATCGCCAGCAGATTTATCTTATTACTCCTGCCTTTGCTGACTACCGGCGGGCACTGGCGTCTTTTGCTTGCCCCATTGTGCCGATTCCCCTAGCCCGGGTGCAAAGCGACTTTGGGGCGATCGCGCCCTCCCTAACCCCTGAAGATGCCATCCTCATTAACAATCCCCATAACCCCAGTGGACAGCTCTGGTCTCGCAATCAGCTCCAGCCGTTGCTAGAGACGGGTGCCTTAGTGGTCGTGGATGAGGCCTTTATGGACTTTTTGCCGCCGGCGGCTAGTGAATCCCTAGTGGGGGTTGTGCCTCAGTACTCGAACTTGATTGTTCTGCGATCGCTAACGAAGTTCTATAGTCTGGCGGGTCTGCGTTTAGGGTATGGTGTGTCCTCTCCAGAACGTTGGCAACGCTGGCGATCGTGGCGCGATCCTTGGAGTGTGAATAGTCTAGCAATCATTGCCGGTGTCACAGCTTTGGGCGATCGCCCCTTTCAGGAACAGACGTGGGCATGGTTACCGCCAGCGCGTCATGCCTTTGCGGCGGCCTTAAATACTATGCCCGAACTGAAGGTGGTGACCGAGAGTAAGGCAAACTTTCTACTCATCAAAGCAACGGACGCCATTTTGCCCCTGCAAACCTACCTCCTCCAGCAGCATCGCATTTTGATTCGTGATTGTTGCAGCTTTCCCGAATTGGGCGCTTCCTACTTCCGAGTGGCGGTGCGCCGTGACAGCGAAAATCAGCGGCTCCTCGAGGGGTTGCGGGCTTATTACCAACGCCAGTAGGAATTGCATCCCCCAAAGCCAAGGTGGTATAGTAGCGGTACTTAAGGGGGCGTGGCGGAATGGTAGACGCTGCGGACTTAAGAAATTGAGCCTTAGTAGAGAAATCTATTAAGTGAATGCTCTCAAATTCAGGGAAACCTACGTTTGTCCATAGGGCAAATAGGGCAATCCTGAGCCAAGCCGTTTCTCAAACCCAGACTGGAAACGGAAGGTGCAGAGACTCGACGGGAGCTACCCTACCGTAGATCCTCTACGCGGGTAAAGGGAGAGTCCAATCCTCAACACCCAAGGGGTGGTCGCGAAAGCGGCAGGAGGATGAAAATCCGTTGACCTTAAACAAGTCGTGAGGGTTCAAGTCCCTCCGCCCCCACCAAACCACTTCAGGGTCATCATTCCCAAGGGTTGACCCACTTTTTAAGGCGCGATGAAAACAGAGTACCAGCAACGACAGCAGCAGTTTTTAGAGAAATTGGGCACGGGTGTCGCTGTTTTCTGTAGTGCCCCGCGCGCCATCATGCACAATGATGTGGACTACAACTTTCGCCAAGAAAGTAACTTTTATTACCTCACGGGCTTTAATGAGCCAGAGGCCGTTGCTGTTTTTGCGC
Organism: Thermosynechococcus sp. TG215; assembly: GCF_031583455.1. Taxonomy (NCBI): domain Bacteria; kingdom Bacillati; phylum Cyanobacteriota; class Cyanophyceae; order Acaryochloridales; family Thermosynechococcaceae; genus Thermosynechococcus; species Thermosynechococcus sp. TG215. The sequence continues at coordinate 1,802,524 of NZ_CP134178.1, read as the reverse complement.
CAAACCACAGTGAGCATCGCTATGTTCTCTTTGTGCAGCCCAAGGATCTCAGCCAAGAGATCTGGACAGGGGCACGCCTTGGGGTAGAAGCAGCCAAGGAGCAATTAGGTGCCGATGCCGTATATCCCATTAGTGAGCTAGAGCAGCACCTCCCTCGCTATTTGGAGACGGGGGATCCGCTGTATTACCACTTTGGTCACAATGAGCGCTTTAATCAAGTGATTCTCAAGCACTATCAGCGCCTCTTGGCGACACTACCAAAACGGGGCACAGGCCCACGGGCGATCGCCGATCCCAGTATTCTCTTGGCACCGATGCGGCAAATTAAATCAGCAGCAGAATTGGCCTTGATGCGCCAAGCGATCGCCATCACTGTCGAAGCCCATCAGCGTGCCCGCGAAGTGGCTGCCCCCGGACGCTGGGAATATGAAATTCAGGCAGAGATAGAGCATCTCTTTCGCCTACGGGGGGGCGATGGCCCGGCCTATCCCTCGATTGTTGCCTCGGGGTCGAATGCCTGTGTGCTTCACTACACTGAGAACCAACGGCAAATGGCAGCAGGAGACTTACTTTTAATTGATGCTGGCTGTGCCTATCGCTACTACAACGCTGATATTACCCGCACCTTTCCTGTGAGTGGCCAGTTCAGCGGCGAGCAACAGGCGATCTATGATATTGTCCTCGCTGCCCAAAAAGCCGCCATTGAGCAGGTGCAACCGGGGAATACCTACAACCAAATCCACGATGCGGCGGTGCGGGTGATCGTTGAGGGTCTAGTAGAGCTTGGCCTGCTGCGGGGAGCGATTGACGATCTGATCAACGAAGGCAAAGAGAACAATACCCAGAAATATCGCACCTTCTTTATGCATGGCACCGGTCACTGGCTGGGTCTCGATGTCCATGATGTCGGTCTTTACAAGCACAACAAAGAAACATGGGTCACGCTGCAACCGGGTCAAGTGCTGACAGTGGAGCCGGGAATCTATATTCACCCCGAAGCAACTCCTGCTGAGGGTCAGCCCGAGATTAGCGATCGCTGGCGCGGCATTGGTGTGCGCATCGAAGACGATGTCTTGGTCACCACCGAGGGGCACGAAGTACTGACAGCAGCTGTGCCGAAATAATAGAAAGCAGGAAGTCCTCCTCATTGAGTCCTTTACAGCAAGTCCCCGTGGAAAAAACTGTCAAATCCAAACGCCGCGTTCCTGACCATGGTGAAGTCTCACCCCCCAGCACATCGTGCAGGCCATGCTAGATTTAGTCCAGCCAGAAACCGAACGCATTAACTCGCGTTTCTTGGAACCCACCTGCGGTACTGGCAACTTCTTGGTAGAAATCCTCGCGCGGAAGCCCGTTATGCCAAGGTTCAACTTGAATATGAGCGCTACACGGTGCTGGCAGTGGCATCAATTTATGGTATCGACATCGTAGAGGACAATACCGAGAAGTATCGCAAAAGGCACTCATCGTGTAATGAAGAGAAACGGCACACCTTCCCCAGTCGTCAAGCGAAGCAGAAAAAGGATAATAGCATTTGGTTGGTATGGTGGAAAATATTCACACCTTGATTGGCTTTTGCCTCTATTGCCCTCTTGCCACCATTACTGTGAGCCATTTGGGGGCTCGGCTGCTGTTTTATTGAACCGAGAACCTTCAGCTGTAGAAACATACAATGACGTTGATGGTGAGGTTGCAAATTTCTTCCGCGTCTTACGAGATGAGTCAGAGCGTTTGATAAGAGCAATTGGTCTCACCCCTTTTTCACGTGAAGAATTTTCAATCGCCTGTGAAATAGACCCATCTTTAGATCCTGTTGAACGTGCAAGAAGGTTTTATGTACGCGCCCGTCAAGTGCGAACTGGTCTAGCTCAATCTGCAACACTGGGACGCTGGGCAAATTGCAAAAACACGAGTAGAGCAGGTATGTCAGGAGCTGTGTCTCGCTGGCTTGGTGCAATTGAAGACTTACCAGATATAGCCCTGCATTTGTTGCGTGTTCAAATAGAAAATAGACCCGCTATTGAAGTCATACGTTTGTACGACTCACCAGATACGCTTTTTTACTGTGATCCACCTTATGTCCATGACACGCGGGGCGATAGTAACGCTTACGCTTATGAAATGAGCAACAAAGAACATCGTGAGCTGGCGTCCGTGCTGAATTCAGTTCAAGGTCTTGTTGCCATTTCAGGTTACGATTGCGATTTAATGGACGAGTTGTATCCTTCTCCGAATTGGTACAAAAATATCGCCCCGAGCAAAACAATACATTCGACCAAAGATGAGCGAACTGAGATTCTGTGGACAAATTATGCCCCCAAAGCGATCAATCAAAAGACATTATTTTAGGAAAAAACAATGAGTACACCTGATAAGGCTCTTACAAACATCCTAAAACGTGCTTCTAAAGATATAAACAATTCAGCTATTTCAGACCATGATATTCGTTCACGGGTTGAGTATGTGTGCCGACAGATTAGTAATCGGGCGTGCACAAGACTTCTTATGGCTTGCCTGTTAGCCAAAATAGACCGACCAGATGTTGATCCCCGAAAGCCATACTAGGTTTTTTGCACCAATTTTTGCATTTTTTCCACAGGTCACGAGCCAAGTTTTTGGACGCGTATCAAAAGCTAGTATTGAATGAACCCGATAGCGCAGTGAGTCAGCCTCTCAAAGAAGCTTTCTTAGCATTAAGGCAAGCTGCGGAAGCAGATAGAGAATAACACCTTAAGATCGGGTTGAAAAAGAAAAAAGATTTCGAATTATTGGTCAATCTGGGCGTGTTCAATAGTGCCTCGATGAATGATACCGTCTATAACAAACGCGTAGCGGTGAGAAATTGCCAAGGGGCGATCGCTCCCCTGAAGTTTCACATTCATCCATGCAGTCCAACACTTTAGCCAACAATTTTTATTAAAACTTTATTTATTAAAATTTTACATTTTTAGATTGTTGCTCAATTTTGACTGTGGTAGATTTATGCCAATGCCATCCCTTAAGTTGACAACTATTTTTTAAGCCTATGGCCACAGCGTCAGTGTCTACACCCGATTGGCTGCTCAACCTCATGCTCCTTGCCATCGAAGAGGGGCGGCAGTGGGGATACCAATTTCTCCATGATCCTCGCTGGGGGGGCGATCGCGATCGCATGGCCAACCATGCAATTTATGAAGCCACCCTCTGGTCAGTGGGTTCTGGAGTCGCCACTGGCGTCATGGGCTGGGCTGGCGTGCCCCTCGATATTGCCTACTTTTACCATGCCCAAATCAAGCTGGCAGCGGCGCTGTTCACCATCTATGGCCTAGATTCTGAAAACGAAAATGTGCTGATGATGCTGATTCCCACTGCCTTGGGGGTTACTGCCGCTGAACTTGCAAACCACTTCGGTACCCAATTTTGTCGGCAAATCTTCAAGACCTTTGGCCGGCGGGCGGCGCAAAAAAATTTATCCCAAGTGCTGATGGCGGTCTTCAGGCAGCTTCCGCGTCCCCTTTTGCAGCAGATTTTTGGCAAGGTCTCGAGTAAAAGTCTCACCCTACCTGCGCGAGCCGTTCCCCTTGTGAGTGGCGTGATTGGTGGGGCTACAAATGCCGTCATGATGAACATTTGCGGTCATGGGGTGTGTACGGTGATCAAAACGTTTCGATCGCCTAGTTATTCGATCGCCTAGTTAGGTGTCTTCGACAGGCTCAGACTCGAGGACGGTTTTCAGTGTTGCGGCTAGGGGAATGGCCAGCAAAATTCCCAAGAAACCCGCCACCCGTCCGCCAATGAGTAGCGCAATAAACTGCCAGAGGGGATTCAGACCCATCAAGTCCCCCAGTAACTTCGGGGTAAGCACGTTATCCTTAATTTGTTGCAAGACCACAGCAATCACGAAAATATTCAAAGCCAGCCACGCATCCTGAAAAAGGATAAGCAGTGTTACTAAACCAATGCCCAAGGTCGCCCCCACCACAGGGATGAGCTGGGCAATACCAATGATCAGGGCAAAGAGAAAGCCAAAATTGACCTTGAAGGCGATCATAAAGGGAATCAGGGCAAGAAACATAAACAGCCCCAAAAAAAGCTGTGCCGAGAAAAAACTGCGAATATTCAGCCGCAGCGAGTAATCCACCATCTGCCGCCAAGGCTTGGGTACCAGTTTCATGAGTCCGCGCCAAATCTCACTGCCATAAAAGAGCATATACACCGTTAGGATCAGCACGAGGAGCACATCAACAAATTTAGTTAGGGTTGTAATCGCCACACCCGGTAACATGGCGGCAATCCCTTTGAGCTGGATCGTCAGCTCTTCCATCAAGTCATTCACCCCCACAGGGAACTGGTAGCGGCGCAGCACTTGATCTAGATGGCGCAAATTTTGATTGCCCGTATCCGCCAACTCTGGCAGTTGATTTAGGAGTTCTTCCGCCTGTTGAATAGCAAGGGGGAGCAGCAACAGCATCAAGACACTGACCACCAAAAGGGTAATCAGTAACACCAAGGCGATCGCATTCCGCCGCCGCAAACCACGAGCACAGAGGCGAATCACCACTTGATTGAGCAAAAAAGCCAAAATGGCGGCAATGACAAGGAGATTAATCGGATATTCAAAATAGAGGTAAACTTGCTCCGCCACCCAGAGATTGAGGACAATCAGAGGTCCCGCTATTAAATAGGCAAGATACCGTTGCCAACTCTGCGGCGGGCCAGACCATCTCATGGGACTCTAGGTTGAATGACTCCTAGGCAGGCGAGTGCGTAACCAATTGCCCAGCACCAGCAAGCCCACGATCGCCAGTGTGCCCCAACCCAAGGGACTTGGATACCAATAGGCTGCCTCTAGGTGATTCAGATAACCGGGCATCAATGTCCAAGTCAGGCGATCGCCCCCCCGCTGAACATGAGGATTGACCACGGTATCAGCAGTAGTGGCTGGACGCTCAATCGGGCGCGCCCCCCAAGGGGTTTCTAGGGCAAGTTGAAACTTCAGGAGCGACTGCGGTGCCACAAGAACAGCTTGATCACGGGACTCAATACCCAAGGGGCGCAGATCAATGTCATAGCGAAAGCGCTCCCGCACAAAGAGCAACCAGTTCTGGTCAAAAATATCCGCCTCAGCAGTGACTTGGGGAAGATAGGGCACACCACCAATGCGGTTGAGGATAGTGGCCAATTGCTGGCTGGTGTCAAAGGGAATCGTCACCTGAAGATGCGTTTTATCCCGTTCCTTGATCGTTCCCCCCAAGCGGCGCGCCTGCTGAATCACCTGTTCGGTAAAAGGGAGATCGGGTTGGGGCAGCGTCAGCGTGTAGGTGAGGTTCCCCCCAGTTTGTCCCTGATGCTGGATGACCATATCTGCTTGGACGCATCCACTCAAACAGACCACAAGGGGTATCAAGAGCCAAAGTATCCAGCGCTGCATTCCGCCTCTATTCCTTTCCTTGGTTTTGCTGTGCAAGATTATCCTATCTTGGGATGCTGCCAAGGCACAAAAAAACACCCCGAACAGCTCAGGGTGTCGCCATGACTTGTCTAGGCTAATCTAGGCTATTTGTTGGGTTGAGGTGTCAACCGCAGATAGGGCTTAACAGCATTGAAGCCCTTGGGAAACTTCTGCTTCGCCTCTTCATCGCTGAGGGAAGGCACAATCACGCACTCTTGACCCTCTTGCCAGTTGACGGGGGTGGCCACACTGTAGTTGTCCGTCAGTTGCAGCGAATCAATCACCCGCAGAATCTCAGCAAAGTTACGCCCCGTGCTGGCGGGATAGGTCAAGGTCAAGCGCAGGCGTTTTTGGGGGTCAATGATAAAGACTGTGCGCACCGTCAGGTTGTTGAGGGAGTTGGGGTGGATCATGTCGTAGAGGTTGGAGACTTTTTTATCTTCATCTGCCAAAATCGGGTAATCCACCTTGACGTTGTTGACTTCTTCAATGTCTTTGATCCAGCCGAGGTGGGACTCCACACTATCCACACTCAAGGCCAAGGTTTTGACATTGCGCTTCTCAAATTCTGAGCGTAACCGCGCCACTTCGCCCAGTTCTGTCGTACAAACGGGGGTGTAATCCGCTGGGTGGGAAAACAATACAACCCAGCTATCCCCTGCCCACTCATAGAAGTTGATTTCCCCCATAGAAGAGGCTTGGGTAAAGTTGGGTACGACATCCCCAAGTTTTAGGCTCATAGATGGTGGCTCCTAGGCTAACGATGTATCTTTAGCTACGGATTCTATCTTGCCACAAACTCTCGTTTATCGGTCGGAATATAGAGGAAAATATACAAACCGATAGAATTGGATAGGATTTAGGGTTGAGAATTTTCAATCGTCGTTGCTTTTAGGGTCTGGACATACTGCTGCACCTTGAGGTCAATGCCTGTAATATCGGTGCCCACGACCACTGCCCAAGCCCCCAAAGTCAAAGCTTTTACAGCCATTGTGGGACTGGCAATCCCCCCTTCACAGAGAATAGGCACGTTGAGGTGCTCAACCAGCTGACTCAGGAGCGCCCAACTGGGGGGTGGGGTATGCGCCGTGGTTTCGGTGTAACCCAAGAGGGTCGTGCCCACCCAATCAGCACCGGCAGCAATCGCCGCTTCAGCACTTGCAAGGGAGTCAATGTCGGCCATGACGGGCTTGCCCAGTTCATCGTGAATTCGCTGAATCAAGTCCTGTAGGGGTTCAGGGCGCGATCGCGCTGTGGCATCGAGGGCAATCACATCAGCACCTGCTGTCGCAACGGCCACCGCATCGGCAAAGCGAGGCGTAATATACACAGGGTACTCGGGCAAAACTTGCTTCCAGAGACCAATAATGGGCACCTTTACTGCTTGGCGCACTGCCTGAATATGGGCCGGGGTATTGATGCGCACGGCCACTGCGCCCCGCAAAACCGCTGCCCCTGCCATAGCGGCAATGATTTCTGGCGCCGCCAAAGGGGAATCTGCCGGGGCTTGACAGGAGACAATCAGACCGCCGCGAATTTGCGTTGCTAGGTTCATGGCGTTTCGAGGTGTAATTTCTGACGGGCGATCGCCCCCAGTTCCAAGGACAGACCACTCACTTTTTCTAGGAGGTACAGACAATGCTCTGGCCGCAGGAACGTGCCATCATTGCGACAGACTCCCGTGTAGATGAGGCTGACGGCAGGCCAGTGGTCTTGGTGCTCCTTGAGGCGGATCTGCAGCAGGCGATCGCGCAAATTCACCACTTGGGTTTTCCCTGACTTGGTGGTTAGCTCATAGAGAATTTCAGGGGTGGCTCGCAAATCCTCTAACCACTGTTGCCAAGTGTCCCGCTCCACAGGTTCAGGGGTACGGATGAGCAGTTCATAAGTAGCTGCCCGCAGGGCTTGACTTGCTGCCGGTTCACTTAAGGGCACCACTGCACAGGTGTAAAGGGGCACCTCCGCCGGCAGTTGTTGCCGCAATTGCTCCAGCACCGTTGACGGCTCCACCTCGCGATAAAATTCCAGATCAACAATTTCGCCATAACTGGTCACCCCAAGGGGCAAGGCGCTGGCGGTGGAGATGCGGGGTGAAGGATGAAATCCCCCCGTAAAGGCAATGGGTAGATGGGCACGGCGTACTGCTCGCTCAAAGAGGCGCAGTAGATCTAAATGGCTGAGAAGCGTCATTTCCCCAGTTTTCCCAAAGGTGAGGCGCAGACGTTGCACCCGTTCTTGGGGGGCTTGGGGTTGACCTTGAATAGGCGGAATCGGGGGGGGCGGCACGACCACGTTATGGCCAAAGTCAATGCCACAGACGCCACAATGGGAGCAGCCCTCAAAGGAACAATCGGGAACGACCACCGCTTCTAGGGCACGCTGCAAGTCTTCCTTCAGCCATGTTTTACTAATGCCCGTATCAATGTGATCCCAAGGCAGGGGCGCATCAAGGTTGTGGCTGCCACCACTAAAGACATTCCACTCACCCGCTTCCAGTTGACGGTATTTCCAGTCCAGACCCGCTTCTTGAATGGCTTGCGTCCAAGCGGCATAGGCGCGATCGAGGCTTTCCCACCAAGAATCTTCCCGTGCCCCCAATTCCCACGCGCGGCGGATCACTGGCCCCAGTTGGCGATCGCCCCGACCGACAAAGTCTTCCATTGCTGAGATGCGCACATCGGTAAAGTTGGCCTTTAGCCCCTTGATCGTGCGGAATTCCGCCTTCAGTAGCTCCTGTTTGCGTAGAAACTCACTGGTGGAGACGGCGTGCCACTGAAAGGGTGTATGGGGCTTGGGGGTAAAGTTAGAGATGGTCAGGTTAAAGCTCAGGGGCTTGCGTCCTTTGATCCAGCATTCTCGCTTCAGCCAGCGGATCGTTTCAGCAATGCCCAACACATCAGCATCAGTTTCCCCCGGCAGGCCAATCATAAAGTAGAGCTTGACCTTATCCCAGCCCTGTTCGTAGGCAGTTTTGACCCCCCGCAGCAATTCCGCATTGGTCAGCCCCTTGTTGATAATGTCCCGTAGCCGCTGCGTTCCCGCTTCCGGCGCAAAGGTCAGTCCCCCTTGGCGCGTGCCACCGACAATGTGGGCAATGTTTTCATCAAAGCGATCCACCCGCTGGCTGGGGAGTGAGAGGGAGATGTTCTCGTTTTGCAGGCGATTTTTAATTTCCACACCCACGGCGGGCAGAGCTAGATAGTCGGAGCAACTCAACGACAGTAGCGAAAACTCGTTGTAGCCCGTGGCGCGCATCCCCGTTTCAATGGCGGCAATCACCTCATCGGGGGCAACATCGCGGGCAGGGCGGGTGAGCATCCCCGGTTGACAAAAGCGACAGCCGCGCGTACAGCCCCGGCGAATTTCCACTGTCAAGCGATCGTGAACGGTTTCTACATAGGGCACCAAGCCAATGGCATAGTGGGGCATCGGGGTAGCTACTCGCCGCAAAATGCGCTCGGGCACATCGGGACGATTGGGTTTGACGGCGCCATCCCCTTGGCGATCGTAAAATTGCGGCACATAGACCCCCGGCACCTGTGCCAAATCCAATAGCAAGTCCTGCCGACTCAAGCCGGCTCGTTTGCCTTCTGCCACCACGAGGCCAATTTCGGGCAAGAGTTCTTCGCCATCCCCAAGGGCAAAAAAGTCAAAGAAGTCAGCGTAGGGTTCAGGGTTTGATGTCGCTGTCTGTCCACCGGCAAAGATAAGGGGAATCTCTTCTAGGGGTGCCTGTTGGCGTTCTCGCCAAGTCAGGGGTAGGCCGGCCAAGTCGAGCATTTCCAGAATGTTCGTGGCACCCAACTCATAACTGAGGCTAAAGCCAATGAGGTCAAACTCCCGCAGGGCGCGGCGCGATTCCACAGCAAAAAGGGGAGTTTGGGTCACTCGCAATTTGGCGGCTAAGTCCGCTGCGGGTAAGTAGGCGCGATCGCACAGTTGATCGGGGACGGCATTGAGAATGTTGTAGAGAATAATGTGTCCTAAGTTCGAGGCGCCCACCTCATAGATTTCCGGATAGCTGAGCACCCAGCGCACCGTTGCGGCCTGCCACGGCTTATGAACTGCCCCTCGCTCATTGCCCAAATAGCGAGCAGGTTTGAGAATCTCTGGGGTGAGCAACTCAGTAATCGGAACAGCCATGACTCATGAACCCAATTGCAAACATCTAGGGCAGTAAAAAACGGGATTCCCCAGTGGGCAGCGGGCGGGGGGATTCGGGGGGCGCCAAAAGTCCAGCACTGCCGGGTTGGGGAACAGGGGGCAGAACGGTGGGGGGTCTCCATGTCGGTTCTGGCAGTGTTGTTTGGGGTTGGGGACGCTGGGGTGTAGTCGTGGGTAACCCCGCTTGCTGGGCGTAGAAGGTGGCCAGTGTGCTCACCAAGGCATCCCGTTGTTGGCGATTGAGTTGGCGAATGGCAGCCATATCCCCTTCCATGGGGTTGACTGTCAGGTAAGAACGTCCCGGATAGGTTTCTCTGCGCAGGAAGTCATTCAGCCCCAAATAGTCAGCAAGGGAAATTTTCCAGTCAAAACGGTAGAGGGGCGATCGCCCTTTGACAGTGGTGTGATAGACAATGAATCGCTCAAGGAGGGTACTTTCTGGTGCCGGCTGACGGTTGTCTTGACGGATATAGTGGTTTTCCTTCGGCAAACCGGGCAACTTCGGATAGAGGGTTTCTGCCACCAGCCGCGGGTTAATGAGAATTTGGGCAGGGGCATCGGGTAGGTTGGGGTCAGGTTGCGATCGCCCCACACTCCAAGTACTGCTCAGGGGCAGCCACAGAAGTGCCAGCAAGCACCCCCACGTCACCCAGCCCAAAAACGTCCAGCCCCGTCGTCTTCCCATGGCGCCTAATCTGCCAGTAACTCCGGTTGAGCAATTTCATCGGACATTTCGATAATGGCACGGGTCACCGGCTTCAGGGGCAGATCATCGAGATCTTCACTGGCCTCTAGCCCCCGCCGCTGTTTCGCCCGGTTGGCAATTTGCACCGTAATCCGATAGCGATTGGCGGAGTGCTTGATTAATTCTTCTGCTCGGCGGTTAATTTCCAAGGATGAGTAATGAAGGCGCTTTTGCATGGTCAGTCTTTTCCTTAAACGTGGGTGGCCATTGCTTGTAGGGGTTGTGGTGTCGGTGTCACAAAGGGCTGGATAATGCCGCCCCCCAGCAGGCGATCGCCCGCATACCAAACCGCCGCTTGCCCCGGCGTTACCCCAAATTGCGGTTCAGTAAACTCCAATTGTACCTGCTCAGCGTTGGCAGCGGGAATGATAGTCACCGGCACTGGAGGAGTACGATAGCGAATTTGTACCGTGGCTGTGATCGGTTCTGTGGGGGGGGGAATCGAGACCCAGTTCACCCGGGCCACTGTACACTCACGACGGCCGGCGGTGGCGCGATCGCCGACAATGACGCGATTGTGTTCCCGATCCAAGGCCACCACATAAAGCGGTTCAGGTGCCGCAATTCCCAAGCCTTTGCGCTGGCCAATCGTATAGTGGTGAATCCCCTGATGGTACCCCAGCACCCGGCCATGGACATCGACAATTTCCCCTTGCTGACTGGGCAGATACTGATCCAAGAATCGGCGCATGGAGCCATGGGCTTCAATCAGGCAGAGATCTTGGCTTTCCGGTTTACTGGCGGTATGCAGGCCATACTGCGCCGCGAGGGCACGGGTCTGCGCCTTGGTTTGCTGACCAAGAGGAAACAGCACATGAGCCAGAATCTCTTGGGGCAAGTCATAGAGAAAGTAGCTTTGATCCTTATGACGATCCACCGCCCGCCACAGTTCATAGCGATCGCTGGTGGGATTGTATTTCACTTGGGCATAATGCCCGGTAGCAATGTAGTCAATCCCCAGTTGCTCACGGCTATAGGCGAGCATCGGCCCAAACTTCACCAAACGGTTGCATTGGGAACAGGGCAGCGGTGTCACCCCACTGGCGTAGCCACTGACCAGATAGTTCACAATATATTTCTCGAAAATTTCGCGGCTATCCACAATATGGTGAGGGACTCCCAGCTCCTCACAAAGACGCGCCGCATCCACTAGCCCCTCAGAGCAGCACTGCCCCTTACCCTTCATCAGCCACAGCGTCAGACCAACAACGGGGTACCCTTGAGCTTTGAGGCTAGCAATGGCCACGGAACTATCAACACCGCCGGAAAGGCCCACAACAACCGCCGGTAAATCGGACATTGTTAAGATTCACAAAAAATCTACCTCTTTTAGGGTAGCATCCCTACTTTCGCAGCGCAGGCGATCGCAATCGGCTATAATCGGAAGACAAGGTTGGCGAGTAATCGCCGCTTGAGTTTTTTAAGTAGAGCGATTCTTGAGTTCGGTTTTAGGGAAGGTTGGTTACGTGACAGTCGTCTCTCCGAAGTCAGCGTCAACACAGGGTTCAATTTTTGCTTTGGAGCAGATCAGATTATGTCTATTTATGTCGGCAACCTTTCCTACACGGCCACCCAAGAAGACCTAGAGGCCGTTTTTGCCGAGTACGGTTCCGTCAAACAAGTCTATTTACCGGTGGATCGGGAAACAGGCCGTAAGCGGGGCTTTGGTTTTGTGGAAATGTCCACGGATGCTGAAGAAGATGCGGCGATCGCTGATCTCGACGGTGCCGAGTGGATGGGACGGCAACTCAAGGTCAACAAGGCACGCCCCCGTGAAGCCATGGGCGGTGGGAACAATCGTTATTCCCGTAATCGCTAACTCCCGCAACTAGCCCTCTAGGAGGTGCTATATCGGCTCTGCCAATGTGGTAGAGAAATAATAACGACCTGCTGAATGCAATTGGAAAGGAACATCATCACTATGGCGCGCATGTATTACGACGCAGATGCCCAATTAGAACTCCTCAAGGACAAAACGATCGCCATCATTGGCTATGGCTCCCAAGGCCACGCCCATGCCCTCAACCTGCGGGATAGCGGTCTCAATGTTGTGGTGGGTCTCTATGCCGGCAGTCGTTCTGCAGAGCGCGCCCGTGCCGATGGTCTAGCGGTGCACTCCGTGGCGGAAGCTGCGAAACTGGCCGACTGGATTATGATTCTTCTGCCCGATGAAGTTCAGCGGGTTGTTTATGAGCAGGAGATTGCCCCCCACCTGCAAGCGGGGAATGTCCTTTCCTTTGCCCACGGCTTTAACATTCACTTTGGCCAGATTGTGCCCCCCGACAATGTGGATGTGGTGATGGTGGCGCCCAAAGGCCCTGGTCACCTCGTGCGCCGCACCTATGCCCAAGGGGAAGGGGTACCCTGCCTGTTTGCGGTCTATCAGAATGCCAGTGGTCAAGCCCGTGATCTCGCCATGGCCTATGCCAAAGGAATTGGAGGCACCCGTGCCGGCATTCTGGAAACCACCTTCCGCGAAGAAACAGAAACCGATCTGTTTGGTGAGCAAGTGGTGCTCTGTGGTGGCCTCAGCGCCCTGATTAAGGCTGGCTTTGAAACGTTGGTGCAGGCCGGTTATCAGCCAGAGCTGGCCTACTTTGAGTGTCTCCATGAAGTGAAGCTGATTGTGGATTTGATTGTGGAAGGGGGGCTTGCCAAAATGCGGGACAGCATCTCCAACACCGCAGAATACGGCGACCTCACCCGTGGCCCACGGATTATTACCGAGGAGACCCGCGCGGAAATGCGCAAAATTCTCCACGAAATTCAAACGGGTCAATTTGCCCGTGAGTTTGTGCTGGAAAATATGGCGGGTAAACCGGGCTTTACTGCAATGCGGCGACGGGAGGCAGAACACCCCATTGAACAGGTGGGTCAAGAACTGCGTTCCATGTTTAGCTGGTTAAAACGGGCTTAAGCTTTGCCCTAGGGGGCAGCAATGGCGATTATTTCGTCGCAAAATTCACCGCCGGAGCGATCGCGCCCCCCTTTACTGCTTTCCAATCAACCCACCCCAGAGGAACAGCACTCGCCGGCTGAGGAGTCCCTACGTCCCCGCTTTTTGCAGGACTACATTGGCCAGCAGGAACTCAAGGATGTGCTGCACATTGCGATCGAGGCAGCCAAGGCACGCCAAGAACCCCTTGATCACCTGCTGCTCTATGGCCCGCCGGGCTTAGGGAAAACCACCATTGCCTTGATCTTAGCGGCAGAAATGGGGGTCAACTGCAAAGTGACCAGTGCCCCAGCTTTGGAACGCCCCCGCGACATTGTGGGTCTCTTGGTGAACCTGCAAGCGGGGGATATTCTCTTTATTGATGAGATTCACCGCCTCTCCCGCATGACCGAGGAACTCCTCTATCCCGCCATGGAGGATTTTTACCTTGATCTCACCGTGGGCAAACAGCAAACGGCACGCACGCGACGACTGAAACTCAATCGCTTTACCCTTGTGGGAGCAACCACCCGTGCCGGCGCCTTGACCTCGCCCTTGCGCGATCGCTTTGGTTTAGTGGAGCGCTTGCGCTTTTATCATCCCGAAGAACTCCAGCAGATCGTTCAGCGGGGGGCAGCCCTCTTACAAACTCCCATTACTCCTGAAGCCGCTCTAGAAATTGGCCGCCGCAGTCGGGGTACACCCCGCATTGCCCTGCGGCTCCTAAAGCGGGTACGGGACTATGCCGATGTGAAGCACGATGGCACGATTAGCCTAGAGGTGGCTACCGCTGCCCTTGAACTGTTCAATGTGGATCCAGCAGGCTTGGATTGGAGCGATCGCCGGCTCCTCAGTCTGATAATTGAGTCCTATCAAGGCGGGCCTGTGGGCATTGAAACCCTTGCTGCAGCCACTGGTGAGGATGTGCAAACCATTGAAGAGGTCTATGAACCCTACCTGCTCCAGATGGGCTATCTGCAACGAACCCCCCGAGGCCGCGTTGCCACTCCCCGCGCTTGGCAACACCTAGGCTATACTCCACCAGAAAACCAGTTGCCGTTGTTATCTAGTCCCCATGACCCCTTGTCTTAAGACCCAACTCCTCTATGAGACCGACTATTACCTTTGGCTTAAGGAGACCGTTGCCCACCTCAAGGCAGGGAACTTTGACCACTTAGATGTGGAAAATTTAATTGAGGAGATTGAGAGCTTGGGTCGAAGCGAAAAATGCGCCCTATTCAGCTATCTACTGCGTCTTTGTGAGCATCTTCTCAAGCTCAAATACTGGGAAACTGAGCGACAATACTGCTATAGGGGTTGGCTGTTGGAGATTAGTCATTTCCGTTTAGAAATTGCGCTAATTTTGCAGGATAGCCTCAGTCTTCAGCCATTTGCAAAGGCAGCTTTCCTAGACTCCTATCAAAAGGCAAGGAAAAATATGTTGAAAGCGATTGGGTTATCCCCTGACGTGATTCCGGAAGTCCCCGCCTTCACAATGGAGGAAGCTCTAGATGAGGAGTGGCTGCCTTGGCAATCTGACCTCAATTCATAGAATCCACTGGCCTGCGAGAAGTGTTCTGGTATGACCCCTCCCATTAAAACGAAACCTGCATCCCTCTACACCGCAGACTATTACCTTTGGCTTAAGGAGACCGTTGCCCACCTCAAGGCAGAGAACTTTGACCACTTAGATGTGGAAAATTTAATTGAGGAGATTGAGAGCTTGGGTCGAAGCGAAAAACAGGCGATCGCGAGCTATTTAATGCGACTCTGTGAGCACCTCCTCAAAATTAAATACTGGGACACGGAACGGGAATACTGCCTGCGGGGTTGGCAACGAGAAGTGATGAATTTTAGATTGCACATTCAGGAAATACTCGAAGCCAGCCCTAGCTTGACATCCTTTGTACAGGAGATTTTCATCAAACAATATCGCAATGGGAGAAAACTCTTTCTCAGCGCTAGTGGGGTGAATCCTCATTTGATTCCTGAAGCCCCCGAATTTAGCCTTGAACAAGCTCTCGATCAGAACTGGCTGCCTTGGCAATCTGATGCGAACTCCGAAGGCTCAGTCTCGTGAATCGCGATCTTGCCCTAAGCACTCGTTGTTGGCCAGCCTTAGCCCGCCCCTGTAATTGGAAAATCGCTGTAAGCTATTGATAGGGTTGATTAAGGTTTTTTAACCTTTCCCCGACTCTCTGCCTCGCCTACGTGAACGACCATGTTGCGGATCATCACCCAGTTAACCGACCTACGCGCTGAACTACGCCGCATTTGCGATCGCACCGATAGCGGGGAGATGAGCGACCAAGAGGCTACTGTTGAGGCAATTTTGCGCCGTGTGGCCAAGGAAGGCGATCGCGCCCTGATTGAGTACACTGCCCAGTTTGATCACATTGACCTCACCCCCGAAACCTTACGAGTGAAAGGAGATGAACTGGATGCCGCTTACCAACAGGTGTCCAAAGAACTCCTCGATGCCATTCGCCTTGCCAAGCAGCAAATTGAAGCCTTCCACCGCCAGCGCGTGCCCAAAAGTTGGGTGCAATTTGGTGAAGATGGCATTGTCCTCGGCAAACGCTACACTGCTGTTGATGCTGCCGGACTGTATGTGCCGGGGGGACGGGCTGCCTATCCGAGTACGGTGTTAATGAATGCGATTCCCGCTCAGGTGGCCGGTGTGCAGCGGATTGTCATGGTCACCCCTCCCGGTCAGGGCAAAGGTATTAATCCTGCGGTTCTCGTTGCCGCCCAAGAAGCGGGAATTCAAGAGATTTATCGCGTTGGTGGCGCCCAAGCCATTGCTGCCCTTGCCTATGGCACAGAAACGATTCCGCGCGTGGATGTGATTACAGGGCCGGGAAACCTCTATGTCATGCTTGCCAAAAAGCAAGTCTATGGGCGGGTTGGTATTGACTCCCTAGCAGGGCCTTCAGAGGTCTTAATCATTGCCGATGAGGCGGCCAATCCTGTTCACATTGCCGCTGATTTGCTAGCTCAAGCAGAACACGACCCCTTGGCAGCGGCCATTTTACTGACTCCGAGTTTGCCCCTTGCAAAGGCGGTGGTTACAGCGGTGAACGAACAATTGGCTGACCATCCGCGCCGGGTTCTCACCGAGAAGGCGATCGCCCACTATGGCCTGATTGGCATTGTCGAGAGCCTAGAACAAGCGGTAGAACTCTCCAATCACTTTGCCCCTGAACATCTGGAATTGGAAGTCGAAGACCCTTGGAGCCTTGTCGAGCAGGTGCGCCATGCCGGTGCGATTTTCCTCGGCTATTCCACCCCTGAAGCGGTTGGCGACTATCTCGCGGGTCCCAATCACACCCTGCCCACCTCTGGTGCCGCCCGTTATGCTTCTGCCTTGGGCGTAGAAACGTTCCTCAAACACTCCAGCATTATTCAATACACCCCTGCTGCCTTGCGCAAACAGGGGGGAGCGGTCATGACCCTCGCTGAAACAGAAGGCCTGATTTCCCACCGCGACTCTGTGCGTCTGCGCCTTGAACCTTAGAAAGTCTTAGAAACTGACGATCAAGTAGGGAGCTTCAAATTTACCCCCGCGAACGGGTTTGCCTTTGAGGCTAGGGGGTAGCTCAATGTGGCGCCGCTGATCGCCAGCTTCCACCGTCAGTTCCCCACTAAACTCGCTGAGTTTCACCTGATCTTTGCGAAATCCCGGTAGAAAAATGCGCACCTGTTGTTGCGTCTCATCAAACTCATAGGGAGCCGGTGCCGCTCCTAGCTGGTTCAAGTCTGGAAGATAGGAAACAAGACTTTGCCAGTTGTTCCAGTCTTTAGGAAGAGCGGAAATGCGTAGCGGTGCAAACGTGCGGCTGACCTCTGGCGTGGGTTCCCCCATACAAAAGACCTCAGAAATAGGGACATTCACCTGTTGAGCACTGCCCCATAACCATTCGGTTTGAGCGGTTGAGATCACTGTGCCATCCGTTAGCAGAAACACCGATAACCGTTGCGAGTCCGCGGCAATCTGCACACCGCGATCGATCCACTCCTTCGCCTCACCGAAACGCTCACGCACTTTTTGGGTGTCAATATTGGCCGCCATAATTGCGCTGGCGATCGGCCCCCCAATCGCATTGGCGATCGCGTTGAGATCCAGTTGATCCAGCAAACGTTGAAAGCGGCGATAGTACCATGCCAACCCTTGGGGCAACCCAATCAGCCGCAGTGTATCTTGACTATTCCCCCCCACATAGACAATCACATCGTACTCACCGCTGCTGTAGTGCACGCGCAGCGCATTTAGGGTCAGCAAAGTATCCATCCCCGGCAAGATCACCAATTCGCCCGCATAAACCTTACCCACCAATTCTTGGGGCAAATAGGGTTCCACTAAACGGCTAAGTTCTTGCCATGCCGCGTTGAGACTTTCAGTGGCCATCAGCTCGGCGATCGCTAATCCCTCCGACAGCAACTTGGGTTGCCAACCAATCGCCCGATCTGGACTGCCAATGAGAAATTGCAGGGAAGTGGCTGGACTCGGCACCGCTAACAAGGTTCGCTGCTGTCGCTCGGCAAACCACTGGGCAATGGCCAGACCCAGTGCCGTTTGTTGTTCTGGGGTTGCTCCTAGGAGAGTAACAATGCGTGTCATGGCAAGTTTGAGGACGGTAGTTGCTTGGACTATCCTATCGACAAACGGTTATCCCAAGGTTGTCTAGACAACCCCTCATAAAATCGCCTCTATGGGCAGCAAAATCCCCTCAACGATAAAACCTACTCACTAGGGCGATCGCCCTCCTTCTAGGAGCTTCTAGACCCTTCTCAGGCCAAAAAAATTTTTCGCGGCGCAAACAGATCCTTATTAGAGCATCCTGAACCTAAATTCAAATCCTTTTTCACAGTTTTCCCCAAATTCCCCAAAGTTTTCCCCAAGCACTTGGAAGTTCTGATCCTCTAGCCATCTCAACCTTTCGTTTTGTTCTTGTCTTCCTAATGTTTCCCAGTATCACAACCCTCTCAACCAAGATTTCCTCAAGCTCTAAGCCAGCTTCAAACTAACCCCACGTTCCCCAAATCACATCTTTTATTTTTCTCTGTCAGAATCTTATTCCCCTTAGATCTAGAGATCTACTACTGCTACTAAATTATTTAAATAATATTTATAGTAGTAGTAGGGGCTGTGGAAATGTGGAAAAATTTTCGGAAACCCGCTTGCAGAGCGACTTTGAGCCACTTCCCCCCTGTGGAAAACTTGTGGAAAAAGTGGGGGGTTTTTCCACAAGCCATTATCTTAGTGGAAAAAGAATAAAAAGTTTTCCACAGTTTTTCAGAGTTTTTCCGGGGTTTTCCACAGGTTTTCCCCAGAATTTTCCACAGGCTTTTTGGAGTTTTCCACAGGCTAGAGGGGGAAGATTTCCGTATTTCTACGATTCCCCTTGCCGGCGATCGCTCGCACACTGAAAAAAAGAGATTGTGCCAACCGATACGAACGTTCCTGTGGACTCCCTGATGTTTTCCCTAGAATCCCCCACAGCCAGTCTTGAGCAAGTGATTGGTCATCTTCCTCCTGTTGAGCAGATTCGGATGCTGATGTACCACCCTTACTTCACCGGTCGCTGCCCTGCGTGTCGGCAACCCATCCATCACTCCCAACTCAAGATAGGTCAGTGCCATTGCTCCCACTGTGGCTGGCAAGATCAAGCGGGCGATCCCGAGCTTATGCCTAGGTTGACGGCTCAGCATCCAGACCGTTAGCGGCTGTATTCTCTGTTCGGTCTGCCAACGGCGCAAAGCTGGCAACGATCGCCACCATCAGCCACCAAAGGGTAGCCACCTCCGGGCGAAACCAAATCGTATCTACCAACCCATGGGTGAGCATTCCCACCATGGTTGCCACAGCTCCCATCAACCAGAACCCTTGAGGGTTTGCTGTTGTCCGTAACGCCCGCAAACAACGCCACGCGCGATCGGCGAGCACCGCCAACAACCAGAGAAAGACACTAAAGCCCATCACCCCTACTTCCACAAGGATTTCCAGAAAGATGGAATAGGCACTCAATGCTGTGAAGCGCACATTCACCTGATAGAGTGGATAAATCTGGTTAAAGGCCACATTCCCCGGTCCAATGCCGAGCCAAGGCCGTGCCCAAATCATCTGTTGCACTGCCGTCCAAACATTAATGCGGAAATTATTGCTACTGTCCCCTCGGGCAACAAAAATACTCGCTGCTCGCTCCCGCAGCGGCGCCACACTCACAATCGCACCAATACAGAGGGCGATCGCCAGCCCCCCCACAGTTGGCACCCCCCAACGCCGCCATTGCAGCGGTAACCTTGGCCAAAACCAAATCCCCAGCAACCCCACCCCAGCGATCGTCGCCGCAACCAACCCCAACCAACCACCACGGCTAAACGTCAATATCAGGCTTGCTGTATTCATCCCCAGCATCACCACCGCCAACAGCTTTGGCAGCCAGCCTCGCCACACCGCGATCGCCGCCGCACTCAACGGCACACTAGGCAACAAATAACCCGCCAACAGATTGGGATTTCCCAAAAAGCTATACACCCGTGTCACATTTGCCAAGGCCGACTCTGGATCTGTCCACGTCGCCAACGGCTCCGCCCCAAAAATCCACTGCCGTATCCCCTCCACACTCACCAGCAACGCCGTCAGCAGATAGACCGTCAGCAAGCGCGATCGCCACCGCTCATTGCGCATCACCCGCTCCGCCAGCGCAAAAAACAGCAAGTACAACGTCAGCTTCGACAACCCCACCATCGCCGCCCGAGGAACCGGCGACAACACCGTTGCCAACAGCGCAATCCCCCAATACAGCAGCACCAGCAAATGTGCCCCCGACCAGCGGCCTTCCCGTTCCCCCGCCAGCGTCCACAGCAACCAAAACCCACCCCCTGCTGCCAGCAGCATGCCAATCATTCCCGAGGGCATCAACGGCGCCAGTACCAGCACCAAGCCCACCAGCAGCGCCGCACAATGTGGCAGCCATCGCCCCAGCCAACTCTTCTCCTGCCATCCTTGGAGCAAACCCAAAAGCCGCCCCACCCCACTGTGGCTTCGCCACCCCTCCACATCCAACCGCCGCAGCAGCACATCCATAGCACTATCCCTTAAGCACAGGTATCGTCGATCAGCTTACGCCCAAGCACCGTCGCTGAAAATCCTCCCAAGGAATTCCGCGCTCCAAATACACCGGCGCACTAGGCGTGTAGGGACTACGCAGCCGATCCACCGCCACAATCACCGCCTCCTGCGGCAAAAGGGGAACATCCGCATCCACCACCGTTGCTCCCGTCAACGACGACGACACCCCCTTAAAGATCAGCACCACCTCCTCTTGCTCCCCCACCCGTGCCTCCACCAGCAACACCTCCTGCGGATGGGCACGACTATAGGCCTCCAGCAGCGCCAACGCTGACATGCTCACCCTCCTGAAACGAAAATCTGAAAAACTTTTTAGCCCCAAAAGCCGCTTGTAGA
Organism: Thermosynechococcus sp. TG215; assembly: GCF_031583455.1. Classification (NCBI taxonomy): domain Bacteria; kingdom Bacillati; phylum Cyanobacteriota; class Cyanophyceae; order Acaryochloridales; family Thermosynechococcaceae; genus Thermosynechococcus; species Thermosynechococcus sp. TG215. The sequence continues at coordinate 1,781,778 of NZ_CP134178.1, read as the reverse complement.
GAGCGTTTCAGCCAAATCCAGAAAAAAATCCGAAAAAAATCTCGAAAAAGGGGTTGACACGCCTATGTAGGCTTGTTAGATTGATAAAGCACTCGATGAGGCGCGCAGCCGAAACGAGTCCTGAACCTAGACAAATCAACGTTTGAAAGCCAAAGCGTTAACCCTCGTCAAGGTACTCAAGTAAGTACATTTTCGATGTAGGTTACACCTACTAGAGCAAAAAGTCAAATTCTCTTTCTTCAAAATGGAGAGTTTGATCCTGGCTCAGGATGAACGCTGGCGGTCTGCTTAACACATGCAAGTCGAACGAGCACTTCGGTGCTAGTGGCGGACGGGTGAGTAACACGTGAGAATCTACCCTCAGGAGGGGGATAACGGCTGGAAACGGCCGCTAATACCCCATATGCCGCAAGGTGAAATCTTTTTTGGCCTGAGGATGAGCTCGCGGTGGATTAGCTAGTTGGTGGGGTAATGGCCTACCAAGGCGACGATCCATAGCTGGTCTGAGAGGATGATCAGCCACACTGGGACTGAGACACGGCCCAGACTCCTACGGGAGGCAGCAGTGGGGAATTTTCCGCAATGGGCGAAAGCCTGACGGAGCAAGACCGCGTGAGGGATGAAGGCCTTTGGGTTGTAAACCTCTTTTCTCAGGGAAGAACACAATGACGGTACCTGAGGAATAAGCCTCGGCTAACTCCGTGCCAGCAGCCGCGGTAAGACGGAGGAGGCAAGCGTTATCCGGAATTATTGGGCGTAAAGCGTCCGCAGGTGGCTTTCCAAGTCTGCCGTCAAAGCCCGAGGCTTAACCTCGGATCGGCGGTGGAAACTGGATCGCTAGAGTGCGTCAGGGGTAGGGGGAATTCCCGGTGTAGCGGTGAAATGCGTAGATATCGGGAAGAACACCAGTGACGAAAGTGCCCTACTGGGACGTTACTGACACTCATGGACGAAAGCTAGGGGAGCGAAAGGGATTAGATACCCCTGTAGTCCTAGCCGTAAACGATGGACACTAGGTGTTGCTGGTATCCACTCCAGCAGTGCCGTAGCCAACGCGTTAAGTGTCCCGCCTGGGGAGTACGCACGCAAGTGTGAAACTCAAAGGAATTGACGGGGGCCCGCACAAGCGGTGGAGTATGTGGTTTAATTCGATGCAACGCGAAGAACCTTACCAGGGCTTGACATGTCGCGAATCCTGCGGAAACGTGGGAGTGCCTTCGGGAACGCGAACACAGGTGGTGCATGGCTGTCGTCAGCTCGTGTCGTGAGATGTTGGGTTAAGTCCCGCAACGAGCGCAACCCTCGTCCTTAGTTGCCAGCATTCAGTTGGGCACTCTAGGGAGACCGCCGGTGACAAACCGGAGGAAGGTGGGGATGACGTCAAGTCATCATGCCCCTTACGTCCTGGGCTACACACGTACTACAATGCTGTGGACAGAGAGTTGCCAACCCGCGAGGGCGAGCTAATCTCTTAAACCACGGCTCAGTTCAGATTGCAGGCTGCAACTCGCCTGCATGAAGGCGGAATCGCTAGTAATCGCAGGTCAGCATACTGCGGTGAATACGTTCCCGGGCCTTGTACACACCGCCCGTCACACCATGGGAGTTGGCCACGCCCGAAGTCGTTACTCTAACCCGCAAGGGAGGGGGACGCCTAAGGCAGGGCTGATGACTGGGGTGAAGTCGTAACAAGGTAGCCGTACCGGAAGGTGTGGCTGGATCACCTCCTTTTAAGGAGACCCAATCTGTTCAGGTCGCAACGTCACCTTCTTAGAACAGATTCAATGCGGTCTAAGCACGAGGTTGACCTTGGCTTTCAAACCCTGCTAGGTTAAGCAGACAGGCATGGGCTATTAGCTCAGGTGGTTAGAGCGCACCCCTGATAAGGGTGAGGTCCCTGGTTCGAGTCCAGGATGGCCCATATCACATGCCTGGGGGTATAGCTCAGTTGGTAGAGCACCTGCTTTGCACGCAGGGGGTCAGCGGTTCGAGTCCGCTTACCTCCACGTCACTCCATCAAAGGTTGACGTGTCTGCACATCAAACTTCAGCGACAGAACCTTGAAAACTGAATAGCGATTAGTCAGGTAGTTATCTTGGATAGGACAACCACTTGTTCTATCTAGAAACACAGACACCAATGTTGACTGTGGTCAAGCTACAAAGAGCCTACGGTGGATACCTAGGCACACAGAGGCGATGAAGGACGTGGATACCGACGATACGCTTCGGGGAGCTGGAAACAAGCTTTGATCCGGAGATTTCCGAATGGGGTAACCCAGTGACTCTAACGCCAATCCATAACGTTAGAGGGCGAACCTGGCGAACTGAAACATCTTAGTAGCCAGAGGAAAAGAAAGAAAACTCGATTCCCTTAGTAGCGGCGAGCGAAAGGGGAACAGCCTAAACCAACGGGCTTGCCTGTTGGGGTCGTGGGACAGCAACGTGGAATTGAGCGGCTAGACGAAGTAGTGGAATGCTACACCAGAGAAGGTGAAAGTCCTGTAGTCAAAAGCTTAACAATCCTAGCTGTATCCCGAGTAGTCCGGAGCACGTGGAATTCCGGATGAATCTGCGAGGACCACCTCGTAAGGCTAAATACTCCTGTGTGACCGATAGCGTATAGTACCGCGAGGGAAAGGTGAAAAGAACCCCGGAAGGGGAGTGAAATAGAACATGAAACCGTAGGCTTACAAGCAGTCGAAGCTCGATTTAACGAGTGACGGCGTGCCTGTTGAAGAATGAGCCGGCGACTTATAGGTACTGGCAGGTTAAGGCAAGAATGCCGAAGCCATAGCGAAAGCGAGTCTGAATAGGGCGTTTGTCAGTATTTATAGACCCGAACCCGGGTGATCTAACCATGGCCAGAATGAAGCTTGGGTAACACCAAGTGAAGGTTCGCACCGACCGATGTTGAAAAATCGGCGGATGAGCTGTGGTTAGGGGTGAAATGCCAATCGAACCCGGAGCTAGCTGGTTCTCCCCGAAATATGTTGAGGCATAGCGGTTGTGATTATAGCAGGGGGGTAAAGCACTGATTCGGTGCGGGCTGCGAGAGCGGTACCAAATCGAGTCAAACTCTGAATACCCTGTGTACACACAGCCAGTCAGACGGTGGGGGATAAGCTTCATCGTCGAGAGGGAAACAGCCCAGACCACCAGCTAAGGTCCCTAAATCATCACTAAGTGGCAAAGGAGGTGGGGATGCTCAGACAACCAGGAGGTTTGCCTAGAAGCAGCCATCCTTAAAAGAGTGCGTAATAGCTCACTGGTCAAGCGTTCCTGCGCCGAAAATGAACGGGACTAAGTGATGTACCGAAGCTGTGGACTTACTACGTAAGTGGTAGGGGAGCGTTCTGCATTAGTTTGAAGCACTAGCGTAAGCAGGTGTGGACGAGGCAGAAGTGAGAATGTCGGCTTGAGTAGCGAAAACATTGGTGAGAATCCAATGCCCCGAAACCCCAAGGGTTCCTTCGGAAGGCTCGTCCGCGAAGGGTTAGTCGGGACCTAAGGCGAGGCCGAAAGGCGTAGTCGATGGACAACTGGTCAATATTCCAGTACTCATCTTGGTTTGTGCAGAGGGACGGAGAAGGCTAGATCAGCCGGATGTTGGTTACCGGTTCAACTGTCCGAGGTGTTGAGGAGCGGTGAAAACGCTCTGAGCTAAGGCAGGAGTACGACCCACTACGGTGGGGAAGTGATTGATGTCATGCTTCCAAGAAAAGCTCTAAGCACGTTAAGCCAAGATACCCGTACCCGAAACCGACACAGGTGGGGGGGTAGAGTATACCAAGGGGCGCGAGATAACTCTCTCTAAGGAACTCGGCAAAATGGCCCCGTAACTTCGGGAGAAGGGGTGCCACCGAGAGGTGGTCGCAGTGAAGAGGCCCAGGCGACTGTTTACCAAAAACACAGGTCTCCGCTAAGTCGTAAGACGATGTATGGGGGCTGACGCCTGCCCAGTGCCGGAAGGTTAAGGAAGCTGGTCAGCGCAAGCGAAGCTGGCGACCGAAGCCCCGGTGAACGGCGGCCGTAACTATAACGGTCCTAAGGTAGCGAAATTCCTTGTCGGGTAAGTTCCGACCCGCACGAAAGGCGTAACGATCTGGGCGCTGTCTCGGAGAGAGGCTCGGCGAAATAGAAGTGTCTGTGAAGATGCGGACTACCTGCACCCGGACAGAAAGACCCTATGAAGCTTTACTGTAGCCTGGAATTGGGTTCGGGCTTTGCTTGCGCAGGATAGGTGGGAGACGTTGAAGTATCCCTTGCGGGGGATATGGAGTCGCCGGTGAGATACCACTCTGGCAAGGCTAGAATTCTAACCTTCTGCTGTTAGCCAGCGAAGGAACAGTTTCAGGTGGGCAGTTTGACTGGGGCGGTCGCCTCCTAAATGGTAACGGAGGCGCGCAAAGGTTCCCTCAGGCTGGTCGGAAATCAGCCGTAGAGTGCAAAGGCATAAGGGAGCTTGACTGCAAGACCTACAAGTCGAGCAGAGACGAAAGTCGGCCTTAGTGATCCGACGGTTCCGCGTGGAAGGGCCGTCGCTCAACGGATAAAAGTTACTCTAGGGATAACAGGCTGATCTCCCCCAAGAGTTCACATCGACGGGGAGGTTTGGCACCTCGATGTCGGCTCATCGCAACCTGGGGCGGTAGTACGTCCCAAGGGTTGGGCTGTTCGCCCATTAAAGCGGTACGTGAGCTGGGTTCAGAACGTAAATCATTGCGTCACTTCACAGTAATGTGGAGCAGCAAACCGACTAAAATCGGTAGAATCTTGATCAGTGACGAACGGCTGATTAAGACAATACCGAGGGTAAGCAAGAGTCTCGTGACAGACGATTTAACGCTGAGTTACATTGCTGGTTTTTTGGATGGTGATGGTTGCATCAATCTTCAACTAGTGCGACGTAAGGATTACATCCTTGGTTATCAAATTCGTGCTAGCATCACCTTCTTTCAGTCTTCTTCGCATCGTTCCTTCTTGGAGTGGTTAAAGTCTATTTTCCAAGCAGGGTTTGTGAGAGACCGAAAGGATGGCTTAAGCGAGTATGCAATTGTTGATGCGCCATCTGTCTTAGAAGTGCTGCTAACTCTTCGCAGCTACCTTAAACTCAAGAAGCCACAATGTGATTTAGCAATTACTGTTCTACAGGAAGTTGTTCAATCAAGGCGATTAACGCCAGAACAATTCCTAAAACTTGCTCAGCAGGTGGATCAATTTGGTGAGCTGAATGCTTCCAAAAATCGTTCGATTCGCTCTGATCAAGTAGAACAGTTCTTGAGATCACGACAACTCTTGATCCCGTAGAGACTGAAGCCTAGGCTTGAGTTAGCCATCAAGCGTAAGCTGAGATGCTCTGAGGTTGTCAGAGACATCAAATGTCGGCTCCTGATTCGTTAATGGCGAGAGTCAGGATGAAGATATAGTCCATGCTCGTAGTGATACGAGAACAACATGCGTGAGACAGTTCGGTCCATATCCGGTGCAGGCGTAGGAGCATTGAGAGGAGTCCTCCTTAGTACGAGAGGACCGGGAGGAACGCACCTCTGGTGTACCTGTTATCGTGCCAACGGTAAACGCAGGGTAGCCATGTGCGGAGTGGATAACCGCTGAAAGCATCTAAGTGGGAAGCCCACCTCAAGATGAGTGCTCCCATGGCGTAAGCCAGTAAGGTCACGGGTAGAACACCCGTTAATAGGCTCTCGATGGAAGTCCAGTAATGGATGAAGTCTAGGAGTACTAATAGACCGAGGGCTTGACCTCATCAATCAACAGGTGTCTGATTCAATTAACTATACTGACAATCGCTATTTAGTTGAAAGGTTATTGATCCTGAATTTATCTAGCAACTCTTTAGTCTAGGTTCTCAATTCAAGAAAAATTCATGTTTCGCCTAGTGCCTATGGCGCGGTGGAACCACGCTGATCCATCCCGAACTCAGAGGTGAAACGCCGCAGCGGTGAAGATAGTCGGAGGGTCGCCTCCTGCAAAAATAGCTCGGTGCTAGGCAAAATATTCAAACCACCCCATCTAGGTTGTCTAGGTGGGGTCTTGATTTTTAAGAAATGTTTAAGGGATGATCGGTTTTGGATAGAGGAGTGACATCGATGGGTAGTTCGGTCTATATTGCATCAAATATCGCTCTCCTCAAAAGGTTTTTAGGGTCATGCCTCAATTCATGCGTTTGATGGGTCTTCAGCACTGGGTGCTGGTGGGTTCCTCGGTGGTGGCAGCGGTGCTGGCGGCGGCGTTACCAAGCTATGGACGAATGCAGGATAGCCCCAAGATGTTGGTGGATGAGGTATGGCAAATTGTGCAGCAGGAATATGTGGATGAGTCGTTTAATCAGGTGGATTGGCTGGCGGTACGGCGGCAACTTTTGGCGCAGCGCTATACGTCGCGGGAGCAGGCCTATGCAGCTATTCGGGGAATGTTGCAGCAGTTGAATGACCCCTATACGCGCTTCATGACTCCAGAGGAGTTTACGGCTTTGCGCACGCAAACGTCGGGGGAAGTTTCGGGGATTGGTATTCGCTTGACGGTGGATGAAAAGACACAACAGTTGACCATTTTGGAGCCGCTGGAAAATTCACCTGCAACTAAGGCGGGAATTCGGGCGGGCGATCGCCTGCTGGCCATTGATGGTCACTCTACTCGGCGGATGTCGATTGAGGAGGCATCGCGGCGGATTCGGGGGCGGGTGGGGACTCCCATTGAACTTCAGTTGTTTCGCCCTAATCGCGGTACCTTTCGCCTGACGCTGACACGGGCATTGATTGAACTCCCTGCGGTGCGATCGCTGGTGAAGGAGGAAGGCGGTGCCCGCATTGGCTATATCTATCTGAGTGAATTTACTGCCCATGCAGCGGATCAGTTGCGCGCGGCGATTCGCAAGCTAGAGGCGGAGAAGGTGGAGGGGTTTGTTTTGGATTTGCGGGGGAATCCAGGAGGACTATTGCAGGCAGGCATTGATATTGCCCGCATGTGGTTGAATCAAGGTTTGATTGTGCGTACGGTCGATCGCAGTGGCCACAGTGAGCAGGCACGGGCGAATCAATCGGCATTGACGAATTTGCCCCTCGTGGTTTTGGTGGATCACCGCTCTGCTAGCAGTAGTGAAATTCTCACAGGGGCATTGCAGGATAACGGTCGTGCGATTGTGGTGGGCACGCCAACCTACGGTAAGGCCTTGGTACAATCCATTCATCAATTGAGTGATGGTTCAGGATTGTCGGTGACGGTTGCCCATTACTACACGCCCAATGGCACAGATATTAACCGCACAGGGATTACGCCGAATGTAATGGTGACGCTGCCGCAAGAGGTGAGTACCAATCCCCGTTTGTGGACGACAGCAGCCGATCGCTTGTACCAAGCAGGGGTGGCTCAATTGCGCCAAGTCATTTATCGCAGTCAAGCGCCTAAGCCTGTGAATACGGCGCAAACAGGGGAGCAGGAGCAGTTTCGCCAGCCCCTTGGTGTCCCTTGTCCGGTGCAGTGATGGTTGTTTCAGAGATTGATCAGGAATACCCCGCTGAGATTCAATTGGCCTTTCATGCCCTTGGGGAGCCGTTGCGGTTGAAGGTGATTGAGATTCTGCATCGGGAGGAGCTATGTGTCTGTGATCTGTGCGATCGCCTGCACCTGACCCCCTCAAAACTCTCGTTTCATCTGCGGGCACTGCGGCAAGCCAATCTCGTGCTGTCGCGTCAAGAAGGGCGGTGGGTCTATTACCGCCTCAATCGTCCCCAATTTGAAGTCCTAATGGCCTATTTGCAGCAGTTTACGGTGGGGGAAACGGTGCTGGCTCGCATCTGTTCTTAAAAATCAATGCCGCGCTTGAGATCAACGCCTTTTTCAGCATAGTGCTTGTGGCAGATCATCTCCGAGTGGACGCTGGCGAGTTCAAAGTAGGCGGGGGGATATTTGCAGCGACCGGTAATAATGATTTCCGTGGTGCGCGGCTTGCGCAGGAGTGTTTGGACAATCGGTTCGACGGGGAGAAGCTCGAGGTCAACGGTGGGGTTGAGTTCATCGAGAATAATGGTCTTGTAAAGGCCAGAGGCAATGGCGGCTCGAGCAATTTCCCAGCCGCGTTCGGCTTCGATGTAGTCAATTTCCTGCTGCTGACCGCGCCAGACAATGGCATCCCGACCACAGCGGTGATGATCCACTAAATGGGGATAGCTCTCTTTGAGGGCAGCGATCGCGGCATCTTCGGTGTAGCCTTGCCCCCCCTTGAGCCACTGGAGAATGAGCACACGGTGGGATTGATCGCGGCTAATTCCTTTGCCGATCGCCTGAAGGGCTTTACCGAGGGCACTGGTGGACTTGCCTTTGCCGTCACCCGTATAGATTTCAATGCCTTCAATGCCCTGTTCTTGAGCCGTAGGATGCACAAGGGGACGCATCTCGGAGTGGAGGTCAGCAATTTGCAGGAGTTGGGCAGGAGCCCCCCGGCCAGTGGCAATAATTTCTAGGTGTTCGGGCTTGCGGCGGAGGGTGTTGACAACTTCATCAACGGGCAAAAGGCCTAAATCTAGGACGGGGTTGAGTTCATCTAAAACAATGACGGAATAGAGACCAGAGGCGATCGCTCCCTTGGCAATATCCCAACCCCGCTGGGCTTCTTGGCGATCAAATTTGGTAATTTCTTCGGCGGTAAAGTATTCTGCGCGCCCCGTCCGCACTTGATCGATTAAATGGGGAAACCCGCGCTGCAGCGCTTCAATGGCGGCATCTTCGGCATAGGCACGGCCGGGTCCTTTGAGAAAGCGCAACAAGAGTACCCGAGTGGGCCAGGCAGAGGCAATACCCAGACCAATGGAGCGCAGAACAACCCCGAGGGCAGCTTGGGATTTGCCCTTACCGGCACCGTCATAGACGTGGAGCTGACCGCTCACCCGTCCGGGGCGAATCTGAGCGGTTTGAATGCCAATACCTGCACGGGTCATAGGGGTGTGAATCAAAGAATCTAGAGGGATTGTATCAAGGGCGGGGTGGGGTTTTGAGAACAACTGCTTCAACCGTTAGATCTGTGGTAGTGGTGGCGGTAATCGCCCAACGCAGGGGCTGACCATGGGCTTGCAGGGTCTGTTCGATGGCCTCATGGAAAGGCGGGGAGAGGGTATGTCGGGGTAGGGTCAGACGGATAAATTCCGTTTGCATAGGTTTTGCTTGATGGGTTAAACACCAATGACAACGACGGTGACATTGTCACGGCCACCGTGGGTTTTAGCTGCATTGACAAGGGCGGTTGCTGCTTTTTCGACATTGGGTTCACTGAGGTAGATACTGATCACCTCGTCGGTGAGTTCTTCAGTTAAGCCGTCACTGCACAGCAGCAGGCGATCGCCCGGCTCTAGATCAATGGGTTGAATATCAATTTGGGTGAGGTCTTCGCGGCCTAGGCACTGGGAGAGGACATGGCGCCACGGATGCTGCCGCGCCTGCTCAATGGTCAAGCTACCCAGTTGTACGGCTTGGGCAATCCAAGTGTGATCGCTGGTAATTTGCTGGAGTTGGTCTTTGCGCCAGCGGTAGATGCGGGAGTCGCCCACATGGGCACACCAAGCGCGATCGCCCTTTTCATCAACGAGAACCACCACAGCCGTTGTCCCCATATCAGCACGGGCAGTATTTTGGCGTTGCTGCTCAACAATGGCCTGATTGGCAGCGAGAAAGGCTTGGCGGAGTAGGGTCACAGGGTCATGCTGCAGGTCTTCAAGGTGGGTTTCCAAGAATGCCTGAATATGTTCGACAGCTAAACGACTGGCTTCCTCGCCCCCAGCGTGCCCACCCATGCCATCGGCCACAATAAAAAAACGCTGATGCTTTTCGTCAACATAAAAAGCATCCTGATTGCTTTTGCGAATCAGACCACAATCAGTTAAGCCGGCAACGTCCATGACCCCCCTATGTTGGGCTGCTTGTTAAAACATTTTTTCATACTTATCGAGTTTAAGCATTAGTCGCCAATAGAGGATACCAAACCATACCGCTAATGCGGCTGCCACACCCGCCAAGAGGAGATACTGGTTCACGAGTAAAATTGTCGCCACTAAGGAAAAACTGCCAATAAGGACGACATAATTTAGCCCTAAGTTAATGTTACTCAGGCGCCGCAGAATGCGATCGCTCTCACTGGAACGGACGCGCAAGCGCAAATCACCATTTTCCAGTTTATCGAGCACCTCTTCAAGGCGACGGGGCAAGCCAATGGCACTGCTGCCCACTTGAGCCGCTTGACGACTCAGTTCAGAGAAAAGACTGCCATTACTGGGATCGGGGAAGTTTCCGTTGGTCATAAGTTCGGTCGCAAATGGTTGGGCAACTTGCATGAAGTTAAAGTCTTTGTCGAGTCCTTTGCCTACCCCCTCTAGGGTGGAAAACGCCCGCATCACAAAGGTAAAGGTGGCGGGAAACCGGAAGGGTTGGTCATAGGCAATTTCGTAGAGGTCATCGCTAATTTGAGCCACCGATTGGGCTTCAAAGGACTGGTTCATGAAATTGTCGAGGAGATACTGAATCGAGCGACGTACCGGCCCTAGATCGCCTGTGGGAACCAACGCTCCTAGCTCTACAAGGCACTGTACCACCTGTTCGGCATCCCGTTGGGCAATGCTTAAAAATGTTTTCAGCAATTTATCGCGAGTCACAGGTTGAATGCGCCCCATCATGCCAAAGTCGTAGAAAATCAGTTGGCCGTTGGGGCTGACGGCAATGTTGCCTGGATGGGGGTCAGCGTGGAAAAAGCCGTCATTAAGAACTTGATAGAGGTAGGCCTTGGCACCGAGTTCAGCAAGGCGTTTGCGGTCTAGACCCGCCGCTTCAAGGGCTTCGTAGTGGCTAATTTTAATCCCCGGTAGGTACTCAAGGGTGAGCACACGCCGTGAGGTGTAGCGCCAATAGACGCGAGGAACACAGGCCCAGTCGCGATCGCGAAAGTTGCGGCGGAAGGTGTCGGCATTGCGTCCCTCATTGAGGTAGTCAATTTCTTCGTAGAGAATGCGACAACACTCATCGTAGATGCCCATCCAGTCGCGCCCTTGCCCCCATTTGGGGTGGTTTTGAAAGTATTGGGCAATGCCTTTGAGAATCGCTAGATCAATGTCAAACAACTGCCGCAGGCCGGGGCGTTGGACTTTGACCACCACTTCTTCGCCTGAGAGCAGTTGCGCTTTGTGGACTTGACCCAGACTGGCGGCAGCCATGGGGATGGGATCAAAACTGCGAAACAGTTCAGGGATATGGCGGCCAAAGTCTTCGTAGATGATTTTTTCGACTAGCTCGTAACTAAAGGCGGGGACGCGATCTTGGAGCTTGCTCAGTTCTTCGACGTATTCGCTGGGGAAGAGATCGGCACGGGTGGAAAAGAGTTGCCCCAGTTTAATGAAGGTGGGGCCAAGGTCAAGGAAGGTTTCGCGAATCCAAATCGCTTGGGCACGGCGTCGCGCCGCACGCTTAGCATCGGTCATACCGCCCCAGTAGCTCCAAGATTTGGTGAGGAGCCAACGGCCAAAGAGAAATCGCCAGACAAAAAACCAAATATCAAAGAAGCGCCGCGTTTTTGAGTAACGCTCGCGATTCCAACGGTAGGATTTGCCGGTGGGCGTCAAACTGGCCGAAACTGGTGTGGACACACGCTTTTCCCTAGTGGGTGATCTCAACAAATTGTAACGAATCCCTAACGATACCAAAGAATAATAGGCTACAGGGCATAGCGATCGCGCCCCATGCCGAGGGCAAAACGCAGGGAATCGGGCAGGCTTTTGCTACTAGCGGTTAAAAAGAAGGTTAGCCCCAAGAGGCTAAAGACCGCCGCCATGCGAAAGATGAGGCGATAACCCAAAGGATCAATCAGCCCCCCCAGCACTGGCCCTGCCAAGGCCATCCCCAGATCAAAGCCCCCTAAACTGAGGCTGAGAACCCGTCCCCGCTCATCGGTGGTGGAGCGATCGGCCATCAGGGCAGCGACCATGGGAATCAGGACACCGCCGGCAAGACCTTCAAGAATCGCCGCCCAGAGGATATCCAAGGGGGTTTGGGCTTGAGCGAGGAGCACCATTGAGACCACATAGCAGGCAAGGCTGGCGGAGATAAAAATGCCCCTTCCCCAGTGATCGGAGGCAGAACCCGTGGCCACACGACCGATAAAGCTGGCGATCGCCGCCACGGAGTAAAACAGCCCTGCGGAAATGTCGAGCCGCTCAGCCGCAATAAACAGGGGAATAAAGGTGGCGATCGTGCCAAAGGTCAGCCCTACACTCAGCATCACCAAGCTGGGAATCCGCAGCCGTTCTGAAAGCAAGAGCCGCCAAAAGAGGGCTTTCTCTGGGCGAGACCCTCCACAGTCCTGTGGGATATTCACCGCCCGCACGCCTGCGGCAGCCATGAACCCAAGGGCAGCTAAGCTACTGGCAACCATGAAGACCAAGCTATGACTGTAGTTCATTTGCAGCCAACTGCCGAGACTCGGTCCGAGGGCAACCCCAATGGGATGGACAAGGCTGGTGTAGCCAATGATTTCACCGCGATGCTCAGGTGGGGCAATATCCGTCACCAGTGCCATGTAGCCGGTGGTAAAGCCAGCGATGCTCACGCCATGGAGAAGGCGCACCACAACAAGGAGGGGTAGGTTGTGGCTGACGATATAAAACAGGGGAGCGATCGCGGCCACCGCGAGGCCAATCAGCAGTGTAATTTTGCGTCCCCGGCGATCGGCCAGAGGCCCTAACCACGAGCGGGAAGCAATCAGCCCTACGGCAAAGGCACCCATGACAAACCCCACCTGATGGGGCGTGCCCCCCTTCTCAGCAATGTAGAGGGGTAACGTGGGCAACATTGCCGCAATGCTCGACCAAAACAAAAGGCCGGCTACGATGAGCCTCAACAGGGTTTGCCGCAAGGGTGGGGGTAACTTCAGCAGGAGAACCACGGATCCCCCTTGTTAACAAAACGTTACATTTTCTATTCTAGCCAAGGAATTAAAAGGGTAGCTCGCCCTGATCAATTTCGGGGGTAGTTGGTGTGCCATTCATTTGGCTTTTGCGTAGTCCCACGGCAATTTTGCTGTGCTTCTCAATTTGGCGCATCACTTCACGGGCACGTTGAATCACGATGGGGGGCAATCCGGCAAGGCGTCCCGCTTCAATGCCGTAGGAGCGATCGGCACCGCCGGGCTTGACTTGGTGGAGAAAAATAATCTCGTCGGGGAGTTCTTTGACCACCACTTGGTAGTTGGCCACATTGGGCAGTAGCGTTGCCAGTTGATTCAGTTCGTGGTAGTGGGTGGCAAAAATGGTGCGGGATTTGAGTGTGGTGGCTAGGTATTCTGCCACTGACCAAGCGATCGCCAGCCCATCAAAAGTGGCCGTACCGCGCCCAATTTCATCGAGGAGAACCAGGGAGCGATCGCCCGCATGGTTGAGGATATTGGCCGTTTCATTCATCTCCACCATAAAGGTAGATTGACCCGTGGCGAGATCGTCAACGGCACCCACCCGCGTAAAAATGCGATCGCACACTCCCAAAGTAGCACTGGTGGCGGGCACATAACTGCCCATTTGCGCCAGCAGTTGAATCAAACCCACCTGCCGTAGATAACAACTTTTGCCACTGGCATTGGGGCCTGTCAGCACCATCAAATCAGCGCTTGTACCGAGTTCCGTATCGTTGGGAACGAAAAACCCCGCTGGTAACATCTGCTCGACCACCGGATGGCGCCCGCCGTGAATCTGAAGCTGGCGATCGCGGGTCATTTGCGGTCGGCAATAGCCCTGATACAACGCCACCTCTGCTAACCCCAAAAGGGCATCTACCGCTGCCACCGCTGCCGCAATCTCACGAATCGTTGAGGCCTGAGCGGCCACCTGCTCCCGCAACTGCACAAAATACTGGTACTCCAGTTCAAAAAGATGGCTTTGAGCCGCCAATAGCCGTGCTTCCCGTTCCTTGAGTTCCGCCGTGATAAAGCGTTCCTCATTTGTTAGGGTTTGTTTGCGGATATAGTCATCGGGGACTTGGTTCAGCTTGGCGCGGGAGACACTCAGATAGTAGCCAAAGACTTTGGTATAGCCCACTTTGAGCGTGGTAATGCCTGTGCGTTGCCGTTCTTGGGCTTCTAAATTAAGAATCCACTGCTGATCTTGCTCAATTTGCTGGCGTTGCTGATCTAGTTCGGGGTAGGCACCCGATCGCAGGAGACCCCCTTCGGTGAGACTAATGGGGGGCTGATCCACAAGGGCTGCGCTGAGGGTCTCTGCCAATTGCTCAATTACGGGAGGAAGTTGAGCTAGGGCTTGGAGATAGGGAGATTCAGTGTCGGCGACCACCGCTGCTAAGGACACCAACGTGCGGAAGGAGTCCCGTAGAGCTGCTAGATCCCGTGCATTGGCTGTCCCTGAGCCGGCGCGACCGGCTAAGCGTTCAAGGTCATAGATTTCCTGAAGATGGCGATGCAAGCTCTGGCGCAGGCTACTATTGGCCATTAATTCAGCAATAGCCTCTTGGCGAGCATTAATTTGTTCAATATCCAGCAGTGGTTGCAGGAGCCAGCGGCGTAATAGACGCCCCCCCATGGCGGTTGTGGTGCGATCGATCGCCCACAGGAGCGAGCCTTGGAAGCTGCCATCGCGGACAGTTTGCGTCAGTTCTAGATTGCGGCGGGTTTGCGGGTCGAGAAAGAGATACTGGGCGAGGGAGTAGGTACTGAGGTTTTGCAGGGGCACCGGTTGTTGGCGATGGGTTTCATCCAAGTAGGCCAAGAGGCCACCGGCCGCCCGCATAGCAAGGGGCAGATGCTCACAGCCAAAGCCTTCAAGGGATTTGACCTGAAAACGTTGACACAGGCGTTGGCGTGCTTCCGCTGCCTGAAAATCTTGGGGCGATCGCAGAGTGTAGCACCACTGGGGCGGCAATTCAGGGGGCAATTGATCCTGAGCTTCACCCGGGCGCAAAACGCGATTAATGTCTGGAGCCTGACTAGGCAGGAGAATCTCTGCAGGTTGTAAGCGGTTGAGTTCAGCAATTAACTCGGCGCGATCGCTGCTTTGGGTGGTACAAAACTCCCCCGTCGAAACATCGGCATAGGCCAATCCCCAATGGCTCCCAGAAAGCAGAACAGCAGCTAAAAAATTATTGCGGCGCGGTTGGAGCAGTTCTGTGTCCAACACCGTTCCTGGCGTAAACACTCGGGTCACTTCCCGCTTCACCAGTCCTTGAGCTTGGGCGGGGTCTTCCACTTGATCGCAGATGGCAATGGCGTAGCCCTTTTCAATAAGGGTGCGGCAATAGCGTTCAAGGGCATGGTGGGGAATGCCAGCCATGGCCACCCGGCCAACTTCTTTGCCCCCCTCTTTACCGGTGAGCACCAGTTCCAGCTCGCGGGCAACGGTGCAGGCGTCTTGAAAAAAGGTTTCGTAGAAATCGCCTACGCGGTAGAGCAGCAGCGCTTGGGGATAGGCATCTTTGAGTTCAGCATAGTGCTGCAGCATCGGCGTCAACAGCGATCGCTCCACCTCATCGTGGCGCACCTGTAGACCAGGGTTGCGTCCTAAGCGCAGGGCAGGGGACTCAGTCTCAGAATGGGGCAGCGGGCGATCGTCGGACATAGCAACGTCACAACTTCCTGTGGTGTGCTCCAAAGGGACTTTATATTATAGTTTTCCCTATCGTGGCGTAGCGCACCTAATACTCATCTCCCGTAGTCTCCATGAAGAGCCACTCTGCCAGTCCCGGACTATGTTCCCCAAGGATGGACATTGCCTCTTGAAAGCGGCTACGTTGCACATTGGCCTTGCTGATGCGTTCCGGATACGTAGTCATCAAGAGATAGGGTTGGCTTTCGCTGGATTGGACAAAGGTTTCCACACCAGTAACAAGGGGATGGATTTCAAAAAAATGGTGGAGCGTCATTGCTTGATTCAGCATTTTCGCTTCGACAAGACCCAAATAACGGGTGAGGGTATCCCAAATGGCCTCATCATCGCAGCGGAAGCTGACCTCGACAAAGTAGCGCATCCCCACCTCACACGCCTCTGTGGCTATCTTAACCGTTTGTATTGATCTTATTGTCAAGATGCTTGGGGTGACTGCTGGACAAGCGGCGGCTCTATCCCCTATTGGTCAATGACTCGCAGAATCACCAACGTCATATCATCGCTGCGCCGGCCATTGGCATTGGTAAAGGCATCAACGGCATCGAAGATGTAGTCTAATAAGGCCTGAGCGCCCAAACCCTTGGCACAGCCCTCTTTGAAGACTGCTGCGAGGCGCTCTTCCTCAAAGCGTTTACCTTTCGGATTATCGGCTTCTGTGATGCCATCCGTGTAGTAAACCACCGTGTCGCCGGGTTGCAGTCGCACTTCTGCCTCTTGATATTGGCTGCGAGTATCCAAACCAATAAGCATGCCGTAGGTGTCTAGCCGATGGATAGTCCCCGTTTCAGCCCGCCACAGCAGGGGGGGAAGGTGAGCCGCATTACTGTAGGCCAAGAGCCGGGTTTGGGGATTGTACTCAGAGTAAAAGAGGGTAACAAAGCGATGGGAGCTTTCTAAATCCGGCTGCATCGCCCGATTGAGGTGCTGCAAAATTCGACTGGGACGGTGACCATTGAGGGCTTCTGCCCGCAGCATGCCGCGGGTCATGGTCATGATCAATCCGGCCGGTACCCCCTTACCCATCACATCCCCAATGGCAATGCCCCAACGGCCTTGCTCGATCTCCTTTTGATCACCGAGGCCATAGGTAATGGGGATAAAGTCATAGTAGTCTCCCCCCACCCAACTGGCGGTGCGGCACTCGGCGGCTAGCTCGAGGCCGTGGATTTTGGGGCAGCGGTGGGGCAAGAGTCGCCGTTGAATTTCTGCCCCAATTTCCAGTTCCCGATCCAAACGCTGGCGATCGCGCAACTTTAAGGCCAGTTCATCATTGGCAATGGCCACGGCTGTTTGATCCGCGATCACCTGCAACAGTTGCTGCCGTGTTTCATTCCACTCGTATTCGGGTTGCTGACTAAAAACGTAGAGCCGCCCCCGCTCCGTGAGTCCCGAATCCTTGACGAGAATCGCCGTGCCGTAGAACTGAATGCCTTGGGGGAGACGTTCTCGCAGTTGCTGATCCAAAAGTTGCTCAAGCCGAGGACGGCTGATCTCGCGATCGCTCCCCGCATCAATTGCAGCCATACCAACGCTATTGGCAAGGGTGCGGGTGGCCGTTTCTAGGGCGGCGCGAATATTGGGGCACTGATCGCTGGCGTGACAATGGAGTTGTTCAAGACGAGCCTGACCATCGGCGCGAAATAAAACCAGGGCCGCGGCCTCCGCCTCCGTCACGCGGCAGGTAATCAGTGGGATCAGTTCAAAAAATTGATTCAGGTTGTTGAAACTCCGCAGCGCAAAGCTCAGGGAGGCCAATAGCTCCTGAATTTTACTATTTTCCCGCTGTAACCGCGACACCATTTCCTTGAGGGCGATCACAGGGCTAGAGGAGGTCGTAGAGGATGAGGGGAAGGCAGGTGACATGGCAAGTTACGCCAGCAAAAGCGTCAATTGACTCTACAGCGTAGCGCAAAAAACGTCAAGATGAAAGGATTTAAGATTTTTTATGGAACTTTTAGAGCAGGCCGCCAGTCACCATGCCGTTGCGATGGTTGAGGGTCATCAGCGTCCCACCAAGGGCGATCGCCCCCCCCAAGCCAATGAGTACGGGTTGCAGCCCCCACCACGTCTCCGCTAAACCAACCACCGCCAAGGGCACACTGAGGGCAATATTCACGAGGTTATTTTGCAGGCCAAAAATCGCCCCTCGCTGTTCGGCTGGGGTCATCAGTTGAATTAAGGTTTGCATTGGAATCGCCACAAAGGCGGCAAAGAAGCCCAAACCAATGATGTAGCCCATGCTCCAAGCCAAAGAATCTAGACTCAAGGACAGACCAACAAACATGCCCCCCATGCCCCAACAGCCCAATAAACTCGACCAGCCGTAGGCAAAGTGCTTGCCCACTGTATTCAAAAGCAGTGCCCCTAGCCCGAGTCCGCCGGCCGCAGCCGCCAAAAGAAACCCAAATTGATCCGTATCGAGGCTGGGTAAGACCTCCGCAAGGCGCACCACCAAAACCGACATCGCCGCGACAATGGCAAACAGCAGGATGAGTTGCAGCAGGGCAAAACGCAGGGCTGTATATTCCTGCAAAAGCTGAAGGCCTTGGCGGAGTTCTTGCCACACTTGACGATAGCGGCTTGGTGGCAGATGACACTGATCCGGTGGCCGCAGCAGCATGAGTAGGAGTGCTGCCCCGCCATAGCAGGCACTGACAAAGACAGCCCCACCCCACTGGGAGTGCCAGTGGCTCGCAAGATTCAAAAGCGGCTCACCCGCAGCGAACCCCACCACGAGAGCAGCCATCATCGTCAGGGTATAGAGGGAGTTGGCCGACAGCAGATGGGACTTATCCACCAGCAGCGGAATGGCTGCCTGTTCTGCGGGGGCAAAAAATTGGGTTAAACAGGAAATCGTAAACGTGATCAGCAACAGCGCCATAAACCCAAACCATTGCCCGGCGCCAAGGAGAATCGTGATCGGAATCCCTAAGACAAGGAGGGCACGGTAGAGATTGGTCACGATAAGTACCTGTTTTTTCGACCAGCGATCCACCAGCACCCCCGCCACCGATCCGAGGAGAATGGCCGGAATCGTAAAGGCCACCATAATTGCTGACACCCAGCCACTAATACTCTGGTCTGCCGCTTGGAAAAACTCTGTAGTGAGGGCAATTACAAATACAAGGTAAATTTTGTCAGCCAACTGTGAGCAGACCTGCGCCAACCAAAGAGCAATAAAATTGCGGTTTTGCCAGAGGGGAGGCACCGGTGGTAGGGGGAGATCTATGCGAATGTCTTGCTGCTCAATGGTCATGGCTGGGACACCGCAACAGGTGAAAAACAATGATCAAGGAGGGGAGGCACCTGCAGCGTTTGCTCAAGGTGAAATTGCAGGTACTGGCGCAATATGCGTTCAAGGGACAGCCAAACACTGAGGGGATAGGTCTCGGCTTGGGCAAGGAATTCATCCCGTGCCAAGGATGGGGTGGTGGGCAGTGCAAGCCATTGCCCGAGGCGCACTTCACTGGCTGTCAGTTGGCGATCGCCCCCCGAAGATCCCCTGTCGTTCCCTTCTTCTGTAAGGATAAAAACGCCACCGCTGGCAAAACTAAAGCCCACCCGCCAGTCGGTATCCGCTGCAGGCACAGCAATTTTGCAGCCACTTTCATGGCACTGGTACCATTCTGGGGCAATGCCCCCCAAGCGCAAGATGCCCCACAGGCCGCGCACCAATAGCGCTAGGGCAGCGCGACTCGAAACCCCCTGAAGCTGGTCTAAGGTGGTACAGAGCCAATCAAAGAGATCCGGTTGAGGCTGCTGCGGATGGACTTGGTAGAGCACCACCTCACCGAGATACTGGGCAGCGGTCAGAGTGGTCAAGTGGCTGTTGAGGCCTTGGTAGGTGGCGACTGTTTCTGCTTGCAGAATGCGATCTAAATTGCGGCCAGGACTAATAAAAAGGTCATTGACGACAAACAAATCCACCCGTCCGCCCAGTTTCGAGCGGCAGCCACGGCTATGGGGGGCGACTAACTTCAACAGCCCGCGATCGCGACTAAAGACACTGAGCAGGCGATCGCTTTCCCCCAGGGGCATGGCCTTGAGGTTAATGCCAATTGTGCGGTAGGTGCGACCCATCCCAAGTATCCAGACAATAGCGGCAGATTGTTCGCCTATCTTTTAGCCTATCGCGGCCTGTCCCCTAAACAGTGATCAACTTGTTGCGGGCAAACCATTCCACCCCATGCTGGTTAATCTCTTCCCGTAGGGTTGCATTCTCAATACTGTGATAGATGAGGAGATCCACCCGTTGGGCAATGGGCAGTTCAGCGATCGCCTCGGCAAGGGCAGCTTGATCACTAAGGGTGAGGTTCTCGCCAAAGAGGGCAATATCAATATCCGAAGTTGTTCTGAAGGTACCGATCGCCCGTGAGCCAAAGAGGACGATTCGTTCTACCTTGGGATTGGCCGTTAGAGTGTCAATGATGGCTTTGCGTTTTTCTGGGGTGAGTCCGTCCGTCATTGTTGATATTTTTCCTGTAAGCAGTTGTACAGTTTCCGAAAAACAGGAGTAAACCTGTGTTTGATCAGTCGTTCCGCCTCTTTTGTCGTTTGCTCTTCGTAGGTATGGCTCAAGAGATTTCGCCTTGCCAAGGCATCTAGCAGTATCTCCGTGTCTTCCTCGGTGAGATAGCCTGTCTCAAAGGCCTTGCGAATAGCTTCTCTGGGAGTTTTCACATCCAGCCCCTCATAAAAAAGAAGGTCTCTCAATGTTTTCCACGCTAGCTCAAGGGTGAACTCAAACATTTGTACCAGACCGGCTCGCTCTAGTTCCGAATACTCCTCCTGAGCACAGGCGGTTTCTAGGCGGATTAGGGCGCGACCAAAGTTCTGCAACCGCTGTTGCCAACGCATCGCATCTCTATTCGTCATGTTTTATGAACCGTTGTTTCTTCGATTATCGCCAACGAAAGGCGGGGTCTAGCTCATAGCCGAACCGCGTTGCATCTACGGCTGTTAGGTCAATATCGCCAAGGCCATATTCCTGCCAGCGTTCTGTGACTCGCCGTGCCACCTCAGGATCCGATGTGAGGGGATCGCCCCAAGGATGGTCTGTTTCTGGAGGAATTTTCGTGGTGGCATCAATGCCCATGCGTCCCCCAAGGCCGATTTTTTCGCTGGCAAAGTCAAGGGAGTCAAAGGGGGTATCTCCCAAAATAAAGACATCGCGGCTGGGATCCACCTTGGAGCTGATCGCCCACACCACCTGACGCGGATCACGAATATTGATCTCTTTGTCCACAACAATCACAAACTTGGTGTAGGTAAATTGGGGTAGGGCACTCCAAAAGGCGAGGGCAGCGCGGCGTGCTTGGCCAGGATAGGCTTTGTCAATGGAAATAATCGCCGCCTTATAACTGAGGGCTTCCATGGGCAAAAAGAAGTCCACAATCTCCGGTACCTGCTGCCGCAGAATGGGTGTGTAAATGCGGTTGAGGGCAAGGGCAATCATCGCCTCTTCCTTGGGCGGGCGGCCACTAAAGGTGGTGAGATAGATGGGATTGCGGCGATGGGTCAGGCAGTGGAAATGAATGACGGGCGAATCTTCTACACCACCGTAGTAGCCCATGTGATCGCCACAGGGGCCATCGGGCAAAACTTCACCGGGGGTAATGGTGCCCTCAAGGACAAATTCTGCGTGGGCAGGCACCTCCAAATCAACGGTTTTGCACTTGGCCAAATGAATGCCCCCACCGCCATAAAGCCCGGCAAAGAGCCACTCCGACAAATCCACGGGAATTGGCGTTGCCGCCGCCATGATGATTAGAGGATGCACCCCCAAGGCCACAGCCACTTCTAAGTTTTTGCCACGGGCGGCAGCTTTGCGGAGATGGCGTGCCCCTCCCCGCACTGAAAGCCAATGCACGGTCATGGTGGTTGGGGATTGCAGTTGCAAGCGGTAAACCCCGACATTGGGAATGCCCGTCTCACAGTCTTTGGTAATGACGAGACCAAGGGTAATAATTTTGCCTGCATCCTTGGGGTAGGGGCGAATCAGGGGCAGTTGCCGTAGATCCAAATCGGGGGCTTTGATCACCACCTGCTGACACGGGGGTAACAAATCGCGACTCGGCTTGGCACGGACAACATCAAAGAGAATTTTGCCGAAATCAAGGGCTTGACTCAGGGTTTTGGGCGGCTTCGGCTGTTGTAGCTTAGCCAACTTTTCCCCTAGGGTTTCCAGGTCTAGGGGGTGTTCCATTTTCATGGCCCAGCACACCCGCTCTAGGGTTCCCAAGAGATTAATGGCGACGGGATAGGGGGAACCAATGACGTTTTCAAACAGTAACGCTGGCCCGCCGGCAGCCAACAGGCGGTTACAGATTTCCGCCATCTCCAGATCGGGATCAACGGGTACGGTGATGCGTCGCAGTTGTTGCCGCTGTTCTAAAAGCTGGAGATATTGCCGCAGGTCGTTCGTCATCGGGGATCAAAATCGCTTAATCTCTTTTATGTTAAGAATCTTTAGCCAATCGTGCAGGAATGTCATGGCGGTTCATCCCACGGCGGTGATTGAGGCGGGTGCCCACATTGGGGAAGAGGTAGAAATTGGTCCTTTTTGCTATGTGGCGGCCACGGTGGAGATTGGACGCGGTACGCAGTTGGCTCCCCATGTCACTCTGTTAGGATATACCCGTCTTGGCGAGAACTGCAAAGTGCATAGTGGGGCGGTGATTGGCGATCTCCCCCAAGATGTGGCTTATCAAGGGGGGATTAGCTATGTCCACATTGGCGATCGCTGTACGTTGCGCGAGGGCGTGACCATTCATCGGGGAACCCAACCAGAAACCGTCACCCATGTCGGGCATGATTGTCTGTTGATGGCCCACAGTCATTTGGGTCACAATGTTTATGTGGGAAACCATGTGACGATCGCCAATAATACTTTGATTGCCGGGTATGCCCATGTGGGCGATCGCGCTTTTATCAGCGGGAACTGCCTTGTGCATCAATTTACGCGCATTGGGCGTTTGGCCATGCTCTCCGGCGGCACTGCCATTCAAAAAGATGTGCCCCCCTTTTGTATGACCCGCAGCCTGAGTACCAATACGATCATGGGCTTGAATGTGGTGGGTTTGCGGCGAGCGGGCTTTTCGGCTCAAGACCGACAGCTCCTCAAAAAGGCCTTGGATATTGTCTACCGCTCCCAATTGACCACCTCCCAAGCCGTTCAACACCTGCGGGAACAGTTTATCCATCCCCTCATTCAAGAGTTTTGCGATTTTATTAGTGCCTCAGAACGAGGGATTTGCCACTTTGTCCGCCGGGGAGAAGGGGGTGATTTGTCCTGAGGAGGATCAACTTTTCGAGTACGATCGCCCAACAGACGCTTGCTCCTATTCCCCATGGCTGAAGTGCTGTTATTATCCCTGATGAGCGGTAGCCTCGGTGTCTCAGCACTGCTTTACTATCAGTGGTGGGGCTGGCAGGAGCAACTCAGCCAACAACGCGATGAAGAAGAGGAACAGTTGACCACCTACCCCTCCAAAGAAGAACAGCGTCAAGTATCCCCCAAGCTGGGAGGTTGGGAATTCAAAATCCTGCGATCGCGCCGCAACCAATTTCATGATCCCGATGTCCTGCGCAAAGTCTGCCAAGAGGAAGCCCAAGGGGGCTGGATTTTATTTGAGAAGCTCGACGATCGCCGATTGCGCTTTAAGCGGCCCATGGCCCTGCGGGAAAAAATCAAGCCCAGTGCCAACTACGATCCCTACCGCAGCTACTATGGGTCTCGGTTTGAATGGGAATCTTTGTTGTCCGTGATACTCTTGATGATGATGGCAACCTTACCTGCATATTTAGGCTATCGCTTGGTTATTCTCAGTCAACGCTTAGCCCCACTGCCAACCACTCCTCCATCTGCTCCATTGCGTCCCTAAGGTGCCTATGTCCTCCCTGAGTTTGCTGAGTGTGGGCACAACCCTCCAAGGGGGAAAATATCGCCTCGATGCCCTTTTGAGTCAGGGGGGCTTTGGTGTCACCTATCGCGCCACCCACACCCTGCTCCATCAGCCAGTGGTGCTCAAAACATTGAACTTGCAGCAGGAACCCCCGAAGCGGATTCATGATCTGGGGGAGCGGTTTATCCAAGAAGCGCAACGCCTTGCCCAGTTTAATCATCCCCACATTGTGCGCGTCAGTGATTGCTTTATTGAGGGGGGGCGTCCCTTCATTGTCATGGACTATATCCCCGGACGCACCCTTGCCCAAGTGATCCAAGAAGAAGGCCCCCTACCGGAAAAAACGGCTCTCCACTATATTCGCCAAGTAGCTAGCGCCCTTGAATTAGTGCATGAGCATGGGCTGCTGCACCGCGATGTCAAGCCCGATAACATCATGCTGCGGGACGGCACAGATCAAGTGGTGCTGATTGACTTTGGCATTGCCCGTGAATACACTGCTGGGGTGACGGAAACAAATACGGGATTGCTCTCAGCAGGTTATGCGCCGGTGGAGCAGTATTTACCCCGCCACCAATGGACGCCGGCAACGGATGTCTATGCCCTAGCAGCAACGCTCTATGCCCTTTTGGCAGGACGCCCTCCTGTGGCCTCGGTCTTGCGCGATCGCGTGCCTCTCGAGGATTTACGCCAGTTTCAGCCCAATCTTAGTCAGCGCACCATTGATGCCATTGAAGCAGGAATGGCTTTGGATGTCCGCGAACGTCCCCAAACGGTGCAGGCGTGGCTGCAACTGCTCATGGGACAGCCCGTGGCGCGTCAAACCACAGCAACGGTAGCGGTGATGCCGCAGTACCGATCCACTATCTTGGCAAATACTCAACCGGAGGGGACAGCCGTCGTTGCTCCCCCCAAACAACGCAATTTTTCGCCGTGGCTATGGCTGTTGGGAACGGCAATCTTTGGCAGCTTAGCAGGCATTGGCCTAGGGCTATTTTTGCGCAACCAACCCGTGGACACAGTCACCCCTCGCCCCCCGCGTCCTCAGGAACAGGAATTTCCACCCACCCTGCCGACCATTGTGCCACCTGTAGAGGTGACGCCCACCCCCACCCCGACACCGACGCCAGAGCCGGAACCCACCCCTACGGAACCGACGCCCACCCCAGAGCCAACGGAAACGCCTACCCCTAGCCCGAGTCCTGAGGAAACATCCCCAGAGCCAACGCCGACTCCTCCGCCATCCCTCTCTCCAAAACCCCCAAAGTCCCCAAAGCCCCCAAAGAACGCAGAGCCTCCCGTCGCCCCTCCCACCGCCGTTGAACCATCTCCACCAACACCTACGCCCTCACCGCCACCGACAGAGGCAATGCCCGAGGTGTCACCCCCCCCAACCAGTAACACTGAACCGGCCACCCCTTAGAGATTGGTTAGTTCTGGAGTGCTCGCAAAAAGGCACTCAAGCGACTAAAGACTCCCTGACCACGGGGTTTGCCTTGGGGCGTCAGGGCATGCTCAATGTCTTCACTACTGGGGCGTTGCTCAAATTCTGCTAGGCAGGTGGGGGCGGTTTCGCCGTATTGCCAAATTTGCCACGGTTGCGGATAACAGCGCCAGAGAATGATGGTTTCTGCGAGGGGACGAAGGTAGTAGCAGGGTTCAAGGGTGTTGAGAAATCGCTCCCGCAGCCGCCGACCGGCGTAGCCAATACCAACGACGGCCACATCCTGAAGCCTTGGGTTCAAAAGGATAAAGGGGCGATCGCCCGCCGTTTCACACATCTGCTCAATGGCATTGGCTTCTACAGGGGTTGGGGCAACGATGACAATGGCGCGATCGCTCGCTGTAATGGGTGTCAGTAGTTCATTCACGCCCCGCACACCATAGGCAGTTTCACCCCATTCGCGACGGGCAAGGGCGGCAGATCCAGCATCGGCAAAAAAGACCTTGAGATCACGACCTAGTTCCTCAAACAAAGGGAGGTAGCCAGCGGCAAAGGCCATCGCATTGAGATCGGGCAACAGGATCTCGATTTGCAGGCGATTTTTACCCTCTTGAAGCGCCGCTTGGGTGGCCTGTTGAGCTTGGCTGAGGGCAGTCTCCAGACTATCGGGGGGCAGGATCGACATGGGTCTTAAGCGGAGACCTCACTGGCAACGGTGGCAAACAGGCGTTGTAGCTCTTCCACTAGGGTTTTCGCTTGGGCGAGCGTTTGCGGGGTCGTGGATTGTTCCAGTTGGGCAGCGATGGTTTGCATGGCAGTAATGCCGACATTGCCACTGGCGCCCTTGAGATGATGGGCATCCCGCTTGATTTGATCAACGTTTCCCTGATTGACCGCTTCCGCCAATGCTTGGAGACGCTGCTGGGCATCCTCAACAAAGGTTTGCAGCAATTCCATTTCAAACTCGCGATCGCCCCCCGAAAGGGCAGCCAAGTAGTCCCAATCAATTGGCGATGTCATCGATTCACAATTCCCCACAGGTTACTCGTCGTTATTTTAGCCTGTACCAGCCAAGGCGGTTCAAGGGTTAGGTGAGGAAACGCAAGGGGAGATTTGTAATAATTCTTAACTTTATCACCGTGGTCTGCCCCCTTGGCGAAACAGGGGATTCGATGGCACTATCGCAGTGGTGAGGCCAACAACAGCGGCAGGATTGAGGAACGATGGGCGATCGCGTGACGGTGGGGATTGTGGGGGCCTCTGGCTATGGGGGCGTCCAACTGGTGCGTTTACTCCTTGACCATCCCCAAGTGGAGATTGCATACCTTGGCGGTGAGGGGAGTGCGGGTCGCCCCTACACGGAGCTATATCCCCATTTGCAGGGTCGGGTGAATCTCACGGTGGAACCCGTATCCGTGGAGGTGATTCGCGATCGCGCCCAAGTGGTGTTTCTCTCGCTGCCCAATGGCATTGCCTGTAAGCTTGCCCCGCAACTCCTTGAGCAGGGCTGCAAAGTGCTGGATTTGTCGGCAGACTATCGCTTTCAGGATTTGAAAACCTACACCCAGTGGTACGGTGAACCAAGGGAAGATGAGGCTACGACCCGACAGGCGGTCTACGGCTTGCCAGAACTCTATCGCGATCGCATTCGCCAAAGTGCCCTTATTGGTTGTCCGGGGTGTTATCCCACCGCTAGCTTGCTGGCTCTAGCACCCTTGATCAAGCAGGGTCTGATTGAACCGAATACGGCAATTATTGATGCCAAGTCCGGTACCTCCGGCGGCGGTCGTCAGGGCAAAATCAATCTCCTGCTTGCGGAAGCTGACAACTCCCTTGCTCCCTACAGTGTTGCTCGACATCGCCACACGCCAGAAATTGAAGCCATTTGTAGCGAATTGGCCGGCCAAAGCGTCCTTGTGCAGTTCACGCCGCACCTTGTCCCCATGCCGCGGGGGATTTTGGCCACTGTCTATGCCACACTGCGGGATCCGGGTCTAGTGCGTGAAGATTTAATCACCATCTACCAAGCTTTTTATCGCCATTCCCCTTGGGTGAATATCCTGCCCCCCGGCCTCTATCCCCAGACGAAATGGGCATGGGGCACCAATGCCTGTTTTATTGGCATTGAGGTGGATGAGCGTACTGGACGCATTATTGTTATGTCCGCCATTGATAACCTAATGAAGGGACAGGCTTCCCAAGCGGTGCAATGCTTGAATCTAATGATGGGCTGGCCAGAAACGCTGGGCTTACCGCAGGTTGCCTTTTATCCCTAGGACTCAAGTTTCATCCTGTTCGACCAAGGGCAGGCGATCGCCCCGTAATAGCTCAGTGCTGCTTGCACTCAAAGACAATCCCATCTGCCATAATCCCTGCCCTAGGCACAAAGCCGCCAGAAAGGGAGCGGTACTCAAGCTTAAGAGTAACGTTGTCGGTGTCAAGCCAGCCATCAGGATTTAGGACTCATCACTATCTGAACCATCCGCCTCCTCATCAGGAGGAACATTGGCAAAGAGCAAGTCTCGGGATTTCTTCAGTTGCTTCCAAAGCACCTTAATTTGATTGTAGGCCTCCTCAGAGCTGATCTTACCGCCCGTTTCCAGACCACAAATATAGCTCACCCGTTGAGCAAATTCCTGCAAATTGGCATTAAAGGCCAAGTTTTGCGGCGTAAATGCACCATGGTAGCGGCTGGTGGGGAAGAGGAATTTTTCTTTGTCAAATTTCGGTGTGGGCGATTCAGACACAGGGGTAGCCCTTTGCCAATAAGGTTATCCTTATTCTAGCGACAATTTCTAGGGTTCTATGGCAGGAGTTGAGCAAAGTCTCAAAGCAGTCCAAGCATGTGCAATGGCCCTTGGCCACTGATTAACTCAATGATCAAGGCTAAAAATCCCAACATTGCCAAGCGACCATTCCAACGTTCGGCAGCGGAGGTCATCCCCCATTCCCAGCGCTCTTGAGGGTAGAGCTTCACCCGCTTGCGGGACTTATTCACCTCAGCAAAGGTACGCGGTGGTGCTGCAAGGGCATCCTTCACCAGTTGGGCAAGGGCACTAATAAAGCCACTGTGATCATTAAGAGCAGGCACGCGCCGAAAGACTTCAATGCCCGCTTCTTCGGCAATCTCGCGGTACTCGATGTCAATTTCTTGGAGGGTTTCAATGTGCTCTGAAATGAAGCTAATGGGAACAACAACAAGGGTTTTCACCCCTTGAGCGGCCAACTCAGGAATCACATCTTCGGTGTAGGGTTGCAGCCACTCCACTGGCCCCACCCGACTTTGGTAGGCCAACACATGGGCATTGGGGCGATTCAGGGCAGCCATGATGAGCTTCACGCAGGCTTCGATTTCCTCTTGGTAGGGATCCCCTGCTTCGGTGACATAGCTTTTGGGAACGCCGTGGGCACTAAAGAAAATCACGGCTTCGTCGGGGTTGGGGCATTGGTCGAGTTCTTGGCGAATCAAGTCCGCCATAGCCGCCACATAGCCGGGGTGGTTGTACCAAGAGGGGATCAGCGTATAGCGAATCTTTTGCAATTCAGGGTCTTGGTTCCACAAGCTCTCTAGGAGGCGAAAACTAGAGCCACTGGTGCTAATGGAAAACTGTGGGTAAAGGGGTAAAATCACTAGATCGCGAATTTGATCCGCTTTGATTTGGGCGATCGCCTCCTCGGTAAAGGGGTGCCAGTAGCGCATACCAATGTACAAATTGGCCTCAATGCCAATGCGTTCTAGGGCGTCTTTCAGGGCACGGGCTTGCTGTTCAGTCATGCGCCGTAGGGGGGAGCCGCCACCAATTTGGGCATAGTTGGCCTGAGAACGCCGGGCACGACTGGTGGAGATAAACCAAGCAAGGGGATTTTGTAGCCAACGGAAGGGCAGGCGAATGATTTCGGGATCAGAGAACAGGTTGTACAAAAAGGGGCGCACATCCTCGGGGCGATCGGGCCCCCCCAAATTGAGAAGTAGTACACCTGTTTGGCTCGCCATGCCCAAAATCACCTAAATCTTTTCGCGATCGCTTTCTTATTGTGACATACTCTCAGGATCTCAGGGGGAGAAAATCTCGCTAAGGTAGGGATGAGAGAATGCGGTTGATGTGTGCAAACGGTGACCTACGCAATTGATTTTGGAACCAGTAATACGTTGGTGGCGCGGTGGAATTATGCCACCCAAGCAGCCGAAGCGGTAACGCTCTCTGGACTCTCGGTGGGGTTTGGTGAGGTACCGGCGCTCATTCCTAGCTTGGCCTATGTGGAGGATGCCAGTGTTCCTCTGGTCGTGGTAGGGCAGCAGGTGCGCGATCGCGGCTTGGATGGGGTGGGCGATCGTCGCTTTTTCTCGCGGTTTAAGCGGGGGATTGGCGCCACCGTACAGGGCTATTTACCCGAGCTGGATGGCTGTTCTTTGAGCTTTGAAACCATTGGCACGTGGTTTTTGCAAGCCCTGTTGAAGGACCTGAAACACACTAGCGGCGGCGATGTCGAACAGGGGTTGATCTTCACCGTGCCGGTGGATAGCTTTGAAACCTATCGCAGTTGGCTGTTGCAGGTGTGTGAGGGGTTTGCCATTGAGCAAATTCGCCTCTTGGATGAACCCACGGCTGCGGCCTTAGGTTATGGCGTGGCCGATCGCCCGCTGATCTTGGTGATTGATTTTGGCGGGGGCACCCTCGATCTCTCCCTTGTCGAACTCAAGAGCGATCAACGCCAAAGCCGTCCCTTGGGATTTATTCTCAAGTGGGGCGATCGCCAGTGGGCCTCAAGCGACAACCAACGGCCTCGCACAGCGCGGGTGATTGCCAAAGCAGGCTTGAATTTAGGGGGCACGGATATTGACCACTGGATTGTCGATGAGTGGGTAAAACGCGGCATGACCGCCAATAGCCTACTGCTGCGCCTTGCCGAGCGCTTAAAAATTCAACTCTCGCAGCAGCCCTATGCCCAAGAGGTGTACTTTGACAGCGAAACATTTCACACCCTAGAGATCCGCCTCGAACGCTCGGAACTGGAGGAGCTACTCCATCAGCAGCAATTTTTCCAACGTCTGGATGATGCTCTCACCCAAGTGCTCCAACAGGCACGCCGCCAAGGCATCACCCCCGACACGATTGATGCGGTGCTCCTAGTGGGGGGGACAACGCAAATTCCCGCAGTGCAAAAATGGGTTGCTGAGTATTTTGAGGCCACAAAGATCAACGCCCAACAGCCTTTTACAGCGGTGGCCATGGGTGCTCTAGCAGTGACCCAAGGGCTGGATGTCAAGGATTTTCTCTACCACAGCTACGGCATTCGCTTCTGGGATGCTAAGCTCAACCGTCATGGCTGGCACCCCATTATCCAGCGGGGACAACCCTACCCCATGGGCGAACCCGTGGAATTGATTTTAGGGGCCTCGACGGAGGGACAGCCCAGTATTGAACTGGTGATTGGTGAATTGGGGGACGAGCAAGGGGGTGTGGAGATCTTTTTTGATGGCGATCGCCTGATTACCCGTAGTGCCGGTGAACGCACGGTGCAGCCCCTCAATGACACCCCCCAAGGCAAAACCCTCGCCAAGCTGGATCCCCCTGGCTATCCGGGGAGCGATCGCATTCGGGTCCTCTTTCAAGTGGATGGCGATCGCCAACTGCGGGTTACCGTTGATGACTTGCTCACCCAAGAGCGTCTCATCAATAATCAAATCGTCACCCAATTGCGTTGACCGAATTGCATTGTGGCTTCCCATTCCCTACCCCAAACTACTGCCTATGTCCGCATCATTGCCCAAAGTTGGCAAGAGGGTCACATTCGTGGCCACGTCTGCGCCAGCGAGTACCAGTGGGAATTTTGCTGGCAATTCAGGGCGAAAAAGCTGCAAATCTCCCCAGCCTTTGGGCGTGCTCTGATCAAAGAACCCTTGGGGCGGTTTCTCGAAGCCCAAGACTACCAATTAGAGCCGGGGGGTGATTATGAATTTGTTGTCCGTGCCAAGTTTTAGGTGCGTTCCGCTGTGCCTAAGCTACAATCAGTGAGGAAACCTGTGCTGATATTGCCAGATAGCCTATGTTCTTGAGCGAATTAGCGCCCCTTGTCAAAGAGTTGAGCCAAAAACCCGTTGCCTTTATGGGCGGCTTTGTCTCTGGATTGTTGGGGTTGAGCCTTGATCAAAAGCCAGTCAGCGATTGGCTCAAGCAGTACGGCGACTATCAGCCCCCCAGCCCGCCGCCACCCCCCCCCAGTGACTTCAAGAGCATTCGAATTGAGTAAGGACACGAGCCACTGCCTGCCGTTGATCCCGTAGGGTCAGCCAGCGGTGGTAGGTTTGGGTATGAATCGCCACACTGTGTCCCATCATCCGTGCGGCAACGGTATCGGGTAAGCCATAGTGAATTGTGCGCACCGCCCACGCATGGCGCAAGTCATAGGGACGAAAGGGCAAGCCGTAGCGACGGAACTGTTGATTTACCCGCTGGCCAATGCGTTGGAGGGTTGTTTGGGTCAAATCCGTATTGAT
Organism: Thermosynechococcus sp. TG215; assembly: GCF_031583455.1. Lineage (NCBI taxonomy): Bacteria > Bacillati > Cyanobacteriota > Cyanophyceae > Acaryochloridales > Thermosynechococcaceae > Thermosynechococcus > Thermosynechococcus sp. TG215. The sequence continues at coordinate 1,750,270 of NZ_CP134178.1, read as the reverse complement.
CCTCGGCAACTGGGGCGATCGCAAGCCAAACACCTCAACCCACTGGGGAGGAAAGGGCCACACCTGATGGCAACCTGTTTTGGTGGTTTCCTGCACCTCGATCATCCCTGCCGGGTCACCTGTGACGAGCCCACTTAAATCGCAGAAGAACACTTCATGATTGCGCAGGCCATAGGCCGCCATCAAGCCATAGACATAGCGCCACTGGGGATTGGGAATTTGCTGGTAGGCGGCTAGAATCTCCTCATCACTGGGTAACTCCCGTGGTTGGAGCGATCGCCGGGAATAGGTGCCCCAAAACTGAGCTAGGGGAATCGGTAACTCCACCCCTAGGAACCGACAAAACCCTTGAAAGGCGGTACAGGCCACCTGCCGTTGTCGCTTATCAGCGGGGATTTGCTGCAACAGGCCATAGATCAGTTCTGGTAATGAATGGTCGGGATGGGCAGCGGCGGCTTTGAGCAACTGACGCAGATAGGGCGCATAGGCCATCTCCCACGTAGTGCAGCTGCGATCTTGAGCCAAGAAGGCCGTTTCAAAGGCGGCAATTTGCTCTCCTAGGGATAACTCCCCAAGGCGCCCTAACCCCTTGACCCGTTCATAGTCCTGCCAGCGAAAGGTGTTTTCCAGTAATTTGGCGGCAATGATTTTGGCTTCCTTTTCCGCTGCCTTAAGACCGCTGGGGGTGGCGGGTAACCCTAGACTTAAACGCTGTTGGTGGGGGCGGAGCCGATGGCTGCCCGGTCGTGGCGGCAGGGTACCCCTCAGGCTGAGACGTTGGCCGCGTTGTTCAATTTGCAGACCCAACTGCGCTAGTTTGAGGCGTTGATTGACCTGCTGAAGTTGTTGGTCAAGTTTCTGAGGGGACGTGGCCATTGCTGAGGGACTCAGAACTCAACTCGCTGCCGAAATGACCAAAACTGCGGCGAGGACGTTTTTTCCAAGGAATATCGAGAACCCCCGCTTGGGAGCGGCTACGACTGGACTTGTGCTCAACTTTGACGGGGCGATAGTCCGTGAGGATGCGCAGGCTATTCAGTTCGGCCAAGAGGGTGGCGCCATTGCTAATCAAGACGGCAATCACGGGGTGCAAGCTCAAAAAGACCCCCGCTAAAACCACACTGACATTGGGAATGACCACAAGGGCGATATTTTGATTGATAATGTTCATCACTTCTTGGCTGAGTGCGATCGCCTGCACCAGTCCCTCAAGGCGATTATTCATCAAGAGAAGATCTGCGGTTTGCCGCGCCGCATCACTGCCTTCAGAAAGGGTAATGGAAATATCAGCGTAGGCCATTGCTGCTGTATCATTGAAGCCTTCGCCCACATAGGCCACGACTTTTTCGCCACCATTTTTAAACTTCTCTAGAAGTTCAACTTTGTCCTCTGGCATTTTATTGGTATAGATTTGACCAAGACGAAAGCCAGTGGCATAGCCCACCGCATTGGCGACTTCGTGGTGATCTCCCGTCACCATATAGCACTCAATACCCCGCTGTTGCAGAGCGGCAATCACACTAGCGGCTTCAGAACGCACGGGGTTGCTATAGAACACCAGTGCCACCAGTTCACCATTACAGGCAACACAGACAAGGGAGCGGTTCCAAAGCACGCCTTCATGGGTGCGCAGTTCATCAAGATCAATGGGCACTTGGCGATCGCCCATCCATTGGGGTGTGCCCACCAAAATCTCTTGCCCCTCGACGGTTGCCGCAACTCCCTTACCCGGTTCATAGACCCAGTTGCTATAGGTTCCCCCCTCAATCCCGCGTTCAGCCGCATACTCAAGGATGGCAAGGGCAAAGGGGTGATTGATTGACTGTTCCACAGTTGCCAGCCAATAGAGCAGCGTTTGTTCACTCAGGCCGGGCTTGAGGAGATTGACCCCCACAATGGTTCCCTTCACTTCCGTCAGTGTGCCGGTTTTGTCAAAAACAATGACATTGACTCGTGAGAGGAGTTCAAGGGCGCGGCCATTACGAAAATACACCCCGACATGGGGCGCATGGGTGAGGGCTGCCAAAATCGCAGTGGGAATGGTAATGCCAATCCCTGAGCCAAAGTCCAATTGCAGAGGAGCGATCGCCCGATGGGCATCCAAGGTGACCCCATAAACAATGGCAGCCACGCCCATTGCGGGCAAAATGGCTTGGTTCGAGATTTCCTCAGCGTAGTTTTCAATGCGAGTATCCAGTTGCGGCGCTTGGCGAGCCAGTTGCAGCGCTTTGCCCACCTGCGTCTCTTCACCAACGGCTTCAGCAACAACGCAAATTTGTCCCCGCACCACAAGGGAAGAGGCCAGCACCGTTTGTTCAGGTTCACAGGGCAATAGATCCGACTCTCCCGTGAGAAACTGCCGCTGAATCACGGCGGATCCCCAGAGCACGGTACCATCCACGGGCACCGCGGATCCGGCGGCCACAATCACGCGATCGCCCACCTGTAGCTCGCGCACAGAGACATTTTGGCGAGTGCCGCCCCGCTCTACCCAATAGGTGCGCTGTTGATCGAGGGGGTCAAAGACTTGGTTTTCCCCCACTTGAGCGGTCATATCCCGCAGTGACCCCCCCACTTGACCCATAAAGGCAGCTAACACCGGCGCCATGTATTCCCCTTGCAGCGTATGCAGAATCGTCCAGAGGGATTCCAGTTGGGTGACGTTGAGATGGCGGTGTTCGAGGCTCTCTAGGGCTTCTTGGAAGGTGGGCAGTGCCACAATCACAATCACAGTGGCGACAATGGCAGGGTAGAAGGGGGTTTGTACTGGTAGTAGCGCCACGATCGCCAGCGCCAAGGTGGGTAGCGCCATTTTCTCGATAAAGTAAGCGGTGTTCCAAGGGGAGGACACCAACTTATCAATGGGCAGCATCCCCGGTAAGGGTAAACGTTCATCTGCTGCGGCCTGAATCAATTGGCCAAAGCGGTGAAGGGGATTGTCAACTTCGGGACTGTACTGAACAATCAGGCTAGCAGCGGGCAAGTTGAGGCGAATTTGTTGCACACTGTCTTCTTGAACAAAGAGAGCTTGCAGTTGCCGCCCATAGCGATCGTCATATTGCAGGCGGGGAATCCGCAACCGCACTCGCCCCGGTAAGTGATGCACCACTTCGTAATGAACCCTTGCTGGCGGCGGGGAAAGCACAGTTGCAGTCATGATCAATTACCCCTAAGGATCGGTTAAGAAAAGGGCTGGGCGGAGCGATGGCCATGGTTCGGCGCACTAATGAGGTCATTGATATTCTGCTGCATGGTTAGGCAAATTGCATCCAAGGGCAGATCATTGAGGTCACGGCCAAAGGGATTTTCGATTTCGATGCCAATTTCTTCAACGCCAAAGAGGGTAAAGGCAATGAGTCCCACCATTAGGCCTGTCCACCATACGAGGTTATCCACCAGTTGAAAGGGTAGCAGCAAGCAATAGAGAAATAATAGCTGCTTGAGATGAATGGCATAGGCAAGGGGCATCGGTGTTTTCAAAATTCGCTCACAGGCACCCATGGCATCCACCAATTGCACCAGCAGTTCATCCATGTAAGTGAGTTGGTACAGGGACAGGGAGCCACAGCGGTGTTGGTGGTGCAGATAGTCCTCAATCCACAGGGCAATGCGCAAGGGGACATTTTGCACCGTTTGTAGCTCTTTGTATTGATGGGGCTTGAGCAGGGGTTCTAATTCGGCAAAGGATTCTCCTCGCAGGTGTTGCTTGGTGGCGATCGCAAACACCCCCACTAAATGAACGGCATCAATTTTGGCTTGGTGATCCTCCGGACTATTTTCGTCAATGGCAGTCCACATCAAGCGGGTTAGGCTGCGGGAATTATTCACAATGTTGCCCCACTGGCGGCGACCTTCCCAAAAGCGCTCATAGGCAGTGTTGGTGCGAAAGACGAGGAGCAACCCCAGCACAATCGAGGGAATGAGACTGCCTAGCACTGGCCAGTGGACATTGATCACATAAAGGTCGATCACCGTCACCAAGACGCCAAAGCCACCGCAAAAGAGCACTTCCGAAAGAATGGCCGGAATGACCGAGCCACGCAAACGCAGCGCCAGACGTAACCATTGCGGCGGTTGCAACAAAAACTTCGCCACGCCCGACCGATCTCGGGGTAATTGGCGTCTGAAGGGGTGAAAACCGAGGAAAGAGAAGCGGCTCATGAATACCAGTGGGCGATTCCCACCCCAATCTTTAGCACACTGGCGTGCTGAAACCGTGTTTTTACCGCAAAGAACAACCGAAGAGACTGCAAATCTTAAGAAAATCCGTTACCCCTTGCCATTCCCCGCAAGAAGTGTTAAGTTATATTAAGAACATGAAACACTTTGTAACAAACGGAGGACAAAAATGAGAAGCGGCAGCATCATTGATGATCAAGGCAAAATGAACAACTTTGCCATTGAACCCAAAATGTACGTGATGAGTGAACCGCAAGCCGGGTTTACTCCCTATGCAGAACTGTTCAATGGTCGCTTGGCCATGATTGGCTTTATCTCCCTGCTGGCCTTGGAAGTGATTACGGGTCACGGTCTGATTGGCTTTTTGAATAGCCTCTAGGTCGTCGCTGCGCTCTTAGGCATATCCGTTCTTCAGCAGCCCTTGCGCCGTTAGAAAGAACAAATAACTCATGGAATGGGTCAGCCTGCCTCTCGGGGTGGGCTTTTTGCTTGTAGTCTTTATTGGAATTAGTCTTTATTGGAATTAGTAAATCATAAATTATTGTTTACATCTTGCTTCTATGGACAGAGCTATGTAAACTAACCAAAGAATTGTCTATTTAACCTATGCTGCGAGAAAAAATTTTGCGCATCCTCGGCTACTCGACCAAATGCCTGTGGGCTGATCTGGCAGTTTTGTTTGGTTTGGGTTGTGCAGGCGTGGGCATTGGCTATGGCAATATGGCTGTAGCCACCGGCGGTGTCTCAATTAGTCTCAGTGCGGCTTGGTTTTCCATTCGCGAGAATCAGCAAGCTCTCCTCAGTCAGCAACCTCAAAGGGCGATCGCCCCAAGGGATCAAACAGATGTCAGTTTAGATCACTTCCAGCGAGAATCCCTAGAGCAAATTCTTGATCTATGTCGCAATTTCTACAGTAGAGCGCATTCACAGCTTCCCAGTAATTTCCAAGAGAAAGATGTGCAAGTTGTCCTTGAAAGGCTCTTGAGAAGTACGTTTCCCAACTCGGATATTAGACGGGAGTACCCTATTCCTCAGCCCTACTCCCATGGTCGATTGATTGACTTTATGCTTGTTGATGAGAAGGTTGCAATTGAGGTCAAGGTAGTCTCAGCACAGGGAGGGCGGAATCGGTTATTTAAAGAATTAGCAATAGACCTTGAAGCGTACCGCCATAGTGAAATGAGTTTTAGAAAATTGATTTGTTTTGTTTACGATCCTAATAATCAATTACCCAATCCGCGTGGCTTTGAAAATCACCTGAGGGGCGATCGCGGGGGATTTGAGGTCATCACAATCGTGGCACAAAATCCTTATCAGGCTAATGGAGTCGCTTCAGCGGGATAGGTGAGTGACAATCACGCAGTTTAAGGCCTTGAAAGGATCGCGAGACAATTGCTTTTGGGGCAACACTTTGCTTAATATCTGTCTCAGGGCATTCAGCACCTTTTCCTGCATATCTTCAACCTCGGCCAGTCCTGCCAGTTGATGGACAACGTTATTGCGTTGCTGATAGTAGGCCTCGATCCGCTGGAAGTGAGGAGCAAGATCCGTTGTTTGGGAGTCATACTCTAAAACTGCTAGCAAAAGCTCCCGCGTCACGACATCAAGGAACAGGCGATCGCCATTTTTGCGCTGGTAGCTTCTGAGGTATTGCCAAAGTCGACCGTGATCGTGGTGTTGCAGCAAGTTCAAGCTGCGTTCTCGCGTTGCCCCATCAGTTGTAATGTCAAGACCCACCGTCTCTTGTACAAAGTATTGCAATAAGTTTTCGTACAAACTCATGGCCAAGATTAGGGCTTCTGCATAGCGCCCCACCGTAAATAGGCCAACAACTTGAAAGTAAGTGTCCCGAAAGAGGGCATGGCGATTGTTCTGCCGCAGTTGGGCGATTTCCTGAAACCAGAGCTTTTCAATCTCAGTTTTGTAGGGGTTGATGGCATCAAAGGCTTGGTGGTAGTTGCGGGCAAGGCGATATTTACCATAGCGAATCAGTGCTAAGGCCAGAGGAGCCTCAATAGAGCTATGCTTGAGGGAAATTTCAGCCCCTTGGTAGTCATAACTATCCAACTGCTGTTGAATCCCTTGACGATCTAACGCTTGGCGAAAGACATTTAAGTCCACCGCAAATACTCGCTCTTGACCCGGTCGAATTTCTTGGGGATTGCGGACTTGCCATAGCCGGAGTCGGTGTTGCGTCTCGATCGCCTGTAAAATGCCCCAAGCCGCTTTCATGGCGGGGGTACCAGAGGAACCATTCAGTTCTAGCCAGTCGTTGGAGCCTTGATAATACTTGGCTAGGTGTAGTGCGCGCTTGGCCTCTTGGACGGCGATGACAGGGTTAATTGGGTCTGCGGAGAGTTCCCTGCTGACCACTTTTAGGTGAATTGCCGCCTCGCCAATTTGCAGCTCACTGTGAAGCCAGTCCTTGGTGTCGATCGCCCGTTGTTGAAAGTCTTCTGTGTAGAGCAATAGAACCCGTTTGATCGGCTGCTGTTGGGCTAAAAACTTTGCCAGTGAAACAATGGAGCCTTCTTGGTTGGTTTTCTCAGAGTACGGATCTTGATGACCCACAAAGGAAAGGAGAATGCTACAACCCATAGTGGTTTTCACAGAAGGTCTCTTGTCTATGTTGCCGCAATCATCCCCTATATTTCAGGCTGTGTCGGAATTGCTTGGTCTGGCAATCAGTGAGCTGCGCCACTATCCATCGCTGGCTGAAGCGAGACGACTTAGCCGCCACAGTTGTCCCCCGTCGTCCTTGGAAGCTAGATTGGGCAGCCTTGGCAGCGGATGTTGCTGCCCATCCCATTGATGAGACAGCGTTTGACTCTCAGGTGTCCTGTGAGTAGGGGCGGTCAGCGCGAGGCTAACGGATTGATGGAGAGTTGGGAAGTGTCAGAAAAGTAGAGCGTTTAGTGGCAAGACGGTATAGACACCAGAAAGACTTTATCGCCCCAATGCTGTTTTGCGGGTATTTGAATGGGTGAGGGTTTGTGAGCTGACTGAGTGAGTACTGTTTGCCGGCGTTAGAGAGACCATTGCTGTTGATTATGGACAATGCACCAATTCAACCGATTCATCCCCAAGGGGGGATGCAGGCAGTGGTAAAAGCGGCGGGTCACGCGGTGTTATTTTTACCGAAATCCTCTCCTGATTTGAATGTGGTTGAGCATGACTTTAGTGGGCTGAAGTGAGTGGGCTGAAGCGAGCGCGGAGGTATGCAGGGTCAAACCGTTCTATGGATAAGGTGATTCGCAAGTATTGTGCTGGATAATGTCTCATTCTTGATTGGAATAACTATATATTGCTACAATCGTGCCTGATCCGTGGCGGTATTGGTGCCATCGCCAAGCGTGATCAATGATTTGCTCGATGTCAGGGTACTGCGGCTGCCAACCTAAAATCTGACGGGCGCGATCGCTATTGGCAACGAGGATTGCGGCGTCTCCTGCTCGGCGATCGCCCTCAACGACTGGAATCGAACAACCTGTGACCCTCTGAGCGGCTTCAATAATTTGCCGCACCGAAAAGCCTTGGCCATTCCCCAAGTTAAAAATTTGCGAGTCGCCGCCACTCAGGAGGTACTTTAATCCCAGCACATGGGCTTGGGCTAGGTCCACGACATGGATGTAGTCGCGAATGCAGGTGCCATCGGGAGTAGGGTAATCTGTGCCATAAATGCAGATGTGGGGGCGTCGTCCCATCGCCGCCTGCAACACTAGGGGAATCAAGTGGGTTTCTGGATGGTGATCTTCCCCTAAGCGGGAGTCGGGATCGGCGCCTGCGGCATTGAAATAGCGGAAAATTACCGACTTGAGGCCGTAGGCCCTGCCCATATCGGCAGCAATTTGCTCCACCATCCACTTGGAGCGCCCGTAGGGGTTAATGGGAGCACAGGGACAGGTTTCGCGAATCGGCACCTCTGAGGGCAAGCCATAGACGGCGGCTGTGGAGGAAAAAACAAAGTAAGGCACCTCGGCGGCGACCATGGCCTGTAAGAGGGTCAGGGCACCATAAACATTATTTTGATAAAAGCGATCGGGGGAGCGGACAGACTCGCCCACTTCAATATAGGCAGCAAAGTGCATTACTGCCGTCACGGGATAGGTTTGAAAAATCCAATCTAAGAGGGAGCGATCGCCAATATGACCCACAATGAGTTCTGTTTTAAGAACAGACTCGACTAAATCGCGGTGCCCTCGCTCAAGGCTATCTAAAATCAGAACCTGAAAGCCGGCTTGCTGCAGTGCCAAAACGGTATGGCTGCCAATATAGCCCGCGCCCCCGGTGACCAGAATTAGCGGCGAATTATTACCATTATTAATTGTCATTAAAGTCCATCTGTTACACTAGGAAAGCTGCTACAAATTCTGCCATGACCAGTGACTTACACCATGAAATCACCCAAGAGGTGAAACGACGTCGTAATTTCGCCATTATCTCTCACCCGGATGCCGGGAAAACGACGCTGACGGAAAAGTTACTGCTTTACGGTGGGGCTATTCACGAGGCGGGAGCCGTCAAAGCACGACGGGCACAGCGGCAAGCCACCTCTGACTGGATGGAAATGGAGCAACAACGGGGGATTTCGATTACCTCGACGGTCTTGCAGTTTGAGTACCAAGGCTATCAGATTAACCTCTTGGATACCCCCGGCCACCAAGACTTTAGTGAAGATACCTATCGCACCCTTGCGGCGGCTGATAATGCCGTGATGCTGGTGGATGCGGCCAAGGGTTTAGAACCCCAAACCCGTAAGCTCTTTGAGGTGTGCCAACTGCGGGGTCTGCCGATTTTTACATTCATCAACAAGCTGGATCGGCCGGGGCGGGAACCCCTTGAACTGATTGATGAAATTGAACAGGAGCTGGGGCTGATTCCCTATCCTGTGAACTGGCCGCTGGGGATGGGCGATCGCTTTCGCGGCGTCTATGATCGCGTGCGCCGCAACTTTCACTTTTTTGAGCGCACGACCCACGGTAGTCGTGCTGCGGCGGAAACCATCCTTGCCCTTGGCGATCCGGCCATTGACGCCTACATTGAGCCCTATCGCTTGGAATATCACCAACTCAAGGACGAACTGGAACTGCTAGATGGGGTTGGTGCTGAACTCGACCTCAATTTGGTGCATCAGGGAAAAATGACTCCCGTCTTCTTTGGCAGTGCCATGACCAACTTTGGCGTGCGCCTGTTTCTGGAGCACTTTTTGACCTATGCGTTGCCACCCATGGCCTACAAGAGCGATCGCGGGGCGATTGATCCGACGCAGGAGCATTTCACTGGCTTTGTGTTTAAGCTGCAGGCCAATATGGATCCGAAACATCGCGATCGCGTCGCCTTTGTGCGGGTCTGTAGCGGCAAATTTGAGAAGGACATGACCGTCAACCATGCTCGCACCGGCAAAACCATCCGCCTTTCTCGTCCCCAAAAACTCTTTGCCCAAGGTCGCGAATCCCTTGAAACGGCCTATGCGGGCGATGTGATTGGCCTGAATAATCCAGGCATGTTTGCCATTGGCGACACCCTCTATGTCGGCCCCAAATTGGAATATGAAGGCATTCCCTGTTTTTCCCCAGAACTCTTTGCCTATCTGCGCAACCCCAACCCCTCCAAGTTCAAATCCTTCCAAAAAGGGGTGAATGAGCTACGGGAAGAGGGTGCCGTGCAAATCATGTACTCTACCGATGAATCGAAACGAGAACCGATTCTGGCGGCAGTTGGCCAATTGCAATTTGAAGTGGTGCAGTTTCGCCTATTAAACGAATACGGTGTGGAAACTCGTCTTGACCCTCTCCCCTATACCGTTGCGCGCTGGGTACTGGATGGTTGGGAAGCCCTTGCAGCCATTGGCCGCATCTTTAATGCTGTCACCGTCAAAGACAGTTGGGGACGGCCGGTGCTGCTCTTTAAGAATGAGTGGAATCTGCAACAGACAATGGCAGATCATCCCAAACTGCGCCTGAGCGCGATCGCCCCCCTTGCCGCTGTTGTGTCTGCCTAGCTGCCCCATGAGTAGTGTCTATACCCGTCCCCTTGCTCGTCTCATTGAGCAGTTGCAACGCCTGCCGGGCATTGGCCCCAAGACCGCCCAACGTCTTGCCCTTCACCTGATCAAACGTCCCGAGGCTGATATTCAAGCCTTGGCGCAAGCTCTCCTTGAAGCGAAACAGCAGGTGGGGCTTTGTTCCGTGTGTTTTCACCTCTCTGCCGAACCCGTGTGTGACATCTGTGCCTCCCCCCAGCGAGACAATCATCTCCTTTGTGTGGTGGCTGATTCCCGCGATGTCATTGCCATTGAAAAAACCCGCGAGTACCACGGCAAGTACCATGTCTTGGGCGGACTCATTTCGCCCCTAGAGGGCATCACCCCCGAACACCTGCACATTCAACCTCTGATTCAGCGCGCCAGCCAACCGCAGGTGCAAGAGGTGATCTTGGCCATCAACCCCAGTATTGAAGGGGAAACGACCACTCTCTATGTGGGGCAGCTGCTGCGGCCTTTTGTGAAGGTCACTCGCATTGCCTTTGGCCTACCGGTGGGCGGTGATCTCGACTATGCCGATGAAATGACCCTTGCCCGTGCCCTTGCCGGTCGCCGGGAAATTGAGTGGCAGTAGCTTAGTGCCCCCCCTGCAATCGCCGCAATGCCGTCACAATTTGGTGAATGGCTCGCTTCAGTTGCTCGACCTCGTGGTGTAACCGCTGGTTTTCCGCTTCCAAAGCGGCGAGGCGATTGTCATCCCCACCACTGCCTGTTGCCGCTGGTTGCTGTTGCAGTTGCGCAACCGTTGCTTGGAGTTGAGCAAAGTCATTTGCCTTGACAGATTGTGCCTGCAAAGCTTGAATGGCACCTTCAAGGGCGGCCAGTTTGTCATAGACGGGGGTGAGATCCACAGCGACGGGAGCCGCTACTTCCGCAGGAGCTGCTGCTTTGACGGGTCTGGGCTTACGGGCTTTGCGAAAGGCCTCTTGAATTGCTGCTTCGAGTTGTTCTTTTTCAAAGGGCTTCTCAATGAACTCAAACCACTCAAAGGGTTCTTGGAGCTTTTCGGTGACCTCTTCCTTGCGCCCTGACATAATTACGAGGGGGATAGCGCCAAGGAGATCATTTTTCTCCAATTCTTGATAGACTTCCCAGCCGCTCACCTTCGGCAGCAGAAAATCCAGCATGATCAACGTCGGCTCAGACTGCTCAATGAGTTGCAGACCTTCACGGCCATCCTTGGCCTCAAGGATTTCGTAGTCGCCCTCTGGCAACATCTCGCGGACGCGCATCCGGATTACTTTACTGTCATCAATGACAAGGACTTTGCGGCTAGTCACGGAAACACTCCATTCTATACAAGATTCCTATAGCAAGAGATTGTGAATAGAGGGCGGCAGTGGCATGACCACTACGTGATTTCAACCTTAGCATAGCCCTATCTTTTGGAGTTGGCCACTCGCCTTACACTGCGGCAAAGCGTCCCTGAACCCAAAAATTTGGGGTCAAAGACCCACCCTTGAGGGCAGGAGAATGTCACAATAGAAGTCTCAGCCGGATGAAAGATTTGTTAAATAGATCAGCCCCTATGCCAGAGTTTGCTGCTGCCCCTATCCACCTTCCCAAAACCAGTGAATCGGAGCGGATCAAGCGTATTCGCCACACCACGTCCCATATTTTGGCAATGGCAGTCCAGAAGCTGTTTCCCAAGGCGCAGGTCACAATTGGTCCTTGGACTGAGAGTGGATTTTATTACGATTTTGACCACCCCGAACCCTTCAGCGAAAAAGACTTGAAGCTCATTGAAAAGGAGATGGTCAAGATCATTAAGCGCAAGTTGCCGGTGATCTGCGAGGAAGTGACCCGTGAGGAGGCCGAGCGCCGCATCCGGGAGCTAGGGGAACCCTACAAGCTGGAAATTCTCCAAGACCTCGAGGAGCCAATTACGATTTACCACTTGGGGGATGAGTGGTGGGATCTCTGTGCGGGACCTCACGTTGAAAATACGGGCGAGATTAACCCCAAGGCGATCGCCCTTGAAAGTGTTGCCGGTGCCTACTGGCGCGGCGATGAAACCAAAGCCCAACTGCAGCGCATCTACGGTACTGCTTGGGAAACCCCAGAACAACTGGCGGAATATAAACGCCGCAAAGAAGAAGCCCTGCGCCGTGACCACCGCAAACTGGGCAAAGAGCTGGGTCTCTTTATTTTCGCTGATCCTGTAGGACCAGGGCTACCCCTGTGGACTCCTAAGGGAACGATTCTGCGCTCAACCCTCGAGGAGTTTCTCAAAAAAGAGCAAATGAAGCGGGGATATCTACCGGTGGTGAGTCCGCACATTGCCCGTGTGGATCTATTTAAGACCTCTGGCCACTGGCAAAAGTACAAAGAGGATATGTTTCCCCTGATGGCCGAAGATGCTGAGGCAGCAGCCAACGAGCAGGGCTTTGTCCTCAAGCCAATGAACTGCCCCTTCCACATTCAAATCTATAAAAGTGAGTTGCGCTCCTACCGTGACTTGCCCCTACGGTTGGCGGAGTTTGGTACGGTTTATCGCTATGAGCAGTCCGGGGAATTGGGGGGCTTGACGCGGGTGCGGGGCTTTACCGTTGATGACTCCCACCTTTTTGTCACGCCAGAGCAGTTGGATGCCGAGTTTTTGAATGTGGTTGATCTCATTCTCTCGGTCTTTCGCTGTCTGCGTTTAAATAAATTCAAGGCACGGCTGAGCTTCCGCGATCCCAAATCCGACAAGTACATTGGCTCCGATGAGGCTTGGTCAAAGGCGGAGTCAGCAATTCAGCGAGCGGTAGAACAGTTGGGCATGGAGCATTTCTTGGGGATTGGGGAGGCCGCCTTCTATGGCCCCAAGCTCGACTTTATCTTTGAGGATGCCCTCGGTCGCGAGTGGCAGTTGGGAACGGTTCAGGTGGACTACAATTTGCCTGAGCGCTTTGATTTGGAATACGTTGCTGAGGACAATACCCGCCGCCGACCGGTGATGATTCACCGTGCCCCCTTTGGCTCGCTGGAGCGGCTCATTGGCATTCTCATTGAGGAGTACGCAGGGGATTTCCCCTTCTGGCTGGCACCCGAGCAAGTGCGCCTGTTGCCCGTGGGGGATGAGCAACGCCCCTATGCCGAACGTGTGGCCGCTCAACTGCGAGAGCAGGGCATCCGCGTGAGTGTGGATCGCACGGGCGATCGCCTAGGTAAACAAATCCGCAATGCTGAAACCCAGAAAATTCCTGTGATGGGCATTGTGGGTGCCAAGGAAGTCGAAAGCGAGACCGTGAGTATCCGCACCCGTGCAGCGGGAGATGTCGGCGCCTTGTCTGTTGAACAACTCATCGAGAAACTGACATCGGCAGTGAATGCAATGGATGCCGAGATTCAGTGGCAGTAGGCCGAGCCTTCTGGCGAATAGGGAGTATAAGCAGAAGTGTTAAATCCGCAAACGAAGCTTAATGTCCCCGTTGCGGGGATTGTTGCGTCATCCTACAACTAAGGGATTATCCTCCTTCGTAAGGGTGTTCTCTAGCACCCAGCCCAGCTTTTGCTGCTGTAGTTCCATCAGCTGAGATTTTTAAGTGTGACACGAAGTCTCAGCCAAGTGATAGGCTAGGGCTTGCTGTTGCATTGTTCGAAAAATGTTGTAAAAGCCATTGGCTCGCGAGGGGGTTAAGCTGACATTCAGTCCGGTTTGCTGAATAAAGTCAGGTTTTAACTGGAGGATTTCTGCAGGTGTCAACCCACTCAACCCTTCAACCAATAGCCCCACTAATCCCTTCGTCACTTGAGCGTCAGAATCCCCCTGAAAAATCACCTTGCCCTGCTCTAAAGAGGCCGTCACGTACACTTGGGAGACACAGCTAGGTACGCGGTTGGCGGCAACCTTCTGCTCCTCAGGAAATGGCGGCAGGCGCTTTGCAAAGCTCAGCAAGTATTCATAGCGCCGCTTTGGATCTGATATCTGTTGGAACCGCTGAACAATGCGATCGAGGGAAGCCGGTAAAGGCTGGCAGGCGGAGGGCATATTTACCTAGAAGAACGCTGCTGAGAAAAATGATAACTATTTCTCATTTTAGCCTCAGCAGTTGCACAATAACGGCAGCAGTCAACCTAGGGGCAGCTTTTCATACCAATAGACCGCCGTGCTCTTACCCTTAACTCATAACTTGTGTTAGCCTTGAATGTACTCACTCGGTTCTGGTGGGGATCAGCCATCAGACGCAAGGGGGAAAGTGCAGTGCAAATCTGCCGCTGTCCCGCAGCTGTGATGAGAGGCACTACTCTCTCAGTCAGAATGCCCGCCGAGTTGTGAATGTCGTTATGCCAACATCTGCGAGGTACAGATGATGTTCTTCATGCTTCAATTTTCATTAATTTGCCTAGGTAAAGAACCCCCCTACCGCCCTTTTCTCGCAACGTTGCTGCCGTTGCTGTAGCACAAGTGATTTTGGAGATTTTCAAGCACCTACAAGCACTTAGACAAGGGGTTGCTCTTGCAGTGACCCACGTTAGGTTCTGCTGATGATGCTGGAAGTGTACTGCTTGTTGGGCTGAAAACAGCTATCTTTCTTTGTCTATTGAGAGAACTGTCAAAACTCAGGGTACTGCAACAATGACCATTCAAACTGCAACGCTAGGCTACCCCCGCATTGGTAAAAATCGTGAGCTGAAAAAGGCATTGGAAGCCTTTTGGAATGGCAAATACAATCAAGAAAATTTGCTACAAACAGTTCAAGAGATTGAATTGGCAAATTGGCAAACGCAACTGCAGGCTGGCATTGATCGCATTGGCGTTGGCGATACCAGTTTTTACGATCCCGTCCTTGACTGGAGTGTCCGCCTCGGCCTCATCCCACAGCGGTATCAAGCCTTTACAGGGCTGGAGCAATACTTTGCAATGGCTCGTGGCAAAGAGAGGATTCCAGCTCTTGAGATGACCAAATGGTTTGACACCAACTATCACTACTTGGTTCCCGAAATGAGTCAGCCTCTTCAGGCAGCGGACTTTAGTGATTTTCTGGGCATCATTGGTCGCGCCCAAAGGGTCTTGGGCGATCGCGCCGTTCCCATGGTGCTAGGGCCTTTAACCCTGCTACGGCTGAGTCGGCTGCAGATGAATCTAGAGGAAGCGTTGTCTTGCCTAGTGGAGCGCTATCTTATCCTGTTGGCTGAATTGAAGAACCTAGGGGTGGTTGAGGTACAAATCCACGAACCTGCCTTGGTTTTTGGGGACACCAACAACTTCAGGGAATTGTATGAATCAACATTTGATGCGCTCTGTCAAGTTGGCTTGCCGATTTACCTAGTGACCTACTTTGATGATCTCGGCGCTGCCTATCCTTGGGTGGTGACGTTGCCCGTAGCCGGCATTAGTCTAGATTTTACCCGTGGGCAGAACTTGGCATTATTGCAGCAGTATGGTTTCCCAAGGGATAAACAGCTGGGAGTGGGTATTGTGGATGCCCGAAACATTTGGAAAATTTGCCCAGAACCTGTCGTGTCAACCTTGGCAGTGATTCAGGGTATCACAACTAATATCCGGTTGCACCCCTCAGCCTCTTTACAATTCGTCCCCTACGATGCAGCACGAGAAGTGAAGTTACCAGAGCCATTGCGGCGGGTGTTGAGTTTTGCCGAACAAAAGTTGGATGAGGTGGTGCTATTGGCACAGACGCTGCAGGAGAGTCCCAAAGCCCTTGCCCAGCACCCCCAATTGGCAGAGATTGAAGCCCAGTGGCAGGCCTTTAAGGAATTTAGCCCTGTGAATCCAGTGGTACAACAGCGGTTGCGCAATTTAACCGTCAACGATCTGGAACGGGCTATGCCCTATGAACAACGCCGCCAACTGCAGCCCACCTTACCGCTCTTTCCGACAACTACCATTGGTTCTTTTCCGCAAACCCCAGAAGTGCGGCAATTGCGGGTGAAGCTCAAGCGCGGAGAAATCACCCTTGCTGAGTACCAAGCAGCAATTGATGCTGAAATTGCCAAATGCATTCGATTGCAGGAAGAAATTGGCCTAGATGTATTGGTGCATGGTGAGTTTGAACGCACCGACATGGTGGAATTCTTTGGCCAGAAGCTCACTGGTTTTGCCTTTACTGAACACGGCTGGGTGCAAAGCTATGGCAGTCGCTGTGTGCGTCCACCCATTATTTATGGGGATGTAGCGCGAACCGAGCCAATGACGGTGCGAGAGTTTAAGGTGGCGCAATCGTTGACACAAAAAATCGTCAAGGGTATGCTGACGGGGCCGGTAACAATGATTATAGCTATTCCAATAAAGAATGAGACATTATCCAGCACAATACTTGCGAATCACCTCATCAATCGAACTGTTTGACCCTGCATACATCCGCGCTCGCTTCAACGCACTGAAGTCGTGCTCAATCACATTCAAATCAGGAGAGTATTTCGGTAAAAATAACACCTCGTGACCCGCCGCTTTGACCGCTTCCTGAATCGCCCCTTTCGGATGAATCGGTGCATTATCCATAATCAACAACGAAGGTCTCTTTAATGCCGGCAAACAGTACTGACTCAGCCAGCTCACAAACCCTACCGCATTCAAGTATCCGCAAAACAGCATTGGGGCGATGAAGTCTTTCTGGTGTCTATACCGTCCTGCGACTAAACTCTCTCTTTTCTGACGCTTCCCCGCTCGCTCTCCATAAATTCGTTCGCCTCGTGCTGACCACCCATACTCACACTCTACTCGAGAGTCAAACCCCGTCTCATCGATATAGACTACCGTTTCCTCCCCATGGCTCTCTACCCATGTGTCGAGCTGTTGTTGATACGCTTGCCGCTCTTCTTCACACCGTTCTTGGTAACGCATCTGTTTTTTTTTCGGGTGATGCCCATCTGGGCGAGGGCATAACTAATGGTGGAAACTTGAACGCCAAATCGCTGGGCACGGTCGATTAAACGGTCATCGGGATGGGCAGCAACATCGGCTGCTAAGGCCGCCCAATCCAGCTTCCAAGGACGACGGGGGACAACTGTGGGGGCTAAGTCGTCTCGCTTCAGCCAGCGATGGATAGTGGCGCGGCTCACCTGAAAAATTTGAGTCGCTTCACTGATTTTGCCACCTTGCTTGATATAGGAGACAACCCGCTCTCGTAAGTCCAAGCTATAGCTCATATTCTTGAGTAACATTCATGACTCTTTGAGTATAGCCTATCCCTCTTGAAAATATCTCATCTCCTTTCGAAATAGCTATAACTGGTCTTTTACCCGCACCGATATTCCGCGTAGCGAACAGGCGATGCAGATTGCCTTGGCTCTACGGGATGAAGTGGCCGATTTAGAAGCTGCTGGGGCAAAGATTATCCAGATTGATGAACCCGCTTTACGGGAAGGATTACCCCTCAAGCCGGAACGTTGGCAGGAGTACTTGGCTTGGGCCGTCGATGCGTTTCGGTTGGCGGCTGGTGTGGCTAAGCCAGAAACTCAAATTCATACCCACATGTGCTATTCGGAGTTTGGCGACATTATTCAACATATCGAGCGCCTAGATGCAGATGTGTTGTCCATTGAAAATAGCCGCAGTAACAATGAAACGCTGTTTGAAATTACTGATGCCGGCTATCAACAGCAGGTGGGCAATGGTGTTTATGATGTTCATAGTCCGGCAGTTCCCACTGTTGAGCAGATGGTTCAGCAGCTGGAGACTGCGATCGCCCATCTACCCAGTGACCAGATTTGGGTTAACCCAGACTGCGGTCTGAAAACCCGTCGCTGGGAGGAAGTGATTCCCTCACTGAAAAACATGGTGGCCGCCGCCCAGCAATTGCGAGGGGCTCGTCTTACCAGCTGAGGATCTGTTGTTGCTGCCAGCGCACCGTTGCCCCCTTAAAATCGCAGGATTTTTCCACCACTCAAAACTGCGTTTCCATTCCTGCGATTAGGGGCGCAATGCTTGTAAGAAGGCTGCCTCGCCTAAAGACCTGCTCCATGATTGGTAGGGGCACCTGATCCTCGGCTGATAGGATATCCGCGTGAGTGTGGATCGTACGGGCGATCGCTAGGTCAACAAATCCGCAATGCTGAAACCCAGAGAATTCCTGTGATGGGCATTGTGGGTGCCAAGGAAGTCGAAAGCGAGACCGTGAGTATCCGCACCCGTGCAGCGGGAGATGTCGGCGCTTTCCCTGTTAAGGAACTGGTTGAAAAACTCACCTCTGCCATGACTGCGATCGATGCCGATATTCAGTGGCAATAGTGGGCAATTGATCTACAGGGCAGTTGACCTCACCTTTAATAGTTTGTCAAAATGAGCGGCGAGTGGTTCTCGCGATCGCGTAGCGTACCCTTCGGGTAATCGCTCTAATCAATTCTCTAGGGAACAGAATGACTGAAACACCGATTTCACCAACAACGGTTTTGCAACAACTACAATGGCGCTACGCCACGAAGAAATTTGACCCCAATCGCAAAATTCCTGCGGATCTATGGCAAACACTTCTACAAAGTCTGGTACTGGCTCCTTCTTCCTTTGGCCTGCAACCGTGGAAGTTTTACGTCATTGAGACGCCTGCGCTACGCCAAGCCCTGCTCCCCCACACTTGGAATCAACGGCAGGTGGTGGATGCCTCCCACTTAGTGGTATTTGCCATTAAAACCAATCTCAATGCTACGGACGTTGATCGCTACCTTGCACGGCAAGCGGAAGTCCACCAAACCGCAGTGGAAAATCTGCAAAAGTATGGGGACTTGGTCAAGGGCTTTTTGCAGTCACCCCCCTACCCCCTCAATGTTGATGAATGGTCAACCCGCCAAGTCTATATTGCTTTGGGTCAGTTTATGCTGACGGCGGCGCTGCTGGGCATTGACACCTGCCCGATGGAGGGTTTCTTGCCCCAAGAATATGATCGCCTTCTCGGTCTACCTGCCCAAGGTTATCATGCCGTCGTTCTATGTGCAGCGGGCTATCGAGCGGCCGATGACAACTATGCGACTTTGCCCAAGGTACGCTATCCCCTAGAGGCAGTTGTGGAAGTGCGCTAAGGTTCACGAATTGACCCCGCTGGACATAGGCTAAGCTAGAAATAGCTCGGTACAAACGTTTGTATGTCTTTGCACACCGATGATCCCATTGACCACAATTTAGTTGATTTAGAAATCGTTCCCGCCAAAGAAGAAGAGCGCTCTGAACCCACCAACATTATTATTCGCGAGATGGGCATTGACGACATTGCCCCTGTATTTCACCTTGGTGAGGAACTCTTCACCAGTGATCTGTATCCCTCGCTGTATCGCATCTGGGATGAGTGGGAGGTTATTGGTTTCTACAACACCGATCCCGAATACTGTCTGGTGGCCGAAGCTGACTCGCAAGTGGCAGGGTTTATCTTAGGCACAATTATTAGCAAAGCCCCTTGGGTCTATGGCTACATTAACTGGCTGGGGGTACATCCGCAGTATCAACGGCGGGGGATTGCCGACAAGCTCGTAGATAAGCTCATTGAACGCATGATTGAGGAGGGGGCGCGATTTATGCTGGTGGATACCGATCCGGCCAACACGCCCGCAGTGAAGTTCTTTACCCGTAAGGGCTTTGGCAATCCGCGGCGGCATGTCTTTTTTTCGTTAAACTTAACCAAGCACGAAATCTATGGCCGGCTGATTGCCTACGAGCGCGATCGCTCCGAGCGGTTGACCTATCGCCGTCCCCGCCGCCGCTAGAAAGCGGAAATCTAGATAGTTGTTCCTTGGAGGTGTCTGCCCCGGTGACTCTTTCTTCTGCCCCCTCAGATGAGATTCCTGTTCCTGCCCACATCCATTACGAGTTAGCGCTGCAAATTTTGGAACAGGTCTCGTTGCCCGCCCTCCCTCCCCACTCCAGTGGTTACCAGCAACTCCATAGTGCGGTCATTCATCTGCGCAAAGCCCTGCGGCTGCAAAAGCAGTTTGAAGAGGAATGGCAATTGAGAGGCGGCAGTGTGGAGTACCAATGGTCGCTGAATCGCGATCGCCCCCCAGCTCAGAGCAAGTAACCCAATCCCAAGAGCAAGCTACTCCAAAAATGCAGTTGCACCGCAATAAATTTCGAGTTCTTGATCTGCTCAGGGACACTGTGAAATTGCGCCATCCGCTGGCACAAATAAATCGCCCAAGGCAGTGAACTCAAAGCCAGCAGTGTTGGCCATGGCAGGATTCCCCATGCGACACTGGCCAGCAACACCCCATAAAAAAGACCACAGGCACCATAGACCAGTTGAGCACTGCGAGCTGTCCCTAAGCGCACGACCGGCGAACGTTTGCCAGCGGCTAGATCATCGGCCACTTGGTGAAAGTGGGAGCAAAAAAGAATCAGTGTTGTCGTCAGACCATTGAGGATAGCCACTGGCCAAATACTAGGGCTAAAGGTTTGCACTTGGCTATAGTAGGCAGCAGCGATCGCCAAAGGTCCAAAGCAGATAAAACAAATCGGCTCCCCCAAGCCCAAATAGCCCAAACGAAAGGGCGGGCCTTGGTAGCTATAGCCTAGGGCACAGCAGAGCAATACCAACCCTAAAACCGTTGCATCCTGTTGCAACCAACTAATGGCCGCAATCCCCAGTAGCCCCAAGAGTAAGCAGAGGTTGCTCAGCCAGAAGATGAGTTGCTTTTTGCCCGTGAGATTGACGACTGAATGGTACTTGTGGCGATCGATCCCCGTTTCGGCATCAAACACATCATTACTGAGATTCAGCCAAACCAAAATCAGCACTGCCGCTGTCAGAAACAACCCAAAAGGCCACCAGTGCACCCTTCCCGTTTCGGCGATCGCCACCGCCGTGCCCAACCAAATGGGCATCACTGCCACACTGTACATGGGCAGTTTAATCGCCGCCCACCACAAACGGGAGCGATCTATCGATTCTGACGGACTAGCCATCTCACCCATACTTGAGTCACCTTCGTCAGCATATCATTGCCGCTCCTGTCCATAGATCGCTTGTTTCGCTGCCCAAATGGCCTGCCGCAACGCTGGATTATTCAGCTTATAGCTATAGATGCCCAAGTCCCGCGCTAAGGCCACCAGTTGTGGGCGAGTCAGCCGCTCTAGCTCCGCGATCGTCAGCGTTTCGATAGTGGGTTGAGGCGGACACAGTCGGCGTTCAAGGGCGGCCACTTGCCGTTCTAGGGCACTCAGTCGCTGCAAAACTGTGGGACAGGCCATCTCCGTCGGCTGAAGAGATTGTTGCAAAATTTTACGAATTGCCTTACTAAGGGAACCGCATCCCTGCTGGACTTGCCAGCGTTGGAGTTGGCCATAGAGTTCAGCATCTAAACGAACCGTGATCTTTTTGTGGGGCATGCCTGAAATTCTAAAAAAAAACCGACAAACTTACCTACAGTCTGTCGGCTCGTTGTGTGTTCCCTGTTGATGACTCGGATAGTACTGAGTCACTATTTAGTATGACCCATCCCCCGATAGAATGACTGTGACGATGATCACAATTTAGCCGCCTTTTATTGCGTTTCACCAAATTCTCTCATTAGACTTTCCAAATTCCCTATGACCTCTCCCCTAGACGGTACGATTATTTTGCCCGGCAACCCCCTGAGCGTCCCCCTACGGCGGCGTTTACTCCATGTGAATGGGATAGGGAGCGATGCTGCCAAGCAACGGCGGGATTTGAACCGCCTTGCCGAACTCACAGCGACTTATCCTTTAGAAATTCGGGGCATTCACAATCAGACCCATGGCTTCCAAGCGGATCTCTTGGAAAGTTTCCTCGGTAAGGCAGAACTCTACCGTTTTTGGCTCCAGACCCCAGCCCCAGACCCCAGCAAAGATCGCCGCTATGAGTATGCCAAACTCCTTAGCCAACTGGTGAGCAAAGACCTTGCCGATGATGCCGATATTCTAGCGATCGCCCAACCGAGCCAACTGCAACAGCGCCCCCTCGATATCAATAGCACCGCTGACTTAACGAAACTCCTTGACCTCTCGTTCCTACAAAAATTAGGCTGGGGGGATTTTGTCCAGTATCTCTACGGTGCCTTTCCAGCCGGCGCGCCGCGTCCCACCCTGCGGTTGGCCTATGAAATCGTCAAGGGGTTACAAGCGGGAGCCGAATTGTACCTTGTCGCCCATAGTCAAGGGTTAATTATTACTGCCCTTGCCTGCCACATTGTCCACCAATTGCTGCTGCCACAAACGAAATGGATGGAGATGGTTCATCTCATTGGCTATGGCCCGGCCATTTTCTTTGCGGATTTACCGCCAGAGCTACAGCCGCGAACCATCCTAATTCAACACCGTCAAGATGTGGTGGCCGAAACCCTGAGCAATCTTCGCAATGTCGATCTGTGGACTAACTTGCAAACCCAGATGGAAAAAGCCATTCACTACGCTGATGATCTGTTGAAAGTGCTCGGTCAAGATAGCCACCACTCTGCCAGTTTCTATTTGGGGTTACAGGATAGCCCCAGCAGCCGGCGATCGGCAGAACTGATACAAATTTTATTAACCCAAAGCTGGACAGCGACCCCCAGTCTTGCCGTCCTTGGGGGCACACGGCTGATCCTTGAACTTTAGCGGATGAGTGGCAGAAGCGGCTATCCTAGTAGAGAGAAAGAAATAGGAAGAAGGAAAAAATAGAACGCCAATGAAGGGTCTAGAAAAGATTATCCCCCTAGATGGGCGGGATATTAAGGTGGTATTGCAAAAATTTGCCCCCCAAGCTGCCGGTTCCATTCTCATTAGTTCGGGAGAAACGGCTGTACTCGTGACGGCGAATCGTGCCGCCGCTCGCGAAGGCATTGATTTTTTACCCCTTGTGGTGGATTACGAAGAGCGCCTCTATGCCGCTGGGCGGATTCCCGGCGGTTTTTTACGGCGTGAGGGTCGCCCCCCCGAAAAAGCGATTCTCATTGGTCGCCTGATTGACCGGCCGCTGCGCCCCCTCTTTCCCCAATGGTTGCGCGATGATCTGCAAGTAGTAGCCACGACGGTTTCCTTGGATGAAAATGTTCCCCCCGATGTATTGGCGGTAACGGGAGCCTCGATCGCTGTTCTTTTGGCGCAAATTCCCTTTAATGGTCCAATGGCAGCAGTGCGGGTGGGCCTTGTGGGGGATGAGTTTATTATCAACCCCACCTACAAAGAAATTGAGCGCGGTGGCTTAGATCTGGTCGTGGCCGGCTCTCCCGATGGCGTGGTGATGGTGGAGGCCGGTGCCAATGAGCTGCCCGAAGCCGACATGATTGAAGCTATTGACTTTGGCTATGAGGTGATCCAAGACCTGATTCAAGCGCAGCGGGATCTCCTCAAGGAATTGGGCATTGACATTGTCCACGCGGAACCGCCGGCGATCGACCCCACCTTGGAAAACTTCATCTACGATCGCGCTGTTGAACCGGTCAAAGCCATTCTCAAACGCTTTGAAAAGGACAAAAATGTTCGCGATGCTGCCCTCGATGAGGTGCAAGGGGCGATCGCCCAAGAAATTGCTGCCCTGCCAGCGGATCACCCGGTCGCAGTGGCGGCAGCGGAAAACCCGAAAGCCCTGCCTACCCTCTTTAAGGCCGTGACGAAAAAACTCATGCGGCAGCAAATTATTGAAGAAGGGGTGCGAGTGGATGGCCGCCGTCTCGATGAAGTGCGTCCCATTTGGTGTGAGGTGGGGGTTCTGCCAGAGCGGGTTCATGGTAGTGCCCTCTTTAATCGCGGCTTGACGCAGGTGATGTCTGTGACCACCCTCGGTTCTCCTGCCGATGCCCAAGCCCTTGATGATCTGCATCCCGAGGACAGCAAACGTTATCTGCACCACTACAACTTTCCCCCCTACTCTGTGGGTGAAGTCAAACCCCTGCGATCGCCCGGGCGGCGGGAAATTGGCCATGGTGCCCTCGCCGAGCGTGCCCTCGAACCGGTCATTCCTCCCAAAGAGGAGTTTCCCTATGTGATTCGCGTCGTGTCGGAGGTGCTCTCTTCCGATGGTTCTACCTCCATGGGATCCGTTTGTGGTTCCACCCTCTCCTTGATGGATGCCGGGGTACCGATCCGTAAACCCGTCAGTGGGGCGGCCATGGGGCTGATCAAGGAGGGCAATGAGGTGCGCATCCTCACCGACATTCAGGGGATTGAAGACTTCCTTGGCGACATGGACTTCAAGGTAGCCGGCACCGATAGCGGTATTACCGCTCTGCAAATGGATATGAAAATTACTGGCTTGCCCGTTGCCGTGATCAAGCAGGCGATCGAACAGGCACGTCCGGCACGGCTCCATATCCTTGAGAAAATGCTGGCGGTGCTGGACAAACCCCGTCCACAACTGCCCCCCAGTGCGCCACGGCTGCTGACGTTGCAAATTCCCCCCGATATGATTGGCCTTGTCATTGGTCCCGGTGGTAAAACCGTGCGCGGTATCTGCGAGCAATACAACGTCAAGGTGGATATTAGTGAAGAAGGGCTGGTCACCATTACTGCCCCCAATGAAACCAACGCCAAGCAAGCACGGGCGGCCATTGAGGGTCTGACGCGAAAGCTCAACGCCGGTGATGTCTATCTGGGCAAGGTGACGCGGATTATTCCCATTGGCGCTTTTGTCGAGTTTCTCCCCGGCAAGGAGGGGATGATCCACATTTCCCAGTTGGCGGAATATCGCGTTGGCAAAGTCGAGGACGAAGTGAAAATTGGCGATGAAATTGTCGTCAAAATCCGTGAGGTGGACAGCAAAGGTCGCATTAACTTGACCCGCCTTGGTATTCATCCCGACGAGGCCGAAGCCGCCCGCAGTAGCTCCGTTATCTAGCCCATGGTCACCATGCCCAAGTCATCACCGCATACGTTCCTCTTGGAGGTGGGAACCGAGGATCTCCCCGCCCGCTTTGTCAGTAGTGCCCTGCGCCAGTGGCACACCCTGATTCCCCAAACCCTCAAGGAACAGGGACTGGAGGGGGAAGTCAAAGTCTGGGCAACCCCGCGCCGCTTAGCGGTACTGATTGAGGGGTTACCGCCCCAGCAACCCGATCAAGCAATTGAAATCAAAGGGCCAGCGGCCAGCGTGGCCTTTCGCGAGGGGGAACCTACCCCTGCCCTATTGGGGTTCTTGCGATCGCGCCAAGGTCGTCTTGAGGAAATTGAAATCCGTCCCACGGAAAAAGGAGAGGTAGTCTATCTCAAGCAAGTTCGCCCCGGCCAACCGACGTCCCAACGATTGACCGAGTTGGCACCACAGTGGATTGCCGCCCTTGAGGGTGCCCGCTTCATGCGCTGGGGGGATGGGGATTTGCGGTTTTCGCGTCCCATTCGGTGGTTAGTGCTGCTGTGGGATGAGCAGGTACTGCCCTTGGTCTTGGAGAGCCATTCCGTGCGCATTGCCAGCGATCGCACCACCTATGGCCATCGCGTCCTTTCTCAAGGGGCTATTGTCCTCAAGCATGCCCAAGACTATGAAGCTGCCCTTGAAACGGCGGGAGTCTTGGTAGATCCAGAGGTTCGCCAGCAACGGATTCGCGAGCAAATTGCTGCCCTTGCTGCGGAAGCGGGGGGATGGGTGGATTTAGAGGTGCCCCTTTTGGAGGAAGTCACCCACCTCGTGGAATGGCCAACGGCGGTTTTGGGAAGTTTTGAAGCGCGGTTTCTTGCCCTGCCCCTTGAGGTGATTACCACCGTATTGGTGTCCCATCAGCGGTATTTTCCCGTGTACACCGATGCCACTCGCCAAGCGCTGCTCCCTGTATTCATCACGATTAGCAATGGCGACCCGGCGGCCACCCCCTTGATTCGTGCTGGGAATGAGCGGGTGATTCGTGCTCGCCTAGCGGATGCCGAGTTCTTCTACAAGGCGGATACGGCACAGCCCCTAGAGCACTATCGTGACAAACTAGCCACGGTTACCTTCCAAGATGAATTGGGATCCATGGCCGACAAAGTGGAGCGGCTAACCACACTGGCTCGTCAAATTGCCACCGCCTTAAATTGTGCGGCTGCGGACGTTGCTGCCATTGAACGCACGGCCTGCCTGTGCAAAGCGGATCTAGTGACGCAGATGGTAGGGGAATTTCCGGAACTCCAAGGCTACATGGGGCAAGTGTATGCCACGGTCTCCGGGGAAGCGCCAGCGGTGGCCACGGGGATTTTTGAACATTACCTGCCGCGTTTTGCCGGCGATCGCCCGCCCCAAAGTCTCACGGGTCAGGTGGTGGGACTCGCCGATCGCTTGGATACTCTTGTCTGCCTTTTTGGTATCGGCCTGTGTCCCACGGGGTCATCAGACCCCTTTGCCCTACGGCGGGCAGCCAATGCCGTGATCACCATTCTCTGGCAGGGGGAACATCACTTGGATTTCCTCGCTCTGCTACAGGAGTCTGCCCAAGCCTTTTGTCGCCAATTTGCCGCCAAGCTCAGTGCCGCTGACTTAGAGCAGCAACTGCGGCAGTTTTTTAGCCAACGGCTGCGAACCTTACTGCAAGAAGATCTTGGCATTGAGTATGACTTGGTGAATGCCGTCATTCCAGAGGATCAGCCGGAGTTGCAGACGCGTGCCCTCAGGGATGTGGTGGATGCCCGCGATCGCGCCCAATTTCTCCAAAAACTGCGCCAATCTGGTGAACTGATGACGATTTACCCCACGGTAAACCGGGCAACTCGCTTGGCACGCCAAGGCACCCTAGGGACAGACTGCCTGAATATCCGTGCCGTCAAGGCCAAGCACCTCGCAGCCCCCATTGAAAAGGAATTCTATGCCGCCCTCAAGGACATCTTGCCCACCGTCCAGCAAGCTCAAGTGCAGCGCGCCTATGGCGAGATTGTTCGTGCCCTAGCCTCCTTGGCTCCGATTGTTAGTCGCTTCTTCGATGGCGAGGAAAGTGTACTGGTGATGGCAGAGGATGCAACGGTACGTGCCAATCGCTTAGCGCTCCTTGGTCTATTGCGCAATTGTGCGGCAATTATTGGCGATTTTGGGGCGATCGTCCAAATCGAGAGCGTTGCATCCAGCTCATAGTTCTCACAACTTTTGGCAGGAACAAAAGTGTTGCTTAGCTCACAGCGGCAACGCATAATTGAGAGTACCCCAATTGAGAATTGCCGTGGCCTGTTCATCTGAGCAGGCGCTCAATTGGTGTTTAGACTGTTTGCGAGAATTGCCATGACTGCTGAACCCCCGGCCAAGCGCCCCCGCGCCAAGAAGACCCCAGCGACTCCGCCAACGCCTTCCCCTGAGTTAGAAACCAAATCTCGCCCAGAAATTCTCGGTGTTGCGGCAGCGGGTAGCTCACCGCCCAAGGTCAATACTGCTCCTGAAGAAGCGATTTCTGAGCAAGAAGATCTTCCTTCCCGTCCCCAGCCGATCCCACCCCCCAGTGAACGGATGCAATATCGGGCGATCGGGGTTGTGCGCGGTCGCTATGTACCCGCTTCGGAGGAGGAGTTCAACCGCGGGGTGATGATGACCGAGGATGGCGTGGAAATTGAAACCGTCCTCTTGGGGCAGGTGATGAACCTGATTAAAAAATATCTCGACCTGAATGAACCCCACCTCTGGGTGGTCTATCCCCGCACCCGCGACGTTGACAAAGAAGCGGTGAAGCTGCACCTGCAAATTGTGGGCGTATGGGAGCCGGAGCGCCTGCAACAGGCCAATGCCACAGCAGCGGATCCCGGCGTCAGTGACGGCTACTTTTCTGTACGCGGAGAAGTGATCTTCAACTCCCAAGAAAAGAACTTTGTCGTCGTTAAAATTCAACAGTTGCCGCGTCGGCGGGGCGAGAAACCCAAAGCTTTCAAACTGAAACTAACAGGAACCGTGCCTATGAAGTCACCCGGATACTTTTGGGACTTTCAGGTACAGCGACAGGGCACAAGTCTAGTGGTTCAGGAGGCAGCCACGGTGGGTATTTTGCCCCCCCGCAAAATCAAGAAGCCCAAGAAAGCCAAGGCACGGCCAGCCCGTCCCCAGCGCCCTCAGCGTCCCGGTTCATCGACCATATCGCCGCGTCCGACCCCCTTTCGCCCGGTTCGGCGATCGCCCAATCCCCCATTGAACTAGCGCCAAGGCATGGCTTGTCGAAGTGTTGTAAATTTTTGTAAATTTGTTGCACTGTCAACAACAACTTAGACACCGTACTTGATCCTTTAGCCCACCTACTGCGAGGAACACCATGACGATTCAACTAGGGGGACATCGCACCGCCCGTCGCGCCTACGGTATTGATGAAATTGCCCTTGTCCCCGGCAACCGCACTCTTGATCCCCAGCTGGCCGATACCCGCTGGCGCCTTGGTTCCATTGAACGGGAAATTCCGATTATTGCCAGTGCCATGGATGGGGTCGTGGATGTTACGATGGCCGTCAAACTCAGCCAAATGGGGGCACTGGGCGTCCTCAACCTTGAGGGGATTCAAACCCGCTACGAAGATCCAGCACCGATTCTCGAACGCATTGCCAGCGTCAGTGTTGATGAATTTGTGCCCCTGATGCAGCAGTTGTATGCCCAGCCGATTCAGCCCCACCTCATTGAAAAACGCATTCAAGAAATCAAATCCCAAGGGGGGATTGCTGCCGTCAGTTTAACCCCAGCGGGGGCTAGTCGTTTTGGCGATGTTGTGGCAGCGGCGGGGGCCGATTTGCTCTTTGTCCAAGCCACGGTCGTCTCACCGGCTCACCTTGCCCCTGAGGGGACAGAACCACTCGATCTTGCTGCTTTTTGTGAACGGATGCCAATGCCCGTCATTTTGGGGAATTGCGTCACCTATGAGGTGGCCCTCAGTCTCATGCACTGTGGTGCAGCAGCGATTCTGGTGGGGATTGGGCCGGGGGCAGCCTGTACTTCCCGGGGCGTGCTTGGGGTGGGGGTGCCTCAGGTCACGGCGATCGCTGACTGTGCAGCGGCACGGGATGCCTATTTTGAAGAGACGCAACGCTATGTGCCTGTGATTGCCGATGGGGGCCTTGTCACGGGTGGCGATGTCTGCAAGTGTATTGCCTGCGGCGCAGATGCGGTGATGATGGGATCCCCCTTTGCCCGTGCCAAAGAAGCCCCCGGTCGCGGTTATCACTGGGGGATGGCCACGCCTAGTCCGGTGCTGCCTCGGGGGACGCGCATTCATGTCGGCACCACTGGCACCCTTGAGCAGATTCTGCGGGGACCGGCTCAGTTGGATGATGGTACCCACAACTTTCTTGGGGCATTGCAAACCAGTATGGGCACCCTTGGCGCCAAGGATCTGCGGGAAATGCAGCAGGTGGAGATTGTCATTGCTCCTTCCCTGCTCACGGAAGGCAAGGTCTATCAAAAAGCGCAAAAACTGGGCATGGGTCGCTAGCCTAGGGGCAGATAGCTATAGTCAATGCGGCCACCGCCGCGAAACTGCTGCTGATAGGCGATGCTGACGGTATCTTCACTGGGGTAGAGGGTATCAATGCCAATGCCATTGCGGCCATATTCTTTGCCAGAGCTATGGATATACTGTCCCTGCCCCAGATAGAGACCCACATGGGTCGCCTTTTCACGCGTACCGAAAAACACCAGATCACCCCGCTGAAGCTGGGGTAAGGTTTCCTCAATGGAGTTGCTCCCTAGGGGCGTGGCAAAGGCCTCCTGCTGATAAGCATCACGGGGCAGCCAAATGCCTTGACTGGCAAAACTGGCCTGTATCAAGCCAGAACAGTCGTAGTTGGGAGCAACGGTTCCGCCCCAGAGATATTCATGGGGAACCTGCTGTGCCGCGCAGCAAAAGGCAATCACCTCTTCAAGGACAGCCTCGATGTAGGCGCGATCGCGGGCAATGGGTTGATAGGACTGAGTGGCGGGTGTGAGATGGCGGTAATCCTGTGGATCCAGCCAGCCCCAGTATTCATCCTCAGCAAGTTGCACGTAGGTACGTTCAGCCCCCAAAGCAGGTGCCCAGAGCAAGCGTCCTGCTGCCCCTTGGGTCGCCAAGCGATCGCCCGTGGGGGCATCATAGAGGTTGACGGTTGCCGTCAGTTGATGAAGTTGCATCGCCTCCAAAGACGAAAACACCTCTAAACCTCAGCCGCAGCCATCAAAAGCGATTTGAACAATTGCAGGCCATCCAACGTGTGATCACTGGGGGAGTGGCTCAAGGCGGGGTCAGCGGCGCGCTCAGGGTGGGGCATCATTCCTAACACATTGCCAGCAGCATTGCAAATACCCGCGATATTGTTGAGCGAACCATTGGGATTACTCTCAGGGGTGACATTCCCTTGGGCATCGGCATAGCGAAAGAGGACTTGGCGGTTGGCTTCCAGTTCAGCGAGGGTGGCGGCATCGGCGTAGTAGCAGCCCTCACCGTGGGCAATGGGCAAGCGAATCACCGTTTTATCGCCATAGGCCTGTAGCCACGGGCGTTCCTTGGCTTCTAGGCGCAAATACACGCGATCGCAAATAAAATGCAAGTCCCGATTGCGCACTAGAGCACCGGGGAGCAGTTTGGCCTCGGTCAGGATTTGAAACCCATTACAAATGCCCAGCACCCATTTGCCAGCGGCGGCATGGTCTTTGACGGCGGACATAATTGGTGAGAAGCGGGCGATCGCCCCACAGCGCAAATAATCACCAAAACTGAAGCCCCCCGGTAGCACAATCAAATCATAGTCACTCAGATGGGTCTCTTCGTGCCACAGCAGTTGCGTTGGCCATTGGAGAATCTCACTCGTGACGTAGGCCACATCGCGATCGCAATTGGATCCGGGAAAAACCACAATCCCCACGTTTAGGGCATGACTCACAGCAATCCATCCATCACGTCAGTAATCGGCTTTAACTTGGCAGGGGCATGGAGTAGCTCAATATCCCGTAGCCAGACCACACCGCGTCCCATGAATTCCACCCCAATTTTAATCAAGCCGGGGGTCTGGGGTTCTGGTTTCAGGTGAAAAGGCACTTCGCACAGATGCCAATCGCGATCGCCCACGAGGGAAACCGTGCGCGAAAATGTCCAACCAAAGGGTTGACTGCGGCTGAGAACCAGTTGCCCTCCCTCAGGCAGCATCCCGGTTTTCACTAGGGCGCGACACAGGAGCAACTGATCTCCCCCTTGGGCAGAAGGCACTTCCAACCACAGGTGGGCTTCCGGCAGTTCAAAGAGAGGAATCGTTTGCGGCCAGTGGGACTCCAGATACCAAGCGGCGCCTTCAACCCTGAGACCAGAGCCAGCAATGGGTTGATCGACACCCGCCCGAAAAAGGGCAATGCGTTGGAACGGGGCTGCAGGTTCCGGTACCTGAAGCAAGGGAGCAAGGGTCTCCGCCAAGGACTGTAATCCCGATTCAATCCCGGCCTTGATGCCCGCCTCGATACTGGCTAATAGATCATCCCACCAGTTGAACATCGTGCCTATCCTGCCGCAGTTGCCAGCTCCTGCAATTCAATGCGAAAGGTTTCAATCACGGGGTTGGCCAACAGTTGATCGGCAATGTGGGTGAGTTGTGCCTCGGCAGTGGCGCGATCGCTGGCCTCTAGGGTGAGTTCCACCAGTTTGCCAATGCGCACCGATTGTACATTCGTATAGCCGAGATGATGAATCCCCGCCTGTACCGCGACGCCTGCGGGATCTAACACCGATGGTCGCAGCGTAACAAAAACCTGTGCCTGAAATTGTGCCATGGACTATACCTCGCGGGGGGACTGCTCGATCAGGGACTTCACACCCTCAATCGTTGCCGGGATACTGCTGGGATCCATAAATAGTACTTTACTGCTATCACTATGGCCAATGGTGCGTCCCATATCTAAATAGCCCTGAGCAAGGAGAAACTGGAGCGCTTCCTTCGCCTTCGGATCTTCACGCAGTGCTGCGGCAATAATCTTCATTGCTTCTGCAGTTCCTTGGGCACGCAAAATCTGATCTTGGCGCTCCGCTTGGGCACGCAACACCACCACTTTTTGTTCTGCTTCCGCTGCCAGAATAGCGGCTTTTTGTTCGGCCTCGGCGGCTAACACTTGAGCTTCCGCTTTACCTCGAGCCGAGTTGATCGCTGCTTCCCGTTCCCCTTCAGAGGTGAGAATCGCAGCGCGTTTTTTGCGCTCAGCGGACATTTGCAGTTCCATCGAGTCTTGAACCGCCTTCGAGGGGGCAATATCCCGCAGTTCCACACGGGTCACCTTCACCCCCCAAGGATCGGTGGCAATATCCAGATCCCGCAGGAGATTCTCGTTCACCTGAGTGCGGGCGGTAAAGGTTTCATCCAGCTCTAGCTTCCCCATTTCTGCTCGAATCTGCGTTTGCACCAGATTCACCATTGCCATCGTCAGGTTTTCCACCTTGTAGTAGGCGCGCTCCATATCAATAATCCGCCAATAGACAACGGCATCCACCGTAATCGTCACATTGTCACGGGTGATACACTGCTGCGGCGGAATATCTAAGACCTTTTCCCGAATCGTTTGCTCAAAGACCACGCGATCAAGGAGCGGCACTGTAAAATTTAGCCCCGGTTCCAAGCGACGGCTATAGCTGCCTAACCGCTCCACCAAGGCCATATTGCCCTGATTGACAATGCGCACAGAGTTAGCGATACCCCAGCCTCCAAACCCCAGTAGAAACAGCAGGCCAAAGAGTTCACCCATAGTTTCCGTTCCCGAATCAGTTCACTACTACTCTAGTATCTGGCAGCCTAGGTTGGGCTACAGCAGCGACTAATTCATAATCTGTTACTCGCCTTTAGCTGACCTAGGAGTGCTGATTCTGGCACCATGGAGCAAGGATTTCGGTTAATACCCTCATGCAGCTCATGGAAAAAAATGGGTTAAGCGGTAGCTTACTTTAAGCTGACCAAGAACATAGCGCAAGTCTTAAACGGTAAAAGATGGTTTATCTTCTTATCGATCTAGACAATACACTGCTGAGGACGGATATTTTGCTGGAATTAATCTGTTCTTCTTTGGCTCAGTCTCTAGTTATATTCTTTCAAATAAGAAGCTTTCATCGCGCCCAAATCAAAAGAAAATTAGCTAAACTCTCTGAAATAGATGTTACAGCACTGCCCTATAACTCGGAGGTTATTCAGTATATCCAAGCTTGGAAAGCAAAGGGGGGTAAGGTTGCTCTCGTCACTGCCACTGATCAACTCATTGCTGATAAGATTGCTGCCTATTTAGGGCTTTTTGATGAGGTTTATGGTTCTGATGGCCAAGTTAATTTGAAGGGAGGAAATAAAGCAAGGTTTATCGTAGAGCGTTTTGGTGAGAAAAATTTTATCTACATGGGGGATTCTGAGGCTGATTTGCCTGTGTGGGCAGTTGCGGCCAAAGCAATTACCGTCAATGCCTCACCTCGGCTGCGCAAGAAAGTAGAGCAAGTTAATCCTAGTGTTGAACATCTAGGTACCGCAAAACGAAGCATTCAACCCTACCTGAAAGAAATCCGCCCCCATCAATGGGTGAAAAATAGTTTGGTCTTTGTGCCAATGCTAGCGGCACATCAATTTGATTTACCAACCTTTTGGATTTCGCTCGTGGCAGCGGCTGCTTTTAGTCTGACGGCGTCCAGTGTCTATGTCTTAAATGATCTTTTGGATTTGCAGGTCGATCGCGCCCATCCTCGGAAGCGTCATCGTCCCTTTGCTGCTGGCGATCTTCCCCTCTGTCATGGCATTTGGATGATTTTGGTGCTTTTAGGACTGGGAATGGCGATCGCCACCACCATTAGTTGGCCATTTCTGGGCATTCTGCTGGCCTATTATGGTCTCACAACTGCCTACTCCTTTTACCTAAAGCGACGGATTATTATTGACATTTGCACGCTGGCTGGTCTTTACACCATTCGCATCTTTGCGGGTGCGGTTGCCACAGGAATTTCCCTCAGTGTCTGGCTTTTGGCCTTCTCCATCTTTTTCTTCTTTTGCCTAGCAACAGTCAAGCGGCAAGCAGAACTGGTGGATCATCGTCACCGCAAACAACTCAAGGCCAGTGGTCGGGGCTACCACATTGACGATTTGCCGATTATTAGCATGATGGCCATTGGGGCGGGTTATGTCTCAATTTTGGTGCTGGCGCTCTATATCAACTCTCCCCAAGTGCAGCTTCTTTACACAAGACCACAGGTGCTCTGGGGCATTTGCTGTGTGCTTCTATACTGGATTACAAGAACCATTATGATTACCCATCGGGGTTTGATGCACGATGATCCAATTGTTTATGCAATTAAAGATCGCCCAAGTCAACTCTGCTTCTTGATCTGCCTATTTCTCTTTATAATTGGTGGGATTCTATGAGTTTGCAAACTCTGATTATTCGCTATACAGTTTTTGCGGTTATTGCCACCTTTATGAATTTATTTTTTCAAAGGATGATATTACTCATTGATAATAGTTTCCCTTATTTTATAACCGCAGTGGCGGTGGGTACCCTCGTGGGTTTGGTAGTGAAATACTATCTGGATAAGCGCTGGATTTTTTTTGATCATAAAAAGGGTGCGCATCACTATAGCCGTCAATTTAGTCTGTATGCTTCGATGGGGATTTTCACAACGACCATCTTTTGGGGATTTGAAACTGTATTTTGGTTGATTTGGCAAAGCCATTTCATGCGCGAAATTGGCGCCATTATTGGTCTAGCCATTGGCTACGTGGTCAAGTATCACTTAGATAAACGATATGTCTTTTCCCATCACCCATAGGAGCTATCTACAACCGCTCTGCGGCTGGGGACGTTATCCTGTGCAGACCTGTCATGTGTATTGTCCGCGCTCAGAATCCGAAATTCTGCAGCTGCTCAACAGTGGCTTGTCGCTCATTGCCCGCGGTAATGGCCGCGCCTACGGCGATAGCGCCCTCAATAGCGAAGCAACGCTGCAAATGCGCCACTTCAATCGCCTATTGGGGTTTAATCCGCACACGGGTCAATTGATTGCTGAGGCGGGGGTGCTGCTGGCGGAGATTTTAGAGATCTTTGTGCCTCGCGGTTGGTTTCCCTTGATTACCCCCGGTACAAAGTTTGTCACCGTGGGGGGCATGATTGCGGCTGATGTTCATGGC
This sequence comes from Thermosynechococcus sp. TG215, assembly GCF_031583455.1. NCBI lineage: Bacteria > Bacillati > Cyanobacteriota > Cyanophyceae > Acaryochloridales > Thermosynechococcaceae > Thermosynechococcus > Thermosynechococcus sp. TG215. The sequence continues at coordinate 1,715,156 of NZ_CP134178.1, read as the reverse complement.
AAGAATCACCACAAAGAGGGCAGTTTTGTTCACAGTTTGGACTGGCTGGATCTCCTCACCAGCGAGGGGCAAATTTATCGCTGCTCCCCTTCCGAAAATCAGGATTTGTTTTACTGGACGGTGGGGGGAATGGGCTTGACGGGGGTGATCCTCAGGGCAGCCTTTCGGTTGCGCCCCATTGAAACCGCTTGGATTCGCCAAACCACCCGCATCGCCAAGCATTTAGACGAGGTCATTGATCTCTTTGAGGCGGCTCAGGACGTGACCTACTCCGTGGCTTGGATTGATTGTCTGGCGACTGGTTCGCAGTTAGGACGGTCTGTGCTCATGCTGGGCGAACACGCCACACGGGAGGAGTTGCCAGTCAAATATCGCCAAAGTCCACTGCGGACTCCGCAACGACGCAAACTCTCGATTCCCGTGGATTTTCCCAATGGTGCCTTGAATTCATTGACCGTGCGTGCCTTTAATCAACTGTATTTCCTCAACAGTCAACGCAAAGCGGGTCAGTCCTTTGTGGATTGGGATACTTTCTTCTATCCCCTTGATAGCTTATTGGGATGGAATCGCATCTATGGGCGGCGCGGTTTTGTCCAGTTCCAATGTGTCTTGCCCCTGAGCACTGCCCGTGAAGGTTTATCGGCCTTACTGCATTGCACGTCAGCTGCAGGAGCGGGATCCTTTCTGGCGGTCTTGAAGAAGTTGGGGGATCAACAGGGTTATTTTTCATTTCCCATGGCGGGTTATACCTTGGCCTTGGACTTTCCGATGTCGCAACGCACCCTCAAGGTTTTGGATCAACTGGAGGAGATCACCCTACACTATGGGGGTCGCTTTTACCTTGCCAAGGATAGCCATTTAACGCCGATGCGCCTGCGCCAGTCCGATGCTCGGGTAGAGAGGTTTGTTCAAGTTAGGAATGCCCATCAGTGGCAGGTCAACTTTGCGTCGGAACAGTCGAAGAGGTTACATCTATGAGGGCGCCTGTGCTGATTTTGGGGGCAACTTCTGATATGGGGCGGGCGATCGCCCACCGCTTTGCAGCTAAAGGCTACCCAATTCAATTGGCGGCACGGCAGGTGGGTCGCCTAGAGCCAGATAAAGCAGATTTGGAAATACGCTACGGCGTGCCCGTCAGTGTCCATGAATTTGATGTTTTAGCGGTGGAGACCCATGCAAGTTTTATCCAGAAACTTCCGGAGCAACCAGCGATCGTGATCTGCGTTGTTGGCTTCATGCCAGACCAAAAGGCATGTGAGCAAGATTTATCCCTTACCCTTGAAGTGATGCGCACCAATTATGAAGGTCCAGCGGTTGTTTTGAGTCTCTTTGCCAATGTGTTTGAGCAGCGGGGGTTTGGGACGTTAGTGGGGATTTCCTCTGTGGCGGGGGAACGGGGGCGGGCAAAGAATTACTGCTATGGCTCTGCCAAGGCGGGGTTTACAGCCTTTTTGTCGGGGTTGCGGCAGCGCTTAGCCAAATCGGGGGTTCGAGTCTTAACGGTTTTGCCAGGCTATGTGAGGACACGGATGACCGAAGGCATGAAGTTGCCCCCCCTACTCACTGCTCAGCCGCAGGAAGTGGCCAATGCGATCTTCACAGCCATAGAAAAAAAGAAAGATGTGATCTATGTGCGACCCATTTGGCGCTGGATCATGGTGATCATTCGTTGGATTCCTGAACCCTTGTTTAAGCGACTGTCTCTGTAAACCGCCCATGGCTTGCTGCATTACCCTACTGACGGACTTTGGCCATCAGGATATTTATGTCGGTGTGATGAAGGGGGTGATTTTAAGTCTTTATCCCCAAGCCCAAGTGATTGACCTGTGCCATGAAATTCCGCCGCAGGATTGTCGCACGGCCAGTTTTCAACTGCTGCAAGCGGTGCCCTATTTTCCCCCGCAAACGGTGCATGTCGTGGTGGTGGATCCGGGGGTGGGAACCCGTCGGCGGGCGATCGCCCTTGATCTGGGGATCGGGTATTGTGTGGGGCCCGATAATGGTGTCTTTAGTCAAGTGTGCGATCGCTATCCTCCTCAGCGAGTGGTTGAACTCACCCAGCCGCAGTTTTGGCGCACCCCCAACCCCAGTGCTACCTTCCATGGGCGGGATATTTTTGCCCCCGTGGCCGCCCATTTAGCCGCAGGAACCGATTTGGCGCGCCTTGGCTCTGCCATTGAGCCAGACAGTTTGGTGCGCTTGCCCCATCTCACCTATGAGATTACCCCCCAAGGCATCCAAGGTTGGATTCAAGCGATTGATCACTTTGGGAATGTGATCACCACACTCCCTGCGGCGCTTTTAGCCAAGGACTACCACCACATTCAGATTCAGGGGCAGCAGATTCCCCTCGTCCACACCTATGGTGATGTTCCACCTCAACATCTGATGGCATTAGTAGGCAGTCATGGGTTTATTGAGCTAGCCGTTAATAGGGGCAATGCCCAGTCGCTCTTAGGCTGCCAGAATGGCGATGCTGTGTGGCTAGTTTGAGGGGGGATTGCTCAGGACTGTTTTTGAGGCAATGCGGGTGCGCTTGAGGGCGGCTTCACTGAGGGTAGATTGTTGCTGTAGCTCTTGAGCCGAGGCTTCAAGGACTTTTGCTGCTTCCGTATCTCCCATTTGCAGAGCCGTTTTGGCAGCACTTTGCAAAAAGGTGGCAGCGCCCGCGGTATCTCCCGCTTGCAGCTTTGTTTCTGCCAACTGGGTTTTGCGGTATTTTTCGAGGGTGAGTATACTCTGCTGTACTTCTGGATCCACTTGGGCGATGTGATCGGGTTCTGCCGTGAGCGTCAGGGGAATCCTCTCGGAGAAAAGGCCAGTGGCTTGCTGCACGGGGTCATCGTAGCGGACTTGGACAAAACCAATGAGGTGAGAGCCTGGGGGCAAGGGTTGGGTACTCAGGGTGATCAGGAGTGTGCGTTTGACGGTAGCGGAAACATCGCCAACCCGAATCACATACTCGTGGGGGGTGGGGCTGTCGTAGGTGAGTTCAATCGTATCGGGAGCCACTTGGTTGACTGGTTTGAAGTTCCCTAGTTGTGCCGCCTCACTCAGGGTCAATAGGACATGGGCATTGGTGTAGTCCACGCTGCTAATGTGGCTAAAGAGCGCTTGAAAACAGGCGATTGCCTGCTCAGCATACTCAATAAACATCAGCCGCCCGCCGCCTGCATCGGCAATTTGCTCGAGGACATCCTGATTCCAGTGAACGCCAAACCCTAAGGTATTAAACGTAATGTTGTACTCTGCTGCCAGCTTGGCCAGTTCAAGGCAGCGTTGGTTATCGCCGTGCTCATTTTCGCCATCGGTGAGCAAAAAGGCTTGGGAGATGGTTCCCTGTTTGGCTTTGGCCAACTCTGTCAGAGCCAGTTTCATCCCCAGATCAATGGCAGTGCCACCACTTGGCTCAAGGGTTGCAATTTGCTCCTTGATTGCAGTTTTATCCTGCACAAATTGATTGGGCACTAACACCTGAGCTTTGTGATCAAAGGCCACGATACTCAGGCGATCCGTCGGCAGTAACCGATCCACCAAGGACTGCGCGGCTCGCTTGACCATTGCCAAAGGTTGCCATGCCATTGAGCCACTGTGATCCAAAATCAGGCAGAGATTGAGAGGAGCGCGCTGCTGTTGTTGTCGCTGTGCCGCTAACGTTAGTTCCAGTTGGCGCTGTGCCCCCTGTCCGGCACTGACAATGGGATCGCTGAGTTTGGCAATAAGTTCAACCGTCATTGGCAAAGTGTGCTGTTGCTGACCCTACTCTATCATTTTGCCGATATTGTGCCGCAAGCTGCTACCCCTGTCCTAGGTAATGATGCTGAGTTGGGAGGCTCCCCCTATTTTGGTGACTTCGATGCGGGTTTGAAAGGCTTCTTTGAGGGTAGGCACATGGGTAATGGCGAGGATGCAGTGAAATTCAGGGGCGATCGCGTTCAGGGCGGCAATCAGCCGTTCACAGCCCTGGGCATCTTGAGTACCAAACCCCTCATCAATAATGAGAAACTGAACATCACTGCCGGATCGCTGTGCCAACAGTCGGGCCAAGGCTAAACGCAACGCAAAATTGATGCGAAAGGCTTCACCCCCCGAATAACTTTCGTAAGGTCGAGTCCCTTGGCAATCGGCAATGAGAATATCGAGGGTCTCAATGGGCTTAGTATCAGCGCCACTGCGCCGCCGACTGCGTTGGGTAATGAATTGGACATGGAGTTGATGGTTACTCAGGCGGCCTAGGATATGGTTGGTTTCTGCCTCCAGATGGGGCAAGACGGTTTCAATGAGCATGGCAGGAATGCCATTTTTGCCTAGGGCTTGGGCTAGTTCGCAGTAGAGGCGGTATTGATGGCGGAGGTGGGCAAGGGTTTGCTGTCCCTGTTCGTATTCCTGGGCTAGGCGATGGAGTTGCTCTAATTCAGCGGTGAGTTTGCCCTGCTGGGCAAGGTTAGCTTCGAGGGTCTGCTGCTGCTTCAGGAGTTCCTGTTGACGTTGGTTCAGCTCGGCGGCAAGGCGGCTGGCGGCGCGTGCAGTGTCCTCAAGGGTAGCAAGTTTGTCAGTAATGCGTTGCAGTTGTTCCCGTTGTTGGTGCAGCGTTTCCTCTAGGTGCTGGAGGTCTTGGCGGAGTTGGGGTTGGCGCGATCGCCCCCGTTGCAGGGTCTGATAGGCCTCATAGTCCGGTTCTAATGCCGCCAGTTGTGCCTGAATTTGGGCATGCTGCTCAGGATCGTAGGCTAAGGCCGCCAACTGCTGATCAATGGTGGCCAAGGTTTGTGCCAAGGGGGAGAGAGTTTCAAGGGCATTGAGTTGGCGTTGCAGTTCTTCCTGTTGTGCCACTAGGGCCGGCAGTTGTTGCTGAATTTGGCGGTATTGCCGCTGCGCTTGGCGGAGTTCCTGTTCCTTGGCTTCGGCCCAACGCCATTTTTCCACTTGCCCGCGGGCGATCGCCAAATTTTTCTCGTCATAGTTCAGGCGTTTCAGTTCCGTCTCAATGGCTTGCAGTTCCCCAAGGGTTTCCTGATGGCCGTTCCTCAGCTGCCGCTCAATCTGCTGAATTTCTGCGGCCAAGCGATCCAATTGCGGTTCTAAATCCTGTGTGCTCTGGAGTTGCTGCTGGAGTTGCCCCCGTTGCTCAAACAGTTGCGTCAGTTGCGAGATCTCATAGCCCACGGTAATATATTCCCGCCGTAGGACTTGAATTTCCCGCTCGGTGACCGCCAATTGCTCACGAATCACCCACAACTGATTCAGCAGATCCTCTTTTTCGGCGGCATTGCGGCGCAGGACAGCTTCGTGGTGCTCGGCATCGAGGGGACGTTGACACAGGGGGCAAATCGCTCCCGGCTGATTCAGCAGTTCTAAGCGCTGCTCCAGTTGATTAATTTGCCGCTCATATTCCCGCTGGCGGGCTTGCAGTTGCTCTAGGAAGCGGCGGCGCTCTAGTCCCTTTTCCCGCACATGGTCTTGATAGATGCGCTGTTTTTCAAGGGTTTCAATCTGGGCAGTAATCAATGTCACTGCCTCTTGGAGAGCGGGTTGTCGTTCCACCTGTTGATGGAGATGCCGCCACAACTGTTGCAATTCATCGCGCCGGCTGCGGAGGCGTTGTTCCTGCTGTTGCCGTTCCAGTTCAAGGCGCTGTTTGACTTGCAGAAGGGGAAAGACTTTTTGTTGAAGCTCTTCCTGGGCTTGGAGCTGAGCGCGCGATCGCTGTAACTGTTCAAAGGCAGCGACAATCTGATTTTCTTGCTTGAGGAGCTTTTCAAACTGCTGGCATTGTTCCAGAAGAAATTGCTGCTGGCTCTCCAATCCATGCAGGGTGCGTAGAAGGTCTTGGCGCTGCTGGTCGAGGTTCTGCTGCTGGCGATCGCGCTCTTGGCGCAGCCGTTGATAGTCAGCAAAACACTGCTGCAATTGCGCTTCAGCGGTTTTCAGGCGCTGCCATTGGCTAACGGCGGCTTCCAAGAGGGGGGCACGGGCTTCTAGATCCGCAATCGCGGCCTGTTCTTGGCGGAGCGTCTGGCACTGCTGCTCGAGATGGGCGATTGTTGTCCCGAGGGTGTCTCGCTGCTGTTGCAGGTGTTCATAGTCCCGCTGTTGCAGTTGATAGACGTGGTAGGCGGCCTGTTGCTCTTGGAGCCGTTGTTGACACTGCTCGACTTGCTGCCGTTGCTGTTGAATCTGCTGGCTCACCGCTGCCTGTTGGGCGCGTAACTGCGGTTCTTGGGCGAGTTGCTCCCCTAGGCTCTGGAGGCGTTGTTCCAGAACGCTGATTTGGGCTTTGTAGTCACGGGCGCGATCGCGAGCCGCCTCCGCTAGGGTCTCGTATTGATCCAAGCCTAAAAGGGTGGCCAAGAGTTGCTTGCGCTCACTGGGGCGTTTGGCCATAAATTCATCGGCACGGCCTTGGCGCAGATAGGCACTGTTGACGAACGTGGCGTAGTCAAGGCGCAGAATTTGAATGATTTTTTCCTGTGTTGCTCGTAGCGATCGCCCCGTTAGCGAGGTATAGCCCGCTACTGTTTGAATCTGCAACTCTAAAACCGTATGTTGCTCGCGGCGCCGCAACCGTACCACCCGATAGGTCTGCCCCTGAACGCTAAACTCAAACGTCACTTGGGCTTCCATTTCGCCGTAGTAGATCACATCATCCTCACGGCTAGCGCGGCTTTGCCCCCACAGTGCCCAGGCGATCGCCTCAAGAAGCGAGGACTTGCCCGCCCCATTGGCACCACAAATACAGGCCAGATGTAACCCCGCAAAGGGAAGAGTGGCTTGGCGATAGCTGAGGAAATTGCGCAATACCAGTTGACGTGGAATCATAGGGCACCACACCCTTGATGTTTCCACAGTTTAGGGCATTCTCTAGCGAAGAATGCGTCACTTCTGAGACTCTGCCTAAAATTAAGATCATGATCACTACTACTTGCCAACCCACTCCAACCCCCCAACCAGTGCGATTTACGGTGCAGGACTACCACCGTTTACTGGAACTTGGGTTTCTGAGTGAAGATGACCACATTGAGCTAATTCGGGGGGAACTGGTGCGCATGGCGGCCAAGGGAACAGCGCACGAAAGCTGTCTGCGGCGATTATTGCGAATTTTACCGAAGATTGTGGGCGATCGCGCCACGCTTCAGTGCCAGTCGCCGATTACGATTGCCTTTGATGGTGAGCCAGAACCCGATGTGGCGATCGTGAAAAACCAAGAAGATGACTATGCCTCAGCCCATCCCACACCTGCGGACACGCTCCTGGTGATAGAAGTGGCGGATTCATCCCTAGAGTACGATCGCACAGTGAAACTATCGCTTTATGCTGAAGCCAAGATTCCCTATTATTGGCTGTTCAATGTTAGCGATCGCACACTGGAAGTCTATAGCGAACCTGCTGAAATTACACCGCGGCAGTTTGGCTACCTCAGCAAGAGAATTATTCCGACCAGTGGCGTTGTGCAATTGCCGCAGTTCCCCGAACAAGTGCTTGAGCTTGCTTCTATTTTCCCAAATAATTCACAATGATCAGCAGGCCAACTCGGGTTTGACACTCTTGGGCTTTTCCACCTCACACTGAAGCGACTGTTGTGAGCGTATTCAATTCTTGCAAAAAGTGCCGTAAGTTTGATTAGCGTCATTGTTTTGAAGGATAGAGCATCTACCGCCCTTATCTTAAATAGGGGACACATAAATGCTGATAGAAATCTCTTCCGTCGTGACTTTTGTAGCGTTGAGTCTGTGGACACCTGTGAAAAGGGCTGTAAAAGAGGTGGCGTACTTTCTACACTAGCCCTCACCTTTTTTGAGCCTCTTGCGTCCCTGTGAAAAGAGTGTCAATGTAACTCGTCTAAAGGAAATGTAAAACCCTGACTCAAGGGCGATCGCAACTTGAATTCTGAAAAAAATTATGGTTTGCTAAAAGTAGACACTCATTCATTACGAGTCCGCTGTCAGACTTTGGCACTCTTTGATTGAATCGCCAATGAATAGACAGTATTGGATCATTGAAAAGGTAGGTTAAAATGGGACGCAAACAAGTAGAACCCTTGACAGGTGCTGCTTTATTAGAGAAGTACAAACAATTGGAACATCTCAGCCACGAGGAAAAAGCAAAGGCCTGTGGCTACTATACGATCACCCAAAGTGGTAAGGAGCGCATCAGCAAAATGAAGTTTAATAAGGCGCTTCTTGAAGCCTTGGGGATGAATCTTGATACGAAGTCAGGACGTGGTGGTAGCCGAGGCGGTCGCAGTGCTAGTTATCGAATCACGGTACAAGCCAATGGTAATTTGCTCATTGGTTCAGCTTATACCAAGCAAATGAATCTCAAGCCGGGGGATGAATTTGAAATTACCCTTGGCCGTAAGCACATTCACCTTAGACAAGTGAGCAGCAACGGTCAACCCACCGACGATGAAGATTAATTTGATATATCTAATCTGAGAGTTGAGGTACCCCAAAGCCACCACCACCTGGGGTACAAATGCGCAGGCGATCGCCTGCTTGAACATTGATTGTGGCGGTTCCTGCTAAGGGATGGGGGATTTGGCCGAATTTCAGCCATTGATTTTCACCAACTGCACCGCACTCACCACCCGCAAGGCCAAAAGGGGGAATTTTGCGCGACTGGCTGAGGAGGCTGACGGTCATGGGTTCACGAAACTCAAGGACACGAATTGCCCCATCTCCTCCCGGTTGCTGCCCTTTGCCCCCACTGCCCCGGCGACGGCAAAACTCCCAAACAATCACGGGGTAGCGGTTTTCTAACACTTCGACATCGGTGAGTCGAGAGTTGGTCATGTGGGTTTGCACGGTACTGGCTCCGGCAAAGGTGGCTCCTGCCCCAGCGCCGCCACAGATGGTTTCGTAGTATTGATAGCGATCGCTGCCAAAGCTGAGGTTGTTCATCGTTCCCTGAGCCGCTGCCATAATGCCGAGGGCACCGTAGAGGGCATTGGTAAGGGTTTGCGAGGTTTCGACATTGCCAGCAACCACCGCCGCCGGAAACTGGGGGTTCAACAGTGAGCCTTGCGGCACCCGCAGTTCAATGGGACGCAAACAGCCCGCATTCAGGGGAATGTCCTCCTGTACGAGGGTTCGGAAGACATACAGCACAGCCGCCTTGGTAATGGCAAGGGGAGCATTGAAATTGTCATTGGTTTGCTGGGAGGTGCCCTCAAAGTCGAGGCAGGCGGTGCCTTCGTGACTATCAATAGTGATTTGCACCTGAATTTGGCTGCCGTTGTCCATGGCCACGCAAAAGCGACCCCCTTGGAGCGATCGCAGGCATTGGCGCACACACTCAGCGGCATTGGCTTGGCTAAATTCCATGTAGGCAGCCACAACCTCGCGACCATAGCGATCGCACAGGGTAATCAGTTCTTGTACCCCCCGCTGATTGGCGGCTATTTGGGCTTGCAGATCCGCCAGATTCTGCTCAGGATAGCGAGCCGGCCAAGGGGCTTGGCTCAACAGTTGATAAATGGCGGCCTCTTGAAACTCCCCGCCCTCCACCAGCAGCACATTATCAAAGAGAATGCCCTCTTGACGGACATCGGTACTATTGGCCGGCATGGATCCGGGGCTGATCCCCCCAATGTCAGCATGGTGCCCCCGTGAGGCAACAAAGAAGGCGGGTTGCGCTTCCCCCTTGAGAAATACGGGGGTAATTACGGTAATATCCGGCAGATGGGTGCCACCGCGATAGGGATTATTTGTGGCAAAAACTTGACCCGCCCGGAGGGTGTTGCCTTTCTCAGCCAGCAGTGCCTTAACACTTTCGCTCATTGACCCCAAATGGACGGGGATATGGGGGGCATTGGCCACAAGGTTGCCGGCAGCATCAAACAGAGCACAGGAAAAATCCAACCGTTCTTTGATATTGACCGAGGCACTGGTCTGCTGGAGTGTGACGCCCATTTGCTCAGCAATGGCGCGAAATAACTGCTGAAAAATCGCAAGTTGTACAGGATCGGCAACGGTGGGAGCTATCTGCTTTGATGGTTTCGGAGATTCCTGAAGGGGACGTAGCCACAGCCCCCCTTGATCATCCACTTCGGCCTGCCAGCCTGCCTCAACCACATTGGTACCCGTAGCATCTAAGATCAAGGCCACCCCTGCAATGATCTGATGGGCAGGGAGGCGATCGCGCTCATAGACGGGTGCTTTGTGCCATTGGCCTTTGCTGTAAACCGACACATGGGCAAGGGGCGTGAGTTCTGTGGCGGCAGGGGGCATCGTGACCGCTGGAACTGCCTGAACAGCAACGGCTTCAACTGCGACTTGACCGATGCGGAGCGATCGCCCCCGTATAGTAAACCCATAGCGATCGCGATGGGCTTGGGCAAATGCGGCTGCCATCCTTTCCAAATCTGCCCAGGGCACCCAGAGGATTGTATCTGTCCCCACATAACCTAAGCCGATGCGCACTTGACTTTGAATCTGCAGGCGATCGACCCCTTGGGCAACAAGTTCATCTATTGCTTGCCCTTTTAGCTGCTCAATTTGGCCTTGCAGCTCCCCCAGAACAGCGGCGGTGAGGGGTTGTTCAATCGTTTGCTCCTTGAGTACCCGCAGCTCCGCCTGACCAATGCCGTAGGCCGAGAGCACCCCCGCATAGGGATGGAGATACACCTGCGGCATTCCCAACACCTCGGCAATCAAACAGGCGTGTTGGCCGCCGGCACCGCCAAAACAGCAGAGGGTATAGTCGCGCACATCGTGCCCCTGCTCTAGGGAAATTTTCTTAATTGCCTGTGCCATGGTATTCACGGCCACTTCAATAAAACCAGCCGCCACATCGGCAACACTGCGGGCATCTCCGGTGCTCTCGTAGATCTCTTGGCGCAGTTGAGCAAATTGCTGTTCCACCGTCTCGCGATCCAAGGGCTGTTGACCATCGGCGCCAAAGACAGCGGGGAAATAGGCGGGCTGAATTTTCCCCAAGAGGAGATTGGCATCGGTCACCGTGAGAGGTCCGCCGCGACGATAGGCAGCAGGTCCGGGATTGGCACCGGCAGAGTCTGGCCCCACTTGGTAGCACCCCTTATCAAATCGCAAAATCGAGCCACCGCCGGCAGCGACGGTATGCACGGCTAGGAGGGGCGATCGCAGCCGCACACCCGCAATGGTCGTTTCCTGCCACCGCTCATACTCTGGCCAAGGGGCATCCGGATTGTGACGATAGTGGCAGACATCTGTCGAGGTGCCCCCCATATCTAAACCAATCAGCCGCTCAATCCCTGCGGCTAAAGCGGTGCGCACCACCCCCACCATCCCCCCAGCAGGGCCTGAAAGCAGACTATCCTTACCGCGCAAGCAGGCCGCCGCCACCACACCGCCATTGGACTGCATACAGTAGAGGGGAATCTCCCCCAGCTCCCCCTGCACCCCCTGTAGATAGCGATGCAGCACCGGCGACAAATAAGCATCCACAACAGTCGTATCGCCCCGGCTGACCAGCTTGATCAGGCCACTTACCTCGTGGGACACCGACACTTGGCTAAACCCCATCTCCCTTGCCAAGGCTGCCACCTGTTGTTCATGGTCAGGGTAGCGGTAGCCATGCACGAGCACAATGGCGCAACTGCGGATGCCTTGGTCATAGACCGCTGCCAATTGGGGCTTCAGGGCTTCTAAGTCAAGGGGGACGAGAATTTCCCCTTGGGCACTCACCCGTTCTTTGACTTCAATGACATGGCTGTAGAGGGGCGGCGGTTGCTGAATCGCTAAGCCAAACAGATCCGGGCGGTTTTGGTAGCCAATGGCTAGAGCATCCCCAAAGCCTTGGGTAATCAGGAGCACCGTTGGCTCGCCTTTGCGTTCTAAAAGGGCATTGGTGGCTACCGTTGTCCCCAGTTTCACAATTTCAATGGCTTCACTGGGAATGGGGGCATCCGGCGCCAACCCCATGAGAGTACGAATTCCCGCTACTGCTGCATCGCGATACTGCTCTGGATTCTCTGAGAGCAGCTTGTGCACCACCATTTGACCATCGGGACGGCGGGCGACAATATCCGTAAACGTGCCCCCGCGATCGATCCAAAATTGCCATTTGGCTTTCATTGCAACCGCATTGTTCATGATCACTCTATATCAGGAATGACAACGTGAACCATACCACTTTCATCAATTTTTTGCATCGCCCAAAGTTAGATGACAAGCTGGGTGTGTCTTATTGATAGCCGCTTGCTGATCAAAGTCAAACCGCAAAGGAAAAGCAATAGTACGTCTATTAATAATCTAAAGGAAGTGCGTGTCTTCAAAATAAGATGCTGGATCTTCTTGAAATGGCAGTAGTTGAGGAGATGGATAATAAGCAAGGCGATGCTGAATGAGAGTATTTCTTTGGAACCGATAAATAAGTTGAAGCAATCCACTATCAATCATTTTTACACTATAGCATCTATTATTTGTAAGTATTTGGTGAATTACTGAATAATCCGTTTCACTTATTACTAATGCAATGTTTTCACAGTGATCAAATTTGACATCCCATATGGATTTGGGGTGCCTAACTATCTTAGGAAAGTTTTGATCATTAATTATACCAGTGCCAAATAACATCATAAATTTCTGGTACTTTTGTGACTGTATCAAGTGCTAGCTGGCAAGCACTGTCAAAAGCTTTTTCACTACTATCAAAACGACTCCTAGCTGTTGAAAAATCAAGAAACTCACTACCCGTAACTCTACAAAATTCATAATAAAGTCCATCCCGTTCTTCATCCCCCTTAGCTCCCCATGCGTTAACTATCCGCACTTTTGTCCAGTCTGGTTCCTCATTGGTTTGCGATATACAGAACTGATTAATTAGGCGCTTGAATTGTCCTTTTAAGGCTCTCGTCTGGAAGGTTACTGCAATGTACCAATCAGGGTGTTGACTATGTAAATAAGCAGCCTTTAGAGCAAGGATAATAGTTTTACCGGAGCCTGCTAAGCCACGAATCCGTTGGACGCCATCAATGGTTTCAATCACCGCCCGATGTTGCTGATGGTCGAGGGTAGCAATTGAATCTTCTAGTTGCTTAAGCTTTGCTCCACGAGAATTCGGTCTATTAATTTGGCGTTGCTGAGACTTTTTCCGTAAAGAGGAGAGATTCTCAATGGCTGAAAGTCCTTCTGGTGTCGGTAGAAGATACCCCAGAAAACACTCTCCGTGGATGTTTGAGATTGCTTGAAGTGCATGTTCAAGTGCTTTAGAAGCAACTGGCTTATTGTTAATGCCGTGGATGAAATGAATCTCGTTCATAATTGATTATTTATGAATTCTTTCTAATATAAAGGGAGTACGTAAAAGCGGTGAGATCCTCCAACCTTTTTGAAAAGGCCTATACTGTGCTTCTCGCTGTTGATCAGAGTGACTTGATCAGATCAGCGTTGCTAGTGGTCGAGAAACTGCCTAATGGGAGATGGAGGGATTGAGATCACCACTAGTGGAAATTCCCTCACTGTGAAAGCCATTGGTCGTTTCCCCTTGGAGTCGTTGATGATGCTGGTGAATCAGTTGAATGGTGCGGCTGATTTCCGCTGGAAAGATCACCACTAGGGAGCCTTGGGGGGCGCGATCGAGGGCAAATTGAATCGCTGCTACCTCGTCATGGATGATGTCGTATTGGCGTTGGACACTGTGGTGATGTACTCCCCGCTCAATCCAATAGGCGGCATCGCCGCGCGGCCGGCCACGGGTATCGTCATCTTCTTTAATGATGATCCAATCAAAGATTTTTGCCGAGAGTTCACCCAGTTGTTCTAAGTCTTGATCACGGCGATCGCCCGGTCCGCCAACGACACCAATGCGCTGCCCTGGCCATTTTTGGACAAATTCACCAATGGCCTCATACCCTGCTGGATTGTGGGCATAGTCCACCAAGACACTAAATTGCCCCAAATCAAAGAGGTTCATCCGCCCGGGGGTTTGCTCCACTGAAGTTCGGAAGGTGGTCAAGGCAGCGCGAATATGCTCAATACTGATGCCTTGGGCAAAGGCGGCTAGACTGGCAGCGAGAGCATTGGCAATCATAAAACCGGCTCGACCGCCAAGGGTAATGGGCACATTTTCTGCCTGCTCAATCCGTAGCGTCCAGTCCCCTTTCAAAATCGAGAGATAGCCATTTTCATAAACGGCGGCGAGACCCCCCTGCTGAATGTGCTGCCGAATAATCGGATTGTGGGGATTCATCGAGAAATAGGCCACTTGGGCTTTGACTTGGCGTGCCATTCCCGCCACGAGGGGATCATCGGCATTCAAGACAGCATAGCCATTCGGCCAAGCGGATTCCACCACCACGGCCTTTAAGTCCGCCAACTGTTCAACGGTGTCAATATCACCAAGGCCAAGATGGTCAGCCTGCACATTCAGCACCACCCCGACATCACAGTGGTCAAAGCCCAAGCCGGAGCGGAGAATACCACCGCGCGCTGTTTCTAGGATAGCAATCTCAACCGTGGGGTCTTGCAGGATCAGTTGGGCACTTTGAGGCCCCGTGGTGTCCCCTTTTTCCACCAGATAATCGCCAATATAGATGCCGTCTGTGGTGGTGTAGCCAACGGTTTGCCCCGTTTGTTTGCAGATATGGGCAATGAGACGGGTGGTGGTGGTTTTACCGTTGGTGCCCGTAATCGCAAAGATCGGGATGCGGCAAGGCGTTCCCGGTGGAAAGAGCATATTCAACACCGGTTCGGCGACATTGCGGGCAATCCCTTGGCTGGGGTTCGTGTGCATGCGAAAGCCGGGAGCAGCATTGACCTCGACAATCACACCGCCAACTTTAGGCAGGGGCTGACTAATATCGGGGCTGACAACATCAATCCCCGCAATATCGAGGCCAATGATCCGAGCCGCCCGCTGGCAAATCCAAACATTTTCCGGGTGAATTTCATCGGTGCGATCGACGGCAATGCCACCGGTACTCAGGTTCGCCGTGGCGCGTAGATAACAAATTTCCCCCGGTTGCAAGACTGTATTTAGGGTATAGCCCTGCTTTTCCAAGAGTGTCCATGTGTCGTGATTCACCTCAATGCGAGTGAGGATATTATCGTGACCGTCTCCCCGCTGCGGGTCTTGGTTGGTTTTCTCAATGAGTTCTTCGATAGTGGAGCGGCCATCGCCAATAACATGGGCTGGCACCCGTTCAGCAACGGCGACTACTTTGCCATTGACCACTAGAACCCGAAAGTCGCGACCCGCATGATAGCGTTCCACAATCACTGATTTGGAGACACTGCTGGCAATTTCAAAGGCTTCTTCGGCCTCTTCTAGGCTGTTGATGTCAATCGTAATCCCCCGACCGTGGTTGCCGTTGAGGGGCTTAATGACAATCGGGTAGCCGCCGATGTCCTCAATGGCTTCAGGGAGGTCTTCAATGTAGCGGACGACGGTTCCCTTGGGCACAGGAATTCCGGCATCCTGAAGCAGTCGCTTTGCCCCTTCTTTGTCCCCTGCGAGTTCCACGGCCAAGATGCCACTGCGATCGCTCAAGGTGGCCTGCATGCGATGACTGCGGGCACCATAACCCAATTGAATAATCGAGCGACTGCTCAACTCAAACCAAGGAATATTACGGGCTTCCGCCTCGCGGACAATCGCTTCCGTGCTTGGGCCTAGGGAGGCTTTGGCTTTTAACTCGCGGAGATCGGCGAGATCCTGATCCAGTTCGCGCTGGGGATAGGTGCCCGTATCAATAATGCTTTGACAAAGTCGTACCGCTGCGCGGCCGGCATAGCGACCCGCTTCTTCCACTTGGTATTCATAGACGACTTGATACACCCCCGGCGTTGAGGTCTCCCGCGTGCGGCCAAAACCAACGGGCATCCCTGCTAGTTCTTGGAGTTCGAGGGCGACATGCTCAACCACATGACCGAGGTAGGTGCCTTCCCTTAGGCGGGTGAGAAAGCCCCCCTCATGGCCAAGGGAACAAAAATGATTGTAGAGACTGGGTAAAACCCGCACCAACCCATCCACAAAGCCGGGAATCTGATTGGAGGGGGTGTTGGCCACCTCTTCTAGATCTAAACGCATGACAATCAGCTTATGACGCCGAATGCTCCAATAATTAGGACCCCGCAGCGTTTGTAATTTGAGAATTTTCATAGAAGAGTGGCTTTTTTAAGGACAGCTTACCATTTTTAGTTTTGAGGCGAGTGACGCAATAAACTGTATCTTAAGCAACACTTTCCTGAAAACTTAATTTAGGGGAGGCAAAATACATTTGTGCTGCACTTGATGGGTGCGGAGATTATAGCAGTCACCATCACTGAGGATGTGCAGGCGCAAGTTGTAGATACTCAAGGGTTCGTTAACATCCACATGGGCATAGCTCGTGTAGCTGACATCCCGAGGATCAACAATGGTGACAGAACCACGACCAAGAACCCGCAGCATACCATCAGCTTCAAACATGGCACAGGTATCTTCATCAATGCCGACTCCCAGCTTGTCGGGGTGAGCAGAAATGGCGCTGATCAGGCGCGCGAGGCGATTGCGATTGTGGAAATGCTGATCCACTAAAACATCGGGAAGAATACCCAAGCCTGTGGCCAAATCGACTAAGGAGCGGTTTGGAGCTTCATTGCTGCCCCCACTGGCAATCATGCACTCACCCATGACAGCGGCACCGGCACTCGTGCCCCCAAGAATTGATTTGCCTTCCCAGACTTGATGACGCAATTGGTAGAGGAGGGGGGTTTCATCCAGCAGCGCCGACAAACGCAGTTGATCGCCCCCGGACATAAAAATGCCAGTACAGCGACTCAAGCGAGCTAGCATCTCTTCCTGTTCGGCATCAGCGCGATCGCCCACCAATAGAACGTCCACTTCGCGCACGCCAATTTCGCGGAAAATATCGTGGTAGAGTCGCCCCATGGCATCGGGTTCACGGGAAGCAGAGGGAATGACGCCAATGACAGCATCTAGGCCGCCAGCACGTTGGCAGAAGGTGGTGAGAATTTGTCGCCCACGTACTTTGTCTTCGGCTCCCCCGATCGCCATCACTAAACCTTTGTGACCAGAATGTTGATTGGTCGTTTTGGAAATGGGGTCTAATTGCAACATAGGGCTACGGTGAATGAAACGGTCAATCGGCAGACAGATATCGATGCATTTGGCAAGGGCGATGCCAATATTCCCCTATTGACACGGGGATTCTATACAGCATAATGCCAGATTAGGGAAATTTTTTAAGTTTCGGTCAAGATTTGCACAAACGCTTGATGTTCGGGGGTGGCAATTCCCTGTTGGAGTACCTGCAAAACCGTACCCAGATCATGGGTCAGTAATGCCTCAGGGGCAAGCCAGAGTCCGGGAAATTGACGACTGCGAATCATCCCCTCAGTATCGGCAGCAAGTGGTTGGTATTCCCCCGTTTCAAGTGAGAACCAGTGGATCTGGCGATCGTAGGTACACCAGACGAGGTATTCCTGAACGCCATTGCGGCGGTACACCCGGAGCTTATCGTGCAGGTCGTAGGCGGCACTGCTGGCGGCAATTTCAACCACGAGTTCCGGTGCCCCCTCGATATAACCATCCTCACTAATGCGGGAGTTGCCCCCGCTTTCAAGGCGGAGCACAGCATCGGGCTGCGGTTCATTATCGCCATCTAGGCGAACGGTCGGATTGTCATAGACAAGAACCCCCGGCGTAGCTGCTTTGTAAAAACCGAGCCAAGCCATGATCTCGGCATGGGGCTGACTGTGACTGACACGAACGGGTGAAGCCACGTAAACAATTCCCTCAATCAGTTCTGCTTTTTTCAGCTGAGGCATGGCCGCGTAGCGCCGCTCAAATTCGTCCCGTGTCAGGCGATCGCCATTTTCAAGGGGCGGCAGAGAATACTTTAGTGTCATGGCTCTCTCTCCTCAGAACTTCTCTATCGCTGCTGGCGAGCCACAAACGCTTGATGTTCGGGGGTGGCAATTCCCTGTTGGAGTACCTGCAAAACCGTACCCAGATCATGGGTCAGTAATGCCTCAGGGGCAAGCCAGAGTCCGGGAAATTGACGACTGCGAATCATCCCCTCAGTATCGGCAACAAGTGGCTGGTATTCTCCTGCTTCAAGCGAGAACCAGTGGATTTGGCGATCGTAGGTACACCAGACAAGATATTCCTGAACGCCATTGCGGCGATACACCCTGAGCTTATCGTGCAGGTCGTAGGCGGCACTGCTGGCGGCAATTTCAACTACAAGTTCCGGCGCGCCCTCAATATAGTCATCGGCAGTAATTCGCGATCGCCCCCCGTGGCTGAGGCGTAAAATTGCATCGGGTTGCGGTTCATTATCGGCATCTAGGCGAATAGTCGGGGCATCTGCCGCTTCGACCTCCGGTGTGGCTGCACAGTAGGTGCCGAGCCAAGTGATTAGGAATAGGTGAGGTTGACCGTGACTGCGGTAGCGTAGGGGAGAAGCCACGTAAACAATTCCCTCAATCAGTTCTGCTTTTTTCAGCTGAGGCATGGCCGCGTAGCGCCGCTCAAATTCGTCCCGTGTCAGGCGATCGCCACTTTCAAGGGGCGGCAGTTGCACTGGGTGTTCAATTGTCATGGCAGGCTGTTGGGGATTCGCGTGCTGCCTTTATTTTAGTTGGTGCATTCTGCGGCTATATTGTCGTTGCTTGATCCGGGCAAGGGGGGCAACAAAGGCCGTGTTGGGAATGGTGTCTAGGGTGGCGATCGCCCGCTGCCACAAGATTTTGGCCACTGATGATTGTTGTGCCTTAGCGGCAAGCGTCGCCTGCTCCGCCAGTTTGAGAGCCGCTTGATATTGACCTGCAGCAGCTTGTTCAAAGGCCAGCCGTTGTTGCACCCAAGACAGGGCTGCCTGTTGCTCCCGTAGGGTGGCTGCTAGGTATTCCCGTTCGGCGATCGCCCATGGGGGTGTGGTCCTTAAATCTTTTTCTAAAGCTTGAATGCGGGTCTCCAGTTGCAGAACCAACTGCTGAAGCTGCGCCGTTTCTTGAATCGTTAGCCAAGAAGGGGGTTCTGGTAGACTTGTTGGCTCTTGAGCCGCAATCAACTCAGGGACAGTGACAAATTGATAGCCTTTAGCCCGCAGTTCGGCAATGATGCTGGGCAAGGCCGCAACCGTGGCTCGCCGAGAGCCACCCCCATCATGGAGCAGGACAATGGCACCGGCATGCGCCTGCTGAACAACTGTGTTGACAATGCGATCGCTCGTTTGGCGAGGTAACCAATCCTGTGGATCCACTGACCACATCACCACACCGTAACCCTGTTGGCTGGCGCGACTCACCAGACCATTATGGAGATTTCCCCCCGGTGGTCGAAAGAGCTTGATATTTGCCCCGCTGATGTCTTCAATCAATTGTTGACTTTGATCCACCTCGTGCTGGGCAGCGGCAGGATTAAAGTAATGGTAGCCGTGGCTCCAAGAGTGGTTGGCCAAGACATGACCTTCCCTAACAATGCGCTGCGCTAATTTTGGGCGCGCTGCAACGGCTCTGGCAATAGCAAAAAATGTCCCTTTGACCTTTTCTTGGGCAAGAATGTCGAGCACTTGGGGCGTGTAGGTCGGATCAGGGCCATCATCAAAGGTCAGTGCCACCAACTTTTGCTCAGGGGGTAAGGTAACCTGATTAAACACACGGCCACGGAAGGCCTCAGGGGGTGAGTAGTGGTACCACAGGGGTGGGCGGGCGGGAGCCAGAGTGGGCGCAGCATTGAGAATGACCGATCGCACTTGTTCAACGCTGGGTTCTGGTGCTGCTGCCAACCAAACACTGGGAGACTGCCATTGGCCGACGGCTCCTAAACCAAAAATCCCTAAGACACTGGCCGCTAAAGCTAAGGGTTCAAGCTGGCGATCGCGAACTGTTGTGGGTGTGGGGGTTGCAACCGGCCGAGGCCGCAGACGTACTCCCCATGCAGGGCGCTGCCCCCCCAACTGTCGCCCATAGACATCAATGGATTGGGGGAGGACAGGACTTAAAAAAGCAACCAAGACATCAAGGCAGGTGCGTTGATTGGGAATTTGCTCTGCCTCTAGGAGAATTTTCCAGCCTTCGGCGGAGTGAGCGACACGCACATAGGTGGCCTGCGGCGCAAGGCGGAGCGCCAATTCACGGGCGATCGCCTGAGGTGAAATCTCCCTGACCGTTGACTCCAGCGATGCCACCATAACTGCGCTCCTAGAGCGAGAACAAATAACTACTAGCCCTAGGGTAGCGATCGATTCACAACCACACCTTACCTCTTAGACCACATTCTCAAGCGGACTTGACGCAGCGATCAACCAAAGCGACCACTCACGTAATCGGCGGTCTTCTGTTCCACTGGCTTCGTGAAGATGGACATGGTTTCGTTGTACTCAACGATTTCACCCAAATACATAAAGGCGGTGAACTGGGAAATACGAATCGCCTGCTGCATGTTATGGGTCACAATCAGAATCGTCACTTGCTCCTTGAGTTCGCTAATCAGGTTCTCAATACTGACCGTGGCAATCGGATCCAATGCCGATGTTGGCTCGTCAAAGAGAATAATCTCTGGATCAGTGGCTAGGGCACGGGCAATACAGAGCCGCTGCTGCTGACCGCCCGACAGAGACGTGCCCGGTTCCTTCTGACGATCTTTGACTTCATCCCACAGGGCAGCACGACGGAGCGATCGCTCCACCACCTCATCGAGGATCGCACGGTTATTGATGCCGCGCACCCGCAATCCATAGGCAACGTTTTCGTAAATCGACTTGGGGAAAGGATTGGGCTTTTGGAAGACCATGCCAATCTGCATCCGCACTTCGATTGGATCCATTTGCAGGAGGTTACGCGGTTGCTCATCCCCCAACCAAATTTCCCCCTCGTAGCGATTGCCGGGATACAGATCATGCATGCGGTTAAAGCAACGCAGCAACGTGGTCTTGCCACAACCTGAAGGCCCAATCAGTGCCGTAACTTTCTTTTCATAGACCGGCAAGTTGATGTTTTTCAGAGCCTGCTTGCCACCGTAGTAAAAGTTCAAGTCCCGAACTTCTGCCAGCTTTTTCAGTGGCTCGTTCTCGGTAGTCACGACCCGATCTGTAGGTTTTACCATTTGATACTCTTCCTAAAACGATAGCGTAGATAAATAGCTGTTGCATTCACCGCCAGCGTCAACACCAGCAGGACAATCCCAGCCGCTGCAGCATTCACTTGAAAGGCCTCTTGCGGACGGGAAACCCAGTTAAACATTTGAATCGGCAGCACCGTAAAGGGAGACCAAATCCACTTAAACGAAATGTAGGGAAACTCGCTTTGAATCGGTGGATCTGGCAAGAACGTGATAAACGTCAAAGCACCAATGGTGATCAGGGGCGCCGTCTCGCCAATCGCGCGGGAGATACCCACAATAATCCCCGTGAGAATCCCCCCCATCGAGTAGGGCAGCACATGATCAGCAATCACCTGCCAGCGACTCGAACCAACCGCATAGGCGGCTTCCCGAATCCCCTGGGGAATGGCGCGCAAGGATTCACGGGTGGTCACAATCACCACGGGTAAAATCAACAATGCCAGTGTAAACCCGGCAGTCAGAATGCTTTCGCCCCAGTTGAGAATATAGACAAAGAAACCGAGAGCCAGTAGGCCATAAATAATTGAGGGCACACCCGCCAGATTGGTAATGTTCACCTCAATGAAATCCAACAGCCAGTTTTTGGGAGCATATTCTTCGAGGTAAATGCCCGCCGCAATGCCCAAAGGAATAGCCACAAACGCCGTTACAAGAATGACCAATAAACTACCCACCCATGCCGTGAGGATACCTGCCTCTTCGGGGTCACTACTCGGCGGTGAAGTAAAAAACTTCCAGTTCAGCATGGGTAAGCCGCGCAGGAAGAGGTCACCCACAAGAAAAACAAGGGTGAGTAAGGCGACTAGCAGGGAGAACCAACCTAAAACGATAAAAAACTGTTCCCAGCGCTTGCGCTCCCGAATCGAGGCCGCGATCGCGATCGAATTGCGGAGGTTATTGAGAATCGTTCGTTGGCTACGCATGGCTAGTACACCTCACGATAACGGCGACTCAAGAAGTAGCCCAGCACGTTTAAGATCAAGGTTGCAAAAAACAGCATGATCCCTGCGGCAAAAATCGACTGATACTCTAGTGATCCGTGGGGCAAGTCCCCCAAACTCACTGACACAATGAAAGCAGTTGTGGTTGAAGCCCCCTCTAGAGGATTAAACGTAAACTTCGGCTGTAACCCCGCGGCCACGGCCACAATCATTGTTTCGCCAATTGCCCGTGCCAGCCCCAAAATATAGGCGGCCATAATGCCAGAGATAGCAGCCGGCATGAGAACCTTGATTGCTGTTTGCAAACGCGTTGCCCCCATTGCATAGGATCCCTCCCGCAGTTGCAAAGGAACAGCTTGGAGGGCATCTTCTGTCAAGCTGGCAATATAGGGCAGCACCATTAGCCCCACCACAATACCTGCCCCCAACATATTAAAACCAGGCAGCTCAAAGTATTCCCAAGGTTCTTTACCAGGATTAAAGAATTGCTGAACGCCAAGAATGATTTTCTGGAGAAAGGGAGTGACCACCAAAAGGGCAAAGTAGCCGTAAACCACAGTGGGAATACCCGCCAAGATTTCAAGGATAGGCTTGAGGATCTCCCGCGTTTTGGCAGGTGCAAACTCACTCAGATAGATGGCCGCAATCGTGCCAAGGGGAATAGCCACACAACTGGCCACAAAGCAGGTCGTGAAGGTTCCGGAGAGCAAGGGTAAGATACCAATTCCCACCGGCTCAATTAGAGGTGACCAGTCCGTGCTCGTAAAGAACTCCAGCAGAGCCTCAAAGAGAGATTCTTGGTGCACTTCCATCACCTTTTCAAAAAAGATGACTGTCTCGGCAAAAAGGATATAGATGATGACCAGTGTTGTTACGACCGATGAGATCGCTGCCAAAAAAAGAATGCTAGCAATGATCCGTTCGCGCCAAATCCTCACAGTACGGGATGGCAAGGCGACGGGGAGCTTCGTTGAGTAGGGTAGGGGCTGTTCTACCATGGGTATTATTCCAGCAAGCAAAAATCTTTTAGTTGGAATTTATCTTTTCAGAGAATCAACGACTGAGGTTGACAAAATGGGAAAAAAGGGTGGAGGGCTGATACCTCACACCCTTCATTAAATCAAAATATTAATCTATTGGGGTTGCATCCTCAGCAGTTGGTTGATTGTCAAGCCAATAGCCTCTTTGCCCCCAAAGATCGTACCCACACGGTTGCGGTTGAAGTTAGCCAGAATCGTGCGGTAGGCACTAGCCGGCAGAGGCACATACTTCACCTTTTTCACCATGGCCGGGGCATTATTTAGGTAGTAGGTGACAAACTGCCGTACTTCAGGCCGCTGCGCTGACTTAGCGTTGACGTAGATAAAGATGGGACGGGAGAGGGGCTGGTATGTCCCATTCAGCACGTTTTGCTCGGAAGGTGGAACAGGGCCTTTGCCGCTGTCAATGGCAACCGCTTTGAGCCGATTGCGGTTTTCCGCATAGTAGGCAAAACCAAAGTATCCAAGCGCACCGCGATCGCGAGCGATACCTTGGACTAACACATTATCATCCTCGCTGGCGGTGAAATCCTTGCGACTGACTTTTGATTTACCATTGATGGCCTCAGTGAAATAGTCAAAGGTTCCAGAGTCAGCACCTGGCCCAAAGAGTTTCAAAGGAACATTGGGGAAGCCTTGGCGCACTTGGCTCCAGTTATTGATTTTAGAATCGGGTTCCCAAATCTTTTTCAATTCAGCCACTGTCAAGTTTGTTCCCCAAGTATTTTGGGGATGAACCACCACGGTGATGGCATCGTAGGCCACTGGCAGTTCAATAAAGTTGATACCAGCAGCGCGGCAGTCGGCAATTTCTTTGGCCAAAATGGGGCGTGAGGCGTTGGAAATATCCGTTTCACCGCGGCAGAACTTCTTGAAGCCACCGCCTGTACCAGACACACCGACGGTTACACGGACTTTGCCCCCTTGGGATTTTTGGAAGGCTTCAGCAACAGCTTCGGTAATGGGGAAAACAGTGCTGGAGCCATCAATGCGAATCGTAGGTGTCCCTTGGGAAAAAGCAGCGGGAATCAGGCTACCCGACAGAGCCGCGACGGCTGCAACTACCCCTAGGCGGGCATAGCTTTTTGCAGATGTAAACATGGTGATGTTTCCTAGCGGAGTAAACAACGTTTTGCAAGTAAAGTACCTTCGGGGTGACGGTTGCCCACACATTTCAAAAAGGCAAACCGATCAAACTACCCTTTCGTCAGAATAAGCAACAGATTCAAGGGATTAGGTTAAGGCAAGGGAAAAATTTGGTTAAAATTGCTACTGAATGTTAGGGTTCAGTCATATTGTTGAGAGGAGTAACAACTTTACCGTTGATCGCGTTACATAGAGTTTTTTCAAGCAATTTGCAGGAGCGTTAGGAATGCCGTCATTGGCCTCTAGAACTTATCAGTGGCAGGGTCTTTCCTGCGCCTATCGCTTGAGTTCGGAAGAAGGGCAAACACCGATTCTTTTTATCCATCCAGTGGGGGTTGGCCTCTCTGGGCGGTTCTGGGATCGCTGTGTGGGTCATTGGCAGTTCCAAGGGGAAGGTTACTCATTCTACATTCCTGACTTGCTCGGCTGTGGCCAGAGCGCCCTACCCCACATTGCCTATTACCCCGAAGATTGGGCGGCTCAGTTGCATTTCTTCATCACATCTGAGATTCGCCAAGCGGTGATTCTTGTTGTCCAAGGGGCATTGTTTCCCGTAGCGATGGAGCTAGTGCACCTTGATCCCCAAGTAGTCAGGGCAATGATCCTCAGTGGCCCGCCCGCCGCCACTTTGGTGTCTGAAAACACTAATCCCACATGGCAAAGGGTGCGCTGGAATCTTTTTGATTCTCCCTTGGGTTGGGGCTTTTATCTCTATGCCCGCCAAGAACATTTCCTGCGGCAGTTTTCAATCAATCAGCTTTTTGCCAAGCCTGAGGATGTGGATGATGAGTGGCTAAAGATGCTGGCCGCTGGTTGTGCTGACCTTGAGAGTCGCCATGCGGTGTATTCATTCCTGTCGGGTTTTTGGCGGCGAGACTATCGTCAGAAAATGCGGCAGACTCAGCAGCCAGTGCTTGTGGTGATGGGGGATCAAGCCTCGAGTATCAGTCGGGAGGGTGGGGCTGAATTGCCTGAAGAACGGTTGCAGTTTTATACCAAGACATTTCCCAATGCTGAGGGAGTGGTGATTGCGGGGCGCAATGTCTTGCCCTATGAGTCAGCCCCTGCTTTTGTGGAGGCCTGTCAAGGGTTTCTGCGTGCTCAGGGTCTCTAAAGCCAACCTCTGAGTTTGTAAACGAGCAGACCTTGGTATTCCCGTAGGGCGATCGTGGTGATGTCCACGTTGTAGGGATTGGGGATCAGGCTGAGCAGCAGGTTTTGCCAAGTGGGCGATCGCGCGATCGACAGGTACCGATAGTCCGTGGGTGCCGGGATCACCTTCATTCCCAAACGGCGAAAAATAGCCACGGAGCGGGGCATGTGGTAAGCAGAGGTCACCAGCAGCAGATCCCCCTGAATTTGATGCTGCTCCAGAAGCGCTTTGACATTCACGGCATTTTCATAGGTGTTCAGTGAGGTGGTGTCTAGCAGCATCTTGTCTGTCGGCACACCGCAGGTGGCAGCAATTTCCGCCATGTCTGCTGCTTCGCCCCGCTGAAAGGCTTCGCCCAGCCAGTCAATACGCCCTCCACTGAGGATGAGATAGGGGGCATAGCCTTGGCGAAAGAGGTGGGCACCGTAGAGGATGCGATCGCCCCCTTCCGTGACTTCTACCCACGGCCTCGGCGCCGTTTGCGGGACAACCGCCCCACCGAGAACCACGATCGCGGCAGCTTTGGGCATGGGATCAGGGGGTAAATACTGTCGCTCTAGGGAAGCAATGAGAGCCGTTGCCACATAGTCATTGCCGCTCAGGAGTAAAATGCTCAGGGCAATCACAAGGGCGATCGCTGCCTGTTGGGGAGCACGCCAGAAGCGGACAGTGGCAAAAACCAATGCCCAACAGGCTAAGGACAATGGATACAGCAGTGGCGGCAGTAATTTCGACAGCAGCAGAGCCATAGTGTTAGCGAATGCGCTCCATCTGGATGCGGTAGCGCTCTTTCTTTGTCACTTGAATCTCTTGAATCCGCAATCGCCCTTTGCCGCGAATGGCAATGAGGTCATTCACCTTGAGCAGATAGCGCGGTTGTTGCACCACTTGCCAGTTGACCCGCACTAGCCCTTGGCTAATCCACTCGCTCATTTTACTGCGGGAGACGCCAAAGCCGGCTGAGGCCACTGCATCTAAGCGCAATGATGCTTCGACGGTACTGAGGGATTTCCGTTGGGGGGGCGCTACGGCCAGTTCTGACCAGTCACAGAGATCGACGGTCACCGCTACAGTCCGCACTTGTTTTAAGTGTTCTTGTAAAGTAGGGACTTTTTCAGGGATGAGAATGACCTGTGCCCCCCGTTCCCCAAGGAGAATCACATCCCCATAATCGCCGTCATCAAGACCGGCATTGGCGATCGCTCGCTCAAAATCACTGTAGGTGGCGGGATCAAAGAGAAAGTTGCCTGTGATTCGCACCAAAGCAAGGGGAGGCTGTTGCTCCTCAAGACTGAGTTCAGTGGGGGCGATCGCCAGCCGACAGCGTTCCGCTTGCGGGTACCCCCCCCAGGCGAGACCATGAACATCGGCTCGTTGCTCAAGGGTGCGGAGTGCCTGCACTACCTGATCTGGCGGCAAAAAGA
The DNA here is from genome assembly GCF_031583455.1 of Thermosynechococcus sp. TG215. NCBI lineage: Bacteria > Bacillati > Cyanobacteriota > Cyanophyceae > Acaryochloridales > Thermosynechococcaceae > Thermosynechococcus > Thermosynechococcus sp. TG215. The sequence continues at coordinate 1,688,398 of NZ_CP134178.1, read as the reverse complement.
GGGTATGCACCACCGACCAAGTTTTAATGGCTCTCTCAAGGGCGATCCCTAGGTCAAACATTTAGGCCTCAAGAAATTCGGGTAATTCCAGCCACTGGGCTAAGTGGGCTTTCACATGTTGGCAAAATTGGGAGCGATCGCCAAATTTCTCGGTGCGGATTGTTTTGCGCTGCGCATCCAATGTCCAGCCATAGTCACTGCTGAGGCGGATTTTTCCCTGCCAGTCAGCGATCGAAAGCATTAACTGCGGGGCGGGGCTATTGTCCACCCCCTTGACGCGAAAGACATAGTTAAAGGTGTTTTGCTTGCCGGCAGCAACCGTTGAGGCTTGACCAAACCGCTCCTGCAAGCGCGATCGCACCCGCTCCACAAATGCCGCATCGCCTAAATCTTCTAGGGTGCGCATGGCCAAGGTAAGGGCAAAATAAAACTCTTCGACAGGAATGAACTCCAGTTCCATGCAGCTTGCCAAGACTCTCTTCAAAATAGTACACTAGTAAGCTGTGTCTAAAATAGGGCAAGGCTATGCCAAAGCTAAAAACACGTCGTGCTGCTGCCAAACGATTTCGGACGACGGGCAGTGGTAAGTTTGTCCGCCGTAAGGCCAACAAAAATCACTTACTCGAACATAAGGGGAGCGATCGCAAGAATCGTCTTTCCCACAAAGCCCTCGTCGATCCACGGGATTTTGAGCGAGTATTGCTGATGCTGCCCTACGCTTAATTGATAAATTTTCAGTTTTTGATCAAGGGTGAAATTGAACTATGGCAAGGGTCAAACGGGGTAACGTTGCCCGCAAACGGCGTAAAAAAATTCTCAAGCTCGCCAAGGGCTATCGTGCGGGGCACTCCAAGCTCTTCCGCACCGCCAATCAGGTGGTCATGAAGGCACTGTGCAATGCCTATCGCGATCGCCGGCGGCGCAAACGGGACTTTCGGCGGCTCTGGATTGCGCGGATTAACGCTGCTGCGCGTCAACATGGCATGAGCTACAGTCAACTCATGGGCGCCCTCAAAAAAGCCGATATTCAACTCAATCGCAAGATGCTGGCTCAATTGGCCGTGTTGGATACGGACGCCTTTGCCACTGTCATTCAGACTGCTCGCGCTGTTTAGAACCTATTCTAGGCATGATCGCCACTTTCCAATCCCCCGGTGCCACCCTTGAGCTAGGGTTCATCACCCTACGGTGGTACGGGCTACTCATTGCCGCCGCCGTCTTTATTGGTATTTGGCTGAGTCAACGCTTGGCACGCCAGCGGCAGATTGATCCTGATCTGATTGCGGATCTGTCGATTTGGCTTGTGGTTGCCGCTATTCCCGCTGCACGGCTCTATTACGTCGCCTTTAACTGGGGCTTTTACCAAAAGCACTTAGATCAAGTGGTGCAAATTTGGAAAGGCGGCATTGCCATTCACGGTGCCATCCTCGGCGGTATGCTAGCGATGGCGATCTTTACCTATGTGCAGCGGCTTTCCTTTTGGCAAGTGGCGGATGTCATTGCCCCTTCACTAATTTTGGGACAGGCCATTGGACGCTGGGGCAATTTCTTTAACTCTGAGGCCTTTGGTGCCCCTACGGATTTGCCGTGGAAACTCTATATCCCTGCGCCGCAGCGTCCCCCGGCGCTAATCAACGAAGCCTATTACCACCCCACGTTTCTCTATGAGTCCCTTTGGAACCTAGGAGTCTTTGTTCTCCTGCTGTGGCTCTTTCGTCAACCTCGCTATCAAAAACCGGGAACGCTCCTGATGGTTTATGCCATTGCCTACAGCTTGGGTCGCTTCTGGATTGAAGGACTGCGCATGGACAGCCTGATGTTGGGGCCGCTGCGAATTGCCCAAGTGGTTAGCTTGGTTGCGATCGCCCTAGGGGCTTGGGGACTCTTTCGCCTTTATTACCAAGGCAAACCGTTACCCGATTGGCAAACCGCCTAGGCAATAATTTCATCAGCAAAGCTCTGCCAGCGCACAAAGTGAAAGGGACCTGCCACGGAGCCCCAAACGTGCTCATCGGTTTCGGGATCCCGTCCGCGATCGTGGCTAATGAAGCGATCGCCATCAATTTCAAACGTGCTATCAAGATAGGTTTCCCGTCCTTTACGCACGACTTTACAGGCTTTGCCCGGCTCCACTTCACCGCGAAAGCTGTGCCCTGTCCAGTAGGTGAGCATATTGCAGCCACAGAGGAGTTCCAAATCATCGGCTGTCATCGCCTGAAGCCGCTGGCGATCGCGAGCTGCGCCAAAGAAGCGTTTTTCATCCTTGAGTACGTAATTTTTAATCACAATGTGATCATTGGCGGGCACCAGTTCTAAAACCCGTGTGCGGTAGGGGACACCTAGAAGATAGTCATAGGCCTGTTCCACATAAAGGGCAATGCCCTCCAAAAGACCACTGGGCAGGGGGCGCATACACACCCGAATATGGGCATAGAAGGGGGGATTCTCAAAGGCTTGGGCTTGGTTACTAAAATCCGCCGCCATCCAACGGCCAAGGGTCAGCACATCGGTTGCGTGTGTCATGCTCCACAATTGCCTTACAACAGTCCTTTTTTCACACTAGCGGATTGGTGCACCCAAAGCACTAAGTGATCCGTAATAACGCCTGAAGGAGTCCCTCAAGGGTATGCTCTGTGGCTTCAGTATCCACCCGTCCCAAGAGTTCGCGACAAGTTTGCGAGGTTTGCGGGCCAATACTGGCAATCTGCACATTCTGAAGTAACTCTGCCGCCTGCGCACCCACCAATTGGCAAAAGTGTTTCACCGTCTTAGAACTGGTAAACGTGACCATATCCACTTGACCCCCTTGCAGCGCCCCTAAGACTTGGGCATCAACGGTTTGGGGACAGCGGGAATCGTAGGCGGGCACCTCAACAACCTCAGCCCCAGCCGCTGTAAAGGTCTCTACTAGCACGGGTCGCCCACCCTTTTCAACCCGTGGGAAGAGAAAACGCAACCCCGCTACAGGTTCTGGGAATTCTGCCACTAGGGCATCGGCGACAAATTCACTGGGGGTGAAGTCAGCCACTAAGCCGTAACTGCTGAGGGTTTGGGCGGTTTTTTCGCCAACAACAGCAATCTTGAGACCGGCGAGGGTACGACTATCCTTGCCATGATGCTGTAACCGTTCCATAAAAAAGCTAACGGCATTGTGGGACGTGAGAATGAGCCAGTCAAAGGTATTGAGTTGCGCCAAAGCCTGATCGAGGGGCTGCCAAGAACTGGGGGGAACGATTTCCAGTGTCGGCATTTCTAAAACGGTGGCACCGGCGGCTGTCAGTTGCTGCGTAAAGTCACTCGCTTGCGCTGCTGCCCGGGTGACGAGAATGGTTTTGCCGTGGAGCGGAGACATGGCTGATGGGGAAATCTTCAAAAATTCAGGGAAGACCAGATCTACACTAGCCAAAGGGTAGCGTTTTTGGGCGATCGCGCCAATGACAACGACCGCAGGAGCCATGTCTGGAAAGTCAGGCGTCTTCAGGTAACTCTCTAGGGTGCCAAACCAGAATTGTTGCTGGGGTTGCCCCGCCCAGTGCAGGATGGCCAATCCCTCAGCGGGCGATCGCCCCTGCCTCAACAATTGCTCGGCAATATATCGCAGGGAACGGGTGGCCATCAAAAAAATCAGCGTCTCCATTTGGGCGATCGCTGCCCAAGGAAGGGTTTCTGGCGCATGTCCCGACAGAATCGCTACGGACTGGCTCACATCCTTTGCCGTCAGACACAATCCCGCCAGCAGTGGTGCCGCCAGCGCTGACGATAGACCCGGAATCACCACCGCCTCTAGACCTGCCCCTAGGACAGCATCCAGTTCCTGATGCAAACGGCCAAACAGCCCCGGATCGCCACTTTTGAGGCGGACAACCCGCTGGTACTGCTGGCCATAGGCCACTAAAAGGCGGTTGATTTCTGATTGGGGAACTGCCTCAGCCCCTGCCCGTTTGCCCACCGCGACTCGCAAACAATCGGGGGGTGTGAGTTCGAGGAGGCGAGGGGAGAGCAGGGCATCGTAAAGTACCACCTGCGCCTGCTGCAGGCAAATCCATGCTTCGAGCGTGAGAGAGCGAGGGGTACCTAACCCCGCACCCACAAAATAAACCGCCAATGACTAGCCTTGGGTACGTTGCAGGAAGATCATTGGGTTGACCGCACCCCGCCCTGGGGGATGTATCTCAAAGTGAACGTGGGGCCCTGTGCTGCGACCGGTGCTGCCCATTTCGGCTATCTGCTGACCCTGCTCAACGTATTGGCCCATGCGCACCAAGTTGCGATGGTTATGGGCATAGAGCGTCAGGGTGCCATCGGCGTGGCGAATTTCCACCAGGTTGCCGAAACCACCAGAATTCCATTGGGAGTAGGTAACGACACCGGCGGCAGCAGCATAGATGGGCGTGCCAATGGGAGCAGCAATATCAATCCCGCGGTGCATCCGTCCCCAGCGCGGACCAAAGCCAGAGGTCAACACACCACGCGCCGGCCAGATAAAGTTGGTGGTTAGGCTAGGTAGAAAGCGATCGGAGTTGGGCAGAGGGGGTAGGTCGAGATTACTGGGTAAAGAGGGAGCCACAATTGAGCGTGCCACCTTGACGGGCACAGGGGGGGCAATGGGCTGTACAGTGGCAGGTGTTGGTGCTGTTACTGTTGTTGTTTGCGGGCGATTTGCAACAGTGGGCTGGGGTAGCGCTGGGCGAGCAGGCGGTTGTTGGACTGAAACCAAGGCAGGGGTGGTATGCCGCCGCCGCTCAGCAGCACGGCCAAAGGGAACAGGCTCTAGGGTTGCAGTTGAGGTCGATGCGGCTGGAGAGTTCACAACTGCCACCCGCTGCGAGAGTTGAGTCGTTTCCCCCTCGGCGGACTGTGGTTCAACTGCCGTCGTGGTTTGCTCCAAAGAGCCACCCATCGCAAAGGGGGTATCAATGGCCAAGGAAGCAACAACAGAGGTGGTGGCCTGCGTCACCAAATCCGCCAAGCTATCGGTGCGAACCCGCCGATCCACCACTTTGAAGGTCGGCTCAGAAGGACGGCTGAGACGGTCAAAGGAAGCAAAGGCAGAGAGGGTCAGCGCCGGTCTTCTGAGGGTGAGGGGGGCAAAACTGACTTGGGACTGGATGGTGCGTTGCCATGCCGTTTGGGTGACGCCCAAGAGTAGGTCGGTTTTGTCGGCGGATAAAAGATTTTCAAATTCCGCAAGCGGGTCTTGGCTTTCAGTACTGAAGAGGGAGGGGAGGTTGAGAGATTCGGGGCGAATGTCCTTTGAACCCAGATCGCGATCGCCTGCAAGAGTGGTCAAATCAAGGGCTTGCGTAGGCTGAATCAGAACAAAGGTACCCAGCAGGGGCAGACAGGAACAAAGGGAGCGCAGCGAACGACCAAGCATAGCAGCAGGCGCAAGAGGTGCATCCTGAGAGGCGGTAGGGGTACGACTATCGTTGCTCAAGGTAATCCTCCTCGCACACAAAATTGACAGTGATTCGACAAAGCGGTGAACCGAGAACACACATCATGAGCAATCGTCCAAGGTAGCCAGAGGCCACTCGCCGCATCTATGCCTAAAACTGTCCCAATCTGTTGTTTATGCAAAGGGTGTTTTGGCACCACGACGAAACTTCTAGGTGACTTTACCCAATCCACAACCAAATGACAAGCCACCCCCTTGCCTCGTCCTGCCCTCTCTGGGGGGGTGAATTACTTGCTGCAAAATAAAAATACGAATTTTCTACCTACTGGTCAATAATCAAAAAAACCTGAATTCATCACGACTTGGGCTTAATTACTACCCATGAAAGAAAAATCATTATTTCCAATAAATAAATAAGTAGAGTAAAGTTAGCTAATCAGTGTGTATAGTTTTTTTTAATAATGTAAGTCAGTTGACATCCTTCTCAGCGTTGGTCGTTCAATCAAAATTGTCCTATAACACTTGTGCCAAATTGCGCTAAAAGTGGCACATATTCATCTTCGCTCTTAGGAACAATTAGAGCAAGCTTGCTTGGTAAAATAAACCAGTTTGTAACGATTTTTGGCGATCGCCTTTTTGATGGAGCGTTGTCCCCATGACTTACCACAAGCTGTGGTTTCAACAAACAGCAAGCCGCCTCAAAGTCTTGCGTCCTTTTCCTCCCTTTAGTGTTGTCCAAAACTTTATTCGCGAATATCTTCCCAACCTCATTGACTATATGGATGGCCAAGGATTGGATCTGCGGGATCCACAGCACTGGTGGGAGAGTATCCACATTGACGGCATTTTGGAATTAGAAAATAGCGAGGGGGAAACCCTGCGGGTGGCGGCTGGGATTATTGAGCAGTGGCGCAATGCCAACGCTGCTCTGCGCCTGATTACAACCCCGGCAATGGCCAAGCTGCGGCGCGAGTCCCTCAATGTCAGCCAGCATTGGCTTTTTTATGTCTCTAGTCGCAAGCCCTACCCGGAGTCACTGTGGATTGATTTGCTCTATGAGCAGGCGGATACGCCCCCCACAGAAACGGGCTGTACCATTATTGAATTGACGGAACCCGAGGCCTAGGCGGTAGGTAGCCCACCACGAGAATGTCCTCGCCCACGGTTTGCCAAGTCACGTCCTCGAGGCACAAGGCCTCATTCATCTTGGTTAAGCCGAGATCGGCCACTGGGGCGGGGGCATCGGAGCCACCAATAATTTTTGGCGCAATAAATGCCCACACTTTCTGTACCATGCCTTCGGCGATCGCTGCCGCTGCAAGGGAACCGCCGCACTCCCAAAGCACCGTCATAATGCCCCGTTGATGCAGCTCTGCCATAACGGTGGTCGGTGTTAGCGGCTCTCGGTGCACCACCTCCACGCCCCGTGCCTGCAATTGGGGAATGAGGGGATGTTGGGGTGAAGCAGCGGTAACCACCAATGTTGGAGCCGTGGTCGTTTCCCACAAAGAGGCATTCGGCGGTAGATCAAGGGTACGACTCATCACCACCCGTAGGGGATTGCGCTCATGGCGCGAGGTCAAAAGGGGATTATCCAGACGCACGGTATTGCCCCCCACAATCACGGCATCGCATTCAGAGCGCAGTTGATGCACCATGGCGCGTGCGGCTTCACCACTCACCCAGAGACTGTGGCCGGCACTGGAGGCAATTTTGCCATCGAGGGTCATGGCGTATTTGAAAATGCCAAAGGGACGCTGATAGCGCACCCGATGCACAAACGCTTCGTTCAGGCGTTGACACTCTGCTTCCCGCACGCCGACGGTGACTTCTATGCCTGCTGAGCGCAGCCGTTCTACCCCCGCCCCCGCTACTTGGGGATTCGGATCAATCATGCCCACCACCACCCTGGGAATACCCGCCGCTATAATCGCCTCGGTACAGGGGGGCGTGCGGCCATAGTGGTTGCAGGGTTCAAGATTGACGTAGAGGGTGGCCTTGCTGAGGAGGGGGCGATCGCTCTCGCTGACGCTGCGCAGGGCAAACACCTCGGCATGGGGTTCCCCTGCCTTGGGATGAAACCCCTCTCCAATCACCCGTCCCTCCGCCACAATCACACAGCCCACGAGGGGATTTGGAGCCGTACAGCCTTTGGCACGAGCGGCTAACTCAAGGCAGCGCCCCATGTACTGGGCATCAATCGTGGCTATCTCCTCCACAACGGGGGCTGAGCGCATGGGTAAGAATCAACGCTCGTGTTCGGTTTCCGAGGAATGCTTCGGCAGTTGCTCCGCCTCTGGACACTCATCCGCAATGGGTAACTCCGCATAACCCCGCGGAACTGCTGCGAGCCGCCGTGAAATCGAGCCAATGCTTTCGATATTGACGATCTCTTCCCAAGCACACACTTCGTCGTCTTCCTCCGTTTCGTAGCGGATGGTAACAACATTCCCTTCGATGTCCACAATGCGTGCCCGGTCAATCAGGCGTTGTTGATCCCGCAAGTAAATCCAGACTTCTTGGCCGTCGGTATAGAGTTGATAAAGCTTGCGGTGTAGCATAGAACGGTCTCCTTCTCGGAATTGGGCGTAGCAACAGTTGATAAGCTGTGCTGCAACCTCTTGCCTGTCATCTTACCGCTAGACTTCAAAAGATGAGCAGCGGTGAATGGGAGGTGTGGGGACTGAGGTTGTTCATATCGTTGTAGCGATCGCGCAGCACAGGGGAAAGAGTGATTCTCTGACGGTCTGGGGCAGATCTCGTACAATCGAATAAGCGTAACAAAGGGTAAATAATCCGTTACTATAACGCTATTCATTTATTCTAACCAGTGCGGAGTCGTTCAAACGGCATGGGCAAAATTGTTGGCATTGATTTGGGGACAACCAATTCCGTCATTGCTGTGTTGGAAGGGGGAAAACCCGTTGTGATTGCCAATGCAGAAGGCTCCCGCACCACCCCCTCTGTGGTGGCCTTTGGCAAAGATGGCGAGCGCCTTGTGGGTCAGTTGGCGCGGCGACAGGCGGTGCTCAATCCCCAAAACACCTTCTATGCCGTGAAGCGGTTTATTGGCCGCGAATACAGTGAACTGACGGCTGAATCCAAGCGGGTACCCTATACGATTCGCCGCGATGAATCGGGTAAAGTGCGCATCAAGTGCCCACGCTTGCAACGGGAATTTGCCCCCGAAGAAATTTCAGCCATGGTCTTGCGCAAGCTGGTGGAGGATGCCAGCCGCTATCTAGGGGAACCCGTCACCGATGCGGTGATTACTGTCCCCGCCTACTTTAATGATTCGCAGCGGCAAGCCACCCGTGATGCTGGGCGGATTGCGGGTCTGAATGTGCGGCGGATTATTAATGAACCGACGGCAGCAGCCCTTGCCTATGGCCTCGATCGCCAGAAGGAGCAGACGATTCTCGTTTTTGACCTTGGCGGTGGCACCTTTGATGTCTCCATTCTCGATGTTGGCGATGGCGTGTTTGAGGTGAAGGCCACCAGCGGCGATACCCAACTGGGGGGCAATGACTTTGATAAGTTGATTGTGGACTGGCTAGCCGAAGACTTCCTCGCCAAAGAGGGCATTGATTTACGGCGCGATCGCCAGTCGCTACAACGGCTCACCGATGCTGCCGAAAAAGCCAAAATTGAACTTTCAGGCTTACTGGAAACCAATATCGATCTGCCCTTTGTCACCGCCACAGCGGATGGGCCAAAACACATTGAAACCACCCTCAGTCGTCGCCAATTTGAAGACCTGAGCCAAGACCTGCTGCAACGGCTGCGCTATCCGGTCGAACAGGCACTGATGGATGCCCATTTAACCCCCGCTCAAATTGATGCCGTGGTGCTAGTGGGTGGCGCGACGCGGATGCCCATGGTGCAGGATCTGGTGCGGCAGATGATTGGCCGTGAACCCAACCAAAATGTCAACCCCGATGAGGTGGTGGCTGTTGGTGCCGCCATTCAAGCAGGCATTCTCGCCGGGGATATGAAGGATATCCTGCTGCTGGATGTAACCCCCCTTTCCTTGGGTGTGGAAACCATTGGCGGCGTCACGAAGGTGCTGATTCCCCGCAATACAACGATTCCGGTGCGCCGCTCCGATATTTTCTCAACCTCAGAAAATAACCAAAGCCAAGTGGAAATCCACGTCGTTCAAGGGGAGCGAGAACTGGCAGAACACAATAAGTCCTTGGGACGCTTTAAGTTAACGGGAATTCCGCCAGCGCCTCGGGGGGTGCCCCAAATTCAAGTATCCTTTGACTTGGATGCCAATGGCCTGCTCCAAGTGGTGGCCTTGGATCGCTTTAGCGGTCGTGAGCAAAGTGTGGTGATTCAGGGGGCATCAACCCTCAGTGAAGAGGAAATTCAGCAGATGCTCTTGGATGCCGAGACCAACGCTGCCAGCGATCGCCAGCGGCGGGCACGCATTGAGAAGCGCAACCGTGCTCAAGATTTGATTCACCGCGCTGAACGTCAATTGCGGGAAGCGGCTCAGGAATTTGGCTATCAATTTGCCGCTGATCAGCGCCGGAGTATTGAGGCCCTAGTGCGGCAATTGCAGGAGGCCATTCGCAATGAGGACGATCGCCAGATTGACCTCACCTATGCGGCTCTTGAAGAGCGGCTCTACGACTTTGTCCGCCAACTGCGCCTCAGCGAAGAAGCATTGGAAGACGATGAGGATGTCTTTAAGCTGCCCAACCTCAAGGAAGCAGTCAATAAAGGCCTTGATGCGGTGCGGGGTCGAGAGCGGCGGCGTGACGATTATGAGGATGAGTGGGATGAGCCACCCCGGACGCGGCGTTCTCGGGGGTATTCCCAGCGCAGTGATTCAGCCGCATGGGAGGATTGGGATGACGACGACTGGTAGAACTTGTTTGCATTGTTTGCCGCAACTGTGAGTGTAGATAGGACTGTCGATGCGTAATTTTCGAGATTACTACCAGCTTTTGGGCGTGGATCGAGGTGCGAGCACTGAGGAAATTAAACGTGCCTATCGGCGGCTGGCGCGGCGGTATCATCCCGATATGAATCCGGGCGATCGCGCTGCTGAAGAGAAGTTCAAAGACATTAGTGAAGCCTACCAAGTCCTAAGTGATCCGGCTCGCCGTGAGCAATACGATCGCTACGGTGAATATTGGTCACAGCCCGGCTTTCGCACTCGCCCTTCCCAACGTACCACTATGGCTCGGCGCAATGGCACCAGTGTCAGGGAAGAACCCGACCTCAGTGAAGATAATTTTCAAGAGTTTTTGGATCAACTGTTGGGTCGGCGATCGCCCCGCACCTCTACGGTTGCTGCGGATCCCCCCCGTCGCTCGCCTACGATAGACACAGACTACTTTCGCCCCGGCACCGTCAAAACCGCCTATACCGCTGTGAGTCGTCGCGACGCTGAAGCCACCCTAGAAATCCCCCTCGAGAAGGCCTACGAAGGGGGACGGGAGCGGATTCGCCTTGGGGATGGACGCTCCTTAGAAGTGACGCTGCCACCGGGGATGGTTACGGGTCAGCGGATTCGGCTGCGGGGTCAAGGTACAGGTGGAGGTGATCTCTATCTGAAAATTCAAGTGACGCCCCATCCCCTCTTTCGCCTTGAGGACTACGACATCGTCTGTGAACTCCCCGTGACCCCCAGTGAGGCTGCCCTCGGCGGCCAAATTGAAGCCCCGACCCTCGATGGTTGGGTGAAAATGATGGTGCCAGCAGGGGTACGCACAGGCCAACGTTTGCGACTGGCGGGTAAGGGCTATCCTCGCCCCGATGGCGATCGCGGTGACCAACTGGTGGAAATTGTCATTACACTGCCGCCCCAACTGAGTGATGCTGAACGCGATCTCTACCGGCAACTTCAGGCCATTGAGTCCTACAACCCCCGTGCCCATCTGGCGTACTCCTAAACTATGGATGCCTTGGTCTTTGCTGACCCCGCAGCGCAGCCTCTCCTAGAGGACATTCAGACCTACCTCAGTACCGTTGTTGCGCCAATTGCCAACCGCATTGATCAGCAAAAGTCCCTTTTATCGGAAAGTCTGCAAGCCCTAGGGAATTTGGGCATTTTTCGTTTGGCGGTACCCAAGGCAAGGGGGGGATTGGGGTGCGATCGCCGTACCCTGTGGCATTTGAACTTGCAACTAGCGCAAACCTCCGGTGCCCTTGCCTTTTTGGTGGCACAACATCAATCCGCCTTGGGGATCATTCTTGAACATCCTGAAGGGAACGTTGCCCAAACCTACCTAGCGGACTTAATGAAGGGGCAGATGTTGATTGGTGTCAGCTTTTCCCACCTACGCCACAACCCAGTGGATCTACAAGCTCAACCGACCAGCGAGGGCTACCTCTTGCGGGGAACACTGCCTTGGCTCAGTGGCTTTCAGCACATGACGATGTTTGTCGCCGCAGCTCCCCTACCGGATCAGCGTCTTCTCTTTGCCCTCATGCCCTTTATCAATGCCCAACAGGCCACTGGCGGAATTTTGCACCTCTCATTGCCCTTGCCCTTGGCCGCTGTGCCCTCAACTCAAACGGTGCAAGCAGAAGTGGTGGATTGGTTAGTCCCGCCGGAAGATGTAGTGGGTATCAGTGAGGTGGATTGGATGGCCGTCCGCGATCGCCAGCAATTGCTGCGGGGCAGTGCCGCCCCCATGGGTTGTGGCCGTGCCAGTTTGCAGATTCTCGCTGAGAGTGCCGACGCCAAAGACCTCTATCACCACTTTCGCGATCGCTGGCACCGCCTTTACGACCAGATTCAAGAAGAGCTAGAGAACCTGAATCCCCCCCACCATGCAAAACTGCGCGCCGCCGCCATTCACCTTGCCGTCCAAGCGGCTCAGGCTGCCCTGATGACAACGGGTGGCAGTGCCTTGATGCTCAGTCACACAGTGCAGCGTCTCTATCGCGAAGCCATGCTCTACACCGTCTCTGGCTTGAATGCCCCCGTGCGCCATGCCTTGATGGAGGATTTGTTGCTTGAAAAGGGTTCCCACTGAGCAAGATCAGTGTCTGCCCCTTGAGTGGTTGGCTCGCCCTGCCCCAGTGGTTGCCCAAGAATTACTGGGGTGTCTTCTCGTGCGACAGCAGGCCAATGGTCAACTCTACCGCGGCCGTATTGTTGAAACTGAAGCCTATATGGCCGGCGACCCCGCGTGTCATGGCTACCGTCGCCAAACGGCTCGCAACGCCCCGATGTTTGCGGCACCAGGGACAATCTATGTCTATCAAATCTATGGCATTCACCACTGCCTGAATATCGCCAGCGATCGCCCCAATTTTGCCAGTGCTGTTCTCATTCGTGCCCTTGAGATGCTTAGTCCGCCCTTGCCCCCCCGCAGTGCTGCTGGTCCGGGGAAACTGTGCCAAGTCTTGGGGATCGATCGCCAGCTTTCGGGCTTGATGCTAGGGAAAGAGAGCGGCCTCTGGTTAGAAAAGCCACCCCAACCCCTAACAGCCCCTGTGGTACAAACCACTCGCATTGGTATTTCCCAAGGTCAGGAGATTCCGTGGCGGTGGTATGTGCAGGGCAACCCGGCGGTCTCCCGTTATTCGTAGCTGCCCGTTGTCACCTCCAGCAATTCCTCCGGTTGGTGGAGAAACTGAATGGCCTTTTCGAGGGCTTGTCGGCGATTGCTCACCACATGGTCTGCCGGCAACCGATCCAAAATACGGAAGCGCTGCAGCCGCTGTTGCACCTTATCCGCCGAACCATTCACGAGAAAAATTGCTAAACGATGCTTTTGTGCCTCTTGGATGAGTGACTCAATGGCCAACGTTGCCGTTACCCCCAACAGGGGCACACTGCTGACATCCAGAATCAGCACCTTATAGTCCGACATGATCGCCTGCCGCTGGGAAATTGCCCAAGCGGAGCCAAAACTCATTGGACCCCCAAGGTGGAGGAGCAACAGTTGACCCTTGGCTTCGCGGAAGAGTTCTTTTTCCTCGGGGGTGAGGGGCGTTTGATCATCGGCGTGGGTAATCGCCTTCACATCCTCCGATTGCAGATCCGCCAAGCGCTTGATCGTCAGCATATTGGCAATAAAGACACCCACACCCACCGCCACAATCAAATCCACAAAGACCGTCAGCAGCATCACACCATACATAATGAAGGCCGCCCGCAGGGACAAGAGGTGGGCACGCTTGAGAAAATTCCAGTCAATGATGTCAATCCCCACCTTGATCAGAATCCCCGCCAACACGGCATTGGGAATCGGTTCCGTCAAAGGCGCAGCCCACAGCACCACCATCAGTAGAATGACAGCGTGGATCATGCCCGATAAGCAGGTGCGTCCCCCCGCTTGAATATTCACCACTGTGCCCATCGTGGCACCGGCACCGGGCAGACCACCAAATAAGCCGGACAGTAGGTTACCAATACCTTGGCCAATCAGTTCCTTATCGGAATCGTGCTGGGTGCGGGTAATGCTATCGGCAATCACCGAGGTCAGGAGCGAATCAATACAGCCGAGCATCCCCAGCATTGCCCCGTCCACAATCATCGTTTTCAGCGCAGGCAGTGTAAACGTCGGCGGCACAAACGCTGGCAGCCCCGTGGGAATCGTGCCAATGCGGGTCAAACCGGCATCCGCAAAAAACACCATTGACAAAATCGTGCCTAAAACCAAGGCGAGAAGCTGTGGCGGCACAATTCGCCGAATTTTCTGGGGCGTGAAATAAATGAGTCCGAGGGTGAACAAGCCCAAGGTAAGGGCAGCCGAGTTCAAGGTTTGAATCCACTCTGGCAAGTTTTGCACTGCCCCCAAGACCCCCCCTTTACTGCTGTGCCCCAACAGGGGACCAATTTGCAGCAGGATCATGATTAGGCCAATTCCCGACATAAAGCCAGAAATCACGGTGTAGGGCATGAGGGTGATGTATTTACCCAACCGCAACAGACCAAAGAGGATTTGAAAACCGCCCGCCAGCATTACCACCGTAAAAGCCATGTATAACCCCTGTTCGGGATATTCACTGGTCAGGCGGGTGATCACTGCCGTCATCACGACGGTCATCGGCCCTGTCGGATTGGAAATGAGTGTTGGCGTGCCCCCAAAGAGAGCCGCAAAAAAGCCAAGAAAGACGACGCAGTACAGTCCCGCCGTTGCACCAGCCCCAGAGGTGACCCCAAAGGCCAAGGCCATCGGCAAGGCGACAATGGCGGCAGTCAGCCCACCAAAGAGATCGCCGCGCCAATAGCGAAAGTGAACTCGATTAACTAAATTTGTTAGCATTTCTGCCCCTTTTGGCGAATCTAGAGAGGGTGTCATAGCGAAATCGCTGTTAAGAGCACTCCCTATGGGAGTATCCTCATAACTTGTAGCTATGGTAAGAAAATATTTAATTGATATAATTCTATGCTTTAGGGGAGACAATCGGTCTAGGGAAAACATCAAAGAATTTCTTATCTGTCCTATAGGCAAAAAGGGGAGAATCGGCAGAGAGCGAGGCTTGCTCACTGTAAAACTTTGTTACACTCAGGGATTGAGAGCAGCAACTTACGAGGTCATGACACTCCTATGAGTCAATCGCCGCTGGATGCCTTTTTCCTTGGTCGAGCAACCGCAACGCTCCTGCGTGATCAGGCGCAGCATCTATTTGTGGAATTCCTAAGTCAACTGGGGCGATTTGATGCCGAGCAGCAGCAGCGGCTCCATCAATTCATGGAAGAGGTGCAAGCTCGTGCCCGTCAAGAAGCAGAAATGGTGGTGCCTCGGCGTAGCCAACAAGTGGATTGGCAAGCTTTGATTGATGATTTGCGGGCGGAAATTGCTGCTCTACGCACGGAACTGCAACGCTACCGCAATCGCGAAAGCTAGGCACGCGGAACAACAATATAGCCAGTTTTTAAGTAGGCATCGGTTGATGCTGGCTTTGGGGAAAAAGACTCACCACCCAAAACCCAGTGGCGATCGCGCCCCCAATACCACCAATAGGCTGCCGTGTAGGCACAGAGAACGGCATCGAGTTGATCTTCAAGAGCCTTGAGGTCTCGCCCGTTGCTGGGGATTTCGATAGTGAGTTCTAGTGCTAAGGGTGGCTCACAGTGGGGAAGCTGGGTGGCCATTAAATCCCTAAGCTTGGCTAACCCTTTGGCTCGTTCTGCAAGGCGGCCTTTTTTGTATTTAATGATTTGGTCAAGCTGAAAGAGGGCGATCGCCGTGGCATGGGGGAAGACTTCAATTTGAAATCGCCCGTGTGCTTGGGGGGCGATTGTAGGCGCATGGCGAAACCCCCGTTGGCTAAGGGCTTGACTAAAACCCGTGGTGTGCTGCGCAAAGGGGGATTGCTGATTGGCCGGATAGCAGCCGGCGTGATAGCGCCCAAGCAGTTGGTGAGCTTGGCGATCGCAGGTACGCATTCCCCGCGAATTGGGAATAATGAGGGGGGCATCCACCGCCACCATGGCTGCTTGCGCAGAGGGTGCATCGCGATCAATCCATGCCAAAAGTTCATCCGTATCACGGGAGCGATCGCAAGCGACCAGCGCCAAATCTTGTCCCTGCCACTGCAAACAGCAGTACCCCGACGCTCCCCCCCGCCACGCCAGATCAACGCCGAGAAACCGCATTCACTGCCATCAACTGTTGTTGCGGTGGATGATCTTGAATCAGCAAAGCAGCAGCCACAACTCCCACTGGCGGTACCAGCACTAACCCCACGAAGGGAATGAAGAGTGCCAAAAACTGCGCTAGACCAAGACCATAGATTTGTGGCGTATAGGCACGGGTCAAGAGCTTGCGCTCTCTCAAAGAGGTGCTGTGTTTTTCAAGGAGGTAATCAAAGCTGCTTCGCCCTAGAAAGAAACTGTTAACGATCGCCATCACGATAGGTTGCAGCGGCCCTGTTAGAAATGAAAGCAGCAGGAAGATCACCTGCAACACTGCATCCCGCAGCGCAAACCAACCACCGATAATAGCGTTCAATAGATCGCGCCGCCACCCCACCTCAATCGTTTGTCCCGTGGTAATTTTTTCAACACGGTTGAGCAGCGGACCAAGGAAAGGAATCACCACAAGGGGAATCAGCGTTTGATAGCCAATTAGGGCCAAAAAGACAGCAATGAGGGTTGCCAAAATATCAATGAACCCTTGGTATAGCCACTGCCATTCCCCACCCACAAACCAATAATCACCAATGACTTGAACAGCCCAGAAAGCAGCAATGATAAGCGTTACCCCCAGAACGAGGCTCAAGCAGGCAGGTAACAGTAGATAGCCCCAAAGACGATAACGGGCGATAAAAAAAAGACCACGACCAAAGGCAAAGAAACCCGCCTGAAACCGCCGTCCTGCTGCCCAAAGCTGCTTGATCACTCAATCATTCTTCTAGAAGCCCCTAGGAAAATCCTAGCCTATCCACGGCGGGGCGGTGTTCCTTCATCATCCGGCGGCGGCGCATCGGCAACAAAATCAGGGGTATTGACCTGTTCAGCACGGGAAACTGGCGTTGCTGTCGGTCGCCATAGCCAACTGGTCAACAGTCCAAGGGTGAGAAGTCCCACCAAGAGGGGAATGAATAGATCCGTCATCGTTGTTCGCCTCATTGAAGTCATTATTGTACAGAATCGGATGAATCTCTCTTGAGTGCTGGCTCTCTTGACGCAGTGGGACTCTTGTAAGTTCCAGTGCAACCTTTCGCAAGAATTGAATACACTCAAAACGGTTAAACCTGCTCGCTGTAGCCGCAGAGTTTGAGCTATCGTTGAAGTGGCTGCCTTCGGTGATAAGAGCAATGCCCCTGTCTCCCTTTTGGATTTGGTTAATTGTTGCCATCATTCTTTTTGTGATGGAGCTTGTTTTGCCGACGGCTTTTATGGAAGCCACTCTCGGTCTCAGCGCCCTGATTGTTGCCTTTCTCTCGTTTCTGATTCCCAGCTTTTCAATACAGATTCTCCTCTGGATGCTGCTCTCTGTTGTGGTGGCCTTTCTCCTGCGGCGGTATCAACCAAAGCGAGTTCCCCCCGTCCTCAAGGAAGCCGCCGAGGCGGAAACACTTACGAAAATCCCCGCTGGCGAGACGGGGCGAGTGCTGTACGAAGGGATTTCTTGGCAAGCTCGCTGTGGTGATCCCCGCTTGGCCATTCCCGAACATCAGCGGGTGATTATCATTGGCCGTCAGGGAACGACGCTGATTGTGATGCCCGAGGATGCTATTCAGTCCTAGGCGGCGATCGCCGTTTCTTGCGGTGCGTGGTGGCTGGATCAATGGGGAAACCGGCAAGGGGAACCACCTGCTCAAGGCGTTCTTTCTCAAGCCGTTTTAATTCCGTGTAATCTACCCAGTGGATACAGTCAACGGGACAGGTATCAATGGCTTCTTGAATCAGTTCAAGGGGGTCACCATCTTGGCGTACCACCCGCGATCGCCCGTAGTTCGGCTCGATGTAAAACGTATTTCGCGCCACATGGGCACAGTGTTTGCAGCCAATACAGGTAATTTCATCGACATAGACACCGCGCTGACGGTGAGTGCCCCCGAGTTCAGGTTCGTAGCCGCTGCGAGGTTCACTTTGGCGAAGTTGGCCGCCAAGTTCTGGCTCTAAACCAAGGGGTTGCCCCTCTGCCCCGTGCCTCTCCATTGTTTTGAATGATCTTCAACGGCTAGGAACGCCAGCGTTGCAATACGAGCTTGACACTCCCATCGGCCTGCTGTTCTGTGGCCTGCACTTGGAAGCCCTGTTCAGTAGCGGATTGCAACACCGCATGGTAGGCATAGCGCTGAGTGACTTTATTCAAGAAGCGATCCACTGACCATGCCTGCTGCCAAAACTCCAAATCTGCCACTAGCTCATACTCGGTGCCATTCCAGCGAAAGCCAATGTCATAGCCGTTGTCTTGGGGAACAACGACTTGAGCCGTTTGGGTTTGACCGCGAAAGCCGCGCACTTCTTGGCAGCCAGATTGCCATGGTAAGCCCAAGTCCGTTAGGGCAGACTGGAGGGCGGGTAAACTGCGAATTTGGGTTTTGATTTGGCTGAAGTGCGACATGGATCACCAATCCTCAACGATTACCACTGGGAGGGGACAGATTGAACAACCAATTGATTTTCTTCCTCTTGGGGAGCGTAGTATTCTGCGGTGGGCTGTTGGCTAATGACACACCCCAGCTGCGCTTCAATGGCAGCAGTCACCTCAGCACAGGATGCCCCAGAAATTCCCGTCACCGTTTCAACGACACGGCCATCGGGATAAATCACGAATTCAAGGGTTTCTAGCATTGGCACAACCTACTCACTCGCAGTTATGACAAACCGCTCACGAGGATAAAATTCAAGTCCTAACCTATGGAACTCATTGTGACGAAGGCTAACCAAAGGAGTCAAGGGCTTTAATAAACTTTACACTCCGCAGCAGTTTCCTCCGGCTGCCTGAAGACCTGAAGAATCAGTCATCTATAGAGCCAAGTCTGCGTCGAGAATTGATAAGAGATATGTGAATTGCTTTTCTTGGACGGGACGGCGGCCTCAGGGCGATCGCGACCTCACTCAATCCCTCTGCAAAAGGCGGTATGATATTCAGAAATTCGTTTCGCCTTAAACTCTCAGAAAACCATAAAAAAACTTAAAAAAATATGGGGCAGTCTTTTTCACCATTAACAGTTTTGGCCTTGGCATTCCTACGGGGGGTATCTTCCTCTCTGTGGCCAGCGATCGCCCGCGGCGAGTCCCAAGAATCCATCAATGTCAATCCCCAAGACCAAGTACACAGTGCTGAACAATTTCTCGATGCCCTCTTTGGCAATCACGTTGATTTAGCGTTGAGCTATTTACATCCGCAACTGCAACGGGAGTTTTCACCGAAAAAATTGAAGCAACGCCAAGCCAATTTTCTGAGGCGGGTAGGCGTGTACAAAGAGCGTCTTGGGAGTCAGATCAACGACAATATTGTCAGTATCAAGGTAGCCTTTTCTAACGTTACAGATACATTGATTGTGATGATGGATAGCAATGGTAAGATCACAGGTATTGATTTCCCTGCAGCGCCTGATGACCTGTCTGCTCAGCCTCTGCTTTCGCCCTCTCGGCCTTGACCTTTATGCAAGAACGGCGTAGTTCTCCTGCACCTGAATTATCTTTACAAAATACGCCCTTTTTTCGCGACTTACCCCAGGCAGTGGTGGAGAAAGCCCTAGCCCATGTAGTGACACGTCAGCATCCCGCCAACCGCGTGATCTTGCTGGAGAATGACTGGGGCACATCAGTTTACTTCATCCTCAGTGGCTGGGTCAAAATTCGCACCTACAACATTGATGGCAAAGAAGTCACCCTGAATATCCTCGGTCCCGGCGAACTCTTTGGCGAAATGGCTCCCCTAGAGGAAGTGCCCCGCTCAACGGATGTGATTACCCTAACACCGACAGTTGTGGCCAATATGCCCGCAACGGATTTTGTCAATCTTGTCAATACGGAACCTCAAGCGGGCATACGCCTCGCCAAGTTGATGGCACGACGGCTCCGGCAACTGAATCGGCGGCTGCGGCTGCGGGAATCGGATAGTATGTCACGGGTGGCGGATATTCTGCTGTTTTTGGCGGATGGTCAAGGGCGACAGGGAGCGGATGGCCTAGAAATTCCGAATCTGCCCCACCGCGAACTGAGTAGCTTAAGTGGCATGGCACGGGAGACGGTAACACGGGTGCTTGGGAAGCTGGAGCGCAGGGGGATTATTCGCCGCAACCCAGAGAGCCTGTGCATTACGAATCTACGTGCCCTAGAAAGTTTACTCCTTTAGGACTAAGAACAATAATGATTGCCCTGAAGAGGATGGCAGCAAGTAATGCCCAATGCTCCAGCCAATGAACACCCCTAAAATTGCCATTTGAATCAGCACTAGCATAATTTGCCAGTTGTGGTAGCCAGCAGCTTTCATTTCAATGCGCACAAGAATTTCGGTGCCAATGAGAATGGCGATCACACTAAAGACGTGAAAGGCAATAATGGCAAGGGTGACAGCGGTACTCAGCACCAGTACGGTCAAGAGACTGGGGGTGCCCACGCGCATAATTAAGCTACTAAAGATATTTCTAGGGTTGCTCTGGCGCGATCGCAACAGGCTAGAGGTGCCCCCCACAACAAACACTATCAGAATTGCTGCCAAAAAAGAGGCATAGGCTGACCACAGCCAAGGATAGGCAGACAAATACCAGCCCACGAGGACGTAGCCCAGAACCACCAGCAACAGTAGAGCAAGGGGAAACTTGGTATAGTCTGGCGATGCGCTCATCGCTAACGGGGTGCAAGGTGCGTACAAATCCACTCTACGGCAGCGGCTAAATCTGCTGCAATGTAATCGGGTCGACTGGCGTGCTGGTAACTCCCCTCAAGAACGCGATCGCCAAAGCCGGTTTGTACTAAAATCCCATAGCAGCCGGCATTCCGCGCCAGATCAATATCGGTCGCTTTGTCCCCCACCATGACACTGCGGCTGAGATCTAAATCATGATCCCAAGCGGCCGCTACGAGCATTCCTGTATTGGGTTTGCGCCATGTTGTCCAGCCCGCATAGTCGGCAACCACTCCCCCTTCAGGACGGCTGAGATCAGGACAGAAATAAACCGCATCCAACACCGCACCGGCACTGGCGGCTAGCAACTCCTGAAGTCTGTGGTGCAGGGCATGAACATGATCGATGCTGTAATAATCTCGCGCAGGACCTGATTGATTGGAGGCTAAGCAGCAAAACCACCCCGCATCATTGAGCCGTCGCACTGCCTGAGCCACACCGGGGATGAGCTGTAAGTCCTCAAGGCGGTGAATATAGCCCACCTCTTGGTTCAGCACGCCATCGCGATCGAGAAAGACAGCCGGTCTAGCCATGGCGAGCCGCCTCAATCACGGCTGACACGGGAATATCGGCCATGTTGCCAGTAGGGGATTTGACGGCTCGAAAGCGCGGATCGTTGGGCAGGAGTTTGGCAGGATCCGTAGGGCCAAAAAGCGCCACAAGGGGAGTCCCCACCGCCACGCCAATGTGCATCGGGCCACTGTCGGTACAGAGAATCTGTTGTGCCTGTTGCATTAGAGCTGCCAGTTTGCGCAAGTCTGGAGGACGGCTAATCTTAATTTCCGGTAGCGCCTGCGTTAGCGCACTCACCCATGCGTGATCTTCAGGCCCACAGACCACGATAAAGGGCAGGTGCGGCTCCTGCTGTTGCAGCGTCTGGATGATCTCAACCCAAGCAGCGGGGGGGTAAATTTTGTTAATTCCCTTGGTAAGTGCCATCTGACTTGAGCCACCGTGCAAGAGGCGATACCGCCCAGTAATTCCTAGGCGTTGCTGCTCTGCCGTTGCCCACTGTTGATCCGCCTCAGCAATCACGGCCTTGGGCAGGGGACAGGGGGTAGTGATACCAAAGGCTTGCAGTAAGTCGTGGTAGGTGGCGGCGCTGTATTGATCAAGGTTGACAGGTACCGCATCGGTGAGAAACCCCAAGGGATTGAGCTTCGCAAAGCCCACGCGCTTGGGAATCCCCGTCAGCCACAGCAAAAAGCGCACCGCCTTACTGCGCCCTAAGGAGAGAATGGCATCGTACTCCCCATCCCGCAGCATACCAATCAGATTTACCCAGTCAGCCAAGGCATTGCGGTCTTTGAAGTCAAAGGGAATCACTTGGTGGATTGTAGAACTCAGTTGGTAGGCAGCAACCGCACGGGGCTCAGCAACCACATCAATTTGACTATTCGGAAAGTGGGTTTTGAGGTCCTCGAGGGTAGGAAAAAACAAAATTTGATCCCCAATACCCCCTGGCACCAGCGCAACAATATTTTTCATCAGCGACCTCCAACAGCAAAAAGCCTTGAATCCAAAGCCCCACAAAAGCCACTGCCTTTCCAGAAGGAGACCACTTGGCGGGGCTTGATCCAAGACTGAGCCGTTGCTGGCTGATTTAGCATGAATGGTGGATTCTGGTTGACCACAGACACATCCATAGGGCTAGGTTTCCTTGGGCAGTATTGAGGAGGCTTAGCTGCAATTTTAAAGGCTAGCGTCTTTTCCCAAATGTGGACATCAAAGCCCCCTAGTTCCCTATTGTTCTAAAAACGGGCGCCGATACCAATGCGTGCTAAGGGATAGCCTGCACTAGAAAAACTTGCCCCGGCATCAATAATCACCGGTCCGATTTGGTGGGCTATGGCCATCCCAGCTGCACTGTATCCACCGTAGGTTGCAAATCCCACATTAAATGTGGTTTGACCAGAACGTGCCGGCACAATCGGCATGAGTGCTGCTGCCGAGGCAATGCCCGCAAAGGCCTCTCCCCGTAATTGATTGATTTGAGCATCGGTGTAAGCATTCGCTGCTCCCAAGGCCACTGCTCCTATGCCGTCAACATAGGCTTTATTGACAGCATCCGTCGGATTGATGGGGGTGGCCACATTGGTAATTCGGCGTTCTGCTCCTGGGGCGCCCACAGAAACCGTGTTGGGAGCTGTTGTTACAGAGCCAGCGCCAATGGCCACACTGTTGGGATGGATGGCCTGTGCCGATGGGCCAAAGGCAATGGCATTATTGGCACCCGTCGTTGAATTGTTGCCAATGGCAATACTATTAGCACCCCCAGGGTTAGCAGCATTTCCCAAAGCAATGTTACCGCACGTTACTGTTGCGTTAGTGATTGAACAAATTCCTGTAGCAAACAGTTGGTTGATGAGGGCAGAGAGCTGACTGCCATTAATTGCATCCGTACTCGTTGGTGCAATGATGCCAGGCGCAACATTGACAACCTTGCGTTCAGCACCGGGGGCACCAACAGACACAACATTGGCCTGTGTTGTTACAGAGTTTGCCCCAATGGCCACACTGTTGGCATGTTGAACTGTGGCACCTCTACCAATGGCCACACCATCAGTAGCACCACCCACGACTTGGGCAGTCTGACCAATTGCAATACTATCAGCCGGATTTGCAGTACTTTGGTGGCCAATGGCAATACTACGAGCCCCCAGCGCTTGGTTGCCTGAACCCATTGCGGTGCTGTCAAGCCCTTGGGCTCGGTTACCAGAGCCTACGGCAGTGGCGTTTTGTTGAGTAGCAAAGTTCTGTCTGCCCACAGCGGTGGCGTTTGCTTGGGTGGCTTGGTTGCCTGAACCCATTGCGGTGCTGTCAGACCCTTGGGCAGTGTTTGTAAAGCCAACTGCGCTGCTCCGAACTCCTTGGGCTTGGTTACCAGAGCCTACGGCGGTGGCGTCCTGTTGAGTAGCAAAGTTCTGTCTGCCCACAGCGGTGGCGTTTGCTTGGGTGGCTTGGTTGCCTGAACCCATTGCGGTGCTGTCAGACTCTTGGGCAGTGTTTGTAAAGCCAACCGCGCTGCTCCGAACTCCTTGGGCTTGGTTACCAGAGCCTACGGCGGTGGCGTCCTGTTGAGTGGCAAAGTTCTGTCTGCCCACAGCGGTGGCGTTTGCTTGGGTGGCTCGGTTCTGCATCCCCACAGCGGTACTGTTTTCGCCAGGGGTCAGGTAGGTGTTGGTGGTGCCATCATAATTATTCTGCATCCCTACAGCGGTGGCACTTACTGCATTCGCTGAATTCTGCATCCCCACGGCGGTGGCGTTTGCTTGGGTGGCTTGGTTGCCTGAACCCATTGCGGTGCTGTCAAGCCCTTGGGCTTGGTTACCAGAGCCTACGGCGGTGGCGTTTACTGCATTGGCTTGGTTCACAAACCCCACAGCTGTGGTGTTGTCTGCATTGGCTTGGTTCACAAACCCCATTGCGGTGCTATTAGCTCCTTGTGCAGTGTTTGCAAAGCCAACCGCACTGCTCTGAAATCCTTGTGCGGTGTTTGCAAAGCCAACTGCGCTGCTGTCATTTCCCAGAGCTTGGTTCGCAAACCCCATTGCCGTGCTTCTATCTCCTTGTGCGGTGTTTGCAAAGCCAACTGCGCTGCTGTCATTTCCCAGAGCTCGGTTCACAAACCCCACAGCGGTACTGTTGTCGCCAGGGGTCAGGTAGGTGCCATCATAATTATTCTGCATCCCCACGGCGGTGGCATTTACTGCATTCGCTGAATTCTGCATCCCCATTGCGGTGCTATTAGCTCCTTGGGCTTGGTTCGCAAACCCCATTGCGGTGCTATTAGCTCCTTGTGCGGTGTTCACAAACCCCACAGCTGTGGTGTTGTCTGCATTGGCTTGGTTCACAAACCCCATTGCGGTGCTTCTATCTCCTTGGGCTTGGTTTTGCATCCCCACGGCGGTGGCATTTACTGCATTCGCTGAATTCTGCATCCCCATTGCGGTGCTATTAGCTCCTTGGGCTCGGTTCTGCATCCCCACAGCAGTGTTGTTATCACCCTCGGCTCGGTTCTGCATGCCAATGGCGGTGTTGTTACTGCCAGTTGTATTCGTAGTGCCATCAGCAACGTTCTGATAACCGACTGCGGTATTGTTATTGCGAGCTGCATTGGCAAAAGAACCTGATCCACTGGGTGTTCCAGTTGTACCGACTCGATTTTGTGCTCCTAGGGCAGTGTTATTGTTGCCTTCGTCTTCAGTTAGAATAGGCCGTTCAACGCCGATTGTGTTGCTAGAGCCAAAGGCATGATTCTGAGCATTAACTCCGTCAATTTTGTTATTATGACCAACAGCGGTGTTTGTGGTATTTATGTTTGACCCAAGGTTATTGTTGCTACCGATCGCATGATTGGCGACAGTGCCACCATTTACTGTGTTGCTAATACCAACAGCAATAGACCGTTGCAAGGCAGGGAGTAAATTGTTATTTGCGCCACAAATTAGGTTTTCGTTCCCTGCACTGGTAGTAGTGGTGGAATCGAAGAAACCAGTACCACCAAGATTCCCACAGTCTCGAGTTTGAGACAATGCAGGTGTGGTGACCAGAATAATGTGCACTGCTGTGCTAACAACACAAGCCAAAACGGGGTGTAGTCTTTTGTACATGAGGGTAGGCCTCCCAAGGTTAAGGTGTAAATACAACAGTCAAGTGCTTTGTAGAATTTTGCACTTTCCTATGGGCTACTCTTTCCTTAAACCCAAAAAGACACAAGTCCTACAGTCGCTAAAAAAGCGAAGGAAAACCCTGCCTTTTTAGTATCCCCCGTTAGCTCACTATTTAAGTAACCCTAGTCAGACTTCGCTTAATTGTCAAGCTTAGTCAAGCACAATTTAGATTTTTTTCGTTTTTAATCGACCCCATCAGTTCCCGATCGCCCGTTGCAGGCGATCGCGCCATGCCAAGGCAAGGGTGAACTCTGTAAAAGGAATGCGATAACAGTCTCCTGTAAAGGTTTCTAGCACCAGTTGAATTGCTCCTTTAGAATGAGTAGTTTGTGTGTCAATTCGTTGACCGTTACACTCAATCCAAATGTTTTGAATAGTCGATAATTCGCAAGTTTGCAAATGAATAATGCCCTGTTGGGTAGGGTGTCCCCACGTCAAGCGATCGCCCTGCTGACCGAGGACAGCGGCAATGTCATATTTACTGGTTTCAAAATTTTTTGCCCACTGGCGATAGTGTTCCACCTTCCGGTACTCGACCCAGCCCAACCGTGCGAGCACGATAAAAATAGCCAATAGGGGTAACCAGAGCAGACCGTGACTCATCGATTCACCAATAACTGCCGCCGCAATACATCGAGGGCATTCATCGCACTGAGATGCCGCACCCAATCCCGTCCCCGTTGACCACTAAAGCGAAATTCACGGGTCATGACCTCGCCATTGGGCAGTGCCACGCCAATATACACCAGTCCCACTGGCTTACTGAGCGTCGCGCCGCCGGGGCCAGCAATCCCGGTAATACTGACGCCCCAGTCACTGCCTAAACGCGTTTTCACGCCTAAAGCCATCTGGGCAGCCACCACGGCACTCACGGCGCCTTCTTGCTCTAAGTCCTCAGGATTGACCCCCAGTAGAGTTACCTTGACATCATTGGCGTAGGCAATTACGCCCCCCTTAAACGAGAGGGAACTCCCCGGCAAACGGGTTAGCATCTCCCCAAGGCCACCGCCGGTGCAGGACTCTGCCACTGCCACTGTTTGCTGTCGTTCCTGAAGCAGCCGCGCCACTGCACTGGCAAGGGTATCCTCATCCGCACCGTAGCAATCTAGGCCGACAATTTGGCGGATTTCTGCTTCAACGGGTTGAATCAATTGCTGGGCCTCCGCTTCATCTTTGGCACGGACGGTAATGCGGAGGCGGGTTTCCCCATTGCTGGCATAGGGCGCCACCGTGGGATGCTCACGGGCAATTTGGGCAGCCACTTTTTCCGCAAGTACCGATTCAGGGATGCCCCAGAAACGCAGCACACGGCTGTAAATTACCTCTTTTCCCCAGCCCTGGGAGCGCAAAAAGGGCACCGCAGTTTCTTGCCACATCTGCTTCATTTCGGCGGGAACACCGGGAAAGGTGAGAATTGTCAGACCCGTGCGCGGCTGCCAAATCATACCGGGGGCACTGCCAATCGGGTTGGGCAAAATCTGGGCGCCCGCAGGCAGGAGCGCCTGTTTACGGTTACTGGGACTAAAGCCGCCGCGATGGGCATACTTGCGTTCTAGATCGGCAATAATTTCAGGACGTTCTTCGAGGGGCGCTTGAAAGAAATCGGCGATGGTTTCCGTTGTCAGGTCATCGGGCGTGGGGCCAAGGCCACCCGTGAAAATCAATAGGCGGGCGCGATCGCAGGCAATAGCGAGGACTTTTTTGATGCGAGTGGGATTGTCGCCCACCACGGTTTGATAGTAGTGGGGAATCCCCAAGCTTGCCAGTTGCTGGGCCAAAAACTGGGCATTGCTGTTGAGAATTTCCCCCAGCAGCAATTCTGTGCCCACGCAAATAATCTCTGCACTCATTGTTTCAGGCATCTTCGTTGTTGCGCACCCGTTCCCATACATACCAAGCGGCAAAGCCCATCAAAAGGGAGGCGGCCACGGCATAGCCCCATCCCCCCGGCAAACCGGCCAAGGCCAAGGCCAGACTCCCCACCCATAGCGTTAGGCAATAGATAAACAGCACCGTCATCCGCTGGGAAAGACCGGCGTTGAGAAGGCGATGGTGTAGATGTCCCTTATCGGGGGCAAAGGGAGACTGCCCTTTCAGGAGGCGGTTAAAAACAACGGTTGAGGTGTCCACAATAGGCACAGCCAGAATTAATAGGGGCAGCAAAATTGCCACCGCTGTGTAGGCTTTCACAAGGCCAATGACCCCTAGGCCGGCAAGGGTAAAACCCATGAAGTAGGCGCCGCCATCGCCCATGAAAATTTGTGCCGGATTGAAGTTATAGCGTAGAAACCCCAAGGCACCTCCTGCCAAGGCAGCTGCCAATAGTCCTGCCTCCGGCTCCCCCATCAGCATACAGACAAACAGCATCGCTGAGGCAGCAATACCCGACACTCCCGCTGCCAGACCATCCACACCATCAATGAAGTTAATGGCATTGGCAATCCCCACTAGCCACACTGTGGTCAAGGGCAAACTGAGCCAGCCGAGGTCAACAGTTCCCACCAAAGGCACTGTGATAATGCGAATTTTGACCCCCACCGCCCAGACAATACCCGCCACCAGAAATTGCAGGACAAGGCGTAGGAGCGCCGGCAAGGTCAACAGATCATCTGAGAGGCCAATCAGGAAAAAGGCCACCCCGCCAAGGGTGACCCCCCAAATCTCATATTCTGCTGGCTGAGGTAGGACGCCAAATCCTCCCGCATTCCAAACAATCAGCAGCGCCACCAGATTGCCTAAAAAGATCGATACCCCCCCTAAACGCACCATGGGACGAGTGTGAATCTTACGGGCATTGGGGCGATCGACAAACCCTGCCTTCTGGCCAAAGTCATTGACAATGGGGGTGACCAACAGAACAACGGCAATGGCAGCAAGGAAGGCAATCAGGTGGTACAGCATCTGTTCAGGGCATTGGCAGCAGGATTCCCTCTCAGGCTAGCACTGGTTGCGGCAATTGCAAGTGGGGATAGAGGGGAAATTGAGTACAGAGGGCAGCCACCCGCTCGCGGCAGCGGTTTTTAATCACCTCATCCTCGGGGGCATGCAGGCGATCGCTAATAATTTCGGCGATTTCCGTAAACTCAGCCTCAGTGAAGCCACGGGTTGTCAACGCTGGGGTTCCTAACCGCAGACCACTGGTGACAAAGGGGGAGGCAGGGTCAAAGGGAATCGTATTTTTATTGGTGGTGATATTGATTTCCCCCATCAGGCGATCGGCCTCTTTGCCCGTTAGATTTACCGATCGCAGGTCAATCAGCATCAAGTGGTTATCGGTGCCCCCAGAGACAAGGCGCAGTTGTCGCGCTTGCAGCCCCGCAGCGAGGGCTTGGGCATTGCGGATCACTTGGCCAGAATAGGCTTTGAACTCGGGCTTAAGGGCTTCACCAAAGGCCACCGCCTTAGCGGCAATAACGTGCTCCAACGGCCCCCCTTGGGTACCGGGAAAGACGGCTTTATCGAACTTTTTGCCCAACTCTTCATCACGGGTAAGAATCAGGCCGCCGCGAGGGCCGCGCAGGGTTTTATGGGTGGTGGTGGTGACCACATCGCAAAGGGGCACAGGATTGGGATGGTGACCTGTGGCAACCAAACCGGCAATGTGGGCAATATCGGCCATGAGGTAGGCCCCCACTTCATCGGCAATTTGGCGAAACTCGGCAAAGGGAATGACGCGCGGATAGGCGGAATAGCCGCAGATGATCAGCTTAGGACGGTGCTGCCGCGCCAAATCCCGCACTTGATCCATATCGAGGCGTTCTGTTTCAGGATGGACACCGTAGTGAACGACGTTAAACCATTTACCAGAAACGTTGACGGGGGAACCGTGGGTGAGATGGCCACCGTGGGACAAATCCATCCCCATAATCGTGTCGCCGGGATTGAGCAGTGCCAAAAAGACGGCAAAATTGGCTTGGGCGCCGGAGTGGGGTTGCACATTGGCGTGGGCGGCGGCAAAGAGTTCCTTGGCGCGATCGATGGCCAGTTGCTCTACTTCATCCACAAATTCGCAGCCACCGTAGTAGCGTTTACCGGGCAATCCCTCGGCATATTTGTTGGTGAGAACTGTGCCTTGAGCGGCCATCACCGCAGGAGAAGTAAAGTTTTCGCTGGCAATCAGTTCAAGGTGTTGCTGCTGCCGCTGGACTTCCCGCTGTACCATTTCAGCGACCAAGGGATCCGTTTGCGCAAGCCAATCAATATAGGTCATTTTATTGTCAATGGAGGGAGATGAACTGCCTTACTATCTTATCGCGGATCGCTGCCTGAGCCTTGGTTAGTTGCTCAGTTGCACGTTCCAGAGGCGGGAGGTTTCGAGGCGATCCAGCCACGTTTCGTAGAATGCCCGATTGGCGGCTTGCTCTTGGGGGTCAGTGGTCGTCCAAGGATAGGGGGCAAGGGCAGTGATTGCCGCTGTGGTGACGCAAAACATTGATTTTTGGAAGGTTTGGCAAATTTTCACGCGCAGATCGTCTTCCCCTCGGCCTTGGCGACGATAGAACTCTAAAAGATAGGGAGGGAGATAGTGGCGCATATCCTGCATGAGCAGTGTGGGAGGAATACCAGCCGCACCCGTGGGAATGGGATCCGCAAACAGGGCACCATAACCAAACTCGCTTTGATCGCGGGAAATTTGTTGCGCTTGGGCATTGAAGGAAATGAGGCCAAAGAAGGGGGTACCCCGCAGGAACACCGCTTCGACATAGGGAATGGCGGTGTCGGCTAAAAAGGTAAGACCAGCGCTAGCCGGTAGAATATCGTAAGTTTGGCCGTGAATGGTAACGCTGTAGGTAATGGGGCGATCGGCAGCCGCAATCAGTCCCGCGCGAATATGATCTACGACATCGGGAATGCTGCGAATCTCACCCGCATCGTAGCGATCGCTCAAGGTGAGAAAGATGGGATACATCACCGTCCAAAACTGCCCCAAGCCACTGTAGTAGCAGAGCATCCGCACCGTTTCCAGCAAAAACTCTGGAAAAAGCTGGTTCACGAATTGCATCAGGGGATTGCCCCGCAGTTTAGCGGCGATCGCCTTGGCCGCCAATTGCCGAAATTCTGCCGAATCAAGGAAGGCATCAAGACCGCCGCCCCCATGCCACATCATGGCACGCATACAGTATTCGGCGTATTCGTAGTTAATGCGGTCGTGCCACCAGTGGCGCAGCAGCTTGGGAATGGTAATCTCACCGTTGAAGTATTTGAAAAAGGGAAAGAGCACCAGAAACTGCCGCTCACTAATGTCGCAGAGATTTTCCGCGTAGGCCTTGAGCACCACCCCATAGCTTTTGAGGATGCCCACCACTTCCATCACATGGGTTGGCGTATCCGGTAACAGGGCTTGACCATTCAGCAACCGCTCTAGGATGGCGGTACGCAGTTCTTGATGCAGGGAGGTTGGAGCAGCAGTAATCAGGGTCATGGTACGGGCAGCGTAGCAACAGCAGTGGTGAGAAGGCTAACGGTGGTTTCACTCCAATGGATCAGCCAGTTGGGAATAATCCCTAAGATCAAGATTAGCGTGGCTAATAGGAGGCTCGGCAGGCGATCGCCCCACGCCACGGGCGGCAAATCCGTCAATTCATTGGGCAAACGACCAAAAAAGACGCGGTTCACCAGCAAGAGAAAATACACTGCTGTTAAGCCCGTCCCCACCATACACAGGAGTGTTTGCACTGGGAAGGTGAGGAAACTACTGCGGAAGATCAGGAACTCCGCCACAAAGCCCACCATGCCGGGGATACCGCCACTGGCCATGACACCGACAATCATCAGGCTACCAATCAGGGGCAACCCCCGCTCAGGGTTCAGCAATCCCCGCAGTACCTCAATGTTGCGGCTGCCGGTTTTTTCATAGACAACCCCCACCAGTAAAAAGAGGAGGGCGGAAATTAACCCGTGGCTCATCATTTGGGCAATAGCCGCCAAAATACTCAAGGGAGTGGCAGTGGCAGTGGCCAAGAGAACAAACCCCATGTGCCCAATGGAACTGTAGGCCACCATTTTTTTCATATCCGTTTGGGCGATCGCCATTAGGGAACCGTAGAGGACACTGACTACCGCCCAAGTGGCCAACCCCGGCGCCAAAACTTGCCATGCCTGCGGAAATAACTGCACGCCAAAGCGCACTAGCCCATAGGTACCCAATTTCAGGAGTACCCCCGCCAGCAGCACAGAAATCGGCGTGGAGGCTTCAACGTGGGCATCAGGTAGCCACGTATGGAAGGGCACGAGGGGAATCTTGATGCCAAAGCCCACCAAAATCAGCCCCAACAGAACCAGCTGTGAACTCAGGGGTAAGAGGGTGGATAACTGGGGGTCAAAGTCAAAGGAGGGGGCATGGGCTAACCACACCAGTCCCAGAAAGCCAGCCAAGAGCAGCACCCCAGAAATGGCTGTGTAAATTAAAAACTTGGTGGCGGCATAACTGCGCCGTGCCCCACCCCAAATCGCAATCAGAAGGTAGAGGGGAATCAACTCCAATTCATAGAAGAGGAAAAAGAGCAGCAAATTATCGGCCAAAAAAGCGCCACTGACACCCGCATTCAACAGCAGTACCAGCGGGTAATACAACCGCGGACGGGGCAGATTGACAGAAGTGGCCAAGAGGGCAATCAGCGTCAGGAAGTTATTTAAGACCAATAGCGGCAGCGACAGGCCATCCACGCTCAGGCGATAGCTCAAGCCCAGTGGCTCCAACCAAGGAATCACCTCGGTTAATTGCGGTGCTGCATTGGCGGGGTCAAATAGACGGGCGATCGCGAGACTGACGACAAGGGCGATCGCCATCACGACAGCGGCTAAACTGCGGTAGGTGCGTCCCAGACTTTCAGCGGGTAACAGGCTGAGGGCAAGGGCACCGAGTAAGGGCACCCAGAGAAGGAAACTTAACAGCGGCATTACAGTAGTAGCCATGCGATCGCCCCCCCAAGAATCGCCACACCAATGAACACCAGCAGCAAATAGGCTTGGGATTGACCACTGGCACTGTACTTGAGCAACTCACCCCCCACAAGGGATGCCACACCCGTTGTATTCACAATGCGATCGACAATGTGGCGATCCACCCAAGCGCTCAACTGCGAGAGCGATCGCACTGCCCAGACCACGGTATAGCGATAGAGTTCCTCAATGTAAAGATCGTAGGCTAACAGATCCTGCACAAAGCGCAAGGGCACCTTGATCGGACGTGTCCACTGGCGTTTGAGGGTGACAAAGCCGCCAAGGAGAATTCCAGTGAATCCCGACACCACAAGCAGAACCACAATCCACCAATCAATCGTTGTCGGTAACAACTGCACTCGCTGCAAAATGAAGGGCACCAGCAAGTTCAAAATACTCAGGGTGACCATTGGCACTGCTAGCGGCCAAGGCACTTCGGGGGCGCGGCGGGTTTTGGGTTGGGCAGACCCCAAGAAGACCAAGCGAAAGACACGGGTGAGGTTGACAGCCGTTAGGGTATTAACCAGCAAAATCAGCCCCACCAAGCCAAGCTGGGTTTGCCAGTAATAGTCAATGCCGCGATAAAACGACCAAAAGGCACCCAAGGGCAGACAGCCAATTAGGGATAGACCGCCGATCACAAAGGCTGAACTTGTGGCTGGCATCCGTCCGCCTAAGCCCCCCAATTCCGTCAAATCCTGACAGTTAGTGGTCATAATCACACTGCCAATACTCATAAACAGCAGTGCCTTGGCGATCGCGTGGGTGAGCAAGACAAACAGGGCAAAATCTGTCCAGTTGGTGCCGACGCCAATAAACACCAACCCCAGATAGGCGCTTGTCGAGTGGGACAGTGCCCGTTTAATGTCAATCTGGGCAATGGAAACAAGGGATTCACTGATGGCAGTCACCGCCCCAATCAGGATCAGCGCAATGTTTGCCCCCGGGCAGGCCACCAGAATCGGCTGTAGCTTAATGAGAATATAGGCACCCGCCGCCACCACCACTGAGTTGCGCATAATCGAAGCGGGGTTGGGCCCTTCCATCGCTTCATCGAGCCACAGGTGCAAAGGCACTTGAGCACATTTACCCGTGGGACCTGCAATCAAGGCTAAGCCCAGTAAAAAGCCCCAACCGTCTGGTAAATTGGCGTCTTCTGCCCATTGGTAGAGATCGGGAAAATCATAACTCCCCGCAAGGCTGCCGACAGCGACTACCCCCATGAGGAGTAAGATATCCCCCACCCGTTTGGTGAGAAAGGCATCCCGTGCTGCTTTGACCACAAGGGGCTGAGCATACCAGAAGCCAATCAGCAAATAGGTCGAGAGGGTCAGCATCTCCAACAGACCATAGCTGAGGAGCAACGAGTTACTGATCGCAATGCCACTGAGGGCCGCCTCAAAAAAGCCCATCAAGGCAAAGAAGCGTGCCATGCCCCAGTCCTTTTCGAGATAACCTAGGGCAAAAATCTGCGCCAAGATGCTCAGACCCGTCACCAACTCCATAGCCCCCGTGGTGACACTGTTGATGAGCAATGAAAACGAGAGATCGAGTCCCGGTGCCTGTAGCCAATGCCAAACAATCGTTGCGGTGGCGCCACTGCGAGTTTGTTGCAATAGGAAAAAGCCATGCACAAAAGCAACAATCGTCATCAGCAGATTGAAATAGGCTGCGGGTCGAGGCCCGGTGCGCCGCACAACACCGGTGGCCCAAGGCAACGTCAGGGCTGCACCCACTAAGCCATAACAGGGTACCCACCAACTGGTTTCTAACAGTGAATTTGGCATGGCAAAAATGAACCTTGGCGGTTGAGGACGTTTGCAATACTGCTCTCTTCGTGTATTTTACAGGCTGGGGTTCCGCAGCAGTTTTGAGCCAAATCAATCATGGGGCAAGGATTCACTCTAGGGAAGGTTGAGCAATGGGGGCGATCGCCCTTCCTCGCTATTGTCCTAGCGGTAACATTTTTTGCCGCCCCACCCGCCCCAGCTCAAACGATTAGCCAGCGGGGAATGGTGACAGCAGCTCAACTCGCAGCAGCAAACGTAGGAAGAGATATCCTCAAGGCAGGGGGCAATGCCGTGGATGCAGCCGTGGCAACCGCATTCATGATCGCCGTCGTTGAACCCTATGCCGCTGGGATTGGTGGCGGTGGCTTTGTCCTTGTGTATCACGCCCAATCTCAAACCCTGCGTGCCCTTGATTTTCGGGAGCGTGCCCCCCTGCAAGCGACACCAACGATGTATCTCAACGCGAAGGGAGAGGTGATTCCCCGCGCCAGTTTGGATGGGGTCTTGGCCGCAGGCACCCCCGGCACCGTTGCTGGCTTAGCCGCTTTGCACCAGCACTATGGTCAACTGCCTTGGTCGCAGGTGGTGGCACCCGCCATTCAGGCTGCCCAACAGGGGTTTGCGGTTACCCCACGTTATCAGCAGTGGGCAACGATGCGCCAAGCCGTTCTGCAGCACGATGCTACCGCCGCGCGCATTTTCCTCAGGGATGGCCAAGTTCCCCCCTTGGGCACGGTGATTCAACAGCCGGAGCTAGCAAAAACCTTGGGGGCGATCGCCCGTGATCCCCGCAGCTTTTATGAGGGTTGGATTGCCAGAGCGATTGCCGAGTTTATGGCACAGCAAGGGGGCAAGATCACCCTAGAGGATTTACGAACCTATACCCCCGTTTGGCGAGAGCCAATTTGTGGCACCTATCGTGCGTTTCAGATCTGTTCGATGCCACCCCCCTCTGCTGGTGGTGTGGCCCTTGTGCAAATGCTCAACCTCTGGCAACTGTTGCCCCCTGCTTCTACCCCCAGCGATCGCGGTCACTACCTAGCCAGCATCATGCAAATTGCCTACGCCGATCGCGCCCGTTACCTCGGGGACAGTGACTTTGTGCCGGTGCCGGTCACGGCCCTCACCCATCCTCGCTATGCCCAACAGCGGGTCACTGAAATTCTTCCCCGTCGTGCCCGTCCCCAACGTGCTGTGAGTGCCGCAACCCCAATTCAACTTGCAGAGTCAGACAACACCAGTCACCTGAATGTTGTCGATGCCCAAAGAAATGCTGTTAGCCTAACCTTTACGATCAATGGTCCCTTTGGGGCGGGTGTGGTGGTGCCGCAAACGGGGATTCTCCTCAACAATGAAATGGATGATTTTGCCATTGCCCCCAATCAACCCAACCTCTTTGGTGTGGTTGGTATTCAATCAGAAAACGCCCCCCTTGCCAATGGCATCGAACCCGGCAAGCGTCCCCTTTCGAGCATGAGTCCAACAATTGTCCTCAAGGATAATCGCCCCAATATGGTTTTAGGCTCCCCCGGCGGCAGTCGCATTATTACCACCGTGCTGCAACTGTTTCTGAACGTCGTTGATTTAGGGCAGGATGCCGCCACCGCCGTTGCCCGTCCCCGCATTCATCAGCAGTGGGCACCGGATACCCTCTTTGTCGAGCCAACGATTCCAAGTTCTTGGATTCAAGCGTGGCAACAGTGGGGCTATCGGGTAGAACAAAGCCGCCCTTGGGGAAATGCCAGCTTAATTCGCGTTTTGGATCAGGGACAATTGGAAGGGGCAGCCGATCCGCGGGGGGAAGGTGCTGCCA
This sequence comes from Thermosynechococcus sp. TG215, assembly GCF_031583455.1. NCBI lineage: Bacteria > Bacillati > Cyanobacteriota > Cyanophyceae > Acaryochloridales > Thermosynechococcaceae > Thermosynechococcus > Thermosynechococcus sp. TG215. The sequence goes on along the minus strand of NZ_CP134178.1, from coordinate 1,652,495 downwards.
TGGGTTGGTAGAGGAGAAATATGGCACAGGTGAGTATGGCTGCCTTAGTCGCCGCAGTGCGAGCGGGCAATTGGTTGATTAGTTTTCCCACCGATACGGTGCCCGCCTTGGCCAGTCGGTGCGATCGCGGGGAATTGATCTATGCTGCCAAGGAGCGCCAACCGTCTAAACCCTTGATCCTCATGGGCGCCAATCCTGAGCAACTCTGGCCCTTTGTGCGCGGTAGTGCTGCTGAATGGGAGCAGTGGTCTGCTATGGCGGCGCGTTATTGGCCGGGAGCCGTGACCTTGGTGTTGCCCGCTGCTGAACTTCCTGCGGGTTTGAACCCCCTAGGTACAGGCACGATTGGCTTGCGGGTTCCCGATTGGCCGCCTGCCCAAGCCCTCCTCGAGCAAACAGGACCATTGGCCACCACCAGTATTAACCGTTCAGGTCAGCCGCCACTCATTGAATGGGGGGCGATCGCCCGTGAGTTTCCCCAAGTGCTGACGCTCCACCCGTGGCAGTTACCCCCTACCCCCCCAGAACCTTCAACCGTCGTGCAATGGCAATCGGGGGAATGGCACGTCCTGCGCCAAGGGCGAGTGCAGATGAAAACACCCTAATACTGGGAATCAATTTCCCCAGAGGCGACCCGTTCGAGGAGTTCCTGTAAAATTTTTTCCTCTTCTTCGGAAATTTGGCCATCGGAAAGCACTGCGTCAATAATTTGGCCATGCTCTTCGAGGGTAAGAATTTTATCTTCTAGGGCTTTTTCCACTAGAGCTTTAATTTGGGCTGTATCCATACTGCGACTCCACGTCGTCACTGCCAGTATAGCCTTGATGCCATGAGTATGCTTCAGAACGCTGAAGTTTTTTACTTCGTGGCAGGAAAGTCGGGATCAAAGAGTTGCCCCAGTGTATAGGGGCAGGTTTCAGGGAGATCTGAGTAGTCCAAGGGGGTTTCACGCACCACTAAATCTTTGCCAGATTCATAGGCCTCAGCAATCGCCTGGGGTAAGTAGGGTTCTAGGCTGGGGTTTTGATGGATCAGTCTCTGCACAGCTCGCCGTTGTTCGCGAATGGCTGCTCGCCAGCTTTTACTGCGTTTTTGTGGCTGATAGTCCCACTTCAGGAGATGTCCAATGAGAATCCCGAGGCGATTTTCTAGCTCCCGACGCTCCTGCCGTCCCAAGGCTTCGATTTCCTCTACTAGGTGGGCAATATCAAGATGGCCAAAGTCGCCTGCCTTGAGCAACTTCGCCTGCTCTAGGGTCCAGGCATAAAAGTCCGTGTCATACAGAGGAGAGGTCATGGCCTTTGATGGTGAACTATTCCGTGGGATACAAATCTCGCGGGAAGTCTGGGTCGAGCAATTGTTCTAGGGTATAGGGACAGGTTGGGGGTAAATCTGGATAGTCTAGGGGCGTTTCCAAGCACACTAAGTCTAGTCCTGCCAAATAGGCTTTGGCGATCGCCTTCGTTAGATAAGACTGAAGGCTAGGATTTTCCTCCAATAAATCCTTAATCTCGCGTCGTTGCATCTGAATCGTGACTCGCCAACTTTTACTGCGTCTTTCTGGCTGGTACTCCCACTTCAGCAAATGCCCAATCAAAACACCGAGGCGGTTTTTTAGTTCTTGCCGCTGCTGCCGTGCCAAGGCTTCGATTTCCTCTACTAGGTGGGCAATATCAAGATGGCCAAAGTCGCCTCCCTTGAGCAACTTCGCCTGCTCTAGGGTCCAAGCATAAAAGTCGCTTTCATAAAGATTGCTTTGCATGATTTTTGATGAGCTGATCCCCTCAAGCTGCATTTTAGATAATGTACGCATTTTAGATAATGTACGCTGCAAAAAATTGCCCCAAGCTGGGACTGGCACTCACCAGTGTATGAAAGATACGACTCCCGGCTTCCTGCCCCGGCTGAATGGGAAACATTCTCTGCCACGGTTCTGGCGGGTCTAACCATTGCCAGTGGGCACCAGCGGCATGGACAATTGGCCAAGCGGGGGCAACATCCCAAATGCGAGGTGTGCGCTCCACAGCACCGAGCGTATAACCCGCAGCAACGGTCAGCAAGTTGTAACTGGCGGATCCCAACATGCGAATTTTGCAGGGGAAGGAGCGCTTGAGCACATCAGTACTGCGGGCACAAAGACTAAAAAACGTCTGCAACGTTGGCTCACTGACCTTGACGCGAATGGGTTTCTCATTCAAATAGGCACCGTTGGCATGGTCAGGGGCTTGATAGAAGCCATAAAACGTCTGCTGCAAGCCGGGAACGTGCACATAGCCAAATACGGGTGTGCCTTGGTAGAGCAGACTGAGGGCAATACACCAAATGGGCAGACCATGACTATAGTTAGTCGTGCCATCAATCGGATCAATGATCCAACACCACTGTTCACCACCGTAGGTATGGTTGCCCTCTTCACTCAGGCAGCCATGGTGGGGAAAGCGCTCTTGCAGCATCGCGGTGATTTTCTGATCGGCCCAAAGGTCGGCGCGGGTAACAAGGCTGCCATCGGCTTTGCGATCGCTGGGGGATTGCCCTGCCCACTCCAGCAAACGGGGGGCAACCACCTGTTGAATCTGTTGACAGGTTTGCAGCACCTCAGACCAAAACCCTGAGTTCATTGGCTGTCTCCCACCGCGATACAATGAGCACGTCTGATCCTATACCCACTGGTCAATATCCGTCCCGACTCCCCATGGCACAAACACTGGTCGTCAAAATTGGCACATCGAGCTTAACGGGGGGTAAAGAAGGAAATCTAGCCTTGGCCACCATTGCCCAACTGGTGGAGGTCTTGTGTCACTGTCAACGGCGGGGCGATCGCGTGGTACTCGTCTCCTCTGGGGCGGTGGGCGTGGGTGCTGTGCGCTTGGGCTTAACAGAGCGTCCCCAACAATTAGCCCAAAAACAAGCAGTGGCAGCAGTGGGGCAGGGACACCTAATGCGCATGTACGATGATCTTTTTTCAGTCCTGCGCCAGCCGATTGCCCAAATCCTCGTGACGCGGCAAAATTTTGTCGATCGCCAGAGCTACCTGAATATCTACAACACGTTCCAAGCGCTGTTTGAACTGGGCGTCATCCCCATTGTCAATGAAAACGATACGGTGGCGGTGGATGAACTCAAGTTTGGCGACAATGATACTCTCTCAGCCCTTGTGGCGAGCCTTGTGGAAGCCGATTGGTTATTTTTGCTCACGGATGTCGATCGCCTCTACTCAGCGGACCCGCGCATTGATAAAACAGCCGTTCCCATTGAGCGGGTGGTCTCCTTAGCCGAGTTAGCCCAAACGATTCAAATTGGTGCTGCTGGCTCCCCTTGGGGCACCGGGGGCATGGCCACCAAAATTCGGGCTGCCGAGATTGCCACCGAAGCCGGCGTACGCACTGTCATTACCGATGGGCGATCGCCCACCAACCTGCTAAAAATTCTTGCGGGTGAGCCCTTGGGCACCCACTTTGAACCCCGTCCCAAAACCATCAATGCCCGCAAACGCTGGATTGCCCGTGCCCTCATTCCCAAAGGCGAGTTGTGGCTCGATGAGGGTGCCGTTAAGGCCATTACTGTGGGTGGCAAGTCCCTCTTAGCAGCAGGCATCACCCGTGTTGCAGGGGAGTTTCAAGCCCAAGATGCTGTTAAGCTCTGTGACCCCGCAGGCACTGAAATTGCCCGTGGCCTTGTCAACTACAACAGTGAAGAAATCCGGCGTGTGCAGGGGCAACAGTCCAGCGAACTAGCCAAGATCCTCGGCTATGCCGCTGCCGATACGATTGTCCACCGCGACAACTTGGTGGTGACCCTGTAACCGTGCTTTATCGCCCCAAAAAGAACGATCGGTAGCAAGTGCGGTAAAATTACTCACTAACTGTGACGGTTTATGCAGCGATTGGGGGTAGGTTTTGCATCTGGCATAGTCACACCAAGGAGGGCGTATCCCTCTAGGACAGTACCTGATGGGCGAAAGGACACGTATGGTTCAATTCCACATCCAACCAGATAGCGAAATTCCTGCTTCAACTCAGCTCTTTAACCAAATTAGTTTTGCGATCGCTGCACGGCAATTTCCGCCGGGGTATCGCTTGCCCAGTACGCGGCAGCTCGCCATGCAAACTGGATTGCACCGCAACACGATCAGCAAAGTTTACGAACGCCTTGAAGCTGCTGGTTTAGTCGTGCCCCAAGTGGGGTCGGGCATCTATGTGCGTGCCCTCGGCCAAGAGGAAACCCGTCCTCGCCAACGCCGACCCGCTGTTGTGCCTGTACACCGCATTGTTCAAGAAAGTGTCGATACCCTCCTCGAAATGGGCTATTCCCTGAGTCAAATTCGCGAGTTATTCCTTGCCGAGATTGATGCCCGCCAGAAAGCCGGAGTGAGGGTTTTGGTGACGGTGCCCCGCCACGATCAAGGGGCTGGCGAACTGATTGTTCAGGAACTGCAACAACTGCTGCCAATTCCCGTCGAGCTGATTTTTCTTGAAGACTTAGAAACCGTCCTTGATGGCGATACCTCTGCAACTGTCGTTACCGTGCGCTATTTTGCCAGCATGACGGAAGCGATTACCCGCGATAAGGACGTGCGAGTATTTTTCATCGACATCTACAACTACCAGCGGGAACTGGAAGTGGTGCGACAATTGCCAAAAGGCTCCTGCTTGGGGTTGGTGAGCCTGAGTTCCGGTACCCTCGGTGTGGCCGAGGTGATGATCCACAGTTTGCGAGGGGATGAGCTACTCTTGGTGACGGCTCAAGCCAACGATAGCTATAAGCTCAATGCCTTGGTGCACCGTGCCCACACGATCATTAGCGATCGCGCCAGTGGGGAACGGGTCAAAGCAGCTATTGCGGCGGCCCGTCATGAGTTGATTCGCATCCCCCGTCTCATTTGCTGCGAAAGCTACATTGATCCACAGTCGGTTGAGCTGCTGAAACGGGAAATTGGTCTGACGGAGGATCTCCCCCTCGAAGCTAAAGCCTCTTGACTCAGGGATTGAGGTCATTCAGGCTATGGGACAATTGCACGGTGATGGCTTGATTTTTTGCTTGATTGTGCATTGCATCCAGTTGTAGGTTCGTAAGATAACCTAAGCCAGCGGCTAGACCACAGTACAGGATGCCGACGGCACTGAGTTTTGGCCAATGCAAGCTCATAAAACGCCACATGAGTTAACTCCTCATTGACAGAACCACACCACATAAGTCAAGACCCCTGCTGCCAGCCCAAAACCCAGCCCTCTTCACAGGGATGGAACACAGTTAAAACGGTGAAAGTCTCTATAGGAGAGAAGCCCCCTTTGTGTCCCCCATGTTTTAGAACAGAGCTGTACCTAGGAAATCTCTGGAGAACTTCCTAAGCAAGGGAACGCGGTTTGCGAGTAGGGGTCACACCTAAAAAGTTATTTCCAATTTTACTGATTGCGCTAAGAACCGTACTCAGCGTGTTACAGTTATTAAATTTTATGAAATATGCAGCAAAGTCCTGAATTTGTAAGGACTTGAGAAAGATTAAAGAAGTCTTCTAAAATCATCTAGAAAATGTTAATTATTTTTTTATTTTGGCTCAGCCAGCAAGCGTGGATACCCTGCCTTCGGTACGCATTGTGCTCGTTGAACCCCAAGGGGAGATCAATGTCGGCAGCATTGCCCGTGTGATGAAAAATATGGGGTTACAGCAGTTGTGGATTGTCAGTCCCCGCTGTGATCCCAAGGGAGAGCTAGCCCGTCGCTGGGCGGTTCATGCAGAGGATGTGCTCCAGCAAGCCAGAATGACGGACTCCCTCGCAACGGCACTGGCGGATTGTCAGCGGGTCTTTGCCACGGTGGGGCGAGATGTGGCGGATTTGGCGTTACCTCTGTGGACACCGCGTCAGGCGGCACCGCAACTGTTGGCTGTCCCGCAGTCGGCACTGGTCTTTGGTCGCGAGGATCGGGGACTCACGAATGCAGAATTGGAGTGTGCCCATGGTTTGGTGCAGATTCCTACGGCTAATGCTTATCCATCTTTGAATCTGGCGCAAGCTGTTGCCGTATGCTGCTATGAGTTGTGGTTGACGGCCTGCGACAGTGCGGGAACTTTTCCCCAAGGGTCTGCCGTCCCCTTTGAGCGGTTGCAGGGGTTTTATGACCATTTAGAGGAGGTGCTGCTCCAGATTGGTTTTTTGTATCCCCATACCGCTGCTAGTCGTATGGCCAAGGTGCGATCGCTCCTCGGGCGTGCCTACCCCACGGATGCCGAAGTGGCGCTGTTGCGGGGCATGGTTCGTCAGGTGGAGTGGGCGATTCAGCACGCAGCCACGATTGCTTCGGACACCTTCCCTCTACAGTAAATGGCATGGTTGCTCAGTCGCGTTCAATGGTTTCGTCCTCTACGCTTTCCTCACTGTCTCATCCGTCACCGCTTCCTAGCCCAACGCCTCCCCGTCCCAATTTGTTCTTAATGACTTTTCGCTTTGGCGTCAGTGTGGTTGCCCTTGCCACCATAGTCGGCACACTGCTGTCGGTGTTGCAGCCTGAAAAACTGTCCCTAGAGACCACGGCCAGTCAGGCGATCGCTCCTGAAACACCAACCCCCAACTTGCCCCCAGAACGTCCCCTCCCCACTCTGCAACAGCAAATTCAACAACTGGTGAGCCGTCAACCCAATCTGACGGCGGGGCTGTACTTTTTTAACCTCGACTCCGGGGCATCTCTGAATGTAGGCGGCGATGCGGTCTTTCCAGCGGCCTCTACGATTAAATTTCCCATCCTTGTTGCCTTTTTCAAGGCGGTGGATGAGGGACGAGTCACGCTCCATGAACGCCTCACCATGCGTCCGGATCTGATTGCCCCTGAGGCCGGTACGCTGCAGTATCAAAAGCCCAATTCCCAGTATCCTGCCCTTGAGGTGGCCGATTTAATGATTACCATTAGCGACAACACGGCAACGAATATGATTATTGATCGCCTTGGGGGCGCAGCCGTGCTCAACCAACAGTTTCAGGAATGGGGCTTAGAAAATACAGTGATCAACAATCTGCTACCGGATATGAAGGGCACCAACACCACTAGCCCCCGCGACTTGGCAACGCTGATGCTGAAAATTGGTCAGGGGGAAATTGTCTCCCCCCGTAGTCGCGATCGCCTGCTGGACATTATGCGGCGCACGGTCACTAATACCCTCTTGCCCGCTGGCCTTGGCAAAGGGGCTACGATTGCCCACAAAACTGGCGATATTGGTATTGTGGTGGGAGATGCGGGCATGGTGGATATGCCCAATGGCCAACGCTATGTGGCAGCAATGATGGTGAAACGCCCCTACAATGATCCCCGAGGTAGTGAACTCATTCGCCAAGTCTCGCGCATGGCCTACCAAGCCTTCGAGAAACTTCCCCCTTCTCAGCCCTAGATGTCGCAGCCACTCCTGACCTTAGAGAATGTGTGCCGCTACTTTGGCGGCCTCAAGGCGGTTGATTGCGTGTCCTTTAGCGTGGCAACGGGGGAGATTTTTGGCATTATTGGCCCCAATGGCGCTGGTAAAACCACCCTTTTTAACCTGCTGACGGGGTTAATTCCTCTCACCTCAGGAGAAATTCAGTTTCAGCAGCAGCCCCTGCACCTGCTTAAGCCCCACCAGATTGCTGGGTTGGGCATTGCTCGCACCTTTCAAAATATTCGCCTCTTTCCAGAGATGAGTGTTTGGGAGAATGTGCGCATGGGACAGCATCTCCATGCCTCTGCCGGTTTTTGGGCAAACCTCTGGGGAGCAGCGCCCGTACGGTATGTTCAGGAGCGCTTGGAAAACCGCGCCAAGGAACTCCTCTACTGGGTGAATCTCTATGAGCGGCGCCACGAGCGGGCAGGCAACTTACCCTATGGTGAACAACGCCGCCTTGAACTGGCGCGTGCCTTGGCACTGCAACCCCGCCTGCTCTTGTTAGATGAACCGGCTGCGGGTATGAACCCCAAGGAAAAGCAAGACCTCTGTGAGTTAATTCGCCGCCTCAAGGAGACCTTTGACCTGACGGTGATTCTCATTGAGCACCATGTGCCCTTGGTGATGAGTTTGTGCGATCGCTTGGCAGTATTGGACTTTGGTCAACTCATTGCTTTAGGGGATCCCCTGACGGTTAAAAATGATCCCAAGGTGATTGAGGCATACCTCGGCGGTGATGTTTAAGGCGACGGATTCCTATTTCCAAGGACGAACAGCCATTCTTGCCACCAAGCATGGCAAAGAGCAGGCGATCGCCCCGGTGCTGGCGCGTCTAGGGGTAACGGTGGTTGTGGCCTCGGATTTTGATAGCGATCGCTTTGGGACGTTTAGCCGTGAAATTCCCCGCTGTGGCACCCAAGAGGAGGCAGCTCTCGCCAAGGCAGAAGCGGTGCTGACACAAACGGAGGCAGACTTAGTGGTTGCCAGTGAGGGGAGCTTTGGCCCTCATCCGCAATTTCCGATGCTTCCGAGCGATCGCGAACTCATCCTGCTTGTGGATCGCCGCCATGACCTTGTCTTGCGGGGGGAGGTGCTCTCCCTAGAAACCAACTTTAACCATGCCACCGTGAGTCATCTTGAAGAGGCCTTGGCCTTTGGCGCACGGGTGGGCTTTCCATCCCATGGTTTGATTGCAATGGCGCAGGCGGATCCTCTACCCAATACGCCAATTTTCAAAGGGATTCAAAGCGAGGAACAGTTGCAAAGGGCGATCGCCACCTTGGAAACCGATTGCCCCACCATTCACCTTGAAACCGATATGCGGGCCCACATGAACCCGACGCGCATGCAGGTGATTGCTCAAGCGGCTGCTGACCTCGTTCAAGCAATGGCTCAGGGCTGTCCTCAGTGTGGTTGGCCGGGGTTTGTGGCTCGTGAGAAACTGCCGGGGCTACCCTGTGAACGGTGTGGCGCACCCACCAGCGCCATCAAAGCCAGCCGTTACCGCTGTCAACGCTGTTTGCACCAACTCACAGTGCCAGTTCCTGAAGCCGTTGCCGATCCCAGTCAATGCTACTTCTGCAACCCCTAGGCAAGGACAAAGACTTGGTATAATCCCTTGTACAGCCCTCGGCACCGATTAAGCCATCCTATCGTCTGCATTCCTAGCGCATGTTTTGAGGAGTGACCCATGACACCTCGCTATCTCACCAGTCTTGCCCTTGCTGCACTCACTCTCAATCTCGGGGGTATGGCGCTTGCCCAGACTGCAAACACGAATAACCCAATGGAAGGCTGGCAACAAAACGGCAATGCCAATGATTTGGGAAGTATTCTTAATCCCCAGAATGGCAACTTTTCCGTGCCCGGACTGATGAATCGCCTGCGTTTGATCGATGGTCGCGATCCCAACGAAGTAGTGGCGGATCAAATGGAAAATCTTAATGCTGAAGCAGAGGCCTTTCGCAAACGACAGCAGCAACAATTTCAAAATCTAACGGTTACGCCCTAGGACGGGGATGGTATGTCCCCAAGGGTATTGATTTTGGGCTTAGGTCATTGGGGACAAACACTGGCATACCTATTTGAGCAACAGGGCTGCAGGGTCTCCTGCTGGGGGCGATCGCAGGGGGCACTCTCGGCTGCTCTTTTCCAAGAGATTCACTTATTGGTTTCGGCTCTCCCCATCAAAGCGGTACGGGAAGTCGCTGCCCAAGTGGCCGCCCTCAAGCCCCCCCTAGACACCATCCTTGTCAGTGCCACCAAGGGTTTAGAAGCAGAAACCTTTGCCACAGCAGCGGATATTTGGCAAACCTACTGCCCGCATCACGATCTCGTCGTTCTTTCTGGCCCCAACTTGGCCGGTGAAATTCAACAGGGACTACCGGCAGCGGCAGTGGTGGGGGGAAAGCCAGCAGCCACCAAGCCAGTGCAAGACTGTTTGGGCAGTACCACCTTTCGCCTCTATAGCAATGAGGATCGGCGGGGTGTGGAAATGGGGGGCATCTTCAAAAATGTGATTGCGATCGCCTGTGGCGTCAATGATGGTCTGGGTCTTGGCGTCAATGCCCGCTCTGCCCTGATTACCCGAGGACTGGTGGAAATGGTGCGGGTGGGTACCCACTGGGGCGGACAAGTGGAAACTTTCTACGGCCTTTCAGGGTTAGGGGATCTCCTCGCCACCTGTACCAGCGCCCTAAGTCGCAACTATCAAGTGGGGTGGCATCTTGCCCAGGGTCAATCCCTCTCCCAAGCCCTAGCGCTGACCAAGGGGACGGCTGAAGGGGTGAACACTGCTCGCGTGCTCTGCACCTATGCCCAGCAGCACCAGTTAGATATCCCGATTACGGCGATGGTGAATGCCGTTCTTAGTGGCCATCTCACTCCCCAAGCTGCCCTCAACTGTCTTTTGGAGCGTCCCTTCAAGCCGGAGATTATTCCTGGTCAGTAGCTTCAGTCCTTGGCTGTGAACTTGCCCAAGGTGCCGGCAGCGCCGCAGGAGCCGTTTCACTGACGGGAATGGCCACAGGGGGACGGTCAAGACTGAGCATCAAACCAACTGCCGTTGGCTCAATCGGTAGAGGAGATACCGCTGGCTCAATGCCGGCAGGACTGGTGATAGCCACAGGCAGACTGGAGAAGGGATTGGGAATTAGACCCGTCAGCATTGCCACGAAGGATGCCGCTAGGGTTGCTCCTGCACTCCCTAAGACCCAAATACGACGGGGGCGATGGGCCTTAGCAATCACTTCAGCGGCCAAACGATCCGCTGGACAGGGGGTCAAGGGTACGGGCAGTTCTTGCATCTGTTGCTTGAGGGTCAGGAGTCGCTGATAGAGGCGTTGGCCTTCGGGGTCAGTGGCCAGCCATGCTTCCACCTGTTGCCGTTCTGCAGCCGTCACTTCACCATCGAGGTAGGCGCTCAGGAGTTCAAAGGTATCGCGTTTGCAGTGATCCAGTTCGTCCATCATAGGGGTCTGTCCTTGCAGGAAAAGGGTAGGGGTGATTCGCATCAGGTTGAAGGGAGATCGAGGTGGGGTTGGAGTTCTAGTTGGAGTCGCTGTCGGGCACGGGCGATTCGCGATTTCACGGTTCCGAGGGAAACCCCAGTGATTTGGGCAATTTCTTCGTAGGAGAGGCCTTCAATTTCCCGCAGAACAATCGTTGTCCGAAAGGTTGCCGGTAGGTTGGCGATCGCCCGCCGTAATTGATCATAGAATTCATCCGTACGCAACCGGTCATCGGGACTGGCATCACTGGCGGCAAGTTCCCAGCTCATTTCACCCTCTTGGGTTTTCAGGGGTGCATCCAGCGACAGGGGCGGTTGATGGCGTTTGCGTTTGCGCAACTCATCGTAAAACAAGTTGGTGGCAATGCGGCTGAGCCAACCCCGAAATTTGCTGGCGTCTTGGAGTTTGTGAATGTTGCGATAGACCCGAATCCAGACTTCTTGCACAAGGTCGGCGCGATCGTCCCAGTCGGGCGCGAGGTGATAGATAATTCGCTCCACATGGGATTGGTATCGCCGCAACAATTCAGTAAAGGCAGCACGATCTGGGGTTCTGCCGGCTTGACAGCGGACAACCAACTCTTGGGGTGTAAGTTTTGTCAGCGGCAGCGTCACCCGAGCACTGGTCTCCTCAACACGCGTCCAAGCAAGGGGAAGACTGGATGTCATGGATACAATCGACCTCAGACCAATCGCTTTTCATGACGCCCTTGCCCCCATGATGTTCCCTGATCCGTTATAGCTTGCCAAGGACATTGCCATGCATCCTGTTTTGGCTGCGAGTCTGTTAATGTTTCCTTAACGTTGGTGAATTTAGATTAAACTTTTTATTGTAGCGGCGATCGTTCTTTGGACGCGCTACGCAAATACTCAACGCGCGGCTCAATGTAACCCCTTATCACCGCCCCTCACCACCATGCTCTGGATCCGCATTGCCAGTGGACTTGTCGCGATCGCTCTCGCGCTGCTGATGACCTTTCTAGGCGGTTGGTATTTTTGTCTGGGCATTGGGGCACTGATTTATCTGGGTCAACTGGAATACTTTGAATTAGCCCGTGCCAAAGGGAGTGCGCCGGCGGCTAAAACCACCCTCGTGGTGAGTCAAGTGCTCCTGATCACCTCACTGCTGCGTCCAGACCTTGCGGATGCTGTCTTTCCCGTCGCAGGTACCTTCATTTGCTTCTACTTGCTATTTCAACCCAAGCTGGCCTCGATCGCCGACATTTCCACTTCAATCATGGGGCTATTTTACGGCGGCTATTTGCCAAGCTATTGGGTGCGCTTGCGGGGATTGGAGCAACAGGCAACATTACCTTTGGGAGGATTTTGGCCAGAGCAGTTTCAACTCACCGCTTTGCCCTTGGGGTTGCAGGTAACCCTCTTGGCCTTTGTCTGTATTTGGGCGGCAGATATTGGTGCCTATGCTGTTGGTAAGCTCTTTGGCCGGACACGGCTTTCCCACATCAGTCCCAAGAAAACCGTAGAAGGGGCAGTGTTTGGCGTTTTAGGGAGTTTAGGCGTCGCCCTTTGGGGAGCACATTCCCTCGGCTGGCCACTCCCTTGGCTTTTGGGTGCAATGTTTGGCCTCATGATTGGCATTGCCAGTCTATTGGGGGACTTAACGGAGTCAATGATGAAACGGGATGCCGGCGTCAAAGATTCTGGCCAGTTGATTCCCGGGCATGGCGGCATTTTGGATCGCGCCGATAGCTATGTTTTTACGGCACCCCTTGTGTTTTACTTTGTGACGTTACTATTGCCCTTGTGTCAATGAGTTTCTTGCCATTCAATCTACCAAAATTCGCCGCAGTGCTCCGTCTATACCGCAAAGCGGTTAGGTAGTGGTGAGGCGGCGGGCGACCATAGGGAGCAGTCACTCAATCTCAGCTTGTTGCTGGATATATTGAGCTAGCACCGAACATCGGGTGCGACTGATAGCTATAGTCCACTCATGATCACCCTGACGTACGAGTACAAACTAAAACTAACCCAGCAGCAGGCTAAGCAGATCGACTACGATCTAGACGTGTGTCGCCAAGTTTGAAATGATGCGCTGAGGGAGCGCAAAGACTGGATTGCTGCGCGCAAATGTCCAGTCAATGCCTGCTCTGTGCCTAGCGAGTACATCATCCCAGCGGATGCCCCCTACCCCAGCTTCAACGTGCAGTGCCAAGGATTAACCCAAGCAAAGCAGACCAACCCTGATTTAGCGTCGGTTAACGCCCAAGCATTGCAGCAAGTCTTGAAGCGGGTGGTTGGCCTCGATGTTGGCCTGGAATACTTTCTCTCCACCTCGGACGGACTTCAACTAGCATGGCCTAGGTTTTTCGTAGAGATGCTGTGAACGGGGAATCTCCTGCTATACGCCTAGCCTTAGCGGGATGAGCGTCAATGAGAACGGGGCTCAGCCTGTCCAGAGGTACTTGATCGTCGGCCTAAAGATCAGGAAAGACAACCCGCACATCAGGATGGACTAAATGGTGCTGCTTGACCACTAGACCCTTGGCAAGGGCAGGGGAGAGTTCGAGGGCGCGATCGCCATGATCGGCGAGGCAAAGAATATAGGGCAAGGTGCTATTCGTCAGGGCTTGGGTGGCTGTCCAAGGCACAGCTCCCGGCATATTCGGCACGCCATAGTGAACCACACCAAAGGCGGTATAGGTGGGGTTGGAATGGGTCGTGGGTCGCAGCGTTTCCACACAGCCCCCTTGATCCACGGCCACATCAATGATCACAGCGCCGGGGCGCATCGTTTGCACAAGGGACTTGGGCACCAAACAGGGAGGACGCTGACCCGGCACAAGGACAGCACCAATCACTAAGTCCGCTTGGGGCAATAGCTCAGCAATGAGGTGAGAACTGCTGTAGAGGTACTCCACCCGGGCGCCAAAGAGGGTTTCTAGGTACTTGAGACGCTCGACATTAATATCGAGAATGCTCACCTGTGCCCCCAAACCCACAGCCATCCGCGCCGCCTCTGTGCCGACGACACCGCCCCCTAAAATGACAACCCGCCCCGGCCGCACCCCCGGAATGCCACTGAGGAGCACTCCCCGCCCCCCTTGGGTACGCTCTAGGAAGCGGGCACCAAACTGCACTGCCAAGCGACCGGCAATCATGCTCATGGGGGTTAGCAGCGGGAAGCTGCGTTGGTGATGATGCGTTTCTTCAACACTTTCATAGGCGATCGCGGTAATCCCCGATTCCAACAGAGCCACCGTCAGCTCCCGACTAGCGGCAAGGTGCAAGTAGGTAAAGAGCAGTTGGCCAGAACGCAAATAGCGATACTCCGAGGGCAAGGGTTCCTTGACTTTGACCACCAGTTGGGCATCCCACGCCGCTTGGGCCGTGGCCACAATTTGGGCCCCTGCGGCAACATAGGCCTCATCGAGAAAGCCTGAACCCACCCCCGCGCCACTTTCAATGAGAACCTCATGACCGCGCTCCCGCAGACTTTGCACCCCTGCTGGCGTCAGACCGACGCGGAATTCTTGATCCTTCATTTCTTTGGGGACACCGATACGCATGGCCAACCTATTCTCCGAGGTCTAGAAATTGATAACTACCAAAGACTTTCAAGACATCTGTAGCGTCCTTAAGCGCCAGGAGACAATCAGCCACCACATCAGGGCGACCATTCACCTCTAAGTCAACAAAGAAGAGATAATCCCCCAAAGCACGTTTGCTGGGGCGCGATTCAATGCGGCTGAGGTTAATCTGGCGATCGCTAAAGAGTTGCAGCACCTTGAGCAGGGCACCGGGGGCATTGGCCTTCAGGCTAAAGGCAATGGAAGTGTGGGTATCCCCCGGCTGGGGCCAGCCGTCCCCCTGTTGGCGACTCACCACCCAAAACCGCGTGCAATTGTCGGGAATATCCTGAATTTCGGTGGCGACAATGGGTAGTTGATGGAGTTGGGCGGCTCGCACGGAGGCGATCGCCGCCACCCGATCGGATTGAGCCACGTATTGCAGCCCTTCGGCGGTGGAGGTCACCGGACATTGGCGAGCATGGGAAAGATGGGCTTGTAACCAGCGCTGGCACTGCCCGAGAGCTTGGGGATGGGAATAGACCGCTTGAATTTGGGCGAAATCTGTGGTTTGGGCAATGAAGGCATGGACAATGGGGCGGATAAAGGCGTACTGAATGTGCAGCGTATCCAGTCGCCATAGTGAATCAAGGGTAATGTTGACACTGCCCTCAACGGAATTTTCACTGGGGACTAGCGCCAAATCCAACTCGCCGGCGGCCAACGCCTCCAAACAGCCAGCGATCGTCGTCAAAGGAATCAGCGTCAGGGGTTCTCCCTGTTGCCATTGGGCGTAGCTTTGAGCGGCTTCTTCACTGTAGGTGCCCACTGGGCCAAGATAACCCAGCTTCACCATAGAAGATCCAGACAAGGGGGGCAAAGACTCAAGGACACATCCTCACAAGGGATTTGCAAAAGGGTCTAATGAATGAGTTAGACGTAAGCCGGGTTCTGTTCAAAGGGTGGTTATCTATCTGGGACACTTGTTACCAAGTGCCTCTAGCGGCTCTGGCTAGCAAAGAACTGGGGAAAAGACCAACCCTAGTTCCTTAGCGCTAGCACACCTTGCTTCCAGCCGGGGTTTACCGAGCCAACACCTCTCGATGTTGCTGGTGCGCTCTTACCGCACCGTTGCACCCTTGCCTGTGAGGTTTCCCTCCATCGGCGGTATATTTCTGTGGCACTATCCTCGCGGTCACCCGCACTGGGCGTTACCCAGCAAGCTTGGTCTTTCGGAAGCCCGGACTTTCCTCAGGAGTGAGAGACTCCCGCAACCACCACGCTAACTCATTCAGTTTTATTGTACTAGGGGCGCTTGGGCAATACTCCCTAGACCAACGGCAGATAATACGGCGACCCATTCACTGCGGGCTAGGTTCCGTGTGGCTTCATTCCCTTGCAGCTCGGCCAAAATCGCCAAGGTTTCGTACCAAAGGCCTGCATCAACTGCTGCCCCAAGGCGATCGCCCCCACTCTTGCCCTGAAGTTGCTTTGCCAAATCCGTGGCCGGCTGCACCCGCGAAATCACGCCACTGACAGAGATAAAGGCGGAGGGATCATCGGCATCAGCACCACACAGTAGGGTAAAGGTCCAGCGGTAGTCTTGGCCGGGTTGGAGTTGCACATTGGGCTTCAGTGCCAGAATCCCCGGTTCAGCGGGTAGATCCACCACCATTGTTGCTAGGGGACGATGCTCAGCATCAGCAATCACCACTTCCCCCTGCGTGGCTTTGCTCTTGGGCACAAAAACAAAGAGGGTTGGTGTCGCCACAGCCGTTTGGCCAAGGTGGGTATCAGGGAGTAAGGCGGTTAAACGTTCACTGCCGCTAACACAGGCTCCACGGGTTGCCCCCCCAAAGCGACTACCGGGAACACCACGGTTCGGCAGATTCGCCCGCAGTCGCGCCACAAGACTGGAAGGCTGGCTCACCACAGGCGTCGTTCCCTGAGCAAGGCTGAGAGAACCAAGGGACAACAGAAAGAGGGGCACCGCAGGTACAAGGGCAAGGTAGGAACGCATGGCCAAACTCCTAAGAAGAATAGCTCTACCCTAGCCCTAGGGAGTCGGCCTTGGCAGTGAACTCGCTTACCGTTGGGGTGTGATTGCGATCGCTTGCTCTAGGCAGTGGCACTGGCCAACTGCCGCAAAATCTTGAGCGCCTCATCTACGTGGGCTTTGAAGTTGAGCATAGAGTCAAAAACGTAGCGCACCACACCCTCTTGATCAATGACATAGGTGACTCGCCCCGGAAAGAGACCAAAGAGCGAAGAGGCACCATACTGCTGGCGAACCTTGTTGCCGGGATCACTGAGGACGAGAAAGGGGAGTTGGTGATTTTTCTGGAAGCCCTGCTGCCGCTCCACGGGGTCGCCACTAATGCCAATCACTTCAGCGCCCAGTTCTTGGAAAACACTGTAGGCATCGCGAAAGGCACAGGCTTGAATCGTGCAGCCGGGGGTTTCTGAGGCGGGGTAAAAGTAGAGGACAACGTTCTTTTTGCCACGAAAGTCGGAGAGCTTCACCTTGCGGCCATTGGCAGCCGTGAGTTCAAAATCAGGGGCGCGATCGCCCACTTGAATTGCTGTGGCCATACTCTCGCTAATTGCCTCCCAACCACTTTTGGCCATTCAGGCGCTGCATCACCCCAAAGACCAGTAGATCAAGCGTTACTTTACGCTCATCCCCCAAAAATGGCTCAATGGTGCTGGGGGCAATGCCACCGCTGCTACAGACAAAAGCCTTCGGCCCTTGGATATCCCCCTCTAGGAAGTAGAGGCGAAACTGATACATTCCCTTGCCCCACTCACCCATCACGGTATTCTCCTCTAGGCGCAGACTCACATCCCCCACTTTGGCGCTGAGGGCGTTCTGGAGAGCAGGCAAAAAAGCCTCATTAATAAACTCAGCAAAGGGTTTATCCTCAATGGCGGGGGGCTTTTCTTTTTTGGGGGCTTGGGTGGGCGTCTCTTCTGCCATAGCGCTGCTATAGGGTACCATTTCCTCTGCATGATAGCACTCTCCCTTGCAGGCAACGGCCATGGGGCAATTAGAATTACGACGCCCAACGATTAAGGATTTAGATAGCATCGTTCAACTGGATCAGGTGTGT
The DNA here is from genome assembly GCF_031583455.1 of Thermosynechococcus sp. TG215. Lineage (NCBI taxonomy): Bacteria > Bacillati > Cyanobacteriota > Cyanophyceae > Acaryochloridales > Thermosynechococcaceae > Thermosynechococcus > Thermosynechococcus sp. TG215. Next base: position 1,634,945 of record NZ_CP134178.1, on the reverse strand, counting down.
CTGGGGGGCTTTTGGTCGCACCAAGGCTATGCCCGTGAGTTGGAGAATCCGCAACATACGCTGCTGGTGGTGGCCACCCTTGATGGGGTGTGGGGCTGTGGCGTGAGCTGGGGGATTGCCGATGAATTGCACCTGGTGCTGTTGATGGTGCATCCGCAGTACCGGCGGCAGGGGTTAGCAGGGTTACTCCTATGTCGGCTCTTGCAACTGGGGCATCAAGGGGGCGATCGCCAGTGGGCAACGTTGGAAGTACGCGCCAGCAATGCAGCCGCCCAACAACTCTATCAGCGCTTTGGCTTTGAACTGGTCGGACGGCGTCCCCACTACTACGAGAACCCCCCAGAGGATGCCCTGATTCTTTGGCGCAATCACCTCAATACTCCCGAAATGGGGCAGGAACTTGAGCGGCACTGGCAGCACTGGCGATCGCGGGTTGAGGCGCAAGGTTGGTCGCTCATCGATGACACCTAGAGAGCCGAGGGGTGACATATTGCGCTTTGTTACGGCGCTTTCCCCGACCCTTGGGCTGGCGAACGATAATGAAAGGGACACGTTTGGGAGACTTGTCCCATGAACTTGCTGGAACAGTTGCGACAAATGACAGTTGTGGTCGCCGATACGGGAGACATCCTCGCCATCGAAAAATTCACCCCCCGTGATGCCACCACCAATCCCTCGTTGATTACGGCTGCTGCCCAAATGAAGGAGTACCAGCCCATTGTGGATGAAACCCTGCGCAAAGCCAAAGCTGATTTGGGGTCTGGTGCTACTCCCCGTGAGATTGTCTCCCTTGCTGTGGATCGCTTGGCGGTGGCCTTTGGCTTGAAAATTTTGCAAATTATCCCCGGTCGGGTCTCAACGGAAGTAGATGCGCGGCTCTCCTACGATACAGAAGCTACAGTGCAAAAGGCGCGGGAGTTGATTGGCCAATACGAAGCCGCAGGCGTGGGGCGCGATCGCGTGCTGATTAAAATTGCCTCGACCTGGGAAGGCATCCGCGCTGCCGAAATTCTCGAAAAAGAGGGCATTCACTGTAATTTAACCCTACTGTTTGGCTTCCATCAGGCGATCGCCTGTGCTGAGGCGGGTGTGACATTGATTTCCCCCTTTGTTGGGCGCATTCTCGACTGGTACAAGAAAAAAACAGGTCGTGCCGAGTATCCAGGGCCTGAGGATCCAGGGGTGATTTCCGTCACCAAAATCTACAACTACTACAAGAAATTCGGCTACCCCACGGAAGTGATGGGCGCCAGCTTCCGCAACATTGGCGAAATTATTGAACTGGCGGGTTGTGATCTGCTGACGATTTCACCGGCACTGCTACAGGAGCTGCAAAACACCAGTGGCGAGCTAAAACGCAAACTGGATCCGGCGATCGCTGCCACCCTTGACATTGAAAAAGTCGCTATGGATGAAGCCACCTTCCGCAAGATGCACGCGGCTGATGAGATGGCCAGTGAAAAACTGGATGAGGGCATTAAGGGCTTCACCAAGGCACTGGAGACCCTTGAGGATCTCTTGACGCAGCGACTGACCCGCCTTGAAGGGGCGGAAACCCTCACCCATGCAGCAGAAGAACTCTTCCATGTCTATGACCTCGATGGCGATGGCATTATTACCCGCGAAGAGTGGCTGGGAACGGATGCAGTGTTTGATGCCCTCGATGCCAACCACGATGGTAAGGTGACCCCGGAGGACATGGGAGCAGGCTTGGGGGTGGTGCTGCACTTGGCCAAGGCCAAATAACAAAGACCAACTTGGCAGTCTTGCATCAGCATCCTCTGTGCGTCACAGTGGAAGAAGCGTTCATAGCTGATGCACCAACGATGTCTGATACTTCTCCCTCCTTTCAGCAATTTCTCAGGGATTGTGAGCAATTGGGGCTACTGCGCCTTGTGGTTACAAACGAAACTGCCGTTCTGGAGGTGCGATCGCCCCTCACCAAGGTTTTCTATGCTGAACTGCCCAAGGGGCGCTATGCCAATATGCACACGGAGGACTTTGAGTTTCACTTGAATATGGATCAGGTGGCCAAAATTCGCTTTGAGGAAGGGCAAGCCAAGCGGGGCAACTTTCCTACCTACGCCATTCGCTTTCTCGATGCCAATGAGAAATCCGTCCTCAGTGCCTTTTTGCAGTGGGGTAAGCGCGGTGAATACGCCGCAGGTCAAGTGGCAGCTTGGCACGCCCTGCGGGAACGCTACGGTACAGAGTGGCAACCCGTGGTGGCCGCCCTTGAGGCAAAAGCGTCCAGCGCAACCCATGGATAGGGATCTATGAGAGTCGTTGTAACCGGTGCTACTGGATTTGTCGGGCAGCAGGTCGTCAGCGCCCTCAGCGATCGCGGCGATCACGTGGTTGCCTTAGTACGCTCCCCGGCGAAAGCCGCCAAACAATTCGCTGGCATGACCCATGTTGAATGGGTGGGCTATACCCCCAAAGCCGCTGGGGACTGGTTTGCTGCCCTTGAGGGGGCGGATGCAGTAATTAACTTGGCAGGAGAACCCCTTGCCAATGGTCGCTGGACAGCGCAGCGCAAACAGGAGATCTACGATAGCCGGGTTGTCGGCACACAGCAGTTGGTGCGGGCGATCGCCCAATGTCAACAGCGCCCGCGGGTATTGGTCTCGACCTCTGCCATTGGCTACTACGGCACTAGCGATACAGAAACGTTTGTCGAAACCCATGCAGCGGGAAATGATTTTCTGGCCAAGGTCTGTGTGGACTGGGAAGCGGCTGCCCAAGGGGTAACGGATTTAGGGGTGCGGTTCGTGATTCTGCGTTTTGGCATTGTCCTCGGCGAGCAGGGGGCACTGGCCAAGCTCCTATTGCCCTTTCAGTTATACCTAGGGGGGCTCCTTGGGTCGGGTCAGCAGTGGTTTTCGTGGATCCATCAGCAGGATTTAGTGCGCCTGATTCTGGCCGCAGTGGATCAAGCGGGAATGCAGGGGGTTTACAATGCCACCGCCCCAGAGCCACTGACGATGGCGGACTTTTGCCGGGTATTAGGAGAGGTGATGCAGCGCCCCTCTTGGTTGTCTGTGCCCGCCGCCGTTCTCCAATTGCTGCTGGGGGAAGGTGCCGATGTGGTGCTCAAGGGGCAGCGGGTCTTGCCAGAGCGGACGCTGGCTACGGGATTTCAATTTGACTACCCCAACGCCAAGGCAGCTCTCACCAACCTCCTCAAACCACGATATACTGATGGTTCCCGCTAGTTTGGTGCAAGATGGTGGAATTGACCCCCGCAGCCATTCAAGAGTTGGAACGTCTCCAAGCCCATGGCGTCAGTCGAGGCCAAGCAGCCATTCTACGGATTCAGGTGCAACCTAGTACCTGCGGTGACTGGCGCTACGATCTTGCCCTTGTGACCGAACCCGAGCCGACGGATGTGCTCACCCAGTCCCAAGGCTGGACGATCGCGATCGCGGCGGAAGCGGCTGAGATGTTGCGGGGGTTGCGGGTGGATTACATCGAAGACTTAATGGGGGGCGCTTTTCGCTTCCACAATCCCAATGCCAGTCAAACCTGTGGCTGTGGCATGGCCTTTCGGGTGAGCGGATCGTAGGTTTCAGAAATCACTATGGGCAATACGTTTGGGCATCTCTTTCGCGTCACCACCTTTGGTGAATCCCACGGGGGCGGTGTAGGGGTGGTTGTGGATGGCTGCCCTCCCCGATTGGAACTGTCAGAAGCGGATATTCAAAAGGAACTGGATCGCCGCCGCCCCGGCCAAAGTCGGCTCACGACCCCTCGCCAAGAGAGCGATCGCTGTGAAATTCTCTCCGGTGTCTTTGAGGGCAAAACCCTCGGCACGCCCATTGCGATTCTGGTGCGCAACAAGGACACTCGCCCCGAAGATTATGCCGAAATGGCACGGGTCTATCGTCCCTCCCATGCAGATGCTACCTATGACGGCAAATACGGGATTCGCAACTGGCAAGGGGGGGGCCGTGCCTCGGCACGGGAAACCATTGGGCGTGTGGCCGCGGGGGCGATCGCCCGCAAAATTCTGGCTCAAGTCGCGGGTACCGAAATCATTGCCTACGTCAAGCGGGTCAAGGACATTGAAGCCGTTGTTGATCCTGATACCGTGGCAGCGGCTGCCGTTGAGGCGAATATCATGCGCTGTCCCGATGCCACCACCGCAGAAAAGATGATTGCCCTTGTGGATGAGGTGCGGCGGCAAGCCAACTCCATTGGCGGTGTCATTGAGTGCGTGGTTCGCAATGTGCCTGTCGGCCTAGGCTCCCCCGTCTTTGACAAACTAGAAGCAGATCTTGCCAAGGGGGTGATGTCGCTGCCCGCCAGTAAGGGCTTTGAAATTGGTTCTGGCTTTGCCGGTACCCTGCTCACGGGTCAAGAGCACAATGACGAGTTTTATACCGATGAACAGGGAAGAATTCGCACCCGCACCAATCGCTCTGGGGGGGTTCAGGGGGGCATCTCCAATGGCGAAAACATTATTTTGCGGGTAGCTTTTAAGCCCACCGCCACCATTGGTCAAGCCCAGAAAACCGTGAACCAAGCGGGTGAAGAAACCATGCTAGCGGCAAAAGGGCGGCATGATCCCTGTGTGTTACCGCGAGCGGTGCCGATGGTCGAGGCAATGGTAGCTCTCGTTCTCTGTGACCATCTGCTCCGGGATCATGCCCAGTGTCATCTGCTGTTTTAGCGACTGCGATTGAGGGCAATCAGTAACCGCAGGATAAAGATAAACAGGTTGATGTAGGTCAGGTACATCGAAAGGGCAGCAGAGAGGTACTGATCATCGCGGTAGGTACGGGGCAGCACAAAGAAGTCCACCACCGCAGCCCCCACAAAGAGCACGACACCAATGCCAGAAATCGCAATTTCCAGAAACGTGGGTGTAAAGACACCAAAGAAGCTGAAGACTAACTGGAGAACGAGCACCACCAGCAGGGCAATAATCCCCAGTTGTACCGTTTTGGCAAGGGCAAAACCATCACGTTCCGACAGATTGGAACCAATGGGACTAGCGGCCATAAAGGTAATGCCACAGCCACCAGCGGCAATGATGATCCCCATAATGCCCACGGTGCTGAGGGCAAGGGCAATCAATCCAGAGAGCGTATAACCCGACAGCAAACTGTAGGTGGCCAACAGGGGTAGGGCTAGCCCATTATTCCCTTTGCGAGCGGCTCCCTGTGCCACAAAAAAGAGGACAAGTTCAGCAATAATGGCAACAATGAATGTGGGCATGAACAGTTGAGGTGCGGCGCTGATGACGCCGAGGCCACCCCAGCTACCCACCGCCGTCAGGACGAGGCCACCACCGACAAAGGGCAGGGCATTGCGAATCACATTAGGCCCTACAATCGCGCTACTACGCGCCTCGCGAATCGCCTCTTGAAAATTACTGGTACTACTCACGGGAATCCTCCAAGGGTGGTGAATAGACAACACAGCCAGATGGCATAGTTCTATTGTGCCAAAATTCCCAAGGGCACCTAGCTGGCAACAACCACGGAGACCTCTGGTGGCGGGGCGGTTATCTCTAATGGCGGATAGAATTGGGTCAAGACACTCAAGGATAGATGCTCCACCGTTGGGTAGTATCCCAGCCATCGACTGGCTAACTGGGCAAATTGTTCGGGTATCCCACTGACATAAAAGTGCACTTGGCCTTGGGGGCAAGGAGTCGCTAAATTCATGGCCTCTAGTTTGCGCACTGTTGCACGGGCAACGGCATGGGCAGGATCAAGGTGATGAACCGTTGCGGGCAAATACTGCTCAATCACAGGGCGCAGGTGGGGGTAATGGGTGCAACCATAAATGAGGGTATCGGGGTCAAATTGAGCTAGGGGGTTTAGGGTCTGACAAACAATGCGGTGGACGCGATCGCCCTCTAGGCAATTGCTTTCCACAAGGGGGACAAACTCAGGGCAAGCCACTTGAGCGATCGCCACTGTGGGTGAGAGTTCCTGAAGTGCCCGTGCATAGGCACCGCTTTTAACCGTTGCGGGGGTAGCAATGACACCAATGCGCTTTCCCAGCGTGACCGCCATCTTGGCAGCGGGGACAATCAAGCCAAGGATCGGAAAGGGAAACTCACTGCGAACCTGTGCCAAGGCAAGGGCTGAACTGGTGTTGCAGGCCATCACCGCCATCTTGACGCCTTGGGAATGCATCCACGCCAAAATCTCCCGCACATATTGCAGGATTTCACTGCGGCGGCGAGTTCCATAGGGCAACCGTGCTGTATCCCCAAAGTAGAGAAACGATTCTTGGGGTAAAAGGCGTTGGAGTGCCTGTAAAACCGTTAAGCCGCCCACCCCACTGTCAAACACGCCAATCGCTCCCAGAGGATTTAGCCCTAGGGATGTCTTGTGCCAGTTGTCCACTCGAACCTCGACCTCACACCAACAAAAATGACATTGCCCCGTTCAGCAAGAGGGCAACCACAGCCAATCTACTGCCCTTTTTACGGAGATGGGACACGCTCAAAACCGCGAGATCTCCTTGATGGACTCTAGGTCATAGAAAAGGGCTGTAGTGCCACTCTAGCAGGTTTTGCTAAGAAGCGAATGATTGACGCTAAGACTGAACATCGGGTGCTATACATTGAATCACAGAGCACCCGTGGCTGTAGGGTTGGTCACCCCCTGTGGGGAAGTTATGGTGTGAGGATAGGAAAAACAATGCTCAGTCAGGAACAGCTCACCAGTTCCCAGGAGTGTGAGCGCGCATGGATTGAAATTGATTTGGCGGCCTTGGCAGCGAATACCCAACATCTTCGCCAATGGCTGGCACCAACAACGGAACTTTTAGCCGTGGTGAAAGCAGATGCCTATGGTCATGGTGCCCTCACGGTGGCACAGACGGTTTTAGCCCACGGTGCAACTTGGCTAGGGGTGGCAACAATCCCCGAAGGGATTGCCCTACGGCAGGCGGGGATTACAGCGCCAATTTTGGTCTTGGGATCCGTCAATTTGCCCGTGCAGGTGCAGATGATGGCCGAGTGGCAGCTTCAGCCCACCCTCTCTACACCCAAGCAAGCCTTGATTTTCTCTGACTACGCTGATCACCGGCGGGAACCTCTTGATGTCCATTTGATGATTGATACAGGCATGTCCCGCTTGGGCTGTCCGTGGCAGAATGCAGTCGAATTTGTGCAGTTTGTGCAGCGGTTACCCCACCTGCGCATCCAAGGAATCTATTCTCACTTTGCCAGTGCCGATGACACCGATCCCAGTTTGATGTGGCAGCAGCAGGCCTATTTTGAACAGGTGTGGGAACAGATTTCGGCCCTAGGTTTAGGGGCTGTGCGCCGTCACATGGCGAATTCGGCAGCCACCTTGGCCAACCGCAGTAGTCACTATGACATGGTGCGCGTTGGTTTGAGTCTCTACGGCGTGTATCCGGCGCCCCATTTACGGGGGGTGGTGCCGCTGCGACCAGTGATGCAAGTGCGATCGCGCATTACCCTGTTGAAGGAGATTCCCGCCCATACGGGCATTAGCTATGGCCACCAATTCATTGCCCCCAAGCCGATGAAAATTGCCGTTGTGGGCATTGGCTACGCTGATGGGGTGCCCCGCCTTCTTTCCAACAAGCTCGAAGTCTTGGTTCAGGGAAAACGGGTGCGCCAAGTGGGGGCTATTACGATGGATCAACTGATGATTGATGTCAGTGACATTGATGGCCTTCAGGAGGGGGATGTGGTGACCCTTCTTGGCGAAGATGGCGGGGACTGCCTAACCGTAGAAACTTGGGCGGACACCCTAGGCACAATTACTTGGGAAATTCTCTGTGGCTTCAAGAACCGCTTGCCGCGTATTCCCGTATCCTAAAATTTCGCTACTCTCCTTCAGAGGTGAGTTCGCCAATGTCCTCAAACCAAAGCTGGGGATGCTGCGTAATAAAGTCCCGCATTAACTGCTGGCATCGCTCCAAGTTCAGGTCAATCACCTCAACGCCGTGGGCTGCCATGAACTCCCGCGCCCCCGGAAAGGTCTGGGATTCACCCGCAATCACTTTTTTGATGCCAAACTGCACCACAGCACCCGCACAGAGATAGCAGGGCATTAGGGTTGAGTACAGCACCGTATCCCCATAGCGACCGATGCGACCCGCATTGGCCAGACAGTCAATCTCCGCATGCAGAATCGGACTGCCCCGCTGCACCCGTTGGTTGTGGCCGCGACCAATGATTTGGCCATTGCGCACCAAGACCGAGCCAATCGGAATGCCACCTTCTCTGAGTCCTTGTTCTGCCTCGGCGATCGCCGCCGCCATAAATTCATCCATGATTGTCCGCCTGAGCAAATGTTCATTCCTAGTAAACGTCTTTTTCTGAACGGGTGTCTAGTCTTGGTATGATGCAAGCCAGAATCTGGTGGTATCAGTGTCCATGATCAAGTTTTTGGTAACGGGTGGGGGTGGTTTTATTGGCGCCAACTTTGTGCGCTTAGCCCTTACGGAAGGCTGGGGGGCGGTACTCAACCTCGATAAAGTGACCTATGCCTGTCACCCCGGCACTTTGGCCATGCTCGAGCAATTGCCCAATTATCAATTTGTCAAGGGGGATGTGGGCGATCGCCCCCTTGTCCAAGAGCTATTGCAAACGTTTCAGCCCGATGCCGTGATTCACTTTGCTGCCGAAAGCCATGTCGATCGCTCCATTAATAGTCCCCAAGACTTTATCCAAACCAATGTTGTGGGCACCGCCAATCTCCTAGAGGAGGTCAAAACCTACTGGCAGCAGTTACCCACTGGAGCACAGGAGCAGTTCCGCTTCATTCATATTTCCACCGATGAAGTCTATGGCAGCCTTGGCCCTGAGGATCCGCCCTTTCGTGAAGACAGCCCCTATGCCCCCAACAGCCCCTATGCCGCCTCAAAGGCTGCCTCAGATCACTTGGTGCGAGCTTACCACCACACCTACGGTCTGCCCACCCTGACATCGAATTGCTCCAACAACTATGGTCCCTACCAGTTTCCCGAAAAGCTGATTCCGCTGGTGATCTGCCAAGCCCTAGCGGGGCAACCGCTGCCGATATATGGCGATGGTCAAAATGTGCGGGATTGGCTCTACGTTGAAGATCACTGCCGTGCGGTCTATACCGTTTGGCAAAAGGGTCAGGTGGGGGAAACCTACAACATTGGTGGCAACTGCGAAAAGCCGAACCTTGAGGTCGTGCAAACCCTCTGCGATCTGCTGCAAACCCTTGTGCCTCGCGCTGATTTGAATTACTGCAGCTTGATTACCTTTGTGAGCGATCGCCCCGGTCACGATCGCCGCTACGCCATTGACGCCTGTAAAATTCAGCGGGAACTGGGGTGGCAGCCCCAAGAAACGTTTGGCAGTGGCCTTGAAAAAACCGTGCAGTGGTATCTTGCCCATCAAGACTGGGTGGAAGCAGCGCGCACCGCCGACTACAGTGCTTGGCTGGCAACCCACTATGGCAGCGTTCTTAGTCATTGCCCATGAAAGGAATTATTTTGGCTGGTGGCTCTGGAACCCGCCTCTATCCCCTGACACAGGTGCTCAGTAAACAACTGATGCCCATTTATGACAAGCCAATGATTTACTATCCCCTCTCAATTCTGATGCTGGCGGGGATTCGGGAGATCCTCATTATTTCTACCCCAGAGCACCTCTATCTTTTTGAAAAGCTTCTAGGGGATGGTCATCAGTGGGGCTTGTCCCTCAGCTATTGTGTGCAGCCTCAGCCCAATGGTCTCGCGGAAGCTTTTATCCTAGGGCGGGAGTTTTTACAAGGAGAACCCGTCTGCCTCACCCTTGGGGATAATCTACTCTACGGCCATGATTTACCCCAAAAATTGCAACAGGGGGCGCAATTGACGGAAGGGGCAATGATTTTTGGCTATCGGGTGGCCAATCCGCAGCAGTACGGTGTGATTGAGTTTGATGCCAGCGGTCGCGTCCTCGGCATTGAGGAAAAGCCAGCGGTGCCCAAGTCCAACTATGCGGTGCCCGGCATCTATTTCTATGACCATCAAGTGTGCGATCTGGCAGCCCAGCTTCAACCATCGGCGCGGGGGGAACTGGAAATCACCGATCTCAACCGCCTCTACCTTGAAAAGGGACAACTGCGGGTGGAATTGCTGGGACGCGGCTATGCGTGGCTGGATACGGGTACCCATGATCTGCTGCAACAGGCCAGCAGCTTTATTCGCACACTGGAGGAACGGCAGGGGGTGAAAATTGCCTGCTTAGAGGAAATTGCTCTGCATCAGGGCTACATTACCCCAGAGCAACTTTATGAACTCGCCCAACCCCTGCGCAAAAGTAGCTACGGTCAATATCTCTTGCAGGTGTGGGCAGAAGTCACTGGAGGCAGTCATGCTTAAGGTACAACCGCTAGCGATCGCTGACGTTCTGCTCTTGGAACCCCGTGTCTTTCGCGATCAGCGGGGCTTTTTCCTAGAAAGCTTTAATCAGCGGGCTTTTATGGCCGCTACAGGCTTAGAGGTGACCTTTGTCCAAGACAATCACTCTGCCTCACAACAGGGCGTGCTACGGGGATTACACTACCAGCACCAACAGCCCCAGGGCAAACTCATTCGCGTGATCGAGGGGGAAATTTTCGATGTCGCAGTCGATTTGCGGCGCTCTTCGCCCACCTGTGGCCAATGGGTGGGGACTTGGCTGAGTGCGCAGACCTTCCGGCAACTGTGGATTCCCCCTGGCTTTGCCCATGGTTTCTGGGTGCAATCAGCCACTGCCCAAGTGCTCTACAAAACAACGGACTACTACAATCCGGGGGATGAATATACGCTGCTGTGGAATGATCCAACCGTCGGCATTCAATGGCCGATCGACAGCGAACCCCTCCTTTCTGCCAAGGATCAGCAGGGCAAGTCGTTCAACGAACTTCCCCTATTTGCTTGAGATAAAAAATCCCTCCCCAATTGGAGAGGGACACTCAGACGAGGATACGATTAGGCTCTACAGAGCGTTACCACGGGGGAGTACCTCTTCTGGGAAGACAAAGTTTTCATGGGGTTGGTCTTGGGGCGCCATCCAAGCGCGAATGCCCTCGTTCAAGAGCAGGTTCTTCGTGTAGAACGTCTCAAACTCAGGGTCTTCCGCTGCCCGAATCTCCTGCGAAATAAAGTCGTAAGACCGCAGGTTCAACGCCAGACCCACCACGCCAATCGCACTCATCCACAGCCCCGTCACGGGCACAAACAACATGAAAAAGTGCAACCAGCGCTTGTTCGAGAAGGCAATGCCAAAAATTTGGCTCCAGAACCGGTTGGCCGTCACCATCGAGTAGGTCTCTTCCGATTGGGTGGGGCTAAAGGCACGGAAGGTGCTGGCGCCTTCGCCATCTTGGAAGAGGGTGTTCTCCACTGTGGCACCGTGGATGGCACACAACAGGGCACCGCCGAGCACACCGGCCACCCCCATCATGTGGAAGGGGTTCAAAGTCCAGTTGTGAAACCCTTGGAAGAACAGCAGGAAGCGGAAGATGGCAGCCACGCCAAAGCTGGGGGCAAAGAACCAACTGGATTGCCCCAAAGGATACATCAAGAAGACGCTGACAAAAACGGCAATGGGGGCACTGAAGGCAATGGCGTTGTAGGGACGGATGCCCACCAAGCGAGCAATTTCAAATTGCCGCAGCATGAAGCCAATGAGGCCAAAGGCGCCGTGGAGGGCGATAAAGGTCCACAGACCGCCCAGTTGGCACCAGCGGGTGAAGTCCCCTTGGGCTTCGGGACCCCAGAGGAGCAGGAGGGAGTGCCCCATGCTGTTGGCGGGGGTGGAAACGGCAACGGTGAGGAAGTTGCAGCCTTCGAGGTAGCTGGAGGCGAGGCCGTGGGTGTACCAAGAGGTCACAAAGGTGGTACCGGTCAGCCAGCCCCCGAGGGCAAGGTAGGCGCAGGGAAACAGCAGGATGCCTGACCAGCCGACAAAGACAAATCTGTCACGCTTGAGCCAGTCGTCGAGGATGTCAAACCATCCCCGTTCTGCTGGCGCTCGTCCAATTGCGATCGTCATAAAACTCAACTCCGAAAGGAAGTGATAAAGGCAGATTCGTGAGGTAGCTCAATGGGACGATAAGAGCCAAGTTTACGAATCTTAATAACGACTCTAATCTAGCAAAGGCGTTTTGTGGTTTTCAACAAGGCATACCTCGTCGAGGAACTGTGTATCTAGGGTATAGCCCTTTTCCAAACCATGGCAGAACATAGCGAGCTGTCGTCCCTCCTAGGAAGCTGTTTTGCTCACGGTGTTCAATTCCTGTGAAAAGGGTTGTAAGATACTCGGTGTTTCTTGCCCTGAATTCTGCCCTATGGGTCGCTCAATTCTAATTCCCGCCATTCCCGTAAAGGTCTCTGTTCTTGGCTTTCCCCTTCATTTGGTGGACAACGCTCCTGAGTGGCTGCTAATGCAACAGCGGGATGGCCATGGTCAGCACGTGATCACGCTCAATTCAGAGATGGTGATGCTGGCGGAGCGAACACCAGAGTTTGCTGATGTTTTACACCGTGCTGATTTGGTGATTCCCGATGGATCGGGGGTCATTCTCTACCTCAAGTTGCATGGCCTCTCGGTGCGCCGTCTGCCGGGGATTGAATTTGCCGAAGACCTCCTGCGACTTGCCAATGAGGCGCCCCAGCCCAAGCGGGTCTTCTTCTATGGGGCAGCGCCGGGGGTGGCAGAAAAAGTGGCTGAGCGCTGGCATCGAGAGTTGCCCAACCTGAACATTATTGGTGTGCAGTCAGGCTACCACGATGCCGATACAGAGGTTGCTCTCATTGAAACGCTAAAGGAGACACAACCCCACATTATTTTTGTGGCTTTGGGAGTTCCCCGTCAGGAATATTGGATTGATCGCCATCGTCACATTTGTCCAGAAGCGATTTGGGTTGGCGTGGGCGGTAGTTTTGATGTGTGGGCAGGGGTTAAAAAGCGAGCACCCAAGCTAATGCAAAAACTCCATCTAGAATGGCTCTACCGTCTGTATCAGGAACCGTGGCGCTGGCGGCGGATGTTGGCTTTGCCCCAATTTGCATGGAAGGCGCTTCTAAGTCGTTTGTATGGGCGACAGCGTTTCTCGTCCCGATGACAGCAGTGACCCCAGTGGTACCCCCCTGCGAACCCACCTCTGAGGGGGTAATCGTTGCAGAACTGTGGCAAGTCACGAAGTCCTTTGGTGGCACTTTGCCCTGCTTACATCGCGTCAATTTACAACTGCGACGGGGAGAGTTTTATTTTCTCACGGGTGCTTCGGGGTCGGGTAAATCTACCCTCTTAAAACTCCTCTGTGGCCAAGTTCGCCCAGATCAGGGCATAGTTCGCCTCTTTGGTGAGGAAGTCAATCCCCAACAGGATCGACGGATGGCACAGTTGCGGCGGCGCTTGGGGGTAATCTTTCAAGACTTTAAGCTGCTGGGCGATCGCTCCGTGGCAGACAATGTGGCTTTTGCGCTGCTGGTGCGCGGTATTCCCAAAGCAGAAATTCAGCAGCGGGTACAAACGGTGCTCAAACTGGTGGGCCTGAGCCACAAAGCCAATGCCAATCCCCAATCTCTATCGGGGGGAGAGCAGCAGCGGGTGAGCATTGCTCGGGCGATCGTTGGTGGGCCTGAGCTATTGCTGGCGGATGAACCCACGGGCAATCTGGATCCGCAAACCAGCCAGCAAATTCTTGCTCTGCTCCATCGCCTCCATCAACATGGGCTAACGGTTCTCTTTACCACCCATGACTTAGCCTTGACTCGCTTAGTCCCCCATCGGATTCTCCATTTGCACCATGGCAAACTTGAGTCCCTTACCCACCCTTGACTTTTTGCTTCCAGAAGTGCGCCGCAGTCTCTGGCGCGGTGGTTGGCTCAATGGCGCAGCCGTTATTGCTGTGGCCGTGACGCTCTTTATTTTTGGTTGGGGCTGGCAAGTGTCGCACCTCCTTGGCGCTAGTGTCGAGTCCTTGGGCAATCGGCTAGAAATTACGGCCTATGTGTCGCCTGAACTTCCCGCAGCCAAAGTGGCCAGCCTTAAGGAGCAGTTGGCGGCATTACCGGGGGTAGCCGACTTCACTTGGATTGATCGCGATCGCGCTTGGGCACAATTGCAAGCTGATTTAGGCCTCAAAAGTGAACAGGGTGGCTTAGCCCTCTTTGACACCAATCCCCTCAGCGATGAAATCAAGATCCGCGCCCAAAGCCTCGAACAGGTGGCTCCCCTAGCCAGCCAAATTGCCCAAAAGGAAGGCATTGAGTCGGTGCAGTATCTTGAGCGTGCCCTAACGGGTCTGCAAAGTGTGCAGCGGGTAGTGCGGGCAGTCACGTTCATTTTGGTGCTGCTCCTGAGTTTAACGGTAGTTGCCTTAGTGAGCGCCATTTTACGGTTGATTATCCTTGTGCGCCAACCTGAAATTGAGATCATGACATTGGTGGGCGCCACCCAAACTTGGATTTATACCCCCCTATTTATTCAAGCCGCTAGTCTAGGTGGCGGCGGTGGTTTACTGGCGTGGATAGTTGGCTGGGGCAGTAGTCAACAGCTTCAGCAGTGGTTAACCCAACAGGCCAGTTTTCGCGCCCTTGCCAGCAATGTTTCCCTTGAATGGTCGCTGGGCTTGGGGGTGTTCCTGATCATCATTGGGGTAATTTTGGGGCTAGTGAGTACCCGATTGGCACTGCCAACCACCTCTCAGCGGTAGGCGGCTATGCCACAATAAATGGGGCAATGACGATTGATTCTAAGGGCTATGGCACAATTTACGGCTGACGAGAAAGCAATTGTTCAAAATTATTTCAACACGACCGGCTTCGATCGCTGGCGGCGCATCTATGGCACGGATCAGGTCAGCAAGGTGCAAGCGGATATCCGCATGGGACACCAACAGACCATTGATACGGTACTAGCATGGCTCAAGGCTGATGGCTCCCTCAAGGGTAAACTCATTTGTGATGCGGGCTGTGGGGTTGGTAGTCTGAGCATTCCCCTTGCAGAATTGGGGGCACGGGTCTATGCCAGTGACATTTCCGAGAAGATGGTGGCCGAAGCCCGCGATCGCGCCGCTGCTCAATTGAATGGCCACCATGAACTCATCCTCAGTGTCAGTGATCTTGAAGTCCTGCGGGGACAATACCATACCGTCATCTGCCTTGATGTCCTCATCCACTATCCCGACAGCCAAATGGCAGGGATGCTAGCCCACTTGAGTTCCTTGGCGATGGAGCGACTGATCCTCAGCTTTGCCCCCAAAACACCAAAATATACGCTGCTGAAAAAAATTGGTGAATTCTTCCCCGGCTCCAGCAAGGCCACCCGTGCCTATCTCCACAGTGAGGAATTTATTGTGGGGATTTTGCGAGACTTGGGTTGGCGGATTGAACGCAATGCCATGACCAAAACCCGCTTTTACTTTTCGCGACTCCTAGAAGCAGTGCGCGCCTAGATGACGAACCTCAACCTCAGCTTGGCGGATCTGCAAGCCTTGGGGCGCCAGTGGGGGACATGGCTGCCGCCGGGGACAGTGCTCTTGTTAGCGGGGGATCTAGGGGCAGGGAAAACCACGTTTGTGCAAGCCTTGGGGGAGGGATTGGGCATTGCGGATGTCATCCAAAGCCCCACTTTCACGCTGATTCAGGAATACCCCGAAGGGCGTGTGCCCCTCTATCACTTTGATCTCTATCGCCTTACCCCTGCTGAAGTGGCGGAGTTGGCACCGGAACGTTATTGGCTTGGGGAAGAAATTGATCTCGGAATTGTTGCCATAGAGTGGCCCGATCGCCTGCCAACGCTACCCCCAGACTACCTTAGGCTCCAGCTTCAACGACAGCAGGATCGCACCTGTCTAACTCTAGAGGCTGTAGGGGCAGCGACATCGCTGTTGCCCAAATGCTTAAATCTTTGAGGGCGCGATCGCGATAAGCGGCATAGCGCAAGGCCTTTTGCCGAACGTTTTGCTCTAGGGGTGGCAGAATACCAAAGTTGGGGGGCATGGGCTGGAAGGTTTTGCTCTCCGCCGTACTGATGTAGTGGAAGAGGGCACCGGCCATCGTGGTTGGCGGCAATACCAAGGGTAGGAGTCCTTGTGCCAAGCGAGCCGCGTTCGTTCCTGCTAACCAGCCCCCCGCCGCTGCTGCTGTATACCCTTCGGTACCGGTAATTTGACCCGCCGCCAAGAGGGTGGGGCGATCGCGAAACTGGAGACTGGCACTCAACAACTTCGGCGCATTTAAGAAGGTATTGCGGTGCATCACCCCCATGCGCACAAACTCCGCCTGCTCTAAGCCCGGAATCATCCGAAACACCCGCTGTTGCTCCCCCCAGCGCAAATTGGTTTGAAAGCCCACCAAGTTCCACAGTTGACCATGGCGATCCTCTTGGCGCAGTTGTGCCACCGCATAGGGACGCTCTCCCGTACGCGGATCTCGCAAGCCCACGGGTTTCAAAGGTCCAAAGCGCAGCGTATCCACCCCCCGCCGCGCCAACTCCTCTACGGGTAAGCAAGCCTCAAAAAATTGAGCATTCTCACGCTCAAAGTCCTTCAAGGGTGCCTGTTCAGCTTCACAGAGAGCCTGCCAAAAGCGCTGATATTCCTCAGCAGTGAAGGGACAGTTGAGATAGGCTGCTTCCCCGCGGTCGTAGCGGGAGGCCAAAAAGGCCACCTCACGGTTAATGGACTCCCCAACCACAATTGGGCTGGCAGCATCGAAAAAGCTGAGGTAGTCCAGTCCGGTAAAGCGTTGGAGATCCGCACTCAGCGCCTCACTGGTAAGCGGCCCGGTGGCTAGCACGACAATCCCGGTCTCTGGCAAATGGGGGAGTTCTTCGCGCCGCAATGTCACAAGGGGATGCCGTTCGAGGGTTTCAGTCAACTCACGACTAAACTGGGCACGATCCACCGCTAGAGCACCGCCGGCAGGCACTTGATGGCGATCGGCAGTGGCAATAATCAACGACCCGAGGGCACGCAGTTCATGGTGCAATAACCCCGTGGCGCGATCGCTGGCCTTGGCACCAAAGGAATTACTGCACACCAACTCTGCCAACTCCGCCGTATGGTGAGCTGGACTAGGCACATGGGGGCGCATTTCATACAGCACCACCGGCACACCCGCTCGAACAATTTGCCAAGCCGCTTCTGTACCCGCTAGACCACCACCAATGACCGTAATCGGTTCCATTGCTATCCTTCTGGGGGAGACTCCACTGCAACTTCTGAGCTGGGTAACGCCTCTGAGTCTTCTACCTCTGGCTTGAAGACCAAGCGCAACAGGGGTGGCGCAACGAACGTGGTCACAATCACCATGACGATAATACCGGCATCTAGAGCCTTCGAGAGCACACCGCTGGCCGACCCCACAGCCGCAAAAATCAAACCCACTTCACCGCGAGGCACCATACCAATGCCAATGGCCCAACGGTTAATTCCCGGCTGGCCAAAGACCGTTGCCCCTGTTACCACCTTACCAAGAATGGCCACCAATACAAGGAACGAGGCAATGATCAGACCCGCACGATTGGCCGGTTCTAGGGGATTGAGAACGCTAATATCGGTGCGTGCGCCAACACAGACAAAGAAAACTGGCACTAGCATATCGGCAATGGGCAAAATCTGCTCCTCTAGCTCACGTCGTTTTTCCGTTTCCCCCAAGACTAAGCCAGCGGTAAAAGCACCGAGAATCGCTTCCAATTGCAGCATCACTGCCACATAACCAAGGACAAAGGCAAAGATAAGAGAGGGAATCAGTAAGTTGCCGCGCGTTGTCAGGCGATCGACCATTCCCAAAAAGAAGGGACTCAGCAGCCGCCCCACGACAACAGACCCCACCAAAAAGACTACAGAGCTAATGATCAAGTAGATCACATTGCTAATCTCGACCGTGCCCGTTTTGGCTAGACTGGCCACCACTGCCAGCACAATAATGCCGAGAATATCATCGAGAACGGCTGCCCCAATGATGATTTGACCTTCCGGAGAAGTAAGACGTTGAATTTCGGCAAGGACTTTGGCTGTGATGCCAATACTGGTTGCCGTCAGAGCCGCCCCTGCAAAGATGGCCGGTACCAAGTCCACATGAAACAGCGTCACGAGGCCAAGGGTTCCTGCTGTAAAGGGAACCACCACCCCGCCCACAGCAACGATAGCTGCCTGCGGCCCCACCCTCAGCAAACCCTCTAGATCGGACTCCAAGCCAATCTCAAAGAGCAGGATCATGACACCAATTTCTGAGAGGACGGCAATGACCTCACTGGCAGTATTGGCAACCACCGTAGCCAGCGGGTCATCCATACCGGTGGTCTGCTGAATAAACGCCGTCAGCACAGAGGGCTCAGTGGTTCCCCCTTCGGAAAAGACCAACAGGTGCAAGACCGAAATACCAACCACCACACCGCCCACCAGCTCACCCAACACCGGTGGAAAGTTAATGCGGGCACAAATTTCACCGCCCATTTTGCTCGCCAAGTAAATCACCACCAGACTCAGTAAAACAGCGGCCAAAATTAAAGGTGCTGCTTCCGCCAAGTTCACTGATTCTGCTGCCGCATTGGCAAAAAAGGGTTCAAACAGTAGCGCTATCAAAGGCATAGAAGCAAAGGCTCAAAACTCTTTAACTCAGTTAAGCATGCCTTCCCCTTTTGCTCAACCTGCCTCTGGCCTGAACCGAATCCTATTTCTTTCTGTCTAAACTAGGTTGGATTTCAGTCGGTTTATCATCGTTTTTTATAGCAGCGGTCACTCGATCATGCGCATTCTCTTTGTCGAAGATGACCCCCAGCAGCGACAGCCCATTTGCCTAGCACTGCAGCGGCAGGGCTACACCGTTGATACTGCACCCGATTTGAAAACAGCCTACTGGTTAATCCATGAGGTGGATTATGAATTGCTCATTTTAGATTGGCTTTTACCCGATGGTGAAGGCACACAGCTGTGTCGCTATTACCGCCAGCAGCAAAAAACTGCGCCAATTGTCTTTCTTACCGCAAAGGACACGACGGCGGATAAAGTCACTGGCTTAGATGTGGGTGCCGATGATTATCTCATTAAGCCCGTGGATCTATTGGAATTATTGGCACGCATCCGCGCCCTGCGGCGGCGATCGCCCCTCTGGCAGGGGGATGAACTAACCCTTGAGGGATTAACTCTCCACCTAGAGACTCGGAAGTTGAGCTATCAAGGTGTGGAAATTCAGCTTAAAAGTCGAGATTTTCAGTTGCTCAGCTACCTGATGCGCCATCCACGCCAAGTTCTCAGCTGCCAGCAAATTGAAAGTCAACTCTGGGAATGGGATAAATCCCCTGAGAGTAATGCGGTTGCTGTGCGAGTGAAACGGCTGCGGGAGCAATTGAAGCAACTGGGTGTAGAGCATTGGCTCAAAACCCACTATGGTAGTGGTTATTCCTTGAATCCCCAGCAAAATGTTTCTTAGGAAAGTAGTTGGATCAATTCGCTATCGTGCTGGCTTAATTATTGCCATGCCGATTATCTTTCTGTTCATTATTGTCGCGTCATTTATATGGTTGAAGCTAAACCTAATTGAAGATGATGAATGGGTGTTGCATACGCAAAAAGTACGACTAGAAACGCAAAAACTACTTAACTTACTGCTGGACTTGGAAACGGGTGTGCGTGGCTATAGCCTGACAGGCAGTCACCGCTTTCTGCAACCTTACATCGCGGCAAAATCCCGTATTTTTCCATCATTGGAAAAAATTAGAGAGCTGGTACAGGATAATCCTGAGCAACTTAAGGCTTTAGACTCAATCGAGGAAACCCTTCAGCAAAACATTCAGATTTTTGATCATTATGTGTATTCAGAAAATTTTGCATCTATGACTCATTTAGTCAGTAAATCCAACCAAGAGCAGAATATTGATTGGAATAAAAGTCGGATTTTAATGGAAAGAGCACGGCAAAGCATTTACGAATTTTATAAAAATGAGGAGGTGCTGTTGGGCGATCGCCGTCAACATCAAATTGAGTATCGAGAACTCGCATGGTCAATTATTATTGCTGCGGCAGTCATTGGTGGGATTACTAGTCTATTCTCAATTCATTTATTTTATCAATTGGTTACAGAGCTAGAGTCAAGAGAAAATGCTCTGCAAGCAAACAATGCTAAATTGTCTATTGTCTGTGATCAGCTTCAACGATTTACAGCCAATGCCTCCCATGAGTTAAGGGCGCCGTTATCTGTAATTTTAAGCAATAGCCAGCTTGCACTCATGATTTTACAAGAAGACGAAGAAACTTCTCGTGAATCTCTGATAATAGTGGAGCAAAATCTAGCCAAGATTTCTCAAATTGCTAAACAGATGGCGCATCTAGTGAGTGACCTTTTATTTTTGGCTCGCCATGAAGGACAACTCGCAAATTGCCAATCCTTTGATCTGAATTCTTTGATTGCTGAACTTGCCCAAGAATGGCAACTGTCAATGGTGCAGCGTGGGATTACGTTTATGGTTCAGTTGCCGGAGTTACCACTTATCGTAAAGGGTGATTTTTTACTCCTGAAACAGGCGATCGCCAATCTTCTGAGTAATGCCTGTGCCTATACCCCCCAAGGTGGCAAGGTAAAATTGGCAACTCACTCAACAGAGCGCGATGTTCAAATCGCTGTTGTGGATACGGGGGTCGGCATTCCAGAAGCTGCGCTGCCCCATGTCTGCGATCGCTTTTATCGCATTCATCAAGGTCAGAAACAACCGCAGGGCTTTGGTTTGGGGCTAGCGATCGTCAAACAAATTGTTGATGCTCATCAAGGACAGCTGCAAATTCACAGTCGCGTGGGGGAGGGAACAACGGTGACCATTACCTTACCCCCAAGCGGACGTTGACGGACGTTGACATAGTTCTGTCATTTTTTTTCCTTAATCTAGGGATTGAAGCATTGAGGACACAGAAGATGGTTAGGAAGTATTTATGGGCTTTGGGTATGTCTCTTTTTGTAGGTACTACGGGCGTTTTGATGCCACCGATAGCTCAAAGTGTTGCCCAGTCGGTAACTCCGATTCGTAATTTAGGCAATGTCTATGGCATTACCATTCGCGGCACCGTACGCAGTGCGGTTGGCAATCATTTCATTCTCGACGATGGTACTGGCCAAGTCATTGTGGATGCCGGTCCCCGTTGGTTCCACCAAATTAATCTTCAGCCCGGCGAAACGGTCACGGTGGTAGGGAAATATGATGACTATGATTTTGACGCCTTTCGCATTACCCGCGCCAATGGCGAGGTGACTAACATTCGTCCCCATGGTGGGCCTCCCCCTTGGGCAGGTGGCCGGCGACGCTGGGAGCAACGACAGGCACGGTAAATTCTTATAGAGGGGGCAGTTGCCCCTTTTAGCGATCGCTAGCCAAAATCAGCCTAGAATCCAGCCTAGTTCTATTACGGATTCTTGGGTTAAGGCATGAGTTTTTCGAAACTTTCCGCGCAAGGATTCTTGGTATAGTATAAGCGTTTACGAACTACGGTTCACTCGTCATTGGTTAGCCATGCTACTGAAGTCTACAACACGCCACGTTCACATCTATGCCGGCCATGTGGTTGATGGGGAAGTTCATCCTGATACAGAAACGCTGACGCTGAATGTGGATCCCGATAACGAGTTGGAGTGGAACGACGCCGCCCTAGCGAAGGTGGAAGCCAAATTTCAGGAGTTGGTGGCAAATGCCGCTGGCGAGGACTTGACGGAATATAATCTGCGGCGCATTGGCTCGGACTTGGAGCATTTTATTCGCTCTTTGCTGATGCAGGGGGAAATTGGCTACAACCTCAACAGTCGTGTGCGCAACTACAGTCTGGGGATTCCTCGTGTGAATCACTCCTAGATTTATTCGATTTATTCATACTCAATTGCGGATTATTTAACAGGTACTTTGACAGCGGCATTTCCCGCTACAGTCCTGACCTATTGGGATGGATAGAGGGAGTACAATCCTCTCTGCTAGTCGCTTTCACGGTTTTGAAGGTGTGCTCTCTTTGTGAAAGGCGCTGTGTTTGCCTTGTAGTACCGCTGAATTGGCCAAAAAAAAGAGGCCATTACTGACCTCAAAATGACACTTTGACCGCTGAAAATTGGGAGAGAGTTAAGGTCTAGAGGAGACCCCAGAAGTGAAGCACGCCTTGTTTGGTGATCAGTTCTGTGAGTAGCGCCGCCACAAAGCCGATCATGGCGAGGCGACCGTTCCAAATTTCAGCTTGGGGGGTGAATCCAAAGACCCATGCGTTGCGATCTTCAGCTTTGATGGTTTTGGTATCTTCCATGGTTTTGACTCCTGATCGAACCCTGTACCCTCACTGTAACAATTCTTTACTAATTCCGCAACATCTCTTAATATATTTTTCTCTATTGCTGTCCTAGAGGGCGATCGCAATATCCCTAATCAATGACTGTGGCCATCTTCACGTTCTCCAGCTTGGCGAGGATTTGCGGCTTGTAGTTTTCAAACTCTGCTTTGAGGAGATTACGGCTCACAATCGCTGGGGCAGAACTGGGCAAGCTTTTACTGGTTTGCAGCCAATCCCGTAGCAGTTGCCGCTGGAAGGTAGCGATCGTAAACATGCGGACATTGATGCAGTGTTGCGGATCCTCAAGGGAGAAAAAGAGCAGCGGATAGTAGCCGGTCTCCGAGAGCAAAACGCAGAGTTCTTGGTTGCGTGGCAGTTTCATATCCAAATAACAGGGCAACCAGCGGGGCCCTTGCTTGGGATCGTAGATGGCAGTAATCCAGAGGATCATCGGGTGGGGACTGGTGGTAAAGAGAAACTGGTTGTAGCGAATATTGAGCATGCGCCGATCAATTTCTGGGCGAGGCAGCATCACCCACAGCGAGGCGGCTGATTCCCGCTGTGCATACAAAGGCATCGGAAAGACAATTTCCGCTACGGGTTTATCGGCAGGCCAAACACTTTGCCAGCAGACTTCTTCAACCGTTGCAAGGGCAACAGGCGGTTGAGACTGGCGTTCTGAGGGTTGAGAGACTTTTGCAGCGACCTCTACCCCCGGCTGGGTGACTCGACTACTCCCAAACTGTTCCTCAAGGGCTGTTAAGACCTTGATAATTTCACCGACGTTTTGGGGGCGATCGCTGGGGGACTTGGCCATGCAGGCCATGATCAGTTCCTCAAGGACAGGAGGAAGATACAACCCTGGACTGGCCACATTGAAGGGCACTGGCTTTTGGAAGTGGTGTGCCTTAAACCAACTGCCAATGGAGTGGGTGTCCGCCTGAATGGGCATCTTGCCGGTGAGTAGCTCATACATGGTGATGCCAAGACTGTAGATATCCGAGCGGTGATCCAACTCTCGCCCTTCAATTTGCTCTGGGGAACAGTAGGCCAAAGTGCCCATAAACGACGAGGTTTGCCTTTTTTCAGAGACATCCCCCAAAAATTTGGCAATCCCAAAATCCAATAGCTTCGCAAGTTCCCCCATCGTGCCATCCTGAATCACAAGGACGTTGCTAGGTTTAATGTCACGGTGAATAATGGGGCATTTTTGGCCTTCGATGATAATTCCCTCATGGGCTACCTGCAGACCAAGGCACATATGGCGTGCAATTCGCAGAAATCGGCTTAAGGGCAGGGGTTCTTCTAGGAGCAAATCACTGAGGTTTTCGCCTTCCAAAAATTCCATGACGTAGAAGGGAATTTCCTCGTTGTTCATGCCGTAGTCGAGCACCCGCACCACGTGCATACTTTTCTGACCGAGGAGAGCACCCGCGCGCGCTTCTTGGGCAAAGCGGGTTTTCATGCGATCGTTGAGCAGGGTTTGCGACAGGAATTTAACGGCAACCGGAACGCCGCCAAGGAGAATGTCCTCTGCCCGATACACCCGTCCCATTGAGCCTTTGCCAATCAGCTCCGTCAGCTGGTACCGATTCATCAGAATTTGGCCAATGTTGGTATCGCGGTGCGGTTCTGACATAGTTGCCTCAAGGGGAAATCGGCTGGCGAGGTCGCAAACAGGGAAGCATTGTGTTGCTAGGTCGCTATGGTTATACGTCTATTATCTCTAGAGTCTTTAGGTTCTGTTTGATCCATTGGGGCGATCGCTCCCCCCTAATCCGTAGTTTCCTAAGCCTTTTTAGGGTTCTAAGCATTAGGAACGCCTAACCAAGACATCAATGACGAACTGGTAATCTGAATCTCTTTATCGAGATCGGGAACGGGAATAAAGACCACACCGCCACTACAGGAAATTTCCCCCACCGATCGCCACTGATTCGCGGTATAGATATGGACATAATTAACTGCGCCCCGTCGCCAACTGCGCCACATCTCACTGGCAGCACAATCATAGAGTTGATAGCCTTCGGGAATGGCGGCACGGGTAAAGGGCACCAGTTGTGCCTTATTTTGAGCGAGATCAGGGAAGAATGATCCATGGGTCAATGCTTGTCGCAAAGATTCCCACGCATCGCAGTAGCGCTTGATCATGATCTGCGGTTGACCATGCTCACTTTTGCCCGTGGCAATGACGCCCGCTTTGTTGTCCACCAGTTGCCAAGTCCCTAAAACCGATTCAATGCGATAGTTGGGATTTGAGGCAAGGCTCTCAGCCCCATTGACAACATCGGCAACAAAAACAGCAAACAACTCGCTGTCATCCATGAACTCACTCCCGCTCCTGCTTTTTTATAGTTTACTTTGCCGCTCCAGTCGGAGAGAGGTCGGTCATTGTTTTTGCTCTTGTGAAATTAAAATATCTGTGAAAATTTCCTTTCTGAGGCGATCGCAAAGCTCCGTATAATCATGGATTGATAAGGTAGTTGCATGGCTGCCTTCACTGGACTCTTACGCAGGGGTATCTCCCACACTCTGACTGCTTTGAGATGCTTTGACTTCTGAGGTTAACCATGAAATATCGCATTTTAATGGCGACGCTGCTGGCGGTATGTTTAGGGATTTTTTCCTTGAGCGCCCCCGCCTTTGCCGCAAAACAGACTTTAACCTATGACGATATTGTCGGCACTGGTCTGGCCAACAAGTGCCCCACGCTTGATGATACGGCACGCGGTGCCTACCCCATTGATAGCTCCCAAACCTATCGCATTGCCCAACTGTGCTTACAGCCCACGACATTTTTGGTCAAGGAAGAGCCTAAGAACAAACGCCAAGAGGCCGAATTTGTCCCCACAAAACTGGTGACCCGCGAAACCACGAGCTTGGATCAAATTCAAGGGGAACTCAAGGTCAACAGCGATGGCAGCCTCACGTTCATAGAAGAGGATGGGATTGATTTCCAACCAGTGACCGTGCAAATGCCCGGTGGCGAGCGTATCCCACTGCTGTTTACGGTGAAAAACTTGGTGGCGAGCACTCAGCCCAACATTACTAGCATCACCACTTCAACGGATTTCAAAGGGGAATTCACCGTTCCTTCCTACCGCACTGCCAACTTCCTCGATCCCAAAGGACGGGGCTTGGCCTCTGGTTATGATTCGGCGATCGCCATTCCCCAAGGTAAAGAAGAAGAGCTGGCTCGCGCCAACGTCAAACGCTTCTCCTTGACCAAGGGTGAAATTTCTCTGAATGTGGCGAAAGTGGATGGCCGCACGGGTGAAATTGCTGGCACCTTTGAAAGTGAGCAACTCTCCGATGATGATATGGGTGCCCACGAACCTCACGAAGTGAAAATTCAAGGGGTCTTTTACGCCCGCATCGAACCTGCCTAGGATCGACCAGCCCATGGCGACTCTTTTAGAACTCAGGGAACTGCGGGTCGCCTACCCTACAACGGAGACATCATCTGCTGCAACATTCGTGGTGGATGGTGTTTCTTTTTGTGTGGCCGCTGGGGAGCGGTTTGGCTTAGTGGGGGAGTCAGGTTGTGGCAAATCCACGATTGGTAAGGCCATTTTGCAATTATTGCCGACTGGGTCACAGGTTGCTGGGGAGATCGCCCTTCAGGGGCAATCCCTTTTGGGGCTGACCACTTCCCAATTGCGGCGACTGCGGGGCGAGCAAATTGGCTTGGTCTTTCAAGATCCGATGACGCGCCTCAATCCCCTCATGAGCGTCTATGACCACTGCGATGAGCTATTGCGGAGTCATTGCTCTGCTTGGAGTCGCTCCCAACGGCGGCAGCGCATTGTTGAGGTGTTGGATCGGGTGAAAATTTCGGCCAATCGCCTGCATCAGTATCCCCATGAGTTGAGTGGCGGGATGCGGCAACGGGTGGCGATCGCCCTTGCGTTGCTCTTGAACCCACCCCTGATCATTGCCGATGAACCAACAACGGCGCTAGATGTGACTGTCGCGGCGGAAATTCTCGATGAACTCACGCGCCTGTGCCAAGAAGAGCAGCGGGGACTGCTGCTGATTTCCCACGATCTGGCATTGATGGCCAAGTATTGCGATCGCCTTGCGGTCATGCACCAAGGCAAGATTGTTGAACGGGGAGCGGCTCGTCAAGTGCTGCAACAGCCCCAACACCCCTATACCCAGTCCCTACTTGCGGCCACCCAACTCACCGCTAAAGAAACCCCACCCTTGGACACTGCCCCAGAACTGCTGCGGGTTCACAATTTACAGCGGCACTACCGCTTGGGGGGATGGCTACAACCGCAAACCACGATTCGAGCGGTAGATGGCGTCGATCTGACGTTGCGCCGGGGAGAAACCCTTGGCCTTGTGGGCGAATCTGGCTGTGGTAAAAGTACGCTCTCGCGCTTGATTCTGCAACTGATTCCCGCCAACGCCGGTGAAGTGGTCTTTTTGGGGCGCAATTTAACTCAATTACCCGCGGCACAACTGCGCCCAGTCCGCCGCGATCTGCAAATGATTTTCCAAGACCCCCATGCCTGCCTTAATCCCAAAATGACCGTGGAGCAAAACTTGCTGGAGCCACTGCTAATTCATCGGCTGATGGCCAAAGAGGCTGCCCAAGAACGGGTACGCGAGATGCTGGCACAGGTGGAATTGACCCCCCCTGAAGCCTATGTTCATCGCTATCCCTATGCCCTATCGGGGGGACAACGCCAACGGGTGGCGATCGCCCGTGCCCTGATTACCCATCCCCAACTGGTGGTCTGTGATGAGCCGGTGAGCATGCTCGATGCCCATATTCAACGCCAGGTGCTGGCACTGATGCAGCAGTTAAAAGAACAATTCCAACTCACGTATCTCTTTATCACCCACGATCTGGGGGTCGCCCGCTATTTTTGCGATCGCATTGCCGTCATGTACGCTGGCAAGATTGTTGAACTGGCGCCCACCGCCCAATTGTTTGCCCAGCCGCAACATCCCTACACGCAAAAATTGCTGGCCGCTGCTCTGTAGCTGGTCTTAACCACTTTTCCCCCATTTCTTAGGCAAACCCTAACCCAACTTCCCTAAGTTATAAACTGGCTGCCCACAGTGGATGAATTTGGAACGAGATACGCTTCATGGCTGAATATTTTGGTGATCTGTTACCCCGTGTCCTAAGCCGACGCACCGTACTAAAAACTGCTCTTTTTGGCGCGGCGGGTTTAACCCTTGCAACCCTGACCAAAGGGTGTGCCACTGCACCGGCTTTAGGCTTTCCAACGATTTACCCCAACACCGACGATAAAATTACGCTGCCTGAGGGCTTTGAGCATGGCGTCGTGATTCGCTGGGGCGATGCCCTCGATGGTGGTGAAAACTTGAATTGGAATCGCATTCACCAAACAGTCACCGCAGCTGATGTCCAGCGGCAGCAGCAGTGCTTTGGCTACAACTGTGATTTTGTTGGCTACCAGACCACACCCGATGGCAAGCATTTGCTCGTTGTGAATCATGAATACACCAATCCTGAACTCATGTTTCAAACGGTGGGCGATCGCCCCAATCAATGGCAAGCCGCACTCCAGCGGGAAGCCCATGGCCTCTCCATTGTCGAGATTGCCAAAAACGCCAATGGCGGCTGGCAATATGTGAAAGCCTCGCCCTACAACCGCCGAATCACAGGTTCAACGCCCTGTGAGATTTCTGGCCCTGCCAAAGGCCATGCCCTTTTGAAGACGGCTGGGGATCCCACGGGGACACGGGTCAACGGCACCCTCAATAACTGCTCAGCGGGCAAAACCCCTTGGGGCACGGTACTCACCTGTGAAGAAAACTTCCATAGCTATTTTGGCGGCAGTGATAGCAACCTCACGGGCATGGTGAAGGAGCTACATAAGCGCTATGACATTCCCAATGAGCGAGCCGATCGCTATGGCTTTTATCTCTATGAAGATCGCTTCAACATCGCGAAGGAACCCCAAGAGGCCTTTCGCTTTGGCTGGGTTGTGGAAGTGGATCCTCTTTCTCCGGATCGCGCCCCCATTAAACGCACAGCCCTAGGACGGTTTCGCCATGAGGCGGCGACAACGGTGATTGCCCCCGATGGTCGAGTTGTGGTGTATATGGGTGATGATGAACGCTTTGAGTATGCCTACAAATTCATTACCAAGGGCAAGTACCAAGCCAACGATCGCGCCGCCAATTTGAATCTGTTGGATGAAGGGGAACTGTACGTTGCTCGCTTTAATGACGATCTGACGGGTGAATGGCGAGCGATCGCCCGCGTTGAGGGCAGTACAATTAGCCCCAACCCCAACCTGCCCACAGCCTTCCAACAGGATCCTGCCCTGTGTTTTATTTACACCCGCGCCGCCGCCGATGCCCTAGGGGCAACAAAAATGGATCGACCCGAGGACTTCGAGTGGAATCCGGTCACCAAAAGTGTTTGGCTGGCGCTGACCTACAACGAGAAACGGAAGGCTAAGGCCACGGATGGCGCCAACCCGCGTCCTGAAAATGTGATGGGGCATGTGATTGAAATGATTGAGCAGGGCAATAACCCAACCGCCTTGCAGTTTCAGTGGCGTTTACCTTTGCTTTGTGGAGATCCCTCCGCCCCAGAGAAAAACCGCCAGTTAGTGCTGTATGGTGAACCCACCAACGCAGAGGTACCGCCAATCTCAGCACCGGATAACTTGACCTTCGATCGCGCCGGCAATGTCTGGATTGCCACCGATGGCAATGGCGGATCAACCCGCTTGGGTAAAAATGATGGCGTTTATGTCCTCAATCCGCAGCGCCGCGAACTGAAGATGTTCCTCTCTGGCGTGCCCGGCTGTGAAATTTGTGGCCCTGAATTTAGCAGTGACTATCAAACCTTTTTCTGTGCCATTCAGCATCCGGGGGAAGGGGCAAAATCCACAGCTGATCTGTCAACACGCTGGCCCTATGGAGAAGAGGTGGTCGTGCCTCGGCCTGCCGTGATTGCCGTGTGGCGCTCAGATGGCCGGGAAGTGTCAGCCTAGGGTTTGCGGGAAGAATAGCGATTGATCCCTTCAGGACGCAGGGGTACGACTGGGGCAGCCCGGCGGCGGTGGGTTCTAGACGTTTTGGCGCGAGTGTTTGTGGCAGCGGGGAAGGCAATCACCTCTGCCTGCTGTCCTTCACGGGCACAGCGAATCAACAGGCCAGCGATCGCCATACTGGCCATAATTGAGCTACCGCCATAGCTAAAGAGGGGAAAGGGTAATCCTGTTGTCGGTAGGATACCAATGGCGACACCTATATTAATCAAGGCCTGTAGGAGCATGATCACCGTTGCCCCCAAGGCAATGAGCTGGATCAGGGGATCCCGCGCCTGATTCACCACCCGCATTCCCAGCCAACCGTAGGCTGCCAGCAGTCCTAGGAGCAAGAGGCACCCCAATAGCCCCATTTCCTCGGCATAGACCGCAAAAATAAAATCCGTGTGCTGGATGGGCAAATACGAGAGCTTTTGCTGTGAAAAGCCATAGCCCGTGCCCAAAACGCCCCCCGAAGCAACCGCCAAGAGACTCTGCACCAGTTGGTAGCCATCCCCCATCGCATCCGCCCAAGGGTTGAGGAAGGACATCACCCGCCGCCGTTGATACTCGTTAATGCTGATGCTGAGGACTGCCAAGCCCAAGCCACTCATGGCTGTTAACAGCAGGGGCGCCAAGGGTAAACCTGCACCCAAGGCAATGAGCCACAATGTCATGCCGCAGAGGGCGGTGGTACTGAGGTTCGGTTGAATTAAAATTCCTAGCAGCGTCACGGCAAAGGCCGTTAACCAAAAACAGCGTGCCTTGAGATGCAGCCGCCGCCACGAACTAAACACCCAAGCCGCTTGCAGGACTAAAAAAGGCTTCATCATCTCCGAGGGCTGGAGTTGAAAAGGACCAAGACTAATCCAGCGGGTGGCGCCCATCACCGTTGTCCCGACCCCCGGTAGGCGTGTTGCCCAGATCAGCAGCAGAAACAAAAAGAACCCTGGAATGGCCATCTGGAGCGATCGCCGCAGGGGTAGCCGTAGAAACAATTGAAACCCTGCCCAGCCAAGGGCAAGCCACAGCAACTGGCGCGTAAAGTAGTACAGCCCATCCCCTGTTTCGGCCAAACCGACGGGAAAACTAGCGGAAAAGAGGACGACCAAGCCAAGACCAATCCACACTAGGGTCAACCAATGGAGCAATCGTGCTTCTAGGGTCCACTGCCGCAGGTCGCCAACCGCTTCGCTGCGCCGCAGGCGATCGCCAAAGGGGAGAAAACGCCACCAACTCACGCTTAGATGACCCTCACTGGCACCGGCCACTATAGGAACAGTATCTAATCTGGCACAATTATTATGCATCTTTGAGAGCGACTGCCTGTGACTGTGCCTACAATTTCTGAACGCTTTGAGCAATGTCGTGCCCGCCAACGCTGTGCCCTGATTCCCTTTTTGACCGCCGGTGACCCTGATTTAGAAACGACGGTTGCTGCCCTCAAGGCCTTAGATGCCCATGGTGCAGATCTGATTGAACTGGGAATGCCCTATTCCGATCCCTTGGCCGATGGTCCCGTGATTCAGGCAGCCGCTACCCGCGCCCTGCAACGGGGAACTCGCCTCGAAGCAGTCTTAGAAATGACAACGGACTTACACTGCCAACTGAGGGCACCACTCATTTTATTTACCTACTACAATCCCATCTACCATCGAGGGGTCTCTTCATTTCTGAAAGCCGTTGCCCAAGCCGGGATCAAGGGCTTAGTGATTCCGGATTTGCCCCTTGAGGAAGCAGAACCCGTTCTTGCAGAAACAGCGCATCTAGGCTTGGAATTGACACTACTGATTGCGCCCACCACATCGCCCGAACGGATGCAGGCGATCGCCACCGCCTCCCAAGGTTTTATCTACCTTGTCAGCACCACGGGCGTCACAGGGATGCGCCAAGAAATGGCCACTCGCGTTCAGGAACTATTGGGCACACTGCGGCAAATTACCCCCAAGCCCATTGGTGTCGGGTTTGGCATTGCCAGTCCAGAGCATGCCCGTCAAGTGCGCGATTGGGGCGCCGATGCTGCCATTGTCGGCAGTGCCTTTGTCAAACGGCTGGCAGAACCAGAGCAGGGAGTTGCCGCTGTCGCCGAGTTTTGTCAGTCACTCCGCACAGCCCTCGATACGCCCTAGGGACGCACCGTCAACGTAAAGTAAATGCCATCGGACTGCAAACTGCGGGTTTGACCGGGCAGATCAATCAATGGTGCCGCGTACTGGAACTGAATGTCTAAGTTGGGTGTTGGTTGCACCAAGAGTCCCATGCCTAAACCGGCAATCACATTGTTAGGCACTGCACCCGCAGGATTACGGCTATTGTTCCAGACCACCCCCAGATCAAACAGGGGCCCAATGGAAATAATTGGGCGACGATTGGCAGTGCGCAGTACGGGAAAACGGGCTTCCCCAGAGAACCGCAGGCCATTATCCCCAGAGAGGGCATTGGTTGAGTAACCCCGCACCGACAGGGGGCCACCAATGACAAATTGGTGAAAGGGGAGCAGGCTATTGGGACTCAGTTGCACATCCGTACGCAAAATCAAGAAGTTATCTGCCCAGAGGCGTTGCAGCCGCTGTCCCTGTCCCAGCCAGCTAAAGAAAGTACCATCAGGGGTTGGACTGGGGTTTTCGGTGGCGCCAAAGATCGGCAGGCCAAAGTTGAACTGCGAACGAAAGACCCATGCCCCTTGGGGATCACGGCGGATATATTCTTGGCTCACTTCCAGCACTCGGGTGGCACTATAGCCCGATGAATCAGAACCAATGGAAATGGGGGTTGGCACTCCCAAAACAAAAGTCTGTGCCGACTGCATCAGGAAGCCAATGCCAAAGGCTAGTTCCTCACGGATATTGCGAATCACCGGTTGGCGAAAACTGGCTTCGTAAATAGAAGACTCACTGCGAATATTCAAGCCAGCAAGGGCGGGGGGGCGGGTAATTTCGCTGTCTGCTTGTACGGTGCGAATGGTGAGTGTGCCATTCATGGCATTGAGGGGCAGACTGTAGCCAAACTCCACAGTGTTGGACGCTCCCCAGTCAAACGTGCCTAGGTTATTACCGATGGCGTAGGAACCGTAGACGCTATCGCCGCGACCACTGAGGTTGTTGTATCCCAAAAAGGCCGTGGCCCGATCCGGGGCGATCGCTGGCGGCGTATTGTTATCCAAACCAAAAGCAGCATTAAACCAGCGGGCAGGTACCACCCGTACCACCAAAATACTGTCCTGGGGCGTCGTGCCGGGTCGCAGACTGGCAGAAAGATTGGCAAAGAGAGGATCCGTTCGCAGCAGGCGCAACTGCTCTTCCAGACGATTGGAGTTAAGGGGCACGCCGGCACCGAGGGCAATACGACTGCGAATATAGCGTTGGATAATTCCTTTATTCCCTTCAATACGAATGTCCTCTAGGCGGCCTTCAAGCACTTGAATCGTGATTACCCCATCCCGTGCCACCTGCTCGCCTAAAACGGCGCGAGAGGTCAAATAGCCCCCCTCAAGATAGAGTTTTGTAATCGCATCGGCAGCGCCTTGTAGCTCCGCAAGCGTCACCTGACGCCCTTCCAAGGGCTTAATAATCGGATCAAATTCCGCAGGCCCAAAGATAGTACTGCCTTCAACAACAATTTTTTGTACAGGTATTAAAACATTTTCTGACTCGGGGGTTGGCCTAGGGGGTGAAGGGGGCGGTTCAAGAGCGGGTGGCGAAGGGGAGGGTAGAGGGGGTGGTTCCGGTAGGGGGGGCTGAATATCCTGTTGGGTGGGGGTGATAACTGGAATCGCTAAAGCAGGTAACACCGCTCCCGTACTGCCGAGAACAGAGAGAAGG
Organism: Thermosynechococcus sp. TG215; assembly: GCF_031583455.1. NCBI lineage: Bacteria > Bacillati > Cyanobacteriota > Cyanophyceae > Acaryochloridales > Thermosynechococcaceae > Thermosynechococcus > Thermosynechococcus sp. TG215. The sequence goes on along the minus strand of NZ_CP134178.1, from coordinate 1,601,852 downwards.
GCAACGGGTGCAAATAAGTTTGTTTTCACGTCCTCAACCCCAATGCTTAGTTATTTGGTTTTAGATAGGGCAGCAAAATCAATACAAAAATTTGTCTCTTTTCCTGAGGGTCAAGCCCAAGGAACCATTGGCGTGAGGAGTTATTGATTCTTGCCTTCAGATTTTAGCCGATTATTTGTGGTTGTTGGCAACGATCGCCCCCATCAACACTGACTCCGAACCTGTTTCAAGCGGGGGGAAGTGCCGTTTCAGCAGTGCCATCAGGGTTATTAACGAGGGAGGATTCATCAATGGCCAAATCAAACCAAAAGGTACTGCCGACCCCCAATTCACTAATTAAATGAATTTGTGTATTGTGCTTGTGGATAATATCTTGGACAATGGCCAACCCCAGCCCTGTCCCCTCTAGGGTATGCACGCGATTCTCAACGCGGAAAAACCGTTCAAAGACGCGGGGTTGATCCTCTGGGGCAATGCCCATACCCGTGTCGGCGACTTCAATGCGCACCCGTTCCTGCTCTGGATCGCTGGGGGGATGCCAGACATAGGCACGAATGGTTACCCGTCCATTTTCGGGGGTAAACTTCAAAGCATTCCCCACCAAGTTAGTGAGGGCACCAATGAGTAGATCGTAGTTGCCCCAAACCGGTGGCAAGGGGTTTTCCACTTCGGCAGTGAGGGTAATGGACTTATTGGCAGCATTGAGTTGGTAGGTGCGCATGATCTGATCAATCACCTGCGCCATCTGTACCGAGCCAAATTGATAGGGGCGACCCGATTCGAGGCGAGAAATATCGAGGAAATCATTCACAAGGCGGGTCAGGCGATCGGTCTCGTGATTCGCGGTTTCCAGAAACTCCTGCTGCTCTTTTTCACTAAGACTGCTGCCGTACTCTTGAATGGTTTCGATGATCGATTTGATATTGAATAGAGGTGTGCGCAATTCGTGGGAAACATTGCTAATCAATTGCGCTTTGGCTTCGTTGAGTTCCACCTCGCGGGTGATGTCCTGAATCGTAATCGCAATGCCCTTGGGTTTTTCCCGTTGCACATCCATAACCGTTGTCAGCAAAATGCGTACCGATCGCGAGCTGGGTTCTTGGAGCGTGACGCGAAATTCTCCCCCTTCCGATTCGCCCTTGGAGGCTTTGTAGAGAGGACAGGTGAGTTTTTCACACACCGGCGCCGGAAAACAGTTCAGGGCATTTTGACCAATGACATTCATCCCCTCCCAATTAAAGAGACGTTGAGCCGTGGGGTTGACCAAAATAATCCGCATGTCAGTGTCCAACAGGATTGCCCCATCGGCAATGGTGGAAACCAAGGTATCCAGCTTGGCTTTTTCCGCTTGCAGTTCTTCAATGTTTTGCGCTTCGTAGGAAGCAAGCCGCTCTGCCATGTCATTAAAGCTAGCAATCAACTCCCCCAGTTCACCACCAAAGGGCAGGTTAATGCGTTGCTTAAAATTGCCGGCGGCAATGTTTTTCACCCCCTGTACCAACTCTTTGATGGGTTGGGTAATGGTGAGGGCATTGAAGACGCCCCCCAAGATCACCATGATCCAGAGGGAGACAAAGACGGCGATCGTGAGATCCCGCGTGAGATTGGCAGAGGCAATAAGCGTTTGGTTGGGATTAATGCCCAAAGCCACAACTCCTAGATTTTCACCATTAAATATCAACGGCACAAAGACATCGGCCACAAGGCCGTCGGGGGTTTGGTGTTGGCGCACAAGGGGTTCTTGGCTGGCACGGTAGGTGTCCGGCAGTTGAATACGGCGGCGCAGGGTCAGCGCACTTTCCACTTGGGGGGCAGAGTAGGGGAGGCCATAGTAAATTTCCCCATCGGGATCGGCATAAAGGATGTAGCGAATACTGGCACTGCGCTCGTAGAACTTACGGGAAAATTCGGCAACAGCGGCGGTATCCCCCTTGGCCACGAGGGGAGCCACATCGGCAGCTAAGAGCAACCCCAAATCGCGGCCATAGCGGGTGTCATTGAGGTGGGCATTGGTTTGAATGGTATTCACCGCCCAAAAGGTGAAACCACTCATGATGATCGAGACCACGAGGGTTGCTGTGGCCATGAGGCGGGTTTGAATCTTGAATTCTGACCACCAACGGGCAATGCCCCGCAATTTATCGCTCAAGTCCCCTTGGGTTTTCTCGGTTTTCAACACCACCATTGCGCCTAACGTACGAAAAATTTTCCCTGATTCTACGGGATTTTGCTCACATTTTTATTGTGGCATCTGAGAGGGGTTCCAAGCGGGCAAACTCTTCAATGCGGCGGCTATAGCGTTGCAACATCTGCTCACTCCAAGTGGCATCGGGACTATTGACGTAGAGGTGTACCAATGGCTCACTGGCATCGGGCAGAATCAGTACCCAGTGGTCAGTATTGGGTTCACCAATTTTGACGCCATCAATGAGACTTAAGTGATTGCGGGGATGGGTTTCCACCAAGTGGCGCATCAATGACCCTTTGGCAATCCAAGGACAGCGAATCGGGCGATGATAGTAGTGGACGCGGGGCAGTTCTTGGCGCATGACGGTGAGGGGTTTGCCAATCAGTGCCAGCAGTTCGATCAGGGTGGCGATCGTAAACATGGCATCAAATCCCGGATGCAGTTGTGGGAAAATAAATCCCGTTTCCGCAGAACCGCCGAGAACCACACCGCTGTGGTGTTGGCAGGCTTCCATGAGATCAGTGGGGTTGGTGCGACTGCGAATCACTTGTCCGCCCTGTTGGTGGGCGATCGCCTCCACCGCACTAGAAGTTGTGACCGGCACCACGACAGTGCCCCCCGGATGGGTCAAGAGGATCAAGTAGGTCATCAACGCTGTGAGTTCTTGATCACTGAACACCTGACCGGCATTGTCCACTAAGGTCAACCGTTCACCATTGGCGGAGACTTGCACCCCCAAACTGGCAGATAGCGCTGTCACCACCTGTCCCAGTTCCCGCAGGAGTCGCTGTCGCTCGAGAATATTGAGGGGGGTTGGGTGCAGGGTGGCATTGAGAACAACGGCATCACAGCCAAACTTACTGAGGATTTGTGGCAAGACAACCCCAGAAACGGCATAGGCATAGTCAATGACAATTTTGGCGGGGCTACCATAAAACAGTTGGGTATTTAGCCACTTTTCAAAGCCCTGGGCATAGGCGGCCACGCAGTTGTTGGGATGGGTCATGACACCGACATCCGTAAGTAGGGCGCGGCGAATATCTTCGCGGAAGTAGGCGGTTTCAATTTGCCGCTCTTTGGTTTTGCTCAGGTTGATGCCCTTATGGTCAAAAAACTCAATCAAGAGTTGATCGGCGCGATCGGGATGGGCACGCACATGAATTCCGCCGCTGACTGAAAGGGTTTGGGCAGCAAAGCGGGCAATCGGTAGGGCGATCGCCTCCAAATTGAGGACATGAATCCCCACCGACATCAAACCCGACATCAGAGCATGGGACACCATCCGCGACACATTGCGCTGATCTCGCGACACCAGCACACTAGTTCCGGGCTCAAGGATTGAAGCATAGGCGGCCGCCAGCCGCACAGCAAACTCCGGTGTAATGTCCACATTGGCCACACCGGCTACCCCCCGCTGGCCAAAGAGATAGCGTTGCCCCGTTGTGCCCCAGATCAGGCTTTCATTGACAATTGCACCCGCTTCAATGCGTTTGCCCGGCCAAAGCCGCACCCCCTGACTGAGGCTAGCTTCCTCCCCGACCACACAGCGACTGCCAATAATTACCCCTTCGTGCACCCTCACATGGCGATCGACATGGACATGGCGAGCCAAAATGCAGTGCTCTAATTCACTGTCATCCCCAATAAAACAGCCACTCCAAGCCACCACTGAGCGCAACCGACTGCCATTACCAACAATCACGTTATCTCCCAAGATCGTCCCTGCCCCAAGGGTGACCCCCGCACCAAAGCGGCAGTTATTGCCCAAGACTAGCGGCGCCTGTAGCTGAACTGTTTGCGGCAATGTAGTGTTGTGCCCTACCCAAATTTGCGGCTGAACTTCGTGCCCCTGAATTTCCAAGTGCACGCGGCCATAGAGGGCATCCTGTTGCACCTGTTGATAGGTTTGCAGACTGCCGACATCGCACCAGTAGGCATCGGTGATATAACCATACATCGGCACATCCGCCTGCAACAGCAACGGGAATAAATCCCGCGAAAAATCCCGCTCGATGCCGCTATTGAGATAGTCCATGACAGCAGGGTTGAGGATGTAGATGCCTGTATTCACCGTATCTGTAAAGACTTCCCCCGCTGAGGGCTTCTCGAGAAACCGCCGCACGCGACCATCGCTATCAGTAAAGACAATGCCAAACTCCTTCGGTTGAGGTACACGGGCAAGGATCAGGGTTACGGGAGCACCGTGCTGCTGGTGAAAACGTAGGGCATCGGTTAAATCGATATCGGTAATGCTATCGCCACTGACCACCAAAAAAGGATCCGTTAGCAAATTGGCAATGTTTTTGACTGAACCTGCTGTGCCAAGGGGCTGCTCTTCCTCAACGACATAGCTCAGGTGCACCCCAAACTCATTCCCATCGCCAAAATAGTCGCGCACGACATCGGGGAGATAGTGCAATGTCATGACCACATCATCAAGGCTATGGCGGCGTAGGAGATTGAGAATATGCTCAGCAATGGGACGATTGACCACCGGCACCATTGGCTTAGGTAGATCACAGGTGAGGGGACGCAACCGAGTACCACTTCCCCCGGCCATGAGGACGACACGCACTGTTTTCTCCTTTGTCAAACCTCGCCCTAGGATCCCAGTGTAGGAGAGGACGGCAGGCTCAGGGGGATGGCTTCAGGAAACTGCAATGATTTTTGACACTTGAGAGTAGCCTAGGCATAAAAAAACCTACCCTAGGTAGAGGGCAGGTTCAGAGCATGATATAACGCGATCGCGCCTAGGCAGTAAAGCCAGCTTTGTATTCGGCGATCGCCTCTTTCAGCAAGGCTTCAGCTTTTTCATCCAGTTTTTGGGTGGTGCGGATGATTTCGCCGTATTCGGGCTTGCTTGTGTGTAGGTAGTCCCGCAGACCGGCAACAAACTTGGCCACTGCCTCAACGGGGATGTCGTCAAGGTAGCCATTGGTACCGGCGTAAATGGTTGCCACTTGGTATTCCACCGGAATGGGTGAGTACTGGGGCTGCTTGAGAATTTCCCGCAGGCGTTGGCCTCGTGCCAGTTGGTTTTGGGTGGCTTTATCCAAGTCAGAGGCAAACTGGGCAAAGGCTTGCAGTTCATCAAATTGCGCCAATTCCAGCTTCAGTTTGCCAGCCACCTGCTTCATGGCTTTGATTTGAGCAGCAGAACCCACCCGTGACACGGAAATCCCCGCGTTGATGGCAGGACGCAAGCCAGCGTTGAAGAGGTCAGAGGAGAGGAAGATTTGACCGTCAGTAATGGAAATGACGTTGGTGGGAATGTAGGCAGACACGTCACCGGCTTGGGTTTCAACCACAGGAAGCGCCGTCATGCTGCCACCGCCGAGGGCATCGTTGAGTTTGGCGGCACGCTCCAGCAGGCGGGAGTGGAGATAAAACACATCCCCAGGGTAGGCTTCACGACCGGGAGGACGGCGCAGCAGCAGCGACATTTGCCGATAGGCTTGCGCTTGTTTGGAGAGGTCGTCATAGATGACGAGGGTGTGCTTGCCTTGGTACATGAAGTACTCAGCAATCGTGGCACCGGTGTAGGGGGCGAGATACTGCAAAGCGGCTGGATCACTGGCGTTAGCGGCAATCACAATCGTGTAATCGAGTGCACCCCGCTCCCGCAGCACGTTCACCACTTGAGCGACACTGGACGCTTTTTGACCAATGGCCACATAGACGCAAATCACATCTTGGCCTTTTTGGTTCAGAATTGTGTCAATGGCAACGGCCGTTTTTCCGGTCTGGCGATCGCCAATGATCAGTTCTCGCTGACCACGACCAATGGGAATCATGGCGTCAATAGCCGTAATCCCCGTTTGTAACGGCTCACACACCGATTTGCGCTGGACAATACCGGGTGCGGGGGATTCAATCAGGCGGGTTGCCGTTGTGTGGATCTCGCCTTTGCCGTCAATAGGGCGCACTAGGGCATCCACCACCCGACCAATCACTGCTTCACCCACAGGAACTGAAGCAATTCTACCGGTGGCTCGCACCGTACTGCCTTCTTCAATACCGAGGCCATCGCCCATCAGCACCACCCCCACGTTATCCTCTTCGAGGTTAAGGGCAATTCCCACGGTGCCGTCTTCAAATTCCACCAATTCTGAGGCCATCACTTTGTCGAGGCCATAGACACGGGCAATGCCATCGCCCACCTGCAAGACAGTACCGACATTATCGACTTTGATCGACTGTTCGTACTGCTCGATTTGCTGGCGAATAATGCTACTGATTTCGTCGGGTCGGATACTTACCATAGAAGTCGCTCTCAAGGGTTGAACAGTTTACAAAGGGACGTTAGGCGGCTTGCGCCAAGGTGAGACTGAGGCGGCGGAGCTGACCCCGCAGGCTGGCATCAAAAATTTGGGAGCCAACCTTAATCACCACACCACCAATTAGTTCGGGATCGCAGGCAGTAACCAGCTCCACATCGGCAGCACCGGTCATGGCTTTGACCTTTTCAACCACGGCACGGCGTTGATCGTCGTTGAGTTCGACGGCACTGGTGACTTCCGCCAAGATCACATTGCGGAGTTTGCGCACAAGGGCACGATACTGCTCACAAATAGAGCCAAGAAAGTTAATTCGCCGCCGATCCACGAGCAACATTAAGAAGTTGAGGAAGTAGCCATGCACCTTCTCCACGGTCAACTGCCGCAGCACGTTCTTTTTGGCCTCAGGCTTGATCAGGGGATTGGCGAGAAACTGTTGCAGTTCACTGGAGCTGGCAAGGAGTTCCAGAATTAACTGCGTGTCCTGCTGAAACTGATCAATGAGGTTGTGGGTTTGCGCCAACGACAGCAGCGCCTCGGCATAGGGTTCAACCAGTTCACCACGGACAGTGGTCTGCATCATTTGCCTCCTAGTAGGGCAATACTGCGATCAACAAGGGTACGCTGAAGGTCTGGATTTTGGCTCAAACGCGCTTTGAGTTGGTTTTCGGCCTCGGCAAGTGCCATAGCGGCAATCCGCTCACGAATTTCGGCGATCGCCCGCTCAGTGGCGGCACTCGTATCTTGGGAAGCGGTTTCCTTCAAGCGCTCAATTTCCCGCTTGGCTTGGGCAATGAGTTCTTCCTTTGCAGCCTTGGCACGGGCAAGGGCGTCTTCGCGAATGCGTTGTGCCTCCTGCTTGGCCTGAGCCAGTTTTTGCTGCTCTTCGGTAAGGCGGGCAGCGGCCACTTTCTGGCGTTCTTCGGCTTCCGCAATGGCTGTGGCAATTTGTTGCTGGCGATCGCCCAAGGTTTTGCCAAGTACGCCCCGCCCAAAATACACCAATACCCCAATAATGATGGCAAGGTTGATCACATTGGTTTCGAGCAAATTGGTGTTAATGCCAAAATGCCCCGCTTCTTCCGTTGCCAATAAAAATACTGCGTCCATGACCCACACTCCTAGGCCAGTAACTTCGCTAATAACTGTTCACTCAAGCTGGCAACTTGACCCTCAAGCGCTTGCAGTGTCGCCTGCTTTTGCTGATCAATCTCTGCTTGAATCTTGAGTAACTCTGCCTGCACGGCCTGCTGTGCTTCGGCAATTTCGGCGGTGGCAATTTTTTGTGCCTCGGCTCTGGCCTCTTCAATCAAGGCTTGGGCTTGGCGACGGGTACTGGCCAATTCCTGCTCATACTGCTGAGCCAGTTCAGTGGCCTGTTGCAACCGCTCCTTGGCCTGCTGCAAGTTGGTTCGGATATATTCATCCCGATTGTCCAGCGCCTGACCCAAGGGCTTGTACAGCAGCGCATTCAAAATGACGGTCAAGATTAAGAATTGCACAGCCATCAGGGGTAGGGTGGCATCAAAATCAAACATCAGCCTCTCCAGAATGGGGGATCGGGGGAAAGCTCATCCAAGCCTCCCCCACTGGGGTTAATTAGGATGCAAAGGGGTTGGCAAACAGGAGCACCAGCGCAATCACCAGACCGTAGATGGTCAGCGACTCCATGAATGCCAAGGTCAGCAGCAGTGTACCCCGAATTTTACCTTCCGCTTCCGGTTGCCGCGCAATCCCTTCCACGGCTTGACCAGAGGCATTCCCTTGACCAATCCCAGGCCCAAGCGATGCCAAACCAATTGCCAGAGCAGCAGCCAAAACAGAAGCAGAAGCGACTAACGGATCCATAGTTGATTTCCTCGAGACGTAGTAGGACGAAACAAAATTTCCAGAGATAACAATAGCAGGGTATGTACCCCTTTTAGGAGTGCGCCTCTTCGTGCTCGCCGCCATGTCCCTCCATGGCCTCCCCAATATAGGTGGCTGCAAGGGTGGCAAACACAAGGGCTTGAATGGCACTGGTAAAGAGTCCCAAGGCCATCACGGGCAAGGGCACAAACAAGGGCACCAGCAACACCAAGACCCCCACCACCAATTCATCCGCCAAGATGTTGCCAAAAAGACGGAAGCTCAGGGAAAGCGGTTTTGTAAAATCTTCCAAGATGGCAATGGGAAGTAAGACGGGCGTTGGCTCGATGTACTTGGTGAAATACTTCAGCCCCCGCTTGCGTAGCCCGGCGTAGAAATAGGCCAAGGAGACCAGCAAAGCCAAGGCCACGGTGGTATTGATGTCATTGGTGGGTGCTGCTAGCTCCCCTTCTGGCAGTTCGATGAGTTTCCACGGTACCAGTGCGCCTGACCAGTTACAAACAAAAATGAACAGGAACAGTGTCCCCACAAAGGGAACCCAAGCTCGGTACTCGTGCTCACCCATTTGGCTCTTGGTCAAATCGCGGATGAATTCCAGCGCGTATTCCATCAAGTTTTGAATACCACTGGGCACCCGTTGGATATTCCGCGAGGCGGCAAAGGCCGCCGCAATCAGAATGGCCATCACAAACCAAGTGGTGATGAAGACTTGACCGTGAACTTTTAGGTTGCCAATATGCCAGTAGAAATGGTGCCCCACCTCCAACTTGGCAAGGGGAAGAGCTGTCCAAAGGTGTATCAAAGGCATCATGCCTCCGCGCTCGGTTGTCTAAGCACTACAGTGAGCCAGCGTTAAGGGGACGGCAAAACCGTACGAAACATATAGACCAGAATGGCGGCTTTGTAGGTTAAGAACCCCAAGAACACTGGAATAATATGTAGCTCTTGCCAACGGGCTGCCAAAATAATCACAACCACGACGACAAGGAGCTGCGTTTTCCCCAGCTTTTTCTGGTCGTTTCCTAGGCGCTCCACACTGCGGGCGAGGAGCCGCAGATAAATTAGGCTCGCACTTGCCCCCAAAAGGTAATTCAACGCTGTGTTCAGGCCGTAAATCAGCCAAACCGCTCCAAAGGCGATCGCCATCAGCACGAAGCTTGTCGTGAATAATTCGCGACAGAGTTGATAAAACTCGGCCATCGAGCCGCCCTTCTTTGGGGAATTGGCAATGGTTGATGGCACAGAGGGTGCTGAAGCAGAATCGGGAACGGTCACAGCAGAATAGGGAGCATCCGAGGATGCCTTGAACTGGCCACTAAGCATCCTATCACGCAGTGGTTACATTTCATTACGGGATTCTGCTTCGTCGATATTGCTGTTCATTTCATTGCGAATGTGCCGCTCAAGTAGTTGAAAAATCTCCTGTAGGCGTTGCGGATTGGTGAGGTAGAGGTATCCCAGTAGGGCTTCAAAGCCAGTAGCTTGACGGTAAATTTTTGCGGCAACTCGCTTTGGGCCATCGGCAGCCGCATTGCGACCCTGACGAAAAATCGAGCGTTCGGTTTCGGTGCAATGCTGCCAGAGGAAGTCCATATAACGGGCTTGACTTTCGGCACGCACATGCGCCACCACTTGGCGGTGGTAGGTATTAATGCGTTGAGGGGGGGTTAGAAAAAGCCAGCGGATAAAGAGTTCATAAACGGCGTCGCCAACGTAGGCCAAAGCCGCCGGTGGCAGTTGATGGGCGGGAATTTTGGGGGGAACAAGGGGCAATAATCCAGCAGAGTCCAGCATGACGTTTCAGCTAAAAAGACCCCCCTTAGTTTTACTGCCACAGGAACAGAATGTTTAGGAATGGGTTTCGCCAGTAATTTGGGCGATCGCCGTCGCCAGATCCGGCTGAAGGGGCAAAAAGTTCTCTAAACGCACGAGTTTGACCGTTTGGGTGACGCGGGGATTGGTGACAATTTGCAGTTGACCCTGATGCTCTTGGGCTTTTTTGGCCAGTTGTACCAAAATGCCGAGGCCAGAGCTGTCAATAAACTCAATTTTTGAAAGGTCTAAGATGACGTTGGCAGGCCCATCGTCAAAACACTTACTAATGACCTTGCGAAAGGCCGACTCGGAGAACGCATCAATAAGACCCGTCAGGCGAAACACTTGATAGTTATCGCGAATCTCACGGGTACCCCTTAGGCTTTGGGTGAGGGCAAGTGGTTCAGAAATGAGAGCCTCCTTTGCCGATAACTGTACACACAAAACGATAGAAGACAAGTATAGATAAACGTGGCATCCTTGTCTATGACTTGATCGCTAACTCAACAAAAGTTTGGAAGTGCAGCAACCGCAGGAAGCTCTTTGCCAGAATCGCATCAGGTATCGCCCCTAGGAGTCGCCCCAATGAAATTCTCCAAACTCGTGATGAGCCTTCTCAGCAGTAGCGGTCTGGGATTGCTGAGTTTATCTATTTTCGCCCAAGAAACGCCAGCGGCGACTTATCCCCCAGAGGCGATCGCGGTCTTTATGCAGGAGTGTCAAACCAAATTTGCGGCGCAAGCGCCTCCCGGCTTTGGCGATCGCGGCGATCGCTATTGCACTTGCCTGATAAACCGCCTCCAAGAAAAAATGAGCTATGAGGAATTTCAGAAAATGACTGCCGACAATGAACCCCCGGAAGTTAAAGCCGCAATCAATGAATGTATTGGCGCTATTTTCTAGTGCGCCTAGGATGGACGGGTGATGAGCCTGCGCCTCTTTTGGCATCGTCGCGATCTGCGCCTGAGTGACAGTGTGGGGTTGGCGGCTGCCTACACCCAAACTCCCAAAGTGGTTGGCATTTTTTGTTTTGACCCGGCGATTCTCAGTGCCTCGGACATTGCGGCGGTGCGGGTGACATACCTCGTGGGTTGCCTACAGGCCTTGCAAGAAGCCTATCAGCGACTTGGGGGGAGCTTTTTAATTTTTCATGGTGACCCGCGTCAAATTCTGCCCCAAGTGGCCAGTGGCTTAGGGGCGGTGGCGGTGCATTGGCATGAGGATGTGGAACCCTACGGTCGCGATCGCGATCGCGCTGTGGCTGCTGCCCTCAAGGAAAAGGGAATTGCTGTGGAAACTGCTTGGGATCAACTCCTGCATCCCCCAGAGGCCGTACAAACAAAACAGGGGCAGCCCTACACCGTCTATTCCCCCTTTTGGCGCAACTGGTCAAGCCTAGCTAAACCAGAGCCTGTCCCCAGCCCCAGCCACCTCGAACCTCTGACAGAAGCTGAACAAGCGACAGCCACAGCCCTAGGGGCGATACCGCTGCCCACTGCCAAGGATTTGGGATTTCATTGGTCAGGAGAACTGATCCTTGCTCCCGGTGAAGCCGCCGCCCAAGCACAACTGGAGACATTTATTGGCCAGCACATTCAAGACTATGGTGAGCAGCGCAACTATCCAGCGCAACCTGGAACCTCCCTCTTAAGCCCTGCCCTCAAGTTCGGTGTCATTGGTATTCGTCGTGTCTGGGCAGCCAGTCAGGCCGCTATGGCCGCAGCCCGCAGTGAAGAGGCACAAACGAGTATTCGCACGTGGCAGCAGGAATTGGCGTGGCGGGAGTTTTATCAGCACGCCCTCTATTGGTTTCCCCACTTGGCGGAGCGTCCCCATCGTGAAGGATTTGCCACTTTTCCTTGGCTGAATCACGCAGAACACTTTGCGGCTTGGTGTGAGGGTCGCACCGGTTACCCAATTGTGGATGCCGCCATGCGCCAACTCAATGAAACGGGTTGGATGCATAACCGCTGCCGCATGATTGTGGCCAGTTTCCTCACCAAGGACTTGATCATCAATCCCCAATGGGGTGAGCGGTACTTTATGCAAAAACTGATTGATGGCGACTTGGCAGCCAATAATGGCGGTTGGCAGTGGAGTGCCTCTAGTGGGATGGATCCAAAGCCGCTGCGGATTTTTAACCCAGCCAGTCAAGCGCAAAAATTTGATCCTGAGGCGGAGTATATTCGCCGTTGGCTGCCGGAGTTGAAATCCCTAGACACGGCAGATTTGGTGACGGGAACTATTTCTCCCCTAGAGCGGCATCGCTGCGGTTATCCCTTGCCAATTGTGGATCACGGCCAGCAACAGCGGCGATTTAAGCAGCTCTATCAAGCGCATGTTCGTTCACCCATCCCTCAAGGATAAAATTGACATTCCCCTGATCAGCGCAACAGCGTTATCCTGAAAAAGAACGATTTTTGCGGTTGCATCGCGCCCATGAATATCCTTGGTAGTCTGCTCACTCCCCCCACCACCCCCATCCAAACCCGTCCCCGCCGTGGCATTGAAATTAAGTCCAAGCGAGAAATTGAGATTATGCGGCAGGCCTCGCGCATTGTGGCGACGGTGCTCAAGGAAATTTCCCAGATGATCGAGCCGGGCATGACGACGGCGGATCTCGATGCCTATGCCGAGAAACGCATCCGCGAAATGGGGGCAACACCGAGCTTCAAAGGCTATCAGGGCTTTCCGGCCTCCATTTGCGCTTGCATCAACAACGAGGTGGTTCATGGCATTCCCAGCCCCCGCAAAGTGATTCGCAATGGCGACATCGTTAAGATTGATACCGGTGCCTACTACAATGGCTTCCATGGCGACTCTTGCATTACGATTCCGGTGGGGGAAATCTCCGAGGAGGCGGCCAAGCTGGTAAAAGTGGCTGAAGAAGCCCTCTACCGCGGCATTGAGCAGGTCAAAGAAGGCAACTACCTCATGGATTTGGCGGGTGCTATTCAAGATTATGTCGAAGCCAATGGCTTTGTTGTGGTCGAGGACTTTACTGGCCACGGCGTGGGGCGCAATCTCCACGAAGAACCTTCGGTATTTAACTTCCGCACCAATGAACTTAAGAATGTGCGGCTACGGGCGGGGATGACCTTGGCCATTGAACCCATTGTGAATGCGGGGTCAAAACAGGTGCGGATTTTGCGCGATCGCTGGACAGCGGTTACGGTTGATAATTCCCTCTCTGCCCAATTTGAGCACACGGTCTTGGTCACCAAAACGGGCTACGAAATTCTCACCGATCGCACCCTTGTCTAACCCCTATGACGAAAATCCCCCCCGAAGTCCTCGAACGCCACTGCTTTTGCCGCAGTCGTAAGTTTACCTTTGAGGTCAATCAATATCGCTTGCCCCATGGGTCTGTCTCGATCTTGGGAACTGTGCGGCATCCAGGGGGGGCATTAGCTGTGCCGGTGACCCCAGAGGGCAACCTGATCCTTGTCAAACAATACCGCTTTGCCACTGAGGAATATCTGCTGGAGTTCCCAGCGGGCACCGTTGAGGATCACGAAAAGCCTTTTGCCACCATTGAGCGCGAGATTGAAGAGGAAACGGGCTACCGCGCCCACCATTGGCAAAAACTGGGAGAGTTTTACATTGCCCCCGGCTATTCTGATGAAGTGATCTACGCCTACTTGGCCACTGAGCTGGAAAAACTAGAGACACCCCCGCCTCAGGACACCGACGAGCACATTGAAATTGTGGAGTTTTCTCTAGCTGACTTGGCCGCTGCGATTCATAGTGGTCAAGTGAAAGATGCCAAGACCGTCACCAGTTTCTATCTGGCCTTGCCCTATCTGCAACCCGCTTGAACACTGAAGTTGTTCGTAAACGTTTGTAAGCATCCTGCACCGCCTACAGTCTTGATCCCTCAAGGTGAGATAATGCGGAAATAATCCAAAGGTTGTACGTGCTGATTCACAGCCGTTTGAACTGGGACATTACTGAGTTTTTGATTGTTGAATTATGGAGCTAACCCATCGGCCTCGCCGTTTACGCCGCACGGCTCAAATTCGTCGCTTGGTGCGCGAGCATACCCTAACCACAGGCGATTTGATCTATCCGGTCTTTGTCATGGAGGGGGAAGATCAGGTGCAGGAAGTCCCCTCAATGCCCGACTGCTATCGCTATACGCTGGATCGCCTGATTTTAGAGCTGAAGGAGGTCTATGCCTTGGGAATTGGGGCGATCGCGCTATTTCCCCTTGTGCCTGAGCACCTCAAGGACAATGCTGGCACCGAAAGCTACAATCCTGAGGGTCTTGTCCAGCGATCGGTACGTGCCATTAAGGCCGTCTTACCCGACCTGCTGATCTTTACCGATGTCGCCCTTGATCCCTACAGCAGCGAAGGCCACGATGGCATTGTCAAAGATGGCGAAATTCTCAATGACGAAACCGTAGAGGTGCTGGTGAAACAGGCAGTGAGTCAAGCGGCTGCCGGGGCTGATTTTGTTGCTCCGTCAGATATGATGGATGGCCGTGTCGGTGCCATTCGGGCGGGTCTAGATGCCGCAGGCTATACCCACGTGGGGATTCTCGCCTACTCTGCGAAATACGCCTCCGCCTACTATGGTCCTTTTCGCGATGCTTTAGATTCGGCACCGAAGTTTGGTGATAAAAAAACCTACCAAATGGATCCAGCCAATGTCCGCGAAGCAGTGCGGGAGGTCAGCTTGGATATTGAGGAGGGCGCCGATCTGGTGATGGTGAAACCTGCCCTTGCCTACATGGATGTCATTGCCCAACTCAAGCAGGTGAGCGATGTTCCTGTGGCCGCCTACAACGTTTCCGGGGAATATGCAATGGTGAAAGCCGCCGCCCGCAATGGCTGGATTGATGAGAAAAAAGTGGTGCTGGAAACCCTTCTTGGCTTTAAGCGGGCAGGTGCTGATGTCATTCTCACCTACCATGCCAAGCAGGTGGCGCAGTGGCTGCAAGAGGGATTGAATTAGGCGCTTGCTTCTCGTAGTTGACGGGTGGTCTGAATCCAACTGGCAATCATTTTGTCCACTCGCTCATCGAGCTTGGGATCCCTCAATTGCCCCTCGGGTGTGAAGGCTTGCCACGCCTGACCAATGGCCACCTGTTCTGGAATCACCCACGCATGTACCCAGCGCAAGATCACCCGCAGATCATTGAGGGCATTGCTGTTGGTTTGGCCACCGAGGACACTCATCATGGCGACCACTTTGCCGCTGAGGTGTTCAAAGCTGAGGAGATCAAGGGAGTTCTTGAGCACACCGCTAACGCTGCCGTGGTACTCCGGGGTCACCAGCAAAATACCATCGGCTTCCTTGACCTTGGTTTGAAAGATGGCGACATCGGGGTAGTCGGGGTAGCTCTCAGCACCGGTACAAAAGGGGAGCGTCATTTGCCGTAAATCCAGACGTTCAACGGTAACCCCTTGGGCGGCTGCTTTGGCAATGGCAACATCTAGGGCGCTTTGAGAGTAGGAGCCATCCCGCAGACTCCCTGCCCAACCAATGAATTTGACCATAAACAAACTCGTAATGACTATGGCTTATTATACAAAATTGAGATTTGTTCAAACATCCTCCCTAAGAAGGAACCTCACTCAGGGAAATGGATCCACCCGTGGCCATTTGGGCAATGACGCGTTGTAACTGCGCTAGCGATCGCTCGGCCTCGGTGTAGCGATCCTTCCAGTGTTGAACAGCGGTTTCCTGCTCCCGTGCCTGCTGTGCCTGATGGAGAATTTGCTCTTGGAGTTCGGCAATTTGGGCTTCTAGGTGTTGTAGGCGTTCCTGTTGTTGACTAGTGCGCGCCTCCAGCTCTTGGTTGTAGTGCTGGGTGGTCATATATTGCAGGCGCTGTTGCTGATACTCCCGCTCCAGTTCTTGGAGCTTGGTTTGGGTTTTTAGGAGGGTTTTACTCAGTCCCTGAATAACATTGTTTTTGCTGACCTCTGATCCTTGCGCCTGTTGCAGCGCAGTGATGATCCGTTCTTGGGTTTCAATTAAATGGTTGGCTTGGGTGAGGCGACGGTTGAGATCATCCAGTTGGGTTTGGCGATCGCTCAACTCTGAGCGGGCTTGTTCAAGGCGAGTTTGCAGCAGCGCTTTTTCCTCTTGGACTTGGCGCAGTTGGGATTCAAGGAGTTGATATTCCTGTTCCCGTTGCCGCAGGAGGCGATGGCTATTCACCAATTTAGCCTCGAGGGCATCTTGAGCCTTGAGGAGCCGATCCACCTCCTGATGCAGGTGCTCAATTTCCGTTTGCGATTGCTGAAGAATCGTTTCCAAGGATTGGCGATGGTGGCTCATTTCGGCCAACTCGTGGGCACAGGTGGCTTGGGAGCGCAATTGTTCTTGGAGGGCAAGGATTGCCTGTTGTTGAATCTGAGCCGTTTCTTCCGTACGCGCCAGTAAGTCTTCTAAAAATTCTTGATTGCGCAGTTGCTGCTTCAGCTCGTTGATATAGTGTTGGCATTGATCAATGGCCTGCTCCAACTGCCGGATGCGCTCTTGGCTACTGTCACTCCCTGAAACAGCAGGAGCCGCTAGGGAACCTGCAGCCAGAGGCTCAGAAGGCATCGGATTCCATGGAAAACTGAGTTGCTGGGGTAGCTGTACTTCCATTGCAGCAGGGGTCGAGCCACTGTTCCCTAGTTTAACGGTACAGGGAATTGTCCCTAAACCCGGCTTAAGACAAAGAGGCTCCCCTCATTACCGCGGGCAATTCGCAGGTCTTCATCCAAGTAGGTAATCTCCAGCCAGCCCTGTTGATCATTGCTGTTGAGGGGCACATCCAGAGCAATCAGGGGTTGACGGCTGTGGAGTTGGGGAATGAACTGGGAGGGAGAATAGTAATTGAGCCACTGACGCAGGCCAACAATCGAACGTTCAAAATACACTTGTACCCGCTGTTGGGTCAAGGGTTCAAAGCGCGCCAAGACACTGATAATCCCCTCTAGGAAGGGCAAGCCGTAGAGTTCAGCAATATTGTAGATGCGCTGCTGCTGCGGACGAATGCACTGATAAATTTGCCCCAGCTTGACAATTGGGGAGCGATCTAGAGCAAGCAGCGCCTGACTACTGGTGTAGATGAGTCGCCAATCCCCAGCAAGTTTTTCGAGGGCATTGAGGGGATCTGGGGTGGGATTCATGGTTTCAAGGGAAGCGGCAAGGGCGGCCACCTGTTTGCGATCGCGCGGTGTGGCTAGAATGCCTCGATTCAGGCCAGCGATCGCCATTAGTAACTCTGTCTTTGCCACAGTTCACCCCTCCTAGTACAAGCAACTTTTTTGCCCCTATGGGTTGCGTCAAGACCCCCCTAATTCGAGAATGGGAAAAATCCCCCTCCCATTCAGGTTAGCGAAATGCGGATCGCGCTATTTACCGAGACCTTTCTTCCCAAGATTGATGGCATTGTGACCCGTTTGTGTCAAACCGTCCGACATCTGCAACGGAATGGCCATCAGGTGTTGGTGGTGGCTCCCGAAGGCGGGCTAGACCATTATGAAGGTGCGCAGATCTACGGTGTCTCCGGTTTTCCCCTCCCATTGTATCCTGAACTCAAACTCGCCCTGCCGCGACCCGCCATTGGTCAAGCCCTAGAGGCCTTTGCACCCGATCTGATCCATGTAGCGAACCCAGCGGTCTTGGGGGTAGCGGGTCTGTACTATGCGCAGAAATTCCACTTGCCTTTGGTCGCTTCCTACCACACCCATTTGCCGCAATACCTGAAGTACTATGGCTTGGGGTTTCTTGAAGAGGTGCTCTGGTCGCTGCTGCGGTTGGCCCATAACCGTGCTCAACTCAACTTGTGTACCTCAACGGCAATGGTGGCAGAACTGAAAGCGCACGGCATTCGCCATCTGGATCTCTGGCAGCGGGGGGTAGATGTGGAGTTGTTTCATCCGCAGCGCCAAAGTCAAGAAATGCGTTACTTTCTCAGCCAAGGGCATCCAGAAGCCCCCCTATTGCTCTACGTTGGTCGCCTCTCCGCGGAAAAGGAAATTGAGCAGATTAAACCCATTCTGGAGCAGATTCCTCAGGCGCGACTGGCACTCGTGGGCAATGGTCCGCATCGGGAAGCCCTTGAACAGCACTTTGCCGGTACCCCCACGCATTTTGTGGGCTATCTGCGGGGTGAACGCTTGGCAGCAGCTTTTGCCTCGGCGGATGTCTTTGTCTTTCCCTCGCGCACGGAAACCCTTGGCTTGGTTCTTTTAGAAGCGATGGCCGCAGGCTGTCCTGTGGTGGCTGCCAACAGTGGGGGGATTCCGGATATTGTCACTGATGGGGTGAATGGGTTTTTGTTTGACCCAGCGGATTCTACAGGAGCGATTACGGCTTGTCAGCGCCTCTTTGACTCTCCGAGCGATCGCGAGACCCTACGCCAAAATGCCCGCCAAGAAGCTGAACGCTGGAGTTGGGCGGCGGCCACCCAGCAACTAGAGCAGTACTACCAGTCAGTTTTGCCAACCAAACATCAGGATACAGTTTTAACTTGCTAAATGCGGTAAATATTGCTGGCATAGCTAATTTCCTTTATAGGGGGCGATCACAGTCCCTAAGCCATGCAATACACTTGATGATCGCAAGTAAAGATTTCTAAAATTTATGCATATTATTCCTTGAAATTTAGTATGCTATAGCGTGACAAAGCTAAGTTATTAACAAAAATAATGGGAAGAAAAGAGAAAAAGTGGTTCGATAAGCTTACCCAAGTTCGCGCCCAAGCTGCTGATATGCTTGAGCAGCCTTTCATGCGTGGTCTCCAGCGTAGTGTTGTGGACAAATACTCTGACCAAGCACACTTCATTTATGAATTACTGCAAAATGCTGATGATGCTAAGGCAACTATTGCCAAGTTCAGACTTAAAAAAGATGGACTGTACTTTATACACAATGGTTCTATTTGGTTTACTATTTCTGATCCCGACAGAGAAAAAGAGGATAGAGAAAATGGCACTTTAGGCCATATTAACGCAATTACTTCAATTGGAAACTCAAACAAAACTCAAGCTTCAATTGGTAAATTTGGAATTGGCTTTAAGGCAGTTTTTCAGTACACCCAAACACCACACATCTATGATCCACAATTTCAGTTCAAAATTGAACGCTTTATCGTGCCACGTATGCTAGATGCTGATCTTGATTGGCGAGAGTCATCAGAAACAGTTTTTTTCTTTCCTTTTGACCACACAGAAAAACAAGCTCAAGAGAGTTATGACGAGATTCTTAAAAAATTAAAGTCTTTAGAATTTCCTACTCTATTTCTCTCTAACCTAAAATTCATTTCTTTTGAAGCAGGTAATGTTAATGGTCAGTATATTAAAGAAGTTAGAGATGAGACTCAGCAACAAGATATCAGAGTTCAACATCTAAAGCTGTCATTAGTTACAAATGAAAGAAAAAATATCGAATACTTATTAATGTTTAGCAGAACCAATGATAAAGGTCATACTTATTCTATTGGCTACGCTTTAGAAAAAAATAAAGCACTACGCCCCATTCATCGTCCTGCATTTTGTTTCTTTCCAACTAGAGAAGAAACAAATCTCAACTTTATTTTGCATGCACCATTTCTGCTGACAGACAGTCGAGAAGGTATCAAAGCTGGAGAGGAACATAACCAAAAGCTTATTGAGGACTTAGCACAACTTGCTGCTGATAGCCTTCCTGTACTACGAGATGAAAAACTCATAGATGATAGTATCATTGATATTATTCCCTATAATGAATTAATGTTTGATAATCAAGATAATAGTAGTAGAATTTCATTCAGGCCATTTTATACAGCCATCAAGTCTAAGTTTAAGGAAGAAGCATTACTTCCTTCTAGCAAAAACCGATTTGCAAAATCAGACAATGCCTATTGGGCATCTATTCCTAGAATTACACAGATCATTTCTAACGAGCAGTTGGCATTTCTAACAGGTAATCAAGATGCCTGCTGGGTATTTACTTCATTTGGTCGAGATGAATGTCATCGAAAAAATAAGCAACTCGTGAATTATATCGATGAAATTATATCTGATTGGTTAGATGAAGATGACATTCTGAATAATTTTGAGGATACATTTAGTGCTTTCATAAAAAAACAAAACTATAAATGGTTGTATAGATTCTATGAGTGGATATCTGAATCCAAAAAAAGGATGGATATAGCAAAAAATAGAAATATATTTATTGATAATGATGGAAATGTTACTTCAGTATACGATCAAGAAGGTAAGCTAGCTCTATTTCTTCCCAATAGTGATCATGACGACTATAAAGCCTTATCATACAAGCTATTTATGGCTACCCAACGAATTATAGGCAATGGTAATAAAAAAAGTGCTAGGGAGTTTTTTGCTCGCTTCGGCATCAGAGAATACACCGTCAAGGATGAAATTGAGGCTGATATTAATAAGATAGCTAGAGGACAGATCTCACCAGATAATTTCTTGGCTAAGTCATTCAAATACTTCAAAAATGAGTGCCCGCATAATGAAATGGATCACTTTATTTCAAGAATTAAGAAGATAGACTTCCTGCCTTATCAAGCAAAAAATGGTCAAAGGGGATATTCTCGGGGAACAGCACTGTATTTTCCAACTGATGCTCTAGTTGCTTTTTATAAATCCAAGCTGGACACCAAGTTCCTAGATTGGGAATATCTCGCTGAGAAATATCCTGAATCTGATCATGAAATCTTAAAAAAATTTTTAGGTTTATTAGGCGTCAATAGTCAAGAACCATCTAAACGTGATGAGATATATGAAATTATCCTACCTCAATATGAAGATGATGAATCTCTACAGAAACTTAGTATCAATGAGCGACTTACTCATTTAAAGACTTTTTTTGATTATTTCATGTCTCTTCCCCAATATGAGACCAAGATTTTTTTGAATAACATTAAAAAAATTCCCTTTCTTGCTTGCTTTACACAAAATAAAAGTAATAATTCAGAAATTCACTGGAGTAAACCGAACGAAATAATATATTTCCCGACTCCTAAATTAAGGAAATGGTTTGAAACTAAACCAGATACAAGGTTTTTACTAGAAGATGAATACAAGAAGTTTATAGATGAAAAAGATGAAGAAAATCTCAAAACATTTCTACGTGAGCTTGGTGTTAATTCTATTCCAAAAATAATTGACGTCCCTAGCTATGAAGTTCACTATAATTGGTCTGGCATAGGAGTGACATGTGATGACAAAAAAATTGATGGTTTAGAGGAATTATTAGAGAAAGTGAATCATGAAAAATCTATTCTCCTTTGGAATATTCTTACTCGCTATTGGTGGAGTAGTTATAAAAGTGCTATGACGGTATCTCGAAGGCGTTTTGGACCACGTGGAGGTTACAAAGGAGAATACGAATATGACACAAGTGTTAGTGAGAGGCTACGCAAAAGTAAGTGGCTCCTAAACAAGTCGGGTGATCTGGTTTCTCCTGATGCTATTACAATTCAAGAACTTTCAGATGAATATAATCAACGTGACGCAGGAAATTTTATCGAATTTTTGGGAATAAAAAATAAATCAGAAAAAACTTCTTATTTAAGTGAGGAAGAATCTCGGAAAATTGAGCAAGCTGATAGATTCAATAAAGTACTAGAAGAACTGGGAATTTCCGAAACTGAAGCAATAGATATTCTCAAAAAGGCTGCTCGCAGAGAAAGTACTCAATTAGAGGATAGAAGTTGTCAGTCTTCTCTAATTCAAGAAATTGAAAAGCGTCGCTCTTCAGTTAAGGCTCCTAATAAGGAGGATGACAGTATTCAAGATGCAGATGACTATGCTCCACAATCAGTTAACTATGACAAAAAGCTAGATCGTGCCAAAGATCGCTACGCTAGTGAACTTGATCGCATAGAACGTGAAGAAGCTCTATATCGGAAAGCTAAAAAATTGCCTCGGTACAGCTATGGCTGGTTTATTTCACTACTTGAACTAGAGTGCATGCAAAATCTTGAAAAATTTTCAAATAGCAAGGCTATTTCTATTCGATTTAGTAAAGTAGACTTGGACAATCAGTCATCTAGGACTATTCTTCTAAAGGAGCCGAATCGTTTTATTCCACCCTCGATTGAAGATTTTTCGGATGTACGTCTAGATTTGTGTTTTGCTGATGGGCGAAAGGAAAAACTGCATATTGAATCATTTACGGCAAAAGAATTTATACTTCTTGGTAAGCTTACTTCTGAGGATGACCTGAAGGGTCTTGATCTAAGTAAGGTACTAGAAGCTTGTATCGAAATACAAAATCCATCTTTTCTCTTAGATAAACTAATGAAGCGCTTTCGTGAACTAGGGTTGGACAATCAGTTCGATATGAAGGCGAACCTAACGCCTCATATTGAGTTTGTATTCGGTCCACCTGGTACAGGTAAGACTACTTACCTTGCAGAGAAAGTGCTGATTCCAATGATGCAAGGTGCTAATCCAGCCAAGGTACTTGTTCTTACACCTACTAATAAAGCAGCCGATGTTTTAGTGGCTCGTATTATAGAGAAAATGGGCACAAATATTTCCTATCAAAACTGGCTTATTCGTTTTGGAAGCTCTAGTGATGAGTATATTGAAAAAGCAGGTGTGTGTCGCGATCGCTCCTTTGATATTAGCCAGTTAAGTCATTTCATAACAGTCACGACGATTGCCCGTTTTGTCTATGATGGATTTTCTACCAAATCTGGTAGGCAGAAGTTACGTGAAATAGAGTGGGATGCAATAGTGATTGATGAAGCTTCAATGATTCCACTTGTCAACATTATTTATCCACTATACAGCCACCGGTCTTGCAAATTTATTATTGCGGGAGATCCCTTCCAAATTGAACCGATTTCTGAAGTTGAAGATTGGAAAAGTGAAAATATCTATACACTGGTTGGCCTCAGTAAAGTAGGCTCTTTTGCAAGTCCTACTACAGAGCCACATCGGTACCGAGTAATAAACCTAGAAACACAATATCGGAGTATTCCTGCTATTGGCGAAGTTTTCAGTCGATTTACTTATGACGGTATTTTACGGCACCATCGAACAAATGAAATGCAGCGTCCATTAAATTTTGGTAGCCTTACCATTCAGCCAATCAATCTTATTAAGTTTCCCGTTAAACAATATGAAAGTATTTACCGACCTAAGCGACTGGAAAGTGGAACGCCTTACCATATCTACTCAGCGTTGTTCACTTTTGAATTCGTTCGCTGGCTTGCAAGCCAAGTCCATTTAAGTTCGAAGTTACACATCGGAATCATTGCTCCCTATCGTGCCCAAGCTAGCCTATTGAATAGGTTAACTGACTCATGGTCTCCTAAGCCGAGTACTATTGAGATTGAAGTCGGTACCATCCATGGTTTCCAAGGTGATGAGTGCGATATTATTGTTACTCTTTTCAATCCACCACCAAAACTCTCTTCAAGTTCTCAGATGTTCCTTAACAACCAAAATATTCTCAATGTGGCTATCAGCCGAGCGCGAGACTATCTCTTTATTGTGATGCCAGATGATGATACAGAAGGCATAAATTACTTACAGAAGATTCGTGAAATTGAACAACTTGTGAAAGACTCAGGTAGTGGATTCACTGAGTATACCTCTAGCACCATTGAAGAGATAATCTGGGGTAACCCTCAATATCTAGAAGAGAACACTTTTTCAACAACCCATCAAACAGTCAATGTATACCGTCAATCAGAGCATAAATATGAAGTCCGTAGTGATGATTCAGCAATTGATGTTCAAATTCACGAAAAACCGTTAACTTAGTGCTGTATCTAGTTCGCCTAATAGCGGCAGATCGAGGGTGGCTTGCTTGCCTTGGAGAACGACGTAAAAGCCACCGAGGCCAAGGGGGTCAATGAGTTGGTGCAGTGATTGATGGCGGTTGAGGGCTTGGAGGAGATTGCCATTCCTCTGCTGTTGCGCCAGTAGGCGATCGCCCAAACCCAAGGCCATGAGAAATAAACTCTGGCGGGTGACATAGAGGGTTTCAAGGCCAAAGTGCTCCCCATAGCGCGTCAAGGCCGTCACATCCACATGAGCCGTAATGTCTTGCTCGCCAACAAAACAGTAGGGATTGTCATGGTAGCGGTGTTGATAGTAGCACTGCAAGGTACCCTCACAGCGGGCGGGATGATAGTATTGCTGGGCGGGATAACCATAGTCAATGGTGAGAACAAAGCCCCGCTCTAGGTGCTGACTCAGATCCTTGAGCCAGGGGATGAGGTTCAAATTAACCTCGGTACGGTAGCCGTCGCTGTAGCCCTGCTGCTGCGGATTAATGCCAACGGTGGCAAAGTATTTGTGAATGCGATCGTCGCTAAGGGGACGCAAGACTTCTTGCAACGCCCCTTGGGCATCGAGACTGACATAAATTTCCTGCCAACCGTCCCCCTGCCATTGCAGCCGATGCACGGGAAAAGCATCCACGAGTTCATTACTAAAGATGCAGCCGGTGATTGGTTCAGCAGGAGTGTCAGAGCCTCGCCAGCACAGGCGATCGCCCCAAGGAGCCAAGCGTTGCCGTTGGCGTTCCCGTAAAGTGGGGGACTGCTCTTGAATCTGGTACTCCAAGGCGGTAAAGAAATCGGGGTAGGTCGCTTGGCTATAGCCCAAGACCCCAGCCGCAAATTGGCCTTCACCCGCCCCCATCTCCAACAGGGTAAACCGCTGCGGTCGCTCCAAGGCGTGCCACATCTGCACAAAAGCCTCAGTGAGCAGTTCCGCAAAATCCCTCGTCAGACTACTGGACGTGATAAAGTCGCCGCGCCGACCAATCTGTATTTGGGGACGGTTGTAGTAGCCCCACTGCGGTGCATAGAGAGCCAAGGCCATAAACTCACAGAAGGAAATGGCGCCCGCTGCCCTGATGCGCTCCTGAAGGTCGGCCAATAGCTGAGTGCCCTTTGACATCAATCATCCACTCCGGCAATGGGGGCAAACCCTTGGCGCTGCACATTCTCGGTAATGACACGCGGTTCCAGAAATTGCAGCAGGTAATCGCGGCCACCCGCTTTGGAACCAATCCCTGAGAGCTTAAAGCCACCAAAGGGCTGCCGATCCACGATCGCCCCCGTAATCCCACGGTTGATGTACAGGTTCCCTACGGCAAATTGGGCTTTGGCCTGCTGAATATGGGACGGCGTCCGCGAATACAGCCCCCCCGTCAGGGCATAGGCCGTGGCATTGGCAATTTCAAGGGCTTGGCTGAAGGTTTCTGCCCGCAGTACCGCTAGCACCGGGCCAAAAATTTCCTCTTGGGCGATCGTGGCGGTGGGGGGGACGTTGGTAAAGATGGTAGGAGAGACAAAATACCCCACCTCCGGTACCGGTACACTCAAGGTCAGTTCCGCTTCCCGCTGTCCCTTGGCAATGTATTCCTGAATGCGATCGCGGGCGGCTGCGGTCACCACCGGTCCGACACGGGTACTGGGCAAATGGGCAGGCCCAATATTGAGGGACTTGGTGGCCTCCACTAAGCGCTGCACAAAGGGTTGATAGATGGACTCGAGGACAATCACCCGTGAACAGGCGGAGCATTTTTGGCCGCTGTAGCCAAAGGCTGATTGCACCACCCCCGCCACTGCCTGATCTAAGTCGGCACTTTCGTCAATGATAATGGCGTTTTTGCCCCCCATCTCGGCAATCACCCGTTTGATGTGGGTTTGTCCCCGCTGCAACACCGCTGCCTCAGCAATAATGCGGCAGCCCACCTCTTGGGAGCCAGTAAAGGCAATGAGATGCACATCGGGATGTTTGGTGAGGTAGGGGCCAATCACGGAGCCACGGCCGGGGAGAAACTGAAACACCCCGCGGGGAAAACCAGCGGCAATGAGAATTTCAGCCAGCTTCGCTGCAACCACAGCCGCCGGATCCGCGGGCTTGAGGATGGTACAGTTGCCTGTGACTAAGGCGGCCACGGTCATACCGGTGGGAATCGCTAGGGGAAAGTTCCAAGGGGAAATGACGACTGCAATGCCGCGACCTTGGTAGTGGTAATGGTTGGTTTCGCCGGGAAAGTTGCGGTCATAGCCGCTGCTGAGGCGCTCCATTTCATCAGCGTAGTAGCGGCAAAAATCAACAGCTTCGGAGACTTCAGCATCCCCTTCCGCCACCACCTTGCCCACTTCGTAGCACATCCAAGCCACCAGTTCATGGCGTTGTGCCTCGAGGAGATCCGCTGCCCGCCGGAGCAGGATGGCCCGTTCGGCTACGGGAGTCTGTTGCCACTGCGCTTGAGCAGCTTTGGCAGCCCGGATTGCATGCTCGGCATCCTCAATGGTGGCCAAGCCAACGCGACCGACAACTTCTTCGGGCTGTGAGGGGTTGAGGGACTCACTGTATTCGAGGGTATTGACGCGATCGCTATTGATGATGGGGGTATAGGTTTGCCCTAGTTGGCGATGGACATGAATTAAGGCCGCTTGAATCGCTTCCCGCTGGCTGGCGCGGGCATAGTCGCTATTGGCAGCATTGAGAAAGGTTGAGGTCTTGCCCGTGGTCAGATGAACGTTCACTGCCCTAAAGTCTGCCGTTGGTTCTGGCGGTGCCAAGAGTGCGTCAATATTTACCGCTCCCAATTGTTGGCGCAAAAAGGAACTATTGGCCGTATTTTCCAAGAGCCGCCGAATCAGGTAGGCCATCCCCGGAATCAGCTCACCGTAGGGACAATAGACCCGCACCGTCTGCCCCGCTTCCACAAGAGCCTTGGCAAGTTTATCGGCCATACCATAGAGAACTTGGCATTCCATGGCCGTGGGCGGAATGTGCTGATGTTGGGCGATCGCGATCGCCCGCGCTTGGGAACGAACATTATGACTCGCAACTGCTGTGCGCAAAAGCGTGTGGTGACTCAGGAGCAGTTCAATCACCCGCTCAAAGTTGGCATCGGTATCTTGCTTGTGTTGATAGACGGGCAATGGCCAGTCATTTTGTACCGCCTTAATGAGTTCTTGATCCCAGTAGGCGCCCTTGACCACCCGCACGGTGATTGGTGTCCCCCGCTGTTGCACCCAAGTAATTAGGTCTTGGGCATCTTGGTAACTATCCCGCAAATAGGCTTGCAGGGTCAGCCCGACATCAGCGCGATCGCGAAACTCTGGCTCTAGCAAAATGTCCTTGAGGATTGCGAGGGTAATGTCTTTGTAGGCATACTGCTCCATGTCAAAGTGCACCGCTACCCCCAATTCTTGGGCACGATGCAACAGCCGCCGAATCGGTTCCCCCACCTTGGCACGGCAGCCAGACACATCCAAAGGATCAAACTGCGAGTAGAAGGCCGTCAGCTTCACGGAGACTTGGACTGGATTCACCCCTTCCCGCTGACCCAAGGGGCTGAGTTGCTGCATCAAGTCAAGGTAGCGATCGCAATACTGCTGCGCCTCTGCCTCCGTAATCACCGCTTCCCCAAGAATATCCATCGTCACCAGCATGCCCTGCTTGCGTAGGCGGCCAATGGTTTTCAGCACCTGCTCGGTAGTTTCACCAGCAATGTACTTGTGGGCAAGGGCTTGAACGGCTGTTGTGAAGGTGGTTGCCGCTGCTTGGGCGGGCAGGGAATCCGGCTGAGCAAAGTTCAAGAGTTTTTTTAGGCCTTCCGGCAACTCCACACTGGGGTCACTGAGGTACTCCTGCAAGTGGCGTGCCACCTCGGCTTTACTGCGCAGACTCGGCAGGCAGTCAATGAGGCGAAAGAGTTGCACCCGTAGCCCCGGATGTTCCATCGCCCAGCTGAGGAGTTTATCTTCAATGCGCATTTGCTCCCGCAGTTGACTGAAAAAGTTGCGGGACTCTTGACTAGCCGCCCACAGTTGACGGGCGATCGCGATCGTTTGTGCTTCGTAAAGACCAGTCATGAAGAATCTTGGGTGAGGAGCAGTCTTCCCTATTTTCCCACGCCCTCTCAAGCAAACTAAAGTAAACAACTAAATTCTCAGCGCGGACGAATAAATCGGCGGTTGGCTCGCACCAAGCAAATGCGATCCTCGTCACCAATGGAGACCTTCAGCCAAGGCAAACCGCGACTATCGGTAATCGTGGCAAAGCCTGCGGGTGTGATATTGGCTCTTAAAACAGTGCCTGTGGGAAAGCGGCGCACCACCGGCCAGCGCATAATCGCCAGCTCCCAGCCTAGCGAGCAAATCTGCGTTGTGGAATAGCGAAAATCTAAAGAAGAAGTATGTACAGTGGTTGGGGACGTTTTTATCTGCCTGTCTGAGTGAAAACCAATCAAACCATCTGATGGCCTTAGCACCTCAACAACCCTCTCTCTACGCCAGTGTGCTTGTGGACTGTCCGGCGGCAAGCGAGGCTTACACTTACCAAGTTCCTGCGGGTTGGTGTCTTCAAGGGGGCGAGGTGGTGGAAGTACCCTTTGGCTCCCAAGTGGTGCGGGGGATTGTCCTCGAGGTACTGGAAACTGTACCGCCATCAGTTGAGCCACAACGCTTGCGATCGCTCCTTGACGTGGTTGACCAGCAGCTTTTTCCCAAGGACTATTGGGTGCTCCTAAAACAGATTGCCACCTACTACTGCACGCCTTTAATTCAAGTGGTGCGCACTGCTCTACCGCCGGGGGTCTTGGGGCGATCGCAACGGCGGGTGCGCCTGCGGCCACAACAGGGGATTCTCCCCCTGTCAGAACAAGGGCAACATCTGCTGCGCTTTCTCCAGACCAAAGGGAGTGGGGACTACAGTGTGCGCTACCTCCAGCAACAGCTTCCCAAGGCTCAGCGTGCCCTCAAAGAACTCGAACGCCTTGGCTGGGTGGAAACCTACTTAGCGGCACCCGCCAGTCAACAGCCAAAACAGCAACAGGCGGTGGTACTCCTCAATAGTGAAGGGGAGACCTTAACCCAGCGGCAGCGCCAAATCCTCCGCTATTTGCAGCAACAGGGTCGCGATTGCTGGCTGCAAGAGGTACTCAAGGCTACTGGCACCACCGCCCAAACGCTCCATCGCCTTGCTGCCAAGGGATACATTGCCATTGTCGAGCAGCAGCATTGCCGCATTGAACAGGGGGTAACGGTGACATCGGATCGACCAAAAGCCCTCACCCCTGCCCAAGCCACTGCCCTGCAAGCTATTTCCGAACACCTAGACTGTGCCCAAACCTTTCTCCTGCACGGGGTGACGGGGTCGGGCAAAACGGAAGTCTATCTGCAAGCAATAGCTGAGTGCCTAGGGCGAGGGCGATCGGCCTTGCTGCTAGTGCCGGAGATTGGCTTGACGCCTCAACTGACGGATCGCGTGCGTGCTCGCTTTGGTGAACGCCTGTTGGTCTATCACAGTGGTCTCAGTGAGGGGGAGCGCTACGATACTTGGCGGTTGACGCTGATGCCGCAGCCACGGGTAATCATTGGCACGCGATCAGCGATTCTGCTGCCCTTGGTGGGCTTGGGTTTGATCATTCTGGATGAAGAGCACGACAGCGGCTACAAACAGGATCAACCTCAGCCCTGCTACCATGCCCGTACCGTTGCCCAATGGCGATCGCGCCAGCAACAGTGTCCCCTGATTTTAGGAACCGCTACCCCTGCCCTCAGCACTTGGCAGGCTGTCCAAACCGGCCAGATTCAGATCCTTTCCCTTCCCCAGCGTATCCACGCCACCCCCCTGCCCCCCATCACCGTCGTGGATATGCGCCAAGAATTACACCGTGGCAACCGTTCCATGCTCAGTCGTCCGCTGCAAGACGCTCTAGGGAATCTTCAGGGACAGCAGGCAATTCTCTTTGTACCGCGGCGGGGTCACAGTACCTTTGTCTCCTGTCGCAGTTGTGGCACAGTGATCTACTGTCCCCATTGCAGCGTCTCTCTCACTGGACACCTCTTTGGCGCGGAGATGGAAGTGCTGCGCTGTCACTATTGCAACTATAGCCAAGCCGTACCGCAGCGTTGTCCCAGTTGTGCCTCCCCCTATCTCAAGCCCTTTGGTGGCGGGACGCAGCGGGTGGTGAGTGAACTGAATCGCCTCTTTCCGCAGTTGCGAGTTCTGCGCTTTGACAGTGATACGACCCAACGCAAGGGTGCCCATCGCCGGTTACTGGCTCAGTTTGCCGCCGGCGAAGCTGATGTGATGGTGGGGACACAAATGCTGACGAAGGGCATTGATCTGCCGCAGGTCGCCCTCGTGGGAATTTTGGCTGCCGATAGTCTCCTGCACTTGCCCGATTATCAGGCGGCAGAACGCACGTTTCAAATCCTCACCCAAGTGGCGGGGCGATCGGGCCGGGGGACACACCCCGGTAAAGTCATTCTCCAAACCTATGTGCCGCAGCATCCAGTGATTACAGCGGTCAAAGCCTATGACTGGGACACCTTTGCTACCCAGGAGCTAAGTAGCCGTGCCCCCTTGGGCTATCCCCCCTATGCCCAACTAATCCTTCTGCGCTTGAGTGGTCCCGATGCTGAGGAGGTGGCCGCAACGGCTCAGGCGATCGCCCAACAGCTCCAAACGTTAGCCCCAGTTTCTCAGGGAGAATGGGAAGTACTTGGCCCCGCCCCGGCCGCGATCGCCAAAATTGCTGGCCGCTACCGCTGGCAAATTTTACTCAAGGGCAAACTAGAACGAGTTTCTCACCTCAGCCCAGCTCTCATGCACCTCAAGGCGCAGTGTCCCCGCTCAACCCGCCTCAGTATTGATGTTGACCCCTTGAACTTTCTCTAGGGGGGCTTCAGTAAACCACCACAGTGCTGTGACCGGCACGACCCCCAAAACAAATCCCAGCGTTGCCGGAATCCAAAAACGTTGATCCAAAGATGTGAGGGTAATCATCGCCCCAAAGGCAAAATTCACCAGATACACCACCAAGGGGGTAATGAGTTGCCCACGGTTCACCACCATTGGCTTTGGCCACCAAGTGATCATCGCCAGCCCCATAAATACGGCTCCTGTGCCCGTCCATCCCAGAATGTTGCGGTAAGGCATCCCAAAGAATTCACCGACATCCTGAAATTGCCAAAAAGGAATGGCAGTTTGACTCATGGCCGGATCAAGGACAAAATCCCAAGCGGTTAAAAAGATTGCTCCCAAGCCCACGGTGATCAGGGCTGCCCCCAAGCCCACGCCCTTGCCTTCCCGCAGCGGACGACTGATGAAGCCACTGTAGGCCAAAAGAAACGTGACTAGCCCCATATAAAACCAAGAGAGGGGAATGGTGAAGGGCACCAGTCCAGCAATTTTGTGCCCCAAACCACTGAGGTAACCATAATGGCCAAAGGGAAAGCCGGTACTCGTCCCCAACAGTTCACTGGTAAGGGAAATGCCCACCGCTGGCAGCAAAAAGCCAAGCAGTTTGCCAAGGCCAAAGTTGCGATAGGTGTGAAGGGCGATCGCCAGTGCGCCGAGGACAATATAAACGACACCCCCACTCCCCATACTCCATTGAAAAAGCTGCTGACCCCAGGCGGGCAACGCCAGAATAAACTCGGGATGGGGAACGACGAGGAGCAACCCCGCTAAGCCAAAGGCCATCGCCACAATATGACCAACTAGGCACACCTGCTCCGCAACGAAAAGCGCGTTCTTGGGTTTCATAGGGGCAATCTCAAAGGGGCAATCGTTTACAAATGTTAATATGTTAATGTACCACTGTTCCCACTGTCGTCTATCCACCTCAAAAAGGCAGTTGGATTTCGCCAAGGGCATCATAGATTGCCAACAATCCTGCCCCCAAGCTAGCACTCAGCGTTAGCCCCCAACTCCAAGGCGCCCCTTCAGAAAATTGCGGACGACGCTGAAGCACTTGCCCATAGCCCCGCAGCCGCATTGCCAGATAGATCTGCTGTGCCCGTTCCTCGGCGCGAATGAGAAAGATACCAATCACCTGTGCCCACGGGCGAAGGCGGCGCCAACTCAAGCGAAATCCCCGCAGAAAGAGTGCCTGCTGCATTTGTGTCAACTGACTCTCTAGCTCAAAGAGATAGCGATAGGTCAAAGCCAGCGTATCCACCAACAAGGGCGGTAGTCCCCACCAGCGACAGACCCGCACCCATTCACTAAACGTCAAGCTTTCTAGCAACACCACGCCAAGGGCAAGACACAAGACCAAGCGCCATGTGAGGAGCAGTGCGATCGGCCACGCCGTAACCGCCAACAGTAACCACAGTCCCAGAAAAAAGAGCCCCATCTGCTGCAGACGTTTGCCCAAGCGCTGCCAAGGGACATGGCTCAGGAGATAGAGGAGCGCCACAAGCAAGGTCGCGATCGCCAGACTGTCTAACCGCCGCAAACTACTAATGCAAAACATCCACAGGAGAATCGCCATCACCCGTGCCGGCGGCGACCAGTAGCGAAAGCTCAAGGGTTATGCCCTAATTAATGTGTTGACTACGCAAAAAGCGATCAATATCGTTATTGGCACCAATCACCACCATAATGTCCCCTTTATTGAGCTTTTGGTTGGGACTGGGATTGATCTCAAACTTATCATCAAAGCGCAGGGCAATGAGGTTGAGGCCATAGCGACTACGGAGTTCCACCTCGGCAACTGTGCGATTGTGAAATGCCTCAGGC
Organism: Thermosynechococcus sp. TG215; assembly: GCF_031583455.1. Lineage (NCBI taxonomy): Bacteria > Bacillati > Cyanobacteriota > Cyanophyceae > Acaryochloridales > Thermosynechococcaceae > Thermosynechococcus > Thermosynechococcus sp. TG215. The sequence continues at coordinate 1,569,219 of NZ_CP134178.1, read as the reverse complement.
ACTTTGACTTCGACAATACTTTTTTCGGGGTCAAGGTCAAACCAATCGAGAATCGCTGGGCGGGTGAGCGATCGCGCCAGTTCACAACCCGCCTCATACTCTGGAAAGACCACCCGATCTGCCCCCACTCGCTCTAGGAGTTTTTTATGAATCTCTGAGGAAGCCTTGGCAATGACATTGGGCACGCCTGCCTCCTTTAGGTTCAATGTCGTGATAATACTGGCGTCGAGATGGTTGCCAATGGCCACAATTACCGTTTCAAACTCAAAGAGACCCGCCTCCTTGAGGGCTTGGGGATCCGTGGAATCCAGTTGAATCGCATGATCCACAATGTGATCCTGAAGCACTTGATTCACCAATCGCTCTTGGTTATCACTGCCGAGCACCTCATAGCCCATGCTGTGCAGGGTCTCGCACACCCCCCGGCCAAACCGCCCTAGGCCAATCACCGCATACTGCTGCGAGATCTTGACCCCCCGCCCGCGAAAGAGCATTGCTCCAAAATCCACCATTCCTGAGTTTCCTATTGGCTTTGCGATGCCGATGATGACCCTTTTCTAACATATGGGATACATAGGGGGGATGCAATCTAGCAATTAAATTTTTGGCCGTATTCGATCGCTGTGAAAAGGGCTGTAATTGATCATGCCCTTAAGGAGTGGATGCTGAGCCGCCTGAATGGGTCAGTTCTTGGAGTCGCTGACGAATGTGTGCAGCACTGGCACGGGGAGAAAAGCGCGGTACGGGAAGCACTTGCGTTCCAATCACTAGGTAGAGAACAGGAATCTCGTATTGATAGGCTTGCCACCAATCCTCGCGGCTGGTGATGTCGCGTACCTCAAGGGTAAATTCCTTCAGAGTGGCCAGCTTCTCTTGTAGTCCTTCACAGAGGTGACAGCCGGGCTTGCTATAGAGAATCAGATGGGTCACGGTTGCGGCGCAGAAACGAGGGGGGTATCGCCAATATGACGGTGATCCCGCAGGCCAAAAATGGCTTCTGCATGGCGGTAGTGCTTCATTTCAATCAGGTTGTGGAAGGGGTCTGCGAGAAAGAACGTTTGGTGCTCTAGGGGGGTATTGGCAAAGCGGGTACGCGGTGGCTGGTAAAAGTCAAGTCCCTTCTTGATCACGCGATCGCAGAGGTTTTGCCAGTCGGCCTGTGCCAAGAAAATCAAGCCAAAGTGGTGCGGATAAATGCTCTTGGGTGGGGTTAAGGGTTCATCCGTGACATGAGCCACTAGTTGATGGCCATAGAGCTTCATGATCAGGCAGTGGGGATTTTCGCGCCCCGGTTCACAGCCCAACCCATCAATGTAGTAGGCCTTGGTGTCCGCCAAATTACTGACAGGAAAGGCAAGGTGAAATAAAACGGGAGCGATCGCCAACTGAGCCATAGATTTCTCTCGAACTGAAAATGGCTAAATTAGCCGCTATTTTAGCAGGAGAACCGGCTTTCGGTCTGCTTCCCAAGTCGAGTCAAGTATCAATCCCCAGTATTGTTGTTTATCGGCAACGGAATGGATAACAGGGGTAATAGGGATAATAAACCGGTGAATAGGGGGGCGGGTAAATTACGGGGCGAGGCGGATAGGGCACTGGCACAATAATGTAGGTTTGAGATTGCTGCGGCGGACGGTAAATGACGGGATTGTAGGGACTGTACTGCGGTGTCCGTGGCCGCCCAAAGGACTCTAGCCCTGGGAAAAAGACATCAACCCCCGGCTGATTAGGAAAGAGGGGATAGGCGGCACGACTGGGGGGAGCGATCGCCACCAGCGTAGCTAAGCTACTGATGGCCAACGGCAGGAAGCGTAACATAGATGCCTCCAAGGAGAGAGTGATCCGCTGATTCTGACGTGGCGGTGCCTAGGGAAGTTCCCGTAGAACACGACTCAAAATATCCACCATTTGATCAATGTGCGATCGCTCCACAATCAGCGGTGGTGAGAGGGCAATAATATCCCCCGTGACACGAATCAGTAGTCCCGCTTCAAAGGCACGACAGAGGGCATCATAGCCCCGTGCCCCTCCTTGCCCCTCCCGTGGCGCTAATTCAATCCCTGCCACCAAGCCCAAGTTGCGAATATCAATGACATGGGGCAGACCCCGTAGGCTGTGGATGGCCTCCTGCCAATAGGGCGCCAGGGAAGCCGCCCGCTCAAATAGGGCTTCTTTCTCGTAGATCTCTAGGGTTGCCAAGGCGGCCGCACAGGCAAGGGGATGTCCCGAATAGGTGTAGCCATGGAAAAACTCAATTTGCCCCGCGGGGCCTTGCATGAAGGTGTCGTAAATCTCATCGCGGACAATCACCGCTCCCATGGGTACAGCGGCATTGGTTAGACCCTTCGCAACCGTGATGAGGTCTGGAGTCACACCAAAGTACTGACTGGCAAAGGGGGCACCCAACCGCCCAAAGCCAGTAATTACTTCGTCGAAGATGAGCAGGATACCATGGCGATCGCAAATGGCACGCAGGCGTTCCAAGTATCCTTGGGGCGGAATCAATACCCCCGTAGAGCCAGCGAGGGGTTCAACAATCACTGCCGCAATCGTCGAGGCATCATGCAGCGCCACTAAGCGTTCTAGCTCATCGGCTAAATGTGCTCCCCAAGCGGGTTGCCCCTTGCTGAAGGCATTGTGCTCAAGGTTGTGGGTGTGGGGCAGATGATCCACTCCTGCCAAGAGAGAACCAAAGAACTTGCGATTGGGCGCAATTCCCCCCACTGAAATTCCACCAAAGCCGACCCCGTGATAGCCCCGCTCACGCCCAATGAGCCGTTGTCGTGTCCCTTCTCCCCGCAGCCGATGGTAGGCAAGAGCAATTTTCAAGGCTGTATCCACGGCCTCAGAGCCAGAGTTGGCAAAAAAGACATGGTTGAGGGGATCAGGGGTAATGGCACGCAGGCAATCGGCCACCTGAAATGGCCCCGGATGTCCCATCTGAAATGTGGGGGCAAAATCCAGTGTTGCTGCCTGTTGGGCGATCGCGCTGACAATTTCTGGACGGCAGTGGCCGGCATTGACACACCACAACCCGGCGGTGCCATCGAGAATCTCACGGCCATCAATGCTCCTGTAGTACATCCCGGCTGCCGAAACAAGGAGCCGAGGGCTTTGCTTGAACTGGCGGTTGGCCGTAAAGGGCATCCAGAAGGGGTCGAGGTTGAGATCCGCAAGGGTGGGCAGCGTCATCAGACTAAAACTGGTTCGTATTATCCGTCGTGGGCATGAGCCCAATAATATCGCGGTAGGCCGCCACAATGACACAACTACTCCAAGGAATAGTCACCAGCATCCCCACACAGCAGAGGCAAAAGCCCAAGATATTGAAGAAAATGATTGACACGCTGAGAAAAAAGAAGCTCCACCAATCGCGGGAAACTAAGCGGCGGCTGGTTTCTAGTGCCGGCCACACATCAAACCGGTGTTCCACCACCAAAGGCACAGCAAACATATAGGCTACCCCAAAGTAAACCCCCGGCAGCAGCAGGATGGCACCCACCAAGATGAAAACGGGGGTCAGGGCATCCGGCACAGCGGGAAGCTGCTCCAGTAACGCTAGCAGTTGTTCTAAGTCGGCATCGGGTTCCGCTGCTTCAGCCGCCGCCCGCCTTAATATGCTTTGCCAGAAGGGCAACCCCGCAATCATGAATAGAATGCTGGCACTAATCACAAACACATTCGTAATCAAACCGATGATCAAGTTCGTCAGAAAAATTGGCAAAAAGTAGTTGTTTTTGAACGCATTAAAAAAGTCGCTAAATTCGGGTCTTTGGTTGCGGGCAATGCGAAAGCTGAAAAAGTAGTAGCCTGCGGCGAAGAGGCCTGCCAAAATCGTGCTAACAATCGGGCCAGCCCCCGGAATGTTGTTGAGCACACCATTGATAATCATTGCCAGAATGAGAAAACCAATGTAGGCAGCGGGTTGAGTGCTGAAAATTTGCCAGCCCTCATTGAGGTATTGACCAATCCGTACTTGATAGGGGCGGTTGGCGATCGCTTGGGGAGTATGTTCTGACTCACTGTACATAATGGCGGTTCCAAGGGGTTGCCTCTAGCCTAGCGATCGCTTCGGGTTGCGCCAATTGTCAATGTGTCACTTCTTCACCTTTCTAAAACATCGGATATAAGTCTTTCCTGTAGCCATAATGTTGAGTGTGTTCAATCCAATCCATGGGACAAGACTTGTATTTAATACCAGCTCTTTGTAACATTGAGCTTAATAAATAGGTCTTAAACGAGGGAATTGTCTATCCTAAAACTGAAGTCATCTCAGTAGGAGACCTTCATGGCTCGCCTGCTTGTCCTCACAATTACAGAAAGCTCTGAAGAACTGCAGCGACGCCTACAACATGAAACCGATGCTCGACAGCAGGAACGCTTGCAGATGCTCTACTGGCTGAAGCAAGGACGTGTCCACAGCCGCCCACAAATTGCCCAATTGCTCCATTGCAACGAGTCCACCATTACTCGCTGGCTGAACGCCTATCGCCAACGAGGACTCCAGCAGTTATTGGCAGTCAAGACGCCCCCCGGAGCCGCCCGCATCATCCTAAGACGGCGGTTTGGCGAGTTACCAGCTGGCCTTGAGGAGCGCATTCGCCAGCTCCCTGCCCATCAAATCGAAGCATTGGCAGAGGCTCTCTTGGACTTCACTGCCCTAGAGGAAGTGTTTGCGTGGCTAGAACGCTCCAGCTAGCCCATGCGCCGCGACTCCCTTTTTTATCAACTCTTTGCCCAGCTGCCCCAGACCCTCTTTGACCTCTTGGGCATAGACACGCCTCAGGGGTATCGTTTTGAGTCCGTGGAGCTGAAGCAAACGGCCTTTCGCATTGATGGCGTCTTCGTGCCCCCTGACCCCTCAGGAACGGTCTATTTCTGTGAGGTGCAGTTTCAGCGGGACACTACCTTCTACGAACGCTTCTTTGCGGAAATCTTTCTCTATCTGCGGCTGTATCGCCACACCTTCTCTGATTGGCAAGCGGTGGTCATTTATCCCCATCGTCAAGTGGAACAAGTGTCCTTTGAACCCTATGAGGTGTTGGTGAATAGTCATCGCCTGCGGCGGGTGTATCTGAATGAATTGGGGTCACTTGAGGCATTGCCATTGAGCCTAGCGCTGATGCAGTTGATGGTGGTACCTGAAGCAGAAATGCCGACAGCAGCACGGTTGTTGGCAGAGCGGACTCGCACAGAGGCAGTGCCAAGGCCAGAAGTCATAATGGAGTTAATCACCACCATTGTGTTGTACAAGTTTACGGAGCTGAGTCGGGAGGAGGTGCTGCGTATGCTGGGGTTTACGACGGAAGAGTTGAAGCGGACGCGGTTTTATCGGGACGTCTATGCTGAGGCACGGGAAGAGGTCTATGCTGAGGTACGGGAAGAGGTATTACAGCAGGGACTGCAGCAAGGATTACAACAGGGATTGCAACAAGGGCTGCAACAGGGATTGCAGCAGGGATTACAACAGGGATTACGGCAGGGAGAGACCCTTGTTGTTTTACGCCTCCTAAGACGGCGGTTTGGCGAGTTACCAGCTGGCCTTGAGGAGCGCATTCGCCAGCTCTCTTCCCCTCAAATCGAAGCTCTGGCAGAAGCCCTCTTGGACTTTACGACTCTTGAGCAAGTCTCTGCTTGGCTAGAGCGCTCCAGCTAGCCGATGCGCCGTGACTCTCTTTTTTACCAACTGTTTGCCCAACTACCCCAGACCCTCTTTGACCTTTTGGGCATAGACACGCCTCAGGGGTATCGTTTTGAGTCCGTGGAGCTGAAGCAAACGGCCTTTCGCATAGATGGCGTCTTCGTGCCCCCTGACCCCTCAGGAACCGTCTATTTCTGTGAGGTGCAGTTTCAGCGCGATAACAGCTTCTACGAGCGCTTCTTTGCGGAAATCTTTCTCTATCTGCGGCTGTATCGCCACACCTTCTCTGATTGGCAAGCGGTGGTCATTTATCCCCATCGTCAAGTGGAACAAGTGTCCTTTGAGCCCTATGAGGTGTTGGTGAATAGTCATCGCCTGCATCGGGTCTATCTGAATGAATTGGGGTCACTTGAGGCATTGCCATTGAGCCTAGCGCTGATGCAACTCACCGTGTTACCTGAAGCAGAAATGCCGACAGCAGCACGGTTGTTGGCAGAGCGGACTCGCACAGAGGCAGTGCCAAGGCCAGAAGCCATAATGGAGTTAATCACCACCATTGTGTTGTACAAGTTTACGGAGCTGAGTCGGGAGGAGGTGCTGCGCATGCTGGGGTTTACTACTGAGGAACTGAAGCGGACGCGGTTTTATCGGGACGTCTATGCTGAGGTACGGGAAGAGGTCTATGCTGAGGTACGGGAAGAGGTCTATGCTGAGGCACGGGAAGAAGGTCGACAGGAAGGTCGACAGGAAGGTCGACAGGAAGGTCGACAGGAAGGGCGGAAGGAAGGGTTGCAGCAGGGAGAGACCCTCGTTGTGTTGCGGCAGTTAAGGCGGCGGTTTGGCGAGTTACCAGCTGGCCTTGAGGAGCGCATTCGCCAGCTCTCTCCCCCTCAAATCGAAGCATTGGCAGAGGCTCTCTTGGACTTCACTGCCCTAGAGGAAGTGTTTGCGTGGCTAAATCGCTCTTCCTAGCCTAGGCATCATAAATCGCTAGTTGGAACATTTAAGTTGTGTGTTTGATCGTGTGGCAATAAGTATGATTGCTGTGCGCAACAATTTGAAAAATTGTCTGGAGGCTGAAATTTTTTACCAAGGAAAAACCATACTAATTACTAGCCTATTTCAGATCTATTGATCGCTCTATAACTAGTGGTAGGTTACTGCTCCCGTGCGTTGACTAGGTGCCCCTATGAAAAAGAATGACCGACGCTTTGGCCTCTCAAAACGGCAGTATCGCAAATTGACCCAAGCAATTCGTCATTTGCTTTACCAGCTGCGCCTCTGGATACGGCGACGGCTGGCACCCCTAGGGAGAGGGGGGCGGCAACTGCAGTTTGGGCGCCGGGGGTTTGTGTTGCCGACGGCGGTGATTGTGTTGGTGGTGCTGACATTAACGGTGGCAGCACTGATGATCCGCACGCTGAATCGCACCGCAGAGGTGGGGGGGCAACGGCAGACCATCCAAGTTTTGAATGCCACTGCACCGGCCATTGATAGGGCGCGTGCCAAGCTAGAGTACTTCTTTAGCCAAGATCCGCTGCGTCCGAATGGGGTGCCGGGGGAAGAAACCATTGAACAGATTATTGGCAATCGGCTAGGGACCCCCCGCAACCCCGACCCCTATACGATGGCTGACGAGCAGCGGATTGATATTAATGGCGATGGGCAGGTGGATAATGCTTGGGTGTTTCAACCCACTAGTGACTCGATCGTGGCCTACTCGATCTTGATGCGGCGACCGAGCAATGCGCAACTCGATGAATCGGATGCGCAAAAAGCTGGTCAATTGATCACCCGCAGTCGGCCAATGGGGATTACTGAACTGGGGAATCAGTGTAGTGAGCTGGGCGGCGCCGCAGGCCAACAGGTGGAAGTGGGCTGGGATGAAGTGGGCAGTGCTATTTTGCGCAAGAACTTTCAAATTAATGCCTTTGTTTATGAAAACCGCAATGGTGGTCAGGCGCTGTCGACGATTGAGTTTGTGCAGGAACGCCAAATGGAGCGGGGCAATAAATGGGGGGCATGGTTCCGCAATGATTTGGAGATTTTTCCGGGGCCGGTGTTTCGCTGGAATGGGGCACTGCACACCGAGGGGAGTGTCTTTTTGACGGGTGGTACTGGTTTCACCGCCTATCTGATTAGCGCGCCGAAGTCCTGTGTTTATACCCGCGCGGCTTCAGAGATTACGGCAACGGAAATCCGCAACCCAGAAACCAATGAGATTGAATTCCAAGGCCAATTTATGGCGGGGAGCTTGCGGGATAACAACACCAATGCGGGAACTGTTGAGATTCACTCTTACCGCGAGCCGCCCAGTGACCCCTACACCACTAGGGATGCGGATCCACCTGCTCAAAACGTCAGGTTTACGGCGGAGCGGGACTCTGTAAAGGATGGTCTGAACCCCGCGGATGTCGCTCTCAACCCAGTGGCTATTGTGACCGAAGACCGCAGTCGGGCGCGCGGGAGTGATCCAACCAATGTGACGGTACGGGATACTGCACAGAATGATACTGATACTAACTACTGGTCGAATCAGTTTTATGTGCAGCAGGGGCGCTTTGACAATAAAACCCAACCTAAGCCCTACGTGGATGATACGTACCGCGCTGATGACCGCTATGGCCCTAAGCCCGTGTATGACGTCAAGATGCCTGCTTCTGATCCGCTGCGGCAAATTCCGCCAGGCGCTAAGGTGGGCGACCCGATTGAGGGGCGCGATCTGCTGACTCGTAATATTGCCCCCTCCGACAGCCAAAATAAACGGGAGGATTTGGGACTGGATGGCTATTGGGAGCGGCGGGCACGCCAAGAAGGCCTACGAATCATTGTGGGAGAACGCTTGGAACTGGGCAAACCTCTTGATCGACCTGCTGATCCACCTGCGGGTAATACCGCTAGTAACAACCGCCGCAACGAGTTTTATCAGCACCGCACGCTGCGGGATGATTTGGCAGCCGTGCAGGCCACAGCCATTTATCACTACAAAGCGAGGGGAACAACGGTTGACTCCAGTATTCCCGATCCGTTTACGGAGCCTTATCCGGGGCAAAACACAGGGGGCTATGAGCCGATCGCCTGCTTGGCGACTACTCACCACCACGGCACACCGCAAACTGCCCTGCGCAGCATCATGTTCAACCAGTACGATGGCATTCCAGGCTTGTCCCCTAATTTCCGCTTCTTTGACTTCTTTACTGGGCGCGGCACCAATGGTTGGGAGTTTCAGCCTCCTGATTTCAACAGTCCAGAGATGCGAAAAGCGATGCGGAACCTCGTGGACTATGCGGGTGATGGTGTGGATGGGGCGTTTCCGCCCAAACAGGAAATAGGGGGAACCAAAATTCATCCCGATCCTAAAAAGACCCGTGCTGGGAATTTCTCGAACCTTGCCCGCGCGCTTCAACTCCTAGAGCAAAGAGGCAGCTTGAGCGCTCTAAGCTTGGCCGATCAAAGTACAATCCACACCGCAGGCTGTATGTTGGGAATGCTGGCTCATAGTGTGGATACCCTTGAAGATGAAGATCTTTACCAAAACCTCAACCCGAGTGATCTGAATAAGCTGAATAATGCGATCGGCACTTTGCTTACGAACAATAAAGTGATTTTCAATAGTTCTACCATCGAGGTCAAGCGCAACGACGCTGAGCCATTGAGGTACCGCGGTGGCTATTGGGATGCCAATGCCTACATCACCGCCCTGATCCCTAATGCTCCCCCTAATGATCGCTGGAGTGAGCGCCCGCTGCAAGAAACTAATGCCGATGTCAATGCCCGTCTTGCCCGCTTAATTGCCCTCAAGGAGCAGGTGAAATATGACCTTAATCCAGAAGAGTACACGTGTGGAATTCCTAATGGGTATAGCAACTTGCGGAAGGCTTTTTGCCTAGGGCAAGACAAACGAGGATTTGTGATTGGTGAGGCGTTTGAGATGCCTGGCATTGGTGAAACAAGGACTGTCAAGCTTGAAGATGCCCCCAGCTATAACTTTGACCTGCGTCCCCGTAAAGTAAGCGAAGGTGGTGATAAGGGCAAAAGTGTCTATGTCACTGGTGCGGGGTGGATGATTCTGGAGGACTTCAACCGTGACCGTGATGACCATGGCAAGATCCTCACAGTAACGTTGAAAAACCCGGGCCCCGATGAGGGCTTCCCAGACGGCGTCCCAGGTAATGCGCCACCAGAACCAGGAAGGAAAATTCCAGCAGGAGCTTCTGCGTGGATTTCGAATTACGACGCCCCCCCCCCAGACACTCGTACTGGTACTATCAGCGTTGCCGTTCCGTTTCCCAATAACCCAAGCAATGACCCAAGCGACCCTACCGAGGTTACAATCACATACACGCTAGGGCCCACGTCACCGCCCCAACTCCAAGTTGGAGACATTGTGGCAATTCGCCGTCCCATCAATCCTACTGATCCTAACAGTGATCGCGTAGAGGGAGTCTTTGAGGTCATTAACAGTCCTGCTCCACCAACTCCAATTAAAGCAACCCTACGCTACATTGGCGGCACAGAACGTACGGGTACAGGTACAACTCCCATTGCTGTGAACTCGACACTGGTGGTGCTCAAACGCCAAGGTGACAGTGACCTGCCTCTCGGTACCTTTAATACGGTGATTAAATATCCAGCGTTGCGGGAGATCTTCAACCCGCCGGGGGGGCCGTCTGTAACTCCGAGGGCTATTGCAGCAACCCCACGTATGAATCCAACAGATTTCCTTACCCCTATCGAGCCAGTTGCTGGGAATAACCCCTATCCCCGCCGCCTGAATCAAATCATTGGCTTTGACGGCAATGCCTACAACGTGGCCTTCCTTGATAACACCCTCTTCAATGGTCGTGAAGAGATGGCGGTGCGGGAAATGGATATTGACCTTGACCTGCTGCGGCGCACTTCTATTGGTGGGGATACATGGCTGCCGATGGGGGGCATTGTCTATGCCTTCCGGGAGGATGCAGTGCGCGAAGATGGCATTGCCCGACCTGCCATTACAGGTCAAAACTGGATGAATACTAATCCCAGCAATCCTCATGATCCCATCCGAGCCGCCAACGGCATTTCGACAAAACCAGTGGATTTCTTTGCCGATCCAATGCGGCGACCCAATGGCTTTCGATTGTGGAATGGTAAACGGCTTGACCGGGAAGGAATCCCCGCAAGTAAAAATATCGCTGGCCTCTCCTTTATCAGCGATAACCCAGTCTATATTCAGGGGGACTTTAACCTCCACAGTACCAACGGCACAACAAACAATCTGGAGGAATTTACCACAACCCTAGACGCAAACTGGAGCAACTTCTATAGCCGTAATACGCTCGATAATCGCTTTGCTCGGCCTAACTCCGACACTTGGCGACCCGCAGAAATCCTCGGGGATGCGGTGACGATTCTCTCTGACAATTTCTGCAATGGCTCTGCCAATGATTATTTTGCTGAGGCTTACAACGATGATATTCAAAGGCTTGACAACAACTCCCCTGAAAACCTCGCCACAAACTATGTGCAAAACACTGGAAGTGACGCACGGGTTAACAACAACAACGGCAACAATCCTGGCCAAATCTACCTGACCTGTGCCAACAATGCAAACCTGCGCACCTCTTTCTTGAATGCCAACCGTCCTAGGGACAACTTACCTAACGATACAGTTTGGCTGCGGGAAAGTCCCTTTGATCCCAGTTCACCGATTTACGTGGATCGCAATGGCACGCCTTGGGCGATTAATTACCGAACAGGTGAACGGGTGGATCGCGAGGGTAAGGCCCTCACAAGCTATCCCGATGGTGAACATGGTCAAGCCCAAGCCGATAAACCTTACAACAACAACAACAGCTACTATAGGTTTAGCGATCCTCGCTCTCGCAACAGTGCTAAAGATACCCAAGTCAATGCGGTAATCATCAGTGGCACTGTGCCTTCGCGACCGACCCAATCCTATGGCGGCATGCACAACTTCCCGCGTTTTCTGGAGGGATGGGGTAACCTTACCATTCAGGGATCCTTTATTCAACTGAACTTCTCGACCCAAGCCACAGGTCCTTTTGATCAAGACCAGTGGGAAATTCCCAACGATCCTCGCTGCCGCGATGTCAACACCGCCTTCAATTGTCCAGCGCAATCTGTAGAGTTAATTCGGTACTACGGAGCGCCGACTCGACGCTGGGGCTATGACGTGGGTCTGCAGCTGGCACCGGCAGGGCCAGTGGCACGGCGATTTATTACCCCAGGGCGGCAACGCAATGAATTCTACACTGAGCTGCGTGCCGACGATCCCTATATCCTACGCCTACGCTGTGCCCAACGTCCTGACGGTAGTGGACGAGTTGATCCAACGGTGTCTAATTGTCCTGCCTAACGATGGAGGTGAGTTCGATGATTCGGCAATTGCAGCGGCTGCAGCCAGCCAATGGGGGGCTGACCTTGGTGGAGTGTTTGATTGCCATTCTGGTGGTGAACCTCTCTGTGGCCATGTTGGCCGCACCGCTGCTGTTGGTGGCGGCTACCCGCTTGCGCAATGATCGCATTAACCAAGCCACAGAGATTGCCCGTGGCGAGTTGGATCGGCTGCGGGTGATGATGGAGCAGGGCATCGACATTCGCGAAGACCGTGGCCTGCTGCCTCCTGCAAGCACTGTTGGCGCCTCCGTGAGTAATCCCTCCGTCCTCTCTAGGCAAGCCCCGCCCACCAGTCTGACAAGCTGCAACTTGCCCAACAATGCCACCACGGCCTGCGAGCGGCAGCTGAACAATGCCCGCTTTGGGGTGCAAATCTATCGCGGTACCCTGATTACCGACACTGCCCGCAGGGTCTTGGCTTACCCGGTGCAGGTGCGGGTCTATAGCGCTGCAGCCTTGCCGATGGAGCCAGAGAGCAACCCCGACCCTATTGAGCCAGAAGCGGTGATGATGACCAGCAGCATTGTGGGTGCCGAAAGACGGCCCTTGGCGGTGTTGACAACGGTGCTGCTGCGCAGTGACGCTCCTAACACCCTGCCGCTGATGGCTGTGCCGGAGGGAGATGGCGGTTCAGGTTCTGGTTCATAAGGTGTTGTTGTCGCAAAGAGGAGAGGTTGCAATGAAACTGCTGGGTTGGTGGCGGCGGCGATCCAAGGGCTTTACGATTACCGAGATTCTGGTTTCCTTGGTCATTGCCGGGGTGATCACCGCCTCCTTAGGCTCAATTTTAATCGACATGATCCAAACCGAAAGCCGCGAGGCCGCTTTGAATCAGCTGCGCCAAGACCTCAAGGCGACGCTGGATGTGATCAGTACGGATCTGTCCCAGGCAGTGTTTGTCTATAACGGCAACTGCTTAGCTGGCAGCGGCTCCTGTGGCGATACCTCCCGCTCTGAACCCCTGACAAACTACCTGCCCGACTTTCCAAATACCATGCGGCCGGTGTTGGCAATGTGGATTTTGGAGCCCTTTCCCTACTACCAAAACCAACTGGGGTATGCCCGATTCGTCATGCCGCGGGATTGCTCAAGGGTATGGTCAACAGATCAGGCAAATGCGGAAGCACACTGCCAAGAGCTGAGAAGTGGCCGCCGCAGTTATACCTTGGTGGTGTATTACATTGATACCGCTCGCCAGTCCTTTTGGTCACCGGAATCGGATTGGCAGGGGCAGGCACGACTCGTGCGCTACCAACTGCGCAAATATAAGGAAGCGGCGAGGGCTAGTGATGCTAACTACGACTGGCTGGGGATTAACCAGGGGTATGTTGACCCTACAGGAAGGACCAACTTTGCCCGCTGGCCAATTGATGTGCAAACTGGTGCCAATCTGCAATCTAGTCGCCCTGTCAAAAACATTGAGGGCTATCTACGGGTCACCGATTTGACGGTGGTCACAGACTTTATTGATACTGATACCAGTATGCCAAGGCCAGACTGCCCAACGGGGACAATTCGCACTCCCCGAGACACCAGTGATGCGCCGGCACCGGCAGGCTTTTTTGCCTGTGTGCAAGAGCGCGGCTCAAGCTTTAATGCCGCCACCTTTGTTTATCTGCGGGGCAATCCCCAGGGCTTGCCGGGGATCCGTGAAGAGGATATACAAAATCGGCCCGTGCTGACCACCACGGTGCTGAGCCGTTCGGTGCAAGGAAAAGTTCCCAATTTTTAGCTAACCGCCTAAGGAAAAGGAGCGCCGCAGCCATGAACAGCCGCCAACGGGGCTACACCATGACCGAGATACTGGTGGTCATTGTCCTGATTGCCATTCTTGTGGGCATTGGCACCATGACCCTGTTTCCACTGCTGCAACGGCAACGGGTGCGCGCCGCTGTGAATACTGCCCGCAATGTACTGCGCCTTGCCCAGGCCAATGCCAAAAGGGAAAAGCTGCCTTGGATAGCGGCATTTCGCAATACCGATTTTGGCCCGCAGTGGTCGACCAATCCCGTCAACCGGGATAGGAGGGACTGGCAGTGGCAGCCCCTAGTGGATGACGATGAGCAGTTGGTGATGGTTATGTACGCCACTGACTTTAACTCCACAGAGGTGGGGGAGGGGAATCGAATTTTGGAATGCTGGCAGCCCCAGGCGCAATCAGCGGCAGTCCAACAGTGTGAGTTGGCCTTTGACCATCAGGGGCGGGTGATCACGCCGGTGACGCCCCGGCGGATTGCCTTTAGCATCTATTCCCGTGAAGAGGAGTACCTCCAGTGCGTGCGAATACCAACCATTTTGGGGGGGATGCGCATTGAGCAGGGACAATCCTGTGGCGCGTATCGTGAGTAAGGTGTCGGTAGAGCAGTGTTGAAGAGTTAGAGATGGCTATGACAGAACATGGGGACAGGGGTAGGGACAGTGTATATCTGAAGCTGCTGTTTTTTCTGCAGGAGCGGCGGCGGTGGGGAGCCAATGGCGGATTGACGTTTCCGGAGGTGCTGGTGGTGATGGTGATTTTAGGGGTGATTGCCCTAATTGCCTTGCCTTCGCTGCTAAACCAACGGCTCAAGGCACAACTGGCGGGAGCCAAATCAGCGGTGGGGGCAGTTAACCGTGCCCAGGAGGCCTACCGGGTGCGCCACAAAATTTTTGCCACCAAAATTGCCTACCTAGGTATCTATAACACCCAAGGGGGGGGCTATAGGGTGGATGGCTACTATCCCTTGACGCTCACCTATGACCAAGTGAGGGACGAAAAGACTGGCCGCATCCTCCATGGTGGCGGTAATCCGTGGTATGCCGCTGTGCATGCCCAAGCCATTGATCCAGCCGGCAAGGGGGTGTCGGGCTGTGTCTGGGCAAAGCCGGGGGATTTTGGGGTCACGAGTGCTTCGGTGAAGGAGGGAGCAACGGCAGCACCCCCTGGGGATTGTTGGGCAGAGCCACCCCAAGGTTCTAATGACCCAGTCAAGTATTTTCCAATTCAGACAACGGAGTAATTTTAGGGGGTTAGAATGCCGACGATCGTCGAAAAGAGCGCAGGCGCAGGGCATTCATCACCACGGAGAAGGAACTAAAGGCCATTGCTGCACCGGCCACCATGGGATTGAGGAGCCAGCCGCTCAGGGGGTAAAGGATACCAGCGGCAATGGGAATGCCAGCCACATTATAGATGAAGGCGAAAAAGAGATTCTGGCGAATATTTTGGATGGTGGCGCGGCTGAGTTGTAGGGCGGTGACAATGCCCTGAAGATGACCGGCAATGAGGGTGATGTCACTGCTGGCGATCGCTACATCGGTACCCGTGCCCAGAGCAATGCCCACATCGGCTTGAGCGAGGGCCGGGGCATCATTAATGCCATCCCCCACCATGGCCACGCACTTCCCTTGCCGTTGCAGTTCAGCAATGATCGCTGCCTTTTGATCGGGGCGGACACTGGCAACGTAATGCTCAATTCCCACTTGCTGGGCAATGGCCGCAGCTGTTACGGCCTGATCGCCCGTCAGCAGAATCACCTCTAATCCCATGCGCTTCAGGGCAGCCACTACCGCTGGGGCTTCGGGTTTCAGCGTGTCGGCAAGGGCGATCAGCCCCCTGACTTGGGCATCCACCGCTATCCAGATGACCGTTTTCCCCTGCTGTGCAAGGGTTTGAGCTTGAGGCTGCCAAGGGGTGATGTCAATCTTGTGGCCTGCTAGAAAGGCTGGCGTACCAATGAGCACCCATTGATCCTCAACCATGCCCTGTACCCCTTGACCAATCGTGGCCACAAAGTCGCGAACCGCTTGCGGCGATACCCCCTGCCCTTGGGCATACTCGACCACAGCGGCAGCCAAGGGATGTTCCGAGTGCCATTCCACACTGGCGGCCAGCCGCAAAAGGGTTGTGGCATCCGCCTGAGGATAAAAATCGGTGACGCTGGGATGGCCTTGGGTGAGGGTGCCTGTTTTGTCGAGAACCACAGTTTGCACCCGATCGGCCAGCTGGAGACTGCGGGCATCTTTAATCAAAATGCCATACTCCGCTGCTTTGCCGGTGGCCACCATGATTGAGGTGGGGGTGGCCAAGCCAAGGGCACAGGGACAGGCAATGATCAAAACGCCAATGGTGGTCAACAGGGCTAGGGTGGGATTGCGGCCAATGGTCAGCCACAGCAGCCCCGTCAGGAGAGCGATCGCCAGCACCGTCGGTACAAACCAAGCCGTGATGCGATCCGCCAGTTTTTGAATGGGGGCTTTTGAGGCCTGGGCCTGCTGCACTAGTCGAATCATTTGTGCCAAAAAGGTTTGCTGTCCCACCCGTGTAGCACGCATTTGTAGGCTGCCCGTTTGATTGAGAGTGGCACCAATGACCTCATCCCCCTCGCGTTTTTCCACCGCTAGGCTCTCCCCGGTCACCATGGATTCATCCACCGTCGAAGCCCCAGCCACAATCTCACCATCCACGGGAATTTTCTCGCCGGGACGCACCAGCAATCGATCCCCCACTTGCACTTCAATCAGGGGCACCTCCACGGCTTCCCCGTTACGAATCACCCGTGCCGTTTTCGGTTGCAGGGCGAGGAGTTTGCCAATAGCGGCAGCAGTTTCCCGTTTGGCGCGACTTTCGAGAAAGCGTCCTAAGAGAATCAGGGTAATGACGACGGCTGAGACTTCGTAATAGACCTCTGGCATGTGGCCATGGAAGGCTTGGGGAAAGAGCGTCCCAAAGAGCGAGTAGAAAAAGGCGACACTGGTGCCCAGAGCCACTAGGGTGTCCATCGTTGCTGTGCGATAGCGCAGTGCCCGCCAAGCGCCCTCATAAAAGGATTCGCCACTCCAAAACTGAATTGGCGCTGTCAGCAACAGTTGCAGCCAAGGATGGTGCAGCCATGGGGGGATCCAAGGGAGATGCCAGCCCGTCATCATGGGTAGATTCCCCACTAGCAGTAGTAGGGTGGCGCCACCCGCAAAGAGGAGTCGGCGTTTGAGACGGTGCAGCTCAGCCCGATAGGTCAATTCTGCGGTGGCGGTGTCAGTTACCAAGCCTTCTTCAGGCAGTCGTTCTGCGTGATAGCCCGCTTTGGCGATCGCCCCCTGTAGATCTGACCAGGTCACTTGCTGGGGATCGTAGGTGACCGTGGCCTGAGCGGCGGCAAAATAAATTTCACAGTCCCTGACGCCCGGTAGCGATCGCAGGGCAGTTTCAATGACATTGGCGCAAGCGGCGCACTGCATCCCCTGCACCTTGAAGCTGAGCTGGGTGATCATTGGGGCGTATAACCGGCTTGGCGAATGGCACTGCGGATGTCTGCCGCTGCGGCTTGGGTCTCAATGGCTAGCTCTTTGGTTGCGAGATGGGCGGTAACAGTCGCACGGGTGTCAACCGCTTGAATCGCTTGGATAATGGCATCACGACAGGCGCCACAGGCCATGTCGGGCACGCGCAGCTTAAGAACCATGGTGATCTTCCCCTGACACTCCTGCGATTCATCGTGAAGTCTCCAGTGAACGAGAGAGTCAAGGGGGAGTCCGGCTAATTTTGTTCAACGGCTAGGGGCTGGTCTTGGCGGTTTAAGGCATTGGCGATCGCCACCAATTCCTGCTCAAAGGCCAACTGGGCGCGATTGGTGCGGCCACCCACATAGAGGAGATCGGTTTCCTGCAGCCCCCACACCTGGGAGTGGGACACATAGCTCATGATCACCCCCGCCATCAACAGGGCAAAGCCCGCATAAAACAGGGGAATCCCCGGATCGGCTTTAATTTGTAGCCCTGTACTGCCCACAAGTTCAATCAACGTCAGCGTCACACCGTTAATCTCTGTACTCATGCCGGTGCGCAAGCTGGTGAGAAACTCGCCCTTGGGGCTGTAGATGAGCACCGTGCCTTGGAGATCCCGCGCAATCAGGGAAATCCCCTCCGAGAGATCCGGTTTCGTGGGCAGCCATGTGCCCCAAAGACGACCTTTGCCTTCTGTGTCCAGCTGGGCCATTGGCAGTTGCAGCACGGGACTGTTGTTTAGGCGAAAGCGAATGGCGGCAATACTCCAGTCCGCCTGATAGAGGGTGACCCCGCCATACTTCAAGGGCTGGTTGACATGGATTGTGCCCCGCTTCACCTCCTGACCGTCGGCATCCAGTACCGAGAGATCCGAGTAGAATTGGTCAATGTCACCCGCATCAGTGTAATCAATCCAAAAGCGATTCACCTTGACCGACCAGTGTTGGGGGATGCGCGCCAGTGGCCCCGCCTGCACAATGTGCTGAAGATGAAAGGTTTCACCACTGGGAATCAGTTCCTGCGCCATAAAGCCCGTCAGCGCCCCCAAAATCCCCCCCAGCAAAATCAGAATCATACTGACATGAACCACAATCGGGCCTATGCGACCAACAATGCCTTTGCGGGCATAGAGTTGATTATCGGTTTGCCAGACGCGGTAGCCCTTTGCGCTCAAGGCAGCGGCCAGTTCCTTGAGGGAGCCTTGGGAAATCGTGGTGCTCAGGGCCAGTTTGGTGAATTGACGCGGTTGGGAGTAGTACTGCCAGCGTTGGGCGGTGGTGAGGGCAGGCACCTGCCGAGTGAAGGTACAGGCCGTTAAACTCGCCCCAAAGAGCACCAACAGAGTGAGATACCAAGGGGTGCGATAGACATGATCTAGCCCTAGGGCCAGCAGCACCCGCCAACTGAGAAAACCAAACAGGGCAGGGTCTGCGGGATAGTTTTCTTGGTAGAAGCTGAGGGATTGCCCCTGCTCAATCACAGTGCCGGCGATACTGGCGATCGCAATCACCAGCAGCAGGAGAATCGCTAGGCGCAGATCACCTAGGAGGGCAAGCACACGGCGCAACACAGGGGCACTGATCCTCATTTAGCTTGGCCAATTCACCCAGTCTTGGGGCTTGAGAAAGGTGGTGTACAGTTCCGCTTCGCGGCTGTTGGGTTCCGGGGTATAGCCGTATTCCCAGCGGACAAGGGGGGGCAGAGACATCAAAATAGACTCGGTGCGGCCATTGGTTTGTAGGCCGAAGATGGTGCCGCGGTCATAGACTAGGTTGAATTCCACATAGCGGCCGCGCCGATAGAGCTGAAATTGCCGCTCGCGATCGCCATACTCGAGGTGACGCCGCCGTTCCACAATCGGTAGGTAGGCTTCTAGAAAGGCTTGGCCACAGCTTTGAATAAAGGCAAACAGGTCTTCCCACGAACGATTGCCGATGGAACCGACCTTTTGACTGTAGCGAGCAGCTTCGCCATGGGGATCAGGGCCGCGGTAAAGCTCGCGATCGCTGCCATCTTGGTAGTCAAAGAAAATGCCGCCCACGCCACGGGTCTCGCCACGATGCTTGAGGTAGAAGTATTCATCACACCAGCGTTTGAACACAGAGTAGTACTCGCTGTGGTGGCGATCGCAGGCAGCCTTATGCACCTGATGGAAGTGTTTCGCATCCTCAGCAAAGGGGTAGTAGGGGGTCAAATCTGCGCCACCGCCAAACCACCACACAGGACCTGCTTCAAAGTAGCGGTAGTTCAAATGCACCGTTGGCACATAGGGATTGCGGGGATGGAGCACCATGGAGGTACCCGTGGCATAGAAGCCATGCCCCGCTGCCTCTGGCCGCTGCGCCAAGATTGAGGGCGGCAATTGCTCCCCCCACACCTCTGAGAAATTAACGCCCCCCTGCTCTAAGAGCTGACCATTTTTCATCACCCGCGAGCGACCACCGCCCCCTTCGGGACGTTGCCAACTGTCCTCTTGAAACTGGGCACCGCCATCGGCTGCCTCTAGAGCCTGACAAATCTGATCCTGGAGGTCTTTCAAAAAAGTCGCTGCCCGTTGACGCGAGTCGCTGGGCACAGCAGGGGTAGCAGAAGTGGCAACAGTCATAGTAAATATCGAAATCCTAATAAACGGTCTTCAGTGTCAAAAAAAAGTCGCTTCAAAGCGTGTCTAGGCTTTATTGTACTGTTCTGCCAGCACCTGGGCGAGCTTGGCGGCAAGGGCAGCTACCCACTGTTCATCCTGTTTGGTATAGCGGCGGGGGGCATTAGTGCCGAGAATCATCACCGTTTGCGCATCCACCGGTTGGCAGATCACCCCTTGGGTATTGGGGGGCAAATAGTCAAATTCAATGCGTCCGGGGTAAAGGGCTAAATTCACTAAATAGATGGGGCGTTGGGTTTGCAGGGCGCGCTGCACAATGGCACCCGTGGCCGTCATTGGTTTGGGCCCCAGAATACCGCGCCGCAGGAGGGGGCGATCGGCGCGCCAAATGACAATGGACTTTGTCGGCGTATTCTTCAGCAAGGTATAGGACAGCCACGCCAGCTCTGTTTTCAGGGCAGCATCCAGATCATCGGCAAGTTCAAATCCCTCTTCCCCTTCAAGGATCACCGCTTCCGCAGGACGGGGCTGCACCCGCTGCCAAATCAGCGTCGTCAAAATCAAGACCGCCGCAAGGATCACCCCCACGACATCGGCACGGGCTTGGGAAGGGGTCAGCAGGGGGGTCAAGAGGCGATTGATGAGGAGAAGTGTGCCCCCCAAAACCCCCGTTGCAAGCGGTAAATAGCGGAGAACTTGGTCATTCATCTAGAATTTTGAAAAATTTTTCAGTAGCAACGTAACTATCTATTATTCCCCAATGCCAATCTCACAGTGGTAGGAGTGAATTGCGGAATGAAAGCACAAGGCTTCCTAAAAGCTGGCCAGCGAGCGATCGCGGTTATTGGATGGGTGAGTTTGAGTCTTTGGGGTCGTCTCCCCTTTGCCCTTGCTACTGCTCCTCCACCGGCGGTCACCGCTCCCCTACGTCTAGAAATCAGCCTATCACGGCGCCAATTGACCCTCTATCAAGGACAAACTCCCCTGCGCCGGTATCCCGTGGCCGTAGGTCGTCCGGGGTGGGAAACCCCCACAGGTCAATTTCAAGTGCGGGAGATGATTCGCGATCCCGCTTGGAAAAATCCCTTTACCGGGGCAGTGATTGCTGGTGGACATCCCCGCAACCCCTTGGGGCGGCGTTGGATTGGCTTTTGGAGTGATGGCACCAATTGGGTTGGGTTGCACGGTACCCCCCATCCGGATTCCATTGGTCATGCGGTTTCCCACGGTTGCGTGCGGATGTACAACCGCGACATTGAGGAGCTTTTTGAGAAAGTCAAGCCGGGTGTGCCTGTGATTGTGGTGCGCTAGAAAGGGGCAACAAGGGCAGCGCCAAAAAAGACGACGGCGATCGCATCCACCAGACCATGCAGGAGAACGCCCGCCCAGAGGCGCTGGGTACAGGCAAAGGTGAGGCAGTAAAAGAGGGAGGCCAAGGTTGCCATGATGATATACACCGCTCGGTAGGCCATGAGGGGCAGTTGAATATCGGCATTCGGCTCATTGCCTACATGGAGAATACCAAAAAGCAGCGAACAAATGAGAATGGCACCCCAAGCAATGACCACCGGCCGCTGGCGATCGCCCCCATAGTGCTGCCACAGATCCCGCACGAAAATCATCAAACCACTGCGAAAGAGCACCTCCTCAAAAATGCCCACCCGCATTGCAAAGAGGCTGACATAGACAAACACCGCCAAAGGCGAAGGCGTCAAGTTAAATTTCGCCAAGGGCAAAAAGCCCAATAGACTCCCCAAGGGCACCATGGTTACCAAAGCCGCCAAGAACATTGCCGCCAATAAACGAGCATCGCACCAGCGGGGTTCAAAACTATAGCCAAAGTGCGATCGCCCCAGCCCCCTGCCAAAAATGATCACCAAAATAAACAGTTGCAGTGCCACAAAAGGGCCAAAGCGAAAGTAGGGGGTCGAGAACCAGTAGAGGCTAAAAAGCGAGACCGCAATTAGGGGAATGTCGTGCAGTCCCAATCCCGTGGGGGTCGCCCGTGGCGGGTGTCGCCGCTGCCAATCGCCCCAAGCACATAGGAGCAAATAGATAGGGGTAATGATGAATCCTTCTGTGTACGCTTTGGGGAAGGCTGGCGAAATCAACCCACTGTGGCTGAGCAACAAATAAAGTGCTGCTCCACTGATCCAAGCCCACAACACTGGTGTCGGTGTGGTTTGCTGCCGCAAGAGGACAGGGACGCGCACCATGGCCCAGACGCCTCCGAGAAAGATCAGCAAGTTCAGCCACGGCTGATCAGCAAAGATTAAATTGGTGAGAACCCGCTGCCAAGGAAAGCGGCCTGCTTGGGGGAGAATCAAGCCAATGGCAATGTACAGTGCCAAACTGAGGAGTAACCGCCCCGGCCAGCGTTGGGTCATCTTATTAAAATCCCGCTGGCCACTTGCCCACCATAGCACTGGAAAACCACCAATGATGACGACGGCGGCGGCCTCCACCACACTTTCGAGCCACGGCCAAGGGGTTGCAGACAAATCGTGCAGGTAAAGGAGTTGTGCCCAAAACCACAGCCCACAGGCAGCGATCGCCATCTGTTGCTCGCGGTTCGCAGAAAACCGCGGTGAACGGAGAAAGGCTTGGGGTGCGCTGGCTAGCCACTGACTGACCGTCTGTTTAGGCTGGCTGGTGAGGTTGGGAATCGGCATTCGAGAACCATCGCGATCGCAACTGCGGGCATAGCGTTATAATCAAGGCTTATTCCCAACAGGTGGGAATGCTTTATCTTGACCGAAATTGTTGCCATTTGTGCACCCCGCAACTGCATTTTGCCATGACGACCCCCACCCTTGATCGTGATCGGCTCAGCCAACAACTCAAAGATTTAGAAGCCAAAGCCCTACAGGCGATCGCTGCAGCCCGCACCCTCGATACCCTAGAGCAACTGCGCGTTGCCTACTTGGGCAAAAAAGGCGAACTCTCACAAATTCTCGCCCTTATGGGCAAACTGCCCCCTAGCGATCGCCCCACCATTGGTGCCCTCGCCAACACCCTCAAGGAAAAACTGCTCCAAGAACTAGAAGCCCGCCGCGAAACCCTGCAAGCCGAAAAAATTGCTGCGCAACTGGCGGCTGAAAGCCTTGATGTCACCCTGCCGGGCGTCTATCGTCCCCAAGGGCACATTCATCCCCTCAATAGCACCATTGACCGCATCCTCGATATTTTTGTGGGTCTCGGCTATACCGTTGCCAATGGCCCCGAAATGGAAACTGACTACTACAACTTTGAGGCGCTGAATACACCTGCAGATCACCCGGCTCGCGACATGCAGGACACCTTCTACCTGCCCGATGGCAATCTGCTGCGCACCCACACCTCCTCGGTGCAGATTCGCTACATGGAACTCAATGATCCGCCCATTCGCATTGTTGCTCCCGGCCGTTGTTATCGGCGGGATACGGAGGATGCCACCCACGCGGCTGTGTTCCATCAGATTGAGATTTTGGCAGTGGATGAGGGGCTGACCTTTACCGACCTCAAGGGTACCGTCACGACGTTTCTGGCGGCACTCTTTGGTGATGTTCCCATTCGTTTCCGAGCCAGCTATTTCCCCTTTACCGAACCCTCGGCGGAGGTGGATGTGCAGTGGCAGGGACGCTGGTTAGAGGTGATGGGCTGTGGCATGGTGGATCCTGCTGTGCTCAAAAATGTCGGCTACGATCCAGAGGTCTACACGGGCTTTGCCGCCGGATTCGGTGTGGAGCGGTTTGCCATGGTGCTGCATCAAATTGATGATATTCGCCGCTTTTACACCAGTGATTTGCGCTTTCTGCGGCAGTTTTAGGAGGATAGGGCCTTGGCTGAACCCCGTCTGCTGGCGGTCCTCAATGGCAAGGGAGGCGTTGGTAAAACCACAACGGCAATCAACCTAGCAGCCACCTATGCCGAGCAGTACAGGGTGTTGTTGGTGGATACGGATCCCCAAGCCTCAGCCACGTGGTGGTTTCAGCGCAGTGGCCAATCCATGGGCTTCGATCTCGCCCAGGAGCTTAACCCCAAACTCCTCAGCAGGGTACGCCAGCTTTCTGGCTATGACCTGATTGTTGTCGATACGCCGCCGGCCTTAGCCTCCAGTGCCCTAGCAGCGGTGGTACCGATCGCCGACTATCTGGTGCTGCCCACCCCCCCCGCCCCCATTGACCTTGCCGCCCTCATTGAAACAGTGAAGCAAGTGGTGCAACCGTCTAACGTTCCCCACCGCGTCCTGCTCACCCGCGTTGATCCCCGCTGTGTCAATGAAGCCCTCGAAGCCCAAAATACGCTCTTGCAGTTGGGGGTAGCAGCCTGTCACTCCTTTATCCGCGCCTACAAAGCCCACGAACGGGCGGCTCTCGACGGCGTACCCATTACCCAATGGAAGGGCAAACAGGCGAAGGAAGCTCAAGCGGATTACCGTCGCGTTGCTGAAGAGTTACAGCGGGACTGGCGATAGGGGCAAGGGTAGCAAAGGCAACCAAACCCCCAAAGGGGAATCTGTACTCTAAAATCTAGATCCGCACTTAAATGATTTTGTTCTCCCTTGTATCCGAATTGAGGTCAGCAGAGCGTGGACACAACCGTACTCAGCCAATACCGTCAGCAAACCCAAGAACGTGCTGCCTTGGGCATTCCCCCCTTGCCCCTGACGGCGGCAGAAACCTCGGCGGTTTGTGATCTACTGCAACACCCCCCAGCGGGAGAGGAAGACTACCTACTGCACCTGATTCGCGATCGCGTGCCCCCCGGTGTCGATGAAGCGGCCTACATTAAAGCCGGCTTTTTGACGGCGATCGCCAAAGGAGAACTCACCAGTCCCCTCATCACTCCCGTTGCAGCGGTGGAACTCCTAGGGACAATGCTGGGGGGCTACAACGTTCAATCCCTCATTGAGCTGCTGCGCCATGAAAACCCAGAACTTGCCCGTGCGGCGGCCACTGCCCTCAGCCATACCCTCTTGGTCTATGACGCCTTTCACGATGTCCAAGACCTGATGCACCAAGGCAACCCCTACGCCCGTCAGGTGATGGAATCTTGGGCCAATGGGGATTGGTTTACCTGCCGTGATCCGCTGCCGGAGGCCATTACTGTCACCGTTTTTAAGGTCGCCGGTGAAACCAATACCGATGATCTTTCCCCTGCCCCCCATGCCACCACCCGCCCCGATATTCCGCTGCACGCTACGGTGATGCTGGAAAGCCGCTTGCCGGGGGCACTGCAAATCATTGCCGAACTGAAGCAAAAGGGCTACCCCCTTGCCTATGTGGGGGATGTGGTTGGCACCGGTTCCTCCCGCAAGTCCGCCACCAACTCTGTGATTTGGCACATTGGTCGCGACATTCCCTACGTTCCCAATAAGCGCACAGGGGGCGTCTGTCTTGGTGGCAAAATTGCGCCCATTTTCTTCAACACCATGGAGGACTCCGGCGCCCTGCCCATTGAGTGCGATGTTACCCGCATGAATATGGGGGATGTGATCACGATCTACCCCTACCGCGGCGAAATCACCAATGCAGCGGGGGAGGTCATCAGTACCTTTACCCTCAAACCCGAGACCCTCTTGGATGAAGTGCGAGCGGGGGGGCGCATTCCCCTTCTCATTGGGCGTACCCTCACCGACAAAGCACGGGCTGCCCTTGGCCGAGAACCCAGTCCCCTCTTTACTCGTCCCAAGCCCCCCGTTGAGAGCAGTAAGGGCTATACCTTGGCGCAAAAGATTGTCGGTAAAGCCTGTGGTCTCCCCGGCGTCCGCCCCGGCACCTACTGTGAACCGGTCATGACAACGGTTGGCTCCCAGGATACGACAGGCCCAATGACCCGCGATGAACTCAAGGAGCTGGCCTGCCTTGGCTTTGGTGCGGATTTGGTCTTGCAAAGTTTCTGCCATACGGCGGCTTATCCCAAGCCCGTTGACATCAAAACCCACAAAGAACTGCCGGACTTTATGACCTCGCGAGGGGGCGTCTCGCTACGACCGGGAGATGGCATTATTCACTCTTGGCTCAACCGCATGCTGCTGCCGGATACCGTGGGCACGGGGGGCGATTCCCATACCCGTTTTCCCTTGGGCATTTCGTTCCCAGCAGGTTCTGGCTTGGTCGCCTTTGCAGCGGCCTTGGGGGTGATGCCTTTGGATATGCCGGAGTCGGTGCTCGTGCGCTTCAAAGGTGCGTTGCAACCGGGGGTGACGCTGCGGGACATTGTCAATGCCATTCCCTATGTGGCCATTCAGCAGGGTAAGCTCACCGTTGCCAAGGAGAATAAAAAGAATGTTTTCTCCGGACGGATCATGGAAATGGAGGGGCTGCCGCACTTGCAACTGGAGCAGGCCTTTGAACTCACCGATGCCACAGCGGAGCGATCGGCCGCAGGGTGCACGATTAAACTCAGTGAAGACACTGTGGCGACATACCTGCGCTCCAATGTAGCCCTCCTGAAAAATATGGTGGCCCGTGGCTAC
Source organism: Thermosynechococcus sp. TG215 (assembly GCF_031583455.1). NCBI lineage: Bacteria > Bacillati > Cyanobacteriota > Cyanophyceae > Acaryochloridales > Thermosynechococcaceae > Thermosynechococcus > Thermosynechococcus sp. TG215. Next base: position 1,542,852 of record NZ_CP134178.1, on the reverse strand, counting down.
GGCGATGCGCGTACGATTCTACGGCGGGTGAAAAAGATGGAGGCATGGCTGGCCAATCCCAGTCTCCTCTCGGCGGATGCGGATGCCGAGTATGCCGATGTGATTGAGGTGGATCTAGATCAAATCAAGGAACCCCTTGTGGCTGCCCCCAATGACCCCGACAATATCAAAACCCTCTCCGAATGTGCCGGCGATCCAGTGCAGGAGGTCTTTATTGGCTCCTGCATGACCAATATTGGCCACTACCGTGCCGCTGCCAAGGTACTGGAAGGAGAGGGGGCGGTGAAGGTGCGCCTCTGGATTGCACCCCCCACCCGTATGGATGAGCAGCAGTTGCGCGAAGAGGGCTACTACGGTATTTTTGCTGCTGCTGGGGCACGCATGGAGATGCCGGGCTGCTCCCTGTGCATGGGCAACCAAGCCCGCGTTGCTGATCACACCACGGTTTTCTCCACCTCCACACGGAACTTTAATAACCGCATGGGCAAAGGGGCACGGGTCTATCTGGGATCCGCAGAGCTAGCAGCAGTTTGTGCCCTACTGGGGCGCATTCCCACCCGCGAGGAGTACCTAGAGATTGTGACGCGGAAAATTGATCCCTTTGCAGCGGATCTCTATCGCTACCTCTACTTTGACCAAATTCCCGACTACGAAAACCAAGGCCGCCTCATTTCCAAGGAGGAGGAAGCGAAGCTACTGGCCAGTATTGGCGGCTAGCCGTTGATCTACATCCAATGGGAGAGGCCAATGCCGGCTTCCACACAGAGAAACCCGAGGATAGGCGTACTCAGCCAGTACAGCCACGCAATGCGGGGGTAGCCTTCACGGCGCAGGTTCGATACCTCGAGGGTAAACGTAGAAAAGGTGGTCAAAGACCCCAAAAAACCGACAGTGATGCCATGGCTGAGCCACAGCGGTGCCCCCCAACGGGCTAAAACAGGGCTCAAAAAGCCCATAAGAAAGGCACCCATGAGATTCATGCTCAGGGTACCGAAGACAAGGGTGCCAAAGCGGCGATCGCTCCACAGACCCACATAATATCTGGCCAAGGCACCGGGCACCGCTCCAATGGCAATGGCCAATACACTCTCAGGTGCGATCATCCCACTTCTCCCAATGGGCTAGACTCCGCAGCGTTAGGCGGCTGCCCAACTCCAGTGCTAATAATCCCAGCCCTGTACTGCCGAGCCAGTAAAAACCCTCGACTGCCGCATCTGTGATTCCCAAGAGCTTGTCGTTATCCAACTCGTAGGATGAAAAGGTTGTGTAGGAACCAATAAACCCCGTTGTCAATAGCAAGCGCAAATCGGGATGCAGGACAAAGGTGCGGGCAAAGGCAAGGGGAGCAATCACCCCCAGCAGAAAGCAACCCGTGACATTGACGACGAGCGTAGCAAAGGGCACATTACCCGTAAGATAGGGTTCCAAATAGGCCTCTAGTAAAAAGCGGCTTAAGGCCCCCGGAATCGCACCCAAACTGACAGCTAAGGCCGGTCGCAATCGGGGATGCATAGGGATCACGAGCGGGGTTCCTCCACAATCAGCACGGGTCGGGTTGAGGTCTCAAGAATACTCTGGCACACAGATCCCATGAGCACGCGCTTCAGACCCCCTTGACCATGTTTGCCAAGGATAATTTCGGTCACGTTGTAGAGGGTTGCCGTATCCAAAATGGCTTGGGGAATTGGGCCAGCGGTCACAATGAAACGATAGCGAATGTCTGCGAGGTACTGCTTGACTTGGGCTTGGAGTGTGGCCACTGCCTTGGGATCAGGAACATCCTGCACATGGAGCACAATCACTTCCGCATCAGCACGCCGCGCTAATTCCGCCGTCTTTTGGAGAACGTAGGGGGTGACACTCGAAACATCCACCGGTGCTAAGAGCACAACCCGTGGTTGCAGCAGAACTTTGGTGGCATCCACCTCGCCCTTTTGCAGGAGCTTTGGTGCAAACGTGGGAATTGCCCATGCCCCCAAGGGAGCCGTAATCAGGATCGAGAGAACCGCGATCGCCAGCATCGTTTCACCCCCCGCCACCCCAGCGGATAAGGGTAAAGCACCGATCGCCGCTTGCACCGTTGCCTTTGCGGAATTCCCCGGCAGCAAAAAGAGGCGTTCGGAGAGTGTCCAATGACTGCCAAGGGTGGAAAGATACCAACCGATGCCCCGCCCAATCAAGGTACCCACCGCCAAAATCACCAAACCCACACCGAGGGAACTTTGCAACACCCCCAACTGGACACTGGCACCCAACAGCACGAAGAGAAAAATCTCTGCCACCTGCCACAGCACATCAAAGCCGCCCCGCAATTGCCGCGCTAGGGGGGCATCCATCTCAATCAAGAAGAAGCCGGCACTCATCACCGCAAGGTAGCCGGAAAACAACGGCAGGCGATCGGCCAAGCCCACCGCTCCCAAGGCCACTGCTGCTGCCACGAGGGTTGTTTGCACCCGATTTTGACTCCAGTTTTGCTTGACCAACAAAAAGACCAGCGCCCAGGCCAAGCCATAGCCCACGATCAAGCCACCACCAATTTCAAGGAGTGCCTGCACACTCACCCCCAAGGCGGGCGGCAAAGCCCCTAGGAATCCTCCCTCATGCTCAGACCCCATCAGCAGACTAAACAGCAGCAGTATGACTACATCGGAAATAGCACTGCCCGAGAGAATCGCATCACTAATCCCCTTGTCCACGCCCCAGCCCAAACTTTTTAGCCGTAGCATGCCCGGCACAATGACAGCCGGGGACTCCGGTGCCACGATCGCCCCCAACAATAGCCCTTGGCGCAAATCAAATCCCAGTAGCCGCATCGCCACCCCAGCCACAACGACCATTTCACACAGTGCGGGTAATACCCCGAGGCGTAGCGCCACCGTGCCCTGTTGTACCAACTTCTGACGATCCAAGCCCAGCCCCGCCTTCATCAAAATCACCATCACCGCAACAGCACGGAAGGTGGGGGCTGCCGTTAGGACATCGGTTTGCAACAGATTCAAGGCCGCAGGCCCGAGGACAATCCCCACGAGAATCATGCCGATCAAGGCCGGTGCCCCTAGTCGCCGTGCCAACTGACCCCCAAAGAATCCCAGCATGAGAATCAGGGCAAGGGTTTCTAGAATGGCTGACATCGCTGCAAACTTCGCTGTGACACCGAACCCTACCCTATCGGATGATCAGGTCAATTTCCAATGCCCAGCGTCCGTAGCGATCGCTGCAAATCCCTTATACACTCTATAGTGCTTGGTTATTGGCGGAGCATAGGCAAAATGACATATTGCTTGGGAATTCTCACCACGTCGGGTCTGGTGATGGCGGCAGACTCTCGCACCAATGCGGGGGTGGATTACATTTCCACCTATCAGAAACTCTTTGATTTTTCGGTGCCGGGGGAGCGGGTGATTGTCATTTGTACCGCTGGTAACCTTTCAATTACTCAGGAAGTGCTCACGCTCATTCGTCGTGATCTCAAGGGTCAGTTGGAGCACAGTCTCAACTCGCTGCCCAATATGTACGAGGTAGCCCGCTATGTCGGTGGTAAGCTGCGGGAGGTCACCGATAGTCATCGCCCTTGGTTGGCCAAAGATAACATTGACTACCAATGCACCTTTCTGGTGGGGGGGCAAATTCGTGGCGAGGAACCCTACCTCTACCTGATCTACAGTCAGGGCAACTTTCTGCAAGCGACCCCCGAAACTCCCTTTCTTCAAATTGGTGAAACAAAATATGGCAAGCCGATTTTAGACCGCACGTTGCGCTTCGATACGCCGGTAGATGCGGCGGCAAAGTATGCACTGCTCTCCCTTGATTCAACGATGAAATCCAATATCTCCGTCGGCCCTCCCCTTGACCTGATCATGTACCGCACCGATAGCTTTCAGATCTGTCACCGCGCCGAATTTGTCTTGGGTGATCCTTTTTTGTCGAAGGTGCGGCAGTTCTGGGAGGCCTCCCTGCGGCGAGCTTTTGAGGAAATGCCCGACATTGAATGGAATCGGCGTCAACCCTCCCCCACGTCCTCAATGGTGCTACCAACACCAGAAACCCTTGTTGCAGATTAGAAAAAGCCAACTATGACATCTCCTTCGTTAGCGCAGCAAGTAGCAGCTCTCGGCATTGATCACATTCAGCGGCATCTATTCCTATGTGCTGATCAAACCAAACCCCTGTGCTGTGACAAGGCAGTGGGTTTAGAAGCATGGGAGTATTTGAAAAAACGCCTCAAGGAATTGGGCTTGGATCAACCGCGCCCAGAGGGCTGTATTTTTCGCACAAAGGCCAATTGCCTACGGGTGTGTCAACAGGGCCCCATTTTAGTGGTCTATCCCGATGGCGTCTGGTATCACTCGGCAACGCCAGCAGTTATTGAGCGGGTGATTCAGGAGCATGTGCTGAGGGGGCAGATTGTCCAAGAGTATCTACTGGCGTCACCACCGCCCGAAAGAGCAGGCGATCGCCCCACCAATAGCCCGCATGGCTAATGCGCACAGGGGTGCCTTTCTCTAAGGGCACGCGATCGCTTTGGTGCTGGTGCGGATCAAAGGGAACACAGGCTCCAACCTCACCAATCAACCGAATCCCCCACTGCTCGAGGAGTTGAAACACCGGCTTCACAAGGGGCAAAATTCTCTGGGCGGGGGCAGTGGGGTTTTGGCTAGCGGCGTAGGCGGCAGTGGGCCAGAAACGCAGAAACGGCTCCAGAATCTGAAGGGCTTGGTGTTGCAGGGCAGCCTCAGGGGACGCTTCACCATAAAACCACTGCCAAAACTCCAAGGGCGTCACCCCCAGAACCTGGGCAAGGTGTTCGAGGGTCTCTAGGCGCAAGCGACGCAGCTCCCCTGACCAAATGGCATTGGCTTGGTGGCGGGTAAATCCTTTACGGCGCAGTTGACTCTTGCGGGTAATGCCGGCCATGGCGAGGCGGGCTTGCAGGCGTTGGCTCATGGTTCTAGTCGCTGCCCCGTTTGCTCATCAAAGAAGTGGAAATGCTGGGGATCAGGACGCAAATACAGGCGATCGCCCCGCTGAATCGGCTGTTGTCCTGGTAAGCGCACCCGCAACGTTTCTCCTGTCGCACAGAGGTGAACCGTCAAGCCCGTTTCATGGCCAAGGGCTTCCACGAGATCCACTTGAACGGGCAGGACATCGGTCTCTTCAGCTGTGGCCAGCGCGAAATGTTCTGGACGAATCCCTAACCATGCCTTCGCTGTCGAGGGGAAGGGCGGGTTCAAGGACAACTGCCAATGGTGGTACTGAATCTTCCCTTGGTTGAGGGTCACGGCTAAGAAATTCATTGGCGGTGAGCCAATAAACTCAGCGACAAAGCGATTGGCAGGGCGTTGATACAGGTCGAGGGGGCTGGCAATTTGTTGGATTTGACCTTGGTGCAGCACCACAATGCGATCGCCCATCGTCATTGCTTCCGTTTGATCATGGGTCACATAAATGGTTGTGATGCCCAATTGCTGCTGCAGTTGGACAATTTGAGCGCGGGTTTCGGTGCGCAGCTTGGCATCAAGGTTTGAAAGCGGTTCATCCATCAAAAACACTTGGGGATTGCGGGCCATGGCTCGTCCGAGGGCCACCCGCTGCTTCTGACCACCGGACAGTTGTTTGGGATAGCGATAGAGCAAGTGACCAATTTGCAACATCGCCGCAATCTGCATCACCCGCTGGTGAATCATGCGTTCGCGGGGAAAAGACAGTTGCATCCCCTTGGGGAGCGATCGCGTCCAGCGCGTCAAAGTTGCTTCAATGGGGGCGGGGAGGAGGCCATTCATCTGGGCGTTACGGCGCAAGCCAAAGGCCAAGTTGTCATAGACCGTCAAGTGGGGATAAAGAGCATAGCTTTGAAAAACCATGGCAATGTCCCGCGCTTTGGGCGGTAAACCATTGACCACGCGATCGCCCACCCAAATTGTGCCCGTGGTTGGTTCATCCAAACCCGCAATGAGCCGCAGCAGGGTACTTTTGCCACACCCCGAAGGCCCCACCAGCACCAAAAACTCGCCCGCACCGACCCTCAGATCAATCCCTTGCAGCACCGTGACATCATGCCCGCGCTGGGGGTCGCGATAGACCTTGGTCAGTTGTTCAAGGCGTACACCGGTCACGATCGCTATCCTAGAGGGGCTAATTGGCTAGAATCCCACACTGAGGCGAATCTGACAAGATGCCTAGGCAAGGTGCAGCTTCAGTACCGAACGGGGCGCCCGGCGGACTCGTGCCCGAATCGTCGGCAGTCCGAGCCGTTGACAGGCTTCGTAGCGATGACACCCCGAAAAGCCATAGTACTGCCCTTCGACTTCAAGGACATCAATGGGTTCCTGCTGGCCAATTTCCGCAATGGAGGCCATCAACGCTGCGACTTTTGCAGGATCCGTTTGCCGAATCAGGGGACGACGAATGGCATTGAGGGGCAAATCGATCACTCGCATTGACTTATCCAAACTCATTATGACTTTATTTTAGCAAGCGATCTGCAATCGGCCACAAAATGCCCTTGAATAACTTCCTAAGTTTGCAGTAAGACAATAGGGGTCGGCTTTTAGCCGTTGGTTGTGCAGTTTACATGGGTTTTTTATGGGTTTGCAACGTCGTCGCTTCCTCACCCTTGCCGCCGCCGGTATGGGGGCAGCACTGTTTCCCCAAGGATTACAGCTTCTCTATCAACGGGCCGCCCAAGGTGAACTGCTGACCACACGCGGATTTGGCCCCTTGGTGCAGGATCCCAATGGCCTGTTGGATTTGCCGGCAGGCTTTCAGTATCGGGTATTTTCCAAGCTGGGCGATCGCCTGAGTGATGGTACCCCCGTCCCGACGCTCCATGATGGCATGGCCGCCTTCCCCGGCCCCGATGGCACGACCATCCTTGTGCGCAACCATGAGATGTATCCGGGGCTACCCCGTGCCTTTCAGGGGGTGGTGGCTCCCAAGGAGCGGATGTATGACCCCATTGCCCCCGGCGGCACCACTACACTCGTGGTGAGCAAAGATCGGCAACTCCTCAAGCATTACGTTTCTTTGGCCGGTACCTCGCGCAATTGTGGTGGCGGCAAAACCCTTTGGGGCAGTTGGATTAGCTGCGAGGAAACCATTTCCACGCCCGAACATCCTGCCAACCGCGGTCCGGTGCAAAAACGCCACGGCTACAACTTTGAAGTACCGATCAGTGCCCAAGGCCCCGTGACGCCAGTTCCCCTCAAGGCAATGGGGCGCTTTCAACATGAGGCGATCGCCATCGACCCGCAAACGCATATCGTCTATCAAACAGAGGATCGCGGCGATAGTCTCTTTTATCGCTTTATTCCCAAGGAACCCACCAACCTTGCCGCTGGCGGCCAACTCCAAGCCTTGAAAATCAAACGCTACCCGAAAATTAACACCGGTCAGGATTTTCCCCTGCGCAAACCCTTTGAAGTGGAATGGGTAAATATCACCCAGCCTGACCCCCCCCTCGACACCGTGCGCTATGAGGGCTACGACAAAGGGGCAGCCCAATTTGTACGCGGTGAAGGCCTCTGCTACCACAATGGCGAATTTTACTTTACAGCCACCAGTGGTGGTGAAAAGCGGCTAGGCCAAATCTGGCGATACCGCCCCGGTCGCACCGCAGCAGATGGTGGCACGATTGAGCTGTTTGTCGAGTCCCCCGGCAAAGAGGTTCTTGATTATCCCGATAACTTGACGATGGCCCCTTGGGGAGACCTCATTTGCTGCGAAGATGGCGACGATGCCATTAATCGCCTCATTGGTATCACCCCCCAAGGAGAGCTATACACCTTTGCGCGCAATGCCCTCAATGATCAAGAACTGGCGGGGGTTTGCTTCTCACCCGACGGCCAAACCATGTTTGTCAATCTCTACCATCCGGGGATGACCTTTGCCATTTGGGGGCCCTGGGATCGGCGGGGTTAATGCCCACAGCAAAAGGGAGCCAAGAATGACCTGACTCCCTCGTTATTTTCCTACTGACTCAACTCAACACTTCAACCCAGTGTCATTGCTGCCTTAGCTCAGCGCCACAGGGGAGCGATCGTAGGTGGCACCAAAGACGGGGTTAATTTTCCCTTGGATTTGGTTCCAGTAGTGGGCTGCCGTCACCGGCATGCCGATTGCTTCTGCCATCCGGGCAAGGAGGGTTTGTTCACGGCTTTTAATCATCACATGATGTGCCATCGCCAAGGAGCGAGCCATTTCGTTAACCGTTGCTGTCATGGGCACAGAAGCCACATTATCGGCCAAGCGCGCAGCGGGAACACCAGCGGGCTGTTTACCTTTTTGATACTTGACACCCCGATAGGTCATGATTTTTAAGGAGTCTTCCGGTGGATTTGTCGGAGCAGCCACACGATAGGTGCTACCGCGATACTTGGCCACGACATCCGTTGCTTGGGTGTTGATCGCTGGAGGAACGTAGTTGTATTGAACGCCGCGATAAGTAAGAGTCGTCATAATTTTCGCCCCATTTTTATTACAAGGTGGACTGGCTGAGGCGCGTTCCTTCGGGATCTGTTTCCCTACTTCCGTCCCTCGCGAAGGTACAACGCTGACAATTAAACTCGGTCTGAAAAGCGTTTACTGATGTCCTGCGAGAGATGAACGATTTATTTCTGTATCTAATTTAACAATTTCTCGACCTTAAAGCAAGCTGTTCATAGAAATTTACAATACTCGGGTCAACACTTCCTTAGGAGAGTCATTGACTAAGACAACAAAAAAGGCCAACCCAGAGGATTGACCCAAATTAGATGATTTTTGAATGTTTATCGAGGAGTGGTTTTAGCCCTCGGCTAGGGGATAGACACTCACGCGCTTGCGATTTTTGCCATAGCGCTCAAAGGTGACCACACCCGCGATCGTTGCAAAAAGAGTATCGTCACTGCCGCGACCGACATTGGCGCCGGGGTGAAACTTTGTCCCCCGCTGCCGTACAAGAATGTGACCGGCCTTAACCACTTCACCACCAAAGCGCTTGACACCCAGACGCTGGGCATTGGAGTCACGACCGTTGCGGGTACTACCTGTTCCTTTCTTGTGTGCCATGTTAACCTCCTAGGGATTCACCGTTAAGACGAATCTCGTTGATCATGATGCGGGTCAGTTCTTGGCGGTGGCCTTGTTTTTTGCGGGTTTTCTTTTTCGGGCGCATCTTATAGACAATCACCTTGGGGCCGCGACGGTGCCCCATCACCGTACCAGAGACAACCGCACCACTAACGTAGGGTTGACCCACGTGGACTTGGCTATCGGTTTGCACCAGCAACACCCGTTCTAGATCAATTGTGCCCTCTGGCTCGACGGGGAGCCGCTCCACATCGTAAAAGCGCCCGGCTTCAACGCGCAGTTGCTTGCCACCGGTCTCAATGATTGCGTATGCCATAGAAACTAAAAAACTCCTTGCCGTGCAGGTGAGGGGATGCGTGCCTCTTGGAAAACCTGTTCCGTGCAAACTCAACAATTTTCCATCATAAAATTTATCCCCTGTGGCTGTCAAACCCCTAGCCAACCCAAGGCAGACTGCCGGTTGAACGTTTGCTCAGTTTGGGGCGCTCATCGAGGGAGATGTCCTTAAACATGTCTGGATAGTAAAAAACAATGAGGGTGGTACCCACACAAATGACATCTTCATGGTGGAGGAGGGTGCTGTGCTGAATTGGCAGGCCATTGAGGAGCGTGCCATTGCGACTGTGGTAATCACTAATGAAATAGAGGGGCTGCCCCTTAAAGAGAAAGGCGTTGATGACGGCATGCACTCGCGAGACGTAGGTATCTTTGAGGAGAATATTGCAATCCAGTTGGCGACCAATCGTCCACTGGCGATCGGGACTGAGAATAACTTCCCGTTTCGGCAAACCACGTTCGCGAATGATCAGCCATGCTTTGGGGTAGGTTGGTGCTGACATGGGTGTCTCCCCCCACTCTGGGATGCCCTTAGCCTAGATCGCCTAGACGACAAACGTTGCCCCATCCCCTTGAGCCGCTTGCCAACTACGGGCATCAAAGTATAAATCCTCAAGGGAGATACTGGCCAAGGCATCCTGAAGTTTTTGGTGGAGTCGTTGCCAGAGACTCAAGGTCACCCAATCCGCTGTGCCATCTTCCGGTTGGGGAGGATGCAAAAACAGGGGGGTCGGCGATTCACCAACGGCAGTAAGGATATCCCGCAGGGAAATGGCGGCCGGGGGACGGGCCAGTTGATAGCCCCCATAGACGCCTCGCAGCGATCGCACCAAGCCAGCCCGCCGCAATTCAATCAAGAGTTTTTCCAGATAGGGGGCAGGAATCTTTTGCCGCTCAGCAATGGCGCGCACGGAGGCAGGCCCATAGTTGGGTAACAAACTCAAGTCCAATAGAGCCTTGATACTGTAGTGGCCACGGGTGGTGAGGGTCACGCTGCTTTGCCAACGGTGGTAATGTACAGAACCGCTTCTTGCGGGGGAATGCCCAAGAGATCGTTGACCTGATCATCAAAGAAACCGCCAATGCCACTGACCCCTAGCCCCAAAGCGGTGGCAGCCAAATTGATCCGCTGTCCAAGGTGGCCAGCATCCATGTGGAGGTAGCGATAAGCCCGTTCCCCATAGCGAGCGATCGCCCGCTCCAGATTGGCGGTATGGAAAATCACCACAGCGGCATCGCGACCGAGGTCTTGATTGAGGCAGAGGAAATGCAACTGCTCTTGAAAGTTCTTGAAGCGAATTTGGCGTAACTCATGCTCGGCCACAGCATAGTAGTAGCAGCCCTCCTCTAGATCCTTGACCCGCGTCACGGCAATAAAGGTTTCCACCAATGTCGGGTCAAAGAAACTAGGGGCTTCATCTAGGCCTTGATCGCGGTAGTCCTGAGGATGGTAGGCAAAGGTGAGCAGGGCAGCCAGTTGATCCACTTCAATCCCTTGGCCACTGTACTGACGAGTCGAGCGCCGCTGCAGAATGGTTTGCTGGAGAGCGGCTAGATTGGTTTCCCAGTCAATGATGGTTTTGCTGAGACTCACCCGCAGACCAAAGGGAAAGTTGTATTTACTAGCAGGGGGTTCAGTAGGCTCCTTGGCAGGGGGGCTGGGAGTCTCTTTGGCCATGCCGTAGATCATGTCACTATTGGTGAGGGCACTGGCACAATGGTAAGCTTTCAGTAGCTCGCCACTGGCGATCGCCCCATAGTCATAGCAGGTGGCAGAGGCCAACACTGCGGGGAACGTGGACAAGTTTTCGCCCACTTCGAGTAAATTGGCAAGGGCAACCACCGCCAACACCCCCTCCTGTTCTGGATCAAGGTAAAGCAGTTCATTCATTTGGGCATCCACAAAACCACCAATGAAGTGAGCGCGAAAGTCATTGATATTGGCGGCCAGTTCCACATTCCCCAAGAGGTGCCCAATGTCGAGGCAAATGCGGCGATAGGCGCGATCGCCATAACGCCAAGCGGAACGGTAAAAGACGGCTGTCACGATCAGCGCAATGTGCGTCCTTTCTAGCGCTGGATGCCAAAGACAAGCGGCCTGTAGGGCTGACCAAGAATAGCTTTGCCACACCTGCACAAGGGCATGGTCTTTCACTTGGTAGTTATAAATGCCAGCGGGAACGGCGGTGTCGTTGCGAGTGAGGAGATAGATTTCCGCTGGATATAGCCCCCCGGCAGAAGGTGCTGCCCGCATATAAAAGGGCTGATCGGCATAGGGAACCACCCCAGTAATGCCATAGGTACAGTACAACAACCGTGAGAGTCGCTGCCAGTGGGGGTGGGTTGCCCCCTGCTCAAGTTCTAAAAACGGCTTGAGGGAGAAGGACTGACCAAGAGGATAGGTTTTGCAGGGACTGGGCTGGCGACTAAAATCGAGCGGTGCTGCCTGTTGGGCTAAGGTCTCAGGGGTGTACTTGGTGCGTTCGTGGTAATGCTGTGCCAAGGAAAGCGGTTGAAACCCCATTGTGGTGCCTCACCAAGTTAAGAAACCATTAAGTAATATGAACTTCTTCAATAAATCCCCCTACAGTCAAAAAGGTTTAGGTAGAAATACTTAGTCACAGTACAACGCTCTTTATACCATTATGGCCAAATTCAGCAATGAGGAACTATTGGCAGCCTATGCAGCGGGGGAACGAGATTTTCGGGGCAGCGATCTGACGGGTCTGAGCCTTTTTGACACCAATCTCAGTGATGCCGATTTCAGTGAGAGTAATTTGGAAAATGCCTATTTGCCCTATTGCCAGTTGAATCGAATTCAAGCGATTGCCACCAATCTACGCCACAGTGAATTAGGGGATGCTCAGTTGTATCAAGCGAACCTTGCGGCAGCGGATCTTGAAGGAGCCAACCTTGTCCGCACCAACCTGCGATCGGCCAATTTGGAACGGGCAAACCTGCAAGGCGCTAATCTTCAGGGGGCGGATCTGCGCTATGCCAATTTGCGACAAGCGAATCTCCAAGGGGCCAACCTGCAACAGGCCAATTTAGAGCAGGCAGATTTAACGGCAGCCCAGGTACAGCGGTGTAATTTTTTTCGGGCAACGGGTGTTGATCTGTCGGCTGCGGTGTGCGATCGCACCACGGTTTATCCCGATGGCTATTTTTACCCCTGACTCAGGGTGATGAGGGTGACTGGATTGAGGGGATGGAGGCGGTGGCCTTGACCCAAGGGAACGGAGCGGCTGAGTTGCATGTGTAGCACTTGCGGGCTGATTTGCTGGGTTTGACACCAGTGGAGAACTTGGCCTTGGTGTTCGAGGGTGGCGATCGCCAGCACCAACCGGCCGCCAGCTTTCAAGTGTGACCAACAATAGTCGAGATTGGCCAGTAATTGGGCACCACTGCCGCCAATAAACACGCGATCCGGTTGCGGCAAGCCACTGAGGCTCTGGGGTGCTGCTCCTTGGATTGGGATCAGATTGGTCAAACCAAAAGCCTTGCGGTTGCGCTCAATCAGTTGAAAGCCAATCGCCGTTTTCTCGATCGCATAGATGGTGGCTTGGGGGGCAAGGCGGGCGATTTCCACAGCAACACTGCCGGTGCCGGCGCCCACATCCCAAACGGTTTCGATAGTGCCGGTGAGGGCAAGTTCCGCCAAGGCCAATACCCGCACTTCCCGCTTTGTCATCAAGCTGGGGCGATCGCCAAAGGTGAAAAATTGATCATCCCCTAGGCCAAAAACGGGCTGTTCCCGAGGGGGTAGGTGCTGGGGTTGACGCAGGAGCACCACCAAATTCAGCGGATGTACCGGCGGAAGCATTGTCACTGGTTGGGCTAAGTCCCACGGCAGAATGGCTTCGTCTGCACTACCCAAGGCCTGACACACCCACGCCCGATAGGACACCGGCAGGTGCAATGCTTGGTATAAGCGGCTAATGGCAGCAATATTAGCCTCACCATCGGTATAGATGGCAATTTTCTCCACCCCCCGCTGCAACAGCGGCACCAACCCCGCTAAATCGCGACCATGGGCACTGTAGATCACGGCATCCTGCCAAGGGAGCTTGAGCCGACTAAAGGCCAACTGCACCGCACTGAGGTGGGGATGAAACGTCAACTGATCGGGAGTAAAGACTTCGAGCAGCCAGCGTCCCAGCCCGTAAAACAGGGGATCGCCACTGGTGAGAATGACCACTTGGGGGTTCGGGGTTGTTGCCAAGTGGGTTTGAATCGCCTTGAAACTGGCGTTAAAGTCCCGTAGAGACAAGCGGCGGGCGTCTCCATGGGGAATCAACTGAAGATGGCGATCGCTCCCCACCAAAAGCGTCGCTGTGCGAATAATTTCCTGAACTGTTTCCCCCAACCCTGCCAGCCCCTCTAGGCCAATGCCCACCACATGAATCGGGGTCACACTGACTCCTTGCTATCGGCCAACTCCAGCAGGGCATTCACAATCGCTGCCGCCACAGGCGATCCCCCCTTGCGACCGGCAACACGAATTTGAGGCACGGGCAGTTGGGCAAGGGCTGCTTTTGACTCTACAACATTGACAAAGCCAACCGGGACACCAATGACGCCCGCCGGCGGTACACGGGTTTGTTGCAGGCGATCGCACAGGGCAAGGAGCGCCGTTGGCGCATTCCCAACCACAAACAGGGCATCGGGCCACTGTTGCCAAGCGCGGATCATCCCTGCTTCGCTGCGGGTTTGATCGGGAGCGGTGTGGCTGCCATCGTCAAGGGCGGTAATAATTGGATTCTGAAAGGTACGGCTGACCATGGTTTGAATGCCGACCCTGACCATGGCCACATCGGTAATAATCGGCACACCTGAGCGCAGGGCTTGTGTCATGTGGGCGATCGCCCCCGGCGAAATCTCCAGCAGGTTCTTAAACTCAAAATCTGCCGTGCTGTGGATAATTCGCCGCAAAATCGCATAGCTTGGGGCATCAAAGGGGTGAGGACCGATCTCGCGATCAATGATGGCAAAACTGGCTTGGGCAATGGGATGCAGCAGAGACACAGGACTTCTGATAGGATAGTAGAACTGCCTAAACGTGGAGAGATGGCCGAGTGGTCGAAGGCGCAGCACTGGAAATGCTGTGTGGGGCAACTCACCGAGGGTTCGAATCCCTCTCTCTCCGTCCTATTGTTATCTTGCCACTACAGGGGGTATCCCTTGCTGCAACCAAGGGAGAGGTGGCTGCCCTAAAATAGAAAACATAGAGAATACTCCCAACGCAGTTAGGGGTTCTTAAGTGCTTAATTTCTAACCCCCTTGAGGATTCTTTACTATGCGTTTCTCCTCAATCCCTTGGATAGTAATTGCCAGTATGCTGCCTGCTGTACCTGTCTTTGCTAATTCCGCTGCCATTGGCACGATTCAAGTTAGCCCCGAGTTGCGATCGGCACTGCAATCAGCCCCCGATCCTGCGGCAAACCCCAATGCTGTCCCACCTGCGAGTAATATGGCAGAGATTGAAAACAGCCTAGAGATTTCGCCTGTGCCTACTCGCCCCGATCCAAAGGTGTACAGGCAGTTTGAGGAACCCCGCAATAATCGCGGTCTTGGCTTCAAAGTGGGCATTTAGGGGTTCAGGGCAGCACTTTTGGCCGCGTGCAGTTGGCCATTGTGTTGATCGAGTAGAGCTTGAGCGGCAAGGGCATCCAGTTCTGTCCAGTACATGAGCAGGGCACGCTTCACTTGGTAGCCACTGCGTTCGAGGAGAGCTGCTGCTGCTGCGCGATCAATCCCCGTGAGATCCGTGAGAATCCGCAGGGCACGATCCAAGAGCTTACGATTGGTGACCGCCACATCCACCATGCGGTTGCCATAGACTTTGCCCAACTGCACCATCACCCCCGTGGAAATGATATTCAGTGCCATTTTTGTGGCAGTACCGGCTTTCAAACGGGTGGATCCAGCAAGGAGTTCAGGCCCCACCAGTAGGCGAATGTCAATGTCGGCAGCCCGCTGTACCTGATCCGAGGGAACACAGGCCATAAAGACCGTAAGTGCCCCTACTGCTTGCGCTGCATCCAGTGCCCCATGAACATAGGGAGTGGTTCCGCCAGCGGTAATACCCATCACCACATCTTGGGCAGTAATCTGGCAATCGCCCACCACGGCGGCGCCATCTTCGTAGCGATCCTCAAGGCCTTCGGAACTGCGCACAAGGGCAGCCTCACCGCCGGCCAGAATGCCTTGAACCAAATGGGGCGGTGTACAAAAGGTGGGTGGACATTCCGCAGCATCCAAAACCCCCAAGCGACCACTGGTGCCGGCACCAACGTAGAAGAGGCGTCCCCCTTGGCGGAGGCGGGCTGCTGTGGCGGTAATGGTTTGGGCTAAGACCTCGCGGGCTTGGGCGATCGCCCGCAGCGTTTGGGCATCTTCCTGATTAAACAGATCAACTAGTTCCAAGGGAGTGAGCTGATCCAGATTCTGGCTGGCGGGATTGATCTGCTCCGTCAAGAGATGACCACGACTAGGGAGTTCTTGGAGGTCTGTCATGGCCGCGCCGAAATTTCTGCCATTTCAATCACGGTGCCGTCGTAGTCCTTGACAAGGAAATTGAGGGGGCGATCGCTGCGCATTTTGTAGCGCAACTGCCGCCGTTGAATCCGCAGCAATAGGAGTTCGAGGCACTCACGGTCAAAGCAGACATGGCGCTGACGGTGGCGTTCCCCCTTGCTGGCACCACTAATGACATGCAGTTGCGTATTTTTCTTGAGTTGGTACCACAACCCATCACTAGGGCTGGGGCGCTTGGGGCTGCTGTAGCTCAAGGCCGAGGGCACATAGAGCGGATCCATCGAAGCCACGCCAAGGGTTTGCTCATAGTTGTAGTAGTAGTGCAGCGGTACATCAGCGATCGGCAAATGCAACTCCTGCTCGTAGAACTGCCGCGCGTGCTCCAAATCCGAGACCATGATCGTATAGACCTTGGGGGCACTGGACAAAAAGAGCCACATCGCCCCTGCGTAGCCCATCAGCAGCATGATCATGATCCCCTGGGTGGAGAATACCCCATCCCAGAGACCATCCAGCCAGGCAAACAAAGGAGGAGTCAACAACATGCCAATGTTCTAGGGAAAGCTCCTTTTATTCTAGTGACTATCCTAATCAACAGACCCAGCAATGGTTTATTCATTGATAAAAATATATTCTTGACGTTGCTGAGACTGGGATCAGCCAAGGGCTGTAGGGAGGTGGGGCTAGGTTATAATCCCTTAATCTGTAAATAATGTTCTCTTAAACACGAGTTTCCCCTAGAACTGTCGTTGTGAGCTATGCCCCTCAGCGCATTTCGCCAGACGAGTGTTTACCAAAAGACAACACCCCAGCCCCCTGCAACATGCCAAATTCCACTTATTTGTGTTTGCGGTTGCTTCTTAGGCATTGTTTCCTAGTGTTCGGTGGACTTGGCCAACAGTGGGATATTGCTTTGTCCGAGATTGTCCGAACCGTTTTACCGCGTGAGTTTGCTCCTGTTGCAAAATTGTCCTATTTTTCGGGCAATGCCCCCGTTGCTGGCAGCGACCCAACCTATTCATCTGCAAAGATGTAGTCGTAGAGTTCTTCGGGCTTAGGCTCAGGACTTTCCTCGGCAAAGGCCACAGCATCATCCACAATCGCTTGTACTTTTTGCTCAATGGCACGCAGGTCTTCGCTAGTGGCCAGTTCCTGCTCCACGAGGTAGGCACCCAGCTTTTTGATCGGATCGCGCTTCAGCCAAAATTCTTTCTCTTCTTTGGAGCGCAGTTCATCGGGATCGGCAAGGGAGTGCCCTCGGAAACGGTAGGTCAAAGCTTCAATTAGGGTGGGGCCTTCACCGGCACGGGCGCGGGCGATCGCTGCCTCAGCCACTGTACGCACCGCCAGCACATCCATGCCATCTACTTCCTCACCCACCATGCCAAAGACCTTGGCCTTCTTGTAGATTTCTGTTTCGGAACTGGCACGCTCATGGGCCATACCGATCGCCCACTTGTTATTTTCCACCACGAAAAGAATGGGTAATTTCCAGAGGGCTGCCATATTCAAGCACTCAAAGAACTGGCCATTATTGCTGGCACCATCACCAAAGAAGCAAGCGGTGACCTGATCGGCCTTGGCATCGCCCATCACCTGACGGCGGTACATCGTCTGAAATGCTGCCCCCGTTGCGACTGGAATCCCCTCAGCGACAAAGGCAAAGCCCCCCAAGAGATTATGCTTAGCAGAAAAGAGGTGCATTGAGCCGCCCCGGCCTTTGCTACACCCCGTCGCCTTGCCAAAGAGTTCAGCCATTACTTCACGGGCAGGAACACCGGCGCTCAGGGCATGAACGTGATCGCGATAGGTACTGCACACGTAATCATCGGGACGCATCGCCTTGATCACACCTGTAGAGACTGCCTCTTGACCGTTGTAGAGGTGGACAAAGCCAAACATCCGCCCCCGGTAGTACATTTCGGCACACTTATCTTCAAAGGTGCGCCCCAGTACCATATCTTCATAGAGCATTAACCCCTGCTCACGAGTAATCGTGGTTTGGGGAATGGACAAAGAGGGCAGACTACGCTCTTGAACCATAGCAGGCAGTGATCAACTTAGGGTAAACGCCGTACCAACAGGGCAAGCCGCCGTTGGCATCACACTATTGTACTCAAATTACAGCCCTTTTCTTAAATATGAGAGTAACAAGGGAATGCCAGCCTCGGCTAATCACAGTAAATGAGTATTCCTGCCCCTTGCTGGTTTGCTAAAAAGAGAAGCAGGATAGATGTGGGCAGCAGCCATTGCCTCTGGTCAAAACGTTTTGCTAGGGTCGTTTGCAGACCGTGCCATGCAGTTTCTAGGATGCAACTGGGTAAGTCTCCTTCCTCTGCGGCGGCGATGAGTGCTTCAAGGTCTGCTGGCGGTTCATTGTCGGGAATGGCGATTAAAATTGCCGCAATACTCATTCATGAGGTTTCCAATTGAATTAGCAACTAACTTCCCAGAAGGAAGGCAACGAGGAACAAACCATAGAGGAGACCGAACTTCAAGGCATTGAGAATTTCGCCAAAGAGAGTTTGCCGCAGTTTCCAGCGATCGCTATAGAACATAGCACTAATCACTTCAGCAATAATTGCTACGATGCTCGAGGCCACAATATCTAAATAGCCCAATTGACCTGCACTCGAGGAAATGGCTAAGCCCAAGAACACCCCAAAGAGAAAGGCAATACTCAGTGTTGCTAGCCGTCGCCACGGATTTTTTAACTGCTCCTGAATCCCGGCGCCTAAACGATCAAGCAGGGTATTAAGACGGGTTTGCTGCATATACTCAGGACGGGAAAAGGTTGCTAGAGTGGGCAGAGAGTGAATGCTTGCCAGTATATGTTAAGTCGTGTTGCCGATGCGGTCTATTGGTTAAATCGCTACATTGAGCGGGCAGAGAATATTGCTCGTTTTGTTGATGTCAACTTGAACATGCTGCTGGATCTGCCCACGAGTCTTTCAAGTCAATGGGATCCCCTAGTGCTAACAACGGGGGATTTGCCCTTTTTTCAGGAACACTATGGCACGGCCACGGCTGAAAATGTGATTCAGTTCCTCACCTTTGACACCACCTATCCCAACTCGATCATCTCCTGTCTGCGGACGGCACGGGAGAATGCCACATCCATTCGCGAGGTGATTTCCTCAGAAATGTGGCAGCAGGTGAATGCCTTCTACACAATGGTGCGGGAGGCGGCTAAAGCCCCGGATCAATTGGAGATTGCCAGCTTTTTGGAGCAAGTGAAACAGGCCAGTCACCTTTTTGCCGGCGTGATGGATAGTACGATGAGCCACAATGAAGCGTGGCACTTTGGTCAAATGGGGCGGCTACTGGAGCGAGCCGATAAGACCTCGCGGATTCTCGATGTGAAATACTATCTGCTGTTGCCCTCAGTGGAAGATGTGGGCACGCCCATTGATGAATTGGGTTGGATTGCGCTCCTCAAGTCCGCCAGTGCCTATGAGATGTATCGTAAACGGGGTTCGCATCGGATTACACCCGCAGGGGTCGCAGAGTTTTTGATTCTCGATGCCGAGTTTCCCCGCGCGATCCGCTTTTGTCTGTTGCAGGTGGAAAAATCCCTCTACAAAATTACAGGGACGCCCTTGGGGAGCTGGCACCAGCCCGTGGAACGCCAACTGGGACGCCTGCGATCGCAACTGGACTATTTGACGATTGATGAAATTATTGGTCAAGGCATGCACGAGTTCCTCGATCACTTGCAGCAGCAAATGAATGAGGTGGATACGCAAATTTTTCAAACGTTTTTTACCCTAGAGCCTGTGAAAGCCCGCTAGCGTGACAATTGAATTGGGGTATTGCCTAGGGTTGACGGTGGGCTTGGTGCTGCTTGAGGTATTGGCGCCCATTTTGAATCACCGCTAGCATTTCCTTGAATTGGCGTTCCATTTCCGCAAGGGTGCGATCGGCATAGGCATCCGCTTCCTGTTGCCGCTCTTGACATTCATGGCGGGTCACTTGGCGCAGATGGGCTAGTTCTTTTTCTGTGTTTTGCCGTAGCAGATTGATTTCCTCGATCGCGCGCTGGCGCATAAACTCCACCTCTTGCTGCACCTGCTGGCGAATTTTTTGGGCTTCGAGTTCTGCCTGCTGGCGAATCCGCAGTTCATCGGCAATTTGGGCAGCGCGTTGCTCTGCGGCACGGATAATTTCTTGGGCGCGGTGCTGGGCCTGTTTAATGATCTCATCCCGCTGATTGAGAATCCGCTGCGCTGTCTTCACTGATTCGGGGATCGCCTGTTCAATGTGGGCAAGTTGGTTTAGGATCTGCTCTTCATCAATGAGTTTGCGGCCGGTCAGCGGGATCTTCGTCCCTTCGAGAATCAGGAGTTCTTCCAGCTTTTCCAATTGTTGCAGGAGTTGCAGCGGTACGGAAGGGACATCAAGCGCTTCATTTACTCCAGTGGTCGTTGAGATGCGATCGGCGTTTGAGTAAAGCATGCTTCTAAATCCTTTGCAACAGTGGCTGGTACTAGATGACGAACATTACCGCCAAATCGGGCAATTTCTTTTACTAAGCTACTACTTAAGAAACTATACTCATTGGACGTGGTGAGGAACACGGTCTCAATCTCTGGCCAGAGGCTTTTATTGGTGTGGGACATCTGCAGCTCGTATTCAAAGTCCGACAGAACCCGTAGCCCCCGCAGAAGAACTGTTGCCTGTTGCGATCGCGCGTACTCAACGGTGAGGCCATCAAAGGTATCCACCCGCACATTTTTTAAGTGGACAGTTGCCGCCTGCACTTGTTTGATCCGCTGCGCCACGCTAAAGAGGGCTTTTTTCTGAGGGTTATGGGCGATCGCCACAATCACTTCACTAAAGAGACGAGCACCCCGCTCAATAATGTCCAAGTGCCCTAGGGTAATGGGATCAAAGCTTCCAGGATAAACAGCAAGCATAGGCGGCTCAATAACGAGATGAGAGGTTAAACAGCATCAAGGGTAAGACAATCATCGCTGATTTCTCGGAACAGCGGATACCATTGCTGCATTGGCAGATCACTCGCGATCGCCCCAGAAATTTTCTGACTGTATCTTTGCCGATCAACCCTACAACCAAGGGGATGAATGATCCCCGTCTGTGGATAGAAATGGAGCTGCTGCAATTAATAAAAATTAATGTAAAGAGTTGTAATCAGAATATAAAAAAATCAAATCATTTATTGACAACATTTGTAGCCTTGGCTACCAAATTTAGGCTCAATATGAACTAATGTAAACGATTTCTTAAATTTTGCAGTGTCACGTAGCGGCTATGTTACAGAATGGTGACGCAAAACTATTTGTATCAATTAATACTTGACACTATTTGTATCAATCAATACTTGACGATCTCAGATCTGAGCATTTATAACAGAAACATGTTTCATCCAACACAGTTAGAGTTCTCTTTTAACTTAAATACCGTAAATTTACTTGTAAACCTGAAGTGATTGGTGTTTCCCTGATGACGATGATTAGTTTTTTGAATAACTATTTGGTTATGTTAACTTGCTTCCCTAGTCCCTGCGTTTGTTAAACAAGTATTAAGTATTCATCATTGACTTAACTTCTTACACACCTGAAAGTACGTGCATGTCACGTGCCTCTCTCCCTTTTGCAGCTATGTCCTGTCCTAACTGTGAGGGTTCCCCCTATGAATATTTCTCCAGTCACTCGCTATTATATGCGGCGCTTACTGGCAGAGCATCCCGCCATTCAATCCTATGTTGCCCGTGACACACACCCACTGGGCATTGAGGAAGAATACCTAGAGCGTTACATTAATCTAGATCATTTAACCTATCCACAACTGAATCAATTAGAATTTCTCATTGAGTTACATCAAAAAATAAAAGTTAACGAACCACATCAAACTCACCAGCTTCAACAGATTGAGCAGAAAATTTTTGACCTCATTGGTATTCAACTTCCTGTCTCCCACAGTGCCTTAACAGATTTGATGTCTTTCTTTAGACAGGTTGCGGAAACTCAAGAGCAGATTCCTGTGCCTAGGGTAAACCATGAATCGACAAACCTTGCTGATTACTATGAATACTGTCGGCGAATTACAGAAGTAACGGTACGCTACCTTGGCAAAATGATTGTCACTAACTATTGGTTATTGACACGACCCCGTGAAAGCTGGTTGGCGCAAATTCAAGTGGAGCAGTTCCACAACCGTAACTTCACGCCCCACGATCGACTTTTAACCAACTATGAAGTCGAAACCTTGCAACGGTGGATCCATGATTTCATTCGGCATTGCTGTCGTGTCCTGCCCACTCTACCGCGCCTTCTCTTGGCGGCAGGAGTTCCTTCCCACCTGCTCTACGATCTCGTTCGTTAACGGTCAGGTTATTCCCGAAACGGGCTTCCCTATGCAAATATCAATGGAAATCAAAAGGTTCTAGGAGCGTTTGCAGCACGGTGGGCAACTTCTCGGCTAGCTCTTGGGAATGGCTATAGATGAGGCGCTGGCGACTGGGAACTTCAATGGGAAGAGGCGCCCGCTGGCTGGGGTGCTCCTGCTGAATAACAAGGAGTTGATTGCGGCGTTTACTGGCTAGGGCATAGCCCAGTTCGAGGGCAACCATTGCATGCAACTGTTCATTCCCACTCCCATCTGCAATAAAGAGCAGTGAGCGACGCAATTGGGTGATCACGGGACTATCCAGACGCAGAGGAGCCGTGGCTGAGCGTGGGCTTTCGACCAGTTCCAAGGGGAAGCGACTAGGGGTATTGGTCACAAATGCTTTGAGGGCGGTGCGAATCTCGTCACTACTGGGGCTATCGGCGGCACTGAAAAAGAGGGTTGGTTCCAAGTAACTCAGGCGATCGCTCTTGATGAAATAGATTTCATGACTGAGAACATCAATGTTGGCAATTGTATAGCTGCCACTGCCCTCAATATAAAATTCCACCGTTTCCCCAAGGCGATAGCGTTGAAACCACTCCGAACGCTGCACCGTTTCTAAGTCATCGAGAAAATCTGCCCGCAATGCCGTTTTCAGCAAGCTACTTTTGTTGAGCCGTAGATCGTGGGGACGTTGCTCGATGTGTTCGAGGGGTTCATACTGCGGTAGGTACCATGCCCGCAGCGCAATAATCGCCATTCAATTATTCCACCTAGGTATTGCCAATTATGTTAGAGCATAAATACAGTCCTTTTCTGGGGTACACAGATGAGCACTGGCTGAGCGTATTCCATCCGTGTGAAAAGGGCTGTAAATTAAGTCCTACTGGCATAGGAGACAGCCAATGACAGCAAAATTATTGCTGGTGGATGATGAGCCGGGGGTGCGCGAGGCGGTAACGGCCTATTTAGAGGACAGTGGCTTTGAGGTGACAGCAGTGGCCAATGGTCAAGCGGCTCTGGAGTATCTAGAAACCAATGTGCCCGACCTGATTATTACGGATATTATGATGCCGCAGATGGATGGCTATGCTTTTTTGGAAACAGTGCGCCAACAGCCCCATCTCAACCATATTCCCGTTATCTTCCTCACAGCGCGGGGCATGAAGCGCGATCGCATCCAAGGGTATGATGCTGGCTGTGATGCCTACCTAGCCAAACCCTTTGACCCCGATGAACTGGTGGCCATCATTAAAAATCTGCTGCGGCGGCAAGCGGCTGCTCGCGATGAGGCCGAACCCAATCTGGCCAATCTAGCCCAACAAATTGCCGAACTGCGGGCAATGCTCGTCCAACAGGGCAAACGCAATCCCACGGCTCCCCCAATTCAACTGGATCTCACCCCCCGCGAAGCCAGTGTGCTGCAACTGGTGGTCAAGGGTCTGATGAATAAGGAAATTGCCAGCCAACTGAATACCAGTGTTCGCAATATTGAAAAGTATGTCAGTCGCCTCTTTGTGAAAACCGGTACCAGTAGCCGCACAGAACTCGTGCGCTTTGCCCTTGAACATGGCTTGGCTGATTAGGTTAGAGAGAGGGATCATTTTGCCAGAACCAGTCGGCAATGCGGGGTTTGGCTTTTTCCGTTGCTGTCGGGTTGAGGAGGATAATTGCTTGGCGGAGGTTGGGGGAGAGCCGTCGCTGTACCCGTTGGGGAATGCCATCGCCAAAATAAACATGACCCCGCCCTGTCAGCACCACAATCAGGCGATCGGGATGCCGCTGATGCTGTTTAGCAATGACTTTGGCCATGGTTTCATCCCAAAGGACTTGAGCTTGGTAAAAGAAGTCAAAATTCATACTGTGGCTCATCCCTTGATGGGCAGCAACAAAAATCTCCTGCAGGCGATCGCGATAGGCAGTGTTGCTCAAGTCAATATCTGATAGGGGTGGAATATAGCGAAAATCATCTTCCCCTAAGCTCTCGAGACCTTGGCGTGCCACTTGGCGGGTGACTTCGGTGGGCGTATTTAGGGCAATTAGGGGAATCTGCTGCTCCTTGGCAAAGCGAAAAATCGGTGCATAGAGCGACCAAGGGAAGCCCCAGCGCTGAGCATATTGGGTTTGCTCCAGCAGTTCCATTTCCGTAATTTCACCGCCAATGTAGGCATCAAGGGCGCTTTGAAAGGGGCGCTGCATCATTTCTAGGGCGATCGCTAGGGGGCGACCCCGCCGTTGCAATTCCTGCAAAATCAACAGTTGCGCCTGATGGTCAGCAGCGCTGTCATGGGTTTCACCCAAATAGAGGATGTGTTTCTGCTGCCACTCATCGTAGGCTCGCTGCAAGGATACCAATTCACTGCCTCGCCACACCTGCTGCGCTTTCACACTGTGGGTTCCCGCCAAAAACAGCGCGATCGCTAAAGTAAAAGCTAAAGGCTGCCAAGCAGGGGACGATCGCCACTGGCGCAACCGCTGTCCAAGGGGGGATGCCAAACGATAAAATATCTGCCAAGATCGAGATAGAGTCGTTGACGGTATGGTGACGACAATTATCTTCTGCGCGTTCCCCATTGGGTTCAACCCTGTTATCCAACGCTGAAACAACTATGCAATCTCCCTATCCACTTGAACTCAGTGACCCTGCTGCCAGTGACGTCGGTTCTACTCATCCTGAACTGAATGGTAACGCACTGGTGAAATCGGAGACGACCTCTACAGAATTGGCCAAGGCGGAAGTTCGCTTGAGTGACCCTCGTGCCGAAGCGCTGCGGCAAATGTTGGAACGCCATCGCGGTACGCGGCAGTTGATTATTCTCCAAGATTTTCCTGACCCCGATGCCCTCTCTTCGGCATGGACCTATAAGCTTATTGCTGAGCAGTTTGAGATTCAGTGCGATATTGCCTACGCCGGTGCCCTGAGCCATCAGGAGAATATCACCCTAGTGCGGCTGACGGGGATGCCCCTTGTGCGCTGGGCGGTGCAAGGTACGAAAAATAAAGATCAGCGGGATTGTACCTGTTACCAAGGCTACGTTCTCATTGACAACCAAGGCACCACCAGTCAATTGCTGCCCATGGTACAGGAGGCAGGCCTGCCCGCGATCGCCATCATTGATCACCACAGTCTCCAAGAAGTCATTCAAGCCGAGTTTACAGACATTCGACCCACGACCCGCGCCACGGCTACCATCTTTACCCAATACCTGCAAGCGGGGCTACTCACCCTCGACAGTAGTAACCCAGTTCACGTGAAATGTGCCACGGCTCTGATGCATGGCCTGCGCTCTGACACCGATTGCCTCAAACAAGCCAAAGAAGAGGACTTTCTCGCAGCCGCCTTCCTGAGTCGTTTTATTGATTATCAACTGCTGAACACCATTTTGCAGTCCCACCGCTCGAAGCAGGTGATGGATGTGATCGAGCGATCGCTGAAAAACCGCTCCATTCACAACAATTTCTCAATTTCTGGCGTGGGCTATATCCGCTACGAAGACCGCGATGCCATTCCCCAAGCGGCGGATTTCCTTGTGACTGAAGAGAACGTCCACACTGCCGTTGTCTATGGCCTCGTCCACGACGAAGATGAAGAAGTGGAACTGATTATCGGTTCGCTGCGCACAACAAAAATTACCCTTGACCCCGACGAATTTATCAAAGAGGCCTTTGGTAAGGATCGCCAAGGACGCTTCTTTGGTGGCGGTCGCTCCCAGGCCGGCGGTTTTGAAATTCCCGTGGGCTTCTTGTCGGGTCTCAATGAAAATCCAGAATACGCTAAACTCAAGTGGAGCGTTTACGATACGCAGATTAAGCAGAAGCTCCTCCACCTCGTCAATCCGAAGAACAATGTCCTCCACGGTACGGAGTAAGGCACTGTTTGTAGTAATCAAGTTTTAGGTCTTTATGACGGAGCTAACAGTCTTTTTTTTCCGCCACGGAATCGCGGTCGAACGGGAAGTGTTTGAAGGCAGTGATAGCGATCGCCCCCTGACGGCCAAAGGCGAAAAGAAAACCCAGCAGATTGCGCGGCGGTTATTGGATCTAGGCATTGAAGCAGAACTGATTCTCTCCTCCCCACTAGTGCGGGCACGGCAAACCGCAGAAATTCTCCTTGAAGTGGGGGTTGCCCCCGATCTGATGATTTCTGACCTGTTGGCGCCAAGCGGTCGTTTGCCAGATTGGCTGCAGTGGCTGAACCACTGGCGTCAAGACCATGAGGGAGCCCTGATTGCCGTGGGTCATGAACCCAATCTTAGTCACTGGGCAGAACTGCTCATCTGTGGCAAAGCCTTGGGACACCTCCAGCTCAAGAAAGCCGGCATTATTGGCCTGCAGATTCCAGAAACCGATCCCCTTGGTAATAGTCAACTCTTTTGGCTGACGCCTCCCAAGTTTTTACTCAATGGCAGTGGCCTTGCCTGACTACAGGTGTCCATTCCGATGCTTCGACCCTCTCGCCACTGCTCTCCCTAAAGCGACACAATAGAAGTACAGCCTGCCACAGGATAGAATCGTGAATTCTGAGTCGGAAATTACGGAGCATTTACCGCCCGATGTTCTCAGTTGGCTGTATGCCTATCAGCGGGAGCATCAATTTACTAGCCTTGAAGCGGCAATTGTTGACATTGTCTGCAAGTTTTATATTCAAGCGGAGCATTTGCCTGAACGGCTGGCGGATCTAGAGCGACGGGTGAATGCCCTTAGCCGTGAAGTGATTCATCTGCGCCAACAACTGCCCGAAAACTACGATCGCCTACGGGAACAGTTGGCAGCGGTGCGTCTGAGTCATTCGGGCATTCTCCACAATTTGCGCGATCGCGTGGAGGCCTTAGAGTCCGAGGTGTTTTCCGGTCGCCCTAGCGCTGCTGACGTAGAGGCTGATAGTTGAGGAGTTCCTCCAAGGTTGCCAGCAAATCCACTTTCACAAATGTGATTTGATCCTCAGCATTGAGGCCAAATTGCCAAGCCACATTGACGCTAAAAAGGCGGAGTGTAACTTTACCCACAAGGCGGTAGCGACGTTCTGTGCCCTCTGTGCTTAGTAGTTCTCCTTTAAGGGGTTCTGCCCGCATACCCACGGCTTCAAGGTGGAGATAATGGGCGATCGCCCCCCGACCCACCACAGCATCCTCAAAGGGCGGATAGAGAACTCCTTCTTCAGCAAACAGAGCGGCCACAGCCTCGTAGCGTTCCTCATTGAGGGCAGCAAAATAGGCAGTTATAGTTGGCTCATCAATGCCGAGAATGGGACTTCCTTGAACAGGATGGGTCATGGTTTCAGTTCCTCAGTGGTTTGTATCTGGACAAAAAAAGGGAGCACATTGCCCCCTTGCGTAACCCATGGCATCTTAATTAGACGGCAAGTGGATCCACCCCCATGGCGACCACTGCATTCCGCAGGACAGTAATCTGTTGACCAAAGTCAAGGGCTTTGATGGCTGCAAACACGCGATCGGCATCGCGGCTGAGGGTATAACCGGGGGGCACAGGTACCACAAACCCCTGTTTCATCAGTTCTGCCAGTTGATACCAGAAGGCGAGCTTGGTGTTGGGGCTAAAGACACCGTAGGCACGGGTGAGAGGGGTGTCCACATTGGCCACCAAGTCGCGCATGAATTGAAGTTGATCATCGAAACTGAGTGCTTTGACCTGATTGAGCAGCCCTTCCGCCAGTTGTAGGCGAGCCGTACCGGGAGCGGCGGCTGTAATCGAACGACCCGTTTCGGTGTAGATGAACCACAGAAGTCCTAGTTTGTCATCCACACTCAGGCAGTTGAAAAGAGTGGTAACCTCTTGAACGGCTGTGGCCAGTGTCGAGGGAGTGAAACGAGTATCGGTGGTATAGGTCATACAGCTTCAGAGATGTTGAACGTCTAGCGTGTTGCTATGCTTATCTCTGCCTCCTAGTCAACAGTATGTTACATATCTTCATAAAAAGCAACACAAGTTTATAAATACCAGTAATAAATCTATCTTATGCTTCATTTGAATAGAATGAAATAAATCTATTATAGCCACCCAGAGCGAGACGGGTCTGATTTGAGCCATCTGTTCCCCGCCTGTTCGCACTTCTTCAGAAAAAAGCGGTTTGGCACACCAATCGAGAGTTGTTACAAATGTTAAGATTGCATCGGTTTTGGCAAGAACACACCTGTGGCTCGACCGACCCTCTACGTGGCAATCACAAACCATGGCTTTGGTCATGTGGCGCGGACAACGGCGCTGGTGAATGCCATTCGCCGCCAAGTGCCGGATCTCTTGCCACTGATCGTGACGGCAGCTCCCTATTGGTTGTTGCAGGCGAATCTGGAGGGGGAGTTTATTCATCGTCCCCGTGCCCTTGATCTGGGGGTCGTACAAGCCGATAGTTTGCAAATGGATTTGCCTGCAACCCGTGCCAAGCTCTTGGAACTTCAGGCGGCAGCCCCTGAGTTGATCCGCGCCGAGGCAGAGTTTATTCAGCAAAATCGGGCACAGTTGGTGCTAGCGGATATTCCCCCTTTGGCGGTGGCGATCGCCCATGCAGCGGGGGTGCCCTGTTGGATGGTTAGTAACTTTGGCTGGGATTTTATCTATCGCTCCTTTGGCGATGACTTTAGCGAGATTGCGGATTGGGTGAGTAATCTTTATAGCGGGTGCGATCGCTTGTTTCAACTGCCCTTTGCGGAACCCCTCAATGCCTTTCCCCACAAGGAATCCGTGGGACTGACGGGAGCCGAACCGCGTTTTGAGCCAGAGGAGTTGCGGCGGCGCCTTGGCCTCACCACTCCCCGCGATCGCACAGTTCTTTTAACCTTTGGCGGCCTGAGCTTGCAAGCGATTCCCTATGAGACCCTCAAGGGGTTTCCCGATTGGCAGTTCCTTACCTTTGATACCAGTGCCCCTGAGGACTTACCGAACCTACGGAAGCTCTGTGGCCGCCAATTGCGCCCGGTGGATGTGATGCCTCTCTGTGGTCGAGTCGTGTCCAAGCCCGGCTATGGCACCTACGCGGAGGCCTGTCGCTTGGGGGTACCGGTGGCAACGATTCGTCGTGATGATTTTGCTGAAGGGCCTGTTTTGGTGGCGGGATTGCAGGCACATCATTTCCATCAAATTCTCACCCATGAAGAATTTTTTGGTGGTCACTGGCACTTTTTGCACGCAGAACCCCAGCCGCCCCAAGACCCCACCCCCTTGGATCTCAATGGCAATTCTATGATCGCCACCGCTGTTGCCTATTATTTGAATAACTGCTCATCACAATAGCCGTGGGTATCTTTAGATGGCGAACCGCCTCGCTGCTAAAAAAGGCTTGGCAACTGTATCAACAACAGCACTGGAGCGGAGCACAACAGTGCGCACGTCAAGTTATTGAAGAGACCCCGCAGCCAGAGGCCTATTACCTATTGGGGTTAATTGCTGAACAACTGGCACAGCCCCTTGAGGCACAGGCAGCCTATGAGCAGGCGATTGCCCTTGAGCCGTGGCATGCCCCTTCCCATTATCGCTTGGCAGTTGTTCTCCATGATTTGCTGCACCAACCGGCGGCTGCGCTACCCCACTACCAACGCGCCCTTGAGGTGAAGCCGGAGTGGGTGGAAGCCCATAGCAACTTAGGAAATGCCTATCTGGACTTGGGGGACACTGAACGGGCGATCGCCTGCTACCAAAAAGCCCTATCCTTGAATCCCGACTTGCCCACAACGCTGTATAACTTAGGCCTCTGCCTACACGCCCAAGGCAAACTCACAGAAGCGAGTGCTTGCTACGAACAGTCACTGTACCTTGAACCGGGTCAAGCCGATGTCCACAACAATCTGGGCAGTGTCTATCTTGAACTGAAAAATTATGAGGCAGCGATTCGCCAGTTTCAGGCCGCCTTGAGTGCTAATCCAGAACTGTTGGCAGCCCACTACAATCTGGGGTACGCTTTGCATCTACAGGGTAACCTCGCGGCGGCGCGCGATCGCTACCAAGAAGTGCTCCTGCGGGATAACAAGCACCAACAGGCGCTATTGCAACTGGGTCAAATTTGCCTCAGCGAAGCGGATTTTACGGGAGCAATCAGCTACTACCAACGCTGTCTGAGTCTTGACTCCCTCAATGGTGCGGCTCATGCCGGGTTGGCCACAGCGCTCTTGGAAACGGGGGATCCGCAAGCAGCTCTCCATCACTTTCGCCAGGCCGTTGCCTTAGACCCCGATGCAGTGGATGTGCGCCTCAACTTTGCCCTTGTGCTGCTGCTGCTGGGACATTTCCCAGAGGGATGGGAAGAATATGAATGGCGCTGGCAGCAACCCACTGGAGGATTACGCACCTATCCGCAACCCCGTTGGCAAGGTCAATCCCTAGAGGGGAAAACCCTCTTTGTCTATAGTGAGCAGGGGCTAGGGGATTGCATTCAGTTTGTGCGCTTACTGCCCTTGATGGCGCGGCGTGCCCAACGGGTGATTTTTGCTGCTTACCCGCCCTTGGTGCGTCTTTGTCAAACACTGCCGGGGATTGAAGTGATAAGCACCGAGGAGACGCCTCCCCCCTTTGATTACCATACCCCCCTGCTGAGTCTGCCGCGCTACCTAGGTATTGATAAAGACCACTTTCCCAAGTTCAGTCCCTATTTTCAGTTACCCACCCCCCTGCCCCGCAGTATTTTTCATGTGTCCAAACCGCGGATTGGTTTGGTCTGGGCTAGCCATAGTCAAACGCGCACCACGGCGCAGCGGTCTTGTCCCCTTGAGTACTTCCTGCCTCTCCTGCGGGAATTTGATGTCCAATGGTATAGCCTGCAAAAGGAGCGATCGCGCCTCGAGGGTGAACAATTGCAGCAGGCGGGAGTGATTGACTGCCAGCCCTACATGGGGGATTTTCTGGATACGGCGCTGTTGATCCAGCAGTTGGATGCTGTGGTAACAATTGATACGGCTGTGGCACACTTGGCGGGTGCCCTAGGGAAGCCCCTGTGGATCCTGTTGCCCTTTGTGGCGGATTGGCGGTGGCTCTGGCAGCGATCGCGATCGCCTTGGTATCCTTCGGCGCAGTTAATTCGTCAGCCCCAGCGGGGAGATTGGCAAGGGGCGATCGCCCAATTGCGGACTGCTCTTGAATCCCACTATCGGATGCTCAGCAATGGGGTATCCAATTGAGAAGAAATTAGTGATTGCGGTGGCCTCCAGTGCCCTCTTTGATTTGGGGGAGGCGGATGATGTCTTTCGCAATGAGGGGACCGAAAAGTACCGCCAATTTCAGCGGGAAAGGAAATACGATGTCTTGCCGAAGGGGGTGGCATTTCCCTTTATTCGCCGCTTCTTGAATCTCAACCGTGCCTATCCCGAACAAGAACCCGTGGAGGTCGTGCTCCTTTCCAGAAACGATCCCGATACTGGTCAGCGGGTCTTCTATTCAATTCAGCACTACGGTCTGAACATTACCCGCGCCGCATTTTTGGGCGGCAAATCCCCCCATCCCTACATTCCTGCCTTTAATGTGTCTCTGTTTCTCTCGGCAAATGCCAAGGACGTGCAGCAGGCGATCGCGGCTGGGTATCCAGCGGGCATGGTGATTCGATCGCCCATCACCGATCACGAAGACGATGCTGAGTTACGGATTGCCTTTGACTTTGATGGTGTGCTAGCGGATGATGAAGCGGAAGCCGTCTTTCGCCAAGGGGATCTCGAGCAATTTCAAGCCCATGAACTGCAAAAGGCCAACATTCCCCATAATCCGGGACCCTTGAGTGATCTTTTTAAGAAACTGGCAGCCTTTCAACAATTGGAAATGGCAAAAGAGCAGCAGGATGCCAGCTATCAGCGGCTGTTACGGATTGCGATTGTGACCGCACGCAATATCCTTGCTAGTGAACGGGTGGTGACCACCCTCAACAGTTGGGGCGTCATGCCGGATGAAACCTTTTTCCTTGGCGGTATGGAGAAAATACGGGTTCTCAAGCAACTCAAACCGCATATCTTCTTTGATGATCAACTGACCCATCTAGAATCAGCAGCGGGTTCGATTCCCTCAGTGCATGTCCCCTTTGGTGTGCGCAATTGTGACATTCTCCCTCCCTAACCCAAGGGTATCGTGAAGGCTTCCAATATCGCTATCGGAACTTGACCGCAATTCCCCGTACCACCAAGCAGTGCTATTGGCAGTGCAGTACGCTGGCGGCATTTATTATGGGCAGACCCGACGCCC
Organism: Thermosynechococcus sp. TG215; assembly: GCF_031583455.1. Classification (NCBI taxonomy): domain Bacteria; kingdom Bacillati; phylum Cyanobacteriota; class Cyanophyceae; order Acaryochloridales; family Thermosynechococcaceae; genus Thermosynechococcus; species Thermosynechococcus sp. TG215. Next base: position 1,510,389 of record NZ_CP134178.1, on the reverse strand, counting down.
ATTCATCTGAACAACGGAAACATCTAGCTCGCGATCATCAAGTTCAAGTTTGCCACTGGCAGTAACAACGCCGCCCACCCTAAGAACGCCATTGCGCAGGGCAGGTTTGCAGGCATCCGGTAGATCGAGCTTGTAGCGTTGGTTATTGGCCTCAAGTAAGACTTCATCATCATCAACAACCGCCGTAATTCGACCCGTAAGCGTGGCGGGCACCTCCTTACCAGCACGGCTGGCGATCGCTCCTGTGCTCAACATTCCTGCCACTCCTAATGCCAATACCAACCAACGCAATCGCATGGCACAAATCCTCAAGTAGAAAGTTTCCCAATAATTTGACGAGCGATCGCCCCCAAGAGTTCAATTAAGTTTTCTCTGCCGACGGATCTATTCAAATTTCCTAAAGTCTGATTTTGGCGTTGAATCCCTCGGAGTCTCTCTATAGGAGGCTTTGAGTATTTTTAGTAGCTTTGTAGAAAATAATTTGACACCCCTCGCAGGGGATCCCTCGGAACAGGGGGCTGCAATCCGCTCAGGGAGAGGCTATACTAACGCGGAAGTAAAATAAATGAAAATTGGTAAAGTGCGCTAAAAATAAGCACAAAAAAAGGTCAGTGTCGTTGCCACCGACCCTTGAATAGATGAAGATGAGTTAAGTTTCTAGGAGTTTATTCCTCATTAGCGGGGAACAACGGCAGGCTGCACTTGGATGCCCCATGAACTGAGCGTGCCTACATTACAGCCACCTTGCCGTCCAATCGCCCCAATTTGAATCGTGTGATTCCCCCGCTCCCAGTTGCCACCAATGGGCAAAAAGGCTGAACGGTTGGGGCCAAGGAACTCCGTTTCGACCCGCTGTCCCTGACGATTGGTGGTGAAATATTTCACTTCCGAGCAGTGGGTAGCAGGCGCAGTGACTTGGAGGGCATAATCCCAATACGGACTTTCAGAGCGGAAGTTGTAATGCGCCATTTGATCGCAAACTTGGCCACTGCTGTTGCAGTTGACGATAATCGGTGGGTTTGCCTGTGCTGCCGTAGTAGCAACCACAACACCTGAAACCACAATACTGCTTAGGGTGATCAACCGACGGGTGAAGGAGTGGAGAGACATTGGAGGCTCCTATGGAGTGGATACCCCAATTATTGATGGCAATCCTGTCGCCGCCTGAGACCTCAATCACTGATGGGTTGAGAGATTGATCACCGGAAAGTAACTGTTGCTTCCTCGCAGGAAATGGAAAAACTGCTAGGCCATTTCACGCACACGGGGCTGGCCATCCACAATCTCACCAATGAGGATGACATCGGCCACGTTGACAAACAGGCCATTTTCGACAACACCGGGGATGTTGTTCATCGTTTTCTCTAGTTCGGCGGGGTTAGAAATGTCATCAAATTTGACATCAAGGACAAGGTTGCCTTGATCCGTCACCACTGGGCCATCTTTTTTCACCCCCATGCGCAGTTCGGGCTGCCCCCCAAGAGCTTTCAGGGCACGAGTCACCGGAGCCACGGCAAAGGGTAACACTTCCACGGGCACAGGGAAGGTAGAACCCAATTTCTGCACCAGTTTACTGCTGTCCACCACCACCAAGAACTGATCCGCAAGGGAATCAACAATTTTTTCACGGGTGTGAGCCGCCCCACCCCCTTTGATCAAGTTTTTGGCGGGATCCACTTCATCGGCACCGTCAATGGCGATGTCTAATTTCTCCACATCATCAAGGGTGACTAGGGGAATGCCATACTTTTTGGCGAGGACAGAGGCTTGAAACGAGGTGGGCACACCAGCGATGTTGCTCAGTTCCCCATTGCGCAGGCGATCGCCCAAAAATTGAATGACAAAGGCCGTGGTTGACCCAGTGCCCAAGCCAACAATCATTCCAGACTGCACGCGATCGGCAGCAGCTTTGGCAACGGCCTGCTTCATTTGCTTGACTGCATCCTCACTCATGGGCAAATTCCCTCATTTTTTCCAAAAGCACAATACCATAGCGGCCGCCCTTTACAGCCCTTTTCAGAGAGTCGGAACCTAGCCCTCAGGCTGCCAGTCCTTGGAGTTGCAGGTGACGTTGCAAACAACGATAATGCTAGTGATTAAGTGAGGGTATCTCAGGGATGGCGATCGCGCGCACGCGGAAAAAATGGCAGTGGTTCTCTCTGTTGGGCGCAGCAGCAACCGTTTGGGCACAGGCGGGACTGGCTGCCGAGCAAATTAGCCTTGTTTATCCGCCCTTCGGCACATTCAACATCCAAGTGAGTGACCTTGCCACATTTGCCAAAACGGGGAATGCGAGTTCGGAGCTAAGATTTTTAATTCGGCTACTTCCCAACGCTCAAGAATCCAACTTGCGCGAAGGCTTGACCACACGCATGGACTTAGAACCAACAACCGTTAGCCAGTTTGTCAAAAGTCCCATTGGTCAAAGCTTTTTAGAGCGCATTGGCCAAGTTATTCGGGCAGATAATGATGTCAATGGAGGCCCAGCCCTTGGGGAAGCCCTGAAAACCGCCGCCAGTTCCCCCGCAGGCATTACCCTGCTCTCAGTACTACAAGCCTTTCCCGGCAAGAGTGTTAAAGTCAATGGTGAACTCGGTCTGAAGGCAGTGGGTGCCTTTACCCGTGCAGTGAATCAAGAACAGCGGGCGCAAGACTTTATCGAACGCTTGGCGCAACTCCAACCAAGAACGCCACTGCCTGCCAGTGGCCTTAATCCTGCCCAAAAAGGACCCTTCCAGTGGCAAAAGCAAAAACTTGAATTCACCAATCCCAATCGCACCACAGGCCTCATTCCCGCAGATCTCTATGTCCCCATAGGGATGATCGCACCAGCCCCCCTCATCGTCATTTCCCACGGTTTAGCCTCAGACCGCACGACGTTTGCCTACTTAGCAGAGCACTTGGCCAGTCATGGATTGGCAGTTTTGGCAGTCACTCACCCCGGTTCGGATGCCAGCCGAATTAATAGTTTTCTCTCCGGGGCACCCCTCGACTACGAGAACTTGCCAAAGGATTGGGCACAGCGCCCCTTGGATTTGAAATTTGGTGTGGATGCTGTCGCGGCGTTAGTTCAGAAAAATCCAGCCCTAAAAATTGACACCAATAATGTGGGGCTATTTGGCCACTCGATGGGGGGCTTTACCGTGTTGGCGGCAGCAGGGGGGACTGTTGACTGGAATGCCGTCAAACAACGCTGTCTAGCAGCCGCTCGTGATCTCTTTATCTTTAATATCTCAGTGCCCCTGCAATGTCGTAGTCTCGGTCTTGCCGCTGTGCCCTCTACACCGGCGGATCCACGGGTCAGGTCTGTGATTGCCGTCAATCCAGTGAGTAGTATCCTCATTGGCGAACGGGGCATGGCCAATATCAAGGTGCCCACACTCATTGTTTCCAGTAGTCGGGATGTCTTTGCGCCACCCTTAGAGGAGCAGATCTGGCCTTTTACATGGTTACAGGCGCAGCCCAAGTACCTTGCCATGCTCGTGCCCGGTACCCACTTCTCGGCAGTGGGGGTCAGTGAAGCGGGAGTATTACCGGTTCCCAATGATCTCATTGGCCCGAACCCACAGTTGGCACAGCCCTTTTTCAAGGGACTGGCGGGGGCTTTCTTTGGCGTCTTTAATCAAAAAAACGAGTCCTTGCGTCCATTCCTGAGTCAAACCTTTGTCAATCAGGTGACCCAGCCCACTTTTCAAGCCTATTGGGTGGATCGCATCAATCCCCAGCAGTTGCAGGAGGTGCTCGCGGGGCGCATTGGCACTCAACCACGAAGATAAAGTGCCCCAGAAATCAGTGTGAGGGCGATCGCCCCCCCATAAACAATGAGGATTCCCCCCTGCCAACTAGGCGGTAAGGGAGCGAGAAGCAATGCCACGGCCATAATCTGGCTAAGGGTTTTTGCTTTACCCCAGAGATTGGCGCCCTGAATTTGAGATTGCTGAACCCGCCAACTAGCAATGCCTAGTTCCCGAAAGAGGATCAACGCCACAGACCATGCGGGCACCTCTCCCCATTCAATGCACAGCAACAGGGGCACCAAGATTAGCAACTTATCCACGAGCGGATCCAGCACCTTGCCCAAATCCGTCACCTGATTGAGACGGCGAGCAATGTAGCCATCCAGCCAATCCGTGAGGGCTGCCACCAAAAATAAACCCACCCCCCACCAACGGTACACGGCACTGTGATTCAACGAGAGCAGACCCACTATCACGGGCACGATCAACAGGCGCGCAAGGGTAATTGCTGTGGGTAGAGTTAAGGGCATCGCTATTCCCGAAGATAAAAAGAAAACCCCCTCACCGGGAGGGAGCTAATTTTCTTTCACCGAGCAGCGCTTAGTACAACTGCAGCGACTTCAACTGTTTATCGAACATGTGAATGGTATCGACAAAGCGAGCCGTTTTCGACTGCGTGGAAATGACCAAAGATTGGGTACGGGCGCCACCTTTGAAGAAGCGCACCCCTTTCATGAGCATACCGGGCGTAATACCACAGGCCGCAAAGAGAACGGTTTCGCCGGAGGCCAATTCCTCCGCTTCATAGACCTTGTCGGGATCAGTGATGCCGGCTTTTTTGAGTTCTTCGAGGTTGCCTTCGCGGGTGCGATTCGCCCATTCCTTGGTCATGACCACAGCGGGATCATAGACCAGTTGCCCCTGGAAGTGCCCACCCAAGGCACGCATGGCAGCAGCGGAAATCACTCCTTCAGGCGCAGCACCAATACCCATGAGCGCATGAATGTTGGTACCAGAGAAAGCACAGGAGAGAGCAGCGGAGACATCGCCATCGGAGATCAGTTGAACACGGGCACCCGCATTGCGAATTTCTTGAATCAAGTCATTGTGGCGATCGCGCTTCATCACCACCACCACTAACTCATCAATGGCGCGGTCAAGGCATTCCGAGAGAATTTTCAGGTTTTCTGTCGCCGAGTTGCGAATATCCACTTTGCCCTTAGCAGCAGGGGGCGCCGCCAATTTCTTCATATAAAAGTCGGGAGCCGCAAACAGCCCCCCTTTTTCAGAAATAGCCAGTACTGCCATTGATCCAGGTTGGCCATAGGCGCAGAGGTTTGTCCCTTCACAGGGGTCAACGGCAATGTCAATTTCAATGAGTTCTTCGGGGTTACAGTATTGGGCAGCATCGGGACGGGTACAAATGCCCACTTCTTCGCCAATGTAGAGCATTGGGGCTTCATCCCGTTCCCCTTCGCCAATCACAATACGACCGCGCATATGGATTTGATTCATGCGGTTGCGCATGGCATCCACGGCGACCTGATCCGCCATGTGTTTGTCACCTTTGCCCATCCACCGCGCTGAGGCGATCGCCGCTTGCTCGACAACTTCTATAATCTCTAAGCCGATGACGTTATCCACACAACCCTCCTAACTGCACAAGTTGATCCCGCAGAGGTTTCCTATCTGAGCTTACAGAACTTTGGTACGCAGAAAATAATTTCTCGCTGCAAATTATTTGCCCTCAACCGTAGCTGCATTGCGAAGCCTGAGCGATCGCTTGTTGTTAACGCTTCGCCTCAAGGTCTAAGGTGTGGTCAAAAAGAGCAGTTGCTCTGTGGGCAGATGATCCAAGTAATAGCCATCCTGTGCCAACACAATCAATAAATGCAGGCCACAATCGGGATGCAGGTGCAGATCTGCCCAAGGAATGGCCACTTCTAGGCAGATGCCCAAGGCATAGCGGGCATGGTTGGGTCGCTCTTCCCACTGGTAGTTGGCGATCGCCTCTTTGAAAGCAATCTGTTGCTTTTCAAAGTCAATCACCAATTGATGGTGGTACAGGTAGTTGAGGGGGGCTGCGTCGGGGCAATCTCGCAGATCAGAGAGGGGGCTATTGTACGTCACCATGTTGGGGTAGTACCAGCAAAAGTGCAGGGTGCTGATGTCATTCCCAAAGGGCTGTTTCTGGTTCGGAGTATCAAGACGCAGATAGATATTTAGGTGATCCACCCCATACCAGAGGCGACTGATCAGCGTTTGGCGGTGCATCGTCCCGCGGCTGCCACCGATTTGAATCCGGCCAGCAAAGTTCCAGTCCTGCTCATCACCGCGCCCATCAATCTCAGGGTGAATAAAGCCTTGGGGCGGGTAGGTATCCTTGGCTTCGTGGACTTCTAAGGGATCATTGAGAACCTCAGGAATTGGCTCCCCCAATGCTGTGTAGAGCGCCATCAAATGCTCACGGAAAAGCTGATCAAACATGGCATCGTGGTTCGAGGAGTGGCCTTCACCAAACCACCAAAACCAGTCAGAGCCTTCAGCCGCCAAAAGAGCTTGCCATGCTGCCGGATTCTTCGTTTCAGTGGCTTCGGGGTGGCGTTCAAGGGTTTGGCGGGCAGCCCCTAAATAGTCCCAAGCTTTGTTTTTTACCGGATCGCCAATCCATGTACAGAAATTGCCATCAATCCAAGAGCCGCTGTGAAGAGCAGAACCCGAAATCACCGCACGTGGGGGATATTGTTGCAGATACTCCGCCACAGAAACACAGGCAAAGTGCTCGTTCTCGCTCAGGCCTTGGTAAAGCCTTTCTAAGAAGGGCAGGCCGTCGCGGGGATAGTACTCCCAGCAGTTTTCACCATCGAGGGCAATGGTCACAAGCCATGGTTGCGCCAAACTGGATTGACCAGTCCCTTCATGGGCAATGAGTTGCTGGCGAATGCCCTCCAGCTGCTTGAGCAGATCCGCTGCCGCTGCTTCGGGAGCCATGGCACTGTAGGTAAAACCAATCAGATCCGAGAGGCGATGATCGCGAAAGACAATGTTGAGATCCCCTTTGGCCGTGGTCAGGCGGTAGGGTTGGTAAAGAACATTGGCCTGTTGGACAACCCCTGCTTCGTTGCGGTAAAAATAGGTTCCCGTTGTCCAGCCCAAGATGGCTTCATCGGAGCAAATCCACTCAAAGCCCTGCTCGACAATGGGTTCAAGAATGGCTGGACTCACGGATTGCTCTGACGGCCACAGTCCGCGGGGCGATCGCCCAAAGAATTGTTCATAAAGAACTCGCGCCCGCCGCAAATGCCGAGGAACATCTTCGGGATATTGAAACCGCTGTTGGGGCAGGGCAATGTTGGGAACCGCTACTTTGGCGGCATCGGTATCCACCAAGAGGGGCAAAATCGGGTGGGTATAGGGGGTTGTGGTGACTTCAATTTGACCCGCCTCTTGAAGGGCGCGGTGCTGGGGAATGATTTGGCCAAGAATTTCCCGCTGTTTGGCAATGATCCGCTGGCGATCGCTGAGGCTAAAATCCCGCCCTTGGGATAGCCATTGGGCAATCTCTGGCTCCTCCCAATAGAGAGGATCAATCCACGCTAAATTGTGCCACGCTAACAAATCCCCATAATCTTGCGGCTGCCAATTTTGCCAACACCATGTTTTGCCGTGAGTTTGCCGCTGCTCGTAGAGTTCGCGATAGCGGGGATGGGGGTCAATCATTGTGCGGTGGTGGGCATCAAAGAAATGCTCAATGATAAACCAGCGCTGTTGATCCGTGAGTTGCTCGACCGGCGTCAGTGTGGCTGTGAGGTAGGGATCAAGAGCCGTACCGTTGACATAATCCTGAATTTGCAGCAACAGGGAGGGGACAAGGTTGACGGTTTGCTTGAGGCGGGGATATTTGGCGAGGACTAAGATCAGATCTAAGTAGTCCTTCGTGCCGTGGAGCCGTACCCAAGGGAGCAGGTATTGACCGGTGCGACAACTTTTGTAGAGGGGTTGGTGCTGGTGCCAAATGAAGGCAACGTGCAAGGGATACGCCACAACAAACTTGCCCCCAGTACTCAGAACTCTTCCTCTAGTATTTCAGGGGAGTCTCTTTTACCACCACTTTGTTACGTAAGATGTCAAAAGCAGTACAAATCATAATATACTGCTTTTCTAACGTATGAGTTATGCTCCTGTCCCACTGCCTGCTGTCAGCGCATTAGTTTTGACTGTTTTGAAGGTATTCTATCCCTATAAAAAGGACTGTACCCTGCTCTATAGAGCCTTTGTGTTTTCAAAAATCAATTATGTCCCCTAAAAATCAGTATCATTTAGGATTTATTAGCGACGAAGATATGCGTGCTCATGTTAAACAAACAATCTTAAAGTATCGCTTGTCAATTGATTTCACAGAATTTAAGAAGCTCAAAATTGATCCAATAAAAGCAACTTTCGATATTGCTGTTTATCATCTCAGCGATGAGGAATTTATTGAAAGAGAAATCATAAGACAAATTGACAAATCTAACAATAATCACATTGGCTATTTTCATCAAAACATTTTTCGATATATTCAAGACTGGGAAGTTCTTGAATCAGGTTATGACATAGTCAATCGCAAGAAATCTTACTATGCGGAAATTAAAAACAAGTTTAATACTATGAATAGTAATGCGAAAGAAAATATTTTCCGCAAAATGCAACAAACTATTGATAGTGACTCAAAAGCAATTTGTTTTTTGATTGAAGTGATTTCAAAAGAATCTAAAAACCTTCCTTGGTCTGTTAAAATAGATGATAAAGTGGTCAAAAATGAAAGAATAAGAATAATTTCAATTGATAAGTTTTATGAGATTGCCACAGGCGACAAGGATGCATTTGCAAAATTGTGCAAACACTTACCACAAATCATTCAAGATGTTATTGAATCTGAAGGAGTTGAAATTGGTTTCTCATCTGAGAGTAAAAATATCAGGGAAAGTTTAAGGAAAGTCCATCCCAATCTCTTAGCAGCTCTGTATTATTTGGCATTTTCCAACTATGAAGGATTTAAGGATTTTACACAAAACCAATGATGTTCTATCGGCTGAGCTCATCGCTGATATTCTCAGTGTGACAAAAGCCACCATACAAAAGTGGGAGCGCCAAGGTTTTTTGACCTGTCGTGAAGAGGATGAACGGGGCAAACGCTACTATCCCGTAGCACAACTGCTTCAGTTTGCAAAATTTCGGGAACTCGTTTTTAGTTCTTGGGAGCAAGAGCAATTCATCCAACCTTTGCGGCCTTACCAAACCCTTGAATTGTTTGCCGGGGCAGGAGGGCTGGCCTTGGGACTCGAGCAGGCGGGGTTGCACGTTGTCTGTCTGAATGAAATTGATAAAGATGCCTGTGGAACGCTGCGGCAAAATCGCCCCCAGTGGCAAGTGATTGAGGCGGATATTCGCACCCTCAACTGGGAACATCTGATCGAAACCGAAATTGATTTATTGACGGGTGGGTTTCCCTGTCAGGCCTTTTCCTATGCAGGGGAAAAGTTGGGCTTTGCCGATACCCGTGGCACGCTATTCTTTGAATTTGCGCGAGCCATCAAAGAAGTCCAACCGAAGGTATTTTTAGGCGAAAATGTGCGCGGTTTACTCAGCCACGATCGCCAGCGCACCATTAGAACTATTGAAGCGGTGCTTTCCGAAATTGGTTATACGCTAATGCCGCCACAGGTTCTCAATGCCCTGTTTTATCGCGTCCCCCAAAAGCGACAGCGATTATTCTTGGTGGGCATTCGCAATGATTTGGTGCCCTATGCTCAATTTGCTTGGCCGAGTCCTTGTCCGCAAATTATGACGTTGGCGGATGCCCTCAAAGCTGGGGTTCTCTATGAGAGCGATGTGCCTCCCTCTGCGGGTCAGCGTTACCCTGAGCAGAAAGCGGCGATTTTGCAACAGGTTCCCGAAGGGGGGTGTTGGCGCGACTTGCCCCCAGACCTGCAGCAGGCCTATCTGATGGGAAGTTTTCGTCTTGATGGTGGCAAAACGGGGATGGCACGGCGCTTGGCATGGGATGAACCTGCGTTGACATTGACTTGCTCCCCTGCCCAAAAGCAAACAGAACGCTGCCACCCCACCGAAACACGACCGTTGACCGTGCGCGAATATGCGCGTATCCAAACGTTCCCCGATGATTGGCAGTTTTGTGGTTCTCTTTCAAGCCAGTATCGGCAGATTGGCAATGCAGTGCCCGTGAATTTGGCGGCAGCGGTGGGGCGATCGCTCGTGAATCTATTGAATGCTCTTGAAATCCAATCACCTCAGCCCACGATTTGCTTGTCGGCAGCAAAACAACTAGAGTTTTCCTTTGCTTGAAGCCGCAAAGGGGTATCATCCAGACTTGCTCTCGGTGCAAGGGACAATTATCTTTAGGGGTGATGAGTTTGCAAAGGTCTCAATGAAAGCCCAAGTGTTCCGAGGGGTGAACCAACTCAGCTACGAGGACATTCCCATCCCTGAGATTGCGGCGGATGAAGTCCTTGTGCGCGTCAAGGTCGTTGGCTTGTGCCAATCGGACATCAAAAAAATTCGCTATCCCCTCTATGAGCCGCCTCGTATTTTTGGCCATGAAACGGCGGGTGAAATTGCGGCGGTGGGTGAGGCCGTGACGGGTTGGCAGGTGGGTCAGCGGGTGGTGGTCATGCACCATATTCCCTGTATGCACTGCGCCTACTGCTTGAATGAAAACTATTCAATGTGCCATGTCTATAAGACGGTGACGACAACGGCGGGCTTTATTCCCAGTGGTGGGGGCTTTGCCGAGTATGTGAAAGTGCCGGGGCACATTGTGCAGCATGGCGGTCTGATTCCCATTCCCGATCACATTAGTGATGAAGAAGCCAGCTTCGTTGAACCCACCAACTGTTGCCTCAAGGCAGTGAAGAAAGCAGGTGTTGCTCCCGGCCAAACGGTGCTGATCACTGGGGCAGGGCCTATTGGCCTAATGTTTATTATGTTGGTGAATCTCTTTGGGGCACGGGCGATCGCCACCGATTTACTGCCCTCGCGAATTGCCAAAGCCAAAGAAGTGGGCGCTGCTGCCGCCTTTGATGCCCGCGATCCCGATCTCAGTGCCAAGGTGCAAGCCCTGACCCATGGCTTGGGGGTGGATGTCAGTCTCTTGGCGGTTCCCAGTGAGAAGGCCTTTTTCCAAGCCCTAGAGTGTACTCGCAAGGGGGGCAAAATTCTCTTCTTTGCCGAGTTTCCCGATGAGGTGGAGATTCCCCTCAATCCCAACATTCTCTATCGCCGTGAGATTGATCTCATGGGCAGCTACAGTTCCTCCTACCGCTTACAGTCCTTAGCCTGCGACATTATCTTTAACCGCCGCATTGATGTCAAAGCCCTGATCAGCGATCGCTATCCCTTGGTCAAACTTGCCGAGGCGGTGGAACAGGCAGTACATCCCACGCCTGAGACTTACAAAATCCTCATCTATCCGGAGGCCGAATGCACGCCCTGTCAATTTCCACATGGATAGTGCACATTTCCAGTGTGCTGGAGTGGATGGCCGCCATTTGGTTTGTGGCACAACTGGATCGCCGCTGTCCGGAGCAGGGATGGCGGTGGTTGGCGTGGGCAATGCTACCAGCGTTGGTGAGTGCCATGTGTGCCTGTACGTGGCATTACTTCGATAATGCAGTGACACTGGCTTGGTTGGTGGATCTGCAAGCGCTGCTCACGTTCATTGGCAACTGTACCCTCTGTGGTGCAGCAGCATGGCTGTGGTGGCGATCGCGCCCTGTTTCCCCTCTCTAGGAGAGTTTTACAAAATTGATTGAAATTGGCAATGCTCAAGGACTTCCAGTATCCTGTAATCAGGTTCCCCCGCAATAGGGTGTGACAAATGTAACAGTCCAATACTGAACTTTGACGTAGAACAAGGAGGAACGCTTGCCCGTCAGTCTAGCCCTAAACGCCTAAACCTCTGTGGAGGCTGCGATGGAAAGTAGTGCCGAACTCACCGCCTTGTTCGTCATCACCGTTGTCCTAGGCATTGGTGCCCAAGTGACTGCCCATTGGTTACGGCTGCCGAGTATTGTCCTGTTGTTACTGGCGGGTATTCTTTCAGGCCCCAGTGGCTTGGGGCTAGTCCATCCGGAAGTTTTAGGCGAAGGCCTAGAAGTGTTAGTGCCCCTGTGTGTGGCCTTGATTCTCTTTGAGGGGGGCTTGAGCTTAGACCTGAGCCGCGCTGACCAAGATATTACGGGTAGCCTCTGGAAGTTAGTGACGCTGGGGGGATTGGTGACGTTTGTGGCTGGCGCCATGGCCGCCCATTGGATTGGCGAGTTTCCGTGGCAACTGGCCTTTCTCTATGCGTCCGTGGTGGTGGTGACCGGGCCTACGGTGGTAGGGCCGCTGCTGCGTCAGGTGGGTGTAGAGCACAAATTGGCGGTCATTCTCGAGGGAGAAGGCGTGCTCATTGACCCCATTGGTGCCATTTTGGCGGTGATGGTGCTGAACGTAGTTCTCAATCAAGACCTCGGCATGGGGGCGATCGCCCTCGGGATTATTCAGCGCTTGGCGGTGGGGGTCTTGATTGGTGGTATTGGTGGCTGGTGTCTCAATCGCTTCCTGCACCGCGCTTGGTTTTTGGCGGAAGATTTGCGGAACCTGTTGGTGCTGGCAGTGCTGTGGGGGCTATTTTGGCTCTCGGATCAACTGGTGAGCGAATCCGGCTTGATGATGGCGGTGGTTCTGGGGCTGGTACTGCGTTGGTCGGATGTGCCGGGGGGGCGGCTACTGCGGCGTTTCAAGGGTCAACTGAGTACGCTCTCGATCTCGGTCTTGTTTGTCCTGCTGGCTGCGGATCTCTCGATCGCTGGTCTATTGGAGCTAGGTTGGTCGGGGGTGTTCACGGTGTTGTGCTTAATGTTCCTGATTCGTCCCCTCGGCGTTGTCCTATGTACGTGGGGCAGTGATCTCAGTTGGCAACAAAAAGCCTTCCTCAGTTGGATTGCGCCGCGGGGAATTGTTGCGGCTTCAGTGGCTTCGCTATTTTCGATTACCCTCACCAATGCGGGAATTAGTGGGGGGGATGCCATTAAAGGACAAGTGTTCCTGACGATTTTGATGACGGTTTTCGGCCAAGGCCTAACGGCGCGCTGGGTGGCAACCCAACTGAATGTGCGTGCCCAAGGGGCTTCAGGGGTGATGATTGCTGGCTGTACGCCCTTGGGTCGTTTGTTGGCGCGGATCTTGCGCGATCGCGGCGAAGAGGTGGTGATGATTGACACCGATCCTGAGGCCGTTGAACAAGCCCGCCGTGAACATCTGCCCGTCTATCTCAGTAGTGCCCTTGACCTGAATATTTTGCAGGAGGCCGGCATTACTCAATTGGGCACCTATCTGGCTGTGACTAGTAATACTGAGGTGAATGCGGTGCTGGCACAGCGCGTCCTCGAAGAATTTCACCCGCCACGGGTCTTGGCCGCCCTTGAGGTAGAGGATTGTCCCCTCGGTCTGAGTCCTGCCTTTGCTCGGCAACTGTCCATTAAAAAATGGAACCAATACATCAATAGCGATGCTGTGCGTCTTGGCCAACTGGTCATTGAGGAGGAGCAATCGCAATTGCAACGCCAGCACCTTGACGCCTTGATCCGCTCTGGGAAAGTGCTTCCCCTGCTTGTGGAACGGCCAGAGGGATTGCGGGTGGTGCGAGCCAATGAAGAGTGGCAAGTGGGCGATCGCCTGATTTACCTGCTCCACAGCCCCAAACCCCACACCCTACCGGCGGCCTTAATTTCGGGCTGGCAAATGAATACCCAAGTGGAATCGGTTCTTGTCCCCAGTGAAGCCCCTACCCCCAAGGGAACCTAATCTCCGGCACTGCGTCCATAGGCATCAGCAGAGTCAACGATTGACGTGTTTTCCCAATCAAAATTGCTGAGGGGAATCCAAAACCCTCTCAGATAACTTGAATACCCTCTTACTTGGAGAGATTTGCTATGCAGAGCCTCGCACAGCGCAGCTTGGCCGTTTTGAGCTGCGGTTTAATGAGTTCTGGTACCCTTGCCCTTCTAGCGGCTGTTCCGGTGCAAGCCCAATCCCGTTTTACCGATACCCAAGGCATTTGGGCACAGGCCTGTATTGACCACTTGGCCAGTCGCAACATTATCAGCGGCTATCCCGATGGCACCTTTCGCCCCTTTGCCCCCGTCACCCGTGCTGAATATGCAGCCATGCTGGGGAAGGCGTTTCCCAATGCGCCTGTGGTGCGTGCCCCCAGTATGTTTAACGATGTCCCCAGCACATTTTGGGCAGCGAGTGCGATTCAAAATGCCACCCGTACTGGCTTCTTGAGTGGCTACCCCGGCAATGTGTTTCAGCCCAATCAAAATATTCCGCGTGTTCAGGCGATCGTGGCTCTAGCCAGTGGCTTGCAATATCCCACACCGCCTTCTGTGGAGGGGGTCTTAGGCCAGTTCAATGATGCGGCAGCAATTCCCGCTTATGGACGTGCGGGTGTGGCCGCTGCCACCGCTAAACAAGTGGTGGTGAACTATCCCAATGTGCAGTTCTTTGCGCCAAATCAACTGGCCACCCGTGCCGATATTGCCGCATTCCTCTGTCAGGCGACCCGTGCCCCCGGTGCCCAAGCCCTTGTGCCGACGCAGTACATTGCGGGTGTGGCTACCACCTCGCCTATTGCGCTCCCAGCCGGTCAGCAAATTCCGGCTCGTTTCCCCGATGCAGAGCGGATTGTCCTTAGCCCCAATGAAAGTGTTGCGATCCGCTTGGTGACGGCTGCCGATGTCCGCGATAGCCAAGGTCGTGTTGTGATTCCCGTGGGCAGTGAAATTTTTGGCCAGATCCAGCCCGCCCAAGGGGGGTCTCAATTTGTGGCCAATACGGTGGTGATCAATAATCGCCAACTCCCGATCGCTGCTAATTCCCAAGTAATTCGTACGATTCGCGATGCCCGTGATCCCAACATTGGCAATGTCTTCCGCAATGCGGCCATTGGTTCGGCGGTGGCTGCGGGGATTTCTGGCTTGGCGGGAGACCGCAGGATTACGCCCCTAAAAGTGCTCACGGGGACAGTGACGGGGGCAGCGATTGAAACCAACCAAGGACGGCCTGCCACCTCCATTATTCGCGATACGCTGATTGGTGCTGCTTTGGCCACGGGTGCTTCTGCAGTGATTGGCGATCGCAAGATTACGCCCGAAAAAGTGATTACCGGTGCAGCCGCCGGTGCCACCATTGGTGGTGCGATTGATCCAGCCGTGCAGCGACTAGTGGTGATTGATGCCAATACGGATTTGGGCTTGACCCTGACTCAACCCTTTACTGTCTCGCAATAGAGACTAGGCACGCGCTAACCCCAGCGATCGCGCGCAGTCCTCGACAGCCTTGGCCACTGCCGGTGCCACCCGTGGATCAAACACTGAGGGGATAATATAGGCTGAGTGCAGTTCCGAGGGACTGACCAAGGCCGCGATCGCTGCTGCTGCCGCGAGGAACATCTCCTCCGTCATGCGGGGTGCCCGACAGGCAAGGGTACCCTTAAACACCCCCGGAAAAGCGAGCACATTGTTGATTTGATTGGGATAGTCACTGCGGCCAGTGGCCACCACCGCCACATGGTCATAAATGAGTTCGGGTTGGATTTCCGGCACGGGATTGGCCATTGCAAAAACAATCGCTTTTGGGGCCATGCGCTGCACCATTTCCAATGTCAGGACGCCGGGGGCACTCAAGCCAATAAAGACATCGGCACCCTCTAGAGCATCAGCCAGCGTTCCTGTTTCAGCGACGGCAAATTCCTGCTGTGCTGGTGTTTGTGCTTTGTCTTTTGAGAGGATGCCTTGGCGGTTGCAGAGGGTTAGATGGTGGGCGCCGGCTTTGCGCAGGAGCTTGGCCACGGCGATGCCGGCTGCCCCCGCCCCGTTAATGACAATGCGCACCGTATCTAAGGATTTAGCCACTAGTTGCAGGGCATTTTTAAGGGCGGCAAGGGTGACAATGGCCGTGCCGTGCTGGTCATCGTGAAACACAGGGATATCCAATTCCGCTTGCAGACGGGCTTCGATTTCAAAGCAGCGGGGGGCGCTAATATCCTCTAGATTGATGCCACCAAAGACGGGGGCGATGCGCTTGACGGTGGCGACGATTTCATCCACCTCCTGTGTGCTCAAGCAGATGGGAAAGGCGTCCAGACCGGCAAATTCCTGAAAGAGCATGGCCTTGCCCTCCATCACCGGTAGAGCAGCCTCTGGGCCGATATTGCCCAATCCCAAGACCGCACTGCCATCACTGACAATGGCCACCGTATGGCTTTTGATCGTCAGTTTGTGCACCAATTGAGGATCGTCAGCGATCGCTTGGGATACCCGACCGACGCCCGGCGTATAGGCCATCGCCAGATCGTCGTATTCCTGAAGGGGATGCTTGCTTCTAACG
Source organism: Thermosynechococcus sp. TG215 (assembly GCF_031583455.1). Classification (NCBI taxonomy): domain Bacteria; kingdom Bacillati; phylum Cyanobacteriota; class Cyanophyceae; order Acaryochloridales; family Thermosynechococcaceae; genus Thermosynechococcus; species Thermosynechococcus sp. TG215. Next base: position 1,494,214 of record NZ_CP134178.1, on the reverse strand, counting down.
GTGATTTTGCCCCCCTCATGGAGCCGAAAGGTGCGATCGCTCACCTCTAGCACCGTGGCTTGGGTGTCAGATTTCACAGCATTGACAATGGCCGCAGCATGATCGCGGCTGGCAGCCACCACCACCAGTTCCCGTAGGATTTTATTAGCGGTTTTCTCGATCAGGGTGATGGAACCCACTTGCCCCTGTTGCCCACCAATGATCTGGAGAACGGTTCCTAATTCCGTTGGATCTAAGGAAGTCTTCAATCGCAGCGTCAGACTATAGGCAGGCGTCGGGGTCAACTTAACCATTCAGACTTAACCAAAAGTTAACGGCAAAAGGTACCGTCTGATGATAGCACCTCTGCCTAGCTTCCGGTTTGGGTGGCAATGGGCAGCGGCTCAGCTTTGCAGGCAGCCAAAATGGCGCGATCGCTAGCACTAATACGACGCAAACTATAGAAACTGGGTAAATCAATTTCTGCTTGGTAGGGTTCCTCCTCATAGGTGGGTAGAACCGTCACCTGCAACTGGCGATCGCCCACGGTACCCCGAAAACAATCAAAGGAGGAATTGGGCATGTAAAACGCCCCATAGACCTTCTGATCTTTGACTTCAAAGACAATATAGCTATGACCCACCTGTTGGGGTTGGGGCGACTCGCCAAGGAGATACAGGCCATTGACCAATGGAGATTGATTTTGTCGTGCCAAGAGCGGTTGAGCGATCGCCAGCCCATTGGTGAACCCAAGGGTAACAACTCCCAATACAACTGAAAGTAACCAACCCAAACGTGCCAACGAAATCATTCTATTTCCCTACCTGAAACGCGAAGTGGCCTAAACCAGCGTTTTGAAGCGTCAACCGTAGCGAAGGGCGGTGTCGTTACGCTGATACTTCGATCCTGACAGGTGAATAGCCGTTTTTCGTTGGAACTATGCCAGTAGTGGCACAGGCACAAATTGACCCCTAAAGAGGATAGTCCTTGCTAGCGTTCCCATTTAGTCCACTGCCTTGAAGGGAAGGGAGTTTATACCATTATTTGCTGAGCAGTAGAAGATGGCAGATTGTTTGAGTTCGCTGGATGAACAGAGTTCAAGCGACAAGAAGCGATATCCTATACCAGCTCTTTGCAACCATGAAACCGATGCCCGACAGCAGGAACGCTTGCAGATGCTCTACTGGCTGAAGCAAGGACTTGTCCACAGCCGCCCACAAAGCTCACTCTCCATCAATTCGTTGGCCTCGCGCTGACCACCCATACTCACACTCCACTCGAGAGTCAAACCCCGTCTCTAAGGCCGCCCAATCCAGTTTCCAAGGACGACGGGGGACAACCGTAGGGGCTAAGTCCTCTCGCTTCAGCCAGCGATGGATGGTGGCGCGGCTCACCTGAAAGATTTGAGTTGCTTCACTGATTTTGCCACCTTGCTGGATATAGGAGACAACCCGCTCTCGTCAGTTCAAGCTATAGCTCATATTCTTGAGTAACATTCATGACGCTTTGAGTATAGCCTATCCCTCTTGAAAATATCTCACTCTCTTTCGAAATGACTATATCTTCAAATTGAATTGGTATAAGACTCAATCATGAACTTTTGTACAGGATCGTAACTAGGTTTGGCTATAAAGACTACAATAGAAGTGTAGGGAAGGCGACTGAGTCCCCTACAACTCTAAACAGCTCCTCACATTTTCTTATTACTTTTTTGCAGTTAATACCTTAGTATTCACTGTTCAAGACTCAAAGCCTCACGTTTCTAAAAGCGGGGGAAGGAATCTAAGGAACTGTTACGAGTGATTTCATCAATGACTTCTCGATAAAGAGAAGGCGGGGGAATTATGTTCAGCATGCAGTTTTGGCGGCAGTCTCTTGTCGCGACGATCGCCTTGAGTGTGTTAGCCGTGTTTTCTTGGACACCTTTGGCTCACAGCCAAACCCATAGCACGCTACAGGTGGGAGCGACGGTCATTAAAACCTGTCAAGTCAGCCGCCCTGCCCAACCGCCAAGCCTGCGCAATGGCAACTACAGTTTGCAGACTGATTGTCTCCAAGCAACGCAAACAACTCCTGTGGGACAAGTGGTACCGTTACCAGTTGAATGGGGACTGGTGGAGGATGCTAACCCCACACTGATGCGGCTAGTCACCTATTAGGCAGCCGGGGACGAAATTTTACCCGCATGGTTGAGGGGCCAATAGCAGGCGATCGCCCGACCAATGACATTCTCAAGGGGCAAAAATCCCCAGATATGGGAGTCATTGCTGTGGTTGCGGTTATCTCCCATAACAAAGAGCATATTCTCTGGCACTGTCACTGGGGAGAGGGTATAAACGGGTGGCTCAGCAATGTAGGGTTCTGCAAGGGGGCGATCGTTGACCCAAACTTGACCATCATGCACGGCAACCGTGTCCCCGGCGGTGGCAATCACTCGTTTAATGAGGGCTTGATCGGCGCGATAACCAAGGGCCTGCAAGAGGGGTGGGGTATAGAAGACAACAATATCCCCCGGTTGAGGCGATCGCTGGCGATAGGTGATCTTTTCCACCACAATGCGATCGCCCGGCCAAAGCGTTGGCTCCATAGACTCTGAGGGAATAAAGCGCGACTCCGCCACAAAAATACGAATCAGTAGCGTGATCAGCACAGCCACCCCAATCAGGAGGGCATTATTGCGTAGCGATCGCCAGCGGGAAGGGGAATTCGTTGCCGAAGCAGACATATAAGGGCAGATTTAGAGAAACCACCCTTTTTATGGTACCGGTTTCAGTAGACCGACTGATTACAAAGAGTGTGAATGGATAGCTCTGATTCGCCACTCCCCCCTCTCACAGAAGCCACGTTGTGGCAAATTCTCAATGATGAATTGGATGATGCTACGGTCAATCAGCTCCTGTGGCACTGCTTGGGCTATCGCTATGACGCCCACAGCCAAACTTGGCAGAGCGATCGCGTGCCTCCAGAATGGCGACAAGACTATCCCCAACCGCCAGACTTCATTGGCAGCCGCCCCGCCATCGTCAAGCTCACCCGCTCTATTCCCCCTGCCCACAAGCAACTTCTCAAGGAACAGTTGGGCTTTGCTGGCTATGAAATCAAGGAACTCAACCCCCGCCGTACGCGCCGTGCCACTGCGGTCAATTGGCTCCTGAGTTATATGGCCACTCAAGCAGAGACTGCGGTGAAATAACCTGCGGCCACCTCGATCGCCACTTGGCGGATGGCGCGATAGACTGCGGCCAGTTCTTGATCACTAATGCAGTAGGGGGGCAGGATATAGAGCGTATTGCCCAAAGGTCGCAGCAGCACACCTAACTCAATAAAGCGGCGGCGCAGTTGGGGCACAAAGTCACTAAAGTAGGAGGCCGCCGTCGCCAATTCCATGGCCGCGATCGTGCCACAGGTGCGAAATTGCTTGAGATTGCTGACATCGGCAAGATACTGCTGGTAACACTGCCAATGGCGCGCCTCTAGACCTTGGTAGGCTTCAGGTTTGGCAAGCAGCAATTGAAATGAAGCCACACTCGCGGCACAGGCCAAGGGATTGCCGGTATAGGAATGGCTGTGGAAAAAGGCGCGCGCCGGATCATCGGCATAAAAGGCTTGGTAAATGTCCTCAGTGGCCAATGTGACGGCAATGGGCAAGCAGCCTCCCGATAACCCCTTAGAGAGACAAAGGAGATCGGGTTGTGTCCCCGCTTTCTCACAGGCAAAGAGGGCACCTGTGCGGCCAAACCCCGTCATCACCTCGTCATAGACGACTAACACCCCATAGGCCTTGGCAATTGCAGAAAGGGCTTGCAAAAACGAGGGACGACACATGCGCATTCCCCCTGCCCCCTGTACGAGTGGCTCAATGAAGAGAGCGGCATAGGCATCGGGGTCTGCCTTCAGGGTATCCTCCAGTTGAGCGATCGCCTGTGCTTCCTTGGTCTCCACCTCTGGATCCCCCGCATAGGTTGCTGGGTAGGGCAGGATTGTTAAGGGGGGGAGCAGCGGTTGAAAGGGTTGCCACCACGGGGAACTTTGGCCGACAGTCATTGCCCCAAGGGTATCGCCATGGTACCCGCCGGTAAAGCCAATGAAGCGCGATCGCTGGGGTTGATCTCGCCGCTGCCAATACTGGTAGGCCATCTTCAGCGCCACTTCCACGGCGGTTGAGCCATTGTCGGAAAAAAAGACCCGTTGTAACCCCGCTGGCGTGTGGGCACACAGCAGTTGGGCAAGCTGCTCCGCTGGTTCATGGGTAAAGCCAGCAAAAATGACGTGCTCAAGGGTTTGTGCCTGCTCATAGAGCGCTTTAGCCAGCACAGGATGGCTATGGCCATGGAGCGTCACCCACCAACTGGAAATGGCATCAATAATCTGACGGCCATCGCTCAGTTCAAGGCGAGCACCTTGGGCACGCACCACCTTCAGGGGCGGAGCCGCCGTTTTCATTTGTGTAAAGGGCTGCCAAATGGGGGAGTCAGTCATAGTTGCGATGGGCATCTAAGCGAGCAGCAAGGGTCGTAAAAATATCCTCGGGAATGGGACAGCGGAGCGATCGCGCCAAGCGTTTTTTTTGTTTGGCCACCTTGAGACACTCGGCAGTGGGACACAGATAGGCCGATCGCCCCATTCCCTGATCCAGTTGCACGCGGTGATCCGGCCAGCAGCGCACAATGCGCCAGAACTCCGAGCGATCGGCCAAGCGGCCACAGGCCACACAGCGGCGTTGAGAAACAACCATCCTCCCTAACTGGCAACTTGTTCTTCGAGGGCGGCCATGGCCAAGCGATCCTCCTCTTCGTAGTTGTATTGGGAGCTATCGCGCACCTCAATTTTCCAGCCCGTTAGGCGAGTTGCCAAGCGCACATTTTGGCCTTCCTTACCAATGGCTTGGGAGACCTTATCCGGTGCCACAAGGACATGGGCAATGCGGGCTTCGGGGTTAATCAGCCGCACCTCCTCCACTGGCGCTGGACTCAGGGAATTGGCAATATAGGTGGCTGGATCCGGCGACCAGCGGATCACATCAATTTTTTCCCCCCGCAGTTCATTCACCACTGCTTGAATGCGGGATCCCCGTGCCCCAATACAGGCACCCACCGGATCGACATCCCGCTCTAAGGTATCCACGGCAATTTTGGTGCGGGGGCCGACTTTATGATTCGGGGGATTGGCTTCGCGAGCAATGGCCACAATCCGCACCACTTCATCCTCAATTTCTGGCACCTCATTGGCAAAGAGATAGACCACCAAGCCAGCATCAGCACGGGAAACCTCCAATTGGGGGCCGCGCTGAGGTCCCTCTTTGACGCGCTTGAGATACACCTTGAATGTGGAGTTGGCGCGGTAGTTGTCGTTGGGAAGTTGTTCCCGTTTCGGCAGTTCGGCCTCCACTTCCGGTTGGCTAGCATCGCTGCGCACAGCCATAATCACCGATCGCCGCTCAAACCGCAGGACGCGCCCCATGAGTACGGTGCCCTCGAGGTCTTTGAATTCCTCTTGGACGAGGCGACGCTGTTGATCTCGCAATTTCTGCGCCAGCACTTGCTTGGTTTGCATGGCGGCCATGCGGCCAAATTCCTGATGGTCAGGGGTGACATCCAACAGCACCGTATCGCCGACACGGGCATCCTGCACCACCTCAATCACATCGGCAAGGGCAATTTCGCGATCGGGGTTCGCCACTGTTTCCGTAATCGTTTTGGTGGCCAAAACGCGGAAGCCCTCCTGCTCGGTGTCTAGTTCCACTTCAAAGTTGGCAAAGTGGTCTTCTTCAAAGTGACTATGATCCGGGCGCAGACTGCGGCGATAGCGTTCGTATCCCTTGAGCAGTGCTTCCTTGAGGGCTTGATGTACCGCGTGCTTGGGCAAATTCCGCTCTTGGCTGATTTCATTGATCATGGCCCGTAGGCCGGGTAAGCGATAGATGGTCATCGTCCGTTACAACCTCGTTCATTTAGTAGATCAACTGCTGCTAAGGCTCACTGCTGGGGCTGTACAGTTGGACACTGGCAATCAGTGAGCGGGGAATCGCCAGCGATCGCCCCCGTTGATTGAGATAGACATTCACCGCGTCACGGCGAATCAGGTTGCCCTCCCAAAGGGTTTTGCCCCGATGGGGTGCGGTGGTCGTGACCCGTACAGGAAAGCCACGAAAGGCATCAAAGTCGCGATCGCTACTCAAGTAATCCGACAGGCCCGGACTCGACACCTCGAGAACGTAGGCAAACTCCAACTCTGGCAGCCCATCCAAAGCCATCTCCAGTGCCCGACTCAGCCGTTCGCAATCCTCTAAGCTGGTGTCATTCTCAGGATGGCGCACCTCCACCCGTAAAATCGGGGGCGATTGATGGGTCAGCCACTGCACACTCACCAGATCAAGGTGTTCTTGGTCGGCAACCTGCTGGGCAAGGGTTTGCACCACAGGCAACAGCATCTGTATCTGCATAGGAAATAAAAAAGGCGGGACATTGCCCACCACACCCAAACAATCTCAAAAAGTGACAGCCTCCCTTCCCGAGGGGAAGGAGATTTTTGAACCGTTCAGAATAGAACGTTCATGGGTGCTGCCAATACACCACTCTTCCTAGCACTTAGTATAGCAGCTAACAGTGGGCGATCGCCACCCTGACCAACAGACCCGAGACGCTCCTAGCGATCGCTAAAATCACCATTCGTCAGTTCATCACCGTCGTAATCCTCTTCCCCCAGCTCCAAATCCTCCAAGACGGGATTCAAGAGCACTGCCATCTCCGCCTCATGGTGGGTGAGCCACTGGCCTTGGGTGCGGAACCAGCGGGGCGGGTTAATGTAGCGAGCATAGTACCACGGGGGAGCAGTGGGCTGGCTAATTTCCGCCTGTACTCGAATTTTCTCACCCGCATAGTAGGCATCTTCGGGTTCCACTTCCAACCACACTTTTTGGCCGATGATTTCTTGGGGGAGCATCATAAGGGCAATTCCTCGGGGAACCTCACCATATCTCAATTTTATTCAGTTCTAACCCCTAGGGGAAAATGTTGCAGTTATTCACCATCCCCCACAACCAACGAGGGGTAGGGCTGCTGCCGTTTCGGATCCTCGAGCTTTAGGGAAATGAGTCCAGCACAGAGGACAAAGACCATCGAAACCCACAGACAGCCGACAATGCCCCAAATTTGATAGATGAGGCCAGAGAGAACCGTTCCCGCTAGTCGCCCGCCGGAATTGGCCATGTAGTAGAAGCCAACATTCAAGGCCACCTTTTCATCATCGGTGTAGGCCAGCACCAAGTAGGAGTGGACTGCCGAATTCATGGCAAAAATCAAGCCAAAAAGGAGCAAGCCGCCAATAATGACGGCATTGGGATTCCAGTGGCTCATCAAGCCCAAGGCAATGACTGCTGGCACAATCGTCAGTGTAAACGTCCAAAACTGAATAGTGGCGGCTTGGGGAGGGCGACCGCGATTGATGTATTTCAACAGCAGGGGTGCCGAGGACTGGACACCTCCATAGCCAATGACCCACAGGGCGAGAAAGCCCCCCACTTCATAAAATGACCAGTTGAGAACACTTTGGAGATAGACGGGCAAACCCACCACAAACCAGACATCCCGCGCCCCAAAGAGGAAAAAGCGAGCAGCAGAAAGAATATTGATCTCCTTGCTCTTGGAAAAGAGTTGGCGAAATTTGATTTTCTTTTTGATCTGCCCCATCCCCCGTGGCAATAACAAACCGCTGAACAGGATCAAGATAAGCGCGATCGCCATGATCCACAGAGACGCTCTATAGCCCGCCAATGTCAGCAACACACTGCCAACAAAGAAACCCACCCCCTTGAGGGCATTTTTAGAACCCGTCAGAATCGCCACCCACTTAAAGAGCTGTGACTCTGCCTCCTGGGGCACCACTAAGCGAATAGCGCTCTTAGAACTCATCTTTGTCAGGTCTTTGGCCACCCCCGACATCGCCTGTGCCGCCATCACATAGGGCACCGCAAACCACAAAGGCCATTCTGGCGTTAGGGGCGTGAGCATGATCAGCGAGATCACCTGTAAACCAATGCCCGCGTAGAGGGTGACATTCAGCCCTAAACGGGAACCAATCCAGCCACCGAGAAAGTTGGTGACAATGCCAAAAATTTCATAGAAGAGAAATAGGAAGGCAATTTGCAGCGGTGTGTAGCCAATCTGGTTAAAGTAGAGCAGCACTAGCATCCGCAGTGCGCCATCGGTAATCGTGAACCCCCAGTAGGCGAGGGTAACAATCATATAGTTGCGGACACTGGTGGACACAGCCATAGCAGACTCCTTAGGGCAACGTAGTGGCGACGTGACGAGCTAATTCGGCCATGCGATTGCTGTAGCCCCATTCGTTGTCGTACCATGCGAGAATTTTCACCTGCGTTTCATCCACAACCATTGTGGAGAGGGCATCGACAATGCTGGAACGGGGGTCGTTGCAATAGTCAATGGAAACAAGAGGGCGCTCCTCATAACCGAGAATTCCGTTGAGTTCCCCGGCGGCGGCAGCTTTAAGAGCTGCATTCACTTCGGCCACACTGGTGGGGCGGCTCACTTCAAAAACACAGTCGGTGAGCGACGCATTCAACAGGGGCACCCGTACCGCCAAGCCATTGAGTTTGCCTTGGAGTTCAGGATAAATCAGCCCAATAGCAGTGGCTGAACCCGTGGTTGTCGGCACAAGAGACATCAGACTAGAGCGGGCACGGCGCAAGTCCTTGTGGGGGGCATCCACCACTGTTTGCGTATTGGTGACATCGTGGATCGTGGTGATCAAGCCGTGGCGAATGCCAAGGGTTTCGTGAATGACCTTAACGACGGGGGCAAGGCAATTTGTCGTACAGGAGGCGGCGGTGAGCAAGTGGTGTTCTTGGGGATTGTAGAGATGGTCATTGACGCCCATGACAATGTTGAGGGCCTGTTCCTTGACGGGGGCAGCAACAATCACTTTTTTCACCCCAACTGCAAAGTAGGCCGCCAGTTGCTCAGCGGTACGGAATTTACCGGAGCATTCCAGAACAATCTCGACTCCTCGTTCTTGCCAAGGTACCTCTGCTGGGGTTTTTGCTTCCGAAAAGCTAATGATCTGATCGTTGATGGCGATCGCCCCCTCTTTGGCCTGAATGGCTTGGGGCCAGCGGCCATGAACCGAATCAAACTCTAGTAAATGGGCGGCAGCGGTTGTGCCTCCTTTAATCTCGTTAATGTGGCGAAACTCCAGTTCAGGCCAACCCCACGCGGCACGCAAAACCAAGCGACCAATGCGGCCAAAGCCATTAATGCCGATGCCAACGCCCATCGTTGCTGCTCCAGCGGGACATCCCTACGTTATTTCAAATAATCTTGAATTGTCAATCGCCAAAAATGATTCGCCAACAGAATGGTCTTAAATGTGGGGGCAGGGGGTCTGACTCGGATCGTCCCAACAGTGGGGAATGGTTGGCTCAGGAATCGGCTGGGCAGGGGTACCAAAAACCATTTCGCAACTGTAGTCGCTAAAGTTGGGCGTCATCGTCAAGGGAATGCCAAATCGCTGCCGAAAGAATTGCTCTGTGGGCTTTTTGCACAGGTTGATACAGAGTGCCACGCATTGAGATTCAGCAAGATAGCGGCATTTTTGAATGCGCACGCCACTGTGTTGCCATTGGCGGGGTTGATCGGGGGGAATGACCTCGACCCAGTAGCGATCGCTGGCTCCCACTAACCAGCCCGTGAGGCGGGTGGCAAACCACGCATTCCACTCACAAACCCAGCGAGTCGGGCGAAAGAGTGTGCGTACCAAGGTGCTGATGAAGGGGGGAACTAACCGATCAAAGACGGTGGCCACGATAGCCTGCTGCTGCGCGGGCGATCGCCTCTGCTTCACTTGCCGTGTGATTTCAACAAAGCCAACGTAGTCGAATCGCTGTGGCTCAACCCCAATGACACTAGCGATCGCTCGAATCAACCGAGCCAAGCACCATCGCTCCAACCAGTTGAGGGACTCAGGCGGCATCATCAAGATGATCGAGCACCTCAAGGGCAGCACGGCGAACGATTGCATCCGTTTCCTGTCCCAGTAGCAGATATAGGGCTTCCTGCACTTGGCGACGCTCTGCCCCCTTAGAGATGCGAGCTAATTGGCGAATAGCCACTAGCCGATGCAGCGGTTGCGGATGGGTGAGGTCAGCAAACCATTGGGACACCTGTTGGGTCTGATGCTGCTGTTGCAGTTGCCCCATGAGCGTCCCAAGCAGGGCAATGACGGCCACTAAAAGGATGCCGAGGATCACAAGCGCCACCACGAGCCATGGATCTGCGGTGTGTTGACCCAAATGCAGAAGGGTATAGGTACCCAAACAGGCCAGCAAACCCCCGACCACCGTAAAGGCGAAGGGATGGTGTAGCCATTGGGACATCTGTTGGCGCAGGTCTTGCCATAGGGTCAACAGTCGGCGTTGCCAGCGACTGAGGAGAAAAATCGTACCCACACCACTCAGGGTGGCCACCATCAAGGGGCCATCGGTTTGCCACAGGAGAAGACCTGCCCCCAATCCGCCGATGACCAGCAAAAGACGCTCAGACAGCAGATTAAACACAAAAGATTTCCAGCGCAGTCGTTGCGATCGCGTCGCGTGCCCTTTGGCCAATCGCCTGTGGTGCAGCGGAGTTGAGCGCCGTTGAGGTTGCGGCAATGACCATTTTGCCCAAGAGGTAACCATAGGGTGGGTGTACTGCCAGTTGATGCCTTATTTTACAGTAATTCTTAAGGTACAGCCCATCTGGACTGACTCGACTATCCTTTCCAGCGTAGGATCACCACTTCTTCGCGCAGTTGCTCCTTCGTGGCGCTGGCAAACCGTGTTCGGAAGAGATCTGTGCGCACAACCTCATAGCCAAGGGCTTGGGCAATGTCAGCCAATAACTGACCTGTGCGAATCATCACCCGCAAATAGGAGGCTTGATCACCCACGACGTAGGCCAATTGGGCATTGGGACGCAACCGCGATCGCAGGGCAGCCAAGTGACGCGCCATGCCACCAAAATAGAGTTTGGTGACTCTACCATAGAGTTTCTCAAAGCCAGAGGTCTTCCCCAGTTCAATTCTGCGGCGTTCAATGGCATCTGCAATGGCCTGAATTTCAGGATGATCTCGAATCCACTGATCGTCATCATCGGCTTTATAGACATTGCGTGTGTTAGAACGGATCAGACCCTTCTTGAAAGCTTGTAAATCCGCCTTGGTTTTGATAAAGCCCAAGACCACCGATTCGAGGCGGGTTGTTCTGGTGTAGTCCTTTTCATTGGGATACGGGGGTGAGGTGATCACCGCATCAACGGACTGCGGCGGCAATACTCGGTCAGGACATCTTGCATCCGCCAGATAGACGTGGGCAGGGGCATCATTTTGATTTTTGACCTGCCGCAAATCCTCCACCATTTCATCAATTTTGGCGAGCCAAGCACTAATCACTGGTGTATCAACTTTAGGCTTGCCAACACCCACTTCAGGGCCAAAGCGCAAATTACTCACGGCAAAAACCAGTATGTTGGCGATCGCCAGCAGTTGATGCCGATAGACCTGTTCTATTCTGTATTTCTCTAAGCAGTCAAGGAGTACCAAGACCTTGTGCAAGGGAATCGGGCTGATCGACCCTGTAAGGATGAGTTTATGTTGTTCTGGCGAGAGTTGGCGTAACGGTAGATCCGCAATATTCCCCTCAAAAGGCACCGAGTCCCCTATCCCTTGCTGCCGCAGGATGTCAAGGGCAAATTCTGCGATCTCACAGGAGTGACGGTAGAGTAAATCCGGATCAACATCCCAATCCGTCTTAACACACGTCGCAAAATGGGCAAATGGATTGGCTTCGGTACCCAATGAGGGGATTCCACGCAGCTTCGACTCAACCAGCGTTGTGCCTGTGCCGCAAAAAGGGTCGAGGATGACACTCTCTGCATTCAAGCCAAAGTCTTCTATGTAGTCCCTCACAAGATGGGGCGGATAAGAGAGCACAAACCGATACCAGTCATGAAAGGCGCGGTCTTGCTCATCTATCCTGTTGATATTGCTATTGTCTTTGGGAACGGTTGTATCCTCAGAATGTTTTAGCAACTCAACTCCTGTGGCGATTTGCTCCTAATCCTCTAAGTCTATGAAAAATTGATTGCTTGGGCAGGGGGTTCACTTCACTGCTGAAAAAGCGGGCACTCTTTAGGCCTCTTCGCGTCGTTCCTGAGCCAATTGAGGTTGTTTAGGGCAGACGTTGAATCTCAGCGCGGAAGCCATTGACCTCCATAAAGGCACGCATTTCGTTGGCATTGGCCTCGTTTTGGAAACTGCCCACTTGTAGGGCGCGGCGCTGGCCAAGGGTAATGGGTATCACTTCGGGAACGAGCGATCGCAGGCGTTCTTGATTGGCCAGATCATCCTCCCGCAAATCCAAAACAATGACTCGAAACCGCGTTCTGGGGGCTACGGGAGCGAGTGTTGCCAAGTTTGCATCAGAAATGTCTGGTGGGGGCGGCAATTGATTCATCGCGCGATCGCGACCCACAAATCCCATCGGAATCGGGTCACTAGGCACCGGCAATCGTTCGAGGGAGTTGTCAAGCTGCTGCGGCGGTGGGGTGGGAATTGGCGCCGTACTCACCTCTGGGGCAGGCACAGGAATCGGGATGACGGTATTCACCTCTGGCGGTGGCACGGGGATGGGAATCGGTTCTGCCGCCAATACGGGCGTCCCCCAACCCATTAGGATCAAACATAGGTGACTCAACCACGGCTGGGAGTGAATGCTGAAACGGCTCATCAAAAACTTCATTGCGCTATCAACAATGCCGATGAACGGTGAACAGAACTGTGTTGATTCTTTTCTGTGGGGATCGGACGTGCTATGCAAAATTTAGCTCCCGGATTTGAGGGGCAACGCATCCGGCGGATTCTCGATGCCAACCTTGACCGTGCCCGCGAAGGTCTGCGGGTGATTGAGGAATGGTGCCGCTTTGGCCGCGAAGATGCTGCCCTGAGTGCAGAATGTAAAGATTTGCGCCAAACCCTTGGCCGCTACCATACCCCAGAGTTGCGGGCGGCACGACAAACGGATCAGGATCCGGGGACTGCTTTGCGTCATCCGCAGGAGCGCGATCGCCAGACCCTCGGCGAGGTGCTCACTGCTAACTTTGCCCGTGTCCAAGAAGCGCTACGAGTGATTGAGGAGTACGCGAAATTAACCGATACTGAGCTGAGTGACACCGCCAAAGCCCTCCGCTATCGCGTTTACATTCTCGAGCAAGCCCTGATCCTCAACCCGCGCCACGCTCGAGCGCAACGCCTGCAAGGGGCAAAGCTCTATCTGGTGACTGCCCCCAGCGATCGCCTGCTGGAAACCGTCGAAGCTGCTTTGAAGGGGGGACTGCCCCTTGTGCAATACCGCGACAAAACCAGTGATGATCACACCCGTCTAACCACGGCTCGCCAGTTACAAGCGCTCTGCCAACGCTACGGCGCCCTGTTTTTGGTCAACGATCGCGTGGATATTGCCGTGGGTGCCAATGCCGATGGTGTCCACCTCGGACAGACGGATATTCCCATGGAACTGGCTCGGCAAATTTTAGGGCGCGATCGCCTCGTGGGACGCTCGACCACCAATCCCCAAGAACTGGAGCGTGCCATTGCTGAAGGTGCCGATTATGTGGGTGTTGGGCCGATTTTTGCGACTCCTACCAAACCCGGTAAAGCGGCTGTGGGCTTTGACTATCTCCAATACGCCCGCAAACACGCCCCGATGCCGCAGTTTGCCATTGGCGGCATTGATCTCAGTAATATTGATGAGGTGGTCAAAGCCGGGGCGACTCAGGTGGCCGTTGTCCGCGCCATTATGGATGCGGCTGACCCAGAGGCAACCACCCGAGAATTATTACGACGCTTATCTCAAGGGGAACCATCATGACCTCGGCGGCTGAGATTACTGCTGCTGTGCGGCAACTGTACAATACCTATCCTTTTCCGCCGGAACCGCTCCTTGATGAGCCACCACCGGGGTACAACTGGCGCTGGTCTTGGCCGGCGGCCTATAGCTTTTGCACAGGACGCTATCCCTCCCAGTTGGACGTTGCCATTCTCGATGCCGGCTGTGGCACTGGTGTAGGAACGGAATATCTCGCCCATTTGAATCCGCAGGCAAAGATTACTGCGTTGGATCTCAGTGAGGGTGCTTTGGAGATTGCCCGCGAGCGCTGCCGGCGATCGGGCGCCACCAATGTCGAATTTCACCACCTGAGCCTAGAGGATGTGGCACAACTGGGGCAAAGGTTCCAGATGATTAACTGTGTGGGCGTGCTGCACCATCTGCCGGATCCGCAGCGGGGCATTCAAGCTCTCGCCGATGTGCTTGCCCCCGGCGGCATTTTGCACATCTTTGTTTATGGAGCCTACGGTCGCTGGGAAATTAAACTGATGCAGCAGGCCATTGCCTTACTTCAGGGGAGCGATCGCCACAACTATCGCGAGGGGGTGGCCATTGGACGGCAACTCTTTGCCGCATTGCCCCAGAACAATCGCCTGAAAAAGCGTGAGCAGGAGCGCTGGAGCCTCGAAAATCAGCGGGATGAATGCTTTGCCGACATGTACGTGCATCCCCAAGAAATTGACTACACGATCGCTAGCCTCTTTGACCTCATTGCTGCCTCTGGCCTAGAATTCGTCGGCTTTTCCAATCCCCAAGTTTGGCGGTTGGAGCGGCTGTTGGGCAGCCAGCCAGAACTGTTGCACCGCGCACAGCACTTAGATCCGATCCAGCAATATCAACTCATTGAATGCCTTGACCCTGAGGCAATGACCCACTTTGAGTTCTTTTTGGCCAAGCCGCCGCTGCCCCGTCACGATTGGTCTGAGGATGCGGCTTTGCTGGTGGCTATTCCGTGGCGACACCCCTGCTTAGACGGTTGGCCGGGGGTCTGTGTCTTTAACTGTCACTATGATGTGATTCAGCTCAATCAGGCTGAGCAGCAATTCCTGACGGCTGCGACGGGTCAAAAAAACGTGGCTGAGTTATTAGCTGAGCAACCGGGCTTCAATCTTGCAGGGGTGCGATCGCTCCTTGAGCGGGACTTGCTTCTCTTAGGAGTAAAAGAATGACGGATCTACTGGAAACAGTCTCTGCCAGTGGTGCAGTCTATGATTGCAGTCATTGGGGGCGCCTACGCCTCACGGGGGGCGATCGCCTGAAGTTTTTGCACAATCAAAGCTCCAATAACTGTCTTGTCTTGCAACCCGGCCAAGGGGCAGATACGGTTTTTCTGACCTCGACGGCGCGCACCCTTGATCTTGTCACCCTACTTGTTCATATGGAGTGGGTGGATCTACTGGTGTCACCGCAGCGCCGCGAGTTTCTCTTGAAATGGCTCGATAAGTACATCTTCTTTGGCGACGATGTGCAGGTGAGCGATCGCACTTCTGACAGTTACTGCTACCGAGTGTTCGGTGCCGTTTCGGATCAGATCGCTGACCAATTGGGTCTGCAACCGTTTTCCCAGCCCTACGCTCATGTGACTCTCACCTACGAAAACGCTCCCATAACCATTGCTGCCACCAGTGGCTTAGCGATTCCGGGCTTGACCCTTTGGAGCGATCGCCCCCTCACAGATCTCCTCAATGCCCATCTCCAACTGAATGATACCGACTGGGAACACCTACGCATCCGCCAAGGGCGACCCGCTGCCGACGCTGAACTCACCGAAGACTATAACCCCCTCGAAGCCCGACTGGGGCATACGATTTCTTTCAATAAGGGCTGCTACATTGGCCAAGAGACAATCGCCCGCCTCAACACCTACCAAGGGGTCAAACAACATCTCTGGGGACTGGAATTGAGTGCCGTTGTTCCCGCCCCAACTCCCCTACTTTTGGAAGGGGAAAAAGTGGGTCTGCTCACCAGTTGTACGCCCCTAAATGGGGGTGCCTTTGGTCTAGGCTATGTGCGCACTAAAGTGGGCGGTGCCGGGTTAACCTTGCACACCCCAGAGGGCATCATTGCTCAAGTGGTTGAGGTGCCCTTCTTAAGAACTGTTGCCTAAAAATACTCTCAGCAGAGAATGCTATAATCCAATCGGTTCGTGCAGAAAATTTACTGACCGAAGGAAGGAAGCCTATGGCGACGGCACAGGTGTTAGCGTTCATGCAAAAGACCGCTGAAGATACCCAACTACGAGATGAACTGGAGAACCTTCTGGGGGTAGGGGATGGCAATATCAGCGGCGCTGCCGAACTAGATGCTGAGGAACTCGCTGCCCTGCGAGGAGAGATGGCGCCTAAGGTGGTGGATTTTGCCAGTCAACATGGTTTTGAATTTTCCACCGATGAACTCATTCAAGTGGTTGATTCCTTTGCTCAGCACCAAGCAGGGGAAATTAGCGATGATGAATTTTCCGGGATTTTAGGTGTTCCCATTAACAGTAATCATGCCGAACACAAAAAACAAGTGGCCAATCCTCTGCAGCGCCTAGCCCGCTATCTGAGCAAAACCTATTTGGGTATTGGTGCGGATGAGGAGAGCGAATAAGGCTCAACCACTCTCAGCGAAGCTACGGCCAGCCCGTCGTAAAATCCGTTTGTGGTCCCAATGGTTGCTCCCTGGGCTACTGGTGAAACGATGGCTCCTAATTAGTGCAGTTGGCGTTTTGCTGGCTAGTCTGGGCTTTGCCATTAGCATCAACCTCACCCCCATTTTTTACTTCCTGCAATTTCTAGAGCAGTTTGTTCAAAGTATTGCCCGTTTTGTGCCCAGCTACATCAGTGGCCCTTTACTGCTGCTTGGGGGGTTGGCACTGATTGCTTGGGGCTATGCCCGCACCCTTGGCTCGATTACGGAAGTCCTGTTGCCAGAAGACGACAAGGCCTTGGTGGAGCGGCTGCTCATCCATCGGCGGCTAGGCAGGGGGCCAAGAATTGTTGCTATTGGGGGGGGAACTGGTCTCTCCACCCTCTTGCGGGGACTCAAGCTCTATAGTTCCAATATCACTGCCATTGTGACGATGGCCGATGATGGCGGCTCATCCGGACGACTGCGGCGGGAAATTGGGGTGTTGCCACCGGGGGATATTCGCAACTGCTTGGCGGCTCTTGCCGATGAGGAGAAAATCGTCACTGAACTGTTTCAATATCGCTTTGAAGCGGGGGATGGCTTAGCAGGGCACAGTTTTGGCAATTTGTTTCTGACGGCGATGACAAATATCACGGGGGATCTGGAGCGAGCGATCGCCACCAGTTCAGCGGTCTTGGCCATTCGTGGTCAAGTGTTGCCAGCCACCCTAACAGATATGACCCTTTGGGCACGCCTTGCCGATGGTCGCCTCATTCATGGGGAGTCCAACATTACAGCCGCCCGCGGCAAAATTGTCGAAATTGGTTGCTCGCCCCCAGCCCCCAAAGCCCTGCCCCGCGCCATTCAAGCCCTTCATGAGGCCGACTACATTATCCTTGGCCCCGGCAGTCTCTACACGAGTATCATTCCCAATCTTTTAGTGCCTGAGATTGCCCAAGCCCTAGCGGAGCGGCAGTGCCCCTGTGTTTACGTCTGCAACATTATGACGCAGCCGGGGGAAACCGATGGCTATGCTGTGAGTGATCATGTGCGTGCCCTTGATGCGGTCACGGGCGATCGCCTGTTTGATGCGGTGCTGGTGCAAAAATACCCCCCCAGTGCCGCTCACCTTGAACGCTATGGGCAGCAGGGAAGTACCGCTGTGGCTATTGATCGGGAAGCCCTGACCCGTCAAAACTGTCGACTAATCCTTGCGGATGTGATGGACGAATCCACGCCAACCGTGCGCCATGATTCGCAAAAGTTAGCAGCCATTCTGATGCGTTGGTATGAGCGAGTGCGATCGCTCTAGCCTTGTGCCTTGGGAAGGCGATCCCTAATAATAGAACCGTTGCACTTGGGTCTGTGGCCTGCCATGTCCTTGGAACTTCTGCGATCGCTCGTGTGGATGGACTACCGCCTTGCGGTGCTCTTTACTGTAATTATTCCCTTGATCCTGTTGCTGTGGTCAACGGTTAAAAATGTGCCAGCGATTACCCAACTGCTGATTATCTATTGGCGGGTGGCCAGTCTATTGGCGATTACGGTGTACCTGATGATGCCGCAGTGGCCAGTGGCCTACGTCACCGGATTTATGGCCTTGGTGCTGATTCCCATTAGCCTCTGGTTTTGGGTGGATCTTAATGAAGAAATTAGCGATCGCCAAGATTTGATTGGTCAGGTCTTTAGTAGCTGGCGCTGGGCAATCACGCTCTACTGTATCCTTGCCGCCATTGGTCAGGCCTTTTATTTGCCCTGTGCGTTTGTCGCTGGTGCCGTTCAGACCCCCAGTTGCCAAGTCTGGCTCGAGCCACCCCTGATGTTCAAAGATATTTTCCATGCCCAAGCCCGCGCCGGTACCCTTGGCTTCTTTGCCGCCGTTGCCCTTGTCATCTATATGCTCTATCTGAGCTACTTTGTGTTTGTGCGCTTACCCAAGCAGGGGCGATCGGCGACGGGTCTATAGCCTATGCCGCTGCAACGCATTCTTGAACCTGAGGTCATGGAGACGCCAGAAACGGCTGCTGCCTATGACGCCATGGATTTTACTGCTGTTAATGCCGCCTTCTGTGAAGATTTAGCCGCAGTCTTAGCCAGTGTTGAGCAACCTCTAAAAGTTTTAGATGTGGGTACAGGAAACGGGCGGATTCTGCAAATGCTGCATCAACGCTATCCCCATTGGCAACTAACAGGGATTGACCTCAGTCCAGCCATGCTGGCGATCGCCCGCCACCACAGTCCGCAATTAAACTTTATTCAAGGGGATGCCAAAGCCTTGCCCTTTGCCGACGCGAGTTTTGATGTTGTGATCAGTAATAGCTTGATCCATCACCTAGCGGATCCGCGGCCTGCCCTTGGCGAAATGCTGCGGGTGCTGCGTCCCCAAGGGACGTTGTTTATCCGTGACCTTTATCGCCCAGAAACATTGGCCGAACTGCAAGCCTTGGTTGAGCAATATGCGGGTCAAGACACACCCCAACAACGGCAACTGTTTGCCGATTCGCTCCATGCGGCACTGACCTTAACGGAAATGGGGGATCTGTTCAAAACCTTGCCGCAGCCGCCGCAGCAGTGGCAAGCCACCCTCACCTCCGATCGCCATTGGACCGTTGTGGCACAGCGCTAATGAACCGGCGGCATTACTTTATTGCTTTGTTGCCCAATGCTGACATTCAGGCGGAAGTCACCCGCCTCAAGCAGTATTGTTGCGATCGCTACCAAAGCCAAGCGGCACTGCGCTCTCCCCCCCACGTTACCCTCTATCCCCCCTTTTGGTGGCCAGATGCAGCGGTCGTAAATCTGGAGCAAGCTCTAGAAACTTTTTCCGAGCAAGCCGCTCCAGTGGAGTTGATCCTCGATGGCTTTGCCGCCTTTCCCCCACGAGTCATTTATATTCACGTGGCACCCACCCCAGCCCTCAAGACACTACAAGCAGATCTCGTCAAAGACGTAGCGAAGCCCCTGCACCTCCCCCCTACGCAACGCCATGCCTTTACCCCCCACATGACGATCGCCTTTCGTGATTTAACCAAGGACAACTTTCGCCACGCTTGGGCAGACTTTCAAGCACAATCCTTTGCGGCTCGCTGTTGGGTATCCCACCTCACACTGCTGGTCCACAATGGCCGCCGCTGGCAGATTTATCGTGAATTTTTGTTAAGAAATTTTGCTGCTGATCACCCTTGAAATCAATTTACAACAGGTCAATGACTTGATTTTTGCCAACTGCGGAATTATGATGCAAGGAACACTTTTCTCTCAAACTTCCTAAAATCAGAAGTACAGCCCTTTTTACAAGGACGGCAGACGCTTAAAATCGTGAAAGCCGACAGGGGAGAAGACTGTTTCTCCTATATTTCAGGAAAGGGTTGTAAAACAATATTGTAGTCTTGGTAGTGATAAATACTTAGTGACTTTCATGCGCTATATAAGGCTAGAGGCAAGTGCTGATATTAAGGGGGGAGTATTTGTGTTTTCTATCGTTTGGAGCAACAGAGTTGAATTCAGACGCTTCCATGATCTGAGGAATTTTGGGGAGTCAATGGATCAGCAGTAGCCCATTGCTGAGGATAAGGTTATGAAACTGGAAGATATCTACACCTTTTTCCGCCAGCCACCGCCCGTTTACCTGAGCAAGGAAGTTGCGGTGTGCTATGTGCTCTATACCCTTGTGGAAAAGGGGGACTCCTATGGCACGGCGCTGATTCAAGCCATTGAAAACGAATATCCTCTTTACCGCCTTTCCGATACGGTGCTCTACAGCGCCCTCAAATTCCTCGAGGATGAGGGAATTATTGATGGTTATTGGAAGAAGGTGGAAGGTCGCGGTCGGCCGCGGCGAATGTACCACATTGTTGGCGAAAAGGAGCAACAGGCGCGGGAACTTTCGGAGCTTTGGCTACGCTATTTGCAGGAACATCCCCACCGTCAGGAGTAATCTAAGCATCAAGTTGGCGCAGGCGATCGCGCACGGCTTGCATATCCTGCCACGTTAGCCACTTGGGACTGCCCGGCTCCCGCGAGTTATTTCGCAACAGATAAGCAGGATGAAAAATCGGCATACACCAGCGTCCTTGCCACTCGATCCACTGACCGCGAATTTTTGTAATCCCCCGCTGATCTTGGAGCAAGCCGCGCACAGCCGTTGCCCCCGCCAGTAGAATAATGCGGGGATTGACCAAGCGAATCTGCTCTAACAGATAGGGCAGGCAGGCTGCTGTTTCAGCGGGTTCAGGGACGCGATTGCCGGGAGGGCGGCACTTCACAATGTTGCAGATATAGGCATCCCGTTCACTATCGAGATTGACCGAAGCCAGAATTTTATCGAGGAGCTGCCCTGCCTTGCCAACAAAGGGGCGACCCGTTTCATCCTCCGCTTGACCCGGTCCTTCACCAATAATCATCAGCTTGGCGGCGGGATTACCACGGCTGACCACCACATGGGTACGGGTGGCCGCTAAGCCACAGCGTTGACACTGCTGACAATGCGCCGCAAGCGCCTCCAAGTCGCGGTAGGTACCGGCGGGAATAGGCACCTCAGCGCGCAGCGGAATTTGATCATAGGTAGCAGCATCGAGAGGCGTCGGTGGCGGGGATTCGGCCTCGGTGGGGGCGAGGGTGTCAAATAAGCTAAATTGCAACGGTTCACTCATGTGGATCGTAACTTCCTGAGAATAATGTTAAAGAAACTTCACGAAACTTAGGAAAAACTTAGGACAAATCGCACCAATTTTATGGCGATCGCGGGAAGCTTAATTTATCTCACAAAAGTATTTTACAAATTAATAACTACGGCGAAACAGGTTTCCCACCGCATTGTATAAGAAATACCTGAAGGGTTTAACAGCACGGTTGTTGACCTCACCTAGGGAAACACAGGCTGTTATTCGACCTTTCCGGCACCCACCACTGTGGTGTTCGTGACCTGACATATCCACACCAAGGATCAGCTTGGTCGCTCTAAGGTTGCTTGACACAGCCTTTATGGGTTGACACAAAAACACCATAAAAATCCTGCAATCCCGCTAGGGGCAGGAATGTCAAGAAGTTCTAACTTCTTTAACAACCTTTAAGGAGAATTGATCCATGCTAGATGCATTTGCCAAAGTTGTCGCTCAGGCCGATGCCCGCGGTGAATTCCTCACCAACGCCCAGTTCGATGCCCTGTCCAACTTGGTGAAAGAAGGCAACAAGCGTCTGGATGCCGTCAACCGCATCACCAGCAATGCCTCCACGATCGTTGCTAACGCTGCTCGTGCCCTCTTTGCAGAGCAACCCCAACTGATCCAACCCGGTGGGAATGCTTACACCAACCGTCGTATGGCTGCTTGCCTGCGCGACATGGAAATCATCTTGCGCTATGTGACCTACGCCATTTTGGCCGGTGACTCCAGCGTGCTCGATGATCGCTGCTTGAACGGTCTGCGGGAAACCTACCAAGCCCTTGGTACCCCCGGCTCCTCCGTGGCTGTGGCTATCCAAAAAATGAAAGATGCCGCGATCGCGATCGCCAATGATCCCAATGGCATCACTCCTGGCGATTGCAGCGCCCTGATGTCTGAGATTGCTGGCTACTTTGATCGTGCCGCTGCCGCTGTTGCCTAAGACACAGCTACCGTCTTGTAACTTTGACCGTTCTGAACACGCACATTTTTTAGGGAGATATTTTATCCATGAAAACGCCGATTACTGAAGCTATTGCCGCCGCTGATACCCAAGGTCGTTTCCTTAGCAACACCGAGCTGCAAGCGGTTGACGGTCGCTTCAAGCGCGCTGTGGCCAGCATGGAAGCTGCTCGCGCCCTGACCAACAATGCTCAGAGCCTGATTGACGGCGCAGCCCAAGCGGTGTACCAAAAATTCCCCTACACCACCACCATGCAAGGCTCTCAATATGCCTCGACCCCCGAAGGCAAAGCCAAGTGCGCCCGTGACATCGGCTACTACCTGCGGATGGTGACCTACTGCCTCGTTGCCGGTGGCACTGGTCCGATGGATGAGTACCTCATCGCTGGCTTGTCTGAAATCAACAGCACGTTTGATCTCTCCCCAAGCTGGTATGTGGAAGCTCTGAAATACATCAAAGCCAATCATGGCTTGACGGGCCAAGCTGCGGTGGAAGCCAACGCCTACATCGACTACGCCATTAACGCCCTCAGCTAATAGGCGTTTCCCTTCGTTGCCCGGTGAGGTAAGCAGATGTTGTCGGCGTTGGGCTGACCCTTTGTTTACAGCACCGGGCTTGTTTGTACCCTCGATATTTAGGAGTTTGTACCGTGGCTATTACTGCTGCTGCTTCGCGCTTGGGTACCTCCGCCTTCAGTGATGCTCCGCGGGTGGAGCTGCGTGCCAACTGGAGCGAGGAAGATCTAGAGACTGTCATCCGTGCCGTTTACCGTCAGGTCTTGGGCAATGACTATGTCATGGCATCGGAGCGTTTGGTGAGTGCGGAGTCACTGTTGCGCAATGGCAAAATTACCGTGCGGGAGTTTGTGCGCGCAGTGGCCAAGTCGGAACTATACAAAGAGAAGTTTCTCTACGGCAATTTTCAAACCCGTGTCATTGAACTGAACTATAAGCATTTGTTGGGGCGGGCACCCTACGACGAGTCGGAAGTAATCTTCCATTTGGATCTCTACGAAAATGAGGGCTTTGATGCCGACATTGACTCCTACATTGATTCCCCCGAATACACCGATAGCTTTGGGGATTGGGTCGTGCCCTATTACCGTGGCTTTAATAGCCAGCCGGGTCAGAAAACAGTGGGCTTTAACCGCATGTTCCGTCTCTATCGTGGCTATGCCAATAGCGATCGCGCCCAAGCAGAAGGCAGCATGTCCCGTTTAGCGCGGGATCTGGCCACCAACAGTCCCAATACGGTGGTGCCGCCTTCGAGTAGCGATACGGCCTTTGCCTACTACACCCCCAGTGCCGATGTTCCCCCACGGGCTTGCTTGGGTGGTTCCTTTGGTGAAAGTGGCCGCGTCTATCGCATTGAAGTGGCGGGCATTCGCCAACCGGGCTATCCGGGGGTGCGCCGCAGCAGTACCGCCTTCTTGGTGCCCTATGAGCAACTGTCGAGCAAAATGCAGCAGCTTCAGCGCACGGGTGCTCGCATTGTCAGTGTCAATCCTGCCTAGGAATGTTTGTTTAGCGTCCTTTTGAGATTGGGAGTCAGGTGTCATGTTTGGTCAAACTGCGTCTGGAAGTGCTGCCCTTAGCCCCTCCGGCGCTCGCGTTTTCCGCTACGAGGTTGTGGGTCTGCGTCAAAACGAAGAAACTGACAAAATGGGGTTTCCGATTCGGCGCAGCGGTAGCACCTTTATTACGGTGCCCTACAACCGCATGAATGAAGAGATGCAGCGCATTACCCGCATGGGGGGCAAAATCGTTTCCATTACCCCCGTGGTCGCCTCCTAATTGGCTGATGTCTGGAGAGGGAATGACGGCGGTCTCTGAACCGGTACAACTGACGGTTCCCCAAATGCTGGCGCAGCTTCAGGGGACGGATACCAGTCTCCGCTACTATGCGGCGTGGTGGCTGGGGAAGTTTGGCCTAGAAACAGCAACGGCAGCGGAGCGGCAGGCGATTGTGGCCGCCTTGATTGCTGCTTTGGCCGATGAGGCCGATCGCACAGAATTGGGGGGCTACCCTCTGCGACGGAATGCCGCCCGTGCCTTGGGCAAGTTGGGCGATCGCCAAGCCGTACCGGCATTAATTGAGTGCTTGCGCTGCGAGGATTTTTATGTCCGTGAGGCGGCGGCCATTGCCCTTGGTCAGTTGGGAGACCCCCAAGCGATCGCGCCCCTGCAATCGCTCCTAGAAGGGGGTGTGGCAATGGCGCGGCTCGTCCCCGGTCGCCCGCATCTGGTGCAGCCAGTGGAAGCCGTGATTGAAAGCTTGGGTCACCTTGGTGCCACTGAAGCCATTGCCCTGATTGAGCCATTCTTGGCCCATGAAATGCCGCGAGTCCAATTTGCCGCTGCGCGGGCACTTTTTCAGCTCACGGGAGCGGCCGAGTATGGCGATCGCCTGCTAGCGGCTCTCAACAGTGAGGATGTGCAACTGCGACGGACAGCGCTTCTGGATTTGGGAGCGATGGGCTATCTACCCGCAGCAGAGGCTATTTTGCAGGCGGGTGTTGAAGCGAGCTTCAAGCTCATTGCCCTCCACGGCATCCTCAGCCAGCAACTGCGGCAGGCCGCCCCAGCCGCACAGACCCTCTCCCTCTTTCAAGGATTGGATCAACTGCTGTGAGTGATCTCCATCCCTATATCCATGCCGTTGAGACTGCCACCTCTGCTCCTGCCCTATGCGAGGCG
Organism: Thermosynechococcus sp. TG215; assembly: GCF_031583455.1. Lineage (NCBI taxonomy): Bacteria > Bacillati > Cyanobacteriota > Cyanophyceae > Acaryochloridales > Thermosynechococcaceae > Thermosynechococcus > Thermosynechococcus sp. TG215. The sequence goes on along the minus strand of NZ_CP134178.1, from coordinate 1,469,359 downwards.
GTGGTTCAGCTTGCCCAGCAAAAAGACACCGCTGCTATTCCCACGCTGATTGCGGTTTTGGGGTACAACAACCCCGCTGCTGCCCAAGCCGCTGTGGCAGGCCTCATTGCCCTTGGGGATGCGGTTGTGGAGCCGCTGTTGGCACAGTTGGATGGATACAACTATGGTGCCCGTGCCTATGGGGTGCGAGTTTTGGGGAGTATTGGTCATCCTGCCGCCCTACGGGTCTTATTGGCTGCCGCGCAGTCGGATTTTGCCCCCAGTGTTCGCCGCGCCGCCACAAAGGCCTTAGGAACGCTCCGCTGGCAGTTAATCCCTGAAGAGACGGCAAGAGAGGCTCAATTAAGGGAAGCACTCACAGTTCTTCAACGCAACAGTGAAGCAGCGGATTGGGCGGTTCGCTATGCCGTGGGTGTTGCCCTCGATCATCTGCATCAGCAGGCGGCTGCTCGTGCCCTTCGGGAAGCGGTGCGTTTCCTCCTCAATCATTTGAGCGATCGCGACCCCGACATTGTTGTGCGTTCCCGTTGTCAACTTGCCCTCCAGAGGGACTCTCTGTCCATGCACACCTAAAAGGATTGGAAAGTTATGTCGTTACCCTTGCTGGCTGTGAAGCCCAGAACCCTTGACCAGCGGGTGGTCAGTTATGAAGTCCCCGCCGAGGATGATCCCGTCATCTACCGCCTCACCGATGCCACCGATGCCGCAGACGTGGATGCCCTGATTTGGGCAGCCTATCGCCAAATTTTCAGCGAGCACCTGATTTTGGACTCCTACCGTCAGCCCTTCCTAGAATCCCAACTGCGCAATCGTGCCATTTCCGTACAGGATTTTATCCGTGGCTTGGGTAAGTCCGAGGTCTATCGCGAGCAAGTGGCAGCCGTCAATTCCAATTACCGCCTCGTGGATGTCTCCTTCAAGCGATTCCTTGGCCGCCCCACCTATGGCCAGCAGGAGCAGATTGCTTGGTCGATTATTCTAGCCACCCGTGGCCTAGAAGGATTTATTGATGCCTTGGTGGACAGCGACGAGTACCAGCAAAACTTTGGTGCCGATATTGTCCCCTACCAACGGCGGCGGCGCATGGCGCGTCCTTTTAACCTGGTTAATCCCCGCTACAGCGACTACTGGCGCAACAAGGAAATGTCCCTCAGTGGTCGTTCTTACTATCAAGTGCGCTACTACACTGCAGGGCCACTGGACAAGCAAATTATCCGCGGCGCGATTCCAGCCAACTTCCTCTCTATGGCGCGTTCAATTGTGGTGCCTACCCTCGATACTCAACGCCATGTGGCACGGGCCACCTCCAGTTTGGTGACGGTTCCCAACACCGCCCAAGAGCGGGATCTACCGCCGACACCGGTCAAACCTGTGCCCGTTGCGTTGCCCTATCGTTATTTGCCCTCTCAACCAAAGGTGTAAGCCATGACGATTCCCTTGCTGAGCTATGCCCCTAGCTCCCAAAATCAGCGGGTACCGGGCTATGAAGTGCCCAATGAAGACACCCCTTGGCGCTATTCCCTTGAGGATGTAGTGGATCAGTCAGATATTGACGAACTGATTTGGGCGGCCTATCGCCAAGTCTTCAGTGAGCACGTCGTCCTCAAGAGTACCCGCCAGCCCCATTTGGAGTCCCAACTAGCCAGTCGTGCCATTTCGGTACGGGATTTTATTCGCGGCTTGGCCAAATCGGAGACATTCCGTCGCTTGGTGGTGGAGACGAACTCCAACTATCGCTTGGTGGAAATTGCCCTGAAGCGGCTCCTTGGGCGTGCCCCTTACAACAAAGATGAGGAACTGGCGTGGTCCATTCGCATTGCCACCGACGGTTGGCAGAACTTTGTGGATACCCTTGTGGATAGTGACGAATATACGCAAAACTTTGGCGATAACACCGTGCCCTACCAGCGTCGTCGCTATAAAGATCGCCCCTTTAATCTGGTGACCCCTCGCTATGGTGACTACTGGCGCGATAAGTTAGAGAACAGTCGCTACAAGTGGGGCGACATTCGCAATTTCTTGGAGATGGCACGATCAGTCAAGGTGACACCTGTGCAATTCAAGCCAGTGTCCACGGCCAATGTGCAAATCCCCGATACCACGCGGCGCGATCGCCCGACTGTACCGGCGTCGATCAACCCGACGGCGACCTTTCCGCTGCGCTAGCTATTGTTTCACTCTTTGACTTGGGAGAGATCCATGGACTTACCTCTACTCGCCTACAAGCCGACGACTCAAAACCACCGCGTCGCTACCTTTGGCATTGCCGATCAAAACGAAGATAGCCCCTATATCTATCGTCTTGAGGATGCGGCCTCCTACCCGGAAATCCGCGAGGTGATCTGGGCCTGCTATCGGCAGGTGTTTAGTGAGCATGCCACCTTAGCCTTTAACCGTCAAATCACCTTGGAATCCCAATTAGTGAACCGAGTGATTACGGTGCGGGACTTCATTCGCGGTCTGGCCAAATCAGAGCGCTTCTACAATACGGTGGTGGCTGTGAACGACAACTACCGTTTGGTGGATGTGTGCCTGCGGCGGTTCTTGGGGCGCAGTGCCTACAACGAAGAGGAAAAAATTGCTTGGTCAATTAAAATCGGCACCCTTGGCTTCTATGGCTTTGTCGATGCCCTCCTCGACAGTGAGGAATACACCAATGCCTTTGGTGACTTTACGGTGCCCTACCAGCGCAAGCGGATGGAGGGACGTCCCTTTAACCTCGTGACGCCGCGCTATGGCTTTGAATACCGCGACAAAGTGGGCACCACTACCACCGATTGGCGGTTTACGCTGGAGAAATTCTACGATCGCAAGTTCCAAGAGCGGCGGCTACCGGAGGGCGACCCCCGCAAATACCGCGATTTGGCAGCAGCGATCGCGCCCAAGACTCGCTATGCCCAGCAGTTGCGTGCCGCTGATATTGATTACTTAGCCAAAGTGCCCCGCCGTCGTTAAATTACGCCCAAGGATGCTTTAATCATCCAGCCGTCGGTAAATTTACTGGCGGCTTTTTCTCATTCGTTCCTGCTTGGAACCCCAGTGCATTTTTGCGTGTCCAATCTAGAGGCTCATTGTTTCTTGCCGCTATGCGCGATTGCCTTTTCCCGTGGCTAGTACCTGCCATTATCACTGCCACCATTCTGCCCGCCAGTAGTCAAGTTACGATTCCAATTACGGTCACCGTCAGTCCCGATCGCCCTGTTTTGGGAGATACGCTGGCCATTGTGGTCAACGCTTCAGAACAGCCCACGGTCGAGGTGGCGGGCAAAGCGCTGCCGGTCTTTTCCATTGGGCCACAGCAATGGCGTGCCTTTGTGGCCACAACACCACTCCAGACCCCCGGCCGCCGTTCATTGGTGGTTCGCTCAGGAAATGAAACCCGCAATATGCTTCTGTGGGTGGGCGATCGCTCCTTTCCTGTGCAAAGGATTTGGCTCCCACCGGGCAAAGACTCCTCAGGAACGGATTTGGAATTTGATCGCGTGGATGCCTTTAAGGCACTGGTCACCCCCGAAAGACTCTGGCAAGGTGCCTTTCGCCGCCCCAACAGTGGCCCTGTGACCACACCCTACGGCGTACGGCGGTACTACAACGGGGTTTTGGCCAAGGACTACTTCCATCGTGGTTTGGACTATGCAGGCCCCAAGGGATCACCCGTAGTAGCGGCGCAGCGGGGGCGAGTGGCCTTAGTGGGGCCAGAATCCCAAGGATTTCTCATCCATGGCAACACGATCGGTATTGATCATGGGCAAGGGGTGCTGACGATTTACCTGCACCTCGATCAAATTCACGTCCAAGAGGGACAAATGGTTGAGGCAGGGCAAGTCATTGGTACGGTTGGCAATACGGGTGCCTCCACAGGACCCCATTTACATTGGGGACTCTACGTTAATGGCGAGTGCGTCGATCCGCGATCGTGGCTGGCTCAGGGTTGGCAGTAGTTGCGATATAACTCGCTTCTGAGCCTAGTTTAGGGTCAACAAATGGGGGATAATGCTAGTTCAGAGGTAGCCGCTTCGCTACCATTGCCGCTGATAAGATTTGGGAGTTAGCAACAATGACGATTCTCTTTCAACTGGCTCTTGCTGCCCTTGTCATCCTCTCCTTTGTGATGGTGGTGGGTGTGCCAGTGGCCTACGCCTCTCCCCAAGATTGGGATCGCTCAAAGCAGTTAATTTTCCTTGGCTCTGGGCTATGGATTGCCCTAGTGCTAGTGGTAGGCGTTCTCAACTTTTTTGTGGTTTAGTTCAGCCAGCGTTGGCGATAGACTTCGTACAAGAGCACTGCTGTGGCGATCGCCACATTGAGGGATTCAACATTTGGCTCCTGAGGAATCCGCAGTGCCGTAAACGTGAGATCTTGGTAGGCCGGGGGTAACCCTTGGCCTTCATTTCCCATGACCAGTAAGGTCGGTTGACGAAAATCCGCTTGCCAATAGATCAGTGGCGCGGTTGGTAATGTGACGACTATTTGCCATCCTTGGGCTTGGTAGGCTTTGAGAGTGGCCAAACCATCGCTAACAGTTTGCATCGGTAGGCGAAACCACTGGCCGGCACTGGCACGCAACACTTTTGGATGGGTCATGTCCACGCAATCGGGGGTCAACAATAGCCCCTCAACACCCACGGCGGCAGCGGTACGAATAATCGTTCCCAAGTTGCCCGGATCCTGAAGCGTGACTAAGCACAGACCTAAACGCTGGAGTGGCAAGGTAGGAAGGGGTGTATAGTTGGCAACAGCAACAACGCCATCGGGAGTGGTTGTCGTACAGAGGGCAGTCAGTACCTCTTCACTGACTTCAACGGTGCGATCGCTCCTATGGACAACCTGCTGCCAAAATGTTGGCGATTGCTTTGCTTGCCAAGCGCTGGTATAGCAAACCACTGATAAGCGATAGCCGGCTGCCAGTGCCTCTTGGAGCAAATGAGTCCCCTCTAAAAGCAAGTGCCCTTGGCGATATTTGCGGTGGTGCAGCCTACGGATCGAGCGCACCAAGGGATTCTGCCGACTGGTAATGATCACGACTGAATCCAGCGCTCAAGTAAACGTTCCAGATAGGGAGTCAAGAGTGCGGTTTGCGCGGCTTGAGCTTGAATCTCTGTGGCGGATTGAATGTAAGGGCCGGGGACTAGCTCATGCTGACAGTGCTGAATCAACTCCCCAAGGCTAGCGGGGGTCACTTCTAAGTGAAACTGAAGACCAACAACGCGATCGCCCCACAAGAATCCTTGTTGCGGACAGGTGGCACTTTTGGCGAGGGGCATTGCATCCGGAGGGAGGCTAAACATCTCCCCATGCCAATGCAGCACCGTCAGTTGGGGTGGCCAATCCTGAAACCAAGGATGCGCTTGGGCGGCTGCTGTCAGTTCAATGGGAAACCAGCCGATTTCCTTCGTGGGTGCTGGGGTGACCTCTGCCCCTAGGACTTGTGCCAAGAGCTGAGCACCAAGACAAATCCCGAAAATGGGTAACCCGTTGGCGATCGCTTGGCGCAAAAAGGCCTTTTCAGACCCTAACCATGGATAAACAGCCTCATCGTGTACCCCCATAGGGCCGCCCATCACAATCAGCGCATCCACCTCCGTCAATGCGGGTAGCGGCTCGCCTGCATAGAGATGACTGCCTTGCCAATCAAAACCACGGGCGATCGCCCACTGGGCAATGTAGGCAGGGGTCTCAAAGGGCACGTGCTGGAGATAATGCAGGCGCATGAACTCGCTTAAGAAGAACTGGCGCCTTCATTCCCAAGGATACGGGATTTATACTCATTCACCTTTTGGCCAAGTTCACGGCGACCGGACTCAAAGAGGACATAGCGATACAGAAACCAACAAGTGTAGCCAAAGCCTACGAGTTCACAGGTCGGGCCTAGGAGGGGAATGGCATTCACTACTTCCAAAATGGCAACCGCTAGTGCCACAAAAGGAATGGTGGCAAGAATGATGAGGAGGGTGCGCAGGGGCTGCTTGTATTCACCCACAAATGCACTAACCTGATCGGGGAAGACCGTGAGGAGCCAATAGAGTTTTTCACGAGCCTGTTGCCACTGTTCATCCGTGAGACCGCCCACTTTCGGCGGCGCTGGCTGAGACTCTACTTCCGCTAAGGGTGCTGGTGCCGGCGTTGGTTCAAAAATAGGCTTTTCCGTATGGGTAGTTTCTGTGGTTGGGGATGTCTCAAATTCATTCATGTGCTTAAGTTCCTTCAGTACCTCAGCAAGTTTAGGCTAAGTTCACCGATCAGCGTTGGCTAATAGCTAATAATTGTTTAACATAGGTGGTGCCTTACCGCTAGCATCCCCTGTCCCCAAAAGACGGCTCTAATCATTAAGCACCCAAGTATCCTTGCTCCCGCCCCCTTGGGAAGAATTCACCACCAATGAGCCACGCTTCATCGCCACCCGCGTCAGACCACCGGGATGGACATAAATTTCCTTGCCGTACAGGATATAGGGGCGTAAGTCCACATGGCAGCCGACAATTTCATCCCCCAGCAGGGTGGGCACGCGCGACAGCGAAAGGGTGGGCTGGGCAATGTAGTTGCGGGGATTGGCTTTGATGCGCTCTGCAAATTCTGCCCGCTGCTCAGTCGTGGCTTGGCAACCAATGAGCATGCCATAGCCGCCGGACTCGTTGGCAGATTTCACCACGAGGGAATCGAGGTTCTTGAGCACATGATCCAACTGTTGTGGCTCCCAACACAGGTAGGTGGGCACATTGGGTAGTAGGGGTTCCTCACCGAGATAATAGCGAATCATTTGCGGCACATAGGCATAAATCACCTTGTCATCGGCCACGCCAGTTCCGAGGGCATTGGCGATCGCCACCCGCCCTTGGCGATAAACCTCCATCAGACCCCTGACCCCCAGCATCGAATCAGGACGAAATACCGCTGGATCAATGAAGTCATCATCAATGCGGCGATAGACCACATCCACGCGCTTCAGACCCTTGGTTGTGCGCATTTGTAGGTAACCATCAGCCACCACCAGATCCCGCCCTTCCACGAGCGTTACCCCCATTTGCTGAGCAAGGAAGGAATGCTCAAAATAGGCGGAATTGTACATCCCCGGCGTCAGTACCACCACGGTCGCATCCGGTAGGCCGGGGGGCGCAAGGTTCAGCAGCGTTTCTAGGAGACGGCTGGGGTACTCGTCCACAGGTTGAATGTGCAGTTCTTTGAAGACAAGGGGAAACGTGCTTTTCATCACGCGGCGGTTTTCTAGCACATAGGAGACCCCCGAAGGGCAGCGCAGGTTATCTTCTAGAACATAGAAGGTGCCATCGCGATCGCGCACTAAGTCGGTACCCGTAATATGGCACCAAATGCCCCCCGGCGGCTTCAGGTCGTGGCAGGGACGCAGATAGCCCTTGGCCGACTCAATGATTTCCCGTGGGATGACACCATCCTTAATAATTTTTTGCTCACCATAGACATCAGCAATAAATGTATTGAGCGCCGCAATCCGTTGCTTGAGACCCCGTTCAAGGGCTTGCCACTCTTGGGCGGGAATGACCCGCGGCAGAATATCAAAGGGCATGATCCGCTCGGTGCCCTCGGCAGCACCATAGACCGTGAATGTGGCGCCAATGTTAAACATCACCTGTTGGGCGGTTTTTTGGCGCTGTTGCAGTTCTCCCGCTGGCAACGATCGCACCCGTTGTAACAGCGGTTCAATAAAAGGTCGTGGTTGGCCTTTGGCTAGAAACCACTCGTCGTAAAAGTCTTCCGGATCGTAGTTCTCAAATTCCAGCATTGATATTCCTTGGTGGCGATTTCCCTCAATGGTCTTGCTCGAGAGGAGTCGGCAAATCTGACACCGCCACTAAATGAAACCCCATTTGACAGCGAAAGTGTTGACATCCCGCTTCAGCAGTACTCCCTAGAGGCGCCCCACAACGGAGCTGACCCTCCTGCCAGCGGGGTTTGCCTTGGCGATCAGCAAACAAGCAGGATTGACACACAGACTGTGACGGTAAAATCTGATTTTGGGTGAGGATCACAAGCATTGGACACCTCCCGCCGATCAGAGCCTTTAATAGGCCGTCTTTATAGAACCTGATAAAAATAAAGACTCTAACCCCAATGTTTTTATCTTACCGTGAAAGCCTAGCGGATACGGTTGACGACCACTGCTAACTTTGCTACAAATTGCAACTCGCAGCCCCTTGCTTAAATCGGCAGCCAAGACGGTATGGGGAAGACGGTTTGCTACGATAGATACTCTAAGATCAATGAAATTCTTGTTGCCCCTTGAGCTGTAATCCATGTTTGACGCCCTTGCTGAACGCCTTGAATCTGCTTGGAAAACCCTACGGGGTCAAGACAAAATTACCGAAAACAATATCCAAGAAGCTCTTAGGGAAGTGCGCCGTGCCCTGTTAGAGGCCGATGTCAACCTCCAGGTCGCTAAAGACTTTATTGAAAATGTGCGTCAGCGGGCGATCGGTGCTGAGGTCATTGCCGGGGTTCGTCCCGATCAGCAATTTATCAAAATTGTTTACGATGCCCTTGTTGAGGTCATGGGGGAATCCCACAGTCCCCTTGCTCACGTGGAGCCACCCCCCACGATTATTCTCATGGCCGGTTTACAGGGAACGGGGAAAACCACCGCCACAGCAAAGCTCGCCCTGCACCTGCGCAAAGAACGCCGCAGCACCCTCTTGGTGGCCACCGATGTCTATCGTCCCGCTGCGATTGATCAGTTAGTCACCCTTGGCAAACAAATTAACGTGCCCGTGTTTGAGATGGGTACAGAAGTTAGCCCCGTGGAAATTGCTCGCCAAGGGGTGGCCAAAGCCAAGGAACTCGGTGTGGATACCGTGATTATTGACACAGCGGGGCGCCTACAAATTGATGCCGAGATGATGGCAGAACTGGCGGCCATTAAAGATGCGGTACAACCCCACGAAACCCTCTTAGTAGTAGATGCGATGACGGGGCAAGAGGCGGCCAACCTCACCCGTGCCTTCCATGAGCAGGTGGGGATTACGGGAGCCATTCTCACCAAACTGGATGGGGATACACGCGGCGGTGCAGCTCTCTCGGTGCGTCAAGTCTCCGGACAACCGATTAAGTTTATTGGTGTTGGTGAAAAAGTCGAGGCTCTCCAACCTTTCTATCCCGATCGCTTGGCCTCTCGCATCTTGGGGATGGGGGATGTCCTCACCCTTGTCGAAAAAGCCCAAGAGGAAGTGGACTTGGCCGATGCCGAAAAAATGTCCCGCAAAATCCTCGAAGCCCAGTTTGACTTTGATGACTTCCTCAAGCAACTGCGCCTACTAAAAAATATGGGTTCCCTTGCGGGAATTATGAAGCTCATCCCCGGCATGAATAAAATTTCAACGGAGCAACTCCAGCAGGGCGAAGTACAACTCAAACGGGCGGAAGCAATGATTAACTCCATGACCCGCGAAGAGCGTCGCAATCCTGAACTTCTCGCTAGCTCCCCCAGTCGCCGTGAACGGGTTGCCAAAGGTTCTGGTTATCAAGTAGCCGATGTAACAAAGTTGGTCAGCGATTTCCAGCGGATGCGATCCCTGATGCAGCAGATGGGTCAAGGGGGCTTTCCGGGAATGGGTATGCCGGGTATGAACCCAATGGGTCGAGGGGGTCGTGCTCAGGCTCCCAAAAAGCCCAAGAAGCAAAAGAAACGCAAAGGCTTTGGCGTTCTTTAACCACTGCTCCGACTACAAGGGGCGATAGACCCGATAGTTAATGTGGGGAAAGATATTGTCAATGGCTTCCACTTTTTCCAGCCAACCCGCATCAATTTTTTGTGCCTTGATGTCATCATAGAGCTTGTGGAAGCGCATCAAGTGGCTACGGGTGCGGCGAACCGCATAGGGTACCATCGTTCCCGTCCGCATAATAAAAGCCCAGTCTGAGGATTGGGCAAGGAGTAATTCCCGTGCCGCTTGGTTGAGGGCACGCCAACTCAGTTCATCCCACGGCTCCCCCTTGGCCAGTTCAATCATCCGTTCAGCGGCCTTATGGAGGTGGGGGTAAATCCAAGCATTGGTGTCATTCAGCCAGTATTCATGGAACCCCTTGTAGCCCCAACTGGACTGGGACGGACGGCACACCTGCTGGGTGGGATGGGCGCGCAAATAGTCTGCCAAGTGGGTCATGGCAAAGGTGTCTTGGTCAAACCACACTTTGCGGAAGAGAAAGTCAAGGAACCAAGGCCCTTCGTACCACCAGTGACCATAAAGTTCCGCATCGTAGGGAGAGACCACAATCGGCGGGCGCTGCATTAGGTGGTATAGGTAGCGAATTTGGTTTTCGCGGTTAAACATGAAATTGGCGGCGTGCTCGGCTGCTTTTTCCCGAGCCCAGTAGGGGTCATAGAGTTGCTTGTCCCCTAAACCAAGACCGCGCCCGGTAATTTTGTGGTACTTAATCCCCGTATTTTTGCGTTGGCCATTGGGCATGATGTAGGGCTTGATGTATTCGTACTCTGCTTCCCACCCCAAGTCCTTGTAGAACTCACGGTATTCAGGCGCCCCCGGATAGCCCACCTCCGATGACCACACCTGCTGTGAGGATTCATGATCACGGCCAAAGGCAGCCACCCCAGTTTCGGTGAAAATAGGCGCATAGGTGCCAAAGCGAGGCCGCGGACGGGCATAGAGAATACCATGGCCATCAGTAATGAAATAGCGCAAACCCGCATCGGCCAGCATTCGCTCTAGGCCTTCGTAATAGGCGCATTCTGGCAGCCAAATGCCCTTGGGCGGGCGGCCAAAGGTTTGTTCATAGTGCTCACAGGCCACTTGCAGTTGTGCCCACACCGCTTGGGGATACATTTTCATGAGGGGCAGGTAGCCGTGGGTGGCACCACAGGTAATGATTTCAAGGTTATTGGTGTCTTGAAACTGCTTAAAGGCCTTGATGAGGTCGCGATCGTAGTTTTCCCATGTCTGCCGTACGCGGTTGAATTCTTGGGCATAGTGCTCGGCAAGGTAGCGGATGTGGCCATTGTAGGTATTGCGCTCTACCTCTAGTTCTGCCAGTTCCTCTAGTTTTGCCAAGTGCTGATCGTAGCGTTCCTGAAGTAGCGGATCCCGCAGCATTGAAATTAATGGCGGCGTCATACTCATTGTGATTTTGAAGTCCACGCCGTCACGCTTTAGCCCCTCAAACATCCAGATCAGGGGCACATAGGTTTCGGTAATTGCCTCAAAGAGCCACTCTTCTTCTAAAACGTAGTCACTCTCGGGGTGGCGGACAAAGGGGAGGTGAGCATGCAAAACCAGCGCTAAATAACCAATTGCCATAGGAAGCTTGCCTATTTATGTATTTGGGACAACGGCAGGGGATCAATGAGATCAGTTGAGTTTCCCTCATCTTAGGCGAAATAGCCAAATCTGCAACGGGTAATTTTTATCTTTTCTTCAGATTTATCGTTGGTGCCATCCTCCTGTGATTGATGGCGCGTACAGCCGCCCTTTGCTGAAATAGGGAATAGGAAATCAAATCCTTGCCGGCACTGGCTTTCACAGCTGTGAGCGTGTGCCATCCTTGGGAAAAGGGCTGTAGGGTTGCCAACCCATGCCTTGAAATTTTGGTTCTTGGGGTGGGTGGAGAATCTCGACAAGAATTTCAAGGGAATCCACTAAGCGGGGGCCGGGGCGGTTGAAATAGGCGTTGCCATCAACAATGTACAGTTGACCTGTTTGCAGGGCACGCAATTGCTGCCATTGGGGATAAGTGTGCAAGGCTTGGTCAAGTTCTTGACGGCTGCGTTCGAGGTCAAAGCCACAGGGCATGACAATGATCACCTCCGGGTCGATCGCCAGAAGTGTTGACCACTCAATGTAGGGGGAATGTTTTCCTGCTGTACCGAGGACATTTTCGCCCCCCGCGAGGGCAATCAATTCCGGTACCCAATTGCCACTGGCCATGAGGGGGTCAATCCATTCAATGGTCGCGACTTGCCGCCGCGGGCGATCGCTCACCCCTGCTTGACAGGCATGAATTCTGGTGTGTAGCGAATTCAGTAGGGGGTCGGGAGAGACACCGAGGGCAAGACCCACCCGCCGAATATCCTGCCAGACATCCTCAAGGCAATGGGGTTGGAGGGAAATTAACTGCGGTGGTGGCTCAAAGAGTCTGGCGATCGCCCCCTGCACCTCTGCCAAGGTTACAGCACAAACATCGCATTGATCTTGGGTAATGATGTGGGTCGGTTTTAGTGCTTGCAGGGTCGCCAGTTCCAAGTCATAAATGCCCAGAGCCGATCGCAGGAGGTCTTGAACCGCCCGATCAATTGCTAAACTTGACTGCTGTGTATCTAACCTTGCCCGTGTACAAACAGGCAATGTCTTCACCTCTGGCGGATAGTCACATTCATGGCTACGCCCCACAAGAAACGGTGTCAATCCTAGGGCAGCAACAATTTCTGTGGCACTCGGTAGGAGCGAAACGAGGCGCATCTTGTCGGCGATGCCAGGAGCCAGAATTGAACTGGCGACACGAGGATTTTCAGTCCTCTGCTCTACCAACTGAGCTATCCCGGCTTGAAAGTGCTTCATGATTCTAGCAAGCGTCTAGGTGCGATGACAAGTCTCTCAGAAAATCAATTAGGGCAAAGGCATACTCTCGCATACTATATGGAAAGGTCTTGACCACGATTCTGGAGCCGACTAAGCTGCCCTTATAGTGACAGTCCCCTTGTGGAGCCTCCTAATGGGTATTCAAGTTGTTGCCACCACTCCCTTCAAGGATCAAAAACCCGGCACCTCTGGGTTGCGTAAGGCGGTACCTGTTTTCCAGCAGCCCCATTATCTGGAAAACTTTATCCAAGCGATTTTTGACACCATTGAGGCACCGCAGGGGCAAACCCTTGTCCTAGGGGGTGATGGCCGTTACTTCAATGCTGAGGCGATCCAAGTCATCCTCAAAATGGCTGCAGCCAATGGCTTTGCACGGGTCAAGGTGGGGCAAAATGGCATTCTCTCAACGCCAGCCGCCTCCTGTGTGATTCGCAAGTATGGGGCGATCGGTGGCATTATTCTCTCAGCCAGTCACAACCCCGCCGGTCCACAGGGAGATTTTGGCGTTAAGTTCAATATTGCCAATGGCGGCCCTGCGCCAGAGAAAGTGACCAACGCGATCTATGAGCGGAGCCTTGCCCTCACCAGCTACAAAATCTACACAGCCCCCGATGTCAATCTGCACACCCTTGGGGAGTTTCCCTTGGGTGAAATGATTGTTGAAGTCATTGACCCCGTCGCCGATTATCAAACATTGCTGGAGACTCTTTTTGACTTTGATTGTATTGCTGAGGTCATTCGCACCGGGAAGCTGCGCCTTGTCTTTGATGCCATGCACGCGGTTACGGGACCTTATGCCCATCGGATCATTGAAAAACGCCTAGGGGCACCCCAAGGCACGGTGCAAAATGGTGTGCCGCTACCGGACTTTGGTGGTGGTCATCCCGACCCCAATTTGGTCTATGCCCATGACTTGGTGCAGCAACTCTTTGGCGAGCAGGCTCCTGATTTTGGTGCGGCCTCCGATGGCGATGGCGATCGCAACATGATTTTAGGGGCTAATTGTTTTGTTACCCCTAGCGACAGCCTTGCGATTTTGGCCGCCAATGCCCAACTGGTGCCCGGCTACAAAGACGGATTAGCGGGGATTGCCCGTTCGATGCCCACGAGTCAAGCGGCCGATCGCGTTGCGGCCAAGCTGGGGATTGACTGTTATGAAACCCCCACGGGCTGGAAGTTCTTTGGCAACCTCCTCGATGCCGGTAAAGCCACTCTCTGCGGTGAGGAAAGTTTTGGTACTGGCTCCAACCACGTGCGCGAGAAAGATGGCCTCTGGGCTGTGCTTTTTTGGTTGAATATCTTGGCTGTCCGCCAAACCTCCGTGGCCGAGATTGTCAAAGCCCATTGGCAAACCTATGGCCGCAACTACTACTCCCGCCATGACTACGAAGGCATTGAGAGCGATCGCGCCCACACCCTGATGAGCCAACTGGAGCAAAAACTGCCCAGCTTCGTGGGTCAGACCTTGGGTGCCTACACCGTGGCCACTGCCGATAACTTTAGCTACACCGATCCAGTGGATCACAGCGTCAGCCAAAATCAAGGGATTCGGCTGATTTTTGAGGATGGCAGTCGCATTGTCTATCGCCTATCGGGAACGGGAACCCAAGGGGCAACACTACGGGTCTATTTGGAGCGCTTTGAACCCAATCCTGCCCAGCAGCACCTCGATGCCCAAGTAGCACTCGCCGATTTAATTCAACTGGCCAATGAAGTGGCGAATATCCAAGGCTTAACGGGGCGCGATCGCCCCACGGTCATCACCTGATCGCTATGAAAATTCTCCATGTGTCCGATATTCACCTGGGCAGTGGCCTCAGTCATGGCCACATTAACCCGGCCACCGGCTTGAATACGCGCCTTGAGGATTTTATTGCTGCTCTGGCCACCTGTATTGACCGTGCCCTCAGTGAACCCGTTGATCTGGTGCTCTTTGGCGGTGATGCCTTTCCCGATGCCACGCCACCCCCTCTCGTCCATGAAGCCTTTGCCAGCCAATTTCGCCGCTTGGCCGATGCCCGCATTCCCACGGTTTTGCTGGTGGGCAACCACGATCAGCACGCCCAAGGACAGGGGGGCGCCAGCCTCAGTCTTTATCGCACCCTTGGGGTGCCTGGTTTTATCGTGGGCGATCGCTTGGCTACCCATCGCATTGAAACTCGCCGGGGTAGTGTTCAAGTCATTACCCTCCCTTGGTTAACGCGATCTACGCTCCTCACTCGGCCAGAAACCAGTGGCCTTTCCCTTGCGGAGGTGCATCAACTGCTCCTAGAGCGGCTGCGCCTTGCCCTTGAGGGGGAAATTCGCCAACTTGATCCGGCCTTGCCCACTGTCTTACTGGCTCATGCCATGGTGGACACCGCCCAGTACGGCTCTGAACGCTATTTGAGTGCCGGCAAAGGTTTTACGATTCCCCTGAGTTTTTTGGCGCGCCCCTGTTTTGACTATGTTGCCCTTGGCCATGTGCATCGCCATCAAGTCCTGTGTCACGATCCACCCGTGGTCTATCCCGGCAGCATTGAGCGGGTGGATTTTGGTGAAGAGGGGGAAGAAAAGGGCTATGTCTTAGTGAACCTTGCTAAGGGCAAAACAGAATTTCAGTTTTGTCCCCTACCCACCCGCCCCTTCCGCACCATTCGTGTGGACTTAACCGAGCTGGAACTGGATCCCCAAGCCGCCCTCTTGGGGGCGATCGCCAGCGGGGAGATCAGCGGGGCTGTGGTGCGGGTCATGTATCAACTGCGCCCCGATCAAATTCCCCTGATCAACCTCCATGAGCTGCAAAAAGCACTAGAGAGTGCCCACAGCGTCAGCCTTCTGCCCCAACTAGTGAATAGCCAGCCCATTGCCCGCCTGCCAGAAGTTGCCCTCGAACAGTGCCTTGACCCCAGCCATGCCCTGCAACTCTATCTGGATCATCACCCTGACCTTGAACCGCTGCACCAAGATCTGCTAGCGGCACTCCAAACCCTTAATGGCCACTCTGAAGAAGAGAGTCAAGACACTCCAGAGATGCCGCGATCGCCTGAAGGGCGCGCTGCGCGAACGCCCGAACCTGTGATTCAGCAACTGAAATTGCTCTCCTAGCCTGAAGTTAAGCTTTGACTCAAGTCCGGTAGGCTAGGCTGGAGTTAGGCATTAAAAATTGTGTTTGAATTTGCGAGATTCAGCCATGACTCAGACTCCCGTTAGAAAGGTTACCTTTGCGGAGTTCCTTGATTATGATGCGGCAGATCATCGCATTGAATTAGAAAATGGCGAAATTATTACCATGCCAACCGGTAGCCCCCTACATATCGCAATTATCCGATTTTTATTCACCACGCTTGAAAACGAAATTAAGGGGAATCATTTACCCTTCGAAATTTTCCCCGGTGGCATTGGCGTGCGCACTGGCTTGCGAACATCACGGGAACCAGACTTATGCATTTTGCACCGCGAAGAATGGGACGCTCTGCGCAAACAAAATCCGCTTTCGGCGATCGTCGAACGCCCACCGCTTTTAGTGGTAGAAGTGGTTAGTCCGGGCAATGGGAATCGCGATCGCCCAAAGGGCGCGCTTCGCGATCGCGACTATCACACAAAACGTCGAGAGTATGCCGAAATGGGCATTCCTGAATATTGGATCGTTGACCCTGAAGAACAAAAGGTGGTGCTTTGCGTTGTAGTCGGTCAATCTTATCAGCTCACCGAATTGCAAGGACAATCCCTAATTCGATCAACGCTACTCCCGCAATTGGTGTTGAGGGCTGAGCAACTCTTCAACCTTGAGCACCCCCCAAAGCAGTGGTCACTTTTCTCAGAGGTTAGGGCGAAAGCCCATGGCTTGGAATCTGAGGGAGACAGGGCAAGAGGGTGCTCGGCATCTTGGGCAAACTTTTTCTTCTAGCTTGTTGACATTTTTTCTCATCTGCCTTAGGCTAAGTTTTAGTGTTCTCCTCTCTGAGGAATCGGCAGGCGGGGTCAGTCATTGCGACGACCCCATTTTTTCTTTAGTCGCTACGGTTGATCCTCAGAAAGCGCTCGATCTCCCGCCCCTTCGGGGAAGTTAACTATTGCCAAAGATTTGCAAGTTCTTGGTAGGGAATATGGCGGCTACAGTACCACAGCACGGTATAGGGAGCCATCAGGTAGGGTTCTTCTTGCGCCTTAAAAACCGCAATTTTCTGGCAAACCCACGGGATGACTGTAGTTGAGATGTAGGGAGTTAGGGGCTGCTGCAATTCATCGAGAGCCGCTAGGCCATAGTAAAAGCCGAGAATATCTTGGGTTTCCTGCGCCTTGACCAAGAGCGATCGCAGGGTCGCCAACACAAGGGGATGCTCAGGGGAAATGCGGTGAAGGGCCCGCACCGCCGCCATCAATGTTTCCAGATCGTAGGCCTGCTGCTCAATGATTAACTCAAGGGTGTCAATGGCTTGGGGATGATTCGGACTAACAATGCCAAGGGCGCCGGCAAGGGCAATCTGGTGGGACTGCACCGTGGCTAAGCCCAAATAGCGCTCTAGTCGGCCAACAACCTCCCACTGCCGCACCCCCGCTTGGTGTAAACAGCAACTGGCAAGGATCACATCCTCTAGGTATGAGGAGTTACGAAAAATTTCTAGGGCAACATTGCTAGCTTCAACCGCCCAACGGCCTTTTGCCGTAATCAGAACAGAGGCGATCGCCAGTTTCAGGCGGTTAGACTGTTGGGGATAATGGAGCAGCCGCTGTAAAAACTGCTGTAGGCGCTCTCCCGTGGTGCTGTCCCAAACGCTCCTGACCAGCTTGGCATCTAGCTCCTTGAGAAATTGCTGACACTCCGCTAATAGCTCTTCGCGCACTTGGGGCTTGGTGTCTTGGCGTAAGGTATCCTCTAAAACTTGAAACGCTGTACTGAGGTGGCTGACATTGGGATATTGCTGCGCAATTAAAAAAGCGGCACGGACACGGGGGAGACCCCGCTGCTCCACCACCAAGGATTCCAAGTAAGGCAGCAGCTGTTGGCTAGAGATCCGCGGTAGAAGTTGCCGAGCCTCAGCCTCTAGGGCAGGAAAGAAAAAGGCCAACTCCGCTTGAGGGGAAAAGCCACCGATAGTGCGTTCGAGGCCGCAGACCCAGTGGGCAACATTCGCAAGGGCATCTTGGTAGTTTTGCTGTGGCCTTTGGGGACTGCAACCCCCAGGAATTGCTGTCACCCAGCGACTAGGATCTTGGGCGTGGGGCAGGAGTTGCGCCAGTTCCAGTTGCCAGCGACACCAGTAGAGGAATGCGGGAAATTTAGAAACCCTTGGGGAGGAGCGATCGCCCCCAGACACACCAACTGTAACAGCAGGGGCTTCTGATCGGCGTAAATGGTGCCAGTGGGGGCAGCGCGCTTGGGGATGGCGGCAAATGAGGGGCAGGGCCGACGTTCCCGGCAGATACTCATCACAGCGACTCAGTTCGCGTAATTGCGATCGCGCTTGAGCTACAGCGGCATAGAGATCTGCACCGCCGTGAAAGTTCTGTAAAAAGTACTTCAAAAACAACTCAGCGGCAATATTCGGAACCGCTTCGCGCATCACGATCGCGTGGGGCAAGCCCAACTGAATCAAAAACTGTCCTAGGGGAATACTGTCGCAGGAATTAAAGATTGCCAGTTTTAGCCCCTGCGCCACTGCGGTTTTAAGCGTCTCATAAAGCCTGTAAATCTGTAATGGTTCCTCTTCATTGTTGATAATAATGCCATTACCCTGACTATGCCCAGCAAAAAAGAGAATGTCCCAGGGCTGACACCACAGGGAATAGAGTTCACTTAATTGGGGCGATCGCAGGCAGTGGAGTTCGACATTGGGTAACGCCCTGAGAGCCTCAAGATCCCCCTTGAGATCAAGGTCGCCACTCGCGCCAAAAATTGCCAGAATCCGTACTCCCTCATGGTGCGCTGTCGAAGACTTCAGGGACTGATACACCATTGGTGAAAACACCACATCCAGATTGCTGTGTTGGCGAATCGGTGTCCAGTCGTGCCATGGATAGTGCCACAGTTCAACAAAATCTGTCTGCACAGAAATGCGGTGAATCTCGTTCATCGGCGGCGGCAAGATAAAGTTGCCTAGGCCAAAAAATGAAGTCTGCTCCTTAGAAAGTGAAGTTTGCTCATTGATCTGTTCCTCGCAGAGATAACTGATGCGCGTATTGTGCAACCACGTGCCAAGGGTAGTCACAAGGTCAGTGTAGTTTTGCCGTACCTCTTTAAGGAGGGTGGGTTGCTGAGTACCAATGTTCGTAATCTGGTTACCGCTAGCCCCCAGACGAGTATTCTTCGCATAGCCGTGATAGGCGTCGCGCCACTGCCGATACCGGTGCGGAAGGTGAGGCATTGCTGGAAACTCTACAGGATACACCCCATAGGCATCCACTTGGCTTTCTGTCCCCAATAATAGGCGACCCTTGAAGGAATGCTGCTCAAGGCAACCCCCGTAGATTTCAAGACAGACGTGTTTCATCGCAGCGGCAATCAAAAAGAGCCAATGCAGCTAGACAACAAAAGTTTCCGTGATCTTAGCATCTCCATAGGCCAATGTGATGCCAAAAGTTTCGCCAATTTGTCCCCAAAACTTGTACTGCACCGCTTGATCCTGCTGCCGACTAGTGACTTGGGCAAAGGTATTGCCATTGGCCTCAGTAATCATCAAAACCAAGTCTGGGGGCAACGTTTCACCTACCTTGAGGGCAGTGACGCGCACAAGAATATTGGCAGACATCGTATCTCGCGGCAGTACGGCCATGACCAAGCCGAAGGACTGTCCGCCGAGGGCAAGACCCAAGTCCACGGCACGAGTTTTCCACACCCCTGCTTCTGGGGCAGTGGCATCTTGAGCGTGGAGATATTCTGCCGCCATCCAGCGCAATCCTTCATCGGCAGTGGTGGCAATCAGGTCTTTGAGGAGGGCAACCGCTTGGCGACAATCCTCCGTTTCCAAGGCTTGGCGTAATTGAGCTTGAGCTTGCATGGCTTCTAAGGTGTCATTGGAGCGCAATGCCCACTCTGGCGATGTCCAGCCCAGCTTCCAACTGATGTAGGGATTGAGCATTGCGCCCTCCGCCAGCAACTCCTGCGCCTCTTGCCACACTTGACCCAACAGGTTGCTCACGCCCTTGGTCTTGGCATAAAGCCAGAGACTCAGCCGCTGCGGATGACAGGCCAAAAAGAGATCAAGGCGATGGCGAGGTTGCCCAATGATGTGCAGCCATTCCTCTAGGGGCAACACCAAGCGGGGCAAGAGCATCTCACCACTGGCAATTTGCTGAAGCGTGGCTGTGGGAATCGCAGTTGCGGCAGGTGATGGAACAGGGATGTGATGGCAGGCCGGCAAGGCAGCGAGGAGGGGCACATCTTCGATCATGTCCTCGCGATCGAGGGTGTAGGTACGGCTCAAGGCATCAATGGCAGAACGATTCACACTGCTGCTTGGTGCATAGCCCCAGAGTCTGACCTGCGCTTCTTCGGCAAAGACTTGTACGCCCAAGATGTAATCGGGTTTCCAAGCGGCAATGTGCAACCATTCCTGAGGAATGCGGCACTCGTCAAGCTCTATAGAAGTATCAGGCACAATCAACACTTGACCAATGGCGGTCGTCAAGAGGGTGCCGTTGACAAACTCCCAGAAGATGGGCAGTTCGACGGTGGAGAGGAAGGGGTCGGCACTAATGCCCATTGCTGCGAACCAGTTACGTACGGCTACATAGGCCATCGCATTTATTCGCACACTGCCACGACGGTAAGCGCGGGCAGCCGCTGTGATCTGCTCAATCCACTGGCGATCGCCAGCATCTGCTAAATCAATGTGAACGTGTTCCGTGTGCGCCATCGGTGGCGCATCTATGGCAGTGAGAAACGAAAGTGATAGCGATGTCATGGTTCCTTACCTAAGTACAACAACTCCCAAAAGTTCATACCGTTTACAAAACAGTCAAGATGCACCCTCATAACGACAGTGTTCTGCCATACCTACCTGATCACACCGCTGACAAGACCCTGCTAACACCTTATAACCCTCCTTCAACCACAGGTTGACAGCCACTGTTGCCTCCTTAAGGCGTTGAGGATGCGTAGGTTGGTTAAGGCCGGCGAGTAGCGCTTTCACCAAATGACCACGAATCCGCTCTAGGGCACGAGACACTTGATATTGTTTTGCAAAGCCTAAGTGCTGGGCAATTGCTTGTTGGCTGACCTGCTCGCAATAGTACAGACAAAACACCTGACGACTAGTGTCATCCAGTGCTGCAATCGCATTTTTCATCATTTCAAAGACCCGTTTAAGGGTTTCCTGTTCTTCCTGTTTCAGGGTTGCTTCCCAAGGCGTATTTCCTCCTTCTAGGGTGTCCCAAAACCTTTGCTCAGCAGGATTCACCACCTGTGGTTGGCGATAAGCTCGCAAGGCAGCGATCGCTGTGCGGAGCAGGGTTTCAACTTCGCTAGGGGTTACAGCGGGGAGATCAGGACAACATTGACGATAGGTTTTAGCCACCTGAGCCAGCAGTGCCTGATCGGGAGCAGTGGTCTGATCCGCCAACTCCTGCCACAATTCGACAAGGGCACAGACTTGACGAACTCGATCTTCTGTGTATCCTTGGTTCCCCAAGGCTGAGGAGAGAGAACGCAGACCACTGTGTTTGAGTAGACCCCAATCTGATTTCCGAACCCCCACCAGCGCAGCATACACACCGTCATAGATACGGAGATAGGCATAGGTGGATAGCCGCGTACCCCGCTCGGGCTTAAATTTGCTCAATAACTTGAGGGGATCATTAGTGAGACAGCAAGCCTGCTGAAAACAGTCACTGACCTGATGCATCCCGCCCAGTTTCTCCCGCAGGGTCATGGCTACAGACCAACTAGTTTCTTGGAGATAGCAAAATAGACCCCGCTGCCAGTACTGGGCATCATCATGGTTCGGCTGACTCTGTAATTTTTGGAGGAGGAAGACAGCCGTCGACTCTGGCTCCTCGAGGTTGTACCCCGCTGCTGTGAAGTAGGCCTGTAGTTGGCGATCTCGATACCAGCGCGGGCGATCGGAACCGTCAAATCGGAGCAAAGCAATGAGTTTATCGCAGGGTTGGCGTGTCATCAATCGCTCTCACTAGATATCAATCAAAGGACAACCGTACGAAGAAACGTGACTGCCTGTTTTATTCACTCCTCATTATTCATCCATCCTCCTGTTACAACCCTCTATTCATTTATCCAATGGCGTTTTTACAAATATGCACTCACCTTGCAGATTTTAGAAAAAATTTTTCACCAACCTTCGTGGCGGCTAGCCCCCACTCTATCAACTCCTAGCGTCACAGGGGGAGGATGATCCATATCACAAGTCAAGCGTGTTTTCTGTGGCACACTACGATCAAGATTTGCGATATGCCCATGTTTAACCCACTCACCATTCGGTTTTGGGGCGTGCGCGGCAGTATTCCCTGTCCCGGTTCCCACACTGTCCGCTATGGCGGTAACACTCCCTGCGTGGAAATTCAAGCTAATGGTCAACGCATCATTTTTGACGGCGGTACGGGTTTACGGGTTCTGGGGGAGCACTTAATGAGTCAACATCCGGTGGCGGCACATTTATTCTTTACCCATACCCACTGGGATCATATTCAGGGTTTTCCCTTCTTTCAGCCCGCCTTTGTACCGGGGAATCAGTTCCATATCTACGCAGTGCCGGGGAAAAATGGTCAGGGCATTGAACGACGACTGAATGATCAAATGCTGCACCCCAACTTTCCTGTCCCGTTGCAGATTATGGGGGGAGATTTGCGTTTTTATGACTTGGAGGCGGGCGAACAGGTACACCTAGGCGGCGGTGTGGTGGTGAGTAATGAAGCCCTGAATCATCCGGGTGGGGGGGTGGGCTACCGTGTGAGTTGGCAGGGTATCCATGTGGCCTATATCACAGACACGGAGCATTTGCCTGATCAGCTGCATCCGGGGGCGTTTGCCTTGGCCGATCGCGCCGATGTGATGATCTACGATGCCACCTATACCGATGAAGAATACTATCACCCGCAGCAGAGCAAGGTGGGGTGGGGGCATTCCACATGGCAGGAGGCGGTTAAGCTTGCCCAAGCCGCCCAGGTCAAGCAACTGATTTTGTTTCACCATGACCCTAGCCATGATGATGACTGTCTAGATCGCATTGGTGAGTTGGCACGGGCACGATTTCCGCAGACGCTGCTGGCTCGCGAGGGGCTAATGATTTCCGTCTATCCAAATGTGATACACTTCCCGGCGACGCCTCAAGCAAGTTAGTCCTGTGTTGCCTGTCGTTATTTTGCCGGGATATTTAGCGGCTGCCCCTGAGTACTACCCACTGCGGGATTATCTGCGGCAATTGGGGTTTGTGGCGGAGGTGGTGCCCCTCAGGGTACGCTCGTGGTTTCCCACGTTGGGGGGGCGATCGGTGGCGCCAATTTTACAGGCCTTGGATACCACCATTCAGCATGTTCTGAATGCAACAGGGGCGTCCGCCGTGCATCTCATTGGCCACTCAGCGGGGGGCTGGATTAGCCGCATTTACCTAGGGGATCAACCCTATGAGAGCCAAGTTTGGGCGGGTCACAAATGGGTGCACACGCTAATCACGTTGGGTACTCCCCATCGGAGTCAGGAGCGTTGGACGCGCCGCAATCTTGACTTTGTGAACACCACCTACCCCGGCGCTTATTACCCCAAAATTCGCTATGTCTGTCTGGCGGGCAAGGCCATCTATGGCACACCACGCGGTTCGTTTGCCAATTGGTTTACGTATCAAAGCTATAAACTCACCTGTGGCGAGGGTGCCTGTTGGGGAGATGGGGTGACACCGGTGGCAGCAGCCCACCTTGAGGGGGCAGAGAATCTGGTCTATGAAGATGTGCTCCATGCGCCTCGCAGTCGCTTGCGCGATCGCCCCGATGCCCCTTGGTACGGCTCCCCAGCAATTGTCGCTACTTGGCAGCAGTATTTGAAAGCCAGTTAGAGGGCACACCGCTCAAATTGCCAGCGGTAAACGGGTAATCCTTTACTGAGGACACATTTTTCCCGTTCTGTCGCGACGGGCCAAGGACTCTGGGGTAACCAATCGGTACAGGTTGAGCTAAAGGCGGCATGGGCACGAAACTGTTGCACCATTGATTCAGCCACCTCAAAGACATCTGACTGAAGGACAACACGCCCACCAGCGGGCAGGAGTTCGGCAAGGGTGGCCACCAGTTCAGGGGTGACGACGCGGCGTTTATGGTGACGGCGCTTGAACCACGGATCTGGAAACTGAATCGTGACGGTGTGCAGGGGGAGTCCGCGGAGGATTTTGCCCAAGTGGACATTGGCATTGCCCCAAAGGTAGTGGAGGTTCCGAAGTTGCTGGCGATCGCGCCGCTCATTGGCTGCCACCACCAGCGGGTAGCGAATTTCCAGACCCAGAAAATTTTGCTCTGGATACAGTGCTGCCATTTCTAACAAGAACGTCCCCTTGGCACAGCCAATATCGAGATGTAAAGGCTGCGAGGGTTGCTCGTAAATCGTTGACCAATCGGGAACAGCAATGTCCTGCTGGAACTTTTGACTGAGAGGGTTAACGTGTTGTCGCACCCGTACCGCCATGGCGCGATCGCTCATCCAAAACTCCCTAATGTACTGCCGCTATAGCGTAGCGTATATCACTGCAAAGTTAGAAAAAAACTGCCCTCAAACGCTGAGGACAGCAAAAACCACCTAGGGCAATGGGATCGTTCAGCGGCGTGGTACGACCCCAAACTTATTGGCAGGCGAGTTACTCCTTCAAGAAACCGCTGTAGGCTTCCATGCCATGCTCGCCGATGTCCAAGCCTTTGAGTTCCTCTTCTTCGGAAACACGAATGCCAAGCGTTTGTTTCAGAGCCAGCCAAAAGATACTGGTCAGCAGTACAGTAAAGCCACCGACTGTCAAAATACCGATGATCTGGGCAATCAACTGAGTCACTCCGTGGCCGGTGAGCAAGCCTAACTCTTTGTCAAACAAGCCAACAGCTAAGGTACCCCAAGTGCCGCAGACCAAGTGGACAGAGGTGGCACCAACGGGGTCATCAATTTTGATGCGGTCAAAGAAAAGGACAGAATAGACCACAATCACACCGCCAATGGCACCAATGATCACGGCACTCCAGTAAGACACACCTGCACAGGGTGCTGTAATGGACACTAATCCCGCCAGAATACCGTTGATAATCATGGAGAGGTCAGGTTTACCAATGGCTAGCCAAGCAGTAATTGTTGCCGCAACCCCACTGGCTGCCGCCGCCAAGTTTGTTGTAACTGCGATGTAGGGTACAGCTTCATTCGCGGCCAGTTCAGAACCAGGGTTAAAACCAAACCAGCCGATCCAGAGGATCAAACACCCCAGCATGGCAAAGCCCATGTTGTGGCCGGGCAACGCCCGAGGCGTACCATCTGCGGCATACTTGCCAAGCCGTGGTCCTAGGAACGCAGCGCCCATCAGTGCCGACCAACCGCCTACGGCATGAACCACCGTTGAACCGGCAAAATCCTTAAAGGCAATATCTGGGCCAAGGAAACCAATGTTGCTGAGAAGGCCACCCCCCCAAACCCAGTGACCCGTAATGGGGTAAGAGATACCAGTGAGCAGGAGGCTGAAAATCAAAAAGTCAACAAACTTGATCCGCTCGGCCACTGCCCCAGAAACAATGGTGGCTGCGGTTCCTGCAAAGGCAGCTTGGAACAGAAAGGCCACAGCGATGGGTAAGCCCTCCGGAAAGGGATCAAGACCGTAGGTTTCGGGGTTTTCACTACTGAGGAAAAAGCCCCCCAAGCCAATAAAAGCATTGCCCTCGGTACCAAACATGAAAGAGAATCCGATCGCCCAGTAGGCAAGGGTGGCCAAGGCAAAAACAATGAGGTTCTTAGAAAGAATGTTGACAGCATTTTTCTGGCGGCAGAAGCCAGTTTCCAACATGCCGAAGCCAGCATTCATGAAAATCACCAGAATGGCTGCAATGAGTACCCAAATGGTGTTGAGTACGCCTTGAACTGTTTCAGGGGTGAGGGGTTCATCCTGTGCCTGAGCAGCCACTCCCCAAACAGCCACAATGATTAAAGCTAGGGGAATGCAGGCGACAAGGGCTGGCGATCGCCAGCGGAAATTGGGCTGCCGGTCGAGGTTGCGTAACGGGCGCTTTTGCCGTCTCGCACGTTTCAGTTTTAACTTGGACATCGCTTTCATTCTCAACGATTATGGAGTAGAGTTGCACATGGGTTCAGCGGAGGAGAAATCGCAGTTGCGGCACCATTGCGCCAGAAAGTGATCTGGCTGTTGTTTGGCTGGAGCTGAGCAAAGCATTGACCCGCAATTAACCTTTGATTGCACCAGTTCTCACAGTGGAAAATCTGTATCGGGTTATACATTTACCTTGACGGCCAAAACCGCCTATCCTAGGAAAGGCAAATAGCTTCAAGTTTGCGGGTAACGTTCCTCTAGGTGTGAATGGATACGATCTGGGAGTTGGATTTTTATTCCCGTCCCCTTGTGGATGAAAGCAACAAAAAAATCTGGGAATTGCTGATTTGCGATCGCCAGCAACAATTTCAGTTCAGCAAAACTTGTGCCGGAGCTGAAGCCAATGCCCGCTGGTTAGAAGCTGCCCTCAAAGAAGCCATGGATCAATGGCGGCAGCAACTGGGACTGGCAAACAGCGCTCAACCCGATCGGGTACGTTTTTTCCGCCGAGCCATGACCAGCATTATTACGCGGGGGGGAGAAGCGGCAGGATTAGTGATGGTGCCCAGTCGGCGCACGTTTGCCCTCTATGATTGGCTGCGCGATCGCGCCACAAACCTCTATCCAACCCTACCCAACTACCAAGCCGATCTGGCAACGCCACCCCAGTTGATCCTCCCTGCGCCTCAACCTTTACCACCAGCCCTGAGGGGCGATCGCTGGCAATTCAGTGGTCTTCCTCTGGGGGAAATTAAAACGGCTGGTGAATGGGAACTGCCCTTTGGTGAGGTACCCCCACTGCCCTTTTTGACCCTCAGTGACGATACGCTACTGCCGGGGTTAATTATCTATTCGCAGCGCGCACTGCCCTTGGCGGGTTGGCTGTCGGGATTAGAGCCGGCCTATTTGAGTTTTGAGGAAGAACCTCAGCCGTTGCTAGTGTTGGAAACGGGAGCCAGCGATCGCTGGGTACTCATCAGTGGCCGCAATCCCCAGATTCAGAAAGAACTGGCCGCCTTTAGGGACGCCTGTACCCAAAGCCAAGGCTTGCATTTCATTGCCGTGAAGGAAAGACCAGAACAGGAGACCCTGCAAGGCTTTTGGTTGTTGCAGCAAATACCTGCAGTCTAAATTGCTAAATCAGAGCAGCTTCTCTAGGCCATAGATCAAGCGCTTGAGCTGCCGTACTTTGCGGATTGCCAGCAGTACCCCCGGCATATAGCACTGGCGATCGCTGGTGTCATGGCGCAACGTATAAATTTGCCCCGGTGCGCCAAAAATCACCTCCTGATGGGCAATCAGTCCCGGCAAGCGCACACTGTGGATGCGAATCTCCCCCTCTGTACACGCCCCGCGGGCACCCCTGAGATGTTCCGACTCCTGCACTTGCGGTGGGTTAAAGGTTTTGCCCAATTCTGCTAAACGCTGCGCGGTTTGAATGGCGGTACCACTAGGAGCATCAGCCTTTTGGTTGTGGTGCAGTTCAATGATCTCCACATGGTCAAAATACTGGCTCGCCCGGATGGCCGCCTCCTGCAGTAACACCATACCAATGGAGAAGTTGGGAGCAATCACCCCCCCCATATCGGCTTTGTCAGCAAACTCGGCCAGATCTTCAATTTGTTCTGGACTCAAGCCCGTTGTTCCGACCACAGGATAGATACCGTAGGCGATCGCCATGCGCACATTTTCGTAGACGGCTGTGGGATGGGTAAAATCCACCATCACCACCCCTTGTTTTTCTTGGGCAGCGGCGACACACACCTCTTGCAAGCTGCCACTAATTGGAATGCCCAGCGCCCCTAGCCCTAGGACTTCACCAATATCCTCCCCCACCTGCTTGCGATCAACAGCAGCATAGAGGGCAGTGTCGGCAGCCTGTTGTACGGCTTTAACGACCTCGCGTCCCATTTTGCCGAGAGCACCGACAACAATGACCGGAATGGGTGTACTCATTCAAAACTCCGAACCGCGGCCATTGGCTAGGATAGCGCGATCGCTTGGCGATACAATAATTTAATATTCATAATGGTCAAGATTTATCCTAATGGCATAATGTTAGTTTTCTCCTTTCCTGAATTAATCGAGCGTTGCCAAAACTGGATGCCTAAGCGGCCAGGCTACGCCGTTTGTCCTTTGGATCACCACAATGCGGAATTAGCCTCTAGTCTCTATCGCATTGAACCCGGACAAGCCAACTATCCCCATTACCACCATCGCGGTGACGATATTTTCCTAATTGTATCGGGAGTTGGTGAACTCATTACCTGCCCGATGACGCCCCCTGCAAGTTCTGTGGCAGCAACCGCGTTGATCCGTACCCCCGTGGAAACCGGCTCCTATGTCCATGTGGATGCCCAATGTCTCCATTGGCTGCGGAATCTTTCTGCCGATCAGCCGTTGTATTACCTTAACATTGCGCCCCTATCCCACGAGGGCGATCGCGTCGATGTCACCATTGAGGGTTGGAGCTAAGAAAACAGTTATTCACCCTTAAACTTACTGGCTGCTTCCTCAAAGGCCTTGCTCAACTCATCCCACGCACTCTGGAACCCTGCTTTGAGGGACTCCCAAGCATCATCGCCCGCTTCTTTGAGGGCAGCCAATTGCTGAGTAATCTCATCGCGTTTGGCCTTGAGGGCTTCAATTTTAGCTTCAATATCTGCCTTGACATCTTCACCCGCTTGATCCGCCTTTGCCTTGAGTTGGTCAAGCTGGGCACCGAGTTGTTGCAGCTTCGTTTCCATTTCGCCTTGGTAGGTCAAGCGATCGGACATACAACTATCCTCCCTTGCTCAAGATAAATACCTACGATGACTCAAAGCATCCTAGATGGATAACAATGCAAGGGTGGCATACTCCGTGCCATGGGATCAAGGCATTGGGGATATTTTGTAAAAGTTACTTTCATTTCCACACAAAGCGAATTAAAAAACTAAAGAATAATTAAAAAATGTATCTAATCATTTTATTTTGTGTAGTGTGTCGAGAAATACAGTCAAAGAACTACAGAGAAATCTATACTTTTCATTAGAAAGTCAGGGGAATACTCTGCATTAACCGCAGCCTGTTTCTGCAACGCAGAGTGATAAGTAAGCTAACTTCACACTTTTTAGAATGAGGAGCAACTTTGTATTTCTGTGTTGAGTCCCTGTGAAATCGGCTAAATCTGAGTTGAGGTTGCATGTCGTGGAGTGAGGAAGCGCTTTTCAAGCATCTAATGCAGAGGTCTGTACCAGCAGTGCTTGGATTTTTAAGGGGGAATCTTTAATTGTTTCTAAAATTTTCAGCTTTTCCGAATATTGTTTGTTAGCTTGCAGGAGTAAGTGCCTGACTTGATTCTAATCACTGAATCACGGACGCCCAGTCAATTCACCTGATCTAGTAATTAAAGTTATTCAGTGTTTCGAGGCGAAAGAGATGACAATTGAGCCAGTCAATTTTATGGCAACGATGGTACG
The DNA here is from genome assembly GCF_031583455.1 of Thermosynechococcus sp. TG215. NCBI lineage: Bacteria > Bacillati > Cyanobacteriota > Cyanophyceae > Acaryochloridales > Thermosynechococcaceae > Thermosynechococcus > Thermosynechococcus sp. TG215. The sequence goes on along the minus strand of NZ_CP134178.1, from coordinate 1,440,124 downwards.
GCGAGTCCAGTTGACCGATGCAGACAAATCCCTGTTGGCGGAGGCCGCGCCGTGGGGAAAGGAAATTGCCCCCCAAATGGCCGACATTTTTTATGACTACTTGGGGCGGGATGAAGAGATGAATGCCATTCTCAACGCCACAGAAGGACGCATTCATCGCCTCCATCAAACCTTCATCGACTGGTTCCATGAAATGTTCACAGGGATGGATGGTTGGGGCAAGGCCTACGCTGAGCGACGCTGGAAAATTGGTCTGGTTCACGTGCGCATTGGCATTGGGCCACAGCATGTGGTACCCGCGATGGCAATTGTTGTCAACGCCGTGCGGCAAAAGTTAAGGGAAGCCAACAAATCCGAGGCTCTCAGTGATGCCCTAGGCAAAATTTGCATGATTGATCTTGCCTTTATTGAGCAGGCCTACTTCGAGGTGTCTTCCCAAGCGGTTCTTAAGGAAACCGGTTGGACCCAGGCACTGTTTCAACGGCTAATTGCCACAGGGGCTGCTGCCATGTAGGTCACCTAGCAGTCATTGTTCAAAAAGTTCCCATATCTTTACGAGGATTAGATTATGCCAATTAATGCCGCAAAACTTGAAGCTACACTGCAAAACTTTGTTGCCAATGCCAGTAATGTCCAAGGAGCCGCCCTTGTGTCTCCCGATGGTCTGACGCTGGCGGCAACCTTGCCGGGGGGAATGGATGATGAACGGGTGGCAGCGATGTCAGCGGCCATGCTGTCGTTGGGGGAACGTATTGGACGAGAGCTAAGCCGGGGCAAAATCGAGCGCATCCTTGTAGAGGGTGCCAGTGGGTATGGCATTCTCACCAGTTGCACCGAAGATGCGGTTTTCCTTGTGCTGGCGGATGCCTCTGCCAAATTGGGCATTATCAACCTTGAAATTAAAAATGTTCTGGCTGAATTGCAAACCCAACTTATGGGTATGGGGCAAGCCGTGAATGTTTAGACCAGCCTGATTCCTCTGTGTTTTGCCGTAATTGAGGTGCCAACCCATGGAAATTATGCGCATTGTCATCACAGGACCAGTGGGCGCAGGCAAATCCACCTTCATCCGTACCATCAGCGAAATTGAGGTGGTGGATACCGATCGCAAGGCAACGGATGAAATTGCTGCTTTCAAGGAAAAGACAACGGTAGCGATGGATTTTGGGCGGCTGCAGTTTGGTCCTAATGTTGCCCTGCATCTGTATGGCACGCCTGGTCAAGAACGCTTTGACTTTATGTGGGATATTCTTATTCGCAAAGCCCATGCGTTTATCCTACTGGTCAGTTCTCACCGTCCCCAAGATTTTCGAGCGGCACGGCGGATTTTGGCCTTCATGCGCCATCGCACAAAGATTCCAATGCTAGTGGGTCTGAGCCATGCCGATAATCCCAATGCGTGGCCTGCTGAAGAGATCGCGATCGCCCTTGGCTACTTGAGTCCCCACCGTCGCCCACCGATGCTACCAGTCAATGCTTTAGATCAGTCCTCTGTTGCTGCTGCCATGATGGCACTCATTCAAGCCTATGCCAGTGCCCAATCCTCGCAATTAAACCGCAGTGCTCTAGCCACGTAACTGAACGCAGAATCACTCAACTTATTAGGGGGAATCTATGAAAATCACCGGTTATCTATCAGAGTTTTCACTGGGGGAAATTTTCCGTTTTCTGGAGCAGGGGCAAAAAACGGGTTGCCTTTCCATTAAGCCCGTGGAAATGGCGGGGATGATGCCGCTGATTCCCCAAATGCAGGAGTACTATATCTTCTTTCGCTTGGGTCAAATTGTAGCCGCAACAACGACCTTGGATCACCAAGGATTGCAACGGCTCATTGAGCAGCGGGGCTGGCTGCGCCCAACTACCATTCAACGCCTCTTACCCTTTTGTTCCCTAACCGGATCCCTTGGACTGTGCTTGAAAACCCAAGGTGCCCTTGAGCCAGAACAGCTGCGGCTATTGTTCAAGCAACAGGTACTGACACCGATTCCTCACCTCTTTAGTCTCAATGAGGGCTGGTTTAAGTTCGATGCCAACCATCCACTGCCTTTTGGCGAAATGACGGGACTGAGTGCCTCACCCATGGAAATTTCCTTGGCGGGTCTACGACTGCTGCGGGATTGGACAGCCCTAATGGACAAGCTGCCCTTGCCGAGTTCAACCATTGCCAGCACGATTGAAGGACAGCCCCCCTACCGCCTCAATCATCATGAGTGGCAAGTGTGGGAGTACGCTAACGGTACCAAAACCCTCCAAGAAATCAGTGAAGCGTTGAACTTACCCATTCTAGACGTGCAAAAAATTTGTTTTCGCCTAATAGTGGTGGGGATTGCCGAGGAAATTGCTGGCATTGCTGCTCCCGCCGCCAGCCCTAGGGAACCAGAACTCATTGAAACAACAGAAATTAGCTCCTCCTTTCTAGAGGGAATCTTTACGTTTCTGAAAACAAAAACCCACCCGCAATCGGTCTAGGGGGATAAAAAACAATGCAACGCTTCGCGTGGACAGAGCAGCTGCAGACCGGCGTGCCCATGATTGATATACAGCACAAGGAACTCGTCTGTGCTGTCAATGATCTGGCGGATGCCATTGAACAGGGTCGGGGAAGCGCTGCGATTAAACAGCTAATTGCTTTCATGAAGTATTATGCAGAGTGGCACTTCGGGAATGAAGAAGGCTGTGCTGAAAAATACCAGTGCCCCCTAGCAGAAGTTAACCGCTGCGCCCATAAACAGTTCATCGAGATGATTGAAGAGCTGCAGCAGCAGTACCGCGACAGCCAAGCGGATGCGGCGATCGCCACCCGGATCCATGGTAAGTTAGCAGACTGGTTAGTGAATCACATTATGAAAATTGACAAGCAAATTGGGCAGCACATCTGTGCCCATGCTTCAGGCTAGGAGGGCATGAAGAAATACCATCTGGTGGTCAAACCCAATGCAAGAACCTCTTCTGTTTCCGTGAATTCTGACGGCCAGCTAGTGGTGGCGGTGCGTGCCCCAGCTACTGAGGGCAGAGCCAATGAGGAACTCATTGCTGTCTTGGCGGCCTATTTTCAGGTACCCAAGTCCCGTATTCAGCTGATTAAGGGTCATACCAGTCGCTATAAGGTGGTTGAACTCCTCGATTGATGCCCCTTAGACTAAGAGCAAGTGCGGCTCAACATGACCTATGACTCTTGATGTCACTCCAGCCAAATCCTTTGTTCTCAGCGGTGCGCGTCCCCACTACAGTCCCGATCGAGTGGGGCAGGTGGAACATATCTGCTTGGACTTGACCCTAGATTTAGAGACCCAGGCATGCTGGGGACAGTGTCATATCCATCTACGACCATTGCACTCCCAAGTGCGCCAGCTGCGCCTCAATGCCGTGGGGCAACAGATCCAGAGTGTGACTGTGCAGCACCAACCCCAAGCCTTCCACTACGATGGTGAATTTCTGGATATTTCTCTTGATGCGAGCTTGGGGATTCATCCAGATCAGGTGCTGGTGATCACCATTGACTACCGTCTGCAGAAACCCCAGCGGGGATTGTACTTTGTTGCCACTGATCCCCCCCAAGCTTGGACTCAAGGGGAAGATGAGGACTCCCGCTATTGGTTTCCCTGCTTTGATTCTCCTGGGCAGCTGGCGACGTCAGAGGTACGAGCGCGGGTGCGCCAACCCTTACAGGCCATTTCCAATGGGGAATTGCGTGCCTGCTACAGCGAGGGAGAGTGGCAAATCTTTCACTGGTATCAACCCCAGGTCCATCCCACTTATCTGATGACCCTAGCGGTGGGGGATTTTGCGGTTTTTGATGACCAGTGGCAGGGGAAGCCCGTCACCTACTACGTTGCTAAAGATCGCGCTGCTGATGCCCGCCGCACCTTGGGCAAAACGCCAAAGATGATGGACTTTTTCAGCCGCATCTACGGCTATCCCTATCCCTACCCCAAATATGCCCAAGTCTGTGTGGCCGATTTTATCTTTGGCGGCATGGAAAATACCTCGACAACCCTATTGACAGACCGCTGTCTGTTGGATGAGCGAGCCGCCGCTGAAGATTTTCGCAGTGAAAGTTTAGTGGCCCATGAGTTGGCACACCAGTGGTTTGGCGATCTGGTGGTGATCAAGCACTGGTCTCACGCTTGGATCAAGGAGGGCATGGCCTCCTATGCCGAGGTGCTCTGGTTTGAGGAGGAATATGGCGCTGATTTTGCCGCCTATTATCGCCTTGAGGAATTGCGCAACTACCTCAGTGAGGATAGCGATCGCTACCGCCGCCCCATTGTCACCCATGTCTATCGCGAAGCCATTGAACTCTACGATCGCCACCTCTACGAAAAAGGCGCCTGTGTCTATCACATGATCCGCCAGGAACTCGGAGAAGAGTTATTCTGGAAAGCCATTCAAACCTTTGTCCGCACCTACGCCCACCAAGCTGTGGAAACGGTGGATCTGCTGCGGGCGATTGAAATGGCCACTGGGCGCAACCTACTTCCCCTCTTTGACCAATACGTTTTTCGTGGGGGACATCCCGACTTCCATGTGAGCTATCGCTGGGAGGTAGCCGATCAACTAGCCGTTCTTACCGTCAAGCAGCAGCAGGTGACCGATGGGGTCACGCCCCTAGAGCGCAACCTTTTTGATCTACGGATTCCTGTTGGCATCGGTACGGTGGATGATCAGGGGCAGGTGACGGTCAAAACCATTCCCCTGCGCATTCATGAACCAGAGCACACCTTCTATTTGCCGCTGCCACAGCAGCCCACCTTTGTGAGTTTTGATGCCGGCAACCATACCCTCAAAACCGTTACCCTAGAGTACCCCCTCCCTGAACTCAAAGCCCAACTGCAGTACGACCCCGATGTTTTGGGGCGGGTTCAAGCTGCCATTGCCCTAGGCAAAAAAGGAAACCTAGAAGTTGTGCAAACCTTGGCGGCGGCGCTGCAACGGGAACCCTTTTGGGGAGTGCGGCGTGAAATTGCCAAAGTGCTGGGCACGATTCAACTGGATCAAAGCTTAGAGGCGCTCAAGCTGGCACTAGCCGATGATCACCCCCATGTTCGTGCCGCCGCAGTGGAGGCCATTGCTGGGTTTAAGTCCGCCAAAGCCTACGAACTTCTCAAGCCCATTGCCAAGCACGGCGACCCCAGCTATAGCGTTGAAGCTGCCGCCCTGAAGGGAATTGGTGTGATTGCCGCTGCCAAACCGCAACCGAAACCCAAGCTCGAAAAAGTGCTGAAACGACTGCGGAAGGCTTTGGAAAAACGACAAGGCTGGAATGAGGTGGTACGCTGTGGGGCGATCGCTGGCTTGGGGCAACTCAAGGAGTCTCCAGAGGCGGTGAATTTGGTTCTTGACTACACCGCTATTGATGTCCCGCAACCCCTACGCTTGGCCGCCATTCGTACCCTTGGCACCATTGGCGATCGCCACCATCCCCAACTGAAGCAAATTCTGGAACGGCTAGAGCAACTCAGCCACGAGACCTTTTTCTTTACCCAGATGGCCGTTGTCCAAGCCCTGAGTCAAGTTGACCATCCCCAAGTTTTAGGCCTGCTGCAGCAGCTGGGCGATCGCACCACCGACGGCCGTATCAAACGATCAGTTGATGAAGGAATCGCCAAAGTTCAGAAAGCCCTTGGCAGCGATGACCGCCTCAAGACCCTTGAGACCACCCTCAACGAGTTACAAAAGGAAAATCAAACTCTAAAAAGCCGCCTTGAAGAATTAGAAGCACGCACTAAAGCGACCCAGCAGGACTCAGCGCCAAGTTAGCAATATCATCACCCAGACCCCTGCGGGCATTGGGCAAGCCCAGATGACCCTGCCATGGGATAGGGGCTTTCATCGTTTAAGCCGTGTTCCATCCATAGGAAAAGGGCTGTAGCATAGTAGGAACACAATTAGAGGAGGTTGGGGTGACCAAAAAACGGGTGCTTTCGGGAGTCCAGCCCACAGGTAGCTTGCACTTGGGGAATTATCTCGGAGCCATTCGCAACTGGGTGGCGGGGCAAGCCGAGTATGAAAACTACTTTTGTGTGGTGGATTTACATGCCATTACCGTCCCCCACAATCCCGCAGAACTGGCGGCTAATACCTATACTGTTGCTGCTCTGTACTTGGCCTGTGGCATTGACCCAGCCCACGCCACCATCTTTGTCCAATCCCACGTCAGCGCCCATGCCGAACTCACTTGGTTACTGAACTGCATTACCCCCCTCAACTGGCTGGAGGACATGATTCAATTCAAGGAAAAAGCCGTCAAGCAGGGGGAAAACGTGGCGGCAGGACTACTCGACTATCCTGTGCTCATGGCCGCGGATATTTTGCTCTACGATGCCGATCTAGTTCCTGTGGGGGAAGATCAAAAGCAACACTTGGAACTGACCCGCGATATTGCCGCTCGTGTGAACTACCTCTTTGCCCGCAATCAGCCGCCAATTCTCAAGCTACCGGAACCCTTGATTGCCAAGGCGGGAGCACGGGTGATGAGTCTCACCGACGGCACCAAGAAAATGTCGAAGTCGGATCCCTCGGAACTGAGTCGCATTAACCTTTTGGACTCGCCGGATGAGGTTCGCAAGAAGATCAAGCGCTGCAAAACTGACCCGATTCGTGGCTTGACCTTTGACGATCCCGATCGCCCCGAAGCCAATAACCTGCTGAGTCTCTATCAAGTACTCACGGGAAAAACCAAAGAGGCAGTGGCAGCAGAATGTGCCGATATGGGCTGGGGACAGTTTAAGCCCCTCCTCACCGATGCGGTGATTGCTACCCTAGAACCGATTCAGCAGCGATACCAAGAGATTATGGCAGACCCCAGCTATCTCAAGGATTTGCTCAAAAAAGGCCAAGAACAGGCTGCCCGCGTGGCCAATGCAACCCTAGAGCGGGTAAAACTTGCCTTTGGGTTTACGCTGCCATGAATATCACAAGCGGGTTGAGGCGACTCTGGCGGGGATTTTGGCGGCGATCGCGCCTTGTCAATGACGAACCCCTGAATTGGGTCAGTCTCATTGTCATTATCTTGGTGGATATTTTTATCCTCATTAATGTCTTTAGTGGCCTCAGCGAAATTAGCAATTGGCCTTTGAGTCCCAGTCAAGCCCAGCCCTGTTATGCTCCTTGGCAAGCCTATCGCCAAGACACCGCTAGGGAGCGCGACATTCGTTTTCTAGAGCAGCAGATTAGCCTTGACCCCCCGCTCCAGACCGCTGTGGAGCGCCTACAGGAAAGCAGCAAGGGCAAACTGGGAACCATCTCCGCCATTTGCTTCACCTATGCAGAGTATCAAGATGCCGTCAACCGCCCTACCTATCGGGAGCGACTCCAGCAACGACAGCAGAAACAGGCACAAATTCAAACCCTCGAGGCCACCAATGCCCGCATTCGTCAAGAGTATGACTCGACACTATTAGAGCAGCTTGCGGGGCAACCCCCGGATCAATCGATCAACTTGGTGGAAGCCGCCAAGGCCAAAGCCACCCTTGAGGCCAACAACCGCCAAATTGCCGCTCTCAAAAATGAGATGGCGGCCCTTGAACAGGCGATTCTCCAAGAAGCCGATAGCCAAGCCTTCTTAAAATTTTTAGCCGAGGACGCCACCTTTGCCCAGCTTGAGAACCAATATCAGCGCTCTCAGTTTTGGTATCCCAGTCTCCAATTTGTTTTACAAGCCCTCTTTCTATTACCGCTGATTGCGATCGCCCTAGTGGTGCATCGTTTTGCCGATCGCCACCGCCATGGCCTGCTTGCCCTCATGAGTTGGCACCTACTGGTGATCCTCTTGATTCCTTTGGTGCTGAAGATTTTTGAACTATTGCAGGTGGGAGCCCTCTTTGAGTGGCTGGCTAATGTCATTCTTGCTCTCTTTGGCGGTCTGCTTTTTTTGGTCAGCTACCTCTATATCCTGCTGATTCCAGCGGTGGGGTTTGGCATGATTAAAGTGGCGCAAGCTCTTTTCCTCAATCCACAGCGACAGGCGGCAGGGCGAGTCCAAAAACTCCGCTGTGTCCGTTGCGGCAAACGACTGCGGGATCTCGATCAACACTGTCCCCACTGTGGTTATTTGCAGTGGATGCCCTGTCCCAATTGTCAGCAGCCCACCTATCGCCACTTACCCTATTGTCGGCATTGCGGTGCATCGACCCGTTCTTCTCTCTAATTCTTGCTGGGGCGGTTGATCCAGTCGGCACACTCGCGCTGTAGCCCCTGCAATGTCATATTGGGTACCCGCTCAGCAGCAAAGGCCTCGGCCTCAATTGGAATGTCTTCGGGGTTATAGCCACTCTTGCGGTAGAGATCCGCGACGATACCGGGGCTGACGCGAATGCCCACGGGCACCAAGGAATCCAAATCTCGTTTGGCGGCAAAGCAGGCTTGAACGACGTGCCAGCCCTCGTGGCGCAGCGTTTCGATAAAAATTGGCCAATGGGCAAGGGCGCGGGGACGCAAGATCAAGCGATCGCGACTAAAACTATAGGAGCCGTAATTATCATCTTGGCGCTGCCGGATGTAGAGGGTCGTGCCCGTACGCAAAATGGTGCGAATCAACTGATAGGCTTCCACCTCAGCACTGTTTTGCAGCCGAAAACGGGCAGGATCGCGGCGCGGATAATAAACCAGATCAAAGAGAAGCTGAATATCCTCATCGGAACCGTCAATGGGGATCAAATCCCGCTGGGCGAGACCCGGGGATGGGGAAACTACAAGGGCGATCGCCAGCGTCAATGTCGATAAAGAAACCCGCAGCCAGCTTTGAAGTTGTTTTTGCAGCACAATGATCAACCCCCTGCCTTTGGGGAATGCTGCTCCTAACCTAGCAATTTTGATAGCAGTCTAAACGTGTTCTCTATCACGATCTCACAGCGATCCCCACCCCTTTTCACAGTGACGGGATCACGGTCAGAAAAACCTCAAAACCGCTCTTTGAGGGATGAAGCGCCATCGCTGCTCCAATAGTTTAGAAAAGGGCTGTATGATGGACTTAGGAAGAAGCAACAAATAATATTCCTTGATAAGTTTTTGTATAGTTTGTGATTTTAATGTGTTGAATGATGACTTAGCAATGATTGAGAAACTCCTTGTTTTATCCGCTGTTGATGACTGCCCTTTAGAATCACTAGCGACCCTTGAAGTCGTCGCAGAAGACTCTGCGCAAAAATATCCTCAAAAAAAATGCTTATTGCCATCCATCAACATATTACTGATCGAAAACATCCCCCAATCGGGTGAAATTTTATATCCCCATCTCGCCGAGATTGATTACATTTGCTATCAAGTTCACACCTGTCCGTATTCTCATTTAACCCCCGGGGTGGTTGCTCAGGCCAAGCCCAATCTCCTTGTCCTCATTGCTCAAGGGGATCACGTTCTTAAAGCAGTGCAAACACTCCAGCAACGCTATCCACACTTACCCTTAGTTGTGATTGATCCCAGCGATCGTCCGGATCTGGCCACGCAGATCCTCCACAGTGGTGCTCAGGACTACTTGAGCTTTCAGGAACTCAGCCCCAACTTGCTGGCGCGCAGTATCCGCCATGCCATCGATCGCCATCAGGTGGAACAACAACTTCTGCGCCAAGCCCAGTACGATCGCCTGCTGGTACAAATTACCCAGCACATTCACCAATCCCTTGATCTGGCCACGATTCTTGAAGCTGCCGTCAAGGATGTGCGAGAACTCTTGGGCTGCGATCGCGTGCTTATTTATCGCTTCCTTGAGGATTGGCGCGGCATTATGGACGTTGAAGCGGTGATCCCTCCTTGGTTGTCAGCCCTTGGGGATGTCGTGGGGGATTCCTGCTTTACAGAGCGATACATTGAAGCCTACAAGCGCGGTCGCATCCATGTGGTAAATGATTTAGACACAGCGCCTGTTACCTCCTGCTATCGCGATTTGCTGGCGCACTATCAGGTTAAGGCTAATCTAGTGGTACCGATTATTGTCGAAGGGCGGCTGTGGGGGTTGCTCATCTGTCATCAGTGCGCCCATCCCCGCGACTGGCAAGACAGTGAAATTGAACTGATTAAGCAAATTTCGACCCAGTTGGCGATCGCCATCCTGCAGGCAGAACTCTATCAAAAGGCGCAAGCGGAAATTCAAGAGCGCAAAGCAATCGAAGCCCAACTCCTCTACCAAGCCCGCCATGACCGCCTCACCCATTTACCCAATCGCTGGTTCTTTGAGGAACAGTTGCGCCTTACCCTCAGCTATGCAGCCGAGCACCCCAAGTACCACTATGCTGTTCTCTGCTTGGATATCGATCGCTTCAAGACCCTCAATGACAGTCTGGGACATGGCACAGGGGATTTATTCCTCCAAGCCTTTGCTCAGCGGCTGACGCGTTGTGTGAGTCCTCAGGACGTAGTGGCACGCCTAGGGGGAGATGAATTTGCGGTCTTGCTCAATGATATTGAGGGGATAGAACATGCCCAAGCCATTGCCCACCAACTGCAGGATCGCCTCAACCATCCCTTTGAAATCGATCACTACACCCTGTACAGCACGGTGAGTATCGGTCTTGTGATGGGTAACCCCCATTACACCAGTAGTGAGGAACTGCTGCGGGATGCTGACATGGCCATGTACCACGCTAAAACCAAGGGACACAATCGCATTGATGTCTTTGATCCTGTGATGCTGCAACAGATGCGCGATCGCCTGTACTTAGAAGTGGAACTGCGGCAAGCGATTGAACGGGGGGACTTTGTCCTCCACTATCAGCCCATCGTCAAGCTCCGGAGCCAATCTCTCAAAGGTTTTGAGGCACTCCTGCGCTGGCAAAAGGGGGATACGCTGATTTCCCCCAAAGTTTTTATTCCCGTCGCTGAAGAAACGGGGCTGATTTTTGAACTCTCCCGCTGGGTCTTGCACAATGCCTGTGAACAGTTGCAGCAGTGGCAACAGCGTTATCCCAAGCTTCAGTCCGTGGGCTTTACGATGAGCATCAATCTGTCCGCCAATCAATTTTCTTTGCCCACCCTTGTAGCTGAGATTCAACAAACCCTTGAGCATTACCATTTAGCAGGGCACTTTCTAAAGATAGAAATTACTGAAAGTACCTTGATGCAGCACTTGGATTCTGCCCGCGAAATTCTTGCCGAGCTGAAGGCGATGGGGGTGCGCATTAATATTGATGACTTTGGCACTGGGTATTCCTCCCTGAGCTATTTACGCAATCTGCCTCTCGATGGCATTAAAATTGACCGCTCCTTCATTTCCCAAATGGATCGCAGCCAAGAAGATCTGGAGGTGGTTCACACGATTTTGGTGCTGGCGCGCAACCTCCACCTCGATTGCATCGCCGAGGGCATTGAAAACACAACTCAACTGCAACTGTTGCGATCGCTGCGCTGTCCCTCTGGCCAAGGCTATCTTTTTGCCCCACCGCTGACTACGGACAAGGCTGAGGTGTATCTACAGGAACACATCCTTTAACAACACCAGCACCTTCAAGTCAAGTTCAATCGAAAAGTGAATAACAAATTGACTTGCCATCATTGCCCAAGGGAAAGAAAACAAAAGTCCGCGCCACCACTAGCAATGGGTGTGCCGATAGGATTTAGGATAGTGGCAGTGCTCTTGGATTTCTCAGATGGCCAGCTTATTTGACCAAAACTTTCGCTATACCGATCGCGCCCGCGCCATCTTCAAAGAACTGCAACGCAACCTCCATCCTATCTATATGGAGCTACTGGAAGAAGGGTTCTCTCCTCGGGAAATTAGCGCCCTCGTCACCAGTGCTGCTGCCCAAACCGAAAATGCCGCTATTGCTGAATGGGAAGAGGCGCGGGGTAGCTCCCCCAATACGGAGGAATCACAGACCACGGCCTAGGGGATGACTTCTCAAGCGCGCATCTTGGAAATTGAGTCCCTGAGTGTCCACTACGGTGGCATTTGCGCTCTGCGCGAGGTGAGTCTGGCCATTGCAGCCGGCGAGTGCATTACCCTTGTGGGTGCCAATGGTGCTGGCAAAACCACCCTGCTGCGTGCCATCTCTAAACTCGTTCCCAGTGAAGGTACCATTCGCTTTGCCGGTCAATCGATTGCAGGGCGATCGCCCCATGAATTAGTGAGGCTGGGCATTGCCCATTGTCCAGAGGGGCGTCAGGTTCTCGCCCGCCAAACCGTACGCGACAATCTTCTTCTCGGTGCCTACTGTCGTCGAGATGAGGCGCAGATTGCACAAGACCTCGAAGAACAACTCAAGCGCTTTCCTAGACTACGGGAGCGGCAATACCAACTGGCGGGAACCCTTAGTGGCGGTGAGCAACAAATGCTGGCGATCGCTCGTGCCCTGATGAGTCGTCCTCGCTTACTGCTCCTTGATGAACCCAGTTTAGGCTTAGCGCCCAATTTAGTACGGGAAATTTTTGCCATCTTGGCACAACTGCGGCAACAGGGGATGACAATGCTACTGGTCGAGCAAAATGCGCACCTAGCCTTACAATTGGGCGATCGCGGTTATGTGCTTGAAGCGGGTCAAGTGACCCTCAGCGGTCGTGCAGCAGATCTCCTGAATGATCCACGGGTTCAGCAAGCCTACCTTGGTTAATGCTATGATGAGAAGGCTGGACGTGTGGCTCAGTGGATAGAGCATCAGATTCCGGTTCTGAGGGTCGGGGGTTCGAATCCCTCCACGTCCGTTAATCAAGCATCAGCATCATGACTGAACCCGTTACCCGTTCCGAATTGAGCCAAGTTTTAGATGCTATCCAAGGGATGCAGGCCGATATGCAGTCAATGCAGGCTGCCATCCAAGCCATGGATAAAAAGCTGGATATTCACATCGCCACGAGTAACGAGAAATTCCAAAGGCTTGAGGACAAAATTGATACTGTCGAGGCCAAACTTGAACAGCGTATCAATGCTGTGGAGGCTAAGCTAGAGCAGCGCATCAACGCCGTCGAAGCCAAACTGGAGCAGCGCATCAATGCTGTCGAAGCTAAGCTGGAGCAACAGATGAAGGCTGTGGAGGCCAAACTGGAGCAGCGTATCAATGCTGTCGAAGCTAAGCTGGAGCAACAGATGAATGCTGTGGAGGCCAAACTGGAGCAGCGTATCAATTCCATAGAAGTACAGTTAGGGCAGCGGATTGATACGGTAGAGTCCACCTTGCAGGATATTTCTAAGCGACAAGCGGGCACAGATGCCCGGCTTTGGGGATTCCTAGTGACCTTGTTGGTGGCCACAGTTGGCTTACTGACAACAGTGCTGTTCTTTGATTTGCCCCGCCCCTAGATTCGTTACCCTAAAACTGGCCTTATCATTCTTAGCCAGTATGTTTCTCAACCTCAAAGACATCATTTTGCTGTTGCATCCCATCTTGGCCTGCACATTTGTCTTTCCGGTCATTGGTATCACCACATTCTTTGCTCTGCAAACGCGGCAGCGTCGTCTCAAAGACACCACCATCCCACCCACAGTGGGCACCCTGCATGTCAAATTGGGCAATCTTTTAGCAGCCGGCGTGGTTGGCATCACATTGGTGGCCTTGGCCTATTCAGTGGTGTTTGGATTTCAGGGCTTCTTGATGCAGGCGGAGAATCAGACACTGCAACCGCTCTCTGTTGTCCTCGTGGCACTGATGTTTGTTGTCACCATTGCAGCAACGGCGCTGCTGTATCGTGCTCAATCGAAGCTATGGCGTGCTGTTTTTGCCACCCTCTCAGGGATGGGGGTGACCATTCTAGCTTTTCAACCGGGGGTCTTTCGCCGTGATGACGAGTGGTGGGTTTCCCACTTTTACTTTGGCTTGGCGGCGGTGATGCTGATGATTTTTTCTGTGGCCATTGTGCGGGAGATTTACCAAGATCGATCGCTCAGGTGGCGGCGGATTCACATTGGCTTGAATTCCCTTGCCCTTGTTCTTTTTCTCTTGCAGGGAATTACGGGTACCCGTGACCTCTTGGAAATTCCCTTGAGTTGGCAAGCACCTGTGGTCTATCAGTGCAACTTTGATCCGCGATCGCCCCAATTCAAGACCTGCCCCTAAAAGCGAGTCAGGATATACAGCAGGGTGAAGAGGATAATCCAGATCACATCCACAAAGTGCCAGTAGATCTCTGCCATGGTGACCCCCGTGTGCTTGTGGGCACTGTAATGGCCGGGACGGCGCGATCGCCAGATCACCCCCAAAATCAGCAAAATCCCCACAAAGACATGGAGGCCATGGAAGCCCGTCATCACATAAAAGCAGTTGGCAAAGACATTGGTGCGCAGGCCGTAGCCGAGGGTGAGGTACTCATAAACTTGACCGCCCAAGAACACTGCCCCCATGGCCGCCGTGATCCAGTACCATTGGCGCATGCCGCGAACGTCATCCTTTTTGATGGCAACATCGCCGTAGTGGATGACAAAGCTACTGGAAATAAGGATGATGGTGTTGATGGTGGGCACAAGAAGTTCCACCTCAGTGCCTTCGGGCGGCCATTGCTCATTCATGCCCCGCAGAAGTAAATAGGCCGCAAAGAGGCCACCAAACATTAGGGATTCAGAAATCAAAAAGACCAGCAACCCTAAAACCCGAAAATCAGGGTGCTCATGGGCATGATCAACGGCTATGGCCGTCGCTTGAGAGTCAACAGTACCTTGCATGGCTTGCTCCTAAAGCGTCCTACTCTTCCTCGTCCTCATCCTCATCAGTGCTTTCCTTGCGCTGCTCAATGCCGTAGTCGTAGGGACCTTTGGTGACCACAGGCAGCACTTCCCAGTTTGCAATCAGCGGCGGTGAACTGGTCGTCCACTCTAAGCTGAGACCGCCCCAAGGGTTATCGCCGGCAATTTTGCCCTTATTCCAGCTCCAAATGATGTTAATCAGGAAAGGAATAATTGAGAAAGCTAGGACAAAGGCACCAATCGTACAGATGAGATTAATTGGCTCAAACTGGGGATCGTACATGGCCACGCGGCGGGGCATCCCTTTAAGACCCAACTCATGCATCGGCAAAAAGGTCAAGTTCGTGCCAATAAAGGTCAGCACAAAGTGGAGAATCCCTAAGCGCTCATCGAGGAGCCGTCCTGTCATTTTGGGGAACCAGTGGTAAATCCCCGCATAGAGACCAAACACGGAGCCCCCAAAGAGGACATAGTGGAAATGTGCCACCACATAGTAGGTGTCGTGGACGTGAATATCCACGGGGGCAGTCCCCAAGGTCACACCACTGAGGCCACCAAGGACAAACATCGACAGTAGGCCAATGGCAAAGAGCATGGCACTGTTGAGGCGAATCTTGCCCCCCCAGAGGGTGGCGACCCAACTAAAGATTTTTACTCCTGTCGGCACCGCCACAATCAGTGTCGAAATCGTGAAGAACATCCGCATCCAAGGGGGCGTACCACTGGTGAACATATGGTGTACCCAGACAAAGAGACCCACGCAGCAGATGGCCAAACTGGAGTAGGCGATCGCCTGATAGCCAAAGATGGGCTTACGGGCATGAACCGGAATCACCTCAGACATAATGCCAAAGATCGGCAAAATCATCAGGTACACCGCCGGGTGAGAGTAAAACCAGAAAAGGTGCTGGTAAATGACAACGTTCCCACCGGCATCGGGTTTGTAAAACGAGGTGCCAAAGTTAATATCAAACAGCAGCAAAATCAGCCCTACCGCCAGCACGGGCGTTGACACTAGAGCCAGCAGAGAGGTGGCTAGCATGGCCCAGCAAAAGAGGGGCAATTGATCCCAGCGCATACTAGGCACTTTCATCTTCCAGATGGTGACGATGAAATTCACCGATCCCATGATCGAGGAGGTACCCACAAGGACGATCGCCAGAATCCACATACTCTGGGCAGTAGTGGCCGTGATCGTACTCAAGGGCGGATAGGAGGTCCAACCCGCTTGGGCACCGCCAAACAGGAAACTGGCCAAGAGTAATGCCCCCGCCGGCGGGTTCAGCCAAAAGGCTAAGGCATTCAAGCGGGGAAAAGCCATGTCCCGTGCCCCGATCATCAGGGGCACCAAGTAATTGCCAAAGCCACCAATGGCCGCTGGCACCACCCAAAAGAAAATCATAATGGTGCCGTGGTTGGTCATGAAAGCATTGTAGAGATTGGGATTGAGAAAATCTGAATCTGCCGTTGCCAGCTCCGTGCGCATGGCCACCGCCATCAGTCCGCCAATCAAGTAAAAGATAAAGGCGGTGACCAAGTATTGAATGCCAATCACCTTGTGATCAACATTAAAGGTGAAATAGTCGTACCACTTCCACGCCTTGGGATGCTCAGGGAGCGACAAGGGGGTATCTAGCGGCAGTTGTGCTTGCGCCATAACTCTCTCAAGAATGCAACAGTAGGAAGAAAACTACAGCTTTGACGGAGAATGGTGGTGGGTCATTGCTTCTACTTGCGCCACCAATTGGGGGGTGACGCCCATCTCCTCGACATGGCGATCGCTCAGGGAGGGGATCACGGGAGTCGTTGCGATCGCTTGGTTTTGACTGCGCCACGCTTCAAAATCCTCTGGGGTATGCACGATCACCTGCGTGCGCATGGCACCGTGGTAGCCACCACAGAGTTCAGCACAGACGACGGGGTATGTCCCGACCTTGGTAGCCTTAAAGCGCAGTTCAGTGGGCACACCCGGAATCGCATCCTGCTTCAAGCGAAACTGCGGCACCCAAAAGGAATGGATCACATCCCGTGCGGAGAGGTTCAATTGGACATCCTTGCCCACTGGGATATGCAATTCGCCGGAGACAATGCCACTGTCGGGGTAGGTGAAAATCCATGCATACTGCATACCCGCCACATCCACCACTACGTCTGGGGCTTTGCCTTGAACATCGGGGCTGGCACCAATGCCAATTTCAGGGGTTGGCGCTGCTGCTAAAAGGGTAGTTGCATCGCTGGTGGTTTTTGAGGGGGCTTCGGCAACAACCGCCACTGCTGGTTTAGGGGTGTGCATGGAGTGCAGAGCATGATCCCCCGGATTCAGTCCCCCCATGCGCTGGAAAATATCCACGCTGTAGATACCAAGGAAAATCACAATCAGGGCAGGAATGGCCGTCCAGAAGGCCTCTAGGGGTAAGTTGCCCTCTATGGGTAGGCCATCCCCTTCCTCACCGGCACGGCGGCGATAGCGAATCACAAAGAGGATGATCGCACCCTGTACCACCAAAAAGAGAGCGGTACCAATTGTGAGCATAATGTCAAAGAAGTTATCCACCAAGGGAGCCTGCTCAGAGGCCTGTTCCGGCAGGAGGCCATGGTGATGACCAACCCAGAAGCTAATCAGGGTAACAACAATGCCAGCGGTGAGTGTCCAAATTGAAGCGGGTATTTGTTCCATGGTGCCAAAGCGTCCAGAAAATCCCACCCTGATCCTAGGCAGATTCCCCAAGGATGTGGGTTAAAAGAACCTAAAGATTTATGTTGATTTATTCACTATCCTTAAAGCAGCTTGGGGACAGAATCATCTGTTTTTGCGTCCTAGGTTAGAGATAGCCCACCGAAACTGAAGGCTGTGCTGGAGGAAAATAGATGCTGAGTGTGTTGCCTTGGGTTGGCCTCTCATTAGCCACTCTTCAGTACTCGACCCATAGAGTGGATCAAACGCAGGTATATATGGTGGCTGCGCCGATGGCGGATTATCGGGTGGTCATGACAGAACCTGCCCCCAATGGCCAAGATACCTATTTAGAAACGACAGCGGCTTTTGCGCGGCGGACGGGAGCTGTGGCAGCGATGAATACGAATTTCTTCCGCTGGTTAAATGCGAATTCCCTGCGTTCCTTTCAGGACTATCAGAAATGGGTTATGGGGGAATTAAAGCCTGAGGGTATTGACTATGGGGCACTACGGCAGACCTGCTTAAGCGGTCGAGGCACGATTCCAGCGGGGGTTCTCGGAGCCTACATCGTGAATGGTCAGGTGGTGCGTCCCTATGAGGGGGGCTATTTAGCGATTGTGCATTTCCCGGCTCAAGGGGGGATGGAGTTTTACCGAGGCAGCTTACCTGCGCAGCCGTTTCATGTGGTGAGTGGCTCGCAGCAGCTTTTAGAGGGCGGCAGGAAGCTACCTGTGGATGACAGCGATCGCACTTCTCCTAAGGCGATTCTCGGCAGACGGGGCAATGAATATATTTTCGTCGTCAGCGATGGGCGGGGCAATGGTGGTTCGCCGGGGCTCTCCTTTCCACAGCTTCAGGCGTTTTTACTGGAGCAGGGCGTCACTGATGCAACGGCGGTGGATGGTGGCGAATCGACGACGTTGGTGGTGCAGGGACAAGTAAAAAATCATCCCCGCGATCGCTATTGCGAACTGGCGCGTTGGCTACCCGCTCCCACCCTCACGTTTATTCCTCCTAGAGAAGAGGCTCGCGAAGCGGCGATGGCCATGGGGCGATCGCTCAGACCGGTCGGGGCAAATATCGGCTTAGTCCCACGAGAGCAATCCCGAGGCGTCCTTTCCTTTGCGTTTTGGGAACGCCTTCAGCAGCGGCTACTGACGCGACTCCGAGCTTGGCGACACTGGGTCTAATAGCAGCGAAGCCAGATTTTGTTAAAATCCTAGTGTTCACTTTGACCTGCAAGCAACAGCCATGATTCATTCTGCGTACCCTCTACTGTTGACCATTACCCCTTCTCTTAAAGGTTTCTTTATTGGGCTATTGTCCGGCGCGGTGGTGCTGGGTTTAACCTTCGCTGCTTTGATCACCATTAGTCAAATTGATAAAGTGCAGCGTTCTTCATAGGCAGCCAAGCAGCTGGTGGGCTTTGCAATCATCGCTAAAATAGAGTCATGGCCATAGCGCTGTGACTCTGTGTTTTATTTTGCCCTTTCAATCAACCGGTTAAATGACGTATCTTTCCTTTTCCCCCCTCCTTGGTCAAATTGTTAATGTCGGGCTTGGGCCTGCTGGTATTTTGGGCATTGGCCTAGCGGTTGCGGGGGCGCTCCTCTATTTTCTGCGCTCGATTCAGCCAGAGTTAGCGCGAGATCACGATATTTTCTTCGCCGCAGTGGCTCTTCTGTGCGGTGGGATTCTCTTTTTCCAAGGGTGGCGCCTCGATCCAATTCTGCTGTTTGGCCAGTTTCTACTAACAGGCACCGCTGCCTTTTTTGCCTACGAGAGTATTCGGCTACGACGGGTGGCCACCGAGCAGGCGCGGCGAAATACCCCGATTGTGGATGAAGAGCGACCCGTGAGCCGTAGCTACACCTATCGAGCGGAGCTGGAGGAACTCGAGCCCTACGAGGATGAAGAGGAAGAGGAGGAGGATTACCCACCCCTGCGGCGAATTCGGGGCAGTCGTGAGGTGTCGCGATCGCGCTATGAAGACGAGGATGTAGAGGATGCCCCCCCGGTCGGACGTTTACCCTCACGCCGCAGTAGCCCACCCCCTAGCCGCCCCAGTGTTCGGCGTCCCCCTTCAAGGCGTCCGCGACCGACCCCACCACCGGCAGATGAGATTGTCGATGAACCCTATCGTCCACCAACACCGACAACCCGCCGGCCAACCCGCCGACCGCCGCCGCCGATTACGGAAACTGCGGAAGTGAGCGATCGCCCTGTGCGACGGCGACCCCCCCGCCCCCGTCCGGAAGGCACAACGGATGGCAGTGAATATGTGCCCTATCAACCCTTGGATCGTCCTCCCACTGACGAGCAAGATAACTCCGCCAATTTTGATGAATAGACCTTAATGGCAAACGAGTCGCAAAGGCAGTGAATGATGCGTCGCTCTTTTTTGGTTTCAGTTCTTGGCTTGGCAGTGATCTGTGGGGGGATACAGGAGCAGACTTGGGCGGCTCCCCTCGCGCAAGCCACTCCGGCTGCTCTGCCAGAATCGTTGCAATCCCTCCTTAACGGGTTGGATACAGCAGCCAGTCAAAAGAATCTAGAGGCAGTGCTAGCCTTTTATGACCCTGAGTTCAAAACAGGGGACGGCCTCACCCTTGAAATCTTGCGCAAACAACTGCCGACGTTTTGGCAACCCTACCGTGACATCCGCTACCGCACGACGGTGAACCGTTGGCAACAGCAGGGAAATGAGTGGATTCTAGAGATTAGTACAACCATTGAGGGAACCGGCGGCACGAGCGATCGCCCGCAAAACATTCGTGGCAACCTGCAAGCCACCCAAGTCATCCGCAACGGCAAAATCATCCGCCAAGACATTACCAGCGAAAAAACTACGATCACGATTGGTGCGACACCGCCTACGGTGCAATTCTCCCTCCCCCAAGCCGTGCGTGCGGGTGAAGAGTTTAGCCTTGATGCGATTGTGCAAGAACCCATTGGCAATGCCATTCTCCTTGGCGCCGCCAGCGATCAGCCCATCAACGCCCAAACCTACGCCAATCCTAGCCCCGTCAAATTGGAACTCCTCTCTGCGGGCGGGATTTTTAAGGTGGGACGTGCGCCTCAAGAAGCCGGTAATCGCTGGGTCTCTGTGGCCTTAATTCGCGATACGGGCATGGTTCTGATTACACAGCGACTGCGAGTGGAAAAACCATGAGTGAGTCTGAGTCAACCCCCGTAGAGGAACCTGCTGAAAGCCCTGCGGTAACTCTTGAGGTGGAGCAAAGCACACCCATTGTCAGCGGCCTTGCTTTAGAACACTGTGGAGGGCGCTACCGACTCACGTTGCCGGCCGATTTAGACTGGATTGACCTGTGGCCGCAGTTGCAACTTTACCTTGTCGGTCAAGAACACCTCTGGTCAGAGACCTTACCCGTAGATTGTGCCTGCGGACAGCGGCTTTTAGATCAGTCACAGCTTCAACAGTTGGCCGAGGCTCTCAGCGAGCATCAGTTGCGACTGGACAAGATTATTACCGAACGCCGCCAGACGGCGATCGCTGCCGCTACCCTTGGCTACAGTGTCCAGCAGGGGGAACTGCCACCCTTAATTGCAAAAGAGACTGAGGGGGACTCAGACCCCATGGCCAACCCCCTTTACTTGAAAACAACCCTGCGATCAGGCATGGAAATTCACCATGACGCCACTGTGGTGATTGTTGGCGATGTCAATGCAGGAGCCAGTATCATTGCTGCCGGCGATATTATCGTCTGGGGGCGATTACGCGGTATCGCCCACGCCGGTGCCAAGGGCAATCGGGGGGCACGGATTATGACCCTTGAAATGGCAGCCACACAGTTACGGATTGCTGATCTGTTGGCACGTACCCCAGAGCCGCCAAACCCGCCTTATCCAGAGGTGGCCTACGCCACAGACCAAGGGATTCAGATTGCCCCCGCCGATACTTGGGGGCGAGCCTTCGCCGTATCCGAGGCACCTTGAGATAATCTATTCTAGTAAGCCAATTCCTAGGGAGTTCAATGGGGCGCACGATTGTCATTACCTCGGGCAAAGGGGGCGTGGGGAAAACAACCGCCAGTGCCAATATTGGTGTGGCTTTGGCCAAATTGGGGCGATCGGTGGTGCTCATTGACGCCGACTTTGGCTTGCGTAACCTTGACCTACTACTCGGCTTGGAAAATCGCGTGGTTTACACCGCCATTGATGTGCTGACTGGGCAGTGTCGCTTGGATCAAGCCCTTGTGCGCGATAAACGCCTGAATAGGCTGGTGTTGCTGCCCGCAGCCCAAAGCCGCAATAAGGATGCCATTACCCCAGAACAGATGCGACAGTTGGCCTCAGCCCTGAGCAAGCACTATGATTACGTGCTCATTGATTGTCCAGCGGGGATCGAGGCGGGATTTCGCAATGCCATTGCCCCTGCGCAGGAAGCCTTGGTGGTGACCACGCCAGAAATTGCCGCTGTACGGGATGCCGATCGCGTGATTGGCCTGCTGGAGGCCTACCGCATTCGCAATAGCCATCTCATTTTGAATCGCTTACGCCCAGCAATGGTGGCTGCCAACGATATGATGTCCGTCGAAGATGTCCAAGAAATTCTCTCGATTCCCCTGATTGGCATTGTCCCCGAGGATGAGAAGGTGATTGTTTCCACCAACAAAGGGGAACCCTTGGTCTTGGCAGAGTCGCTGTCCCTAGCGGGGCAGGCCTTTATGAATATTGCCCGTCGCTTGGAGGGGGAAAAGGTTGAGTTTCTTGATTTAGAGGCGGCAAGCGGTGGACTCTTTGGTCGCATTCGACGCTTGTTTGGGGCAAAGGGATGATCAGTGAACTTTTAGAGCGGCTGTTTACCCGTACTCCCCCCAGTCGCACCACTGCCAAGGAGCGTTTAAAGTTAGTTCTTGCCCACGATCGCACGGCCCTGACACCGCAAATTTTGGACAATCTGCGGCGCGATATTTTAGAGGTGGTCTCCCGCTATGTGGAGCTAGAAACGGAGGGGCTAGCGGTTTCCCTAGAGTCGGATCAGCGGACAACGGCTTTGATTGCCAATTTACCGATTAAACGGCTGAAACTGTCTCCAGAGGATGTTCCGCCCCCCGAAAATTCGCCAGCAGAGGACGAGGCAGAAGAAAATTGAGTACCGTTGCAGTTGGCATAGCAGCGATCGCCAGCGCCGCGATCCTGGCACAGGCACCTTGGGCGGCTGTTTTAATCGCCCGTTTAGGATCAGGTTGGCGACGACCGACTCCCTTAACCCCCCAGCCCTCCCGCCCAGAGAACTTAGCCAAAGTCTCAATTGTTGTCCCCACCCTCAATGAGGCACAGCGGTTGCAACCCTGTTTAGAGGGCTTAATGCGTCAAGGCTATGAGGTGCGGGAAATTCTGATTGTTGATAGTCATTCCCAAGATGGCACGGCTGAAATCGTGCACGCGGCACAACACCGCGATCCGCGTCTGCGACTGGAGTTTGATCCCCCCTTACCGCCGGGGTGGGTGGGGCGGCCTTGGGCTTTACATACGGGCTTTTGTCGTGCCCATCCCGATAGTGAGTGGATTTTGGGCATTGATGCGGATACCCAACCGCAACCCGGCCTTGTAGCTAGTCTTTTGGCGACAGCAGAGCAGGAGCAACTGGATCTGATTTCTCTCTCGCCTCGCTTTATCCTCAAGACCGGCGGTGAATGGTGGCTGCAACCGGCGTTGCTCTTGACGCTGATCTACCGCTTTGGCGCAGCGCGCGCTGTGGAAACTCAGCCGGAGCGGATTCTGGCCAATGGTCAGTGCCTACTCATTCGGCGATCGCGCCTCGAGGCAATGGGCGGCTACCAAGTTGCCGCTTCCTCCTTTTGTGATGATGTAACGTTAGTGCGGGCGGCAGCAGCTAGGGGAGCACGGGTGGCCTTTCGCGATGGCTCCAAGGTGCTCAAGGTGCGGATGTATGAGGGCATGGCGGAGACATGGCGAGAATGGGGGCGATCGCTGGATCTCAAGGATGCCACCCCCGCCGCCCAGCTCTGGGGCGATGCCTATTTCCTCTGGGCAGTACAGGGATTACCGTTGCCCCTGTTGATTTTGGGCTTGATGGCACTGGCAATGACTACTCCCAGCCTTCCTTTAGAGATGGCGACACTGCTCAATGGCTTGCTGGTGCTGATCCGCTGCGGCATGACACTGGCGATCGCCCCTGTCTATGATTGGCAGACGGGTCAAGGGCACTGGCTCTTTTGGCTGTCTCCCCTTGCGGATCCCCTCGCCGCCCTGCGAATTACCCTCTCCTCTTGGCAACGCCCTAAGCAGTGGCGAGGACGCATTTATCCTGCCAAGACTCACAATTTTGAAAGTGATAGCAAAAGAAATAATCAGTAATATTCAATAATATTTATTGAAGAATTTTTATGGAGAATACCATATTAAATTTGATTAAGTACAAGATTTTTGTGCTATAATGATTGGTAAGGAATCGGATCTTGCTGTTATCAAGGAAGAATGTTAGAATCTAAACTAGATATTAAAAGAGATATTAAAGTTCTTCAAAAGCGTTACGAAGAATTAGTCAATCTAGCTAAAGAATGGAATATACATGATTTTAATTCTTGTCATGAAACTATATGCAGTAGCTTTTCAAAGATAAAAGATCACCTAGAAGAACTAGAAAACAATGTAAAGCAGAAAGAAGAATTATTTATAAGCCCAGAGTATGCAGCTATTATAGAAAGACTGTTCGGAGAACATAATATTGGATTTTTGGGTCGCTTCCCTGTATACGAAATTTTTCCCTACAGACTAATCTTTAATATAAAAAAGAAGCAGGCAAAAATCGTAGGCGATAAAATACGAGAGAAAAACTACAACTTAAATCCAGAAAGCATAGTACGATGGGTTAGTGAAAAATACAATGCCATTTGGTCAAGGCGATTCGATGAAGATGAAATTTGTCAAGAACTACTTACCGCTTATCAATACATCGTTGGGTTTAATAATGATCAGAAAGTAAGATGGGGTAGAAACATTTTAATCAGAGAGATTTATAATCTATGGACAATCAAGTCAATAGCAAAAGAGAAATATACTGAATCAATGTTTTTGGTCGACCTATCAAAGCTTTTGAGAAAAAATAGCATAGAATATAAGGATTATATTTTTATATTTTCTTCTCATAGAGATTCAAAAAATAATTATAGATTTCAATCACCAAATAATACTAGGTCTTTTGGTATCTTAGCAATTCACAAGAAGTCAGAATATAGAGCATAACTAGATTGATTATTTGGAGTTTTGGCAAGGTGAATATTAATCGCAATGATATTGAATTACTAAGTAATGGACAACCACCTGAATCTGAAGAGTTGCTTCAAAAAATGACCGTTGGTCGAGAAATATGGCTTGATTTTTTTAAGAAATATCAACTTGATTATTTTATTGCAAATGGTGGCAGTAAAGTCAAAATTTTAGTTGGGGATAAAGGAACAGGGAAAACCCATTTGATTCGTTCGATTATGCTTGATGCAAAGTCATCTGGCTATGTAACTGTTTATTTATCTGCTAAGAACTTCCGGCCAAACAACTTAGTTGACTTCTATCAATCAATACTTAAAAAAATTGACTTGGAGCTTGTTGTAAGAGGAATTTGCTGCACAGTTTCTCAGGAATTTTCTATTGATGATCAATATGATGGTTCAGAAGTGTTCATTCCTAGGATTAGAGATCAATATCCCAATACGCAAATTGCAACTAGTGAAATCAAAAAAGCAATTTCCAAAATAATTAAAAAATATGATTTTACCCCATCATTTCAGTCATTTGTTTATCAAGTTGTATACAATAGGATGATTGCTAATCAGCAGGATGCTATAGAAAAAGCAAAGAAGTGGCTTTCTGCAACCAATGACATTACTAAAGAAGAAAAAAAAGAATTTAAGTCCTTACTTCTTTTTGAAGAAATTAGAAAGTTTAATGCTCGAGACTGGATTAACTCTCTTGTTCAACTAATAAGACTTGCAGGTAATAAAGGTTTAGTTATTAGTGTGGATGATCTTGAAGTTCTAACTGAGAAAAATCCTGAAACTCACAGATATAGTTATACTAAAAATGCTATTTCGGATGTTTATGAAATTATTCGACAGCTTATTGATGATACTGAAGTATTAGAATATTGCTTATTCATTTTTGCTGGCAACTCTGATCTTGTTACAAATCATGAGCGTGGTTTTCGTTCTTATGATGCTCTTTGGATACGTTTACAAAATGGATTCAAGGAATGCGATAGATTTAATCCTTTTTCTGATTTGCTTGACATTAATAAACATCTAAAGGAATTACAAAGCAAGTATCTTCCTGAGATTAATCAAAAAACTTATAGCCTCTTACAACAAGCTTCATTAAGGGATGATCAACTTGATTTTCCTAGCAACTATCTAAAGAACTTTTCTCAACTTCAACAAGTGGTAATAGAGGCAGTAGTAAAGGCAGTAAAGGATCAAAAAAAGCGTGAATTATGAATAAAAATTGATTTATGGAGATACAGGATTTTGAGTGATATATGGTTACTAATTTAGATAAAAACACGGCAATTGCTATTATTGAGTCTCTTCGTGCTGGTATTCCTACCAGAGTCTCAATACGTGAACTTCCTGATTTAAGACCTGATCTAACAACAAAAATTATTCGAGATTTAGAACAGCTGGCTGTAGGTAATAAACAAAAGGGTAGATTTATATGGGGTGGCTACGGTCAAGGAAAAACCCACGAATTAACCAATATTGAATATAAAGCTCTGGAGATGGGTTTTGCCGTTAGTAGAGTTACTCTTAGTCGTGAATTATCTGGTCAGCATATGTTGCGTTTGTATGCAAAGCTGGCCTCATCTATCAGAACTCCAGATTCTAAACTGTTTGGTATTCAGCATAAGTTGAATACTAAAAGAGCAGATGATTTAAATGATATTTATATTCATGCCCAAAATAGATACACCCATGAATTACCACTGATTGTTCTTGAAAATTATTTTTACGCTAATGAAGAAGAAAGTGAGTTGCTGTATGGTGATTTGATTGGATGCCGATTACCAATATCTGAGATTAAAAGAGTTCATAAAAAAAGAGGCCAAGATTTTCCAAAATTACCTGTTTTTAAAATTGCAAATCATAGTCGTGCTTACTGTGAGCTAATGTCCGATGTATTAACTTGGTGTGGTTATAAAGGTTGGGTTATCCTAATTGACGAAGTTGAGCTTATTGCACGTTTAGGTAAGGTGGCTAGGTTGAATGCTTACAGAAATTTAAATTGGCTTTTAAACTGGTCAAATGACAATTTATTCCCTATCTACTGCGTTTGTGCAGCAGCCGATCCCCTCCAAACTCGTTGGATCAACACTGAGTTAAAGAAAGAGACTTCATCTCAAATTAAAGTCTTTGATAAGACTTTAATACCTAATTTAGCAAGAGAAAAGTTTGATGAGACTGATGAAAGAAAAATGATTAACTTTTTTGAGCAGGCATTAGATGAAAATCAATGTCCTAAGCTCCTTCCAGTAGAATCAAGACAGCTAGAGCAAATAATGCACTTCTTGGTCAATATTCATGCTTCATGCTATGAATGGATCCCTAAATTAGATATCCCTAGTTTTATTGAATCTCTAGGTTACGTCTCATTGAGAATCTATATTCGTGCTTTGCTTGAATCACTAGATATTGACTTTTTATACAATTTTGATTTCAAACCCAAACTTGATGATCTGGTTGATGGCTTGGATGTTAATCTAGAAGATAATGAGTTTTTCAGTGAGGATTCATAGTTAGTCGTGATTCCCTTGCATATTCTTTTACATGAATAGCTGATTTCTTCTTTGCGCGTGACGAATCTACTCTTAACTACTGCCCAAGAGGCACTTGCCCCAACGTTTAACGAAATTGATGGCCGCGTTAAGGAAAATTTGGATCGGGTTCTAGGGGCGTTTCGGCAGCAGCGGCTGGGGGTGCATCACTTCAGTAGCATGACGGGCTATGGTCATGGCGACCTAGGGCGTGAGGTGCTGGATCGCGTTTTTGCGCAGGTGATGGGGGCTGAGGCGGCCTTGGTGCGGGTGCAATTTGTTTCTGGTACCCACGCGATCGCCACGGCGCTATTTGGTGTGCTCCGCCCTGGGGATGAACTGATTTCCCTTGCGGGTGCCCCCTACGACACCCTAGAAGAGGTGATTGGCCTGCGGGGTCGCGGCCAAGGTTCCCTCAAGGACTTTGGGATTCACTATCGCCAGATTCCCCTCCTGAGTACGGGCGAACCGGATTGGGGGGCGATCGCCACCTGTGTCCAACCTCAAACCCGCATGGTGCTCATTCAACGCTCCTGTGGCTATACATGGCGGCCGAGCCTCAGCCTTGAGGACATTGGCAAAATGATCCAACTGATCAAGGGGCAAAATCCCAATGTGGTTTGTTTTGTGGATAATTGCTACGGCGAATTTGTCGAGACCCAAGAACCGCCCCATGTTGGCGCCGATTTGATTGCGGGTTCTCTGATTAAAAATCCCGGCGGCACGATCGCCACCGCGGGGGGCTACTTAGCAGGACGCGCTGATCTCATTGAGCAAGCCAGTTATCGCCTCACGGCACCGGGGATTGGCCACGAAGGGGGTGCCACATTTGATCAACATCGTCTGCTCTTTCAAGGGCTGTTCTTAGCACCGCAAATGGTCGGCGAAGCCCTCAAGTGCGCCCATCTCTTGGCCTATGTCTTTGACCAATTGGGTTATCCCGTCAACCCCGCCCCCCTTGCCCCCCGCCGCGATGTCATTCAAGCGATCCAATTGGGCAGTCCTGAAAAGCTGATTGCCTTTTGCCGTACGTTGCAACGTTACTCCCCGGTGGGTTCCTATCTTGATCCTGTACCTGCGCCCATGCCCGGCTATGCCGATGATCTAGTGATGGCTGGGGGCACGTTTATTGACGGCAGCACGTCGGAACTGTCTGCCGATGGCCCTTTGCGTCCACCCTATATTGTCTTTTGTCAGGGGGGAACCCACTGGACCCATATGGCCTTGATTTTAGAGGCTCTCCTAGAGGATCAGGCTTTTTGAGGCCAGCCGTAGGCTTGGGCAACCGCTTCCCATTGGCACAAAATGCTCTGCTCAAAGGCGTCCTGCCACGTGGGGCACGTTGCTTGGGTGATCTGGTGTGCCTGTGTTCCCATCCGCTGGCGATAGTGGGCATCATCTAACAGCGGGGTAATGGCGGCTGCCCAATCTTGGGGGTCGCGACTGTAAACCACCACCCCATCCTCCCCTGAGGTTTGGACATATTTGCGCCCGCCATCAAACCCAGAAATGACAACGGGTAATCCTGCCGCTCGTGCTTCCACCACCACATTGGGCCCTGTTTCCGACTCTGAGGGAAAGACGAATAGATCACTGCTGGCATAAATTGCCCCTAATTTTTCCTGGGGTACCTTGCCTGTGAGGGTGACGCGATCGCCCAAAAGGTCTTTGACAAGGGTAGCCTGTGCCCCTTCGCCAACAATCAACACATGGAATGCCTTTCCTTGATTGGTTAACACTTGAGCTGCCTGCGCTAACAGGAGCACATTTTTACTGGCATCTACCCGACCGACAAAAAGCGCGATCGGCACCTCTGGCAGGTGATACTCCTCCCGTAGCCATTGGGGATTGCGAAATCGCGGATGAAAGCGATCGCGATCGATGCCCCGCTGAAACCACGCCACCCGCTCAGGGGGCAAAAACGTGAGCAGCCAATCGGCATCCTGCTGCCGCGAGACCAAGACGCGATCGCTAGCACGCATAAAGCCCGCTAATTTACGTTCGGCTCGGTAACCAAACCACTGATCCACTTGTAATTTCTCCAGCCATAGCCACCGCCAAAATTCTCGCCCCCAACTGCGGCCACTCATGCGCCAAATAATTTCCCGCGAATAGGTGCGGGTCAATAAGGGCAAATCCGTGTGAATCGAACTGAGGAGAGGACGATGGTACTGGCGACAAAAGCGGCGCACCGTTTGAGCAAAGCTAAAAGTATCCGTAATGTGAAACACCTGATGTTGGGGTAAATAACGGCGCAATCCCCAATGCAAGGGAGCTACATCGGTCACGCCTGCCCCTTGGCGCATAATTTCCAGTGAGTGCGTGCTGAACTGGGGCGGTAGCAATTGGTAGCGAACATTGGCTGCTACCTCTAGGGTTTGCTGTTTGGCACCAAGGAAGTAAATGGTCAGGTCAACGCGGTCTGGGTAGTGGCTGGCAGCTGCCGCAAAACGTTCCCAACATTTGACGTGTCCCCCGGCATTGGGTTGCCATTCTAGGCAAATAAAGACAGCAACAGATAGTGGTTGTGGCAATCCAGACTCCTCAAGGTTGCGTTTTGCTAAAGATTAACTGAATATCGCATTTAGAGTCATTCACAGTGAGCAATAATGGGCTACCGTAATCGCGCGATCGCCATTCTCTTAGCCTTGGCCGGCATCTTTCTCCCCGGACTCCATAAGTTTTATTTGCGCCAACCCCTGTGGGGTGGCGTTTACCTCATGCTGGGGCTACTCTTTTCGACGGTGCCCTACGGTTCTCTGGGTAGCATTGCTCGCATTGCCTGTGTGATTGAGGCCGTGTGGTATTTGTTTCAGGGAGCCGATGCCTTTGATGTCACCTTCAATCCTGAGATTAGTGCCGTCGTTCCGAAGCTCCCTGCGTCTCGTCTTGAGGAAGCGAATTAATACCGCCAGTAGCGACGACCCTGCCAAAAAATCCCCACGGCTGTGCCAATCAGGAACACCTCTGTGAGTGGAAAAAATAGGGGGCGCAGTCCCAAGGTACCGCTAAAAAAGCTCAAGAACACACTGGCCATTAGGACACACAGAAATAACGCCCAGAGGGTGCCGCTATAGATCGGCGCTGGGTTAAACCACACCTCCAAAGAGATCACTGCCACCATTCCAAGGCCAATGCTCAGACCAAGGCGGACTAACAGACCCAAAGGAGGCTGAAGTAGGATGATCAACGCCTCGCCGACAGATGCGACGGCACCGGCAATATAGTAAAGCCCCGTATCAAACAGCGCTGCAAGCAGGGCAACAAGAAGACCTGTGGGCACCAGCGATCGCCAAGGCAGTGCCTTAAACTGTTGCCAAGGATCGGACACAAGCAAGACTCACAATAAGTATGTGGGTAGAACCTAGGGCATAGGTAAATCGCCGAGGCTCATTTCCAGTTCCATGCGCTGTTCTATCTGGCGCAGAAAATACCCCGTCATCATGGCTGAGGCCAATAACCCCGCAAGGTTGTCGCGATCGGTGGCAATTTGGACATTAAAATCCTCGGAGGGAAGGCCGCCCACGAGACCTTGGACATTCTGGCTGATAATTTGGCGAATTTCTGGACTGACGGAACGGGCAATACGGGTCAAAACTTCTGGCGATTGGCTTTGCAGGTACTTCAGGAGCAGATTGGGCTGCCCATCATCCGTAGAAGACTGGTAGAAATTAGCGTTTCCGGGATCAAAAACCATAGGCAGTGCTCGTTAGTTATGTTAACTATATGTTACCAAACCAAAATGCGCTACTAGAGCGAAGACTCCCGTGCTACCTGCTCTACCTGTAGAATAGACCTCAGCACTCGGTGAGACTGAATACACAAGGATTCTTGCATGACCGCCCTCGATCAGCTTCAGCCTGCCAACCCCCGGGAAGTCAATATCTTTGCCCCCTATATGCGTGCTGAGAAACGTCCGCTGCTGCCCTTGGGCATCGCCCTCTACCGTTTGGGGAAGTTGGAGGGACAACGGGGGATTGAAGGCGGTAACAATGTTGATTTTATTGCCACATGGACAATCGCCAATTTGCCGGCGGATTTATCCCGTTGTACGGTGACCTTTGATAATTCGCCTGATCTCCAGTACGAAATGTCCATCACCACGTTTGAACTGGTGGATCATCTCATTGATGTAATTATTAACTATAAAAAACATCGTATTGCCGATTTTTCAAAAGCGTTTTATCGTAAGCTGTTACGGCTTGACTAAGGATAGCGTGTTCAGGGTTGGGGTTGTGGGAGGAGTAACTAAACGGTGGCGAAGCATTTATTAATTGGTTCCATTGTGCCCTATAGCGGTAAGTCGGCAACGGTTTTAGGCTTGGCCAAGCTCTGTCGCGATCGCCATCTGCGCATTGCCTATGGTAAGCCCTTGGGCACCTACCAACCCGCTACCGAGAGTGAAGACACTGAAGCCGATGTCAGTTTTTTACAGCAAACCCTCAACCTAGAGAATGTGCGACCCACATTGCTCACGCTGACGCCAGAAGTGATCAAGGCACGGCTGATGGGCACAGATCAGCAGGATTATCGCCAAGCCCTAGCAGCCTATCACACTATCAATAGTGAAGACTTGGTGCTTCTCGAAGGGCCAGCCACATTAGCCGAGGGGCGGCTGTTTGATTTGGGGTTAGCTCAGATGGCAGCGGTGTTGGATGCACCCATTTTACTGGTGGTGCGCTACGAGTCCCCCTTGGTGGTGGAATCGCTCCTCCTCGCCAAGTCGGAATTGGGCGATCGCCTATTGGGGGTGATCATCAACGATATTCCCCAACCCGAGGCCCAACCCTTGCCTGCCATTCGCCACTATCTGGAGACCCATCAGATCCCCGTTTTTGGGATGTTGCCCCGCAGTCAGCTGCTGCGCAGTGTCAGTGTCAGGGAATTGGTACGCCAGTTAAATGCGGAAGTGTTGTGCCGCCCGGATCGCTTGGATTTGCTGGTAGAAGAACTCACCATTGGGGCAATGAACGTCAGTGCTGCCTTGAAGTATTTCCGTAAAGCAAACAATATGGCGGTGATTACCGGGGGCGATCGCACCGATATTCAATGGGCGGCCTTGGAGACCTCCACCCACTGTCTGATCCTCACGGGGCATTTGCCGCCTTCCCCTGCGATTCTTGCCCGTGCCGAAGAGTTGGAAATTCCCATTCTCTCGGTGGACTTAGACACCCTAACAGCCGTGGAAATTGTGGATCGTGCCTTTGGTCAGGTGCGCCTCCATGAAATCGCTAAAGTCAAATGCGTCGAACAAATGATGCAGGAGCATGTGGAGGGCGATCGCCTGTTAGCACAACTGGGACTCTTGACCGTTGAGGCCTAGCGCTGGAAGGTTAAGGCAAAAATCAGGACTTGGGTCGGCGTCTTGCCATCAAAGTTGTTGTCGCCAATGATGTAGAGCGATCGCGCCCCATCGGCCAAGGGGGGACCCAAGCTCATCCCCTCCAAATTGGTCAAGGGAATCCCCAGCGTCTTGAAATCCAAAATCAGCCGTTTCTGCACAGGGCGGAGAGTGCGCAGATCAACCGGTAACGTGGCCATGCCAAGGGTATCTGTCGCCCCTGCCAAGGATACTTCAAAGAGCTTGATGCCATGCCCTGCTCCCGGACTATAGGTGCGCTCCAAGCTCAGAAAATGGCCACCATTGTCAAGGGCAAGTAGCTCCACGAGGCCATTAAACACGGCCTCTGAGGGTTCCAAGGGATAGAGATGCTCCGCCACCAACACAGGGGCAACATCCCCCCGCAGGTAATGGAGCAGGCGGCAGTAAATGGGGATATTGGGGCGGACATCTTGGGCAAGGGCCGATTCAACGCCGACAAACAGGCGATCGCCCGCCGGCGAAAGCGTCAGTGCCTCAAAACCGAGATTATTGCGAATGCCCTGCTGACCATTGGCGAGATAGTACTTGGGCATAGGGAGAGCTGCAATGGTTCGTCCATTCGCGCGCTCAAACTCTTTGATCCAAGGGGGGCTAGCCGTGGCCGTTACCCCTTCACTGCTAATTACAAGGTGCCCCTCAGGCGTCAGCGCAATCCCCTCAGTGTCGGCAGTGTTGGGCGGATACACCTCACCATTAGGCTGCTGGAGAAAGGTTACGTCCTTGGGGGTAATGGTTTCGGGAGTGATTTCGAGGGTGTAAAACCGAGGTTGCTGGCGATCGTCACTAATGGCATAGAACTGCTGTTGACGCGGATCGTAGATCAAACCCGACAGCCCCCCCACCTCGGTATTCTGCCACTGGCTGCCAACGGCTAATTGCACTTCGCCACGAAATTCCACCCCGACATTCAGAAACAGGCGCTCCTCTGCTCGCACTTGAGGCAGGGCACATCCCCACAGGAAGCCAAGGAGCAGAATTGCCGTTAGCAGGTGTCGCCAGGGCATGGGTGTGTCTTAGCGGTTGCGGTTTGTGCCTTGACCGCCCCCCTGTTGATTTGGGCGCTGGGGAGACGCGGGTTGATTCGCTTGATTGGGTCGCTGGGCATTATTGCCACCGCTCTGTTGCACGGCAAACTGAATCGCCTCAGGGGTTTGTACCAGTTGAATTTGACCCGCCACAGGATCGTTGGTGCTCAACATGGTTGCCACCAAATTATCCAGCATGACGACGCGAATCCCGGTATCCTTGGCCAGTTCAGGACGCTGCTGGCGGGCTTGATCCACTTCCCGTTGGAGTTGGGTTTTATCAAAGTAAAAGGGAATAAACCGCTGGGTGCGGGTCTGGCCGTTTTCGCGCATTTGGGCTTCAATGGCAATGGGGTTGCCTGTTTTGCTATCTGCTAGGAAAAAGAGGGGGGTACCGCCCATGAACGGCCTACCATCCTTGGTGAGAATTTTGCCATCGCGTTCCACTAGATCGCCACTTTGTTTGAGCAGATTCACCGCTGCTTCCAGTTGTGGTCTGGAGGGGATAATGTCCACACCAATGGCAGGATTTTTTTGGCTTTCGAGGGCAATTTTCACCGCCCCACTGAGAGCGGCTGCCGAGACCCGCGCCACGCGACCCACATCCGGTTGCTGGGTTTTAATGGTGTTCAGGGCAGTTTGGGCATCCTGCTGATTGACAAAGAAGGTAAAAACTTGAATTTTCTTGCTTTGATCTTGGGGATTGGGCATCTCAAAGGTCAGCGGTTCCCCCTTATCATTGGTGATCATAAAAATGGGCACATTGTTGAGGATGCGCAACACTTGTTCTTCGGGCAAGGCAGTGGCAATGTCATAGCGGCTGATGGCGGGTGCTAGCCATAGGCTACTCACTAACCCTGCCAAAACACCCAAGTGTGCCAATCTTTTCATACAGTCTCCTAATTCATGCTTGATTGCAGTCGGTTAACTCTCCCAATCCCATTCTTCACGTGTGGAGAGAGGGGCGATCGCCCTGTAGTACCTAACTCACACCAAAACTTATGCACGTAACAAGTGAGTATTTTTACATATGAAGTACTCCCTTTGCTTTCCCACCCTAAGCCAATTTGACGCAAGGGACAAGGGGCAAGTTTCTAAAGTCGATGGGGAACTAGCGTTCAGTATCTAGGGAGCCTATACTGGTGCTGCTTTGGAACCAGCCCTTGCGCCAGAAAAAGAAAAATAAACTGCCCGCCACGGTAAGCATGACCGCCCAGCAGGCTGGATAGCCCCAATACCACTCCAGTTCAGGCATATTCCAAGGGGAGGTATCGGGATCAAAGTTCATGCCATAGATACCGACAATAAAGGTCAGCGGTATGAAAATGGTCGAAATGATCGTCAGAATTTTCATAATTTCGTTCATTTTATTGCCAACGGAAGAAAGATACACATCCATCAAACTGGCCGCCAGTTCACGGTAGGTTTCCACCATATCTAGCACTTGAATGGCATGGTCATAGCAATCTCGTAGGTAGATGCGCACTTCCTCGGAGAGAAGGGGGCTGGGATCGCGAATCATGGCATTGATGGCATCCCGTTGTGGCCAAATGGCACGGCGCAGCGCCAGTAATTCGCGGCGCACTTGGTGGACTTCTTCGAGAATGGCGCGACTAGGACGGGTAACTACGGCATCTTCTAATTCCTCAATGCGCTCGCCGTAGTCTTCTAGAACCGGGTAAAAGCCATCAATAATGGCATCCAAAAGGGCATAGGCTAAATAATCGGGGCCATAGCGACGAATGATGCCGCGACTGGTGCGAATCCGCTGCCGAACCATGTCAAAACAATCCCGTTCGGGTTCTTCTTGTACTGTGAGCAAGAAATGCGGCCCCAAGACAAAGCTCACTTGTTCAGTATAAAAGCCGTGTTCATTTTCCTTGGGGGTGACCATGCGGGTAATCAGCACAAGGTAATCGTCATGATCCTCAACTTTGGGGCGCTGGGGGACATTGACAATATCTTCAAGGACAATGGGGTGCAGGTGAAAAACTTGGCCAAGTCGCCGCATCACGTCTTCATCGCCAATCCCTTGAACATCTATCCAACTGACGGAGGGACTGCTGAGGTAGGGGCCACATTCTTCCGGCGTTTCTAAAACGCGACGGCTGGCCTGATCCGGCTGATAGTCAATGAGAATAATTGTCGGCGGTGG
Organism: Thermosynechococcus sp. TG215; assembly: GCF_031583455.1. Taxonomy (NCBI): domain Bacteria; kingdom Bacillati; phylum Cyanobacteriota; class Cyanophyceae; order Acaryochloridales; family Thermosynechococcaceae; genus Thermosynechococcus; species Thermosynechococcus sp. TG215. Next base: position 1,404,489 of record NZ_CP134178.1, on the reverse strand, counting down.
CGCATCGGCCTCAATACTGAGGGTACCGGGCATGGCGCCGGGTTCATCAAAGAAGTAATCTTCGAGATAGTTATCTTCTTCCTCGGCGGGGGGTGTGGGGTCTGGCGGGGCAGCACTACGGAAAAAGTGAAAGGGTTTTCTGGCCATAAAAGGGGAAATCGACAGAGTGCAAACGGGCTAACTAGAAACCTAGGGCAAATGGGGCGGCAACGTCCCAAAATCGCCTGAAAAGTTAAGATTTTTAAGTGTAGTGGCATTCACGGTGGGAGCGGTGTGGTGAATTCTCAAGTTTCGAGAACCTCAGTGCCAACTTGGGTGGCCATTGCCCAACTGTTGCGGTGGCATAAGCCTGCGGGTCGTTTGATTCTCCTCATTCCGGCGCTGTGGTCCTTAACTTTGGCGAGTGAGGGCTTGCCGTCGTTGCAGTTGCTGCTGATTATCACGGTGGGGGCGATCGCCACCAGTGCGGCGGGCTGCATTGTCAATGACTGCTGGGACCGCAATATTGACCCCCATGTGCAGCGGACTCAAAACCGCCCCCTAGCCAGTCGCCGCCTTTCCCTCAGTGTGGCCTTGGGCTTGATGGTGATTGCCTTCCTCTGTGCTTGGGGATTGACGTTTTACCTCACTCCCTTGGGGTATTGGCTGGCGGTGGCCGCAGTGCCGGTGATTCTGCTCTATCCCTTGGCGAAGCGAGTCTTTCCCATTCCGCAACTCGTTTTGGCAGTGGCTTGGGGGTTTGCTGTCCTCATTCCTTGGGCAGCGGTACAGGGACGCTTAACCTTGACCACCGCGTGGTTGTGGGTGGCAGTGGTGATGTGGACATTGGCCTTTGATACGGTGTATGCCATGCCCGATCGCCCCGACGATCGCCGACTGGGGGTAAATTCCAGTGCCTTATTTTTCGGTGCCTATGCGCCCTTGGCGATCGCGCTATTTTATGGGCTGACGGTGGTGTTCCTGATCATTGTTGGCTGGAGTGCGGGACTCACTTGGCGATTTTGGCTGGCCTTGGCCGTGACCACCTACTTTTGGCTGCGGCAATCTCTACAAATTTATACCCACGAACGCCGTGACACCCAAACCACAACGCTCCCCATTCAGACCTATGGTCGTTACTTCAATGAAAATGTCTGGTTGGGCTTTTTGCTCTGGGTGGGGATGTGGTGCCCTAGGCCTTAGTCAAGAGCTTGGGGGAAACCTGCCACGGCACAATGGCCAGAATATCCACTTGGGCACAATATTTGAGATCGGCTTCATTGCCAAGGTTGAGCAGGCGCTGCCCGTGGCTGGAATGGTGAAAGAGGGTCAATAGATCATCTTGGTAGTAGCGGTACAAAGCAGTGGCAGCAATAGTTTCGTCATTACCCGCAAGGGCTTCGAGGGGGGCATCCTGCTGACCCCAGAGGTGATGAATCAGCGCGCCAGCACAGACGGTATCTTCGAGGGAATAGCTACCTTCCCAGCCCGAACCAACAATCCAGATGGTTTCCGGTTGATGTTTTTGGACAAACTCGGCAACGGCAGCACGGTTGACAAGGGCGGCGGCAAGAACGAGGGGACTGGCTTGAATTCGCTCAAGGGAACGGGTGCCATTGGTGGTGCTCATAAAGAGGCGACATCCTTTTACCCGCTCTGGCAAGCATTCAGCAGGAGAGTTGCCCATGTCAAAGCCAGCAACTTTTTTCCCACCCCGTTCACCAACGCGAATCCGCTTGGCTGCCGGCCACTGCTGACTCACTTGTTCTAGCTCTGCTAGATCACTAAAGACTTGAACGGCTTCTGCCCCAGCCGCAAGAGCAGTGGCGATCGTAGTGGTTGCCCGCAGGACATCAACAGCAATGGCACAGTCGGGTTGCCAGTCGGCTGGTACACGCTCTGGTGTGTGGTAGGTATAGATTTTCATAAATGGAAGGGGAGCTTGGCTACGATGATCCTTGATACATAAAGTATGTCACCATTGGGATCACTGTAGCGGCGATTAGCAGGGCAACGACGATAATTGTGGCGGAGCGATCGTCGGTTTCCTCTTTGCTCTTGTAGGTTTTCTCGACAACCACTTCGCGTACTACGGGCGGGCCTGGATCCGGTTCGCCTTTGAGGACTTTCGCAAGGCGATCGACGGTGTCAAGGACTGATTGATTGTAGTTGCCATCCCGTAGGGGCACCCGCATCGTTTCTTGGACAATACTTTCGGCAGTTTCAGGATTCAAGCGTTCGGCCACGGCCTCGCCATAGTGAATCGCTGTGCCATTGGTAACGGTATCGAGGGCAATGATCACCTGATTGGCTTGGGACTCAGGATCGGGAAACCACTGGTTAAAGAGGTCATCCACAAAGCTCTGGGGGGTTTCACCATAGTCGAGGCGGTGCAGTGTAACTACATGAACATTGATGCCCGCTGCCTCGGAGAGGTCTTGGAGCGATCGCCCGACACTGCCTTGGGTGACGGCACTAAGCACATTACCTTCATCAACGACCCCGGCCGCTGTTTCCGGCAAAGGGATATCGATCGCGCTGGTTGCCCAGACGGGGGTGACCCACAACGTACTAGCGAGTAGTGCCAGCAAAAGATAGCGAATGCCGTTTTTCCAAGCCACTTGCCAATGCATCTGTGCTTAATCCTGTATCTCTCAATGCAATTTTCTCAGATGTTGCTTGCAAAAATAAATTTTCTTCTAACAAATCTTAAAACGATGGCCAGAAAATTGCTTTACCAAGGAGCGCCCACGAGTGTAAAGCCTGCCCAAAAATAAGGTGCTTGGAATCTTGAATATCTCAGAAGGTGTAATTGAGCCTTTTGCAGAGCAGCAACTTTACTAGCAGTGTGGTGCAGATGGCTATAGAAGTGTTCCATGAGTTCTAGGGTACCCGCATCACTCACTTGCCAGAGGCTAGCGACGGCACTTTTGGCACCCGATTGAAGGGCAAGACCCGCAAAGCCTAACTCCGCGCGATCGTCTCCCAGAGCGGTTTGACAGGCACTCAAAACCAGCAGTTCGAGAGGGGGTTGCTCTAGATTAAGTTGGGGGAGGTTTTGCAGCGTGACTGTTTCACTGCCCCACAGTTGAATAAAGGACTCTTGGGCTTGACCGGGGCGAAACAAGGCATGGGTAGCCAGATGAACGATGCCATCAGATCAGCTTGCGACACTGCTGGCACAGTCAGCAACAGTGGCTCTCCCTGTAGAGAGGTAACTAAGAGCTTAATCTCGTTGGCCGTTGGTACCAAGTGCAAAAGAGCTGTGCGCCGACCCGTACGCTTGGACATTTGCCTGAGAATGCGCTGAATGGCAGAGGGATTGAGTCGCCGACTAGTAAATTGATTTTGAAAATAAACTTCATATTCCCGTTGCCAAGTGGCCTCGCGACCTGTGAGAAATTCCCCTGCACCAGCGGGTAAGGCACTTTGAGCAATGGACTGAAGAGACAGCACCAACACCAGAGCAATACAGATTCGGAGGAGGTGTCGGTGCATCTTTAGTGTTCCAAGAAAGTGTTGTCGCTCTAGCCAAGCTATATCTTAGCCAATGCACCATTCAAGTGTTTTTTTCAGAGGAGAGACAGTGACTGCCAATGCAGAATTCAACACTGGACGATAGACATTGAGCCAGCGAGTAATGGTGGACTCGTTGCGATGGAGCAACTAGGCAATTTGTGGACGGCTTTTGGATGGATAGTCCCCTCGTTTAAGACCTATAAGCTTAATGTTACAAAGAGCTGGCAAAAATCATTTTTCATTGGCATAGCTATAGGCTCGATGCCACGCTTTTGCCTGACTAGGGCGGGTGATCCGCATCCAGTGACGACTCAGGGGAGGCGAGATGAGAGTGTGCAGAAGCAGCCACAGGGTTTGTAATTCACTGGGGGCTTTTTGCCATTGCCAACGGTTGGGTTCACAAAAAAGTAAGGTGACCAATTGGCGGTATTGAGCCAAGGTCAGGGGGTCAAAGTAAATCTCTAGGGTCGTTGGATTGGGCATATCAACAACTTGGCCGCTGAGGTCAATGCCTGCCTCCAAAAGCCGACAGGTGAGGGGTACACCCATTGCGGAGGGGGGGAGGGGTTGATGCAGATGCACGATCGCCCCCCCTTCAGAAAGGCGAATTGTCGTGCCCCACAGGGCAGTGGTTTGATCCCAAGCGAGATGGAGTTCAACGGTTTGCTGGACATTGAGCCAATCATAGGGATCGGGGCGGGGGCGTTCGATGAGGCTGTAGAGGGCAAGGGCGAGAATTACCAGATTGTAGAGGTTCCAGACCCAAGCCAATAGTAGCCCCTTGGTGTGTAATGCCTGCCAATTTAATACAGCAGCCGCCACAGAGAGAAGAAAAAGCACGAGGAGCGGTGTCGCTAGGTGCCACTGAAAATGGTAGCGATCGCGATAACTCCCCTTGGGAGTCACCCAAAAGCCGCGACCAAAGGGACGCAACAACGTGTCAATCACTGTCAATGTCAACGGCACACATTGAAGAACCGCATAAATATCAGATACCAAGGCAGAGCGACTTTGACCATTGAGCCAGCGGAATGTACTCAACAGCAGCCAGTAGTAGGGCACAAAATAGTAGAGCCACTGCCGCAGGGTGGTTTCAAGGGGGACGACACCCCAAAAGGCGGCAATCAAGGGCAACAGCAGCAACAGCAAACGCATGGGACTGTGAAACCATTGCGTGATCCCCTCTAGGTGGGCAAGGCGCTGAAGCCCAGTGAGATTGGGTACCCGCAGTGGACTTGCCACAATGAATAATCCTTGGAGGGTGCCCCGTGCCCAGCGTTGACGTTGACGAATATGCGCCGTCATGTCCTCTGCACACAAGCCCGCACTGAGACTTTCATTCAGGTAAATCAACCGATGACCTGCTGCCGCCAATTGAATTCCTGTGTAGTAGTCCTCGCTGAGGGATTCAGTAACAAAGCCGCCAATGGCATCGAGGGCCGATCGCCGCACCACAAAGGAACTGCCGTAGCACAGCGCTGTTTCAATGCCATCCCGCAGGACTTGATAATGACGGGAGAAGATTTCCACCTCTTGGGGTAGGTGATCCTCGAGGCCAAGGTTACGGGCAATGGGATCGGGATTGTAAAAGCTCTGGTAGGTTTGGACAAGGCCAATATCAGCGGTCTGGAAAAAGCCCACAGTGCGGGTGAGAAAATTTCGAGTGGGAACAAAGTCAGCATCAAAGACCGCAATCAGTTCACCCTTGGTCTGCGTAAGGGCATGGTTCAGGTTGCCCGCTTTGGCATGGCGATTGTCTGGACGGCTGAGGTACTCACAGCCCAGTTCACAGGCCAATTCCCGTAGGGCAGGGCGACGGGTATCGTCAAGAACATAGATACGTTTGTGGGGATAGTCGAGGGCTTGGCAGCCAACAATCGTGCGTCGCAAAATCGTCAGGGGTTCATTGTAGGTCGGAATAAAAATATCCACCCAAGGCTGATAGTGGCCACTTTTGACCGCAAGGGCAGCAGCATCGGCTTCAGGGCGACGGTTTTTAATGTGCAAGAGGAGGTAGAGTTGCAGGCCATAGCCCGCCATCATAAAACCTTCAATCGCCAGTAGGAGTAGGCTAAAGGTGGCCTCTAGGGGAGTGCGTAGATTGAGGGTAGCCAGCGATCGCCACAGCAGATAATGCAGCATCACGGCCATTAAACTGCCAACGACAATGACCCGCGCCCACTGCTGCTGCACTTTCCCCCAGCGCAAAACAATACTGCTGAGAAGCACCATCAAGCACAATGGCCAAAAAATCCACGGCTTGTCCAAGTGTTCAATGGCGAGCCAAGCAGGGACAGGGGGCATCGCTGGAGCCTCAAGCAACTGAATAGTAATGTAACGAAATGTAAACCAACCATTGGACAGGGACAATATTTCCAAGGTTCCCCGCAGTAGCGATCGATCGCCCCCAGCCGTATGTCAGGATCAAAATCACCAAATGCTGATCTAATGCTGATCTAATACTATGACCGATGCCCAAGAGGGGACAAAGCTACCCCCCTTTATTTTTCACAACCAATTCCAAGGCTGGATGGAAGTCTATGCGCCCGTTCAACGCTACGAGACCTATTTGAACAATCACCAAGAATGGTTTCACCGCTGCGCCCATCCCATGAAAACAGAACCTGTGGGCAAGCATGGCTACATTCTCACCATTGGCCGCTATGGTTCCCATGGCTATGAAGTGGAACCCAAAATTGGACTGCACCTACTGCCCCAAGAGCAGGGGGTCTATCGCATTGAAACAATTCCTGTGCCCGAACAGCCGTTTTTGAACTATGAGGTGAATTTTCAAGCGGCCATGGCCTTGGTACCGATGCGAGCCACCCCTGAGACGGATAGCGACCTGTTGGCGCTGAATGTCATTGATTACACGCGGGTCAATTGGGAATTGGATTTGCGGGTGGAAATGTACTTTCCTCGGTTTATCTACCGTTTGCCCCATGGCCTGATTCAAGGGACAGGCAATCGCGTCTTGGCTCAAATTGTCCGCCAAGTGTCCTACCGCCTCACGGCAAAGGTGCAGGATGATTTCCACAAAACCATTGGCCTCGATTTGGGCAAACGCTGGCGCCGCAAACGGTTCCATGCTGAGCGGGTGCGCACCCTTACCCCTGCGCCAGTGCCTGATACGCCTGACGAGCCTGAGCCACCTGCTGCTTGAGGCCTGCTACATCCGTGCTGAGTTGACTGCCCATACCAATGGCGATCGCCCCCGCTTTCCAGAGGGGTACCACATCCCCCCAACCAATACCGCCACAGGGAATCAGGGGAATCTCAGCCAACAAGGGTCGCAAGGCGCGTAGATAGCTCGCCCCCCCCACCGCCATCACTGGAAAAACCTTCACTGCCGTTGCCCCGGCTTGCCAAGCGTGGAGAATTTCCGTTGGTGTCAATGCCCCCAAAATCAGAGGACAATTGGCCGCCTTTGCGAGGGGCACCACCTCTATCGCTGTATGGGGGGTCACTAAAAATTGTGCGCCAGCAGCGATCGCTCCTTTAACCATTTCTGGGTTTTGCAGGCTCGCAGCGCCAATGGTGCAGTGGGGAGCGTCTTGACGGAGTTGTTGCAAGACGCCAGCAGCATCGGGGGTTGTCCAAGTCACCTCTAGGCAGGTGAAGCCCGCTTGAATATACACTTGAGCGTGGGCGATCGCTGCAGTAGGATGAGCAGCACGCACCACTGCAATCAAGGGCAGGCCTTGCAGAAACGCTAACTGCTGCGGCTTGGGCATAGCGTCATAACCATTGAGCAGGGGGGTGGGAGGGCAGTGATAAGATGAAAATTTCCCCTACCCCTAAACTACGGTATATTGGCAATACCCTTGCGGAGTTTTTGATGGGCGATAGCATCAAAGTCCTGAGTGAAAATCGCCAAGCGCGCTTCCAATACGAAATTCTGGAAACCTATGAATGTGGTCTCGTGTTGCTCGGCACTGAGGTCAAGTCCATTCGCGCTGGCAAGGTGAATTTACGGGATGGCTTTGCCCGCATCCGCAATGGTGAAGTTTGGTTGATGAATGTGCACATTTCGCCCCATGAGAGCACTAACCAATCCTACAACCATGACCCCCTGCGCGATCGCAAGCTCCTTCTCCACAAGCAGGAAATCCGTAAGCTAGTGGGCAAGGTGGAACAAAAAGGACTCACCCTTGTGCCCCTGAAGCTTTACCTGAAAAATGGGCGGGTCAAGGTTTCCCTAGGGCTGGCGCGTGGTAAGAAGCTCCACGACAAACGCCAAGACCTCAAGCAGCGCCAAGATAAACGGGAGATGGAGCGGGCAATGAAGCAGCGGTAAACCTAGCTTTGGGGAGTGGGTATGGGATCAATGTTGGTTTCCGTGCCGATGGGCGTTGCAGGGGCAGGGATACTCCCGGTTGCTGCTTCCCAAGAGTCATTGGTGAAATACACATGACCCAGCACTTGCCCCTCATAGGTGCGCCGCGTTAGCCGCCAAGTGGGTTCCAGATGAAACTTGAGAAATTGCCCTTCCTGCATACCGTGGGTGCGGCCAATGACCATACGTGGGCCACCGCGATTGCTGCTGCCAACAAGGAGTAACTCGCCATCCCCCTGTTCAATGCGCAGACCATACTGCAACCCTAAATCCTGTTGCGCCACCCGAATCGAGTAGCCATTGCTATCCGTAGCCCGCCCACAAATGCCCGTAAAGTCAAACGTCGTCAACAGTGGGTCAATCACCACGGGGTTGCTGCCCGACTCACTCCAGCAGGGACGAGTATCCTTAATTTGCTCCACCACTAAGAGGCGATAGCCACCGCGGGCAAGGGGCACAGCCATCACCACATAGCGGCTTTGATCCACTTCCGTTTGTGTAAACATATTGGCTTGGGCAGGTCGAGGGGCAATTGTTCCCAAACAGGCCACCGTCAGTAAGCTCAGGCCAAATTTTTGCCAGTATTTCATAGGGACACTCCTCAGCAGAACTTCGAGGTTTTGACAGTTAAATGGATTCTACTGTTCCTCTACGATCCACGCCGATCAACTATCGAAAATCTAGGAATTATTTTTCAGCCACCGTTAGGCATCAATGGTGAGCGGTCAAATCGAGGCCAATCACTTGGGTATGTTGACCCCGCGCTTGGGTGACGCCAATCGTGCGCTGAGCCGCTTCAATCATTGGTCGCCGCAGACTGACAACAATAAACTGTGCCTCTTGGCTCTGCTGCTGAATCATTTTGGCAAGGCGCTCAACATTGGCACCATCGAGAAACATATCCACCTCATCAAAGGCATAGAAGGGGGAAGGGCGATAGCGTTGTAGGGCAAAGATAAAACTGAGGGCCGTGAGGGATTTTTCTCCCCCCGACATTGAGGCCAAGCGTTGTACGGGTTTCCCCTTGGGATGTGCCACCAGATTCAGACCCCCGGCAAAGGGATCCTCAGGACTTTCCAGTTGCAGATAGCCATCACCCTCGGAGAGGGTGGCAAAAATGGTTTGGAAGTTGGCATTGACGGCATCAAAAGCTTCACGGAAGGACTGCTGACGCAGGGTGGTGAAGTTCTCAATCCGCAGTAGGATCTCCGTGCGCTCCGCTTCTAGAACGGCGAGCTTCTCCTGTAGCTCATTAAGCCGCCCTTGTGTTTCCTCAAATTCCTGAATCGCCAACATATTGACGGGTTCCATGGCACGCAGCTGTTTTTCGAGGGCTTGGCACTGCTGTTGAATGTCGCTGAGGGAGAGATTGGCGGGCACTTCCGGCCATGGCTGGGGTAAAGGGGGTGCCTCGATGGTGCTGAATTCCTGAAGTTGGGCTTGCAGCGTGGTGAGGGTGTCGCTGGCTTTTTGGTATTGCCATTCCAGTTGTTGGTAGTCCTTTTGCTGCTGTCGTAGTTGGTAGTCTTGGCGATCGCGATCGCCCTTGAGGTGGCCAAGGCGGGCGTCCAATTCCCTCAAGGCAGTTTGCGTGCTTTGAGTTTGCGTCGCTAAGTCCCCAAGCATCTGATCGAGGGCTTGCTGCTGACAAAGCGTCTCCTGTTGGGCTTGGTGCAGTCGCTGAATTTCCTGTTCTGTTTGTTTTAGGTCTCGTGCTAGTTGCTCGAGTTGACGGTGGCGATCGCCCAAGGCTTGATCCACCGCTTGCAGGGCGGCCACATGGTCGGCGTGAATTTTTTCCTGTGCCTGAAGCTGTTCCTGAAGCTGCTGCCACTGCTGATGGCTGGGATTGGCTTCAAGGGCATTGAGGGCAAGGCGTTCGGCGGCGAGTTCTGCTTCGAGTTCAGGAAGACGAGCCTCTAGGTGCGCGAGTTCAGTCTCTGCGGCGGTTAACTCTTGGCTAAGGTGCTGCTGTTGGCGCGCTAAGTCTGCTTGCTGGCGGTTGAGGTGCTGCTGTTGCTGCTGAAGTTGCTCCCATTGCCGCTGGCGATCGCGATGGCTTTGGCGGGCGTCACTCAGGGCTTGGCTCAGCTCATTCACTCTCCCCTGTTTTTGCGTGCGCTCTTGAATGAGGCGATCTAACAGGCGTTCCAGTTCCCCAAGGCGATCGCGCACCTGTTGGACTTCTGCCGATTCTTGGGGGGTGGCCCCCTGACCAAAACGGAGGGTATTTGTCCGACTATAGCTACCCCCGGTCATTGCCCCTGAGGGTTCTAGCAAGTCTCCCTCTAGGGTGACCATCCGATATTGCCCTAGGTAGGGTCGCGCCGCCTCAAGGCTCTCAAAGACCAGGGTACTGCCAAACACGTAGGCAAAAATGGGGGCATATTGCGGCTCAAAGGTCACAAGATTCAAGGCATAGTCAATACAGCCTGCCAAGGAGATAAGGGGTAGGGTCTTGGGACGTGCCATCTTGTTCAGGGGCAAAAATGTCGCTCTACCAGCCCGTTCCCGCTTCAGGATGGCGATCGCTGCTGCCGCCACACTGTCATCCGCCACAACGATATTGCCTAGGCGTGCCCCGGCCGCAATTTCCAAGGCCAGTTGATAGCGGGGTTCCACTTGACCGAGCTGTGCCACCAGCCCAAACACGCCGGGGAGATCAGCACTTAAAATGAGCCGCGCCGCAAAACTCCCTTGGCTTTCCTGAACCGCCTGTTGCCGTGCTTCCAGTTGATCCAGTTCTCGCTGCTTTTGGCGCTGTTCTCGCTCAAGGCGTTGATAGGTTTCTTCTGTTAAGCTCAATTGTTGCTGAGCTGTGGCCAGTTGTTGGGCGAGGTTTTGTAGTTGCTGCTCCTCTTGTTGGACTGCTGCTGCAGCTTTTGTGAGCGCGTCTTGCAATTCCAATTGTTGAGCTTCTAAACTGGTGGCCGCTTGGTGCAATTCCCCCTGCCGTTGCCGCAATTGTTGCGATCGCTCCTGAAGGCGAGAGAGTTCACTGCGACTCGGTTCCAGTTCGTGGATCAGGGCATCAATCCGCTGCCGTCGCCGACTGTGCTCCTGAAACCAAGCTTGGGCTGCCGTATTCAACTCCTGAGCTTGCTGCCGTAGGGCGTCGAGGGTGGCTTGGCTGGTGGCAACCGCTGTCACTAAGGGGGGGCGATCGCCCTGTTGCTGTTCTAACTCTTGAGTAAGTTGCTGTTGCTGCAACCGTTGACTGTGGTACTGGGCTTGCCGTTGCTGGAGTTGTTCTGCCAACTGTGCCTGCTGCTGTTGGTAGGCTGTTTGCTGGCGTTGACACTGCCGCTGTTGGGCGTGGAGAGCCGCCAACGCTGCTTGCAGGCGGAGGTACGTTTCTTCGCCGAGGGCTTTCACCTGTTGATTGAGTTGTTCTAGCGTAACCGTTGCCGCTGCCATCTCCCGTGCCTTTTGTTGCAGTTGCTCTTGGCGTTGGGCTTGTTCTTTTTGTAGCGTCTGAATCTGTGTTTGTAGTTGCACCTTTTGCGCTTCCTGGGCTTGCCATTGGCGCACCAACAGCCATTGCTCTCGCTCTTGCAGTTCTAGCCGTAGGGCTTGATATTTTTCCGCTTGCAGGCGATCCCGTTGCAGGCGATCGCGCTGTTGAATCAATTCCTGCTCAACAATGCGAAAGCGTTCTTCGCGCTCCTTGACTGTATCTAATTTTTCGCGAGCTTGGGCAATCTTGCGGTCAAAATCCGCCACCCCCGCCAATTCGTCAATAATTTCCCGCCGTGCCTTGGCATTCATAGAAATGATACTGGTGACGTCCCCCTGCAAGACCACGTTATACCCTTGGGGATAAATACAAAATGCCTGCAACTGGTCGTGCAGTTCATTCAGCGTGCAGGGTTGATCATTCACCGCGTAGGTCGAGGTATAGGTGCCCTGCTTGGTTACCCGCAGTCGCCGCGTCACGCGCCATTCCGTTTCAGCATCTAGTGCAAAGGTCACCGTGACTCGCGTTTCGACCACACTATGGCCACGCCGCGTTTGGCTATGGTTCACCAAATCTGGCAATCGTTCTGCCCGCATCCCCTTAGACCCCGCAAGGCCAAGGGCAAACAGCAACGCATCCAAGAGGTTCGACTTCCCTGAGCCATTGGGGCCTGAAATGACCGTAAACCCCGGCAGCAGCGGAATCACGGTTGTGCCGCCAAAGGACTTAAAATTCGTGAGTTCTAACTGCTTGATATACACAGCCAAGGAGCGTGCCTAACCGTTTCATTATGCCCAAAGATGCTTCCCTTGTTTGCCACGGAAAATCAAGCTAAAATCAAATAACTCATAGTCGTTTCGAGTTTGTTTTAGCCATGACACCGCCACGGATTGAAAACGTTGTCATTATTGGTTCTGGCCCTGCGGGCTACACAGCAGCCATCTATGCCGCTCGCGCCAACCTCAAGCCCTTTATGTTTGAAGGCTATCAAATTGGGGGGCTGCCGGGGGGACAACTCATGACCACCACCGAAGTGGAAAACTTTCCCGGCTTTCCGGAAGGCATTCAAGGGCCGCAACTGATGGCACGGATGAAGGCGCAAGCAGAGCGCTGGGGCACAGAAATGGTCACTGAAGATGTGATTCAGGTGGATTTTAGTCAACGCCCCTTTCTCATTAGCTCAGCAGAGCGGCAGGTCTATGCCCACAGCGTCATTATCTGTACGGGTGCCACGGCCAAACGACTCCATCTCCCCGGCGAAGAGCAGTATTGGACTAAGGGGGTCTCCGCCTGTGCCATTTGTGATGGGGCAACGCCGATTTTCAAGGATGTCGAGTTGGCGGTGATTGGCGGCGGTGATAGTGCAGCGGAGGAAGCAGTCTATCTCACTAAATATGGCTCCCACGTCCATCTTCTTGTGCGTAGTGACAAAATGCGCGCTAGTAAGGCGATGCAGGATCGCGTGTTTGCCAATCCTAAAATTACGGTTCACTGGCAAACTGAAGCACGGGAAATCCTTGGCGATGGCAATTTAATGACGGGTCTGCGGATTATCAATAAAGCCACAGGGGAAGAATCCGTCCTGCCGGTGCGCGGCCTATTCTACGCCATTGGTCATACCCCCAACACCCAACTCTTCAAAGATTTTCTGGAATTGGATAGTGTGGGCTATATCGTCACCCACCACGGGACACAAACGAATGTGGCAGGGGTCTTTGCCGCAGGGGATGTTCAAGACCATGAATACCGCCAAGCAGTAACAGCGGCAGGCAGTGGCTGTATGGCCGCCCTTGATGCCGAACGCTGGCTCTCGGCGCGGGGGCTAATTCAGGAGTTCCACCAAACGGAAACCGAGACCAAACCCGCAGAAACGGCGAAGCCTACGACATCTCCAGAACAGGCGTTTGATCCCAATGCCATTAAGCATCGGGGTAGCTATGCCTTGCGCAAGCTTTTCCACGAGAGCGATCGCCTGCTGCTGGTGAAATATGTCTCGCCCACCTGTGGCCCGTGCCACACCCTCAAGCCGATTTTGGATCGCCTAGTCGAGGAGTTCGATGGCAGGGTGCAGCTGATTGAAATTGACATTACTGAAGATAGCGCGATCGCCGAGCAAGCAGGGGTTACCAGTACACCCACGATTCAACTCTTCAAAAACAAAGAACTCCTAGAAGTGATCGTGGGGATGAAACCCAAGAGTCAGTACCGCGAGACCATCCAACGCTACCTTGCTTAGGCTCTAGCTAGTCAGGGGCATGATCAGCGGGATCGGACTGCTGACCGTTGCAGGTCTGGCGGCGGGCTTTGTCAATGCCATTGCCGGTGGGGGAACACTGATTAGTTTTCCTGCCTTGGTGGCGATCGGCTTGCCGCCAGTGGTTGCCAATCTCACCAGCACGGTGGCTTTGGTACCCGGTTACTTGGGAGCGACAGTGGCGCAACGGCAGGAGCTAAAGGGTCAGCAACGGCGCCTTGGTTGGCTCTTTCCCAGTGCGGTGGCCGGGGGCATCACAGGGGCGATGTTACTCTTGCACACCAACGAGGCACTCTTTAATGCCTTGATTCCCTATTTGCTGCTTTTGGCCGCTGTCCTCTTGGGGGTTCAGGAGCAGGTGCGGGCTTGGTTGCTGCAGCGGATCAGTACGCCAGCCGTATCTGAAGTGGGAGCCATTCCTCTTGTGTTTCTAGCGGCGGTCTATGGCGGCTATTTTGGCGCGGGGGTGAGTGTGATTCTACTCGCCGTGCTGGGCATTGTTCTCGGGGAAAGCTTGACGCGCCTCAATGGCTTGAAGCACATTTTGGCCTTTGGAATCAATGTTGCCGCTGCCGCGTTTTTTGTTGTATCGGGGGAGGTGGTGTGGCCCGTTGCCTTGGGGATGGCGATCGCTGCCATTGTTGGCGGACTTTTGGGGGGTAAATTTGCCCGTGCGGTTAACCCGCTGCTGTTACGCCGTACAGTGGTTCTTTTGGCCGTCGTACTGGCACTCATTTACTGGCAGCGACAGCGATAAATGCCCCCACTCGCGATGGCAACTTCCATGAGATTTGCCCAACAAAGCCCGTGACGAGGATTGAACTCGTGACCTCACCCTTACCAAGGGTGTGCTCTACCACTGAGCTACACGGGCAAAAATTCCCAGAGCTTTATCATAGCCCATTGGGGGAGCAATTGCACAGCGGGGCGGTGGGTTTTTCTTAAAAATTGCGACGGGAGAAAATCCAAGTGGCGATCGCCAGCAGTGCTACCGTATAAATCACGCCATAGAAGGCATTGGCCACGAGTTCTGGTACAGAGGGCAGCATGCCATAGACCGCTGTATTCTTAAAATCCAAGCGGGATAAATCGGGAAAGATCAGATAGAGAAACTGCATCAGTTGCCGTACGGCATCACTCTCCATCTTTTGGCTGAGGATCACCAAGTTTTGACTAAAGTGCCCCATAAAGTACAGTGCCACCGTTAACAGCGTGGCAATCAGGGAACTGGTGAAACTGCCAAAGAGCAAAGCGGCTGCCGTCAAGAGGGCGAGTTGCAGCGCAATGTAGAAAGAGGTCACCATCAAAGGTCCTGCGGGATAGGCAAACTGATTCAAGCTCATCAGAATAAACAGAATCAGCGTCATCAGTGCTACCAGTACCAGCAGAACCGCCGATAGACCCAAATGTTTGCCAATAATAAATTCCGCGCGACTGATGGGTTTCGCCAACATCACTAAGATCGTGCGCTTTTCTATCTCTTTATTGAGCAGACCACCCCCGACAAAGGCCGCAATCAGCAAGCCAAAGAGGGAAATTCCTGCCATCCCCACATCAAGGCTAATTTTGTCTTGGGTGCCTGCTGACACCTGTCCCAAAATCACAACCGCCAAGGCGAGGCCAATGGCAAAAACAGCAGTGACGTAAAGAACCCGCTCCCGCAGGGTTTCATTGAAAACATTACGGCTAATTGTCCAGAGGCGACTCACCGTTAACGGCAACATGTCTGGTACCCCTTGAATTTACTCTCCTCTCAAAGAATACCCAATTTTGCTTTTTCGATAGCCTCGGCGTTCATAGGGAGAGCCGCTTGCCGTTTCACGGAGCAGTGGTATCTACGGCGGGGGCAGAGAGGTCAACGTCTTCATAAAACTGTTCAATAGGCACTTTGAGGTCAATGCTCCTCAACTCAACGCGATCGCCCGCGCGGTAGCAGCGCAGCAACCAATCCCCCACTTCATTTTTCTGGTAAATGTCGATCGCCATTTCCTCTGAGCTAGCGAGCACATAATCCACGAGGTTGGGGTTACGACGGTAGAGATCAAACTTTTTGCCGCGATCGTAGGCTTCGGTGGCGGGTGAGAGCACTTCCACAATGAGACAGGGATAAGTGATGAAAAAGGGACTCTGGCGATCGCGATCGTCACAGGTGACACTCAGATCGGGATAGGTAAAATTCGATGTCTCAAAAATATTCACGCGACAATCAGAAGTATAGGTTTTGCAGCCTTTACCCCGTAAGTGGGATTTAATAATTAACAAAAAGTTACCAGCAATATCGCTGTGGTTTCTTGTACCACCCGCCATCGCATACACGTAACCATCAATCAACTCATGCTTTTCTAACTGCTGCTCTTCCCACGCGAAGTATTCTTCTGGTGTGAAATAGCGATCGCCCGTCTCCTTGGCAGTCACCATTCTCTGTATTTCTCGTGAAAACCTCACTTCTTTAGGATAGCTCGCCCTTTCCCTGACATCGCAAAGCCAACGTGCCACAATAGGCGGTGGGGACGCAGTTAGGAGATTGAACGTAGTCCTTTTTGGAGAGGGTGCGACGTGTCCCTAAGTTCAAGTGTTGATTCTCACGCCCCTGAGGTAGCCATCCTGCGGGTGAGCGGCTTGCGTTGTGCTGGCTGCGTGCGATCGCTGGAAAATCAGTTAAAAGAGCAGCCGGGCGTAGATGCTGCGGCAGTCAATCTGGTCACGGGAACCGCCGTTGTCACCTATTCCCCCGCTGAGACGACCCCCAGCGCCATTGTCGAGAGCCTGAACCAAGGTCGCTTTCAAGCCACCCTCGCAGAAGCCAATGCCCTTTTGGAACTGCCCACGGCCTCTGAGGAAACCTCTTTGCCAAGGTTGGCGATCGCCCTTGTGCTCCTTGTTCTCTCCAGTGTCGGCCACGGGATTGATCTGCTGCCGGGGCACTGGCCCATGTTAGAGGCAATGATCTGGCATTGGGGGCTAGCAACCATTGCCCTTGTCCTACCGGGGTGGGAAATTCTGCGGGAAGGAATGATGGGCCTGTTCCAACGTCGCCCGAATATGAATACGCTGGTGGCTCTTGGCGCCTTGGGGGCTTACCTCACGAGTACGGTGGCGTGGCTCTGGCCGGCCTTGGGCTGGGCGTGTTTCTTTGATGAACCGGTGATGATCCTTGGCTTTATTTTGCTGGGGCGATCGCTGGAGCAACGGGTACGTCAACAGGCACAACGGGACTTGCGATCCCTCCTTGCGCTTCAGCCACAACAGGCGCTATGGCAACCCAGTTTGACCGCTAGCGATCGCTGGCCCATTCCCGTCAGTCGTATCCAAGTCGGGGACTGGCTGTGGGTAGATGCTGGAGAACCCTTTCCTGCCGATGGCACGATTGTGACCGGGGAAACCCTGGTGGATGAATCCATGCTCACAGGGGAATCTCTACCGGTGGCCAAGGGGGTGGGGGCATCCGTTCTGGCGGGCAGTCGCAATGTTGGTGCTGCCGTTACCCTACGGGTGGAACGCTGTGGTCGTGCCTCATTTTTGGGGCAGATTCTAGACCTCGTGGTGCAGGCACAAAATCGCAAAGCACCGGTGCAGCAAATGGCGGATGGGGTGGCCGGCTATTTTGGCTATGGGGTGCTAGCCTTGGCGGCAGCAACGGCTCTCTTTTGGAGCGCGATCGCCCCCCATTTCTTCCCAGAAATGACCAATAGCACACCCCTATTGCCCTTAAAGCTAGCCTTGAGTGTTCTGGTGATTGCCTGTCCCTGTGCCCTTGGCCTTGCCACCCCGATCGCGCTGCTTGTGGGCACCAGTCACGCGGCTGCCAAAGGCTTAATTATTCGAGGTGGTGATGTTCTTGAGCGCAGTCAGCAGTTGGACACAATTGTGTTTGATAAGACGGGCACACTGACGACCGGTGAACTGGCAGTGGCCGAGATCAACCTCTATGGCGATCACTCCTCTCAAGAGGTGCTGTATCTGCTAGCCAGTTTAGAGCGCGAGAGTCGCCATCCCCTTGCAGTGGCGATTCAGAAGGCGTGGGCTGCGACCGGCCAGACAACAGAGCTAGCAACGGTGACAGAGGTGGAAACTGCCCTCGGACTGGGGATCAGCGGTTGGATTGAGGGGCATTACTATCAGGCGGGTCGCCTCAGTTGGCTGCGTGATCAGGGGGTTGACTGCCCCTCCCTAGAAGTGGAAACCCATGTGGCCTTGGCCTGCGATCGCCAGTTGATTGCCGTTGTGACCTTTCGCGATCGCCTGCGCCCAGAGGCAGTGAGCACCGTTCAAGCCCTGCAAGCCCAAGGCTATGCGATCCATGTGCTGACGGGAGACACGGCCAAAGCCGCACAGCAACTCCTAGAACCACTAGGCTTACCCACAACCCATCTTCACACAGACCTCCAACCGCAACAAAAGCTGGCTCTTATTGAAGGTTGGCAAGCCCAAGGCAAAACCGTTGCCATGGTCGGGGATGGCATGAATGATGCGCCAGCTCTAACGGCAGCTCAGGTGGGGATTAGCCTTGGTACGGGTACAGAGGTGGCCATTGAAGCAGCGGATATTATCCTCACCCGCAATCATCTAGAGGATGTGCTCGCTGTGCTAAGCCTTAGCCGCACCACCTTCCGCAAAATTCAGCAGAATCTTCTTTGGGCAGTGGCCTACAATATCGTCGGTTTACCCCTTGCAGCCGGTGTTGGATTACCCCTATGGGGTCTTAGTCTCACCCCCGGAATTGCTGCCGCTTGTATGGCTGTGAGTTCGATTGCCGTTGTCCTGAATTCCCTAAGCCTCAGTCGAGCAAACTAGCTCGCGAATCTGTTGGGCATTGGCGCGGGTCAGCCGTTTCTTGTGGGGCAGGACAACCACCGCGGGTCCCCGTTTGCATTCCCCCATACAGCCCGTCGCCTTCAGGGCAATGGGGAGCTGTTGTGCCTCTAGTTCTTGCCAGAGTTCCTTGGCACCCCGCCGACAGCAGGAGGATTTTTGACAAATGAGCACCTTACAGGGCTGAGAACGCTTTGCCGCTGCGGGTTGAGCCGTTGCTAAAAATTCTAAATGACTGGCCTTGTATTGCTTGACCCAGCCATCGTACTTATCGCTGATCATTCCCTCTAACCGCAGGCGATCGCCCACCTTGGGGGGTTGCGCTAACTCACGGCGCAGAGACTTTTCTAGCTTAACCCAGACCGTTCCTGTGGCGGTTTTTAGAATCACGACTTTGGGTCGCCCCTTCTTATAAAAGACCGCTTCGACAGTGCCCTCAAGGGAAAATGTCGGCAAATCAATAACACCCAGACCCATGAACGTCAAACCTTGTTAGAAATTTTTCTCAACAAATTGAGTCTAGCATACAAGGGACGGTCTTGGGGGCATCCCAGATCGTTGTGAGATTCACCTGTGGAAAAATAATCTTAGCTGGAGAGAATCCGCTCCCACTCTGCCAGTAGGTTATCAATACTAGCGTCCGTCGGGTTACTCTCAAGGTGGGTGCCCACTTCCTCAACGCTATTGGGAAAGAGTTCTTCGAGAGTGGGTTGAACGGTGGGGGGTTCCTCTGAAGCGAGATCGGGCATTAAGTAAATTTGGCGAATATCCGGCGGCAGATACTCCGCGATGCGTACTAGCCCCTCTTCTAAATGCTGGTTGAGTTCCTCAAGGCTGTAGGTTTCCCCTTGAACTTCTAAATAGGCGCGCACGCGCTCAAGGTTCCAGTGAAAGGTTTGGGTGGTCACTAGCACGAGACGGCTCAGGGGACTCAAGTAGGCAAGGCTGGCTTCTAAGTAGCACCAAAGGGGCGGTGGCGCATCCTGCAGGACATAGGTAATGTGCTCAATGCCGGGGAGTTCCTCTTGAATCAGGGTAGCGGTGCGGTTGATAATCCAATTGCGCAGGGAGCGAGCTTCCTCATCGCCAATTTTCACCCCTTCAGGAGTAAATTCCAAACGGTCAAGGCTAAAAAATAGCCCATGCCACACCTTAGCAAACAGATAGTCCACTTGTACGGGCGATCGCCCGTGGTGTTGCAGCACACTATAGACAAGGGCGGCATAGCGACAATACAGGGCAACAAAGTAGCAGCCGCGATCGCGCTCCTCCTGAAAGGCTTTGATCAGTGCTTCATCAGACCAAGTGAGTAGCGGCTGAATTAAAGGATGTTGCCGCTCCGCCATCATCGGAAAGGAAAGTGCCTTGACCATCTCACTGCCACTGAACTAGACGAACTGTCCTACGCCTTGGCCAATTGGCCTATGCAGAATTCATTCTTTCTTCAGCCTTGGGTGCGATCGCGAAACAGGGGCAGGTAATCGCGGCTCTCTGTCCCCAGCCAGCGATCCCAAAAGGTGAAATAGAGGCCATAGTTACAGCGAAACTGACTATGGTGCAAACTGTGGTGGGTGGCGCCAATCAACCACTGTCCCAACCAATGCTCGGCAAAGCCACAGGGATAAATCTCTAAATTCAGGTGGTTGATCACACTGGAGACCGTCATCAGGCTGAGCTGAATCACGATCGCGTAGGGGTGCAGCGGCACAAGCACAATAATCAGCGGCAGGAAAATGGCCTGTAGAAGCGCTTCCCACGGGTGAAATGAAAAGGCCGTCCAAGGCGAGGCCACAATGCTATGGTGATGCACCCGATGGACACGGCGATAAATTTTCGGTTGGTGCATCCAGCGATGGAGCCAATAGTAATAGGTCTCGTGAAGCAGCAGCACAAGGCCAATGCTCAAGGGAAAGTAAATGTAGTCCCAAAGGGAATTTAACTCTAGATAAACCGCTGTCCAGCCCCGCTGCCACATCACTGCGGCGATCGCCCCCGCCAACGCAAAAATAGCCGCTGTCACCAACGACCAGCCAAACTCCTGCCAAAACTGTCCCCGCTGGTAGGGGCGCAAATTGACCCGCCGTTTCCTCAGGGGCGTCCAGCGAGCCACCACATATACAAGCGAAAAAAAGCCGGCCACCAGAACGAGGCGGCTGACCACCATCAAAAACATGACCCCAACCATAATGCCAAAGAGGCGGGGGTCACTGAGGTTGTAGGGAATCATGCAAAAAAGTGCTAAATGCGTCCCCTAGACCCAGCCCAACCAGTGGAGCAAGCCCTCTCCTGTCCAATATTCCCATAACAAAAGAGCCACAAGACCAACCATAGCAGCACGACCATTGATCCGCTCAGCAAAAGTATTAAAGCCGTACTTGGGGGTTTCCAGTTTTGGGGTGCGGCTTGGCTCCGTGGGAGTGGCCATGGATTACTCCTGTTCGTCTTCGTTTTCTTCTTCAGCTTCAGGGAAGTAGAAGCCTTGGGCGCGCTCGGTCAAAATAGACTTGCCAATGGAAAGGGCACGTTGCGCTTGAAGGGCAGCTTGGCGCTTCCAGACCGCACGACGCATACTGCGCTTGGACTTCGAGGTTTTCTTCTTGGGGCAGGCCATGATGATCCCTAGGACTAACTTTCGCAATCTACTAGTGTATCCCAAACGCTTCCCTAGGGCAACCACCGCTCCCCCCTATGGAGGGCAATGTTCCTCTTTTTGACCAAAAAACTATCACAGAGGGACACCACCCTTGTAATATCAGTAAGGGAATACTGAACCACCCCATCAGGGGATGTCCACTTCTACGAGCAAAGGGAATCGTCAGCTATGAGCAGTAAGCCAGACCGTGTGGTTCTCATCGGCGTTGCTGGAGACTCCGGCTGTGGTAAATCAACGTTTTTGCGCCGACTGGCCGATCTGTTTGGCGAAGAGTTTATGACTGTGATTTGCTTGGATGACTATCACAGTCTGGATCGCAAGCAGCGGAAAGAAACGGGGATTACGGCTCTTGATCCCCGTGCCAACAACTTTGATCTGATGTATGAGCAGATCAAGGCTCTCAAAAATGGCGAATCAATCATGAAACCCATCTACAACCACGAAACGGGGACGATTGACCCGCCAGAGAGGGTTGATCCTAACCACGTGATTGTGATTGAAGGGCTGCATCCCCTTTACGATGAACGGGTGCGATCGCTGATTGACTTTAGTGTCTATCTCGACATCAGCGACGATGTAAAAATTGCTTGGAAGATCAAGCGCGACATGGCCGAGCGGGGTCACAGCTACGAAGACGTGATTGCCTCCATCAATGCCCGTCGACCCGACTTCATGGCCTATATCGATCCCCAAAAGCAGTACGCTGACGTGGTCTTGCAAATTCTGCCGACCCAGTTGGTCAAAGAGGAAAAAGTCGGCAATATCCTGCGGGTACGGATGCTGCAACGGGAAGGCATCCCCGGCTTTGAGCCAGTCTATCTTTTTGATGAAGGCTCCACGATTACTTGGATTCCCTGCGGTCGTAAGCTCACCTGCTCTTATCCGGGCATCCGCCTCAGCTACGGGCCTGATGAATACTATGGTCACCCCGTTTCGGTGTTAGAAGTGGACGGTCGCTTTGAAAAACTCGATGAACTGATCTACATCGAAAGCCACCTGAGCAACACCTCCACCAAGCACTATGGTGAAATGACGGAACTGCTGCTGAAGCACCGTGACTATCCGGGTTCCGATAATGGTTCGGGTCTGTTCCAAGTGCTGACGGGGCTGAAAATGCGGGCGACCTATGAGCGCTTGACCTCGCGGGATGTGGCCACTGTCACCAACCGCTAATTTGGCCTGCCACATTGAGGGCACTGATGCAACCGCACCATCGATCGCTATGGTCATCGTTTTTGGTCTTTATCCTCTGCTGGTTGGTTCTCACCTGTGGCCAGCCAGCCTTCGCTGCCGATAGCGATGACCTGATCTTTGTCCCCCGCCAAGCCCAGAGTGTCCTCAGGCTCAATCAACGTCCCAGTAGCGATCCGTTGCGTTTTTTGTGGGAGCGTTTTGGGGTATCCCAACTGGCTGATTGGGGCTGGTCGTGGTCTGAGGTCAGTACTTGGGTGGGAGAGGGGGTGACGGTTGCCCAGTTCCCCTGTCCTGAAGTGTGTCCATCCCCGCGGCAGTTGTGGATTCTGCCCCTGAAGCGGCCAGATGCAGCAACGGCTTTCTTAGAGACCTACTGGCAAAGCCATCCTTTTGAGGCGCAAGTCTATCAAAATATCCCCCTCCAAGTGGGTAAGGACTTGGTGACGGCACGACTGGGCGATCGCCTGCTCCTTGCTGCCGATGTGGAGACCATGATCGCTAGCTTGGGGTCAGCGGTGACTGGGGATGGCAATCTGGCGGGTTTGAGCTTTTATCAAGCGGCGCGATCTCAATTAGACGCTCAACCTACGGCCCTCTACTATGCCAACCTGCAATCCCTAAGTCGTGAGGATCGTGAACTGGCACCCACCTACGATCGCCTGCTGTTGGCCGTGAAGGCGCAAAACAACGAGCTGCATCTGGAAACGCTGCTGCACCGCACCAGTGATCCGACACTAGCTGCTGATCCCCTTGACCTTGAGTTCCGCCGTGCCCAAGAACCGCTGCCGACGGTGGTGGTTGCGGGTTCCCACTTGCCAGAGGGCTATAGCCAACTCACCAAGGCTTTGGCAGACTACCGCTTTGGCAGAACGCCCCAAGGGGATGAGATTGCCAGCCAACTGCTGCGGGATTTGACAGGAGAGATACCCTTGGACGTGACGAGGCAAATTTTTCCCTTGGCCAGCGATCGCTTTAGCCTTGCCCTTTGGCACCAAGGCGATGAACAGTGGCAATGGTGGTGGCAGACGCGCAATACCCCAGAGGCGGCAACTGTGCTGCAACAATTGGATGATCTTGCCCGCGCCAATGGCTATGAGGTGAATCGCTTGGTCTTGAATAAAGAACCCGTCACTGCTTGGGTGAAATTAATTCTTGACCCGCAGACCAGTGAAGGCTTGGTCTCTGATGTGGCCGCGGCCTATGAGCAACGGGGCGATCGCCTGATCTTGGCCTCCTCCCTATCGGTACTGTTCCCTAGCCAGCATAAAAAGGTGTCTTGGCTGCCGGAGAACCTCCTGCGACAGCGGCAAGGGATTCGTGGGTTGGTCTATGCCCGTTGGCCAGAGCTATTTGCTCCCTTGAGCCAGCGTTGGCCGCTACTTCAGTATCTCAATGGCATCAGTGCCGGCTGGCTGGAACGTCTGCAAAGCATGACTTTGGTGAATTATGGCGTGCGCGATCGCTTGCAACACCTAGAACTGATTCTCAGCAGCAAAAAAGATTAGAACTGTTAACAAATCCTTAATACGCCTGTTATCAATTGTTGTACTGCCCTGGCTCAGGATTGGGTAAAGTAGGGAGTATTATGTTTGCAGACTGGGGTAAATATGACATCAGTCCTCGATGCGACCACTCGCGATCGCTTGATTGAAAGTGAAAGTTTAGCAGCCCGCACCCTACAGGCACGTTTGCGACTGGTGGAAGAGGTCTTGGTAGATGTCTTGGCGGCAGAATCCGGTCAAGAATTGGTTGATCTATTGCGGCGCTTGGGTGCTCTCTCTTCGCCAGAAGGCCATGCGCTCCATGCCCCAGAAGGGGAACTGCTCAAGGTCATTGAATCCCTCGAACTCAATCAAGCGATCAGAGCAGCGCGTGCTTTTAACCTCTACTTTCAAATTATCAACATTGTCGAGCAGCACTACGAGCAACAATACAATCGCGAACGAGCTGCCCAAGAGGGACTGTGCCGCCGCAGTGTCATGAGTGAACCGATTTCCGGTGTCAGTGGTGAAGGCTTTCCCTTGCCCCATCATGCTGCCAATGCAACGGACGTGCGCAGTGGACCGAGTGAACGCCTAGAGCATAGTCTCTACGAAGCCATTCCCGCCACTCAGCAGTATGGTTCCTTTGCTTGGCTTTTTCCGCGGCTGCATACACTGAATGTACCGCCGCGCCATATTCAAAAGCTGCTGGATCAACTGGACATTAAGCTGGTCTTCACCGCTCACCCGACAGAGATTGTGCGGCAAACGATTCGTGATAAGCAGCGGCGGGTTGCCCGCTTACTCGAGCAACTGGATGTGCTAGAGGGAGCCTCTCCCCACCTGACGGATTGGGATGCCCAAACCCTGCGGGCACAACTGATGGAGGAAATTCGCCTCTGGTGGCGCACCGATGAGCTGCACCAATTTAAGCCCGAAGTGCTCGACGAGGTGGAATACACCCTGCACTACTTTAAGGAGGTGATTTTTGCTGTTATTCCCAAGCTCTATCGCCGCCTTGGGCAAGCCCTACAGGAAACCTTTCCCCAGCTACAGCCACCCCGCTGCAGCTTCTGTCGCTTTGGCTCTTGGGTGGGGGGCGATCGCGATGGCAATCCCTACGTCAAACCAGAAGTAACGTGGCAAACCGCCTGCTATCAGCGCAACCTAGTTCTTGAGGAATATATTAAGTCCGTTGAGCGGTTGATCAATCTGCTGAGTTTGTCCCTGCACTGGTGTGATGTGCTGCCGGATTTACTGGATTCCCTTGAGCAGGATCAACGGCAACTCCCTAGCGTCTATGACCAGTATGCCGTGCGCTATCGGCAGGAACCCTACCGTCTGAAACTCACCTATGTGCTCAAACGGCTGCAAAATACCCGCGATCGCAACCGAGCGCTGCAAACCTACTGTATTCGCCGCCATGAGGCCGAAGATCTCAACAGCGGTCAATTTTATCGCCATGGTCAAGATTTTTTAGCGGAGCTGCTGCTAATTCAGCGCAACCTCAAGGAAACGGGACTGGCCTGCCGCGAACTGGATGATTTGATTTGCCAAGTCGAGGTTTTTGGCTTTAATTTGGCAGCCTTGGATATTCGCCAAGAAAGCACCTGTCACGCTGAGGCGCTTAATGAAATTACCGCCTATTTGGGCATTCTCCCCTGTCCCTATACGGAATTGTCGGAAACGGAGCGCACTCGCTGGCTCCTCAGTGAACTCTCAACCCGTCGCCCCTTGATTCCGGGGGAACTCCCCTTTAGCGATCGCACCAATGAAATCATTGAAACGTTCCGCATGGTGCGGCAACTTCAGCAAGAGTTTGGCACGGATTTGTGCAATACCTACATCATCAGCATGAGCCACGAGGTCAGCGATCTGTTGGAGGTGCTCCTCTTTGCCAAGGAGGCGGGGCTATTCGACCCAGCCACCGGGACAAGTACCCTTCAGGCCATTCCCTTGTTTGAAACCGTTGAGGATCTCAAGCACGCCCCAGCGGTGTTGACGGAATTATTTTCTCTCCCCTTTTGCCACAGCTATCTAGGCAGTCATAGCACTCCCTTTTTACAGGAAGTGATGCTGGGGTATTCCGACAGCAACAAAGATTCGGGCTTCCTCAGCAGCAACTGGGAAATTTATAAAGCACAGCAACGGCTACAAAAAATTGCTGAAAACTTTGGCTTCCAACTGCGGATTTTCCACGGCCGGGGTGGCTCTGTGGGACGGGGGGGTGGGCCTGCCTACGCAGCCATTTTGGCACAGCCAGAGCAAACGATCAAAGGACGAATCAAGATTACGGAGCAGGGCGAGGTGCTGGCTTCTAAATACTCGTTGCCGGAATTGGCGCTCTTTAACCTCGAAACAGTGGCGACAGCGGTGATCCAAGCGAGTTTGCTGCGCAGTAGTATTGATGAAATTGAGCCTTGGCACGAGATTATGGAGGAGTTGGCCACGCGATCGCGCCAATGCTATCGCCATCTCATCTATGAGCAGCCAGAATTCATTGAATTCTTTAACGAAGTTACTCCGATTCAAGAAATTAGCCAACTGCAAATTAGCTCCCGACCCACGCGGCGGGGAGGTAAGAAAACCCTTGAGAGTTTGCGGGCAATTCCTTGGGTCTTTAGTTGGACGCAAACCCGTTTCCTGCTGCCGGCTTGGTATGGTGTGGGCACTGCCCTGAAGGAATTCCTTGAGGAAAAACCCGCTGAGCATCTCTCCCTGTTGCGCTACTTCTACTACAAATGGCCCTTTTTCCGCATGGTGATCTCCAAAGTTGAGATGACCCTTGCCAAAGTGGATCTAGAGATTGCCCGCTACTATGTCCAAGAACTCAGCCAACCCCAAAACCGTGAAGCCTTTTTCCGCCTCTACGATCAGATTGCTCAGGAACATCGCCTGACCACGGAACTGGTGCTCACGATTACTGGCCATCAGCGGCTACTCGATGGCGATCCCGCCCTGCAGCGATCGGTGCAACTGCGCAATCGCACCATTGTTCCCTTGGGGTTCCTGCAAGTATCTCTCCTGAAACGGCTACGCCAGCACAACAGCCAAACCACCTCTGGGGCGATTCTCCGCTCCCGCTATGGCCGGGGTGAGTTGCTGCGGGGCGCTCTCTTGACGATCAATGGTGTGGCGGCAGGTATGCGCAATACGGGCTAAACAATCATGAACCCGACGACTCGCACATTAACACCATCCCCGCTGCACTTCCGCATTGAGGACTATCACCGTTTAGCTGAACTCGGCTTTTTGGGCGAGGATGATCCCATCGAATTAGTGCGGGGGGAACTGATTAAGATGGCGGCTAAGGGGACAGCCCACGAAACCTGTATCACCCGACTCCTGCGGGTCTTAATGCCAATGGTGGGTGAGCGGGCAACCCTACGCTGTCAATCGCCGATTGTAATTGCAGATCACAGTGAACCTGAGCCAGACATTACCCTTGTTGACAATCGGGAGGATGATTACGCCACGGCGCATCCGACAGCAGCGGCAGTGCAATTGCTAATTGAGGTGGCGGACTCTTCCCTAGAGTACGATCGCACTGTGAAATTGATGCTCTATGCCGAGGCAGGGATTCCCCACTACTGGCTTTTTAACTTGGTGGATCGCACTCTCGAAGCCTATAGTGAACCAGCGCAAATTACACCGACAACCTTTGGGTATTTGAATCGGCGAATTGTGCCCGCGACGGGAGCGATCGCCCTGCCGATCACTGAACAACGGCTCCCCTTGAGTCGTATCTTCCCCTAGACTTCTGCAAAAACCGTTAATAGTGGCTGTTTTGGGAAAGACCCTTGATATAATCGCAACGATTCTCTTATTGACGACGCTATGAGCCACTGGCAACAGATTACGGGTGGTGTGACTGCCGCCAAAGGCTATCGAGCTGCGGGCATTGCGGCAGGACTGAAGGCTTCGGGGGCACTGGATTTGGCCTTGATTGTTTCCGATGTGCCGGCGATCGCCGCTGGGGTATTTACGACGAACCACATGTGTGCGGCACCTGTCACCTACTGTCGTCAGCGGTTACAAACGAAGGGAACAGCGCAGGCGATTTTGTGTAATTCCGGTCAGGCCAATGCGGCTACGGGAGAACAGGGCTGGCAGGCGGTTTTCGCCCAAGCAGATATGGTGGCAACGGCCTTGGGGGTAAGTCCAGAGATGGTGCTCGTGGCTTCGACGGGGGTCATTGGTCAACCCATTCCTCTTGAGAAAATGCGCCAAGCTCTACCAACACTGACAGCGAACTTGAGTGATGCAGGTGGAGATGCCGCGGCGCGGGCAATTATGACCACAGACTTGGTGCCCAAGCAAATTGCCCTCGAAGCCGAGTGGGAGGGGCAGCCCATTCGCATTGGTGGCATGGCCAAGGGGTCAGGGATGATTCACCCGAATCTGGCGACGATGCTGGCCTTTATTACCTGTGATGCTGCTGTGTCGCCCCCTCTGTGGCAGGAGATGCTGCAACGTGCCTGCGATCGCTCCTTCAATCAAATTACCGTTGATGGCGATACCAGCACCAATGACAGTGTGATTGCTTTGGCCAATGGACAATCGCGCACCCCTGCGATTACGGCGCCGGGCGCAGCAGCCAGCCGCCTTGAGGAAATGTTAACGGCGGTCTGTGTCCATTTAGCCAAGGCGATCGCCCGTGATGGCGAGGGGGCGACCTGTCTCATTGAAGTTCAGGTGAGTGGTGCTAGTGATGATGCCGCTGCCCGTCAAGTGGCCAGAACCATTGCGGGTTCAATGCTCGTCAAATCAGCCATCTATGGACGGGATCCCAACTGGGGACGCATTGCCGCCGCTGCTGGCCGCGCTGGGGTGCCCTTTGATGCCAGTAATCTGGCCATTTCCCTTGGGGGGATTGCCATGATGCGCCAAGGTCAACCCTTACCCTTCGATCGCGCCGCTGCCAATGCCTACTTAGTCAATCAAGCCGCCGCTAGTAGCGATCCCAGTGGCCAGCAGTCCCTCGAACAGCCGGTGGTGATTGAAGTCAGTATTGGTCATGGCAGTGGTCGAGGTGTCGCTTGGGGCTGTGACCTCAGCTATGATTACGTTAAAATTAATGCCGAGTACACCACCTAGTCCTACAGCTGGGCAACGAACACAGGGGTGTCCCCACGCCGCCGGCCTTAATGAAGATTTTAATTGTTGAAGACGATCAAACCATCGCCAACTTAATTGCCGAATCCCTAGCCCATCAGCGCTACACCCCTGAAGTGGTACATGATGCCGAATCAGCTCTTGAGTATTTAGAGGCCACTGCCTTTGACCTACTGATTTTAGATCTGGGCTTACCGCGCATGGACGGCCTAAGACTATGCCAAATCCTTCGCCAGAGAGCCTACCAGCTGCCTATTTTGATCCTAACGGCTCGAGATACCAGTACTGACAAAGTCATGGGTCTTGATGCCGGCGCCGATGACTACCTAGTCAAGCCCTTTGATCTGGCTGAACTGTTGGCCAGGGTACGTGCCCTACTGAGGCGTCAGTCGTTACCATTTTCCTCTGTTCTTAGGTGGGGCGCCCTCACCCTGTATCTAGACAAAGCCAAAGTCACCTATAACAACCAAGAGCTCCAGCTGACCCCCAAAGAGTATGCCATTTTGGAGGTGTTGTTGCGTAACGGCAGTCGCATCCTTAGCCGCTCAGCAATTATCGATCATGCGTGGTCATTGGAGGAAGTGCCAGGGGAAGAAGCCGTTAAAGTACACTTAAAGAGACTGCGGCACAAACTGAACGCAGGCGGGGCTCCTCCTAATTTTATTGAAACTGTCTATGGTTTTGGCTATCGGCTTAATCCCAACTTTGAATCGCCGAGTTAGCAATCTGCGGCATCGCCTATTTTTTATATACTTTTTGGTGATTACTGGAATTTTATCTATCTCTTCATTCTCAATTTACTCTCTGATTGTTTATCACCGCTACAATCAACTCGACGATCATCTAAAAGAAGTAGGCACCCAGTCTGCAAATATCTTGGAAATCCTGCAGCACGAGTATGAAGAGTTAAAGAAAGAACCAAAATATAAAGGGTATGTTCCTAAAAATGTTTCAGGAGACTTGCAACCAATTACAGTTTCTCAATTAATGGGCAAGTATTATTTTGAGTCTGTCTATGAAGTCATGACAAACTTCCCCAGTCATTTTTCTCAGAGTGTTCAATGGTATGACAAGGATAGGAAATTAATTGTTTATGAAGGCAGAAGGATGGACAAAGTGAGTATACCGAATCATCTTTCTGACGCTGGAACAATTGTCAAAGAAGATCAATATCGCTATTTCTTTCTGCCGGTATATGCCAGAGCAAACAAAATGGAGCCTCATCGCCAAGCCATTGGCTATGTCTGTGTCATAGAATCAACCGCTGAGTTAGATCGGGAGCTAGAATACTTAAAATCTATCTTTCTATTGAATATCCTCGGCATTAGTATGATTACCCTTTTGGCAGCATTTTGGTTAACTAATCAAAGTCTTCAACCGATTCTCATTTCACTCAATCAATTAAAACAATTCACTGCAGATGCCTCCCATCAATTGCGACATCCCCTAACGGCAATTCAATCTTCGATTTCCTTGCTAGAGCAATACTCCAAGAATCTTGAACCATCCCAATCAAATAAATTCAAAGTAATTTTATCCGCCTGTTACCAGATGAATACCTTGATCAATCAGCTATTGTTCCTAGCGCGTATGGATCATCATAAACTTGATCAGAGTCAATGGGTCAATGTTGACTTGGATGAGCTATTGGAGTCACTCGTTGAGCTACAGTACGATCGCGCTAAGAAGAAACAGATTCATCTGACCTATCACTGTGATACCAATGCCTATGTCTATGGCAATCCTGAACAAATTTATGAGATTTTTAGCAATCTTTTGGATAATGCGCTTCACTATACCCCTAGCCATGGGGCTGTAACCATTAACCTCAAAAAAAGGGGGGCGTTTGCGATTGTTGAGGTTCAGGATACTGGCATCGGTATTCCTCCCGAAGACATCTGCCAAGTGTTTAATCGCTTTTGGCGTTCTCAGGAGGCACAGTTGTACCATGCCCAAGGCTCAGGGTTAGGTTTAGCAGTGGTGAAGGCGCTGGTTGAGCACTATGGGGGCACGGTAGACGTCCAGAGTCAGCGGCATCAGGGAACCACCTTTACAGTCAAGCTCCTCGCCCGCTCCTAAGTACAGCAACCTTCCCTAGATTGTTACTTTTCTTGAGCACAATCATAGAGTAAAAGCCCATTGAACAAGGAGCAACCTATGAATAGTTACGGTTCAAAAGCCCTCTGCCTATTTGTCTCCCTAGGATTGGCAAGCACAATGGCGAGTTGCAGCAATCTCAGTGCCGGTAATGAAGAGGGAGGGGTGTCCTATGAGTTTCCAGCGCCGGCTGCCAGCGCTTCTGCTGTCGCTGCTACGAAAAACCGAACCATTGGCTCCAGCATTTACCTGATGGCCGAAGGAGGTGAATGGGGCGAAGGCGAGGAAGGTGGAGAGGGTCGTTATCGACGCCGACGCTGGTGGTCCTATTCCCATTCGTAAAGTTAGAGCAGGAAGTCCGAATTCCGAGGTGAGGAATCTACAACCTTCAGGCCGGGGAGGATGTCAACCTTGTTTTTCCTCCCCCCAAGTTGTTGTCTTTATGGGTCAGTCCCTAGGAAAGCAAGCCAATGCTACTGCAAGTCCATCAAGTCTTAACCTCTGAAGAACTGCATCGCCTAAATGCCATCCTTGAGTCAGGGGTCTTTGTAGATGGCAAATTGACTGCCGGGCTCTATGCAAGAACGGTTAAAGACAATCAACAATTGGCGCAAGACAGTGAGGCGTATGCGCTGGCTTCAGAAATCGTGCTTGCAGCCTTAACAAGAAATCATCTCTTCCAAGCCTATGTACAACCTAAGGTCATCCGTCCCATCCTTTTTAGCCGCTACGAACCTGGCATGGTCTATGGCAGCCATATGGATAATGCCCTAATGGGTAGCGGTGAGCAGTTGAGTCGCTCTGATGTGTCCCTCACCCTCTTTCTGAGTGATCCTTGTACCTATGAAGGGGGAGCCTTGGTTCTCGATACCAGTTTGGGCGAACAGTCCTTTAGGTTGCCTGCGGGCTCAATGATTGCGTATCCAGCCATCTTTTTGCATCGAGTGGAACCGCTGAGTCAGGGTGTTCGCCTTGTAGCAGTCACATGGGTGCAAAGTTTAATTCGCGATCCCTTGGAACGAGAACTGCTGTTTGAACTGGATACTGTTCGCCGCAGCATTTTTGAAAAACAGGGGAAAACCATTGAGTTTGACCTGCTCTGCAAGGTGCACGCCAATTTACTGCGCAAATGGGCAGATGTTTAAGCCAAGGTATTCCTTTCAGGAATCTACTGAGTTGAATGGAGACGGGCGAGAATGAAAATACGTCAACTGCATCGTCAAGTCGCGATCGCGCTGTGGCTGCCCTTGGGGTTAACGATGTGTACCGGATTGGCCTATCGGTTGGGTCGCAGTTGGTTAGGACTATCCAAAGACTTTGGCAAATTGATGATGACAATCCATACGGGCGCCTTTTTGGGGGAGTCCTTCAGTTTGCTCTATGTGCTCTGCTTGGGGTTAGGGGTGGTCGTACTGACCGTCAGTGGTTTTAGGTTAATCAATTCCAGACGGCTCAAGCAGTACCGCAGGCTAGCTCAGCCAAGCAGCACCCTGAGACTCATCCATCAGTATGGAGCTACTGTTGTCTTGCTGCCGCTTTTGGTGAGTGCCATCACAGGAGTTGCTTACCACTTGAGTCAACAGTGGCTGCATTTGCCAAAACAGCAGCTGGCTGTCTTACTCCAGATCCATGAAGGAGCCTATTTGGGTGTCGCCTTCAAGCCTCTCTACATCTTGGCGCTCAGTGGCGTCTTGCTCCTGATGTTTTTAACGGGTTGGAAAATGCGCGGTCAGCGCTTCGGGTGATCTCGCCAGCAGCACCGCCTAGATGGTGGGGATCGCTTACTCAGATTCCTAAGAACCTTCTGCCCTTGGTTGGCCTCTTGACCATAGCTGCTTCAGGACAAGGGAGCTTTGATTGCCAACTGCGACGACTCCATTGAGGGCACAATCGGTGCTGAACAGAGGCTCGAAATTTTTGGACGATCAACAGCGAGTCTTCTAAAACAGGTTTCCAGTTGAAATAAATTTGCAATAATAAATAGGGGAGCACGACAGTGTTCACAGGCTCCCCAATCCTGCCGATCGCCCCAGAACCTCCAAGGAGAACGCCGGCAAACAATTCTTACGGGGATGTTATCGATGGCAACAATTGGCTTATTTTATGGAACCCAAACTGGCAACACCCAGATGATTGCAGAGAAAATCCAGTCCGCCTTTGCCAATGCTGCGGTGGTAGAACTGCATGATATAGCATCAGCAAGTCCCTCTGACTTTGAGGCCTATGATCGTCTGATTATCGGCTGTCCAACGTGGAATGTGGGCGAACTTCAAGCCGACTGGGAGGGCTTTTACGAGGAGCTAGACAGCATTGATTTCACTGGCAAACAAGTGGCCTACTTTGGCGCAGGAGATCAAGTGGGCTACGCTGACAACTTTGGCGATGCCATTGGTATTCTTGAGGCAAAAATCAGTGAACGGGGTGGTGAGACGGTAGGATACTGGTCGACGGCGGGGTATGAATTCAATGCCTCCCAAGCGCTGCGGGGAGATCGGTTTGTGGGTCTACTCATTGATGAAGACAACCAGTCCGATCTTACGGATCAACGCGTTCAGCAGTGGGTCGCACAACTCAAGCAAGAGTTTGGTCTCTAGACGGTTTTGGGGCAACTCAGTGAATGCGGGGTTGCCTCTCTTTTGAATTTTGATAATAGTAATCATTCCGTTTTTGGGTATGGGAATGATGTCCGTCCCCCTCTATACACCTATTGATCCAGCCACAACTGTGGCGAAAGCCTACCCAGCTTCTGAACTAGGCCGCAACGCATCCCTCGTGCTGCGGGAGCGTGTTTGGCTGATTCAAACAGGGATTATTGAGATCAACCTCGTCGACAGCGACGGCAACCTCTGTTTTATTGGGTTAGGGACGGCGGGAATGGCCGTTTGTGGCTCCCCTGATCTTTGCTATGAAATACAGGCGCTAAGCCCAAGTCGCCTCCTCTCATTTACGGCCGCTGAGGTACACGCATCTGCACACTTACCACGCCTCATTTGCGAGGGGCAACAGTATCGGCAGTACTACAGTGATCTGTTACTGAAGGCCGGTCATTATCCCACTGCTGTGCAGCGATTGTATGAAGTTTTAGTGGTTTTGGGGCAAATGATTGGGGTCAGCACCCCCGCGGGTGTTCGCCTCCCTGTGCGGCTCACCCATGCCCAACTGTCCCGCTACACAGGCATTACTCGGGTGACCGTAACCCGCTTACTCCACCAACTGCGTCAGCAACAGCGGCTCCGCTGGGGGCGCGATCGCCACCTGATTCTTCTTGGCCAAGATTCATGCTGCCCAAAGAACAGGGGTTAGTGTAGCTTAGCCAAGAGCGCTTCTTCAATTTCCTGCCGCAGGGGGTCTGGCTCAATGTCCACCAGTTGCTCAAGGGCAAAGGCCTTCACCAGTAAATCGCGCGCTTGGTGCTCATCAAGGCCACGACTGCGCAGATAGAACAGATCCTCGCTAGCCAGTTGACTGACAGTGGCACCGTGGGAGCACTTGACGTTATCAGCCACAATTTCTAGTTGGGGCTTGGTATCCACGCGGGCTTTGTCGGAGAGCAGCAGCGTGCGATTGAGTTGGCTAGCATCCGTGAGCTGCGCCACTTGGGGCACAACAACGCGACCATTAAAAATACCGTGGGCGCGATCGCCAAGAATGCACTTGTGAATCTGTTCACTGCCGCTATGGGGAGCATTAAAGAACACTGCCGAGTGGGTGTCCATAATTTGGCTATCCATGGCGATCGCCAGTCCCTTCAGGATTGTCTGGCTGCCACTGCCTTGGATCTGCACCTGCCAATTGTGGCAGCTCAAGCATCCCCCCAAATCAACGGCGTGCCCCTCGTAGTCACTGTCTTGGGCTTGGCACACCGCTGTACAGCCAATGTGAATCGCCGTTGGTGATTGGTGTTGAATCCGCACATGGCGCAGGCGGGCACTGGCTCCTAGGGAGAGTTCCGTGA
Source organism: Thermosynechococcus sp. TG215 (assembly GCF_031583455.1). NCBI lineage: Bacteria > Bacillati > Cyanobacteriota > Cyanophyceae > Acaryochloridales > Thermosynechococcaceae > Thermosynechococcus > Thermosynechococcus sp. TG215. Next base: position 1,369,637 of record NZ_CP134178.1, on the reverse strand, counting down.
CACTGTTGGTGAACTGTTGATCGCCCGTGAGGGACAAAAAGCGTTCAATTAGGGTAGCTTGACCGTGGGCAGCCACTTCAACCGAGAGGCGCGGTGAAACAACGCTCTGCTGCTGCCGACTACTGACACAGAACACCTCCACAGGTTCAGGGAGAGTCCCCGATAGACGCAGACAAACCCGATCCGCAAGCATGGCGGTATTGAGATCACTAAAGACCTCTGGGGGCGCGATCGCTGGCAGGGAAGGGGGCAATAGCTCAACCCCAGCGGCATTCACACGGGAGAGTTCTCCGCAAAAATAGCCATCAATCAGAACAATTTGGGCAACGGTTGGAAAGCTGCGCTCGCACAGCAGATGCCGCACTTCGGCAACAATTTCTGGATTGAGGGGGGCAATGGGGGCTTGGAAGGATCGCGTCCGTAAAGCCGATAAATCCGTAAAGCGCCAATCCTCATCGCGGGGGGTGGGCAAGGTTTGCTCATGGAGGCGATCGCGGGCCGCTTGCCGCAGGGATTCTAACCCAGCATGGCGCGGGGGCGGTGCGCAGTTCAATAGATCATTGAGTTCATTCGTGCGACTGGCCTTGGGCAGATCCGCTTGATCGGAATTGGCGTTGACTGTAATGGTCATGATACAGCCCCCTCCTCTTCGCGAACCCAGTCATAACCGCGCGCTTCCAGTTCTAGGGCCAGTTCCTTCGACCCTGTGAGGATAATCCGACCCCCCTCCATCACATGGACATAATCCGGCACGATGTAGTCCAGCAGCCGTTGATAGTGGGTAATCAGGAGAATGCAGTTATCGGGACGAGTCAGTTGGTTGACCCCATTGGCAACAATGCGCAGGGCATCAATATCAAGCCCAGAGTCGGTTTCATCAAGAATGGCAAGGGTTGGCTCCAAGAGCGCCATTTGCAGAATTTCGTTGCGCTTTTTCTCACCGCCGGAGAAACCCTCATTCACCCCGCGATTGAGGAAGCCTTCATCCAACTTCACCAGTTCAATTTTCTGTCGCACGAGATCATCAAAGTCAAAGGCATCCAGTTCCTCGAGACCTTGATGCTTGCGCTTGGCGTTGTAGGCCACCCGCAAAAAGTCGAGATTGCTCACCCCCGGAATTTCAAGGGGGTATTGAAACGCCAAAAAGACGCCTTCGCGAGCACGTTCCTCTGGGGGCAAGTCCAAGAGATTTTTGCCTTTGTAGAGCACTTCGCCACCAGTTACGGTGTAGTCGGGATGACCCGCGAGAATTTTGGAGAAGGTGCTTTTGCCGGAGCCATTGGGACCCATGATGGCGTGAATTTCCCCAGCGCGAATCGTCAAGTTCAGGCCTTTGAGAATGGGGGTGTCCTCCACACTGGCCGTGAGATCACGCACCTCTAAAATGACTTCGCTGTCGGGACGAATCACGCCTTACCTCCCTTGCATCGTTCATAATTTTTTAATGTAGCGCAGCAGGCTGGCGATCGCGATTGAGTTTCTTGGCAGAGGAGTATTGACGACAACAGTACACCGGCACCGCTGTCAAACCATGCCCACAGGAGAAAATCAACCACCTTTTATGACACTCTCAACAACCACCATTCCCGAACTGGAACGCCTCCATCAGCAGGCCAGCCGCTGGCAATGCCTCGCACCGCGAGAGCGCATGGGCTATCTTCAAGCCATGAAGACCCTTGCCCGTCGCCATGCTCCAGAATGGGTGACCTTGGCCTGTCAAATCAAAGGTATTGACCCCCAGGGGGTTTGGGCAGGGGAAGAATGGACAACAGGCCCTTTGGGCTTAATTCTCAAGCTCGATCACTATCTCCATGCCCTGCGTCACGAGGCAACTCCTCCAGTGCCGCGCTGTCGAACTGCCCCCAGTGGTCAGGCGATCGCTGACATTCTGCCGCGCAATTGGCAAGAGCGTTTACTTTGGTTTGGGGTGAAAGCCGAAGTTTGGCTCCAACCCGATCAACCCCCAAGTCAGGGCAGTGCTTACCGTAACCCACCGCCGCCGGGGGTCGCTGTGGTGCTGGGGGCGGGCAATATCACATCATTGTGCTTGGCGGATGCCCTCTATCAACTGGTGGCGGCCAATCGAGTGGCACTACTGAAGATGAATCCCCTCTTGGCGCCTTTGACGGAGTGTTTTCGCAAGATTTGTGCGCCCTTAATTGAGGCGGGTTTCCTTGAGATTGTGGAAGGAGATGCCGCCCTAGGGGAAGCCCTCTGCCATCATCCATTGACGCAGCACATTCATATTACTGGGTCCCACCACACCTACAATCGTCTAGTTTGGGGGGAAACCGCTGCAGAACAGGCCATCCGCAAAGCCCGCCAACAACGGAAGCTAACCAAACCCGTGACAGCAGAATTGGGAAATGTCACTCCCCTGTTGATCGTTCCCGGCGAATGGACAGCAGCAGAACTGACCTACCAAGCCCGCCAAGTGGCCGGTGCCCTTGTCCATAACGCCAGCTTTAACTGCATTGGGGCGCAAATCCTCGTCACGGCTGCGGGATGGTCCCAGCGAGAGGCATTCCTCAACACCCTGAAGGCACAACTGCAAGCGATTCCCCCTCGCCCTGCCTATTATCCGGGGGCGATCGCCCGCTATGAGTCGTTTCTGGCGGATTATCCCCAAGCCACAGTGCTGAGTCCCGCTGTCGAAGGCACGATTCCCTGGACCCTGATTGAAGGCCTCACCCCCACGGCCAATCCCCGCATTTTCCAAGAGGAGGTCTTCTGTGGTCTGTTGGCAGAGGTGCAATTGCCCGTTAGCGATGCCGCCGCCTACCTCACCACTGCCGTGCCCTTTGTCAATGAGCGGCTCTGGGGTACCCTCGGCTGTAGTCTAATCGTTGATCCGCGTACTGAGGCCAGCTATGCAGACGTGCTGGAACAGGCGATCGCCCAATTGCGCTATGGTTCTATTGCCATCAATGCATGGGTTTCCTTGGCCTATGGGTTGGGCTGTACCCCTTGGGGAGCCTTTCCTGGACATACACCAGCGGCCATTGGTTCTGGGGTGGGCGTGGTTCACAATAGCTTCCTGTTTGACTATCCCGAAAAAGCCGTGGTTCGTGTTCCCTTCCAGTTACCGGTCACGCCCCCTTGGTTCTATGGCCATCGCAGCCTACCCCAACTGGCGCAGGCGGTCATGGACATTTACGCTGGCGGCAATCCCTTGGGTTGGCTGTCCCTCTTGATGGCGGCGATGCGGGGCTAGGCTCATAGCCGAACGGTGACGGTTTTCCCCCCTTGAGGCAGTGTCAACTCCTGTGTGCGGGTTTGGCCTTGGGCTGTCACTGTTAAGCGATAGCGACCAAGATAGCCGCGTCCTTGCCATTGGCCTTGGGCATTGGTTTGACCCGTCACCCTTGTCCACCAGTCCTCAAAAAGGAGTTTGCGGTAGGCGATCGCCGCTGGCTTGGCGGAAAAGTCTTGGCGATAGAGTCCGGCTTGGGGACGCCAATGGTTCCCCGCCCAAAAGCCCCAAAGCAAAATTTCCTTGACTGCGGGGTGGGCAAAACCAATGCGGTAAATTTGGCGCAGGGTCTGGGCCTGCTGTTGTTCGTCCGCCAAACTCACACTCACTTCCGTAATTTTCAAGGGCAGATTGAACTGGGCGAGGGTATCGAGGGCACGCTGCATTTTGGCCTCATCCAAGGGATATTCCAGATGGGCTTGAATACCGATCCCGCCAAGGGGAACCCCTTGCGCCAAGAGACGACGAATCTGCTCAACATAGTCATTCAGGCGATCGCCCTCAATGATGCCGTAGTCGTTGACATAGAGAATCGCATCGGGATTGCCCTCACGGCACCATGCAAACATCTCTTTGACAATGCCCTCACCCAAGCGACTGCGGAAAAAATTGCCATGGAGCATCTCATTGTTGACATCAAATTCGTTGATCCGACCGCGATAGTGGCGACACACGGCAATGGCATGGTTTTTCACCGCTGCGCGCAATTGCTCTGGTGGCAGTGTTTTCAGCCATGGGGGATTAAACTGCTCTACTTCCCAAAAAAGGGTATGCCCCCGCATTGGCCAGCCTTGGGCCTGCACCCAGCTGAAAATGGTGTCAGCCATGGTAAAGTCCAGCTTGCCCTGCTCTGGCTCCAATTGATACCACTTGAGGGCATTTTCATGAACCGCCGCATTGAAGTTTGCCTGAGCCGTTTGTTTGTACCAAGGCGCAGCCGCGGGTGGGGAGGGGCGAAACATCTCGGTGTCAAGGGCAATGCCAAAGGGAAAGGCATGGCTTTGCTGCAGCAGTTGGATGCGGGCATGGGGAATCGGACGGCCTTGGCCATTCTCAACAACGACGGTGAGGGGCGCCTGTCGCAATTGATCAATTTGCTGGCTGAGGGCATCAGTGGCCACAGAAGAGGCAGAGGTACCACAGGCAACCACCAAAAGAGCAGCTAGGCAACTCAACCAGAGAAAACGGCGCCAGTTCAGCATGAATCAACCCTTAGATCACTAGAGCTTCAGACGGATTGTCGCTATCCCAAGCTCCCTAATGGGTCACTTGAATCCCCTGTTGACGCAGTTGTTCGACAAAAAACTCTTCGAGGGTGGGGCGCGCAAGGCGCAGTTGGAGGATGTTGCCGCCCATCTCTTCCACGAGGGTGAGGAAGCGTTGGAGGGGAATTTTGATCACGCCTTGCCAGCGATCGCCCTGAATTTCTAAGGAATAGAGCCATTCCTGAAGGCCGTCCACATGACCGCCTTTGCCCACCACGTGATAAGCTTCGCTACTGCCAAGGAGTTCATCCACACCGCCTGCGCAAATCAATTGCCCTTGCGCCAAAATACCAATGCGATCGCAAATGGCCTCGACATCCGCCAGCACATGGCTATTAAAGAAGATCGTCTTGCCCTGCTGTTTTAAAGAAAGAATGATCTCGCGAATTTGGTAGCGGCCAAGGGGGTCGAGACCCGACATGGGTTCGTCCAAAAAGACCACTTCGGGATCGTTAATCAGGGCTTGCGCCAATCCTACCCGCTGCACCATCCCCTTCGAGTAGCGGCGCATTTGCTTTTTGCGGGCGTCCTTGAGGTTGAGGCCCACCATTTCCAACAGCAGAGGAATGCGTTCCTTGCGGGTGGCAGCACTGAGGCCAAAGAGTCCCGCCGTAAACTCTAGAAACTCCCAAGCGGTTAAATAGTCGTAAAAGTAGGGATTTTCCGGCAGGTAACCAATCCGCTGTCGCACAGCGCGATCGCCCAAGGGATGTCCCAGCAGCGTACCCTGCCCTGCACTGGGTTGCACTAGCCCCAAGAGAATCTTCAGCAGGGTGGTTTTACCGGCACCATTGGGTCCCAGCAGGCCAAAGGTTTCCCCTTGGTGCACTTGCAGCGAGACAGACTTGAGGGGCGTGAGCACCGCCCGCAGCCAAAATCCGCTACGGTAGGACTTTTGTAAGTTCTCAACCGCCACCACAGGGGGGCGATCGCCCGCAGCGTCAGCCAGCATATCGGAGATTCACCTCAGGAAGAACGAGGGCGATGGAAATGCAAACCCACCAAAGCATCATAGAGAAAGGGCAAGAAATTCCCTGGTTCCAATATACCAAGGGTTTGTTTGCAGCCGTGGGCATCGAGAAGCGGTTTAACGGCGTAGTAGGCCGGCTGCACTTTGTACCAAGGAATATTCGGCCAGAGGTGATGGATGAGGTGATAGTTTTGGCCAAAAATGAGAATGTTCAGGAGGCGACTGGGATAGACCCGCGCATTGTGCCAGCGATCGCGCTCGGTATGGGGACGATGGGGAAAATAGTCAAAAAATAGCCCCAACATCAGACCCACCACCCCAGCGGGCAAAAACCAATAGTTGAGCACGTAGTCTAAATAGCCATTAAGCGCCGCAAAGGTGACAATGCCCACCAGCGTCAAGCGACTAAGAAACCACTCTAGGAGTTCGTACTTCCGCCAAAGCTGCCGCTTAAAAAAGAAAACCTCGTGGTAGAAAAAGCGGGGCGCGATTAGCCACAGGGGACCCCCTTTGGAAACATAATGGTCGGGATCGTTTTCGGGATCATTGACATGGGCATGGTGCTGCATGTGCACCCGCGTAAAGACAGGGAAAACAAAGCCCAACATCAGGGCACTGCCATGACCCATAATTGCATTCATGATGCGGTTACTGTGGGCAACATTGTGGGAGGCATCGTGGATTACTGTGCCCATGAGGTGCAAGGCCAGCATATTGGCCACAAATGAGACCCAGCCCGGCCAGTGACCCTGAAAGTAGCCCCAAGTGGATAGAATGGCGATCGCAAATGCGGCAAAAAACATCACTAAAGTGGGATTAAAGCCCACTGGTGGACCTAAAAATTCCTTGGGAACCGTGGCCGGGATCGCTGCCTCCGTGATCATCCGCGCGGTCGCTCCTCACATTGTTGCAAAATGTTACCTTCATACTATGTAGGCTAATCAGCGGTACAAAATCAAGTCGCACGATCCCAAAAGTGGGTCACCGCCCTTTGCTCAAGGATGGCCCTAGAACCGTTGCTCTAGTGGAGCCACAATGCTACAAACGCTGCGGATTCAGAACTTTGCCCTCGTTGCGGAGCTAGAGGTGACCTTTCAGCGGGGGTTGAATGTCCTCACGGGGGAAACGGGGGCAGGCAAGTCGATTCTCCTCGATGCCATTGATGCTCTCCTTGGGGGGAAGCTCTCGGCGCGGCAATTGCGATCGGGGACAGAGCAGGGCTGTATCGAAGCTATTTTCACCCTGACCCCCCCAGTGAGAGACTGGCTGGCCACCCTAGAAATTGATGCTGAAGGGGATGAGGTGATCTGTAGCCGCGAGTTTAGTCTCAAGGGGGAAACCTTTCGCAGTCGCAGCCGGGTCAATGGTGTGCTAGTGAATCGCCAGCAACTTCAGGAATTGCGGCGGCACCTTGTGCGCCTGACAGCTCAAGGACAGGCAGTGCAACTGGCCAGCGCTTCTCAACAGCGGGATTGGCTCGATCGCTATGGGGGCGAGGCCTTAATGAGCCAGCGGCAGCGGGTGGCAGACGCCTACCGAGTATGGCAACAACGGCAACGGGAATTGCAGAATTTTGCCGCTCAGGAACAGCAACGGCTCCAGCGACTCGACTTACTGCACTTTCAACTGCAAGAACTGCTGCCGGCTGCCCTAGACGACCCTGAAGAACTGACCCAATTGCAACAGGATTACCAACGCCTCAGCCATGTGCAGGAACTGCAAAGCCAAAGCCAACAGGCCTATCACCTCCTCTACGAAGGGGAACCCAGTGTGGTGACGTTGCTGGCGCAAGCCCAAGGGGCACTGCAATCCATTGCCGACTGGGATCCAGCGCTTCAGCCGATGAGCGAATTGTTAGAGGGGGCGATCGCCCACACCGAAGAAGCCGCCCGCCAACTGCGCAGTTATGCTGATCGCCTCGATGCGGATCCAGCTACGCTCGATGCCCTAGGTCAGCGCATTCACCAATTACAACGCTTGTGTCGCAAGTATGGCCCTGATTTGGCCAGTGTTATTGCCTATCGCGATCGCATCCAAGCAGAATTAGCAGCCCTGAGTCAACAATCCATCAGCCAAGAGCGCCTAGCGGCAGAAGTTGCCCAACTGCGGCAGGCCCTTGAACAAGCCAGTGCTGAACTTCACGAATTACGACTAAGGGCGGCAGAACGCCTCGAACAAGACCTCCTTACCCACCTTTGCCCCCTTGGACTTCCCCAAGCCCGTTTTACTGTGCAGTTGACGACCACAGAAGCCAGTAGTAGCGGCAGTGATGAGATTACCTTTCTCTGGAGCGCCAACCCCGGTCAACCCCTGCAACCCCTTGGGGAGGTGGCCTCTGGCGGTGAAATGAGCCGATTTTTACTGGCGTTGGAGACCTGCTTGACGACACAGCAAACACCGAAAACGCTAATTTTTGATGAAATTGATGTCGGGGTCTCTGGCCGCGTCGCGGGGGCGATCGCCGAGAGTTTAAGCCGATTGGGGCAAACCCATCAGGTGTTGTGCGTTACCCATCAATCCTTGATTGCGGCAGCGGCTGATCATCACTATTTGGTGCAAAAGGACATTGATCCCAGTACCGCCACAACGGTAATTCGTGTGCAATACTTAACCAGTGAGGCACGTGTCCAAGCCCTTGCGGATTTAGCGGGGGGCGATCGCTCGGCAATGGCACTGTCATTTGCCAGTGGCCTATTGGCACAGCAACAACGCCCCTTTCCGCCTAACGCCAAAGGAATTAGCATGAAAACCTAACCATTTGATGTCCATATCCTTACAGTAAAATAAGTTTGATAGCAACATTACCGTTTGGCCGTTCTCAATGCAGCGTTCTTCCTATCCTGCGGGCGGGGATGAGTTAATGACCATTGATCAAGTGCAGCAAACTCTCCGCCGCTCCCGTGCGTCTATTTATCGTTATGTCAACACCAATCATGAAACCATGAATCCCCCCTTTGATCCCCAACGCCTCAATCCAGAGCATCGCAAAAGCCGTCGTGAACCGCTGCTGTTTCACCCCAATGAAGTGGCTCGTTTTGCCCGTGACGTGATGGGCATTACCACCCTCCAAGTGGAATTAAAAACCACGCCCCCCAATCCGACAGATGATCTCCTCAAGGAAATTCTCGGGGAATTAAAGCACATTCGCGAGGTTCTAGAGCGGGTGGAGAAGTTACTAGGAAGCTAGGCAGGTATAATACGTCTGTTTCATTTGCGCATTGACCACACATGGGTTTGCAAGCACCACGGGGAACTCGCGATATTTTGCCCGCTGAGCGGGTCTATTGGCAGTATTTAGAAACCATTGCTCGCCAGATTTTAGATCGCGCTGCCTACCGCGAAATTTGCACTCCCATTTTTGAGCAAACCCCTCTGTTTGAGCGGGGCATTGGCGAAGCCACCGATATTGTCAGTAAGGAAATGTACACCTTTAGCGATCGCGCTCAACGGTCGCTGACGCTGCGGCCAGAGGGCACGGCGGGGGTGGTGCGCGCCTATATTGAACATGGTTTGCACAGCCAAGGGGGCGTCCAACGCCTGTGGTACCTAGGGCCCATGTTTCGCTACGAGCGGCCACAGTCCGGTCGCTATCGCCAGTTTCACCAGTTGGGGGTGGAAGTTTTAGGCAGTGCCGATCCCCGTGCCGATGCCGAAGTCATTGCTGTGGCTTTAGATATTTTGCAGGCCTTGGGACTGAAGGAGTTAACCCTGATGCTCAACTCCGTGGGCGATCGCGAGGATCGCAGTGCCTATCGCCAGGCCTTGGTGGATTACCTCACCCCCTACAAAGCAGAGTTAGACCCCGATTCCCAAGAGCGTCTGCACCGCAACCCCCTGCGCATTCTCGATAGCAAAGACCCTCACACCCAAGCGATTGTGAAGGAAGCGCCGCGGCTGTTGGACTATCTCAGTCCGCGATCGCGCGACCATTTTGAGCAGGTGCAATCCCTCTTGCAGGATCTGGGTATCCGCTACCAGATAAATCCTGCCCTTGTGCGCGGCCTCGACTACTATACCCATACCGCCTTTGAATTTCAGGATTTGCGTTTGGGCAACGAGGGAACCGTCTGTGGAGGGGGGCGCTACGATCACCTTGTCGAGGAATTAGGGGGACCTGCCACCCCCGCCATTGGTTGGGCGATGGGACTGGAACGGTTGATTTTACTCCTGCGCGATCGCCCGTTGCCGCCGCGTGATCAACCCTACCTTTATATGGTGACCCGTGGCAAAGCTGCCGAACGCCAAGGCCTGATTTTGGCACAGCAATTGCGGCATCAAGGCTATACCGTAGAAATGGATCTCAGCGGCAGTGCCTTTGGTAAACAGGTGAAACGCGCCGATCGCGTCGGTGCCACCGTTTGTTTGGTGATTGGCGAGAGCGAAGCGGCCGATGGCACAGTACAGCTGAAGTGGCTGGCCTCTGGGGAACAGGTCTTGGTACCGCAACAGGAACTGTTGAGCGAAACTTGGCGATCGCGCCTTTCTGCCCCATCATGATGGCCTATTTTCTCATTAGCCACGGCAGTCCTGCCCCTGAGCCACAGGCGGCAATGGCCTTTTTGTGTCAGCAACTCACCCGCCTAGGAATGGTGGGCTGGGGCACCCTTGAGGAAGAACCACTACCTAACAAGATTCAGGAATTCAGTGGCCAAGCGCAACGTCAAGGCGCTCAGCGGGTAGTCATCCTACCCCTGTTTTTACTACCGGGCAACCATGTGGTGGTGGATCTGCCACAGGCGATCGCGAGTACTGACTCGCCTTTACCTTTAGAACTATTGACCTTCTTAGGGGGGCAACCCCTGTTTCAAGCGTGGTTACGGCAGGCGATCGCCGATGCAGCCGCCGATATTCTCCTTGGCCACGGCAGTCGTCGGCCTGAAGTTCACCCTTGGTTTGAGGAACTGTGTCAGACCTGTGGTGTGCGTCCAGCGCTGCTGACCGAAGTGGGAAGTTTAGACCATGCCCTTGAGACGCGGATGGCTCAGGGGTATACCAGTAGCAAAATTTATGGCTACTTTCTCTTTGGCGGTAAAACCGTTGATCAGGTTCACAGCCAACTGGCGACATTGCAAGTCAGGTATCCCCACCACGCTGTTTCCTTGGTGCCAGCCATTCAACCCACCTCCGCCTTGATCAACGTTCTTCAAGACATTCTTCAGGCAGTGCCGCTAGTGGAGCCTGTCGCATGAGTCAAGTCTTTCTCTGTGGCTACTACGGCTATGGCAATGCCGGGGATGAAGCCCTCTTGGCAACGCTCCTCGAACAGTTGCCGCCCCACGTTTCACCGGTTGTCCTCAGCGGCAATCCTACAGCCACAGCAGCCCGCTATGGCGTTGCTACCTGCGATCGCCGCCAGTGGCCAAAGGTGCTGCGCACCCTACAACAGAGCCAAGCCTTCATTTGGGGTGGTGGGAGCCTCATTCAGGATGTCACCAGTTGGCGCAGCCCCCTCTATTACCTTGGTTTGATGACCCTTGCACAGCGCTTTGGCTGTCGCACTATTGCTTGGGCACAGGGGATTGGCCCTCTGCGATCGCCTTTCTATCGTTGGTGGACACGGGCCCTTCTGCGGCGTTGTCTTGCAGTCACGGTGCGCGATTCTGGGTCAGCGGCTCTCTTGCGGCAGTGGGGCATTCCCCATCAACAGGGTGCCGATCCCGTGTGGCTGATGTCAGCCCGTCCTGTGCTACCTCCCAAGGACAAGGCGCCCATTGCTGTGTGTTTACGTCCCCATCGACACCTCACGGGCGATCGCTGGCAGCTTCTGAAAATGGCCTTGCGGCAGTGGCAGGCAGAGACGGGGGTACCGCTTTTGCTGTTGCCCTTTCAGCCCCAACAGGATTTGCCCTTGGCTGAGGATCTCTATGGGGCATTAGTCCCTGAGCAGACGCAACTCGTGTCCTGTGAGGATCCCCGCGAGATGAAGGGACTGTTGGCGACAACGGCGGGGGCGATCGCCATGCGCCTCCATGCCCTGATCATGGCGGCTAGTGTGGGTTGTCGCTGTTTTGCCCTCAGTTATGATCCCAAGGTGAGTTACCTCATGGCCGATACGGGTATGGCGGGGGTTGAACTAGCAGCATTGCCCCCTGACCCCACTGCCTTGATCCACCAATGGCAACACACCTTCACAGCCCCCGTGCCCGACTATCAACCCTACCTGCAATCGGCTGCGGTTCACAAGGCAGTACTGAATCTCCTCTAGGCCAGCCCTTCAGCAAGGATAGGATAAGATCAACTCGATGCGTCGTTTTATTGCGGCAACCCCATGAGCGAATTCCACCGCCGCTATCCCACCGGCAGCATTGTCAGTGATTTATTGCAAATCCATGACGGCCTCTTTATTGTCAAAACCACCCTCCTTGTGGGCGACACGATTCTAGCCACGGGGATGGCTGCTGCCCCCACCCTAGAACAGGCGGAAGATAGTGCTCGCCAGCGTGCCCTGCAACTTCTCGGTATTCACCTCCCTGTGCAAACGGAGGCGGAACTGATTCCCCGCACCCCCGCAGTCCTCGAGGCAGCTCCTTGGTCAGAGGCCAGCAATACTGATCTGCTCTTGGAACCCACCACTCCTGCCAATTCCCGCCGCAGTAAGCCAGCGGTCAAACCGGCTAGCGAGAAGCCCCCCCCTAAGCGCGAACCCGTGGATTTAGCGGATGAAATTGCCCAAACTACCGTGGAAATGAAACGCTTGGGATGGACAGAAGCCCAAGGGCGGGCTTGTTTGCTGCAACGCTATGGCAAGCGATCGCGCCAGCAACTGAGCGATGAAGAACTGTTGGATTTTCTCCACTTTTTGCAGCGTCAACCCAGTGCCGGAGAGCCATCGTTTTAGACCTTCAAACTCGGCAATCAAATGCAAGAAAAATTTATACTCTAGCGAAAACTTAAAGAAAAGCTATAGATTTTCACGCCAGCCCTGATCCCCCCCTTAGCTTCTTTACCATGAAGAAGTTGTTGCTGTCGAGGAAAAATCCGTGCTGGGGCCCTTTCATGTCTCACCCTTGACCCTAGGCAGTGATCCCAGTGTCCGTCGCCAGTGGATTTTTCGCCTCGTGCTGCTGATGACGGTCTTTACCCTCTTTTTGATGGCGGTGGGCAGTGCCACACGGGTGATGGATGCCGGTTTAGCCTGTCCCGATTGGCCGTTGTGCTTTGGCACCCTAGTACCGCAAATGGATTTGCAGATCTTCCTAGAGTGGTTTCACCGCCTGCTGGCCACCAGTTTAGGGCTGATGGCGATCGCCTTTGTAGGATTGAGTGTGGCTTGGCGGCAAGCTCTGCCCCCTTGGGTGCCCTCTGCTGCTGCGGCGGCACTGTGCCTTGTGATTGTGCAGGGGATTCTCGGTGGCCTGACGGTGACTGAGTTGCTGCGCTTTGAAATTGTTACCGCTCACCTGGGCACAGGACTGCTCTTCTTTTGCCTTTTGGCAGCCATCACCGTTGGTTTAGCTCCCTTTCGGGGTACGGGGAGCGCCCGTTGGTTGCGGATTGCCGCAGTGATTGCCGCGCTATGTGTCTATGGCCAAAGTTTGTTAGGGGGCTTGGTGTCTTCGCAGTGGGCAGTGCATCAGTGCCTCTATGGCGATCGCCTGTGTGTAGTCCTCAATAGCCATCTGATCGGTGTTGTCCCAGCCACCCTGAGCGTTTTAGGGGTGGTGATGGTGGCGTGGCGTAGCCCAGCTTTGGCTCCCCTCTTGCGGCAACTGAGTTTCTCGCTTCTGCCGGTGGTGGCTCTGCAAGTGGCCTTGGGCTGGAGCACCCTACAACTAAAGCTACAGGTGCCGGCACTCACCGTTGCCCATCAAATGGTTGGCGCCACCCTTTTGGGGGTGTTGGTTGCCATTTCCACATTGGCATGGCGCGATCGCCAAGCTGGTTCCCTGAAGCATGAATTTTGAACGATCTTGAGGCTCGCATGACATTCCTAGCCAGACTTTCCTCCTCAACGGGGGATCTCTCGACAAAATTAGTGGACTATGTCCAACTCACCAAACCGCGCTTAATTCTGCTCTTTTTGATTACAACTGCAGCAGCAATGGAAGTAGCAAGCCAAGGTCGGGTGGCTCCCCAATTGCTCCTGATAACCCTTGTCAGTGGTGCCTGTGCAGCGGCGGCAGCGAATACGATCAACTGTCTCTATGACCGCGATATTGATGCCATTATGGAGCGGACGCGCCATCGCCCTTTGCCAGCGGGTCGGGTGGCTCCTTGGGAAGCGGTGTTTCTAGCAGTGCTCTTGGCAACAACGGCCTTTAGCCTCTTGGCGGTCTTTGCCAATCTCCTGAGTGCCTGCCTTGCTATGGCCGGAATTGCGGTGTATGTGGGAGTCTATACCCACTGGCTGAAGCGGTCTTCGCCGCAAAATATCGTGATTGGCGGTGCGGCTGGGGCGATTCCCCCCTTGGTGGGTTGGGCAGCGGTGACGGGAGAACTGAGTTGGGCAGCTTGGGTGCTGTTTGCCATTATCTTTATCTGGACGCCGCCCCATTTTTGGCCGTTGGCGATGCTGATTCAAGAGGACTATGCCCGTGTGCGGGTGCCGATGCTGCCGGTGGTTAACGGCGATCGCGTCACGGCACGGCAGATTTTTCTCTACACCTTGGCACTGGTGCCCACCAGTCTGCTGTTAATCTACCCCTGTGGTGTCGTGGGCTGGGGCTATGGTGTGGTGGCGATCGCCCTTGGTAGTTGGTTTATTTACCGCGCGTGGCAGTTGACCCAAGCCCCAGAGGACAAAGAACAGGCACGCAGCCTCTTTAAGTTCTCGATTCTCTATATGATGCTGCTGTGTGCTGCCATGGTCGGCGATCGCATTCTCTTGCCCCAGTTGCCAGAAAGCCTCGATGCCCTTGCTTGCCTCTTGAGTTAGGCGTGTCCCAACTGTTGCAACCACTCAATGAGGATCGGGTTCACCAGCTCCGGGCGATCGTCATGGGGGCAGTGGCCAGTATTGGGCAGTCGCTCAATGCGAATCGGCAAGCGATCTTGATGGGCTGCAAAGTGCTGAGTCCCCGACACCGGCGTCCAAGGATCCACCTCACCCCAGAGCACCAGAATCGGCACTTGAATTTCTGGCAGCAAATCCACAATTTTCGGTCCCGGCGGTGCTGAAATCACACGGGCAAACACTTCCTTGGCGCCGGCATCCATGGCGGGTCGATGCAGTAGTTCCACCAATTCATCGGTAATGGCGTCGGGATTGGCATAGACTTGGGTCAGGGTTTTGCGGATGCGCTCCGGCTGCCGAATCTGGTTAAAGATCAAATGACCAATGCCGGGAGAGGCAACCAAGGTGCGAAAGATGGCCGTAAAGAGGCTTTGCATCCAATTCAGTTCATTGGGACGGTGGTTGAGTCCCCCGGCACAGTTGAGAACACTCACCGCACGGCAGGTGTGGCCATAGCGAGCCGCCATCATCAGACACAGCAGACCACCAATGGAATTCCCTACCCAAACCACGGGTTCCCCAATGTGGGCTTGCCAAAAGTCCGCCAGTAGCTCGGTCCACAGATCCAAACTGTAGGTTAAATCCGGCTTTGCCGAAGCACCAAAACCCAGTAAATCAAGGGCATAAACACGGTAACCTGCGGCGGTGAGGGCAGGGATATTTTTGCGCCAGTGACCAATAGAGGCACCAAAACCATGAACCAACACCACTGGGGCACCACTGCCATTGACGCTGTAGCGAATGTGATGGCCACGCCAAGTCCAATCTGCGGTGGGAAAAGCTGCGGTGGCTGAAAGCGTAGAGGTCATTCTGCCCATTCCCGAAATGTATTACTTTTAGAATAGCGATCTTTAAGTTTCGTAACAATTTTATTTTATGGCAACCGCACTGATTACGGGGGCAACGGGGGGATTAGGGCAGGCCTTTGCCCAAGCCTTGGCCGATCGCCAGCACGCTTTGATTCTCACTGGTCGCCACCTCGACACCCTAGAAAAGCTAAAGACGCAGCTCAGCACCCAAGTACCGGTTGTAGGTATTCCCCAAGACCTTAGCGAACCCAATGCGGCGCTCCGCCTCTATGAACAGATTCAATCCCTAGGACTAACGGTGGATGTATTAGTCAATAATGCTGGTTTTGGCGATTATGGGGCCTTTGACGAGCGCGATCGCCAGCAATTGACAGCCATGCTCCAAGTGAACATCACAGCGCTAGTAGAACTCACCCATCTCGTGCTCCAAGAAATGCGCCCCCGTCGTCAAGGCACGATTATCAACGTTAGCTCCATTGCTGCCTTTCAGCCCCTGCCCTATCTCGCCGTCTATGCCGCCAGCAAAGCCTTTGTTCGCCACTTCAGCGAAGCCCTGTGGGCAGAAGTTAAACCCTTGGGTATTCGGGTACTTGCCGTCTGTCCCGGACCCACTGCCACCAACTTCTTTGAGCGTGCCGATATGACCCGCAACTCGGCTCTCATTGCCCGGCAGGACACTCCCGAACAGGTGGTTGCCGAAACCCTTGCGGCGTTGCAAACCGATGTGGCCACGGTCATTCCCGGTCAGCCCGCCAATCGCTTCCTTGCCCTTGCTGGTCGGTTGGTGCCCCGCCAGTGGTTGGTGCAGCAGTTAGAACCCCGCTTCCGTCCCGCCGCTCAATAGGAGCAAGCCCAAAAAGGAGCCACTGTTCCAGATGCTGTGGAGAATCATGGCTGCACCGATATTTTGCGATCGCCAGTAGATGTAGCTGAGCACGGTTCCCAAAACTGTCAAGGGCAATAGATCGGCTAAATTCAGGTGGGCAATGGCAAAGAGGAGTCCCGTCACCCCCATGGCAGTGCCGAGGGGCAAATAGGATTGCACCGAACGAAAGAAGAATCCCCGAAAGAGAATCTCCTCAAAGAAGGGCGCCATCACTGCCACCATGACATAGAGTAGGGCAAAGGTGGTGTAATCGCGGCTTTGTAAAATAATTTCCAGTAAAGGATTGCCGCCCCCTTGATTTTTCAGCAGGGCTTGACTAATCAGCGAACTGACCACGACTAAGGGCAGTGCCGCCAAATAACCGCCGACCCCCCAACGCAAGGCACCCCCTAACCCCCCTTGCCAACATAACCAATCCGCAGGGCGCTTACCAAAGGGACGCAGAAAGTACCACAGCCAGCCCAAGCCAGCAACCATCATCATCCCGTAGCTCACTAAGGCATACAGCGTTTGAGCCATCGCAGAGCGCAGCGGCAGTCCCATGCCAATCAGGGAGCGCACCAAGGGCATGAGCACCAAGCTAATGGCAAAAAAGAGAGTAAACCAGATTACCATGCCTTCCCAGAGGGTTTCCCAGCCCCATGTCACGGGGGTCAGGGGTGGCAGAGTGTTCCCGTGCTGGCGGCGGCGCAGGTGTTGATAGATCCAGACAATCCAAAGAACAATCCCAATCAAACTTCCTAGCAGAGGAGTTGTGCCAATCAGGGCAAGGCGATAGAAGGCTGCTTGGGCGCGCTGCTGTTCTGCACGGGTCAAGGTCATCAGGGCGTCGGATCGCTGTTGCAGTTCATAGAGGCGTTCGAGGGCGCGATCGCGAAACCAGCCTTGGAGTGTATTTTTAATCAATGGTTCGGCATCTGGCAGCAATTGTGGGGGATCGGTCCACAATCCCATCAGCACTTCTGCGGTACTGCGGGTTGTCCCTTGAGCCTCATTAATGAGGAGTTGCCATGTGTTGAGGGCGCGATCGCGCTGGCCGGCATCGGCATAGAGCAGTCCCAATTGAAGACGCAGCGGTTGGTTTTGTGGTGTGGGTGTGGCCAGTACCTCTTCATAGGCTTTGATTGCGCTTTCCACATTCCCCACAAGGCGATCGCGGGTTGTGGCATCTCCCAGACCCTGCCATTCTCGGGCTTGTAGTGACAAATTGGTCTGAAATAGGTTAATTTGCCCTTGGGCTTGGGGTTCTAAATAACTGCCCAGCAACGACACCGTCATGAGGGCAGCGACCACGACACTGAGGGCTGCAAGCACCAACCGCTTTAGAGACATAGGGCAAAGCTGACAAGGGACTCCCCAAAACCTTAGCGGAAAGCGACCCAAGGGATCAATTCAGTGCTTGCTTCAATGTCCCGATCTCGATTAAATGGAGACTTGTTGCGTGAACATGATTCTATGGGTATTGATCTGAGCCGTATTCCTGCCCAACCCAAGCCGGGTGTTGTCAATGTGCTGGTGGAAATTGCGGGGGGCAGTCGGAATAAATATGAGTTTGACAAGGAAATGAACGTCTTTGCCCTCGATCGCGTGCTCTATTCGGCGGTGACCTATCCCTATGATTATGGGTTCATTCCCAATACACTGGCGGATGATGGCGATCCCCTCGATGGTCTAGTGATTATGGATGAGCCGACGTTTCCGGGATGTGTGATTCCTGCCCGTCCCATTGGCATGCTGGAGATGATTGACAGTGGCGATCGCGACGAGAAAATTCTCTGTGTGCCTGTTGATGATCCTCGCTATGCTGAGGTGACGTCCCTCAAGGACATTGCGCCCCACCGCCTCGAAGAAATCGCTGAGTTCTTCCGTACCTACAAGAATCTGCAAAAGAAAGTGACTGAAATTCTTGGCTGGCAGGATGTGGATGCGGTGCAGCCCCTTGTTGAAAAATGCATCAAGGCCTATAAAGGCTAGTGCCTAAGCAGCACACGCTCTAAAAAGAGGCGGGTTCGCTCCTGTTGCGGACGACGAAACAGTTCTTGGGGCGATCCTTCCTCAATAATTTGGCCATCGGCAAGAAAGACAACGCGGCAAGAGACTTCACGGGCAAAAAAACCGTTATGCTGACTAAACAGATTCTCCGCATCGCCTATTGGTTAGGCTAGGGTTATCAATATAAGAAGTGCTTCTCCTTGCTCCCCATGATACGGTGGGAGAACACAATTCTATGATCGATCGCTAAACTTGAGAGTGCCGAAAAACCCATCCCGCAGCATCTGCTATGTCCACCCTTGTCATCGTTGAATCCCCGACAAAAGCCCGTACCATTCGCAAATTTCTGCCCCCGGACTATCGCGTTGAAGCCTCGATGGGTCATGTTCGTGATCTGCCCCGCAGCGCTGCTGATGTGCCCCCTGAACTCAAGGGGGAGGAGTGGGCAACCCTAGGGGTGAATGTCGCTGCTGGCTTTGAACCCCTCTACATTGTGCCTAAGGACAAGCAAAAAGTTGTCAAAGACCTGAAAACCGCACTGAAAACTGCTGACGAACTCCTGCTTGCGACCGATGAAGACCGCGAAGGGGAAAGTATTAGTTGGCACTTGCTGCAACTGTTGGAGCCAAAGGTGCCCGTGCGGCGCATGGTCTTCCATGAAATTACGGAAGAGGCCATCCAAGAAGCGCTGCGCAATTGCCGCGATGTCAATCAACAACTGGTGCGTGCCCAAGAAACCCGGCGTATCCTCGATCGCCTGGTGGGCTATACCCTGTCGCCCCTGCTGTGGCGGAAAATTGCTCCCCATCTGTCGGCGGGGCGGGTGCAGTCGGTGGCAGTGCGTCTATTGGTGCAACGGGAGCGGGAACGGCTGGCCTTCCGCAAGGGGCAATTTTGGGATCTCAAGGCCACGCTGGATCAACGGGGAACCCTCTTTCCAGCCCGTTTGGTGAGTGTCGGCGGTCAACGCTTGGCCACGGGCAATGATTTTGATCCTGCTACAGGACAGGTGCGCAACCCTGAGGCGGTCTTGCTTTTGGATGAGGCGGCGGCCAATGCCCTGCGCGATCGCCTGCTGACGGAAACATGGACGGTCACTGAACAGGAGGAGCGCCAACAAACCCGCAAACCGGCTCCCCCCTTTACCACCTCGACGCTGCAACAGGAAGCCAACCGCAAACTGCACCTCTCGGCGCGGGATACGATGCGCATTGCCCAAAAGCTCTATGAAGAGGGCTATATCACCTATATGCGCACGGACTCGGTGCATCTGTCGGAACAGGCGATCGCTGCCGCTCGCAGTTGTGTGGAAGCCATGTATGGCAAAGCCTTTTTGTCGCCCCAGCCGCGCCAATACACCACCAAAACCAAGGGCGCCCAAGAAGCCCACGAAGCGATTCGCCCTGCGGGTAGTCAGTTTCGCACCCCCCAAGAAACTGGCCTTAAGGATCGGGAACTGGAACTCTACGACCTGATCTGGAAGCGCACAGTGGCCTCACAAATGGCCGATGCCCGCGTCACCCTGCTAACGGTCTCGATTACGGCAGGGGATGCCCTCTTCCGTGCCCACGGTAAACGCATTGATTTTCCCGGCTTTTTCCGTGCCTATGTGGAAGGGTCGGATGATCCCGATGCCGCCCTTGAAAGCCAAGAGGTGATGCTGCCCCTGATGCAGGTGGGGGATATTCTCCGCTGCCAAGCCCTTGAAAGTGTCGGTCACGAAACCCAGCCGCCGCCACGCTACACCGAAGCCAGCCTGGTCAAAGCCCTCGAGCAAGCCGGCATTGGGCGTCCCAGCACCTACGCCACGATCATCAGCACGATCCAAGACCGCGAGTATGCCATTCGGCGGGGCAATGCCCTTGAACCCACCTTTACTGCCTTTGCGGTTACGGCACTGCTGGAGAAATACTTCCCCGACTTAGTGGACATTAACTTCACGGCGCGGATGGAGCAAACCCTTGATGATATTTCCACGGGGGAGGTGCAGTGGCAGCCCTACCTTGAATCCTTCTACTTGGGTGAAAATGGCCTTGAGCAGCAGGTCAAAGAGCGGGAGCGCACAATTGAGTCCACAGAAGCCCGGGCGATCGCCCTGCCAGAACTGAATGCCGAAGTGGTGGTGGGTCGCTTTGGTCCTTTTGTCGTCTATCAAAATGGCAATGGCAGCGAACCCATTAAAGCCTCCTTGCCCCAAGATGCCACTCCCGGTAGCCTCACCCGCGAACAAGTGGAGCAATTAATTCGCCAAAAACTAGAGGGTCCCGACAAGCTGGGCGTGCATCCTGAAACCGGGGAACCGATCTTCTTACTCACGGGACGCTTTGGCCCCTATGTACAGTTGGGGGAAGCCACAGCGGCCAATCCAAAACCCAAACGAGCTTCTCTACCCAAGGGGGTCAGTCCCGACGAAGTTACCCTAGACTTGGCGATTACGCTGTTGTCGCTGCCCCGCACATTGGGAGTTCATCCCGAAACGGGCAAGCTGATTCAGGCCAATCAAGGTCGCTTTGGCCCCTACATTGTCCATGACCCCGACGGTGAGAAGGACTATCGTTCCCTCAAGGGGGAGGATGATGTCTATACGATTACCCTAGAGCGTGCCCTAGAGCTACTGGCAACCCCAAAATCCAGTCGTGGCCGTGCCAAGAAGCAGGTGCTCGCGGTGTTGGGGACTCACCCAGAGGATGGCGAGCCAGTGCAAGTCTTTGATGGTCCCTATGGTCTTTATGTCAACCACGGTAAGGTGAATGCCTCACTACCGGAGGGGGTGAGTCCAGAGACCATGACCCTTGAGCAAGCCCTGCCCCTCTTGGCGGAGAAAGCACCGAAGAAAACCCGCCGCAGCGCAACAGCCACTGCCCCGAAACCAAAATCAACCACCAAAAAGACCAGTACAAAGACGGCCACCAAGACCGCAAAAACCAGCCGCCGTAAGTCAACGGAAACCTAGGTGAATTCCCCCTTTACTGCTGAAACCCTCCTTTTTGAGCGATCCCGCCCGCGGCCAGAGGCACTGCGGGTCATCTACGGCTTTCCCAATACCTACAGCGTTGGCATTACCAGCTTAGGGTATCAACTAGTGTGGGCACAACTGGCCAGCCGTCCTGATGTGGCCGTGAGTCGCCTCTTTACCGATGTGCAGGAGCCACTGCCTCGGGATCCGCAGTTGGTGGGCTTTTCCTTCTCGTGGGAGTTGGACTACGCCAATCTATTGGCCCTCTTGGAGCAGTTGGGCATTCCCATTTGGCAGCGCGATCGCCACGATCGCCATCCTTTGGTCTTTGGCGGTGGTTCAGTGCTGACGGCCAATCCCGAACCCTTTGCCGACTTTTTCGATGTGATTTTACTGGGGGATGCCGAACCCCTCCTTGAGCCGTTTTTGACGACCATGGCACAGGTGCGCGCTGCCCCGCGATCGCAACAGTTGGAAGCCCTTGCCCAAGTGCCCGGCCTCTATGTCCCCAGTCTTTATGCCGTCAGTTATGCCAGTGCCACAGGCCCGATTCAAGGAATTGAACCCCGAAAGCCCACGGTACCCGCCACAGTGACCAAACAAGTCCATCGCGGCAATACCCTTGCTGCCTCAACGGTGGTCACCCCCCTCGCCGCTTGGGAAAAGATTTACATGGTGGAGGTGGTGCGTAGTTGTCCAGAGCTATGTCGCTTTTGTTTGGCCAGTTATTTGACCTTGCCCTTTCGCACGCCCAGTCTCGAAACACTGATTCCTGCCATTGAGCGGGGGCTAGCGGTCACCGATCGCCTAGGGCTTTTGGGTGCCTCAATTACCCAGCATCCCGAATTTCCCGCCTTGATTGAGCATCTAGGCCAACCACAATTTGACCATGTGCGGGTGAGTTTAGCGTCTGTGCGCACAAATACGGTCACTGAATCCCTTGCCCAACTCTTGAGTCAACGGGGCAGTCAATCCCTGACGATCGCCATCGAAACGGGGTCTGAGCGGCTGCGCCAAGTGATCAACAAAAAGCTTGAGACTGAGGAGATTCTTGCCGCTGCCAGCCATGCCCAAGCCGGCGGCCTCAAGGGGCTAAAGTTTTATGGCATGGTGGGACTGCCCACAGAAACCGATGCCGATGTTGCAGCTACGGTGGATCTCTTTCGCCAATTGAAAAAAACAGCGCCGCGCCTGCGACTCACCCTTGGCTGTAGTACCTTTGTGCCCAAGGCCCATACTCCTTTTCAGTGGTGGGGCGTGCAACCCGTGGCCGAAAAACGCCTGAAGTTCCTGAAAAAAGAATTGGCCAAATTGGGGATTGAGTTTCGTCCTGAATCCTATAATGACTCGCTGATTCAAGCTTTAATTTCGCGGGGCGATCGCCGGCTTGCTCCCCTGCTTGAGCAGGTACGCCACTACGGCACTTCCTTGGGCAGTTATCGGCGGGCATTTAAGGAACTGCAAGGCCAGTTGCCCGACTTTGAAGCCTACGTCACTGCCCATTGGCCAGAGGAGACGATCTTACCGTGGCAGCATCTCCAGAGTGGCCTGCCCACTCAAACCTTGCAAAATCATCTGCAGCGCGCGATCGCCTAGGCCGGTCTGCGCTGATACCCCTCTTTAGTGACTTTAGGCGGATGAAAAGACACGTTGTTGGTTCCACTGATGCACAAGTGGGCAAATATAGTTATTCCAATAAAGAATAAGACATTATCCAGCACAACAATTGCCAATCACCTCATCAATCGAACTGTTTGACCCTGCATACATCCGCGATCGCTTCAACGCACTGAAGTCGTGCTTAATCACATTCAAATCAGGAGAGTATTTCGGTAAAAATAACACCTCGTGACCCGCCGCTTTCACCACTGCCTGAATCGCCCCTTTTGGATGAATTGGTGCATTATCCATCATCAACAACGAAGGTCTCTTTAATGCCGGCAAACAGTACTGACTCAGCCAGCTCACAAACCCTACCGCATTCAAATATCCTGAAAACAGGATTGGGGCGATGAAGTCTTTCTGGTGTCTATACCGTCCTGCGACTCAACTCTCTCTTTTCTGACGCTTCCCCGCTCGCTCTCCATCAATTCGTTGGCCTTGCGCTGACCACCCATACTCACACTCCACTCGAGAGTCAAACCCCCTCTCATCGATAGACACCAGCGTTTCCTTGCCGTGGCTCTCTACCCATGTGTTCCTAGATTCCGATACTGAAAGCCCCCGACTTTAGTCGGTGGGAAGTTTACTATAGCCAAGCTGCCAAGAGTGTGACCACGCCCAAGCCCGTGAGGGCAAGCCAGATGAAGGCATTCGGTAAAGGCGTAGCAGGGGGCGGTGGTTCTTGGGGTTTTGGGGTGGCAGCCGATGGCTTTTTCGGGGAACGGCTGTAGGGGGACGTGTAGGCGCGATCGCCCACATGGGATAGGTCGGGAATTTCGCTGTACCATTCCGGACGGCGTTTGAGTTGGGGAGCCTCCAAAATCGCCAGCAAGCGACGACTTTCCTGCCGCGTGTGATGATCTGGGTGTCGTTGGAGTTGACGGCAGAGGCTGACGGCAGCCCCTTGATCGCCAGCAGCACTATAGGCCGTGACTAACCAGAGGCTAATTTCCCCCGATCGCACCGCATTTCCCTCCGCCAGCGCCGCCGCCTGTCCTAAAAGAGCAATCGATTGTTGGTAGTTTCCCCGCTCGAAGGCCTGTTGCCCTTGCTGAAAGAGGGCAGCGACTGCATCCGTCATGGCCTATGAGCTGACCCCCACGTCTTCGACCACAATAAGCCCCTTTTTGAGCAGCGCTTGCAGGTCAGCATTGTGGGTTTTGCAGTTGCGCCAGCGCCGCTCATCGACATTTTCATTGCGACCGGGCTGCAGGGTCACAGGTCCAAAGAAACTATCAAAGGTCATGGGCTGTTCGAGGTAGCTAATCACAGTCAGCATGCCAGCAGAGGTTCGACAAACTCACTATTTTCAGGATAAGGCTAGAGTGGATCTGCTGCCGAGTTGAGTTGAGTATGGTTCGTACACGGTTGAGTCTCGTTGGGATGGCGATCGCCCTTGTGGCACTGACGGGCTGTCCATTGCGTTTGCCCGATCGCAACTCCCCCACCCCTAATACGGAGGCGTCTCTGCCTCCCCTTGCCCCCACGGAGCGACCCAATGCGGGGGAGAATTTCATTGCCAAGGTGGTTGCTGAGGCAGGGCCAGCGGTGGTGAGCATTGATACCCTACGACTGCCCCGCAGTCAAGAGGATAGTTTTCTCAATCCTTTTCCAATACCAGATGTGCCGCTGCGCCAAGGTCAAGGCTCTGGGTTTATATTTACCCCCGATGGCAAGATTATGACCAATGCCCATGTGGTGGAAGGCGCCAGTGCCGTGCGAGTCACGCTCCCCGATGGTCGCCAATATGACGGCAAGGTGGTGGGTGCTGATTCCCTGACGGATGTGGCTGTTATTCAAATTGATGCCGAAAATTTACCCACCGTACAGCTGGGGAATTCGGATACCCTTGTCCCGGGCGAGTGGGCGATCGCCATCGGTAACCCCTTGGGGCTAAGTAACACCGTAACCGCCGGCATTATTAGTGCAACGGGGCGTGCCAGTAATGAAATTGGCGCTGCCGATAAGCGGGTGAACTTCATTCAAACGGATGCGGCGATTAATCCGGGCAATTCCGGGGGCCCCCTTCTGAATGCTGCTGGTCAAGTGGTGGGCGTCAATACGGCGGTGATTTCCCAAGCGCAGGGTCTGGGCTTTGCCATTCCCATCAATACGGCCTATCGCATTGCTGAACAGATTATTACTACGGGGCGCGCCCAGCACCTCTATCTGGGGATTCGCATGGTGCAATTGACGCCAGAAGTGGCTGCCCAAATCCGTCAAGATCAGCCCAACTGGACACTGAATCAAACCCAAGGGACGCTAATCGTTGGTATTGCCCCCAATTCGCCGGCGGCTAAAGCGGGTCTGCAAGTGGGAGATTGGATTGCCAAAATTAACGATCTCAATCAACCCACCCCGCAACAGGTGCAAAGCGTGGTTGAGCAAACAAAGCTAGGGCAGACCATTACCTTAGAGATTCAACGGGGCGATCGCCGGCAAACCGTGAGCCTGCAACCGGAGCCAATGCCACCAGAATTGTATCCCTCTTCGCAGCCAGAATAAGTTAGCGTCGAGGCTCCGACAGTACTGCTTCCCCCGTGAACCACCGACCGCAGTCACTGAGGCGCCCATTAAAGATGCGGCAGGTGCGATAGAAGTTGTTCTGCAACAGCACCGTTTCCCCTGTGAACCAACAGCCACAATAACTGAGGCGTCCATTAAAGATGCGGCAGGTGCGATAGAAGTTGTTCTGCAACAGCACCGTTTCCCCTGTGAACCAACGGCCACAATAGCTAAGGCGTCCGTTAAAAATGCGGCAAACCCGATAAACATCACTGCGGGGCGTTTGGCTGAGCCATGTCGGCACCCCTTGAGCCTGTTCCAGCCCGATGAGAAGGGCGGCAAGAATCTGAGCAACCATCAGAAAATCCCCAATTATGGGACGAGTACCACCTTACCCTGCACCAAGCGTTGGCTGAGATAGCGATGGGCATCCGCCGCTGCACCGAGGGGAAAGGTTTTATCGACAACAACCTCTAGTTCGCCGCGATCCACGAGGGTGGCCACCTGCTCAAGGATTTTTCCCTGATGGGCAAGGGCATCACTCAACCCCATGAGTTGCGGCGTCAGCATCAGTGTGAGTTGGATCAAGAGGTTGCGTTGGCGGGCAATTTTCCACGGCGTATCGGCGGCGGGTTCCAAGAGGGTGGCGAGGGTGCCATAGGGACGCACCGCTTTGAAGGTGTCGCTAAAGGTGGTACCACCAACGGTATCAAGGGCAAAATCAACTCCTTTGCCCTCTGTCCAGTCCAAGACTGCCTGTACCCAATCACTGGTGGTGTAGTTAATGGCAAGGGTGGCTCCGAGACGTTCAGCAAAACGGGCTTTGGCTGCGGAACTAATCGTTGTGGCAACTGTTGCCCCCGATCGCCGCGCCAGTTGAATAGCGAGATGCCCCACCCCGCCCGCCCCGGCATGGATGAGAACGGTTTTTGCGGTGGAGAGGACATTCAAAGGTGGGACTGCCCCGCGATCGCCCAAGGCTTCCCAAGCCGTAATCACTGCTAGGGGCAAGGCAGCGGCCTGAGTAAAGGAAAGGGTTTTGGGCTTGTGGGCAACGGCAACTTCAGGAACAACGGTGTATTCGGCATAGCAGCCGCCGCGATCGCCCAAGCCCCCATAGCAAAAATAAACTTCATCCCCTACGCGAAACCGCTGCACCGCTGCACCCACAGCCACGACCACCCCTGCGCCATCACAGCCGAGAATGGCGGGCCGGCGATCGGGAAAAAATGTTCCCCGCTGTCGCAGCTTTGTATCAATGGGGTTCACACTGGCCGCCCGCAGTTGAATTTTCACCTCATTGGCAGCTTGAATCTGCGGCTCAGGCATCTCCCGCAGCGCTAAAACATCGGGGTCACCAAATTCTGTGATGGCAACGGCTTTCATTGTTGCTGCGTTTCCGTTGACTCCGCTGGGTGCACGACTTAACACCAATTTTGACACACTGCCCGCCCTAAAGGTCAGGGATGCTTGTTACTGGTTCCGCGACCTTGCTTGCCACCTCAGGTTCAGGCACTGATCTCCCCCCCTGAAGCCCCCTTTTAGGAGGAAGTGTTTCCATTAATTCGGCTGGGAAAGAATCCCAGCACAAACTGGCCACTCGTTTGCGCGCGAAGCAAGCGGTGTTTCCATTAATTCGGCTGGGAAAGAATCCCAGCACCGACGAGAAGAACTTGCTTTAGAACGTCGCCAGGTTTCCATTAATTCGGCTGGGAAAGAATCCCAGCACGAGAAATGGACTGTGTTAACGAAGCCCCAACGGGAGGTTTCCATTAATTCGGCTGGGAAAGAATCCCAGCACCTCATCCTACGCTGGAAATCTGCTATCGAGACAAAGTGTTTCCATTAATTCGGCTGGGAAAGAATCCCAGCACAATCTTCCATTAGAGATGGAGATCTACTATAGGGGGTTTCCATTAATTCGGCTGGGAAAGAATCCCAGCACGTAGGGGTAATGCGGTACCTAGGGATTGCAGCAGGCGTTTCCATTAATTCGGCTGGGAAAGAATCCCAGCACCTGCCTTACCACTTGGCTATGTCGCCTTGGTTTGTGTTTCCATTAATTCGGCTGGGAAAGAATCCCAGCACTTATACCGTTATAAAGGAGGGGATTCTCTATATCAGTTTCCATTAATTCGGCTGGGAAAGAATCCCAGCACCCCGAAAAAGACGTCCCGCTGAAACCCCCTAGTCGGGTTTCCATTAATTCGGCTGGGAAAGAATCCCAGCACTCAAGTAGAGGGTTATAACCAATTTGCGCGTAATGTTGTTTCCATTAATTCGGCTGGGAAAGAATCCCAGCACTCCAGTATTGCTGAAAAAACTTAAGGAAGATCCCAGTTTCCATTAATTCGGCTGGGAAAGAATCCCAGCACGTTTAACTTTGTTAGTCTGCCAGTTCACACAGCGCGTTTCCATTAATTCGGCTGGGAAAGAATCCCAGCACCAAGGAGTGTTAGGAACATTTAATACAATGAGTTTCCATTAATTCGGCTGGGAAAGAATCCCAGCACAAAAGACCAGCACGGCCAACTTCACGGAAGTAAAGTTTCCATTAATTCGGCTGGGAAAGAATCCCAGCACTTCCACACTCACGTCCTGAGCATGACGTTCACGTCCTGAGGTTTCCATTAATTCGGCTGGGAAAGAATCCCAGCACCATTTTCCGACTGCGCGGCTGCATTTTCCGACTGCGCGGCTGGTTTCCATTAATTCGGCTGGGAAAGAATCCCAGCACACGCGAAATCCTCTGGATCGATTTTCCCGTCGATGAGGTTTCCATTAATTCGGCTGGGAAAGAATCCCAGCACTGTTTCAAAAGTATTAAATATGCTGGGTCTGGATGGTTTCCATTAATTCGGCTGGGAAAGAATCCCAGCACTTAAGTAATTATGGGGCAGCTGTTAATACTGTAGTTTCCATTAATTCGGCTGGGAAAGAATCCCAGCACTTACTTTTGCAGGATCCCATTTTGGGGTACTGCGAGTTTCCATTAATTCGGCTGGGAAAGAATCCCAGCACCACCACTTTTCTTTTTACCTTGCAACACTTTTTTGTTTCCATTAATTCGGCTGGGAAAGAATCCCAGCACTAAGAGAATTACCAATGCCTTTGCGACGACAGGTTGGTTTCCATTAATTCGGCTGGGAAAGAATCCCAGCACCTAACCGCCGCCGAATCACTGTACGAGATTCCTCACAGTTTCCATTAATTCGGCTGGGAAAGAATCCCAGCACGGCAAAAGGCCAAGGCAAAAGACCAAGGCAAAAGGCGTTTCCATTAATTCGGCTGGGAAAGAATCCCAGCACGGCACCCTCCTAGAAGGTGCTCTACGACTACTATAGCACAGGTCATTTTCAAGCACCTAGACGGGATCATTTTTTTGTTTTTGTAAAATTTTTAGATCCGCAGGGTCACAGGACGTGAAAGTCACTCTGGAACTGAATTTCGGGAAAATTCAAGCACCTCCAAATCTGTTAGAAATTGCTCAAAGCGTTGTGGAGACTGGGTTTGAGAAAATTGCCGAGCCAAGAGGATATTTTTGTCCAGAGGTGCTTGATCAAGCCCTCAAGGATCTCAATTCACAACAGCAATCTTTTGCCTTCAGGAGCAAAATTAGGGACACAGCGCGAAACCTCTATACTGAGGATGTTGAACCTCTGGCGATGTCCTTTGCACCATGAGCTTGCTCCACGTTGCTGATGTCTATGCTGGCTATATTCCCGATGTGGATATTCTACGGGGCGTTAATTTTCGTCTCGAAGCCGGCGAGCTAGTGGCGGTCATTGGCCCCAATGGAGCGGGAAAATCAACCTTGGCAAAAACGATCGCTGGGTTACTGACGCCCCGCCTCGGCACAATTACCCTCGCTGGCGAAGATATTACCTACTTGCGTCCCAACCAAATTGTCAAAAAGGGAATTGGCTACGTGCCGCAAATTGCCAATGTCTTTCGTACCCTGACGGTTGAAGAAAATCTGGAGATGGGTGCCTTTACGAAAAGCGGCAACCTCAAGGCCCTCAAAGAGCGGGTCTATGACACCTTTCCCCGCTTGGCTGAGCGCCGACAGCAACGGGCAGGCACACTTTCCGGGGGAGAACGGCAAATGCTGGCCATGGGACGCGCCATGATGCTAGACCCGCAAATTATGGTCTTGGATGAACCCTCCGCGGCTCTCTCCCCAGCTCTTGTCAATGATGTCTTTGCCAAAATCAAGGAAATTAATGCCCAAGGCACCGCTATTATTCTGGTGGAGCAAAATGCCCGGAAAGCCCTTGCCATGAGCGATCGCGGGTATGTCTTAGAAATGGGCAAAGATCGCTATGAGGGATTGGGCAGCGAACTACTCAATGACCCTAAAGTGGGGGAACTCTACCTCGGAATTGTGCGGGCAGAGCCTTAGGGCACATCCTCTACGCCATAAGTTTCCGTGTCCAAACCGCAATACTACCTCGGAATTGTGCGGGCAGAGCCTTAGGGCACAGGGCTAAAAATTGCTGTTTCAAGAGCAATCAGGCTTTTTTCCAAATCATCATTGACAATTTGAACATCAAATTCTGGGGCCGCAGCAATTTCGGTTTCCGCTTGAGCTAAACGGCGGGCAATGGCCTCCTCACTATCTTGGCCACGGCTACGCAGACGATGTTCAAGTTCTGCTAAAGATGGCGGCAGAATAAAAATGTGACGCGCTTGAGGATAGGATTGGCGAACTTGGCGTGCCCCTTGCAGTTCAATTTCAAGGATGACGGTTTTTCCTTGGGCAATGAGTTGCAGCAACGGATCGCGTGGGGTGCCGTAGTAGTGGCCAGCAAACTCTGCCCATTCCAAGAGTTGCCCAGCAGCAATCATTCCCTTAAATTCTTCTACAGAGACAAAATAGTAATCCACCCCTTCAACCTCCGTGGGGCGTGGCGGACGGGTCGTTGCCGAAACCGAAAGTGCCAGTTCGGGATGTCGCTGTCGCAGTTGCCGTAGAAGCGTCCCTTTGCCGACCCCACTAGGGCCAGTAATCACAATGAGTTGTCCGGGCTGGGGGGTTGCACTGGTCATAACTGCACGGGGGGGAAACTTTTTGATCCTACTCTGTTTGCTCAGAGTTTTATCATTAAGGCAGCGTGGTTGAGGAATGGCCGTGAAGATTCATTTGCCCAGTGAGAGTGAAAATGCTCGCATTGAAATGCTGCCGCTGATTGATGTGGTCTTTTGTATCCTCACGTTCTTTATTTTGGCGGCGGTGAGTCTGACGCGGCAGCAGGCGATTACCTTGAATCTGCCCCAAGCCAGCACCAGTCAAGCGCAGTCGCAAAAGATGTTGGTGGTGAGCATTGATCCGGCGGGGCAACTTTTTGTGGATAAAGACCCCGTCAACCGCAGTGAACTCTATGAACGCTTGGCCACCTACTTGAAAACGAATCCCCAAGGAATGGTGATTTTGCGGGCATCACAGGTGGTGAGCTACAACGAAGTCATCCAAGTCTTGGATCTCCTGCGATCGCTCGGGGGCAATCGTGTGGCCTTGGCCACGCAACCCGTCGAACAACCGGTGCTGAGGACGGAGACCCGCCCTAACCCTCTCCCCTCGCCACCAGCCAACGATCAACCCACGCCTTCGAATCCATAGGCAGTTACGGTGGAACCCATTTCCAGTATTCCTGTTGCCCCGGACGGCTTTCGCTCTGGCTTTGTCGCCTTAGTGGGTCGCCCCAATGTAGGCAAGTCCACCCTCTTTAACCATCTGCTGGGGCAAAAGGTCGCCATTACCTCTCCCGTAGCGCAAACCACCCGCAACCGCTTACGGGGCATCCTGACCACGGCAACGGCGCAATTGATCTTTGTGGATACCCCCGGCATCCATAAGCCTCACCATCGCCTTGGGGAAGTGCTGGTGCATAATGCCAAGGGCGTTCTCAATCGGGTGGATGCGATTGTCTTTGTGGTGGATGCGGCAAGTGCCCCCGGTGGGGGCGATCGCTACGTAGCAGAATTACTGGCTAAAGTAAAATCCCCTGTGCTTTTGGCCATCAATAAAATTGACCTCTTGCCGGCAGGGGAGCGTCCACAGCGGCAACAGGACTATCAAACCCTTGGCCCTTGGCCAGCCTATCCCTGCTCGGCGCTCACGGGAGAGGGAGTTGGTGTATTGCAATCGGCGATTGAAGCGCAGTTGCCCCTTGGCCCCTATTACTATCCGCCAGAGATGGTCACCGATCAGCCGGAGCGCTTCATCATGGCGGAATTGATCCGTGAGCAAATTTTGCATCACACCCGCGAGGAAGTCCCCCATTCGGTGGCCGTGACGATTGAACAGGTGCAGCAAGATCGCAACCTGACTCGTGTCCACGCCGTGATTTATGTGGAGCGTCCAACCCAAAAGGCGATTATTATCGGCCAAGGGGGTCAGTTGCTCAAACAAATGGGCACCGCTGCCCGCCAAGAAATTCAAACTCTCATTGGTGGCAAGATTTACTTAGAACTGTTTGTCAAGGTACGCCCCCGCTGGCGACAGGATCGGTTGCGCTTGGCGGAGCTGGGCTATCGCATTGAGAAGGATTAAGCCGATGGAGACAGCATTGCGAGTGGGTGTGGCAGGGCCTGTGGGGTCAGGTAAAACCACCCTTGTGGATGCCCTTTGTAAAGCTTTGGGCGATCGCGATCGCCTAGCGGTTGTGACTAATGATATTTACACCCAAGAGGATGCCCAGTTTTTGGTGCGTTCCCAAGCCCTTCCCCCCGAGCGAATTCTCAGTGTTGAAACGGGGGGATGTCCCCACACCGCTTGGCTACGACCTTTAGCCCAGAGCTGGTGGATTTAACGATTTACGCGATTGATGTGGCTGCTGGCGATAAAATTCCCCGTAAAGGCGGGCCGGGGATTACCAAGTCGGATTTATTGGTGATTAATAAAATTGATCTTGCCCGCTATGTAGGGGCTGATTTAGAGGTAATGAAACGGGACACCCTGAAAATGCGGGGCGATCGCCCCTATGTGATGACGAACTTGAAAACTGGCCTTGGGCTAGATCAGGTGATTGCCTTTCTCGCATCCCATTTAGCAGCCTAAACAGAATGGTACGGAAGTTGACCCAACGCACAAAAAATCACTGATCACCATCACTGGCAAGGCAACAATTTGCCCCTTAGAATCGTCCTATCGGTGTCGTCAGGTAGGAAGTATGATGAGCTACGCATGGGTGAGGGGTGCGACGCTCGGAGCAACGGGGTTAGTGGCAATGGCTTTACCCGCAGTGGGTCAAGTCCAACCCCTGAGTGGTGAGCAAATTAACGAGATTGCCCGCAACATCACAGTCTTGATTGTGGGGAAAGATGCCCACGGTTCTGGTGCCATTATTTCCCGCTCCGGTTCGACCTACTATGTGCTTACGGCAAAGCACGTTGTCAATCGTCAGGATAATTACCGCGTGATTCCCATTGATCAGCAGGCCTACGCCGTTGATTTCAATAAGATTAAATTTTTGCCGAATACAGATTTAGCTATTGTGGAATTCACAAGCGAGAAAAAAGACTATCAGGTGGCTACGCTGACAAACTCTGACTTTGCCAAGGAAGGGTCGCAGGTCTTTATCTCGGGGTGGCCGCAGCCGGGGGGCAGTGGTCAGTTAGTGCGGCAGTTTACCGATGGCCGTATCTCCGGCTTTTTGATTGAACCCATCGATGGCTATAAAATGATCTACACCAATGTTACCCGTCGCGGCATGAGTGGTGGCCCTGTTTTGGATAGTGCAGGGCGTGTGGTCGGGGTTCATGGTCTCGGTGATACAGAAGACCCCCGCTCCCTTGAGCGCCAAGGCTTGAGTCCAGAGGCGGCAGCGAGCATTGCCAGCTTGATTAAGCCGGGGTTTAATTACGCGATTCCGATTAACACCTTTCTGACGGGTGCGCCAGCGGCGGGTGTATTTCTCTCTCTGCAAGTAGATAATCAGGCGATCGCCAGTGGCACTGCGCCTGTGGTTGTGACCGCACCGAGTCAACCCGATAGTCGCGATCGCATTGAGAACATCAATTCAATTTTGAATACCGTCAATACGGGTGTCAGCGTCATTCGCAACATCTTTTTTGGTTTTTAGAAAGAATTCCAATGACCTGTTGAACTGAGTCCCGGTTCATTGCCTGTTCAATTGCGAGGATTGAGTGATATGGCTATTCAATTTGGGATCCGCCCCCTTGCCGTTCCCCTGAGTTTGGCAGTGGTCATGATTGGGGCGATCGCCCATGCCTCTTGGGCAAGTTATCGTCCACCCGCTAATATTGGCCGCCCCGGTAACCGTGAGGGAGCTGCAACGCGGATTGCCCGTCCCATGCTACTGCGGGAAAGTACTGGTGGCATCGAAAGCTGTCTAACTGAGCCAAAACAAACTGTGGTTGCCCTCGTGCCCAAGGATAACAATGGCCTTAGCAGCACCCCCACCCCTACCCTCTATAGCTTCATTCCCGCCAACAAGGGGGCAACCCTAACCCTGACGCTGCGGGATCCCCAAGGCACAGAAGTCTATCGCCAAGAGCGTCTTGCCCCCACAGAAGCGGGTATTATTGGCTGGCCTGTGGAGAATGTTGCCCTCAAAAATGGTGTGGATTACCAGTGGCAACTCACCCTCACCTGTACCAATGGCACCACAGCCGTCAAAACCGTCAGTTGGTTTCGACCGATGCCCTTATCGCCAAGCCAACAGCAGCGAATCGTGCAAGCTAAAGATGTGGCGGATGCCTTTGCCATGGCGGGCTACTGGTACGACACCCTCAATCAACTGGCCAAACAACGCCTAGCGCAGCCGGGGAATGCCCAACTTCAGCAAAAATGGCAAGCCCTGTTGCAGTCTGCCGCTGTCCAGTTGGCCAATGTGGCGAATCAACCCCTCATCCCCTTACCACCCCAGCCCTAACTCTCTAGGGAAAGGTCTGCCAGCCACTGGTAAAGGTCAGGAATATTGGCGTTGGGTTGCAGCAGATCTTCTTTGATGTGCATCAGCACCTTGGCCAAGGGTTCGGCGCGATCGCGATACTCAGCAACACTGGCCAGCAGATCCGTAAATACCTGTTCTTCAATCTGGGCGCGGGGGGGTGGTTCAGCCGTCGCATCACGGTAGGTTTGATAGGCCACAGGGGTTGCGGCAAACCCCAATCGAAAAATGAACGCATTGGCTGCCTCCTGCAATTCCCCTTGGAGCGATCGCACAGACAAATCGCCGCGCTCAAACCCCACTTCGCCTTTTAGGGTGACTTCAACAATCGCCTCTGCCATGTCTGAGCGATGCCGCTGCACCAACTGCTGGAGTTGGCTCTCCACATGGCTCACGGTGTCACTGGGGGTGAGGGTGAGGGTGTAGCGATGGATGGGACGCTGCCAATAGTCGCGCTTCAGTTCCGCTTGGGGTGGCCCCTGATCGAGGGTAACCAAGAGAACCCCCCGCGGATTTTGCTGCTGATTTTCCTGAATCGAATTGGCCTCAACGGAGCCAGGATTAAAGATCCAATCCTCAACGGCGTAGTGGCGATGAATATGCCCCAAGGCCAAGTAATCAACACCGGCTCGGCGCAACGGCAAAAGATCGTTGTAGCGCAATGCCCCTTGGTAGCGGGAGACTTGCCCCTCAAGGCCGTGGTGAAAGAGCAAAATCGTCGCACCAGCAGCGGGCGGTAGTGCCTGAATTTGACTGGCCAGCTGTTGGATGGCACGGGGGGCACTGGCACCATACCACTGGGAACCAATGACGCGCACGCCACAGGGGAGATCCATATAGCCACCCCGCGCTGCCTCGGCGTCCCACGGCTGTAATTGGCCACTTTCGTCAGGTTCTAGGAGATAGAGATAGTCTTTTTCACAGAGGTAGCGGAGCCAATTGGACTTGACACCGTAGGGGCAGTTATCGTGGTTACCCTCGATCGCCAGCACGGGAATCCCCGCCGATCGCACCTTGTCGAGGACGTATTCCGCTTGATTGAGAATGCCGGGGGTAATCAGCCGCTCCTCAAACAGATCACCGGCAATCAGGACAAAATCCACCTGTGCCTCGATGGCGTAGGTTTGCAGGGCACTGTCAAAGGCGGTGAAAAAATCAAACGTGCGATTGGGATTCTCTTGACGGTACTTATTAAAGCCAAGGTGAACATCGGCAACATGGAGAAAACGTACCATTTCGCACTGTCTCCTAGGGGCGATCGCTAGGGATTTGGGCAAGGCGTGCTGCCCAATTGGGATAGGCCTCGGCGGTTTGATCTGTGGCCACCACTTCTACGGTGCGATAGCAGGCCACGGGCAAATTCAGTAAGCTGACCAGAAACGCCGCTAAATCTTCGCGACTCAGAGAACCCGTCAGGCGATCGCCCTGATCAAGGCGCAGCTCTTTGCCACCGGGCTGATCCGTCAAACCACAGGGACGGACAATGGTGTAGGGGAGGCCACTTTGGCGCAGCATATTTTCTGCCGCCAGTTTCCAGGTGAGGATGCCCCCCAATTGGTCGTTGTATTGAACCGCTAGGGGCTGCCCCTTCAGGTCAAGATCGGGTTGTTGCGGACGGGTCACCCCCGCAGAACTCACCTGAATCATGCGGGGCAAGGGCAACCCTCCATAGGCTTGAATCGACTCAATCTCAAGGCTGAGGGTGCCGGGGCGGAAGTGGGGGTTGAGGGCACCGTCATACTCAAATTTGCTGAGCATCAGTTGCAGCGAGTAAATTTGCCCCACATTCAGAGGCGGCGCATTGGTGGCGGTGCGGGCCCGAAACACCGGAATAAAGTGGCTAAAGGGCAATTCAACCGTGATCCACTGATCGGCCACCGTATCAAAGGACATGGCATAGCCGACGCCATCCCAAGCGGGGTCACTGCGTAGGAAAAATTTATAGCGCTGCCCATCGCCGCGAACCCGGAGTTGAATGCCCGTGTAGCCTTGGAGATTGAGGGCTGGGGTGAGGTTGCGGGTGCGAATCGAGACAAACCCCCCAGAATTTTCCGTAGAAACCAGCCCCGTGAAGAGGGCACTGTGATCCTTGAGGTAAAACTGGCTGGCACTGACGCCGCCCATGACCACATCATCGAGGGCACCCCAAACTTCCTTCAGGGGGGGTGTGGGATAGCGATAGTCAAAGAGGGGATAGGTGTTGGGTTGACTTTGAAAATAGGGTTGGGCACGTTCCAACAAATGCCGCATGCCCTCAAATTCAACCGCCTCTGGACTCGCACCGACAATTTCAAGGCCGGGGGGTGGCGCGTTGGGATTGGGCTGTACCTTTGCCCCAACACAGTTGATCACCGCCCGACTGCCCTGCAAGAGATCGGCAGGCAAGGGTTGAGTCACGTCGGCAACAACAATGTCTAAAAAAGGGTCTGAGGGAAGTACACTCTCCGCCTTGGCGCGATCGCGCACCCCTGCCCGCACCGCATAGCCTTGACTCAAGAGGGTTTTCACCACCGCTTGACCGGTTCGACCCGTTGCCCCCATCACCACAACAAGACCACTGCCCCGATAGGCGGGCGGCTTAAAGAGATCCGGTAAAAGGGGTGACAGCACAGGGCGCAGAGGTTCTAGGGTTCCCACAAAGGGAAGGGCTTGAAAAAAGCGCAGTGTATCGAGAAAGCGACCAAGTTCCCAGTTATTTGCCATAGAGGGGCACCACGCTTGACCAATGGGGAAGTTTCTCCCCTGCCCTTAGTGTATCGTGCCACTGTTGGGCTGCCCATGTGAGCAAAGCGCGGCCATAGTCGGTGGGGTTAGGGGGACTCAGGCATTTGTAGGGGTGAGGCCAAGTGGCCAAAAGCGTTTCTGCTTCGTGGTCTGCCAGCAGGCGATCGCCCCAAAGAGAGTTGAGACTCCCCCCCTGATAACGGTAAATGCCAAGGTATTGATGCCCCTGTTGGGCACGACGCGACACCACCCCATCCTGTTCTATGAGTTCATCACGATAGTGCCACGCCATTGTGCCAAGGCTAGACAGACCCAAAAGGGGAACTTCCAGTTGCTGGGCTAGGATGCGGGCAGTCACGACCCCCAAGCGCGTTCCCGTAAAGCTGCCCGGGCCACAGCCAATAGCGATCGCCCCTAGTTCACCCCAAGTGTAGCGACCCATCAGTTCCCCAAGGCAAGGGTGAAGTTGGCTGGCCAGTTCTCGACCCAAGGGCCATGTTTTCATCTCCAGCAGTTGATCTGCCCCCAAGTCATAGAGGCCTGCCACTAGGGTGGCATCGCTGGTATCAAAACCAAGACAAAGCAGCTTAGCTCACTCCGACGGCGATCGCCACCAAGCCAGCCACTAAGAGCAATCCGCCCGCAACCAACAGGGCTGCCCGTACTTTTTGCTGCGGTGTCCAAGGCTGTGCTTGATAGACCTTAGGCTCAATGGCAAAGTTGTTGAGGCGACCGCCCTCATCGGTGGTATAGCGCATCGAAACAAACCTCAATTCAGCGTTACAGTGCAGCTATTCTAACAAGCGAACTTTACGAGTCTTGAGAATCCTTAACAATTTCTTGCAATTGACCGTGGCGATAGACCCGCAACCAGCGACCGCGCCAGTAGATGCGATTGCCAAAACAGCCCCCCAGCCAAATCAGGAAGCTCATCACATCCCGCAGGGGCAATAGCCAGAGCCACAACAGCAGCCGAGGGGTACCCATCAACACCATGCTCATGATCGCCTGCAACCAGCGAAGGCCCTGAACCCCCAGAAAGACGCTGAGAGTCCATGGGGTTGGAAATAGTCCCCACAGCAGGGCACTATAGACGGTGCCAAACATAAACACCATGCCAAAATACTGATTGCCGCGATTGGCACGAATGCTGCGACACCAGCGCAGTTCCCGTTGCACCGCCTTCAAAAAGGACTCATCAGCGCAGTCATTGTCAAGAATATAGGACGATAACTCCACGCGATACCCAGCACGCCACGCTGCATACCCCAGTTGGTAGTCCTCACCAATGCGATTGAGTGCAATCTCAAAACCACCAATTTTTTCTAGGACTTCCCGCCGCAGCAGCACGGTTGGCCCAATGGCAAAGCGCAGCCCCCGATCAAGGAAGCGGGCAACAAGCACACTGGGGATAAAGTCAAGGCATCGCCCCATGGCCAGAAACGCAGCTCCTAAGCGGCGCGGATGGTGATCAATGTAACCACAGGTAACGACCCCCACTTGGGGATCCGCCAAGGGTTGCACCAAAGTGGCTAAGTAATGGGGTCTAACGCGCACATCACTATCGGTTTCAACAATTACCCCATAGCGCGCATGGGTAAACAATTGGGCGACATTGCTGGCCTTACGGTTCAGCCCGCAAATCCGCTGACAAAGATACCAGCGAGCCCGGTGGGGATAGGTCTGGCAAATGGCCTTTAACACCGGTATGGCTGGATCACTGGGGTCTTGAACCCCAAAGAGGACTTCGTAGAGGGGGTAATCTTGCTCGCACAGTGAAGACCAGTTTTGCCAAGCCCTTGCTTCTAAGCCGCAGACAGGAACCAAGATCGAGACCGCCGGCAAGGACTCTAGGCGAGTCGTCCGCTGGGGGGTGAAAAATTGATAGGTGAGGGCAGCGGCAACAATGTAGAACAGGCTTCCCGTGAGGCTCAGCAGGCTCAGGAGAATGAGGGCAACCATCATGGTGCTGTCGCAATCGTCCCCGTCAAGGGGGAACTGGCACTGGCATAGGCTTTGACGGGAATCCGACCCGCTAAGTAGGCAAGACGACCCGCCGTGGTTGCCAGTGCCATGGCTTTGGCCATTGCCGGCGCATTGCCCGCTTGGGCGATCGCGGTATTAATCAAGAGTGCATCTGCCCCTAACTCCATCGCGGCGGCCGCCTCACTGGGCGTGCCAATGCCCGCATCAACCACAACGGGAACACTGGCTTGATCAATAATGATTTGAATATTGGCGGCATTACGCAGACCTTGCCCCGACCCAATGGGGGAGGCCAACGGCATCACAGTAACACAGCCCACTTCCTCAAGGCGTTTGGCCAGCAGGGGATCTGCATTGATGTAGGGAAGAACCGCAAATCCTTCTTTGACCAGTTGTTCTGCGGCAGCAAGCGTGCCAAAGGGATCGGGCAGCAAGTATTTCGGGTCGGGAATCACCTCTAGCTTGACAAAGTTGTTGTCCTCTTGACCCAAGAGCTTGGCCATTTCGCGGCCTAAACGGGCAACGCGAATCGCCTCTTCAGCGGTTTGACAGCCAGCGGTGTTGGGCAGCAGCCAGATTTTACGCCAGTCAAGGGCATCCACAAGTCCTTCGTGACCGGGGGCATTGGTTTGAACGCGACGTACGGCTACTGTAACAATTTCGCAGCCACTCGCGGCAACACTGGCCTGGAGATCCGCAATGGAACGATACTTGCCCGTACCGGTCATCAGGCGTGAACGAAACTGCCGCCCAGCGATTGTTAGCGGGGCATCTTCAATTAGCAGCTCAGGAGGAGGCGCAGTCACCATGATGCACTTGTGAAGTGAACAGCACTAGAGTTTGCCTTTCTACCATATCAGGGTTACGCTCTTCACTGCTGCGACCTTGGAAAACTTGTGGCATCATAGAGGCACCATAACCTTGGGAGTGCAACAGTTGGTGCATGGCACATATTGGCAACAATGCCGCCATTCAGGCTGCCGATCGCCTGCTACGTCAATATGGGTTTGATTTGGATGGCTCCTCAGTTGAGGTCATCCTAGATCGCTGGTTGCGCCATTTTCCTCCCCGCTGGATTCGTCTTGCCCTCATTGAAGCCCTCTATCTGGGGCGCTATAAAGCCATTTCCGTAGAGCAAATTTTAGAGCTATGGCAACGGCGTGAGCAACCGATTTATCACTTCAACAGTGAGTTTGAAGCCATTATCTGCCAGTCATTGCCCATTAGTGTGCCGGAACCTACTCCCTCTCGCCTTTCAGAGACACCTACCAATACAAAAATTAGTGAATTTCACCCTGATTTAGCGTCTGACCCATTTGTTACCAAGTTAACTAGTATTGTGCAGCAGTGGCAGTCCCAAGACTTCCTCGTGGAGCAGGGCGATCGCTCCTCCTAGGCCATTGCAGGTTATACTCTTTTGGGTAAGATTTGGCACCTCCACCTATGGCTGTTTTTGAAGGCACCTATCACGTTCTGGGAACGCCTCGCTTTGGGATTGTGATTTCCCGCTTCAATGACTTGGTTACCACCAAGCTGCTAGAGGGCTGCCAAGATTGTCTGCGCCGCCATGGTGTTGATCCCAATCCCCATGGTTCTCAGGTGGACTACGCCTGGGTACCCGGTAGCTTTGAAATTCCCCTAGTGGCAGCTCAACTGGCGGCCAGTCGTCGCTATGCTGCCATTATTTGTCTCGGGGCAGTCATCCGTGGCCAAACCCCCCACTTTGACTATGTGGCTGCTGAAGTCACCAAAGGCATTGCCACGGCCTCTATGCAAACGGGTGTGCCCATTATCTACGGCATTCTCACTACCGACACGATGCAACAGGCCCTTGAGCGCGCTGGCATTAAAAGCAATAAAGGTTGGGAATATGCCCTCAATGCCCTCGAAATGGCAAACCTGATGCAAACCCTGCCCAGCAGCATCAATCCACCCACAGCCAAACTCAGCCCCAGTACCCCCGTTCTCGCTGATGGGTAATCCAAATGGTGAAGCAGAAATTGCTTCCTAGGGCTACCAAGGGCTGCCAATCATCGTAAATCCTGCCCAAAAATAGGGATGGGAAAGTTGACGCCCACCCCCAGTTTGAACTTCTTGGGGCAAAGGAATTGAAAGCCCTCCCCGCACCCCAGCACTGCGCAGGTGATTCTCTTCAATCACAACCTGCTGATGGATCAGGGCAAGCTGCGCCTGTCGCAAGGCCTCTGCTTTAATCGGAGCAGTTCTCAACTGTCCATAA
Organism: Thermosynechococcus sp. TG215; assembly: GCF_031583455.1. Taxonomy (NCBI): domain Bacteria; kingdom Bacillati; phylum Cyanobacteriota; class Cyanophyceae; order Acaryochloridales; family Thermosynechococcaceae; genus Thermosynechococcus; species Thermosynechococcus sp. TG215. The sequence continues at coordinate 1,328,522 of NZ_CP134178.1, read as the reverse complement.
AATGCCGTCATCAAAGCCAGTGTCCCTTCATCACTGACATACCAAAGGCTAGCAACCGAACTCTTTACACCCGCTTGGAGTGACAGTCCAGCAAACCCAAGTTCTGCATTGGTATCTCCTACCGCTGTACGACAGGCACTCAGCGTCATTAGCTCTGTGGGTGGCCGGAATAAGTGCAACTGCCGCACTTGAGCCATTGAAAGCTGGCTATCCCAAAACTGAATATAGGAATTTTGTGGCTTACCCGCATTAAATTCACCATGGGTCGCTAAGTGTAGGATAGGGTAGAGACTGCGCCGCCGCTGGGTTTGCAAGTTTGAGACCGTAAAAGCTTCATTGAGGAATACTTGCCCTCGTCCTACCAGTTGCGTAATGGTTTGCAGCTCGATGGGAACCGCTGGCAAAGGACTTTGCTTTGTGAACTGAGAGGCACCCATTGCCAGTACAGAAGCATTTTGCAACGGCTGGTAGCGGGTATCCACCAAGTTGATACTGGGAATGAGACCCAGATTATAGCGTTCCACTAGAAACTGACCATTACGACGACCGATTGGACTATCGCTGACCGTCGAGGAAATAAGATTTGACCCCGTGTGCAGAGCAGCGATCGGCACACTCCGCAACCCCTGATCAAGGGCAAAAACCAGTGTATTAATGCCTCGATTTTGCAATTCAGCATCAATGCCGCCCATGATCCATTGGTAGAGCTGCTGCGCAAAGGGTAGATAGGATTCACTATTGGTTTTCGTTGGGTCTCGCACCTCACGATTAAAAGCAGCAATGACACGGCGCACTGCTTCTTGGGGCACTCGAAGGGGTTGGTAAATGGGTTCCCCTTCCGGTGTGATGATGAGAATATCCAACTGTTCAGGTCGCCAAAAGACATAGCTCAGGGCAGGTTTTTGACCTGTTTCTTCAGCCATACGCCCCAATAATTCCTTGATTTGCTCAATGTCAAGGAACTGTAGTCCCTCTTGACTAGGAGTGCTGAAAAATTCATCAAAGTACTCACTAAACTCAAAGGAATAAAGCTGCTGAAGCAGTTTGATCGCACTGTTGTAGTCTCCCTGATCAAAAGCCGTACTGATTTGCTGACGAATGATCTCAACTCCGGGGAAGTAAATGACTTGAGCGGTATTCTGGGGCAGTTGAGTGCCTTGTATCTCCTCTCCCAATAAAATCCGACCCAGATTCTCTTGAGTTTGGGGTTCTGGAGGTGTTGGTGGTGTGGACGGCTCCGTGGGTGGAGTTGGCGGTGCTTGAGAAACCCGATAGAGAAACCCAGAACCAGAAAATAGGGCAAGCTCAGGATAGGTGGTGTTGAATTGCTCTGAACCTGTGAGGCCGCCGTTGATATTGAGATTCGGGTCAGTCGAATAAACTAGCCAGCGACCATTGGGGGTACTAAAGACACTAGAGCCATAGTTGTTAATAAAGTTATTTTCGGCAGCAAGGACAATCGCATCCCCAGTCCCAACGGCAGAAATTGGCGCATTGAGAACAATATCGCCTGTTAGTGTTTGTAGGAAAATGTTGCGCCCTGTAATGCCTGTTGGGTTAACACTGCCAACGGTAAGGGTACTGTTATTGACAAATTGCAAATCACTCGCACTGTTCAGCTCAGCAGCTAGGATCCCCACTTGGTTATTGGGGTTGGTTAGGATTGCACTGCCATTTTGTAAAGTTAAACCCAAGTTGCCTGCTCGAATCGGTGCACTTTGCGTTAGGTTCCCACTGTTTAAGCTGAGGATTAGGGTATTGCCGTTGGTATTGATGCCAGTGGTGAGGCCATTGACACCATTGTTGAAACTAACGATACCTAGGGCACCTTGATTACTCAAGTTCACATTTCCACTGACATTGCCTGAGAGTGTTTGAAACCTATTGTTGACATTGTTGAGGGTGAAAGTCCCCTGTCCAAGAAGTTGCAGCGTTCCCGCAGAAATGACATGGCTGCCCTGAGTAACGCCGCCACCGCTATTGAGTGTGAGATTGCGACCATTGAGATTCGTCGTGCCAGAGCCATTGAACTGAATACCTAGGGAACTTACGCCGGGGGTTTGCAGCGCAAGATTGTAGTTGAGGCTGAAGGGACGAACATCAATGAGACCAGTACCATTAGGGTGACCAATGGTCACCAAAGAAAATCCACCCGTGATTTGGTTGAGGAGAGACTGATCAATGATTAAGTTACCCGTTGCACCATCGCCAATGCCGACGGGAGTATGCGCATCAATCGGTTGAAAGACAAGGCGGCCTGCCCCGGCACTATGGATATCTAGAAGATCACCCAAGACTTCAATCCCCCCCTGAGCTGCTAATGTGAGCATGCCATCTTGAACAGCTAATGTCAGGGGGGCGTCAGAGACTTCCATGACCAGACCAGGATTGCCGTCAGTGGCGCGACCTTCGATGAGAATCTTCCCATTTCCAGCCGTTCTGACCTCAGCAGAGTACTCTGTGTCAGTTGCTGCCTTAAAGCCAAGACCAGCACCGAATTTACCCCCTGTACCTCTCAGGATAATGTCACCACTTTGACTGGTAATACTTGTGAAGCGACTCAGAATACCTCCTTGGTTGAAGGCAAAGCCCGTACCACCAGTACCCGTCAGGGTAATATTTCCAGTCGTGGTTCGAATTCCTGACTCTTCAAGATGGATGCCAACGTTGGAAACTCCTTCGGAGACGTTGCCCCCAGTACCCGTTAAGGTCAGATTGCCAGCTTCGGCGCTGATGGAGGAGTTTTGAATCGAGATACCATCCACAGGGCTATAAACACTAGAACTACCTGTCCCTAGAATGGTGATCTCTCCAGACCCTGAGGTGAGGATTGAACTCCCACCGATCAGCACCCCTTCTTGGCCATTAGTTGTTGCACCGCTGCCATGAATCCTAATATGGCCGCCACCTGCATTGAGAGTAGAGTTTCCGATATTAACCCCAGCAGTGCTGACACCGATCGCTGGACTGGTGAAGGGATTAGAGCCACCCCCCAAAATAATATTGCCACCATTGGTAATGAGTGTAACTGAGTCTAATCTAATTGCTCCTGCACCACTGTTATCGGCATCGGCATGGAGAATGATATTCAGTCGGCCTTCTTCTGAGCGAATGTCATCGGCAACAAGAATGTTATTTGCAGCTTGCAAGGTTAGGGAGGCATCGCCGCCGCCTATTTTGGTAATCGAGGCAAGTACAGAAATATCCCCTGCTTGGGTTCCAGTATCACCAGTTGTGATGATGACGCTAGTGCCGAGATTCAGGGCAGCTTCAATGGCAGTATTCACAACAAAAGCATCATCAGTGGTGGGGGTAAAGACATCAGGATTGCTCCCAGAGAAACTCCCGCCACTCGTAGGGGAGTTAGAAATGGTGACATTTCGTGGATCAAGGAGCCATGTACCGGGCTGACCCTTGACTGCACTGGCATCTACTGTTCCCCGAACGCTGAGTAATTCTCGCCCAGAGGTTTCCACAAAGCCGCCATTACCGCTAAGTTGCCCGCCGCGTGCGCTGATCGTGCCGGCAAATTGCGTGCTGTTGTCTGCCCATGCAATGACAGTGCCACCATTGCCTTGATTGAAGGCATCCGCTGCAATCACACTGCCGCTGTTGATAAAGAGATTCTGGGCATTGAAACTGCTATGCAAGCGGTTAGTGCCAGTGGTGCCCCCTAGGTAATCGCCCCCCAAGAGAATCGTGCCACCCCCGAGTTGACCAGAGGCGGTTAAGTTGGCATTGATGAGGGCGATATTTTGACCAGTGATCGTGATTTGGCCACCCATACCGATGGGATTGGCGACGGAAAGGCTGCCACTGATGACGGCGGTGTTCGTTGTGGTGGGAATTTTGTTGGGGTCATGGACAAGGCGAATCGTGCCGTCGGGATTTTGAATGACGCTGTTGACAGGTTGTGAACCATTGCCAGTGAGTAAGCTGGGTAAGTCCACGGCAGCGATCGCTCCCCCAGTCGGTAGTCGCTCTTGAGGAATCTCAAGACTGAGCAGCATTCCCTCTTGGGAGACGCGCACCATTCCTGTTTCAGGTACAGCCGCAATGTGGATATTTCCTGCGGGGGCTGCGAGTGTACCCGTATTGATCACTTGGTGCGCCATTAGGCTGAGGGTTTGACCACGACCCACCCTCAGCTCACCTTCATTGATGATGAGGCCTTTACTCAGAAATTCAAAACCTGTGGGCTGACCATTGAGGGATTGATAAAGATTCTGGCCATTGACATCAAAGATCCCTCCCTCAAACAGCACCCGTTGAGCGGTAGAAGCATGGAAGGCAGCGGGGAGATTCAAACGGGCATTGGGGCCAAAGACAATTCCCGCAGGGTTGAGCAGATAAAGGTTACTGTTGCCACCCGTAATTTGAATCAAGCCATTGATGTAACTGGCGTTGCCACCATTGACGCCCGCGAGAATGTTGCGAATTTGCGGATTAGAGAGAAAGTTGGCAACTTGGCCGTTACCGACATTGAAGTTGTGGAAGAGGTGAAAGAGATTCTGACCATTCCCCGATAGGCGGCCACCACCAATATCAATCTGTTGACCATTTTGGATGACGGTGGTTCCAGTGCCATTGGTGGCTGGGGTAATTTGGCTGTAAACGTTGCCACTCAACAGTCCCCAAAAGACTAAGGTGATGGAAAATAGGTACTGTTGGAGAGTTTTCACGATCCCAGCCTCCAGATGATTTATCGAGTCCTGCCGCTGGCGACTCTTGTGGGGGAGTGCAGAGGCTGTGGTGGAAATTGGCTATAGCCATTATAGATATGGCAGTAAAATTTCCAAAATGCTACGCTTTCTTAATTTCTCAATCCCCGACGATCGTAAAATGAGCTTATCTTCCTAGGAGTAATAACGTTGGCACAGGGATTACGGGTTGGCATTTTAGGAGCGACAGGTGCCGTTGGCACGGAAATTTTGGCCATTTTGGCGGAACGCTCGTTTCCAGTGGCAGAGTTACGTCTGTTGGCTTCGCCCCGCTCCGCTGGTCAAACCCTCTCCTTTGGGGAAACAGTGCTGCCTGTGCAGGCGGTGAGTGAGGAGACCCTCAAGGGACTGGATTTGATTTTGGCTTCGGCGGGGGCAAGTGTGTCACGGCAGTGGCTACCAATTGCGGTTCAGGAAGGAGCGATCGCCATTGATAATTCCAGTGCCTATCGCATGGATCCCAACGTCCCCTTAGTGGTGCCCGAAGTCAACCCTGAAGATCTAAAAACCCACCAAGGCATCATTGCCAATCCCAACTGCACAACGATTTTGATGACGGTTGCGCTATGGCCCTTGCATCAGGTGCGACCGATTCGGCGAATTGTAGCGGCCACCTATCAGTCTGCCAGTGGGGCGGGGGCAAAGGCCATGCAAGAACTCAAGGATCAAGCCCTCGATATTCTCAAGGGGCAACCACCACGCACAGAGGCCTTTCCCTATCCCTTGGCCTTTAACCTCTTTCCCCACAATTCTCCCCTCAATGAGCAGGGCTACTGCCAAGAGGAGATGAAGATGGTCAATGAGACCCGCAAAATTTTCCATGCCCCAGAGTTGCGGCTAACGGCGACCTGTGTGCGCGTCCCTGTGCTGCGTGCCCATTCGGAAGCGTTGAATGTTGAGTTCTTTGAGCCTTTTCCGCTGCAAGAGGCGCGCGATCGCCTGCAACAGGCCGCAGGCGTCCAGTTTGTTGAAGATTGGCAGCGCAATTATTTCCCCATGCCCCTAGAGGCCACAGGTAAAGACCCAGTGCTAGTGGGGCGGCTGCGCCAAGATATTTCTCAACCCAATGCCCTTGAACTGTGGCTGTGTGGCGATCAAATTCGCAAGGGGGCAGCCTTGAATGCGGTGCAAATTGCTGAATCTCTGATTGCCCAAGGACTCCTCTAAGCCCAAAGAGCTTACCACGGTTGACTGAGTACATTGAGAATGTCCTGCCGTGCCAATACCCGCGCACAGTTGCGCCACTGATCGGGATCGTCGCTGACATGGCGTTCATAGCGCAATTCAAAAGCATTGCGGGCTTCTTGGCGTAGGTGGAGGTACTTGTCCATGAGGTCTTCGAGTTCCTCGATGTTGTCAATCCATTCGTCCTCAAGGGTGTCGGGCAGACTACCAAAGATGTCGTAGCGATCTTTCATGCGGCGCGAGAGGGCTTCATAGATTTTTTCATCAAGGGTGTGGTGATAGACCAAGTTGAGCATTTCTACGGTGGGGCGGCGTTGGCCAAAGCGTTTGATCCGACCTAAACGTTGCTCTAGACGGGAGGGGTTCCAAGGGAGATCAACGTTAATCAGGGTGCCAAGGGTCTGAAGGTTCAACCCTTCACAGGCAGCATCAGTGGCAATGACGAGGCGGATGCGGTCGTGCTTGACGCCGTCTTTGATGGCTTCGCGATCGACACTTGTGAATTGTCCCCCTTGCCAAAGACCACTTTTGCCGACACCAGCATACACAGCAATGAGTTCTGTGGGTAGAGCTTGGGTCAGGGCAGTGGCCACGGCGGTCACGGTATCGTAAAACTGACTGAAAATAATGCAACCGTACTCTAGCCAAGGTTGGGCGTCAGTGAGGGGCTGGGTGAGGAAGGCCAAGACAGCAGCATGTTTGGGATCTCGGGCTTCGGGACGCTCTAGCTCGGCAATCACCTGTTCGAGGGCTTGCTGTTCGGCAGGGGTAGGGTCACTGAGGATAGAAGTGGCGGGGGCAAGTTCGCTGTCCTCATCAAGGGATTGATGGTTGAGGATTTTGGTAGCGGTGATCCGTCCAGCCGCGAAGCTAGAGCAAAGGCGTTGCAGGAGAATAGTTTTGAGAAAGCCAGCGGCACGGGTACGTTGACCAAGAGCATGACTAAATTCTTCAGCGGCTGCGTAGGCACGCTCAAAGGTATAGTTGGCCATGAGGCCTACACCCATAAAGGGAACGTCACCATAGGTGCCTAAGGGGGCATCGGGTTGGGGGTGGACAATGACACCCACTCGCTCTAGGAGGCCTTTTTCTTCGAGAGTACGGCGGCGACGTACAACGGTATGGCGAACGATGGGATTGTGGTGGTAGAGGAATTCAGATGCTGCGGGTAGCTCAACTTCTAAGCGTGTCTGGATAAAACAAGGAAGGCTGGCAAATCCTGTGCTGACGCGGTATTCTTTGTCATCCAACCCTAGCTGAAGTCGGATGGCGGAAAAGATGGGGTGCTCTTTGGCGGGGGGAAGGGGGTTTTGCAGCCACTCCCACATTTCGCGGGCAGTCGGGGGAAATTGTTCGCCTTTGACAATGGGGAGGGTGTTTTCCCATATTTGCCAGCGGGAGTAGGTTCCCAAAACAAAGCCTGCTCCTTGGTTGAGGATGCCGAGGAGATCCCAGAGTTCATAGACTTGGGTCTGAATGGGGGTGGCAGTACCCAGTAGAACGTGTCGGCTGCGTTGGGCGATTTGCTGCATGAAGTCCAGCAGGTGGTTGGGTTGGCCTGCTTTTTGACCGATACCCCTCCGCCGCCGTGCCCGATGGGCTTCATCGAGGATGACCGTGCCATAGCGGCGACTCAGCAAAACCTCACATTCGGGGGATTGCTGAATGATTAAGCCTGTAGAGACAATGGCGATTTGTACGGGACAGCGGGCAATGTCTTCAACGCCACGGGTGCGGATGATGTGACCTTGGGCATCCTGCCAGTATTTGCCTTGGGACATCCAAACGACGCTGGGAATGGCGAGTTTGTCGAGGAGTTCGGTTTGCCATTGCAGGGTGAGGGGGGCAGGACAGAGGATGAGGACAGGGCCATCCCCCAATAGATTGGCCACAAGGGCAGCGGTGGCGAGGGAGAGGGTTTTGCCCACCCCCACTTCATCGGCGAGGAGGAGGCGGACTTGATCATAGGTTTCACGGTGCTCAAGGAAGAGGGCGACAAAGTCCCGTTGCCACGGTTGGAGGGTTTCACCACGGCGGTAGAGGGGGCTTTCAGCAAGGCTGGCAGCAGGGAGGTCGGGGGGAGCAAGGTCAATCAGTTTGACTTCTTGGCGATCGCCAATGCGGTGAATCTGCTCAATAATCACTTCAGGTAGGGGAATGCCCATCTCCCAGAGGGCAGCAAATTCCGCTTCGACCCAAGCTACACCTTCGGGGGTGGGGTCTTCCCAGAGGAGTTCATAGTTGGTGCTAAAGGCTCGTTTGGACTCATTCACGGAGCCAAGAAAGCAGGTCTTGTGGCCTGTGGTTGATTCAATGACCCCTGCTTTGCCGTGGAGAAAAAGCTGCTGCGCGGGCACGACCCGAATCTGGAGGTTGCCTTGGCGGAGCAATTCATAGAGGCGGCGGTATTGGGGACGATAGAGAGCGGCTTCGAGGGCGGGATCCGCTTCTTGCCAGCGATCGAGAAGAGCCGCTTCACGGGCACGGCGGGAGACTTGCCAATCTTGGGGGTCAAGGTCACTGTTGCAAACCACTTGGATGGTGGGAATGGTACTGAGGGATTCGCCCACCAGTTCTAGGATGGAGCTACGGAAATAGCCCGCAATGCGACGGTAGGCCACTGCCCCCTGCAAGCGATCCTCAAGAAAGGTGCGATCGAGGGGTTGGAGACGCGAGGAAAAGCGATGCAAAGCAGTCATAGACTCCAACTTTTCGCTTTAGAACTGGTCAGGCCATTGTCGTGCGCTATGCATAAAAGCAAGTAGTTGAATTTGATTGTTTTGAATTCGATAAGGAATGATAAAAGGCGTTTGAGGAATCACAAGCTCCCGTGTACCTTTAACACGCCCAACACGCCCTATTTCAGGGAATTGACGTAGGGTTTCTAGTGCCTTCTCAACGCGCTGGATCAGTTCAGGGGCGGCTGTTGGATTGCTTTCCACAATGAACTCATAAGCTGCATTCAGGTCAGCGATCGCCAGCTTTGTCCACAGAATTTGCATTTTTATTGGGGTTGATGCCAGCGATTAAAAGCAGTAGCCACTTCCTCTGGTGTTGCAAAACGTTCGGAGTCGGCTTGATGGATGCCTTCAAGAATATGCTTGACTTGCCAAAGGTGCATTTCCAGATAGAGTTTCACTGCTTCATCAAAGACTTCAGCGCGATCGCGCCCTAGTTCAGCGGCTAAGGTGTCTAAAGCACGTCGTGTTTCTGAATCTAGCTCAAGGGTAATAGTTTCTTTAGGCATGGTTAGTTCACCCAGCGATGGCAGCAAGGAGGGTTCTTCATATCCTAATTTAATCGTTGATGCAAGAGGGCTTCGGCAAGAATGCGGGCGGCACTGGCTTCGGCGGCACGGTGGTAGCGCAGGTGGTGTTCGATGTATTGGCAGACTTCGATAACTTGCTCCCGTTGACGATAAAAATCGGGCAGGTTATGGCTCAAGTGCTGAATCACCACATCTACGTCCTCATCCTGTTGCAGTTCCATGAGGGCATAGAGGATGCCGCGCACAAGGGTTCCCCCAAATTCACTGCCGCTGTCCATGAGGCTGCTGCCCAGTTCGATGGCACTTTTGAGGCGGACGTGGTTGGCGCGTTTGTCGGCCATCAGGGGATAGAAATCGCGGACTTTGAAGGCTTTGGCAAAGTTTTGATAGTTGTCTAGGGTTTTCAGGCCCCGCAGTTCAAGATCCAGCATTTTTAGATAAAACCGCTCTGTTGGCTGGAGTTCCTTCCAGAGGTCGCGGCTTAGCCCTGAGGGCACAAGGTGCTGGTTGGCAATATCCACGGCAAAGGCAATCAGTTCATCCACAAAGGTGGTTTCGCCCTTAATGCGAGGTCGTAGGGCTTCGTTGGTCATGTCGCGCCCATCAATACGGTCATATTGGGTCAAGACCCGCAGGGCAGCTGCATAGCCCGCCATCTGCAAATCAGCATCTTCAAAGACATTTTCATCGCGATACCATCCCCGCGCCTGCTGATTTAGCCCCGTCAGCAAATTCACCTGCTGCTCCACTTCCTCTTGCAGGTCCCATGCCAAATCATCGCGGGTGGTACTGAGATGGCCTTGGCGTTTGCGACACACGAGCAGAACGGTCCCCTTGACATAACTACCGCTGCGCAACCCACTATCGGTTTCAGTGACCACATACCATGCTGCTGTCACCTGCAACCCCGCTGCCCAAACAATGTTGGCCATGTCTGCCCAGATTGCCCCCGACTGATGGGTAAACATGATCACTTGCAGGCCATTGTCCGCCATACACTCGGTCATGCGGCGGTAGGACTCGACCATATTACGGCGGAACTCTTCCCCTTCCCCTTTGATGGCAAGCGCACGGCGACTGTCCCAAAGCCAATCGGCAAACTCTGGCGGTGGATTTTTGCGCAACCAAGCAATAAAAAACTCAGTAATTTCTTCGTACTTCACCGCATCACCATAGGGCGGATCTGTAATGTAAATATCATTGGAAGTATTGGTTGCTTTTGCTTCGTGACAGGCCAAAGATAAGTTGATGAAGTTAGGCAAAGGCGACTCGGAGTATTGTTGTGTAATTAGACCTTTCAGACCTACAAAACCCCTTGTGCCGTAGTTGTATAGGGTATTCAGAGCTTGATTATCGAAGGTTTGGACATTATTACCAGCACCTCGGGTCTTTCGGCCTAGCCAGCGGCAAAGACGGCTGTTGTAGTTAATTGCTTGGCACACACCCAATGCTGTATATGCACTAGTATTCTCTCTGAGTAATGCACCCAAGAATAGCTGCCTTGCTGTGAATAGATGATGCCAGTATGTCCAGCCACGTCTCCGAATTGGCTCATCAGTCTTATCCCCAGACTCAATTGCCATATCGGGTATCCAGCCTTTTTCTTGCCACTCATGCAAATGCTGAGCAACACAATCTTCAATAATCTTCTCTCGATTCAAGTCCTCTTCAGTAACAGGCCTAAACTCAAACTCTTCACCCTTACCTGATTCTTTAGGCCTACACCACAAAACTGCATAAAGCCTTTCTTGAAAAATATCATTCTCAGCAGGCATGAAGTCTTCTAGTTGCCACTGCCGCAGTTTATTGCCACTTGTTCGATCAGACTTGCGATAATCTCCTCTTAAAGTCGATATTTTTGTGCGATATTCTTTACCATTGACTACGTGAAACAAATATGGATTAGAGCCACGCCCATCTGATCTTACAGTCCCACGCTCCGCAGCTTTCAGTTCGCTATCACTAACGTTTGAATAAATATCAATATCATAACGTTTATTTACATAATCAGGTATTAGCCTAACGACTGTTTTGTAGTCTTCACTCAAAATAAATGAAGGCATTAAGGGTACGAGCCAGCCTGTTTGTGGACAAACAACCTCTACGCAATAGATATAGTTACGAGCACGCCAACCATTGCCATCCTCTTCAATGCCCAGTTGATCAATTTCTGCTTGGACTTTGGCCACTAGTTCCTGTTGATCTTGCTCCAGTTGTGCCCGCTCTTCGGGAGTGCCACCGACGATGTGAAATGCGCCCCACGTCAGCAAACAGGCAATGGGATTCAGGTCACTGGCATAGACATCACAGCCAAGGCGAGCCGCTTCAAAGGGGATTTGCCCCGAACCGCAAAAGGTATCTGCCACACGGGGGCGATGACCAAAGCGCAGAATACCCAACTGTTCAATGAGTTCAGGAAAGGAATGGGCATGGGTTCCCAAGTGGGTATTGACCCGCTGCCAAATGTGATCGTGGACATCGGCCACTTCTTCGGGGCGGTAGAGATTTTCAATGCGCTGCCGATAGGGCACTTTGGGCAAGAGTTCAGCTTCGAGGTGACGACGATCCCAGAGGGGGACATCATCGCGCCAAGCTAATTTCACATTGGCATAGAGGGGGGTTGACCAATCCACAGGGGCAGAGCGCAGGAGCAACTGAGGCGGTGAAATATCGAAAAAATCCTGTAGGCGAGCAAGGGTGACTTTGGCAGCAATTTCTTTGGGGGTGGGTTTCTTTTTGGTGCGGGCAGCTAGGGAGGCATCATCCATGCCCATCAGTAGTTCAAAAATTTCCAAATCGCGCTGCGGGTCATCCGTGGCGGGCAAGAGACACCCCAAAATGCAGGCCTTGGCAAGAATCAGGGGTTTGCGACCTTTCCAAAAATTCCCCAGTCCTGTAAGGGTTTGTCCTGATGATGCAATACGCTCTTTATAGACTTCGGCAGAAAGTTTCTGGACAGGTAAAAGACGTTCAATGAGGGCGGGGCGATGTGCCCAAGCGCAGGGGGAGAGGGTGGGTGGGGATTCGGTAGTTGGGGGGCGATCGGGCATTGTGGCTTTGATTGCTGTGAATTTAGTCTAGTCCTCAGAATGCTCCTGTAGCCAAGCATTCACCGCCTCAAGGGAGGTAATATCAAGCAGCATGCCTGCCAAAGCAGTAATTTTCTCAGGGGAGAGATTTCTAATTTTTTCTTCCATCACCGCAGGAAGATCGCCAAAGCGCCGCTTTAGGAGCTGCAATACTATCAAACTTTCTCCCTCCTTTATCTCTTCCTGACGACCTTGTTGCAGCCCTTGTTGTAGCCCTTCCTCTAAGCCCTGTTGCCTACCAAGTATCTCCCCTTCTGTCTTTGCTGTGCTGTAAATCTCGTCATATAGCTCACGATAGAAGCGTGTTTGCTTCAGTTCATCCTTCGTGAATCCCAACATCTGCTCCACCTTTGCCCCTCCCATGTTCAGCACAGACAATGTTGTTATGATAGATCAAAGTCTCTAAGCGTCCTATGGAATCTGTTCGTAAGGTCTGTGTTCTCCAACCCAATGCTCTCAGTATTCGCGTTAGCGATCAAGTTGAGAAGTTAGAAGAGCTAATCATTGCTGAGGGGGATGGTGTTGCCTTCTTTGAGCGTACCTATATCACTGAGGGGATGCGCTCCTTGATTGAGGAAGGGTTGAAACGATTGGCGGGCTGCTCTGCGCAAGCGGTTTTTCATCTCAAGCAGGCCATGGGGGGTGGCAAAACCCATTTGCTGGTGGGCTTTGGTCTCTTGGCGAAGCACCTGAGCTTGCGACAACAGATTGTTCCAGAATTGAGCGATCGCTATCCTTTTGAGAGTGCGGCGATCGCTGCCTTTAATGGCCGCAATGATCCGCCTCGCTTTTTCTGGGGGGAGATTGCCACACAACTGAGTCAACCAGAGAGTTTTCAACAGTTTTGGCAGCAAGGCCCCCTTGCTCCAGCCGAAGAAGATTGGTTGGCATTGTTTGATCAACCTCAGCCAATTTTGATTCTGTTGGATGAATTGCCTCCCTACTTCCAAAACTTGGCAAGTCGCCCTGCGGGGACGGTAACCGTTGCTGATATTGCCACCCGTGCCTTTGCCAACCTCCTCACTGCTGCCAGTAAAAAAAGCAATGTCTGTGTCGTTGTCTCTGACTTGGCTGCCGCCTATGAAACAGGGAGCCGCCTAATTAACCGTGCCCTAGAGGATGCCCGTTCAGAATTGGGGCGTCAAGAACGGGTGATTACCCCTGTGGATCTTTCCACCGATGAAGTCTATGACATCCTGAAAAAACGCCTCTTTGCCCAGTTGCCACCCCCTGAAACGATCCGTGCCATTGCCAATGCCTACGCCGCCAAACTCACAGAAGCAGCGAAAGCAAAAACGATTCAACGGGATGCAGTTGACCTAGCCAATGAAATTTATAACACCTATCCCTTCCATCCCCGCTTGAAAAATCTCATTGCTCTTTTCAAAGAAAACGAGAACTTTAAGCAAACCCGTGGCCTACTTGAACTCACTTCCCTGTTGTTGCGATCGGTGTGGGAGCGAGCCACCGATGATGTGTATCTTCTCGGTGCCCAACACTTTGACCTCTCAATTCCCGATGTGCGCGACAAACTCACTGAAATTTCCCAGATGCGGGATGTGATTAGCCGCGATATTTGGGATGCCGAAGGTAGTGCCCATGCCCAAATCATTGATCAAACGATCCAACATCGAGCTGCCACTGAGATTGCTACCCTCCTGTTGACTGCTAGTTGTTCAACCGCCGTCAATGCCGTCAAGGGATTAACCCCCGATGAAATTGTTGCACACCTGCTGACGCCGACGACCCATGCCTCTGAGATTACCGCTGCCTTTAATAAGCTAAAGAATACCGCTTGGTATCTGCACCACACTGCTGAAGGTCGCTACTACTTCGATCGCCAAGAAAATCTCACCAAGCTGCTCAAAAGTTTGGCCACCGAAGCCCCTGAGAATAAAATTGACGAGCGCATTCGCAGTAAATTGCGGCAAATGTTTGAACCGAAGCGCAAAACTGCCTACACCGATGTACTCCCTCTGCCGCGTCCGGATGAAGTCGTTGAAAAATTGCGGCGCGATCGCGTGCTCCTGATTCTCGAACCCAATCATCCCATTCCTTCAGCGCAACTGACAGAGTTATTTGTCAACTTGACCCAGAAAAATCATCTCCTCGTACTGACGGGTGAAAAAAGCCACATGGCTAGTTTGACTGAGGCCGCCCGCTATGACTATGCCGCCCAAGAAGCCGATAAACGCATCCCCAAGGGTCATCCCCAACGGGAGGAGCTAGAAAACAAACAAGCGGAGTATGCCCATCAATTTACAACAACCGTCGAAAGTCTCTTTGATAAAGTGGTGTTTCCCATTCAACGGCTAGGGCGACAACCACAGTTGGTCTCAAAACCCTTGATTACACGGGATCCCAACCAGCCCTTTGACGGCGAATTACAAATTGAGCAGACCCTCAGCCGTGACCCGATCAAGCTCTATCTCGATGTTGAAAAAGACTACAATGCCCTAGTGGAAAAGGCAGAATTGCTCCTCTGGCCTGAAAATCAAGATGATACGCGCTGGTCAGATGTGGGCGATCGCTATGCCGAACAGCCCGGAATGCCTTGGCTGCCCCCAAGGGGACTCGATCAACTGCGCACCTTTGCCTGTCAACGGGGTCGCTGGGAAGACCTCGGTAATGGCTACTTGACCAAGAAACCCAGACCCAAGCGCACTAGTGTTCAAGTCATTCCAGAATCAGACCCCGATGAAAAGGGCACCGTCCGCCTACGGGTCACGCCCATCAATGTGGGTGCCAACGCCATGATTTTCTATGCCGAAGAGAGCGACACTGTCTCAGAGTTGAGTCCCCGCCTCCAAGAAACCAGCCTGACCACCAATGCCCTCAAGGTCACCTTCTTGGTTAAAGACCCCACGGGTAAGAGTGAAACAGGGGATGCCTACACTTGGCGGAATCAACTGACCATCCGTAATCAATTAATCGTTCGCGATGGCCAGCGCTTCGTTGAGTTATTTGTCGCTCCCCGAGGTGAACTGCGCTACACCCTCGATGGTTCTGAACCCCGCAATGGCATGGTTTATACTCAACCGATTCAGATTGGTGAGGGAGAGGTGCTGCTGCAAGTTTTCGCCACTGCCGAGGATCTAGCAACCAAAGCCAAGTTTACCTTTCCTGCGGTTCACAACTCCCACCCCGCCACACCCAGCATCGTTACCGATCAACCCGCGCAGTGGAAACCCCGCAAAGGGGCATTGATCAGCTCACGGCAAAAGATTTTCCAAGGCTTGGAGGTGGCCGATCGCGCCCAAACAAAGTTTCGCGGCGTTGTTCTCAACTTGGGTCAAGGAAAAGCAATCATGTCATTGACTATTGGTTCTGATTTGGCAGTGGAGGCTATCTTTCTCAAGCAACTACTGAGTCAGATGATGACGCTCCTTCCCCCCGATGCCCCTTTGACCTTGACCTTTCAGGAAGCCAATCTA
The DNA here is from genome assembly GCF_031583455.1 of Thermosynechococcus sp. TG215. NCBI lineage: Bacteria > Bacillati > Cyanobacteriota > Cyanophyceae > Acaryochloridales > Thermosynechococcaceae > Thermosynechococcus > Thermosynechococcus sp. TG215. The sequence continues at coordinate 1,312,825 of NZ_CP134178.1, read as the reverse complement.
ACAACCGCCCATGATTTGCAGAAATTGGCCGAAGAGCTAGGGTTGAATGTCTCCCACGACGACGTGTATCAGTAGCATCCCCGATGAGTAAGCCAGCGAGCAATTTTGGCGCTCCCATTTCTCTGGAGGGAGATCACTTTCGCGTCGAAATTCCCAGTCAACGCAGCCAAGCGATCGCCATCGTTGAAGTTTACGGCACTCTTCCCCCCGAAGAGGAACCCCGCATTTTCATAGAACGACGGGTTTGGGTGGCTATTGCTGATGTAGCGCAAAAGGAATTTAATGCCCGCCTGCGAGCGGCAAAACTGCGTCAAGGACGGTGGCACCCAGGCATGAATTACCTCGATCGCCTCCTCGGACGAGAACTCTGCGTTTTAGCTTGGGCAGCGGAACAGGCGAGTGACACTCAAATTTCCACCATCTGCCGCAAATGGCTGGCTCTACGTCCTGAAGAACGCTGGTGGCTCTTTCTCAAAACGGTGGCGGAAGCGGGTTTCCCCGAAGATCGCGATCGCGGTTGGCGGCGTGCTCTGTATTTTGCCCTCTCCGATGCTCCGCCAACAACCCCCCGTTCACGCCGTCCTGTAGAACCACAGTTTACCGAGTTGCCGCTTTTTAGCCTGCCCCCACGGGAATAGGGACAGGTTGGTATTCATCAAGTCACTGGAAACAGTGCACCCTCCAAATAGGCTTCAAAGTGCTCCTGAAAATACAGCCAAGAGGTCATATCAGCACCCTCGCGGTATTCAGTGGGGGCTTCACGGTATTGGGGCAGTCGCTCTAATTGGTCTTGTAGGAGGGAGGGCAAGTCTTCGACGGTCAGGGCTTTGCAGCCAGTCGCACTGTAGATGAGATAACCGGGGCGATCGCCCATCTTCATCCAAGGCAACCAAGGCCCAATCCGACTCCAACACAAATGGACATCGGCAATCGTCTCCGTATCTTGTTGTAAATCGGCGGTGGCCACCGTTAGCTTAAAGAGTTCTGCCGCTTGGTAGATCGGCTGGGGGCTGTAGGCCTGAAACCGTTCCTCACCCGCAAGGGGATTGTCATAGTAGGGAAATAGATCAAACTGAAACGTAGTGGTTCGCTCACTGACTTGGGCAGGCACCTCACGGCGAAATAGCCCCTGCACGGGATCATTAGCAACGGGAATCACGGGAACCACGTCCTCTGTCCAAGGATTGTGCCAGCGATCGCACAGGGATTGCTTTTCTGGATCCAGATAAAACGTCAATTCACGGGAGAGAAAATACCACCCGCCCTCGGGATGGGGCAAACAGCGAGCGGCACTCATGCCAACAATGTTGAAGAGGTGACGGCGACGCTCTTGGGGAACAAAACTATACACCGCTCCCTGCCACGCCATAAACGTGGTCTTGCCCGTCAAATCTGCCCGTACCCGCACCCAATCGCGAGCACTCAACCATTTTTGAACAAATTCAGCGGCGGGCATGGCTACTCCACAGGAATATGGGCAGCCTGCAATTGCACATCCTGATTCGGATAGCTGGCAAGGCGCAGGGTCAAGGTTTTTGCATTGTCAAGGAGGCTTTTGGGAATCAAAATTGTGCCTTTGACCAGATCACTACCGGGGGGTAATTCCGTGGGTAGGCCTTCGGTGAGGGCACTCAAAAGGGTACCTTTATCATTTTTGATTTCAAGAAAGGTGTAGATAAACTGCACCCCTTGGCTACTGTCGTTTTTCAAGCTGACGTGCAGGGCTAAATCTTGGCCAATGGTATCCACATGGCTAATTTCTAGGCGCACCCCCTTATCCTCAGCAACGATGGGCAGTGTCCGACTCGTCGCCGGTTCCGCTGCTGGGGGGTCATTGGCAGTGGTGGGGGCAGGCACAATCTCGCGATCGCTGGCACCTTCAGTCATTTCGGCAATGCGGGCTTTGGTTTGGGCAATGATCTGTGCCTCGTCAAGAATGGGCGATCGCTCCCCTTGGGTTTGATCATTGGCATTCACGGCACTGCCCAGAATCGGATTCACGACGGGCTGGGATACACCGCGCAATGACTCTCGCCCTAGGTGGTAGCCAATAAAAGCCGTGACTAGGGTAATGGCAGCTGTGGTACTGATCAGCACAAGGGAGGTGAGAACTCCGGGTTGAAGGGCACGTAGCATCGTTCTACTCCACTGAGGATGGTTTCATTGACGAAGAGACAGGGGGCAAGGGGGGTGGATTATTGGGCAACGCGACCGTCTCCTCCACATCCTCGGCATTGAGGCGCGATCGCACACTCACCAAGAACGTTTTAATCACTACCGCGATCGGAACCGCAATGAGAACCCCGACTAACCCCGAAGCCCTAGCCCCAGTCAGGATCGCCAAGAAAACCCAGACTGGATTTAAGCCCGTAAAGCTACCGATGATCCGAGGGGCAACCACATTCTCCAAAAACTGCTGATAGAGAAACGCAAATCCCGCTACCTTGAGGGACAACCACACATCCTGAAGGGCGACGAGCAAACTAATTGAAATAATCCCCACCGTACCGCCAAAGGGCACCAAGGCCATCACGCCAATAATGACACCAAAGAGCAGTCCATAGGGCACCTTGAGGAAAATGAAAATCGTCGTCAAGCCAATCCCCATGCACAGCCCCAGCACCAACTGACCAATGAAATAACTCTCAAAACTGCGGCGTATCGTTTCTGAAACCGTGGGGCGGAGCGTATCTGGCAACCAACTGAGGAGGCCATCCCACAATTCATCCCCATGCTGCAGCAAATAAAACGTGAGCACAACGGTCAAAATCAGATTAATGAGCACATCCACCGCACTGCTGAGGGTGCCCAAGATTAAATTCAAAGCCTCACGGGCCAAGCTTTGGAGTTGATCCTTGAGTTTTTCCAAGAGTTGGTTGGCAAGGGCATCCACATCCACCGTTACCGGCAGGTTGAGGGAGTCCACCCACTGGCCAAATTCCAAGAGTCGCCGTTGGCTGGAGTTAAACCATTCGGGCAAGCGGGCAATGAGCTGTTGTGCCTGATTAAAGACATTGGGTACCACCACCAAGCCAATAATGGCAATCAGTACCAAGGCCAGCAGAAAGACGAAAATGGCTGAGGGGCCTCGCGGATTTCCCTGCTCCTCCATCCAGCGCACCGGATAGTTCAGCAAAAAGGCAAACAGGGAAGCCAGCACCAGAACCGCCACCAGCGGCCCAAAAAACTTGAGAATGGTCGCAAAGGCCCAGAAATTCAGCGTCAGGATAGGCCCTGCCACGCCAATAATCAGAAACCGACTGGCAATGGAGAGGCGATTCCACCAGTGACCCGAGGCCGCAGATTGGCTCATAGCTCTAAGCACAGTTGACGAAAGTGATCACCACGTTCTTCAAAATTCTGGTACTGGTCAAAGCTGGCACAGGCAGGGGAAAAGAGAACGGTTTTGATCGGGTACTGGGTCACCAGTTCAGCAGCCGCCGCCACCGCCCGATCCAGTGTCTCCATGATCTCATAATTTGTAAAGCCCGTGGCTTCTAAGCGCTGCGCAAACTGCGGTGCTGCTTCACCAATTAAGAGCACCCAAGCGGCTTTCTCCTGAATCAGCTTGAGCCAAGCGCGATCGTCCCCCTTTTTGGCCTGTCCACCGGCAATGAGAATCACTGGCCCTGTCACAGAACGCAGCCCAATTTCGGCGGCGTCATAATTGGTGGCCTTACTGTCGTTGATCCACTCCACCTGTCGCCATTGGCGAATCCGCTCTAGACGATGGGGCACACCGGCAAACCCTGCCACCGCTTTGGCAATTGTTTCGGCAGGAATACCGGCTAAATGAGCCGTTGCCACGGCTAGAAGAAAGTTTTGCTGATTGTGTTGACCCGGCATTTGCAGGACATGGGTGGGCAGCAGGGGTTGATCTTGAAACCACACTTGATCCTTAGCAATATAGATGCCCTGTTCAATCCCCTTGGGTAGGGCTGCCGCCCCTTGGGTACTGATCCACCAAGCTTGCGGCCAACGATTCACCATGTGCTGACGCAGGTAGGGATCATCCCCATTGAGGATCGCCTGTTTCGCACCATTCATGAGGTGAGCTTTGGTTTCGACATAAACGTCGAGGGTGCCGTGGCGTTCCAAGTGATCTGGTGTGAGGGTTGTCCAAAGGGCAAATTGGGGTTGCAGGGGGGGGCTAGACTCTAATTGATAGCTACTGATCTCAGCAATCACCCAATCAAGGGCGCTAGCGGTCAAAGCCACTTCGCAAATACTATTGCCGATATTGCCACAGGCGGGAGCATTGTACCCCGCTGCTTGAAAAATGGCGGCAGTGAGTGCGGTGGTGGTTGTTTTGCCATTGGTGCCCGTAATACATACCCACGGCAGATGGGCGAGGGTCTGCCAAGCAATTTCCACTTCCCCCCGAACGGGGATGCCCGCTTGGCGAGCGGCAATCAGAGCAGGAGACTGCCAAGGGACACCGGGACTAATGACAATTTCCGCTGGGACACGCAGACCCACACTGGCGAGGGTTTGTAAATCAAAGTCGTAGTTGAGTTGAACAGCAATGCCTTCGGCTTCTAGGAGTTGCTGCTGCGATTGTAGGGCAGGGGTTTGACGACTATCACTCACCTCCACTTGCCAGCCTTGACGTTTCAGTAAACGGGCAGCGGCAATGCCAGAGCGACCAAGACCAATCACATGAACAGTTGGCATAGTTAAGTGGGGTGAATCCAATCCAGCAGGTACAGACTCGGGGCAGCGGTCACTAAGGTGGTATCCTCAAGGCCAATGAGGCCGATCGCTCCCGCTAAATGTTGCGTCTTAGACTCTATTATTGTCACACCGGGTAGAGAACAATGCCTAGCTTACGCACAATTTGGCTCTGCGGTCTGCTGTTGACGACTAGTGTCGGGTTCTTGTCTTTTGAAGGCAAGCCCGCGATCGCCCGCCGTCGCGAAGCGCCCAAAGTGGTGCGCGTCACCGATGTCCAATTGCAGAGCGAGAATATTGCGGGTGTCTGGTACCACCGCCTCACGGGGCGCGTGCGCAATGAAACCGCGACACCAGCGCGCAATGTCCAGATCTACTACGAGATTTATGACCCGACGAGCAAGCGACTACTGGAAGCGGGATCCACCCAGTTGCGCAATCGCGTGATTAATAGCGAAGGAGAGGCGGAGTTTCTGGCAACTCCCAATGCGGGGGGGCGGGTGAAAATCACGCTCGTGGAATGGCTGAGTGGCGATCGTGAGTACCGTTCGTTTCAGCAAATGCAGGAATTTTCCCAATAGCGCCTACTGGGGCGTCTCACTGGAGGTGGGAGATTGAGCTGTTGTTTCCTGCACACCAAAGGCCAGTACCCAGCCTTCAAGATTGTTGGCGGTGCGAATCTTCAGCCATTCCCCATCCTCACTGCGCTCTAGGATCGTCACCACTTCATCAAAGGCCACACCCCCCAGAGCATTTGCCTCGCGACTGGGGCGATCGCGCAACCGTAAACCATCGCCATAGATCACCCGCCCTTCAGAGTTTGGCTGCGGTGAGGGGGTCGGGGTTGGTTCAGGAGGGGGTGAGGGGGAATTCGGTGACGACTCTGGTGGCGTAGGCGGTGGCGAATTTTGTGCTTCGACCTCGGGGCGGGGGGGTGGCCAGAGCAAGTTAAAGACGAGGGGTGTAATGATAGCAGCGGCCACAAGGGTAATCAGACCTAAACCCAAAAAGGTTCCTAGGAGCCATTGCAGCACACGCACCACTGGTTTCATGATCTAACGCCCTGTGGGGGGAGACAGGATTCGTGAGGCAAACCGTGCCCGCCCGGAGGCCGCCCATTCTTGTAATTGGTGCACTTGCTCACGGGCGGTGCGTGCCAAGGGGATAATCTCACTGGCCGCGTGCAGCAGATCTTCGGTGGTAAAGTCGCGGTCTTGGCTAAAGGCAAGGTGCATTGCCTCAATGATACACTGCTCAATTTCAGCCCCAGAAAAGTCAATGGTTTCGTAGGCCAACCGCTCTAAATCATAGTTTTGCAGGCGATCGCGCCGCACACGACTGAGGTGCACTTCAAAAATCGCTCGCCGCTCATCCACATTGGGTAGTCCGACAAAAAAGATTTCATCAAAGCGACCCTTACGCAGCAGTTCCGGGGGCAAGACCTGCACATTGTTGGCAGTGGCCACAACAAAAACAGCAGAGGTTTTCTCCGCTAGCCAAGTGATAATCGTGCCAAAAACACGGCTACTGGTACCGCCATCCCCTCGGCCATCAATGCCCGCAAAGGCTTTATCCATCTCATCAATCCAGAGGACGCAGGGGGCTAGGGCTTCAGCAATTTGAATCATCTCGCGGGTACGTGCTTCGGATTCCCCCACGAGGCCGCCAAAGAGTCGCCCCACATCCAATCGCAACAGCGGCAAGTGCCATTGGTGGGCGATCGCCTTTGCCACTAGGGATTTACCGGTGCCCTGAATTCCCACTAGCAGCACCCCCCGCGGATAGGGCAGCCCATAGCGCCGTGCCCGCTCGGAAAAAGCACCGCCGCGCCGCAGCAACCACTCCTTGAGGTTATCAAGACCACCAATGTCGGCAATGGTTTCTTGGGTGGGGTAAAATTCGAGAATTTGGGTTTGCCGCAGGATCTGCCGCTTTTCCTCCAAGACCAGATCCACATGGCTGCCGTCCAGCGCACCGTGGAGGGCAATGATCCGACCAATGACGCGGCGAATCCGCTCTAGGGTCAAGCCCTGACAGGCGCGGATCAACTCATCGAGAATGGGTTCTGCGGGAATGTTGCCGAGGCTTTGACAGAGCTTCACCAGTTCAAGGCGAATTTCCTCCCGTTGGGGCAAAGGGAACTCCACAACGGTAATCACATCCCGCAGTTCCGGGGGCAACTGCACCGTCGGAGCCAGTAGGATCAGGTTTTTGGGCTGGGACTTGAGCTGCCGCGCCAAGTTGCGCAGTTTGCGGGAGACGGCCACGTCCTCAATAAAGCGGTGAAAATCCCGCAGCAGAATCATGGCCGCTGCCGGTCGCGGCAGTCTTTCGACGAATTCAAGGGCACTGAGGGGATTGCGCTTGGCGACCCCCAGATCATTGGGATTGCCCTGATACCCCTCCACAAAATCCCAAATGTAGATGGGGCGCTGATTCAGGCGATCGCTAATTGTGTGCAGTGTTGCCTCAAGGCGTTCTTCCTCTGTTGTGGCCACATACAACAGGGGATAGCGTGCCCGCAGCAACAGTTCAAGGTCAGACTGAGCACTCACGGCGATGGTTCCGAACGCTCCAGAACCGATTGTAGTTGCGCAAGCATTGCCCAGCGGTGATCAATGGGGGGGTCCGCAGGGACAGGGGGGTGAATACCGCCACAATTGGGGTCACAGTATTGGGGGTAGGGCAGGGCAAGGCAGAGTTGCTGGTAGAGCCAATCCGCAAGATCAATGCGACCGTTAGCGGGCAAGGTTTCCACCAGATCATCGTCGGGCTGACTGGCTGGGGTTTCCGCTAGCCAAATCAGTTCCGTAGTGGTACACACCAAGCGATGGTTATAGTACTGCAAACAGCGATCGCAAGAGAGGGTGACAATTGTCTGCACACTGGCGCTGACTTCTAAGTAGGTGTGGCGGTGACTGGCAGTCACCATTCCTTGCACGGGAGTCAACGTTGCCAAGTCTGGAAAATCGGTATCCACCCGCCACTCATAGGTCTGGGCGGGCAGCCGCAGTAGATCGGGAATACTTAGCCAGTGGGCATCGCTCACACTAAGTTCCTTGGCTCATTTCATAGAGTTCTTTGAGGAAGTGAAAACATTGCTCAGCCGTCATTGAGGTGGGCTGAAAGGTTGCTGCTGGTGAGTATTTTAACCGCAGGTACCGAATTTTATCACTGTCCATCTCGCCCAACTGCACCAGACGCATTGACCAATTGATGAAGGTGCGCTCTGCGATCGCTTTGAATTCAATAATCTCAGCGCTGTGGTGGCGGGGATCCTTGAGGATGCGGGCGTAGGTTTCACTCACTTTCTGGCGATCGCCCTCTAAGGTTTGCAGAAACATGCCGTTGCCGTAGCACAGTATTCCCGTAATGCCATCGCGGAGATTGTTCACCTCTGACTTGGCCATAATATCCCGCAGGTCTGGGTAGGACAGGCCATCTGTGGCACAACTGAGATAAAGCAAGCGATGTAATCTCATGGGTCTCCGGTTCTCGATCGCACACAACCGATTTCAATATCCCATGAAAGGGACCCTTGCTAAAGACGACTCCCGTGATCTTTACTTTAAGTTTCGCGAACGCCTCTGACCACTGCGCTAGTGCCAGCGCTTGATTTGACAAATCCGGCAAAAGTAACCTTAGCTCCGTGACGTTCAAACATAGCAGCAACATCTTTTATTCTTTGGGGATTGTCATACTCCGGCGAGAACATATCAAAGGTGTCTAAAATTGCCCATTCACGGCGTTTTTGCTGATCCACAGTACTAGGAATTGTTCGTAGATCAACAATTGGTAAAAATCGAGTCAGTACGCCTAGTTTAACTTTCACTAAAAAATCAAATAACGTAATTAAACCATCAATATTCTTCTCAATTAAATTCAACAGAGCTTGGTGTGACATCTTTTTTGTCAAGGGTCTTAAAAGATATTTTGCGTGTATTTTTGTCCAAAAACCTTTAATCGGATAGAAATCAACCACAATCTCAGCACCGATTTTTGCGTATTTAATCAGATTTTTTACAGATTCTTCAAAGTCAGGTGTATGTTGTAGAACCCCAAAACAAAACACCTTATCAAAAGAGGCTTCAGGCAAAGGGATGTCATAGATGCTCGCTTGAAATAGGTGTAATCTTCCGCCAGCAATATCAGAATTATTTTGCCAATTTGCCTCAACCGCCTCTGAATAATCAAAACTCCAAAGATAAGCAGACGTTTTTTCTAGGATAACCCGTGTAAATCTACCTGCACCAGAACCGGCTTCTAAAATACTTTTGCCAGCAAGCTCCTCAGGCTGCCAGTTTGTTGTTGCAAAGAATCGAGTTTCAGATTGTTTTTGATCTGTATCATCTATTTGTGTTTTTGAGAACTTATTCCATTGCAGACCAAAACTTTGGGTGTAGTTTTGGCTTGAATCTACAAATCTAGGAATCTGATTAACAATTGGATAAACAGAACCCGTCTCACTATAGTACGCAGTATGATCCTTTCTAAGTGGTGCTTTCGTCTTGGGATCAACGTAATGAATGGAGATAGTCATTGATTAACTCCTCAGAAAGATGTTTTTTAGGGGATTGATATAAAATTCCCCGGTGTGAAATAGGCTGTACAGCCGCAAACCATAGTAGCCAAGATAAATCACCCCTAGCCACCACCAGTTTTGAATGCGTTCATTGATGTAGCGAAAGGGGGTGTGCTGCAATCGCCGGCCAGTTTTCAGCTCTAGGCCTATAAAAACCGCCATCACCGTAAATGCGAGAAAGAGCACAGGGCCAAAGAGATGCATTCTCAGGGCATCTTCAACATTGCCGCGAGCGATCGCCATAAAGGAACGGGTCAGACCGCAGCCTGGACAGGGAATACCCGTTGTTGCTCGAAAAAGACAAAGTAAAAAAGGCGGCGTCCCCGTATGGTTAAAGAGTGCCGCTCCCACTAAAGGTGCTGTGGTCAGTCCCAAAAAGCCCCAGCGGCTCAAGCGTTCCTGCCTTGATAAAACGGCATCAGAGAAGCGCAGCATCCGGTTCCTCGGCATTCACCAACAGTCGCTGCTCCCATTCTGCCGCAAACGCCACAAATCGCTCCTCTAAAATGGCTTGGCGTGCTGCTTGGGTGAACCGAATCAGTTCCGTCACATTATGAATCGAGAGTAAGGTGTAGGCCAGTAGCTCCTTGGCACGCACTAAATGACTTAGGTAGGCTCGGCTAAAGGTGGTGCAGGTATAGCAGGGACAGGTGGGATCCAAGGGTTCATAATCGCGGCGAAAGCGAGCATTTTTTAGGTTCCAGCGCTGCCCTTGGACAATGGCACAGCCGTGGCGAGCCAAGCGGGTGGGAATCACACAGTCAAAGAGATCGACCCCGGCAGCGATCGCCCGCAACATTTCTAAGTGAGTTCCCACCCCCATCAAATAACGTGGCTTATGGGCAGGCAAGAGGGGAGCCGTCACCGCCACAATTTCATGCATGGCACTGTTGGGTTCCCCCACACTCACGCCACCAATGGCATAGCCCGCCAAGTCATAGGGCAGCATCGCCGCAGCACATTCTCGCCGCAGATCGGCATACACTCCCCCTTGCACAATGGCAAAGAGGGCTTGATCGGATCGTTGCTTTGCAGCAATGCAGCGCTCTAGCCAATGCAGGGTGCGTTGCGTCGCTTGGATCACTGCCTGCCGGCTTGCAGGATAGGGGGGGCACTCATCAAAGGCCATGATCACATCTGCCCCCAAGGCCTCTTGAATGGCGATCGCCCGCTCGGGTGACAGTTCAATGATTTGACCATCGTGGGGTGAACGAAACACCACCCCCTGATCGGAAATTTGCCGCATTTCGCTGAGGCTAAAGACCTGAAACCCCCCCGAATCCGTGAGAATTGGCCCTGACCAGCCCATAAAACGGTGCAGCCCCCCCGCTGCGGCCACAATGTCTTCCCCCGGTTGCAGGTGCAAATGGTAGGTGTTGGCCAAAACCATTTGAGCGCCCGCCGCCTTGAGGTGTTCTGGGGTGAGGGTTTTCACATTCGCTAAAGTACCCACGGGCATAAAACGCGGCGTTGCCACTGCGCCATGGGGGGTGTGAAACAGGCCTGCCCGCGCTTGGGTATGGGCACAGTCCTGCTGGCAGACAAATTCAAACACGCTGCTGGATCCACAAGAAGGCGTAAAAAATGTTACCAAATGCCTAGACAAACCCACAATCGCTGATCTATGATTAAAACTTGTGACCAAAAACGGATACTGAGTGGGCGCGATCGCCTCAACCCCCTTAAGTCCTTGGTTCCACTGATCCAGGGGTGGCAGCGTGTTCGCAACTTGCAATCATAGCCTTGCCATCTTTACCTGCGCCTGTCCTTGATCAACGATGGATGCGCCTTGAGCGTCATCGTCTTGACCGTGTAACTGCTGGGTCAATCCACCATTCCTAACTGTAGGAATCTGCCGAGGTGTAGCCTACGGGCTGCCTCTCGCTGTTTTGTTGTGATTCGTATTTTTAAGGAACGCGATCGTGACAGTTGGTATTTTAGGGACAAAGTTGGGCATGACCCAAATCTTTGACGAGGCGGGTCGATCTGTCCCCATTACGGTGGTACAAGCGGGGCCGTGTCCGATCACACAAATCAAAACCCCCCAAACCGACGGCTACACGGCCATTCAAGTGGCCTACGGCGAAGTGCGGCAGAAAAACCTGAGTCGCCCCGAGCGCGGCCACCTCAACAAATCGCAAACGCCCCCCATGCGTCATCTGCGGGAATTTCGCCTCGAAGATGCCTCTGCCTATCAATTGGGTCAGGCCATCACCGTTGATATTTTTAGTCCGGGGCAGCTTGTGGATGTCCACGGCACCAGCATTGGCCGAGGCTTTGCGGGCTATCAAAAACGCCACAATTTTAAGCGCGGTCCAATGGCGCATGGCTCGAAAAACCACCGTCTGCCCGGTTCCACTGGGGCAGGAACCACCCCGGGTCGGGTTTTCCCCGGCAAGCGGATGGCCGGTCGCATGGGCAATACGGCAGTCACCATTCGCAAATTGCAGGTGGTGCGCGTTGATCCTGAGCGCAACTTAATCCTGATCAAAGGGGCACTACCGGGTAAACCGGGGGCACTGGTGAGCATTACCCCCGCCAAGGTTGTCGGTCGCAAATAAGGGCTGGAGAGTAGTTATGGTTGCATGTGTGGTTAAAGACTGGCAGGGTGCCGACAGTGGTGAAGCCACCCTTGATCTAACGACGGCAAAACCTGAAACCGCCAGTCATATTGTTCATCGTGCCCTTGTGCGGCAGTTAGCCAATGCTCGGCAGGGAACCGTTTCCACCAAAACCCGTGCCGAAGTGCGCGGCGGCGGTCGCAAACCTTGGCGGCAAAAAGGAACAGGGCGTGCCCGTGCTGGTTCGATTCGTTCTCCCCTCTGGCGGGGGGGCGGTGTGATCTTTGGTCCTAAGCCCCGCGACTACAGCCAAAAAATGAATCGTAAGGAGCGGCGGCTTGCCCTGCGCACAGCCCTGATGAGCCGCGTTGAAGACTTGATTGTGGTTCAAGACTTTGCCGATCACTTGCCCCGTCCCAAAACCAAGGAACTGGTGACGGCGCTGCAACGCTGGGGCATTGAGCCAGAGCAAAAGGTGCTGCTACTGGTGGAAGACATTGCCGAAATGGTGGCACTCTCGGCGCGAAATGTGCCCACCCTGAAACTCCTGCGTGCCGATCAATTGAATGTTTTTGATTTACTCTATGCCGATCGCATTGTTGCCACCACTGGCGCGATCGCCAAAATTCAGGAGGTGTACGGTGACTAAAGTCCAACCCCGCGCCCTTGCGGATCTCATCAAGCGCCCCATCATCACAGAGAAGGCCACGATTTTATTGGAAAACAATCAATACAGCTTCGATGTGGACCGGCGCGCCACCAAACCGCAAATCAAGGCTGCGATTGAAGAACTCTTTAACGTCAAAGTTACAGCAGTGAATACCTATCATCTGCCCCCTAAAGAGCGCCGTGTGGGTCGGTTTGTTGGTCATCGTCCTCGCTACAAGCGGGCGATCGTCACCCTTGCCCCCGACAGCAAGATCGTTCTCTTCCCCGAAGTTTAACGGAGTAGATCATGGGCATTCGCGTTTACCGACCCTACACCCCCGGCGTTCGCCAAAAAACTGTTTCTGACTTTGCTGAAATTACCACCGACAAGCCCGAAAAGTCGCTGACCCGTGGCTTCAAGCGCGACAAAGGCCGCAACAATCGCGGTGTCATTACCAGTCGGCGGCGGGGGGGTGGCCACAAGCGTCGCTATCGTATTGTGGATTTTCGCCGCAGTAGCAAGCTCAATGTCCCCGCCAAAGTGGCAACTGTGGAGTACGATCCCAACCGCAATGCCCGCATTGCTCTGCTCCACTATCGCGATGGCGAGAAACGCTACATCATCCATCCTCGAGATTTGACCCCCGGCACCGAGGTTATTGCCAGTCCCGATGCCCCTATTGAAGTGGGTAACTCCCTTCCTCTGGGCAAAATTCCCTTGGGTACCAGTGTGCACAATGTGGAAATTATCCCCGGTCGCGGTGCGCAAATGGTGCGAGCTGCTGGTGCGATGGCACAAGTAGTGGCCAAAGAAGGGGATATGGTCACCCTCAAGCTTCCCTCGGGTGAAGTGCGGCTCTTCCGCAAGGAGTGCTATGCCACCATTGGCCAAGTGGGGAATGTTGAAGCCAACAACATCAGCTTAGGGAAAGCGGGTCGCAATCGCTGGAAAGGTCGTCGTCCGAAGGTGCGCGGTTCGGTGATGAACCCGGTGGATCACCCCCACGGTGGGGGTGAAGGACGCGCCCCCATTGGTCGTCCTGGGCCTGTCACGCCTTGGGGTAAACCCACCCTTGGCTACAAAACTCGCAAGAAGAAAAAACTCAGCGATGCTCTCATCGTGCGGCGTCGTAAGAAGTCTTCCAAGCGGGGTCGCGGTGGTCGTCAGTCTTAGGTTTTTGCGGAGAAGTTAGGTTATGGGACGTTCATTAAAAAAAGGCCCCTTTGTGGCGGATCATCTCTTACGCAAGATTGAAGCCCTCAATGAGCGCAATGCCAAGGAAGTGATCAAAACGTGGTCGCGTGCCTCAACGATTGTGCCAGAAATGATTGGCCACACGATCGCCGTCCATAACGGCAAGCAGCACGTGCCCGTGTACATCACTGAGCAGATGGTGGGTCACAAACTGGGGGAATTTGCCCCCACCCGCAACTTCCGCAGTCATGTTAAGGGCGATAAAAAAGCCCGCCATTGATTCTCTTGTTCGCGTCTGGGATAGCCGTCTATGGTTTCTACCTCTTCTCCTACTGCCCGTGCCTGCGCCAAGTATGTCCGCATGTCACCCCACAAGGTGCGGCGGGTACTGGATCAACTGCGGGGTCGCACCTACCGCGATGCCCTGATTATGCTGCGCTTTATGCCCTATCGTGCCTGTGAGCCGATTACAAAGGTCTTGCGATCGGCGGCAGCCAATGCCACCCACAATTTAGGCTTGGATCCCGCCACCTTGGTAATTAGTCAAGCCTATGCCGATCAAGGGCCTTGCCTGAAGCGATTTCGCCCTCGCGCCCAGGGCCGCGCTTACCAAATTCGCAAGCCCACCTGCCACATCACGATTGCTGTGGCGCCCCAAAACACTGCTGACGAATCGTAGAAGGATACCATCGTGGGACAGAAGATTCATCCAATTGGCTTTCGCCTCGGCATTACACAAGAACATCGCTCCCGCTGGTACGCCGATAGCGATCGCTATCCTGAGCTATTACAGGAGGATCACCGCATCCGCACGTTTATTAACAAGCAACTGGCCAACGCTGGCATTGCGGAAGTGCGCATTGAGCGCAAAGCGGATCAAGTGGAGTTGCAAATTCGCACCGCTCGTCCCGGCGTCGTCGTTGGTAAAGGCGGCCAAGGGATTGAGGAACTGCGCAAGCAACTGCGGCAGATGCTCCCTAGCAACCGCACGATCAAAGTGAACGTGGTGGAAGTCAACCGTGTCGATGCTGAGGCCAGCCTCTTGGCGGAATACATCACCCAGCAACTAGAGCGACGGGTGGCCTTCCGACGCGCCGTGCGCCAAGCCATTCAGCGGGCACAGCGAGCAGGCATTGAGGGGATCAAAGTCCAAGTGGCGGGTCGCCTGAATGGGGCGGAAATTGCCCGTACCGAGTGGACACGGGAGGGTCGCGTTCCTCTGCATACCCTACGGGCAGACATTGACTATGCCTACCGCACCGCCCGCACAATCTACGGCATTTTGGGCGTGAAAGTGTGGATCTTCAAAGGTGAGGTACTGCCGGGACAAACCGAAGCCGTAACACGGGAACCCAGTCGCCGCAGTCCCCAACGCCGCCTACCCCAATTTGAAAATCGCTCTAACTAACAGGGAAGCCAGCGATGTTAAGTCCAAAGCGTACAAAATTTCGCAAACAGCAGCGGGGTCGCATGACGGGGGTTGCCAGTCGCGGTAACTCTATCCACTTTGGCGACTATGCCCTTCAAGCCCTTGAACCCGCTTGGATCACCTCACGGCAAATTGAGGCTGGCCGTCGTGCCATGACCCGCTATATCCGCCGCGGTGGCAAAATCTGGATTCGCATTTTCCCCGATAAGCCCGTGACAATGCGGCCTGCCGAAACGCGGATGGGGTCAGGGAAAGGCTCACCGGAATACTGGGTGGCAGTGGTCAAACCCGGTCGCATTATGTATGAAATTGCCGGTGTGCCGGAGGCGGTTGCCCGCGAAGCCATGCGCCTTGCTGCCTACAAAATGCCGATCAAGACCCGTTTTCTGGTGCGCAATCAAGAAGAGGAACAACAGGAGGGTTAAGAATGGCACTGACAAAAATGAAAGACCTGCGGGAACTGAGTGATCAAGAGGTGAGCGATCGCATTGCCGCCATTAAAAAAGAACTCTTTGATCTCCGCTTCAAAAAAGCCACCCGCCAAGAGGTCAAGCCCCATCAATTTAAGCATCTGCGCCACGAGTTGGCACAGCTTTTAACCCTTGAGAATGAACGTCGCCGCAGTGGAGGCCAAGACTAATGGCAGTTAAAGAACGTGTTGGCGTCGTCGTCAGCGACAAAATGCAAAAAACCGTCGTCGTTGCCGTCGAAAACCGCGCCCCCCACCCCAAGTACGGCAAAATTGTCGTCAAAACCCGCCGCTACAAAGCCCATGATGAAAATAACGAAGCCAAAGTGGGCGATCGCGTGCGCATTCGGGAAACCCGTCCCCTGAGTCGCACCAAGCGTTGGGTCATTGCCGAGATTCTCAGTCCTCGCACTGCCTAAGGAGAGCCAGCCATGATTCAACAGGAAACCTATCTCAACGTTGCCGACAATAGCGGCGCCAAAAAGCTCCTCTGCATCCGTGTGCTCGGCGGCGGTAACCGTCGCTACGGCAGTGTCGGCGATGTGATCATTGCCACCGTCAAAGATGCCACCCCCAATATGGCCGTGAAAAAATCCGATGTGGTTCGCGCTGTCATTGTGCGCACCCGCAAAACCATCCGCCGTGAAAGTGGCATGAGCATTCGCTTTGATGACAATGCCGCTGTCTTGATCAACCAAGAGGGTAACCCTCGCGGTACCCGTGTCTTTGGTCCTGTGGCTCGTGAACTGCGGGATAAAAACTTTACGAAAATTGTTTCATTGGCACCGGAGGTACTCTAATGGCGGCCAAGAAAGCAAACAAAAAGCCAGTGCGCTATCGCATGCACGTGAAAAAAGGGGACACGGTTCAAGTCATCGCTGGCAGCGACAAAGCTAAAGTCGGCGAAGTCCTTGCGGTCTTCCCCAAAACCAGTCAGGTGATTGTCAAAGGGGTGAACCTGAAAACCAAACATGTGAAGCCCCGCCAAGAGGGAGAATCCGGCCAAATCATCACCAAGGAGGCTCCCATCTACAGTTGTAAAGTGATGCTCTACTCCACCAAGCACAACGTGGCCAGCCGCATCTGTTACACCTACACCGAAGATGGCCGTAAGGTGCGGATGCTCAAGAAAACTGGCGAAATCATTGATTAGGTCTAACCCGTTTTCCCTCTCTGACCCAGCCCAGAGAATGCCCCTAGGAGAAGCCCCATGTCCCAACGCCTCAAAGATCACTACAACAAAACCGTTGTGCCGCAGCTCATGCAGCAGTTTCAGTACAAAAACATTCACCAAGTCCCCAAGATTGTCAAAATAACCGTCAACCGCGGTCTGGGGGAAGCGGCGCAAAATGCCAAAGCCCTTGAAGCCACCATTGCCGAAATTGCCACGATTACGGGACAAAAGCCCGTGGTCACCCGCGCCAAGAAGGCGATCGCTGGCTTCAAAATTCGCAAAGGCATGCCCGTTGGTGTGGCCGTGACGCTGCGATCCGATCGCATGTATGCCTTTTTGGATCGCTTGATTAACTTGGCACTGCCACGGATCCGTGACTTTCGCGGTGTCAACCCCAAAAGCTTTGATGGCCGAGGCAACTACACCCTAGGTTTGCGCGAGCAACTGATTTTCCCCGAAGTCAACTACGACGACATTGATCAAATTCGCGGCATGGATGTCTCAATCATCACCACTGCCAATACTGATGAAGAAGGACGCGCCCTGCTCAAAGCAATGGGCATGCCGTTCCGTGAGAACTAACGCCGGAGGCAGATTTTTAAGGAGCAACTATGGCAGTAAATGACACGATTGGCGATATGCTAACTCGCATCCGCAACGCAAACCTTGCGCGTCATCAAACCACCACCATTCCGGCCACGCGCATGACCCGCAGTATTGCGCAGGTGCTGAAAGCGGAAGGGTTTATTCGCGATTTTGAAGAGCAAGGGGACGGCATCAAACGGCATCTTGTGGTTTCCCTAAAATATCGCGGTAAGCAGCGCCAGCCGATTATTACTGCGCTCAAGCGGGTGAGCAAACCCGGTCTGCGCGTCTATGCCAATTCCCGTGAGTTGCCCCGGGTGCTCGGTGGCATCGGCATTGCCATCATCTCCACCTCTAGCGGCATCATGACTGATCGCGAGGCACGGAAGCAGGGCATTGGCGGCGAAGTACTCTGTTACGTTTGGTAAGCTCGGAGGAAGTCCCACATGTCTCGTATTGGCAAGCGTCCCATCCCCCTGCCAAAGAATGTTACCCTCACCCTAGACGGGCAGCAGGTCACGGTCAAAGGCCCCAAGGGTCAACTGAGTCGGGTTTTGCCGCCCGAGGTGAATGTTGCCCAAGAGGGCGAAAATATTGTTGTCAAACGCCGCGATGATTCTCGACCTGCTAAAGAACGCCACGGCCTCTGCCGCACGCTATTGGCCAACATGGTGGAAGGCGTCTCCCAAGGGTTTACGAAAAAGCTGGAGATTCAAGGGGTCGGTTACCGCGCCCAACTCCAAGGCAAAACCCTTGTCCTCAGTATGGGCTACAGCCACCCCGTTGAGATTGTGCCACCTGAGGGCATTACCCTAGAAATTGAGGACAACCAAGGTAAAAAAGTGCAGCAGGGTACGATTGTCCTTGTCAGTGGCATTGATAAAGAACTAGTCGGCAACACCTCTGCCCGTATTCGCGCTGTACGTCCCCCTGAACCCTACAAAGGCAAGGGCATTCGCTATATGGGTGAATTTGTGCGTCGTAAAGTTGGTAAGACAGGGAAGAAATAGATGAAACAAACTCGTACTGCGGCTCGCCAAAGTCGGCATCAGCGCATTCGCCGCAAAGTCAAAGGTACCAGCGATCGCCCCCGCCTCGCTGTCTTTCGTTCTCATCAGCATATCTATGCCCAGGTGATTGATGACACCCGGCACCATACCCTTGTGGCCGCTTCCAGTGTTGAGCCAGAACTGCGGCAAAAGCTGGGGGATGGCAGCACCTGTGCCGCCTCTATTGAAGTGGGGCGACTAATTGCAGAGCGTGCCAAAGCCGCTGGCATTGAGCGCGTTGTCTTTGATCGCGGTGGCAATCTCTACCATGGTCGTGTCAAGGCCTTGGCGGATGCCGCCCGTGAAGCTGGACTAGACTTTTAGAGGATGACCCGATGGCAAATCGTCGTAAAAACCCCCGCAAAGTTGAAAAAGAAACCGACTGGCAAGAGCGGGTCGTCCAGATCCGCCGCGTCTCCAAAGTAGTCAAAGGCGGTAAGAAACTGAGCTTCCGCGCCATTGTGGTTGTTGGCAACGAGCGTGGCCAAGTGGGTGTGGGCGTCGGTAAGGCTGCCGATGTCATTGGTGCAGTGCGCAAAGGTGTGGCCGATGGCAAAAAGCACCTGATTGATGTCCCGATCACCAAGTCCAACTCTATTCCCCACCCCACTTTTGGCGAAGGCGGTGCTGCCCGCGTCATGATTCGCCCCGCTGCACCGGGAACCGGGGTAATTGCTGGTGGCTCTGTGCGCACCGTTCTAGAACTAGCAGGGGTACGCAACGTGCTGGCCAAACAACTAGGCTCCAGCAACCCCCTCAACAATGCCCGCGCCGCCCTCGAAGCCCTTGCGGCCTTGCGCACCTTCCAAGAAGTTGCCGAGGAGCGGGAAATCCCCATTGAAAACCTCTATAGCAAATAGGTAGGAGTTGTCCATGCGGTTTCAAGATCTGCACCCCCAAGCGGGATCGCGACGACGCAAACGGCGGATTGGTCGGGGCATTGCCGCAGGTCAAGGGGCAAGTGGTGGCTTTGGGATGCGCGGGCAAAAATCCCGTTCTGGTCGCCCTACCCGTCCCGGCTTTGAAGGCGGTCAAAACCCCCTCTACCGTCGTCTCCCCAAACTCAAGCACTTTCCCCTCGTCAACCGGAAGGTTTACACTACGATCAACGTGGGTCGTCTCAATACCCTACCCGCCAATAGTGTAGTGACGGTTGAGTCTCTCCTTGAGACTGGCATTCTCACCACCGCCAAATATCCCCTCAAAGTGCTGGGGGATGGTGAGCTAAACGTCAAGCTAGAGGTTCATGCCGCTGCCTTTAGTGGCAGTGCCCGCAGCAAGATTGAAGCTGCTGGTGGGGTATGTGTGGAGACCTCCGTTGCTGCCGACAGTGAATAGAGGAACCCCAATATGATTGTGAATCGCGGCAAGGCACCCACTGCCCAAGAAACCTTTATGCAGATGGCTCAAGCGGCTGGTCTGCGGGGTCGACTCCTGATCACCATTGGGCTATTGATCTTGGTACGGCTGGGGATTTATCTACCCATTCCGGGGATCGATCGCGCCGTTTTTGCCCAGAGCGTCCAAGATAATGCCGTGATTCGCTTCCTCGACATCTTTTCAGGCGGTGGCCTCTCTGCCCTTGGGATTTTTGCCCTCGGCATTCTGCCCTATATTAACGCCTCCATCATCATGCAATTGCTGACTGCTGCTCTCCCCTCCTTGGAGCGGCTGCAAAAGGATGAGGGAGAAGCCGGCCGCCGCAAAATTTCCCAAATTACTCGCTACGTGGCTGTGGGCTGGGCAGTTCTGCAAAGTTTTGGCATTGCCATTTTTGTCAGTTCCATTCCCGGTGCGGCTTTGCATCCGGGGGCGTGGTTTGTTGCTGAAATTGTCCTTGGCCTGACCGCTGGCTCAATGGTGGTGATGTGGATTTCGGAATTGATTACTGAGCGGGGCGTGGGTAATGGAGCCTCACTCTTGATCTTTTTGAGCATTGTTGCCTACTTGCCTGCCTCAGTGGGTCAGACGATCGCCCTCGCCGAAAGTGGGGGCAATATTGGCGGCATCGTTATTTTGGTGGCCGTCTTTTTGGCCATGATTGTCGGCATTGTCTTTGTGCAAGAGGGGACTCGCCGCATCCCCATTGTTTCGGCACGTCGCCAAGTGGGGCGCAAACTCTACCGCGAGCAAACCAGTTACCTGCCCCTGCGCTTAAACCAAGGGGGGGTGATGCCAATTATCTTTGCCTCAGCGGTACTCATTCTGCCTTCCACCTTGGCGCAGTTTACCCGCAACGAACTCGTGGCACGACTGGCCAGCTATGTTTCCCCCGCAGGTCCTACCCCATGGGCATATGTGATTTTCTACTTGCTCTTGATTCTCTTCTTTAGCTACTTTTACGCTTCTTTGATTGTCAACCCTGTGGATATGTCCCAAAACCTGAAAAAGATGGGCGCTAGTATTCCGGGAATTCGACCGGGGAAAGCCACCTCTGATTACCTAGAGCGGGTTCTCAACCGCCTGACATTCCTAGGGGCGATCTTTTTGGGTCTGGTGGCGATTATTCCCACGGCAGTCGAAAGTGCAACCAAAGTAACAACATTTCAAGGGCTGGGGGCGACCTCCCTGTTGATCTTGGTGGGGGTGGCCATTGACACCTCAAAACAGATTCAAACCTATGTGATTTCACAACGTTATGAGGGGATGGTGAAGCAGTAATGCGCTTAATTTTGTTTGGCGGCCCTGGTTCGGGCAAAGGGACACAGGCAGCAATTCTGACCACACTTTTGGGGATTCCCCATATTTCTACAGGGGATATTCTGCGGGCAGAGCGAGCTGCGGGCACCCCCCTCGGTCAACAGGCTCAAAGCTACATGGATCGCGGTGAACTGGTACCGGATCAGGTGATTGTGGATATGGTGGCCAATCGCTTGCAACAGCCAGATACGGCTGCGGGTTGGCTTTTGGACGGTTTTCCCCGCAATGTGGTACAAGCAGCAGTCTTTGAGGAGATGCTCAAAAGCATTCACCAAGACTATGATTACTTGCTCTTCTTAGATGTGCCTGCTGCGATTCTCCAGGAACGCGCCCTCAAGCGTGCTCAGCAAGCGGCCAATGGTCAGCAGCGCTCCGATGATACCCCTGAAACCATCCTCAAGCGGGTACAGGTCTATGAGCGGGAAACCCTACCGATGATTCAACAGTACATGAGTCATCCCAAGTTTGTGCACATTGATGGAACACGTACGATCGAAGAGGTAACTGCTGCCATTCAAGCACGTATTGGGGAGGTGAACCGTGTCTAAACAGGATGCTATTGAAATTGAAGGGACAGTGACCGAGTCATTGCCCAACGCCATGTTTCGGGTGGATCTGGACAATGGCTTTAATGTCCTTGCCCATATTTCCGGTAAGATTCGCCGCAACTACATCAAAATTTTGCCGGGCGATCGCGTGAAGGTGGAATTGACCCCCTATGACCTGACCAAAGGGCGGATTACCTATCGCCTGCGCAAAAAGTAGTTTGATCTTTGTTGGCCACTCTGCTAAGATATAAAATTTGCGACTACATGAGCAACTGATATGAAAGTAAGAGCATCGGTACGGCGTATTTGTGAAAAATGCCGCGTCATTCGGCGACGTGGTCGGGTCATGGTGATCTGCACCAATCCGAAACACAAGCAGCGCCAAGGGTAACCCACTGTTGTTGCACACATAGGAACTAGATTCATGGCTCGTATTGCTGGTGTTGATTTACCCCGCGACAAACGCATTGAAATTGCCCTCACCTACATCTATGGCATCGGCTTGACCCGCTCCAAGGAAATTTTGGCAAAAACGGGTGTTAACCCAGATACCCGCACTCGCGATTTGACGGATGCCGATATTGCGGCACTGCGGGCTGCGATTGACGAGTACCAAGTGGAAGGGGATCTGCGCCG
This sequence comes from Thermosynechococcus sp. TG215, assembly GCF_031583455.1. Lineage (NCBI taxonomy): Bacteria > Bacillati > Cyanobacteriota > Cyanophyceae > Acaryochloridales > Thermosynechococcaceae > Thermosynechococcus > Thermosynechococcus sp. TG215. The sequence goes on along the minus strand of NZ_CP134178.1, from coordinate 1,290,578 downwards.
TCTCGAGGCCATGAATATCAAGCGGCTCATGGACATTGGCTGCTACCGCGGGCGGCGGCATCGCCTTGGATTGCCGGTTCGTGGTCAGCGCACCCGTACCAATGCGCGCACCCGTCGTGGTGGTCGTCGCACTGTGGCGGGTAAGAAAAAACCCGCTGCTAAGAAATAAGTTTTTCCGCTCCTACTACCTGATTCACGGTTTGGATAGATTATGGCACCCTCTGCAAAACGCTCTGGCCCTCGTAAGCAAAAGCGCAATGTCCCCAGTGGCGTTGCCCACATTCAGTCCACATTTAATAACACGATTGTCTCAATTACCGACCCCAATGGTGAGGTGATTGCTTGGGCCTCCGCTGGCTCCAGTGGTTTCAAAGGTGCCAAAAAAGGCACACCCTTTGCAGCTCAAACTGCTGCTGATAATGCAGCTCGCCGTGCCATTGATCAGGGAATGCGGCAAATTGAGGTCATGGTGAGTGGTCCCGGTTCTGGTCGCGAGACAGCGATTCGGGCGTTGCAAGCCGCAGGTCTAGAAATTACCCTCATTCGGGATGTGACCCCCATTCCCCACAATGGTTGCCGTCCCCCCAAACGGCGGCGGGTTTAGGTTCGTTTGGGTCACTTGGGAGCACAGTTATGGCATATCAAATTGAATGTTTGGAAACACGGGTTGAGGAGGATCAAGGGCAGTACGGCCAATTTGCGCTGTACCCCCTCGCCCCCGGTCAAGGGATTACGGTGGGGAATGCCCTGCGGCGGGTTCTTCTTGCCAACTTACCCGGTAGTGCCGTGACAGCGGTGCGCATTGCCGGTGTGAATCATGAGTTTTCAACAATTCCCGGTGTGCGCGAAGATGTCATGGACATTTTGCTGCAAATGAAGCAGTTGGTGATTCGCAGCCACACCTCAGAACCCCAAATGGGTCGCCTTTTTGCCCAAGCCCCTGAGAATGAGCCATTGACGGTTACTGCTGGCATGGTGCAACTTGGCTCTGAAGTGGAAGTGGTCAACCCCAACCACTATATTGCCACGCTGATGCCGGGGGCAACCTTGGAGATGGAATTCAAGATTGAACAGGATCGTGGCTATCGCTCGGTGGAGCGGGTACGGGACGATCGCCTTGCCTTGGACTATCTGCAATTGGATGCGGTCTTTATGCCCGTGCGGCGGGTCAACTATACCGTTGATTCGGTGCGCAGTGCGGGTGCAGAGGGCGATCGCCAGCTCCAAGACTATCTAAAACTGGAAATCTGGACGAATGGCAGCTTGACCCCCCAAGATGCCCTCAATCAGGCGGCAACGATTCTCGTGGATCTCTTTAGCCCCTTGAAGGAAGTGCCCCTGCACACCTCTGAGGCCACCACCACCGATGAGCATGACGAAACGGGACAAATTCCCATTGAGCAACTCAATTTGTCGGTGCGTGCCTACAACTGTCTCAAGCGTGCCCAAGTCAATACGGTCGCTGACCTCCTTGAGTATTCCCAAGAAGAGCTACTGGAGATCAAAAACTTCGGTCAAAAGTCTGCCGAGGAAGTGATCGAAGCACTGCAAAAACACTTGGGCATTACACTACCGCCCCAAAAAGCTGCCCGTAACTAGAGAGATTGAATGAGGTTTGTCTATGCGTCACCAACGTCGGGTTCCCCAGCTAGGACTGCCAGCCGATCAACGAAAAGCACTGCTGCGGGCACTGACCACTGAATTGATTCGCCATGGCCGCATTACCACCACCAAAGCGCGGGCAAAGGCGGTACGCGCAGAGGCGGAGCGGATGATCACCTTGGCAAAGGATGGCTCCTTGGCGGCACGGCGGCGTGCCCTTGGCTATCTCTACGATAAGCAACTGGTGCATGCTCTGTTTGCCCAAGCTCCAGAGCGCTATGGCGATCGCAAGGGTGGCTATACCCGCATTATCCGCAGTGTGCGGCGGCGGGGTGATAATGCCGAATTGGCGGTCATTGAACTGGTGTAGCAGGCAATGATGACGGCGATCGCACCTCCTCAGAGCGGCCAACGCTTGGCACTGCTTATTCAGTACCAGGGCACCCATTTCCACGGCTGGCAACGGCAGGTGGGACAGCGCACAGTACAGGAGGTGATTGAGCAGGCGATCGCCAGTGTTGTCAATCATCCCGTCTCTGTTGTCGCAGCCGGTCGCACCGATACAGGGGTTCATGCTGCTGGTCAAGTGGCTCACGTCACGGTCAACTCGCCCATTCCCGTTCATCGTTGGCCGGGGATTCTCAATGCTCGCTTGCCCGCCGATGTGGTGATTCGTGCGGCGGCGGTGGTGCCCGATCACTGGCATGCCCGTTTCTCGGCGCTGTGGCGTCGCTATCGCTATACCCTCTATACCGATCCCTGCCCCAATATCTTTTTGCGCCCTTGGACATGGCACTACTACTATGCCCCCTTAGATGTGGAAAAAATGGCAGCCGTGCTTCAGCCATTGTTGGGGCGGCATCACCTCAGTGCCTTTCACCGTTCGGGCTCGAATCGTGCCCATTCTTGGGTGGAGGTGCAGGCGGTGAGCTGCCAGCGGCGCGGTGCCCTTGTGGAAATTGAGGTGCAAGCTTCGGGGTTTCTCTACGGCATGATGCGCCTGTTGGTGGGACTCTTGGTACAGGTGGGGCAAGGCCAGCGATCGCCCGCCAGTTTTACGGAAATTTGGCAGCAGGAGCAACGCCACCTCGTCAAGTATGCTGCCCCCCCTGTAGGCCTTTGTCTATTGGGGGTGGGTTATCCTGAATCGCCTTTCCCCCTTGCCCTGTGCACCGAGGCGATGCCCCAGTTTCAGTTAGCCTCCATTAGCCCTGAATTGTCCATTGCATAGAATCATGGAGTTTGTGATGACCAGTACCGTAAAGACACCACTGCCCGCCGTGGATGACCTTGCTCCCCAGTGGTATGTCATTGATGCCGCTGATCAACGCTTGGGTCGGCTAGCCGCAGAAATTGCCCGTATTCTCAGGGGTAAAAACAAAGCCATTTACACCCCCCACATGGACACGGGTGACTTTGTGATTGTCATCAATGCCGAGAAAGTCACCGTCACCGGCAGAAAACGCTCCCAAAAACTCTACCGTCGTCACTCGGGACGCCCCGGCGGCATGAAAATTGAAACCTTTGATCAACTGCAAGCCCGCATTCCCGAGCGGATTATTGAGCATGCTGTCAAAGGGATGCTGCCGAAAAATTCCCTTGGCCGTAAACTCTTTACCAAGCTGAAAGTTTATGCTGGGCCAGAGCATCCCCACCAAGCGCAAAAACCCCAGCCTTTGACCATTAACACGATTCCGGGAGCCTAACATGCAGATTGCTGATCAGTCTAAGCGGGTAGTTTATTTGGGAACCGGTCGCCGTAAGTCGGCGGTGGCACGGGTGCGCCTGATCCCCGGTAGCGGTCAACTGTTGATCAATGGCCGCAATGGGGCTGACTACCTGCAAAACAACCCCACCTATCTCAACTTGGTGAAAGCCCCCCTTGAAACCCTTGGCCTTGAAAGTAGCTATGATATTTATGTCAATGCCACGGGGGGTGGTTTGACGGGGCAAGCAGATGCCATTCGTTTAGGGATTGCCCGCGCCCTGTGTCAACTGGACATCGAAAACCGCAAGCCGCTGAAAACGGAAGGCTATCTCACCCGCGATCCCCGTGCCAAGGAGCGGCGTAAATACGGTCTGCGCAAAGCCCGCAAAGCCCCCCAATACTCAAAACGTTAGGATTTTCGTCTTTTACTTCTCGTTTGTGGTGAGACGCCTATGCCAAAACCGAACATTCATCCCCAGTGGTATCCCGAAGCCAAAGTCTATTGTGACGGTGAAGTAGTGATGACCGTGGGTTCCACGAAACCCGAACTGCACGTGGATATCTGGTCAGGCAACCATCCCTTCTTCACGGGTACTCAGAAAATCGTTGACGCTGAAGGGCGGGTGGAACGCTTCCGCCGGAAATACAGCGGTGCCAAACCCCAGCAAACTGCTAAAGGGAAAAAAGCTGCCGCTAAACCTGCACCCAAAACCAACAAAAAGGGCTAATCGCTCTTCATGTCCCCCTTTTTTCAGCCGGCTGAGTGGCTGCCCCATCGCGCCTGTTGGTTAGCTTTCCCCAGTCACAAGGATTTGTGGGGAGAACTATTACCGCAGGTGCGTTTAGAATTTACTGCCCTGTGTCGCGCGATCGCTGACCCCGATCCCGTAACAGGTCAGTGCCGCGGGGAGCAACTGAAGATTCTGGTGCTAGATGAGGTGGGAGAAGCCACTGCTCGTTCTTATCTCGGGGATCTGAATCCACAGTTTTATCAGCTCCCCTTTGGTGACATTTGGCTGCGGGATACCGCTCCTGTGGGCTTAATCAATGAGGCAGGGGAGCGCCGACTCCTCTGTTTGCCCTTTAATGGTTGGGGCAAGAAGTATCAACTTCCCGGCGATAGTGACTTGGCTGTGCGCCTTGCTCTAGCCATCGGCCTCCCCTATGGGGCGATGCCGTTATTCTTGGAGGGGGGGGCGATCGAAGTGGATGGCGAAGGAACCTGCCTCACCACCCGCCAGTGCCTCCTCAACCCCAACCGCAATCCCTATTTAGACAGCGCAGAAGTGGAAGCCCGCCTCAAGCCCGCCCTTGGCGTGAGCAAAATCCTCTGGATTGAATCGGGACTGGCCAACGATCACACCGATGGTCACATCGATACGCTGGTGCGTTTTGTGGCTCCGGCAACCGTGGTTTGTATGCTGCCCGACAGCCCTGAGGATCCGAACTACGATGTCCTGCTGACGATTTATGAGCAGTTGCAAACGCTAACGGATGCCAAGGGGCGCTCCCTAGAGGTGATCCCAGTGCCTTCGCCGGGGCGGGTGACGAGTCGCAAGGGGGAGATTTTGCCCGCTAGCTACGTCAATTTTTATATTGCCAATACCACCGTTGTCGTCCCCACCTATGGTGTCGAAGCGGATGCCAAAGCGGTTGAGGCGATCGCCAAGCTCTTTCCCAGTCGCAAAACTGTTGGCCTTCCCGCACGGACGATTTTAGAAGGGGGAGGCGCCTTCCATTGCATTACTCAGCAGGAACTATGAGAACACTGACCGTTGCTGCCATTCAAGCTCAACTGACCGATGATGTTGAGACCAATATTCTGCACCTCAGTGATCTAGTGCGGCAGGCGCATCAGCAGGGGGCACAGGTCATTGTCCTGCCAGAGCTATTTGAAGGTCACTATTTTTGTAAGGAAGAGCGGGAGAGTCACTTTCAGCGGGCACACCCCGTGAAAAACCACCCAACAATTGCTCACTTTGAGGCCTTGGCGCGGGAACTGGCGGTGGTGATTCCAGTGTCCTTTTTTGAAAAGGCGGGCACCGTCTATTACAACAGTGTGGCCATGATTGATGCGGGGGGTGTCAACCTCGGTGTCTATCGCAAAAGTCATATTCCCGATGGCCCCGGCTATGAGGAAAAGTTTTACTTCCGCCCCGGCAATACAGGCTTTCGAGTCTGGCGTACCCGCTACGGCAAAATCGGTGTCGGCATCTGCTGGGATCAGTGGTTTCCAGAGGCTGCACGGGTGATGACCCTGATGGGAGCAGAAGTGCTCGTGTATCCCACTGCCATTGGTAGTGAACCCCACGATCCCAGCTTGGACACCAAAGACCCGTGGCAGCGGGTGATGGTTGGTCATGCAGTGGCAAATGTGATTCCAGTGGTGGCAGCCAACCGTGTGGGTGATGAGGGGGGGCAACTATTCTATGGCAGTTCATTTATTGCTAATCCAAGGGGAGATCTGGTGGCCGAGGCTGATCGCACCCAAGAAGCAGTGCTTGTCCATAAATTTGATTTAGAGGAAATTGAGCACCTACGGGCGGCCTATGGCTTCTTTCGCGATCGCCGACCCGGCCTCTACAAAGCCCTGTTGACTGCGGATGGTGTTAGTTAATTGCCGTGGCTTGGCTGGAGATGAAAGTGTAGGTGCTGATGAGCCTGTAGCCGATGGCAATGATCATGCTCGCTGTCGTGCTCATGGGGATGAGTGTGCCAAAAACCAGCGGGGAGATGCCGCAGGTGCCACGGTTGGGTCAACACCACAAAAGCGATGAAAAGCACCATGCTACTGAGGCCAGTATAGAAAAAATGTTGGGCTGGAAACTGACTGCCGAACCATCCCGCTAGGGGATAGGCCAAGACCCACCAAAGATGACTCCAAGCAAACTGAGCGCCATAAACCCGACCCTGCAAGTCCACGGCCACTCTCTCAGCAATTACCGTCTGCATAGGCACATTGACGAGGGTTTTACCGATACCCGCGATCGCCCACAACAGAGCGAGGGTAGGGACATTGGCACTATAGGCAGCCAGCAACGGCAGCACCGTCAGTATCCCCCCTAGGGCCATCACCACCACTGCACTCATCCTGCGACAGGAAGAACCCCAAATCACCGCAGCCAAAGTAGCACCCACACCAAATGCCGCCATAATTGAGCCGTAGGCCTGACTTCCTGCCTGTAGCGTGCCCTGAACATAGCCGACGGTATTCACCAAAATTTCCGCGCCAGCGATCGCCGCCACCAATTGCAGTAGTAATCCATAGCGAATTGCTGCATCCCACCAAAGGCACTGACTACCAACACTTAGCTCCTCAAGAAATCCGCTACGGGGGGGGACTGATCCTGCTCTAGGTACGATCAAAGCAGTGGGCAGCCCAGCAATCAACACCGCTGCAACCAAAAAGGTCAAAGCATCCAAAAAGAACACTGAACGGGTACTGCATAACGCCGCAACACTACCTGCGAGGGCTGGGCCTAAAACACTCAGGAGTTGGTACGTGGCATTCGAGAGGGCGATCGCCGGTGGGCACTCTTCAGCCGTCGTAATCAGGGGTAATGTGGCCGTGTAGGTTGGGGTAAAAAGGGCGTGAAAGCCACTCAGCAAAGCCACCACGAGATACAGTTGCCAGCCGTCAGTAACAAACGGCAAGAAGGATACCAAAACCATCCGCACAAGATGGGTAGTCACCATCAATCCCTTGCGATCCAATCGATCTGCTAAGACACCAGCAATAGGAGCCAATAGCACAAAAATGGTGACCCGCAGAGTTAAGGCAGTTGAGAGCCACAGTCCTGAATTCTCTCCTGCTAACTCAAAAGCAAGGAGTGCTAAGCCGAGCCATGTGAACGCATCCCCAATCAGATTGATCGTTTGCGCCGTATAGAGACCGGCAAAGGCTCGATTCCGTAGGCACTGCAACAGGGGAGGAAGTTGAAAGGTCATGGTGGCCACCTCAGAACCCACACGTTTACTATATCCCCCCTAGGGGGATGTCTGCCAAGGGAAATCACGGATGAACTATGATTGGCGTAGGTTGTTCTTAAATACCTGTGAGTGGTGCAGCTACATCTCAGTATCCTGCTCGCGATCGCCAGCGGCCTAGCTCTACCGACAGTTACTTTTGCAAACTGCACCATTAACAGCGTGACTGGCCTAAACTTTGGCGCCTACTGGCAATGCCGGTCGTTTTACCCCTCGACAAATGACCTCTGGCAGGGGGCGCCTTGACTACAACCTTTACATTGATGCCGCTCGCACCCAAATCTGGGGGGATGGTACCCGTGGGAGCAGTTTGCGTACCTTAGTGCCTGTGAATCATGCCCCTACAACCCTTGAAATTTTTGGTCGCATCCCCACCCGGCAGTTTGTGCCTGCGGGCATCTACAGCGATACGATTGTAGTGACACTGGAATACTAAGAAACCGTAAAGCGATTGGTTTCCTCGCGAATTTGTTCAAAGGAAATCTCCTGAGCTGTACCCGCAAAGGGATGATCCGGAGTTAAAAAGAGAAGGCAGTGACACTCCCGCCGTTCGCGCATGGGCACACAGGGGCAGTTCCAGTAGGCCGCTTCTACCTCTGCTTCTTTGTCTTCATAGTGGCGGCAGGGACACAGGGGAGAGCCATAGTCGTCTTTATGCTTGGCCAATCCTTCCAGAACAACCGCCGTTGTCCCCAAATCTGAGCAAAAGTAGGTTCCTGTGCGCTTAGCATAGGTTTCCGCAAACTTGCGCATGGCTTCAAGATTTTTGTCGGAGGCCTGTTGCGGTTTATAGGTGCTACTCATGGCAAAATTTGCGACACGAAACTTCTTTCAGTTTAGCGGAAGGCGATCGCTGGATTGGCGTTGACTGGATTAAAAGATCCAGGGTGCTGGAGTTGAACCAGCCTATGGCGAATTATGAGTTCGCTGCCTCATCCGCTCGGCCAACCCTGGGAAAATGCCTATCACTTTTCAATATAGTCCCACTTGGCGCTTTCTACCGCCAGATGGTCTGAATGGCCATTGAGTGCGGGGTTCCTTGCTAGGCTAAAGGAGAAGGGGTTTCAAGAAGACTGGGGATGAAGCCAATTTACTTAGATGGACTGGCAACCACACCGGTGGATCCCCAAGTACTGGCAGCCATGTTGCCCTATTTTAGCGATCGCCCCGGCAATGCCAGTAATCGTGCCCATGCCTATGGTTGGGAGGCCGCCGCCGCCATTGATCTTGCCCGTGAAACGATTGCCGCAGCCATCCATGCCCATCCCGAAGAAATCATTTTCACCAGTGGTGCCACTGAAGCAGACAACTTGGCAATCAAGGGGGTGGCTGAAGCCTACTACAGTCGCGGTCGCCATATCATTACCGTGCAGACAGAACACAATGCAGTGCTCGCTCCCTGTCGCTATTTGGAGTCCCTTGGCTTTCGGGTGACCTATCTAGGGGTGAATGAGAAAGGGTTCATTGATCTGGCTGAGTTAGAGCAAGCCTTTACCCATGAGACCATCTTGGTATCCGTGATGGCTGCCAATAATGAAATTGGGGTGCTCCAACCCTTGGCCGAGATTGGTCGCCGCTGTCGCGATCGCGGGGTACTCTTCCACACCGATGCCGCTCAAGCCTTGGGCAAAATTCCCTTGGATGTTCAGGCGCTTCAGGTGGATCTCATGTCCCTGACTGCCCATAAACTCTACGGACCAAAGGGCATTGGTGCCCTCTATGTGCGGCGCGATCGCCCCCGCGTCCAACTTGCGCCTCAACTTCATGGTGGCAGTCAAGAACAGGGCTGGCGATCCGGAACCTTGGCCACCCCCCTCATTGTCGGCTTTGGGGTAGCAGTACGACTCGCTCAGGAACGTCAAGCCACGGATATTCCCCATCTGCGGCACCTGAAAGAACGGCTGTGGCAGGGCTTAGCCTCCCTTGGAGACATTTATCTCAATGGTGATTGGCAACAGAGTTTACCCAACTGTCTCAATGTCAGTATTGGTGGGGTTGAGGGCAATGCCCTCCTACAGTCGATTTATCCCCATGTTGCCCTCTCAACGGGGGCAGCCTGTAGTAGCGACAAACCAACACCGTCTCACGTTCTGCTTGCCTTGGGGCGATCGCCCACCCTTGCTCATGCTTCGCTGCGATTTGGTTTATTACGTACCACCACAGAGACCGAGATTGATTTAGCGCTTCAGCAGATTCACCACAGCATTCAACAACTACGCCACCAGAGTTGACGCTCATCCCGGTAACGCTATGCCTAACGGCAGGCTTAGGCCAACGCGTATAGCAGGAGATTCCCCGTTCACAGAGTCTTGACTAGATGACCCGAAAGTCATCCCCGCCAGAACCTCTCCAGGGGCATTTTCAAGACGGTGCGCCCCACCGCCTATCAATCGATTCCGCAGCGGCAATATCCCTAGGCATTGAACAGCCACAGGGGCACTCATGCCAACGGATTGATAGCGTTTTGCGGACTGCTTCGCCACAGTTGGGACACTCTTGAGAGGTGCCCGCTGCTTTCTCCTTGACAACCACCTTGCCACGCTTGCAGGCCACCCAAGGCAACACCGAGTTCAGGAATGGCCCATGACCCGCATCCAGCATGTGCTTGCCCAGCGTCCCACGACTGAGGCCAATCAGATTCAAATCCTCCACCACAATCACATCAGCCCCGTCGCAAAGTTGGTGGGCAACCTTGAAGTGACAGTCCCTGCGGGTGCGGGCAATCTGTTCATGCAGCTTCGCCACCTTGCGTTGAATCTTCTTCCAGTTGGCTGACCCAATCTGTTTCCGCTTCAGTCTGCGTTGCAGCAATTGAAGCTTGCGTTGCATCTCTACGAAAAACCTAGGCCGTGCTAGTTGAAGTCCGTCCGAGGTGGAGAGAAAGTATTCCAAGCCAACATCGAGGCTAACCACCCGCTTCAAGACTTGCTGATGCTTGGGCGTTAACCGACGCTAAATCAGGGTTGAACTGCTTTGCTTGGGTGAATCGTTGACACTGCACGTTGAAGCTGGGGTAGGGGGCATCCGCTGGGATGATGTACTCGCTAGGCACAGAGCAGGCATTGACTGGACATTTGCGCGAAGCAATCCAGTCTTTGCGCTCCCTCAGCGCATCATTTCAAACTTGGCGACACACGTCTAGATCGTAGTCGATCTGCTTGGCCTGCTGCTGGGTTAGTTTTAGCCTGTACTCGTACGTCAGGGTGAGCATGAGTGGACTATAGCTATTAGTCGCGCCCGATGTTCGGTGCCAGCTCAATATGTCCAGCAACAAGCTGAGATTGAGTGACTGCTCCCTGCAGTCGCCCGCCACCTCACCACCACCTAACCGCTTTGCGGTATAGACGGAGTACTACGGCGAATTTTGGTAGATTGCTAAAAAATGCAGGAGCCTCTTTGCCCCTGCACTGGAATCGTTAATTTTAACTCTTCGTCAATCGTCTAGCGCTATGGGCGCAGTTTCCCGAGCATGCTCATAATGCCATCTTGTTTCTTGAGCATTTGGTTGAGCTTGCGCAAATCAAGGTTGATGGTTTCAGCAGGATAGTTTTTCAAAAACGACATCATGCTCAACCCTTCCGGAGAAGCAGCGGCAGTGAGCATGGCACCACGGAGAGCCACTTCACCGGCTTTATCGCGGCGAATCGTGACCTGAGAAAATTGTTTGAGTAAATCTTTGCCAATGGGACTACTCAAAATTTTATTGGTTTGCACAACATTAAAGGGCAGCCGCATACCCAAGAATTCAAGGAGCTTGGCTTGGTCATCTTTGGAAACCATCCGCATCAATGCTCGCAATTCTCCCGTAGCTTCTTGAGTGGACACAAATTCCTCTAGCTCCGACATCGGGAAGGAGCGCTGAAAAGGACCATAGGTGAGGGAGACAAAGTTAGCTGCTTTGGCAGGGGTGGTGAAAAGGGCACCCACGGGTAGTGCCAGTGCCAGTAACCAAGGCGAAAGACGCTTCAGCATAGGGGATCGACTCCAAAATCACTTCAGTACAAACGTCGGATTGCACCGCTAGCAGTATAGCAGCGAAAATAGAGCTTGCTGGCTCTCCTTAACTTATCCCTAACGTTTAGTAGGCTTAGACGTAAATTGATGAGCGTTTGGCAGCAGGGCGCCACCATTGAGCTAACAATTGACTCCTTGAACCACACGGGGGAGGGGGTAGGACGCTGGCAGGATCGGGTGGTTTTTGTGGCGGATACGGTTCCGGGCGATCGCCTGCGGGTGCGACTGACCCATGTCAAGCGACAATATGCCCACGGCAAGGTCTTGGAGGTGGTGCAACCCTCAGAGCAGCGGGTGCGGCCAAGCTGTATTGTGGCGGATAAATGTGGCGGCTGTCAGTGGCAGCGGGTGGCCTATGGGGCGCAATTGGCGGCCAAAGAACAACTGGTGAAGGACGCGATCGCTCGCATTGCTCATCTGAAACCGCAAATTTTCCTACCGATTTTGGCTGCCTCTAACCCCTTTGGCTATCGCAATAAAGTGACGTACCCCCTCGGTCGCCGCCATGGTACCGTGGTTGCGGGCTATTACCAAAAAGGCTCCCATCACCTAGTAAACCTGAATCAATGTCCCGTGCAAGATCCGCGCTTCAATCCGCTCTTGGCTGCCCTGAAGCAAGCGTTACAACCTTGGCCGATATACAACGAGCAGACCCATGAACCGGGGTTGCGCCACTTGGGCTTGCGCATTGGTCAGCGTACCGGGGAGCAGCTCATTACCCTCGTGCTTGCGGGGGCATTACCCGCTGGCTTGCAGGCAGAGGCAGAAGGTTGGTTACAGCAGTTTCAAGGGGTGGTGGGGGTCTGTGTCAACTTCAATCATCAAGTGGGAAATCGCATCTTTGGTGACGAGACCCAGGTATTGGCGGGGCGATCGTACCTTTGGGAAGAGATGGCAGGGGTGAGGTTTCAGATTGCTTCGACCACCTTTTTTCAAGTCAACACGGCGCAAGCGGAGCAACTGGTTAGCACCCTGCGAGAGTGGATTGCCCCAACAGGTCACGAACGACTGGTCGATCTCTACTGTGGAGTCGGGACACTGAGCCTACCCCTTGCCGGCGCTGTCGCTGAAGTGATTGGTGTGGAAGTGCATCCTGCTTCGGTACAACAGGCGATCGCCAACGCCCAACACAATGGTATTAACAATGCTCGTTTTTTCTGTGCCAGAGCAGAAGAGTGGCTACCCCAGTCCGATCAGGCCGTGGATGTGCTAATTCTTGATCCACCGCGCAAAGGGTGCGATCGCCCCGTTCTTGAGGCGATTCTCCGCCACCGTCCGCCGCGCATTCTCTATGTCAGTTGTCACCCTGCCACCTTGGCACGGGATTTGGCTCACCTCTGCGCTACCGGTGCCTATCAACTAACCAAAATTCAGCCCCTCGATATGTTTCCGCAAACAGCCCATGTAGAAACGGTTGCTTTACTGACTACTTCCTAGGGCAGGATTCTCCCCAGTGGGTTGGATTGGCTCTACGCGAAACATTTTGGCAAACATCTTGCTAACGTAGGCTTGGCCATAGACCACGCTGGTCTTAGGTGTTGGCGAAGTGCTTGTCTCTGGTGGCGCGGCGGTTGGACTTTCCTGATGGCTAGAGGGAGAGGCTGTAGACTCCTGCTGCTCTGGCGTGGAATTCTCTGCAGTATCGGCAGTTGTTGATGGCTCTTGCCAAGGATCCTCAGAGGAAACGGCACTCTCTTGGGGGGGACTCGTTTCTGTGGGGGGCTGCCAACGGCGACTACTATCACCAAGAAGCGAACCAGCGGCCACCACAGCACCAGCCGGAATCGTTGTTTGCATCACGGTGGTACTGGCGCCAATACAGGCATGGGGTTCAACGGTCACTGCCCCAATCAGCAGCACGCCCGCGCCAATGTTGACCCCTTCGCCAATTTCAATGGTGCCGCCGTGGGCATGAATGACGCTGCCCATACCAATACAGACACCTGCGGCAATGCGAATTGAAGCCCCTGCTTCTGCCCAAAGCAACACCCCGGGTGCCAAAACGGCTTGGGGATCCACCACCACATCACCAACAATGCGAACCGCAGGTGAAGGGGGCAGGGCTAAAGGCGGCAGGGGCATTGGGGCACCTCACAGGGAGGGCTACTTAGCAGCCTGTTGGAGCAGGATTTCGGCCACCCGCTGCTTACCGGCAGGATTAATGCCAATCAGCCGCACGTACTCGCCACTGTATTCTTGGAGGCAAGCCTGAATCGCAGCAAGGGCTTCATTGAGATTTTTGGCCTCAATGCGGGGGCCACTTTGCCAAGAGTTGGTGCGGTAGCGACGGGCATCCACGTGTTCTAGGCCGAGGGTATAGCCCTGTTGTAGCAGTTGCCGTACTTGTTCAACCACCTCTTGACTGAGACTGTGGCTGCTAGTGCTCCCTTGACTAGAGGCGGTTGGGCGCGGTGCGAACCCTTGACCACGGGTGCTACTGCCATTGCTGGCGGTTTTACCATTGGGGCGGTGAATAATCGTTTCCAGTACCCGCTGTTTGGCTTGGGGATTGACACCTACGAGGCGGACATAGTCCCGCTGGTGCTCGGCAAGGAAGGCACTGAGGTCATTGAGCTGCTGCGCTGAGGTAATTTTGATGCCGCTTTGCCAAGAACTGGTACGGAAGCGACGCTGGTCGGCATACTCGGTGGTGACTTGGCAGCCCTGGCGCAACAGGTCTTGAATTTGGTTCAGGAGATCGGCGCTGAGAACGGTTTCATTGCTGGCCGAACTGACGGAGACAGGGCTAGTAGCCGCTGGGGTTGCTGCTTTTGTGGCGATCGCCACCGCGCCATCGGGTCGCTGAATAATTTGCTCAAGGACGCGCCGCTTTTGCTTTTGATCAATACCAATCAAGCGCACATATTCCCCTGCATGTTCTTGGAGGCAGGCCTCAAGGGCAGCGAGCACTTCCCGTTCCTGCTTTGCTTGAATCGGAGCACAACTGGTCCAAGAACTGGTGCGATAGCGGCGAGCATCAGCGTGCTCTGTGCCAATTTGATAGCCCTGCTGAAGTAACTGCCGCACCTGAGCCACAACGGAGGCATCCAAGGAACCCACTGGGGCCGCACTCACGGTTGCGCTGGGACGATAGGGACTGGTACTGGCCACAGGTGCTTGACCGGGGCGTTGAATAATTTCCTCAAAAACGCGACGCTTGGCTTTGGGATCAACGCCGATCAGGCGTACATACTCACCCTCGTGTTCCTTGAGGAGTTGGGCGATCGCCGCCATCACTTGAGACTCCTGCCGTCCCGTCAACGTCGGGCAACTCTGCCAAGAGCTCGTACGATACCGCCGCGCATCGGCATATTCCAAGCTGATTTGGTATCCCTGCTGCAACAATTGGCGGACATGAGTCCCATAATCTGCGGTCATAGTGTTCTTTTCCCCGGTGAGCGTTTCAACGTGTAGGATGGGTGGGTCTTCTTGACGCTGGAGTTCATTCCGAATCGGGGCAATACAGGCAATATTCTCAGCACAGTGGTACCCCGATAGCAGTGCTTCATTGATGCCAACCACGTGCTGGGCAAAGTGAATATCCGACTCTTCCACGTTCGGCAGGCGATCGGCTTGCTGCTGCGTCGTGATCACCATTCCTGAAGGCACATATTTTCCCGGTGGAATCTCCACATCCTGAATGAGGACATGCATCATCACCACACAGCCTGCGCCAATCCGAGCATTAAAGACCGTCGAACGAAAGCCAATGAAACAGCCATCGCCAATGTAGGCAGGGCCGTGGATCAGCGCCATGTGGGTAATTGAGGCATTATCACCAATCCAGACAGAATACTCTTGGCCATCATCGCCAATCACCCGTCCCTGCTGGAGGCCGTGGATGACAACGCCATCTTGGATGTTGGTGCGGGAGCCAATGTGGAAGGGTGTTCCTTCATCGGCACGAATGGACGTGCCGGGTGCGATGTGAACATAATCTTTGATGCGGACATCGCCGATGAGGTTACTAAAGGAGTGGACGTAAGCCGTGGGGGCAATCTCTGGCTCCGCTAAATCCCTAGACCACGGCGTCGGAGGTGCCGCATAGCTTTGAACCGCCATAGGGAGAAGTCTCCAATGCTAATACTGGGTACGTTTGCTGTAGAGCAAATAATTATCCCGACTTACGGTGTCAATAATGGCGACAACGGCTGCGTCAATGGGTTTGTCGGTGCCATTGATAATACAGCGGGCGGCACTGCCTCGGCTTACCAATACCCACTCATCCTGTCCTGCACCCACCGTATCTGCAGCCACTTCGTAGTCGGGTAAAAATTCGCCGTCCTCACCCAAATATTGCAAGACGAGAAACTTGACTCCCGTTAAGGTGTCTTCTTTTTGAGTACTGGTAACGGTGCCGCACACTCGCGCGATTTTCACTATGGGCGACCCATCGGACGAATACCACTAACGCTTTCGCGGAATTGTTCCACCGCTTCGGTGTAGCGAATGGGCAGGACGTATTCGAGGTTTTCGTGGGGACGTGCAATGATGTGGGTGGAGAGCACTTGACCCCCATTCACACGCTTCACGTTTTCGACCCCCGCCGCCACCGAAGCCTGCACTTCAGAGACATCACCACGGACAATCACGGTGACCCGACCACTGCCGATTTTCTCGTAGCCCACAAGGGTAACGCGAGCGGCTTTCACCATTGCGTCTGCGGCTTCCACCACTGCGGGGAAACCAAGGGTTTCAATCATACCGACGGCAATTGCCATTGTAATAACTCCTAAACGTCAGACAAGTTAAGAACTAGAGGATCGATAAGCGATGCAACTGAAAACTCCACCCAACTGCCAAACCCCTTAGTTTCGGAATTGCTCCACTGCCTCGGTATAGCGAATGGGCAATACGTACTCAAGGTTTTCGTGGGGACGAGCAATGATGTGCGTAGACAGTACCTCGCCGCCATTGACACGTTTGGCAGAATCGACCCCGGCAGCCACTGAGGCTTGCACCTCGGAGACATCA
Organism: Thermosynechococcus sp. TG215; assembly: GCF_031583455.1. NCBI lineage: Bacteria > Bacillati > Cyanobacteriota > Cyanophyceae > Acaryochloridales > Thermosynechococcaceae > Thermosynechococcus > Thermosynechococcus sp. TG215. The sequence continues at coordinate 1,274,293 of NZ_CP134178.1, read as the reverse complement.
CCCCGCACAATCACGGTGACCCGACCACTCCCAATTTTCTCGTAGCCCACAAGGGTGACCCGAGCGGCTTTTACCATTGCGTCTGCTGCTTCGACGACGGCGGGGAATCCGCGCGTTTCAATCATTCCCACAGCAATTGGCATGAGTAAGCTCTCCTAATTAGAATAAGGGTAAGCAGTACAAAAGCTAGAGTTGCAATCAGAGCGATCGCTACAGAAAATAATGACGGGATAGCCGATTGTTATCGTAACGTTAATCACCGTCCTCATTATTTCTAAAACAAGCATAGGGTCAGGGGTTTCTTTTGACAATATAATGATTGATAATATTTTCTAGTTTCTCGTATTATCAAACCTAATTTTAAGCCCTTGACCCCTATTTCAGCTCAAGGCAGGTGAGTATGAATCAGTTAATCCATAGAATTTTATCTAAAACTGGTTACCTTCTCATAGATTGATTGCTCGATTAAGAGGGTTCTGCCGCTGTTTGGGCAGACTGCATAAGGTATTTCAATGTTGCCCTGTATTTTGCTAGATTAAAATCTATTGTTCTATCAAACAGCAATTAACTTTTCTCGATCAATATTCTGTAAAACGCTGATTTGACCGATGCGCTGAAACTCTTTGCTACTTTTATCGGCGAGGTGCAGTACCCAAGGCAGTCGAGAAGAGCAAAATCCGCTAGCAGGATGCAATTGAGTCAAATGATAGGTCTGTAAAGCCAGTAGTTCTAAAGGGGTCTTGCCATGGGTGTGCACAACGCGCAACGGTCTAGCACTGCCTCCATATTTTTTCTTGCTTGCCTCCTCGCTACTTTGTAAAATAAATGAGTTCGTTTCCTCGAACAAGACAACAGTACCCACTGCAGCGTCCTGATAGGTTACTTTGCTATCAGTTGAACAAATCTCACGTCCCATTCTGCCTGAGCCACTTTTACGGACACTGAGAATATCGACAGCAATATCTTTTTTATTTAGTTCTTCAATTGTCTGCTCAAATTCCCCTTTTTGAATAAGGCCATCACGCATCAGTAGTATCTTTTTAGGGTAGGAATGACAATTGTCTTGGAATTTAAGCACTAGCTTAGACACAACTTGCCAAATTGCTTGGCCAGAGATAGTTTCTCCCCGTTGCACATGTGGTAACTCCCAACCCAAGCTTTGACCATTGGCTAAAACTGCAAAAGCAGAAGTGCCATAGTACAGTCTTCCATTTGTACCTGTGTCAAAACCGATAACCAAGTCAGCAGCTTCAGGATGATCTAATGGTTTTAGATAGACAGGCTGCCACTTGGCTTTACACAACAGCCCTAGGCAAACATTGAGAGATTTATAATTATTTACATTAACTGGCACTATAAACTGAGTTGCTATACCTGCTTTTAATGCTTGATTTCGCAATTTCTGTTTTTCTTCATTGGGTGACCAAGGCATCACCACTAAGACAGTTTTAATTTCTTGAGCAGCCCATTGCTGCCAGAATCTTTGTTGAGCCAGATAACCTTCCGGGTATTCGCTTTTGGTAAAATAGGAGTCTATTTGTATCTGGGTGCCACTATTTTTCGCTATTTCCAGTAAGCATTTGCGTACTTCTTCTGGATATTCAGTTTTATCATCAGAAAGATTAAGGCAACCAAATTTCTTTTCACCAATTTTTGCACAGCCAAAGGAGCTAATTTTAGCTGTTTTGTCAATTTCTTTATTATTGCGAGCTAATAGTTTTGCGCGAGGCATGACAAACCCGTTAACTTTGATCGGCTCTGGTTGACAACTAAGATTATAGATGTGTTTGAAAATGAGTTCGGCTGTTTTTTGGGATTCCGACAAACGCAGGTTAATGTTTTTCCTAATGCAGTCAAACACACCTTGAATTTCACTTTTTTCTCTGCCTTGTTCAGCAATTTGTGCTAAAATTTCCACTGTGAGAACTGGTGATAGTCTTTGAGATAGATGATATACTGGCTTAGCTTTATAGTCACTAGTTTTTCTAACAATTACAATACGTGATTCATTTATTTCTTCTTCAGATGCACCCTTTCGACGGTGGTAATCCGCTAAACTGATTCCGAGTTCTTTTATTTCTACGTCATTTGGACTTTTATTCGAAAAATCTTCAAGAATCCAAACTTTTTTATCTTCGTAAGTATTTCTGACGTACTTGATCTGAATATCGGGGTATTCGTTGAGCCACCATTCAAGTGTAAATGGAGTATAAAAGCGATGATGAATATCAATTTCCAAGTATAATTTTCCATCTGGCTCAATTCTAACGTTGATTGCTCTACCTCTATGTACTTCCCAGCCATCCCCCCTTTTTTCTACCCCTTCTTCAGCAGGAATCCACCAAATCAATCCGACTTCGTAATCTTTTTCAATTCTGGTTTTGTTAAATTTTTCTTTTAATTTGCACTCTAGGATTTTGCGTTCAAAGGATTCCAGTGCCTGCCTTTCGTGATCATTTTGACAACTCAGCTCTCTACATCCTATTTGCTGTAACTGCCAACCCTGAGTTTGCATCTTACTAGTATCAATAGGCTGCCTTGTAATAATGCGGTTCCCTAGTCGAACAGCAGTTACACCTAGTTTGTAGCAAACGCTGGAAAGGGCTTTTTGCTCGCTACCTTCCTCTGGCACTTGAGTAAATTGGCATTGGTATTCATAAAATCTGAGATCCTGTTGAGTCAGATTTTTCACAAAAAAACGATTGAGTATAACTTCAACTTCTGGAAATTGGGCGAACATGATTTACAGGGAATGTAAATGTGGATGATTATAGCAAGTCTTGTTACAAATTTAAGCAGCCGAGATACAATTGTCATAAATGGTAGGTGTGGAGGATCTGGGGTGCTGCGGCTACCAATGCAACCCATTTGGCAAAGGGTTTCCCAGTGGCCGGTGTGGGAGCCAACACGGCTGGCGATCGCCAGTTCAATTCTGCTGCACGCTGTGATTCTTTCCTTTGTGCGGGTGCCCGAACCCACACCGCCAGAGTTGGCCAGTGATCAACTGGTGCCCTTGGTCAGCCTTTCTCCGGAACTCGAAGCGGATTTACCTTCGATTGAACCGCTCTTGCCCACGGAACTGCCGCCCCTTGCCACGACCGCACCACCGCCTCTACCGTTTACAGGCATTGAGCCACCCCCCCTTTCCTTTGCCCCCTTGGCACCCCTGCCCCCCTTGCCGCCGCTGACGGAACTGCCGCCCCTACCCAATCCAGTACCGCTGCAACCTTTGCCGCCGCTATGGCAATTGCCCCCGCCCGCCCGCCCCTTACCCGTTATCCCGACAACCCCGAATGAAGAGGTGGCCGTTGCGCCGGAACTCGTCTCACCGACGCCTACGCCTGAACCCACCCCTGAAGAACCCCTAGCAACCACAGAAGGCGAAGCGGCAGCAGCGTTATCGCGGTGGTTTAATCAAACGCGATTGACCCTCAATACGACGAATCTACAAGTGAATTTAGCCCAGCGGATCACGGACTTTTATCCCCAAGAGGCCTGTGGCGATCGCCTGCAGGGGGAAACAACCATTGCGGTGGTGGTCACTCCCCAAGGGCAATTGCTGCCTGCCAATGCCGCCCCCGAAACGGGTTTGCTCACCCGCAATCCCCAGATTATTCGCAGCAGTGGTTCTGCACTCCTTGATCAAGCCGCCCTAGAACGGGTACGTCAGCAATCCTTTGAGGCCACAGGGCAGTACCAAGCCCTAGCGCTCACCTTTGCTTTTGAGTATCGCCCCGAAGTGTGCCGAGGTCAGCAACCTGCTGCCACCCCAAGACCACAGCCTGCCATGCCAGCACCGGCAACGCTACCACCAACACCAAAACCAGAGGCTAGACCATCCCCTGCGAGTGAAGCCTCACCAGCACCCACCCCCACTGAAGAAGCACCACCGCCCGTATCCCCAGAACCTAGCGAGACAAACTCGTCGTCTGAAGCGCCGGCTGCGAGTCCGCCAGCAACATCTCCCGAATAAAGCGGGCGATCGCCCGTTGCAGGAGGCCGTTGACAATACGCTGACCCATTTGCTGTACCTCTGGGCGCACAATAATCCGCAGAATTGCCGGCATCACCTTGCCCCAGTCAAAGCCGGGGGTATCCTGCAAAATGCTGAAAATGCGGCGCAAATGCTCTAGGGCATTGGCTTCACTGACGATATTAGAACTTGCCGTTGCCGGTACGGGACGGGTGACGAGGGGTAAGAGTTGCACCAAGTTCCATTGCCCTATGGTTGTCCGTGCCCACGTGTCAAGGCTCTTGACAATTTCATCCGCTAGGCGATCGCGATACTCCGCTCCCCGTTCCGAAAAGAGAAAATCTAAAGCCTGCTCCAGCACCACATTAAAGTCATAGTCACGGCTCTCGCGGGCATTGCGCAGCAGATTTTCTAGGCGCGTCCAGCGAAATTGACCATCCTTGAGGAGCAGGTTCGTGAGACTTGTGCGCAGCTCTGGGGCAGGATCCGTGAGCAGTCGTTTGGCAATGTAAGGATAGGCGGCACTGAGTACCTTAAAGTTGGGGTCAACGCCCATGGCAATCCCTTCCATGGTCAGGAGCGATCGCACGATCAAGGCATAATAGGCAGGCACCTGAAAGGGATACTCGTACATCACCTCTGACAGGCGATCGAAAATGCGTTGGATATTTAGTTCCGAGACACTCGCCCCCAAGGCATCCTCAAAGACCAAGGCCAGCGCCGGAATAATTGGTTCCAGATCTGTATCGGGGGTTAGGAACCCTAAATGAACATAGTCGTAGGCAAGGCTTTCGTACTCACGGTTAACAATGTGGACAATGGCATTCAGCAAGCCATAGCGCTGCTCTGGGGCAATCTCACTCATCATGCCAAAGTCGAGATAGGCCAATTTGCCGCTAGGCATGGCCAGCAGATTCCCTGGATGGGGATCAGCATGGAAAAACCCATGTTCGAGCAACTGCCGCAGGGAGCACTGCACCCCCACATACACCATGTAGCGCGGATCAATCCCCAAGGCTTGAATTTGCTGCGGTTGGTTGAGTTTGACCCCCGTCACCCACTCCATGGTGAGCACCCGCCGCCGCGTATAATTCCAGTAAATCTTGGGAATATAGACATCGGTGAGGTGGCCATAGAGACGGGCAAAGCGTTCGGCATTCCGTCCCTCTTGGGTATAATCCATTTCCTCAAAGAGGCGACCAGCAAATTCATCGAGAATGGCCACTAAATCACTGCGAATCTCCTTGATCAGGCGTTTTGCCCAATAGGCCACCCCCCGCAGAATGTAAATGTCCAAGGTGATACTTTCTGCCAAGCCGGGACGCTGGACTTTGACGGCCACCTCTTCGCCACTGTGGAGTTTGCCCCGGTACACCTGTCCCAAGGAGGCAGCCGCAATGGGATGATCACTCAGTTCAGCAAAAAGCTCACTGGGGGGGGCGCCCAGTTCCTCCTCAATAAACTGAAAGGCCACTTCATTGGGGAAGGGTGGCAACTGATCTTGGAGTTTTGTTAATTCTTCCAAATAGACCGCTGGCAAGAGATCCGGACGAGTGGAGAGGGCTTGCCCCACTTTGATATAGGCTGGTCCAAGGCGGGTGAGGGTTTCCCGCAGGGCGATCGCTCGCTGGTGTTGATTTTGTTTACTTTGGCCTGTGACCCTGTCCCACCAACGGTTAAAGAGCAGCCAAAACACTGGCCAGAGAATCCGCAACCAGCGACTGAAGACCAGTAAAGGTCGCTGCCGGTAGTAGGCACCAATGGCCACGGGATCATAGGGTTGAAAGGTCTCCGGATCATTGGGAAGGGTTTCAGCCGCGATCGCAATCTCTTGGGGCGCGGAATCACTGGGGACAATTGCCGTATTCATGGGCAGTCGCGCAAACTCTTAAAGTATTTTAACAATCAGTTCATCATCAGGGAGGGCGGAAAATGCGGCTAGTGATTTTGGGGGCAACGGGGCAGGTGGGCTGGCAATTGGTGCAGCAGGCTCCCCAAGGGGTAGAAGTCATTCCCATTGCTCGCCAAGGCACTGCCGTAACACTGGACTTGGAAGATTTAGAGGCCATTCCCAACCTAGTAAAAACCCTTTGCCCCGATGTGGTCATCAATGCGGCGGCCTATACTGCCGTGGATCAGGCGGAACAGGAACCGGAACGGGCACAACGGATTAATGGCACAGCTGTGGGTCTTTTGGCAGAAACGATGGCCTCTTTGGGAGGGCTGTTGATTCACTACTCGACGGATTATGTGTTTGCTGGTACGCAGTCGCGACCCTATCGCGAAACCGATGCCACTGCCCCCCTCAATGCCTATGGCTATAGTAAGTGGCTAGGAGAGCAGGCGATCGCCACCCATCACCCCGCCCACCTGATCTTGCGCACCAGTTGGGTGTATGACCTGCGGGGCAAGAACTTTTTGCGCACCATGGTTCGCCTTGCTCAAACCCGTCCTGTGGTTCGGGTCGTTGCCGATCAAATCGGTACGCCCACGGCTGCCCCCTTCATTGCCCAAGTCACCTATCAACTGCTGGAACGCTGGCAGGCGGATCCCTCCTTGAGCGGTCTCTATCACCTGACGCCCCGCGGCAGTACCAGTTGGTATGGCTTTGCGGTAAAAATTTTTGATCACCTGCGTGCCAAGGGCTATGCAACTGCCACCCTAGAGGCGATTCCCAGCAGTGAGTATCCGACACCGACCAAGCGACCCGCCTTTTCCACCCTCAACTGCGAGAAGTTGGAGGCGGTTTTGGGGACTCCCCTCCCCCCTTGGGAAGCGGTTCTTCAGCCCCTTTTAGACCAACTAGATCCGCAATCCGTGCTTTAGGGGGTTGTCGCAACGGTTGTTTTCATTTGGCTGAACCAGTCGATGAGTTGCGCCAGTTGTTTCTCCACCGGTTGCGTCCCTAGACCCCGCACGGTAATTTTGCCCTGACTATAGACAAACCGATTTTGGAGATAGGTGGGCAGTTGCTCTAGGAGCAGTTTCCATGCTGGCTCCGCCATCGGGGTTTCAAGGATGACGTGCTGCTTCCCTTCGGGACGAATGCGACTAATGCCACACTGCCGTGCCAGTTGTTTGAGTTCCACAACCCGCAGCAGTTGCTGAACTGATTTGGGCAATGCCCCATAGCGATCGCTCCACTCTGCCGCCAATTGCATCAAGTCTTCTTTTGTCGTTGCAGCGGACACCGCACGGTAGGCGGCCATCTTTTGTTCCAAATCGGGCATATAGTCGGCGGGAATAAAGGCAGTGACATTGAGATCCACTTGGGTATCGTCAACGGTGGGAATCTCTTGGCCACGAATTTCAGCGATCGCCTCCTCGAGCAGTTCCACATACAAATCAAAGCCAACACTGTCCAGTTGACCGTGCTGCTCCGCCCCTAGGAGATTGCCCACACCGCGAATTTCCATGTCTCGCATTGCCAGTTGGTAGCCCGATCCCAGTTGGGTAAACTCCTGAATTGCCCGCAGTCGTTGGCGTGCCGCTTCAGTCAGCACCTCTTGGCGGGGGTAAAATAACCACGCATGGGCTTGAATGCCCGCTCGGCCAACCCGACCCCGCAGTTGATAAAGTTGTGCCAAGCCAAACCGCTGCGCATCCTCCACCAAAATCGTATTGACGCGGGGAATATCCAAGCCGGACTCAATGATGGTCGTACACACCAGAATATTGGCTTCACCATTGCTAAAGCCAAGCATCGTGGATTCCAGTTCTCCTTCTGCCATCTGACCGTGGGCAATGAGAATACGAGCACTGGGCACCATCCCTTGCAGCTTTGCCGCTACCTCCTCAATTCCCTCAACCCGCGGCACGACATAGAAGACTTGACCGCCTCGATCCAGTTCTTGGCGAATCGCACTGCGCACCGTTTCTGGGTCATAGGGGGCAAGGTGGGTTTGAATCGGGCGCCGCGAGGGGGGTGGTGTGGTGATCAGGCTCATCTCCCGAACCCCCGACAGGGCCATATAGAGGGTGCGGGGAATTGGCGTTGCACTGAGGGTGAGCACATCCACTTGGATTTTGAGGGCTTTGATTTTCTCCTTTTGGTTGACGCCAAAGCGTTGTTCCTCATCCACCACCAGTAGCCCCAAGTCCCGAAATTTAACGGTTTTGCTCAGGAGTTGATGGGTGCCCACGACAACATCCATTTCGCCCGTTTTCAGCTTTTGCAGGATCTCTTGCCGCTCACTCTCGGTGCGGAAACGGTTGAGCAGCCCCACTTGAATCGGATAGGGGGCAAAGCGTTCCTTGAGGGTGTGGTAATGCTGCTGCGTTAGGATTGTCGTCGGGGCAAGAACGGCCACCTGTTTGCCTGCCATCACGGCTTTGAAAATAGCACGAATGGCCACTTCGGTTTTGCCAAAGCCAACATCACCGCAGACCAGCCGATCCATGGGGCGATCGCTCTCCATATCGGCCTTGACCTCTTGGATGGCCTTGAGTTGATCCGGGGTGGGCTGATAGGGAAACGAGTCCTCCATTTCCTGCTGCCACGGTGTATCTGGAGGGAAGGCAAAGCCCTGTTGTTGGGCACGTTGGGCATAGAGTTGCAGCAGATCCACCGCTACTTTTTTAATGGCCTTGCGCACCCGGGCTTTGGTACGTTCCCAAGTGTTGCCCGTTAACTTATTGAGTTGGGGAACGCCATCGCTCTGTTTGCGGTAGCGGGAGAGGCTGTTGAGTTGATCGGCAGCAACGCGGAGAATGCCATCGGCATATTGCAGGGCGAGATACTCGCGGGTTTCGTTGTTAATCGTTAGCGTTTCTAGGCGCAGGAACTGACCAATGCCGTGTTGGCGATGGACGACGTAGTCCCCTGGCTGAAGCTTGTTGAGATCCACCTGTTTGGCAGCAGCGCGGCGGCGTTTGCGCACATAGCCAAGGTTGACTAGGTTGTGCTGGCCAAAGAACTCGCGATCGCTCACCAGCACCGTGCGGAACGTAGGCAAAATAAAGCCACTAATTTCCGCTAGACCACTGGCCTTCAAGGCAATGGGCAGTCGCTGCTGTTGCAGCTTATCAATGGCCGGAAAGTCCTTGGGATTGGGCACAAACTGGGCGGGGCAATCATGCTCCTGCAACAGGGCTACAGAGCGACTCGGCTGCGCAGAGACCAACCACACGGTGTACCCCTTGTCCCGTTCCTCCCGCAGGGTTGCCGCCAAGCGACCAAATTGGTGGGGAATGGCTGGAACCGCCCGTGCTGATAAATTGAGACCGAGTCCCTCACTGGCCAGTTCGTAGAGGTGCACCCGTTGAAACCGCTCGAGGGCTTGGGCACTGGCTGACCACGGACGATGAATGGGGGGGGGTGGCGTTTCAAGGCTTTGCCAGTAGGCTTGACTGTGCTCATACCAGCGATCGCCATGGGCAGCACAGAGGGGCGGCTCATCCACGGCAATGAGGGTTTGGGCAGGCAAATAATCCAAGAGCGAAGCCGGTTGCGGAAAAGCCACCCCCAGATAGCGCCGCAATCCCTCTTGATCCTCTGAAATGAGATGGGCGTGATCTGCTGCCCGCAGGGCTTGGGCAATCAGGGGAGTAAAACTAATGGGCGTCAGGGTTACCTGCGCAAGGGCATCAAGGCGATCGCCCTCGGTGTGTAGGGAGCGTTGACTGGCCGGATCAAACTCGCGAATGGACTCAATCTCATCGCCAAACCACTGCAAGCGCACCGGTAGCTCCGCCGAGACGGGGAAAATATCCACAATGTCGCCGCGCCGACTCCACTGGCCTTCCGTTTCCACGAGAGAAACCCGCTCATAACCAAGGGCTGCCAAGGCGGTGGCCACTTCCCCTAGGGAGTGCTCTTGACCCACCTCTAAAGTTAGACAGGCGGCACGAAACTGCTCTGGTGGGGGTAAATGGGGTTGCAGTGCCCGTTCCGTGGTGACAATTGCAATATTGGGGCGATCGCTCTCGACTAGAACTTGCAGTTGCCCCCAGACCATCTCCGCTTCCAAGTCAAAGGGGTCATAGGGAGAGGCCTCCGATGTCGGGTAAAAGAGCACCGCCTCCCAACCCATGAGTTCCAATTGCGCCGCCCAGCGTCCCCCCTCCTCTAAGGTGGAAGTAATCACACACAGCGATTGCTGACTCTGCTGCGCCAATGTGGTGGCCACAAAGCCCTTGACAAGGCGGGGCATCCCCGTGAGGATCAGTTCCCGTTGGTGTTGTAATTTGCTGAGCAGTTCAGCCGTCAGCGGCAGCTTACCCCAACTGCGGGGAATTGCCATTAAGGACATAGACGAGTGTCAGTGCAGGTGATCAAGACTTCAGAATTGAATTGCGACCCCTTGGGGCAGCGCTAACGCATTATAATTCTTACGCTCTCCTATCATTGTAAAAAGCAGGACAAGGATTCAGAAAACTCTAGCTAAAGCGCTTTTCGACAATTAGGGGGTAAAGAAGGGGGGATGCTCCTGTTTGGTAGCCGCTTTGGCTGTTTTCAGTGTGTGCCATCCCTGTAAAAAGAGCTACATCACTGCTGAAGAGAGGGTGGAACCCCGTGGGCACTTCCTTCATAATTGTGAAAGAGTAGGAATTGCAGAGATTGAATGACGCGATCGCCCGATATTGAGAGTCCGGCTCCAGAATCCTCAGCGATTGTTGACAGCACCCTTGAGGCAAGCGACCCCATTGACCCTGAGGATGAACTGCCCAATGAAGTGGAAATGTCCCTCTGGGATCACCTTGAGGAGTTGCGACAGCGGCTCTTTGTTGTCCTCGGCACTGTTGCTGTCACCATTGTTCTTTGCTTTACCCAAGTCCGCTGGATCATTCAGTTCCTTGAAAAACCAGCCCATGGTGCGAAATTCCTGCAACTAAGTCCGGGGGAGTACTTTTTTGTCTCCTGTAAAGCGGCGGCCTACAGTGGCATCCTCCTAGCGACGCCGATGATTCTCTACCAAGCCATCCGTTTTATCCTGCCGGGATTGACACGACGTGAGCAACGCTTGCTGGCACCGGTGGTTTTTGGTTCATCCATTCTCTTTATTGCCGGTTTGGCCTTTGCCTATACCCTCTTGGCACCCGCAGCCCTTGGCTTTTTCATTAACTATGGGGCAGATGTGGTTGAGCAACTGTGGTCGATCGATCGCTATGTGGATTTTATTTTGCTATTGCTCCTTGCCACCGGCCTCGCCTTCCAAGTCCCGATTCTCCAGTTGGTACTCATTGCCCTCAGCATTGTTTCCATCCCGCAAATGCTCAGCCAATGGCGCTACGTGGTGATTATTGCCGTAGCCGTGGCAGCGGTTTTGACCCCCTCCATTGATCCGATTACTCAAGGACTGTTGGCGGGTGCTCTGCTTGCCCTCTACTTTACGGGGATTGGCTTGGCCAAGCTGATGGGGGTGGGGCGTTCTGAGGCTTAAACTTGCAATACCCTCAAAAAAGACTCAATCAGAAAAGATGATTTTGGCGATAAAAATCAATTATCGCGATCGCCCCTCGAACTTATCAAGGCTCTCAATAGAGATGATATGCTGATGTTGCCAAATTAGTGCATCCCTTCGCGATCGCAAGAATGGCATTACTTTAACAAATTTTTGTGTTTAGGAGCGGTCTTCATGCCCATTGCCCTTGGGATGGTAGAAGTACTGGGTCATCCCCCTGCCTTAGCCGTTGCCGATGTCATGGTGAAAGCGGCGCGTGTTACCCTTGTGGGCTATGAAGTGGTCAGTGGTGCTCGCCTGACGATTATTGTGCGCGGCGACGTTTCTGAAGTGCAAATTGCGGTTGCAGCGGGTGTGGAAGCCGCCAAGAAAATTCCAGCTCAAAGTCCTAAGGAAAAAACGCTCTATCTGTCGTCAACGGTGATCCCGCGCCCCCACGAGAATTTAGAGGCCGTTTTCCCGAAAATGCGGTTCCAATATGGCGATGGCTGGGAGCGTTTTCTCGTTTAGCAGCCTTGGGAAAAGTTTTCTAAAGCTTCTCTAATGAGCAAAGCTCCACCGCCCAGATAATTGCCTCAGAAGGGAGCACCCCCCAATCAACTATCTCAACAGTGAAGCCTCAAAATCGCTAGGAAACAGTTTTAGAGGGGTACCTAGGCTAGACCAGTGTTGACCCCCGGCTTACCCGTAAACAGTTCCACTTTCACAATTTTGCCACCCATTTTTTGGATGCGTTGTTGCTCGCGGAACCAGTTTTCGTAGGGCACCAGTTTTGTGAAATAGGTGTTTTGCAGTTCGCGCTGGGTGCGAATACGGGTTTGACTCGGCACACAGGCGGTAATTTTGAAGATGCGCATGGGATGGGACTCCAAATCTGTGTAGGGTGATTACACGTCTGGGAGCTAAAGGCCAGACTCAGACTGTTTAAGCACAATTGCCATGACAGGCTGACACTCTAACCCCTAACTCCCAGACAGATGTGCGACTGGAGAGCTGTACTTAGCTTAAGCCAGAGCAGATGTAGTCAAAGTAGATGCCCATTTCTTTGCCGGCATCGGCACCCACCAAGCTGGCGGTGACTTCTTTCATAGCTTGGATGGCTTGCACAGTGGCAGCGATGGGCACGCCCAAGGAGTTGTAGGTTTCTTTCAACCCATTGAGCACCCGCTCATCGAGGATGGAAGGATCCCCAGCCAGCATGGCATAGGTGGCATAGCGCAGGTAGTAGTCGAGGTCGCGGATACAGGCCGCATAGCGACGGGTGGTGTACATGTTGCCACCGGGACGGGTGATGTCAGAGTAGAGCAGAGATTTGGCCACTGCTTCTTTGACGATATTGGCGGCATTGGCGCTGATCACGGTCGCAGCCCGCACCCGCAGTTCGCCAGTTGCGAAGTAAGCTTTCAGCTTCTCCATGGCGGCGGTGTCGAGGTATTTGCCTTGTACGTCAGAGGCGTTGATGACAGCGGTAATCGCGTCTTGCATAGTTCTTTTTCCTCAAAAACTGATTTGGATGATGGATCAATGAAGGATGCTGAGGCGACCTACTGCATGGCGCCAATCACGAAGTCAAAGTAAGAACCGGCTTCAGCGGCATCTTCTGCAGACAGCAGCGAGGAAGCAACGTTCTTCATGGCGCGGATCCCTTCGGCCACGGCAGGAATGGGGGTGCCGAGGGAGTTGTACATTTCACGCACACCCACCAAACCAATTTCTTCGATGGGGGTGACATCACCCGCAACAATACCGTAGGTCACAAGCCGCAGGTAGTAGTCGAGGTCACGCAGGCAGGTGGCGGTCATTTCTTCACCGTAGGCATTGCCACCGGGGGAGACCACATCAGGCCGTTTTTGGAAGAGTTGATCGCCCGCTTGCTTGACAATCCGCTCGCGGTTTTCGGTCAGGGTTTGGGCAATGCGCAGACGGCGCTCGCCGGTGCTGACAAAGCTTTTAATGCGATCCAGTTCACCGGGGCTGAGGTAACGGGCCTCGGCATCTGCATTCACGATCGATTTCGTGACGACGCTCATTGAGTTCCTCCAAAGTTGGAATTGTAAAACAAGGGTCTTGATAATGTGGCATTTGCCATTGGAATGTTACGATTCACCGCACTCCTGTAGGAGAGATAGGTACGGCGATGAACCCGACGGGCTGACGTAACCTTCCGCAAACATTCTCAGGCATAGGGGGGACATCTCCCACATCATCGCAATCCTTTTTAACATTCTTAACATTTTTTCAAAAATCTGCTAAGGGCAGCTATTCCAGCCATTCGATAATGCGGGTGCCAAGGTTGAGGGGAATATTCACCGCTTTGCCGAGGCGGGGTTTCTCACGGGTGGTCTCAATAAAGGTGCAAACTTGCTGGGCACAGCCCCAGTCATTGAGGTGCTGGGCGATGGCTCCAAGGTGGGCGGCATAATCTTCAGGCGTATCGGGATAGGAGGCCTGCTCGAGGTAACGCCACATCACTTGCAAAAAGATGCGATCGCCCACGCGGCGAAACTGAAGGTCAAAGGAGCGCCCCCATTTGCGCAGGAGCAAGGCATGGAGTTCATCACCAGTGAGGGGCGTCAGCATTGGCAAGAATTTCAGCCCTTGCGGCTAGGACGGCTCGGACAGTGTGATAATAGTTAACAAACGTAATTATTTTACGGCTGTTCGTTTCGATTCCTTAGTAAATAAGCGTAAACCATGGCTCAAGTTTCTGGAATGTCTGATGTGCCCGATATGGGGCGGCGACAGTTTATGAACCTGCTGACGTTTGGTACCATTACCGGTACAGCGTTGGGCGCTCTGTACCCTGTCGTCAAGTATTTCATTCCGCCCTCCAGTGGCGGCACGGGTGGTGGTGTGGTTGCCAAGGATGCATTAGGCAACGATATTAAGGTTTCCGACTACCTGACGAAGCACCTGCCGGGCGATCGCTCCCTTGCCCAAGGGATTAAAGGGGATCCCACCTACGTGATTGTTACTGAGGATCACCAAATTGCCAATTACGGCTTGAATGCCGTCTGCACTCACCTTGGCTGCGTGGTGCCTTGGAATGTCAGTGAAAACAAGTTCATTTGCCCCTGCCACGGCTCTCAATACGACAACACAGGTAAAGTGGTGCGTGGCCCTGCTCCCCTCTCCTTGGCACTGGTGAATGCCACGGTTACCGAAGATGACAAACTGGTGTTTACCCCTTGGACGGAAACCGATTTCCGCACGGGCAAAGAACCTTGGTGGACGTAAAAAGAAATTAGGGAGTGGTATGAAACGCTTTTTCAAATCGTTGACGCTGGCGATCGCCCTTGCCGCCAGTGTGCTTCTTTGGTCACCGCAAGCACAGGCCTATCCATTTTATGCGCAGCAGGGCTATGACAGTCCTCGCGAAGCGACCGGGCGAATTGTCTGTGCCAACTGTCACCTCGCCGCCAAACCCACCCAAGTGGAAGTGCCCCAAGCCGTCACCCCCGATTCCGTTTTTGAAGCCGTGGTGAAAATTCCCTACGACACCCGTGTGCAACAGGTGTTGGGGGATGGCTCTAAGGGCGGTCTGAATGTCGGTGCAGTTCTCATGCTGCCCGAGGGTTTCAAAATTGCTCCTCCCGATCGCATTCCCGAGGAGTTACAAGCCAAAACCAGCGGCATTTACTACCAGCCCTACAGTGAGGACAAGCAAAACATTATTCTGGTGGGGCCCTTACCGGGTGAGCAGTATCAGGAAATTGTTTTCCCCGTCCTCGCCCCCAACCCTGCCACGGATAAATCGATCCACTTCGGTAAATACTCCGTTCACGCTGGGGGCAACCGCGGTCGCGGCCAAGTCTATCCCAATGGTGAAAAGAGCAACAATAACGTCTTTACTGCACCGATCGCGGGCACGATTACCAGTATTACCGCTAACCCCGATGGCAGTACTGCGGTGGTGATCACCCCCGAGAGTGGTGAAGCAGTGACAGAGACCATTCCCGCTGGCCCTGACCTCATTGTCAGTGAAGGCCAAACGGTGGCAGCGGGTGAAGCCCTCACCAACAATCCCAATGTGGGTGGTTTTGGGCAAAAGGATACGGAAATTGTCCTGCAGGATCCCAACCGCATTAAGTGGCTGTTGGTCTTCTTTGCCGCCATCACCCTCTCGCAGATTCTGCTGGTTCTGAAGAAGAAACAGGTCGAGAAAGTGCAAGCCGCCGAGATGAGTCTCTAAAGGAGTCCTATCACCCACGGTAGTGCAATCCCTTCATGACACGATTGTGGCGATCGCCACGGCTATTGTGCCCCAGCAAGGGAGTATTGGCATTGTCCGTCTCTCAGGCGCCAAAGCAGTCGCGATCGCTCAGTCTTTATTTGAAGCCCCCGGCAAGCAGCCTTGGGAATCCCATCGTATTCTCTATGGCTATGTCCGCGACCCCCAAACTGGGGAACGGGTCGATGAAGCGCTCCTGCTGTTAATGCTGGCGCCCCGCTCCTACACCCGCGAAGATGTGGTGGAATTTCACTGTCATGGTGGCCTCATCCCTGTCCAGCGCGTGCTGCAACTGTGTGTCGCCGCCGGAGCACGCCTCGCCGAGCCGGGGGAATTTACGCTGCGCGCCTTCCTCAACGGTCGCCTTGATCTCACCCAAGCCGAAAGTGTGGCCGAACTGGTGGCCGCCCAATCGACAACGGCAGCCCAAATAGCGCTAGCGGGTCTCACGGGCAAACTGGCCCGTCCCCTCAAGCAGATTCGTCAGACCTGTTTATCCCTCTTGGCGGAAATTGAAGCGCGACTCGATTTTACGGACGAGCTACCCCCCCTTGACCCCGCAGCCATTGCTGAGGACATTCGCCAGCTGCAACACCAAGTGGCAGCGTTTTTGGCCACAGCAGAACGGGGAGCACTGATCCGCACGGGGCTAAAAGTGGCCATTGTGGGTCGCCCCAATGTCGGTAAGTCGAGTCTGCTCAATGCTTGGAGCCGTAGCGATCGCGCCATTGTGACAGATTTACCCGGCACCACCCGCGATATTGTCGAGTCCCAATTGGTTGTCGGTGGCATTCCAATCCAAGTACTTGATACCGCAGGCATTCGCGAGACCGATAACCTTGTCGAACAAATTGGCGTCCAGCGATCGCGCCAAGCCGCAGCCAGTGCTGATCTCATCCTCCTTGTCATTGATGCCAGTCAAGGGTGGACAGCCGCCGATCAGGAGATTTACGACCAACTCGAGCTGCAGCAGCGGCGGCAGCAAGCGCCTCAGTCCGTCTTGGTGGTTTTGAATAAAGCTGATCTCCTCAGCGAAACCGTAGAGGTTCAAGATATTCCATTGCCCATTGCCCCCATTCCCACTGTGCTGCTCTCGGCTCTCAGTCAAAGGGGAATTGAGTCTCTCGAGGACGCCATTTTAGACCTTGTCCAAGGCCAAGGGGTTACCGCCGCTAACCTAGAGTTTGCCATCAACCAACGTCAAGCCGCGCTCTTGGAGCAGGTTCACCAATCCCTGAATCATGTGCTTGCGGCCATTGATGCCCAACTCCCCCTCGATTTTTGGACAATTGACCTGCATGCTGCCGCTCGTGCCCTTGGTACCCTAACCGGGGAAGAGGTGACTGAGTCTGTGCTAGAACAAATCTTTAGCCGTTTTTGCATTGGAAAATAGCCCATGCTTTGGAATACCAGCTACCGGCCGTTACTTGCTTATATCCTTCCCTATCGGCGACGGTTGCTGGTCGCTTTTTTGTGTACCCTCGGCTACGTCTCGACCATGCCGGCGATCGCCTACCTCATTGGCCAAGCGGCGAAGCTCATCGGGGCAGGGGATTTGATAGGCCTGATTCAATGGTGTGCCGCCTCCTCGCTGCTGTTTGTCGGTCGTAGTTTTTGCCAATTTGGCCAAGATGTCCTAATGTCCGATATTTCCCTACGGATTGTCTATGACATTCGGGTGCGGCTGTACCGTCATCTGCATCGTTTGGGGGTGGACTATTTTGAAAAGGCAGCGACCGGCGATCTCACCTACCGCCTCACTGAGGATGTGGATCGCATTGGCGTCATGGTCAATAGCAGTTTTCATCGCCTCATCCCCTCAACTTTAACCACAGTTGCCGTCATTGGTTATATGTTCTACCTCAACTGGCAACTGACATTGGGGACGATGATCATTGCGCCACTGATGACGTTTCTCATCGCTTGGTTTGGCAATCGGTTGTTGCGACAGTCGCGCCTGAGTCAAGCCCGCATTGCGGATTTGGCCTCCCACCTCACGGAGATTTTTTCGGGGATTCGTCTGATTAAGGCGTTTGCGGCTGAGGACTATGCTGTAGAGCAGTTTGAACAGCAGGCTGATATGAACCGTCGTGCTCGCTACCGTGCAGAACGCATTAAGTCAATGCAATACCCGGTGGTGGGGTTTCTTGAGGCTCTGAGCATTATGCTGCTGTTTATCTTGGGGGCGTGGCAAATCAATGCCGGTCATCTCACAGGGCCGCAGTTCCTCAGCTTTGTTGCCGCAGTAGCGCTACTGATGGAACCCATTAATATGATTTCTGCTGATTACAATGAACTCAAGATGGCACAGGCGTCGGTGGAGCGTAGCTTTGGCCTGTTGGCTCTCGAACCCACGATCAAGGAAATGAGCCATGCGCAGCCCCTACCCCCCATTTCTGGCAAAGTGCAATACCTAGATGTGTGCTTTGGCTATGATCTAGAGCGTCCCGTGCTCAAGGACTTTAATCTCTTGGCGGAGCCGGGCGAGGTGATTGCCCTTGTGGGACATTCAGGAGCAGGTAAATCCACCATTGTTAACCTGTTGCCCCGGTTTTATGACCCCCAAGCGGGAAAAGTCTTGATTGATGGCATTGACATTAAAACTGTGACCCTGAAAAGCCTGCGGCGGCAAATTGGCATTGTTCCTCAGGAAACGATTCTTTTCTCAGGCAGTATTGCCCAAAATATTGCTTTTGGTTACTCTGAACCGGATTGGCAGCGACTGATTGAGGCCGCCAAAATCGCCAATGCCCATGACTTTATTACTCAGTTTCCCGATGGCTATCAGACATGGGTCGGGGAAAGGGGGATTAATCTCTCTGGGGGTCAACGCCAACGACTGGCGATCGCTCGTGCAGTTTATGCCGATCCGCGTATCTTGATCTTGGATGAGGCCACCTCTGCTTTGGACTCTGAATCGGAAGCCTTGGTGCAAAGTGCTCTCGAAAAGGCAATGAAGGGGCGCACCGTCTTTATTATTGCCCACCGTTTGGCCACGGTTCGTCGCGCCGATCGCATTCTTGTCTTAGAGCAGGGGCGGATCATTGAAAGTGGCAGCCATCAAGAACTACTTGCCCAGTCTGCCCGCTACGCCCAGTTCTACGCCCAGCAGTATTTCCAAGACGCGGAATGACCCCTTGTCTGATGGGCTGGCCGTTTGGATTCTATCTTCTGAATTTGGGATGAGATGTTTCCTCGACGGCAGGATGTGAAAATAGACGTTGAATTGTTCAGAGCAGCGAGGACAGCTCATGGGTAGCATTATTTCTGTGCATTCTTTTCGTGGTGGCACAGGCAAGTCAAATACAACAGCAAATCTGGGCTGTACCTTGGCAACCTTGGGCTATCGGGTGGCGATCGTGGACACGGATATTCAATCCCCCGGTATCCATGTGCTCTTTGGCCTTGAGTCGGAAGATACGGAACATGCCCTGAATGACTACCTGTGGGGACGCTGTGAAATTACTGATGTGGCGCGGGATGTCAGCCATCTGATTACGGCTCACGGCCAGCAAGCCAAAGGAGCAATCTATCTCATTCCCTCTAGCCTCAAAACCAGTGAAATTACCCGTGTGCTGCGGGAAGGCTACGATGTCGGCTTGCTCAATGATGGTTTTCAGCAGTTGCTCCAAGGGCTGAATCTCGACTTTTTGCTCATTGATACCCACCCAGGGCTGAATGAGGAAACGCTGCTCTCGATTACAGTCTCCGATGCCTTGGTGCTGATTCTGCGACCCGATCGCCAAGACTTTCAAGGAACAGCGGTCACGGTTGATGTGGCGCGGCAGCTGGATGTGCCCAAAATGGTGATGGTGGTGAACAAAGTCCCCAGCGCCTTTAATAAGGACTCCCTCAAGCAGCAGGTGGAAACGACCTATGGTGTGCCCGTTGCGGGTATCTTGCCTGTTTGTGAAGAAATGTTTCAACTGGGGAGCAGCGATATTTTCTGTTTACGCTACCCTGAGCATCCCTACAGTCTCGTTGTCAGGAGTGTTGTGCAGCATCTGTTGGATTAGGGTAGCCTAGGAGTAAGGAGACTGACTGAATTTTGATCCTTTTGATCCTTCTCGAGTGCCACTGCCAGTCACTGCCATTGAGGAACATTGCCAATGATAGACAGTCAAAATGCTAGCAGTGCTTGCGGTGGGGGTCTCAATCCAGCAGATTTGTTGGTTTTGCCCGATCGCCAGCGATCGCTCTTGACACTGATGATGCGCCAGCCAACGCCCTTCACCGTGCCAGAATTGGCTGAGCAGTTGCAGTGGTCTGCGGAAGAGGTCAGTGCCACCCTCGCAGAGGTTCGCCAACTCGGCTATGTGACAGTTGACAACGACACCTACCAAGTCAAACTCGGACGGCGGACTCCGCGCGTGCAACCCAAGCGTCAATCTCCCCGAATTGCGGCGGTTTGGGACAAGCTGGGTTAAGTCTGAGCCACTTCCTCAGTTAAACCTCTAATTATATGAGGCAACTCGTGTGGTACGCTTAATTACGCTAAGTTTCGCAGAGGAAAGTCAGGACGAGTGCGCCCAAAAGTTCTTGCTGGCAACTGGAAAATGCACAAAACTCAACAGGAGGCGGTGGCCTTCCTACAGGAGTTCTTAGGGAAATTGGTGGACACCCCCAGCGATCGCGAGGTGGTGCTCTGTGTTCCCTACACCTGTTTAAGTGTATTGTCCAAGAGTCTGCACGGAACGCGGGTGAAGCTGGGTGCCCAAAATGTCCACTGGGCGGATCAAGGGGCGTTTACAGGGGAAATTTCGCCACCGATGCTGGTGGAGTTGGGCGTGCGCTACGTGATTGTTGGCCACAGTGAGCGGCGGCAGTATTTTGGGGAAACCGATACTACGGTCAACCAACGGCTCAAGGCTGCCCAACACTATGGCCTGACCCCCATTCTCTGTGTCGGTGAAACAAAAGCCCAACGGGATGCTGGGGAAACTGAAAACCACATCCTTCAGCAGTTGACCCTGGACTTGGTGGATGTGGATCAGAGCAATTTGGTGATTGCCTACGAACCCATTTGGGCGATCGGTACGGGCGATACCTGTGAAGAAGCGGAAGCCAACCGTGTCATTGGCCTGATTCGCAGCAAGTTACAGAATCCCGATGTCCCCATTCAGTACGGTGGCTCGGTCAATGCCAACAACATTGATGCGATCATGGCGCAGCCAGAAATTGATGGGGTGCTAGTGGGTGGCGCTAGTTTGCAGCCGGAGAGTTTTGGGCGTATCGTTAATTACAAGCTCCTTTGAACATGACTTTGAGTTCGGCGCCAGTGCCCTAGATCACATCTGATCCAAGAGCTCGCGCACTGCCCTCTGCGCAGAAAAACTTAAAGATATCAACATACAGCCCTTTCCCAAGCATGGCATGCACTACGACTCCAGAGCGCAATGCTGTGTATGTAGCCAAGAAAAGGGTCGGAGCGAGCGACTTATTACAACTGTTATCGTTTGCTGGGCGATTTCTTCATTTTCTTTTAGGATCGAAGTAAGGCTGAGCGATGCCCAAAGGAGGCCGACGATGCGCCAACAACTCTTCAGTGCTTTGACAGTTTTAGCTGCTTTTGTTGGTCTCAGCAGTGCTGCTGTGGCACAGCCCATGGCGATCGCCACCCTCACACCTCCTGAACTGCAAGAACTGCAACGCCTCGTGCCCCGCAGTGCCGAGGACTACTACAACGTGGGATTAATGCACCAAGGTACGGGTGATCTGGCCGCTGCCATTCATGCCTTTAGCCAAGCAATCAGACTCAACCCCAGTGCTGACTACTACTTTGCGCGCGGCCTAGCCTACTATGACCAAGGGGATATGCAGCGGGCGATCGCGGACTTTAGCACTGCGCTGCGCAACGATCCCCAGTTTATTGCCGCCTACTACAACCGCGGCATGGCCTATCTGGCTCTGCAAAACTACACAGCGGCGATTGCCGACTTTGATGCTGCCCTAGCACGGGATCCGCAATTTGTTGCTGCCTACTATAGTCGGGGCATGGCTCACTTCGATAGTGGCAATGTGGAATTGGCGCAACGGGACTATGAGCGTGCTCGCGCTCTCAACCCAGCGATGACAGCCCAGTACTACGATCGCGCCCCCCGTCCCCTCACTGGCGGTCCCTAGTGCCTGAAGCCACCGATTGCGGCGATAATAGGGGAATAATGTGCATGATGAGGATGAGCGATCGCGCCTATGCCCAGAACCCCTTCTGAATTTGCGGTGCATTTATTTCTGGATGGCGGTCACCGTGAGGAGGTGCGCTTCCCCACCATTCAAGACTTCCAGAAGTGGTACAGCAACGAGTTAGTGGCCAAAGCAGATTCCAACGACTTTATTTCCGTTCCCATTAAAAACATTCAAGGGGAATACATGGTGGTGCGCCCCTCAAAGGTATTTGCAATTCGGGTAGAACCCGTGTTTGCCTCTAGTGTGGATCGGTTTGCCTAACGTCTATGGCGGGTTTATTCGCAGGATGGGTTCAGGGGGTCGTGATCCTCGCAACAAGCGCGATCGCCACAGCACCAACGGTTGCTCCCTTAACGCGCCAAAGCCAACTGCCCCCAAGGGTTGCCCTAGATACGGCCCTCTGGCAATCCCCCAGGGAACGAGCACGACTGCTGCAAGCCATTGATCATAGTTTGCGTTACCTGCGCAGCGATAAAGCGCGCCGCGACTACGCCGCCTACACTGCTCCCGGTCAACCCGGCGCCGCCCTTGGCCCCAATCTCCATCAGCGAGTGATCCGCTCCCTCGAACGCTTTCGCCATCTGGTACAAACCCGTCGCTCTGCGGCAGAACTGCAAGCATCTGTCAAGCGAGAATTTGTCTTTTATCAATCCATTGGCACCGATGGCCAAGGGCGAGTGGATTTCACGGGCTATTATGCACCGACGTATCGTGCCAGCTTAGTGCCCACCGCAGAATACCGCTATCCCCTATTTCGTCGCCCCCCCAATTTTGAGCAGTGGCGAGAGCCGCACCCAACCCGCTTGGAACTGGAAGGGGCGGATGGTCAGCAGTGGCGTAATGGGCCTTTGCGGGGTCTGGAACTGGTCTATTTGCGCGATCGCCTAGAGGCCTTTCTGGTTCACGTCCAAGGGTCGGCTGAGCTGCAACTGCCCGATGGTCGCCGCTTTACGGTGGGCTATGCCGGTAAGACTAATCACCCCTACACGAGTATTGGCCAAGAACTCATTCGCGATGGCAAAATTCCCCGTGAGGAACTGACGCTACCGCGCCTCATGGCTTACTTTGAGGCCAACCCCGCTGAGTTAGATCGCTATTTACCTCGCAATGCCAGCTTTGTCTTTTTTGAACATACCCAAGGGCGCCCCCCCACGGGCAGTCTCTCAACGCCGGTGATTCCAGAGCGTTCGATCGCCACTGATAAGTCCCTGATGCCTCCGGGTGCCTTGGCGGTGATCAACACGAAAATTCCCCTCAAAGCCCAAGGCCAATGGCAGCAAACCCCCGTCAGCCGTTTTGTTTTGGATCAGGATACGGGGAGTGCCATTCGCGGGCCGGGTCGTGTCGATATTTTCATGGGCACGGGGGAGGTGGCCAAAGCGCGGGCGGGTCTGATCAATACACCGGGGCAGTTGTACTATTTGCTCCTGCGGGAATAGCTAGGGCTGCAGCGCTACTTTAATCACTTGGCGCGCCTTCATTGCTTGCAAGACGTTTTCAATCTCCGTGAGGGGGGCTTGGCCACTAATCAGTTTCTCGAAAGGCAATGTGCCGCTGGCAATCAGTTGCAAGGCTTGGCGGACAAATGTGGGTGTGTTGTGAAAGACCCCCTTGAGGGTGAGTTCTTCGTAGTGCAGGCGTTCGGTATCAACGCGGATCGAAGTTTCGCGGGGGCAGCCACCAAAGAGGTTAATGGTGGCACCGGGGCGACCACAGGCGATCGCCGTTTCCCAGACTTCAGGTACGCCAGTGGCTTCAATGACAATATCGGCACCCCGTCCTTGGGTCCAGTCTTTAACCACAGCAGGAATATCGCTGCACTGGTGATGATTTACTATCTGCTCTGCCCCAAAGGTGCGGGCGATCGCCAGCCGCTGATCGGAACCGCCAAAGGCGAGAACCCGTGCTCCCTGCTGTGCCAGAACCCCCATAAACATCAGGCCAATGGCACCATCCCCCAGCACCACAATTTGCGGTGGACTTGGCCACGTTTCAACCATTGCGGGGTCAAAGCCAGAGCGAGCCACACCGTGGAGGACACAGGCGAGGGGTTCGGTGAGGGCAGCTAAGGCAAAGGAGAGGGACGCCGGAATAGGCAGCAGATTCTGGCGGACGATGCTGGCGGGAATTTTTAGATACTCGGCAAACGTGCCATTGTTAAACTCCAGATGGGGACAGAGAGAAAAGGCTTGGCGTTGGCAGTAAAAACACTGGCCACAGGGGGCAGAATTATTCGCTACCACGCGATCGCCCACCTGCCAGCCGGTCACCCCAGCCCCAAGGGCAACAATTTCCCCGGCCGCTTCATGGCCAAAGAGAATCGGTGGCGTTAGCATCCGTGCATGACCGCCGCGCCGCCATACCTTCAAATCGGTACCACAGGTAGTGGCAGCCTGAACACGAATCACCACTTCTCCGGGACCGGGCGTGGGATCGGCGACGGTTTCAATGCGGACATCTTCTTTGCCGTAGAGTACTGCTGCTTTCATTGCACTTCCCCCATCAAGCCAACCATTGCAGGAGGCCACAGAGCAGTCCCAAGAGGGCAACCACCCCATAAAACGTACTCACCACCCGCAGTTCTGACCAGCCCCCCAATTCAAAGTGATGGTGTAGAGGGGCCATCCGCAGCAGCCGTTTGCCCACGCCATCGGAACCTTTGGTTGCTTTGTAGTAGAGCACTTGGGCAATGACTGAGAGAGACTCCACAAAGAAAAGACCACTGACAATCAACAGTTCCCAGAGGTGATGACTGGCCAAGCCAATGCCCGCAAGGAGTGCCCCAAGGGCTAGGGAACCCGTATCCCCCATAAACACCCGTGCCGGATGGTGATTGTGCCAGAGAAAGCCGAGGCAGGCACCACTCATGACCACTGCCAGAATTTGCAAATCGGGATGGGCGGTCAGAATCATGCCTAAAGCGAGGAGGGCGATCGCCGCCGTGCCTGCGGCAAGACCATCGAGACCATCGGTGAGATTGAGGGCATTCCCTTCCGCCATCGGCACAAAAATCGCCAAGGGGATAAAGGCGATCCCTAAAGGCCAAACCCACCCCCAAGGCGCGGTCACCACCGTTGCCGTTGGATCACTCCCCACCAGCCAAGCACAAAAAAGAGCCGCCCCAATGCCCTCAAGGAGGAGCCGCAGCCGCGCCGATAACCCTTTGTTGGATTTGCGCCGCAGAACTTGCCAGTCATCCCACCAGCCAATGGCGGCATACCAGAGAACAAGGAGGGCGATCGCCCCCACCGTTGCGGATACTTTCCCCTGCGCAACTCCAGTCCACAGGAGGGCTAGACCTAACCCCGTCGGCACAAAAAAGATTCCCCCCATTGTCGGTGTGCCCGATTTTTGCAGGTGAGATTGCGGGCCATCTTCGCGAATAATCTGCCCAGTTTTCAACCGCCGCAACAGGGGCACCACCGCCATCCCTAGCCCTACAACGATGGCAAAGCTCACCAACCAAGGCAGTGTCAAGGTTTTCAACGGCTGTTGCCAGTGGTTTGCTCCGGTATCGTAGGCAATGCTAGCCATGAGCAGGCCAATAGCGAGAAGGCCAAAAAGTCGCTGTCCTGTCAGCCAACGGGGTTCAATGGCAGCCGTGGTTTTGGTGGAGGGCATGGGGATAGCTCTAGCACATCACTCCGATAATAGGGGGATTGGTGCCCTACTCCTCAAGCCCTAGGTCATCTTCTTCGTCGTAATCGCCCAAGGAGTCACCAACAAATTCCTCAATTTCACCCATATCATCGAGGGTGCTATCCACGATCGGGTCTGTCTCATTGGCATCACGGGCAATTAATCGACCCGTTTGCTGTAACCATTCCAAAATGGAGCGATCGGAACGACCCGCAGCGGTTAAGTTCTTTTGGGAAATGGGTTCTTCGTACAAAGAGGGGTTGTATAGGGTCATAGGGCTAAGGTGAACGGTGTTGTAGTAGTCCAATCCTCTACTTTAACGTTTGCCCCTAGGAATGTAAATCTGCGTTTTGTGGCGATCGCCCAAAGTGGCACATTCTCTGGAACCTGCCTAGACTGGAGGAGTCACTAAAGAATGGGCATGAAACTTTGATACACGAAGGATAGAAACAATGTCTTTACTCAAAAAATCATCCATCTCTTTGACGGTTTTAAGTGCGGTGTCCCTCGGCGGGGGGGCGATCGCTGCTCCCTACCCCCCAGAAGTGGTTTCCCGATTTACCAGTGAATGTACGACTGCCCTGCAACAACAGGTGCCGCAAATGGCGCAATACGGCAATGCCTACTGTACCTGTGTGATCAATGAACTGCAATCCTCGCTCACCTTGGCAGAATTTCAGGCGATCGGTGAAGATGTACAGACCAATGTCAATCCCGAAGTGCGCCAGATGCTCACCAACACGGCACAAACCTGCCTGCAACGAGTCACCCAGTAGTGCAGGGGGGAGAAATCCCCCCAATATGTTCCTAGACTGCGCTTAGAAATTGAGCGGCAGCGGCTTGCAGATCGGCGACTTTATCGAGTTTTTCCCAAGGTAGGTCGAGGTCATGACGCCCAAAGTGACCGTAGGCAGCCACATCTTGGTAGAAGCGACCACCGCGCTCCTGGGGCAAGTGGCGCAGACCAAAGGTTTGGATAATGGCAGCGGGGCGCAGATCAAAGTGAGTTGTAATTAACTCCAGCAGTTGCTCTGGGGCAAGTTTACCCGTGCCAAAGGTATCCACAAACAGGCTCATGGGGCGAGCCACACCAATGGCATAGCTAATCTGTAACTCGCATTTGTCGGCTAGGCCTGCGGCCACAATGTTTTTGGCAATGTAACGAGCCATGTAGGCAGCACTGCGATCGACCTTGGTGGGGTCTTTCCCGGAAAAAGCACCGCCCCCGTGACGGGCATAACCACCGTAGGTATCCACCACCAGTTTGCGTCCTGTGAGTCCCGAATCCCCCTGAGGACCACCAATGACAAATTTGCCCGTGGGGTTGACGAGAAAGCGGGTCTTGTCATCGGGTTTAATTGCCAGATCCGCAAAGACAGGGTTGACGACGGCTTCCCATAGATCGGCTTTAATCTTTTCTTGAACGGCGGCTTCGTCGCTGATGTCACCAATGGTGGCCGTGTGTTGGGTGGAAATCAGGATGGTATCAATGCCCACCGGCTGGCCATCTTCGTAGATGACAGTGACTTGAGTTTTGCCATCGGGACGCAGATAAGGAAGTTGACCCGTTTTGCGGACAGCAGCCAAGCGACGCGCCATGCGGTGAGCCAAGCTAATGGGCAGCGGCATATACTCAGGGGTTTCATTGCAGGCATAGCCAAACATAATGCCCTGATCACCGGCGCCAACGCGATCTAATTCGGCATCACTGAGACGTTCCCGTGCTTCTTGAGCCGTGTCCACCCCTCGGGCAATATCGGGGGATTGCTCATCAAGGGCAACGATAACGGCACAGCTATTGGCGGCAAAGCCATTTTCAGCATCGGTGTAGCCAATTTCACGGATTTTCTGCCGTGCTAGGTTGACGTAGTTGACCTGTGCTTTGGTGGTAATTTCCCCAGTAATCAGCACCAGACCCGTATTCACGACGACCTCAGCGGCAACGCGACTTTGGGGGTCTTGGGTGAGCAGCGCATCCAGAATGGCATCGGCAATTTGGTCGCAAATCTTATCGGGGTGGCCTTCGGTGACGGACTCCGAACTAAATAAGTAACGCAAGATAGCACTCCTATGGCATGGGTTGTTGAAAGAACTGCAAGAAATTGGTTTATGGTAACACGGACTTTTGACTAAAAAACAAGGATTGGTTTCTAAATCCTAGGATTATACCTGAGCAGTAGGACACACGAGTGATTGTGATGATTGGCTAGACTAGGGGCAGATTTTAGGCGTTTCAAGTTGTATGTCTGCTTTACGCTATGCCTATTATCCCGGTTGTGTGGCTCAAGGGGCCTGTCGGGAATTAGACCTCTCAACGCGGGCGATCGCCCCCCTGTTGAATATCGAGCTGGTGGAACTGAAGGAAGCCAGTTGTTGTGGCTCAGGCACGTTTAAGGAGAATTCGTGGCTGCTAGAAGATACCGTCAATGCCCGCAACATTGCCCTTGCCGAACAGTTGGCTTTGCCCCTGTTGACCCATTGCAGCACCTGTCAGGGGGTGATTGGCCATGTGGATGAACGCCTCAAGACCTTTCAGCGCGATCGCCCGGCGTACGTGGCAGAAATTAACCAAGTGTTGACGCAACAGGGCTGCGCTCCTTACCAAGGCACCACAGAAGTGAAGCATTTGCTCTGGGCGATTGTCGGCGATGTGGGCATTGACGAGTTGCGCGATCGCGTCCGTCGTCCCCTCAAGGGACTGCGCTGTGCGGCCTTTTATGGCTGCTATCTGCTGCGTGCCCAAGAGAGGCTGCCCTTTGATCACCCAATTCACCCCACCTCAATGGAACAGGTGTTTGAGGCAGTTGGGGCTACCCCCATCGAGTATGAGGGACGTACCCAGTGCTGTGGTTGGCCCATTTCCAGCTATGCGACGGCGGCCAGTTTTGCCATGGCGGCACAACGACTCCAGAGCGCGATCGCCCATGGCGCGGATTGCATTGTCACCCCCTGTCCCCTCTGTCATTTGAATCTGGATGCTCGCCAACCAGAAATTGCCCAGCAGGTGGGAGTTACCCTCAA
The DNA here is from genome assembly GCF_031583455.1 of Thermosynechococcus sp. TG215. NCBI lineage: Bacteria > Bacillati > Cyanobacteriota > Cyanophyceae > Acaryochloridales > Thermosynechococcaceae > Thermosynechococcus > Thermosynechococcus sp. TG215. Next base: position 1,245,840 of record NZ_CP134178.1, on the reverse strand, counting down.
TTTGCCGATTCTCCATCTGCCGCAACTGGTGGGTCTAGCCCTTGGCCTGCGTCCTGAGGAACTGGGTTTGAGAAAACACGTGGTTTCAATGCAACCGGTGTTGGCAAAACTGGGGCTTTAGCTGATTGCCAAGAGGCCTGATTCAGTGCAGATAGCTTGCAGTGGCTGATCCCACGGGTCACGGGGCAATTCTGCTAGAAGGGCTGACTCAAAGACAATTCCCCAGCGACACACGTGCTGCCAATCGGGGTGGGCAAAGAGGCGATCAAAAAAACCGGCGCCATAGCCGAGACGGTAGCCTTGGCGATCGCAGGCAACGGCAGGCACTAGGCAGAGATCAACACACGCTGGATCAATCGGGGGCGCTTCGGGGGGCGGTTGCCAAAGGCCATAGCGTCCTTGCTGGAGAGTGTCTTGGTTGCCATTAAAACAATGCCACCGCAAATCCTGACCCACGACACGGGGCAAGCCCCACTGTTTCGGGAGTGACCAGAGGAAGCGCAAGTCGGGTTCGCGGCGATGGGGCACATAGGTCAACACTGTGGTTGCCTGTTGAAACTGGGGATGATCAAGCAAGTGCTGACAAATGCGCTGACTGCGATCTTGCCACTCGCGATCGCTCAGGTGCTGCCGCCATTCAAGATAGTGTTGTCGCAGTTTGACTTTATCGCTCATTGATTTTCTGGGCACCAAAGCCACAAGTTAAGATAGAGGCCAAAGTGAGTGTTTAGCCTGAGGAACGATGCAACTGTCCCCCCAAGAATAAAGACAAGCTCCTGATTTTTACCGCCGCTCTTGTGGCCGAACGTCGTAAAGCACGGGGTCTCAAGCTCAATTATCCCGAAGCAGTGGCCTATATTTCTGCTGCCATTTTGGAAGCGGCGCGGGAGGGGCGCACAGTTGCTGATTTGATGAACTATGGCACAACGCTGCTCAGCCGTGACGATGTCATGGAGGGGGTGCCGGAAATGCCCACAGAAGTACAAGTCGAAGCAACATTTCCCGATGGCACGAAGCGGGTGACCGTGCATACCCCCATTCGCTGAAGCCTCAAAAAGCCCTAGGATAGCGCCAACCGCTGATTAGCAGCACATCTCCAAGGAAAACGGGGAGAATTTTTATGGCCATTCAAATCCCGATAAAAATAGTCGGATATATTTGACAGGGCGATCGCCCCCTGCTAGGATGGTCAACAACTTGTCTGAGGCAGTCTGACACCCATGACCGCAACCCTTAGCTCCACCACCGCAACCGCCTACTTTACCCACCTCAAATGCAAAGAGTGTGGCGCCGAGTACGAACCCCAAGCCATTCATGTCTGCGAATACTGTTTTGGCCCCCTAGAGGTGAAGTACGATCTGAGCCAATTGGCGGCAGCCGTAACGCGCAGCACGATTGAGGCGGGGCCAAAGTCCATTTGGCGTTACCGTCCCTTTTTGCCTGTGACATCGCCCAACCCCATTGATGTGGGCACAGGGATGACTCCCCTCCTCAAAGCCCAGCGGCTGGCTCGGCGACTCGGACTCAAGCATCTGTACATCAAAAACGATGCCGTGAATATGCCCACCTTGAGCTTCAAGGATCGGGTGGTATCGGTGGCGTTGACGCGGGCGCGGGAATTGGGTTTTACGACCGTCTCCTGTGCCAGTACCGGCAATTTGGCGAATTCAACGGCGGCGATCGCGGCTCATGCAGGGCTAGATTGCTGTGTCTTTATTCCAGCAGATTTGGAAGCGGGTAAGGTCTTGGGGACGCTCATCTATGGGCCAACGGTAATGGCCGTTGAGGGCAACTACGACCAAGTGAATCGCCTGTGCTCGGAAGTGGCGAATACCCACGGGTGGGGGTTTGTCAATATCAATTTGCGCCCCTACTATTCGGAAGGGTCAAAGACGCTCGGTTATGAGGTGATTGAACAGTTGGGCTGGCAGCTTCCTGACCACATTGTGGCTCCCTTGGCTTCTGGCTCTCTGTTCACGAAAATTTACAAGGGCTTCCGCGAATTTGTGGAAGTGGGTCTGGTGGCGGATAAACCCGTGCGCTGTAGTGGTGCCCAAGCGGTGGGCTGCTCCCCCATTGCCCAAGCCTATGCCGAGGGGCGGGATTTTGTGGCACCCGTGAAGCCCAACACCATTGCTAAGTCCATTGCCATTGGTAACCCCGCCGATGGGGTCTATGCCCTAGAGATTGCCCGCAAAACCAATGGGGCGATCGCTGCGGCCACCGATGAAGAAATTGTGGCAGGCATTAAGCTGCTGGCGGAAACGGAAGGTATTTTCACGGAAACCGCTGGCGGTACCACAATTGCCGTTCTTAAAAAATTGGTGGAATCGGGCAAAATTGACCCCGAAGAGGTGACGGTGGTCTATATCACCGGCAACGGCCTGAAAACCCAAGAGGCAGTGCAAAACGACATTGGTCAACCCCTGACGATCCAACCCAAGTTGGCTAGCTTTGAGCGTGCCTTGGAGCGATCGCGCACCCTCGAACGGTTGGATTGGCAACCGGTATTGGTCTAGTCGGTTTTTCCGACGCTGTGTTGAAATTTATGGATGGTTTGTAGAGGTCTATGGCTGTTACTGTTTTGATTCCGACGCCCTTGCAAAAGCTCACCCGCGATCAAGCAACGGTGGAGTGTCAAGCCCAATCGATCGCTGAGCTTCTGGAAAAGCTAGAGCAGGACTGCCCCGGCATTAAAGGGCGCCTCTGCGATGAAAGTGGCCAACTGCGGCGATTTGTCAATTTCTACGTCAACAATGAGGATATTCGCTTCCTCAATGGCATTGAAACGCCCCTCAAGGATGGCGACGAAGTCAGCATCATTCCCGCGATCGCTGGCGGCTAAGCAAGAGGAATTTGCTCCTGTTGAGATGATTGAACCCTGATTTTAGCCCTGGGGGAAGGGAGAGACCCAAAAGCGATTGGAGTTCCTCTTCGGTGTAGATTTGCGCCGTCAGGGGCTGATTTTTAAGCCATGCTGCAAGCCGCTGATAGAGGACGCGATCGCCGCCAAGGTATCCACCACTTCTGGGGAAGAGATTTGTTAGGATCAGGGCACTGTTTGCCGCTGCTGTCCGATGGTTCAGTCTTGGTTACAGCCCATTGCCAATTCCCCGATGCTAGCTCCCGCCAAAGATGTTGAGGATTCCCTGCTGCTGCGCCTAGGGGTCTTGGGCATGGTGATTGTTGGCCTGGTGGCAACTGATGTGGCGGCGGATACTGCCAATAGTCTCTGGGCAGTTCCCCTCTCCATTGCGGGCTTTAGTTGGAGTTGGTGGGCACGGCGGCAAAGAAATGTGGTGGCAAAGCTGGCGATCGCCGTTGGGATGTTGACGGCATTAGCGGTCTTTTTGGCGCGGTTGGCAGCACTGAACCAGGATTCACGGATTTTGCTGACGGAACTCTTGATTCAACTGCAAGTGCTCCATAGCTTTGACCTGCCCCGCCGCAAAGATTTGGGCTACTCAATGGTCATTGCCCTGATTTTAATTAGTGTGGCGGCCACCCTCAGTCAAACCATGACCTTTGGGCTGTTTCTTGTGATCTTTCTGGCGATCGCCCTACCCGTACTCGTCCTTGACTACCGCTCGCGCCTTGGCCTACTCTCCACCACCCTGAAATCCCTGCGCTTGCCTTGGCGGCAATGGGTCGGCCTCTTTGCCCTGATTCTTGGCTTGGGGATGGTGGTCTTTGTGCTGCTGCCGCGCTTCCCCGGCTATCAAATTCGCACCTTGCCTGTCAGTGCTGAAATTCAAGTGGCAGGGGAGTTTGACCAAACCCGGGTGATCAATCCGGGCTATGTCAGTGGCCGTGGTGGTGGTGGTGTTGGCGAGGAACTGGCCAATCAAACCTTTGACCCGAACTTTTACTATGGCTTTGGCTCTGAGATTGATCAGACCTTTGGCGGGAGCATGACGCCTAGGGAGTTAATGCGGGTGCGATCGCAAGCCCCCGGCTTTTGGCGCGTCCTTGCCTTTGATGAATATACGGGGCGGGGTTGGCGCATTAGTCGCAACGATAAGGCAGAAGTGCTGCGGCGTTCCCCTTGGAGTTTTCGCTATCTGCTGCCACAACAACTCTCCCAAATGCCGACGCGGGAAGTGATTCAGACCTATACCATTGTTTCTGAGTTTAGTAACCTAATTCCCCATCTCTACGAACCCCGCGAACTCTATTTTCCCACCCGTGAAATTGCCCGTGACCCCGAGGGTGGCCTGCGGGCGCCGGTGCCCTTGCCCGAGGGGCTGACCTATTCTGTGATTTCCCAAGTGCCCGTGCGCGATCGCTCCCTGTTGCGCAGAGCGCCAAAATTAAATCACACCGTAGGCTATCAGTCCTACCTTGAAGTCCCCCCTGACCTGAAACCACGGCTGCAAGCGCTGGCCAAAGACCTCCTTGCCAAGGCCGATCGCTCGATTCCCGAACCCTACGAGCAAGCTCTCTACCTCACCCAAGCCCTCAAGCAGTCCTACCGCCTCAAAACCGATATTCCTCCCTTGAGCCCAGATCAAGACTTGGTGGCCGCCTTTCTGTTTGAGTGGCGCGGCGGCTATCCCGATCACTTTTCCACGGCGTTGACGCTGCTACTGCGCAGTATTGGCATTCCCACGCGCTTGGTCACCGGTTTAGGAACGGGGGAATTTAACCCCTTCACGGGCTTGTATGTGGTTCGCAATACCGATGCCTATGCCCTGACGGAAGCCTACTTCCCCAATTTGGGCTGGTTTCTCTTTGATCCAATTCCGGGGCACGATCTCTATCCAGCCACTCTAGAAGTGGATCAGACCTTTAGCGTTCTGCAGCAGTTTTGGCAGTGGGTCACGGGATGGTTGCCGACCCCGGTGACGGGATTTTTTGGCATGATTTTTGCTACCCTCGAAACTGCTTTGCAAAAATTCTTTGATCTGTTTAGCCAAGGGCTGGGGGGGATTGTCCAAGGGATTTTGATTCTCTTTGGTGGCGTCATTGTGGTCTGGGGTTTGTGGTACGCTCTCCAGACGTGGCGATATCGTCAACGCCTGCAAAAACTGCCGCCGATCGCCCGCCTCTATGTACAAATGCTCGATGGTCTCGCCCAGCAGGGATTACCGAAGCGACCCAATCAAACTCCGTGGGAATACGCGCGATCGCTGCAAACCGCTGGCCGTCTTGATGCCGTCAGTCAGCGAGCCATTGAAACCCTGACGCAGGCCTATGTGGCTTGGCGCTATGGTGGTGATCAGCCCCCCTTGCCACCCCTGAAACGCGCCCTGAATCAACTGCGACAACAACGCTGGCGATCGCTGCAACGTACAGTAGCGGATCTGCATCTGCGCCGTCGTTAATCCTTGTCCTTGGGGCTGTCATCGGCGAGGGCATCGTCGCTCACTAGTTCGGTCACCAGCACCTTATCCACGCGGTTGCCATCCATATCCACCACTTCAAAGCGCAGGCCATCGGTTTCAATGTAATCTCCCGACTGGGGAATACGCCCAAATAGCGTAATAATTAGCCCGCCAAGGGTGTGGTAGTTGGCCGTGTCCTCCTCAGGTAAACTTTCCCGCCGCAGCAATTCCTTGAGTTCATAGGTGGAGAGCAACCCATCCAATAGCCACGAGCCATCCTCCCGCTGAATAATTTGCGGTTCCTCGCCCTCCTCGTGACGCAGGGTGCCAATAATCGCCTCCGTGAGATCATTGAGCGTCACCAGTCCTTCGATGCCCCCGTATTCATCGGTAATCAGGGCAATGTGTTGACTCGACTGGCGAAAGAGTTCAAGCACCTCGAGAGCAGGTAGGCCTTCGGGGACAAAGAGCGCTGGTTGCAAAAGCTGGCGTAGGTCAATGCTTTGCTGGGTGAGACGAGCGGCCAAAAAGTCCTTGGCTGAAATAATTCCCAAGCAGTGATCAATGGTCTCTTCGGCCACGGGAAACCGCGAATGGGAACTGGCCAGAATTTCTGTTTCTATTTCTTCAAGCGAGGATTCAATATCCAGCCACACAATATCGGTGCGGGGGGTCATGATCGACTGAATCGGGCGATCGCCCAAGTTAAAAATCCGCGCCACCATGTCCTGCTCCGCCACCTCAAAGAGACCCGCCTGTGCCCCCTGTTCAATCAGGACTTTGATTTCATCCTCTGTAACCGTTTGGTCAGCAATGGTGGTAATGCCCAATACTTGCAGGATGGTGTCTGTGGAGACGCTGAGTAAATGCACAATCGGAGCCGCTAATTTCGTCAGCCATGTCATGGGTTTGGCAATGTTGCAGGCGATCGCCTCAGGGTACGTCATGGCAATGCGCTTGGGCACCAGTTCGCCAATCACCAAGGAAAGGTATGTAATCCCCGTCACCACAAGGGCAATACTCAAAGGCTGACTATACTGCCCCAACCATGGCACGGGACTGAGGGCAGCCTGTAACCGCTGGGCAAGGGTGGCACCGCCCACGGCACCACTGAGAATCCCAATCAGGGTAATCCCAATTTGTACAGCCGAGAGAAAATTATTCGGGGAGTTGGCAAGTTTTAGGGCTGCCTTCGCCTTGCGTTGACCCCGTTTTGCCAGTTGCTCAAGACGAACCTTGCGTGCAGAGACCACTGCGATTTCAGCACCAGCAAAAATGCCATTGGCGATGATGAGCAGCAGCACAAGTAAAATTTCTAAGGCAGCAGCAGACATTGCAGCTATTCTTCTAGGGGGAACCCCAGATATACAGTCTGAGTCGGCATCGTCGGTCGTCAGGCTTATTCAAGAGACTGCTCCTTTACTGCCGATATTGTTTCTATCATGCTGAATAAATCGCCCCTCTGCCAGTGATGTCGACCTGTTGAGGGGATGTGATTGGGTCATTAAGTAGTTTTGGCTGTTTCGAGGGGGTTCCATCCTTAGGGAAAAGGGCTGTATAGCAGTCAGGATACTGGAATCTGGGAGACTCTACAAGGGGGCGGAATCTTAGAATAGACGTGATGTTTCCCTCGCCAACCAATGCACGAGCGACTTCAACGCTTCCTTACCCTAGGGGCGATCGCGATTCTGGTGCTGTTAATTGTGGCTTTCCTCTGGAGCGAAGAGGCACTTCAGTCGCCGAGCCGCGCTTGGGAGACCCTCAGTAATGCAGTGATTACCTTGGTGGGGGAGTATCCCGATCGCCCGCGCACCCTGCTAGGGCAAGTCCTGCAGCTGCTGCTACTACTCTTTGGCACCTTTGCCTTTGGTGCCCTGATTGGCAAATTTTCCGCCTACTTTGTCACCCAAGCTCTTAGCCAAACCCTACCCATGAAACCCTTTAGCAACCACATCATTATTTGCAACTGGAATGCCAAGGCGCCCCTTGTGCTCCGCCAACTGATTGCCGCCAACGCCTACCATCCCCGTGACATTGTGCTTTTATGTGCTGAACCGATTGCACTGGATCCTGAATTCCAAGGGCGCCCGGATGTCTTTGTAGTGCAAGGGGATCCTACCCACCATGGCACCCTAGAGCGCCTCAATGCCCCCCAAGCCAAAGCCATTATTCTGCTTGCGGATGCCGACATGGAAGCTCCCGATGAAAAAAATGCCCTCATTGCCCTTGCGGTAAAGCATCTAGAGAAAACTCCTGGCCAAGAGCAGGATATTCATGTGGTGGCCGAATTGGTGAATAGCGATCGCCAGCGCCACCTCAAGGAAGCGGGGGTGGATGAAGTGATTTTGAGTCAGGACTATAGTTCTGGGATTCTGGCTCAAAGTGCCCTCTTTCGCCAAATGTCCGAGGTCTATCGGCAACTCCTGACCTATTCTGATCACACCAATGAGTTTTACTTCATTGAGCCAGGGCACTATCCCACTACCCTCTGTGGCCTCTCCTTTGCTGCCCTCAGTGCTTGGATGAGTGAGTACAGTAGTCGCCATCCAGAGAACCCGCTGCTCCTGATCGGGATTCGCCGCCAAAATCAGCAGGTGTTGCTCAACCCTCGTCCCTTAGACTTTCAGAGCCTTGACCCCACTGACACGCTGATTGTCATGGCCTATCGCCCCATCTATGACTTGCGGGGATAAACCCGTCCTTTCCAAGCCCCCCCCCGGCCTTGCCAGTGGCGCCGCGCCGAATCCAGTGTCATCAGCGTATAGAGGAAGGCAATCAGCGGCAGTGTCAGCGCCCAAGCCCTATTGAGGCCATAGAAACGCACCGTTGGCCCGTAGGCGATCGCCATGCTCCCCCAAGTGAGTCCCGCCATGACGGCTAAGGGTAGCGACTGACCGATCAGACCGATAGCAAGGGCAAGGGGCGCCCACAAATACACCAGTGTCATGCCAATCACGGTTCCCACCAGCAAGAGCGGTGAATAGGACAACTGCGTATAGGCAGTGCGAGCCACCATCTGCCAAATACTGCTGAGGGTATTGTAGGCTCGCAAACTCACTGTTGTCGGTGTTAATCCCAGCCAAATGCGGTAGCCTGCGCGCTTTACCGCTGCTGCCAAGGAACAATCATCAATTAGGGCATCGCGAATACAGGCAATGCCCCCTATCTTGTCTAGGGCCAGAGGATCAATCAAAATACACCCCCCCGCTGCAGCCGCCGTTGATCGCTGTGGATCGTTGACCCAGCGGAAGGGATAGAGCTTGGCAAAGAAAAAGACAAAGGCGGGAATCAGCAATTTTTCCCAAATACTTTGGCAGCGCAGTTTCACCATCAGCGAGACAAGGGCACAGTTTTGCTGACGGGCGTGGGCGACCAATTGGCGCAAATTTTGGCGATCGTGGGCAATATCGGCATCTGTGAGCAGCAAGTAATCGGGATCAAACGCTCGGGCGGCCTCAATGCCTTGGGACAGCGCCCAGAGCTTACCTGACCAGCCGGGGGGGAGCGGTGTGCCTTCAATCACCGTTAGGCGATCGCCCTTGCCCAGTTCCAAAGCCGTTTGGCGAGCAATGTCCCCTGTGCCATCGTTACTTTGATCGTCCACCAAGATCAGATGTAGGGTTCCAGCATAGTCCTGTTCGAGGAGCGATCGCACACTGGTGCCAATCACCGCCGCCTCATTGCGAGCTGGAATGACAACCACCACCCTTGGCCAAGCCCTGAGGTCTCCCCCCTGTAGCCGCTGATCCGGGCGCCAAAACTGTCCCCAAAACAGCAGCAAAACCAGCCAGATCACAAGGGAAAGGGCCGTTACACTCAACAGGATGAGAGTTAACACAAGGGGCATCGTCATCACAGTTCGCTATCGAGGACTTCTTCAGCCATAGGATTGAGGTGCTGATGCTGCTGTCGGCGCGATCGGCGGCGATATTTTTTCGGATCCAAGAGGGGTTCAAGGCGCTGCTGCCCTTGGCGGTCACTCTTGGCCTTCACTGGGGGTGCCTTCCCTAAGGATGGCTCTGAACTGGCCATTGTTTCTAGCTCATGCAAATACTCAATGTAGAGGAGGTAGCGCTCCCAATCACCGCGTACACAGCAGCCCGGTTCCTGATCGTGGCGACAGTTATCAAAGAGACACCGATCCTTGCTCAGCCGTTGGCGAATCTCCGGAAAAGCCGCCGCCAATTGCTGGGGGTCTTGGGGCAGTTCCGGCTGATTAAAGCCCGGTGTATCGGCAATCCAGCCCCCCGCTGGCAGGGGAAAGAGTTCCACATGGCGAGTGGTGTGCCGCCCCCGGTGCCAGTGATCCGAGACCGCACCGACGCGAATATCTTCCCGAGGTGTCAGATGGCGGATCAAGCTACTTTTGCCTACCCCCGACGGGCCACAGACAACTGTAATCTTATCGGCGAGGTGGGGATGCAGATGTTGCCAGTCGCTTCCTTGGGTGAGACTGAGGACATGGCAGTGATAGCCCCATTGATGCAGGCGATCGCGCCACTGCTGTTGCTCTTGCGCAGAAACTAAATCCGCTTTGGTGAAAAGCACCTGAATTTCGACATTCAATCCCTCGGCGGTCAAGAGAAAGCGGCTAATTTGATGGACATCAGCAGGAGGGTCAGCCAAGGCAAAAAGGAGCAACACTTGATCGACATTGGCGATCGCTGGGCGTGACAATTGATTGCGGCGGGGCAAAATCTCAGCGATCGCTCCGCGGTGTCCTTGCCAGTCGGGATGGCTCACCACTACCCAATCCCCCACACACACCTGTTGCCCCATCTTCTTGAGGCGGGCGCGGCGTACACACAGTAACTCCTCAATACCATTGGTGGCTTCCCGCAGGCGGACACGGTAGTAATTGGCCTGAACAGCCCGCACCAAGCCCACCAGATCACTCATGCCGGACGCTGCACCTGAAGGGCAAAATAGTCCTGCCGTGGCTCAATCCCAAGGACATCGTAGCCCGCCATGCGCAAACTATCGGGCACCTGCTCAATGGGTTCTCCTGCATCCAACCACACCTCAAGGGGCTGCTGGGGGGGCAACTGTTGCAGTCGCAGTTTTGTGCGCACAAAGTTCAAAGGACAGGGCGTTCCCCGTAGATCCAATGTTTCCATGGCAGGGCAAGTAACCAACTGCAACTATCTTCCCAAAAAGGCGACCACCTTGGCGAATACCTGTTCTCGCTCGACATCAAGGGGGAGCAAGTGATCCGACTCCTTGAACCAGTGCAATTCCTTTTCGGGGCTGCCTAGGTGTTCATAAATCCTCTGCGCCCCTTGGGGGTCAACGACCGTGTCAGCAAGGCTTTGCAGAATCAGTGTTGGCGTTGTGATCAGCGGCAGTTCCCGCTCCACTTGGGCAATCAGCTCAAGGGCACTGCGCACCGCTTGCAGGTTGAAACTTTTGAAAAAGCAGGCGGCTTCTGCTGCTTGGCGTAGGGGGCGATCGCGGATTGGTAGGCTGCGCCGAGGCACAAAGGGAATCCACTGGCCAACGGACTGCACAAGCCTCTCTGGAGCGACGGGGCAAAACCAAGGCCGATAGATGCGCAAAAAGGGGGCAAGGAGTACAAGAGAATCAACGGCATACTCATAGGCAAGATGAAGGGCTAGCGTTCCCCCAGTGGAAAAGCCCACCACGGCAACCGTGCGATGGCTGTCTCGTAAGGTCTTAAAGGCTGTCACTACTGCCTCATACCACTGCGGCCATGTCGAGGCGGGCATTTGGGCACTGGGGCGATCGTGCCCCGGATAGAGGATGCCCTGAACCGTCCAGCCTGCTTTGTAGAGAACCTCTCCCAAAAGTTGCAGTTCATAAACCCCACCCCCCAAGCCATGGAGTAACAAGCAGGCGCGATCGCCCGCAGCATGGCTATAGAAAAAGGGAAGATTAACGAGATTCACCAATGTACGCAAACACCACACGCTAGCACCATAAAAAATCTACCCCGATCGCCAGAGCAACCGAGGTAGAGGACGCGACGTTCATCTAGGCGGCAGTTCGCCTAAAGAGCCTAAAGATGAGCCTAAAAGCGTTCATGGAAGGTGCGGTTAATCACATCCAACTGTTGTTCGCGGGTGAGTTTGATAAAGTTCACCGCATAGCCCGACACCCGGATGGTGAGTTGGGGGTACAGTTCAGGGTGATCCATGGCATCCAACAACATTTCGCGGTTAAGCACGTTGACGTTGATGTGGAAGCCTTGGTCGTGGATGTAGCCATCCAGCAGATTCACCAAGTTGCTGATTTGATCCTCCCGTGTCTTGCCAAGGGCACTGGGCACGATGGAGAACGTGTTGGAGATGCCATCTTGGGCATGGACATAGGGCAACTTGGCCACGGATGCCAGTGAGGCGATCGCCCCTTTCGTATCGCGACCGTGCATGGGGTTGGCGCCCGGCGCAAAGGGTTCACCGGCTTTGCGGCCATCGGGAGTATTGCCGGTTTTCTTGCCATAGACGACGTTGGAGGTAATCGTCAGGATTGACTGCGTAGGCACGGCATTGCGGTAGGTTTTGTGTTTGCGGATTTCATTCATGAAGGTTTCCACGACCCACACCGCGAGACTATCCACGCGATCGTCGTTGTTGCCGTACATCGGAAAATCACCCTTAATCTCGTAGTCCACCGCCAACCCTTCGGCATTGCGGATCACTTTCACCTCGGCGTACTTAATGGCCGAGAGGGCATCCGCCACCACCGATAGACCCGCCACACCACAGGCCATGGTGCGAAAGACATCGCGATCGTGGAGCGCCATCTCCAGCCGCTCGTAGCAGTACTTATCGTGCATGTAGTGGATGACGTTGAGGGTATTGACATACACCTTCGCCAACCAAGCCATCATCTGTTCAAAGCGCGGCAGCACTTCTTCCCACTTCAGGGTGTCGCCTGTAATCGGCGCAAACATCGGTGCCACTTGCTGGCCAGAGACTTCATCCCGACCGCCATTGATTGCGTAGAGGAGGGCTTTGGCTAAATTCACCCGTGCCCCAAAGAATTGCATTTGTTTGCCGACCCGCATCGCTGAGACACAGCAGGCGATCGCGTAGTCATCGCCCCAGTAGGGACGCATCAAGTCATCGTTTTCGTATTGGATCGAACTGGTGTCAATGGAAACTTGGGCGCAGAAGCGTTTGAAGGCCTCTGGCAAGTTTTCCGACCACAGCACCGTCAAGTTGGGTTCGGGGGCAGGCCCAAGGGTATAGAGCGTATTCAGAATACGGAAGCTGGTTTTCGTCACCAATGGGCGACCATCAAGACCCATGCCACCAATCGATTCCGTGACCCATGTGGGATCGCCAGAGAAGAGTTCATTGTATTCCGGCGTCCGCAGGAAGCGCACCATCCGCAGTTTCATCACAAAGTGGTCAATCCATTCTTGGATCTCAGCTTCTGTGGCTGTGCCGTGGCGCAAATCCCGTTCAAAGTAAATGTCGAGGAAGGTGGAGACCCGCCCAAGGGACATGGCGGCGCCGTTTTGTTCTTTGACAGCCGCAAGGTAGCCAAAATAGAGCCACTGAATCGCCTCTTTGCCATTGGCCGCTGGCCGCGAAATATCAAAGCCATAGCTGGCGGCCATTTCCTTGAGTTCATTGAGGGCTTTGATTTGCTCTGAGAGTTCTTCCCGTAGGCGGATGGTTTCTTCGTCCATGACATCCACTTCTAGGGAAGCCTGCTGTGCCTGTTTGTCGGCAATCAAGCGATCTACCCCATAGAGAGCTACGCGGCGATAGTCACCAATAATCCGACCGCGGCCATAGGCATCCGGCAGTCCCGTAATGATCCCCGATTTACGACAGCGGCGCATTTCGGGTGTGTAGGCATCAAAGACGCCATCGTTATGGGTTTTGCGATATTTGGTGAAGATTTCCTTCGTGTGCGGCTCCAATTCGTAGCCGTAGGCCTTGAGGGAGGTTTCAACAACGCGAATGCCACCAAAGGGCATAATCGCCCGTTTCAGGGGCTGATCGGTTTGCAGGCCAACGATTTGCTCCAACTCGCGATCAATGTAGCCCGGTGCGTGGGCTGTAATCGAAGAGGGGACACTGGTATCGGCATCGAGCACCCCTTTTTCGCGCTCTAGTGCCATCAGGTCGCGCACTTTTGCCCATAGTTGTTGGGTGCGATCGCTAGCGCCTGTGAGGAAGGAGGCATCCCCAGCGTAGGGGGTATAGTTGCGTTGAATAAAGTCGCGCACATCAATGCGATCGACCCAATCACCACCCGTAAATTCTCGCCATGCCGCTTCGGGCAATTCTGTGTAGCGTGTACAGTTCATAATCAATGTTCCTCATCAAGTGTGCAGCAATTTCTCGCGATCGCCCTTCACCGATAGCGATCGCCCCTTCAAACCAGCAAGAACCTGCTAACTGCAAATGCTAGAAAATACGCAAGAGATTAAGCGATTGCGATCAAACGAGAAATGCAAGTGAACTTTTTGTAGGCCAAGCCTCATCACTCTTTTTTGGCCTGCTCACACCTACACTTTCATTATAACCCGTGGGTTCTAGGGACTTTTTTTACGAAATTTTTGCGGAATTGTTGCGCAACACAAATCTTTTTTTCATTTGTTTAGGTATTTAGGCCGCGATCGCCTCGGTGTCTGAACTTACCTGCAAGCGCTCAATTGCTGCATCCAGCAGGGCTAAACCAGCCTCTAGGGTTTCAATGCGACACAATTCACTGCGCAGTTCTGCGGCATCAGCAAAGCCCTTGGCGTACCACGTCAAATGTTTACGGGCTTGGCGAATCCCCCGTTCCCCCTTGTATTCCCAGAGGGCAATGAGATGATCCCGCGCACAGTGCAGACGTTCAACCACCGTTGGCGCAGGCCGCAATTCCCCGGTTTTCAAAAAGTGATCAATTTCCCCCACCAAGAAGGGATAACCCATCGTTCCTCGCGAGCACATCACCCCATCCGCCCCAGTTTGCTCTAGGCAGCGCACCGCCGCTTCCACCGAGAAAATATCGCCATTGGCAATCACGGGAATACTGACGCGCTCCTTCACCCGCGCAATCCACTCCCAGCGAGCTGGGCCATTAAAGCCTTGGGCACGGGTTCGCCCATGAACTGTGATCATGGCAGCGCCAGCATCTTCCATCGCCTTGGCAAAGTCAAGGATATTAATCTCCTGATCGCTCCAACCAATGCGGGTTTTGACCGTAACCGGCACAGGCACCGCCTTGGAGACCGTCCGCACAATTGTTGCTGCCGTTTGCACATCCCGCAGCAGCGAAGAACCACCGCCATTCTTCGTAATTTTATTCACGGGGCAGCCCATATTGATATCTACCGTATCCGCCCCTTCAGCTACCGCCTTTATCGCTGCTTCCGCTAGAAAATCAGGGCGGCAGTCAAAAAGCTGAATACTAATGGGGTGCTCATTGGCATCCACTTCCATGATCCGGGGCAATGTTTTCAGATAGTGCAACCCCGAAGCACTGACCATCTCCGTGTACATCATTGAGTCGGGGGCATAACGGCGCACCAATCGCCGAAACACCAAATCAGTTACCCCGGCCAACGGGGACTGCAAGACCCGACTATTGACCGTAACAGAGCCAATCTGCAATGGCGTTGCCAAACGGGCTTTTAGCTCTGGAGACAGGGTTAACATAACTCCCACGAAAGCTCAATGCTGCTGCGGTGTTTGCTCTTGATAGGCTGAGTAGACTGCCCGCACATTATACCAGTTCAAAAAGATACGAGCCACTTCCAAGGCATCTTGAGGGCGACCGATATTAATCAGCCATTGCAACAGGGGCGCCAGTGTTTTTTCATTGAGAATGCCGCCGAGGGATAGGATGGCCCAAAGGAAATAGTGAAAGGGCGTCATTTGAATCATGAGCTTCACTTCCCAAATGGGATGCTTTTTATAGAACAAGACCCCCATTCGTCCCCTTTCAATCTCTTTCTGAATCAGGGTGGGCACTTGACTGAGGGAAAAGGGGGGATGCCAGTGGTAGCCAACGGCTGCGGGGCACTTCAGCAATCGCAAACCCAATTTCTTGAGGCGCACCCCTAGTTCTAAATCTTCCCAGCCATAGAGTTGAAACTGGGTATCAAAGAGGCCTGCTTTTTCCAACCAATGGCGGGCGATCGCCACATTTCCCGTTGCAAAATAGGCGGCTGAAAAATCAACAATTTTATAGGGTTCTGAGGTTGGCTCTTCAAAATTACAGGTATTAATCACACGACCATAGGAAAAAGCAGGAACCTGAGCAATATCCTCAATGCCAAGACGTTCTTTTTCTTGAGTTAAGCGCTTCCCATGGGCTTCTAAAAACGTTTCCGTCACCACCAAGTCACTATCAATAAAGATAATCCAGTCACCCTTGGCCACCTGCAGACCTAAGTTACGAGCCGCTGCCGGACCCAGATGTTCCTGTTGAAACCAGCGGACACAGGGAAACGCTTCACGATGTGCCTCAAGCCACTCAATGGTGTTGTCTGTTGAGCCATCGTCAACAATAATGACCTCATAGCCCTCAATGCCTAAGTCTGGATTCCACGTTTGATGGGCGATCGCGCGAACACACTTTTCTAGAATGGGCAAGCGATTATAGGTAGGAATTACGACACTAAAAAACATGATCACTCCAGAAATGTGGTCTTGAACTACTCAACTAGCTTGTTCTATCTAAAACCCAACTATGGAGACGGTGGGAACAAAGGCGTGGGAATGCATGGTGGAGAATTTTTTCTGCTTCTGTTCCTTTATAACATTGCTTTAACTGCCGCAGGAGTTGGAATGTTTTCCACAAGTCTTTCTCTGCTTCTTGAGCCTCAGTTGCTGAAATTCCTAGCTTGGCACTCAGTAGTTGTTGCCAGTGGCGCGAACGAATCCGTTGACTATTTTGAGCTTGCTGCCGACGATAAAGGCTGGAGGTTTGTTTGCGATGCACTCGGTACTGCAGAAGCACCTCTGGCACATTCCCCATCTTGAACCCTGCCGCCCATGCCCGCTGCCAGAGATCATAATCTTCCACCAGTGACCACTCAAAGGAGTACCTCAGTTCTTTGAAAACACTGGAGTGACCCATTACAGATGGATGGGCAAAAGGTACACCAAATAACAATTCAATTTCGCAACCTTCATGGGAAGGAGGATAGTGCCAAGAACCAATCGCTGCCCCAATGAGCTGAACAGATGAGCCACAAAGATGTAGTTTATTTTTTTCTAGAAATTCAAGTTGACTTTCTAACCTGTTAGGTAAAGTCAAATCATCTGCATCCATTCTAGCGATATACTGACCCTTAGCAAGTTCAATTGCTTGATTCAGTGTATAAATCAAACCTTGATTATCCCGACGAATTAAATGAATACGAGCATCAAGTTTTGCATAATTTGATAAAATTTCAAAGGAATTATCTGAAGAACCATCATCAATAACAATGAGTTCAAAATCATTAAAGGATTGATTAAGAATAGAATTTATAGCTAATTCAATATATTGGTCAGAATTAAAAACTGGTAAAATAACTGAAATAGTCGGACTATTGTGTATATTCATCATTAACAATAACTAAA
The DNA here is from genome assembly GCF_031583455.1 of Thermosynechococcus sp. TG215. Lineage (NCBI taxonomy): Bacteria > Bacillati > Cyanobacteriota > Cyanophyceae > Acaryochloridales > Thermosynechococcaceae > Thermosynechococcus > Thermosynechococcus sp. TG215. The sequence continues at coordinate 1,228,979 of NZ_CP134178.1, read as the reverse complement.
TCATCTCAAATTCTAATCCAAGTCTTTGGAATTAAATCCGAATCATCCTTATCAGATGTGGCGAACCATTTTTGAGGAGCAATTACAATTTTTTCAGGGCTATTATTTAGCCAAGCTCCCCACCAACTAAACGTACTGTTGGCAATAATATGATGACGACATAGACTCATGAGGCGCATATCATTGTAGCTCTCTTGAGCAGTATTATTTTCTACATAAAAAATTGGATAAGAAGTTTTCAAGTTTGATTTTGCCCATTCAGCTTCGTCTGAAAAAACAAAGAATACAGGATCATCTATAAGTGACGTGATATATTCAATGGCTCGATAGTAATAGTCAAGCTGACAGACGCCGTGAACTTTATGGGTCATAGGATTTGAAACATAATCTCCACGACGAATATGGAGACTAATTGAATGACACTGGGTAATTTTATCTGCCCATTGAGCATTTATTTCTGACAAGGGTTGCCTAAACTTGAAATCTTCCCGTAGAACGTCAGCAATTTCGCTAAAGTATTTTTCTGATTGCCAGTAACCCTGAAGGTAGGCAGTACTGGGGATAGAGTGAATTTGTTCCCAATAGTGATAGTGAGGTTCAAGAATTAGTCGTCCCTTACATAGTGCTGAAAGTTGCAGGTTGGCGATCGCTCTCCTGATTTTTGGTACCCCCCACCACCCCAAAACAGACTTCAAATCCTCAAGAGAAGCAATCGGAGCCTCACAGCAAAATACACGATGTAGCTCAAACCCTTGATGAAGCTGGTAACTTGCAAAATCGGAAATATCTAAACGCAAGGGCACTCCCCTAGTCATAGACAAAGCCCTTCCTACAGCATACTGGAACATCTGATTGCCAAGGCCACCGATAAGATTGACAAAGATCATCATTCCGAGTGTTTATGACTAGCGTTGACTTGATCCAAAATGCCGTGAACAATGGTCTGCACAAAGTGAGCAATAGAAAACCGCTGTGCTTGGGGAGAGTGCAGAAAATTCCAAATCGCTTGCTGGTAGCCTTTATAGATCTCTTCTGGCATCGTCTTGAGAAAGTTGTATAAAGAGTCGTAGGAAGAAAACTCTCTACGGTCAATAAAACAAGCCTTAGGAATGTAGTCGGTAATGTCTGGTGCCCCCCAGTAGATCGGCACGTTCCCGGCGCAAAAGGCATCAAAAATTTTCTCTGTGATGTAACCACGAAAAATCGCGTTCTCATAGACAATCGAGAAGCGGGACTGTCGTAATACTTCACTCTTTGTGGGCACAATGCCCCGCCAAGACGGAAATGGGGGCAATGGTCTGTGAATCCACCTTTTTTCTAAGGCGTGAATGATATCTCCTACCACGGGCTGTTGGGCTGAATGATTCCAACCGTGACCATAAAGGGCAAAGTCCTGTGGTGCATGACGTTCAAACCAGCGAATAGCTCTGACCCGCTCGCGGTAGAGATCTTGAGAGGGAGCCCACCAAGCCAAAGCCTTATTACTGTTGATTAAAACAACCAACTGAGGACGTTGCCCATAGCCATCTACACCACCTGTTATCTTGAACGGGTGAGGCAGTTGAATTTGCTGAGCCTGCTTGATAGCTAGATCAGGGTTCCAAGTAAACACACTTTGATAGCGACGCAATAAGAACCGCTGCCCATTGGCTGGATAGATCAAGGGATGTTCAGCGAGAATTACAAACTTTGGAGACTTAGAGCGGGGAGCTTGAACATTAAGATGGAGTTCAAAATCGGGGTCATGACAGCATTCATCAAGGCCAACAAGTTCAACGCCTTGAGCACGAAACCCCTCCCGCAGGGCAACCCAAGGCTGTGTTAGCCCGTCTGGAGATCCATTCGGATCAAAAAATACGGCTGTGGGAATATCAGGATAGACAAAAAGACCAGTTAATCTTTGCTTTGTCATTGCATGATTTTCTAGGTTAAAACTCAAATGCTCTTTAAGCGCCAGCTTTCCCAAACAAATTCATAATTCCACATTTCAATATGAGTTCTTGTTAGCTGAGAGCGTAAATTCTGACGCTTTTCCTCTGCGTTCTCAACAAAATTATGAAACTGAATCTGAAGATATTTTATCTTTTCTATTAAATCAGAATTGATGAGCTTTTTCACTAAATTATACTCTCCTCCTTCAATGTTAATTTTCATCAAATCTACTTTTTCGATACCAAGCTCCTTGAAAACAGTAGCACAGTTTCGTAGTTGGGCTATTTCCTCTGATGTTTTTGAATTTCTTTTATAAAAACTTGACGAGTCCTCAGCTATGTGAATTTGAGAAATTTCATCGGCGTCAGACAGTCCATAATTCAGGGCAATAATCTTTGCATTACCAGTAAACCGTTTCTTACAAATATGATAGAAGACTGAAACCGGTTCAAAAACAAATACTCGACAATTGAATTTCTCATGAATGAGAGCAGTAAAGTCTCCTTTATATCCCCCCACATCTAGGACAATGCTCTCTGCATCAAGTGGATAATCAAGCCGCAAGGTACTATCGCCTTTATCTCGAAACCAGCGACGAACCTCTCTTTGAAATGAGTTTTGAATTAGCAATGAGTCAAGCCAGTCTAAAACTTTGTTCATACCTGAAAAAATTGATAAATGTCAATAAATCAAACGAGGTAAATCCCTAGGTCACTAACAGCCCGCTTACAACGCTTACGAAGCGATAAAAACGGCTACCATTGCCACCAAAGCCCCCACCGTTGTGTTGATGCCGTTAACGATTTCATTGCTCAGCCAAGTGTAGCGTTCCTGAAGGGTGGCTCCCACGAGACTCTCCACAAGGTTGGCTAGGAAAGCAGCAAGGATACAAATGGGGAGGGCGATCGCCCCCATCAAGCCCACACTCCAGCCTAGCACAGCAATCACAGTGGCACCAATTAGACCGGCCAGTGTTCCCTCTAAACTCACCGCTCCCTCTGTCCCTCGGGGCACTGGTTGTAATGTGGTGATGAGAAAGGTGCGCTGACCATAGGCTTTGCCCACTTCACTAGCACAGGTATCTGAGAGCTTGGTGCTAAAACTGGCCACAAACCCCACCAAAAATAACTCCCGCCATTGGGGTAGCAGGAGAGCAAGGAGTGCACAGAGGGTGCCTGTAAAGGCTGATCCCCAGACATTCTCTGGCCCGCGCACCCCGGCGCGTTTTTCAGCAATGCCTGCGGCCTCTTTTTCGGCCATGCCAATGCGGGTGACGGCTGAACCGACAAGGAAATAGACCATGACAATCAGATAGCCCTGCCAGCCTAAGGTGCCCCAAATCAGCACGCCGAGGAGCCACGCATGGAAGAGACCTGCTAGGGTGAGTAATTTTTGCCGTGTAAGGAGGGCGATCGCCCCAAGGACGGTATTGAGCAAAATACCTATCCACCAAGGGTTCAGCAAAAGGATGCCATCCACGAGAACCGCACTCCGACTGTACTGGCAGCACCTTATCATACTTTTCAGGCATAGAGGACAAATGATGATCACTTGGCTATTGGAGCCACTGCAACATGCATTTATGGTTAAGGCGCTGGGGGTAAGCACCCTTGTGGGTTGTGTGTGTGCGGTATTGTCCTGTTTTTTAACCCTAAAGGGCTGGGCCTTGATGGGGGATGCGGTGTCCCATGCGGTCTTGCCCGGTGTGGTCTTGGCCTACTGGCTGGGGCTGCCCTTTGCTTTGGGGGCTTTTGTCTTTGGTCTGATGGCCGTGACCCTCATTGGCTTTATTCAACAGCAGACACGGGTGAAGGAGGATACAGTCATTGGCTTGGTGTTTACGGGCTTTTTTGCCTTGGGGTTAGTGCTGCTCTCGAAGACCGCCAGTAGTGTTGACCTGATGCATATTCTCTTTGGGAATGTCTTGGGGATTAGCGATCGCGACCTCTGGCAAACAGTGATTGTGAGCCTCATGACACTGATCACGATCGCCCTACTGCATCGGGATTTGATTCTCTTTTGCTTTGACCCGACCCATGCCCGCACCATTGGCTTAAATACAACCCTGCTCTACTATCTCCTGCTGGCGCTGCTGTCCCTCACCACCGTGGCTGCCCTGCAAACCGTGGGCATTATTCTCGTCGTGGCGATGCTAATTACACCGGGGGCAACGGCCTATTTGCTGAGCGATCGCTTTGGCATCATGGTACTCATTGCCTTGGCGGTGGGTGGCCTTGGCAGTTTATTGGGAACCTACCTCAGTTACTATCTCGATGCGTCAACAGGTGGCTGTATTGTTGTCCTGCAAACAGTGATTTTTTTGCTGGCGATGATTTTTGCCCCCAAGCACGGTCTGTTGGCCAAAGCCCGCTCTCCCCTGAGTTAGGTTTAAGGATTATTTTGTGGGGTGTTGCCGATGCCTTTGCTAGAGTTCATGATATAGTTGCCCCATATTTATCATGGGTGAAGACAGTCGCGTTATGGAGTCAGATCAACAGTGGCCTACGGAACCTGTTCCCTCTGAAGTCCCCGCCTCCTTTGTTTCGGGAGAGGTAGGCATTGCATCTGGCGACAATGGCCATGGCGCACCAACCGATGTGTTAAGGAGTTATGACAGCTTGGTGGAAACTTCAGCAGCGCGCATCAAAGTGATTGGTGTCGGTGGCGGCGGTGGCAACGCAGTCAACCGCATGATTGCCAGTAATGTGGCGGGTGTTGAATTTTGGTGCGTCAATACTGATGCGCAAGCGATCGCCCAATCCCAGGCCCACCGCTGCCTGCAAATTGGCCAGAAACTCACCCGTGGTCTCGGCGCCGGTGGCAACCCCGCCATTGGTCAAAAAGCGGCTGAAGAATCCCGCGAAGACCTTGCTGCGGCACTCAAGGATGCCGATTTGATTTTCATTACCTGCGGCATGGGAGGTGGTACCGGCACTGGCGCTGCCCCAATTGTGGCTGAAGTGGCTAAGGAACAGGGCGCCCTAACTGTTGCAGTCGTCACCCGTCCCTTTACCTTTGAGGGTCGTCGTCGAGCGAGCCAAGCGGATGAAGGAATCGAAGCCCTGCAAAGTCGTGTTGACACCCTCATCGTGATTCCCAATGACAAGATTCTCTCAGTGATTTCGGAGCAAACATCGGTTCAGGATGCGTTTCGAGTGGCCGATGATGTCCTGCGCCAAGGGGTTCAAGGGATTTCCGACATTATTAACCTGCCGGGGCTGATTAACGTTGATTTCGCCGATATTCGTTCGGTGATGGCTGATGCCGGTTCTGCCATGATGGGTATTGGTATTGCCTCTGGCAAGTCACGAGCTACGGAAGCTGCCGTCAGTGCAATTTCTTCGCCCCTACTGGAGGGGTCGATTGAGGGTGCCAAGGGCGTTGTCTTCAATATTACGGGGGGCACAGATCTCACCCTCCATGAGGTCAATGCCGCTGCCGAGGTGATCTACAATGTGGCCGATGCTAACGCCAATATCATTTTCGGTGCGGTGATTGATCCCCAAATGCAAGGGGAAGTTCAAGTCACCGTTATTGCCACTGGCTTTAGTGGTGAACCCATTAGCCGCACCCGTGCCACAACCAAAACGACACCCCTAACGAACCGCCCCCTAACGACGGCATCGCCTCCCCCGGAAGCCCCCGCAACACAACCAGAGGTTGAAGCCAAGCCGAAGTTAGACATTCCTGAGTTTCTCCAGCGACGGCGACCGAATCCTTAGGTATTATAAGGTGCCTATTTCTCACAGGGGATGGCAGGCCGTCTCAAAGACCTAATTCGCGGGCGATCGCTAGTAACCCCTCGCGGTAGGAAGGATAGCGGAGCTGAACGCCTAAAACCCGCTTGATTTTGTCATTGCGGACTCGGCGGGATTCGCGCCAAAAGGACTGAGCCATTGGACTCAGATTGGCTGCCTCTAACGGGATGGCTGGTGGGGCTGGGCGACCCAAAAGACGATAGGCCTCGAGTAGAACAGGGAGCGACTCTGAGGGTTGATCATCACTGAGGTTATAGATTTCCTGCGGCGTGGGTTGTGCCAGCGATCGCTCAAGGGTTTGGACAATATCGACCACATGAATACGGCAGAAGTAGTGCCCCGGTTTATCAATGAGTTGCACATCACCCTTGAGAATACGAGCAATGGGATTGCGTCCTTCTCCGGGGCCATAGATGCCGGGGAGTCGAAAGATATGGGTGGGCAGATTGGAGTTGAGAAAGGTTTGCTCAATGCTGACGCGGTGTTGTGAACGCAAATTTTGGGGATTGACGGGTGTGGTTTCATCTACCCAGCCCCCTTGGCGATCGCCATAGACCCCCGTTGTCGAAAGGTAGCCAAACCAGTGCAGATTCAGTTTCTCTAACTGCGGCAACAGTGCCAGCGCAACCGCATCCTCCCCTTGGCGATCGGGAGGAATACTATTGAGGATGTGGGTTACCCCCTCAAGGGCGGCTGGTGCTAAGGGAACTGGCTCCCCCTGCTGCTCCCATGTAAAGGGAAAACAAGGAACAGTGCTGAGTTCTGGCGGCGGCTCTCCCCGACGGTTGGTAATGACCACATCAATGCCTTGGGCTTGGAGCGATCGCGCCAACCACGTTCCCGTATAACCGCAACCGAGAATGAGAACCCGCATTGCGCTCTATTCTTGGGAAGAGGCTGCTGGTGCTTCTACCAAACGCACCTTCGTAGCCAAACCCAGCAATTGCAACAAGCGAATGGTGAGCCACGTCAGATCCAGTTCCCACCACTGCAACCCATGGCGTGCCGAATATTGATAAGCATGGTGATTGTTATGCCAACCCTCGCCAAAGGTTAACAGGGCGACCCACCAGCAATTCGTTGAGTGATCCGTGGTTTCAAACGTGCGATAGCCAAAGGCATGGGTGGCACTATTCACCAGCCAAGTGGTGTGATAGACCGTTACAAGACGCACAAAAATTCCCCAAACCACAAATGGCCAACCGCCCCAGAGGTAAAGAACAATGGCCAAGACCACCTGAATTGGTAGAAAGTACTTGTCAAAAAACTGATACACCGGATCATCCGCAATATCTTTGGTGAAACGGGGAATCTCTGCCTCCGCTGGCACCTCACGAAACATCCATTCAATATGGCTCCACCAAAAGCCCTTACGGGAATCGTGGTGATCATTGGGTTGATCGGAGTACAGATGGTGATGGCGGTGCAGCCCAACCCACCAAATCGGCCCCCCTTGCATTGAGAGTGTGCCGCAAAAGACCAAGAAATACTCTAACCACTTGGGCACTTGGAAGCTGCGATGGGTAACGAGGCGGTGCCAACCAAGGGTAATACCAATGCCAGCAGTCAACCAGTGAAGTACAAGCGCCAGCAGGACTGCCTTCCAACTAAACATGCCGGGTAAAAACGCAAGAAGAGCACCGAGGTGCACAAAAATAATAAAGGTCGCCGTAGGCCAGGCAATGGGGGGTTTGGCAACGGTGGCTTGGGTCATGAACACATCCGTAAAACAACTGATTCGGCTGCTGTTCTCTCTAGGCTGAGCTTGAACAACACCCATCAGACTTTAGTATAACGAGCTACGGTTGAGTATCTTTACTTAGAGCGTTTTTCCCAAGACCAATGATTCGGCAATCCCCCCTATAAATTCCCTCTGGTGGGGGAAGTCTCTGGGGAGAGTGTCCCCGAAAATACCAGGCATCATACCAAATAGCAGGCTGATTATTTCACTTTCTGTGGTTTTGTAACGAAATGTTGCATTTTCTCAGATTAATCCCTAGGATAGAGGGTAAGGTGTGGTAGTTATAGGAATCATGAAAACGCCACGTTGGACACGACTCATTGACTTCCTACAGCGGGAGATGGCACTGTCCACCGCTGCCATTGACTTCGGCCTCAAGCACTGCGATGAGCAGGTGAATCTGTTGCCCGTTGTTCTCTGGCAGTATGGCTTGGTGAGCCTTGAGCAGCTTGACCGCATCTTTGACTGGCTAGAAACCAGTCACTCCTAGTGGCGCTCTCAGAATTCCTTTATTTAGGCTTAATGAATCACGGTGTCCTTAGCAACAAAGTCATAGCTCTGGGAAATCCCTAATTGCTGAGGCAGAGAAATGGGACTTTGCCAGCCCACGGGTTGAATTGACAACAGGGGTGAGGGACTCTTGAACGTTCCCCAGAGATGAACCTTCTTACCGAGTAGCTCGGGCGGAACGGTAATTTTGTAACTGCAACCATGACTACCAGCAGGGGACAAAGTAGCGGTGGCACCCCCCACTGGAAAGCCGCCGGGAGGATGCAGTGTGGCATTAATCACAATCTCATTGCAGGAGATAGAAGGAGATTTATTGATCTTGCCGATAATCGTAGGGCGCACCCGTACATTACTTGGGGGTTGCAATTGCACGGTCTGGGTGGCAGCTAGAGGTACAGCACGGCTCACCGCGGGGCTGAGGGCAACGGCGAGGCAGGCGAGGAGTAAACCTTTTTGATTCAGCATTTGGGTGTCCTTTGTGTGAATGGAGAGAACAGTTTTGTCTAGCCCCTATGGGGTGAATACTCTTATCCTAGGGGGGCTGACTAAGAACATCCGTGGCGTTTCTCACCCGCAACCGATGATGCTCATCACCAAGGGCGGTGACCGTCGAACATGTTTAGCCTGCACTCCCCCATCCTCGCGTCACAGGTGGGGGTTAAGGCGCGGTAATGTAGCGAAGCGGAGTTGCCAATAGACCAATGAAGAAGAAAAAACGTTGAAGTTTCGGGCGGGTAGCCTCCTTCAGCGGCGATGATAGGCGTAACACGATTGTTTGAGAACAGCGATGTACACCGAGCAAATTAACCACATCAAATCCTACACGGCAAAGCTAACGGCAGCGATGCCCGATGCCATGAAGGCCTTTTATAGCTTGAGTCGGGCCTCGTCAACCCCCGGTGCTCTTGATACCAAAACCAAAGAGTTGATTGCCCTAGCTATTGGGGTTGCCAAACACTGTGACGGCTGCATTGCCTTCCACACCCGTGCTGCTTTGCATGCAGGCGCAACCCCTGAAGAAATCATGGAAACCCTCATGGTGACTGTAGCCATGGATGGCGGCCCTGCCTTGATGTATGCCACCCATGTGATGGAGGCGCTAGAGGAGTTTACCCAAGCGCAGACCCATTAGGACATTCCCCTCAGACTGCTGTCGTTTCAAGGGGCAATGGCTCCTCGGGTTCACTGACTTCAAGGAAAATTTCTTTGGCCGGTTCGTCGTAGCTAAAGAGTTCGGCGTAGCGTCCCCAGTCAATGGCGGTATTGAGCTGGCGATCGGCCTCCTGCGGCGTAAAGTGCCGCTCTAAAATATCCAGCACCAAACTTTCGGGAATGCGGTGGTTTTGCTTGGCCATTAGGAAAGTGTGGATTTGCTGCACAAGGCGAATATGCTTGAGGAGTTGTTGGCGAATAATCAGCTTGCGCTGGTCAATGTCCCCCTGAATAAAGGCATTGCCAATCGGGGTCACGCTGATGTCTCCCTCCTTGAGTTCCACCAGTTCCATCATCTGGGCGGCTTCGACAATGGGCAGAATATCATCTAGCTCCAGTTGCAGCTCTTGGGCAATGCGGTAGAGGTCTTCTTTGCGGTGTTCTAAGAGTTCCAATAGACCGGCGATCGAGCCAATGCGCACATGGGGGAGCAGCGGATAACGCGGTTCTTGACTCGTGGGCAGGGTAGCTGGCTTGGGTTCCAGTTGCTCCAATTCATCCACATGGGGATTGGTGAGAATTTTATAGATGCGATCCACGGTGGCTTGAAACTCAGGGTTCTTGCGATCGCGATAGTGGGGCAATGTCACTGGAAAGTCAGCGCGGACGCGACCGGGGTTGCTCCCCAAAACAATAATGCGATCGGCGAGAATGACCGCCTCTTCAATGTGGTGGGTGACAATCAAAATACTCTGGGTAGGAATTTTATGCTCTAGCCACAGATCGAGAAGTTCAAAGCGCAGGTTCTCTGCTGTCAGCACATCCAAGGCGGAAAATGGCTCATCCATACACAGGAGTTCCGGCTCCACCGCCAAAGCACGGGCAAATCCCACCCGCTGCCGCATTCCCCCCGACAGTTCCTTGGGGTAGGCGTTTTCAAAGCCATCCAAGCCAATAATGTCAATCATCCGCAGTGCCTTGCGGCGGCGCGATCGCGGGCCTTCTCCTAGAGCCTTTAGCCCCAATTCCACATTTTCTAAAACCGTTAGCCACGGATAGAGCGCCGAACTTTGAAAGACAATCGCAGCCCCCGGATTCAGGCCCTGCATTGGCTGCTCGCGGTACAAGACCTGCCCAGACGTAGGCGCAACCAAACCCGTAATAATGCGCATCAGGGTTGACTTACCGGATCCCGATGGCCCTAGGAGGGCAACAATTTCCCCCGTGCGCAATTCAAGGTTAATATTTTCCATAATGCTAATGACCTGACCGTTGGGCTGACGGTAGGCCTTACCCACATCCAGTAAGCGGACGAGCGATTCCCCTTTGGTTTTGGCGTGCATGGTCCTGCATCCTGTGGCATTTCCACCGTTAACCTACCATGAGGATTCAGGTCTTGGAAAACCTAGGGGACAAAAATTGCTACTAGGGTTGGCGATCGCCCCTCATTTGCGGAATTTCTGATAACCCCCCTTGAGATTTTTATTGTAAACTGATCAGCGGTTTCTTCACAAAAGGTAACAATTCCGCTATGGGACTCTTTGATGGCCTTTTCCGTCGGGGCAAGCAAGCTGACGCCCAACCCAGCAAAGACTTTTTTCTCGATCCCGATGCAGCCAAGACCTACGGCAACATTGAGTACATGCGTACCGCCAAGGTCGTGAAAAAAACGTTCCCTGCAACCGGCGGTGCCAAAGAAGAGGTAGAAGTGGTGGAGTTGGTCTCCGCCATCGAAAGGGTAAATCCAGAGGCAGAAAACAAAGGTAAACCCGAACCCAGTGTCAGTGATGTGGTAACGCCCCCAGTGGAAGAACAGGAACGCCGTCGCAGTGATCCCAGCTTAGACCGCTTTCGCTCCATGGCCAAAGATCTACGCCGTGGCTAAAGCCTAAAAACTTGTGGGGGTTGGCACTTGCGCATCCCAAGGCTGCCCCCTAGGATCAATACAGCCCTTTTTGCAAAGTCTCTCACTCGCCAAGGAACGCTATCGGATGAACACCCTTTGGAGCAGTGCCGCGATCGCCTATCTGCACTACCTCAGCTTTATGGTGGCTTTTGCTGCCCTTGTGGTGGAGCACCTCACCCTGCGCAAGGATATAGACCTTAAACAGGCTTGGCGATTAGTGATTACGGATGCCCTCTATGGCATTGCTGCGGTGACTGTTCTTGTCACGGGCATTTTGCGGGTTCTCTATTTTGGCAAAGGCACTGAATATTATTTGGCCAACCCCATCTTTCACCTCAAGGTGGGCTTATTTATTTTGGTGGGGCTATTGTCGCTGTATCCAACGATCTCTTTTCTACTGTGGATTAAACCGCTGCGGGAAGAGAAGGCTCCCACCCTCGAGTTACCAACGGTGCAGCGTTTGACTTGGGTGATTCGGGCTGAACTGGCCTTTCTCAGTGCCATTCCCTTTTTAGCAGCGATGATGGCGCGGGGGATTGGTTTGGATTGGATTCAACGGGGATAAGCAGGGGTCATCTTCAGTAGGGGAGCGATCGCCCCTATGATAGATCTTGCTGCCACGGATAAAACGGATGAGTCATCCCACGATTGAATCCATTCTTCAGGAAAACCGCCTTTTTTATCCCCCCGCTGATTTTGTGGCCAAGGCGCGGATCAATTCCCTTGAGGCCTACAATGCCCTCTACGAAAAGGCCAAAGCCGATCCCGCTGCCTTTTGGGGCGAATTGGCACAACAGGAATTAGAGTGGTTTCAACCTTGGGATCAGGTGCTGGATTGGCAGCCCCCCAATGCCAAGTGGTTTGTCAATGGCAAAATCAACATCACCTACAACTGCTTGGATCGCCACCTCAAGACTTGGCGCAAGAATAAAGCAGCCTTGATCTGGGAAGGAGAACCTGGCGATAGCCGCACCCTCACCTATGCCCAACTGCACCGCGAAGTCTGCCAATTTGCCAATGTCCTCAAGCAACTGGGGGTGAAAAAGGGCGATCGCGTCGGTATCTATATGCCGATGATTCCAGAGGCAGCCATTGCCATGTTGGCCTGTGCGCGGATCGGCGCCCCCCACTCAGTGGTCTTTGGGGGGTTTAGTGCCGAAGCTTTGCGCGATCGCCTCATTGATGCCCAAGCCAAGCTGGTGGTTACGGCTGACGGTGGCTGGCGCAAAGATGCCATTGTGCCCCTCAAGGATCAAGTGGATAAAGCCCTAGCCAATCAGGCAGTTCCCAGCGTTGAACATGTCTTGGTGGTGCAGCGCACGCAGCAGCCAGTGACCATGGTGCCCGGTCGCGATCACTGGTGGCATGATCTGCAAAAGGGGGTCAGCGCTGACTGTCCTGCCGAACCCATGGACAGCGAAGATTTACTCTTTATTCTCTACACCTCTGGCTCCACCGGCAAACCCAAAGGCGTTGTCCACACCACAGCGGGTTACAACCTCTACACCCACATCACCACTCAATGGGTCTTTGACCTCCAAGATACCGATGTCTATTGGTGTACCGCTGATGTTGGCTGGATTACGGGTCACAGCTACATTGTCTATGGGCCGCTGTCCAATGGGGCAACCACCCTCATGTATGAAGGGGCACCCCGCGCCTCCAATCCCGGTTGCTTCTGGGATGTGATTGAGAAGTATGGGGTGACTATTTTCTACACAGCTCCCACGGCTATTCGTGCCTTCATTAAAATGGGCGAACACTTGCCCCGCGCACGGAACCTCTCTTCTTTGCGCCTCTTGGGAACCGTGGGTGAACCGATTAACCCCGAAGCATGGATGTGGTACTACCGGGTCATTGGCGGTGAACGCTGCCCCATTGTCGATACATGGTGGCAGACAGAAACTGGGGGGCACATGATTACACCGCTACCGGGGGCAATTCCCATGAAACCCGGTTCTGCCACCAAGCCCTTTCCGGGGATTCTTGCCGATGTGGTGGATCGGGAAGGCAACCCCGTGGGGGTCAATGAGGGTGGGTATCTGGTCATTCGTCACCCTTGGCCAGGAATGATGCGAACCGTGTACGGAGATCCCGATCGCTTCCGCCGCACCTATTGGGAACACATTCCCCCTCGCGATGGCCAATACGTTTACTTTGCTGGCGATGGTGCCCGCAAGGATGAAGATGGCTACTTTTGGGTGATGGGACGGGTTGACGATGTGATCAATGTCTCCGGTCACCGCTTGGGCACGATGGAAATTGAATCGGCATTGGTCTCTCACCCTGCTGTTGCTGAAGCAGCCGTTGTTGGTAAACCCGACGAGGTCAAGGGAGAAGAGATTGTTGCCTTTGTGATTCTTGACGGGTCGGCTACCCCCAGCGATGCCCTCCAACAGGAATTAAAGCAGCACGTTGTCAATGAAATTGGTGCCTTGGCACGGCCGGCGGAGATTCGCTTTACCGATGCCCTGCCCAAAACGCGATCGGGCAAAATCATGCGGCGGCTCCTGCGTTCCCTTGCAGCTGGCCAAGAGGTATCTGGGGATACTTCAACATTGGAAGATCGGTCAGTGCTGGATAAGTTGCGCCAGGGGGCTTGAGAGTCTCCCCTATCAATGAGTCTATAATTGATAGGCTATGGCAAGTGGCATCCGCACAAAAACACTCGTTCTTTTAACAACGGCGGCCATTTTGGGTGGCGGTCTCTATCTCTTTGAGAAACAGTTACCGACTCCCAATAGCAATGATACAGCGGCCAAAAAACCTCTTTTTGGCTTTCAAGAAGGGGATGTGGTGGCCTTGAAAATTATTGCCCCTGATTACAGCCTCAACCTGAAAAAGTTGGCTACAGGTGACTGGGTGATTGATCGGGCAAAGCAAACCCCCGCAGAAGAGGGCACGGTTGTCTTTTTATTAAACTTATTGGCCACGGGTCAGCGCGATCGCTCTCTCGATGTACCTACTGAACGTGCCGGGGATTATGGCCTTGCTCCCCCCATGGCCACTGTGGATATCACCCTTAAAGATGGCCAGCAGCACCGTTTACACTTGGGAGACACCACCTTTGACGGCCTCAAGCTCTACGCGGAAATTGACCCGCCAGCGGAACCGCGCGAAAAAATGACGGTGACCCTCGTGCCCCTTGATCTTAAAAATGCCCTCCAGCGCCCCCTACAGGAATGGGAGCGTCAGCAAGCAGCAAACTAGAACGCTGTGACTTCTGGCACGACTCCCCAAAAGCTCGTCAGAATATAAAAGCGTAGTGAACTATCGAGTGAACATCAGCCATGGGATTCTTCGGATTCAAAAAGTTGACAATGCCTAGCCCCAGTGCCGCTCTACCCGGCCGAGCAGAACCCATGCCCGTGCCAGAGGCTCATCTTGTGAATGGTCATCCCCTCACCCCTCCCTATCCCGAAGGCATGGAGTTAGCCATGTTTGGTATGGGCTGTTTTTGGGGGGCTGAGCGCAAGTTTTGGCAGGTGCCGGGGGTCTATGTCACCGCTGTGGGCTATGCTGGCGGCTATACCCCCAATCCCACCTATGAAGAGGTGTGTACGGGCATGACAGGTCACAACGAGGTGGTGCGCGTGGTCTTTGACCCCCAGAAGGTGACCTATGAGGAATTGCTCAAGGTCTTTTGGGAAAACCATGACCCCACCCAAGGTATGCGCCAAGGCAACGATGTGGGGACGCAGTATCGCTCCGGTATTTACTACTATTCCCCTGAGCAAAAAGCCCTTGCCGAGGCCAGTCGCGATCGCTACCAAGCAGCCCTAAAAGCCGCCGGTTATGGCACGATCACCACTGAAATTCTACCAGCGCCCGAATTTTACTTTGCCGAACCCTACCACCAGCAATATCTCCATCGCAATGTCAATGGCTACTGCGGCCTTGGGGGCACAAAGGTGCCCTACGAACTGATGAGCGCTACCCCTAGCGCCTAGTGGAGATTGAGGCGATAGGGCATACGGGGACGGTAAGCATCGCTAAAGTTGGTCTGACTGACAGTGGCATTGTTTAACCGTGCCCACTGCATATTGGCTTGCTCAAAAGTGGCACCGTTGAGATTGGCGCGGCGAAAATCCCCATAGCGGACATCGGCTCCCGTTAAGTTGCTGTTGTTGAAATTGGCACGGCGGGCACGACTATGGCGCAAAATCGCACGGCTCAGGTTAGCACCACTGAGATTGGCCTGTTCTAGGTTAGTTCGTTCTAAATAAGCGGCGGTGAGGTTGGCATTACTCAGATTTGCCCCGACCAAATTGGCCACCATGAGGTTAGTATCCTGGAGGTTGGCGCCCTGAAGATTGGCGCCGCGCAAATTTGCCCCTGCTAAGTTATAGCCCCGTAAATCGACATTCCGCAGATCACAGCCGGGACAAGCATTGGTTTGCACCAGTTGCTGCATGGGGGAGGGCATGGCAAAAGCAGCACCGCTGGTAAGCGCTGCACTAATCATTGCTGTTGCGATGAATGCTTGCTGGTTCACATCCACATCCTCCTGCCACGCTAGAGAGACTTTAGCACAAGTCCTAGGAATTTAGCCGTTGGCGGCGGGAGCGCTGATGTCGTTGTTGCCAATCCTTAGCACTGCGAACGGCCAACCACAACAGGAGTAAGGCAATTAACCCGCCCTGCTTGGGTGCCCTGAGGGCAAATAAAATTAGCAGCATACACAGGATATCCTGCCCGACAATCACCCAGCGGGGTAACTTCCCCAGCCGATAAAACCAACCCACCTGCACCAATTGCAACACAAAGGCAAAAAGACCACTCAGGGTACCAATGAGCCACTGAGGTGTCTCTGTTGCTGTTGCCACGGTCATGCCAAGGAGGGCACCCACAAGGGGGCTAAAGCACAGTTGTACAAGGATAATCAGGCGGTAGCCCCAGACATTGCGGGACAGGAAGATCTCCAGAAACGACCAAGCGGCTAACACACCAACCACGCCATAGGGGGAAAAATGGCGCAGTAAAGGCACCTGTGACCACAGTTGTTCCCCCTGCAATAGACCAATCAACAGGAGGGGCAGTGCCAGTCGTAGCCCGCCGGCCGCTGCTGCTGAAAGAATCGCTAGAACTTCTAGCATGATGGCTCTATGGGTTTCAAAATATTGGGGAGGGTTTCCCACAGGCGATCGCACACCGTTTCTGGGGTATCCTCAGCCGTAATCGCCAGTTCTAAATCCGCCTGCGCATAGAGGTATTGACGCGCTTGCAGCAGTTCACTCAAGCGTTCCTCAAGGGGCTGATCCTGCAATAGGGGACGTTCCTGATCTTGGCGCAGGCGCTGACAGAGCACCGCAAGGGGGACATGAAGCCAGACCACAATGCCATGGCGCAAATAACTCCAGTTCATCGGGTTGAGGACAATGCCGCCACCGGTGGCCACAACCAAATGATGGTAACTAGAGACTTGTGCTAAGACCTGTTGTTCCAACTCCCGAAAAGCAGCCTCCCCCTCTTGGGCAAAAATTTCGCGAATGGGTCGTTGGCGAAACTCTGTAATCACCGCATCTGTATCCACAAACCTGTAGCCCAAGCGTTGCGCCAAGATGCGACCTGTGGTGGTTTTACCGGCACCCATCATGCCCACCAGATAGATATTGACTCCTCCAAGGCGTTCTTGCAGTTCCATAGATAACCATTTCTCGACACCGCCAAATCAGCACTTTAACCTAAATATGGAGGTCTTCTCACCATTTCGATGTCCCAGCCCAATCCCTACGTGACACTACAGGTGGCAGTAACGGCTACCCAAGCCGAGATTAAGGCCGCTTATCGCCGCTTAGTCAAGCAGTATCACCCCGACTACCATCCTAGCGATCGCTCCAGCCATGAGCGGATGGCCGCCATTAACGCCGCCTATGAAATCTTGGGGGATGAGCAGTGTCGGCAGGCCTATGATGCCCAGCACCGTGTCCAGCAAACAACCGCTCAGCCTGATGTGCAGCGTTCCCAAGCTGCCGATCGCGAGCTAGAGCAATGGCTGACCCTCACCTACAACCCCGTGAGTCGGATTATTGAGGCGGTCTTGCGATCGCTCCCCCGCCAGATTGATGCCCTTGCAGCTGATCCCTTTGATGATGACCTCATGGATCATTTCCTTACCTACTTGCAGGACTGTCGTCGCGCCCTCACCCGCGCCCGCTATACGTTCCAAGCCCAACCCAACCCCGCTGCTGTGGCCAAGGTGGCAGCCCACCTCTATTACTGTTTGAATCAACTGGTGGATGGTCTCGATGAGCTAGAGCAATTTAGCCACAGTTACGACGATCGCTATTTGCACACTGGGCAGGAACTCTTTCGCATTGCCCATCGCCTCTTCGCAGAGTGTCGGCTTGTCCGCTAAACTAGAGAGAATCAGCATCCCAGCATGGCAGCAAGATTCAATCCCAGTTATGAAACATACCCTATCGGTTTTAGTGGAAGATGAGGCGGGTGTGCTCACTCGCATTGCCGGTTTATTTGCGCGGCGTGGCTTTAACATTGAGAGCTTAGCGGTAGGCCCTGCGGAGCAAATTGGCATCTCCCGCATTACGATGGTGGTGCCCGGCGACGATGCCATCATTGAGCAATTGACCAAGCAACTCTACAAGCTGATCAATGTCCTCAAGGTGCAGGATATTACCACGATTCCCTGTGTGGAACGGGAACTGATGCTCCTGAAGGTGAATGCCACCGCCAGCACCCGCTCTGAAATCTTGGAACTGGTACAAATCTTCCGTGCCAAGGTGGTGGATGTGTCCGATGATTCCCTGACCATTGAAGTCTCCGGTGACCCCGGCAAGATGGTGGCCATTGTCCAAATGCTGAATAAATTTGGGATTCGCGAAATTGCCCGCACCGGTAAAATTGCCCTTGTGCGTGAGTCGGGGGTGAATACGGAATACCTGAAGTCCTTGGAGGCACGGGTCTAATTGGCGGGGAAGTATCGCTGGTTATTACTTGCACTAGGGGCGATCGCCCTCAGTAGCTGTACCGCAACGGAGTCTCCCTCAGTAAGCAACAATGCATTACCCCTTGGGGTTGCCCTCGCTCAAACCGGTAATGCCGCTCTCTACGGCCAAGAGGCTCTACAGGGGGTGCAAGTCGCCGGGGAGTTTTTCAACCAAGCCGGCCAGATCAAGGGGCAGACCCTACGGCTGGTGATTCAGGATACCGGCAGTGATGAAGCGGGGGCAGTGAATGTTTTTCAAACCTTAATCAATCGCGATCGCGTGATTGGCATTGTTGGCCCCACCCTCTCGCAGCAGGCTTTTAGTGCCGATCCTATTGCCGAGCAGGCTGGTGTCCCCGTGGTGGCTCCTTCCAATACCGCCCGTGGCATTCCCGAAATCGGTGCCTTCATTAGTCGCGTCTCCGCAGGGGTGGATGTGGTGGCGCCCACGGCAATTCAAGCAGCCCTTGAGATTAATCCCAACATTCGCCGAGTGGCAGTCTTTTTTGCCCAAGACGATGCCTTTAGTCGCTCAGAAACCGAGATTTTTCAAAAGGCCATTCGCGAGAACCCCAAGCTTGAACTGGTGACTGTCCAGCAGACCCAAACCACGGATACCAATTTCCAAGCCCAAATCAATGCCACCCTCAATCTCAAACCTGATTTAATTGTTATCTCCGGCTTAGCAGCCGACGGCGGCAATTTGATTCGCCAACTACGGGAATTGGGCTACCAAGGCCTAATTTTGGGCGGGAATGGCGTCAACACAGTCAACCTCTTCCCCGTTTGTCGTCGCCTCTGTAATGGCGTTCTGGTGGCTCAGGCCTATAATCCTGAAAACCCCGATCCCATGAATGTCAAGTTTCGCGACGCCTTTGCAGCCAAATATCGTCAAGCCCCCTCTCAATTCAGTGCTCAAGCCTTTACGGCAGTTCAAGTCTTTGCGGACTCCTTGGCACGACTGTCCCAAGAAAAGAACTTGTCGGAATTGCCCCTTGCCGATTTGCGTCAGGCCTTGAATCAAGAGATTCTCAAGGGAGTCTATGAAACCCCCCTTGGGGAAATTCGCTTTACCCCTGAAGGCGAAGTGCTGCAACGCTTCTTTTACGTTGGCCAGATTGAGATGAGTGACGATGGCCAGAGTGGGAAGTTTAGTTTAGTGAAAAAAGTTGAACGCCAACCCTAACGGACTGCTAATTCGGCAGCTTCACGAGGTTTCTTACTGCGCCAAAGGAGACGAATGGGGGTGCCTCGAAATCCCAGTTGTTGGCGAATTTGCCCTTCAATGTAGCGGCGATAGTTGTCCTTGAAGAGTTTGGCATCATTGACAAAAATCGCAAATGTTGGCGGCTGAGTGGCCACTTGGGTGGCGTAGTAGATTTTTCCTTGGCGACCTTGACGAGTGGCGGGGGGCGTGTGCCAGCGCAGAGCTTCTTGAATCACTTCATTGACTACGGCTGTACTGACGCGGCGACGATGTTGTTCAACCGCTGCATCTACTGCTGCAAAAATTTTGTCGAGGCGTTGACCCGTATGGGCACTGACAAAGAGGGCATCTGCCCACTCCAGAAAATTCAATCGCTGATACAGGCGATCGCGATAGGTATTGATCGTATAGGTATCCTTTTCGGGAACGGCATCCCACTTGTTCACAATTAGGACACAGGCACGCCCCTGATCGGCAATATGCCCCGCCAAGCGCTGATCCTGTTCCGTAATTTCTTCGAGAGCATCCAACACCAACAGCACGACATCGGAGCGGTGAATCGCCTTAAAGGCGCGATGCACACTAAACATCTCAGGCCCGTAGGCCACATGACTCCGCTTACGAATGCCGGCGGTATCAATGAAGCGGTACTGGGTGCCATTGTGTTCAATCACGGTATCAATGGCGTCACGGGTGGTACCTGAAATCGGACTGACAATGGCGCGATCGCTCCCAATCAAGGCATTGAGCAAACTGGATTTCCCCACATTGGGACGCCCAGCAATGGCCACCTGAATTTCCGGCGCCTCGGGGAGTGTTGCCGCTGCGGGTAAGTAGGTCATCAACTGATCCAGCAATTCCCCCGTACCGCTGCCATGAATACTGGAAATGGGGTAGGGTTCCCCTAGACCCAGCGCCCAAAATTCTGCCGCCTGCGCCTGACCCATTTGAGGAGATTCGCATTTATTGACCGCCACCAAAACGGGGACAGGATGCTGCCGCAACCAAGCCGCAATCTCATAGTCTAGGGCAGTGGGTCCTGCTTGGCCATCTACCACTAAAATTGCAGCTGTTGCCTCCTGCAGAGCCAGTTCCGCCTGTTGGCGAATCAGGGGGAGAAACTCACTGTCATCGTCAAAGACGAGTCCGCCAGTATCCACCACCAAGAACTCCCGATCGCGCCAAAAGGCTGGGCGGTAGGTGCGATCGCGGGTTACACCGGGCTGATCGTGGACAATGGCATCCCGTTCCCCGGCCAAGCGATTGACAAAGGTGGACTTGCCCACATTGGGGCGTCCTACAACGGCAACAACAGGCAAAGCCATAGGCGTGTTGTTCGTAGAATCAGGCTTGAGTTTACCCCTCAACCTAGGTCTCAAATTGACTGCCGCGCTTGTACTGCTGGTAGGCAGCAAAGAACAACCCCGCCAATGTGACTGGAATTAGCCCCAGCACAATGCCGCACAGTAAAGGTTCAATCATGGTCTTACACCCCTTTTAACCATCAACTCCATTCCTCACGATACACTAATGAATGGGCGCTGTATCGGCATCTCCCTGTTGATCAGGAAAAATCATCCTCACCGCCAGCGAGAACGTCCATGTTTCGCTTTCCTCTTTTCTCTTTTATTAAGTTATTTTTGCCCACAACAGCAGTCATTGCCGCTCTGTTAACACCCCTGTATTTTAGTCAACGCTACGCCCTTCTGAAGGACTTACAACTGCAGGAGGAGTATAAACTAGAGCGCAGCCGGTTGCTCCTAAGAATGATCTTAGATGACGCGGTTGAAGAGTTGAGAGCTTTGATGGCACTGCAGGTGTTGCCTCATTTAATGGAGGCTTCTGCTGGGGAAGAGGCTCACGAAAAGGCAAAGGCAGGACTGGCAGCATGGCAACACCTCAAAAAACACTATGATCAATTTTATTTTCTTGATCCAGAGGGCAGGGTGCGTTTTCAGTGGCATGCCACACCCAAAGCAACGGATGCCGCTGCGACCAAGACAATTGACCGTTACTGGCCTATCCTACAGCGATTGACCCCCAACCAGATTTTTGTTTCCCCCTTGGATTTAATAGAGGGCACCGGTTTCAGCTTGGCTCAACCTGTTTTGTATATTGGGGTACCCCTGTACCAAAAAGCAGCACCAAGGGGGGTTTTGCTGGTTCGTTACCGCGCCAGCCACCTTCTCAATCAGTTGATCAACAATTGCAATCTAGGGAACAGCAGCTGCCTCCTAGCAAATGACCAAGGCTATTGGTTCATTGCAGAAAATCATCACCAGGAATGGGGATTCTATTATCCTGAGCGACAGCAGTTTACGATCCGCAATCAATATCCGCTGCTGTGGCAACAAATGCAACGACGGCCTCGAGGCAGCCTATTCAGCCCCCAGGGGCTATTTATCTATCAAGCCTTTTTTCCCCTAAAGGCCAACTACCTTTCTGCCGATCGAGCAACCAATTCAGCTCGTGACTGGAGCAGCACCCGTTGGTGGTTGGTTTCGCGGCTCTCTGACACCCAGTTGGCGCAATACAACCGCCGCCTACATCAGGAGTTCCTTGTCCTCTTTGCTGCCCTATCCGTTTTGGTGGGTGGTGCTATCCTGATCATTGCCCGCGATCGCCAGCGCAAAGAGCAATTGCGAGAACTCCTAAAGTCAAGTGAAGCGCGCTTTCGTAGTGTCAGCAAAATGGCGCCGGTGGGCATTTTTACCCTAGATGCCGAGGGACGACCCACCTTTTTGAATCAGGCACTTCTAGACCTGTTGGGCGTCAACAGTCTGGAGGAAGCCGAACAACAGTGGATAGAACGCCTGCACCCTGAAGATCGCGATCGCGTCTTGAAGGCATGGGTCGCCTGCC
Organism: Thermosynechococcus sp. TG215; assembly: GCF_031583455.1. NCBI lineage: Bacteria > Bacillati > Cyanobacteriota > Cyanophyceae > Acaryochloridales > Thermosynechococcaceae > Thermosynechococcus > Thermosynechococcus sp. TG215. Next base: position 1,206,965 of record NZ_CP134178.1, on the reverse strand, counting down.
AGCGAAAGAGGCTACCCCTCAACGAGCGCTTCCGGGTGGTTCAAGAAGACGGCAGCAGTCGCTGGATTAGGGCGCGGATTATTCCTCTGCAGCAAAGCCGTGGCAAAGATCGCTTTGTCGGCACTTGGGAAGACATCTCCCAAATGATCCAGCAGCAGGAATTCCTAGAGCAAGCGCGCAGGGCTGCTGAGGAAGCCAGCCGGGCCAAGAGTGAGTTTTTAGCCACCATGAGCCATGAAATTCGCACCCCAATGAATGCCATCATTGGCCTGACTGGATTACTGCTGGATACCCCCCTCAATCCCCAACAGCGGGAATTTGTCAACACCATTCGCCTCAGTGGTGACGCTCTACTCGCCATCATCAATGATATTCTCGATTTCTCTAAGATTGAGTCGGGCAAGCTACAGTTAGAGAGCTATCCCTTCAACCTGTGTGACTGTGTCGAAGAAGTCCTCGACCTTTTGGCCAGTCGAGCCAGCGATCGCCAGGTGGAACTAGCTGCCCATATTGAGCCAGGGATTCCCTATGAGGTCATTGGTGATATGGGGCGACTGCGGCAGGTCTTGGTGAATCTCATGGGCAATGCCATCAAATTTACCCAAGGTGGCAATGTGACCCTCTACCTTAAGGGCATGCCTGCACCAATGAGCCAGTATGAGTTTATGCCCTCCTATTACTCCTACTGGTTTGCCATTCAGGATACGGGCATCGGCATTTCGCCAAGGGGCATGGCTCGCCTCTTTCAGCCTTTTATGCAAGTGGATGCCTCAACCACTCGCCACTACGGCGGCACAGGTTTGGGCCTTGTCATTTGTCAACGCCTTGTGGAGCATATGGGGGGGCAAATTTGGGTAGAAAGTAAAACGGCCACAGATCCTTTGGCCATTGGCGGCACACCCCCAGCCAACTATGACTCGATCCCAATTGAAGAAAGTGGCTCTATTTTTTACTTTACTGTCAAATTTCTCGTCAATCCGCGGGCCATTTCCAAAGAGAGCAGGGGGGTCGGCCATCTTGAAAATCGGCGCGTGCTCATTGTGGATGACAATGCTACTAACCGGCAAATTCTCGCCCTACAAACCAAAAACTGGAAAATGCACCCCCTTGTGGCTGAGAGTGGCCCCAAGGCCCTTGTGCTGCTTCAACAACAAGCCCTGCCGGATGTGGCCATTTTAGATCTGCAAATGCCGGAGATGGATGGCATTTCCCTTGCTCGTAAAATTCGCGCCACCTACACGCAATTGCCCTTGGTTCTGCTAACCTCCCTAGGCAATACACTGCCAGAGTCGGAAACTGCTTTATTCTCTGCCCTGATCAGCAAGCCGGTCAAACAGTCCACCCTGTACAATGTCCTTAACCATTTATTTGACAAAAAGCCGACAACGGTATCGCCTAAGCCAGCGGCTGCCCTATCCTTTGAAGACTTAAAAGCCGGTCTGCCGCCGCTGCGGATTCTCATTGCCGAGGATAACAAAGTCAATCAAATGGTGGCACTGCGCATCTTAGAAAAATTGGGCTATCGCGGTGATATTGCTGCCAATGGTTTGGAGGTGCTGGATGCGGTGCAACGGCAGCCCTATGATGTGATTTTGATGGATATGCAGATGCCGGAGATGGATGGGATAACGGCTACCCGTGAGGTGATTAATCTGTTTCAACAGCTGAACCAACCCCGTCCGCGAATTATTGCCATGACCGCCAATGCCATGGAGAGCGATCGCCAGCTTTGCTTAGATGCAGGTATGGATGACTATGTGAGCAAGCCCATTAACCTTGAAGACTTGGTGCGTGCCCTCCGTCAGTGCCATCCCCTCCAGACCCCAACAACTTAACATTTAGCGATAGACTAAAGGAGATAGATTAACTGGTTCTTGATTCCAGCTAGGAATAAATAATTATCTATGGTTACCCCTGAACAACTAACCACCTTAATTCAATCCAGCTTGCCCGATGCCTTTGTTCAAGTGCAAGATTTGACCGGGGGTGGCGATCATTACGAAGCTGTAGTGGTCTCTGCTGCCTTTGAGGGTAAGCGACTGGTGCAGCAGCACCAATTGGTCTATAGCAGCCTTAAGGATCTCATGGCTAGCAATGAACTCCACGCCCTTGCCCTCAAGACCTATACCCCCCAGCAATGGGCACAACGCCAGTGATTTAGAATGCAATCTATTGCTGTTCTTTTGTAACTTGTGAACTCAAGAGGGAAAGCCAACGATGACACCCGAACTCCACGCCAAAATTGATCACCTCGTCAAAAGCAACAAAATCATTGTCTTTATGAAGGGCAGCAAGCTCATGCCCCAATGCGGGTTTTCCAACAATGCGGTGCAAATTTTGAATGCCCTCGGTGTTCCCTATGAAACGGTGGATGTCCTTGAGGATTTTGAGATTCGCCAAGGGATTAAGGAGTATTCCAACTGGCCAACGATTCCCCAAGTGTTTATCAATGGTGAGTTTATTGGTGGCTCGGACATTCTCATTGAGCTATACCAAAGTGGTGAATTGCAACAGCTGGTTGAGGTGGCCTTAGCTTCCTAGTTTTTTCTCACCTTCACTGACGCCCAAAATAAATCCCCCATTGCTGGGGGAGCTTCATCATCTGTTCAACAACCTTGACCGTTTGGCCGAGAAAGTGGCGGATTAGCCAAGGTTTACTTTGACGACGCGGTTTTTCTCTTCTTCCGCTTTCGGCAGGGTCAGGTGCAGGATGCCATCTTTGTATTCGGCTTTGACATCGGTGTTTTGAATCCGCACTGGCAGAGGAATGACCCGTTGGAATTTACCGTAGCGGAATTCGGTGCGTTTGATACCATTGCTTTCGCTTTGGCTTTCAGATTTGCGTTCACCACTGACAGAGACGGCATCCGCCGTCACTTGAATGTCGAGGTCTTTGGCCTCCATGCCGGGCAGTTCAATTTTTAGAAGCAAAGCATCAGGCGTTTCTTCGAGTTCGGCTGCCGGCAAGAAGCTGAGATCGCTGCGACGTTCGGTCAAGGGAATCAATTCATCAAATAGACGGTTCATTTGGCGTTGTAGCGCATCGATTTCGCGGAACGGTTCCCAACGAACGAGTGCCATACGCTGATCCTCCTGTATTTCTTAAGGTTTTAGATTGCCCACGGGATGATTTACAGAGAGAACAGCACCAACAATTAACTTTGTTTTTGTTTCCCTTGGTATTGCTTGGGCTTATTCCCTCTACCTACCTTCACTATAGAGGATGCAAGTCTTGATCCAAGTGGGGTTTAACGATCTCTCCAAGTTCCTTTTCCCGAACCTGTATTATCCTGATAGGGAAATTAAGGAAACATTAAACCTTGTTAGCCAAAAGGTTATCAACAGGGATTTCTTGCAGAATGGCTTGGGCGTTGGCGATCGCCAGTGTCCCCCGCAGAAAACCAATATTTGCCCCCGGACAGAGATAACTCAGGGACTTCTGCCGACAAAAGGCTTTTAATGTCTCAACACTGCGCAGTTGCCGCGGCCAGTGGAAGGTGGTCGCCGTTTTCATCGGTGCCAGTTCTCCCGTCGGCGTAGGGAGTAGGTGACGACCGCTAAAGAGAACACCCCCTTGGCCAGACCAATAGACACAGGCGCTGCCGGGGGAGTGACCGGGTGTCCAGAGGATTTCGAGGGTTTCACTAATCGCTAGATGGTGGTTAAACGGAGTTACGGTCACTTGGGGTAGAAGATAGGCTTCTTGACCATGGATGATTACTTCACAGTTAAAGGTGCGCTGCAGTTCACGAACGCGGGCGATCGCCCCTCGATGGGTAAGGATGAGGCGCTGAACGCCACCCTGCTCCCTGAGCCAATTTTGGCTGCTCTCTGTCCAAGGGGGGGAATCAATAAGGGTATTGCCATCATTTTCTACAATGAGATAAGCAGTGCCTCCCAGCGTCTCGCGGTTTGGTGGAAACCCGTAAACCATGGGCAATACAAGGCGGGGCGGTTTCTGTTGTTGAGCCACAGGGATCGAAATCATGACATGGATTTCCCTTATTGTATTGGGTTTGATCTTGGTCTTTATTGTCCGCCAGAGTGCTGCCCGTGTCAGTCAAACCCCTTGGTGGCTCCTATGGCTAGTGCTGATGTTGCCAGCATTTTTTATTGGGGGTTGGATGCTGCTTTTAGGGAATACCCCTGTGCCGTCGGGATGGTTGATCCTTGTTTTTGTCACCAGTTCGGTGCTCTATCTTGTGCTTTTGCGCCGAGGCCAGCCCTCCTTACCAGCGGCACCACCCACACCCCCACCGCCCACACCGACGGAAAATGGCAAGCTCCTCAATCAGGATGAAGAAACGCAATTGCAGAGCTGTTTCCCTTGGGGCATGTACTATCTGCAACAAATTGAGTATCGTCCGCAGGCGGTGATCTGCCGGGGGCAAATGCGCGGGGATGCGAACCAAGTCTATGAAACCGTGGAGCGCAATATTGCCCAACGCTTTGGCGATCGCTTTCTGGTCATGTTTCAAATGGGTTTGAGTAATAAGCCCTTTTTTGCTTTGATTCCCCGCGATCGCTTGCCCCAGCCCCAACAGCTTTTTCGTCCCGGCCTCAGCCTTGGACTATTGGCTTTAACGTTTCTGACGACAACGGTTGCTGGCTTGGCACTCGTGGCGCCTGAGCTGACGGCGGCGGAACTGCGACTCAATCCCAGTTTGCTCTGGCAGGGGTTGCCCTACAGTGTCAGTCTGCTGTTGATTTTGGGCATCCATGAACTGGGACACTTTGCCACTGCGTGGTATTACCGCGTCAAAGCAACGCTGCCCTACTTTATTCCTCTACCCTTTGCCATGGGCACACTGGGGGCCTTTATCCAGATGCGATCGCCCGTTCCCCATCGCCGTGCCCTCTTTGACATCAGTATGGCGGGTCCCCTTGCGGGATTGCTCGTGACCCTACCGATTCTAATTTGGGGACTACAGCAGTCCGAGGTGGTACAACTGCCCGCCAATGCTTCCGAGCAGCCCCTCAATCCCCAAGTGTTTAGTCCCCGCATTTCGATTCTCTTTGCCCTGATTGCCAAAGCCATTTTTGGCGCTGCCCTCAAGAGTGATAGTGCGCTACACCTCCATCCGATGGCAGTGGCGGGAGTGCTGGGCTTGGTGGTGACGGCTTTGAACTTGATGCCGGTGGGTCAATTGGATGGGGGGCACATTGTCCATGCGATGTATGGTCATCGGGCGGGGGCAGTCATTGGCCAAGTCAGCCGTTTACTGGTGCTGATTCTCTCCTTTATTCAACCGTGGCTCTTTGTCTGGGCTTTGATCCTGTTCTTTATGCCCGCCTTTGATGAACCTGCCCTCAATGATGTCAGTGAATTGGATAACTGGCGCGATGCCCTTGGCTTGATGGCACTGGTGTTGCTATTGCTCATTATTTTGCCGGTGCCGGCACCCCTGGGGGATTTGCTACTGCCGACACACCCAATGCCATAGGGGATGGCGTTGCCCCTGTTGACGAATGCGCAGGACTTGTTTTTCTAGGCGTTGCTGCCACTTGGGGGATCTGCCCCAGAAAATGTTGCGGGTCTGCCAGTAGAGAACGCTCAGGGTCATGCCAATGCACAGCGCCAAACCGATCGCCGGCAGCCGATTGAAGAGAATGCCATAACGCAACGCTGCCCACGTAAAATGCTCGCGCATCAGGCTAATTTCATAACGGAAGCCCCAGAGACTCAATGTGCCAACCGTCAGCCAAAGAAAGAGCACCACACTCCAGCGCATGAGAACGGTAAAGCGATGCAGGCGATCCACCTGCTGCCGAAATTCTGACTCAAGGCCTTGGGGCATTCGCGATCGCTCGTTAGCAGACATGTCTCTTCTCTATCGTATCTTTTTGCAGCTTTTTCATCATCTAATGTTGGTTTGAGAGGATCATTGGGCAGGGATTGCAAAGCCTCAATTTTATCTTTGTGGCACACTGTTGAGAAACAATGCCAGTGACAAGGAGCCTCCAATGCCAAGCGTGAGTTTACTGCGGGCAACATCCTATGACCTTGACCGTCTCAGTGCGTCCCTTGAGGAACTCCTAGCGCCCTTGGGGGGAATGGCGGCGATCGTCAAACCGGGCGATCGCGTGCTGCTCAAGCCGAACTTACTCACCGGCGCACGACCAAAACACGAATGCGTCACTCGCCCAGAACTGGTCTATTGCGTTGCCAAAATGGTGCAGGCGGTGGGGGGACAACCCTTCCTAGGGGATGGACCTGCCTTTGGCTCGGCATTGGGGGTCGCCCGCAACAATGGCTATTTGCCCTTTATTCAGGAATTGAATTTACCGGTCATTGAATTCCATGGCGATCGCTATGCTACAGACAATCCTGAATTTGCCCACCTGCGCCTGAGCAAAGAAGCGATGGCCGCCGATGTCGTCATTAACCTACCCAAGGTGAAATCCCATGTGCAACTCACCCTCACCCTTGGGGTCAAGAATCTCTTTGGCTGTGTCCCCGGCAAAATGAAGGCATGGTGGCATATGGAAGCGGGTAAGGATGCTGATCGCTTTGGCCGCATGCTCGTCGAAACTGCACGGGCGATCGCCCCCGACCTCACGATTGTGGATGGCATTATTGGCCATGAAGGCAATGGCCCCAGTGGGGGAACGCCGCGCCCCCTGAATATTTTGGGTGCCAGTCGTGATGTCTTTGCCCTCGATCGCGCCCTCGTGGCTATCCTGAATGTAGATCCTGAGCGCATTCCTACCCAACGTGCCGCCACCGCCCTTGGCTACAACTATGAGCTGAGTGAGATGACATTTCCCTTGGCACAGCCCCACGAATTAGCTGTTCGAGACTGGCAACTACCCCAGCAGATGATGCCCATTGACTTTGGTGCGCCGCGTGTCCTCAAGTCCACCTTCAAACACCTCTATATTCGCTGGATCAAGGAACCCCTAACCGCCTATAGCCAAAAGGTCTAAGTTCTCAGCGGGGACGCCCTTTGATAAGCTAGGAAAATGCTGTTGGGGAGAACCGTCCTTGAGCTTTGACTACGATCTCGTCATTATCGGTGCGGGTGTGGGGGGTCATGGGGCTGCCCTGCATGCCGTCAGCGTCGGTCTGAAAACGGCCATTGTCGAAGCCGCAGAAATGGGGGGCACCTGCGTCAATCGCGGCTGTATTCCCTCAAAAGCACTCCTTGCGGCAGCCGGACGGGTACGAGAACTGCGTCAAGCCAGTCATTGGCAAGCCTTGGGGATTCAACTGGGGCAGGTGAATGTGGATCGCGCGGGTGTGGCTGCCCATGCCGCCAATTTGGTACAAAAAATCCGCAGTGATCTGACAAACAGCCTCAAGCGCCTTGGCGTAGACACCCTTATTGGTCGGGGCAAAGTAGCGGGGTGTCAGAAAGTCAGCATTACCACCCCCACGGGTGAGAAAACGGTTACGGCCAAGGACATCATTATTGCCACCGGCTCAGTCCCTTGGGTTCCCCCCGGCATTGAAGTGGATGGCAAGACCGTTTATACCAGTGATGATGCCATTAAGCTGGATTGGTTGCCGCAGTGGGTAGCCATCATTGGCAGTGGCTATATTGGCCTAGAGTTTGCCGATATTTACACCGCCTTGGGTTGCGAAGTGACCATGATTGAGGCACTGGATCAACTCATGCCCACCTTTGATCCAGATATTGCCAAACAGGCACAGCGGGTCTTGATTGCCCCTCGCGACATTGAAACCTACAGCGGTACCCTAGCCAAGCGGGTGATTCCCGGTAGTCCAGTGGTCATTGAATTGGCGGATGCCAAAACCAAAGAAGTGGTGGATGTCCTAGAGGTGGATGCCTGCCTTGTGGCCACCGGTCGCATTCCCGCCACTCAAGATATTGGCCTAGAGAGTGTGGGCGTCAACACCGATAAGCGTGGCTTTATCCCCGTCAATGAGTATTTGGCAGTAACGAAAAAAGGGAAACCCGTTCCCCACCTGTGGGCGATCGGTGACGCCACGGGGAAGATGATGCTTGCCCATGCCGCTTCAGCGCAGGGGATTGCTGTTGTTGAAACCATTGTCGGGCGGCCGCGCCAAGTGGATTATCGCAGTATTCCTGCGGCGGCCTTTACCCATCCGGAAATGAGCTTTGTCGGCTTGACGGAACCCCAAGCCCGTGAGCTAGGGGAAAAAGAAGGCTTTGAGGTACAAGTGGCACGTACCTACTTTAAGGGCAACTCCAAGGCACTGGCGGAAACGGAAACCGATGGCCTCGCCAAGGTGATCTTCCGTGTGGATACGGGCGAGCTACTGGGGGCGCATATCTTTGGTCTCCATGCTTCGGATTTAATTCAAGAGGCCGCCAATGCCATTCGCGATCGCCAAACCGTGAGCCACTTAGCCTTTAATGTCCACACCCATCCCACCCTCTCGGAGGTGCTTGACGAAGCCTTTAAGCGTGCCCACGAGATGGTGAGCCACCGCTGAACTTGCTACGATAAAGTTTGGAGTCTTTCAGGAGTGGGTGATGACACAGGCCACACAACCCGCCAAGGGAATCATGATGACCGAAGCTGCCCTCAAGCACGTGCTTGAACTCCGCGATAAGCACGGCAAAGACCTATGTTTGCGGGTCGGCGTCAAAGGGGGTGGCTGCTCCGGCATGTCCTACACGATGGACTTTGAAGACCCCGCCAATATCCGTCCCGATGATGAAGTCTTTGACTATGATGGCTTCAAAGTGGTCTCCGATCCCAAGAGTATGCTCTACATCTATGGCTTGGTGCTCGACTACAGCAACGCCCTTATTGGTGGCGGCTTTAAGTTTACGAATCCCAATGCCACCCAAACCTGTGGCTGTGGTACCTCATTTTCTGCCTAAGGAGTTCTGCCCTTGACCACATCTCAACCGGTGAGTGACGTTGAACGTCAATTTGAGGCGGCGATCGCCCGCTACAAAGAAGGGACACCGCCTGGAGAACTGATTCCCACCTTCAAAGAGATTTGCCAGCGTGCTCAAAAAAGTAGCGCCGCTTGGACGTGCTTAGCGTGGCTCTATCTCCTCGATGACAAGCCCCAATCTGCCCTGAAGGCCGCCCAAAAAGCGGTCAAGCTAAATCCTGAAGACCCCCAAGCGCGCATTAACCTTGCGGTAGCGATGCTAGAAACAGGCCAAAAGGGGGTTCGTCCCCACATTGAATTGGCGCAAACTGTGGTTGCTGCTGTCGCTGAGCTACGCCAAGAGGTCATCGATAACTTTGCCGACGGCCTGCAGCGCAAACCCGATTGGGAGACCCTTGCCCGCGTCAAACAGTGGGTATTGGGGGGATAGCTATGGCACGGCTGCGGGACGTGATCAATTGGCTCTTGGTGGCGGATACCTTCTTTGTCTTGGCTAGCTTTGGCTGGTTTGTGGTTGCCCTTGTAGGGCGCTCCTTGGCGCTACCCCTTGGCTTTGATCTCTGGATCAGCCTCTGGGAACCCCTCTTTATGCCTGCGATTGGCATCTTGATGGCCGCCGCACTCATTAACGGTGCCCTGAGTTATGTGCAAAACCGCTGGCTGCTGCGCTCTGTTGGCAGTGACTTGCGATCGCGGGATTAATCCCTAAACTTGCTCTGCTTCCACATCTACCGTGGTGGTGATGTTGGGCGATCGCCGGCTTTTAATCCGCTCCACCAGCAATTGCGTTAGCTCACTGGCAAGGATCACCATGACCGTGACATCATCCAATTGACCGATGATCGGCACTAGATCGGGTGAAATATCCAGAGGACTGAGCAAATAGATCAAGCTGGCGGCAATGATCAACCAGCGATATTTAGGATGCCGCAACACATTCCGATACCAGTTGTAGAAGCCGCTCATGGCGTATCAACCTTGAATCCTGCTCCTATTCTGGCATAGGGACTCAATGGCCCTAGGTGGGGAAAACCGTCCGCGGTTAATCAAAGTAAAAGAGCGTCACCACCTTATGCTGCTCTTCCGCCAGTTCACAGGTTTGCAGCAGTGTGTGGCTATCGTGAAAAGCAAAACAAATCAGTTGCTGGCAGCGGGAAATAATTTCCTGATTGCAGAGGGAACTGGCTTCTGCGAGGGGCAGGTGATCGTTTTCGGGCTTCTCCACCAAGTGCATCACCTTATCCAGTTGTTGGCGGGACTCGCGAGGCTGGCGCTCAAGACTTTGGGGCAAGATCACCGTTAGCAAATTGGGGTCTGCCCGCATGGCTCCCCGAATTGCCGCTGCATTGGTTCCCACCGCACCTGAGGTCATCAAGCGGTTACCCGCCAGCACGAGGGCATAGCTCATCATTTCAATGAGGTGCTGATGTGTAATCGGGACGTGACGCGAGCCAAGGAGCGCAATCCGCTTCGGACCAGAGTCTTGGATTGTCGCTAATTCCTGCAAAAACTCATCAATTTGGGGGGAATCAATGCCCGGAAGATTCGTCGCCTGCGTCAAGAGCGTGTCTCATATGCTACGGAACGACGCTATTTTAGCATTTTGGCCTTCAATTCTAGTAGGGGTGAATCCAGTTACCAACTGCCCGAAGCCCCCCCACCTGAGGAATGCCCACCCTCATCATCACTGCGGCTCGAGTAACTGTCGTCATAGCTGGAGGAACTATTGAAAATAAACTTGACGATCGCAGAAATGATGCTGGAAGGAATAAGAATGATCAGACCAACAATGATGAAGATGCCCGTAATAATGTCCCCGCCGGCAGTGCTGGTGTAAGTTGAGGGGACAGAGCTACTGGAGGTGGTCAACTGATTGGTCCCCAGTTCATTGAGCAGAGCACGCACCCCATTCATGATGCCCTGCGCCATCTGGCCCCGGCGAAAGTCCGGCAGCATATAGCGATCAATCACGGTTTGCATGCGTGGGTTCCAACCACTGCCATAGGCACTGCCCAATTCAATCCGCACCTTGCGATCGCCAGGGGCAACCAACATCATCACGCCATCATTGCGCCAACGGCTACCCACGCCCCGATGGTTAAATAAATCCGTGGCAAAGGCTTCAAAACTTGAGTGTTGGTTGCTGTAATCGCGATAGGAAGGAATCGTTACCAGTAGGACTTGCTGATTCGTGCGTTGATGAAACGCTTGAAGTTCGGAGCGAACCTGTTCCCGCTGAGGATCCTCTAACACCTTCACTAGATCGTTGACGTAGGTATCGGGTAAATCAGGGAAGCGCACATAGGCTTGAATCGGCGACGGCGCCAGCGTCAACATCAAACCGGCCACCACAGAAAGGAGCGGCAACAAAGGGCGGTTTCGCCAGCGCAAAGTCATCATTTTTTTGAAGGGAGTGCGTCTTGAATCACAGTATAGCTTTTCTGCTCAAAAACATTCTCAATAATGTGTGTATTGATGACTAATTTATGACTAAGTTTGGTTTAAGAATAGATTAATTGTTTTTGATAGATAATTGACGCAGGCACTGGTCTGAGAGCATTAGAGAAATTGACAGGGTTGACGAATTGCCTGTGCCAATAACTGCCGATACTCGCGATCGCTGACAACATACGCCCCAAAGCGCTCAAGATGGGGATTTTGCAGTTGGGCATCAAACAGCAGAAAGCCGCGACGCCGCAGATGCTCCACCAGTTTCACCATCGCCACTTTCGAGCCGTCGGGGATGCGATAGAACATGGACTCGCCGATAAATGCGCCGCCAATCACAATACCGAGAATGCCCCCTGCCAGTTCATCGCCCTGCCACGTTTCAAAACTTACTGCCCAACCTGTGCCGTAAAGCAGATGGTACACGTCCTTAAGACGGGGTGTTATCCATGTACTCGGGCGATCGGCACACCCCTCAACCACAGCAGCAAAGTCCCGGTTAATCGCAACTTGAAAGCGATTTTGATTGAGCACTCGCTGCAAAGACTTCGGATAGCAAAACCGCTCATCGAGGGGAATCAATGCCCGCTGGCGGCTGGTGTACCACTCTAGGTGATCGCCTTCCCCCATGAGAAAGTAGCCTTCGGCATAGCCATCATCAATAAAGGTATCGCGTACCCACTCGGCCTCAGAAATCTCCATGCTGATAATCTGAACAATAGACACTTCACATTAACTCTAGTGTTGCCTATGCTACTCTCATTCTCGGCTGTCACGACAACCATTAGCCGTTACTGGCGCTGGTGTGTAGCATTGCTATTGGCCATCCTGTGGATTCTGCTCACCCCCACGGGGGCGATCGCCGAAGATTACACGAAAGAAGCCCTGATCAATATGGATTTTTCCGGGCGGGATCTGCGGGGGTCGGAATTCACAAAAGCCAACCTCTTCCACAGTAACCTCAGCCACACCAATCTTCAGGGGGTAAGCTTCTTTGGTGCCAACATGGAAACGGCTAACCTTGAAGGTGCCGATTTACGCTACGCCACATTGGACACCGCACGGCTGACCAAGGCCAATCTCACCAATGCCATCCTTGAAGGTGCCTTTGCCTTTAATACCAACTTTGACGATGCCATTATCACCGGTGCTGACTTTACCGATGTGGAACTGCGGGAAGACGCCCAACGCAAGCTCTGCAAGGTTGCCAGTGGCACTAATCCTGTGACGGGGCGCAAAACATGGGAAACGCTCCACTGTGAAGACTTTGCCACTTAATCCGTCTGCGTTTGCTCAGGATGATCCCCACGATTGTCCGTAGAACACGCTGCGCGATCGCCCGTGTCGGGAATTCTGATAAAGTATTACAAAAGTTAAGATTTATGACTAGAGTTTTTCATGAACGTTTTTATTGTTGGCGGTACGGGTACCCTAGGGCGGCAAATTGTGCGCCGCGCTTTAGATGAAGGACATCAGGTCTATTGTTTTGTCCGCAGTCCAGCCAAAGCCACGTTTCTGCGGGAATGGGGCGCCACCATTCTTCAGGGAAACCTCTGTGCTGCTGACAGTATTCTTGAGGCATTGCAGTACGCCAAGGCCTCAGTGGTCATTGATGCCTCTGCCACTCGCCCCACCGATACCCTAACCATCGAAGCAGTGGATTGGCAAGGCAAAGTCAACTTGATTCAGGCTGCCCAAGCTGCTGATATTGAGCACCTGATCTTTTTCTCGATTATGGGAGCGCAGGACTATCCCCACGTGCCCCTGATGCAAATCAAACACTGTACCGAAGACTTCTTGCGCGAATCAGGGCTAAACTACACGATCCTGCGTCCCTGTGGCTTCTTTCAGGGCTTGATTGGCCAATATGCGATCCCGATTCTGGAAAATCAATCCATTTGGGTTTTGGGAGAGTCCACCGCCATTGCCTACATGGATACTCAGGACGTGGCCAAATTTGCCGTGCGTGCCATTGATCGGCCTGCCACCTATGGCAAAACCTTTGATCTAGCGGGCACCCGCGCTTGGACAGCCGATGAAATTATTAAGCTATGTGAAAATCTCTCAGGGCAGGAGGCAAAAATTACTCGCTTGCCCATTGGGGTTTTGCGAGCCGCACGGCAGGCCACCCAGTGGTTTCAGTGGACATGGAACATTAGCGATCGCCTTGCCTTTACGGAAGTGATTGCCAGTGGTCAAGTCTTCAATGCCCCGATGGAGGAAGTCTATCGCACCTTTGACCTCGATCCCAGCGAAACCCTGACCCTTGAGGCCTATTTACAGGACTATTTCACCCGAATTCTGCGTAAACTCAAAGAATTGGATTACGAAAAAGCCAAACAGAAAAAATCTGGACGCAAAAAACGCAGTCCCTTTAAGTCCACCCCCTAGGAGTTGCTGTGAAGGCGGGGATCATCTACAACGAAGGCAAACCCCTTGCGGTCGAATTGGCTACCCATGTCCGTCAAATCTTAGAGCTTCAGGGCTGGGAAGTGCACATGGCCACGGGGATTGGTGGCATTCTTGGCTATTCCCGTCCCGATAGTCCCGTCTGCCATACCCCCATTGATCAACTGGTGCCCCCCGGCTTTGATGCTTCCATGGCCTTTGCGGTTGTTCTTGGCGGCGATGGCACTGTGCTTTCTGCCTTTCGCCAGTTGGCTCCCTGTGAGATTCCGCTGCTCACCATCAACACCGGCCACTTGGGCTTTCTCACCGAGGGCTATGTCGCCGATTTAGAACCTGCCCTTGATCAAGTGCTGCGCGGCGACTACACGATTGAAGATCGCACGATGCTCACGGTTCAAGTTCTCCGCGATCAAACCGTTATTTGGGAAGCCCTCTCCCTCAATGAAATGGTGATCCACAAAGAACCCCTGACAGGAATGTGCCACTTTGAAGTGGATGTGGGTGCCCATGCCCGCGTGGATATTGCTGCTGATGGCTTGATTCTCTCCACCCCCACCGGTTCTACGGCCTATGCCCTCTCGGCGGGTGGCCCTGTGATTACCCCCGGTGTGGCGGCTTTACAATTGGTGCCCATTTGTCCCCACTCTTTAGCCTCCCGTGCCCTTGTCTTTGCCAACAGCGAACCAGTGTGGATCTATCCGGCGAACCCCTTCAAGCATCTCATTCTGGTGGTGGATGGCAATGCGGGCTGCTACATTCAGCCGGAGGATCAAGTTTTTGTACAACGTGCCCCCTACCGTGCCCGCTTCATTCGCCTGCGTGCGCCAGAATTCTTCCATGTGCTGCGGCAAAAACTGGGCTGGGGACTGCCCCATGTGGCCAAACCACGCCCCAAGAATAGTCAAGAATAGTCCAAATCCCTGGGGCAAATGGTCTCGAAGGAACCCCCGATGACGACAGCAGCCGAACGGATTCAACAACTGCGGCACCTGCTCCAGCGGGCGAGCTACGCCTACTATGCCCTCGATCAGCCGATCATGGAAGATGAAGTCTATGACCAGCTCTATCGCGAACTGCAGGAACTCGAAGCGGCTCATCCTGAGTACATCACCCCCGACAGCCCTACCCAGCGGGTCGGCGAAGCTCCCGTCAGTCAATTTGAGAGTGTCAGCCATCGCATTCCCCTCTATAGCCTCGAAAATGCCTTTACCTTTGCCGATATGGTGGCGTGGCAGGAACGCTGGCAGCGCTATTGGCGTAGCCTACGGCGAGAGGAGCCAATTCCCCCGACGGAATATGTCTGCGAACTCAAAATGGATGGCGTGGCCCTTGCTTTGACCTATGAAAACGGGTTATTGGTGCGGGGGGCAACTCGGGGCGATGGCCAACGCGGTGAGGATATTACCAGCAATGTGCGCACGATTCGCACCATTCCCCTGCGGCTAGCTATCGAGAACCCACCACCAATCGTTGAAGTTCGTGGGGAAGCTTTTTTGCCTTTGGCGCGATTCCATCAACTCAACCAAGAACGCCAAGCCCAAGGAGAAGCTCCCTTTGCTAATCCCCGTAATGCCGCCGCCGGTACTCTCCGTCAACTGGATCCGCGCATTGTTGCCCAACGCCAACTGGACTTCTTTGCCTATGCGCTGCATTTACCTGAAGGGGGTAGCGTTCCTTGGGATGAGAACCAAGCAGGGGAACCCCAATCGCAGCGGCAAGTGCTCAATGCGCTGCAACGCCTTGGCTTTCGGGTCAATCCCCACAATGCCGACTGCCCTGACCTAGAGGCGGTGAAAGCCTACTACGACCACTGGCAAACCGCCCGCCACCAACTGCCTTATCTGACCGATGGCATTGTGGTCAAGCTCAATGATTTAACGCTGCAACAGACCCTTGGGTTTACGCAAAAGTTTCCCCGCGGCTGTGTTGCTTGGAAGTACGAACCAGAGCAGGCCATTACTGATGTGGTGGCCATTACCATTCAAGTGGGACGCACGGGTGCGCTCACCCCAGTCGCTGAACTGGTGCCAGTGCAATTAGCGGGTACCACGGTATCACGGGCAACGCTGCACAATGCAGACTACATTGCCGAATTGGATTTGCACATTGGCGATAAGGTGGTGATCCACAAAGCCGGCGAAATCATTCCAGAGATTGTGCGGGTCTTTCCCGAATTGCGATCGCCAACGGCTCAACCCTTTACGATGCCCACCGTGTGTCCTGAATGTCATCAGCCGGTGGTGCGCCCTGCCAACGAAGCGGTGAGTCGCTGTGTCAATCCGCGGTGTCCGGCGATCGTGCGCGGCCAAATCCTCCACTGGGCAAGTCGGGATGCCTTGGATATTCAAGGGTTAGGGGAAAAGCTAGTACAGCAATTGGTGGCCAAGGAGTTGGTGCACACTCCGGCGGATCTCTATCGCCTGACGGCAGCACAACTGTTGCGCCTCGAGCGCATGGGTCAAAAGTCCGCTGCTAAATTGTTGCAGGCGATCGCCGACTCGAAAGAACAACCGTGGCCACGGGTGCTCTATGGCCTAGGCATCCGCCATGTGGGGAGTGTCAATGCCCAAGTGCTTGCCGATCAATTCAAGTCTGTTGAGGAGCTGGCCGCTGCTACCGTCGCCGATCTGTGTGGGGTCTATGGCATTGGTCAGGAAATTGCCCAAGCGGTTCACGAGTGGTTCCAAGACCCAGCGCACCAAACCCTCATTGCTGATCTCAAAGCCTTGGGGCTACAACTGGCGGCGGCGATCGCCACTGCACCAACGACTGGACAATCCCTTGCGGGCAAACGTTTTGTGATTACAGGCACCCTGCCCAGCCTCACCCGTGAAGCAGCCAAAACGCTGATCCAGCAATATGGCGGTCAAGTGAGTGAGAGTGTCAGTCGGCAAACGGATTATCTAGTGGTGGGCGAAAAAGCGGGGAGTAAACTGCGACGCGCTCAAGAATTGGGCATCCCCTGCATCAATGAAACAGAACTTATAGAAATGTGTCGTTAGACAAAAAATCAGTGGGAGTGCGGAGCCACGACCCTGAAAAATCTTTTAGCCTAAAAAGTGTGGCTGCTCAGTACCTAACGTTCAAGCACAATAGGGGGCAATTCGCTGATCTATGGTTTCTGTCACGCCGTCTCGACCTGCTGGGAGTGCCAATGCTATGACCCGTGCTCAGGACTATCAGCATCAGTTACACCAAACTCATCCGATGCGCACCAATCACTATAGCTTGCGGGACTATCTGCAATTTGATCGCCAACGGGGCAGCATTACCGACTGGTATGATCAGCGGATCGCTCTAGCGACAGAAGACTTTGTCATTGGCCTAGTGGAAGGTCTCGAAGAGGAAGTTGGCCCTGCCTCTGCCCTCGTCATGTACAAAATTGGCGAAGAGTGGGGCAAACGCGATGCGGTTGTCTTTAAGCAACACTTTGAGCAGGAGTACCAGCGCGAACTACGCAAGGCCGCCTTGACATTTATTCTCGAGGCTTGGTGGTGGCCTTTGACAACCCTAGGCTGGGGCAACTGGGAAGTGGATCTCACGGAGCAAAAGAATGGTTTTATGTTCATCAATATCTTTGACTCCGTGGTGGCGCGCACCCTTGGGGATGTGGGTAAGCCCGTCTGCTACATCTATGCTGGTCTGTTTGCGGGCTTCTTTACGGGATTGATTCAAAAGCCCCTGAGTTGTATCGAGTTGCAGTGCTATGCCATGGGGGAAACCTACTGTAAGTTTCTCGTTGGTAAACAGGATCGCATTGATGCTGCTGCCTTCTGGCAAAACGAAGGGGCTACGGCACGGGATATTGAAAAACGCCTGCGCCAAGGGGAGTTGGTGAAACGATAAGCCACAAGCGAGTGTGTTCATTTATTTTCTAGCGAGGGTTGCCCTATGTTCCGTCAGTTGAATCACTTAACTGTTGTTGCCGATGGTCGCTATGCCCGGGCCGAGGAATTAGATTTTCTGCGGGAGTACTTGGCCTCGGTGGAGAGTCGCATCAGTGCCTACGAAAAAATCCGCACTGAGGCGGAAATGATGGCGGATAAAATTCAATCCATGCAAAAGGCAGAAAATCCCCGCTGCTTCCATTTCATCAATGGCGATCGCTCAGAAATTTGCCGTCGTGATTTAGTGGATACCATTCGTCTGTGTGCCTCGGCCATGCTTTTTGCGGAGTTGGACTTGCTGCGGGATAATTTCTTACTTTGGTACCGCACCATTGTCAAATCCTTTAACTACGAAGCAACTGCCTCCTCCACCTATGGCAAGTACCTGCCGAATATGATAAAGCAACTGCTCACGCCCGAAGAACAACGGGTGATGCAGCCTGTCCTTGCCCTCGGCAGTTCAATTTTGTCAGAATAGAGTTGTTGTGGGGTGGGACTGATGCTGCGTCAACTAGAAAAACTCAGCCTTGAGGCCGATGGCCGCTATGCCAGTGCCAAGGAACTGGAATTTCTCAGAAATTATCTAGCAGCAGCGGAGCAGCGCATTCGTGCCTACGAAAAAATCCGCGATGCTGAAGAGAAAATCCTAGATCAGGTGGAGCAGCAACTGCGCGCCAAAAGTCCCCATATTTTCCGTAAGGGCAATCACGACTATTCCGCCGTGTGTCGGCGCGATCGCAAGCATGTACTACGCCTAGCGGCAGCGGCGATGTTATTTGCCGATTTGGATGCCCTGCGGGATGGCTTCTTGCTGTGGTACCGCACGATCATTAAGGCCTTCAAGGATGAGAAGGTGGCACAAGTAACGTACCAAGTCCTGCCCCAAGTGGTCAATCAAGTGCTCTCGGGTGAGGAAACACCGTTAATGCAGCCTGTGATGGCACTGACCCAGTCCATCCTAGGGGAATAGACTCACCCCACTCAGCAGTGTGGCAAAAATGCGCTAGCCTAGAAGCACCGATTGCACGGGGCAATTTATCACTCCTGCGATCGCCTTTGGCGTACCATTGGTATTCGCCGCTATAGTATTACTAAGATTCATTGGGATACACAAAGGCATGACCATATCGGCGCAATTGCTGCAACGGGCAGATTTGATCGGTACACAGATAATTACCCGTGATACTGGTCGGAAGTTAGGCGTCATTAATCAAGTTTGGGTCGATATTGACCAGCGGCAAGTGGTGGCCTTGGGGGTACGCAATACCCTCTTTACAGGGGAGCAACGCTACATTCTTCTCGACAGTATTCGCCAAATTGGCGATGTCATTCTCGTTGAGCACGATGATGATGTCACCGAAGCTCTCAATACCTACAACTACAGCACACTGATTGATAGTGAGATTGTCACCGAAACCGGCGAAGTGCTGGGTAAGGTACGGGGCTTTAAGTTTGATCCTGAAACGGGCGACATTACGGATTTGATTTTAGCTTCCATTGGCTTGCCTTGGATTCCGGCGCAACTGATTAGCACCTACGAGTTGCCCATTGAGGAAATTGTCAGCACCGGCCCTGATCGCATTATTGTCTTTGAAGGGGCAGAAACCCGCCTGCGGCAATTAACAGTGGGTCTCTTAGAACGGGTCGGCTTGGGGGCACCCCCTTGGGAAAGCGACGAGGACGAGTACTATCAGCCCGTTACGCCGAGCAGTAATCAATTGCCCTCCGGAGCGCGATCGCCCGTCTATCCCCCCCAACGCAGCCGCAGTGATTACGAAGCCGATTGGGAAACCGCTCCCCGGCGTCGGCGTCGCCAGCCCGAGTATGTGGAGTATGAGGAGGAGTATGAGTATGAAGAGCGTCCCCGCTCGCGTCAAGTTAAACCTCCAGCTCAAGCCATGCCCGTAGAACTGCCGGAATCGGAACCCACTGCCGATCCTTGGGAAGAGCAACAACCGATTCGCCTTGAGCAGCGGCAGAAGCAAGAGGAATACGATCACGAATAGTCGGGAATAGTCCACGATGGCCTATGTCCCACTGGCCACGGTACTTCAGCAATGGCAGCAGGCTCCTGAATGGCAGCAGCCGCAGCGGTTCTTGCGTCTCTTGGAGCAGTGGCCGCAGCTCGTGGGGGCGGTCGTCGCTGAGCACGCTGTTCCTGTGGAACTCACCAGTCAAGGGGTTTTGCATGTGGCCGTTGCCAGTAGTACTTGGGCGCACCATCTGATGTTCTCGCGATCGCCCCTCATGGTCAAAATTCAGCAGACCCTTGGCATTGTCCTCAGCGATATTCGCTTTTCCAATCGGGACTGGCACCCCCAACGCTCGGCGATCGCTAGCCATGAGGCCTTACCGAAAGTCGGGCATCTTCCCAATGTGACACCTGCCGCCACTCCCCAAGAGGCTTTTCAACGATGGCAAGCCCAAGTGCGTCAGCGATCGCGAGACTATCCCCTCTGCCCCCGCTGTCAGTGCCCTACACCCATCAAAGAATTGCAGCGCTGGGGACTCTGTGGCCTGTGTTATATGCGGCCAGCCTAGATGCCAGAGCCGTTGAGAAACTCCTCAATGGGGCGATCGCTGAGGCGGCAGGCTTGACCTTGGGAGGCTTGCAAATGTCCTTGCGCCAGAGCAGGCACCTTTTCCTGCTGTTGCAGTGTTTGCACCTGTTTCTCTAGGAGTTCAATGCGATCCAAGAGATAGCGAATTGCTTCGGCCTCAGAGTCTGGCAGTTGACCGTGTTCCAAGGGGGCAATTTTGGCACCTGCACGATAGACAATTCGCCCGGGAATCCCCACCACGGTACAATCCGAGGGCACATCCCGCAGCACCACAGACCCCGCGCCAATGCGCACATTGTCCCCAATCGTGAGGTTGCCCAACACCTTTGCCCCAGCACCGACAACCACATTTTCACCGAGGGTAGGGTGCCGCTTTCCCGTTTCTTTACCGGTACCGCCGAGGGTCACTCCCTGATAAATCAAACAGTAATTGCCCACAATCGCAGTCTCGCCAATGACGACCCCCATGCCGTGATCAATGAAAACGCCCTTGCCAATCGTGGCGCCGGGGTGAATTTCAATCCCCGTCAGCAGGCGAGCAATGTGAGAAATAAAGCGGGGGATAAAGGGAATACCCCGCCGCCAAAGCCAGTGGCTCAACCGATGGAGAACAATGGCCTGAAGTCCGGGATAACAAAAAACAACCTCTAACCAATTGCGGGCAGCGGGATCCCGCTCAAAGATAATTTGGAAATCTGCTTTGAGGGTGCTGAGCACACGCGGCTCCTTGGCAGTGATGCAACCTAAACAGCAGTTTTGATCTTAGCGGATTTTGCCAAGGTCTAAGAGGCTTCAGGAGGCCACCAAAGGGGACGGTTGGGATCGCCGAGTGCGCTGTAGGCCATATTCGAGGGCTTCGGCAACCGCTTGGTAGGAGGCTTCAATGATATTGGCAGAGACACCCACTGTTGCCCAGCGATCGCGCCCATTACTGGATTCCACCAGCACCCGTGTTTTGGCTGCCGTGCCGGCATGGCCATCTAAAATCCGCACCTTGTAGTCCGTGAGGTGAAACTCGGCAATCTCTGGATAGAAGGACATCAAGGCCTTGCGCAGCGCCTGATCCAATGCCGAGACAGGACCATTGCCCTCTGCCGCCGTGAGCATCTCCTCCCCATTGACTTCAACTTTGACCGTGGCCAGAGACTGGCTGCGAATCGTGGCCTCCAGTTGACGTGAATCGGTGCGGCAAAAGACATCAAAGCCCTTGAGGGTAAAGGGTCGCTGGCGTTGCCCTAGAACCTCCTGAATCAGGAGTTCAAAACTCGCTTCCGCCGCTTCAAATTGATAGCCTTCGCTTTCGAGATGCTTAATCCGCTCCAAAATTGTCCGACTCAGGGGATGCTGCCGATCCAACTCAAAGCCAAGTTCACTGGTTTTCGCCAAAATATTGCTGATGCCCGCCTGCTCAGAAATAATAATGCGCCGTTGATTGCCCACCCAATGCGGCTCAATATGCTCGTAGGTACGGGGGTTGCGCTGCACGGCACTGACGTGAATTCCCCCCTTATGGGCAAAGGCCGACAGCCCCACGTAGGGCGCGTGATCATCGGGGGCAAGGTTGACAATTTCACTCACGTGGCGGCTCACTTCTGTGAGGGTTGCCAACTGCTCTGGGGTGACACAGTCATAGCCCAGTTTCAATTGCAGATTGGGAATCAGGGTGCACAGATTGGCATTGCCGCAGCGTTCGCCATAGCCATTGATCGTTCCCTGCACCATTCGCACCCCCGCTTGAACCGCCGCAAGGGCATTGGCTACGGCTGTGCCAGCATCGTTGTGGGTGTGAATGCCCAAGCAGTCCAAGGCACCAAAATGCGCCACCACCTCGGCGACCACTGCCTGAATTTGATGGGGCAGACAACCGCCATTGGTATCGCAGAGAACTAACCAATCGGCACCCGCCGCTAAAGCGGTTTCAAGGGTTTGTAGCGCATAGTCGGGGTTGGCAAAGTAACCGTCAAACCAATGTTCGGCATCGTAGATCACCCGTCGCCCATGGGATTTCAGGAACTGAATGGAATCGGCAATCATGGCGCAGTTTTCGGCCAAGGTGGTCTTGAGGCCGTCGGTGACATGCAGATCCCAAGATTTGCCAAAGAGTGTCACCCAACGGGTACCGGCCGCTAGAATCGGCTCAAACATTGGCTCTTCTGCGGCCTTGCGGCCGGGGCGACGAGTAGCACAAAAAGCAACGATTTCTGCCTGTTGGAGGGGCGTTTCCTGCAACTGCCAAAAAAACTGTACGTCCTTGGGATTGGCGCCCGGCCAGCCCCCCTCAATAAAAGGAATCCCTAGGCGATCCAGTTGACGAGCAATCCGCAGTTTATCTTCGAGGGAGAGGGAAAGACCTTCCCGCTGGGCACCATCACGCAGGGTGGTATCGTACAGCCAAATTTTCACTGTGCTGACTCTCCCTTGGGACGCTCATAGTCATTGGCGTAGGCTTGCAGCAAAGAACTGACTTGGGAAAAGACCTCTTTGCCGGAGGTTTTGCCGATGGCCGATCGCTCCGGATGAAATTGTGGCCGTGCCATGCTGCGGTTAATGGCCTCTTGGACTTGGGCGCGAATCAGATCCATGAGTTCCTCTTCAGCCCGCTGGCGTTGATACTGTGCGCCCTCTTCGGTTGTGGCGTAGAGCGGGGGAAGGCGGTTGAGGGCGTAGGCGGCAATATCTCCCAAATCAAGGGCGCATTCTTGCTCCGCTTCAATGGCGGCAATGCGGGTAATTGCCTCGGTGAGCACCAATTCTTCCATGACGTTGATAAATTGCTTGCGGGGAACCGCCACCACTTGCCCCGTCAAGAGAGCACCCATAAGGCGATCCAACGCCATATAGTCTTCCACGGAGAGTTCGGTGGCTTTGTCGCAAATGCGTCCGACTTCTGCCTCCTGCGTTGGTGTGAGATAACCATTGCGCAGTGCTTGTTCAACAATCTCTTGAATCCCCATACGTGTTTCCGCTGTAATTGCTGTAGGGGCACTCCCCCACTCAAATTTAGTATATGCCGAGGAACTGCCAAGGGCAGGGGCAATTTTGCACTGTAGGTAGTCCATATTTTAGAAAAAGGCGGTAACGCTAAGATAACGATGAGAACTGTTGCAAAGAACTGCCAAATCCTACGAAATCTTCATACCTGTATAGCCAAGTGGTAAAATTGTCGTAGGAAATAATTAAAGGCTAGCAGTCGCCCACATCATTCTCATTTCTTCTTCTGTTGCAGCCTATGGTTGTTTGGTTGTCATCTTTTTTACATACCGTAGAGCCATTACTAGTACCAATTTGTTTTTGTGTTGCTTGGCTGCTGCTGGCAATCATGGTGTGGAATGTGTGGCAATTCACCCAAGAAGGGCTGGCGATCGCCCGCCGTCTGCATCAAATTCCCTGTTCGCGCTGTCGTTTCTTTTCAGGAGACTACCGCCTCAAGTGTTCCCTACATCCCGATTGGGCAGCTACTGAAGCCGCCATTCAATGTCCCGATTATCATTTTGAATAAAGGACTGAGAGACCAAATTTATTCCTACAGGGAGTTGGAAGAGGGATCACCTTGTTACCACAGTATCCACAATTGGTCATCTCCACAGAGGCCAGCACCTATATCGTCCCTCTTACCCAAGGCAATTCATGGGTGATTGGTCGAGGTAAAGACTGCACAATTGTTTTGGCGGATCGCTGGTCTTCCCGTCGCCATGCCATGATTCAGCGTCTGGATAATGATGATTATTATCTCATTGATTTGGGGAGTCGCAATGGCTGTGTGCTGAATGGTCAAATGATTCAGGTGCCGACGCTCCTCAAAACGGGCGATCGCTTTATTATCGGCAAAACAACCCTTGAATTTCGTACCGATGAGGCTGTCTCCACCACCCCGCCGGATGCTCCTCTTGCCCTTCAACCCACCATTCTCATCATTCAACCCCCCGGCATTCAAGTACAAATTTGGCAAGAATTGCTGCGTAGTCAGGGGTTAGAAGTTATCGTTGAATCGGGGCAAATCAATAGCCGCCGCATTATTAGTGATTTTGTGACCGTGATGCAGCGCAACCCTGACCTGTTGCTCCTTGATTCGCAACTGGAAACCCCGGATATTGGTAACCTTTTGAATTGGATCAAGGCAACCTATCCCAAGCTGCGCAGTTTCATTATTGACCGCTACGACAACCACATTTCCCCCATGCAGCGACAATGGGCAGTAGAACATGGGGCAATTGATTGGCTGCCCGCACTGCCCGATGAAAATCTCACCATGTTTGGGGCAGAAATTGCGGCTCAATTACGGCGCATTCTCAAGGCCTTGGGACGCAACAAACTAGAGCAAGACAAGCTCGCAGTGGCTCTCTTGAATCTGCAATTGGCGACCAATGATGATTTGCCCTCCCAGTTGCTCAGTGAGTATGTCAATCGTCCGCCCTTTCCCCCTGAATAGTTGGCAGTTGATCCACCTGAAAATACTGGTGAAAGCGCTCAGTGACTTGGAGGATGTAGGAGCGACTTTGGCTATCCCGCCGCCGCTGAATAAACCCAAGGGTGAGGAGTTCTTGAATGTGTTGGTAGGCACTGGATCCCCGCAGTTCAATCACCTCTGCTTGGCGCATGGGGCCACGAAAAGCAATCAGGGCTAATGTGCGCTGTGCCGCAACCCCCAATTCAACGGGGACAAGGGACTGAACCAATTCTTGAAAGGCGGGCTTGAGTTGCAGGCTGTATCTATCGTCAATTTGGACAATTTCAAGGGCCGTTTGGCGATGGGCATAGTCGTTGAGTAGCTCAATCAGTGCCAGTTCAACGGCCTCAGGAGCAGTGGCGGCGAGGGTTGCTAGTTCAGAAAGGGTGAGGGGCTGCGCCTTCAGGTAGAGAATGGCCTCCACCCGCATCGTTAATGTACGCAGGTCAGTGTCCCTTTGCATAGCTATTGCCAGCGGAACAGGGCAGCTCCCCAAGTTAACCCCGCACCAAAGCCAGCGGTGGCAATTAAGTCTCCGGGTTGAATATGCCCCTGTTGAATCGGAGCCGTCAGGGCAAGGGGAATTGAGGCGGCTGAGGTATTGCCACACTGCCCCACATTGCTAATCACCTTTTCCTGAGGAATGCCCAAACGCTCAGCCACAGCGTCAAGAATGCGTTGGTTTGCCTGATGCAGCACCAGCCAATCAATGTCCTCAGCCGTACAGGCAGCGCGGTGGAGAGCTTTTTCAATCACTTCGGGAACTTGGGTGACGGCAAAGCGATAAACTTCACGGCCATTCATGGCAATGGGGGCAAAGCCCCCTTGGGCGATCGCCAGCTGCTCCCCTAGAGATTGAGGGGTTCCGGCAAAGGCAAGGGTGAGGTGCTCATTGAGACGGCCATCACTGCGCAGCTCAAAGCTCAAAAGCTGATCCACGTCACTCGCTTGCAACACCATTGCGCCGGCGCCATCGCCAAAGAGAATGCAGGTGCGGCGATCGCCCCAATCCACCCAGCGCGACAGAATATCACCACCAATGACCAAGGCACTGCGGTAGGCACCGGTGCGCAAATACTGAGCCGCCGTAACCAAGGCAAAAAGGAAGCCAGAACAGGCAGCCGTTAAGTCAAAAGCCACGGCATTTAGCGCACCAATGCGAGTTTGCACCAAGCAGGCGGTGCCAAAGAGATCATCGGGCGTAGAGGTAGCCAAGATGATTAAATCGACTGCTGTGGGTTCTAGGCCGGCCATCTGTAGGGCTGCGCCTGCCGCTTCGCTGGCCAAATCCACAAGGCGCTGGTCAGGAGCTGCCACGTGCCGTTCTTGAATGCCGGTACGGGATTGAATCCACTCATCAGACGTATCCACAAGGGCACTGAGGTGGGCATTGGTCAAGCATTGACGGGGGATTGCCGCGCCCACGCCGCTAAATTTAACGCCCTGCACAGCCACTAAGCCTGATCCTCAACGGCAACGGCATGCTGGTAACAAGCTTGAATCCGCTCTGAAACGCGATGATCCACCGCTTCTTTGGCCAAGCGAATGGCATTAAAAATCGAAGGTGCTTGGGAACTGCCATGGCTAATGATGCAGATGCCATCCACGCCCAAGAGGAGGCCACCGCCATGTTCGGCATGATCAATGCGCTGTTTAATTTTGCGGAGATTGGGACGCAGCAGCGCCGTACCCAGTTGCCCGCGCCAGCCCCGAGGTAGCTCTTCGCGGAGAATTTGGACGAGGACACTACCCAAGGATTCAGCAAATTTAAGCAGAACATTGCCAACAAAGCCATCACAGACCACGACATCAAATTGTCCCGACAGGACATCGCGGCCTTCGGCATTGCCCAAAAAGGAGATTTGGCGATTTTGCCGCAGCAGTTGATGTGCCTTTAGGGCCAGATCATTGCCTTTGCAGTCCTCTTCGCCAATATTAAGCAAGCCCACCTTGGGATCTTCGACATCCAAGACGTACTGGCTGTAGATCGAACCCATGACCGCAAATTGCTCAAGGTATTTCGGGCGGCAGTCCACATTGGCACCGACATCGAGGACAAGAACGGATTTGCCGGGGATGAGGGTGGGTAAGACGGCACCAATGGCGGGGCGATCAATGCCAGGGAGTCGACCCAAGCGCAATAGCGCCGCAGCCATCGCTGCCCCTGAGTGACCAGCGGAAACAACCGCATCAGCCGCACCCGCTTTGACCAGATCCATCGCCACGTTAATTGAGGCCTTGGGTTTCTTTTTCAGGGCGGTCAGGGGTTCTTCCCCCATTTCCACAACATCACTCGCTTCGACAATTTGGGGCTTGGCTGTGGGGGCATGTTCATTGAGGTAGCGCTGAATGGGCACCGGATCACCCACAAGGAGGATATCGGCGTCTAATTCTTCACTGGCTCTGAGGGCACCGGCAACAATCTCATCGGGAGCATAGTCACCCCCCATGGCATCCACAGCAATCCGTGCACGAGTCATTGGCTGAACTCTTACGAGAAAATCCTTCAGAATTTTAGCAGATGACAGCCCTTTTCCTAAGAATGGCCAACAGCCAACACCGTCGGAATCAGTGTAGGACAGCCTTGGATGCAACTTCTAGGGATGGAACCCTAGATCAGTGCCTGTGCCGTTGTGGACATGGGCCAGTTGTTCATACTTACGGGCATGCTGACGTAGATCGGCGGCCTCAGTGTCACTCACTTCCCGCACCACCTTAGCGGGAATGCCCACAACCAAAGAGCGGGGGGGGACATCTTTGCTCACCACTGCCCCTGCACCGACAATACTGCCCGCTCCAACTCGAACGCCATTGAGAATCACGGCGCCAATGCCAATTAAGCAGCCATCTTCCACGGTTGCGCCATGAATCACCGCGCGATGCCCAACCGTCACCTCTTCCCCAAGGATCGTGGGTTGTCCCGGATCACCATGGAGGATGACGCCATCTTGAACATTGGTGTGGGCACCAATCTCGATGTACGCCACGTCACCGCGTAAAACAGCGCCATACCAAATGCTACAGCCTTCACCCAAGCGGACATCGCCAACAAGGGTGGCATTGGGGGCAATAAAGGCAGCGCGATCGCTGGCAACGGGGGGCCAAAAAGCACTAGGGGTAGTGATTACCATGGTTGATTCCAAGCATCAAAAAGCTAAACGACAGTTGCCAAATTGCGGGTAGGCCTGAAATGGGCTTACGGATTCGGGGTTGCTGGTGTCGTGGGTGCCGGTGAGGGTGTGACGGCTTCGGCGGTGGGGGGCACGGCTTCCTCGCGGGGGGGACGGCGTTCGGGCACTGGTAGATGGAAAAAGATCGCAGCCATGACGGCTAAGCTAGCAGCGCCAATCCCCAAAGGCATCAGTTGTTTGCGCAAAGGCACAGCAGGGGCGATCGCCTGCCGGGGGAGGGAATGGAATGTTGGTATCAGGGTAGGCAGTGTTTGGCTATCACTACAGAGTTGATCCAATGCCTCCACTAAATCCGCTAGCTGCAACCAAGTGAGCTGCACTTCTAGGGTTTCACCAGCGCCATTCTGGGCAGGGGTATCGGCATTTTCTGTAGGCGAGCCTTGCAATAGCTGGCGGGGAATATGCAGCACTACCTGATTAGAGGCCTGAATCTCGACCTGAATCGGGTACTGGGGCGATCGCCGTAACTTAACACCACTCAACCACGTTTGCGCTGCTGCAGGCACACTATTGAGCAATGCCACAAGGAATTCTTTCCCGCCCTTGACCCGCTGATTCTGGCCAATAATCTCCCACTCGCAGAGGGTGACAATATCCAACTGCTCTGCGCCGGCTTGACCACTCAGCCCTTCAATTCGCAGTGTGCAATTGGGCAATGAATACTGGCGTTGCAGCAGCATTAACTTACTTCCCCATCAAATAAACTAAACCAAAGGCGTTCCATGCCCTTTGTGCCTGCACAGAGCAGAAGTTGTGCCAACAGCTTTAGACCCAACTCATTGAGGGCTTGGTTATTTTTGTAGAGAAAGAGACCCGATCGCTGGAGGTTCATGCGTTTGCGAAAATGGCGGCGAAAGCGGTCTAAATACTCCGCCAAGGGGGCATAGGTTTCCGGGGGCAAATTTTGCGCCTGCAATTGATCCAACACCAAAAGTAAATGCCGCAGGATTGCCGTCTGCCGCCGCGCCACTTGCACAACCACTGCGGTGAGTGCCTTTGTTTCCGCTAAGGGCAAGGGGGTACGCTGGGTAATTTGGCGAAAGGGATTGGTGCAGCGAATTTGCCAAAATACGACCCGATTGGGGATCATCACTTGCAGTTGCAGATCTCGCAGCACTTGCAACATCAACTCAGAGGCATGCAAATCAACGCACTCTAGGGCAAGCAACAATAAGTCTAATTGCCAACGTGCCCGCCGAGGACACACACTCACCCCTTGGGGGTCGGGCAGTGCTGCCAACATCGGAGGTAATAGCTCAACTTCAGGGGATTCGATTGTTGCTGGCATTGAGTTTGCCGTTTCCATACTCTCTAGAGTGCTCACTATACAGCAATAATGACAGGACTCATGGTGAAATAGGCCTAAACGATCTTAGCCGTTTCTCCACTGACGACTGCCGCCTCTTTTTATATGTTGCCCACTGCGCTGATTTTTCGAAAAGCAGGCTAGACTTGAGGAGAACCACATGATTGTGAGGTTGCAATGAGTCAAGAGATTCCCCCCCCAGAAGCTTATGTGGTGCTTGGACTCGCTCATTGTTTTGTGCAGGTGGAGGGAAAACTCCAGCCCGTAGAGGTGATTGAGCCGATTCCCTCAGCGGCGTTGGAAGCCTTGCTCCATGGCTTGCCCACTTCTTATAGTGAAGCCCATGCCCTCACCTATGGTACAGCCCAAGATCCGCAGCAAGTGCAGCAGCAGTTTCCCCCCAGTGCCCATCTGTGTGATGACTATGGCGATCGCCTTGCAGCAGCCGCACGCACCTACATTGCCCGTCCCCAAAGTACCCGCCATATTCCCCTTGGCGAGACTTACCGCAACTTTAATACCTCCACAGAACGCAAACGGGTGCTCAACTCCGAGCGTATCGTTACCGCTGCCGACAATGTCAAACAACACGCCTACACCCACCAAGTCCTCTAACAAGTTGTCCTGATTCACGAAAGGAATGACCATGGTCAGTGAAGTGCAGCCCATCCCCGCAGCATCCCTTGACACGCCCCTAGAAAATGCGGTTGAGATTATTGAAACGGTGATTTCTAGTCTCCATCAGGGGGGCGCCCCCCTCGTTGGCCAAACGGACAGTGGCAAAATTTGGATGTTTCGCTATGGCAGTGCCGAGGTCTTTGTGCAGTTGAGTGGCCATACGGCGGAAGACTTTCTCACCATTTGGTCACCGGTACTGCCTCTGCCCGTAGCGGATGAATTGGCACTCTATCGTAAGCTCCTGACGTTGAACTGGCTCACCACCCTCGAGGCACACTTTGCCATTGCTGAAGACCAAGTCCAAGTCGTGGCTACCCGCACCCTAGGGGGGATTACTGCGGGTGAAATTTCCCGCCTAATTACGATTGTGGCGACACTCGCTGATGACTATGATGACGCCCTCAGGGCTGAGTTTAAGAGCTAATGAGGGCTTTCATATCCCGTACGGCTTGCACCATGCCCACAAGAACAGCGCGGCTGATAATCGTGTGGCCAATATTGAGTTCCTCAATGCCTTCAAGGCGGGCAATCGCCCCCACATTGGTGTAGGTCAGGCCATGGCCTGCATTCACCCGCAAGCCTAAGGATTTTGCTTGTTGGACACCATGAGCTAAAATTGCTAACTCTTGTTGTTGCGCCGCTTCCCCCTTGGCTTCGGCATAGCGACCAGTGTGCAGTTCAATAAATTGAGCCGTGGTTTTAGCGGCGGCTTCCAGTTGGGCCGGATCCGCGTCAATGAATAAACTCACAGGAATTCCTGCGCCTTGCAACGTTTGCACCACTTGGGTCAAGGGTTGCCGCTGACCCACCACATCTAGCCCCCCTTCGGTGGTGACTTCTTCGCGCCGCTCAGGTACCAACGTCACGTAATCTGGCCGAATGTCAAGGGCGATCGCCACCATTTCGGAAGTGGCAGCCATCTCTAGGTTCAAATGGGTGCGTACCGTTTGCCGCAGCAGGCGCACATCCCGCTCTTGAATATGGCGACGATCTTCCCGCAGATGTACGGTAATGCCATCAGCTCCCCCCAGTTCTGCCAAAACGGCTGCGGCTACGGGATCGGGTTCAACTGTGCGCCGCGCTTGGCGAATCGTTGCCACATGATCAATGTTGACCCCTAGGGTTGCCACTGCGATCGCTCCTTGTCGGAATAGAAGCCCAACCTTTCGGATAATACACCAAGGCAAGGTGCCATGTCGGTTGTCCGCGCTGGCCGTTTGCAACCTTTTGAGCCAGCCGATAGACTAACCCCCTAGGAGAGACAGGACAGTGGCTGATGACTTGGCGAGTACCCCGACGGCGGACTTTTGGCTGGTTTTATCCATGGCGAGGCGTGGATTGGCTGCTGTTAGGGGCTGTTTGGGCAACCACGGTCATTGGGGCGGTCTTCATCCACAGTAGTCAACTACACCTAGAGGAAAACGATAGTCTCCAGCATTTATTGGTGGGGGGGATGGGTACGATGCTTGCCCTGATCCTTGCCCGCGTTCCGGAATCGGTCTTTATGGGCAGTCATTGGGTCATCTACGGCCTGAGCTGTGCCCTGCTGCTAGCGGTTGATCTCGTGGGGGTCGAGGCCAAGGGAGCAGAGCGCTGGTTGGCGATTGGCGGCTTTAACCTGCAACCCTCGGAGTTTGCCAAAATCTCCCTCATTCTTACCCAAGCGGCGCTGTTGCACCGCATTTCAGGCCACTCTCTGAAGGGCATTCTCAGTGTCTTTGCAGCCACCGCCCCCCCCTTTTTCCTAGTTTTGACGCAGCCGGATTTGGGCACGTCTCTTGTTTTCATTGCCATTACATTGACAATGCTCTACTGGGCGAATACCCCCGGCAGCTGGATTGTCTTGATGCTTTCCCCTTTGGTGGCAGCGATTCTCGTTGCCCTGCCTCTGCCCTACCAACTGAACCTGATCCTCTGGTTGGTGTGGACACTGGCGATGGCCGTCGTCGCTTGGCGGAGCTTGCCCTTGGGCTGGGTCGGCGGCTTGGGGGGGCTGGTGCTCAATCTCGGGGGGGCTGGCTTGGGGCAACTGCTTTGGAGCGTGCTCAAGGACTATCAAAAAACCCGTATTCTCATGTTTCTTGACCCCGACAAGGATCCCCTTGGGGCTGGCTACCACTTGATTCAATCGCGGATTGCCATTGGTGCTGGTGGGCTATGGGGGCGGGGCATTTTTCAAGGCACCCAGACCCAGTTGGGATTTATTCCCGAACAGCATACAGACTTTATTTTTTCAGCGATCGCTGAGGAGACGGGCTTCATTGGCAGTTTAGTTCTCCTATGCCTCTTTTGGTTAATCGGTTTGCGCTTATTGCAAATTGCCAATAGTGCCGGTCATGACTTTGGCTCGTTGCTGGCGATCGGTCTATTTGCCATGATCCTGTTTCAAGTGGTGGTGAATATTGGCATGACCATTGGTCTGCTCCCCGTGACAGGAATGCCGTTACCGCTGGTGAGTTATGGCCGCTCAGCCCTGCTGGCGACCTATCTTGGCTTAGGGATGGTGCTCTCCGTGGCGAATCATCGCCCGCGATCGCGCTACTAACCGAGGCGCTAGCGTCCTAGTTTATTCGGAATGCCCTCACAGCCACCGGGAATCGTTTCACGGGAACGGCTACCACTCCAAGCACAGCAATAGTAGCGTTGTTCTTCGGAGAGGTTCTTGACATTGGTAAAGTTGACATCCTCGACCACTGCACCTGTCTGCGCCCCAGTGCGAAAGTTGGGAGGATGCAGGCGATCGCGGGGGCTGGCCTGATCAGCGGTGCCATAAAAGAAGCGAACCCGACTGAGATCGGCATTGGTGAAATCCGCCCCCTGCAAAATTGCCCCTGCTAGGTTGGCTCGTGTCAAATTACAGTTGCGAAAGAGGGTGCCTGTGAGATTGGCATCACTCAATTCGGTCCAGCGCAAATCGGTACCACTGAGATCAGCGCCCGCTAGCATGCTGCCAAGGTTAATCACCCGCACACCATACTCAATGTCTTCCTCATAGCCACCCAGCCCATCAAAAATCGCCCGTCCCAGTCGGCGATCGCGCTTCAGCGGCGAGAGTAACTTTGCGCCTGACAAAAAGCGAATGATTTTGGCCTTGCCTTCGGCATCGAGCCCCCCCAAGATGGCAGCAGTGCGTCCCTCGGCGATCGCCCGCTCCGGCGGCCAATCCTCCAATAACCCCTCATCGTCAAGAATGAGATCGGCAATCCCTTGGAAATAACTGTCAATCGTTTGCTGTTGGGTAATGCGGTTTTGTTGCGTCGTCAAATCCCGCGAGATCACGTATTGTCGCCAAGCCACATAGGCGGCCAAGAGCGCCACCAAAATCTGTCCCAAAGCACCGAAGCCCTCCGCCAGTGCCCCCACCGCATCCCAATTCGTACCTTGAAAGCGTCCTCGAATCCAGTCCATGGCGCCAGTCATGGCAATGAGTGCCACCACCGTCAAACTCAGGCCCAGTGAGGCCAAAATGAACTGCCGTTGCTGTTCCGTGAGATCTTCAGTAAACCAGTGATAGGTCGAAGTCCAGACCAAGGGGAAACTCAGTCCCCCCAGCACCAAAGCAGCCACCACACCCACCGCATCCCAATCGAGTCCCCAAGCCAGCAAGACAGTGACCATGGCGATCGGCATCAACACCGAACGCAGAGACTGCCAACCCGTGCGCCAACGATTACGAGCGGCTAACACTTTACTGAGACGCAAAGCAGCCGCCGTTTGGTTGTCACGGAGGGTCATTTTGTCTTCGCCCATCAGGATTTGGCCTACAGTTCAGGAATTAACCCAATCATAATCAGATTTTTCTTCGTTACATCCATAGAAAGTTCCCCTTCTCCCCTTAGAGAAGGCTGTACAATAATTCATAAAGTTTTCAGAAAACGTTTTGGGAGGTTATGGGTATGGATTGGCGTGTCCTGATTGTCCTGTTACCTGTCCTACTGGCTGCGGGTTGGGCAGTTCGTAACATTCTGCCCTATGCTGTCAAGCAGTTTCAAAAGCTCCTGCAAAAAGCCAAAGCAGCCTAGGACATTGATACGGCTGTATCCTCTGTGAAATTGTTGGGCAAGCGCTCCCCAAGGAACCAGACCAAGTGTGATCTTGGTTTTACTTCGGGGAGACTTTTTTATAATAGGAAGTATATTGTTAACTTTTGTAAATTAGCTTTCAGGTTACTGCCATGCCTTCCCTCGAACAGCTTGCCCATCAACTGGAAAGTCCCAATTCCCGCGATCGCCTGCTGGCGCTAGCCGCGCTACGGGATGTCCCCTCTGCGGATGCCGTACCCCTGATTAAAAAAGTCCTTTGGGACGAAAATCTACAGATTCGCTCAATGGCTGTGTTTGCCCTTGGGGTTAAATCCACACCGGAGTGCTTTGACATTCTGGTGCAGTTGCTCGAGAGTGAACCGGATTATGGTATTCGTGCCGATGCTGCGGGTGCCTTGGGCTATCTCGAAGATGGGCGTGCCTTTGAACCGCTAGTGCGCGCCTTTTATGAAGACACCGATTGGTTAGTGCGCTTTAGTGCTGCTGTGGCGCTGGGCAATCTTAAGGATCCCCGCGCGGTGGATGTATTGCGCTCGGCGCTGAAAAGTCAGGAAGTCGTGATGCTCCAAGGGGCGATCGCCGCTCTGGGGGAAATTGGCGATCCCAGTGTTGTCGAAGATATTTTGCCCTTTGTGACCGCAGAGGATTGGTTGGTACGGCAACGGCTCGCTGAAGCTCTGGGCAATCTCCCTAGCCCGAAAACCCAAGCCGCTTTGGAATACCTCGCTAAAGATGAGCATCCCCATGTGGCGACGGCAGCCCAGATTTCTTTGCAACGCTTGCAAGAGCGACTTTCCTCCGAAGTTCAGGGCCCTGGCAATTGAGATCAAACTTTTTTGCCCACTGCGGTTTCTGCCACAACTCTCTAAACTGGAAAGAAAGGCGCGGCATCCGCAGTAACCTATCTCTATGTCTATCCGAATTAAATTTCTTCCTTACCTCGTGGCAGTGCTGGTCGGGGTGGTGGGTGCGATTATTCTTTCACAACTACATTTTGCGCTCTGGTGGGAGCCAGACCTGCTGACCCAACCGCCCCCCATTGTCGAGGCAGAACCAGAAACCACTACTGTTCAGCCCTTACCCCCTCCCCAAACGCCAGCCAACCCGCAACCGAATGGGCTACGCATCAGTAATCAAACGGCCTTTCCGGTGCGCGTGGTGTTGCTCGCTGCCCGCGATCGCGCCCATCCTAATGAAGGAGCAGTTCACTGGGATTTTGCCCCCATGGAGGGCAGTATTAAGGGATTACTATTAACGCTGCCAGAGGGCAAGCTGGCACTTCAGTCAGGGGATATTGTCCTTGCTTTCACGCTGGATGGCTCCAAACGCTACTGGGGGCCCTATGTGATTGGTGAAAATAGCGAACTTCAGCGCGATCGCCAGACCCAAGAGTGGCAACTCACCCTCCGCCCCTAGCAGCAGGAAAACCAGAGGCAGAGGGCATCCCTTTTGTGATTGCTGTTTGAGTGTGGTTCTAGGGTGCTGCCTTAGCCATGGGTTTAGCCGCAGGGTGATGATTTTCTTGGGAGGTGGGGCGGGGTTGAATCACCCCATAGCCCCCATGATTGCGTTCATAGACCACGTTAATTTCTCCCGTATCGCGATTGCGGAAGACATAGAAGTCGTGATCCACCATTTCTAGGTGCTCAAGGGCTTCTTGGATACTCATGGGGGGCATGGCAAAGTATTTCATGCGCACCACTTGTTCGGGCAGTTGCGGTGTGCGATCGCCCACTAAGTCGGTCACCACTGCGGGCTCCACCACACTATTGGTGTCTTTAGCGCGGGACTTGTCTTGGCGTTTTTCTTTGAGTTTACGGAGTTTGCGCGCAATTTTGTCGGCAACGAGATCAATACTGGCGTAGAGATTTTCACTGCTTTCTTCGGCGCGAATGATGGAGCCATTGACAAAGAGGGTCACTTCAGCGGTTTGCTTGGGAGCAGTGCTACGGTTACGAGCCACGGACAGATGCACATCAACTTCATTAATCACATTTTGGAAATGATGGGTGGCTCGCTCAATTTTTTGGTTCACATAGCTGCGAATGCCATCCGTAATATCAATGTTTTTACCATGAATCACTAGCCTCATAGGGTTGCCTCCCCTGAGCAAAACAGATACATCTAAGGCTGATCTACTTCCACCCTAACATCTCCGTATCGGCGATTACAGGGTGTGCTGCCGCTCTTCACCTTTATTCGTGTTCTGTGATAATTCTTATCCTCTAGCTCTTGACAATCTGGCACCCCCTATGAAAACTGCCCTTGGTTGGCATTGTGCCTTGGGGATCATTCCCTACCGCGATGCTTGGCGCTGGCAACAGCAACTGGTGGCTGAGCGCTGCCACAATCCCACTGCCCGAGATGTCCTGCTCACTTTGGAGCATCCCCCCATCTACACCCTTGGTCAAGGGGCAACCACCGCCCACCTTCACTTTGATCCTGTGGCTACTGGCATTGAGGTCTTGCGCATTGAGCGCGGAGGCGATGTCACCTACCACTGCCCCGGCCAATTGGTCGCCTACCCGATTTTGAATTTACGCCGCCACCGCTGCGATTTGCATTGGTATCTCCACCAGTTGGAGGAAGTCGTGATTCAAACCCTAGGGCACTATGGCATTAAAGGGGAGCGCGTTGCTGGCCTTACGGGTGTTTGGGTAGAGGGGTACAAGGTGGCCGCAATTGGGATCAAGGTGACCCGCTGGATTACCTTCCACGGCATTGCCCTCAATGTGGTGAACGATCTAAAGGGCTTTGGGCGCATTGTCCCCTGTGGCATTGGCGATCGCCCCGTCGGGAACCTACGGCAGTTTTGTGCCAACATTACCCTAGAGGAGGTGCGCCAGCAGTTTGTGACGGCCTTTGGCCGTGTTTTTGCCCTCGAATTTGCCCCCAAAGCCCTTGCCGATCTCCTGATCCCCATCTCTAGTTGACAAACTTTAATCTTTATTTCAGGAATCGGCTGTTATGAATTGGCAACTTTCGGGGCACAATTTAAGTCTAAGTAGATTAGGATACAGGCCAACTCCCTCTCACCTGCTAGGCTAACGCTATAGGAACCTCAGCTTTATCAGTGCGAGTCGTCATCTTCATCGCGATAAATCTTTTATCTACATTCTTCCTTGCCAAATACTGTTTAGAATCTGTGCTGCTATGATGAACTCCGCTTCCAAAACCCCATCCCCGACACCCACTGTTAGCACCGATATGGTGCGCACCTACCTACAGGAAATTGGACGCGTGCCGCTGCTGACCCATGAGCAGGAAATTATTCTGGGTAAACAAGTGCAGCA
The DNA here is from genome assembly GCF_031583455.1 of Thermosynechococcus sp. TG215. Lineage (NCBI taxonomy): Bacteria > Bacillati > Cyanobacteriota > Cyanophyceae > Acaryochloridales > Thermosynechococcaceae > Thermosynechococcus > Thermosynechococcus sp. TG215. The sequence continues at coordinate 1,169,866 of NZ_CP134178.1, read as the reverse complement.
AATGATGGCACTGCGGGAAAAACGCGAGGCTCTCACCAAGGAACTGGGACGTGAACCAACCTTTGAAGAATGGGCGGCGGCCTCTCATCTCACGCCGGCGGAATTGCGCAATCTCCTTAAGCGCGGCGAACGCGCCAAGCAAAAAATGATTGAAGCCAACCTACGGCTGGTGGTTTCGGTGGCCAAGAAGTATCAAAAACGCAACCTTGAATTGCTGGACTTGGTGCAAGAGGGCACCCTTGGCCTTGAACGCGGTGTGGAAAAGTTTGATCCCACGCGCGGCTATAAGTTCTCTACCTATGCCTACTGGTGGATTCGTCAGGCCATTACGCGGGCGATCGCCCAACAGGGGCGAACCATTCGGCTGCCCATCCACATTACCGAGAAGCTGAACAAGATCAAACGCACCCAACGCGAATTGGCGCAAAAATTGGGACGGAGTGCAACCCCTGCTGAGGTGGCAGCAGCCCTAGAACTCGAACCGGAGCAAATTCGTGAATACCTGACCCTTGCGCGCCAACCCGTTTCCCTTGATCTGCGCGTTGGGGACAATCAGGACACTGAACTCGGTGAACTGCTCGAGGATGACAGTCTTTCGCCAGAGCAATTTACTACGGTGGAGTCCCTCCGCGATGATGTCAACCTGTGGCTGGCGGAACTTACCCCGCAACAACGGCAAGTCCTCACCCTGCGCTACGGGTTAGGGAATGGCCAAGAGCTGTCCCTTGCTAAGGTGGGTGAACAACTCAACCTCAGCCGTGAACGGGTGCGGCAACTGGAGCGGCAAGCCCTTGATCATCTGCGGCGGCGGCGCCAGCAAATGTATGAATACTTGGCCAGCTAAGGCGTGGATTGAGGCGCTTGATCTGCAACCCCATCCAGAGGGGGGCTATTTCCGTGAGGTCTATCGCTCAGCAGGGAGTATTCCCGCAGCGGTTTTGCCTTCAGGTTTTCAGGGGGGCGATCGCCCCTACTGTACGAGTATTTACTTTTTGCTCCCCTCCACGGCCTGTTCGCGACTGCACCGCATTGCCAGTGATGAACTGTGGCACTTTTACACGGGCAGTAGCCTGACGATTCATGTGATTCTACCAACGGGCGAGTATCAGCCCCTGCGCTTGGGGATGAATATCGATCAGGGGGAGCAATGGCAACAGGTGGTACCAGCGGGAGCATGGTTTGGAGCAACGGTGGATGCGCCAGACAGTTTTAGTCTTGTGGGGTGTACGGTGGCGCCGGGATTTGACTTTCGCGATTTTGAATTGGGCGATCGCCAGCAATTGCAGCAGCAGTTTCCTCAGCACCAGAGATTCATTGAACGCTTGACGCCCTAGACATTAAAGAGCGTTTGCAAGCGGCGACGAATCCACTGCAAGGGGGGCAGGCTTTTGATTTCTTGGGAGTTCACGAGGCCGAGTTCTTGGAGAACCTGTTGTCGTGCCGCTAGCTCGTGGGCAATCTCTTCCGCCAATTGGGGTTGAGCTTGCAGCAGGCGCTGTACCGCTGAACGATGCACCACAAATAGAACTGTTTCTTCTAACGCCCGCACTGTGGCCGATCGCGGCATTCCCGTTAGCACTGAAATTTCGCCAAAGAAATCGCCCTCATAGAGGGTGGCTAAGATTTGATCCAACTGCTCAGAGCGCACTTCCACTGATCCCTCAAGGACAATGTAAAAGGCATCCCCCGGATCGCCCTCAGAGCAGATAATTTCCCCCACACCATAAAATTGACGATTGCCCAACTCAATCAGCATTTGCAATTCCGCATTGGAGCAGCGGGAAAAGCAACTGATATTGCGCAGTAAATCAGCAAGGGAGGGTTCGGTTTTGACCATTTCAGGAGCTACTGGCTCACTCACCGCTGCGGTTTCGGGCACACTGGCCACAGAACGGTGGTAGTAATGAGCCAAGGAGCGCAGTTCCCCCAAGTCGCGCAACCGCAAATCCAACTGGGGAAAAGGCACTTCAATCTGCCGCTGCCGTAATTCCTGCTCAATGAGAAAATTGAGGGCGCTTTTAATGGGTTCAGAATCTTGGGGGCGGTTAATCCACACCAGCAATTCAAAGAGGTAGGCATTCTCGCCAAAACCGCGAAACCAAACGCTGGGGGGTGGGGTGAGCAGGACGCGCGGATCCTGACGGGCGGCACTGAGGAGCGCTTCGGTCACCAGAACCGTATCACTGCCATAGGCGACACTCACAGGGATATGGATACGGCTATCGGGACTACCGTAACTCCAGTTAACGACGTTCTTTTCAATAAAGCGGTTGTTGGGGACAATCACGTACTGGCTATCATTGGTGCGGATAATCGTAGCGCGAATTGAAATTTTCTCCACCGTGCCCAGCAGGCCATCCACTTCAATAAAATCGCCGACTTTAATCGGATGTTCCAACAAAATCGCTAAACCGCTAATAAAGTTACTGGCGAGGGTTTGCAAACCAAAACCAAAACCGATCCCCAAGACCCCCGCTAACACCGTCAGGGAACTGAGGTCAATGCCCGCGGTTTGCAGAACAACAATAAAGCCAATAAAGCTGAGGCTATAGCTAACCACACGGGTGATGGTTTCTTGGCTACCGCGATCCACCCGTAACTGCATGAGAATCCGACTCTTGAGCCACTCGCTCACCCAGCGGGAGGTAAAAATCACTGCGAGGGAGAGAAAGAGAATTAAAAAGAGAAAGTTTAGGGTAATTTGCGTCCGCCCCAACTCCATAAAGGGGGTGTTAAACACCACGGCCACCCGTTCGAGGAGAAACTGAATCGTGCTATCGATGCGCTCATGCCAAGGGGAAAGACTTTGAACCGATTGCAGAATCCAAGATAAAACGAGTGCCCAGAGTAAAATCCGCAGCGTCAGGCGCAATAGACTAGCGCCAAGGGAGAGCCAAGGCTGGGATTGTTGGCTGGCTTTTTGGTCAAGCCGCTGTTGCAGTTGATGAATCCCCAAGTTCAGCAGGAGCCAGTCCGTGAGCATCGCAATGCCAACAATCCCCACAATTTGAGCCGCTTCAATGAACGCGACCCGCAGCCGTTGAGTTCGCGCCAGTTGAGCAATGAGAATACTTGAAGGGGCTGCTGCTAAAAATAAACTGAGGTACTTCATCATGGCCCTAAAGATTGTGCGCGAGCGGCTTTAATGACTGCCACCACGTCGGCATGTTTTCCATCCAACGCCCACACCAAAGCTGTCCAAGAATTTTGATCCTTGGCGTTGAGATCTGCACCTGCTGCAATCAGTTGTTTGACCGTAGCCGTCTGTCCTTTGGCTGCTGCGGCCATTAAGGGGGTCAAACCAAAGGTCGTTTGAGCGTTGACATTGGCACCGGCGGCTAACAGTTTCTCCACAATGGCGGTATGTCCACCGCCGGCAGCAGCCATCAATGGTGTCCAACCCTCGCTGTCCCCTTGGTTAACATCGACGCCAGCGACAATCAGGGCATTGACAATCTCCGTGTGCCCCAGTTCTGCTGCCAGTGCCAGCGCTTCCGTTTTCAACTCGATACCGTTGGCGATCGCCTCCTGGACAGCGGTCAGGTCTCCTTGCTCAATGGCGGTTTCAATTTCTGTCATTCCCTGCGTCATTGCCTGTAGCCTGCCTCTAATAAAGAAAAGATAATCTATCTGAGTTAAAATGAGGTCTGCATTGAGTTCAGGATCGCATGCAATGGATATTATCACGCTCGGTTGGGTGGGTGTTCTCAGTGTCTTTACGCTCTCGATCGCCTTTGTGGTGTGGGGTCGCCACGGCATGTAGCCACCTAGGACTGGGGCAATGACGGTTTCATTGGCGGATCTTCTGGTTCTGGTGGCCTTGCTGCTGCTGATTGTCGTCACTGGTGGCATTGGCTATCTGACTTTTGCGGAGTGGCGCGATCGCCGGCGGCTGCAAGCGGAGCAAAAAGAACAACGACGGGGGCGCAAGCGTTAATGGTTGCTCCTCTACGGCTTTTGGGCGATCGCCTCCTCAGTGCCCTGCAAACCGCACTTCCTTTAGATACCTATCCCCAGCCGCTCCTGCTGCCGGCCAGTCAAGCCAAGTTTGGCGACTATCAATCCAATGTTTGCCTGAGCCTCGCCAAGCAGGTGGGCAAAGCACCCCGTGAGCTAGCCCAAGAGGTGGTGGCACATCTCAATGTTGAGGATCTCTGTCAACCCGTCGAAATTGCTGGTCCGGGCTTTCTCAATTTTCGTCTCAAGCCAGACTTTCTGGCGCGCAGCCTGCAAGCCGCTATTGGGAGCGATCGCTTGGGCATTCCGCCAGCGCGAGAGCCACGCCGGGTGGTGGTTGATTTTTCTAGCCCCAACATTGCCAAGGAAATGCACGTGGGTCACCTGCGCTCCACGATTATTGGTGACTGCATTGCCCGCATTCTTGAATTTCAAGGGCATGATGTCCTGCGGCTCAACCATGTGGGGGACTGGGGAACGCAGTTTGGCATGCTCATTGCCTACCTTGATGAGGTTTATCCCGACGCCCTCACAACCGCCAATGCCCTTGACTTAGGTGACTTGGTGACATTCTACAAAAAGGCCAAGCAACGCTTTGACAGCGATCCAAACTTTCAGCAGAAGGCACGGCAGCAAGTGGTGGCACTCCAGCAGGGAGAAGAACAGAGTCGCCGCGCTTGGCAACTGCTGTGTGAGCAATCCCGCCGCGAGTTTCAAAAGATCTACGATCTGCTGGATATTGAACTCACCGAACGAGGGGAGTCCTTCTACAATCCCTTTTTGCCCGCGGTGATTGAGGACTTAGCCGCTCTTGGCCTCGTGGTGGAGGATCAGGGGGCAAAGGTCGTCTTCTTGGAAGGTTTCACCAATAAAGAGGGGCAGCCCCAACCCTTAATTATTCAGAAGTCCGATGGGGGCTACAACTACGCAACCACGGATTTAGCCGCCCTGCGCTACCGCATTGACAAAGACCGAGCAGATTGGATTATCTATGTTACCGATGTTGGGCAGTCCACCCACTTTGCCCAAGTCTTTCAAGTGGCGCAGCGCGCGGGTTGGGTGCCGCCCCATGTCACGTTAACCCATGTCCCCTTTGGCTTAGTGTTGGGGGAAGATGGCAAACGCTTGAAAACCCGTTCTGGGGAAACGATTCGCCTGATGGATTTGTTGACGGAGGCGATCGCCCGCAGTCGAGCGGATTTAGAACAGCGCCTTGCCACTGAAGGCCGTCGTGAATCTCCAGAATTCATTGACACCGTGGCACGGGCGATCGGTATCGGTGCTGTCAAATACGCAGATCTTAGCCAAAACCGCAACAGTAACTACGTCTTTAGCTACGACAAGATGCTCTCCCTACAGGGGAATACCGCTCCCTATTTGCTCTATGCCTATGTGCGTGTCCAAGGACTGACACGGCGCGGCGACATTGATTGGCGCACCCTCTCACCAGATACCCCCCTCTTCCTAGAGGATGAGACCGAGCAAAACTTGGCCAAGCACCTTGTGCAACTGGAGGAAACCCTCGACCTTGTGAGCGCTGAGCTATTGCCCAACCGCCTCTGCCAATACCTCTTTGAACTGAGCCAGCTTTTCAACCAGTTCTACGATCGCTGTCCCATCCTCTCGGCAACTGAGCCAACGAAGCAATCCCGTCTCACCCTTGCCTATCTCACTGCTCAGACCCTGAAGCTAGGACTATCCCTACTGGGGATTCGGGTTTTGGATCGGATTTAGCGCCTTCTCGCTAGACTGGGGCGCAGCACCACTGTTGTTTCTGGAATTTTCTAGAGTGTGGGAAGCCTGTTCTCTAACCTTTTGCTGGCGGTGATCTTCCTGCTGATATGGCCGCACATGTATCTCATGCAGTGTTATTTTCGGCTATTTCGCCGTGAGTTACCCAACAGCCTAGAACTGGGCGCTTTGTTCATCATGTTCGTCATGGCAGGGGGGACAGGTCTCGGTCTGCTAGGGGGTATCGCCGTGGGTTTGGGCCTATTGCCGTGGCTTTGGCCTGAGTTGGGTCAACTATGGCAAGGGTTAACGGTGGTCGCGATCTATTTTGTGAATTCGCTGATCTGGTTTGAACTCGGCTATCGCTGGGGTCAGTGGGAAGCAAAGCGTTAAGTCTCTTCACAGTGTTGAGCCTGTTTTATTCATGGGAAAAGGGCTGTAAGATACATTGGTTGTTTGTGCGATCGCGACAGCACAATGATTAAAAATGATATTTGGATTCGAGCCATGGCGGCTCAGGGCATGATTCAGCCTTTTGAACCGACACTGGTGCGGCGGGTGGCTGAGCAGCCCGTGATTAGTTTTGGCCTTTCTTCCTACGGTTACGATATTCGCCTCAGCCCGAAGGAGTTTCGTATCTTTCGCCATGTGCCGGGGACGGTGGTGGATCCCAAAAACTTTAACCCGGCAAATCTGGAATCTGCGCCCCTCCATGAAGATGCCAATGGTGCCTTCTTTATTTTGCCCGCCCATTCCTACGGTCTTGGGGTGGCGCTAGAACGCCTACAGGTTCCTGAAAATGTCACGGTTCTGTGTATTGGTAAAAGCTCCTATGCCCGTGCGGGGATTATTGCTAACCTGACACCGGCAGAGGCGGGCTGGCGAGGCCATCTGACCTTAGAATTCTCAAATTCTTCCAGTGCAGACTGTCGCATCTACGCCAATGAGGGAGTGGTGCAATTGCTCTTTTTTGAGGGTGAACCCTGCGATGTCAGTTATGAAACGCGGCGGGGCAAATACCAAGATCAGCCGGAGGCCGTCACATTGGCACGGGTTTGAGTGAGTTGCTGCAACAGCCGTTGGGGTCCATGGTGTCCCCATTGATAGCCTTGCTGAAGATAGGGGTCTAGGCGGCGGCGAATCTGTTGGTAGCCCCAGAAGATCACTCCCCCCTGGAGGACAACAGTCGTATTGACTCCCCAGAGTTCACTGCCGAAGGTCAAGCCTTGCCAACTGGAAAGATAAATCGCCGCATACCACAGTAAGACAAACTGACTCAGACTCCCAAAGGCCGGTAGGGGAAAGGGCACGGCATAGGCTTGGCACGCTTTGCGGATATAGGCAAGGGTACTGATTATCGCCAGCACGACATCGAAAAATCCCCCCGGCAGCAGCAGGCTACCCACCATCTGTGCGGTTAACCAAGACCATGCCGACGTGTCTTGCGTGCCAAGAGCTGCCCCGAGGTTCTGTTCAACTTGGCTGGCTTGGTGGAGAATTCGCAGGGCACGGGCTTGGGGAGCCTCCTGTTGTAACCACTGCTGAAGAAGCTGTCGCAGTTCTGGAATGCCTTGACCTGTTGTGCTGCTCACGGCAATACCTTCGGCCATTGGCGGGTAGAGATCCGCCTTGGTGAGAATGAGCTTGTGGGGAATCCTAAGGGTGTTTAGGCGATCGCGGGCTTGGCATTCGACGGGGGTAAGGCTGTCTTGGGTCACAAAAAGGACAAGATCGGCAGTCTCAACGGCACTCCATGTCATTTTTTCCCGTTCACTACCCGCGACTTCATCCAGCCCAGGGGTATCCGTGAGATCAACGATTTGATCTTGACAGTGCCAGCGAACCGTTCGCGGCCATCGAGTCGTGCCATGAAGGGCGCCCACGGGAAAAATCGCTTCGCCATAGAGGGCATTCAAAAGGGCGGACTTGCCGCGGCTCACCTGACCCAAGACAACAATGTGCCATGCACTCTGGTCGAGGCGATCGCGCAACTCATAGAGGGGCTGCCATTGGGCACTCAATTGCGGATGGTGCACCTGATGCCACGCGAGGAGTTCCTCTAGACATTTAGCCGTTATGTCTAGGATAGGGAGGCTACTCACGGCGAAAGAGCGACCAATTGGAGGCCACCACTAAACCAACCGCAGCAATTAAGACGACAGGAAAGGGAATTACCCACTGCCGTAGGTGCAATACGGCTTCGCTGAGCAGGAACAAAATAATAAAGCTGGCGATCGCAATCCCCATAGGCTAGCGACGGCGGCTGGGTTCTTCTAAAAAGAAGGCCTTTTCCCCACTGGGCAAGGTGGCATCGCGGAATGTCCGTACCCGTGCTAGGCGATCGCGCCCCCCGAGAATCGCATCCACTAACTTTGCCCCCCCGAGAATGGCTCGATCCAAACGGGTGATGAGTAGGCTTGCCCCGCTGAGGTTGGCATTGGTGAGATTGGCCTTCGTTAAATCAGCGTTATTGAGGACAGCCCCGCTGAGGTTGGCGCTGCTCAGGTTGGCACCGCGTAAATTGGCAGCATTGAGGTTTGCCCCCCGCAGATCCGCTCCCTGAAGATTCCGCCCCCGTAAGCGGGCATAGCTGAGATCACAGTTGGGGCAGTTGCCCGTGCGCCGCAGTTGTTCTAAATGGGCTGGATTGGCGGCCCAAGCAGGGGTACTGACTAGGAGCAGGAAAAGGGCAGGCGCAACCTTGGCAATCATCGCACTCTCTCAACGGTGTCTATACTGGACATCCTAACCTACGCCGGTTGTACCAGATTTTCAAGCCCCTCCACCACCTTAGCCGAGAGAATTTTATCCCCTTGGCGCAGTTGCCGCAGGGTTTCTTCTCCCTCCACGACATAGCCAAAGACGGCATAGCGACCATCCAAAAGGTTCAGTCCTGCGGGGGTCAACTCCGGTTCAAAGAGCAAAAAGAAAAACTGCGAGGAACCACCATTGGGATCATCACTAGGTCGCGCTAAGGCAACGGTGCCATAGGCAGCAAACGGCAGCACAGGATGTTCGAGGTAACGACCCGCATCCTCAAGGGTGATGCCATAGAGGGGATACTTGTCGCCCTCCACCAGAATTTCAAGGGGAATGGCACGGTATTGGTTCGTTTCTGGATCAATAAAGCCCACCTCTGGCCCTGGGGGATCCCCTGCTTGCAGCACATAGGATTCCTCAGCACGGGTAAAGGGGAGGCCATCGTAGAAGTGGCGTTGTACTAAATCCACAAAGTTGCCGGCGGTCAGGGGGGCGCTGTAACCATCGACAACAATCGTCAGGTTCCCCTTAGTGGTTTCCATTTCCACGGTGGCACGGCCCAGCAATCGCGGCAGGTGCTCGTAGCCCTTGGGAGGCGTATAGCTCACGTTTTGTACCATCATGGCCTCCAAGTCCCCCACTTTGTCGAGGGCAGCGGCTTTAGCGGGCAAGAGTTGGCTGCGATCTTTGGCTTTGGCGGCTTCCTGAAGTGTATCGAGGGAGGTCTCTAACTCCGCCAAGAGGGTTTTGGCCGCCTCCTGTTTCTCGGCAGGGATACTTTTGAGCAGTTCATCGGCGCGATCGCGAACAATGGCTTTCGCCTTGCTGATGTTACTGGCAATTTTTGACCACTGTTTGCCCCGCACCCAAAAAGAGATTTGTTCTAGATCCTTTTGCAGTTCTCGTACCGTTGGATTGTCAATCGGTAAGGCCCAACGGAGCAGCGCTTTGGGATCAGTAATGGCATTCCCTTGGGGCAGGGCAGCAATTAATGGATGGTCAACAGGCAGCGCGATCGCCAGTGGCGGCAGCAGGAAGGTTCCCAACCAGAGGAGCAGTATCACCAAAACAGCAAGCCAGCGTTTGCGTCGTTTCACCGTTTCTTCCCATGACCGTCTCCCCCCAGTGTATCGGACAGGGCGATCGCCCTCCAAGGGGGAGCTTTTCATTTTTATTTCATTTTCTTGAAGCTTCTGTGTTAGGCTGAGAATTATGAAAGAATTATGAAAATGGAAAATGCAATGCGACAACTGAGTTGGTTATTGGTGGGAGTACTCGTAGTGGGGGGATGTGCCGCTCTTGCGCCTGAGCAGCGGGAAACAACTGGTCAAATGCAAACCGACCGGGATGAACGCCCCTTGGTGCTGACCACGTTTACAGTCCTTGCGGATATGGCGCAGCAGGTGGCGGGCGATCGCCTGCGGGTGGAGTCACTCATTAAAGCGGGAGCGGAAGTCCACGGCTATGAATTCACTCCTAGTGACCTTGTGCGGGGACAGGAAGCTGCCCTCATTTTAGAAAATGGCCTTGGCCTCGAACGCTGGGGCGATCGCTTCTACAACAGCCTACCGAATGTGCCCCGCGTCACGCTCACAGAGGGGATTACCCCCATTCCCATTCAAGAGGATGCCTACCGCGGACAACCCAACCCCCATGCTTGGATGTCACCCCAAAATGCCCTGATTTATGTTGACAACATTCGCAAAGCGCTCACAGACCTCGATCCTGCTGGCGCGGAGATCTATGCCGCCAACGCCGCAGCCTATAAAGCCCAAATTCGCGCCCTTGATCAAGAGCTACGTCAAGCCCTAGCAGCCCTCCCCGCCAACAAACGCTACATCGTCACCTGTGAAGGTGCCTTCTCCTACCTAGCGCGGGACTATGACCTTGAGGAAGTGTATCTCTGGCCTGTGAATGCCGATGAGGAAGGGACGCCGCGACAAATGACACGGGTGATTGACATTGTGCGACGGCAACAGATTCCCGCTGTCTTTTGCGAAAGTACGGTTAATGCCGGTCCGCAACAACAGGTGGCGCGGGAGTCTGGCGCCACATTTGGCGGCATTTTCTATGTGGATTCCCTATCGTCCCCTGAGGGCAATGCCCCCACCTATCTTGAGCTCCTGCGCTACAACATCCACACCCTGATTCGCGGTCTCACCGGGAGGACAGCCTCATGATTTCTAGCCCTGCCATTGATTTACAAGATGTGACGGTGGCCTATCATCGCCATCTTGCCCTCCATGGGGCAACGCTGCAACTGCCCGCCGGCACGATCTGTGGGGTGGTGGGCATGAATGGGGCGGGTAAATCCACCCTTTTCAAGGCCATCATGGGGTTTGTCAAGCCGATCCGAGGTCAGGTGCGCATTCATGGCTTACCCCGACAGCAGGTACAACGGCAGTCCTTGGTGGCCTATGTCCCCCAGAGTGAAGATGTGGACTGGCAGTTTCCGCTGCGGGTTTGGGATGTCGTGATGATGGGGCGCTATGGCAAAATGAACTGGCTGCGCCAACCAACCGCGCGCGATCGCCAGCGGGTACGGGAAAGTCTAGAACAGGTGGAATTGTGGCTCTTGCGGCACCGCCAAATTGGCGAACTCTCCGGCGGACAAAAGAAGCGAATGTTCCTTGCCCGCGCCTTTGCCCAAGAAGCACAGGTGTTGCTCTTGGATGAACCCTTTGCGGGTGTGGATGTAAAAACGGAGAAACTGATTATTGATCTCCTCATGGCGGAGCGGGAGAAGGGGCACACGATTCTCATCTCCACCCACGATCTCTCCTCGATTACCACCTTTTGTGATCAGGTGGTGCTGGTGAACCGCAGCATCCTAGCCTATGGCCGCACCAGTGAGGTCTTTACCCCTGAAAATCTCGCGCGAGCCTTCGAGGGATCCCTGCGGATCCCCCGCCGCTGTGACTAGCCCCGACGAATCGGCGTACCACAGGGATAGGTGGCTACAGGTGCTGCAGGGGGCAGGTCTTTCACCTTGTGCTGAAGTTGCGCTTGCAGGTAGAGCTGTTGGAGGCGTTCGACCATTTCGCCTCGGCGATCGTAGAGGCGTTTGAGGGGACGGGGTTGACAGCGATTGAGGCAGTAGGCGGTAAGGATGGGAAGAGCGATCGTGCTATCGGTGTAGCAGACCACGGTATCCCGCAACCCTTGGGGATCCACCTTGCCCCAACTGACGGCTTCACTGGGCACAGCGCCCGAGAGGCCACCCGTATCCGGCCGCGCATCGGTAATCTGAATAAAGTAATCGTGCCCCCGTTCCTCTAATCCCAAAACCTCGTGGATCTGTGGCTGGGTTTGCAGCAGGAAGTTTTTCGGACTCCCGCCACCAATAATGAGAGCGGCACTCTTACCATTTCCTTCAGCGGCTTCGCGGGCAAAGTAGGCAATCGCAGCGGTTTCATTGACATCAATGGCGGGGTCAATGATCAGTTTCGACCCTTCGAGGGCGATCGCCGCCACATTCATACCAATGGAGCTATCACCGGGGGAGGAGGTGTAAATGGGCACCCCACACTCATAGGCCGTGGCCAAGAGACAGGAATGGGTTTGTCCCCGCTGCACTTCCAGTTCGCGGACATAGCGCCCTAGGTGATAGTGAAACTCGGCGGTGCCCATGCGGCGTTGGAAGGTTTCACTGCGCAGCACTTGCCGCAAAAACGCATCGGTTTCAAGGAGCACATCGTAGTCAAAGATAATGTCATAGATGCGGATTTTGCTTTCCTTGCGCAGTTGCACATCATCGACAAAAGGATGCGCCGCATAGAGATCCATGCCGAGGGCATAGTGAATATCGTGGTAGAGGTTTGCTCCAGTACTGATGATGTAATCAATAAACCCAGCGCGCACCAAAGGCGCCAGAGCCGAGATTCCCAAACCCGCAGGCGTCATCGCCCCTGAGAGGCTCAGACCAACCGTCACTTCTGGCCGAAACACCCGTTGGCTCAACAATTGGCAAATTTCCCGTAGCCGTGCTGAGTTATAGGCGGTGAAGTATTTATCAATGAGTTCTGTCAGGCTGATATTATCGGGAATGGGAGCAGGGGTAATGGGGGTAGCAAATGCAGACATCGGTCGTTCCTCGCAAGCTAATTCCACAGCAGGCGCAGCCGCTCAGGCGGGAACTACCCCAACCATAGCATTGCTTAACCCGCTGAGGGGTGTTTCATGATTTTGAATAGCTAAAAACTTAAAGTGCCGTAACAGGGCGGAACGTGCTCAACACTTCTGATCGACCCAGTTCACAACGGTGTGAACCTCCAGTTGCAGGCCGATCAGCTCATACTCGGTCCTTCGCAATTATCCACAACCGAGAGTGCAGGGATGGCTGCTCGCCGTTGGCGCAACCCCATTTCGAGATACCAAGTGGTGATGTTGGGATAGCCCATCAACGTCAATTGTTTCACTGTTGACAAGTCCCATGCCCTTACATTACGAGATCACTATAACACTTCATTACCTAATTTGCCGTGCGCCGTGCCTATTATGTTTTTGGTACTTGTTTCACCGTCTTCCTCATTCTCTACCTCTTGCGAGGAACCGGTTGGCTGACGATGCTGCCGGGAGGAATTTTCTTAATCCTTGCCATGGCCAGTTGGTTGACGGGACTTTGGTCGCTGCTCACCTTCTTGAAGCAGCGCTATTGACGCTTGGATAGCCTCGCTCTATAAGGCCACCGCTAGTTGCGGGGATTCTAGGGGCAGCGGTTGCAGGGGGACGGTCGTTGGTGTACTTGGCAATAGGGCGGTACGAAACTGGGGTGAGTTTCCATGCCAAAACTCGGCCATAAAGGCAGTGGCGTTGTTGGTAACGACATTGACCACAGGATGCAAGCCCAAAAACATGCCGCCAAAGGTAACGGCTAAATTGGGTAGAGAAATCAAGGCAACATTTTGATAGGTGCGCTCTAGGGCATCGCGGGCAATGGCCATGCCACGGCCAAGGGCAGACCAGTCGCCATCCAAGAGAACGACCACTTTGGCATTGGGGGCAAAGGTAGGGGGCTGCCAGCGAATCGGTAGCCATGTGGCTTCAGGACAGGAGCAGGTGTCACCAAAGCTAATCCAACCCACCCGCCGCCGCTTACCCACGAGGTAGGCCTGCAGATCGGTGAGGCGATCGCTCGTCAGATCGGTGGTGCCCTCAAGGGGCGAGCCTTGATCTTGCAGCAGATAGATATGAAGGCCAAGGTGTCGCAATTGCTGAATCAGGATTTGTGCCCGTTGGGGCTGGGGAAGACCTGCGCGCGCATCAATCACCAAGCTCTCTAGTTGTGCCAGTTGCTCTAAAGTACCAGCGGTGGGTAAATAGATCCCCTGTTGCACAGCAAATACCTGCGCCGAGAGCATTACCGTCCGCAGCGACAGTTGCACACCACTGCCAAAGTCAAATTGTAACGGGGCGATCGCTGGCCCATAGGCTCCCGTAGCCAACCAGAGGGCACCACTGAGGGCAAGGGTTGGCAGCACCGCATGGCGCGCAAATTCCCCCTGTTGGTGGGCAAGGGCACTGTCATAGACCGGTTCAGTGTGTAGCAGATCTGTAATGAGACCAAGGCGCGTTTGCCAACCGGTGCGCATCACCCGCAGCTGGACTTGTCCTGTCAGGATTTGACAGCCGGCATAGAGAGCATCGCCAGGACGACACACCCACACCTGTCGCGAGAATTCAAAATGGGCAGGCTCCACTTCCGCCAATCCAGCAACAACACTGCCATCTACGGGCACAACATCCCCCGGCCGCAGCCACAGGAGATCTCCCACTTGTAACTCCTGACTTTCAATCGTCAGGGAATGTCCTTGGCGTTCCACCGTCAGGTGTTCGTAGTGAGCCATCAAGACACTGGGATATCGATGCAACTGTTGTCGTCGCTGGCGATCGCGCACATCTGCCCGTACCCCCACTAGGGCAGTCTTCAAGGCAGGCGCTAAGAACTGGCCATTGACGGTATGCAGTGCCATCCAGAGGCTATCGAGCAAATCCACATTCGGGGGATGCCCCTGACGCATCTGATGCCCCACCCGCTGAAACCACGGCCAAGCACTGGCCAAGACCGTTGCCCCAACCACCGCGAAGGGCAATTCCAAGGGCACACTGAGGAGCGAGACCCCCAAGGCCACCAAGGGCAGACCCAAGCGTTCCCAATCGGTTTCAAGGCGAGCATCGGCCTCGACTTGTGCTTCGTAATCTTCAAGGGCGATCGCATCCGCAGGAGCCGCACTCTCCGGCAAGGGCTGCGGCATGGCCACCATGGCTTGCTGAAAACAGTGATTCAAACTTTCATAGACCGCCGCTTCATGGAGCAAATGGGGTTGATACTCCACCACCACCGTTGCCGCTTGGGGATTGAGCCGTACCCGCTCGACAATGGCCAAAGACTCCAGCAACTGCACCAATAACTCTCCGTAGGCCGAATCTCGCTGCACACGCGGCACCCGAAATCGCACCCGTCCTGTTGTGGCGTGGACAATTTGCTGCTCCATCAACGCTCCCATGAAGTTCAATCAAGACAGGTGACGCACCGTTTCTCGTGTGGCGTAATCCATAAAGCCATAGGCTAATGTTTCCAAGATCATTTCCCACCCTTCAGGTCTCGACAAATCAATACCTCTAACATCTACGATATAGATTGGATTTCCCTCTCGATCAAAAGCAATTGTATTTTCTTTTTCTGCGAAAATTATTTTCGGTGTTAGGCATCCTGTTACTTTTAATTTGTAGCCCGCTTTTTCACATATTTCCTCAAGTGTATAAATCATTTCATAGGAGTAACACCTTTTCTCATATTTTGGCGGTGGTATAAAAACGCGATATAGTTTTCTCATACTTCTAAATCGAGCAAAATTTGACTATTTTTCTGTGTTGACTTACGTAATGCACTTGCTTGTTGAGAATTGTTTTTGCACATTTCTAGATACTTTGAATTATCACTAATTGCCAATTTAATGAGTTTTATTTTTTCTTGATCTAAGTAGTTTTTCAAAATATCAATTCTTGGACTTTTCATCATGTTTAAGATGCGAATAATATCTCGCTTATCTTTATCCCCTTTTGATGAATGAAACCTGTCAGAATAAGCATCTAACTTAAGAATTAATAGATGCTCTAAACACGCACAGGGCAGATTATCAATAACTATTTTTTCTGCATTGACCTCACAAAAGGGTATAGCGAGATGATTATTTCTTTCAACATAGACATCAAATTCCCATCCATTCTTAATGAGCTGATACTTATTTAAGCGCCGGTTTGGTGTGATCTCTTCCAAATCTCGTAAATCTGCAAAATCAATAAGGGAGATGTAGAAGTCTCCATCATGACTGCTTTCAGCAAGATGCAATAGACCTTGGGATTTGCTATGCAGATAAACTGCGATTCCGCCAATAAAAATCGCACCGTCAGGGAACAGTTCAGCTAATTCTTGGCTGGTTTTAAGCAGTTCGTCCATCAGAAGCTTGCCAAAGGTTGTGGTCGTAATCGTACGCTGAGTAAGTCTACCTGTACGATAGCAAACTTGAGTCAAGCCACAAAGTTTTCCAAATAGCCTGTCAATCAGGAGACCATATCAGAAGGCTGTAGATCACTTCCTAGGTTAGAGGGGAGCACCTGAGATCAAAAACGAGCCATTGTCGCTTGACAAATCAAAGTCATAACGATTACACTTTAGGAAGTAAGGTTATGTAGAGGACTCCACCATGCTACCCAACCGTGAAGGGCAACGTGTTCCCGAAGTCACCTTTCGCACCCGTGAAGGCGATCAATGGGTCAATGTGACTACCAATGATTTGTTCAATGGCAAAACCGTTGTTGTGTTTGCTTTGCCGGGCGCTTTCACCCCTACCTGTTCTTCAACCCATCTCCCCGGCTACAACGAATTAGCACCCCTATTTCGTAACTGTGGCGTGGATGATATCCTCTGCATTTCCGTGAATGATGCCTTTGTCATGAATGAGTGGGGCAAAACCCAGCAAGCCGAGAATGTGCGCCTCATTCCCGATGGTAATGGTGAGTTTACCGCCGGCATGGGAATGCTTGTTGATAAGGAAGACCTTGGCTTTGGCAAGCGCTCTTGGCGTTATTCAATGTTGGTGAAGGATGGCGTCATCGAGAAAATGTTCATTGAACCCGAAGAACCCGGCGACCCCTTTAAGGTCTCGGATGCGGAAACGATGCTCTGCTACCTCAACCCCAGCTACAAGCGGCAATGTGTTTCTCTCTTTACAAAGCGGGGCTGTCCCTACTGCGCCAACGCCAAAACCATGCTGGCGCAAAAGGGCATTCACTACGATGAGATTGTCATCGGTGAGGGGGCTAGCCTGCGATCGCTCCAAGCAGTGACAGGGGCAACAACGGTTCCTCAAGTCTTTATTGACGGCCAATACATTGGCGGTTCGGAGGCACTGGCAGAGTACCTAGCGACCAATTGTTAAGGATCTTCGCTAAAGCAGCGGCAGGCAAGGATTTCACCCAAAAATGGAGAATGAACTGCCTGCATCCCCGCCATCTATGACAAAGCCACGCTTTTGGACACGCTTTTTCCTGTGCCTATTGTTCACTTTTTTACTGGTGGTGGGGCAGGCACAGTGGCCTTTAATGGCGCAAGATGCCCAAGTACCCCCAGCGGCGGCTGAGATTCAGGAATACCTAGTGATCCTCGATGGCGAAGTTTTGTTTGAGGTGCGTGAAGGCATTGGCTCCTTTACCCCCGAGGAACGGGCGGCAGCGATTCAACGCCGTATCCTGCAAGTGGCAGAGGATGAAGATATTCCCGTTGAGAGCATTACCATCAAAAGAGTGGGCGATCGCGACAATGTCAGCGTGGTTCAAGACAACCGCCCGCTCGTCACCATTACAAAAGCCGATGTGGGCGATCGCCTAGAAACGCAAGAAGAAATAGCGATTGAACTCGCCCAGCGCATTCGTGAGGCCATTACCCGTTATCGCCAAGATCGCGTTCCCCAAAACCTGCTCAAAAATACTGTTTTTGCAGTTTTAACAACGATTCTCACCCTGATCCTCTGTTCAGTGATTATTCGCATCTCCGGTAAGATTTTCCCGCCGGTAAGCCGCTGGGGTGGCGAGCGGATTCCCCCTTTACGCCTGCAAAATTTTGAGATTATTTCTCAGGAAACGGTTGAGCTTTGGCTATTGCGGATATTGCAGTTTACGCGGTTGGCGCTGCTGCTATTTATCCTCTATCTGTACCTGACGTTTGTTTTCAGTCTCTTTCCTTGGACACGCGCCTTTGGCAAGAATTTTCTCAATCACTTCTTGGGTTCCCTTGAATTTATTCTCACGAGTATTGGCAACTATCTGCCTAATCTGGTGGCGATCGCCGTCATTGTGGCTATCACCTACTACATCTTGAAAGGGGTGCGGGCGATTTTTTATGCCCTTGAAACCGAGCGTTTGGTCATTCCGGGCTTCTACACCGATTGGGCAAAACCCACCTACAACCTGCTGCAAATTTTAATTATTGCTTTGGCGGCAGTCGTTGTCTTTCCCTACTTACCCGGCTTTGACTCCCCAGCCTTCCGAGGTATTTCTGTGTTTTTGGGGATTCTCTTTTCCTTGGGTTCCACCTCGGCGATCGCCAACGTGGTGGGTGGCGTCATTCTCATCTATACTCGCTCCTTTCAGGTGGGCGACCTCATTCAAATCGGCGATGTTAAGGGGATTGTGGTACAAAAAACGCTCCTTGTCACCCGTATTTGTGCCTTCAATAATCAAGTGATTACAGTTCCCAACTCGTCACTGCTCAACAGCACAGTCATCAATTACGCTGTAGCCATTCGGGAAATGGGTCAGCCCTTGATTTTGCAAACTACGATTACCCTTGGCTATGATGTCCCTTGGCGCGACGTTTATGCAGCCATGATTGAGGCGGGTCGCCGCACTACAAACATCCTCAATGATCCTGCCCCCTTTGTGTTGCAAATTGCCCTCAATGACTACCACATCGCCTATGAGCTGAATGTTTACACCCGTAACTGGAAGGGGCTACGCTATACCATTTCTGAATTGCATCAAAACCTCCAAGACGCCTGCAACGAAGCGGGTATCGAAATCATGTCACCAAGCTACTTGGCACTGCGGGATGGCAACACCAGCACGATTCCCAGCAACTACTTAGGGGATGACTATCTCCCCCCCGGCTTCCGCATTACGCTACCGAAATAGCTCAAGTCATTGAATCCGTTAACAAACTCTAAAACTGGATGGCAATCCCAAAAATCCTGTGCTAGAATCAAGCAAAATTGCTAGTTGTACTTCACTGCTACCATGGAAATCTCTAGTCTTTTGGAGGCTGCTCTCGAACACCTCAAGGCTGTAGATACTGCTGTTAACCAGATTACTAAACGCGATCCACAAATTCTTAACCAGCCTCACTTACAGGCAATACTCCAACAGTTTTACGATACCTACACCGAAGCCAAAGAACGGCTAGAACATCCCACCTTTCGCATTGCTACTATTGGCACTACATCTTCAGGTAAATCTACCCTTGTTAATGCCCTTATTGGTCGTAGAATTGCGCCAATTGAAGCACAGCAAATGAGTGCAGGAATTTTACGCATTCATCACAGCCTTCAAAATAGATTAGTCATTAATCCCACGATTGGTTGGCAAAACCTCACTGATGAGGATATCTACAGTAAGATTAAGGAGTGCATGACTCGTTACCATGAAAGAAAAAAAGTAGAGTCCGACCTTCCCTTCCCTGAAATTGAGGTCTATTGCCCAATTTTGCCAGTCATAGATCGCTTAAAAATTGGACTACCAGAGAGCGTGAACATCGAAATTCTTGACCTACCTGGCTTGGAATCAATTAACGATCAAAAAAACTTAAAGCTTATTCAGGATACCATCAAAGGCTGCTTTAGTATCGTTACAATTAATTATCAAGAAACAGATAGTGATAAACAGGAAACGCTTCTTAAAGAATTAAAAGACATTGTAGAGTGGTTTGGGGGAGACCCCAAAATGATGATTTTCATTCTAAATAAGATAGATAGCCGTACGAGTGAAGACGACTCAATAGAAAAGCGCATTCAGAACTTGAAGGCACAAATACAAACAACCCTAGGGCTAGGCACACCACCTGAAATCATTCCAATGACAGCACTATTCCTCTACTATGCACAGCTAATTCATGCTTACTCAGAATCAGCCTATCAATTGGATATTCTAGAAAACCTGCTGCATGATTGTGCAAACATTTTTACAAGAGAAGAAAAATATAATGAAGAAATAGCTAATTTCTATGATGATCTAAGACGGAAATCTCGTCGTAAAACAGCACTTACATCAGAAGAATCTAAAAAACTTTTAGACTATGCCTTGAATATAAGTGGCAGCAAGATATTTTGGCAAACTTTAAGTAAATACTGTCAGTCATCATTTCGGCAAAGTGTTCTTGCACCCATTTTATTAGATTTCATTAACAAATCTAAAAATCTTCAAGCAGAGATAGGTACTGCTCTTGAAATTAAACGTAAAATCTCAATTGAAGAAATTGAAGAAGAAAAGCAAGAAATCGAAACCAAACAGAAAGAAATTCAAAAAAAGATAGAAGAAACTTTTGAAGAATTCAGTAACAAACTAAATCAGTTAAGTAATGTGATGATATCTAAAAGTACTGAAACTGAAAAAAGAAGCAAGATAAAAGAGTTAAGACTTCCTGAGCAGTGTCAAGGAAATGTTACTAAAACAATTGACTTTCCAAGTGAAGTCAAGACAGATCTATCAATTGAAATTTTAAGTCCTGTAAATCAATACTTGAGAGGCTCTAGAAATTATGATAGCCATAGTTTACCTAAGTCATACGATAATTTAAGGCAAATTCTTCAACCCCATCTATTCAATCGTGTTCTTCAAAATTGCCAAAACCTTAGTGAAGTTATTGACAAAAGCATCGATATTCTAATTAATGTTTTAGATGCGGATGACAACACAAAAAATCAAATAATTAACCAAGTAGAGGAGGCAATTGAGGGAGCTATTATTGTACTTAATTTTGATATAGAAGAAGCTTGTCAAGAACGAACTAGGTTTCTCATTCAAGCCCATCGCTCCACTCTTGAAAACTTTGCTAACTCCTACAGCCAAATTACTCTTGATAACTTGATCCATAAAATAAATGAAATTTTACCTCAATTGAGTATTGCAGAACGTATTAAGACTAGTATTGAAGCTGCTCGATCTTATCCTAATGTAGATGATCTTTTGAAAAACTTGTCAATAGCCAAAAGAATATCTATCCCTATTTCCAATCTTAAAGACACGGGGGAAGCTGCTGCAGGCGGTGCATTCTTGGCAGGAATGACTGGGGCTTTACTAGGTCTAATCTTTGGCCTTACAACTGCAGGGGTTGGTGCAGCTATTGGGTTTGGCTTAGGTGCAGCAGCTGGCTCTAGTATTGATCGTGACAATAGAATAAAAGAAATCAAAGATTTAAAACTAACAATTATTAACAAGCTTTATGAAAATTGGGAATCATCATTAGGGGCGTCTGAATTTAACAATAAAGTTGTTGAAGCGATCACAAGATGGGTTACAGCAATAATAGATGACTTAAGAGAAAGGATTCAAGAAACAGTAAAACAAGTTTCCGAAACATCAATAGAATACTTAGATAGCCAACGTCATGAAATAGAGCAAAAAAGACAAAAAAATGAAGATGAGTTAGATTACTTAAATCAGCAGAATAATTTGATAATTGATAATCTGACTAAATTAAAGAAAATAGCTGGGGTTGAATCTGTGTAATCTGAGTTTAGCTTATCTACTGTCTTATGAAGGTTAAGGGTATGAATTTTTTCAGTTTTAGTCTCAATCTTTTAGTGATTAGTGCAGGTGTAGTATTAGTTTTAGTTGCTGGGAGTATTTTATTAGATATCATAAAAAACAACTTGCCTTCTGAAAGAAATCTATTTCTGATTTTAGCAATTCGCGAATCAGATCGTAAATTTATTGAGAATATTAGTAAATCTCTAGATAAGCAAAGTTGCAACCTTCTCCTTCGGAAAGTGAAATATATCTATAGCTGTTCTAACCAAGATTGCGATATAATTTGGACAAATAAAAAAATAATAAATGAAAAAGACTGTAGGGAAACAGATTTCTTTTTAGTCAAAATCAAGCTAGATCCTAGTGTTTCCTCGATTGATTTCAGAAATAAAGCAAAAAGCTTGATTGATTTAGAAGAAGCACTTTCTCAGTTAGTTGGTAATGCAACGGTAGAAGAGATTTCAAAAGCAGTTGATCCTGAAATCATTGATCGGTACTTTACTAAGGTAGGGTAACATCATACAATTTCCGCTCACAGTCACTTTTGACGTTACTCCAGACATTCTGAATGGGCTTTTTAGTGGTGAGTTGCTACGCACAGGAGGAGTGATCTGTGAGGCTGCAATGGGTCAAATTGCCAAACACTTGAGTCACAACTGTTACTGAAGCAAGGTTCCCTAGCAGTGGTTCAAGAAGCGCACGAGCGCACGCTCTTCTTCAGGAGCAGATACCTCAGTGTCGAGAAATCGTTCAGCAGTGGTGCTTAGCGCTGCTTCCTACAGAGCGACCTCAACTCTACAGGGCCTATGCCTACCAAGCACCACAGTTCCAAAAGGAAATTCCAGCCGAGAGGGTGCAGCGACTCCTGCGCCTTTCCCCCCAAGATAATGCACTTACACCCCAACAGCGCTACAACCATGAACGGGATGTGAGAGTTGAGTTTGCGATGACCTATTTTGGACAACTGCCACCGTCATGGTTCCAGACTCAGATTGCCTATGCAGAATTCCTCGACTGGCTACTTGCTAGGCTAGGCTTAGGTAATGTTTAGAGCAGCGGATCATGAGTCTTCTTGGCAATATCATTTGGTTGATCTTTGGCGGCTTCCTGACGGGCATTGGCTATATGCTGGGCGGTGTGACGCTGTGCCTGACGATCATTGGCATTCCCTTTGGGATTAAAGCGATTCAACTGGGTTGGAGTGCTCTATTGCCCTTTGGAAAGCAAATTGTTGAAGCGCCCGATGCCAACAGCACCCTAACGATGATCTTTAATATCCTGTGGCTTTTGGTTGTGGGCTGGGGCATTGCCCTCAATCACCTCTTTTGGGGGTTGCTCTTGGCGGTGACGATTATTGGCCTGCCCTTTGCGCAGCAGCATTTCAAGCTGATGATTTTAGGATTACTGCCCTTTGGCCGTGAGTTGAAGTGATTACCAGTAATGGGGGGCTAGGGTGCCCCCTCGATGCTTACGCAAGCTTCAATTGCTGCAACGCAGACTGAAGCGGAAACAGATTGGGTCAGCCAACTGGAAGAAGATTCAACAGAAAGTGGCAAAGCTGCATGAACAGATTGCCCGCACCCGCAGGGACTTTCACTAGCGGGATGAGCGTCACTTGAGGATGCCAAAGTAGTAGGCGGCAACCAAGAAGTTAATGGCCAACAGCAGCACAGCCCAAAAGGTACGGAAAGCGTAGGTGGGTTTTGCAGATTTTGTTGCCATAGTTGACATCCTCTGGATAGGAAACGGCAATCCTATTATACGCCGATAGTCTCCTGTATGCCGAGGGCGACGTGATATACTGCAAATCAAACCTAGCCGCGAGCTAGACTGCCTAGGGTATCAAAAAATAATCTAAAGCCCAAGATTGGTCTAAAGGTTGCTAGAGTATATTTTTAAGGCTACAGATTCGTTATAAGGGTTCTGTTTATGTCCAGTGCATTGTCCGTTACAGATACCACCTTTGAAGAAGAAGTATTAAATAGTGATATTCCTGTACTGGTGGACTTTTGGGCGCCTTGGTGTGGACCCTGTCGCATGGTGGCTCCCGTTGTTGACGAAATTGCCAATGAGTATCAGGGCAGGGTCAAGGTTGTCAAGGTGAATACCGATGAAAACTCTAAGGTGGCCACCGACTACGGTATTCGCAGTATCCCAACACTGATGATTTTCAAGGGCGGTCAAAAGGTGGATATTTTGGTGGGTGCAGTACCCAAAACCAAAATTGAAGCAACCCTTGCCCAGTTCCTCTAAGCTGGATACGCCCCTACTGCTATGGTTCCTGTTGAGCCAGCGATCGTCATCCATGTCAATGGCACTCCTTGCACCCTGAGGCGATCGCTCTCGATTCTAGAACTCTGTGACCTGCTCAACATTCACCCCCGCCTTGTTGCCATTGAATACAATGGTGAGATTTTACATCGGCAGTTTTGGGAAACCACTTATGTGCAGGCGGGCGATCGCTTGGAAATTGTCACGATTGTCGGTGGCGGCTGATGCGCGGGTGGCGATGGCCTCTAATTGCGCTACTGGTTTGTCTATGCACCCTCAGCCTCGGAAGCTGTGCTGGCCTAATTACGCCGCGTGGCAACCAATTGGTGACCGCCGTCACCTCAGACCCAAAAACCTTTAACTATGCCCTGAGCCAAGAGTCCCCCAATGTCTTTAGCTACCTTTATACAGGGTTAATTCAAGAAAATGGCCTCACGGGTGAGCTGGAGCCAGCCCTCGCTGAATCTTGGCAAATTAAGCCTGAAACCCTCGAGATTGTCTTTCAACTCAAGCCGAATCTGAAATGGTCGGATGGGATGCCCCTCACCAGTGAGGATGTGGTCTTCACCTACAATGAGATCTATTTCAATCCTGAGATTCCCACCAGTAGCCGCGATATTCTCCGTATTGGCCAGAAGGGGCTGCTGCCCGAAGTGACCGCCCAAGGCGATCGCCAAGTGACGTTTAAGCTCCCTGAACCCTTTGCGCCGTTTTTACGCAATACTGGCTTGCCGATTTTACCCGCCCATCTGCTGCGGCAAGCGGTACGAGAACGGGATAGCCAAGGGCGATTGAAGTTTTTGTCCATGTGGGGAACTGATACGGATCCGCGGCAGATTGTGGGGAATGGCCCTTTTGTCATGGATCGCTATGTGAATAGCCAGCGGTTGATTTTTCGGCGCAATCCCTTCTACTGGCGATCGCCCCTGCCCCATCTGGAACGCTTTATTTGGCAAATTGTGGAATCCACCGACACCGCCATGCTGCAATTTCGCTCGGGCGGTCTGGATCTATTTGCCGTCACCCCTGAGATGTTTTCCCTCCTCAAGCGGGAAGAAAAGCGCGGCCAGTTTCGCATCTACAACAGTGGGCCGAGTCCCAATACCCTTTTCCTTTCCTTTAATCTCAATCGCGGTCGCCGCAATGGCAAGCCCCTTGTGGATCCCGTGAAGTCCGAGTGGTTTAACGATGTGCGGTTCCGTCAGGCAGTGGCCTATGCCCTCGATCGCCAGCGGATGATTAACAACATCTACCAAGGCCTAGGGGCGCCCCAACACTCAACGATTCCCGTACAAAGCCCCTTTTACTTCTCCCCAGAGCAGGGACTGCCCACCTACCGTTACGATGTGGCCAAAGCCAAGGCATTACTGCAAGAGGCAGGCTTCCGCTACGACAATCAAGGTCGCCTCTTTGACGCTCAAGGGAACCGCGTCCGCTTTTCACTGATTACCAATGCGGGCAACAAAATCCGTGAGGCGATAGCGACACAAATTCAGCAGGACTTGGGGGCGATCGGCATGCAGGTGGATCTGCAATTTTTGGCCTTTGGCACCCTCGTGGATCGTCTCTCCAATTCCCTAGAGTGGGAAGCCCATATCCTCGGTTTTACGGGGGGTGGCAATGAACCCAATAGCGGTGCCAATATCTGGCGCGTGGATGGCCTTTTGCATACGTTCAATCAGCAACCGGCACCCAACCAACCGCCGATCACGGGTCGAGTGGTGGCCGACTGGGAGCAGCGCATTAGTGATCTCTATGTGCAGGGAGCACAGGAACTCAATCTAGAACGCCGCAAGCAAATCTACGCCGAAGCCCAGCGGCTGGCTCAGGAATATCTCCCCTTTATCTACTTGGTGAATCCCCTCTCCCTCACGGCTTTTCGCAATCATGTGGTGGGCGCGAATCCCACGGCGCTGGGGGGTGCCCTGTGGAATCTCGATGAACTGAAAGTGGAAATGGCAGCCATGGATTAGGCCTCTTCGGGTTTGGTCTCCGGTGGCACTTCGGTTCGGTTGTCTGCGGCTAACTGTACCTTGGCCTGTTGCCATAGGGCTTCCAGTTCTTCTAGGGTGTAAGTTTCAAGGGGGCGATCGATGGCCGCCTCAATACACTCCAAGCGTTGGATAAAGCGTTGGTAGGTTTGTTGCAGGGCATTCACAGGATCTAGTTGGCACCAGCGGGCAAGGTTAATCACACTAAAGAGCAGGTCTCCCAATTCCGCAGCCTGTTGCTCGGCATTCCCTTGTAGAAGCGCCTCCTGAAACTCCGCCAGCTCCTCGTAAAATTTCTCCCATGCACCGCTAATGGTTGGCCAATCTAGGCCAGCGCGACTGGCTCGCTCACCAATTTTCATACCCGCCATCAGGGGGGGCAGGGTACGGGCATAGCGTTGCAGCTTTTGACTCAGGGGGAGGCGGTCTTCAGTCCCTTTTTCAGCCGCTTTGATTTGCTCCCATTGATCGCGCACCTCTTGCGCAGTGGTGAGTGCCACTTCACCAAAGACATGGGGATGGCGGCGGATCAGCTTATCGGTAATCCCTTGAATAACTTGGGCGAGGGTAAATTGATCGGCTTCTTGAGCCAGTTGACTCTGGAGCACGACTTGCAGCAACAGGTCTCCCAATTCTTCGGCGATCGCCCCGGTGTCTCCCTCCTGCAGGGCATGGACGACTTCATAGGCCTCCTCAAGGACATAGGGAATCAGGCTGGTTGGCGTTTGCTGCAAATCCCAAGGGCAGCCTCGCTCAGGATGGCGCAGTTCTCGAACCACGTCAATCAAGCGTTGAAATTGAATCAGTGCCTCTGGTAGGGGGGGTGGCACATACAGTTGTAGCGGGCAGGTGGCCTCTGTTAGTTCTGCCAATTCGCCAAGGGTGAGGAGTGTGCTCTGGTGTTGGGCGTCAATGAGTGTCAAGGGTGTCTCTAAAGGCCAGTGGTGGCGGAGGTGGTGTGCTAAGCGGTGGGCGATCGCCAGCGTCGGAATCTCCGTAATCAGACCCCCTTCAGGCAATTCTGTTGCTTCTGCCAAGACAGTTGCCGCCGACAAAACAGTTAAGGACATGGCCATAGGCGCAATCACTGGACGCTGCATCACGATTGTTTGCCTATCATCGCCAATTTCCTGATGTTCTTGCTAGGGGTCTCCCAAATGTTGCCCGTCAGGTGGCTGCCCTTGGGGTCAATTGAAAGGAGATAAACTAAGTGTAACGAAACATTTCTTTAGGCTAATCATGGCAGATTTTCTGTTGCGAGCAACGGCTGCGGCTGAAGGCATCCGTGCCGTGGGCGTCATTACCACTCAACTCACCGATGAAGCCCGCCAACGCCACCAACTCTCCTACGTTGCCACGGCTGCTTTGGGACGAACCATGGCCGCTGGCTTAATTCTCGCCTCTAGTTTCAAACAGCCCCAAGCACGGGTGAATGTGCGCATTCAAGGCAATGGCCCCCTAGGAACGGTTTTCGCGGATGCGGGTGCCGATGGCACGGTTCGCGGCTATGTGCAGTATCCCAGTGTTGAACTGCCCCCCAATGCCAAGGGCAAACTGGACGTGGGTGCGGCAGTGGGGCGTCAGGGGTATCTCTACGTCATCCACGATCTTGGCTACGGCTATCCCTATTCCAGTACGGTGGAGCTTGTCTCCGGGGAAATTGCCGAAGATGTCACCTACTACCTCGCCACTTCAGAGCAAACCCCCTCAGCCCTGATGTTAGGCGTTTTTGTTGAAGAGGCCGGGGTGACTGCCGCCGGTGGGTTGATGTTACAGGTGCTACCCAAAGCTGCCAATGATGAACACCTGATCGCCACCCTTGAAGAACGGGTGGCCAATCTCAAGGGCTTTACACCCCTGCTACAGGCGGGGCGGACACTGCCAGATATCTTTCAGGAACTCCTTGGGGATATGGACTTGCAACTCTTGCCCCAACGGCAAATGGTGCGCTTCCACTGTGGCTGTTCCCATGAACGGATGCTAGCGGCACTCAAGCTCCTAGGGGAGGCAGAATTAAAGGATATTCTAGCCACAGAGGCGAAGGCGGAAGCCACCTGTCAGTTCTGTAATGCTGTCTATTGGGCGGATCAGCCGATGTTGGAACAGTTGATTGCGGAGTTGGCCACTGCCTCAGTCTAAACCCTTGTTTCTGAGGAGTTTGCGTCATGTCCAGTGTGGTTGCGACTGCCCAACCCCCGTTGCATTTTCTCCCCCAGCGGTTTAGCTATCCAGTTTGGTGGACGGCGGCACGGCTCCTGCCCTTTTACATCCGCTACGGCCTTGGTCTCAATCGGGTGGAAGGGGTGAATGTCGAGACCCTTGCCCGTTATTACGAGCAGTTTCAGCGGGGACAGGTGCGGCTCCTCATTGCCTTTCGCCATCCTTGTACGGATGATCCTTTGGTGATGGGCTATTTGATGTGGCATCTATTGCCGCAAACAGCACGGCGGCTGGGCATTCGCTTGCGTCACCCCACGAATGGTTATTTTCTCTACGATCGCGGGATTCCCCTCTGGGCAGGGGAGCAAATTGGTTGGCTCTTCTCACGGTTGGGGGGGATTTCCATCATGCGCGGCAAGCTCGATAGCCAAGCCCTGCGATCGGCACGGGAGTTACTCTTGGAGGGACGATTTCCCCTAGCAGCAGCGCCGGAGGGGGCAACGAATGAACACAATGAACTGGTCGCACCTTTAGAGCCGGGCGTGGCACAACTGGGATTTTGGTGTCTGGAAGATTTGACGAAGGCGGGGCGAT
This sequence comes from Thermosynechococcus sp. TG215, assembly GCF_031583455.1. Lineage (NCBI taxonomy): Bacteria > Bacillati > Cyanobacteriota > Cyanophyceae > Acaryochloridales > Thermosynechococcaceae > Thermosynechococcus > Thermosynechococcus sp. TG215. Next base: position 1,141,601 of record NZ_CP134178.1, on the reverse strand, counting down.
CGCTCCCTGTGGTCATTCTCCCCGTTGGCATTCAGTACAGCCTCAGTCAGCCCTCTTGGGAACGCATGGCCATGCTGATGGCACAACTGGAGAACCGCCTTGGCTGCCCCACCAATTCTCAGAGTACCGAACCGCAGGACCTCTACCGCCGCCTGCTCAATTTAGCGATGCACCTGCTGGATCGCCTAGAGACCTTTTATGCCACGTCCTACCGCCAAGATTTTCCCGAACTGCCCCCCTTTGACTCCCCCAATGCCGAATTGGCAGCACGGATTCAGCGACTCCTCAACAGTGCCCTTGTAGTGGCAGAGTCCTACTTTGGTCTTAAGGCCAGTGAAGATTTTGTGAGTCGCTGCCGACGGATTGAACAGGCCGCTTGGGAACGGATGTTTCGCGGTGATTTGGCACAACTGTCTGCCGTAGAGCGCTGTTTAGCCGATTGGTTGGCCGAGGAAGCCAATGTGCGATTACGTCATATGCGTCTTGCGGAGCGATTTACCTCGATTACGGGTAGCTATATCCGTGAGAAATTCACGATTGATCGCTTTGCCGATGTGGCACTGATCCTCTGGCGGACGTTTGATTGGTTAGAGGGAAAAAGCCCCAATGTGAATCGCTTGGTGGGCTTGCGGCAGGTGCGCCTCAGTGTCGGAGACCCCCTCAATTTAGAGAGCTATTGGCCGCTGTATCGTCGCGATCGCCAAGGGGCACGACAGGCCGTTAAGGAAGTCACTGACCAGATTCGCCAGCAATTTGAAGCGCTAATTGTGCCTACGGATTCTTAGAGGGATTCAAGCCAAACACAGGAGCGATCGCCCCTCTTGAAGCTGCTGCAGTGCCCTCAAAAGATCACTCGTCAGTTCTTGGGCAGCACTTTTGGGGTGGGTAACATTGTAATTGCCCGTACTCAAGGGAGCACCAATGATCACCTTGACCTCGCTTCCCCACTGCGGATAGGGCTGAGCATAATCGAGTAAAATCGGCAGAATCTGGATCGCTTCTTGACAGCGCTGAGCTGCCTGAAGGGCTAAACGCGCCAAGCCCGGCTTTAGGGGATGAATCTGGCGATCGCGAAAGATATTGCCCTCAGGAAAGACCACCAAGGCCTGTCCCCGCCGCAGGAGTTCCACACCTGTCCGCAAGGCACTCACCGAAGGCGCTTGGGTATTGACGGGAAAACCACCACACTGACCAATTACCCAGCCTTGCAGTCCCAGCATTTCATCGTGGGAGACCATGTAGTAGAGGTCGCGTCCACTCACCCGCCGTCCCGTCACATAGGGAATAATGAGCGCATCCCAACGGGAACGATGGGTGGGTGCCAAGATCACGGGCCCCCTTTTGGGTATCTGCTCCTGCCCTTGCACCTCAAGGGTACGAAAATAGCGCCGCAGGACAATATCCCCCACCAGACGGTACATCAGGGGAGTGAGGAGAGGCGAAATGTGGGGGAATGAAGACTTGACAGAATCTAGCATCAGGCGTGAAGAGTGAACCGGCTGTGACACACAAAGACTAGCCTCGGGCGATCGCCCCAATCTGGCTAGGGATGGCGAACCAGTTCGCAAATTGGCAAATTGAGTTCCAGTGAGTTATTGGCTTAGTTATTGGCAATACTCAGAATCCAAGTCCCGATATAACGCATCAGGGGAATATCGCCGGGGGAGCCAATGCGCGCATTGAAGTAGTACATCCCGCCATGATTGGGATTGCGCACATTGTTGAGGATCACTTGCACGGGCGTGCCTGCGGGAATGACCTCTGCGGGTACGATGTCAATGACGCGGTTATCGCGGTCAAGGGACACCTCCGCTAGTTCAATTTTTTGGCCAAGATTACGGCGGAATTGAAAAAAGCGATTCCCGCGATCGCCCCCCACCCGTACCTCGATACCCCTAGGATCAATAATGCCGTTGTAGTAATCGGGATAAGTAATGTTAATGCGATTAATCGCGACTTTTTGTTCACCCAAGCGCAGCCAGTAGCGATCGCCCATAAAGCCGGGCGTACCGTTTTCTAAATGGTACTGGAGTTGCTGCCGTCCACTGGGACCATCTCCCCAAGTGAAGGTAAAACCCTGATTGACTTGGGCTCGCACAAGGGCAGGGGTCACAAGACCAAGACTACACCCCAACAGAATCAGAACCGGTAGGAAACGCTTCACCATAGACAACCCTATTACGACACACCACAGATACCTGACTTTCAGACGGGGAGGATTCGCTCAACGTTCCCCTACGGATCAGTCTGCTTAGTATCCTAACGGCAAAGACTCACCATTGCGAAGAAAAACTAAACTTTATTGAGAGATTTTTACTTAATTGCTGGTTTGCTGCACCAACTGAGCAAAGAATCCCCCCCGGCTGGCGACACTGGAGGGGGCATCCTTATCGGCCATCTGTACGGCCACAATTTCTGAGGTGAGGACAGTTAACTTCTTGCCCACTTGGCGATCGCACGTCAGTTCGAGGACAGTCGGGGTGCCACTGGCCATCGCCTGCTGAATTTGCTGATAGACTGCTGTCGCTGCGGCACTTTCCTTGCGTTCAATGCTCACGGGCATGGGGACATGACGCAGAATTAAATCAATCGTGTACATTGCGTTCTTTAATCACTCAGGCTAGGTTCGTATATTCTTCACTGTAAAACGCTGTGGCCAGAAAATCATCGGTGACTCAACGTACTTGTCCACTGTTGGTGGAGCGATCGCAATAGGGGCACATCCACATAGGTGGTCCAGCCCACTTCACCGCGAATCACTTGAAAGGGGTAGTCGGGTTCCCCTAAGCAATCCAAGACAAGCGCTGCATCCCGAAAATCATGATCCTTGGTGTAGTCGGTGATCGTGATAATGGTCGCTAGGCGACTGGCGGTGGCTGCCTGAATCCCATTGGCGGAATCCTCAAAGGCAAGGCACTCTTGGGGCGAGAGGCGCATTCTTTCAAGGGTGTAGAAGTAAATATCGGGCGCAGGTTTCTTGGCGGGCACCACATCCCCAGCGGCAATCACCTCAAACCAACTGACGCCATCAGCAGCAAGGGCATTTTCAAGGAGTGCGGTGACATTGGCAGGGGTGGTTGTGGTGGCGATCGCTAAACGTAATCCTGCTTCACGGGCTTCAGTGAGCAGCCGTTTCACCCCCGGCCGCAGGGGAATCGCCCCTTCTGCCAATAGCTCCGTATAGTAGCGGGTCTTCGCCTTGTGCAGGTCGGCAATCAGGGCATCCAAATTTTGGGGACGTGGCCAATCGGGACGAAAGCGATCAAGGTAATACTTCATGCGCTCCTTACCCCCCGCCACCGCCAGCAGTTGACCATAGAGGGGAATATCCCACTCCCAATCTAGGCCTGCCGCAGCAAAGGCTTTATTGAAGGCAATGCGATGGCCATCCCGCTCAGTGTCCGCCAAGGTGCCATCCACGTCAAAAATCAGGGCGTTGAGGTGAGCCATAGAGGGTTTTTACTCTACCCCTTTTAGGGGAAAACTTAATGGAATGACTGTAATTTTACCAGTCGTGCTCGCACTGCCTGATGATTGCCCACGGGTTCACGGAAGTGCCAAGTTTCCTCAGGGCCAAGGCCATAAACCTGTACCGAAACGGCGCCGACCCGCTGCCCTGCCTTGTCAAAAAGTTCAAAGTCCGCCTGAATCATGCGCAAGTGCTCTTCACTGTAGTTTTTCAGAACGCCCACAATAAACGGTGCACCGCCCTCGATGTGCCACTTAAAATCGGCCATAGTGACGCCTTGTTGCGCAAGGGTACCGCCAATCAAGTGCTGCATGCGTTGCTGTTGCTGCCACTGACCGAGATGATAGCTAAAGATCACTAGTAAACTCACAACCCCAGCGGCGATCGCGACCACCCACGGAGCCGAGGAAGCATACACAGGGGCAGCTAGGGCTGGGTTGGGGGGGCGTAGATCAATGACCTCTTCCCAATCGGGTTTAGGCGAACCTTGAATGCGGCCAATAATTTTAATGCGAGCAATATCGTCGAGGTGAAACTGTCCCAAGCGGGATTTGAGGAGATCCACCAAGGCAGAATAGTGGGCAACGGTGCCGGGGGGCTTATTCAAAACAATGTTTAATTGGTTGCGAAACTGATTGACTTGAACCACAACGGCATGTTCTGAAAGCACATCCTGAAGGATTTCGCGAATTTGCTCAACTTGTAGTAGCCCCATGCCCGCAACCCCTACCCTGTGGCAACAGAATGACTGCTGGGAAACCTGTACCTACCGATGGTAAACCTACCGTTCTATGTGCCAGTGTACACAAAGTCCCAGTGATACCAATCTGTGAATTCACGGTATTTTACAGGTACGGTTCGCAGGCCGACAGCGATCGCAATGGCCACAACGCAATCCCCCTGCCTCAGTGGCAAAACCAAAGGCTTGGAGGAGAAACTGCCAGCGGCAGCCGCGGTGATAGAGAAACTCTTGCATCAACTGTTCTTGAGTGTCTTTGGGCGGCGGTGGCACCTGTGCTAAGGGTTGACGGCAATAGTGAAAAGGGTCTTGCCAGCGGAGTGCCCCCTGTTGATGCAGTAATGCTAGGGTCAGTTCCACCTCAGGAAAGTGTTGTCGCAGTTGCGGAAGATTACCCCTGAGGGGCAGATGCGTCTGAAGTGCCATGGCGCGATTGTAAGTATCTTGACTTTGGCGCTGAAAAAAGTGCCAACGCTGTTGATCTTCGCGATCTAAACCCCAGCGATCGCTCACCAAGGCCAGTGCCTGTGCTGGTTGGCCATCTCGCCCAGCGCGTCCCACCTCTTGGAGGTATTCACTGAGTTGCAGGGGTGGCTGATAGTGGCAAATCCAACACACATTGGGTTTATTCACCCCCATACCAAAGGCATTGGTACAGACCACAAAGGGTAGCTTATCCTGCAACCAATCGCTCTCAATTTGGCGTCGCTGTGCTGCCGGCAGTCCGCCATGGTAAGCGGTGGTGCGGTACCCCTGCTCCTGAAGCCAAGTGGCCAAGGTTTCACAGTCGCGGCGAGTGCGGGCATAGATCAAGCCTGAGGTTCTGCTCTGCTGCTTGAGAAATTGCTGGAGACAATGGCGGCGATACCCCCGACTCCACACAGAGCGTACGGCTAAATGGAGATTGGCACGATAGGGGCTGTGAATGATCTGCACAGGCTGCTCTAGACCTAAAACCTCAATGAGGGTGCGTTGGGCATTGGGATCGGCGGTAGCAGTAAAAGCAGCGATCGCCAGCCGGGGGTGCAGCGGTTTACATTGGCGCAGGGCAGGCCGCACCGTTCCCAAGCGACGATAAACGGGTCGAAAGCGATCGCCCCACTGTACAAGGCAATGGGCTTCATCCACAATCAAGCCATTGAGTTGAATCGGTGCTGCACAGAGGCACTGCCAAAGGGGGGTGGAAAATAGGGACTCCGGCGAAAGATACAGCAGGCGGTAGTGGGTTAGGCGCGAGAGAATCTGGCGGCGTTGGCAGCTGGGCAGTTCACTATGATAGGCTGCTGCCGCAAGACCCCGTTGCCGCAATTCAGTGATCTGATTTTCCATGAGGGCAAGCAGCGGCGAGATCACCAGCGTCAATCCGCCCTGAAGCACTGCTGGCAATTGAAAACAAAGACTTTTGCCCGCTCCGGTAGGGAGGACAATTAAGGCATCCCGCCGTTGTAAGAGTGCCGTCATCACCTCTGCTTGAGGCGATCGCAACTCAGAATAGCCCCAGTATTGTTGTAGGGCGGCCTGTATGAGATCTAAATCGGCATCCGGCATTGCACTGGCTTAAGCCTTGATGAGAAGTCTCAGCGTTGCAAAAAGCGGCACAGTCTTCTGGGAACAGCAAGAGGAGTGAATTTAGAATAATTTTAAGCAAGAAATCCTAGGATGCCTAAGACCCTTTAGGCCTATCACTGTTGCCGAAGTGTAAAACGCTTATGGAGATGAACCTATGGGCATGAAATTTGTGCCGCTGGTGTGCGTGGCAATGTTGGCAGCGGTGGTCGCTCCGGCAACTGCCCAAAGCCGCCGCCAACCCATCAATCCCCAACAATTTCCTGTCAGTCAGCCCACCTTGCCGCAGGCTTTTGATCGTATTGATGGCAGTCAGGGGTACTGGCAAGATGATTCGATCGCTGGCGACGCGGCCTTTACGTTTGGGCTTCCCACCTATCGGGATAATGACATTGTGAATCGGGCACGGCGGATCAACTACGTTTCTACGGATGCGTGGTATCAGCAAAGCAATCAACCCCCTGTGCGCACCCGTGATCTTGATAGTCCCTTCTGTACCTCGATGTACGGTACGCCCTTTCCCTGCAATTTGATGGTGGAGTCGCCACTGCCGCCGCCGCAACAACCCTTCTTTGCCCCCCCACCCCCCCCAGCGGTGATGCCAGCTCCGCCGGTACGTGCCCTGTATTAAACGCAGTGAAAAACATGAAGGATTGGGGGCACTGCCCCCTTTTTTGGTGTTTAAGGGGCGATCGCCAAGGAAAAAACTATAGCATCCGCTATGCAGTTCCATTAAAATAGATTGCAGTGGTTAAAATAGATTGCAGTGGTTAAAAAGCATTAATAAATTTTTTCTTTTTCTTAAAAGTGTTCCCACTGAACCATTAGCGAACTTTTACTTTTCTGATTACGAGCGATCGCAAAACTTATCGTATATTTCTTTTTACCTTCTTTTTATCTTGTTACCTGTTGAAGGACTAGCTCTTGCTCCCTTGAATCCTGTCAAATTCTCTCCTATAGAATGTATAAAATCCATCGCCTATTCAAACTTCTATCAACGGTTCTTCTATTACACATACATCACTGATCTATAGGTTCTCCCTAATTATGCTTCCCCATCAAGAACGGCTCTCAATTTTTATCGATGGGAATAATATGTTCTATGCCCAGCAGAAAAATGGCTGGTTTTTTGATCCCCGTCGTGTTCTCGAATTCTTCACCCGTGATCCCAACATTGTATTGGTGAATGCCTTTTGGTACACCGGCCTCAAGGACATGCAAGATCAGCGTTCATTTCGCGATGCCCTCATTAACCTTGGCTATACGGTGCGCACAAAACTGTTGAAGGAATATTACGACGAGACCCTAGGCAAGTATTACCAAAAGGCCAATTTAGACATTGAAATTGTGATTGATATGTTCAACACCGTCGGTCAGTACGATCGCGTCGTTCTCTTTAGTGGCGATGGCGATTTTGAGCGGGCGATCGAACTCCTGCGCTCCAAAAACACCCACATTACGGTTGTTTCCACCGAAGGCATGATTGCCCGTGAGCTGCGCAATGCCACCGATCGCTACATTGATTTGAACGAAATTCGGCCCTTTATTGAAAAAACTGACTCGCAAAATCCCAACTAAAAAGCGCACCCAGCGATCGCCAGATGCGCAAGCAAATGAGGTGTTTTCTTAAGATGCCTAGAACAGGCCGAGAGTCAGCGACTTATCCAAGGGGAAAGCAGCACCAATCCCCAGCCATAGCGTCACCAATGTGCCAAAGAGGAAGACTGTCATGGCCACAGGACGACGGAAAGGATTCTGGAACTTGTTGACACTTTCAATGAAAGGAATCAGCATCAAGCCCAAGGGAATGGAGGCATTCATGAGCACCCCCAGCAGCTTGTTGGGCACCACCCGGAAAATCTGGAAGGTGGGATAGAGGTACCACTCCGGCAAAATTTCCAAGGGGGTGGCAAAGGGATCCGCTGGCTCACCGACCATGGCAGGATCCATCACCGCTAGACCGATCACAAGGGCGATCGTGCCCATAATCACCACGGGGAAGATATAGAGCAGGTCATTGGGCCAAGCGGGTTCGCCATAGTAGTTGTGGCCCATGCCTTTTTTCAGTTTTGCCCGCAGCGCCGGATTCGTTAAATCAGGCTTTTTCAAAACTTTTGCCATAAATGAATCGTTCTCCTAGAGGGTCAGCAAGGGGGGAGATTACTTGGAGCATAACAAGTGGAACCGCCGAAAAGAGCAGGCTCTGTTACATTTCTTGATGCTTGGCTTACAGGGGACCCGAAATGCCCTGCTTGCGAATCATCAGGAAGTGCATCAGCATAAAGACGGCGATCGACCACGGCAGCACAAAGGTGTGCAAGCTATAGAAGCGAGTGAGTGTGGCTTGACCGACACTTTCACCACCGCGCATTAGTTCCACCAGTTGATCGCCCACCACGGGAATCGCCGCAGGGATACCGGAAACGATTTTGACCGCCCAATAGCCCACTTGATCCCAAGGCAGGGAGTAGCCCGTGACCCCAAAGCTGACGGTAATCACCGCCAAGACCACACCCGTCACCCAAGTAAGTTCGCGGGGTTTCTTGAAGCCACCGGTAAGATAGACGCGGAAGACATGCAGAATCATCATCAAGACCATCATGCTGGCCGACCACTTGTGAATGGAGCGGATCAACCAGCCAAAGTTGACCTCATTCATGATGTACTGCACAGAGGCAAAGGCTTCAGCCACCGTCGGTTTGTAGTAAAACGTCATGGCAAAGCCCGTGGCAAATTGGATTAAAAAACAGGTGAGGGTAATGCCACCCAGACAGTAAAAAATGTTTACGTGAGGCGGCACATATTTGCTGGTGATGTCGTCAGCGATCGCCTGAATTTCGAGGCGTTCCTCAAACCAGTCGTAAACTTTGTTCATAACAGTGATTAGTCCTGCGAAACCGCTGCTTTACTTTGAAAAATGTAACATATGCCCTCTCAGACTTTCCATATTGAGTTACCGGCACTCTCAGGTTGATTGGCGCCACCGAGCGTCCGATAATAAAGTCTCAACAGCTTCAGGATGCTAACTTGGGGCTGTCTCCTCTGCTACCTTACTCACAACGACCGCTTGGGAGGCTTTGAGATGAATCTGTTGAAGAAACTCTTTGGTGCGATTTTTGGCCTATTGGGGGCAATCGCGAAACTCTTTGGTTTGGGCAAAAAGGGCGAGTTTTACATTGAATTAGATAAGAGCACGGCTGCCCCTGCTGCACCGCCAACCCCTACTAAAGCGGCAGAACCTGCCTCGACCCCTGAACCTGCTCCTGCTCCTCAACCCGCTCAACCCGTTGCCGCCGCACCCACCCCCGTTGCCACAGCTCCCGCAGAACCCACCCCCACCCCTGTCACCCCCAGTGTTCCCTACACCCGTTTTGCGCGGCGTCGTCCGGGGGCTAATATGGCTGCCTTCTTGAATATGGCGCGGCAAGTTCGTCCCTCTACCTAGGAAACCTCATCCACAGAGCATTGGATGTAAAGGGGCTGTTGATGTGGGAATGCCCCTTTTTTTGTGCAGGGTATCCTCTCTGCGCATTGCAAGATTCCCGCAGTTGCAGTAGCATGCTGACAAATTGTGAGGGTGTATAGCTATGGGTCAGAAGCCGTCAAGCGGATGGGCAGCTGCCAAGATTTTTGCAGGATTACTCCTCCTCTTTACCATTGGCGCCTGCGAGGCAGACACCACCACCACAACCCCAACGGGTGAGGGGCTGCGGATTGGCTCATTGTTGCCCTCAACCGGCGACTTAGCCTCGGTGGGAACCCCTATAGCTGAAGTTGTCCCCCTGCTGGTGGAAACGGTGAATGCCTGTGGTGGTGTTAATGGCCAGCCCGTCACGCTTATTGCTGCTGATGATCAATCCAATCCTGCCTCTGGGGCAGAAGCGATGACGAAGTTGGTGGAGATTGACCGAGTTGCCGGAGTCGTTGGTTCTTTTGGCAGTAGTGTCTCCAATGCCGCCGCCGATATTGCCACCCGCGGTCAAGTGATGCTAATTTCCCCCGGCAGTACGAGTACACTCCTGACTGAACGCGCCAAGAAAGGAGACTTTAACGGCTATTGGGCACGCACTGCTCCCCCCGATAATTACCAAGCCCAAGCCCTTGCCCAACTGGCCAAAGAACAGGGGTATCAACGAGTCGCCACTGTGGTGATCAACAATGACTATGGCCGCAGCTTTGAGCAGGAATTTACCCGCGCTTTCAAAGCCCTAGGGGGAACCGTGATCAATGAAGACCGCCCCACCCGTTATGATGAGCGGGCAACCACCTTCACAACAGAAGCCGCTGCCGCTTTTAGCGGGAACCCCGATGCGGTGGTGGCTATTTTGTATCCGGAAACGGGTAGCCTGCTCCTGAAATCCGCCTTTGAGCAAGGTCTCACCCAAAACGTGGCCATTCTCCTCACCGATGGCGTCAAGTCCGAAAGTTTCCCTGAGCAAGTGGGCCGTACTCCCGATGGCAAATACATTATTGCCGGTGCCAAGGGAACCGTTCCCGGCGCCGATGGTCAAGCCCTGAGTCGCCTGCGAGAACTGTGGCGTGCTAAAAAAGGGAGCGATCTGCCGGCCTTTGGTGCTCAGACTTGGGATGCCGCCGCGCTCCTTGTACTAGCTGCACAGGCCGCAGGACAAAATACGGGTGAAGGGATTCGCAGCAAATTGCGCGATGTGGCCAACGCACCGGGGGAAGAAGTGGATGATGTGTGCAAGGGACTGGCTTTACTGCGGGAAGGCAAAGAAATCAACTATCAAGGCGCCAGTGGCAATGTCGATATTGATGAAAATGGCGATGTTGTCGGGGTCTATGACATTTGGCAGGTCACTGATGACGGTAAATTAAAGGTAATTGGTCAAGTGAATCCCCAAAAACCCTAGGCATGGCAAGCACATTTTCCTTTGATATTGTGAGTGATTTTGACTGGCAAGAGCTGGTCAATGCAGTGGATCAAACGGAGCGAGAGATCAAAGCCCGCTATGACCTCAAGGATACCCAGACCACCCTTGAACTGACAAAAGAGGGACTGACAATTCACACCGATAGTGAATTTACGCTCAATTCAGTGCAAACGATTCTGCAACAGAAGGCGGCGAAGCGGCAGTTGTCTCTGAAAATTTTTGACTATGGGCCTGTGGAAGCAGCGGGTGGTCAACGGGTCAAACAGTTGATCAAATTGCGGCGCGGGATCAATTCAGAACTAGCCAAAGAGATTAGCAAGCTTATCCGCAATGAATTTAAGAAGGTGCAAGCCGCGATCCAAGGGGATGTGGTACGGGTCAGTGCCAAATCAAAGGATGATCTACAAGCAGTGATCCAGCGCCTGAAAACTGAGGATTACCCCGTGCCATTACAATTTACGAACTACCGCTAGGGGTTAAAGGGTCATGTTGGGGTCTGTATCGCTGGGAACGTTGGGGTTAATTGTCGGTTCACTGCTGACGGTGGTGGGAGTGGTGGCCTATGCCACAGGGAATGCCACCTTGAATCTAGCGGGCTTTTTCTACGGTGTGCCCCTGCTCTTAGGCGGCTTGGCACTCAAAGCGGCAGAACTCAAACCGGTACCCTATCGTGAAGCCCCAACCCCAGAGGCGATCGCTGGCCGTGCCCAAGCAACCCCCACCCAAACGCAAATCCGTAAGGATGTCACCCGTTATCGTTACGGTCAAGAAGCACACTTAGATAGCACATTGGCCAGTTTAGGTCTGAGTCCCTCGGATGCCGAGCGTCCTGTCTTGGTGGCGATCGCCGAGACCTTAACAGACGGTGCTTATACATTAATTTTAGAATTTGACTCCCCGGCGGTTCCCCTTGAGGTGTGGCAATCGAAGCAAGCCAAGATGCAGACATTCTTTGGCCCCAATATTCGGGTAAGCATGACGGATCAGGGAAACAACCGTGTGGCAGTGGCGCTGATTCGCGAGTAAGCCTGTGGTCAACCCTGTTCCAGTTGCCTAAGATGATTGGTAAACCGTTTTGCCCTGAATTCAGGTGTTACGATAGCATCATCATTGCGGCATTCTAGCCTAAAGAGTAAGACTTTTTTGCAAGCAGTCTCCTCCTGACAACGCATTTTTGGAAACGGCGATTACGGCTATGGGTAAAGTCATTGGCATCGACCTTGGAACCACAAATAGTTGTGTGGCAGTCTTAGAAGGGGGGAATCCTGTCGTGATCCCCAGTGCCGAGGGTGGGCGCACCACCCCCAGTATTGTTGCCTTTGGCAAATCGGGCGAACGGTTGGTGGGTCAACTGGCGAAACGGCAAGCTGTCACCAATGCCGAGAACACGATTTTCAGTATCAAGCGGTTTATTGGTCGCCGCTGGGAGGAAACCGCTGAAGAACGGGGGCGCGTGCCCTATACCTGTGTGCCGGGTCGCGATGGCATGGTGGATGTGCAGATTCGCGATCGCACCTATACCCCCCAAGAAATTTCTGCCATGATCCTGCAAAAGCTGAAGCAGGATGCGGAAGCCTATCTGGGGGAACCCGTGACCCAAGCCGTCATTACTGTGCCAGCCTATTTTAGTGATGCGCAACGCCAAGCCACCAAAGATGCGGGGGCGATCGCTGGCCTTGAGGTAATGCGCATTATCAACGAGCCAACGGCGGCCTCCTTGGCCTACGGCATCGACAAGCAGGATCAAGATCAAACCATTTTGGTTTTTGACTTGGGCGGGGGCACCTTTGATGTCTCGATTCTGCAACTGGGGGATGGCGTCTTTGAGGTGCGCTCCACAGCGGGGAATAACCACCTAGGGGGCGATAATTTTGACGAATGTATTCTTGATTGGCTCTTGGCCTGTTTTAGGGAGCAGGAGGGGATCGATCTCTCGAAAGATAAAATGGCACTGCAACGCCTCCGCGAAGCGGCTGAAAAAGCCAAGGTGGAGTTATCGGGCACCCTGAGCACTTCCATTAACCTGCCCTTCATTACGGCTGATGAAACAGGGCCTAAGCACCTTGAAATGGAACTCACCCGCAGTAAGTTTGAGGAACTCTGCGCCCACTTGGTTCAGGCCACCCTCGAACCCATGCAGCAGGCGATCGCCGATGCCGGTTTGACGGTTCAAGAGATTGATCGGGTGTTACTTGTCGGTGGCTCAACCCGTATTCCTGCCATTCAGCAGTTGGTGAAGGAATTCTGTGGCAAAACTCCCGATCGCTCCGTTAATCCTGATGAAGCCGTTGCCGTAGGGGCAGCCATTCAAGGCGGCATTCTGGGCAAGGAAACAACGGTCAAAGATCTCCTGCTCCTAGATGTCACCCCGCTGTCTCTGGGGTTGGAAACCCTTGGCGGTGTCTTTACCAAAATCATCGAACGTAATACCACCCTCCCCACCAGTAAGACGCAGACCTTTTCCACCGCTACCGATGGCCAAACGGTCGTGGAAATTGCTGTCTATCAAGGGGAGCGCCCGATGGCAAAAGACAATAAACAACTGGCCTGCTTTGAGCTCACGGGCATTGCCCCTGCCCCTCGCGGCGTGCCGCAAATTGATGTCACGTTTGATATTGATGCCAACGGTATCCTGAGTGTGTCTGCCGTCGATCGCGCCACCGGTCGCCAACAAAGTGTGCGCATTACCAATCGCGGTGGCCTCAGCAGTATGGAAATCGAGCGCATGCGCCAAGAGGCAACGATTTATGCCCAAGCCGACCAAATCAAGAAAGAGATTGCCGAACTGCGCAACCAAGCCGATGCCCTGCTGTACAGCTATGAATCAACCATCAAAAACCATGGCATCACATTAACTCCCGATCTACGGGCACGGATTGAGCCGGTGGTTCAGAGTATGCAGGCAGCAATGGTGGATGACAATATTACCCCCGATGAAATTCGCAAGCGGATGGAAGCCCTGCAGCAGGCCTTGGTGACCTTGGGAACGGTGGTCTATCAACAAACCGCAGGCGGTTCCATGATGACCTCAACCCCGACAATGGGGGGTGCTACGATTAGTTCCCAAGCCACTCAAGTTTTAGATAGTGATGCCACAATAATCAGTGATAATGAAGAAACAGTTGTTTCAGATTATGAAGCGGTTGATTAATTTAGGTAACGGTGGCTATGGCTCGTGATTTCTATGAGATCTTAGGTGTCTCACGCTCTGCGGATGCTGAAGAATTAAAACGAGCCTATCGGCGCTTGGCTCGCAAGTATCACCCCGATGTCAACAAAGAACCGGGCGCTGAAGAAAAGTTCAAGGAAATCAACCGCGCCTACGAGGTGCTCTCGGATCCCCAAGCGCGAGCCAACTACGATCGCTTTGGTGAAGCCGGGGTCAGTGGCGTCGGGGCTGCTGGCTTCAGTGACTTTGGCATTGGTGACATGGGCGGCTTCGCCGATATTTTTGAAACCTTCTTTGGGGGTGGATTTGGTGGATTTACCAGCAGTGGGCGGCGGTCGCAGGGGCCAACCCGCGGTGAAGATCTGCGCTATGACCTCAAACTCGAGTTTCGCGAAGCGGTGTTTGGCGGTGAGAAAGAAATTCGCATTAATCATTTGGAAACCTGTAAAACCTGTCAAGGCACAGGGGCCAAACCCGGCACACGGCCAGTCACTTGTAGTACCTGTGGTGGCATCGGTCAAGTGCGGCGATCGGCACGAACCCCCTTCGGCAGTTTTACCCAATTGACCACCTGTCCGACCTGTGGCGGTTCGGGGGAAGTGATTGAATCTCGCTGTGAGGCCTGCGGCGGCCAAGGCCACATCCAAGTCAGCAAAAAATTGAAAATTACGATTCCTGCGGGGGTGGACAATGGCACCCGGCTGCGGGTCTCAGGGGAAGGAGATGCCGGTCTGCGCGGAGGCCCTCCCGGCGATCTCTATGTGTATCTGTTTGTCGAACCCGATCCTGAGTTTCAGCGCGAAGGCAACAACATCCTATCACGGATTAAAATTAGCTACCTGCAAGCGATTCTTGGCTGTCGGATTCCCGTGAGTACCGTGGATGGCGAAGCAGAACTGAAGATTCCCGCAGGCACCCAACCCGGTACGGTGTTAATCCTAGAAGGCCGAGGCGTCCCCCGTGTGGGCAATCCCGTGGCGCGGGGCGATCACCTCATTACCGTTGATGTCGAAATTCCCACCCATATCACCCATGAAGAGCGAGAACTGCTGGAGAAATTGGCCAAGATTCGCGGCGAGCGTATGGGCAAAGGCGGTCTAGAGGGCTTCCTCGGCAGCTTATTTGGTGGTTAGGGCGCGTTGCCTAAAATAGAAAAAACCGTTGGGGGCGCTGGCCATGCTGACTGAGGTTTTGACAGCACTGGATCAAGGAAATTTCCAACAGGCAGAAAAATTGCTGGCCACCTTGCCTCCTGAGGACCCCCGTGTCCTCCTGTGCCGAGGTCAACTCTATCTCAAGACAGAGCGGCTAGAGGAGGCGGAGTCAGACTTTCGCCAATTACTGCGGCTGAACTGTGGCCCCAAGCTGACGCAAATGGCTCGGCGCGGCCTTGAAAAAATTGAGCAAATTCGCCAACAGCAGCGGCAACAGGCGATTTTAGCAACCCATGCCGTGGTGGGAGTCGAGCAGCAGGGCCTTCTGGTTTTGGAGGGGGTGGCTGCCTCTGAGCAGCGGACGATCCTTGCCCGTCTTTTGGCCACCATGTTTAAGATTGACCCCTACACGGCGCGACTGTTGATTCCGTCGCGGGGCTGGCGTTTGATCCGCACGGGCAATTTTGCGGAACTCACCGTCTATTGCCAAGAACTGAAACAGCAGGGGTTTACCCTCTTTTGTGTCCCCTTTGAGGCACTGACAGCCACACCCGTCTTGCAGGTGCGTTATTTTGTGGCCTTGGAGCCACAGCCGCGTGTGGTGTGTACCAGTTCGCTCTCGCCAGAGCCAGTGGAGTTAACGTTTACTTGGTCACAGGTCAGCCAGCGGGTAGAGGGGTTGCTGCCGATTTTTGAGCAAGTGTTCGATCGCGATCGCCAAGGAAAAGTCACCCGTAAAGAACAAATTCAGGATCATGCCCAGTGCTGTGATCTTCACCTGTTTCAGCAAAATCAAATCCTGCGCTTTTATCGCGGCGGTTACCAGTTTCACCAAGGGATTCCCCTCAATCAAGTGGCAGAGGTGATCCAGAGTGATCTGGAGTTGGATCAAAATACCTCATGGGTGAAGTGGCGGCAGTTATCGAGTCTGTGGCAGCAGCACTGTGGCGATCGCCCCGTGTGGCAAGACTTTACCAGTTTTGCTGAAACTGCTTTGGACTTTAGCGAACTCCTGAGTAAAATTCCCCCCCACATTAACCTCTTTCGCCGTGAAGACAGTCCTTGGGATGCCGCCTTCATGCTCTACAGCAGTTTGGCCTTTCACCGTGACCGCAGTGGCAGCAACCGCTAAGCTAGAAACAGAAGTCTGCTCGTGCGAGTATCTGTGTTGCACCGACTCCAACAAGCAATTAAAAATGATCTCATTGCTGGTCTGCTGGTGGTGATCCCGCTGGCAACAACGATTTGGCTATCGATTTCTGTCTCCAGTTGGGTCTTGGATCTCCTCACCCGTATTCCTAAGCAGGTGAACCCCTTCAAAACATGGCACCCCCTGTTGGTGGATCTGCTCAATGTGGCGGTGGGGATTTTGGTGCCCTTAACAGGGATCTTGCTCATTGGCTTGATGGCACGCAATATCTTTGGCCAGTGGCTGTTGAACACAGGTGAGAGCATTCTCAAGCGCATCCCTTTGGCGGGCACCATTTATAAGGTGCTGCAACAACTCCTAGAGACAATTCTGCGGGACTCGCGCGATCGCTTTCGCCGAGTGGTGCTCGTAGAATACCCGCGGTCGGGTCTGTGGGCCGTGGCCTTTGTCACTGGCACGATTAATGGTTCATTGCAAACGGTCTTTTCCGAGCCAATGTTGAGTCTATTTATCCCCTCGTCGCCTAACCCCACCACCGGTTGGTATGTGATTGCCAGTGAGCGGGATGTGCGAGATTTGGATATTTCGATCGAGGATGCCTTTAAGCTGATTATTTCCGGGGGGATTGTTACACCGGGATCAGTTCCGACCTCGACCCTGCCCCCCGCCCCTGCGTCGTTGCGTTAAGAACTCGTTTTTGAGGATTTACCCATGATTACTGCTCGTCGTGTTGCCCGTGAATTGGCGTTGCTCAGTGCCGCTCAAGTGTTACGCCAACCGAAACTGCTCGATGAAAGTGACTGCCGCAGCTTGATCCTGATGGCGGTACGGACGCTGGCGAGTGATGTGCGCGATACCCTCGAACAGGCCGGCACTGAACTTAGTGAAAGTCAGCGACTGCTCAACCATAGCGAGTTTCAGTTGCCCCACCTCGAAAAGGCACAGATGGTGCTTCAAGATGCCCTCAATCGGGCGGAAAAGGGCTTGAACAAAATAGGTGCTGCCCTCGATTTACCCGAAATTCTCTACTTTGCCCATCAAGAGGAAGTTCAAGCCTACGCGATCGCCCTACTGCGCAGTTTGCAGCGACACCAAACGGAGATTCAAGAACTGGTGAATCGCTCAATGGTGGATTGGCAACTGGAGCGACTGACGCACTTAGATCGCGCCATTATTGAAATGGCCGTCGCAGAGATGCGCTATCTTGACGTGGCCAAGCCAGTGGCCATCAACGAGGCGATCGAACTGGCCAAACGCTACAGCGACCAAGGTAGTCATCGCTTTATCAATGGTGTGCTGCGGCGGATCAGTGAGGCCCTTGACACGGCTCAAGCGGCCACTGGTAACTGAAACGACTGCCACAATTGCTGCCGCCCCAATTCCACATCCTCAGGCCGACATTGCCAGTGGGGATGGGCACTCATCACTAAACTTTCGAGGGTTTCGCGATCAAAGAGATGCCAAACAGGGGCACCGGCAACAGGGTGGGCGATCGCCAAGAGATTTTCAGCCACGCAGTGAATTTCTAAACAGGTGGCTGCTCGCTGAATTTGCAACTGCTGCCCCGGTAGGAGTGATCGCACCGCCTCCATAATCTCCCGTAGTTCCGAGATGCTCTGGACACAGACCCCCGGAATGGCCACCCGCTGCTGGGGATCCCCATTGACTTGCAGCCAATAATGACGGCTGGGATCAATTCCCAGAAGCCAAGGATCAACATCATCTAAGCGATAACGGGGAGCCAAGGAGAGTCCGTGCATCATTTATCCATTTCCTAAATCACAGCATTGATATCTGGCGATCGCAAGGGATCACTCTTGTATATGTAGTGTGATAAGTCTCCTTTATTTGATCAATCAAAGTTAATAATGCTTAATCTTTTGCCCATAGTTGTTAACAAAGCGCCGTTTTGCCCCCAGCAAGATCACTGTTTTGTTGCGGCAGCTACAGTTATCCGAGAGAAAATGGTTAAAATGAAGTTAAGAATAGGTTAACCCCTGAGAAAAAGGATAGGTAAGCAATGAATAAATACGAATTTTTACATCCCTACAGCCGTTACCACGGTGAGTTTACACCCGAAAACTTTTTATTTGATGCCAACTTACAGGAGTTTGCGACCCGAGTGAGCTACATTTCCAGTCTCGAAAACAGTGGCAAGCTTTCCCCTCAGGAAGCCTATGAGCAAATTAAACGCCTTTGGCAAGAACTGAAAGCAACCAAAAAAGCGCTGCTAGATACGGCGCCCCCTAGCTAGGCTTGGAGGCGATGGAGTGTCTCCCGAATCAAGTCGGTCGGTACCTGATCAAAAATGTCCACATGGCCAATGGCGGTGGGGAGAATAAATCGCACCTGTTGCGCCTGAACCTTCTTGTCATGCTGTAGCAGTGCCAGCAGTCCCTCCACATCAAAGTAAGCCGGGATTGTGGTCGGCAACTTTGCCTTGAGAATCAATGCCCGTTGGGCAGCGGCGGCTTCTGCTGACCAGTACCCCAAGGCCACCGCCAGTTCCCCAGCGGCAATCATGCCAATGGCCACAGCCTCGCCGTGATTCAAAAGGCGATAGTTGCCCATACTTTCAAGGGCATGGCCAATGGTGTGCCCGTAATTCAAAATGGCCCGCAGTCCGGTTTCGCGCTCATCCTTGCTAACCACATCCACCTTCGCTTGGCAGGAACGCTGTAGGATTTGAAGCAACTGCTCAGCAGGCACAGCAGCCATGCGATCCAAACGCGGCAGCTGACTCAACAAATCAAACAGCTCAGTATCCCAAATCACACCATACTTAATCACCTCTGCCATACCAGCCCGGAATTCTCTGGGGGGCAGGGTTGCCAAAACATCGGGATCAATGACCACAAGACGAGGTTGATGAAAGGCTCCAATGAGATTTTTGCCTTGGGGATGGTTCACCCCTGTTTTCCCACCAATCGCCGCATCCACCATCGCCAAGAGACTGGTGGGAATCTGAACCACGGCAATCCCCCGCAGCCAAGTCGCCGCCGCAAAGCCCGTCATGTCGCCAATGACGCCACCACCAAGGGCAAAGAGCGTAGAACCCCGCTCTAAACGCTGACTCAGGGCAGCATCATAAATCTTTTCAACGGTTCTGAGGGTTTTGTAGCGTTCCCCTGCTGGGAGAATACAGGGGGTGACTTGCCAGCCCGCTTGCGTTAATGCCTCTTGCACATCCGTGCCGTAGTGCCGCCAAATTTGCGGATTGGAAACGATGAGGGCAGGGGCTTTCGGCGTCAAGGGCGTATATTCAGCCAACAGTGCAGGCAACTGCCGCCGTGTGTTGGCACCAATGGCAATTCGGTAGGCGTGCTCACCAAGGGGAACGGGAATCAGCGTCGTCATTGTCGGATTTGCTGGGGACAACTACATTAAGTATTTTTAAGTATTTTCAGTCATCACTGCCGGGGCGGGGAAAGGCCGGCTTCGCTTGCCAAGGGGCAAAAAACGGCAGGAGGAGAAGTGCGGGTAAGGCAGCGCCAATTGTAAAGAGAAAAAAGAGCGGCCACCCCATGATCTCTGCCGCTTTGCCCGCAGGGGCTGCTAGCACGTCTCGACTAAAGGCAAAAAGGCTAGAGAGCAGGGCATACTGCGTTGCGCTAAATTGAGGGTTGCAGAGGCTCATTAAAAGAGCCGTCAGAGCAGCGATCGCCAGTCCGGCACAGAAGTTATCAATACTAATGGCGGCCACCATCACCGTTGGATTGGCACCGGCATTGGCCAAAACAAAGTAGGAGACATTGCTAGAAGCTTGCAATCCCCCCATGATCCAAAGAGCACGGTGAATACCGATTTGACTGATGGCCGCCCCGCCGGCAAGGGCACCAACAATCGTGGCAATCAGCCCGACACCCCCTTGCACCGCACCAATTTGGGTTTGGCTAAAGCCCTGCTGCAACAGGAAAGGGGTCATCATGTTCCCTGTGAGCGCATCCCCCAAGCGGTAGAGGCAGATAAAGAGCAGAATAATCAGCCCTGTTCCCCAGCCGTAGCGCTGGAAAAAATCAAGGAAGGGGCGAATCACTGCTTGTGCCAATGAAGGAGGAGCCGGGGGATGGACTTCGGGTTCCGGTGCCCAAAGGGTCGTGACCATGCCCACGAGCATCAGCAGCGCCATCAGGACGTAAACCACGGGCCAAGGCAGTTGATCGGCAAGAATCAGGGCTAGGGAACCCGTGACCAAGAGCGCAATGCGATAGCCAAGGACGTAAATACCTGCACCCGCCCCCATTTCAAGGGGTTCTAGGACATCGGCACGATAGGCATCCACCGCAATATCTTGGCTGGCGCTCAAAAAGGCAATGGCGAAGGCATTCACTGCCAATAGCCGTAGGCTCGTACTGGGATCCTGTACCGCCATTAGGGCGATCGCCCCCAAGAGGAGCACCTGAATGAGCAGTAACCAGCCCCGCCGCCGTCCCAAAAAGGGAATCGTATAGCGATCCAGTAAGGGAGACCAGAGAAACTTCAATGAGTAGGGCAACCCCACGAGGCTAAAGAGACCAATAGCGGTCAAGTCAATGCCCTCAACGGTCATCCATGCTTGCAGTGTTCGGCTGGTGAGAAACAGGGGCAACCCTGAGGAAAAGCCCAGCAAGAGCAGTGCTGCCATTTTGCGACTTTGAAACACCCGTAGAGCTGCGCCGATTCCCGCCATTCATGTCGTTTCCCTGCTTGAGACTTGCCCTAGTGTAGAGCAAAAGGGGCAGTCACCTAAAGACTACTGGCTTGACTGATGCGGCTGGGGCGAAAAGCGGGCCGACAGGTATCTAGGGAAACGGGGACGGGTTTGACGTGCCAGATGTCTTTGCAGTACTCCGCAATCGTGCGATCGCTAGAGAATTTGCCCATGCGCGCCACATTAAGAATAGACATCTGTGTCCAGTGGCTCTTCTCGCGGAAGGCTTGGGCAACCCGTTGCTGACAGTCCACATAGGATTGGTAGTCCGCCAACAGCATATAGGGATCTTCGTTGAGCAGGGAACTGACAATCGGTTCAAATAGCCCCGGCTCCCGTGGATTGAAGTAGTCGGAAATCAGGCTGTCAATCACTTTCTTGAGCATTGGGTTGCTGTTGTAGTACTCGCAGGGATTGTAGCCCTCAGCTTTCAGGCTCATTACCTCTTGCGCCGTCAGACCAAAGAGGAAGAAGTTCTCTGCCCCCACCTCTTGGCGAATTTCCACATTTGCCCCATCCAGAGTACCAATCGTCAGGGCACCATTGAGGGCAAATTTCATGTTGCCGGTGCCGGAGGCCTCCTTACCAGCGGTGGAGATCTGCTCTGAAAGATCAGCCGCAGGATAGGTCATTTCCCCAAGGGAAACGGAATAGTTACTGAGGAACACGACCCGCAGACGGCCATTGACATCCCGATCATGGTTGACCATATCCCCCACCGCATTGATCAGCTTGATGATCATCTTGGCCATGAAGTAGCCGGGGGCTGCCTTGCCGCCAAAAATAAATGTGCGCGGCTGAATGTCAATGCTGGGGTTGGCCTTGATTTGTTCGTAGAGGGTAATAATGTGGAGCACCGCCAAGTGCTGCCGCTTGTACTCATGGATCCGCTTCACTTGAATGTCAAACAGGGAATAGGGATCCACCTCAATCTGGTTGTGGCGCCAAATGTACTCCGCTAGGCGTTCTTTGTTGGCTTGCTTGATTTGCTGCCACTTGGCCTGAAAGGCGGGATCCGTGGCGTAGGGTTCTAGGCCGCGCAGGTCTTCAAGGTGGGTAATCCAGCGATCGCTCTTCAGTGTTTCGGTAATCAGGCTGGCCAAGCGGGGATTACTCATCAATAGCCAACGGCGGGGGGTAATGCCATTGGTTTTGTTCTGGAACTTGTTGGGGTACATCTCGTAGAAGTCCCGCATCAGCTCCTGCTTGATCAGCTCTGTGTGCAGTTCGGCGACCCCGTTGACCGTATGGCTGCCGACACAGGCCAAATGCGCCATGCGCACCTGCTTGGGATGACCTTCCTCAATCAAGGACATGCGTGCTAAGCGGGCAATGTTGCCGGGATAGCGTTGGCGAATCTCGTTGAGGAAGCGGTAGTTAATCTCGTAAATAATTTCAAGGTGGCGCGGCAGTAGTTGCGCAAAAAGTTCCACCGACCAGCGTTCAAGGGCTTCCGCCAGCAGGGTATGGTTGGTGTAGGCAAAAGTGCGCTGGGTAATGTCCCACGCTTTTTCCCACGGGAGTTGGTACTCATCCACCAGCAATCGCATCAGTTCAGCCACCCCAATGGCGGGGTGGGTATCATTGAGCTGAATGGCTACTTTGTCGGGGAAGGCATCAAAGCTGGTGTGCCGCCGCAGGTAAAGGCGAATAATGTCCTGCAACGAACAGGAGACAAAGAAATACTGTTGCCGCAGGCGCAGCTCCTTGCCTTGGGGAGTGTTGTCGTTGGGGTAAAGAACCTTCGAGATATTCTCACTAAAGGTTTTTTCCGAGACCGCTTGGGTGTAGTCGCCGGCGTTGAAGACCTGTAAATTAAAATCCTGAGCAGCGCGGGCACTCCACAGACGGAGCGTATTCACCGTATTTTTGCCATAGCCTGGAATTGGTGTATCGTAGGGGGTGCCCAAGACGGTGGTACTGGGAATCCAGCGCACGCGGTAGTGCCCTTGGACATCGGTGTAGGCTTCGGTGTGGCCGCCAAACTTAACTTCGACATTGTAGTCGGGGCGGGCAATCTCCCAAGGGTTGCCAAAGCGCAGCCAGTTGTCGGGGACTTCGTGCTGCCAGCCATTGGTGATGATTTGCTCGAAAATCCCATACTCGTAGCGAATGCCGTAGCCAACGGCGGGAATTTCGAGGGTGGCTAAGGAGTCGAGGAAACAAGCCGCCAACCGTCCTAGGCCGCCATTTCCTAAGCCTGGTTCAGGTTCGCGATCCATGAGTTCATTGAGATCTAAGCCAAAGTCGGTCATGGCCTGTTTGGTTTGCTCATAGAGGCCGACGTTAATCAGATTATTCAGGAGCAAGCGACCAATGAGAAACTCTGCCGACAGGTAATAGACCACCTTGGCATCCTGCTCAAAATAGGTTTGGGCGGTTTTAATCCGTCGATGCAGCAGGCGATCGCGCACCGTGTAGGCCAGTGCCATGAAGTAATCGTAGGGCGTGGCAAACATGGCATCCTTGCCCTGGATGTAGTGCAGGTTATCAACAAAGGCGCGCTTCAGGGTTTGCACGGTCATCCCTGTGCGATCGCTCTCGATATACAAATCGCAGTGTTCGTCGTTGGCAGTAGGGTTGGTGTGGGAAACTGAATGAACAGGATGACCGTTGGGCGTGGCGGAATTATTCATGCAACCTGTAGCTCTGAAGGAATCGGCAATCACTTAACTTAAGGCTAATACAGATTTGTGAAATGTACATTAGACTACCGCTGCGGGAATTTTAATAATTGATTTATCTGCCTTTACATTTTTTTAATCTTCTCAAAGAGTCTGCCAATCCCTTGGGCAATCCCTAATCAAACCAACCAATTTCCGCATCCCCAAGGGGAGAGGCATTGGGATTGGGGATGGGAACTTCATTAACAAGGGGTTTAAATCCCACATCCTCAAAGCGGTAGGGCTGAGGCGCCGTGAGTTGGCGAATGACTTCTTTGGCCTCTTCAAATTCGGCTTCTAGGGTCTGATGGCGGGTTTGGAGGTTCTGAAGCTCAGTTTCGAGGGCTTGGGCGCGATCGCGCCACGTTTGCACTTCCTGTTGCAGTTGCTCTATCTGGGTACTGTGAGCGGTTTTCTCAGCTTCTGCCGCTGCTAACGCTGCTTTGAGGGCGGCCAGTTCTTGCTCTAGTTCTGCCTTGGTGGGCTGGTGTCGACTCCGCTTGCTGGGCGCTTGACGCTGTTTAGCTGCCTCTTGCCGCAGTAAATCGCTGAGGTTTTGGTGTTCCATCCAATCCTTAAATTATTTGCAAAACAACAGGCGTGCATTTGTCCCTCTTTTGTTAATACTGATCTTTGCATAAAATTCGCACTGATAGGATATAATCGCTTGGAATTCTTTTGGCTGTGAGAGTGAAATATGCTAACCTCGACCGCAACGCCGCTGACCACAGAGCAGGCACACCTCAAGATTCAGGGGGGCTATCGGTTATCGGGGGAGGTGAGGATTAGCGGAGCCAAGAATTCAGCATTAGTCTTGATGGCGGCGGCACTCTTAGCAGCGGATACAACCATTCTTCGTGCAGTGCCTGACTTAGCGGATATTCGTCGCCTTGGGGAAATTTTACAGGCATTGGGGGTCAAGGTACACCGCCTCGGTAGTGAAGCGATCGCCATTGATGCCACGGAATTAAATACCAATGATCCCCCCTATAGTTTGGTCAGCCAACTGCGGGCGAGTTTCTTTGCCATTGGTCCATTGGTGGCACGGTTGGGGATTGCTCGTGTTCCCTTGCCCGGCGGCTGCGCTATTGGCGCTCGTCCGGTGGAACTGCATGTGCGCGGTCTGCAAGCGATGGGAGCCGAAGTCACGATTGACCACGGTGTTGTTACCGCCAGTGCCCCCAAACTGAAGGGAACCCGCATCTATTTGGACTATCCCAGCGTTGGTGCAACGGAAACCCTGATGATGGCCGCCACCCTTGCCGAGGGGGAAACCACGATTGAAAATGCCGCTCAAGAACCGGAAGTGGTGGATTTGGCCAACTTCTGTATCGCCATGGGGGCAAAAATCTATGGGGCAGGCACCAATTCGATTACCATTGTTGGGGTCGATCGCCTCCACGGCACTGAATACGAAATTATCCCCGATCGCATTGAAGCGGGCACATTTCTCTTGGCGGCTGCCGTCACCCGCTCGGCCATTACATTGGCACCGGTCATTCCCAGTCACCTAACACCTGTGGTTGCCAAACTGGAAGAAATGGGAGCGAGGATTGAATTTCCCGATCCCACCCGTGTCCGCTTTACCCCTGCGCAGCGCTATCGTGCCACCGACATTGAAACGCTCCCCTACCCTGGCTTTCCCACGGATATGCAGGCCTTGATGATGACGTTGCTGGCCATCAGTGAGGGGAATAGTTTAGTCAGCGAAACGGTGTTTGAAAATCGCTTTGGCCATGTGGCTGAACTCAATCGCATGGGCGCCGACATTCGCGTCAAGGGAAATCACGCTGCCATCCGAGGGGTGCCCTATCTTTCGGGTGCACCGGTAACAGGTACGGATTTGCGTGCCACAGCGGCTTTAGTCGTTGCTGGACTGGCTGCCCACGGCGAAACCCACGTCTATGGCTTGCAGCACTTAGATCGGGGCTACTGGCAAATTGAAGCCAAGCTGCGGGGTTTGGGTGCACAGCTAGAGCGTTATGTTCCGAGTACAGCCCCTTCTCCAGTGTTTTAGTCCGTCCTTGGGGGCAAGTGCCATCTCGGTTCCCATACCCCCTGTCCATTGCATCATCACGTTCCCCAGCACCGCAGCCACTGTCGGCGTCCAATACTCCCAGGCTCTGAGGGGTAAGGCTAATGCCCCCCAATAGGCACCAAAAAGACAGCTTAAGAGAAGACCAGCACTGGGTTGCTGCTTGATAACAATTTCATGGGCTAATTCTAAGTCCCACGGGGCGATCGCCAAGGCATAGCGGATCACCTCTCCTCTCTCTAGAGGTACGGCCAAAGGCTCAGGTGCCCAAGCCGCCGCGAGGTATTCATGGAGCAGGGTCTGAATCTCCTGCAACGCCGCGGGGACTGAGATCAAAGGTTGATTCCATGATGCCAACAACTGCGGCAGCTGAACGGGCCACTCCCCTTGGTTGGGGGTTAACCATTGGTGGGGTAGTGTCTGGGCTAGATAGATATCCTCTTTAGCGATGCCCCACAGAAGTCCAAGGAGGGCACCGCGAAACTGCTCATAGACGCCTCCTCTGACCATCACGCCGACTGCTTTTGACCCACGACAGCATAGAAAGGATCAGTAAATCCCAGCCAAGGCCAGCGACGGGGCAGCTGAGTTTCTACCACCTTGAGGGAGGGAATGCTATCAATGTAGGTTTGCACCAAGCGCACGCGATCGCCCTCGGTACCCTCTCGCCACGCCTGAATCGCCTTCTCAAAAAACATGCGATTCGAGAAGCTGACAATGACCACCCCTTGGGGGTTGAGGATACGGGCAATTTCTGTAAAAGTGGCCTCAGGATACTGGAGGTACTGCACCGACACCGCCATCAAGACAGCATCAAAACTGGCATCCTCTAGGGGCAAGGCCAACTCTTCATTAAGATTCTGAACGAAATAACGATCCAAGCGGGGGTTGCGGGCTAGCTCCGCCGCATTCATCCCATGGCCCACCACTTCCGCAAAGGATAGCTCTGGTGGTAGATGGGACACCCAACTACTCATTAAGTCCAAAACCCGCAGTTGTGGCTTTAAGTATTGGCGGTAGAGATCCGTGAGGCGGGCAAGAAAGAAATCATCCACGTGGGTAACAAAGCGCGGTGCCGCGTAAAAGAGATCATCGCTGCGGCTATCCAGTTTCGTGCGCTGGTAGGGATTGAGAATCATCGACCTAACTGCTGAGCAATCTCCTTTTGAAGATAACGAACAACTTCGCTTATAGGGAGGGTGGATTTGGCACCGCTTGCGCGGATCACGAGTTCCACTTCACCATTGGCGATCGCCCGCCCCGTCACTAGGCGATAGGGAATGCCAATGAGATCCGCATCTTTGAATTTCACCCCTGCCCGCTCATCGCGATCGTCGAGGAGCACCTCAATTCCTGCCGCCTGAAGCTGATCGTAGAGGTCAGTGGCCACCTGCATTTGCTGCCCATCCTCGATGTTGGGAACGACAATGATCACTTGATAGGGGGCGATCGCCAGCGGCCAAATAATGCCCTGTGGATCGTGGTGCTGCTCCACCGCCGCCTGAGCCAAGCGGGAAACCCCAATGCCATAGCAGCCCATCACCAGTGGCACCTCTTCCCCCTGTTCATTGGTGTAGGTGGCCTTCATTGCCTCAGAGTACTTTGTCCCCAACTGGAAAATATGGCCAATTTCAATGCCACGGGCGGTCTCTAGGTGCTGTGTTGGATCGTGGCAGGCGCGATCGCCGGCTTGGGCTTTGCGAACATCGGCGACAATGGCCGGTAATGGACAGGATTTGCCCCAATTGACACCGACACGGTGCTGTTGATCGCGATTGGCTCCTGTAATAAACCGCTTTAACTCCGTTACGGTGTGATCGGCAATGCGAATCCAGTGGGGAATGATCTGGGGATCGGCTTTAATAACGCCGTCCTCTATGTCAGGGCCAATGTAACCAAAGGGAATGGGGGTGGCTGCCCACTCTTGGGCGGTATTGGCATCCGCCACCCGCAGATCCAGCAATTTCGTTGCCCCGTAGTTGGGCGCAAGGGAAGTGAGGGTGTTGTGCAGCTTGACGCTATTCACCTCTTGATCGCCGCGAATACTCACCAACACGAGACCCACCCGCCCATTATCGAAAACCGTTCGATAGAGGACATTTTTGACAATTTGCGTCGGATGGCACTGCAAGTGCTCAACAAGGGCATCAATGGTTGCTGTATTGGGGGTATCTAGTGTCGCCACCTTTTTGTAAGTTGTGGGCACCGCGTCAGGGGGCAGCGAAACGGCCTTTTCCACATTGGCGGCATATTGGCCGTCAGCCGTATAGAGCACTTCATCTTCGCCAGCGGCAGCCAGCACCATAAACTCATGGGATCCCGATCCGCCAATGGCACCCGAATCCGCCTCCACGGCTCGAAACGTCAGGCCACAGCGCTGAAGAATACGGCTATAGGTGTCGTACATCACCTGATAGGTTTCCTTGAGGCTGGCCACATCGGCATGGAAGGAGTAGCCGTCCTTCATAATGAATTCTCGTCCCCGCATCAGACCAAATCGCGGGCGAATCTCATCGCGGAATTTGGTTTGAATTTGGTACAGGTGAACGGGCAACTGACGATAGGAGCGAATCAAGTCCTTAGCGAGGGTGGTGATGACCTCTTCATGGGTCGGCCCTAGTCCCAACTGCCGCTCAGCGCGATCGGTGAGGGAAAACATGATCCCTTCGGCCTTGGTATAGGTATCCCAGCGTCCCGACTCTTGCCACAGTTCAGCGGGTTGTAATTGCGGCAGCAAACATTCCAAGGCACCACTGCGGTTCATTTCCTCACGGACAATGGCGCTCACTTTTTGCAGCACTCGCCACATCAAGGGCAGATAGCTATAGATGCCACTGGCAATCCGTCGAATATACCCCGCCCGCAGGAGCAATTTGTGGCTGGGAATTTCCGCTTCCGCTGGATCCTCGCGAAGCGTGACAAAAAGCATTTGCGAGAGGCGCATAGCTGGGCTACCGATACTGCACAGAGCCTCTATTTTACGATGACCAGCGATCGCTAGGGGGTAGCCGTTGGTTCGGGGTCTACTGCTGGCGGTTGAATAGGTGTCGGCATCGGGGCAACCGTGGCCTCAGGTGTCGGTGCAGGACTGGCAGGGGTAGGAGCAACGGTGGTTTCAGGGGTGGGCGTAGGCGTTGGAGATGTCTCAGGTGTCGGCTTAGGAGCAGCAGTGGCTTCAGGGGTGGGTGTGGCCGGCGGCACTGATTCTGGTTCGGTTACTGGTTCAGAAGTCCTTTCAGGGGGACTGGGGGGGCTTTCCCACCAAGCGGGCGTGGGTGCTGCCTGTTGACGTTGGCGCACGCTGAGTTCATAGTCCCACTGCCAGATGCGATTGAGGGCTTCACGGTAGAGGGCGCGCCCAGAACCAATTTGCTCAGCGGTTTGAATGGCTTCCTCTAGTTTGCCTTCCCGTGCCAAGCGAATCGCTTGATCCAGAATCGGACGATCCTCAATTTCTTCCAGTTTTTCCTGCCACTCGTTGCGGTAGTTGGCCACTACAGAAGCAAGCACAGCATTGCTGGGGAAGTATTGCAGAACCCCTAGGGCGGCCTGATACTGTTTCTGTTCTGCGAGGGCGATCGCCGCATGGAGCAAGGGCTGCTCATTAATCGTACGCAGATCCCGCTGCCAAAGGGCAATCAAACCTTGGGCTTGACCCCGTTCCGGCTGACCAAGGGGCACCTGCCGAGCTTGAGCAATGGCCAAGGCATACCCCCAGCGCAGATGAGAATTGGCGAGCCACGATGCCCACTGAAGATGCTGCTGGTTGCGCAACTGCTGCTGCCATGTTTTGAGGTAGGCCTGAGCCGATTCATAGAAGGGATCCGTGGTGGGAATCTGCTGCACGCGGGCGATCGCTTCCCAGTAGCCCAAAACCGTTCCCTTGGCCGCAAGGGCTTTGGCCTGCCCCAAGATGACAATCGGGCGATCGTGGTAGGACACATCGAGAGCGGGGGCAATTTTTTCAATCAGTGCTAGGGCACCCTCGCGATCACCTGCCGTTAAGCGTTCTTCAGCGTACACAAACACTTCAGGAATCCAACGGCGAATATCCGCTTGGGCTTGGGAATAAACAACCGCCTCGGGGGGAATTTGCAGAGCCAGCATGACCGCCTCGGCCAGTTCATTGGCTGTTAACCAAGCCGCCAAATCCCGTGCCTGCACCAATTGCACCCACGCATCCTGTTCTTGGGAGATACGCACCGAGAGCTTTTGTGCCTGTTCGCGCCAGTAGTCGGTGCCCAACTGGTTCATCAGTTTCACTTGCAGTAATGCCAACCCCCAGTCCTGCTGGCGCAGCGCCGCCTCTGCCGTGGCCAATAAGTTTCCCCCTTCTCCCACATTCGTTGCGGTCAGTAGCTCTTGAGCTTGGGAGTAGCTCGCTGCGGTGGTGGGGATTTTTTTCAGGAGCAGCGTTGCCAGATCAATATTGCCTTGGCTCAACTGTTGGCGGGCAATCACGAGTAGGGCGGCTGACCATTCATCCACACGCCGCTTTGCTTGGGGAAACAGGGGGTGATCTTCGGGCCACTGACTGACGGTTTCAATGGCTTGAGCCAGAGAGGGTAAGTTGCCGTGGAGGGCGGCTTGATCGGCACAGTAGAGGCGATCGCCATCGCTCATGACGAGGCCGGAGTGACGACAATCGGGCAAGGGGGGTAAAACCAATAGCCAAGCACTGGCGGTCATCAGGGTTACGCCGGAGATTAAAAAGGGGATGAGCCAAGGCCACCCCTCATATGCCATGAGTCGTTGACGATAGGCTTGCCAGCGGGAGGGAATAGATTCAACAGCTGTTGTTACCGCAGGGGCGATCGCTGGCTCCGCTGACTTAGGAACCTGCCGGAACCACCGTTGCCAAACCTCTAGTGCTTTCATTTCCTGCTGCGGCTCCTCACCCACTGCCTGCAATTTCCCTAGGATGCTAGGGAGGTCGTTAGAACTTGTTATAGCAAATCAACTTGGCAATTCCCTCCTGAAGTTGCCGTTTCCCACGGCAGGATTATAATTTAAGGATACGAATCGCAATAATCCTTAACATTTCTCCTGATTTTGCAACGCCTGTGACCGCACTCTGGCAACGCTTGATTTTAATTTCCCCCTTTTTCTTTTGGGGAACTGCCATGGTGGCCATGAAAGAGGTGATGCCCCATACCTCGCCGCTGTGGGTTGCCGGTGTGCGCCTTGTGCCCGCAGGCCTGTTGGTTTTAGCGGTGGCGATCGCCCTCGGTAAGCCCCAACCCAATAGCTTACGGGCGTGGGGATGGATTAGTCTTTTTGCCCTTGTGGATGGCTTTTTATTTCAGGGGTTTCTGGCCACTGGCTTAGCAAAAACGGGAGCCGGGCTGGGTTCTGTCATGATTGACTCCCAACCCCTTGCGGTGGCATTGCTGTCCCGCTGGCTATATCAAGAGCGCGTTGGCGGCTGGGGCTGGCTGGGGTTATTTCTTGGCTTAGTGGGCATTAGTGGTATTGGTCTAGGCGATGATCTCTTGACGTTGCTCCATCAACCCAGCGCATGGCAAGGTATTCCTTGGGGACAGTGGTGGCAGCGAGGTGAACTGTGGATGCTGTTGGCTGCCCTCTCAATGGCCGTGGGAACCATTCTCATGCGTCCCTTGGCACGCTATGCGGATCCCGTTGTGGCTACCGGCTGGCACATGGTCTTGGGCGGGTTGCCCCTCTTGCTCTTGCCGAGCCTGAATACCCCAGCACCTTGGGCGGCTCTACAGTGGCCGGATGTCTTTAATTTGGGCTATGCCACCCTCTTCGGTAGTGCCCTGTCCTACGGTGTCTTTTTCTATTTCGCTGCCAAGGGGAATCTGACTAGTCTCAGTGCCCTGACCTTTCTCACCCCAGTATTTGCCCTCACCTTTGGGCATTGGTTCTTAGGGGAAACCCTGAGTCAGGTTCAGTTGGTGGGGGTGGGGCTAACGCTCATGAGCATTTACATCATCAATCAGCGCCAAGTGCTTGGGCGGTGGTGGCAACAACTCCCCTTACCCGCCCGCTTGCGGGAATCGGCAACTTCGGTCAGCGTTAAAGTAGTCGATCAAAAGTAGTCGATTAACCTCAGTCAAATAGGTCAGTTTCCTGCCCAGCGTCCCCACACCCCAGCAAGTCTATGAATGATCCCTTTCACCTGATCCAGTTATCAGATCTGCATCTATTTGCCACAGATGAAGGCAGACTCCTTGGCCTGCCCACGGCTCAATCCCTAGCTGCTGTTTTAGGGGTAATTCACCGTCATGCCCCTGCTGCCCTGCTGTTGACGGGAGACTTGGCACAGGAACCCGTTGCCACCACCTACGACCGTTTGGCCACTGCTTTCAGGGACTTTACCTGTCCCGTATATTGGATTCCCGGTAACCATGATGAACCAAGGGTAATGCTGCCGGCGCTGGAACGTCCGCCGCTGAGGGGCGATCGCCAGATCAATCTTGGGACTTGGCAAGGCCTGCTCCTCAGTTCCCAAGCGGATGGCAAAGTCCATGGTGAATTGCGTCCTGAAACCTTAAGCTGGCTAGAGGCAACCTTGAGTCGCGGGGGCGATCGCCCCACATTCATTGCCCTGCACCATCCCCCCTTTGAGACCGGTGCCCCATGGCTTGATAGTAGCCGCCTACAAAACCCTGAGCACCTTTTTGCTGTTTTGGATCGCCATCCGCAGGTGAAGCTTGTCCTCTTTGGCCATATTCATCAGGAATTTGTCACCGAGCGGCAAGGGGTAATGTATCTCGGCTGCCCCTCCACCTGTATCCAGTTTTTGCCTCGCGCCCCTGAATTTTCCCTTGAACCCATTGGTCCCGGTTTTCGTCATCTGTCGTTATACCCCGATGGCACCTTTAGAACCCACATTGAGCGGGTTGAGATTCCCCTCACATTGGACTTTAGTGCCAAAGGGTACTAAAACCTAGGCGATAGACACATTTGTAGGCTATACCTATTGAAAAGTGCGTGTAGGTAGGAGTGGTGGGCTATGAACCTCAGTCGGAGCACCGATGAGATTAAACCGGTTCCCGAGATGACCAGTGGTCGAGTCCCCTATACCCCCCGCAATCATCGCCGTATTCTCTGCATTTTCCCCCGCTATAGCCGCTCCTTTGGCACCTTTCACCACGCCTACCCCCTCATGGGCACGGTGCGCGCCTTTATGCCACCCCAAGGGATTTTGTTGGTGGCCGCCTATCTTCCAGAATCTTGGGAAGTGCGCCTGATTGATGAAAATGTACGGCCAGCAACCGATGCTGACTATGCTTGGGCTGATATTGTCATTACTAGCGGCATGCACATTCAGCGGCCACAAATTTTAGAAATCAACGACATTGCCCATCGTCACGGTAAACTCACTGCCCTCGGCGGGCCTTCGGTCTCCAGTTGTCCGGAATACTATCCCGATGTGGATATTCTCCACCTAGGGGAACTGGGGGATGCCACCGATAAAATGATTGCTTACTTTGACGAGTACGGCAGCCAGCGCCCGCCCCAACAACTGATCTTTGAAACCACGGCACGGTTACCCCTGAGTGAATTTCCTGTGCCTGCCTACCAGCACGTGCGCATGGAAAATTACTTCCTCGGCAGTGTGCAGTTTTCTAGTGGCTGTCCCTTTCGCTGTGAGTTTTGTGATATTCCCGAACTCTATGGCCGCAATCCGCGCCTGAAAACGCCGCAGCAAATCCTCAAGGAACTGGATACAATGCTGGCTTCTGGGAATCCGGGGGCGGTCTATTTCGTTGACGATAACTTTATTGGCAATCGCCGCGCGGTGACCGAATTACTGCCGCACCTCATTCACTGGCAAAGGGCCAATGGCTACCCGCTGCAATTTGCCTGCGAAGCGACCCTGAACATTGCCCAAAGCCCAAAACTCCTAGAAATGATGCGGGAGGCCTATTTCTGTACCATTTTCTGTGGCATTGAAACCCCGGAACCTGAAGCCCTCCACGCCATCCACAAGGATCAAAATCTAAGTATGCCGATTTTGCAGGCGGTGCAAACCCTCAATCGTTACGGCATGGAAGTGGTTTCTGGGATCATTATTGGCTTTGATACCGATACACCCCAAACGGGCGATCGCATCCTTGAGTTTATTCGCGCCTCCCACATTCCCACTCTGACAATTAACCTGCTACACGCTCTACCGCGTACGCCTCTCTGGCGCCGGCTGGAAGCAGAAGGTCGCCTCAACCATGATGAAAACCGCGAGTCCAATGTTGAGTTCCTCATGCCCTACGAAGAGGTGGTGGAAATGTGGCGCCGCACCATCACAACGGCCTATGAACCCGAATTTCTCTACGAGCGGTTTGCCTATCAAATGGAACACACCTATCCCAACCGCATTGCAGTGCCGAATAGCCCAGCTCGCCTCAGCCGCGAAAATATCCTGCGGGGACTGCGGATCATGAAAAATCTCCTCTGGCACGTGGGGCTTTGGGGCAGCTACCGCAAGACCTTCTGGAAACTGGCAGGGCCGGCCCTGAAAAAAGGCCAAATTGAACAAGTGATCCACGTGGGTGTGGTGGGGCATCATCTGATTAACTTTGCCCAAGAATGTGCCCGTGGGGATGAGGCGGCGTCCTTCTATGCCCAACGGCTACGGCAAAAAAACACAACGGCCACCTCACCCAAATCGGCCATCAAGTTGCCAGTGAAGCTGCGCTAACGCTCCTCGCAGCATTCCCCATCCCTAGGGTGGGCTGCTTTATTTACTGTACAGTCATATAATAGAATCATTAAGCTAAGTTATCTTGATCTGTGTCTCTAGTGTGCGATATCCCCTATGGTTGATCTCCCTTCCCCTGAGTTACTCGTCCACGTTGCCGACTATTTCAAAGTGCTGGCGGAACCGAGTCGGCTGCAAGTGCTCTGTGCCCTGAAACAGGGACGACGCAATGTCTCGGAGATTATTCAGGAAACGGGCTTGGGGCAGGCCAATGTCTCAAAGCACTTGAAAACCCTTGCTCAGGCAGGTCTGGTGCGGCGCCAGCCCCAAGGGGTTACCGTCTATTACGAAATTGCTGACCCGACGATCTTTCCGCTGTGTGATCTGGTGTGTCAGCGGCTGAAGCAGCGGATTGAAGAGCAATCCCAAATGGTCAAGGAATTGGTGCACAATTTCTCCTAGGCGCCATGCCCCAATATGCGAGAATAGTGGCGTACGTGTTACGAGTATGCCCTTTGCGGCTCACCACTAGCATTTAGCAATGACGAAATATGTTTTTGTGACCGGCGGTGTTGTCTCCAGCATTGGTAAGGGAATTGTTGCCGCCAGTCTGGGCCGCCTCTTGAAATCGCGGCAGTATTCCGTGTCAATTCTCAAGCTGGATCCCTACATCAATGTGGATCCAGGCACGATGAGTCCCTTCCAGCACGGGGAAGTGTTTGTCACCGACGATGGTGCCGAAACGGATTTGGACTTGGGGCACTACGAGCGCTTTACGGATACCCCCATGTCCCGCCTCAATAGCGTCACGACGGGATCCATTTACCAAGCGGTGATTAACAAAGAGCGACGCGGCGACTATATGGGGGGAACAGTGCAGGTCATCCCCCACATTACGAATGAGATTAAAGAACGCATTCTGCGGGTAGCGAAGGACAAAAACCCCGATGTGGTGATCATTGAAATTGGGGGAACCGTTGGCGATATTGAGTCGCTGCCCTTTCTAGAGGCCATCCGTCAGTTTCGCACGGAGGTGGGGCGGCACCATGTGCTGTTTATGCATGTAACCTTGGTGCCTTGGATTCCCTCGGCAGGGGAAATGAAAACCAAACCCACCCAGCACTCGGTGAAGGAATTGCGCTCCATTGGGATTCAGCCGGATATTCTGATCTGTCGTTGCGATCGCCCCCTTGTCCCCGGCATTAAAGAAAAGCTCTCCCAATTTTGTGATGTTCCTGTGGAATGTGTCATTCCCTCGCCGGATGCCAAAAGTATTTATGAAGTGCCCCTGCTGCTTGAGCGCGAAGGGTTAGCCACCCAAGTTTTGAGTCTTTTGAACTTGGAGCAACGGCAACCGGATCTCAGTCAGTGGCAGGCTCTGGTGGAGCGGCTCTACCGTTCCCATACCCCCTTAGAGGTGGCGATTGTGGGCAAATATGTCCGCCTCAGTGATGCCTATCTTTCGGTGGTGGAAGCCCTGCGGCACTCGGCGATCGCCCTTGATCAAGAACTACGGATCCGCTGGGTCAACTCCGAGGAAGTGGTTGAAAACGGGGTGGAAAATGCCCTCAGCAATGTGGCGGCCATCGTTGTGCCGGGGGGCTTTGGCATCCGCGGGGTCGAAGGGAAAATTGCGGCTATTCAGTACGCCCGTGAGCAGGGGATTCCCTTTTTAGGGCTGTGCTTGGGGATGCAGTGTGCCGTCATTGAGTGGGCACGCCATATTGCGGGCTTAGAAAATGCCAACAGTGCTGAGTTTGATGCCAATACCCCCCATCCCGTGATTCACCTGTTGCCCGAACAGCAGGACATTGTGGATTTGGGGGGAACGATGCGCTTGGGCTTGTATGCCTGCCGCCTAGCCTCCAATTCCCTTGCCGAAAAGCTCTATGGGGAGACGGTCATCTACGAGCGGCACCGCCATCGCTACGAGTTTAATAATGCCTATCGCAGCCTTTTTTTGGAAACGGGCTATCAAATTACGGGCACCTCGCCTGATGGCCGCTTAGTAGAAATTATCGAGTATCCGGCTCACCCCTTCTTTATTGCGGTGCAGTTTCACCCCGAGTTTCGTTCCCGTCCCAATGCGCCTCATCCTCTCTTTTACGGTTTGCTGGCAGCAGCAGCCAAGGATTCTAACCGTGAGGATGCCCAGTTAGTCCCAAGCCTCTAGATTTCGTAGCGGTTCCACAAGGATAGTGCTAGCATCTGTTGCCCGTATGGCCACATCGGTCAGGGCACCCACCCGTACGGCCAAGGTTTGACTGAAGGGGGCACGACGCAACAGGGTGACGGTTTGGCCGACCGTCAATCCCACGGCTGCAAGGCGGCGTTGCCAAGCGGGGGTTCCCTCAATGGCAGTGATGCGTGCCAGCGTCCCAAGGGGCAGTTCAGACAGCAACACAGACCGCCTCATGAAACAGATGCAGCAGGGGTTCCCAAGCGCCGCACGTCCTGAAGGGCTTCCTTGGCGGAGGGATAGCGATCGCTAAAGTTAAACTTCACCATTTTATTTAGCACTGCCGCTAGCCGCTCACTGACTGTAACGCACTGTTGCCAATCCACTTCACCCGTGCGGGGGTCTCGGGGAAGGTCGCGGGGTTTAATCCCCGTTAAAGCCTGCAGCACAATCATACCCACAGCGTAAATATCGCTGCTGAGGGTGGGCTGTCCAGAGAGTTGTTCGGGGGGGGCGTAGCCCATTGTGCCAATAATCACGGTGCTCCCTTGGGTTTGCTTCACTTCTTGGGGTTGAATTTGTTTCACCGCTCCAAAGTCAATCAGCACCAGCTTGCGATCGCTGGCACGGCGAATAATATTGTCGGGCTTAATATCGCGGTGAATCACATAGTGACTGTGGACAAAACTCAGCACTTCCAAGATTTCCCGTAGGAGTTGGGTGGCTTCGGCTTCCGTGTGTTTGCGTTTCAGCTCCTCACTTAGGGAAGCACCATCAATAAACTCCTGCACTAGATAGAATTCCTGATTTTCCTCAACATAGGCCAGCAAGAGGGGAATTTGATCGTGGCGTCCTAACTTTTCAAGGATTTCTGCTTCGGTATGAAAGAGCCGTCGCGCCACCTGCATAAAGCGCTCATCGGTGCGTCCCGGTCGCAAATGCTTGACCACACAGAGGGGGTTCCCCGGTCGCTGGGTATCCTGAGCCAAATAGGTGCGGCCAAAGCCCCCTGACCCCAAGACTTTTTGGATTTTGTAGCGACCACTGAGGAGAGAACGGGGTTTGCCGGTAATTTCTGTGGGTTCTCGCAGGGCTGCATTGAGGGCTGCCGTATCCTCGGCCATCAGCGATCGCAACAGCGCCAAGGCTTTTTCCTGTTCCTGTACTTTTTCTTGGAAAGATTTTTGCTCCTGCTGCGCTTGATAACTCACATAGCCAACCATGCCGACACTGCTGAGCACCAGGGCGATCGCCGGCGGCACCACGGGAATCCAGCCACTCCCGATCACAAAAATGCCAAACCCGCCACCAAAAAGGACAATGAGTCCCCCCACTACCGCGCCCCCCAACCACAGCGGTTGCCGCAACCACCAGCCAAGGACACTGCCCACCCCAGCCCACAGCAGAATCCAGCCAAGCACCACCGGCAGCGGCCAATACCAAATGGGACTTTCGCCGTCGAGGGCCGCACTCAGGAATTGACTCACCATCTGGCCATGAACAACCACCCCCGGCATTTGCTGCGTCACGGCATCACTACCGCTATAGGGGGTGAGGAAAATATCCTTGATGCTCGGCGCAGACACCCCAATCAAAACGACGCGATCGCGAATCAGGTCTTCGCTCACTCGTCCAGTCAGTACATCCGTTAGGGAAACCGTTGGCCCCACTGCGGTGCGTGAGCGGTACTTCAGCAGGGTTTGCATGCCGCGATCGTCCACCCCCACATAGCCACCGGCATCGCTGCTGAGGAGGGGAAAATGCACATCATTGAGCGTCAAACCCTTGTCATCGAGTTTGATAGTCTGAGCGGGGTCTTGTTCTAGGTAACGCAGTGCCAGCATCAGGGCAAAGGAAAAGGGCGTTGTACACCGCTGCGCCTTAGGATTGCTGATCACAAATAGATTGCGGCGAATGACACCATCATTATCGAGGGGGATATCGGCAAAGCCCACTCGCTCTGGCACCTGTGCTGCGGGAATACTGGGTGGTGGCGGCACTTCGGGTTGCTCCGCTGTTTCCCCCGTTGATTTGCACACTGGAATAATGCGCGGGTTGATGCGAATCATGTTTTGCAGCGCGTCGTGGGCGGGGGGGTGGGGCAAATCGCGGAAAATATCCAAGCCAATGGCACGCGGGCTAGCGGCATTGAGGCGGGTGAGGAGATCGGCAACGGTAGCATCCGGCAGGGGCCACGTTTTTTGGGCTTGGATGTCCTGCTCCGTTACCAGCACCGTCAGGATACGCGAATCAGGGTCACGGGCGGGTTGCGATCGCACATAGAAGTCATACAGACTCAGTTCCGACGGCTGAAGCAGTCCCAGTTGGCGCACACCGATCACCACAGCGGCTACTCCCAGTGTGGTGGCAACAACCGGCATCGGCAGCCATTTTGGCCAAGGGTAGGGCACGATTTCAACTCCTCGCGCAATTGTGCAGCGGCGCCTTGAGAGCATCGCTAGACCGATTTTAGCGAACCGCCATCTTTCCTTTCCGCTGCTGCTAGGGGATGAGCAACGGGATAGGGGGTTAAGAAGCAGCCAATAGAGGCAACTGTTCTCTTGGTGCTAGATTCTTGGTGCTAGATGGCGATCGCTCGCTCCCCAGCGCAATAATGTAACAACATGTAACAAAAGTCAGCGATCGCGCGGGGGAAACTGAACCCTTACAATAGGTTTCAGATGTGCTATTTTGCATCATTGGCACGCCAAACTCAGCCTTCTTGTGCGGGGATAGATATCAATTGGGCATGATTCCTGATAAGTTCAGAAAAACGCCTCTTAGTGGCACGCCTATGGCCTCAATGCCTATGTCCGAACTGCCCTTTTCCCTTGATCAATTGCGCATCCTGAAGGCGATCGCCCTCGAAGGAAGCTTTAAGCGAGCCGCTGACAGCCTTTACGTCTCCCAACCCGCAGTGAGTTTACAGGTGCAAAACCTTGAGCGCCAACTGGATGTTCCCCTATTTGACCGCGGGGGACGCCGTGCCCAACTCACCGAAGCCGGACAACTCCTACTGGCTTACGGCGATCAAATTCTCTCCCTGTGCCATGAAGCCTGCCGTGCCATCGAAGACTTACAAAAATTGCAGGGGGGGACATTGATCATTGGAGCCAGCCAAACCACCGGCACCTACCTGATGCCCCGCATGATTGGCCTGTTTCGCAGCAAATATCCCGAAGTCGCTGTTCAACTGCATGTGCATTCCACCCGCCGCACCTGCTGGAGCTTGGTCAACGGTCAAATTGATCTGGCAATTATTGGTGGTGAAGTTCCCTCAGAACTCAGCGAGCAAATTACCGTCACCCCCTATGCGGAGGATGAACTGGCACTGGTTTTACCCGTGGATCATCCCTTGGCTAGTGCTGAAACCCTCACCAAAGAAGACTTGTACAAGCTGGGCTTTATTGCTCTCGATGCCCAATCCACCATTCGCAAGGTGATTGATCAGGTGCTGCAGCGCGCCAACATTGACCCCCGCCGCCTGAAGGTGGAGATGGAGCTGAATTCCATTGAGGCGATTAAAAACGCCGTGCAGTCGGGCTTGGGGGCTGCCTTTGTCTCCATTTCCGCCATTGAGAAGGAGTTACAACTGGGGAGCCTACGGCGGATGGGTATCGAAAATGTGGTGGTGAAACGCACCCTGTCACTGATTACC
This sequence comes from Thermosynechococcus sp. TG215, assembly GCF_031583455.1. Taxonomy (NCBI): domain Bacteria; kingdom Bacillati; phylum Cyanobacteriota; class Cyanophyceae; order Acaryochloridales; family Thermosynechococcaceae; genus Thermosynechococcus; species Thermosynechococcus sp. TG215. Next base: position 1,101,569 of record NZ_CP134178.1, on the reverse strand, counting down.
AATCCCAATCGCTACCGATCGCGGGCAGCCGAGGTCTTCTGCCGTGAAATTCTCACCCAATTCGCCACCTTTGCCATTGATACAGAACTGACAACGGCCAAGTCCCCCATCTCCGATAGTGAAAAACCCCTTAAGGAACTGCTGACGATCGCCCCCCTTGAGGACAACAGCACCAATGTCAGTAATTCTTAGGGCGACGCAGTGGCAGCCAACAGGCAGAATAGTCGCGCTCAGGAGAGTTTATTATTTCAAAAGATCGGAGTATGATAATAGATCGCGCTGTTCATAACTGATGACCATGGCCCTGCAACACGACATTAAACAAGAAATCATCAACACCTACCAGATCCACGGTACCGATACTGGCTCTGCGGATGTCCAAGTTGCCATCCTCACGGAGCGGATCAAGCAGCTTTCTGAGCATCTCAAGGCGAATAAAAAAGATCACGCCTCTCGCCGAGGACTGCTGAAAATTATTGGCCGTCGCAAGCGGCTACTGGCCTATATCCATCGCCACGATGCCCAGCGCTATCGCCAACTCATTGAACGTCTAGGAATTCGGGGTTAAAGACAATGGCAAAACGGTCGGATCTGCCTTTTGAGCCTAAAAAGAAAAAAGGAGCAACCAAGTCTGCCAAAGCTCCTGCTGCCGCAGCCGTCCGTTCTAATACCCCAAAATCCCCAGCCAAGCCAGCCAAAAAAAGTACAGGTATTCCAGAAATTGTCAGCCAACGCATGGTTACCCGGATGGCAATCTGCTGCGGTACCCCCACGCTTTTGGGATTGATGACGTTTCCCCTGAGCTATTTGGTCGTCCACGAGGGCTGGTTCAAGTTGCCCAATGTGGCAGTGGTTATCGTTAGCTTAGGCCTGTTTGGCCTTGGGGCGCTGGGACTGAGCTATGGCATTCTTTCTGCGTCTTGGGATGAGCACGAGCAGGGAAGTTGGCTCGGCTGGCGAGAGTTTCGCACCAATTTTGGTCGTGTGGTCGAGAGTTGGCAGGCCTATCAGGCTCAGCGATCGCAAAATGCCGAGTGAGCGCACCCCTTGAGACGAGGAGCAGCTTCTGATTAAAAAATCAAAAAAGTATAAAGAATTCTTGATGAATTCCAGTTGCTTTTCTCGATTTATTTACTATACACTCGGGCAGTGAGGGTCGCTTAACCGCCGTTCCCTGAGGGCACTACCCATGACAGCCACTGAACCGTCCCCTGTTGAGACTCCCATAGAGATAGGGAATCTGCAAATCAGCCTACAGTCCTCGATCTTTCTGCAAAATTTGCTGGGGTTGGTAGCGGAGACGCTAGAAGATGTCGTGGGTCTCGATGATGCCTCTGGGTTTATTGCCCTTGTAGGGCAGCAAATGGGCAATCAAATCAACGCTCTCTACACTCAAGCCCTTGGCGATCGCCCCCTTGATGCCAAGACGGTTGCCCAAATTCTTGTGGATCTCAAAAATCGCATTGAAGGGGGATTTTTCCTGATTGAGCAGGATGAGGAACGTATTATCTTAGGGAATCAGCGTTGTCCCCTTGGCAGTGGCGTGGTGGGTCATCCCTCGTTGTGCATGATGACCTCAAATGTGTTTGGCGTGATTGTGGCGCACCATTTGGGCTATGCCAAGGTCTGTATTGAAAAGGCGATCGCCAATGGGGATCAAGGGTGCCACGTGGTGATCTATACCCAACCTACTGCTGCGGCCTCAGCGGCCAAGGGGCGAGAATACTATCGCATTGAGTCAGTCTAAGCCAGTCAAGTCCTTACATTCCGGCGGGGTTAAGATGAGCGACTTTACACTCGATATTGGCGCATGGATCGATCTGTTGCCAGAGCCAACGCTGGTCATGAATGTCCAAGGCCAAATTGTGGCCATTAACCCTAGCGGTCGTGAATTTTTCGGCGGCAACGTTCTGGGTCGCAGCCTCAGTGAACTGGTGGTCACCCCGCCAGAGAAACTGCATCAATGGCTGCCCCTTTGGCAGCAAGCCACCCAAATGGTACCCGGCAGCCTCCGCAGCCACCAAGGACAAAAAATCGAAGTGGAAGCCGTGGGTATCCACCGTTGCCAGCCCCCCTTGATTCTCCTGCGCCTGTTTCGCCAGCCCCGTTTTCTGCGACAGTTCATCGTCCAACGGCAGCAGTTTCAGCGCTTGCAAGAGCAAATGGCCCGGCAAACAGCTCTAATTGTGGAGCTACAGCAGCGGCAAAAACAGCTAGAGGCGGAAAATCGCCACCTACAGGGGGTCTCACAGCAAGATAGCCTGACTAAATTGGCAAATCGCCGTGCCTTTGAAGCCTGTCTGCGGACAGCTTGGCGGGAATCGGCCACCACCCATACCCCCTTTGCCATTGCCCTGCTGGATATTGACCACTTCAAGCGCTACAACGACACCTATGGCCATCTGGCGGGCGATCGCGCCCTGCAACGGGTAGCCCACGCCATTAAATCCCAAGTGCGGGAAGCTGATCTCGTGGCTCGCTATGGCGGTGAAGAGTTTATTCTCCTGTTGCGCCACACCCACCATGATGTTGCCATTTGTGTTTTAGAGCGGATTTTTAACTACATTCGCAGCCTAGGGATTCCCCATGCCAGTTCACCAGTGCAACCCTACCTCACCGTCAGTGCCGGCATTTGCATCGTGAGCGCCACCCTTAGGGACTGCCCAATGGCGGAGCTGGTAGCGACTGCTGATGCTGCCTTGTACGAGGCCAAACGCTCAGGGCGCGATCGCTATGTGTTACAAACCTATGCTTGGCTGAGTGCGCCTGTCTCTTCCAGCCAAGAAATTCAGTCCTACCCCTAGGGAAAGCCCCTGTAGCTGCCCCTGCTAGATATAATGTGGGTGGCCAAAGCACGGCAATCCCCTAGCCAAAACGTGATAGTTGATCGCGGTTGGGACGTTGTGTTGCAGAATGTAAAGCTGAGTAAATTTTTGGAGATTGTGTAGCCCATGTACAATGCGACGAATTCTGGCAGTCGGATGTTTCGCTATGAAGTGGTGGGACTGCGACAAAATGCCGAAACCGATAAAACCGACTATGCCATCCGCAACAGTGGCAGTCAATTTTTCAACGTTCCCTATGACCGCATGAATCAGTTTATGCAGCAGATTACCCGCTGGGGGGGCAAAATTGTCAGCATTCAACCCCTCGATGGTACAGCTGCGCCCTTGGCTGCCACCACGGAACCCGTATCCAATAATGGTACTGCCCCTGTTAAAGAAAAGAAAGTTGATATTCCCGTCAATATCTATCGTCCCAATAATCCCTGCGTTGGTAAGGTCATTTCCAATGAAGAGTTGGTGCGCGAAGGGGGCGAGGGAACCGTCAAGCATATCATCTTTGACATCTCTGGTACCGAGTTGCGCTATCTCGAAGGCCAAAGTATTGGCATTATTCCTGCGGGTACTGACGCCAACGGCAAACCCCACAAGCTGCGCCTCTACTCGATTGCCTCGACCCGCCACGGCGACTTTCAAGATGATAAAACCGTCTCCCTGTGTGTGCGGCGCCTAGAGTACAAGGACAAAGAAACCGGCGAAACCATCTATGGGGTCTGTTCTTCTTACCTGAACCAACTGCAACCTGGCGATGAAGTGAAAATCACTGGGCCCGTGGGTAAGGAAATGCTCCTGCCCGATGATCCAGAAGCAACGATCATTATGTTGGCAACAGGAACGGGGATTGCCCCCTTCCGTGCCTTTTTGTGGCGCATGTTCAAAGAAAATAATCCAGACTATCAATTCAAGGGTCTGGCATGGCTCTTCTTTGGCGTTGCCTATACCGCGAATATCCTCTACAAGGATGAGTTAGAAGAACTGCAGGCAAAGTATCCCGATCAGTTCCGCCTCACCTATGCCATTAGCCGTGAGCAGAAAACCCCCGACGGCGGCAAGATGTACATCCAAGGTCGCATTGCTGAGCATGCGGATGAAATCTGGCAACTCCTGCAGAAGAAAAACACCCATGTGTATATTTGTGGTCTGAAGGGGATGGAGCCGGGTATTGATGAAGCAATGGCAGCAGCGGCAGCCAAAAATGGTGCCGATTGGCAAGAGTTCCTCAAGGGCACGCTCAAAAAAGAAGGCCGTTGGCACGTGGAAACCTACTAGGGAGATCAGTTGGGGGGCGATCGCCCCCTTTTTTCCTCAATGCCAAGTGCCCTTTGGATCTGTCAGGATAGAAGTAAATCACCTGATCGAGCTGTTACTGAGAAATCAATGTGTGGCGTAGGGTCGCTAAAATGTAACCTATTTAACGCCAAGTCATGAGCATTCTCGTATTCTTCTAATGGTGAGTACCCAGCGATCGCCTATGATTTATCCTCGCTTTCTGCGCAAAGCCTACCGTAAAGAACCCATCTCCGCCTTCCTTCTGCTAATGGGAGGTGTGGATTCGACCATTGGTGGCGTGGGGGGCTACAACGGTCTGCTGCTATTGGGTCTAGGTTTGATGGGCAGCGCGCTGCTCTATCGCCTGCTCCAGCGATCGCCCGAACGTCCTCTCCCTGAGAAAGTGCCCCAGTATGCGCTGCCGCCCCAATCCTCCCAGCCCTTGCCGATGCTGACGATGAGCAAAAAACAGCCCCCCCTGCGCTAAGCCAAAGCTGAGATCATCGTCTGAAATTTCCACAGGATTTCCTGCCATTCCCGTTCCGGGTGAGAGCCTTTGACAATCCCCGCCCCAGCAAAAAGATGGGCATGGTTGCCCTGAAGGTGGGCAGAGCGAATTCCGACAATGAATTCCCCTTCTCCGCTGGGTGTCACCCAACCAAGGGGAGCAGCATAACCATTGCGATCAAAGGGTTCCAGTTGCCGCAGCCAGTCCTGTGCCCGTGAAGCAGGATACCCCGCCACTGCGGGCGTTGGATGTAAGGCCGCCACCCCTTGGAGAATATGAATGGGTTGCGGCAGCGGGGCCTGAATCAGCGTTTGCAGATGTTGGATATGACTTAGCTCAAGGATGTGCGGTTTGGGAGGCACCTCACAGGTCATGCCCAACTGTTGGAGGGTTTGGCAGAGAAATTCAACAATGACCTGATGCTCGTAGCGTTCCTTGGGGCTGTGGTAAAGGCCATTGCGCAGGCTTTGATCCTCCTGTTGGGTTTGCCCACGGGGACGGGAACCCGCCAAAGCATCGGCACAGAGAACGCCATCGGCAATCTTGACCAAGCGTTCGGGACTCGCCCCCAAAAAGACCTGCTGCCGCTCTTGGCCAACACTAAAGATGTAGCAATTGGCGTACTGCTGACGCAGATTTTGCAACGTTCCCAGCCAGTTGAACCCCTGAGGCTGCTCTAGGGTGAGGGCAGCGGCCAAAACCAATTTTTCGAGGTCTCCCTCCTCAAGGAGCTTGAGAGCCTGCTGGACACTGGTAATAAATTGCCCGTATTGCTCAGCTAGAGGCGGAAGAGCGATCGCCAGTGGTGGTGGACAGGGGGGCGGATCAGCCAGAATGTGGGTCAGTGCCCGCTGCACTAGTTGCCAGTCTTGCCAGAGGCGATGGGGTGTACTGGTCTCTAAGGCACAACTAAGGGTGAGCCAAACCTGATCCAGACGCTGAATCACCTGCCAGCGGGGTAAGAACCCCCAGTTAGAGCCTAGGTGATCCCAAAAACTAAATTGACAGAACAGGCGCGGTTCGGCTGGAGCGATCGCCCACACTCGGCTGAGGATTTGTTCACTAAAACGCTGGAGTTCCCCAAACCGTTGATGTCCCTGAACACTGCGGGTCGCCACCGCACCACAGGCAGCAACAATCTCTCCCGCTTGCTCAAGGTAAAAATGCTCACTTTCGCCACTGACCTGCATCAGGCCAGCCAACAGCATCAGGGGATCAACGGTGGGTAAGGAGATGCCTAAACTGAGGAACTGACAATTGGCCTGCTGTGCTGCCTGCATTCCAGCGCTGACCTGAGTATAAAACTCGGACTCAGAGGCCAAATCAAAAGTAAGGGGCAGCGAAACGGGCATAACCAAACAAGGTCAAGATTGCCCTTACATTTTCCCCTTGGCAGGGAACCTTTGGCAAAAAGACTGGAACTTCCCTGTCTGCCTAAGTATGCTGAGGAGTAGGATCACGGTCTATTTCTGAGGCAAACATGGCTAAGGTTGTGAAAACAGATGCGGAATGGCAAGCTCAACTTACCCCTGAGCAGTACTATGTCACCCGCAAGAAGGGAACGGAGCGCGCCTTTACGGGCTGCTACTGGAACAACAAAAAGCCCGGACTCTATCGCTGTGTCTGCTGTGGCACGCCGCTCTTTCGCTCTGAGACCAAGTATGACTCTGGCAGTGGCTGGCCGAGTTTTTGGCAACCCCTTGACCCCAAAAATATCCGCATGGAGCGGGATCTGTCCCATGGCATGGTGCGCACAGAAGTTCTCTGTAATGTCTGTGATGCCCACCTTGGCCATGTCTTTGAGGATGGCCCGCCACCCACGGGACTGCGCTACTGCATTAACTCAGCGGCACTGGAATTTATCCCTGACTCTGCCGCCTCTTGATGACCCCCGTGATTGAACAACTGCAAAGTCTCAACCGCATTTTGGTAGAACTGGCGCGGCGGCAGCCGTTCCATGGGGCAAACTTTGAGGAGATTTTGCAGGACATTCTCTGGACGAGTGCCCGCAGTCTCAATGTGGCACGGGTGAGTCTGTGGTTTTATTCGGGCGATCGCCAGCAAATTCAATGTGTGCAGTTGTTTCAGCAGTCGCCCCAGGCCTTTACGGTGGGGATGACCCTCACTGCTAGTCATTACCCCGACTATTTTGCTGCCCTTGAACAGGAGCGCACCATTACGGCCCATGACGCTTGGCACGATCCCCGCACGCGGGAGTTTCGCAAGACCTATTTAGAACCTCTTGGCATTACCTCGCTGTTGGATGTGCCGATTTGGGTTGAAGGGAGCATGATTGGCATCCTCTGCCACGAACACATTGGTTCACCCCGCCAGTGGACTATTGCCGAAGAGCAGTTTGCCGCTTCCCTCGCGGATCTGGTGTCTTTGGTGGTGGAAAGTCGCGATCGCCACCGTGCCCTCAGAGCACTAGAGGAAAGTGAAGCCCGCTTAGCCACCTTCTTTCAAGCCACCTCTGAGGCAGTAATCATCCATGAGCAGGGGACAATTCTTGATGTCAACGCCGCAACTGAACGGCTGTTTGGTTATACGGCTTCAGAACTAGTGGGGCAGTCGGTGTTGTTGCTGACCCATCCAGAGGCGCGATCGCTGATTTTAGAGCGAATTCAGCAGCCCATTGATGTTCCCTTTGAAGCCCTTGCTCGCACCAAAAGTGGTGAAGCACTGATTGTTGAGGTTCAGGGAAAATCCATTCTCTATCGGGGGCGCTGGGCGAGGGTGGTGGGAATACGGGATATTACCCAACGCAAAACCGCTGAACAGAACGTACAATTGGCTGCCCAACGGCAACAACTGCTGGCGGAAATTGCCCTGCGCATTCGCCAAACGCTGGAATTGCCAGAGATTCTCAATACCACGGTGGTGGAAGTGCGCCGCTATCTCCTCAGCGATCGCGTGTTTATTGTCTCTTTTGATCCGAGGACAGAGGAGATTCAAGTGGTGGCGGCGGCGATGGCGCCCCAGTGGCACACGAATCTTGAGGCTCTCCTGCAAAACGTGCATTACCGTTCACGGCTGCTGACCACACCGGCCACACTCTCCTGGGAGCGGGAAATGCTTGATCCCCATCTGCGACAGGTGTATGCAGCGCACCATATCCAGTCTTGTCTGCTGATTCCGATCCAACATCAGCCCCAGGGCCCGTGCTTTTTACTGGGAGTCCACCAATGTGACCGCCCGCGAGAGTGGCAGCCCTACGAGCGCGCTTTTTTGGAGCAGTTGGCGACTCAGGTGGCGATCGCCCTGCAACAAGCAGAACTTTATCAACAACTGGCGGCCTTAAATGCCAATTTGGAACAGCAGGTGGCCGAGCGTACCGAGCAGTTGCAGCAAAAAATGCGTGAACTAGAGGAACTCAACCACCTCAAGGATGTCTTTTTGCACGCCGTGTCCCATGATTTACGCACCCCTGTCCTAGGTACCCTGATGGTCATTAACCATCTCTTGCAGAACAACACCAGCGACACGATTCCTGTGCCCCGCAGCACCTTGACCTGTATTCAGCATAGCCAGCAGCGGCAACTACATCTGATTGAAACACTGCTGCATATTGACGTGGATCAGCAACCTTCCCTCTCTTTGGCGATCGCCCCCACATCCTTAGCCACGCTTGTCAAGGAGATCTTGGCGGAGCTACAACCGCTGCTCCAGAAAAATAAAGCCACCGTGAAACTTGATATCCCCCCCACGTTGCCCCTTGTGCCTGTTGATCCTATGCAACTGCGGCGAGTCTATGAGAATTTGATCACCAACGCCCTCAAACACAATCGTCCCGGGATCACCATCACCCTGACGGCAGAGGAACAGGGAGATAGCCTTTACTGCACCGTCAAGGATAATGGCGTCGGCATCCGCCCTGACCAGCGATCGCACCTTTTTGATCTCTATTATCGTGGCGGTGCAAACCACCATCGCACGGGCATTGGTTTAGGTCTGTATCTCTGCCGAGAAATTATTATCGCTCATGGGGGTGAAATCGGCGTCAAAGAGGGCGATGCGCAGGGAGCGACGTTTTGGTTTCGGATTCCCTTAGCCAACCCAATTTAGAGCATTGTTACCCTTGACAAACCCAAGGAAAAGCGAGAGACTTAAGGCCAACTTCATCGTTTTCTCCCGGTTTCCTGTAAAATGGCCAGTTGAACCTTTCTGTTTTAACTCAACTCTCGTGGGCGTTTGTGCATAGGTTCCCTTTTAGCCACGAAACTAGGATTGTTAAGACATGAAACATATCATCTGGCTTTTATCCCTCTGACCTGTCGCGGTGACTCCGCTACGGCACGTCAGAAAACTCTTACAACTCATACATTTATTTATTAGGAGCAATAGTGAGTCGTTATGTTGGGCAAACTCCGTGACCTCATGGGCCTAACCCCAGAGACTGACATCTACGATGAGGAATACCCTCAAGGAACGGCACGAACGCTAACCACGGAACCGGAGGTGGAACCGCTGCCCGCATCGCGGCCAACCCTGAGTCATGACTTTGACACTAGTCCGTCTCCCTCAGTTGCCACTGGTTCAGTGCCGACGGGATCAGCTCCTTCGAATGTGATTGGGATGCCCAATGCCGGTCGTTGGTGGGGGGCAGTGGCGGAAGTTTTGGTGATGCAGCCCCGCAGTTTTAGTGAAATGCCTGAGGTGATCAAGGCTCTTAAAGAGCGGAAGTCTGTGGTGCTAAATCTGACCTTGATGGAGCCAGAGCAAGCCCAACGCTCAGTGGATTTTGTTGCCGGTGCCACGTTCACGATTGATGGTCACCAAGAGCGTATTGGTGAAAGCATTTTCCTGTTTACACCGAGCTGTGTGCAAGTGAGTACGCAAGTGGGTGGCGTTCGCCCAGCTACCACACCTGTTGCCCCCCCACCCGCTTGGGGGATGAATGCCCAACAACAGCGTAGTGCCTAGGGTGCCGGCTCTTGGAATCATTGGCTGTGGCCGCATGGCGGAGGCAATGCTTTCGCGGTTGCTGGCAGATGGTCTCTTGCCAGAGCAGGTGTGGGTATCGGCGCGATCGCCTCAGCGGCAGCAGTATCTAGCCCACACCTATGGGGTCAGAGTGACAACGAACCTAGAAGTCGCTACAGCCGAAACGCTCCTACTGGCGGTCAAGCCACAGGTCTTTGCCGATATTGAGTCAGAACTGGCGGATACGCCGGTAGCTCAGGGCACTGGCGTTGCCCTTTCCATTATGGCAGGGATCAACAGTGGGCGGCTGCGGCGACTGTTTCCCCAGCGGTTGATCTTTCGGGCGATGCCGAATACACCAGCCCAAGTGGGCGCCGGCGTGATTGCCCTTGTTAGCGATAGTGCCGCCAGTGAACTGGAGATTCGCAAGATTAAGAATTTGTTAGGGGTACTGGGGCAGGTGGTGGCTGTCAGTGAAGGGCAAATGGACGCAGTCACCGCACTTTCTGGCTCAGGGCCTGCCTTTGTTGCCCTGATGGTGGAGGCACTATGCGATGCGGGGGTGGCAGTGGGGCTATCGCGATCGCTGACACAGGAACTCGTTTATGGCACAATAGCAGGCACAGTACAATTACTTAATGAGCGCGGGCTGCATCCGGCGCAACTCAAGGATGCGGTCACCAGTCCTGCGGGGACAACCATTGCGGGTCTCGAAGTACTGGAAGCTGCTGGTGTGCGTGGAACCCTCATGCAAACGGTAAAAGCGGCCTACGAGCGTGCCCAAGCCCTCAACTAAGTGCCTATGCCCAACTCTGCCACAACCGTTGACCCCCCCGCCATTGAAGGCTTAGATGTGAAGGTGGTGTTCATTGACTACTTTGCCTGTGTCACTGCCATCACTGCCTTGAGTTTGAGCCAAATTTGCCACTGGAGTCTGTTGTCTCCCCTGCCCTACCGTTGGGGACTAGTCGTGGGAGCGATCGCGGCCTATTGGCATCACACGAAAGTTCTGGCGGTGTCACTGCCACAAATGCCACAACTGGAGGCATGGCTGAGGAATAACGGCTATGGAATCGTAGAGACCGACAATAATTTGGCGATTTACCGATCGCCCCAAAGCTGGCGACGCGGAGCCATTATTTTAGAAACCTTGGGCGATCGCCGGCGCGTGTACAGCCGCGCGGTTACCATTGGGCAACTACAACGGGACTTGGCTGAGGGTGGACTGTGACTGACTTTGGACGTGTGATTACCGCCATGATTACGCCATTTACAGAGGATGGCGCGATCGCCTACGATGTGGCGGCAGAACTGGCACAGCACCTTGTGGCCAACGGTTCCGATGGTATTGTTGTTTGCGGCACTACCGGCGAATCCCCCACCCTCACTTGGGAAGAGGAATTTCAACTCTTTCAAACAGTGCAGCAGGCTGTGGCAGGCAAAGCCAAGGTGATTGCAGGTACGGGTTCCAACTCCACTCGTGAGGCTATTCATGCCACGGCAAAGGCCGCAGAACTCGGCCTCGATGGTGCCCTCTTGGTGGTACCCTACTACAACAAACCCCCCCAAGAAGGACTCTATGCCCATTTTCAGGCGATCGCCAAGGTAGTGCCGGACTTTCCCCTCATGCTCTACAACATCCCCGGCCGTACAGGGCAGAACCTGCTACCAGAAACAGTGATCCGCCTTGCTGACCATCCGAACATTGTTGCCATCAAAGAAGCCAGCGGCAACCTTGACCAAGCCAGCACCCTTCGTGCCCAGCTGCCGCCACATTTTCGCATTTACTCTGGGGATGACTCCCTGACGTTACCACTACTGGCCGTGGGTGGTTATGGTGTCGTCAGTGTAGCCAGTCACCTTGTTGGCTCACGCATTCAAGAGATGATCCAAGCTTTTATTCAAGGCGACACAGCGACAGCGACTGCTATTCATTGTCAACTATTGCCCCTGTTCAAGGTTTTATTTGTGACGACGAATCCGATTCCGATTAAAGCTGCCCTCAGCCTGCAAGGTTGGGCGGTGGGTGCTCCCCGATTGCCCCTCACGTCTGCGAGTGACGCTGTGATTGACCAATTGAAGCCTGTTTTAGATGCTCTTGGCCTACTGAAGTCTTAAGACAACGCTGGGCATTTCCCAAGCTGCACCTTTTTTGTTGTTTCATCGTAAGGAGACCTATGAGTCAATCCGCTGCAACTGCTGCCCTGAAAATTATTCCCCTCGGTGGGCTGCACGAAATTGGCAAGAACACCTGTGTTTTTGAATTTCAAGATGAAATTATTTTGCTGGACGCAGGGTTAGCTTTTCCCACTGATGGCATGCATGGGGTCAATATCGTCTTACCCGATATGACGTACCTGCGGCAAAACCGCGAAAAAATCAAGGGAATGATTGTGACCCATGGTCATGAAGATCACATTGGTGGCATCCCCTTTCATCTCAAGCAGTTTGATATTCCCGTCATCTATGGCCCTCGCCTTGCCATGGCGTTGCTGCAAGGGAAACTCGAAGAGGCAGGGGTTGGCGATCGCACCGAACTGCGCACGGTACAGCCGCGGGAGATGGTGCGTTTGGGCAAAAACTTCCTTGTGGAGTATATCCGCAATACCCATTCCATTGCCGATAGCTTCTCCGTGGCGATTCATACCCCCATTGGCGTGATTATCCACACCGGGGATTTCAAATTTGACTTTACCCCCGTTGATGGCGAGTGCTTTGACATTCAGCGGCTAGCGGAGCATGGGGAGAAGGGGGTTCTCTGTCTCATTAGTGACTCCACCAACTCGGAAGTGCCCGGCCACACCCCCTCGGAGCGATCGGTGTTTCCCAACTTGGATCGTGCCTTTAGCCAAGCAGAGGGGCGGATTATTTTTACCACCTTTGCCTCTTCGGTACATCGCCTCAGTATGGCCTTGGAATTGGCGCAAAAGCATGGCCGCGTGGTTTCGGTCTTGGGGCGATCGATGCTCAATGTCATTGCCCATGCGCGGCAGTTGGGCTACATTCACTGCCCAGACGATCTCTTTGTGCCACTGCACATGATGCACAAGTACCCCGATCATCAGGTGATGTACCTGACCACTGGCTCCCAAGGGGAACCTCTGTCTGCCCTGACGCGGATTTCCAAAGGGGAACACAACAAAATTAAAATTCGCCCCGGCGATACTGTGATTCTCTCGGCTCACCCCATTCCGGGGAACACGATTGCCGTGGTCAACATGATCGATCGCCTGATGATGCAAGGCGCCAAAGTCATCTACGGTCGCGAACAGGGCATTCACGTCTCTGGCCATGCCTGCCAAGAGGATCAAAAGCTAATGCTGGCCTTGACGAAGCCCAAGTTCTTTTTGCCCGTACATGGCGAGCACCGCATGCTGGTGAAACATGCCCAAACGGCTCAGAGCATGGGCATTCCCCCGGAGAATATGGTGATTATTGACAACGGCGATGTGGTGGAACTCACCCGTGACTCGATTCGGGTCGTCGATAAGGTACCTGCTGGTATTGAGTTACTGGATCGCGGTGGCATTGTCAAAGCCCATGTGCTGCAAGAGCGACAACAACTGGCTGAGGAAGGCATTATCACCGTGGCGGTGGCGGTGGGTACTGATGGCAGTCTGAAAGCTACTCCTGAAGTCCACCTGCGGGGTGTGGTCACGGCGATTGAGCCACAGGCTTGGCAGGCTTGGGTACATGCCACGGTCGAAACTGCTTTGAGCGATCGCTGGAGTGAATATGCCCGCAACGGCGATATCGATTGGGCAGGGGTCAAAGCCCACATTGAACGCGAACTGGTGCGACTGGTGCGCCGTGAACTTCAGGGCAATGCCTCAGTCCTATTGCTTCTGCAACCCATCGAAGTCACCCCCACTGTGACGACAGGAATTCGGCGGCGTCGCAGCACCGCTTCTGTGGTTGGCTAGCATCAAGCCCCTTGGGCAGGAGAAGGTGCCTATTTTGTAGGGCATCCCTGCCCGTTTATTTTTGTTGCCGCTGCGCTAGCTAGCGTTGAAACGATCGGGGGCTTTCAGTAGTTAACAACTAAAGCTAGAATTACAATAACTGACTAGTACCAATGTCGCAAATAAAAATTGTGGCGCGCAATGGATATTGATGATTTTGATCTTAATTCGATGACTACTGCAGCTCAGCATCCTGACCCTTGTGTGCGTCGGCAGGTAGCGCAGTCTGCTACTACTTCACCAAACATTTTGCGGATGTTGGCCAATGACCCCCATGAAAAAGTGCGCCTTGCGGTTGCTGCCAATGGCAATACCCCTGCTGAAGTCCTAGAGGCTTGGCTATCGGAAGCTCAAAGCAATAAACCGTTAGCAGAAGCTCTTGCCCAGAACCTCAGTGCATCCCATACTCTCCTGACAACTTTAGCACAACATCCAGCGGCCAATGTCCGCCGTAAAGTGGCGATGAATCCCCAGACCCCTCCAGCGACCCTCTATAAACTAGCTGAGGAATTTCCGGCGGCAGTAGCTCGCAATCCTGGGATGAAACTCCTTGTGCTCCAAGACAGTGAACGACAGAGCATTAGTGATGAAGCCTTAATACGAATATTAGAGCTTACAGAGCCGCCGACTTGGGCATTGACAGTTGCAGTTCAGCGTCAAAGCGCAAAAGTAAGACAGCAGGCGGCTAGGGCAACAACGATTCTTCCTGAACTCCTCGAAACCCTTGCGAAGGATAAGGAGAGTGATGTCCGCCAAGCGGTAGCGAGGAACCCCAATACTCCTGCTTCTGTTTTGGAAGCCCTTGCTGAGGATGAGGATAGCGATGTCCGCCAAGCAGTAGCGGGGAACCCGAATACCCCTGTCTCACTCCTCGAAACCCTTGCTGAGGATAAGGAGAGTGATGTCCGCCAAGCAGTAGCGGAGAACCCGAATACTCCTGCCTCTGCCCTCGAAACCCTTGCGAAGCATTGGTGGTATGTCCGCGCAGCAGTAGCGGGGAACCCGAATACCCCTGTCTCACTCCTCGAAACCCTTGCGAAGGAGAACGATTTGATTGTCTGCGTAGCAGTAGCGGGGAATCCCAATACTCCTGCTTCTGTTTTGGAAATCCTTGCGAAGGATGAGTATTGGGCTGTTCGCGGAGCAGTAGCACAGAACCCCAATACTCCTGCTTCTGTTTTGGAAATCCTTGCGAAGGATGAGTATTGGGCTGTTCGCGAAGCAGTAGCACAGAACCCCAATACTCCTGCTTCTGTTTTGGAAATCCTTGCGAAGGATGAGTATTGGGCTGTTCGCGAAGCAGTAGCACAGAACCCCAATACTCCTGCTTCTGTTTTGGAAACCCGTGCGAAGGATAAGGATAGGGATGTCCGCAGAGCAGTAGCGGGGAACCCCAATACTCCTGCTTCTGCCCTCGAAACCCTTGCGAAGGAGAACGATTGGGCTGTTCGCGAAGCAGTAGCACAGAACCCCAATACTCCTGCTTCTGTTTTGGAAACCCTTGCGAAGGATTGGTATTTGGATGTTCGCGCAGAAGTAGCGGGGAACCCCAATACTCCTGCTTCTGTTTTGGCAACCCTTGCTGAGGATGAGGATAGATATGCTCGCAGAGCAGTAGCGGGGAACCCCAATACTCCTGCTTCTGTTTTGGAAATCCTTGCGAAGGATGAGGATAGCGATGTTCGCAGAGCAGTAGCGGGGAACCCCAATACTCCTGCTTCTGTTTTGGAAATCCTTGCGAAGGATGAGGATAGCGATGTTCGCAGAGCAGTAGCGGGGAACCCCAATACTCCTGCTCCTGTTTTGGAAACCCTTGCGAAGGATTTGTATTTGGATGTTCGTGAAGCAGTAGCGGGGAACCCCAATACTCCTGCTTCTGTTTTGGAAACCCTTGCTGAGGATGAGGATAGCGATGTCCGCAGAGCAGTAGCAGAAAGACCTGAAATTGTTTCGTTGATTGAGGAGGCTAAGAGCAACGACACCTCTACCATCCGACTAGCAGAGCTAGCTAGCCACTTTTATACGGGTGTTTGCGCAGCAGTAGCACGGAACCCGAATACTCCTGCTTCTGTTTTGGAAATCCTTGCTGAGGATGAGGATAGCGATGTCCGCAGAGCAGTAGCAGAAAGACCTGACATTGTTTCGTTGATTGAGGAGGCTAAGAGCAACGACACCTCTACCATCCGACTAGCAGAGCTAGCTAGCCACTTTTATACGGATGTTCGCGCATCAGTAGCGGGGAACCCGAAGACGCCTACCTATGCCCTCGAAATCCTTGCTGAGGATGAAGCTCAGGATGTTCGCGCGGCAGTAGCGGGCAACCCGAAGACGCCTACCTATGCCCTCGAAATCCTTGCGAAGGATGAATATGAGGCTCAGGATGTTCGCGCATCAGTAGCGGGGAACCCGAATACCCCTGTCTCACTCCTCGAAACCCTTGCGAAGGATAAGGAGAGTGATGTTCGCCAAGCGGTAGCGGGGAACCCCAATACTCCTGCTTCTGTTTTGGAAATCCTTGCTGAGGATGAGGCTCAGGATGTTCGCGCAGCAGTAGCGGGGAACCCGAAGACGCCTACCTATGCCCTCGAAACCCTTGCGAAGGATAAGGAGAGTGATGTTCGCCAAGCGGTAGCGGGGAACCCCAATACTCCTGCTTCTGTTTTGGAAATCCTTGCTGAGGATGAGGCTCAGGATGTTCGCGCATCAGTAGCGGGGAACCCCAATACTCCTGCTTCTGTTTTGGAAATCCTTGCGAAGGATGAGGATAGCGCTGTTCGCAGAGCAGTAGCAGAAAGACCTGAAATTGTTTCGTTGATTGAGGAGGCTAAGAGCAACGACACCGCTACCATCCGACTAGCAGAGCTAGCTAGACACTTTTGTACGGATGTTCGCGCAGCAGTAGCGGGGAACCCCAATACTCCCGCCTCTGCCCTCGAAACCCTTGCTGAGGATGAGGAGAGTAATGTTTGCGCAGCAGTAGCGGGGAACCCGAATACCCCTGTCTCACTCCTCGAAACCCTTGCGAAGGATGAGGATAGGGATGTTCGCAGAGCAGTAGCGGGGAACCCGAATACTCCTGCTTCTGTTTTGGAAACCCTTGCGAAGGATGAGGATAGCGATGTCCGCAGAGCAATAGCAGAAAGACCTGAAATTGTTTCGTTGATTGAGGAGGCCAAGAGCAACGACACCGCTACCATCCGACTAGCAGAGCTAGCTAGCCACTTTTATACGGATGTTCGCCAAGCAGTAGTGCGGAACTCCAATACTCCTGCTTCTGTTTTGGAAACCCTTGCTGAGGATGAGGATAGCGATGTCCGCAGAGCAGTAGCAGAAAGACCTGAAATTGTTTCGTTGATTGAGGAGGCTGAGAGCAACGACACCGCTACCATCCGACTAGCAGAGCTAGCTAGCCACTTTTGGACGGATGTTCGCGCAGCAGTAGCGGGGAACCCGAAGACGCCTACCTATGCCCTCGAAATCCTTGCTGAGGATGAAGCTCAGGATGTTCGCGCGGCAGTAGCGGGCAACCCGAAGACGCCTACCTATGCCCTCGAAATCCTTGCTGAGGACGAGGCTCAGGATGTTCGCGCAGCAGTAGCGGTCAACCCGAAGACGCCTGCCTCTGCCCTCGAAACCCTTGCGAAGGACAAGGAGAGTGATGTTCGCGCATCAGTAGCGTGGAAGCTCAATACTCCTGCTTCTGTTTTGGAAACCCTTGCGAAGGATTGGTATTTGGATGTTCGCGCAGCAGTAGCGTTGAACCCCAATACTCCTGCTTCTGTTTTGGCAACCCTTGCGAAGGATTCGTATTGTCGTGAAGCAGTAGCGGGGAACCCCAATACTCCTGCTTCTGTTTTGGAAACCCTTGCTGAGGATGAGGAGAGTGATGTCCACCAAGCAGTAGCGGGGAACCCGAATACTCCTGTCTCACTCCTCGAAACCCTTGCTGAGGATAAGGAGAGTGATGTCCGCCAAGCAGTAGCGGGGAACCCGAATACCCCTGTCTCACTCCTCGAAACCCTTGCTGAGGATAAGGAGAGTGATGTCCGCCAGGCAGTAGCGGGGAACCCGAATACCCCTGTCTCACTCCTCGAAACCCTTGCTGAGGATAAGGAGAGTGATGTCCGCCAAGCAGTAGCGGGGAACCCGAATACCCCTGTCTCACTCCTCGAAACCCTTGCTGAGGATAAGGAGAGTGATGTCCGCCAAGCAGTAGCGGGGAACCCGAATACCCCTGTCTCACTCCTCGAAACCCTTGCGAAGAAGGATAAGGAGAACGATTGGACTCTCTGCGTGGCAGTAGCAAAAAGACTGTTGATTGAGGAGGCTAAGAGCAACGACACTGCTACCACCCGATTAGCAGAGCTAGCTAGCCACTTTTATACGTTTTATATTTATACGGATGTTACGGATGTTTTTTATATTTATACGGATGTTCGCGCAGCAGTAGCGGGGAACCCCAATACTCCTGTCTCACTCCTCGAAACCCTTGCGAAGGATAAGGATTGGGATGTTCGTGAAGCAGTAGCGGGGAACCCCAATACTCCTGCTTCTGCCCTCGAAACCCTTGCGAAGGATAAGAATAAGTATGTCCGCCAAGCAGTAGCAAGAAGACCTGAAATTGCTGCTTTAATCACGGAAGCTAACAGTGGCAACACTTCTACAGACCGACTAGCTGAACTAGCTAGCCACTTTTGTACGGATGTTCGCGCAGCAGTAGCGGGGAACCCGAAGACTCCTGTCTCACTCCTTGAAACCCTTGCGAAGGATTCGTATTGTCGTGAAGCAGTAGCGGGGAACCCGAAGACTCCTGTCTCACTCCTCGAAACCCTTGCGAAGGATAAGGAGAGTAATGTTCGTGAAGCGGTAGCGGGGAACCCCAATACTCCCGCCTCTGCCCTCGAAACCCTTGCTGAGGATGAGGATAGCGATGTTCGCAGAGCAGTAGCACGGAACCCCAATACTCCCGCCTCTGCCCTCGAAACCCTTGCTGAGGATGAGGATAGCGATGTTCGCAGAGCAGTAGCGGGGAACCCCAATACTCCTGCTTCTGTTTTGGAAACCCTTGCGAAGGATGGGGATTGTCGTGAAGCAGTAGCAAGAAGACCTGAAATTGCTGCTTTAATTACGGAAGCTAACAGTGGCAACACTTCTACAGACCGACTAGCCGAACTAGCTAGCCACTTTTGTACGGATGTCCGCCAAGCAGTAGCGGGGAACCCCAATACTCCTGCTTCTGTTTTGGAAACCCTTGCTGAGGATAGATATGCTCGCAGAGCAGTAGCGGGGAACCCCAATACTCCTGCTTCTGTTTTGGAAACCCTTGCTGAGGATAGATATGCTCGCAGAGCAGTAGCGGGGAACCCCAATACTCCTGCTTCTGTTTTGGAAACCCTTGCGAAGGAGAACGATTGGACTGTCCGCAGAGCAGTAGCAGAAAGACCTGAAATTGTTTCGTTGATTGAAGAGGCTAAGAGGAACGACACCGCTACCATCCGACTAGCAGAGCTAGCTAGCCACTTTTGTACGGATGTCCGCCAAGCAGTAGCGGGGAACCCCAATACTCCTGCTTCTGCCCTCGAAACCCTTGCGAAGGAGAACGATTGGACTGTCCGCGCAGAAGTAGCGAGGAACCCCAATACTCCTGCCTCACTCCTCGAAACCCTTGCGAAGGATGAGGTTTGGTATGTTCGCGCAGAAGTAGCACGGAACCCGAAGACTCCTGTCTCACTCCTTGAAACCCTTGCGAAGGATAAGAATAAGTATGTCCGTGCAGCAGTAGCGTGGAACCCCAATACTCCTGCTTCTGCCCTCGAAACCCTTGCTGAGGATGAGGAGAGTAGTGTTCGTGAAGCGGTAGCACAGAACCCCAATACTCCTGCTTCTGCCCTCGAAACCCTTGCAGAAGTATCTGTTTTGGAAACCCGTGCGAAGGATAAGGATAGGGATGTTCGCAGAGCAGTAGCGGGGAACCCCAATACTCCTGCTCCTGTTTTGGAAACTCTTGCGAAGGATAAGGGGAGTAGTGTTCGTGAAGCGGTAGCACAGAACCCCAATACCCCTGTCTCATTCCTCAAAACCCTTGCGAAACTCCTCAAAACCCTTGCGAAGATGAACAAATATTTTGTCCACTTCCTCAAAACCTTTACGAATTGGATTGGCCGCATAATATTAGCAGAATTCCGCATAGCAATAGCAGAAATACTTGAAATTGTTTCGTTGATTGAGGAGGCTGAGAGCAACGACACCGCTACCATCCGACTAGCAAAGCTAGCTAGCCACTTTTGTACATATGTTCGCAGAGCAGTAGCGGGGAACCCGAAGACTCCTGTCTCACTCCTCGAAACCCTTGCGAAGGATATGGAGGAGTATGTCCGCACAGGAGTAGCGGGGAACCCGAAGACTCCTGTCTCACTCCTCGAAACCCTTGCGAAGGATAAGAATAAGTATGTCCGTGCAGCAGTAGCGTGGAACCCCAATACTCCTGCTTCTGCCCTCGAAACCCTTGCTGAGGATGAGGAGAGTAGTGTTCGTGAAGCGGTAGCACAGAACCCCAATACTCCTGCTTCTGCCCTCGAAACCCTTGCAGAAGTATCTGTTTTGGAAACCCGTGCGAAGGATAAGGATAGGGATGTTCGCAGAGCAGTAGCGGGGAACCCCAATACTCCTGCTTCTGTTTTGGAAGCCCTTGCGAAGGATTGGTATTTGGATGTTCGCGCAGAAGTAGCGGGCAACCCCAATACTCCTGCTTCTGCCCTCGAAACCCTTGCTGAGGATGAGGAGAGTAGTGTTCGTGAAGCGGTAGCACAGAACCCCAATACTCCTGCTTCTGTTTTGGAAATCCTTGCTGAGGATGAGGATAGCGATGTTCGCAGAGCAGTAGCGGGGAACCCCAATACTCCTGCTTCTGTTTTGGAAATCCTTGCTGAGGATGAGGATAGCGATGTTCGCAGAGCAGTAGCGGGGAACCCCAATACTCCTGCTTCTGTTTTGGAAGCCCTTGCGAAGGATTGGTATTTGGATGTTCGCGCAGAAGTAGCGGGCAACCCCAATACTCCTGCTTCTGTTTTGGAAACCCTTGCGAAGGATAAGGAAAGTGATGTCCGCAGAGCAGTAGCAAGAAGACCTGAAATTGCTGCTTTAATCACGGAAGCTAACAGTGGCAACACTTCTACAGACCGACTAGCCGAACTAGCTGGCCACTTTTGTACGGATGTTCGCGCAGCAGTAGCGCGGAACCCTAATACTCCTGCTTCTGTTTTGGAAACCTTTGCGAAGGAGAACGATTGGACTGTCCGCGTGGCAGTAGCGCGGAACCCTAATACTCCTGCTTCTGTTTTGGAAACCTTTGTGAAGGAGAACAAATGGGTTATCCGCGTGGCAGTAGCGGGCAACCCGAAGACTCCTACCTATGCTCTCGAAATCCTTGCTGAGGATGAAGCTCAGGATGTTCGCGCAGCAGTAGCGGGGAACCCGAAGACTCCTGTCTCACTCCTCGAAACCCTTGCGAAGGATAAGGAAAGTGATGTCCGCAGAGCAGTAGCAAGAAGACCTGAAATTGCTGCTTTAATCACGGAAGCTAACAGTGGCAACACTTCTACAGACCGACTAGCTGAACTAGCTAGCCACTTTTGTACAGATATTCGCGCAGCAGTAGCGGGCAACCCGAAGACTCCTACCTATGCTCTCGAAATCCTTGCTGAGGATGAAGCTCAGGATGTTCGCGCAGCAGTAGCGGGCAACCCGAAGACTCCTACCTATGCCCTCGAAATCCTTGCTAAGGATGAATATGAGGCTCAGGATGTTCGCACAGCAGTAGCACGGAACCCGAAGACTCCCGCCTCTGCCCTCGAAACCCTTGCGAAGAATAAGGAGAGTTATGTCCGCCAAGCGGTAGCGAGGAACCCGAATACCCCTGTCTCACTCCTCGAAACCCTTGCTGAGGATGAGGATAGGGATGTTCGCAGAGCAGTAGCGGGGAACCCGAATACCCCCGTCTCACTCCTCGAAACCCTTGCGAAGGATGAGGTTTGGTATGTTCGCGCAGAAGTAGCACGGAACCCGAATACTCCTGCTTCTGCCCTCGAAACCCTTGCGAAGGATGAGGTTTGGTATGTTCGCAGAGCAGTAGCAGAAAGACCTGAAATTGTTTGGTTGATTGAAGAGGCTAAGAGCAACAACACCGCTACCATCCGACTAGCAGAGCTAGCTAGCCACTTTTGGACGGATGTTCGCGCAGCAGTAGCGGGGAACCCCAATACTCCTGCTTCTGCCCTCGAAACCCTTGCGAAGGATGAGGATAGCGATGTCCGCAGAGCAGTAGCAGAAAGACCTGAAATTGTTTCGTTGATTGAAGAGGCTAAGAGCAACAACACCGCTACCATCCGACTAGCAGAGCTAGCTAGCCACTTTTGGACGGATGTTCGCGCAGCAGTAGCGGGGCACCCCAATACTCCTGCTTCTGTTTTGGAAACCCTTGCGAAGAATAAGGAGAGTTATGTCCGCCAAGCGGTAGCGAGGAACCCGAATACCCCTGTCTCACTCCTCGAAACCCTTGCTGAGGATGAGGATAGGGATGTTCGCAGAGCAGTAGCGGGGAACCCGAATACCCCCGTCTCACTCCTCGAAACCCTTGCTGAGGATGAGGATAGGGATGTTCGCGCAGAAGTAGCACGGAACCCGAATACTCCTGCTTCTGCCCTCGAAACCCTTGCGAAGGATGAGGTTTGGTATGTTCGCGCAGAAGTAGCACGGAACCCGAATACTCCTGCTTCTGCCCTCGAAACCCTTGCGAAGGATGAGGATAGCGATGTCCGCAGAGCAGTAGCAGAAAGACCTGAAATTGTTTCGTTGATTGAAGAGGCTAAGAGCAACAACACCGCTACCATCCGACTAGCAGAGCTAGCTAGCCACTTTTGGACGGATGTTCGCGCAGCAGTAGCGGGGAACCCCAATACTCCTGCTTCTGTTTTGGAAACCCTTGCGAAGAATAAGGAGAGTTATGTCCGCCAAGCGGTAGCGAGGAACCCGAATACCCCTGTCTCACTCCTCGAAACCCTTGCTGAGGATGAGGATAGGGATGTTCGCAGAGCAGTAGCGGGGAACCCGAATACCCCCGTCTCACTCCTCGAAACCCTTGCGAAGGATGAGGTTTGGTATGTTCGCGCAGAAGTAGCACGGAACCCGAATACTCCTGCTTCTGCCCTCGAAACCCTTGCGAAGGATGAGGATAGCGATGTCCGCAGAGCAGTAGCAGAAAGACCTGAAATTGTTTCGTTGATTGAAGAGGCTAAGAGCAACAACACCGCTACCATCCGACTAGCAGAGCTAGCTAGCCACTTTTGGACGGATGTTCGCGCAGCAGTAGCGGGGAACCCCAATACTCCTGCTTCTGCCCTCGAAACCCTTGCGAAGGATGAGGTTTGGTATGTTCGCGCAGAAGTAGCACGGAACCCGAATACTCCTGCTTAAGTATTGGCTTTTTGGTCATGCTTAGAGTGGCTAGGTCTCAATCGAGGATAGTCGCACTTTTCCTTGGGGCGTGCGGGGAATTTGGGGCACGGAAATCCATTTCTTGGGGCATTTGTAGGCGCTGCACTGCTGTTTGAGCCATCGGCTGAGTTCCTCAGGGGAGGAGTCTCCCACATAGAGGGCAATGACTTGTTCGCCCCAGAGGGGGTCGGGTGCGCCATAGATATGGATGTCTTGGACAAGGCCACTGTTAAGGAGTAAGGCCTCTAACTCTTCGGGGTAGATATTCTCGCCACCACTGATGATTTTGCGGCTGCTGCGTCCCAAAATGTAGAGGCGATCGCCCCGCCATTCGCCGCGATCGTCCGTTTGGAATATCCCTTCATGGAATAACCCAGGGTAATAGCCAAGGGCAAGGGAGGCGGCCTGAATCTGAATCTCGCCCGTAGGGGTTAAAGCAATCTGGGCATGGGGTAAGACCTGACCACAGGAGCGATCGCCCGCCAAAAATTCCCCCTGCCGTTGGGCACAGATCATGCCAGCAGTTTCTGTCATGCCATAACTGAGACATAGAGGCAAGCGCTGGGTTGCTGCTTCCTCTAATAGTTGCGACCAAGTGGGGCCACCGCCCACGAAAATGCCCCTTAAATCCGCTAGCCATGGCAGAGGGTCTGCAAGCACCTGTTGCAGTTGCCGAGGTACCAGAGACAGCCACAGATCAACATTGGCAGGAGGTGCCGTTTGCCGTAGATCCCGTAGATGGGTACCGAGATAGAGTTCTCCACCACTCCAGAGCGATCGCACCACGGGCATGAGACCACTGACATGGTACAAGGGCAAAATACTCAGACAGTGAATCGCCCCTTGTTGCAAGTGGGTTTGTAGCCCGGCAACAGCTGCCTTGAGGGTGGCGATCGTGTGAATTGCCCAGCGCAACCGCCCTTGAGTGCCGCCAGTGGGAATCAGAATCCAGCCCTGGGGCAATGGTTCTCCAGAACCTTGGGGGTCGAGGGGGGGCACCGTTCCCCAAGCCATGAAATTCTGGGGTAGGATCGCTGCCACCTGCTGCCACTCTTGGGACTGCCAGTGGGGATTGGCCAGTAATAGAGGCGTCCCTGTGGAGAGCGCTGCGAGAAAACCACTGAGAAACGAGAGGGGATCGGGTTCTGCGAGAACGAGGAGAGTGGGTTGTTGCTCTTGGAGTTGCTCTTGATAGTTGGCTAATTGCTCGAGGAGTCTGGCGGTAGCAATGTGCCATTGTCCGTTGTAGGGATACCACAGCCAGTGGGGGGCAATACTCGTAAGGTTTTGTAACAAATTTGTCCTACCCCTCCCTAAACCAATAGGTAAAATCAAAGGATAAAGGAGTGCGTTTAGGAGACAGCAGCCTGACTATTCAACAGATGCAACGGGTAGCTGCAATTGCTGACCCTAGCCTTAAACTAGCATGGACCGCAGCCTATGCCGCCGACGATCGCAAGGGAGTGGATATCTGCCTTTTGGATGTGAGTGGCGTGTCCTACCTCACCGATTACTTTGTGATCATTACGGGACTCTCAAAAACCCAAGTGCGCGCCATTTATCAAGGGATTGAGGAGGCGGCTCTTGAACATTGCCAACGCCAGCCCCAACATATTGAAGGCCAAGCGGAATGTTCATGGGTGCTGATGGACTACGGTGATGTGATTGTCCATGTGCAGTTGCCCAAGGAACGTCAATACTACAACCTTGAGGCCTTTTGGGGTCACGCCCAACGCATTCCCTTTGAGTCACTAGTGACCACCTAGCCGATGCAGCCCTCTTGGTGGCAGTGGATTCTTTTGATCTTGCCACTGGTGGCGATCGCCAGCTTTATCCTCACCGCGGCCTCAATACAAATTCATGCTTGGGGACTGAGTTGGGTCTGGGCAGTAGTCGTGCTGATTCTGCTGCTGTGGCGGTGGGGGGTTGCCCATTGGCTCAAGGGTCAGCCGACAGAGATTGACCCCCGTCCCTTTGATTTGCCAAGAAGCAGTGATTCAGAAACGGATCAACGCGCCCTGAAGATTCTCCAACACACCCTTGAGCAGAGTCGTCAAGACCCACCCCCTTGGGAAAATTGGCCACTCTTTTGGCAGCGGGCACAAACCCTCGTCAGTGAGATTGCCAAGGTCTATTATCCCAATGCTCAGCGTCCTCTGCTGCAAATCTATGTGCCCCAAGCCTACCGCCTCTTGCGGGACACGATTGATGATGTGGATCGCTGGCTGGAAACCCTCAACCCAATTTTGTCGCGGGTAACTCTGGGGCAGGCAGTGCGCGCCTATGAACTTTCACGGCAGGTGGCACCCGTTGCGCGTTGGGGCTTTACGGCTTGGAATTGGGCGCAGTGGCTCCTCAATCCAAGTGTGGCGATTACCAAAACCTTTACCCAACAGCAGCAGCAAAAGGCCAATCAAGCCCTGATTGCTAACTTGGGGCTCACCCTGCGGGAACAGGTGCTCAAGGCCTTGGGACTGCGGGCGATCGCCCTCTACAGTGGCAGCCTCACCCAACTGGAATTACCCACCCCGCGCACAGATACAGGCACATTACAGGACATTTTAGAGCAGAGTCTGCCCCTTGCCCGTGCCGAAACTGAGCCTGTGAACGTCTTTCTCGTGGGTCGCACCGGCGCAGGCAAAAGTAGCCTGATCAATAGTTTATTTGCTGCCCCCACCACCCGTGTTTCCCCCTTGCCCAACACAAACGAGATCCGGCAATACCGTTGGCAGCAGGATTTGACCCTGTGGGATACCCCCGGCTACGAAGATATTCGCGGTGCCGATATTCAAGCTCGCCTGCGGGAATTACTGCCGCGCATGGATGTAGTGCTGCTGCTGACCCCAGCGCTGGATCCTGCCCTTGCCCCGGACATCACCGCCCTGCAATTGATTCGCCAAGAGGTGAGGGACTTGCCGATTGTGGTGGCGGTCACCCAAGTGGATCGGCTACGCCCCCTGCGGGAATGGCATCCCCCCTACGACTGGCAACGGGGTACCCGTCCCAAGGAAGTGAGTATTCGCGAGGCGGTGGCCTATCGCCAAGAACAGTTGGGCACCTATACGCCCCATATTTTGCCGATTGTCAACGGCACTGAAGAACGCATGGCTTGGGGACTCGATGCCCTCAGTGATACCCTTGTGAATTTAATTGCCCCCGCCAAGCAGATCCGCATGGCTCGCTGGCTTAGCGATCGCCAGACACGGCTTCACGCTGCTTCTCGCCTCATTGACACCTATTGCCACCGCATCACCACCAGTCAGGGCATTACCGATTTGCTCAAGCGACCAGTGCTCCAGTTTCTTTCGACCATGCTCACGGGGTCTCCCGCCGCTGCATGGCTCCTCGCCGAACAACTGCCCCTAGAACACCTGCCGGTGATTCTTTGTAAATTGCAACTGGCCTATGAACTCTACACGCTGTTGCAAAATGCCAGCGATTGCATCGAGGTACCAACGCGCCCCTTTGATCTGAAAACCTTGGCTCCCTTGCTGCTACAACGTCGTAGCCCCCTCAATCAAGACACTTGGGCAACGGGACACACCCTCGTAGAGTTTTGGACACAGCCTGAGCCACCTCTGACGCTGATGGCGCGCTATGAGGACTATTGGCAGCGCTTTGGTATGGTTCCAGAAAAATAGACGAAGATAAAGAAAGGATAAAAACTGTTCATCTCCTCACCCGCCATGACCTCCTCCAATGCCTCCTCCCCCATGGATCGTGAATCAGTTTGGCATGCTCTGAGTGCTGATGAAGTCATTAGCCGCCTGGGGAGCGATCGCCAACAGGGACTGAGTTCTGCAGAAGTGCAACGGCGACAAGCCCAATATGGCCGCAATGAACTCGTTGACAATGGCCGCCGCCCGCGCTGGCAGATTTTCATTGATCAGTTTCGCAATGTCATGCTGATCATGCTGCTCGTGGTGGCCTTCATCTCTGGCACATTGGAGATTCTCGAATCCCTCGAAGAAAACACCATCCCCTTCCCCAAGGACGCAACTGCAATTCTGGTGGTGGTTATTCTCAATGCCATTCTAGGCTATGTCCAAGAAGCCCGTGCTGAAGAGGCACTCGCTGCGCTGAAAAGTATGGCGGCGCCCAAGGTGCGTGTCCTGCGCGAGGGCAAGGTCATGGA
This sequence comes from Thermosynechococcus sp. TG215, assembly GCF_031583455.1. Classification (NCBI taxonomy): domain Bacteria; kingdom Bacillati; phylum Cyanobacteriota; class Cyanophyceae; order Acaryochloridales; family Thermosynechococcaceae; genus Thermosynechococcus; species Thermosynechococcus sp. TG215. The sequence continues at coordinate 1,074,437 of NZ_CP134178.1, read as the reverse complement.
AATTGATTCCCCTGAACTGGTGGTTGGGGACATTTTCTTTTTGGAAGCGGGGGTCAAAGTAGCTGCCGATGGTCGCCTCCTTGAAGCGGTCAACCTGCAAATCCGCGAGGCAGCACTCACCGGTGAAGCAGAAGCCGCCAGTAAAAATGCTGCGCAAATCTTGCCCCTTGATACGGAACTGGGCGATCGCGCCAATCTAGTCTTTGCGGGCACAGAGGTTAACCAAGGGCGAGGGATCGCCATCGTCACCGCGATCGGCATGGACACTGAACTAGGGAAAATTGCCGCTGCCCTGCAAGGGGTGGAGCAGGAACCCACACCCCTGCAAAAACGGATGACCGAGCTGGGCAATCGCCTAGTCGCCATTGCGTTGGTGCTGGTGAGCATTGTCGTGATTGCTGGGGGTCTCTACGATCCCTCACTGCTGCCGCATCTCATTGAAGTCTCCCTCAGTATGGCGGTGGCCGTGGTTCCCGAAGGCTTGCCCGCCGTGATTACCGTCACCCTTGCATTGGGAACACAACGGATGGTGAAACGCCATGCCCTGATTCGGCGGCTGCCGGCCGTGGAGACACTGGGGAGTGTGACAACGATCTGCTCGGATAAAACGGGTACCCTCACCCAAAACAAAATGGTGGTGCAGGCAGTGGCTACTACCTTCTATCGCGCCAAGGTGAGCGGCAATGGCTATGAACCCAAGGGCGACTTTTACGACGCCAATACCGATGACGCCTCAGCACTGTACGAACGGCACCTACTGCTACTGGCAGGGGCACTGTGTAATGATGCCTTGCTCAAACAACACGCAGCCGAATGGGTGATTCTCGGCGACCCGACCGAAGGCTCTCTCCTGCCCTTGGCCGCTAAAGGGGGGATTGACCTCAAAGCATTGCAGGAAAAGGCGGAGCGGGTCGCGGAGTTTCCCTTTGATGCCGATCGCAAGCGGATGAGTACGTTCTACCGCAGTGAGTCCGTTCCTGCGATTGCCGCCAAGGAACCCTACTGGATGATTACCAAAGGGTCACCCGAACTGACCTTGGAACGCTGTCAATGGCGGCAGGTGGGGCACGACATTCAACCCCTAACACTGGCCGATCGCCAAGAGATTCTCGCCGAAAACGATCGCTTTGCCGCTCAAGGGCTGCGGGTCTTGGGCATTGCCCATCGCTACTGGTCAGCGCTGCCACCAGCGGAGAGTGTAGATACCAGTGAGCAGGATTTGATCTGGTTGGGGCTAGTGGGCATTCTTGATCCCCCGCGTCCAGAGGTACTGGCGGCCGTCGCCACCTGTCGCACTGCTGGGATTCGCCCGATTATGATTACGGGGGATCATCAACTGACGGCACAGGCGATCGCCAGTCAAATTGGTATCTGTCAGTGGGGCGATCAGGCGCTAACCGGTCGAGACCTCGAAAAAATGAGTCCCGCAGAACTGGATGCAGCAACCCTGACCGTCAATGTCTATGCGCGGGTGTCTCCAGAACACAAACTGCGGATTGTGAAATCCTTGCAACGTCACGGTGAAATTGTGGCCATGACCGGTGATGGCGTCAATGATGCCCCTGCCCTCAAACAGGCCGACATTGGCGTAGCCATGGGGATTACGGGGACGGATGTCACCAAGGAAGCCAGCGATATGGTGCTCTTGGATGATAACTTTGCCACCATTGTCGCCGCTACCGAGGAAGGGCGAGTGATCTACAGCAATATTCGTCGCTTTATTAAATACATTCTCGGCTCCAACATTGGTGAGGTGATCACGATTGCCTGCTCACCCCTACTGGGACTAGGAGGTGTGCCTCTAACGCCCTTGCAAATCCTCTGGATGAACTTGGTGACGGATGGTCTGCCTGCCCTTGCCCTTGCTGTTGAGCCGGGGGATCCCGATGTCATGAAGCGTCCTCCGGTTAAACCCAATGAAAGTATTTTTAGCCGTGGCTTGGGTTCCTATATGATTCGTGTCGGTTTGATCTTGGCGATCGTCGGCATCTCCCTGATGGTATGGGCCTACAGCTACACCGCTGAACATCTGGAAGGAGGACTCGATCCAAGACGTTGGACAACCATGGTTTTTACCACCCTCTGTCTCGCTCAAATGGGTCATGCCCTTGCCGCCCGTTCCAGTACACGGCTGACGCTTGAAATGAGCCCCACCTCCAACCTTTTTGTTTGGGGATCAGTCATCCTGACAACGATTCTGCAACTCCTGCTGATCTACGCCTCCCCCTTGCGACGGTTCTTTGGTACCTATCTGCTCTCGGGAACTGAGCTAGCCGTGTGCATCGGCTTTAGCACCCTTGTCTTTGTGTGGGTGGAGCTAGAGAAACTGGTGTTGCGGCTATTCAACAAAGGCCAAGAACTAAAATTATTAGAGTAGTGTCTCTAGGTTGACTCAGGGTTTGGTTGGATGCGCATTCTCCTCGTAGAAGATGATCCAGAGCAACTAGAGCCGCTGAGCACTGCCCTCTCCCACGTGGGGCATCTGGTGGATGGAGTTCAGGAGGGAGAAACAGCCCAATGGCTGATGCAGGAAAAAACCTATGACTTGCTGATTTTGGACTGGATGCTACCGAAAGTCAGTGGCCTCGAACTGTGTAGCCAATACCGTCAACAGGGGAAGAGCACACCCATACTGTTGCTCACCGCCAAAGATACCACTGCTGACAAAGTGATGGGGCTAGATGCGGGTGCCGATGATTATTTGATCAAGCCCGTGGATGTGATGGAACTGTTGGCGCGGGTGCGTGCCCTTGGCCGGCGATCGCCCCAATGGCTAGGCGATCAATTGTATCTGCAAGATTTAGTCTTAGATTTGCCCTCAATGACACTCCAACGGGGCGATCGCACGATCGTGCTCTCCACAAGGGAATACCAGTTTTTGGAGTTTTTTCTGCGTCATCCGGGGCAAGTCATTAGTCGCGAACAACTGGAACTGAACCTTTGGGAGTGGGACAATCAACCAGAAAGTAACGCCGTCAGTACCCAAATTCGCCGCTTGCGCCTGCGCCTAGGGGAGCTGGGGTGTGCCGATTGGCTAGAGACCATCTACGGTATGGGCTACCGCCTACAAGCCAGTTCCTAGAACGATGCTGAAGGGATTATGCCTAAAGGTTCAAGGATGGCAGCGACTGCCCCCCACCCAACGGGGCATTGTCATCATTGCCCTACCTGTGTGCTGTCTCTTGAGTACTGTGGGGGTGTTGATTTGGCTCAGTGCTAGCATTGCGGACTACGAAGGATGGGTGCGCCATACGCAACGGGTGCAGCTTGAGGGACGGGAGCTATTAAATCACCTCATTGATGCTGAAACAGGGGTGCGCGGCTATCATCTCACGCGACAGGTGGGCTTTCTCGAACCGTACTACACTGCTGCCGCCCAATTGCCCTTAACCCTTGAGAATTTAGAGGTACTGATCAGCGATAACCCACACCAGTTAGAGCACTTTCGGCACTTCAAATCCTTAGTAGAAGAAACTTTTCACTTGTTAGCACAGCAACTGGAGGACGCCCCCAACCTTTCTCTAGCAGAGACGGAGCAACGACTCTACTTTTATCGGCAATTGGAGCAAGCAAAACAGGCAATGGATCGTTCCCGTGTTGCTATTAACGCCTTCATGAGCGAAGAAGATCGCCTTTTGGCCGATCGCCAACAACATTTAGAGGCGCTGCGGCAGATCAATACCGTTGTGCTCCTATTGGCGGTGGTGGTGGGGTTGGGCAGTAGTGGTTTAGCAATTCATTGGTTTCGCCAACTCTATCAGGAAGTGGATCTGCGGGGACAGCGTCTTGAGGCCGCCTGCGATCGCCTAGCTCGATTTACGGCCAATGCTTCCCACGAACTGCGAGCACCCATTGCAGCAATTCTCAGCCATGCCCAAGTCGGACTCCTGCTGGCTCGACAAGCCCCTGAGCAGTCCCTACCTCGGCTAGAAAAAGTGGCCACGCTGGCGAAGGCCATGGGACAACTGGTAAATGATTTGCTCTTTCTGGCTCGCTATGAGGGGGTATCTCCCCCAGACTTTGCCACATCCTTTGATTTAGTGCCCTTCATCGAGCAAGTCGTCCAAGAATGGCAGGAAACAGGCACAGCTAGTCATCACTTTTATCTCGAAGTGCCATCGGTTCCTATGTTTATTCAGGGCGATCGCGAGATGCTCAAGCAAGTGATTCTCAATCTGCTCACCAATGCTGATCGCTATACCCCCAAGGGAGGCACGATTACGCTTCGGTTAGAACCGCAGGGAAGCTCAGCAGTGATTCACGTCAGTGATACAGGCATGGGAATTAGTGAAGCGGCCCTGCCCCATATTTTTGATTATTTCTATCGGGATGAGCGGGTGCGACAACAGGGCATTAGCGGTTCAGGGCTAGGACTAGCGATTGTGCGCCAAATCGTCCATCTTCACCGGGGCAGCATCACAGTTCACAGCCAAGAGAATCAAGGTTCTACCTTTACCGTCAGATTGCCCCTTGCTCCCTAGGATAGGCTGTCACTTTTACGTCACTTTCACTTGATATTCTCAAGCTGGATCTGGCACAAACCACTGCTCCAAGCGCCAGATCTGCTTACTCAAGTTGAATTGGAGGATAGGATGATGACTCTACGATGGCAACCTCTTGTGGCAACCACTGTTGCAGCAATTCTCCTACCGCTGACGATCGCTCCAGCCGCAATGGCACGTCCCGGCTCTCCTTCATCTAGCTCTGTGGAACGGGAGGCGCGGAGTGCGTTTCGAGACCTCGCCAAAGCGCAATATGAAGGGATGCGGGCAAAGTCCATGAGTGGGGTAGATGCCAGTCTCTTGAGCTTGGGCGATCGCCTACTGGCCTCAGCCCAGCAACTTCAGCAAAGCGGCAACTACTTCCAAGCCAAGGAAACGGCCAAAGCAGCCACCCGTATTTATGAAGCTGCTCGCAACCTCGGTGAGGCTCGCACGGGTCAAGCGGATCTCTCCCGCAGTTACTTTGATGCGCCTTTTCAAGTGAGTCGTGAGTTGACCCGCACCGAAGCAGAAATGGCCTACTTTCGTGGGGGCAATTCCACCGTGCGCGATCTGTTTAGCCGTGCTCAGCAGTTAGCTCAACCTGCCAGCTTGACAGCAGCTGCACCCACCACCGCCAATGTTGCCAGCTTAGCCACCAATCGAGCCGCAGTACAACTCTTGAAGGCCAGTCGCCACCTGATGCGAGCGGAACGCGGTTTCTAAAAGCCCATGACCTTGGCTACGGTTTGCTCAGTGGGTTCAATGTGGCGGTGGAAGCGATCGCTCTGTTGCTTGAGCGCTGTTTCTGGATCCTTGAGACCATTGCCCGTCAGTACACAAACCACCGTGGCACCACTGGGCACCTGATCGGCCAATTTCAAGAGACCCGCCACAGAAGCCGCACTAGCAGGTTCACAGAAAATGCCTTCCTCGGAGGCCAGCAGGCAATAGGCATTGAGGATCTCCTCATCGGTGACGGCCTCAAAGGTTCCTTGACTGGCTTCTTTGACAGCGATCGCCCGTTGCCAGTTGGCAGGATTACCAATACGAATGGCCGTCGCAATCGTTTCCGGATGGGTGACAATCTCACCCTTGACAAGGGGGGCAGATCCCGCTGCTTGAAAGCCCATCATGCGCGGCAGGCGATCGCAACGATTTTGCTCACGATACTGGCAAAAGCCCATCCAATAAGCGGTAATGTTTCCTGCATTACCCATAGGGATACACAGCCAATCGGGGGCATTGCCCAAGCTATCCACCACCTCAAAGGCGGCGGTTTTCTGTCCTTCTAGCCGATAGGGATTGACGGAATTGACCAGCGTCACGGGGTAGGTTTCGGCCATTAGGCGCACAATCTCTAGGGCTTTATCAAAGTTGCCCTCAATGGCAATGACTTCGGCACCATACAGGAGGGCTTGGGCGAGTTTCCCTTGGGCAACATAGCCTTCGGGCACCAAGACATAGGCGCGCAGTCCCGCTCGGCGGGCATAGGCGGCAGCAGCGGCTGAGGTATTGCCTGTGCTGGCACAGATCACGGCTTCGGCTCCCGCTTCCTTGGCCTTGGAAATGGCCATCGTCATGCCGCGATCTTTGAAGCTCCCCGTCGGGTTGAGGCCATCATACTTGACATAAACCGAGACATTGCGGCCAATCCGTGCAGCAATTTGAGGCACGGGAATCAGTGGTGTATTGCCTTCATAGAGCGTAACTACTGGGGTGCGATCGCTCACGGGCAAAAAGTCACGGTAGGCGTGAATCAGGCCATGCCAAGCAGGACGGATGGGGGGAGCAGAGAGTGTTACAGGCACAGGTACGCAGTCAAGAAATATGAATAAATTTGAGGCTGAGGATAGAGCGCAGCCACACAGTACGATAATTTTAGCGATCAGGGGTTGCACTTGCCAATTGCCGCCCTAGGGGAGAGCTACACAATGCGCTTAATTTTGATCCGCCATGGTGAGGCTGTGGGTAATGCCTCAGGTGTCATGTTAGGACGGCAAGATGTGCCCCTCACAGAACGGGGACGGCAGCAAGCCCTTGCCCTGCGGGAAAAACTCCCACCGCCGAATGCCATTTACACGAGTCCACTGCAACGCTGCCACGATACGGCGATGCTCATGAATCCTCGTCCTGACCTAAAGGTTCAAGAGTTGGCGGAGTTAATTGAAATTGATCAGGGCATTTTCACAGGACTCACGTGGGCGCAGGCGCAGGCGCAGCATCCCGATCTCTGTGAAGAACTTGAAGAGAGTGACTACCTGATTCCCGTACCAGAGGCAGAGTCAATGGCCATGGCTTGGCAGCGGGCAAAACAGGCCTGGAAACAACTCCGACGCCACAGGGATGAGGACTGCGTTTGGTGTATTAGTCATGGCGGCTTTTTGCAGTGCCTGATTAGCGTTGTTCTGGGGAGCGATCGCCTGTGGGGGATGGAAATTCCCCCCGCTGCTTGGTTTGACTTTTCAGTACGAGTGGATTTAGATGGCCGCTTTGAGGCAGAAAATATCCGCTGGTGGCGCATCAATGCCTTTAATCAGTGCTCCTAGACGGCCAGCTCAGGTTAAGGTTGTTAACAAACCGCAATTTGCTCGATTGGCATCAAGATCTGCGAGCGGCGGAGGGTCGCGATCTTGGGGTTGGCACAGTTAGCTGCGGAATCCTGACCCAGCAATGGTCTTCAAATTCGTTGCCTAAGCGAAAGCGTTGAAAGGTTCCTTGGCTGCTCTGACGATCGATCCAGATGGGCAGGCTAATGAGACCTCGATTGTCTTTAATGAGCCAGCGGATCGAGCCATCGTTGTCCCGATAGGGGCGTACACCATTGACCAGTGCCCACGACTCCCCCAAACTCAGGCCACCAAAGCGGGAAATTTGCTGGGGTGTGGTGAGGGCGATCGCCAGCCGATCAACCAGCTTCAGTGGTGCATTTTCCTCACTCGAATCAACTTTGACAACCACTTGCACATCTGTGAGCAGTTCATGGTGATTCGGCTTGGAGAATTTACTCGTGGAATAGGTGCCGAGGCGATTCTTACTGAACTTGTGATGCCGCTGTTTGCGTAAAATTCGCGAAATGGGCGGGTCAGCACCAACGATACCAATGGCCAGTTTGACACCCCAATGTTGATCCAAATTCTCTTCACCGATCAGGGAAAGGAGCATGCCATAGATCGTGGAGGGGGGTGGATAGCGGTAGGTCTCCTTAAAGTCACGGGCAAAGCTGCGGGGAAAACTGGTACAGGGACAATCAATGTAAAGTTGCATTAGACAGGCACCTCAAGCTTGAGTTGTTGCTTTAATTGTTCTTTGGCGTGGGCGATCGCTTCTTTGACCCCGCGATAGACCTGAACCCCTAACGCCTTTAACTGCTGACCATAGGGGGTATCGGCAATCTCACCGCCAACGATTAGCTCATCAGCCTTCACATCCCCCACTTCCACTAGTCGCACTAGCCGCGGGCAGCCCACCGATTCGCCAATGCGCTTAAACACGTCCATAATCCAAGGACTCGGATCATCGGTTATCCGAAGCACAATGGACTCTGGACGAAAGTCGTACAAAAAGCGGGCATGGTTACCGCCCACATGACGGACAGCGCCAATAGCATCCAAGGCGAGTAGTGCCCGTTCCGGTTTCTTAAGACTTTCTGGCGTGAGGGCGATCGTGTACTGATAGGCAGTGCAGTGCACCTCTGTACTGTGAATCGAGGTTTTGCCCTTTTCCCCCCCTTTCGAGCCAAAGGCAATATCCCCCCAATAGGGATCCAGACTCATAGCGCGACTAATTTCTAGGGCACCCCGCCGTTTGGTCGTGGCATCTTCATTATCCTTCCCCTTTTTGGCGTCCATGTAGCCAAACAAGTCATCATCAATATATTTCTCAGCACTGAACTTTTCATCTTTGAAGCTATATCGATCGGTTTCAGGGTTAAATGTACGGTTGGTCTCTTTTTCGTAATGGTTTTGAAAATACTCCCGCAATCCCCAACGGATCGCTTCTGCACTCACAGTAGTGTATTGATCATTGCCACGGGTAATTTTTTGCAAAGTTGAGAGGGTGCTGCCATCCCCTTCCCCGCGGTTGTTGGCTGCGACAGCAGTGGTCGTTACAATTGTTGCAAAAAGATGTTTCGTCATTGTTATTTCTCCTGAATTAGAGACAGAAACTATTCATCGGCGAAGGAAAACATTTCATCTTCTGTGACATCCCCTTCAGCCATTGATTCCAAGGGGATATCGACACCGTTGAGAGAGTCTCCTCTCTTACTGCGGTAGGTAGCGATCGCCAGCAGTACCAGATCTCTTGCTCGCCGCCAGTTTTCCTCACGGTGAATCCAGTGAACAATTTGCGGGCCCTTATCGCGAGCGGCCTTGCTGCGAAACTGGCTTAGGAAATCCACCAATGCAGTAGCAAATTCCTGTTGCGTACTCGGACGTTGGAATCGGTAGATGACCTTATCGGTCACTTGCCCATAGTCTAAGTTGCGACCTTGCTTTTGAGCCTGTTTGAATTGCCCAGACAGGTATACGCTAAAGGCACCTTGGACCACCTCAAACAGCACTCGCTCATCAGGATTCAAGTATTCAGTCATTTTTACCAACCCTTCACGTTCATAGGCCTTATTACGTTTGTAAAACTCAAAGAAACCTGCATACCAAGGCTGACCTCCAATTAAATTGTCACAAATCCAAGGCAGTGCTTTAGAAAGAGCTAACCAAGTTTCACCATTCTCCTTTTGTCGCACGTGCGCAGGAAAAACTTGGCGAGCGACTTCATACAATTCGAGGACTTCATCCGTAACCTCTACGCGATACACCGCCTGTTTCAGGTAAGCTTGCTGGGCATCCCAGACTTGCTTCCCCAACTGGTAAACCTCGCAGTAGTGCCCGCCAAACTGCTGACTCTCTTCTATCGCCTTCTCTTGCAGTAGAAAGTGCAAAGCAGATTCACCAGCGCCACTGCTACGAAAGTCTCGATAGGTGCACCCCGACATCGCCCGACGGCGCTTAACCCAGTGCTTTAGATTTTGAACTTCAGGAATCACCAGTGCTGAGCGGGCAGAGAGCTTGCCACCAACAGTTTGGGGAGGAAGTTGGTAGTAGCCACAGGCAAGGGGCAAAAAAAGCAACGCCAGAAAGCCCTGCGGCGATTCTTGATAGGGACCATTGACAAAACATTCCACCAGTCCGGGCAGATGGTTTCCCTTCAGGGGAATTTCTTTTTTGAAGGCTCCCTTATTGTTAAAGGCTTCCTTGAAGTCGCTGGTGTAATAACAGCTCTCTAGGGGCTTCACCTCAATCGAGATCTCTGGTTGATCCGGCTCAATTAAGAACGTGCAAGTGACAGAAGTGTTGCTGAGTTTGCGCTGCGTATTGTGCTGGAGGAATGTGGTGAGTACCCCTTGGGTAAACGTGTATTGCCCCTGTGCATCAAGCTTGAGGGCAGGAACCTCTAGATAGCCTTGGTGATTAATCTGATAGGTTTGCTTTAGCAGCCATGTCACAACCTTTTGATCACTGTCTTTCCATGTCAACTCAACTGCTTCATCAGTAATGTTCCACGCCAATGGAGCATCATTGCGTTGGTTCTCCAGTTCAGATAAGGCTAGAGCCAATCCTGCAACCCCTGCGCGATGGGGGAGGAGGAAATTAGGGTCAAAAAGGGACAGGGTAAACTGACTCAAAGCTCACTCACCTCCTACTTAGGTTCAACAGCACCCAGTTCTGGGCAATAGCGCCACTGCTCTCTAGGGGCAATGAGATAACCGCTCTTATGGCGCTGCCAACCTTTGATGTTCTTAGTAGGGAGGGGAAGGGTGTAGCGCGGCAATTCACTCGACTTCAGTGGGGCAATTTTTTCCAGCTCTTGTTCGAGGAGTGCAGTAATGGTATAGCCTGCTTCACGCAAGGGAGCAGAGTAGGTTTGCCAGCGACCGTCTAGCCAGATGCAGTGCTCCTTTGGCTTGGTGTTAATATTCACTTGCTTGAGCCAGTCTGACAGTTGCCTTTGACTCACATCTTGTTTTTTGAAGGCGCGTGCCAGTGCCCAGCCTGCCTCTAAGTCCCCTTGCTTATAGGGAAAACCAACGTTTTCGTCAGGGTAAAAGAGAGCATCACAGGAATGACCACAGTATTGGCGATTTAGTCGCCCCAATCGCTGAATTAGCCCTGCGGGATCCGCCACTTGAGTCACAAGGAGGGTTGCAGATAGATCCAAAGACATTTCTGCCACTTGGGTCGTAATTGCTAGAACAGCTTGATCTTGCTGGAAAGCCTCCACCACGGCACGATGGTGTTTCACCCGATCTTCATAGCGAAAGCGACTGTGATAAAGGAGAGGCGTCAAGCCCCTCTTTTTTGCCTCTTGGTAGATGGCGATCGCTGTATCGACCTGATTGCAAACCCACAGAACTCTACCGCCCTGGTCAAGTTCTTGCTGAACCCGCTCCCAATCTGGCTGTGCTAGCTCATGGAAACGATAGCGGGGCAGGTCTTCTAGCGTTTGAGGGCCTTGAATTATTGCAATTTCCTCTGCCACTGCCTGCTGAATCGCCGCCACCTGCGCCGGTAGAAATGAGGCAGACATCAGCAAAATCGGCGCTTTAACAACCTTGAGAAATCGCAGTAAGGCACCAAAGAGAGCATCGTCATAGCAATGAACTTCATCAAAGACGAAAGCAGCCTTGGCAAGAGCTGGAAAGCAGTACAGGGGACGGCGATGACATTGCAGGAGTCCCAAAACGGTATCCACAGTGCAAACATTAACCTTTGCCCCCCACGCCTTGAAGGCTTCTAATTTCTGAGCGGCCTCATTAACCGCTCCATCGCCATTGTCTTCTTCTTCTCCTGTGCAAGCCAACTCCAAATCAATAGCCGACCGAGAGTGCAACAGCTCTGACTCTACTTGGTGATGAACATAGCCCAGAAAGCCCTCGGTGCTAGTGCCCGTTGTTGGATAACAAAAGAACAACTTGCGTTCAATGCCATGGCGTTGTGCCCAGCAATAGGCACCAAGGGTTTTCCCTGTACCGCAACCTGCCCGTGCCAATGTTACCCGTTTCGACTTGTCTTTAAGATCAATCTGAAATGGGCGCAGTGGATATTCCCCCCGACGCGCATCAATGACCTTTTGTAAATCAGCTTCCGTGAGGGTATTCTCTAGCTCTGATCGAATCCACTCCTGAATATTCGTTGAAACCTGCGCCGAGGCAGAACCAATGGCATCTGCTGCAATCAGTAGCGCTTTAACAACGGCAAGAAACGCTAGATCTGGTTCCCATTCGATGAAAGCATTCAAGACTTCGTCACGCTTATCTTTGATTGTTTTAATATCCCATCGCGATGAGAACGCAAAAGGAGGAATGATTTGAGGCAGCCCTAGGGTTCTCACCCCATAGCGAAGCAGCTTGTGGAAGGAAGGATGATGGACATACCAGTACAGGTAAGGGTCGCCACTGCCCTCGCGGATCTCCCCCAGTGCACCGGTGTTTCGCCCCTGCTGACCGCCTAATTTGAGGTGATGTCCTCCTGCTGCGGCGATCGCTGTCATCAAGTCAGCATTGGGGCATTGGCCAAGCCAGTTTCGGAACTCCCACGCCAGCAAGACAGACCCCACTTCATGACGGATTAGTTGTGGGTATTGCAAGGGGTTCTGTTGAGGCTGCACAGATGGAGTTGAACCCCTGAGGGAGTACCTTACCACCCCTTGAAATTGGTGATTGGCCTTGCCCCAGTCGTGTAAATAGGCTGCCAGCCGTGCCGTTGCCCTCAGGGTGTTAAATTCACAGGTTAGCCCAAATTGCTCGATCAGGCGATCGCCCAAGCAATCCACGAGGCTGGTGACTGATTTCACAACAGCGGCAGTATGACCCACAAGATGGTAAGCTCCTTGCCAATCTGCTGCTCCCGGAACCGAAGATTTGGCTAATAAGATATCAGGTTCCAGTTTTGGTGGTGTAGAACTAGGCGGCATCTGGTTCCTCCTTGACCGGGTAAAACCAGCCGCAGCCAAAATGTTGTCGTCCACCCAATCCATGCCACTGCAACTTTAGAGAATCTTCAGGAGTTAAATTTTCGACAATCACGCGGTAGCCCACTACCTTCCTGCCTTTTACTTGAATCGTGCGCCGTGCTAAGTCGCCATTGGCGTCAGAGGGAATAAAGGCTCTGCCCTGAATGCCTAAATGAGTTAGGCCTTTTTGACAAGATTGCAAAAAATAGCAGGGCACTTCTAGGTGATCAATTGCTTCTAATTTGAAAGTGACTAGGCGAGCTGCGAGGGTTCCTGAAGGCTCTGGCAATGTAATTCGAGGTTGCACAAGGCGAATCAGATGCCCCTGAATATCCAACACTTGGTTCTGGAAAAAGCGATACCACGTCTGCACTTGATCTGTAGGACAGCGAAGGCGAAAGCGTGAAGCACGATTTAGATAAATCATTCCCTCACCGTTAGGAATCCCAGCAATACTGCTAAGGCGAAGATCACTTGGTATATCTGAAGGTAGATCTGGCCGCCCCAATTGTTGCAACTGTTTTTTAATAGCAGAGTACAATGCATAGCCATGATCTGCTGGCAGTGTTCTTCCACGCAAGCTGTAATGGATTTCAAGAAAGTGATTGTGGCTAGTCATAACGCTATCTTATTATCCCCGCCTAATCTGAATGCTTTCCCTCAACTATGGGTCTCTGGAGCACTGCCAAGGGTAGCCACTGTCTAGTTTCAAGAATCATGCTAATGGATGGCTTATAGTTGTCAACTTACAAAAATTTTAACTTCTACTGTAGGTAACCACAAGGAGCAAAAAAGCTTTTGGATACAAATTTTTATTTTTATTCAAGAAAGTTAACCAACCACTGGGCTAGCCCACAGCGCTAGGAGTAGAGGCACTATTAATCTTGTCCACAACGTCCTCTGGCAAAAGTGCTCAACGCCTTACGGCATCAAAGGTAGAGGCACAATAAATATCCTCCCACCACATCTTTAAGATTCTTAGTGCTCAACGCCTTACGGCATCAAAGGTAGAGGCACCAGATGCATTGGAAATATCTTGCGACTGACCTTGATGTGCTCAACGCCTTACGGCATCAAAGGTAGAGGCACATCAAAGTAGTTTCTGATGTAGATGTTGAGTTGTGCTCAACGCCTTACGGCATCAAAGGTAGAGGCACATCAAAGTAGTTTCTGATGTAGATGTTGAGTTGTGCTCAACGCCTTACGGCATCAAAGGTAGAGGCACTATTGCGGCCATATTTAGAAAATGTTCAAAACAAGTGCTCAACGCCTTACGGCATCAAAGGTAGAGGCACGTTACTTCTGAGTGGCCAGCTAACGCGACATGGGTGTGCTCAACGCCTTACGGCATCAAAGGTAGAGGCACGCATCAGGTTTTCACGCAGATTTTCAGGGAGATGTGCTCAACGCCTTACGGCATCAAAGGTAGAGGCACTAAGCTTGGTCAGGTACGAAATACTCTCCAGCCGTGCTCAACGCCTTACGGCATCAAAGGTAGAGGCACACGTTAAACTGCTCTTTTTTTGTCCTGAACACGAGTGCTCAACGCCTTACGGCATCAAAGGTAGAGGCACTTAATGGCCTGACCCCCTGATCCAAAAACTCAAAGTGCTCAACGCCTTACGGCATCAAAGGTAGAGGCACGTGGGAGCTAAATAGAGGACTGAGGGACGGGCAGGTGCTCAACGCCTTACGGCATCAAAGGTAGAGGCACCTTTCAGTCTAGGTTCTGTTGGATCTGCCAGAGCTAAAGTGCTCAACGCCTTACGGCATCAAAGGTAGAGGCACAGCAAACATTCCTCCGTTGTTTTGTTTAGCCGACCGTGCTCAACGCCTTACGGCATCAAAGGTAGAGGCACGTTTTCCGTACATTTCAGAGAAGCTGAACTCTTGGTGCTCAACGCCTTACGGCATCAAAGGTAGAGGCACGCAGTCGGTTGTACTCAAAGAATTGGCAGATCGCGTGCTCAACGCCTTACGGCATCAAAGGTAGAGGCACGGCAAGAAGAATATGCAGTAGTTCGTGCACTACTAGTGCTCAACGCCTTACGGCATCAAAGGTAGAGGCACTGCATAATTGGCACATTGATTGTTTGGCAGAAGTGCTCAACGCCTTACGGCATCAAAGGTAGAGGCACATTTCATTAGGAGTTTATGCGTATGCAAGAGTTGTGCTCAACGCCTTACGGCATCAAAGGTAGAGGCACCTGTGCGGCCGTTTGCCGCACAACCAAATTTTTAGTGCTCAACGCCTTACGGCATCAAAGGTAGAGGCACCCGCCCAAGAAGGCCAAGAAGGCAAGGCCAAGCCGCCGTGCTCAACGCCTTACGGCATCAAAGGTAGAGGCACGCAGAAGGCAGTCGTGGGGGCGTCATCCTTGGCCGTGTGCTCAACGCCTTACGGCATCAAAGGTAGAGGCACAGGGCATTTTGCCCTTTGGGGTTGCTTTCTGTAACCCGTGCTCAACGCCTTACGGCATCAAAGGTAGAGGCACATTGACCGCATATCTGTTCGATCAGGATCACCTAGAGTGCTCAACGCCTTACGGCATCAAAGGTAGAGGCACGCTTCTGCCCATCGGCAGAAGAATTCTACACGTAGTGCTCAACGCCTTACGGCATCAAAGGTAGAGGCACTTCAGCGTCTAAAATAGCTAACACGCTTGAAAAGTGCTCAACGCCTTACGGCATCAAAGGTAGAGGCACACGGCGTTGCGGGCGCATAATCTGAAGCGCCTATTGGTGCTCAACGCCTTACGGCATCAAAGGTAGAGGCACGGAGTATAAATGCGGTGTTGATTTTTGACTCGATGTGCTCAACGCCTTACGGCATCAAAGGTAGAGGCACGATGCAGGAGTTAATTACCACACAATTTTTCGTGTGGTGCTCAACGCCTTACGGCATCAAAGGTAGAGGCACCCAAAAGGCATTGCAGAACATAATTGACCAATGACGTGCTCAACGCCTTACGGCATCAAAGGTAGAGGCACATCCAAACAGTATTTTTAATCAACACCCCCGTGTTGTGCTCAACGCCTTACGGCATCAAAGGTAGAGGCACGAATAACTTGACTTTAATTCTGGAGAAGATTAACTATGGTGCTCAACGCCTTACGGCATCAAAGGTAGAGGCACTTCTAATTGACGTCCAATTTGTTCTAACCGTTTTTGTGCTCAACGCCTTACGGCATCAAAGGTAGAGGCACAACTCTGCACCTAGACTAAAAGTCTAGTTAAACGTGCTCAACGCCTTACGGCATCAAAGGTAGAGGCACGAATAACTTGACTTTAATTCTGGAGAAGATTAACTATGGTGCTCAACGCCTTACGGCATCAAAGGTAGAGGCACTTCTAATTGACGTCCAATTTGTTCTAACCGTTTTTGTGCTCAACGCCTTACGGCATCAAAGGTAGAGGCACAACTCTGCACCTAGACTAAAAGTCTAGTTAAACGTGCTCAACGCCTTACGGCATCAAAGGTAGAGGCACGAGTGACTCTAATTTAGAAACACTAGAGTTAAGAGGTGCTCAACGCCTTACGGCATCAAAGGTAGAGGCACAGAACGATAACTCGTTCATACTTAAACTCCGTAAACTAGTGCTCAACGCCTTACGGCATCAAAGGTAGAGGCACTCTCTTGCAACTTTCACTAGTTCTGGATTACGTATGTGCTCAACGCCTTACGGCATCAAAGGTAGAGGCACTTTCTGATAAATTTCACATAATGCAGGATCTCGAGTGCTCAACGCCTTACGGCATCAAAGGTAGAGGCACGGATACAGAATATGAAACATTGCAGCAGCTAATTGTGCTCAACGCCTTACGGCATCAAAGGTAGAGGCACGAGGGGGAGACCCGCCAAAGTCTGCGCCAAAACGTGCTCAACGCCTTACGGCATCAAAGGTAGAGGCACATAGCGACCGCCGCGACTACTTGGGAGGCTAGCCGTGCTCAACGCCTTACGGCATCAAAGGTAGAGGCACTGAAAGCATCACGAAACTCAGTCCCAGAAGGGTTTAGTGCTCAACGCCTTACGGCATCAAAGGTAGAGGCACAGCAATCATGTCTGGATCAGCACTTTCTGAAGCTTCTGGTGCTCAACGCCTTACGGCATCAAAGGTAGAGGCACTCTAAGTCAATACCCTGGTCATTAAATTGAGGTTCGTGCTCAACGCCTTACGGCATCAAAGGTAGAGGCACGCGCAAGTTTTGATAGCAAAAAATGAGCGCCTAAAGTGCTCAACGCCTTACGGCATCAAAGGTAGAGGCACTGGGTAAATAAACGGTAGGATTTTCGTAAAGAAAAGGGTGCTCAACGCCTTACGGCATCAAAGGTAGAGGCACCCCCAGACTGCCCAAGAAGGCCGCCCCAGACTGCCGTGCTCAACGCCTTACGGCATCAAAGGTAGAGGCACGTGGGGGCAAAGGAGTCGTGGGGGCAAAGGAGTGTGCTCAACGCCTTACGGCATCAAAGGTAGAGGCACGCTTCAAATCCATTGGATAAGAACTTTCTGTTTGTGCTCAACGCCTTACGGCATCAAAGGTAGAGGCACGATTGACGCCCTGACCCTCTTGACGGCCTGATTGAGTGCTCAACGCCTTACGGCATCAAAGGTAGAGGCACTTAAGAGTCTTTGGTAAATCAATTGGTATAATGCTGGTGCTCAACGCCTTACGGCATCAAAGGTAGAGGCACTTCTCTTTAATTACTTGTGGCTCCGCCACTTTGCGTGCTCAACGCCTTACGGCATCAAAGGTAGAGGCACATCTACTGAATAAGGTTGTCGCACACGTTGCAGTGCTCAACGCCTTACGGCATCAAAGGTAGAGGCACGAACTAATTGGCAAATCACGTTGAGTCGCGCTAGTAAGTGCTCAACGCCTTACGGCATCAAAGGTAGAGGCACTGCCCTGAAGGCCGCTGAAGGCCACTGCCCTGAAGGCGTGCTCAACGCCTTACGGCATCAAAGGTAGAGGCACCATTTACCCCAAGAGGCTTAATGCGGTAATAAAGGTGCTCAACGCCTTACGGCATCAAAGGTAGAGGCACATCGGGCAAACCAAATGTTTTGCCCGTAGGCGGGTTCGTGCTCAACGCCTTACGGCATCAAAGGTAGAGGCACATAGAGACTAAATAAGGAACGACCACGACGCCCCAGTGCTCAACGCCTTACGGCATCAAAGGTAGAGGCACTCTTTGGGCGCTCTTTGGCCGTTCCTTAATTGTGGTGTGCTCAACGCCTTACGGCATCAAAGGTAGAGGCACGATCCTGCTTGCAGCCACTTTAATAAAGCTGTGCGTGCTCAACGCCTTACGGCATCAAAGGTAGAGGCACCAGATTTGAGAGGATAATGCTTGTCCTTCTTAAGGTGCTCAACGCCTTACGGCATCAAAGGTAGAGGCACGGGTGAATTCCTGTGGAATAAAAAGGTGTGTTATAAAGTGCTCAACGCCTTACGGCATCAAAGGTAGAGGCACCTGAATATCCGCAAACCAAAGATGGGTGCGTGCTGTGCTCAACGCCTTACGGCATCAAAGGTAGAGGCACAGCGGCGCCCTAGAAATGCCTCTAGGACTAGCTTAGCACAGTCACTTTTCAAGCACCTCAGGCACTTCGTTTTTTTGTGACTGTAAAATTTTTAGCCTCGGTCAGTATTCAGTTGTCGATCCCGCTCTGGGGAATAGGTTCAGAGATTTTCAAGCACCTCTAAATCTAACAAAAACTCTCAAACCTAGTCAAGGGGCTGTATTTGAATATCAGTGCGTTCGGAGAATATTTGAGTCCAGAGGTGCTTGCATGCTAAAAGATTTTGAAGTTCTGCTCCGACATTGGCCATGTCCCCGCTCGGTTGCAAGCGCATACCCGCTCAACGCATTGGCTGCACAATCCTACGATTAGGAGACTGTCTTCCTTGGTGAGGATTTTTTCCAGTTGCCAGCGCAGCTTTTCCCGCTCCCGTGGCGTGAGACGACAGCGAAAAATCGAGAACTGTAATCGTTCACCATAGCCCTCTAACTGCTTATAAGCCTGTCGCCAGCGCTTGGGGTCGCGGATGTCGTAGCAGATGAGGTACCAATTTTTGGATTCACCCATAGGTCAACGCAAAATGAGTTTGCCAAATAGACCTGCTTCCCCACACCATTCCTTTTCAAGCAAACGCACTTCCAGCTCCAAGAGTCGCCGATAAGTGAGCGAGTAGTTGGTTACTGGGTGCTTCCACGTTTCACCTTTGCGGGCTTCATAGAGTTCAATGAACTTGCGGCGCCCATAGTCACTCAGCCATACGTGATCTCGGCGTACCTCAAAGCATTGGTCAAGGTTCCACTGCATACGGTTAATCGAACCAATAACGACCATATCCACAAGGGGGACGCGGAAAATTTCCATCAAGTCCAACGCAAGGGGTGGTGCTTGGGTACGCGGCTGATGATAGAAGCCAAAGGCGGGTTCAAGACCAACCGTAAGAATGGCATTCATTACGTCTTTGAGCAGCATGCCATAGCCAAAACTGAGCAGCGCATTAAAACGATCTTTCGGGGGGCGGCGATTGCGACCGTTGAAGCGCAGCTCCTTCGGAACGTGATCCCCTAGAAGATAGGGCAATCCCGAAAAATACAGGGCAGCGAGATTGCCTTCAATGCCGCGTAGAGCCTCTCGGGAATTGGCGTGGGAGATGCTGCTAATGAGCCGATCCATTTGCGTAGTGGTCTCTTGCAATGCAGGCAGAGCATCTTGGCGATTCCGCTGTCCTCGGAGTAACAGGCGACGCTGACTTTGTCCGCGACAATTCACCAGTAACTGGGCAAGACGTAAACATTGGTCTGGGTTCGTCAGGGCTTGATATTGACGAATACGCCGTTGAATACTGCCCTTGCGGTTGTCAATGCTGCCGATATAGCGCCCACCACTGCTGATGAAGTGAACACCGACATCCTCATAGGCACAGAGATGAATGGCTGGGGTGGTAATTTGGGCAAATTTGTGGATAACAACTTGACCCACCTGCTGAATGGGCAGCTTTTGCTCAGGTTCATCGTCAATGGCAATCCGTAGCTGCTCGCCAGCTCGCCTGATTACCGATTTGCCAGCCGTGACATGGATAATCTCACGCTCGTCATCTCGCGGAAATAACCGCAGGGGTAAATGCTCAGGATCTCGGGCGAGGCGGGCTTCTTCAGGCAGGCAAACAGGTGCCAAGGAGCAGTTGAGACAGAGTTTTTCATTGCTACAGACAGGGGGACGTTCTAGGGAAGCACGCAGTTGACGCGCTTGCTCGATTGTGTCCCGCACCAGTTGGCGGCCTGCCTCATCTACAGGAACCCGTACAGTGATGTTATCGCGGTGATAGTGAATGCGGCCTTCGGGGACAGTGACGCCGAGAACGGTTTCTAGTAAACAGGCATAGGCCAGAATTTGTACCCTGTCGCTGTGCCAAGCTTGGGGCTGCTGCTGGCGATCGCGATAAGAACGGCCAATTTTGTGCTCGTAGGGAATCAAATGCCCCTCCAAGGTACGCAGTGCATCAACCCGCCCTCGTAAGCCAAGGGCTACACTTTCCAGATTAAATTCCTGCCAGTCTTCCCGTTCTAGTTTTTGTAGCTCAGCGTGGAGCCGCCGCCCCGCAAAGACGGATTCATTTTGGGTATAAAGCTCCTCAACTTCTTCGAGATAAAATAGCCGCCGACAGTAGGCAAAAGCACGCAGAGAGCTAACGCGCAGTGTTTCCGTTTCAGCGCAGGCAACGGTCTGTTCCATGATTGATATCTCCAGTGAGAAGATTCCACTGGTTTATCCATTGGCCTTAGGGAGAAAATGCAAGGCAAAAGTCAGGAAGAATTTCCTCTCCTGAAAGCGTTGTTGGCAGAGACACGCTCTCTGGTGTTTGCTGGGGGCGATAAATTTCTGCCATTTGTTGCTGGGGGACAATCAACCAGCCAAGGCGGCAACCATTGTCCATGTATTCCTGCATTTTTGCCCTTAAATGGGACAAGTCATCACTAGCAGATGCGAGTTCAATCACAAAATCGGGGCAAAGAGGCACAAAGCCTTGACGTTCCTCTGGGGTTAGGCGCTGCCAATGTTCCTTGGTAATCCATGCAACATCGGGTGAGCGAATGGCGCCATTGGGCAGGCGAAATCCCGTTGAGGAGTCAAAGACCTCACCTAGTTGAGTTTGGCGATTCCAAAGACTAATGTCAGCCGTGAGGGCGGCATTGTAGCGACCCGTTTCGCCGCCTGTAGGGGGCATAACAACCAATTCTCCCGCAGCAGTTAATTCAAACCGTAGATTAGGATTGGCTTTGATAATCTCTGCGAATTGCTCTTCAGTGAACTGAAGGGTTTTGGGTAGATACACGGGGGGAGCATGGTGCATAGCTATTGCTCCTCAAAGATCTAACGGTTTTTCCACCATTCAAAACTACGTTTCCATTCTCGCGATCGCGGGGGTAATTCTTGGAATGATGCTGCCACGTGGTTAAAGACCTGCTCCACCACGAGTAAGGGCACCCGATCTTCGGCTTCAAAGAGAATAGCCAGCCGCTGCCCCCCTTGGAGATGCATCAAATATAACTCTTGGTGAATCGGTCGGGGGGTTGGATAATAAAACAGTTCACCACGGACTCGCCGTCCCAAAATTCGCCGCTCAATGCGTGCGGGGGCTGCTGAGAGAGGACCCCCCACTTGGGTAAACCGTAGCCAACTGCGCAACTCCTGATCGGAAAGTCCCCCCAGTACCTCGCTTGTTTTGGGTAGGCTAATCAGGCTCACCATTAACTCGTGCTCCCCCGGTACGGCATTGGCGGGATAGACCACAGCAACGCCATTTTCACCAAAAGAAGTGGGTGGCGAAAATTGTAGGGGTGTTTCAAAGGATAAGCCTAGGAGTTGATAGCGTTGGGGGATAGGGGCAGCAGCCTGAATCGTCACTTCACTCGCCCGACCTATGAGCAGGGGAAAAGCGCCCAAAAGGGTCAGACTACAACCAAGGGTCAGCAGTAAACGCATAACGGCCTCACACTAGGGGGATGACTGGTATTGTTGACGATAGGCTATGTATAGACCTTCTAGGAAGTCCTCGGCACTGAGGGCAGGCCAGTTGGCGGGATAGGTGGGCAGCAACAGGGGTTCTAATTGCTGGCGCAGCTCTTGAGCCGCTTGATAACGACCGACAGGACTCAGGCGATCGCGATTGTTGAGGTAATTGCGTACTAGGAGATAGTGTTCGGGAGTCATCTGTTCCCAATGGGCGAGCGATCGCAACTCCTGCACCCAAGCCGCCTGTGGTTGCTGACCGGTTGTAGCTTTAGGTGCCAACCGTGTCGCCTGTTCATCTTGAATCACAAGGGTACCCGCCACCCTATCTCCCAAACGTTTTTCTGATCGAGATAACGCCACTAGGAATGCCCCTATACCAAAAAAAGCAAAATCAATGGGTTGCAGCAGACTGCGCAAGGTCGCTTCCCGCAGACCAATGGGGCGGCCATTATCTTGAACAACGCGAATTTCTGCATAGCGCTTGCCGGGGGTTTGTCCCTGCCAGTAGGTTTCAAAGAAGATGTAATAGCCGTTGTAGAAGGCAAACATCACCAATAGGTAAATGCCCAAACTCCAAGCCTCAATACTTTGGCCACTAGCGGGTAGCACCTCAATCAGCCACGGGTAAAGGGCATAGAAGTAGATGTACCCTGCCGCCAGCGAAAAAAGCACAAGTGCCGTGTAGAGAATCACCTGATCAATCAGCCAAGCCAAAACGCGGCTGCCAATTCCTGCTAGGGCAAAGTCCAACTCGATGCTTTCCGGTGTGCGTAGTGTGACCCGCCGCAACCAGCGCAGGGGATTCACTGCTTCAGGGCGGACTTGAAACGCTGCTCCTTCATTGCGGACTCGCAGATCCCAATACAGAACTGCCTTGATCCCTTGCCAGAGGGGCAGGAGCAAAACCCCTACAAAGAGGCCAGCAACGGGAAGAATCACCACGCTGTTGATAATACTGCCAAGGAGATTGGCGGGAATCGTTGCAAGGGAAGCAACAAAAAATACCGTTAGGGTATGCCATGCCTGTCCCTGCGTCAGTTGCCAACTGCGCCGAACGGATTTGAGGGGCGTACAGTCGGGTTCAAGGGCTAAGACCACATCAACAAGGGAGAGCCGCGCCATAAAGTAGCTAATCACCAACAGCGCAAGGAGCACTAGCAACAGGATACTGAGCAGAAAAGTTAAAAAGAAGAGACTTCTTGCGGGTTCCGTTTGGATATTCTGCTCGAGGAATTGCACTAAGGGGGATGCCACCAAATAAATTAAGTAGCCGATCGCCCCCAAGACCCCATACACCAAGAGCAAAATGACACCGACCATCAGAGTGGCCAGCAAATAATTCAGCATCTTGGGAAAAATAAAGCTGCGGGCTGCCGATTCTGATTCCTCAAGGGCCGTCAGGACAGCGTAAATACGGCGAGAAAGCAGCGCACCACTGGCCATTAGCCGTGTCCAACCAAAGAGATAAAAGGGCAAAGCCACGAGGACACTAATGCCTGTGAGCCAGAGAAAGGGGGCAACATTATCCATCGCCCCAGCAAGAATCCCCCCAACAATCAGTGCTACGGCCACGATCAGCACGGCGGCAATGGTGAGCAGAAAAAACCACGCATGGGCAAAAAGGCTCAAAAGAAAGTAGCGATTGCCCTGATGACGGTACAGCTGCAAAGCAATCGTGACTACATTGCCGCTAGAGAGAGAATGGGGAAGCCGTCCTCGCCGCCAAAAAGGCCACATTCGCGATACCCAACCAATTGGAGATCGAAATGATCCTAGCGTTTGCGCCCATTGGTTCCTGCGCCACCTTTGTAAAATTTGTTAACATTAGAACAATTTAATCCTTCGTTCATCACTGTTTTCGTTCTGTTTTCGATGGCTGAGGTGCGGGCATTGACCCCTCTGGCCAGCTTAGGTATTGATTGCGTTTTGGCCAGTTCAAGGAGCACGTATGGCACTGTACGCAGAACTACATCGGCATTTGGGTGGCTCAGTTGTACCGCGTATTCTTTGGCGGTATTTTCAGCGGAACGATCTCGCCCTTGCAGATCGCTTTCCTGACTATGAGGAATTTGAAACCTTTTATACTCGCCCCCGCCAATCCCTTGAAGAATACCTCGAACTCCACACCCTAGTGGAGAGTGTGCAAACGCCGCAAACTTTGCCCTATTTCATCTTTCGCTTGATTCGCGGCGCCTATATTTTTGAAAACTTGGCCTATCTAGAGCTGCGCTATACCCCCTATCTGCGCACGGATCCGCAGCGATCCCAGAGCGATCGCATTGAGCAGATGGCCGACATTGTTAAAACGGTGGGTCTGGCTTGCCAAGTACCAGAATACCCGATTGTCACGAGCCAAATTCTCTGTATGCACACGCGGCTACCCTATGCGGTGAACCGTGCCATTGTTGATCTGGCGGCGAGTTTTCCGCAGTTTGTCTGTGGCATTGACTTGGCCGGGGGCGATAGCGTCTATGGCGATCGCATGGCGGAATTTATTGAACTCTATGCCTATGCCCGCGATCGCGGTCTTAAAACCACTGGCCACCTCTACGAAACGGTGAATGGCTGCTATCCCGAATTGCTACCCTACCTGCAACGCATTGGTCATGGCATTCAAATTCCCCTGCGCTATCCAGAGCTGCTCAAGGAAGTGGCAGCAGCCGGTCAATGCCTCGAAGTGTGCCCCACCACCTATTTTCAAACGGGTACCCTTGAGAGCTACGCGCAATTACGCCTCGTCTTTGAACGCTGTTTTGAAGCGGGGGTGGACGTGGCCATCTGTACTGACAACGCGGGTCTGCACAACGTGCGGCTGCCCTTTGAGTACGAAAACTTGCTCACCCACGACATCCTCAACTTCAAGGAGTTACAAGCCTGTCAGGAAGCTGCTTTTCGCCATGCCTTTGCTTGGCCCCATGCGCAACCGCCGACCCTACTGTTGAGTAACCTGCTTCAGGGCAATTCCCCCCAAAATGCACTGGCAGGCTGCGCAATCCAGTAAGATAGACCTATGAGCAAGATTGAACGCATTACCGGTCGTGGCCTTCCTCTGCGGGGCAACGATATCGATACGGATCGCATTATTCCCGCACGGTTTCTCCGCTGTGTCACTTTTGATGGCCTTGGGGAACACGTTTTTGCTGACGATCGCCAGTCGGGGCAACACCCTTTTGACCTGCCTCAGTACCAAGGGGCACGGATTCTGGTGGTGAATGCCAATTTTGGCTGTGGCTCTAGTCGCGAACACGCCCCCCAAGCGATCGCCCGTTGGGGAATTCAAGCAATTGTCGGCGAAAGCTTTGCCGAGATCTTTGCCGGGAACTGCTTGGCAATGGGGGTTCCCTGTCTGACGGCAGCTCCAGAACAGGTACAAGCACTGCAAACTCTCTTAGAAGATCAGCCCACTACGGAACTGACCCTAGACTTACAGGCGCTGACCTTGACAGCAGGCGATCAAGTGATTCCCTTAACCATGGCGGAAAGTACGCGGCAAATGCTCCTTTCGGGTCAATGGGATGCCTGTGGTCAACTGTTGGCCAATCAGGACAAAATTCACGACGTTGCAGCGCGGCTGCCCTATGTGCGGTGGGCAGTTAGTTAACCCGTCGCAGTAGCCAAAGCCAAGCCCCAAAGAGCCAACGCCAGCCTTGCCAGCGGCGCGATCGCCCCAATGCAATCACCTCTGGTAGATCAAACAGCTGGTACACTGCCTCTGCCCGTTGCCACTGCCGTCGCCGCAAAAATCGCCACGTTCCCGCCAAGATAAACTGGTGAAAAAAGTCACACTGGCACTGCCGCAGTTCCGCTGGTGAGAGAATCGATAAATTCGCAGCGGCGGCAAAAATATTCCCTAGGGTAGCCAAGGTCTGGGCTTGAAACATCCCCATTGTCAGGGCTTGATCGTGGATCGTGTAGGCAGCAGTGGCGCGGGGAACCGTGTAAACCCCCTTCTGGGCAAAGAAGCGTAGCCATTGGTAGAGGTCTGTGGCTTCGCCGTAGGCGGGATCAAAATAGCCCACCTCCTCGAGGAGCGATCGCCGCCAGATCAAGGCGGGAAATCGCACAAACGAGGAATGACGCAGCAATTGCCTAAGGGCTTGAGCTGGGGAGAGCCATGTTTGCTGCCGGGGTATCTGCCGTCGCAAACAGCGTTGATGCGAATCCACCAAATGCACGCCAAAGAGAAAGACTTCAAACTGGCTACCATATTGGATGAGGGTTTCCAGAATCCTCGTGATCCCTTGGGGCAATAGGTAATCATCATCGTGCAACAGCAGGATAAACTCCCCAGCGGCCTGCGCTAAACTGGCATTCCAATTGGCCACCATTCCTAAGCGCTGGGCATTGTGCTGGTAGTGCCAGCGGCCTGACCATCCAGCCAGCAAATCCTCCACTGCTGTGGGGGTGGCAGAATCATCGATAATAATGACTTCCACCGGATCGTGGCTCTCAGGGGGCAAGGCTGCGACAACTGAGCGAACCGCTTGTGCCAATCCTTGGGGACGGTTATAGGCCGGAATGCAAATGCTCAATAGGGGTGCTTGTGCCATTGTTGGGAACCTGCACAGGGTGCTGCATAATCCATCGGGGTGGTGCGTTAAGTGAAGGGACTGTAGGGCACTGTTTTCGGAGCGATTGCTATGACCTCTGCCACCGTCGATCGCCAACGTTTGCAAGCGGCTTTGGCTTCCCTCAACCTTAGTTTAGAGGCAGAACTCACTCAATATCGCTGCCATCGCATGGTACAAGCCCATTCCCCCTTTGCAGCGCCGCCGGTTCCCGAGTCTGCAACTTCCCCAGAACCGAGTGTCACCCCTGCTGCCGCAGAAACAGCTTCCCAAACCGTTCCTCCCGTTGTCAATTCTTTGACCCCCACCCCTGAGACAGCAGCAGCCACCGATGAACGCACCAATGAGGTGGCTCCCGATCCCTTTTTCGAGTTTGATCCCACAGATTTAGCAGAACTCTTGCCCCCCTCCTATGCCAGCGATCCCCCTGCCCCGCAAACGCCAACCCGAACAAAGCGCCCCTTTGCCTCTACCCGCGAGCTGCTCAAGCAGGCCCGAAAAAACCAACAGCGGCCTTGGTTCCAACGGCGTGAAAGCAATAGTCAACATCTGGTGCAACGCTGGTTAATTGTGGTTGGCATTCTGGCCGGCTTTAGTGGCGCAGCCCTCTGGTGGTTCAACCGCCGACCTGCCCCCGTTGCCACTGAATCACCTGCAACGCCAACAGCAGCATCACCCACGCCCCCCGTCGGCCCTGATATGACTGCGCGGGAATTTCCCGATGTCAATCGCAGCACCCTTGCCCAATTGGAACCTGCGGCGAGTCCATCAACCAGTGCCTCACCCACCCCTACGGCCAGCCCAACCCCGGCTGAACCTGAACATACGACGCAGCTTTTTGTGGAAAAAATGCCCAATGGTCGCTACTATGTGCTGGCTCCCTACAAGGAACCTGCGGACTTAGAAAAAGTCCAAGCTGTGGTGCCTGATGCCTTTTTGGTGGGCAACGGCGACCAAACCAAGATTCAACTGGGGATGTTTGTCGATGAGGCCTCGGCTCAAGCGATGGTCAATCAGTTACGCGATCGCCTCTAGGGGATGAGCCAGCGATCGCTGGCATTGCCGTATTGCTCCTGCCACTGCGACCAAGTGAGATTTTCCCCCTCTAGGCGAAAGGGATAGGCCGCTTCACTCCACCAGTGGTTATCCTGCAATTTCAGCGTTTGCAAGAAGGGTTCCCCCTTGAGGGTGGTCAGGAGTTGCTCTTGGCGGCTACCAATCCAATTCCCCTCTAGGTACCAATCTTGAGAGGTCATCGTGACTTCCTCACCCGTTTCGGGTAGGGTGATGGTTCGAGGCGAAGGATCGCGGACGCCAATTTGTGCCCCTTGGTTTTCCCAAATCCAGTTGTGGCGCAGGGTAACATGGGCAACCGCCCAGCCAAAAATGCCGGGGGTTTGTAGATAGTTCGGGGCAATGCTGTAGTTATAGGCAATTAAGGAATCTTCAATGGTCACTGGACCTGTGCTCGCCTCGAGGAAAAGACCGACAACGGCATTGCCGAGAAATTGCGATCGCCGAATCTCAACGTTTTGATTATCAGTATCAAGCCACAGACCGGCCGCTTGATTCTCAATCGCGCGGTAGCGATCGAAGACGGCGCGGCGCAAATGAAAGTACTTATCCCCCGCATCCCAATCGTAAAAGCCTGCCCATGCCCCCCGCCAATTATTCCCTTGAACGAGCACCTGCTGCACTGTGAAGTCCCGCAAATGAACCCCCGCCATGCCCCGCCAGCCATTTTGCAGAAACTGTGTTCGTTCCACCCGCAGGCGATCGCTCTGATGACTTTCGAGGCCGCCCCAATTATTGCCCCAAAAAGTACAGTCTTTAACCTCAATGTCATGGCTGCGTTCAATGCGCACCGCTTGGCTAAATGTGCCGCCATAGTGCTCAAAGCGTAGGCCCACCAAACTGATAAAACCACTGTCTAAGATGCGTAAGGCCTCACGGTGAACGGCTACTTCCAATTCACTGGGTGAGATGCCCACAGACAGAGCCACATACAGTTGTTGCTCCGTATCATCCACGTAGAAATCATCCCCCTGCAATTCCCTAAATGAAAGTCGCTGCCGCAGGGGAGTATCCCGCCACCACACCAGTTCGCCCCGCTGCGCTACGAGGGGTAACTCAATGCCATAGTTTGTCCACGGGTTACCCGAAAAGCCCCAAGCCAGTGTCCAAGGGTGACGGTAAATGGTGAACCTAGGGGTGCTGGAGACTTCTTGCCAATCTGACCATTGTTGACTGCCCCGCACAATCACGCGTTCGCCCGCCTGAGCCACCAGTCGCAGGGGCATCTGCCGATGATGAATCGTTCCCAATGCCTCCCGATAAATGCCGCCATGAATGTAAATGTCGGTGGGGCGATCGTGCGCCTGTGCCCACGCCAAAGCAGCAGCAATCGTACGGAAAGGGGTTACGGCATCACTGGCTTGGGGATCGGCTGGATTGACTTCTAGGGTGAGGGGTGAGGCTGGAATGGCCGCAATTCTTGGTTGCCCCATCAAGCACAAAACAATCACAAGTAGAATGAGCAGCGCGTGTGGCCACTTCATCGCCGCAGTGGACGGGCTAAATAGGGCACCCAGAGGGCGATCGCAGCCACAAAGATCAAGAGCAAGCCAAGGGGCATCTCAATGGATTGCCAAAACAAAAATCGCAGCGACACCGCTTTTGCATTCTGTACCGAAAAGAGGGCGATCGCCCCGCTGCTGATCATCCAGAGTAAAAAGAGCAAAAAGCGGCGCATTTACTTCCCTTCCGCTTGGCGAATCATCTCCTCCGTCTTATGGTAGCGGTTATAGACAGAAAACCCCGTAAACATGCCCTTAAGAAAGTCATTCAGTTGCTCGCGGGTACTGGCACTGGCCGTACTCAAAGGTGCCGGCAAAAAGCGATCGCCAAAACCAACAAAGACCAAACCAACCACCAGCACAGGCAAAATCAAGTCTTTGACACGCATAGGGCAAACCTCCACAGGATGATGGCGGAATCAAGAGGACGCGCTAACAGGGAGAACAGATAACTAATAGTTTCTAATGTGCCGCAGGATTGTAAATAATTTTCAGCCTATGCAAAAGAGGGCGATCGCGGTTACAAAGCGTCTATAGCAAGAATTGTCAACAAAAATGTCAATAAACATAAACCGTGAAAATACCCATGAAATCTCTGGGAAGGTTGTTGCTACTATAGTAGGCAAGCCATCCAGACCCTAACGCGCCCTATGGTCAACACATCGTCATCTTCTTCTCGGAAAGCACTTACCGTGCGCGGCAGAGCCGCTAGCCCCACAGAACGAGCCATTGTTGCCTCCGGTTACGCCAGTATCGATCAGGTGCGGGAAGCCATGAACACCGCCCGCAAAACGGGCAAGTCCCTCGTAACCGTGTTGCAGGAGATTACGGGCACCACCATGCCCCCCGATGTGTTACGCCAGTACCACAAGCAACAGCTTTTTGAACTCAAAGTGATCTACGGGGTTGATTGCCTCGATCCCGAACTCAATCGTTTCCCCACCGAGCAAATCGAGGAACTGATCAACACGATTGTACCGATTGACACCTGCCGCACCTACCAAGTCATCCCCATTGCCAAGCACCTCGACGCTGATCCCCCCTATCTGCTCGTGGCGATGGTGGATCCAGATAACCTCCAAGCCATTGACAACCTCACCCGCTTACTCCGCGCCCACAACCTCACCCTCAAGCGAATGGTGATCACCCTAGAGGATTACCAACGCCTCATTGACCCGATTCTCAATAAACAGGTAGCTGAAACCACCGCTAGCAAAAGCGCCCCGGCTGCGATCGGTGACATCAACATCGAAGAAGACATCGAAGCCATGGGCGGCCTCGAAGAGCTGGAAGGGGAGCAGGAGGTTGACCTTGCTGAGGCGCTGAAAGGTGCAGAAGATGCTCCGATTATTGCCCTTGTCAACAAAATTTTGGCCAAAGCCCTCACCGAAGGCGTTTCCGACATTCACATCGAACCTCAAGAGGAATACCTGCGGATTCGTTTCCGCAAAGATGGGGTGCTTCACCAAGCCTTTGATCCACTGCCGAAGAAAATCGTGCCAGCCGTCGTTTCCCGCTTCAAAATCTTGGCTGACCTTGATATTGCTGAGCGGCGTGCCCCCCAAGATGGTCGTATCCGCAAAATGTTCCAAGGGCGACGGGTGGACTTCCGAGTGAATACCCTCCCCAGCCGCTGGGGCGAAAAAGTCGTACTGCGGATTCTCGATAACTCCGCCACCCAACTCGGTCTCGACAAGCTGATTACTGACCCTGAGAGCCTTGCTATTGTGCGGGAGATGACCAAGCGCCCCTTTGGCCTCATCCTCGTTACAGGTCCCACTGGTTCAGGGAAAACCACCACGCTTTACTCTGCGCTGGCTGAATGTAATAGTCCCGGTGTCAACATCAGTACAGCGGAAGACCCGATTGAATACACGCTCCCCGGCCTAACGCAGGTACAGGTTATTCGCGAAAAAGGCATGGACTTTGCCTCAATTTTGCGAGCCTTTCTCCGCCAAGACCCCGATGTAATTCTGGTGGGCGAAACCCGTGACAAAGAAACCGCAAAAACCGCCATTGAAGCGGCTTTGACGGGGCACTTGGTCTTGACAACCCTGCACACTAACGATGCCCCCAGTGCAATTGCCCGCCTCTCGGAAATGGGCATTGAACCCTTTATGGTTTCCGCCTCCCTCATTGGGGTTGTTGCCCAACGGCTGATGCGGCGGGTATGCAGTGAGTGTCGGATTCCCTATACACCCACCCGTGAGGAACTGGCGCGCTTTGGCTTGTCTGCCTCCAAGGATGTCAACCTCACCCTCTACAAAGCCAATAAACTGACACCCGAGCAAATTCAAGCGGCTAAGGCAACTGGCCAACCCATTTGCAGTAAATGTGGTGGTTTGGGCTACAAAGGACGGGTCGGCGTCTACGAAATTATGCGGATCACCGAGCGACTGCAACGGCTGATTACCGAAGGTGCCCCCACCGAGCAAATCAAGGAGGCGGCCGTCGAAGAGGGCATGAAAACCCTGCTTGCCTATAGCTTGGGGTTAGTCAAGGAAGGACTCACCACCCTCGAAGAAGTGGAGCGCGTCACCTTTACGGACACTGGACTAGAGGCAGAACTCAAGGCCAAACGTAAGAGTTCTTTAACCTGCCGTACCTGCGGTGCCGAGGCGCAGCCCGAATGGTTAGAATGCCCCTATTGCATGACACCCCGCTTTGTGGATTAACAAGATTATTAATGTCAGTGATGAACTTTCGTGTTGTTGACCAAACTGCTTAGACGAGGAACACCCTATGGAGCTAATGATTGAAGACCTAATGGAGCAAGTGGTGGCCAATGGTGGCTCCGATTTGCATATCTCCGCTGGCTTACCCCCCTACATTCGCATTAGCGGCAAATTAACCCCGACCGACTACGAACCCCTCACCCCAGAGCAATGCCAGCGCCTGATTTTCAGCATGCTCAACAATACCCAACGCAAGCACCTAGAGCAAAACTGGGAGTTGGACTGCTCCTATGGTGTACGTGGCCTCGCCCGGTTCCGCGTCAATGTGTATAAAGACCGGGGAACCTATGCTGCTTGCTTGCGAGCACTCAGTTCCAAAATTCCCACGTTTGAGCAGTTGGGATTGCCCAATGTTGTCCGCGAAATGAGTGAGCGGCCACGGGGCTTGATTCTGGTGACTGGGCCGACAGGATCAGGGAAAACCACAACCTTGGCGGCGATGATTGACTTGATCAACAAAACCCGCGCTGAGCATATCCTGACGATTGAAGACCCCATTGAGTTTGTCTATGAACCCATCAAGAGCCTGATCCACCAACGGCAGGTGGGGGAAGATACCAAGAGCTTTGCCAATGCTCTGCGGGCAGCGCTGCGGGAAGACCCCGATATTATCCTTGTGGGTGAGATGCGGGACTTGGAAACAATTCAGCTTGCCATCTCAGCGGCAGAAACCGGTCACTTGGTCTTTGGTACCTTGCACACCAGTTCAGCTGCCCAAACCGTTGACCGTATGGTGGATGTGTTCCCGCCAGAGCAGCAGCAGCAAATTCGCGTCCAGTTGTCCAACTCGTTAGTGGCGGTCTTTAGCCAAACGCTGGTTCCTAAGAAAAATCCCAAGCCCGGTGAATTTGGGCGGATTATGGCACAAGAGATCATGGTGGTGACCCCTGCTATCTCCAACCTGATTCGCGAAGGCAAAACCTCGCAGATTTATTCGGCAATTCAAACGGGCGGCAAGCTGGGGATGCAGACCCTTGAAAAAGTCTTGGCCGATTATTATCGTGCGGGCATCATCACCTATGAAGCAGCAATGGCCAAGTCCTCGCGTCAGGACGAGTTGCAACGTCTGATTGGTACGGGTACACCTGCGGCAGCAGCACGCTAGTTAGCAATTATTGATAAAAAGAAGGGGTATTGAGTCATGGCAACCTATGAAGTGCGGATCCGGGATGCCCAAGGCAAATACAAGACCGTCCGCGAGCGAGCTTCGACACCAAGGGAAGCACGCATGGCTTTGCAATTGCAAGGGGTACAGGTTCTAGAGGTCAAGGAGGCCAAAAAACTCACCCTCAAGTCAGACCTCGACCTCACTTTCCTCTCCAAAATTACGGTGAAAGATCGAGCGATCTTTGCGCGGCAGTTTGCGGCACTGGTGAATGCAGGTGTGGCCTTGGTGCGTGGGATTGGTGTTTTGGCAGATCAATGCACCAACCCGAAATTAAAAAAAATCCTCATGGCCGTCAACAATGACATTCAACAGGGGAGCAGCCTTGCTGATGCCATGCGTCCCCATCCTGAGGCCTTTGATAACCTGTTTGTGGCTATGATCCAAGCGGGGGAAACGGGGGGGGTGCTCGATGAGGTGCTCAACCGTCTCTCGAAGTTACTGGAGGATCAAGCCCGCCTCAATAACCAAATCAAGTCCGCCCTGACCTATCCCGTGGTGGTGGGCCTGCTGGCGGTGGGCATCTTCTTGGGGATGGTGATTTTCCTGATCCCTGTGTTTGAGGGTATTTTCAAACAGTTGGGGGGGGAATTGCCGCCCTTTACCGCCATGATGGTGGCGCTTAGTGAATTCCTGCGCACGCCGCAGTATATGGCATTGTTGATTATCTGTGTGGTGGGCTTGGTATTGGGGATTCGCTTTTATTACAAGACTCCGGCTGGCCGGCTGATGATTGATGGCTTGCTGTTGAAGCTACCCCTCTTTGGTGATTTGGTGGAAAAAACAGCGGTGGCACGGTTCTGCCGCACATTTGGTTCGCTGTCCCGTTCAGGGGTACCGATTTTGCGTTCCCTTGAAATTGTCAGTGCCACAGCGGGGAACCAAGTGATCTCCAATGCCATTGACCGAGCGGCACAGGAAGTGCAGAAGGGAGGAATGCTCAGCCTTGCCCTGCAACAGGAACGGGTCTTTCCAGTGCTGGCGACCCAGATGATTAACGTGGGCGAAGAGACAGGGGAACTGGATAAGATGCTGATGAAGGTGGCCGACTTCTATGAAGATGAAGTGGAACAGGCGGTGAAGTCCCTAACAAGTGTGATGGAACCCTTGATGATTGCGGTGCTAGGGGGTATGGTAGGGTCAATTCTGGTGGCGATGTACCTGCCCATGTTCAAGATCTTCGATCTGGTCAAGTAAGCCTTGCCATGGCACATCTGTCCCCGTCGCGAACCCACTACGACATTCTCGAGGTGGCACCCACGGCCTCGTTGGCGGAGATTCGCCGTGCCTATCGAGAAAAGAGTAAGCTCTACCATCCTGATACGACGACGTTGCCGGTGGCGATCGCTCGCGAGGAGTTTCATCGCCTCAATGAGGCCTATGCAGTGCTGACCAATCCAGAGCAGCGGCAGTGGTATGACTTGCAATTACGCCTGCGGGCACAGTCAAAACAGTCAGGCACGATGGGGATAGGTGCCTCTTCTCGCTCTCAGGGGTCTGTTCGCTCTACTGCCGTGCCACCCGACGATCGCCCCCTCTCGCCGGGGGAGCTATTTGCTCTGTTTATCTTGGGGGTCACGTTTGTCGGCTGTCTGGTTCTGGCGGTAATTGTCGGTTTGTCCCAACAGGGGCAAGAATGGATCTTGCAAATTGTCAGTCGCATCTCAGAACTTGGATGAACACTCTGCCTAATCCCCAAACCCCCCTCTACAACCATGCCCTGCCGCAAATTGAAGCATGGCTACAGCAAAAGGGCTGTGTGCGGGACGAAACGGATATCCACTGTTGGGAGTTAGAGTATCCCCAGTGGTCAGCTCGGATTTGCTTGGATATTGAGGAGCTACAGGTGGTCTATCACGATCGCCTTGAGGGCAGTGTGATTCAGCGCTCTTTTAAGTACTCCTGCCCCCGTGCCGAGGTGGAGGAAGCCATTTTTGCGGGGCCTTAAATGCCCACGGCCATCATAATCGGCATTGCAGGGGCTGCTTCTTGGGTGGCTTGATTCTTGATCCGCTTCAGGCCAAAAATCCAGAGGATTTGATCTTCGATGGCTGCTGCTTGCTCTTTTGCCCCTGCTTTCAACAGGAGTTGATGGGTCATCATCAGCTTCTCAATTTCAGCCACTTGGGTGCAGACTTCTTCCTCATCTAAATAAAGGCTCTCGAGCACCGCATTCAAGTCTGCTTCGGGATCAGCAACTAAGCAAGCCCCTTCCACCACCACGGATTTGAGCTGCCCTTGGTATTGCCGCAACAGACGGCGAATTGTGTAGGCAGTAACGGGCAATAATTTTGTCATGTTGTGTTCCCCCAATTACTTATGTCAGCATCTATTAATTTCCCGCTGTCCACTTCCACCCATGGGCAAATTTTGTGGGGGATCAACAGGGGATATAGCTGCTCGTTAAGGATTGATTTACTGTACGTTATTATTCTATGAACTTCGCAACTTGGGGATCATGCGTAATTCCACGTAAAAGCGCTTTTAGATGTGATTTAGATCACGGAAACCATGACGTTATCGGCACTTGGGAATATTGTAAATTTACGTTAAGAAATTATAAGTATTAAGAAATATAAATCTACCAAAATTCGCCGCAGTGCTCCGTCTATACCGCAAAGCAGTTAGGTAGTGGTGAGGCGGCGGGCGACCGGAGGGAGCAGTCACTCAATCTCAGATTGTTGCTGGATATATTGAGCTAGCACCGAAAATCGGGCGCGACTAATATAGCTATTTCGAAAGGGAGTGAGATATTTTCAAGAGGGATAGGCTATACTCAAAGCGTCATGAATGTTACTCAAGAATATGAGCTATAGCTTGGACTGACGAGAGCGGGTTGTCTCCTATATCAAGCAAGGTGGCAAAATCAGTGAAGCAACTCAAATCTTTCAGGTGAGCCGCGCCACTATCCATCGCTGGCTGAAGCGAGAGGACTTAGCGCCCACGGTTGTCCCCCGTCGTCCTTGGAAGCTGGATTGGGCGGCCTTAGCAGCGGATGTTGCTACCCATTCCGATGATCGTTTAATCGACCGTGCCCAGCGATTTGGCGTCCAAGTTTCCACCATTAGTTATGCCCTCGCCCAGATGAGCATCACCCGCAAAAAAAACAGATGCGTTACCAAGAAGGGTGTGAGGCAGAGCGACAAGCGTATTGACACATGGGTAGAGAGCCATGGGGAGGAAACGGTGGTGTCTATCGATGAGAGGGGGTTTGACTCTCGAGTGGAGTGTGAGTATGGGTGGTCAGCGCGAGGCCAACGAATTGATGGAGAGCGAGCGGGGAAGCGTCAGAAAAGAGAGAGTTGAGTCGCAGGACGGTATAGATACCAGAAAGACACCGATTCATCCAAAAGGGGCGATTCAGGCAGTGGTGAAAGCGGCGGGTCACGAGGTGTTATTTTTACCGAAATACTCTCCTGATTTGAATGTGATTGAGCACGACTTTAGTGCGCTGAAGCGAGCGCGGATGTATGCAGGGTCAAACAGTTCGATTGATGAGGTGATTCGCAAGTATTGTGCTGGATGATATCTCATTCCTTATTGGAATAGCTATACAACTTCAGTTGAATTTCATCAAAACCACCATTCAGTGACCTTCATAAACGCTCAGAACGCCGACTGTCCGAGTGGGGATACTGCAACAGACGAATGCCAGAGCAGCAGAAAGCGTGAAGCCAACGGTAGAAGCACTCGGAGACTGGGGATTTTGCTGATTCCACGCGGCGGGCAGCCGTCTACGAGCAGAGTTAGAGACCCTATTAGGTGAGGGATTTGCAGGGGTACTCGTCTCGGATGACTTCAGCGTGTATAACGGTGATGAGGTGAAAGGGCAACAGAAATGTCTGGCGCATCTGAGGCGAACTTCAAAAAGGTGGGCAAGCTCAAACAGGGGCATCGAATGGGCATTCGGCTTTATGGGTGAAGTGCAAGCAGCGATTGAGTAGTGGCTGCCGCAAGTTGGGCATGAGGCGGGTTTATTGTTGCGCTCTCTACTCCTGCTGTCGCAACCACGTCCACCAGCGATTCAGGGGGGCATAGAGCAAGGGTGCCCAAAGACTACTCATAATGGCTGAACTAAGCGCGACTTGCCGATGGTGCTGCCAAATCTCCTCGAGGGGAAAGCCACTACCAAGGCTCATTTGGATTGCGATGACCGTTTGCTGAAGAATGGCCATTGCAAAGGTAATCAAAGCAACCGAAATAAAATCCTCAGAAACAAAGCGCTGCTTTTGCATCAGGGCGGTCAGCCCCCCCACCAAAGCTAAGCTGACTGCGTGGCTAGGATGAGCACTGACTAAACCATCTTGAATCCAACCGAGGGCAATACCCGCCAGTACCCCTTGTCCCCACGATCGCTTGACACTCCACACCACCACCCAGATTAAAAACCAGTCGGGCACCAATAGATGCAGGTTGGGTAAGTGAATAAAGCTCAGCAGGGCACAGAGTCCCACAGAGCTAATAATAATCAACCAGTTGAGGCTAGTTCGGCGTAAACGTGTCTGTCGGTTCAGCATAGGGAATGACGGTGACCCACTCAAGGCGATCAATCGGTGCGCCCAGAATAACAGTGGCATGGGGGCGGGTGGGATCGCTCAGTTCTACCGATTGCACCTCACCAATGGGAATGCCCGCTGGATAGAGACTACTCAAGGCTGAGGTATAGAGGACATCCTTGGGCTGTACCTTCGGGTCTTTCTCTAAAAACTCGACAATCACCTGCTGGTTGAGTTGTCCCCGCAGAATCCCCATCTGCCGCGTCCGACCCACCACAACCCCCACTCGACTGGCGGGATCCGTGAGCAACATCACCCGACTGGTATTGGGGGTAATGCTGGTAATGCGCCCGACAAGGCCACCGTTGCCCACCACGACTGAACCGATGGTGAGACCCTGACGACTGCCTTCCCCCAAGAGGAGCGATCGCCACCACTGATCGGAACTGCGACCAATCACCGGCACAACGCGGCCATTGAAATTGGCCAGCATCGGTGCATTCAGCATTCGCCGCAACCGTTGGTTTTCTGCTTGGACGGCGGCCAGTTGCTGCTCCAGTTGCCATGTGCGGGCTTGAATCAAGGCTTGCTGATCGTCCACTGCGCCTTGAAAGGGCAAACTAAGAAGGCGGTACAGTTCACGAATTGCTGCCCCATTGGTCTCACGCAAAATCCAAGCACTTGTGAGTACCAAAGCAACAAGGACTAAGCCACCGGCATATCGTCCCCACCAGCGCAGCAGAAAAGCCATAGCTGCTGATCCTTAACCCATCACTGCCGGTTGTGTGGAAAAGACACGAGCAAGGTCTTTGAAGTTTTCCAGTACCCGACCGGTACCCATGACCACACACCGCAGGGGATCCGCTGCTACATGAACGACAATGCCCGTTTCATGGCTAATCAGAGTATCGAGACCCCGTAGCAGAGCACCGCCGCCAGCCAGCATAATCCCGCGATCCACAATGTCTGCGGCTAGTTCTGGGGGCGTCCGCTCAAGGGTACGCTTGATGGCTTCAATAATTGCCGAGAGGGGCTCGGCCATGCTTTCGCGAATTTCTTCTGCTTTGACCGTAACTGTGCGTGGTAGGCCAGAGAGTTGGTGCAGTCCGCGCACTTCCATGGCTTCGGAGTCATAGCTGTCATTGGGGTAGGCAGAGCCAATGCGAATCTTGATCTCCTCAGCCGTGCGTTCACCAATAATCAGGTTGTGTACTTTTTTCAAATACTGGACGATCGCCTCAGAAATTTCATCGCCAGCAACGCGGACGGATTCACTCAAAACGGTGCCCTGCAAACTGAGAACCGCCACTTCAGTCGTGCCACCACCAATGTCCACAATCATGTTGCCCGTCGGTTCTTCCACGGGTAAACCCGCACCAAAGGCGGCGGCGACGGGTTCATCAATCAAATACACTTCCCGCGCCCCAGCACCCCGCGCAGCATCCTCAATGGCACGGCGTTCGACACCGGTCACGCCACTAGGAATCCCAATCACCACACGGGGGGCAAACAAATTCTTACCGCCGTGCACTTGGCGCATAAAGTGCTTCAGCATGAGTTCCGCACGCTCAAAATCGGCAATGACGCCATCCCGCAGGGGACGTACGGCCACCACATTGCCCGGTGTCCGTCCCAGCATTCGCTTTGCTTCAACGCCAACGGCAAGGGGTTGTTTGGTATTTTGGTCAATAGCAACAACAGAGGGTTCCTCTAAAACCACCCCCCGCCCAGACACATAAACCAGGGTGTTGGCTGTGCCCAAGTCAATGCCGATGTCTCGTGATAGCCGACTAAATACTCCCACGATGGTGTACCCCTTCTTTGAATCCTGTTGGTTGTAACAGTGCTGTTACCAAAAAACGTGATGGCAAGATTGTATTACGTTTTGTTTGGAAAATCTCGGTGGGTTCTCCCTCGGTCGAGATTGTTTGATAAAGGGATAACTCCTCATTATCTTGGCTCATGATTTCTTGACTCATGACCCACCGCAGGCTATTGATTGACAGCATCCTCTTCATCAGGGTCACTCAAGGCCATGCCATTGGCTTCGCGCCGCAGGGTTTGCCGCTGCTGCTGCGTGACTTCGATACCGACGGCGATCGCTTCCTTGAGCCGTTCTAAGGTGGCTTGCCAGCGTTCTTGGGTGGTTTCTGAGAGGCGATCGCGATGTTGCTCAAAACTCGCAGTAATGTCTTCGAGCAGTTCGGGCAGGGCATCAGCGGATTTGCGCAGGAGTTGTCGGGTTTCCTTGCCAGAGCGGGGAGCCATCAACAGCCCCACGACTGTCCCGATCGCGCTCCCTAGGAGCAGTCCCCCCCAAAAAGCACCACCGCCACCCTGTTGCTGACTCATCGCTTTCTCCTTTGCAGGCGGATACCATGTCGCCCTATCCAGCTTATCAAGGTTAAAAACAGACGAACATTGCGCTGTTGCCGCCGCCATTTGGGCAATTGCGATCGCAAGCCTGCTACCCCCCGCTGGCCAATGATAATCACCTCAGGGGCACCGCCTAAGACCCCGTGGGTACTCCGCTCCGCATCTAGGAGCGCACGGGACACCCCCCGCAGAATCTGGCGCAGCTTGACCAACTGCCATGCCAACCACAGGGCAATTAGCGCAATCAGGCAATTGCAGCCAATCACAATCCAGACCATTCGTGGCATAGGGGGCATCGAAGTTTACGATTGTTGGTTTATCTTTTCATAGATTGCCATAGTGGAGGGCGATGTGCGGGTGAGGTCGTTAATTCGATTTCCTTCAGCGCGATCGCCCCTCGCTAGCACCCAGTTGCCACTGCTGCATCCAAGACCGCCACATACTTAATAAGAATAGGGTTGTACTCCCTAGTTTACTGTGGAGATTGGAGAGCGGGGTTGCTGGCTGGAATTGCAAATTATGGTTAAATCACTCCCAAAACGAAAGCAGCGGCGAGGCATACGGCCTTGGCTGGTGTCGCTGTTGTTGGCGGCACTGATGGTTGGCGGTGGGCTGTTCAGTTGGTACCATTGGCGATCGCCTTCGCCCCTTTACACGCTGACTGTTGAAGCGCCGCCCCAAAGTCCGCAAGAGTTAAAGCAATGGGCAGAGTCTGCGGATCCCCTCAAGCGCGATCGCGCCCGCTATCTTTTGGCCGTAGAAAGCCTGAGTCAACAGCAACCCCAAGCTGCCCTGCAGTGGCTCCAAGATCTTGAGCAGACTTACCGTCCCATGGCCGCACCCATTCTCCTGCTGCGAGCGGAGGCCTATCGGCAACGGGGAGATAACCGCAAGGCGAAGGAAACGTGGGAACAGTTGCTGCGGGAGTATGGCAGTGAACCTGAAGCGGCAGTGGCACTCCTGAGCCTCAATCAACCGCAAAAGGCGATCGAACGCTTTCCACAGCATCCTGCCGTCGTCAACTATGTGGCGCAACAGTTAGAGAAAAATCCCGATCAAGTGCCCTACCTGAAGCTGGTGGCACGCCACGGCCTCTTTCTTAAGGCATACGGCACCTACCTTGAAATTTTGCGGCAGCGCTACGCCGATCAACTGACGCCCGCCGATTGGGAAGCGATCGCCTTTGGCTATTGGGAGAAAATGCAGTATGCTCGGGCAGCAGCGGCCTATGCCAAGGCACCACCAACCCCTTTGAATCTCTATCGGGTGGGCCGGGGACGTCAATTGAGTGAGGACACCTCTGGGGCGATCGCCGCCTATCAAGCCCTGATCAACCGCTTTCCCCAAAGTTCCGAAGCAGCCCTTGCCCAACTGCGCCTTGCCCGTTTAGTCAAAACACCGGCGGAGCGTCTCCCTTTGCTGGCCAAGTGTCTTCAGTTAGCGAGGCAAAATCAAGCACCCGCGATCGCTGCCGATGCCCTTCTGGCACAGTACCAAGCTCATCAGGAACTAGGCAACACCAAGGGGGCACAACAAAGCCAACAACAACTCTTCAAGACCTATCCCCAAAGCAGCGCCGCAGCGGAACTGCGCTGGCAACTGGCCCAAGGGGCTGCCCAAAAACGGCAGTGGTCTCAGGCACAACAGTGGGTTAGCGAAATTCTCAAATTGAACCCTGAGAGTGAGCTGGCACCGCGAGCCGCCTTTTGGCAAGGAAAATGGCAAGGGGAAGCAGGACAACCCCAAGGGCAACGCCAAACTTGGCAACTGGTCATAGAGCGCTATCCCCACACCTACTATGCTTGGCGAGCCGCCAGTCTGCTCAAGAAACCCGTGGGCACCTTTACAACCCTGCGACAACAGCGACCCTCAGTGGCGAGCGATCGCAAGCCCCTCCTTCCCTTGGCCACGGGGAGTGCCACCCTACGCGAACTGTACCTGCTGCGGCAGTCTCAGGAGGCTTGGCAGCGCTGGCAGTGGGAAT
This sequence comes from Thermosynechococcus sp. TG215, assembly GCF_031583455.1. Classification (NCBI taxonomy): domain Bacteria; kingdom Bacillati; phylum Cyanobacteriota; class Cyanophyceae; order Acaryochloridales; family Thermosynechococcaceae; genus Thermosynechococcus; species Thermosynechococcus sp. TG215. The sequence goes on along the minus strand of NZ_CP134178.1, from coordinate 1,033,003 downwards.
TCCACAATCGGGTGACACCGACAGCGGCAGAACAACTCACTGATGGCCTGATTCGCCTTGGCGTTGGGGAATACCTCGATGGCATCTTTATGCTGCAAAACTTGTTTACGCGCTCAGCCAGTGAACCGGAGGTGGCAACGTTCTTTGCGCCCATTCGCCGCGATGTCCGCTTCTGGTATGCCCTTTACCCCCTGCCCTACTGGGAATTAGTGGAAAAGTGGTCCCTAGCTCGCAACTTAAATCCTCTATTGGTGATGGCCTTGATTCGCCAAGAATCTCGCTTTGAAAAGCAGATCCGCTCAGTGGTGGGGGCAACGGGGTTGATGCAGTTGATGCCAGAGACGGCTGCTTGGATTGCCGAAAAGTTGAACCTAGAGAGCTATTCCCTTGTGGATCCAGAGGACAATATCCGCTTGGGCACATGGTACGTTGACTACACCCACAATCAGTACAATCAAAACACGCTCTTAGCCTTGGCCAGTTACAATGCCGGGCCGGGAAATGTCAATCAGTGGTTGCAGCGTTTTGATATGACCGATGGCGATCGCTTTGTGGAATCGATTCCCTTTTCTGAGACCTATGGCTATGTCAAGAATGTCTTGGAGAACTACTGGAACTACTGGCAACTGTATGCCCAGCCCTAGGAAAAATCGTCTATTCTCATAAAAAGGCACGGGACTGCGTCATGGATCAAGATATTCCTGTTGCGGAGCGGCTACAACCAATCACTCAGGGCAAAGTAGAACCTCGGCGAGGGGGGTGGGCGATCGCCAGCACCCTTGTCCTTGTGGGGCTAATGGGCGTGGGAGCCGTGTGGTTCCTCAATCGTCCCACGGAATCGCCAACGGCTACGGAAACGGAGCCAACGCTAACGCCAACAGAAAATCTGCTGGGACATCTGCCCTATGAAGAGGCGCCCCTCTCAGAACTTGAAGCGGTGAGTGCCGATGGCCAAATTAAATTACGGCGAGCCGCAGCAGAACGGTTCCGGGCGATGGTCGCCGCCGCGCAGCAGGAGGGGGTGGTGTTGATGCCCCTCTCTGGATTTCGCTCCAAACAGGATCAGGACTATCTTTTTTTTGAGGTCAAGGAGCAACGGGCACAACGGGCAAGTGAGCGGGCATTGGTGAGTGCGCCCCCCGGCTATAGCGAACACCATACGGGCTATGCCATTGATATTGGCGATGGCAGTCGGCCAGACACCCATCTCAAGGAGACTTTTGAGGACACCCCCGCCTTTCGCTGGCTGGAAAAAAATGCAGCGCGTTTTAGTTTTGAACTGTCCTTTCCCCGTCATAACCCGCAGGGGGTGAGTTATGAGCCTTGGCACTGGCGATTCGTTGGCGATCGCCACAGTTTGCAAACCTTCTACAGAGCACGACAACTCACACTGAGGGATCAGCCATGAGGGGATTTGCCCATCGCGCGGTTTTAGTGACAGGCGGCACAGGCGGACTCGGTCAAGGGGTAGTGCCGGTTCTCCTCAGTCAAGGCTATACGCTGACGGTGCCCTACATTGATGCGGCTGCCCGAGACGCCCTCGAAAAGCAATTGGCGGCAGCGGAGTTGGCCAACGTGCGGTTTGTGGCAGCGGATTTGAACAATGAAAGTGAAGTGGCCGCTCTCGTGGAGCGCATGCCGCAATTGGATGCCGTGGTTCACCTTGTCGGTGGCTTTAGCATGGGCGCAACGGCACAATTTGCCCTCAGTGATTGGCAGCAGAGTTTTCGCCTCAATGTCGAGACCACCTTCTTGGTTTGTAAGCACGCCCTCAAACGTATGCAGACTCAGCAATATGGGCGCATTGTCACCATTGGCTCACGGGGTGCAGTTGAACCAGCGGCTGAACTGGCTGCCTATTGTGCTGCTAAAGCCGCAGTCGTGGCCTTCACGCGGGCGATCGCTGCCGAAACCAAAGGCAAAAACATTACCGCCAATGTCATCCTTCCCAGCATTATCGATACCCCTGCCAATCGGGCAGCGATGGGCGAAGCGCAAGCGGTCAATTGGGTGAGTCCTCGGGCGATCGGTGACCTGATTGCCTATCTCATTTCCGAGGGAGCGGCTGCGATCAGTGGTGCCGTGATTCCCATCTATGGCAATGCCTAGAGCGAGTTGCCATGTTCTTTATCATTTTGCTCATTCTTCTTTGTACGGTCACCCATCTCTTTACGGAGGTGCTAGTTTTAACTCCCCTAGAGGTGTTGCGCTCCATTCATATTCCTGCAATTGTCCTTTGGGGCGGCCTGATCCTACTCTTGGCATGGATCATGGGCGATTAGCGCCCGACACCTGAACGACCGTTTGGCTAAATTCGGCAATTTGGGCAGCCGCCACTTCTAAACAGGGGCGATCGCGCACGAGGGCAAAGCGCACATACCCCTCTCCCCCTTGACCAAAGCCAGAGCCTGGAGCGGCGGCAATCCCTGTTGCCTTAACAAGGGCTTGGCAAAATCCCAGGGAATCCCGCTGCCAAGGGTCAGGGAGTTTTGCCCACACGTACATTGTCGCTGGCGGGAGGGGCACCGGCCAGCCATGGTCGCAAAGCGCTTGGACAAAGGTATCACGCCGCTGGCGAAAGATCTGCCGCGTTTGCTGGACACAGGTTTGATCTCCCGTGAGGGCGGCAATCGCACCCCGCAGGATGCCAGCGTATTGGTTAAAATCAATCACCGATTTAATTTGGCGCAGGGCAGCAATAATGTCGGCACGGCCAATGGCAAAGCCAATGCGAAACCCACCCATGTTGTAGGACTTAGACAGGCTATAGAATTCAATGCCCACTTGGCGATCGCGATCCACTTCAAAGATCGAGGGTGCCCGCTCCGCATCAAAGACGAGATCAATGTAGGGAAAATCATGCACCAGTAAAATCCCGTGGCGATCGCAAAACTCAACTGCTGTCTTGAAAAAGTCCAAGGGCGCAACCGCCGTGGTGGGATTGTGGGGATAGCTGAGAATGAGAAGTTTGGCCTGCTCTCGCACCGGCAACGGAATGGCCTCTAAATCCGGCAAAAAGTGATTTTCTGCCCGCAAGCGCAAGGGATACAGTTGTCCCCCCGCAAGATACACCCCCCCCGCATGGGAGGGATACCCCGGATCAAGCACTAGCGCATACTCTTGGGGATTCATCACTGCAAGGGGCAAGTGCGCCGTCCCCTCCTGTGAACCAATCAGCGTCAGCACTTCCCGCTCGGGATCTACCCTGAGGCCAAAGCGGCGTTCAAACCAAGTGGCCACTGCCTGTCGAAAGGCCGCTGTACTGGCAAAGAGTTGATAGCCGTAGGTACTGGCATCACGCACCGAGGCTTCAATGGCTGCAAGAATATGATCCGCTACCGGTAGATCTGCAGACCCCAAGGAGAGATCAACAATTGGCTGTCCCGTGGCCGCCACCGCCGCCTTAGCCCGATCCATGGCGTCAAAGACATTGCCTTGGAAATACCGCAGGCGATCGGCCAGCTTCATGCTGCCACCTCCACCTCACTGGAGAGCAAGGCCTCGACAAATTCAAAACTGGAAAAGGGGCGCAGATCCTTAATGCCCTCGCCCGCACCAATGAAGCGAATCGGTAGTCCCAATTCCTGCACTACCGCCAAGGCCACTCCCCCTTTGGCCGTCCCGTCCAGCTTGGTTAAGATCACGCCAGTGAGTTGCGCCGCTTCTGCAAACACCTGTGCTTGGCGCAAGCCATTTTGGCCGAGGGTGGCATCGAGAACCAGTAGCGATTCAATTTGAGCATCACCCGCTTTTTTATCAATGATGCGACGGATTTTCTTGAGTTCCTCCATCAGGTTGGCCTTGTTTTGCAAGCGGCCAGCGGTATCCACTAGCAGCAATTCTGTGCCTCGGGCTTGGGCAGCGCCAATGGCATCAAAGACCACAGCAGCAGGATCGGTATTTTTGCCGGGGTTGGCAATCACCTCGACATCGGAGCGCTGTCCCCAAATTTTCACCTGCTCCGTGGCAGCTGCCCGAAAGGTATCTGCCGCTGCAATCAGACAGCGATAGCCTGACTGGGTGGCAATGTGGGCCAGTTTACCAATGGTGGTGGTTTTGCCAACGCCGTTGACACCGGCAATCAACCAGATATTCAGCGTGCCTTTTTTCGGAGCAAAGTCGCGGCGGTAGCCGGCTTCAAAGGGGCGATCGAGAATGTCCCGCAGAATTTCCTTCAGGTAGGCGATCGCCTGATCGGCAGGGAGTGTTTCTTGGCGAATTTTTGTTTGCAGCGCCGCAATAATCTGATCCGTGGCCTTGACCCCCACATCCGACTGCAACAGCAGCATCTCAATTTCTTCGACGGCATCCCGACTTAAGGGGCCTTGGCCGACGATCGCCCGCAGTTGATGTACTAGGCCACGACGGGTTTTGCCCAGACCTTGGCGCAGACGTTGCAACCAAGTAATTTCCTCAATATCCACCTCCTCTGGGCGCCGGCCTTGGGCGGCAAGCACCTCCGCCGACCACAAAAAGCCCTCATCAAGGACAAGGGAGGAGTCTAGTTCTACCGACTCAGCTTCCACAACGGGCTGGACAGGGGCAGGTTCAGCAACAGCGGTCTCTTCAGACTCGATAGAGACGGGAACGGGGGCATCATCAGCAGGCGGTGTTTCTTGAGTTTCTTCAGCGGTTTCAATGGTTTCAATCGTCGCGGCACTCTCCGATTGCTGTCGCGCTTGAATCGACTGGAGTGCCGTTTTTGCCCAGTTGAGGATGCCGGGGGAAGCAGTGGATTCAGTTGTAGATTGCGGGGATTCTGCGGATGGCGCTGCCGTTGGGGTTTCTGCAGGGGGCGATGGCTCCTCACCACTGCCACCAAACTTGCGTCGAAACCAATTAAAAACCATGGCCTATCCTCTGTGCGACTGAACTTGCCTATTTTCCAGAATAGCCTTGATTTTCGTGTAAAAAGGCTTGCAGGCGATCGCCCACCGTGCGACTCAAAGCTGGATGACACACCACTAGGGGCGGCCAATGCTGCACATCGGCGCGATTGTAGCGGGGCAACTCACCATTGGCATAGGTAAAGGCTCCCCCCGCCTCCTGCATGATCAAATCCGGTGCCGCTAAATCCCAGTCCTTCGGGGCACTGCGCCCTGTGAGGTTGACGTACAGATCTGCATCCCCTTGGCAAATACTCGCCGTTTTACAGCCCATACTCCCCATCGGAATTTGCTGTACGCATCCTAGGGTTCTTAAAAAGGCCTGTAGGCGCTCTCCGCCGTGGCTCCGACTCATCACCACCCGCAACGACTGCCCCTCAGTGGGGGGTTGTACCCGCAGTCGCGTCGCACCTTGGCGCGTCTCTCGATAGGCACCTGCACCGGCAATGGCAGTGTAGATCACCTCCTGCTCTGGCCAGACGACAGCGGCTAAACAAGGGCGATGTTCATGGACAAGGGCAACGTGAATCGCATACTCCCCCCTTTGCTGCAAAAAGTCGTAGGTGCCATCGAGGGGGTCAATGATCCACTGGTAGGGCTGGGGCAAGGGCTGCCCTGGGGTGTAGGTCTCTTCGGTTAAATAACCAAACTGCGTCGGCGGAAAATGAGCTTGGAGGGCGTGGCGCAAAAAGCAATCAACCGTTTCATCGGCAAGGGTGACAGGATCACCGCCTTTGTCCTGCACCGCTAGATCCTGCACCTGACGGTAAAACTGGCGCAGTTGCTCAAGGGCTTGCCAAAGAAGCGGGCGCAGGGTGGCAAGGGTATTCTCAAGATCAAGGGCGGGGGACATCTAGGCTGCCTCAAGGGAAAGACCACGGGGAATCGCGGCAATTAGCGTGCGAGTATAGTCGTGCTGTGGCTGTTGGTAAACGGTTTCCGCGTCACCCATTTCCACAATTTCGCCATTGTACATAACCATGAGGCGATCGCTCATGAATTTCACCACACTGAGATCGTGGGAAATGAAGAGGTAGGTCAGTTGAAACTCCCGCTGGAGTTCTTTGAGCAAATTCAGGACTTGCGCCTGCACCGACACATCCAAGGCCGACACTGACTCATCACAAACGACAAACTCAGGATTCAAGGCCAAGGCACGGGCAATACAAATTCGCTGCCGCTGCCCCCCGGAAAATTCATGGGGATAGCGATTCTGGGCTTGGGGGTCAATGCCCACCCGTTCAAGGAGATAGGCCACCCGCTCTTGGTGTTGCCGTCGCGACTGATGACGGCGGTGAATCCGCAGGGGTTCTGCCACCAACTCGCCAATGGTCATGCGGGGATCTAGGGAACTATAGGGGTCTTGGAAAATGAGTTGCATCCGTTGCCGCAGGGAACGCAATTGGCGAGGCGATAAATGGCTGATGTCGCGATCGCCAAAGATAATTTTTCCCTGTGCGGGTTCTAGGAGGCGCAAGAGGGTCCGTCCCAGTGTTGTTTTGCCACAGCCCGATTCCCCCACCAAGCCAAGGGTCTCCCCGGCGCGAATCGTAAACGAGACATCCCTGACGGCAGTGACAAAGCGCTGCTTGCCCGCCACGGGATACTTGACCCAGAGATGTTCAACCCGCACCAAGGGGGGTTGGCTCGCCAAATGCGCCAAGCGTTCCTGCTGCTGCGCTGCGGAAATCACTTCTAATCGCGGGGGCGTGGCCGCTAGAAAATCCGCCACTGTTGGCAGAATCGCCAGACGCTGATCCAAGCGGGGACGACAAGCCAGTAGCCCCTTGGTATACGGATGTTGGGGGTGACGAAAGACCTGCTGAACTGTCCCCGATTCAACAATTTGCCCTTGGTACATGACAACGACCTGATCCGCCAATTCCGCAATCAGATTCAAATCATGGCTGACAAAAATCAATGAGAGAGGGTACTGCTGCTGCAACTCCCGCAACAGCCGTAGGATCGCCGCTTGGACAGTGACATCGAGGGCAGTGGTGGGTTCATCGGCAATTAAAAGCGCTGGCGAAGCGGCCATGGCCATGGCAATCATGACCCGCTGAATCTGTCCCCCAGAGAGTTGGTGCGGATAGCGACGGAGAAACCGCTTTTTCTCCTCTAGGGGGGCTGCCGCTTTGAGAAGATGCACCTGCTCAAGGAGAGCGATCGCCCGCTGTTGACATTGCCCTTGGGGCAGTCGTTGCTGCGGATCAATGGCCTCTGCCAGTTGAAAGCCAATGGAATAGACCGGATTGAGAGAACTCATCGGTTCTTGGAAGACCATACTGATTTGGCGACCCCGAATCTGTTGCATTTGGCGGGGGGTGCAGCGCAGCAAGTCAATGGCCTCCCCCTCTGGCTCTGGCTGAAACCACGCTTCGCCGTGGCTGATCTGTCCCGGCGGCAGGAGTAACTGCAAAAGTGCCAAACAGGTCACCGACTTCCCTGACCCCGACTCACCGACAATGCCAAGGGTCTGACCCCGCTCCAAGCGAAAGGAAATGCCATCCACTGCCCGTAGGGTTTGATCGGCTTGGCGAAAGTCAACGGTAAGTGCTTCCACACGCAAAAGGGGTGATGACATCACAGGGCAAACCAACTCGGAATAATCCTAGAATAGAGGCGATTCTGACACTTAGGCATGGAGTTGATCTTTTTTGGGGTTGGCCTGCTGTTGGGGCTAATGGTCTGGTTCTGGCAGTGGCAGCAAGTGCGACACGCTTTGGAGACGCTCCTTGAGCAGTACGCGGCTCGCCCCTTCAAATCCTCACCGTGGCAACGCTTGCGAACCCTACTCAGCCAACAGCTTCAGGAACAGGAACGCTGCCGTCAGAAAATGCTGCGCTGTCAAACGCTCCTTGAATATGCCCCCATTGCCTATTTGGAGGTGGATGAGGCCAATTGCGTGGTCTGCTGTAACGAAGCGGCGCGATCGCTCCTTGGTTTGGTGCATCCCGAAGGCCGCCTTGTTTTGGAACTGGTGCGCTCCTATGAATTGGACTGTCTCATCCAAGAGGTGCGCCAAGAGGAAACGATGCGGGAGCAGGAATGGCTCTATGCCTACCTCACACCGACGGGGCAAACCAAGCGCAAACCCCTGCGGGCACGGGGACTCTGCCTTGGCGAGGGGCATGTGGGTGTATTTATTGAGGACTGCGAAGAGGTGGTGCGGCTGCGGGATGAGCGCGATCGCTGGGCAGCGGATGTCGCCCATGAACTGAAAACCCCCTTGACCTCCCTGCGCTTGGTGACTGAAACCCTACAACAACGGGTGCCGGAGTCCTTACGGGATTGGGTCGATCGCCTCCTTGAGGAAATTATTCGCCTCAGCCTCCTTGTTCAAGAACTCCTAGAGTTAAACCGCCTGAGTCACACTCCCGCCGATAGCCTTGAGCGGCATCCCCTTGACCTTGTCCAACTCATTGATACTGCGTGGCAATCCCTCGCCCCCCTCGCTGCGGCTAAAAACATTCACCACGAGTACACAGGCCCAGAGCAATTTTCCTACTGCGGCAATGAATCGCAACTGTTTCGGCTCCTGGTCAATCTTTATGACAACGCCATTAAATACGGCCCTGTGGGTGGTCAAGTGCTGACGCGGCTGCTGAGCGATCGCGAGGGGGGCTATCTGTGTCTCGAAGTCATTGATACGGGCAGTGGCTTTCCCCCCAAGGACTTACCCTATGTGTTTGAACGCTTTTATCGGGCACAGGCACGGCGGCATCGCTTTGTGATTCCTACGGATAGTGAAGGGCGGATGCCCCCCGTCGGTAGTGGTAGTGGCCTAGGATTAGCCATTGCTCGCCAAATTGTTGAATGCCATGGCGGCTATATGCAGGCGGCGAATCATCCCGACTATGGCGGCGCATGGTTGCGTATTTATCTGCCTCTGACTTCGCTATAGTTCCTTGGCGACCCAGCGATCGCGCCCAAGGGTCTTCGCCTCGTAGAGACACTGATCCGCCAGATGCAACAACATGGCTGGCTCATGCTCTGGAGTGGGCAGCGTCGTTGCAATCCCAAAGCTGGCCGTCAATTGCGGGCCGACTGTACTTTTTGCGTGGGTGATATTTGCCTCCGCTAGTGCCTGCTGGAGCTTTTCGACAATATGGATAGCCCCTGCTTGATCCGTACTGGGCAGCAGCAGGGCAAACTCTTCCCCACCAAAGCGCGTGGCCAAATCCCCCGCCCGCTGTAGATGACTCTCTAAAATTTGCGCCACCTGTTTGAGGATTTGATCCCCCTGCAAGTGGCCATAGTGATCGTTATAGGCCTTAAAACAGTCAATATCCAGCATCACCAAGCTCAGGGGCTGCTGCTCCCGCTGACAGCGTCGCCATTCCTTTGCAAACAGTTCATCAAAGCAGCGGCGATTGCCAATATCCGTCAGACTGTCAATGTACACCATCTGCTGCAGATTGGCATTGGCGGCTTCCAACGCGGCATACATCTCCGCCTGCTGCAGTGCTACTGTTAGGGGTTCAGCAATCCGTTGCAGTAGGAACAACTCCTCCCGCTGCCAGAGGCGAGGGCCACGACACTGGTGGGCAATTAGGAGTCCCCACAGGTTATGCCCTTGCAGCAGGGGCACTACTAGATTCGCCTGAACTTGCAAGCTACTTAGGAGCTCACGATAGCAATCCTGTAATTGCGCTTGATTGACATCGCTAATGGTCACAGTGCGTCCTTCTAGAAACCGCTGCGCTGTCTCTTTACTAAAACAGGGATCGTGAATCACTTGACCTAGGATTGAATACTGCGGCGAGGTGGTGGCTTCCACTTCCACAACGCCACTGCCATCGGCTAAAAAGCGGTAAATCAGCACGCGATCGCTCAGAAGCAGTTGTTGAATACTGGTGACTGCCCGCTGCAAAATGTCCTCTAAGCGAATGGACTGGCGAATGTCCTGAATGATTGTGCTGACAATCATTTCCCGCTCTAGGGCAGTTTTTAGCCGCTCTTCTGTGCGCTGTTGCTCCGACACATCTAACAGCACCCCATGGAGCATGTGACTCTGGGGATCTAGCTGCCCGCGATCGCTCAACCAGCGGAAACAACCATCGCGGTGTTGAATGCGATAGGTGGTACTGTAGGCACGCTGCTGCCGAATCGCCTGTTCAATATCCCGTTCCGCCAAGGCCAAATCCGGCGCTGGGATAATCTGGCGCAGATCCGGTAAATCTTGGGGAAAGTAACCCGTGAGGTGATAAATCTGATCGCTAACATAGCTAAACCGCCACAGGCGATCGCGATCGCGCCGATAGATCGCAACGGGCAAATGACTAATCAGAGTGTTATAGCGCTGTTCGCTCTCCGTAATCGCCACCGTAATCGCCTGTTGCCGTGACAGTTGCCAGCGCAGTTCCGCCGTGGCCTTATTGAGCTCTTGGGTTAGCACCTGAATCACCCCTTGAGCTTCCGTAATGTCAATGGCCGCCAAAAGATTACTTTGGGTCACAATCCCCACCATTTGACCATCATCGTCCACAACCACCACCCGCCGCACTTGGTGCTCCTTGAGGAAATGATTCACCTGCCACAAACTTTGATTGGGCTTCACGGTCAGCACGGGCTGAGACATAATACTGCCAACGGCTCCTGTGAGCACTCCCCCTTGGCCCTGTAGTGCCTCAAAAATATCCTTTTCCGTAATAATGCCGCGCGGCAGCACACCCGAGGCGGATGCCTCAGGAACCACTAAACTGGTGACCCCCCGTTCGGTCATCAGGACAGCGGCCTCCTGTAGCGAAGCTTCCGCTGCAATGGTGGCCACATCGGGTACCATCACCTCCGCCACCCGTTTAATTCGCAGGAGATCCACAGGGCGCAGGCTCTCCCGAAAGGCTTGGCGGGTCAGCAGTCCTTCAACCCGTCCCGATTCATTGACCACGGCAAGGGCATCCACGCCCAAGTAGCGAAAACGCCCTAAAATCGCCAGTGGATCATCGAGATCACTGAGGCGCAGGCAATAATCCGATGGCAGCATGATCTGGGCAGCCGTGATCGCCTGTGGCGAGTAACCCTTACCAAGGGCACGGATCACTTCCCGTTGGGTGATCAAGCCCCGAAACTGTCCCTGCTCTTCGACGACTAAACCCAATCCTTGGTTGCTTTGTAATCCTTGGAGAATCTCATTGAAGGAACCCCTTGGAGCGATCGTCACTAACTGAGCCTGTACCAAGGCTTGCAAATTTAAGCCTGAATTCAATTGCTCCATAGTGCCCCTCTTTCGCCAAGATATACTGTTAAAATAATGTCTAAAGTTGTGTCTATCGTTTTTAATCGTTCTGGCAAATAAAAACAAGACTTACAAAAGTTTGTATCACTAATTGTGATCCTTTTTACCCCGGATTAATTATTCTAATTCTATCTTGATAGTTCGTGGCAACATCAGGGATGTTGACAGGGCTGAATAAGCCCTTGTCTAAAATATGGGATGTGAGTCTCTTCTGTAGGGGCTTTCACCGTTTTGAGTATGTTCGATCCATCGCCAAAGAGCTGTCACTGGGATATTCCGCTGTTGCCGGAGAAAAGCTAGGATAGGGAATTGAATGTATTCTATTCGCTGCTGCTATGGACTAGCGAATTACTGGATCAGAGACTTTATGCGTACCTGCTGCGGGTGATTGTGACTGCGGCAGCCCCCTCAGGATTGAAGCGATGAATCCACCTGCGCCTAATCTCATTTGCCCAGAGTGTGGCACTGCAAATTCCATTCACCAAGTTGAGTGTTGCCACTGTCAGGTGCCACTCCTGAAACGCTACTTGTGGGCGATCGGTTCTGGTTTGGATCCCTACAGGGTGGGTGAACTGTTGGGCGATCGCTATCTAGTGCAAGGCAAACACTTGCTCTTAGACCTATTGCCGGGGGAGCCAGCGCCCAGTGTGGACAACACCTCCCAGCTCTACCGTCCCTATCTGCGCCTCTTTCCCAAGCGTCCCCATGTCCCGGAATTATTTGGCGCCCTTTCCCTCCCTGAAGGTGAACTGTTGCTCCTTGAGCATGCCCCCGTCAGTTGCATTGACATTGCCGATGCCAAAATTGCCCCCGGTCTCACCCATGCCGCTCCCCTCACCACCATCTGGGAGAAAGCCAATTTAGTACGCCGCCTCAACTGGTTATGGCAAATCATCTCCCTTTGGCCAGCCTTGGTGGCAGAAAATGTGGCTCTCACACTGCTCAATCCCCAGCTTTTGCGAGCCGAGGGATCCCTTGTGCGGCTGCTGCAACTGCAAGCAGGCCATAATCCCACCTTGGCTGACCTTGGCAAATTCTGGCAAACCCATTTCAGTTTTAGCGACCAAGGGGAAAACTTTCAGCAGGCCTTCACGATCCTGTGTCAACACATGCAGGATCCTCAGGAAACCACCCCTGAATTTATTCGTGACACCCTAGAGACCCTCTTTCAACAGGCTCTCGATCACCTCGGTTATGAGTACCACTACGATATTGCTAGCCGCTCCGACCAAGGGCCTAGTCGGACTCGCAATGAGGACAAATGCTTTCCAGAGCGCGATCTCACGAGCCAATCACAGGTGTTCGCCCTCGTGTGTGATGGCGTCGGGGGGCATGAAGGGGGCGATGTCGCTTCCGGTTTGGCCATTGACATTCTTGAGGAGACGCTAACCCCCCTCAAGCTGCTGGAGATGTCCCCTGCTACAGTTGAACAGGCGATTCAAACCGCTATTCGCCGCACCAATGATGCAATCAATCAACGCAATGATACGGAGCAGCGCCACGAACGCCAGCGCATGGGAACCACAGTTGTCGGTGCCCTGATTGAACACGCCCATCTTTACCTTGCCCACATTGGCGATAGCCGCGCCTACTGGATCAACCGCTGGGGCTGCTACCAGCTCACCCTCGATGACGATGTGGCCAGCCGTGATGTGCGCTTGGGGATGAGTACCTACCATCAAGCCCTTGAGCTGCCCTATGGTGGTTCCTTGGTGCAAGCGTTGGGGATGGCACCCTCCCAGCATCTGCACCCCACAGTAGAACGCTTTTTACTGGATGAAGAGGGAATTCTTTTGCTGTGTTCCGACGGCCTCAGTGATTTTAATCGTGTCGAAACCTACTGGCCACAGTACCTCCTGCCTGTGCTCCAAGGTCAGCTTGCCCTCACTGCTGCGGCCGAACAACTCATTGATCTTGCCAATCGCCTCAATGGCCATGACAATGTGACGGTGGTGCTCATTCACTGTCGGGTGAAGAATGCAGCGGGTGTCATTGACTTGGACTACAGCGATATTGTTTGTCAAGGGGAGTTGCCAGAGGTGACAGACATTACAATGGGCTACGTCCCCCCACCCGATCCAGCGGATCTCGACCTGACGGTTTCCCAGATTGTGGAACCCCCTCAACCCCAACCCAAGCCGCCGCCAGCCCAAAGGTCTCGTTTCCAAGCGTGGCTGCTACTGCTGGTGGCTGTGGGCGTTGCCACCGCTGCCCTTGGCTTTCTGGCTGTGATGACTTCTATGAATCGCTCTGTGGTAGAGCCATCCCCCTCACCGTTGACCCCACCCCAATAATGCCGAGTTCTGACGATTTTTCCCTCGACGCCTACGACTATCACCTGCCGCCGGAACGGATTGCCCAACAGCCCGTTTCTCCCCGCGATCATTCCCGCCTGATGGTGGTGGCACAGGAGACTGCTACCGATCACCACTTCTATGAGCTACCGCAACTGTTGCAACCGGGGGATTTGCTAATACTCAATGATACACGGGTGATTCCGGCACGGCTGAGGGGTCAAAAAGTGGGCGGCTCTGGCCGTACCGTTGAGGTGTTTCTTCTCGAAGAATTGAGCGATCGCCAGTGGCTAGCCCTTGTCAAACCGGGACGAAAATTGCGCCCTGGAGCCGTGATTCAAATCGGCACACTGCAAGCAACGGTACAGGCCATTGATGAGGAGACCCGAGGCCGGGTGATTGAATTTGACCTGCCGCCGGGCGATCGCCTGTGGTCCTATCTTGATCACCTAGGGGAAGTGCCCTTACCTCCCTACATTGACAACCCCATTGAAGATACTGAACAATACCAAACCGTCTATGCTCGCCGTCCCGGTGCTGTGGCTGCGCCAACCGCTGGCTTGCACTTTACCCCCGAACTCTTGAGTAAGTTGGCCTATCACGGCATTGATCATTGTTTTTTGACGCTCCACGTGGGCATTGGCACCTTTCGTCCTGTAGAGGCCAGCGATATTCGCCATCACCATCTCCACGAAGAATGGATTGAGGTACCAGCTGCTACCGTCGAGCGGATTCAGGCCGCCAAAGCTGACGGAGGACGGATTATTGCCGTCGGTACCACTGTTATTCGCTCCCTAGAAACGGCAGCCCAATCCGGCACCCTTCAGCCCTTTTGTGGCAAGAGTGATCTCTATATCTATCCGGGGTATCAGCCCAAGATAGTCGAGGGCTTCATTACCAACTTTCATCTGCCCCGCTCTAGTTTGATGATGCTCGTCAGTGCCTTTATTGGCCGCGAACGGTTGCTTCAGTTGTACCAACAGGCCATCGATCGCCAGTACCGCTTCTATTCCTTTGGCGATGCCATGCTCATTTTGCCCAGCGCTTGCCACAATACCGTTTGAGTGTGCTATCTTAAAGCCAGTTGTTTTGCAAACTACCGTTCAGGGAGATGGAGGTGATGCCCATGGCAGATAGTAGTAAACGCTTGGGTCGTCGTTTTGGAGTAGCTCAGCTCTAGGGAAGAGTTGTTCTCCATCTGTTGATTTGAAATCACACCTAGGAGGCCACTTCTCCTAGCAGTTGATACCCACGATAACCACCAGACCGCTCCTAAGGCCTTCCTTGGGGGCGGATGGCTTTTTAGGGGCATGTTGGGGGCGTCTGAGCGATAGTGTAGTTTTGTGACTAGGCATTAAAAAACATTTCAGATGCTGGGTGGCGAATGGGGTAGCGATCTATAGTAGGGGCAACCGGAACATCGCCATTATTGGCCAGAGAAGACAAATTGAGAGTGGACAACGACTAATGATGGTGGACTCTGGAACTGTTGCGTTCTGAGAGCAGCCATGGCCGTTCAATTCCTACCCCAAAAAACACGGCAAAAAACGCCGCGCTTGCATCCCATTAGTGGTCCCAAGCTACTGCTAGTCGTGCTGTTGAACCTCTTTATTGCCGGCTATGTCTTTTGGGCATACCGCACTGCCCATGAGCATCAGCTCCCGACCCAACGCAATCCGATCTTCCGGAACCTGCGTTCTCGCTAGACTTGCCCTAGGCAGATTGTGACGATAGAATGAGGGATTGCTGTCTTTTTTTCAATGGGCATGAAATCCTATCTCGCTGCCGCAGTACAAATGACGAGCCAACCGAATCTTGAGGCAAATCTGGCGCAGGCAGAAGAATTGATTGAATTGGCGGTGAGACGGGGAGCAGAACTCATTGGGTTGCCAGAAAACTTTTCTTTTCTCGGTGACGATCGCGAGAAGGTCGCCCAAGCGGCAACAATCGCTGAGCGGACTGAGGCTTTTTTGAAACGCATGGCGCAGCGATTTCAGATTACCTTAGTGGGGGGTGGCTACCCAGTACCAGCAACTGCAGGCAAAGTCTATAACACAGCAGTCCTCATTGGTCCTAACGGAGAAGAATTGAGCCGTTACCAAAAGGTGCATTTATTTGATGTCGATTTGCCCGATGGCAATATCTACCACGAATCGGGCACAGTGCTAGCGGGACGGCAGTTGCCCTCTGTCTATCCCAGTAAGGAACTGGGGAATATCGGCTTGTCGGTGTGCTACGACGTTCGCTTTCCAGAACTTTACCGCGCGCTCTCCCAAGCGGGGGCAACGGTGCTGTTTGTGCCGGCGGCCTTTACCGCCTTCACGGGTAAGGATCACTGGCAAGTTCTCCTGCAAGCGCGGGCGATTGAAAATACCTGCTACGTGATTGCACCGGCTCAGACGGGAATTCACTATGCGCGGCGGCAAACCCATGGCCATGCCATGATTGTGGATCCTTGGGGAACCATTTTGGCGGATGCCGGCGATCGCCCCGGCCTCGCCATTGCGGCCATTGAACCCAGCCGCCTCGAACAGGTGCGCCAGCAAATGCCCTGCCTGCAACATCGCGTCTTTTTCTAGGTTTTGGGCAAATTCTGCAATAAATCGTAACATGGCATACAGCCGGGGGAAGTTTCCTACGCTATCGTAGAACCATAGGTGAATCCTTGCCCTCACTCCAAACCCACTAGGAGAGTATCTATGGATAGCGTTACGGTTCCCAATCCGCAAGCCTCCGCCGAGGTTTGGAACTCCCTGAAGCGGGCGATCGCCCACAGTTCGGGTTTTCAGCGTTGGCTCAGTGAAAAGCAGGCCAGTGTTGTCGTTGAGCAGCCCACGGATCTCGATGCTTGCGTTACCGCTTACCTGCGTCAGGCTCTCGAAACCCTTGCCTATTAAAAATTGGTAAGAATTGTAAGCCTTGCCCTTCTACGAGCAGCATTCTGACTCCTGAGGTCACAGATTACCCTCACGGTGCATTCCTTGGGGGGGTTGATATTCGAGGTTGGGGCAACCCTATCCTTTGGCGTTCCCTTGGTTATAGTGGTAAAGTGCCAGCCCCCAAGGTGCATATGATTGAAGGCCCGTGGATCCATAAGTTTATTGTCTCCAATGGGATTCGCCTCCACTATGTCACCCAAGGAGAAGGGGAGTTAGTGCTGCTGCTCCATGGCTTTCCCGAGTTTTGGTACTCTTGGCGACATCAAATTCCTGTCTTGGCGGAAAAGCACAAAGTCGTTGCCCTAGATTTGCGCGGCTATAATCTCAGCGATAAACCCCAAGATACCGCTAGCTATGTTCTTGACGAGTTAATTCTCGACATTGTTGGTGTCATTGACGGCCTTGGCTATCGGCGCTGTCATTTGGTGGGGCATGATTGGGGAGGGATGGTGGCTTGGGGCGTGGCCTATGCGGTGCCGCAGCGGATTCAAACCTTGAGTGTCCTAGCCTGTCCGCATCCAGCAATGTTCCACCAGTTGAGTTTGGAGCAATGGTTGCGCAGTAGCTATATGCTGCTGTTTCAACTGCCTTGGCTGCCGGAGCTGCTCTTGGAGTGGGGGAGCTATGGAGCAGTTGCCCAAATCTTTCGCTGGGCAGCGGTGAACCAACAGGCAATTCGGGCGGCGGACATTGCCCGCTATCAGGATGCGGCCGCCCAACGAGGTGCCCTATCGGGAATGCTCAACTACTACCGCGCCGGGTTGCAAAGTCTCTGGAGTCGGGAGTGGGGGGTTCTCGAGGTACCGACGCTGATGCTCTGGGGGCGGCAAGACCCCACCTTGGGCATTGAACTCACCTACGGCACGGAAGCCTACGTCAAGGAACTGAAAATTCAATACTTGGACTACTGTGGCCACTTTGTGCAGCAGGAGCAACCTGATTTGGTCAATGAGTATTTGCTAGAGTGGCTAGAGACCGTTTCTGCTGCCCTAAATTAGACCTAAACCAACCTAAATTAAACGCCGCAACTGTGTAATTTGGTCAGCGATCGCCAGCAGCGATTCCGGCATTTCAGGTCCCGTCAAGATCACATCCAGCGTCCGCGGACGATTCTCTAAAAAGTTCAATACCTCCGCTTCACTCAGCACCCCCAGTTGAATGGCCACACTCACCTCATCTAAGACCACCAGACGATACTCCCCCCTTTGCACCGTCGTTTGCAGATGCTGCCATAGCTCACGTACTGCCGCCTTTTCTTGAGGAGTCAGGGTGTCCGTTTCTCCTAAACAGCGTTGCAGCGCCGGTCGCCACCACGTGAGATGCTGTCCCAACTGAATCGGGTGTTCAATCCCCGTTTGAATTCCCCCCTTGAGCAATTGAACAATGATGACGCTGCTGCCTTGAGCAGCTACCCGCAACGCCTGCGCCATGACCGTGGTGAAAAAGTGCCGCTGCCGACAGGTAAACACCTGCACCACTCCCTCAATACCATAGGTTAGGGGCAAGCCTGCCTCAGAAACGGAAACCGCGAGTTGTGCCACCATCGTGTTCCTGTCCAGTTAAAAAGGAGAACGACCCCCTAGGGGTTATACATCTAGTGTAGTGCGCAATGATTTAACCCTAGTGAACACTAGATATACGTGGTCGTCAAGGGGTCAGAAAATTGAGTTATCTTAAAACAATGTGACTGTTACTGAGGATGCCCCCATGCCAGCGACACAGGCTCTTGATGCTGAGGCGCTCTTTCGCGTTGCCTACGAAAATCGTTACACATGGGATGAGAATTTTCCCGGCTTTACGGCCAAGGTCACGCTCATTGAGGGCGATCGCACGTACCACGGGCAGGTAAAAGTGAGCCGCGACTACGCCGTTGAAGTGAGTGGCATAGAAGACGAACAAGTGCGCGAATCCCTCTACAACCAATTGCGGGATGTGATTGTCCACCGCAAGCGCAACCGTTTTGAAGAGGCCCACGGCAAAAACACCTTCCAAACTGGGGAAACCGACGCCAGTGGGGCAGTGGAAATCCTCGTTAGCGGTGACGCCATGGGGTCGAACTACAAGGTGCGGGACAATCAAATTGTCTATGTCAGCCGTGTCATGGGGCGAGTTGCCTTTGCCATTACCCACCGTGAAGCCCTTGATACCGGTGCAGGCTACATTTCCACCAACTATGTGGCTGTCTTCCGCAATCCGCAAACCAACGAAGTGCTGCGGCAAATGGAGTTTGAGGATACCTATGTGCCCGTCGGCAATTACTACCTGATGAGCCGGCAGGTGGTGCGCACCCATGAAAATGGCCAAACCAGCACCGTGGAAATTCGTTTTGATGACCTGCAACTCCTAGACGACTAAGCGTGGAAATTACATTTCTAGGCACCAGTTCTGGGGTACCCACCCGCACCCGCAATGTTTCCAGTGTGGCTCTGCGGCTGCCTCAGCGCAAGGAAATTTGGCTCTTTGACTGCGGTGAGGCCACCCAGCACCAATTGCTGCGCAGTGACCTGCGAACCAGTCAGATCCGCCGCATTTTCATTACCCACATGCACGGCGATCACATCTTTGGCCTGATGGGCTTGCTTGCCAGTTGTGGCCTTGCGGGAACCGTGAGTCAAATTGATGTCTATGGCCCGCCGACATTGGATCGCTACATTGCCAGTTGTTTGCGCTGGTCTGTGATGCGGCTTCCCTACAAGTTGCAGGTGCATACCGTCGAGCCGGGGGAAGTCTTTAGTGATGGCGAGTTTACGGTGACCTGTCGGCTGCTGCATCATCGAGTACCTGCCTTTGGCTACCGCGTCACTGAGAGCGATCGCCCCGGTCGCTTTCATGTGGAAAAAGCCCAAGCCTTGGGAATTCCCTTTGGGCCACTGTATGGTCAACTCAAGCAGGGCAAAACGATCACCCTCGCAGATGGCCGCACCTTTGATGGCCGCGACTTCTGTGATCCACCGCAGCGGGGGCGCAGTATGGTTTATTGCACCGATACAGTCTTTTGTGACAGCGCGGTTGAATTAGCCCAGCAGGCGGATGTCCTCATCCACGAGGCGACATTTTCCCATCAGGAGGCGGATCTGGCTTTTGCACGGCTGCATTCTACATCCACGATGGCGGCTCAGGTGGCGACCTTTGCCCAAGTGAAATTGCTCTTCCTCACCCACTTTAGTGCCCGCTACGCCCCCGGCAACCCTGTGCAAGTGGAGGATCTGCTTGCGGAAGCACAAGCCATTTTCCCCAATACTCGTCTGGCGCGTGATTTCCTGCGCTATGAGATTCCCCGCAATGGCGTGATGTCCAAGGAAGTCTCCTGCAGCAATCCAGAAGTACTGGCAACGCCCAGTGTAGACAAAGGGGAGCCAACAGCAGATCAGGTGGCGCAGAAAAATACCCCCGCGATCGCCATCAACCGTGCCACGCGCCAGCAGATGCAGCAGAAACTGGGAATTGACGCTGCTACAGCCAATGCGATTTTGGAGCGGCGGCGGCAGCAAAAGTTTACCTGCCTAGAGGAACTCGAACGCCTGTATCCGCAGGTGGCATGGGACACCCTCAACGTGGAGTTCTAAAGAGCAATTATTTTCAGTCTCAAATAGGAACTTGTGATTGAGATCAACGTCTTTGTGTGCTGTTGATCACAGTTAAGCTTTGTGAAGCACTGGCATAGTTGAGACCATACACGCAAATTGCAAGGGGATTGGTGTATGACGCTGCTGGAGCTAATCCGCCGTATTCAGGCGACTCGGATCGTAACCCCTGCTCAAGAGCGGCAGATCAATGAATTGTTGTGGCAGCGTTCCCTGAGCGCCACGGAATATCAAGCAATGCAGGAGCTGGTTACGGGGATTATTGCGGGGGAAATTCAAGTCATCTCTCAGATTCAGCGGTTTGGCAGCAAAAAGGAGCTAGGGAATAATCGGTTACAATTGGCTTAAGGGACTGGGTTTTATGACAGTTCCGCCATTGGTTTTTGGGAGCTGCTCCTGCCCATGCAACTGTATTTCGACTATGGTGCAACAACCCCCTGTCGAGCAGAGGCTATTGCAGCGATGGTGGCGGCCTATGAACAGCAGTGGGGTAATCCATCGAGTATTCACGAGTGGGGGCAACGTGCAGCGATCGCCCTTGAACAGGCACGGCTGCAGGTGGCAGCACTGATTCATGCCCAAGCGGATGAAATCATTTTTACCTCTGGGGGCACCGAAGCGGACAATCTGGCGCTGTGGGGGGTGTGTCAACGCTATCACCAACCCCAACATCTGATTATTTCTGCGGTCGAGCATTCAGCGGTGGCCAAACCGGCGGCTGCCCTTGAAGCTCAAGGCTGGCAAGTGACCCGCTTAGCGGTGAATCCCTGGGGAGAGGTGGAACCCGCCCAACTACGGCAGGCCCTGCAACCGAACACGGTCTTGGTCTCGATCATCTACGGCCAAAGTGAGGTGGGCACGCTGCAACCCATTGCTGAACTCGCAGCCATTTGCCAAGAGGCGGGGGTGCTTTTCCATACGGATGCGGTTCAAGTGGCGGGACGAGTTCCCTTGGATGTGCAACGGCTAGGGGTGGATTTACTCTCGCTGTCCAGTCATAAAATTTATGGCCCTCAGGGAGCGGGGGCGCTCTATGTGCGATCGGGGGTACCCCTAGAACCGCTCTTGCGTGGCGGGGGACAAGAACTGGACCTCAGGGCGGGAACCCAAGCAGTGCCAACCTTGGTGGGTTTTGGGGTGGCAGCGGAATGGGCCGCCACTGAACTAGCGACAGAACCGATGCGCCTTGCTCAACTGCGCGATCGCCTGTGGCAGCAGTTGCAGGATCATCCGCAAGTGGAACGAACAGGGCATCCATGGCAGCGGTTGCCCCATCATTTGAGTTTGATCGTGCGCGATCGCCACGGCCAGCCCTTGAATGGCAAAACCTTTGTACGGCAACTCAACCTTGCGGGCATTGGCATTAGTGCGGGATCCGCCTGTCAAAGTGGTCAAACCCAACCCAGTCCCACCCTCTTGGCCATGGGCTACGATCCTGAAACCGCCAAAGCGGGAATACGCATTACCTTGGGGCGAGAGACCACCGCTGCCGATGTCGATTGGCTGGCCATGGTGCTGCGGCAATATCTTGCAGAGGCGATCGCCCCCCCCTTAGCGGTATCTCTTTCCTAGGGTGTATCCATGGTGTGGGCGGCATTATCTGCACAGGGGACTTGGGCACTGGCCAGCTATGGCGTGGTTGCCACCCTGATTCTGCTGTGGACAATTCTGCGATCGCTACAACACCCCTCGCAAAAAGCCGCCCTCGAAGCCGAAGTCGTGCGACTGCAAGATCACTGCAATCAACTCCAGCACCAACTTCAGGCAATAGCCGCCGAAAATCAACAATTGCGAGCAGGCAGCGATTACTGGCAACAGCAACACCAAGCCCTCAATGCTCAACTCACCACCCTAGAAACCACCTATCACCAACTGGAGATGAACCTTCAACGTCTCGAACAGGAGCGCGATCGCCTGCAACAGGCACTGCAACAGCCCGCCGACTGGTGGCAGGAAATGACGAAAAACTATCAAAGTTGGTGGGAAAGCCTGCCCTTTCTTCCCCATGAGGATACCAGCAGCAAGTCCTAGGACAAGCGATTAATCGGCAATGGTGGATAGAAGAGGTAGCCTTGGCCATAGCGACAACCGAGGTCGATTAATTGGGCGGCTTGGGTTGCTGTCTCCACCCCCTCTGCCACCACATCTAAGCGCAGGCTTTTACCGAGGGCAATCACGGCACCAATAATTTCCCGTGCCGCTTGGCTTTTCTCTAAGTTCTGGACAAAGGAGCGATCAATTTTCAGGGCGTGGATCGGTAACTGATGCAACCGACTCAGGGAGGAATAGCCCGTGCCAAAGTCATCAATGTTGAGGGCAACTCCCAGTTGTTGCAGTTCCTCGGCCACCTGCAATGTGGCTTCAAGGTTGCGGATCATGGTCGTTTCCGTAATCTCCAGATGCAACAGATGAGGGGGCAATTGGGCACGGCGCAGCGCCGCCAAAATATCACTGACAAAGTTGGCATCCACCAGTTGTTGAGGCGAGATATTAATGCCCAAGGTCATGGTCTGGCGACGGCTGTCCTGTTGCCGCCACTGGCTGAATTCCTGCATCGCCCGTTCAAAGACCTGTCGGCCAAGGCTGACAATGAGACCGGCTTGCTCCGCAAGGGCAATAAATTCGGCGGCAGGAATTTCACCCTTTTCAGGATCAAACCAACGACTCAGGGCCTCAAGACCCACGATCGCCCCGCTCTCCAGTTCAACAATGGGCTGAAAATAGACCTGTAGCTCACTGTTGGCGATCGCCTGATGCAGTTGACTCTCCAGCGTAAAGCAACTCTGGGCTTGGGTGTGCATTTGCGGGTCAAAAATCCGATACTGCCCCAGCCCCTGTTTTTTCGCTTGGTACATGGCAATATCGGCATCCCGCAACAGGGTAGTGGCCGAGGTGTCGGAGCGATCGCTAAAGGTGACGCCAATGCTGGCACTGAGACTTAACAGATGGCCATCAATGACCAAGGGCTCCTGAATCACCCGCTCTAGATCGGCAACCCGTGCTTCTACCTGAGCCACCATTTGCTCAGGATCCAGATCTTCACACAGCACCACAAACTCATCGCCACTCAGGTGAGCCAAGGTATCCCCCTCCGGCACCACACTTTGCATCCGCTGGGCAAGGGTAATCAGCACCTGATCTCCTGCTTGGTGTCCCAAGCTATCGTTAACCCGCTTAAAGCGATCAATATCAATAAAAACAACCGCAAAGGGGCGATCGCGATGGCGTTGATACTGCCGCCAGCAATGCTGCAATCGGTCTTGGAGCAGGGTGCGGTTCGGCAGTCCCGTTAGGGCATCGTGGAGGGCATCGTGAATTAAGCGATCCTCCATTTCCTTGCGGGGGGTAATATCGCGCCCCACACATTGATACTCCACACAGCGGCCATGGTGATCAAAAAAAGCACGGGTTGTCCATTCAAACCAAGCAAAACGTCCTTCACCAAAAGTCACGCCACATTCAATCGTGCTGATGGGCTGCGTGGGGGTGAGGGCTTGCAGATGCTGCTGGAAGCGTTGCTGCGTCAGCGGATCAAAGGGATGCTGGAGCACATCCCCCAGATCACAATTGATGCCCGCAGCAGCAAGATAGCGAAAGAAAGCGGGATTGCCAAAGGTGAGATGTCCCTCAGGGGTACAGCGATAGAGCAATTCTGTCTGTGCCTCCAGCACACGCCGATAGCGTTCCTTTTCCTGATGGAGGGCACTGACCAATTCGGCACGGTTGATGCCAAAGCCCAGTTGTTCGGCCAGTTGGCGGATCAGCTCCACCTCGTCAATCGCCCAAGGTCGAGGAGAAGAGCAGTGGTGGCACAGGAGTAATCCCCAGAGACGTTCCTCCTCAATAATCGGTACCACTAAGAGGGCACGCACCTGCAATTGGTTGAGAAAGTCGCGATGACACTGGGTTATTTCAGCGGTGTTAATATCAGCAACCGCCAGTACCCGCCCCTGAAGATAGGCTTCGGCAGACTCACGGTGGAAACAGGGGTCATAGAAGGTGCGGTGCATGAGAGAAAACTGCGGTGCCGCCACCGATTCAGCCACCACCTCACCCCGGCCATCGGCATAGAACTGGAAAATGAGGGTGCGATCGACCCCCAGCAGTTGACGCACTTCCTCAAGGGCGGTTTTAAGAACCGTTTCCAGATCAAGGGAACGGCGAATTTTCAAGGTTAGCCGATGCAGGAGTTCCGCTTGGGTTTGCCGTCGCTGTAACGAAGTAGTGGAGTCCACCTGAAGCGTAATATTCTGGAAGAAAACCGCAAGGCCTCGGCCAGTGGGAAAAGCCCGTACCGCAAACCATTGGTTCAGCCCCTCATAGAAGGCTTCAAATTGGACGGGAGTTTGCTCTGCCATTGCCCGCCGACTTTGGCTTTCAAAAATTGAGTTGCGGGCATCGGGAAAGAGATCCCAGAGGTTTTTCCCCAGCATCTCTGAGGCAGATTTCCCCACTAGACGGCAAAAATTTCCGTTGACATAGATAACTGTGAAGTCGCGATCCACTTCAAAAAAGTGATCCGACATGCTCTCCAAAATATCAGTCACTTGGTTGTAGGCCGCTTGCAGGCGATCGCTAAATTGGCGCTGTTCCGTGACATCCCGTGCAGCACCATAGATGCGCCCTTGACTGAGCAGGCCTTGCCATTCATACCAGCGATAGTCTCCCCCTTGGGTGCGCAGGCGAATTGTGTGGTTACTGATTTGCTCCCCAGCAAGGAGACGTTGCTGCATCTCCCGATGGCGGGGGCGATCGCCGGGGTGGAGAAATTCCTCAAACTTTGCCCCTGCCAACCGATTCAGGTCATAGCCCAAGCAGGTATGCCAGTGTTGATTCACCCGCCGCAGCCGTCCCTCACTATCGGCAATCATAAATAGCTCTAGGGAGGAGCCAAAGAAATACTCTAATTCAGCTGTTTTTTGGGCAATTTCTGCTTGCAGACGCATGCGATCGCTAATGTCCCGCTGCACACCAAAGTGGCCAATGATTTCCTTATTTTGGTTGTAGAGACACACATAATTCCCCTCAACCCAAAAGGAGCTACCATCGCGGCGGTGGAGTTCAATTTCAATGTGAAAATAGCCCAGATCAAAGAGTGCTCGCCACAGCCGTTTGGCGAGTTCCAGATCATCCTTAAAGCAAATGCGCGGCGTCAGGCCAATCAGCTCCTGCGGCGGTAATTGATACTGCTGGGCAAAGGCACTGTTGACACGCGTAATCCGCTGATGATCAAGGACATACTCCAAGATTTCCTCTTTGTTGACTGTGTCATCCCAGCGGATGGGCTGATCCAACATCATGAAGAAGCAGGCCTCAAGGGATTGTTGAAAAAAGGCTTCCAGTAGTTCTTGCTTGGCTTGTAGCTCTAGCTCGAGTTGACGGCGACGGGTAATATCCCGCGATGTGGAGACTAAAAATAAAACATTTCCCCCTGCATCACAAATGGGGTGCGTGAGGGTTTCCAACCAAACATATCCGCCATGCTTTTTGCGGATGCGATAGGTTTCTATCACATTCACACTGCCTTGCAGGGCGAGGGCATGGGCACCACTGCGAATGCGCTCTGCATCCTCAGGATGAAATAATGTGTAGGGACTCTTACCAATCAGTTCTCCAGGAGAATAGCCTAAAAGGGTTTTGCTGGAGGGAGTCACATATAGATAGTTGCCATCCGGTTCGTGCAGGCAAATGAGATCATCGGTGTAGTTGACCAATAATTCAGTAAAGTGCTCAAATTCATCTATAATCATTCGCTAGAATCCACAATTTTTATCACGCATTAAGATACTTCTGGACGTTTTACACTATAAAACTTTAAGTAATGATTAACAATTTTAGCGAATGACAGCCCTTTCCTGAAATATCAGCGACATAACGGGAGTGCGGTGCTCTGCCATCGGGGCTTTTACCGGGGTGAGGGTGTTCGATCGCTGTGAAAAGGGCGATACGACCAGAAATGCCCTACTGCAATGCCCTAGCTGTTCATATGATCCTTGACAAAGACTTGCTCACCCCCTAAAATGCCTATTGGCAGTTGGAAGATTTCCTAGGCTGCTGGCATTTGTCTATTTTTGGAGATTTTCTTAATGGAGTCTAGTAGGAGTCACTGTAATGCTGCTTCTGGTGACCCCATCTCCGCTAATGAAGATCCCTGCCATAGGTGGAGCCTCTCTCCCCTAAGGATCGCCGAGGTGAATTCAGACTTGTCTGCTGCCTAATGGCTTGAACTTCTGGTTCATCTCCGCGCGTTCCAAGGCAGTCGATCTGCAAATGGAGATGGATCACGAAGCAAATTGGTCAATAGGTCTCAGTCTCGTATCTACCTGAGTCTGCCTAAGGTTGGCTGGCTCAAATCTGTTTTTTGTTGAGAGCGATCGCCCGTAGTCAAGCGTTTTTATTGAACGACTACTTTTCATCGCTCAAGTTGTTGCGTGGCAAAACCATTAGCAACGGAGAGTTTCTATGTTTGAAGTTTGTTTGTTCAGCATGATGGCCGAAATGCTGGGAATTACCCTTTCGGAAGTGCTGGGTGTTGCCCTTGGCCACCTGATGATTACGGTCATGAGCCAAGCGATCGCCCACTTGGGAGAGTTCTCACCCTTTGAGTTGTCTCGTTAAACCCTAAAACATCCTATTGTCGTTTCTCAATGGAGCTTAGAACCATGATGACCCACGATGCAAAGCAGGCATTTCTGTGCCCCTATACCCTTTACCGTGGGCACGTCACCCTAGACGCGCTGACCTTTGATGCCTACCTGCAGAAATTTGCTCAACGGGCAGGGTTTATTGCTGCTCTCCATACGAGTGGGAAACTTTCTACATCCGAAGCCTACAACCAGTTGGCTGATCTCTGGCATCAATTGAGCGAAGCCTATGCCCCTGTCTCACCCACCCTAAATTGTCAACCATAGAAGGAGCAATGCGATGGTAATCAATCCCCTCGATGATCTGCTGACCTATCCGCAGGGTCTCGGTGCTGCCAAGCGGACAGCCAACCAACTGACGATTCCTGAGCTAGTGCGTGCCCTGCGCCAAATTGACCCCCATAAGCGGGTATTGGCCTTTCGCCTCCTCGAAAAAGACAAGGCGATCGCAGTCTTTGAAGCCCTGACTCCCGATGAGCAGGCAACCCTCATTGAAGGGATGACGGATCCTGAGATTCTGCATTTTCTAGAAGCCCTTGAGGCCGATCAACGGGTGCGTCTCTTTGAGGAATTACCTGCCAAGGTCACCAAACGGTTGCTCAGCCAGTTAAGCTCAGAATCCCGCGACGCCGTGAACCTGCTGTTGGGCTATCCTGAGGGCACAATTGGTCGGCGCATGAATCTGCGCTACTTGGCGCTGCGGCAAGACTTGACCGTGGAGCAGGCGATCGCCGCTATCCGTGAGAGTTCCTTGGATATTAATGACCTGAGCATTATTTTTGTCATTGATGAACAGCGCTTTTATCGTGGCTTTGTGCAGCCGATCCAGTTGATGAAAGCAAATCCCCACCAGCCGCTTCAGGATTTGGTGCAAGGACAGGAACTGGCGATCGCTGTGACCGCGCCGGAACTATCCGCAGCCAAACTCCTCAAGGAATACGATGTCCCTGCTATTCCTGTGGTGGATCAAGAGGGGCGACTGGTGGGCGATATCACCTTTGATGATGTGATTGACCTGATTGAGGAGGAGGCAACGAGCACCATTTTGGCGCAAGCAGGTGTGGGTAACCTGCTCAACCGCGATCAAGCTTGGAGTGAACGACTGGTGCGCGGTCCCATTCGCTATGCAGTGCAACTGCGGATTATCTGCCTGATCATTACCCTCATTGGCGGTATGATTGTTGGCGGCGTGATTCAGTACTTTGAGGAAGTTCTGGAAGCCGTCGTTGCTGTGGCCATTTTTATTCCTGTGGTCATGGACATGGGAGGCAATGTCGGTACCCAATCCACCACTGTCTTTGCCCGTGGTCTTGCTTGGCAGCACATTGATATTCGTCGCTATGGCGGTTATCTCTTTCGCGAGTTTCGCATTGGTGCGATCATGGGTCTTATCTTGGGAACTGCTGGCGGCTTGATTGCCTTCCTCTGGCAAGGGTTACCCAACGACATTCCCCAACTGGGCTTGGCCGTGGGACTTTCCCTTTTTATTGTGATTACCTTCGCGGCGGTCTTAGGGGCATTAATTCCTTGGGTGTTGCTGAAGTTGGGTTTTGACCACGGACCATCGGCGGATCCCTTTATCACAACCATCAAGGACTTTACAGGGCTGTTGCTCTACTTCTATCTGGTGAGTGCCTTCCTAGGGCTGTCGTTTTAACCGATGTCAACAAGTGATTTTATTGTCCGTTTGGTAGCGGCCTTTTGTCTTGGGGCAGCCCTCGGCTTGGAGCGACAATGGCGGCAGCGCATGGCCGGTCTGCGCACAAATACCCTCGTGGCAACGGGGGCAGCACTATTTGTCATGCTCTCGGCTTTGACGCCGGGGGAAGCGAGTCCAACGCGGATTGCCGCCCAAATTGTCTCTGGTATTGGGTTTCTCGGCGGGGGCGTGATCCTGCGGGAAGGCCTCTCAGTACGGGGTTTGAATACGGCCGCTACTCTCTGGTGTGCAGCGGCGGTGGGGGCACTGTGTGGTTCGGGATTACTCTATCAGGCAACCTTAGGAGCAGTGGCAGTGCTCATGGCCAATCTGCTCTTGCGTCCCCTCGGCTATCGCATCAATCAGCAGCCCCTCAAGGGCACCGAAGTGGAGTTGTGCTATCGCTGTGATATTGTCTGCCGTGCTGAGGCAGAGGCTCATTTGCGGGCACTGCTGTTGCAGTCATTAGCGGGCAGTCGGCTGAAGTTGCGATCGCTCCTCAGCGAGGATATTGAAGACACCCCCGATCGCGTCCATATTGAAGCAGAACTCCTCAGTCAAGAGCGCAATGATGACTTTGTAGAAGGGCTGGTGAGCCGCTTGAGTTTAGAACCCAGTGTTCTTTCGGCGCGCTGGCGCATTACAGAGCAGGAGTATGGTTGATTTCTCTAGGGATAGAGGCGCATATTCAGACGAGCCGTGGTGCCCGCTTGCGGACATTGCAGACGCGGCGTATAAGTACCGCCAACTCGCCACACGGAAATATAGCGATTATCCCGTACCCATTGAATGGTTACTTCGCCACTACAGCCAAAATTACCGCCAAGATCGCGATCGCTAAAAAAGCCGCGCACGAAGCCATTGCCGCTTGCCGTGACGTTAATGGTGCCCTCATAAACTCGTCCATTGACTTTGGTGGTGTAGGGCAAGATATCTCCCGGCAAGGGGCTAAGCTGGTAGCCGTAAATTTCAGTCAGCCCGCTATCAGAAACTAGCGTCTCAGCAGCAGCAGGCAAAATAGAGGCCATACCCAGAACCACTGCGCCTAGCAAGCCCTGTAACATTTTCATAGACAGCCTCCTTTTGGAAAGATTGGAAACATAAACCGCTCCTCCCCTTGTCTCTATTGTCATTGTCTAGGAGGATAATTTCATACTTTAGGGAATGTGACAGGGCTGATAAAGAACTTGATATCTATTAAGCAGGACATCAAAGAAATGCCCGCACATCTGTAACTTCACCCGTAATAGCTGCGGCGGCCACCATCGCTGGACTCATGAGGAGTGTCCGTCCCGCTGCTGATCCTTGGCGTCCTTTGAAGTTGCGATTGGAAGATGAGGCACTGATCTGACGCCCTTGCAGCTTGTCGGGATTCATGGCGAGGCACATCGAGCAACCAGGATTGCGCCATTCAAACCCTGCGGCTTGGAAAATGACATCGAGACCCTCCGCTTCGGCTTGCGCTTTCACCCGTTCTGAACCGGGAACCACAAAGGCTTTGACACCGGGTTTGACTTTGCGCCCTTCGACAACTTTGGCAGCCTGCCGCAGATCACTAATGCGACCATTGGTGCAACTGCCAATAAAGCAGACATCAATCTTGGTGCCTTGAATGGGCTGCCCCGGTTGCAGATCCATGTAGGCATAGGCTTCAGCGGCGATCGCCCGTTCTGCCTCGGGCAAACTCTCTAGGGTGGGCAAGGTCTCATCCACCGCAATGCTTTGGCCGGGGGTAATGCCCCAAGTGACCGTCGGTGCAATATCTGCAGCCGCAAATGTGACAACATCATCGTATTCAGCATCGGCATCACTGACGAGCGATCGCCACCACACCAGCGCCTCATCCCAAGCCTTGCCTTGGGGAGCAAAGGGGCGGCCTCGTAAATAGGCAAAGGTGGTTTCATCGGGGTTGACATAACCGCAGCGGGCTCCCCCTTCAATGGCCATATTGCAGACGGTCATCCGCTCTTCCATTGAGAGCTGGGCAAAGGTACTGCCAGCAAACTCATAGGCATAGCCAACACCGCCTTTAACACCAAGGTGGCGAATAATGTGGAGGATGAGATCCTTGGCATAGACCCCAGAGCCAAGGGAGCCATTCACTTCTACTTTGCGAACCTTGAGCTTATTGAGGGCGAGGGTCTGAGTCGCCAACACATCCCGCACTTGACTGGTGCCAATCCCAAAGGCGATCGCCCCAAAGGCACCGTGGGTAGAGGTGTGGCTATCCCCGCAGGCGATCGTCATCCCCGGTTGCGTTAACCCCTGCTCGGGAGCAATCACATGGACAATGCCCTGACGACCGGAGCCAATCCCAAAGAAAGGAATATGGTGAGCACGGCAATTCGCCTCAAGGGCTTGCAGCATCTCTTCGGCAAGGGCATCTTGGAGAGGACGCGCCAGCGTATCTGTCGGCACAATATGATCCACCGTCGCCACGGTTCGCTGCGGATACAGCACCGCCAATCCCCGCTCCCGCAGCATGGCAAAGGCTTGGGGACTCGTCACTTCGTGAATCAGGTGCAGGCCAATAAAGAGCTGCGTTTGCCCTGAGGGCAGTGTCGCCACCGTGTGCTGTTCCCAAACCTTATCAAAGAGTGTGCCGCGACTCATAGACTCGTGAAAAAATCCAGCCTATCAATTATAGGCAAAAGGAAGAGATTCAGTACAGTGATTATACAAGGCAACTATCCGTTTTCAGTCGCATCACGGCCATGTTGCAGCTTGGTTTATGATGTTTAACTTTATGAAAAAAGCTTTAATCGCTATGATTAAGCCAAAACTCGCGAACCTTTGTAAAGTATTTCAACCGCCCTTCAATTTTGCTAATTTCACGGGGATAGAATTCAGCTAATGCATCACACAACTCAAGCATCCACTGCTTACGGGAGTAGCCACGGTTAATCGTTAAAACATTAGAGTTCGCAATCTGAATTTGCCCCCAACCCAAAGGGCCAATTGTTAAGCAGTCCCACCCCAAAAACTCGATTGGCAGAAATTGAACATTTTCAATACCGATACGAGTTCTTTGAGCCTCATAGGCAATCAGCAAAATTGCAAAAACATTTTCATCTGATTGATAGAAACGAGTGAGGCGTTCTACAGAAATTAAATTGGGCATATTAAACTGTGTACTCAATCTGTGGGTTTTCACGTCAATGACATAGTAAAATCCTTGATCATCCTTGAAAGCGAGATCAGCCATGGCTCTACGGGCAAAATGTGCTGAATAGTTTTTACAAATCTCTTCACCAAGAACCGCCTGTAGATGATTGGCAAGAATTTGCTGAACAGCATCGCCAACAGCTCTTGGGCTATTGATTGTCACAGCAGACAAGAAATCTTCCTGTGAGTTTAAGAGTTCTTTGATGTTTTCTTCGATTTGACCAATCTGATCACCATAGAAAATATGTCTTTTTTCCATTGATTCTTATGTTTCCTCTAGGGAAAAAGCTCTGGTTGGTGAAATAGTTTTTCGCACTGATACTGCTTTTGCGTAAAACGTCCTTGCTCACTTAATGTGTTTCTTTCCCAAAACACGCCATCAGCATAGCCCTGAATCGAAGCATCTACTTCAGCCATTTCAAGGCGCTTCTCCGCTAGGCAAGCATAAGTCTCATCCAGTTCAACCCCCAAAAAACGCCTACCGAGCTTCTTGGCAACGACAGAGGTTGTTCCGGAGCCGAGGAACGGATCAAAAATAATGTCATCTGGATTGGAGCTAGCTAAAATGACCTTAGCCAGTAGTTTCTCGGGCTTTTGGGTGGGATGATCTGTATTTTCTGGCATTGACCAAAAGGGCACAGTTAAGTCTGTCCACAGGTTAGAAGGATGCGTTAGGCGGTAATTTCCTTCTTCCGTGGCTTCCCAATCTTTGGGATGTCCATTGACTCTATAGGGAGCGATGACTTTACGCTTGAGCTTAACAGCCTCAACATTAAAGGTGTACTCATTAGAAACAGTGCAGAACCATATATCCTCAGAGGCATTTTTCCAATTCTTGCTTGCTCCTCGTCCTTTCTCGCGCTCCCATGTAATTCGGTTGCGGATTTGAAAACGGTCTTTAATGACTTCAAATACAGCAATTGAGGATTCCCAATCAGAGCAAATGTAAATAGATGCAGTTGGTTTTAGAATTTTTTCAAGACTCGACAAGCAAGACTCTAGCCAGTTGATGTAATCCTCTAAACTTTTTTTCTTGAAGCTAATTGAGTTAAATACTTTGTTCAGGTTGTAAGGTGGATCAATAAACAGCAAATCAACAAATTGACTTGGGAGAAACTTGATGACCTCAAAGATATCTTGATGGATGGTGCGGTTAATGATTTCTGATAGGCTCACAGGATGACTCAACCGTAGGAGTCGCTGTCGATACTTCGCTTGTTCTTGCTCGGTCAACGTAATTGTTCTATTTCTGGGGGCGCGTTCTTTGCTGTGAACCATATCGCTTTATCAAAACTTGATTACTGGTTTGAATCACATCCCCTGAGTGGCTAAGCATGACTCAATGTTAACCTAATAGCCAAGCCATCACCTGTTGACCAAGGCAAGTCCCATTGAGGCGATCGATCTCACGAACGCCCGTGGGGCTAGTGACATTCACTTCTGTCAAATAGCCACCAATGACATCAATCCCCACAAAGTACAGGCCATCGCGCCGTAGGGCAGGGGCTAAAGTTTGACAAATCTGGCGATCGCGCTCGGTAATTTCCACTGCTGCCACGCGTCCGCCGGTGGCCATATTGCCCCGAAATTCATCCCCTGTGGGAATCCGATTCACAGCACCAATGGGTTCCCCATTGAGGAGAATGATTCGTTTATCGCCTTCCTTGGCCGCGGGTAGGTACTCCTGCACCATCACCGGTAGCTGTCCCCACTGAGTACTCATTTCAATCATGGAATTGAGGTTGCGATCGCCCGCCTGCAAAAAGAGAATGCCTTCTCCGGCTTTGCCCCCCAAGGGCTTGAGCACCGCCATGCCCTGCTGCTGCACAAATTCCCGAATGCGCTGCTTATCTCCTGTGACAATCGTCTTGGGAGTCACACTCGTAAATTGCAGGGCATACATCTTTTCATTGGCATGGCGCAACCCTGCGGGCGAGTTGAGGACAAGGGTGGTCTGGGGATCGATTAAATCAAGACAGTACGTGGCATAGAGGTAGGCGGTATTGACTGGGGGATCCTTGCGCATCCACACGGCTCGAAAGGTGTTGAGGGGTCGCCATTCCACTGCCCCCGTCTGAAACCAAGGTTGGGGAATCTGCCACTGGCTGGCCACTAGTTGCACGGGCGATAACTGGATCGGGGTGAGCGCTGCCCATACCTGACCTTCGCGGATCAGCAGTTGGGAAATTTCCGTTACCCACACCTGTGCGCCTGCCGCTTGCGCTGCTTCCATCAAGGCCACACTGGTATCGTGGCCGGGGTCAAGGCGGGCGATCGGGTCAATAATAAAGGCAATATCCACCGTCATTAAGCTGCCGCTTGCAACAGAGCGTCCAATTTCCCTTGTGCCTCTAGGGCATAAAGATCATCGCAGCCGCCAATGTGTTCGTTGTTAATAAAAATTTGCGGGAGCGATCGCCGGCCATGGGCACGTTGAGCCATTGCAGCACGAGCCGCTTCATCGCCATCAATGACGTACTCGGTAAATTTTACTCCCTTGCGGGTTAACAGCTGCTTTGCCCGAATACAAAAAGGACAACGAGACCACGTATAAATTTCCACGTTGGCCACGGCTTTACCTCGTTACAAAAATTCACTTTGATTCCAGCCTAGCAAAAAGGGAGAAGAGACACACCCCCTCTCCCTAATGTCCTGTCCTACAACTCCCTACAAATAATTGGGATCTTGGACATTGCGAATTTTGCAGGCTTCAGCAATGCCGTACTGCGGTCGCAAGAAGCGATCCATCTGAGCCACAAAGAAACGCCGGTTGGCCATGAGATGCTCCGGATTGGGATCATCTAAGGGGTAGTAGAAGGCGGCACGGGTTGCTTGCAAAACAGCGGAGGTCACCGTGTACATGGCGTGCTGGAAGGCAATTCCCAACTGCACCAAAATATCATCCTCGCCGCGACAGTGCTGGTGGAAGTAATCCTTCAGGTATTGGGGTAGGAAGTGATACATGTCCTGATGCAGCAGTGTGGGGGGAATGCCCGCCGTCCCCACAGGGAATTTATCGGCAAAGAGAATGCCATAGTGGAAGTCCACCTGATCAGTGGGCACCTGATTGGCTTGGGCATTGTAGGACTTCGTTCCCCGGAAGGGCGCCGTGCGGTAAAAGACCGCTTCCACATAGGGGAAGGCCGCTTCATAGAGCCACATAAAGCCCTTTTCCTTGGGCACAAGGACATGCACCTCGCCATCAATATAGACGTGGTGGTAAATCGGGCGACCGGCAATGGCAAAAATTCCATTGACCAAGAAGTTCATGGCATCCTTGACGCTGGTAATGCTGCCCTCGTCATAGCGATCGCTCATCTCGAAGAAGACGGGTGCCATCACTTCCCAAAATAGCCCCAGCACGTTCATGTAGGTGGCTTGGCGAGCCTGCTCCAAGAAGAGGTCGGGAAAGAGCTTGTACAGCCCGAGCATCAGCGGGTTGCCTTTGAAGTAGGCGCGGATTGCCCTATCGGCGGCGGCTTTGTACTCTTCAGTGTCAAGGTAGATATCCAGCTGCCCACCCATGCGATGCCACATCATTGAGCGCGCCAAGCTTTCGGAAAACTCCATGTTGATGCGGTCGTGCCAAAGGTGGTGGAGCAGACGCGGCATTTTCCCTGTTTCCCCCTTTGCAATAAATTCCATCAATTCGGGGTGGGCATGGGCAGGGCCACGCCAAATCCGCAGATCCGCTGTATCCCCAGCATAGTGATTGGCCAATTCAAAGTAGTCCTTGGTTGGAAAATACTTGAAGAAGGGAAAAGGATGGATAAATACCCGCTCACCGAGGTACAGCAAATTCCGCCAGTAAAAGTCCATTGGAATGGCGTAGGCCTTGTACATACCGATGATCTTCATCAGGTTCACTGGCGTGTCGGGAATGAGGGCACCCCCCGCCTCAAGGCGGTAAATAATGTCGGCGAGGGGGTGATCCAAGGGGGGCAGTTTGGCAGAACTGGGACGCTCAATTGTTTCAACCATGGTTTCCTCTCTGAGCTATAGGGGTAAACTGGCAACGGTTTCGGTGGCAGTGGGGATGGCGGCAACCAGCTGCGCACTGGTGGTTTCACTCCAACGCACCAGCCATGTTGGTTGGATGCCCAGAACCAGAATCAGCAGTGTCAGTACCATAGCGGGGAACTTCTCTGACCAAACCACCCGTGGGTAGTAGGCAGTGGCATTGTCAAGACGACCAAAGCAGGTGCGGTTAATCAAAATTACAAAATAAACAGCCGTGAGGCCGGTGCCCACCACCGCAATTAGAGTTGGCATCGGGAAGGTACCATAGCTGCCTTGGAAGATTAAAAATTCCGCCACAAACCCCACTAATCCTGGAATACCGGCACTGGCCATCCCCCCCAAAATGAGGAGAGCACTGGTGGTCGGTAACCCCCGCAGAGGATTGAGCAAGCCATTGAGCACATTGAGTTCGCGGGTGCCAACTTTCGTTTCAATGACGCCAACCAAATAGAACAGCAATGCCAAAATCAGGCCATGGCTAATCATTTGGGCAATGGCGCCGACGATGCTGAGGTGGGTATGGGCTGCTGCCGCCAACAATACGTAGCTCATGTGACCAATGGAGCTATAGGCCACCATGCGTTTAATGTCCTTTTGGGCGATCGCAGCCAGTGCTCCATAGCTAATGCCAAGAGCCGCCACAAGGGCCAGCAGGCCAGAAAACTGCCCCCAAGCCTCTGGAAAACAGCCTAAGGCAAACCGCACTAGGCCATAGGCACCCAGCTTAGCTAGGATCCCCCCAAGGAGAATGGCGGTTGGCATTGAGGCTTCCACATAGGCATCGGGCAACCAACTGTGGAGGGGCACCAAGGGCATTTTGATGCCAAAACCTAGGATCAACAGCAGCAGCAGAATCCCTTGGGTCGTCGGTGCCAAGCCAGCAACCTGAATATCTTGATAGTCAAAGCTAGGAGCGTGGGTGAGCCAGCCCATCCCCAAAAAGGCAGCTAGCACGAGAATTCCTGAGACTGCCGTATAGATCAGAAACTTGATCGCTGCCTGCTCGCGACGCTGCCCGCCCCAGATCAAAATCAACAGGTAAAAGGGCACCAACTCAACTTCGTAAAAGAGAATAAACAGCAGCAGATTTTGTGCTGCTAACGCCCCGGTAATTCCCGCATTGGCCAAAAGAACAAGGGCATAGAAGAGCCGATGGCCACTTTTTTCACCCGTGAACACGACCACAAGGGTTAAGAACGTCCCCAAGACAATCAGCGGGAGGGACAACCCATCCACACCAAGGGAGTAGTTCAATCCCAAGGGCGACAGCCACGGCACAAATTCCGTAAATTGCAGTGCGGTCTGCTGGACATCAAACTGCGTCAGCATCCAGAGGGACAGGGCAAAGGTGACACCAGCGCTCACCAAAGCAACCGAACGCAAGGCTCGTTCTGGCAGCAGCGGCATCAGCAGCGCACCGATGACAGGCAAAACAATTAACAGCGTCAGCATAGGGCAAGAACCTCAAGGAATGGAGCACTAAGCCAGCAGTGGCCAACAAATGGCAATCACCAGAAGGGCGACCCCCATCAAAATGGTGAGGATATAGGCTTGGGATTGACCCGTTGTACTGTACTTCAGGCGATCGCCCCCTAGGAGGGTTGCTCCGCCAAAGGCATTGCCAGTGCCATCCACCAACGTGCGATCAAACCAAGCAGTCATGCGGGAAATCATATCCACTGCTCCCACCACTGTGGCTTTGTAGAGCTTGGGCGTATAGAAATCGTAGGCCAGCAGATCCTGTACCGACGGTAGCGGAAACTGCACCGGCTTGGGAATGGCTTTGCCGAGATAGACCCATGCGGCTGCTCCCCAGCCCAAGATAGCGGTTACCGTCAGGGCAGCTGCTGTGGTTAGGGAAGGATCTGTCCAAATCACCCAATCAAAGCGCCCCATGAGAATGGGCAAGTGCAGCACCAGACCCAGATCAACGGTCATCGGCAAAATCATCGGCCAAAAGACCTCGGGCGATCGCGCCGTCATTGGTTTGACCTCACCGCCCCAAATCAGGCAGAACGTGCGACCAAGACTAAAGGCAGCAAACGCATTCATCAATAGAAGCACCACCCCCACCCAAGGCAGTTGGGCAAAGGCCGTATCCAGCAATTCTGCCTGTGGGAAAAAGCTGGCCAAGGGGGGAACCGCCAGCAACCCTGCAGAACCAACGAGAAACGAAATACCGGAAATGGGGCGCCGCGACCACAGCCCGCCCAATAGGCGCAGATCTTGGGTAATGCTATTCCAAATAATGCTGCCAATGCTCATCATCAGCAGTGCCATGGCCACGCCGTAGGTGAGGATAAAGACAAAGGCTAAGCCCGGCTCCTTGAGACCAACGGCAATAAACACCCAGCCCATGTAGGCACTCACCAAATAGGAGAGGGCGCGTTTAATGTCCACTTGGGCAATGGCAATCAGGGTTCCTCCCAAGGCAGTGACGCTACCAATGACCAGCAAACCTGTTAGAGCGACAGAGGAAAGGCTCAGCACCGGCGTCAGCTTCACCAGCACCCATGCCCCCGTGCCCACAACAATGGCATTCCGCAGAATAGAGGCAGGCACAGGGCCTTCCATGGCCTCATCCAACCACAGATGCAATGGGAATTGGGCACATTTCCCCATTGGCCCAGCAATCAGCGCCAAACAAATTAGGGTAATGAGGGTGGGATCCACCTGAGCCGTAGCTGCCCAAGCCGCTAAATCGTCGTAGTTCCAAGAGCCAGCAAGGGGATAAATCGCCAACACCCCCATCAGCAGCACCAAGTCTCCCACCCGCTTGGTGAGGAAGGCATCGCGGGCACCGGTCACCACCAGCGGTTGGTTAAACCAGAAGCCAATGAGCAAATAGGTCGCTAGGGTCAGAATTTCGAGCATGACATAGTTAAAAAACAGAGAATCCAGCAGCACCAGCGCCCCCATCCCCCCCTCAAACAGAGCCAATAGGGCAAAAAAGCGCGCCCAGCCCCAATCCATCTCCATGTAGCCGATGGCAAAGATCTGAGCCATGAGGTTCAAACCCGTAATCAGCATCAGGGCAGTGGTCGTCAAAATCGAAATTTCAACGGGAATGTCAAAGTGCAGACCCGCCACATCCAGCCACGTCCAGTGCAAAGACTGCGGCGGCTGGTTGGCGATCGCCACCGTGGCCAACAGTGCATGAACAAAGGAGAAAAACGTGAGCAAGAGATTCAAATAGCCCGCTGGACGAGGTCCCGTTTTCCGAGTAATCCCCGGTGACCAAATCAAGGACAGCACCATTCCCGCCAGCGAGTAAAAGGGAATGAGCCATACTGTGTCCGCAAATGATTGCAACATAAACCCCGCTTATGCCTATGGACAAGACTAATTAGATTTAATCTTATCTATGAACGGTACTGCACTTCACAGGGTCAAGAATAAAGTTGCATCAATATCCCTTATTGCCCAGATAAAAGGCAACTATGAAGGATTGAGCATTGTTTAGGATAGCTATAAAAGCTTAGGGGGAAATTTGAAAGGTCACTCGTGCGGTGTAGCCCACATAACAGAAATTGCCTTCGCCCCAGTCTTGATCAGCGTCTAATTCAACGCGCACTTGGCTTTGACGTGGATAGTTTTCGGGAATGGGAATGACCTGATCGTCGCCGGGGTTGAGGCGACCCAAGCCAGAGCGAATGTTGGTGACTGTGCCCCAAACCACCTTGCCTTTGCTGCCATAGAGTTCAATTTTGGCCTTGGTACCGGGGTGGATTAGCCGCAGGGACTGTTCCTCTACAAACACATCAATCCAGCGCCGTTGACAATCCAATAACTGCAAAATTTGATCCCCTTTGCCGAGAAACATCCCCGGACGGGCATCCACCCGCCAGACATAGCCGGCAATGGGAGCCGTTACCTTCACCACCTTGCGCTGAGCAACCTCCTGCCGGGCTTGGGCAACCTGTCGCTGTTGAGCCGCAATTTCCTGTTTCAGCCCTTGGACGATCGCCTGCTGTTCGCTAATCTGAATTTTTAGCTCCTGAAGCCGCAGGCGGGGGTCATAATTACTGCGAGTGTTGCGCAGGGTCAGTCCCAATTCAGCGGCACGGGCATCGGCCTTGAGCGCCTCTACCCTATCAGCGGCAGCCTCCACTTCCCGTTGGCGAGCAGCCACTTGCGCTTGGCTTTGCTGCAATTCCGTTAGAGCCGCATCTGCTTGGGCTTGGGGTACCGCTCCCTGCTGCGCCAACTGGCTAAAGCGCTGGTAGTTAATTTTTGCGAGTTGATAGCGTGCCTTGGCATCAGCCAGATTCGCTCTAGCAGCCCCTAGTTCCGCTTGGGCAGCCGCCACTTGGCGATTGGTTTGTTTCACCTCAAGCAGCTGTTGATGGCGTTCATCCCCTTGGGCAGAGGCGAGGAGTCCCTGCAACTGAGCCAGTTTTGCCTGAGCGGCTTCTAGTTCACCCTGCCGCCGTTCCAGCCATTT
This sequence comes from Thermosynechococcus sp. TG215, assembly GCF_031583455.1. Classification (NCBI taxonomy): domain Bacteria; kingdom Bacillati; phylum Cyanobacteriota; class Cyanophyceae; order Acaryochloridales; family Thermosynechococcaceae; genus Thermosynechococcus; species Thermosynechococcus sp. TG215. Next base: position 993,090 of record NZ_CP134178.1, on the reverse strand, counting down.
TTCAACTTCCTTGAGGTCGCCTTGGCTAAGGTAGTCATTTTCTAGCACGGCTAGGGGCGTCTCCTCCGCTGGCTTGATAAATTGCCCCACCTTTGCCCTCAGTTGCTGGAGGGTTCCTTCCTCCGGAGCCCGCACATTCACAATGACGCCATTAATGACCGCATCACGACTGCGAACCGTTGTCAAATGTTGGTAGAGAAACACCCCTGCAAAGGCAAGGATGCCACACCCGGCTGCGAACACTAACAAATTGGCAAGGAGCGATCGCCGTAGCTTCAGTTGCTGAGTCGGTACAACCTGATTTTTAATCTCCGTCAAAGGCGAGACTTGGCTTAAACTAGATGCAGAATCTGAAGCTGGCTTTTTCATAGAAAACTCACAACAAGTCAATTAAAGTGAATAAAATCGCCCAGCTACTTTGCATAATTGACAGGTAAAAGCTTTGTGCTAAAAACGCCTCATGTTTCCCTCACAATTGAACCTTAAAGAGTCTTGAATATTTTTTTACTAGCTTCATCTAAACATACTCACTAACCTTTTGTTATCCGTACAACTACTGAAGCTGACATCCGAAAATTACCTAATTAAAGACATCCAATCTTGGATTACCACAGGTTTTCAGAGCCTTAGCCCGCCCCAAAAGTATGGATAGAGTACGTATGATAAAAGTATCCGTGGCAGACCCCTATGACCCACCTTCCAGACGTTGACAAACAAGCATGGCTAATTGTGCGCTCCCAAGGTACGGTGGTCGGCAAGTATCACCTCGCAGGAAAGGCGTTCTGGAAAATTGGCCGCGCCAGCGACTGTGACATTATTATTCACGACCCCTATATTTCCCGACATCAGGCAACCATTGAACTACGCCCTCGGGGCAATGCCCTGGTGTACCTGATCCGTGACAACAATAGTCGCAATGGCACATTAATTAACGGTACACCCCTGTCGGAGGAGCGAGTCTTATACCATGGAGACCTTATTATGATGGGGGATACGGATCTCGCGTTTCACTATACAAGTCCGACCCCGTCTGTCCCGCCTAATGTGTTGCAGTGCTCTTGAGAACCAACCTGTCACCCCTCGATGAATTTTTGTGGGCCATTTTAGGCCTCCTGCTGACAGTGGCTGGAACCTTCATGGAGGCGGCGATCGCCCTCCCCAACCTCCTCAATGAGGAAGGGCAATTTGTTTTGCCCAGTTCATGGGCCGCCGTTCCCGTGTATGGGTTACCCGTCTCCTATCAAGTTGCGGCGGTTCTTCTAGTGGGCTGCATGGGGGGACGGCAAGCCGCCGCCCTCTCTCAGGTGGCTTATCTGATTCTGGGTCTCAGCGGGTTTCAGGTGTTTTCCCAAGGGGGAGGTCTGGACTACTGGCGTGAACCGACATTCGGTTACCTCTTGGGTTTTGTGCCGGGGGCTTGGGTCTGTGGTTGGCTGGCTTTTCGCCCCCAAAAGCGAGTGAGTTTAGAATGGCTTGCTTTGAGTGGCCTAGGGGGACTGGTGCTCATTCATGTCTGCGGTGCCCTCTACCTCAGTGGTCTGGCTCTTGCAGGGCAGTTGAGTCAACCCTTGGTGGAGCTACTAGAGCAGTATTCGCTTTTTGCCTTGCCAGGGCAGTTGGTGATTGTCTGCTTGGTGGCAGCGGTAGCGCGGGTATTGCGCTTGATTTTGCTGTATTAAAGCTAAACCATTAAAATTTGCCTTCAATTAAACCTTCGGCCTCTAGGGCGATCGCTCGCAGGCGGTCTAGGATCTGCGGATCCGGTGCTTGCCACAGTTGACGCTGGGCAGCTTCGAGGAGTCGCTCCGCCATGTCCCGCAGTGCCCAAGGATTATGCTGCGCCACAAAGGCTTGCATTTCGCTATCAAGCAAATAGGTCTGAGTAATGCCTGTAAACACATAATCGGGCACACAGCGAGCCGTAGCGGCATAGCCAAAGAGATAATCCACTGTGGCGGCCATTTCAAAGGCACCTTTGTAGCCATGGCGCTTGATGCCGGCTAGCCATTTGGGATTAATGACGCGGGAGCGATAGACTCGCAGCAGTTCCTCTTGGAGGGTGCGAATTTTTGGCTGCTCTGGCCGTGAGTGATCGCCAAAGTAAACCGTGGGCTGCTGCCCCGATCGCGATCGCACGGCAACGGTCAAGCCCCCCTGAAACTGGTAATAATCATCGGAGTCCAATAGATCATGCTCGCGGTTGTCTTGGTTTTGCAGCACCACTTGCAATTGACTCAGCCGCTGCTCGAGGGCTTCCGCTGCATTGTGGCTGTGGGCTTCGCCGGTGTAGGCATAGCTACTCCAGTGAATATAGGCGCGGGCAAGATCGTCATCCCCCTGCCAGTTTTGGGCTTCGATCAGTCCTTGGAGTCCCGCCCCATAGGCACCGGGCTTGGAACCAAAGATGCGAAAGCGTGCCCGTTCCTGAGCTTGATTCAGGGAGAGACCCTGCTGTTGCCAATAGGCCGTTTCTTTGGCCACTTGGGCTGCCAAGGGATTTTGATCCGCGGGTTCATCCAACTGGCTCACCCGCTGCACCGCTTCATCAAAAAGAGCAATCAGGTTGGGAAAGGCATCGCGGAAAAAGCCAGAAATCCGCAGCATGACATCCACACGCGGTCGTCCCAACAGCGACAGGGGAATCACCTCCAAATCCACCACCCGCCGCGAGGCGCCCTCCCAGACAGGACGAACCCCCAACAGGGCAAGGGCTTGGGCAATATCGTCGCCCCCGGTGCGCATGGTTGCGGTGCCCCATACCGAAAGACCTAGGGTACGGGGAAATTCTCCCTGCTCTTGACAATAGCGTTCGATGAGGGCTGCCGCCGATCGCTCCGCCAACGCCCAAGCAGCTTCCGTCGGTACCGCTCGCAAATCCACTGCATAGAAATTCCGTCCGGTGGGTAGGACATCCGGACGACCACGACTGGGGGCACCGGCAGCGCCACTGGGAACATAGCCGCCATTGAGGCCATGGAGAAAGTGGTCAATTTCTTGGCGGGTCTGTTGCAGGGCAGGGTAGAGCACCGTACGAATCCAATCCAGTACCTGCTGAGTTGCACGGCCACAGGGGAGATCAGGGGTGCCCTTCAGTAAGTCCTCCACCAGTTTTGCCGCGGTTTCCTCGAGGGCATGCTGCCACTCACCAACGGAACGGTATCCAGGTACAGGACTTGGATCGGTTGGGTTAGCGGTCAGGGGATCTAAATCAACCCCTTGATCCTTTGCTAAGGCACGAGTGAGACCCATGTGCTGGCCACTGGGACTGCGGGCGATCGCCACCATCAGATCTCGCAACTGCCGTCCCTGGGGGCATTGGCCAAGAATATGCAGGCCATCGCGAATCTGGGCATCCCGCAGATCACAGAGGTAGCCATCGGTGCGCGCTAGCCACGCCGTCCAGGTTTCCTCAGGATTGGGGGCACCAATTTCTTGATCGAGATCGAGTTCTTTGACGAGGGCTTCAATCTGCTGCCGCAGCACACTCAAACGGGGGCGATCGAACTGCTCAGCGGCGTAGTATTCCTCAATGTAGTGGCTGAGGGTCTCTAGACCGCCGTACAGCTCAGCACGGGTGAGGGGGGGGGTCAGATGATCCAAAATCACTGCTTGAGCACGGCGTTTGGCTTGGGCACCTTCACCGGGATCGTTGACAATGAAGGGGTAAAAGTGGGGGACAGGGCCAAGGGCAATTTCGGGAAAACAGGTGTCACTGAGGGCAATGCCTTTGCCAGGGAGCCATTCTAGATTGCCGTGCTTGCCGACATGGACAATCGCATCCACCCCAAAAACATGGCGCAGCCAAAAGTAAAAGGCGAGATACGCTGGGGTGGGTTCCAAATCGGGGGCATGGTAATTCAAACTGGGGTCGCGATCGTAGCCCCGACTGGGTTGGACACCGACAAAAATGTTGCCCCAACAGTCACCAGCAATGGGGAGGTCTGTGGTGGGCGACGGCCAGCGTTCGTTAATGGCCGCCTGTACTGCCCTTGGTAGGTTCTGAAAATAGTGCTGGTAGGCCTCAAGGGGAAGGGTGTAGCGGGGCTGCCGCCAGTGATTGCCTTCGGGGTCGTTGGTGCGGTAGCGGCTGAGGTGGTGGATCAGGGCATCGCCATCCTTGGGCAACGGGTCAGTACCCAGATCATAGCCAGCCTGCTGCAATGCCTTCAGGAGTGCCACCGTACTGTTGGGGGTGTCGAGACCGACGCCATTGGCAAGACGACCATCGCGGCAGGGATAGTTGGCTAAAATCAGGGCAATGCGGCGCTCATGGGGGGCTTTGTGGCGCAGTTTCAGCCAGTTGGCTGCCAGATCACTGACCCAGTGCAGGCGATCGCCCGCCGGGGCATAGGTGGTCACGGTGGTTTCCACATCTGTTTGAATTTGCGACACCGCCTTAAAGGACACCGCACGGGTAATGATGCGGCCATCCACCTCCGGCAGGACGACGTGCATGGCAAGGTCGCGGGGCGTCAGTCCTTGGGGATGGTGTTGCCAAGTCTCGTGGGTGCTGCTGCTGAGAATGACCTGTAGCACGGGGACATCCAATTGCTGCCAAAAGTTGACCTCCTTGGGCTTGGCGATCGCGAACCCCGTCGTATTGAGAATCAATTCCACCTTGCCCCGCCATGCCGCCAGCAGTTCCCGTTGAATGTCTAGATCTTGCAGCGAGGAGACAAACAGGGGGACAGGTGCCAATTGCCGCTGCAGCAAGGCCTGAGCGAGGGCATCCATCACCGCCGTATTGCCCGCTAAGTAATGGGCACGGTAAAAGAGAATCCCCACCTGCGGCCAGTCGCTGGCTATCTGCCCCGCAATCGGATAGCTGCCCCAGCGGGGAATCCTTTGGGGGGGTGGGGGGGGCTGACCCCAACCGCAACCGTAGTGGCCAATGAACTCTAGGGCACGCTGAATATTTTCCTGTCCGCCCTCGCGGAAGTATTGCCAGAGGCGATCAACTTGGGCCAGCGGCCAACTGGAGAGGCTCATGAGTTCTAAGTCGGGGCGATCGTCCCCCGGCAATAAGATCAACTGCCCACCGCGATCGCTGACCATTTGCTGCGCCACCTCTAGGCCATAGCTCCAATAGCCCCGTCCCCCCAAGAGGCGAATCACGACCACGTCGGCCTTGGCTAGGACGCGATCGCCATAGTCATCAATGGCTGCTGCTGCTTGTAAATGCAGTAAATTCGCCAAGCGTAGAGGGGGAAAGTTCTCGGGTAGCTGCTTGTAGGCTTGAGCCAGCAGGGCAATATCCGTATCCGCTGCCGTTAAAATAATAACGGGAGCACTGCTTTGCTGTAGAAATGCAACATCGCTGTTATCTGTGGCAACAGTCAGATCATTTAATGTAAGAATTCGATGCATGCGTTGACAACAATCATTAAAGAAACTGGTGGGTTTTCCCCCCTGTCCCCCTTGAGCCGCTACAACAGAAATTAATGGGAAAAGCCTCTAGCGATCGCAACCCGCATGGCAATGCCACTTTCTGTGATGAACCGATCAAGGATTGAACTTCAAAAACTATGCGCCAGCCCGTCTTTGATCGAATTTTACCAGCATTTTTCTACGAGCGAATCGCCACAGTCCTGCTCGCAGAAGCTAGCCATCGCGGCGCAACTGTCCTTACCCGTGAAGAGGTGATAGCGTCTGCCGATGCCCCTTTTCTCGTCGTCGTGGCAGAGACCTTTGCGCTGCTGTTGCAGGCAGAAACCGTACCGCAGATGAGTGCCTATCGGGTAAAAATCCTCACTGAGCCGGTGGCGATCGCTCGCTTTCTGCGCAAAATTCGCAGCCAGACACCCCTAGGCCAGCGTTCCCTGATCCGCTCAGTTTTACAGCAGTTGACTCCCTTGACCGCCAAAGACCAAACGTTGCCCGCCGACTTGGCCCTTTCGCTGATGAATGTGCTCAGCGAAGACATGGCTCAGCAGTGTCAAAATTGTGCCCCCCTTGTCACTGCTGCCTTGAGCGAACGACAGGCCAAAGAGCGCCTGCTGCATCAGGTCACCACCCAAATTCGCCAAAGTCTGGAGCTACCAGAACTGTTGAAGATGGCAGTGGATCGGATTCGCGAATTTTTAGGTGCCGATCGGCTACTGGTGGGACAGTTTTACAATTCTACTGGTCAATTGCAGGGGCAAATTGCCTACGAATCTTGCCGCCATGGCGGAATTCCGTCGGTTCTTGGGCTCTGGGATGACTGCTGGCAGTGGTCTGCCCTACCCAGCAGTAGCTATCAGCGTCTCAGTCGTGGCCAAACCATCACAGTCAGTGACATTGACGAATTTTATCAAGAGGTTCCCTGCCTACAGGCCTTTGCCGTCCGCTGGCAGATCAAGGCCTGGCTAATTGTGCCAATCATTGTTCAAGAAAAACTTTGGGGAGTGCTCATTGCCCACCAGTGCGATCGCCCCCGCCAATGGCAACCCCAAGAAGTTGAGTTTTTGACCCATTTGAGTCAACACCTGAGTATTGCCATTTACCAAGCGCAACTCTACAGCGAGCTGCAACAGCAAAAGGCTACCCTTGAACAGCGCGTGAATGAACGCACCCAAGCCCTGCGGGAAGCCCTGAGTGCCATGGAAGCCGCTCATCGGATTAAGAATGACTTTTTGGCCACCATGAGTCATGAGTTGCGCACGCCCCTCACCTGTGTGATTGGGGTTTCGGCCACCCTCTTGCGCTGGCCCCTCGGTCCGCTAACGGAAAAACAGCGGGAGTATTTGGAAATTATCCATGAGAGTGGCACGCACCTGCTGGAGTTAATTAACAGCATTCTTGATCTCTCCCAAGCGGAATTGGGGCGATCGCGGCTGCATTACAGTGCCTTTTCGATTCGGCAACTCTGTACCGACTGCCTCGAAGTGGTCAAATCCCAAGCCCAGCGCCATCAAATTCACTTGCAGCATCAACTGATGATCCCGCCAAGTCGCGATCGCTTTTGGGGAGACTACCGCCGCATCCAGCAAATTCTCATTAACCTGCTCAGTAATGCCATTAAGTTCACGCCTGCGATGGGGGAAGTGATTCTGCGGGCATGGTGGAAAGAGGATGAACTGATTTTCCAAGTGCAGGACAATGGCATCGGCATCCCTGCGCACCTGCAACCCTTGCTCTTTCAGAAGTTTCAGCAGTTGGATAGCTCCTTTGGCCGTGCCTATACCGGCGCTGGTCTCGGCTTAGCCCTCACCAAGCAATGGGTGGATCTGCACAATGGCTGGATTGAAGTTGAGTCCACTGAAGGCAAAGGCAGCACCTTCACCGTTGGCTTACCTGCAACCTCTACGGACACCCTCTTGGAGCCGACCAAAGTCAAATTGGATGTGCCGCCCCTCGCCACAACGGATGTACTGGTCGAACCGGAGGGGCGAATTGTGCTTGTCAGTGAAGAGGAAGCCACAGCCACCCTCATCTGCTCGATTTTAACCACAGCGGGTTACCAAGTGATTTGGCTCGTCGATGGTGAAGTGGAACGGTTGCTAGCCCTGACGCCCATTGCCGTTCTTTTGGCAGAACCCTTTAGCTCTGGGGATTTGCAGGAGCTTGTAGATCAATTGCGACAACGCTGTACCCCTGAGCAACTGAAGATTTTTATTTTGGGATCAGAGCGCCCTTATCGGGGGGCCGATCGCCACATTTCTCTGCCCATTCATCCAGAAAGTTTTCTGCAACAGGTAACGATGGGGCTAACTTCCCTTGCGATCCCTGCCCAGTAGGGAAAAGGCTTGATCCACTTGACGGTAGAGTTCTTGAAGACCACTTGTATTCCAAAGAACGGTGTCTGCTCGTCGAATTTTCTCTTCTAGGGGAAGTTGACTGGCTAGGCGCAGGGCGGCGGCACTTTCAGAGAGACCATCCCGCTGCTGAAGGCGAGCTAACTGCTGTGCAGCTGTGGTGGCAACGACCCAAATCTGATCCACTAACCCTTCGAGGTGGGCTTCGAACAATAGGGGAATCACGAGGGTCAGCAGGGGCTGATCACATGCTTGAATGGCTTGCTGCATCTGGGCAATAACCCAAGGGTGAATTTGCGCTTCTAGCCAGTGGCGCTCTTGGGGTTGGGCAAAGACAATTTCCCCTAAACGGGAGCGATCGAGGCTGCCATCATCACGGCAAATCTCAACACCATAGCGATCGAGAATCGCTTGATAAATGGGCGTTCCGACGGCAACCGCCTGCCGCGCTAACTGGTCGGCATCGACAATAGGCACACCATACTGCTGCTGCAAATAGGCAGCCACCACCGATTTACCGCAGGCAATTCCCCCCGTGATACCGAGGCGAAGCGGTCTAGACACCCCCTTGGAGCCGCACCGCTGGCTGCATTAAGCGCACCCGTGCCCCAATATCCGCTGGCACAGTGGGGAGCATTTGTTGATAGGTCACTGTCTGACCGGGACCGACAGTTGCCGGTTCTGGCGTCGCTGCACCCGTTTGTAGAATTTGGCCATTAGGCCCCACGACCTCATAGTTAACGGATTGAATCGTTACCGGTTGGCGGTTATTGTTCGTCACGGTACCGGTCACCACTGAAGAGCCTGGTAACTTCAGTACAGGTTGAAGCTGCGGCTGCCCCACACGGATATTGCGTAGGAGCTGTTGTTCCAGCACTTTGGGATCGACTTCTTGGGGCGTCTCTGATGGTGTTGGCGTAGAAGCGGCTGCCGTTGCGCCAGAAAGGTTGAGCAAATGATTCCAGTAGCGTTGATTGCGTCCCCACTCATAGGGAGAGTTGCCAATAATCACAATGTCGCCCGCAGCCCGCTGTGCCAAGGCAGGGAGGGGGGCGATCGCTCCAAGAAGCACAATACTGGTTAGCCAAAGGGGAAATGGCGATCGAGTTATCTTTAGCATGGCGCACGCTCCTGTCAATGCAGCCTACTCTCCATCCTACTGCAACTTGATGTGGGGTTTGGGGTCAGCCAACCGCTCTCAATATCGGCACAGGGGCAGCTATCGCAACAGCGGCATATTAACAATTTGGGGATCAATACCGGCACTCTTGAGCACATCTTGCCACTGCTGTTTGATGGCAGCGTCATTGGGATTGCTTTGCTGCAACTCCACAAGGGTTGCCAAGGTATCGTTCCAGAGTTGACTGGTGGCCAAAAGGGGCAGGCGATCAGCCGGAGGCATGGTGGTAATTACCTGGGCAAGGTTGCTGTCCAGCTCAGCCCGCTCAATCCAGCCCGTCACAAAGGGATTGGCATCGGGTTCATTGGACTTACAGGTGAGGGAGAAGATCCACTGGTATTTTTGCCCCGGTTGTAGCTTCGCCTTACTGGCATCCACTGTCACAGGTAAAATGCCGGCTTTACCATTCAGGGGCACTTGTTGGGTGAGGAGCAGATCGCCAGCTTCTGAGAGCAGCATCAGTTCCGCCGATTTGGCCGTGCTTTGGGGAACAAAGAAAAAGAGACTGGGATTGGCCGCAGCGGTCATCCCCAAGTTGTTATCGGGCACAAGAGCAACAATTTTTGTCAGAGAGCCTTGGGTACATTCCCCAAAGCGGGTGGCGCCTGCGATCCGTTGCCCTGGCATGCCGCGATTTGAGGGTACAAAGGTGAGACGATTACTCGATTGGGCAGCGTAGCGATCGCGAGCAATATAGGCCTCGACATTACTAATCGCTGTGAGGGCATAGCGGTTACCGGGGCGCAGACTGAGGGCACGGCGGAAATTCACCAAGGCGGATGGATAGTCGCGTTTGGCGGTGAGTTGATACCCCCGCTGCATGTAGCGATCGAACTCACTGGCTTCGCTAGGGGAAGTTTGGCCAACAGCAGGTAACGATGGCAAAATAACTGGCAGGGCACCCATCCCCATTGCCAAGGTACCGACAAGCAGCCACGAAAGGCCAAAACGGTGGGCAGACATAGCACTTACCTACTGAACACGCTAACTATCTTTAAGGTACTATCGGAAAGAAAACCCGATTGTGATCAGGCTTGCACATCCCCTGTGATTTCCGTAAAAGAGCAGCAAACGAGCAATCATTCCTCCCTTGCGCCGATCACGCTTCCCTTGGTGGAGATGTTCTCAGCGATTCAAGGGGAAGGCGCTAATGTGGGGTGTCGGCAAATTTTTATTCGCTTGGCGGGTTGTGATCTCCGCTGCACCTATTGTGACAGTGCCCACACATGGTTTGTTCCCGCCCATGCCCTAATTGAAGCACAAGCGGGCGATCGCTACTTTCAAACCGTACCCAATCCCGTCACTGCCGCCCATATTCTCGAAGCCGTACAGCAGCTCAATACTCCCCCCATCCACGACAGTATTAGTCTCACCGGCGGCGAACCGCTGCTCCATGCTGCAACACTGGCACTATTTTTGCCCCTCCTCAAAGCCCATAGCTCCCTGCCCCTCTACCTTGAAACTGGCGGACACCATCCAGAAGCACTGGAGCAAATTCTTCCCTATCTCGATAGTGTCGGCATGGACATTAAGCTCCCCAGCGTCAGTGGTGAGTGCCATTGGTCAGCCCATGAAGCCTTTTTGCGCCTGTGCGATCGCGCCCCTGTCGAGGTCTTTTGCAAAGTGATTATTTCCCAAACAACGGATCCTGCTGATTTAGACCGCCTCGCTACCCTTGTGGCCAGCGTCAATCCCCATATCCCGGTCTTTCTCCAACCTGTAACGCCCGTAGGTACCGGTCGCTGTACCCCCCCACCCACCCCGGAACAACTCCTCAGGTGGCAAGCGCAATTGAAGGCACAGCTGACCCAAGTGCGCGTCGTCCCCCAAACCCATAAATATCTCGGCCAGCGCTAGGGGTATTTTTTAATTACTTTTTAATCAAAATGTACGCACGGACATAATTGGGGATGCGACGGGCAGCCGCTTGGTAGGTAGCACGGTCTGGAAAAATTCCCGCTAGAAAGTCCAACTGATAGAGATTGGGCATAAAGGCTCCCCCCGTATCGGCAATCACGCCGAGGCGCAGTTTAGGCTGACCGCCTTGGGTATCTTCAACCACAATGACTCGCCCAAGACCGATATTCCAGACATCCCCCGCAAAGGTCACCTCAGGTTGGGTATTGATTTTGTTTTCAATGGTGCTGCCATAGCCCTTAAGGAAAGGGACTTCACGAAAATACCAGTAGCGTCGCTGCTCGTAGGGATCAACCCCCTTGACGAAGGGAATATCATTATTGCGATCCACATTGAAAAAGGCTTCAGTGCCATCGGTAAATTGCACCAGAATCGTCCCCTGCATCAGGGCATCCTCAAGCCCTCTCCTCGTCAAGTAGGCCAAAGGCTTCACCCGTCCATAGAGGGAGCCACCCGGTTCAAAAATCCCTTCCAGTACCTGTTGCTTTGTCAGTTGCTTATAAAATAAGTCCTCGGGTTGATCGGGAACACGGGGCGGCAGAGCATAAAGCGCCGTATTGTACGTCTCTGTGCGGGTGCGTGATCCGCGATGGGTAAATACCGCATAGTTGGTGAGGCGCAATTCCTTAGTTTGATGCGGATTGCGGGGGTTGTGGGGCAGCCATTGAATGACGCGAAAGTGCCGATTAATAAATGCGGGGTCTTGCAAACGAATTGGGCGCTTGCGACTAATATCCTCCGTGAGCGTCGCAATCATAAAGTCTAGGGTGTCGAGGACTTGGGGCAGCGTCACCCCCTGAATCGCCAGAATGCCCTCCCGCTGGGTAATGGGGTCTGTTTCCCTAAAGTCTTGAAAATACTGGCGAGTGCTACGCAACACTTGCAGCAGCTTCATCGGGGCGGTGCTAATGCGGTGGGCGGGCAGGGGGCGATCGCGAAACAGGTTCCGCCCATCCACTTGAAACTGGGGCTGGCCAAACTCATCCAGCACGGTGTACAGGGGAGATACAGCCACAGGGGACGTTGTAACCGTTGCAGATGCTTCTACTGGTGCTGAGGGAACCGTTGCCGCTTGACAGCCCACTGCCAAAAACATCAAACTCAGACAACTTGCCGCACTCAGCCAATAGAAACGCATAAGCAGACCTTGAACATGTTTAGCCTGCACTCCCTAATCCTCGCATCGCAGGTGGGGGTTAAGGCGCGGCAATGTAGGGAAGCGGAGTGGCCAATCGATTCATCATCCTAACCTTATGTGGAAAACTCCACAAGGGATGCTGCTCTCACACCTATACGATAGACCTGCGATTCAAAGTCGGTAACAGTACCAGTGGCGGTGAGGGCTTGGATAAACTCTTCGCGGCGACGCGGATTGACATAGAGCTGACCAGCAATGTCAGTGATGTGAGCCTGTAGATCCGCTGGGGAGTCATAAGCGTAGATGCGAGCCAAGGCGGGGTTGACCTTGAGGTAATGACCATTGGGACTAGATTGCAAGATCCCCTCTGTGGCATTTTCAAAAATACTGCGGTACTGGCTCTCGGCAAGGCGGAGCGATCGCTCGATCTCTTGGCGCTCTAGCACATTGGTAAATACTTGACCCATCACTTGCAGCAGTGGTAGGAGGGTCTCTAGGTGGGAATGAGCCTGACGTACAAAGTCTAATCCCAAAAAGCCGATCAACTCCTCACCGCGATTGAGGGCAACCACAAGGAGGGACTGAATTTGCTGGACGTCTAGACCTTGGCGATCAGGGGAATCCTTGGGCAGGTTTTGGATGCAAGGCCAGATGACATGATCCTGGCTCTGAATTTCTTCGAAAAAACGGGGATAGTCTTGAGTCACAATCCCCTGAAGCTGTTCCTGCTGAGGTTCAATGCCGGGGGCGCACCATTCGTAGGTATTGGAAAAGCTCCCTTGGGTACCGGGGTCACGTTCAAAGAGGTAAGCGCGATCGGCCTCCGTCATTTCCCCCAAAAGACCCAGCACCTTGTGGATGGCCTGGGGAATCTCCGTCAGGGGGTCGAAAAAGGTTAGCAGTGCTCCATCCTGAAGCAGTGAAGCTACGGAGAGGTGATTCCCCAAAAGCTGCTGGCCAATGCTGTTGGCGCTAATGACTTGATATTGGGGTGGGCGGGTGGCAGAAACACCAATCAGTAGTAGCCCTTGGGCACTGTAGTTAAAAAAATCTCTAACAGGCGATCGGCCATGGAGAGGGAGGAAGCGGCCAGTGTCTGGCCTTGCAGAGGAGAGGGCTGAACCACGGCCAATGTTTCTAAATTTTATTTCTTAATCCATCTACTCTAAACGATTATGGCCAAGATGAACTGCTAAATGGAAAACACTTTATGCCACACCAAATGCCACACCAAAACGATGCCGCCTGTGGCTGTAAGGGTGATCAGGTAGAGGGAACGGCTGAGCCGCAGAGCTGCAATAATCGTGCCTTGATCAATGGGGTGCAGCGGTTCTCCTAAAAAGGGTTTCACTTTCACCGTGCCGCGATAGATATTCGTACCCCCCAGCCGTACGCCAAAAGCGGCTGCATAGGCACACTCACTCCAACCGGAATTGGGACTGGGATCCTTGGGCGCATCCTGGCAACACCACTGCCATACCCGCTGCCACTGCCTAGAGCAAAGGGCAACTAGAAAGACGAGCCACCGACAGGGCAACCACGTGAGCACATCATCGGTTTTGGCAGCAAACCATCCCCAGTGGGTGTAGGGTGGCTCGCGATAGCCAATCATTGAGTCCAAGGTACTGGCAGCTTTGTAGGCCATGACGAGGGGCAAGGGGGTTAGTTGCGGAACGATAAGGGTGGCGATCGCCCCATAAAACAGCGGTGCCATCATGCCATCGGTCGTATTCTCACTCACCGTTTCCAGAACCGCCCGCAGAATCTCAGGCGCCTCTAAGTGGGCAGTCTCGCGACCCACATACTTAGCCAAGGACTGGCGTGCCCCCTCAAGATTGCTAGCCGCCAAAGGTGCCAATACCTCTGCCGCTGCATCCCGCAGACTACGACCCGCAAAGCCACTGGCGGTGCCCACGACTGCAATCCCCCAACCGAGGAGGGGCGAAATCGTCATTCCCAGTGTCACCACCCCCCAACTGATGAGGGCAGAACCTACGATTAAGCTCAGTGTCAGCAGCGCCCCCCCCAACCGCTGTCCCCAAACTGGCCAGCCTTGGCCATAGTTGAACCCGTTGCTAAGGGATTGAATATAGGCTCCCATCCAGCGCACGGGATGCGGCCAGCCCCACGGATCCCCAAGGCCAAAGTCAAGGAGGGCAGCAGCCAGAAGAATCGTGTAGGCAATGAAGGCGCAAGACACAGGAACGATCAACGGGGGCGATCGCTCATTTTAGAACCTTAGCGCCACCCCGCCCGGTCCATAATCCGCAGAGCCTCGGCATTGTTGCGGCCAAACACTGCAGCATTGACATTTTGGCCACGGAAGTTGCCAAAGCGCCGCACAACCGGATGCAAGGGTACCCCGGAGCGCACGGGATATTCAAAGTTGGCCATGGCAAACATTTCCTGTGCCTTGGGACTCACCAGATACTCCAAAAAGCGAATTGCCGCCTGACGATTGGGGGCACCGGCCACCACACCACCACCACAGATATTCACGTGGGCACCGCGATCGCGCTGATTCGGGAAGAACAAACCAACCTTCTCAGCAACTGCGCGGTCTTCTGCTTTATCTGAGGCCATTAATCGAGCGAGGTAGTAATGATTTGTAATTGCAATACCTCCAACACCCGCTGCACAAGCGCGAATTTGTGCGGTGTCATTTCCCTCTGGGGGTCGGGCAAAGTTGGCAACCAATCCCCGCACCCACTCTTCTGTTCTTTGAGAACCATGAATCGCCAGCAGTGAGCCTACCAAGGATTGGTTATAGACATGGCTGGAGCTGCGTGTGAGAATCTGCCGCCGCCACCTAGGATTAGCTAAGTCTTCGTAGGTGGACAGTTGATTGGGATTGACGCTGGATTTGTTGTAGATTAGAACGCGTACGCGCCGCGAGAGGCCAAACCAGTGACCTTGGGGTTCCCGCAGGTTGGCTGGCACCACGCTGTTGAGTACCCTTGACTGAATCGGCTGCAAAAGACCGGCCTGCTGGGCTCGCCACAAGCGACCAGCATCCACCGTAATCAACACATCGGCAGGACTCCGACTGCCCTCACTGCGAATCCGTTCAATTAGGGCATCAGCCTCAGCTTCAATGAGATTGACCCGAATGCCAGTTTGCTCGGTGAAACCGTTGTAGAGGGCTTTGTCGGTATCGTAGTGCCGTGCTGAATAGACATTGATCACACCCCCTGCCTGCCGCTGTTGAGCATTGCTCGATTCTGCTTTTTGGTTCCAGAGGTGGTGGGCGACATAGGCCGTTGCCCCAGCGCCCATGCCCAAGAGTACACGGCGACCGACTTTCTGCATAGTTGAGAATTTCTCCTAAATGCAATCTGAGAAATATTCTAGGACGATGGCTTTGTTTTTGCAATTTAGTTGCAATAAGTTAAGTCTTTGCTGTACCACCACTGGCGATCGCTAGGGGATAACTCCACCCAATAGAGCGTAATCACCATCATGGCGCCCGTTTCGAGGTGGCGCACCCAATAGCTGGGATGCCGTTTTGTGGCACTGTCGAGAACAAGCCGCCGCCCAATGCGCCGCCAACTGGGTTCTTTGCTGCGCCAAGCAATGCGGCAACAGGGCCACGGTAACTGCTCGCGGTCAAAAAGGCGACAACAGGCACCCATGACCTCATAGCTGAATGAATAGCCGGGACTGTAGAATTGAGTCCCACTCGCCAAGACAGGTGGCTGTTCTATGGTTGAATCTAAGCCAATCAAGGGGATGCGCTAACGTGCAGGCCAGCTTTCCAGTGTATCAGGAATCCCCCCTAGGGTTCTTGGGCGGCAATCAAAAGGGCACAGCAGCTAAAGCCAATGACGAGGGGGAGCAAAGACTGCAGCCAGCCACTCAAGCCCGTGGTGACTAGGGCGATCGCCAGTGCCAACATCTGTAGGCGGCGTTGCTGCGGGGATGGGGCAGCCGGCAGGTCAATGAATTGCAAGCCATCGGTGGGCAAAGGTAAGGGCATCACGCCGCCAGGGGGAAACGCCCAATACTGGTACTGCTCAATAAAGAGATCTGTCCAGCCATGTTCTTGGCACCAGGCCACTGCGGACTGATAGGAGTATTTGAGTAATTGCAACGAAGGATGACGATCCATAGGGGCACTGGTCAGGGCAAGACAATGAACATCTCTATTGAGAACATAACAGAACTGGGAAATCGGTTTGGAACCCTTGTAGTAACTCTTAATCCTTTTGCTTGGGAGAAAATTAAGATTCCCGAAAGAGGTCAGCAGATATACTGAAAGATAGATAGAGTTGTGTCAGAAAGCACAACGGTTCCTACACCACCGTTCGTTGCAGCCGAGTGATGTAAAGAAGTGTTTATTTATGTTTTGCAGTGAGGGGTATTGTTAAGCCATCAATTCATGGTTTTCAAGAATCACTAAATTTCCCGCAAATCCCCATGAAATCTGGCTTTGCCATGAGTCCAACCGAATCATGAATTCCCTTAAAATCATCTAGGAGGCAGTTATGTTGCTGGAGGCACCGACTGTACCGGTTTCACCGGTTGCCTTGCTCCATAGCTTGTTAGAACTGCGGCAGGAAATTACTAAAGAGGGGGAAGCCCGTTTTCAACAGTGGCAATCAAAAATTAAGCGATCCGAATTTATACCTAGTGCCCGCAATCTTGCCTACTATTTGGCCTTGCGCTGGCGGGATCTACGGGCAATTCAAATGGCCTTGATGCCTTGGGGGTTATCGTCCTTAGGACGGATCGAGTCGCGGGTGCTCCCCAATTTGGATGCGGTGATCAATACTTTGGGCGCCCTGTGCCATACCCATGAGTCACTGCCCCCCCGCCCACCCTTAGATGCCTTTTTTGCGGGCGATCGCCAACTGCGCCGCCAGACAGAAGAACTCTTTGGATCCATTCGCGGCAAACGCCATGGGCGCATCATGGTGACCCTGCCCCCTGAGGCGGTGACTGACCCCCAATGGAGCATTACCCTGCTGCGCAAGGGCATGAACTGTGCCCGCATCAACTGTGCCCACGATGACCCTGCCACTTGGGAAGCGATGATTGAGCACCTGCAAGCGGCAAGCCACATTACGGGTCAACCCTGCAAAATTCTCATGGACTTGGGGGGGCCAAAACCCCGCATTGCCGACATTTTTCCGGAAACGGTGCGCGTCCACGGCGGCGATCGCCTGCGGCTGACAACGGAAATTTGCCCTGATGGTGGAGAAATACCGCAATTCACCTGCTCCTTGCCAGAAATTTTGCCGCAATTGGCGGTGGGGCAGCGGGTTTGGATTGATGATGGCCACATTGGCGGTCGCATTGTCAGCAAAGATGAGCAAGGGGTGGAACTGACTATCACCCACTGCAAAGAAGGACAGCGGTTGAAAGTGGCCAAAGGCTTGAACTTCCCCGACAGTGATTTGCGCCTCTGTCCGTTGACCGAAAGCGATCGCGAGCATCTGGCCTTTGCTTGCCGCCATGCCGACATCATTGGCTACTCCTACGTCCAGTCCGCCGAGGATATTGCCCTACTGCAACGGGAACTGGAGCATTGTTGTGGCGATCGCGCCGACCAGATGGGCATCATTGCCAAAATTGAGACCCCGAAAGCAATTCGAGCACTGCCAGAACTGATCATCCAAGCGGCGGGTCGGCAACCCTTTGGCGTCATGATTGCCCGAGGTGATCTCGCGGTTGAAATTGGCTACCAACGCTTGGCAGAAATGCAGGAGGAAATCCTCTGGCTCTGTGAAGCCGCCCATGTGCCCGTGGTTTGGGCCACCCAAGTCCTTGAAAACTTGGTGAAAAAAGGCGTGCCCTCCCGTGCAGAAATCACGGATGCGGCGATGGCGGAGCGAGCGGAGTGTGTCATGCTCAACAAAGGCCCCTATGTGGGACTGGCAGTAGATATCCTCGATGATGTCCTTGCCCGCATGGAAGCCCACCAGCAGAAGAAAACACCGCAACTGCGGGCACTGCACTCGTGGCACCCCTACGAGACAATTGTGCGCCAATAAACCTCTAGTTAGCCTTCAGAGAGGATGCTGGGGCGAATTTTATCCCCGTCCCGCAGGGGCCGACCCGAACGGACGACATAGCGATCGCCAGCATTCAAACCACTGAGGATTTCCACTTTGTCCTCCCGCCGTTGGCCCAGGGTGACCTGCCGCTCCTGCACGCGATCGCCAACCACCACAAAAACGCTGCCTTGCCGTGAGGATAGTTGCCCCTCCTCAAAACCACTGAGGGCGGATTGCGGAATCATCAAGCGCGGCGCATTCGCTCCTTGGAAGGCCACCCGTGCCAGTAAACCACTGCCCAGGCGTTCATCGGCATTGTCAATCACGACTTCCACAGGAATCAGACGGGCAGCGGCAGCGGCAGGTGAAATTCGCGTAATCCGTCCTTCATAAGTGCGGTTGGGCACGGCATCAAACGTCACTGTTGCCCCTTGGCCGGGAGCTAATCTCGCTAATTCCCGTTCCGAGACTTCCACAACAACTTTGAGTTGACGAATATCGCCAAGGCGAAGAACTTCTCCCCCCGGTTGCAGTAGGTTGCCCACTTCTGTCAGTCGCTCTAGCACCACGCCATTGAGGGGCGATCGCAGGAGGGCTTGATTCAACCGTGCCCGTGCCTGTTGGACAAAGGCGATTTGGGCTTGCACCCGACCTTGGGCAACGGCCACCCCCTGTTGGGCGGTCACCACCTCTGCTTCACGAGACCGCAGTACCTGCCGTGCTGTTTGCGCCGTTGTGCGTGCCTGTTCCGCTGCTTGTGCTGAGACGGCACCATCCCGCAGCAGGGTTTCAAGGCGGCGGGCGTCACTTTCCGCCTGTTGGAGGGTAAGACGGGCTTCTTCGACGGCTGTACGGGCGCGATTGACGGCGGCTTGGGCTTGGATCACCTCGTTGCGACGGGCAGCCAGTTCTGCCTCTGCTGCAAAGACGGCATTTTTGAGGACAACGGGATCCACCTCCGCCAACAGTTGCCCCGCTTGCACGCGATCGCCCACATCTACACTCAGGTGAAGAACTTGTCCCTCCACCTGCGATCGCACCATCACTTCACGGTAGGGGCGAGTGGTACCTGTCAGGGTTGAGCCTGTTTCCAGCCGTTCCAAGCGTGCCACCGCCACATCAGCAGTAACCCCTTCACTCTCCGGACGCGCGACTGCCGGTGATTCTAAGCGATTTATTGCCGACTGGCATCCCCCCAAGAGCACCGCGATCGCGATCGCCCCCAGCCATTGTTGTTTCGCCATCATCTGTCTATTTATCTTCCCAACTGCTGCCGATAGCCTATCACACCGTCCCCAACTGCATCAGTAACACCTCCCAGACAAGGCGAGGCTGAACGTACTGCTGCAAATACTGACGGGCACGCTCCAATTGCTGAAGCATAGACACCTTCTGCGGGAACGATCCCCCTTGCCAAATTTGCTGCTGCATTAGACCGAGGAGCCAGAGCTGTCGTTCCACATCAAGGGATTGGCTAATATCTCGTGCCAATTCCAAAGCAGTTTGTAAAGGGAGGGGTGTGGTCAGTTGTTTGCCGAGGTGGCGGAACGGCTCAGGAATCTCTCGCCATGTTTGCCACGCTTGCAGAACTGCTCCTGGGGAGCCAGCTCCTAGGTCAAAGAGGGCGGGGCTAACCTCCTGCCAAAATTCAGGGGGGGCGACCTGTCGCAGGACCTGTTCGAGATCGGAACGGTTGAGGGGATAGAAGGGAATTTTCTGACAACGGGAAACTATCGTATTCAAGAGTGCTGACGGACTGGGAGCAATGAGAATCAACGTGGCACGCCCCGGTTCTTCGAGGGTTTTTAGCAGGGCATTGGCGGCGGCTTCGTTCATGGTTTCAGCTTGGGTCAAGACCACTAGCGATCGCGACGCACGCATCGGCGGTTGGCTGAGGTGACGGCTGAGTTGGCGAATTTGCTCTAGACGAATCTGGGGGGCACTGCGGGGAATCTCCTTCTCAGCGGCGAGGAGTTGGCGACGGGTGTAGAGCGTCCCTTGGACACTGTAGGTGGGTTCAATCCAGAGGACATCCGGGTGGTTGCTGAGATCACTGGCCTCGTTGAGAATTGCTTGCAGAAAACAGCGGGCAGTGAGGGCACGGCCTACCCCTTCAGGTCCAATAAAGAGATAGGCGGGGGCGAGTCGCTGGCGATCGAGGGCATGGGTCAGGAGTTGCACAGCGGTTGGCTGACCAATGACAGAGCGAAACCAATTCATGGTTTGGGGAAATGGGCTGCAACATAGGCAATGGCACTGGGGCGATCGCTGACAAGGCCATCAAGCATTGCCGATCGCAGGGCAAGGAGAATTTGCCGTAACTGCGGTCCGCGAGGATAGCCCAACTGTTGCAGATCATGGCCATTTAGGGGCGGCTTTTGCAATCGCCAATGCCAGAGATACTCCCGCAATAGGGCGACATCCCCTAAATCGGCTGCGCTACCTTTTGCCTGCTGTACTGCGGCCAAAAGCACAATGACGGGTAAGGGGTGACGCTCTAAAAATTCACAGTAGCGACTGCGCTGTTGCTGGCTCTGCCGCAATCTCTGCCACTCCTGTTGGCATTGAGGAAAAGTGTCCAGCCACTCACAGATGTGCTCCCCCAGTTGCAGTTGACGGGCGATCGCCCCCGCCGTGGGGACAGTCACAATCAAGGCCAAGAGTTCTAGCTCCCACAGGGGAAAGGTTTGCCACTCTTGCCGCTCAGGCACTTCTGGCCACCACTCCCAAACCAATTTCAAGCGCACCTTGGCCGCCTGATCAAACCTCACTTGGCGATCTAAACACTCAAGGGCACCCAATTCCGCCAGCAGGGTCAAGGCACGCTCACCGCCAAAGTGTTCCGTTGGCGCAAGGGGCAGTTCAAGGATGTGGCGCAGTTCATTGCGCAGCCGACTTTGGAGGGAAGGCCGTTTTGAGGTGGGGCGATCGCGGGTGGCAAAGACACCACTGGTGAGGGCATATTCAATGTACTGGCGGGTTTGCGGCTCTAGGTCAAAGCCAAGGCGCACAGCAAAGCGCACGGCTCGAAAAATCCGCGTCGGGTCTTCAATAAAGCTATTGGGGTGGAGCACCCGAATCAGTCGCCGCTGCAAATCCTCCCGTCCGCCAAAAAAATCAAGGACTTCCCCATGGCGCGGTGGTGTTAGGCGCATGGCTAGGGCATTGATGGTAAAATCGCGGCGGTAGAGATCTTGGCGAATCGAACTGGCAGCCACTTCCGGATGCGCGGCTGGATAGGGATAAAACTCACTGCGGGCGGTGGCAATATCCACAGCAAACCCGGCTAAGGGCAAGGCCTTCGGCCAGTGAAGTGCAGCGGTTTGAAACTGACCGTAGATCTGTAAATCGGTCTCTGGGTAGAGGTCATGGAGCGCTTGTGCCAAATGCACGCCAGCAGCTTCCTCCTGTTGCACCCCATCCACCACCAAATCAAACTCCCGTGTCGGTAAATGGTGATTCCCTTGGGCGATCGCCAGCAGCAGATCCCGCACTGCGCCACCCACAAGGTATAGTTGCCAGCCGCGTTCCTTGGCGATCGCTGCCGCCCGTTGTAGTAGTGTCCACAGTTGCTCCGGCAGCCGTTGTTGCAGTGCCTCGTAAAGATTTAGGGTTGGCAAGGGGCAGACCGTTTCCGTTTCGCGGCTGAGGGCATAGAGGTGGCGCAGCACATCGGTACGGGTGACAATTCCCACAAGATCACCTTGCTCATTCACCACCGGTAGCCGCCCAATATCGTACTGCACCATTAGGGCTTGAATCTCTGGCAGTGGCGTTGTCGGGGAAACCGTGCGCACCGGTGCTTTCATGTATCCTTTGACCGGGGCATGGGCAAAGCCGTGGTGCAGCGCTACATCCAAATCTCGCCGTGAAATAATCCCCAGCAATTCCCCTGCGGCACTCACCACCGACAGACCAGAGTGGCCATAGCGCAGCAAGACGCGGTGGGCATCGGCAATGGGGGTTTCTGGACGTACTGTTCGTACGGGTGAGGACATGAGTTCTGCCGCTGTTGGCGGATGGGGAATCTGTGCTTGAAGCGCTGTAAATATCTCTTTGAGCACCGCCTCTGGCTGGTCTGTGGTCATCGTCACTGCGGCGGCTTGGGCATGGCCACCCCCGCCAAGGGGAGCCAGCAAATGGGCAACATTGACATTGGGAATTTGGCTGCGGGCAATAATGGCGAGATGATGTTGGCGATAGTAGTGCCCAAGGAGAATGGCATCGCATTCACTGAGATCCGCCAATTGGGTGATTAACCGCGAGAGGCCGGGGAGATACTCCGCCGTGTGCAGCAGCACCCAGCCCAGCCGATAGCCCTGATAAACTACTTGCTGGAGATTTGCCCATGCTTGGCGTAGATAAGGTTGCAGGTCTGCACTCAAGCCAGCCTCGGAATAGGTGGCGATCGCCCGCTGATTGGCGCCTTGGCTCAACAGCCACGCCAAGGCCTGCACATCCCGCACCGTGGTTTGCTCAAAGGTCAAGGAACCCGTATCGGCGTGAATCCCTAGGGCAAGAACCGTTGCTTCTGTGGGTGTGAGGCGAATCTCTGCGGTCTGCAACTGCTCGCAAATGATAGTACTGGTGGCTCCAACGGGTTCTAACCATTGCTGCTGGGAGACAATATCCCCCGTCATCTCCAAATGGTGATCGTACAGGCCAATTTGGACTTGGGGTTGATCCAGCCATCCTGCGGCTTGCCCCAACTGGCGACGCCACTGCGTATCCACCACCCAAATCTGGCGCAATTGACTGGGGTCAACGGCTCTTGCTTCAATGAGGAGATATTCATCGCGATGGTAGGCCAAAAACTCCCCCACCTTGGGATGGGTTCCCCCAGTCAAGACAATTTTGGTTCCCGGATAAAGGCGTGTGACACCGACGGCTGCCCCAAGGGTGTCAAAATCAGCAATTTGATGACAAAGGACAACATCCATCAAAGATTCCGCAAGGGGATTGCAATCATAGCGTAGCTTAATGGCCTAGGCAATAAATGAGTACAAAAATTAGTGTTAAGTATTTTAGTACAGGAAGGGAATCAGTTTCTTCACCCTTTGCCGATACGTGGCATAGTCCTTAAACTTGGCCAACAGCCACTGTTCTTCTTGAGCGGCCTTGTGGTCAAAGAAGATAAAGAGGGCGATCGCCCCCAGCCCGTGGGAAAGACTCATTTGCCATACACCATAGGCCAAGGCCAAAAAGATCACACTGCTATAGATCGGATGGCGCACCCAACCATAAACCCCCGTGGTCACTAACTGACTGTCCTCCTTGGGATGGGGTAGGGGCGTCAAGTTGTTCCCTAGGTGAAACAAGCCAGCCATGCCTAGACCAAGGCCAATCAGACCCAAGCCAAGGGTCAATCCTAGGCGCACCACCAAGGGCAGGCTAACCACTCGGACCACTGGCAAGAGAATAAAGCCGATACTGAGTACCGTTTGGCCAATGACCCAAAATTCTCCCCGTTGATTGCGCCACCAGTCTTTGCTGAAGCCCCACTCTTCCAGTTTATTCACCTTGGTTGCCGCTGTTGGTGGATATCTTCAATTCTAGCGATCGCGCGCTCATTCCACAGGGGGCAACAATTTTGTGGCTTTCGCACTGGCCTTTTTCGCCTTCGTCTGGCCACTTCCCAGTTTACCCAAGGATTCTTGGAGTGTGCCCATCGGGCAAATCGCGCACCATGCCCGCTGATTAAAGATCACCCCCAAGAGAATCGCAACAATGGAGGTGACGACGCACATATTGACAAAGAGGCCACCCACCGCCACCCAGTTGCCCCATGCCAATGTCATGCGAAGGGCAAAAACCGTCATGATGAAGCTAAACACCGCCCAGCGAAAACTTTGTTTTTTGAAGAGTTTGGGATAGGGACGGTGGGGACTAAAGTGATAAAGCACAATGTCTAGGAACGCGCCACGCGGGCAGAGGTTGCCACACCAATAGCGGCTGCGAAAATAGGCCAGCACAGGAATACCCAGCATCATGGCCAGCATGAGGTACCCCAACCAAGGATACCAGAGGCCACCGATCGCAATTAGAAAAAATAGCCAAATCATTGCCCACTGACTGGGCTTGCCCCTCAACGATCGCTTCATAACCTGCCTAGTTTTATAGTCTTATATGACTATAGAGTTATTTAATAGAAAAAATCAAGGCCTAGATGCAGTGTCTTTATGACTCTTTACGTTGCTCAGGGGAATAGCTAGCCGTGCCGCTCTAGGGCCAATTGCACCAAGCGATGGACTAATTCTGGAAAGGGCACACCACTCGCCGCCCACAGTTGGGGGTACATACTCAGGGCGGTAAACCCCGGTAGGGTATTTACTTCATTAATCAGGATTTCGCCAGTGCTGGGTACATAGAAAAAATCAAAGCGGGCAAGGCCAGCGGCATCAAGGGCTTGAAAGGCCTGTAGGGACATCGTGCGGATCTGCTCACTCACCGCTGGGGGAATCTCCGCAGGAATATGGAGTTGAGCGCGGCCATCGGTGTATTTGGTTTCGTAGTCATAGAACTCGCTGCTGTAGGTAATCTCCCCCACCACCGAAGCTTGGGGTTTATCATTGCCGAGCACCGCGCACTCTAGCTCACGGGCAACCACACCCGCTTCCACAATGATGCGGCGATCCAGTTCGGCAGCGGCCTCAAGGGCAGTTGTCAGTTGTTGGCGATTTTTGGCCTTGGAGATGCCCACGGAGGAGCCAAGGTTGGCAGGTTTGACAAAGCAGGGATAGCCCAATTCAGTTTCAATGCGATCGCACAAATGGTTGTAACGACAGGGATCCGACCACAGGTCACTGCGCTGCAGGGCTACGTAGCGCACTTGGGGTAAGCCCACAGCCCCAAAGACCGTTTTCATCAAGATTTTGTCCATACCAATGGCCGAGGCAGCCACCCCCGAACCCACGTAGGGGCGTTGCATCAATTGCAGCAGGCCTTGCATCGTACCATCTTCACCATTGGGGCCGTGGAGAATCGGGAACCAAACATCAATGGTTTCGGCAACCGCAGGAAACTGCCACAGGGAGTCCTCTGGTGCTGCGCCCTCGGGGATGCCAACATGGTCTGTGGAGCGCCAGCGGCCATCTTTTTGGATGTAGATCGGAATCACTTCATAGCGATCGCGATTGTCGCCCTCGGTAAAGGCTTGGGCGATCGCTGCCGCCGAGACCACCGAAACTTCATGCTCCCGTGAGCGACCGCCAAACAATAGCCCGACCCGCAGACGACCCATAGGACAAACCCGTGTGAATGTGACGGTTTCTTGGTACGATTTTCAAGGATTATACAAAGTTTGGGAGTTGCTATGGACGTGGGGCAAAAAGTGCGCGTCTGTCGAATTCGCGATCGCGTCGCCCAAGACATCATTCAAAAACTCGGCCAAGTGGGTCAAATTACTGGTTTTAAGATGACCGATGGCAGTGGGGTTGGCGTCATTGTCACCTTTGACGATCGCTCCAGCACTTGGTTTTTTGAGGACGAAATTGAAGTCGTCGGCTAATTCCTGCCCTGCCGCCTTTTTCACAGCAACTGAGCGGGGTCAATAAGACCTCAGATTTGGATCCCACTGAATCCGATAGAAAAAGGCTGCATTAGTGGTACGTTGTATTGTGGTGCGCTTGCACCAAACGCTGCATTCCACTTTCAGTCTCGATCGTTGTGCCCCTTGGGGAGCGATCGCCCTCTGAAAAAACGCAAATGAATTTACCTAGACAGTAGGCAAACGTCCATGGTCATATCAGCAGAACGAACCAATGTAGGCTTTATTACTCAGGTCATTGGCCCTGTCGTTGACATTGAATTTCCCAGCGGCAAAATGCCCGCCATTTACAACGCCCTGCGGATTCAAGGCAAAAACGAGGCCGGCTTAGACGTGGCTGTAACCTGTGAAGTGCAACAACTCCTTGGCGATAACCGCGTCCGTGCCGTTGCCATGAGCAGCACCGATGGCTTAGTGCGGGGAATGGAAGCCGTAGATACCGGTGCCCCCATCAGCGTGCCCGTAGGGACAGCCACCTTGGGTCGCATCTTCAACGTGCTGGGTGAACCCGTGGACGAAAAAGGCGCTGTCAGTGCCACTGAAACCCTGCCCATTCACCGTCCTGCTCCCAGCTTTACGCAACTGGAAACCAAGCCCTCGGTGTTTGAAACGGGCATCAAGGTGATTGACCTGCTCACCCCCTATCGCCGTGGCGGTAAAATTGGCCTCTTTGGCGGTGCGGGCGTCGGCAAAACCGTGATCATGATGGAACTGATCAACAACATTGCGACCCAACACGGTGGAGTGTCGGTGTTTGCTGGCGTGGGCGAACGTACCCGCGAAGGCAATGACCTCTACAACGAAATGATTGAATCGGGCGTGATCGACAAAAACGATCCCAGCAAATCTAAAATCGCCCTTGTGTACGGTCAAATGAACGAACCCCCCGGCGCACGGATGCGTGTGGGTCTGTCGGGGCTGACGATGGCCGAATACTTCCGCGATGTCAACAAGCAGGATGTGCTGCTGTTTATTGATAACATCTTCCGCTTTGTGCAAGCCGGTTCTGAGGTGTCGGCGCTACTCGGTCGGATGCCCTCTGCGGTGGGATACCAGCCCACCCTCGGTACCGATGTGGGTGCCCTACAAGAGCGGATTACCTCGACCACGGAAGGTTCGATTACTTCGATTCAAGCGGTCTATGTGCCTGCGGACGACCTGACTGACCCTGCTCCGGCCACGACCTTTGCCCACTTGGATGGAACAACAGTGCTCTCCCGTGGTCTAGCCGCAAAAGGGATTTACCCCGCTGTGGATCCCCTTGGCTCCACCTCCAACATGTTACAGCCGAACATTGTGGGTCAGGAGCACTATCAAACGGCACGGGCGGTTCAGGCCACCCTTCAGCGCTACAAAGAGCTGCAGGACATTATCGCCATTTTGGGTCTCGATGAACTCTCAGAGGAAGACCGTCTAACCGTGGCGCGGGCACGCAAAATTGAGCGCTTCCTGTCTCAGCCCTTCTTTGTGGCGGAAGTGTTCACCGGTGCCCCCGGCAAATACGTCACCCTCGAAGAAACCATCAAAGGCTTCCAGATGATCCTCAGCGGTGAGCTGGATGATCTGCCCGAACAAGCCTTCTACATGGTGGGCAATATCGAAGAAGCCAAAGCTAAGGCTGAAAAACTCAAAGCCTAGGTTTCACAGGTGTCCATACAGGGTGGGGCAACCCGCCCTTTGATCATTGAGTGGCAAGGGAAGCGTTATGGTGATGACCGTCCGGGTAATTGCACCCGATAAAACCGTTTGGGATGCCCCCGCTGAGGAAGTGATTTTGCCCAGCACAACGGGGCAATTGGGTATTCTCTCAAATCATGCCCCTCTCTTAACCGCCTTGGAAACGGGCGTGATGCGGGTGCGCCAAGACCGCGAATGGGTGGCGATCGCCCTCATGGGGGGCTTTGCCGAAGTTGAAAACAACGAAGTGACCATTCTTGTCAACGGTGCTGAGCGCGGGGACACAATTGACCTCGAAAAAGCCAAGTCCGAATTTGCTGAAGCACAGGCCGCCCTCGCTAAAGCCGAACAGGGGGAATCTAAACAGGCCAAAATTCAAGCCACCCAAGCCTTTCGTCGTGCCCGTGCTCGCTTGCAGGCCGCAGGGGGCGTGGTCGAGATTTAGGTTCTTTCCCTGATTTGCTGAACTGCAATTGCTCCCCCTAGGGGGAGTTTTTTGTTTAACTGGCTTCCTCCGTTTGCTGCCGCAGGTAGGCTTGGATAAAGGGATCGAGGTCACCATCCATGACCTCTTGAATGGCTGTCGTTTCCACCTCCGTGCGCAGGTCTTTGACCAGTTGATAGGGATGGAAGACATAGTTGCGAATTTGGTTGCCCCAAGCCGCTTCAACAGCATCACCGCGAATATCAGCAATTTCCTTGGCCTTTTGTTCTTGGGCAATGACTAATAGCTTGGCCTTGAGAATGGCAAGGGCTTTTTCCTTGTTTTGTAGTTGCGATCGCTCCTGCGTACAGCGGACGGCCAAGCCCGTTGGCTTATGGACAATGCGCACGGCTGTTTCCACCTTGTTGACGTTTTGTCCTCCCTTGCCGCCACTGCGAGAGGTGGTAATTTCTAAGTCGCTTTCGGGAATCTCTACCGTAACGGATTGATCCAGTTCGGGCATCACATCCACGCCGGCAAAGCTGGTTTGCCGTTTACCATTGGCATTAAAGGGAGAAATGCGCACCAGCCGATGGGTGCCCTTTTCAGAGCGCAGATAACCGTAGGCATAGCGCCCCCGAATTTCTAGGGTGGCTGACTTAATGCCCGCCTCCTCCCCCTCCGATAACTCGGCCAGATGGGTTTGGTAACCATGGCGCTCCGCCCAGCGGGTGTACATTCGCAGCAACATTTCTGCCCAATCCTGAGCATCAGTCCCGCCAGCACCAGCATTGATCGTGAGAATGGCGTTGTTTTTGTCGTAGGGGCCACTGAGGAGTTGTTCCAGTTCCCATCGACTCAACTGGGCGTCTAAATCCTTGAGCAGCGTAGTCGCCTCTGTCACCAGCCCTTCATCCGGCTCTAGCTCCAGCAGTTCCAGTGCCGTTTCCACGTGTTCAATCGTTTTTTGCCATTGCTGAAGTTGGTTGAGGGCGTCTTTGGCTTCGGTCAACTGTTGGAGTGTGACTTGGGCGATCGCTTGATCATTCCAGAAGTCTGGCTGAGCGGCGGTGTGCTCAAGGTCGTGAATCTTGGCGTTTAAGGCCGCCGGGTCAAAGATAGTCCTGGGTATGACCCAGGCGATCGCGCAACAAAGAAAAATCGCGTTTGAGGGTACTTAAATCAATCATTCTACGATGCAAAAGAGAGGAATTCTGTTGATATTTTATCAAAGGCTTGCCCGCTTCCTCACTGTAGCGTCGGGCATTTCTAGGCTAGCTGCGGGGTTGAGTGACCGAATGTTAAGCTTCTTGCCCTTGCCCTGAGTCCCTTCCAAGTGTCACCATGATCGGTAGGTGAACTCTGGGGAATCTAACCTATGGCCATCAAGAACCCGCCCGAAGTACCCCGTAATCGCTGGATTGGTAATCTGCTTCTTTTCGTGGGGTTGGGATTTCTCCTATTGAACCTACTTTTCCCCCAACTTTTTGCCCCCCGTCCACCTCAGGTTCCCTACAGTATGTTTATCCATCAGGTGCAAGAGGGGAAAGTGGCGCGTGCCTATGTCAGCCAAAATGAAATTCTCTACCAATTAAAGCCAGAGGGAGATAAACCGCCCCAAGTACTAGCGACAACGCCAATCTTTGATCTGGAGCTACCGAAACTCCTACAGGAAAAAGGTGTTGAGTTTGCCGCTGCCCCCCCACCGCGCAACAGTTGGTTGTTGAATGTCCTTGGTTGGGTCATTCCGCCGATTGTGTTTGTGCTCATCTTTCAATTCTTTGCCAGTCGCCAAGCGGGCGGTGGTCCTCAGGGGGTTCTCTCCATCAGCAAAAGCCGCGCTAAGGTCTATGTCGAGGGTGCCAACACGGGGATTCGCTTTGATGATGTGGCTGGGGTTGAGGAAGCTAAGGCGGAGCTGGTCGAAATTGTTGATTTTCTGAAAAATCCCCAACGCTATATTCAAATTGGTGCCCGCATTCCCAAGGGGGTGCTGCTGGTGGGGCCACCGGGAACAGGGAAAACCCTGCTGGCCAAAGCTGTTGCTGGCGAAGCCAATGTCCCCTTCTTCTCCATTTCGGGTTCGGAGTTTGTCGAGCTATTTGTGGGTGTCGGGTCGGCCCGCGTACGGGATCTCTTTGAGCAGGCGAAAAAGCAAGCCCCCTGTATTGTCTTTATTGATGAGTTAGATGCCATTGGTAAGTCCCGTTCCAGTGCCGGTTTTTATGGCGGGAACGATGAGCGGGAGCAAACCCTCAACCAACTGCTCACAGAAATGGATGGCTTTGATGCTACGGGGGCAACGGTCATTGTCCTTGCGGCAACCAACCGCCCAGAAACCCTTGATCCGGCATTGCTGCGCCCTGGACGCTTTGACCGCCAAGTCTTGGTCGATCGCCCCGATTTGAGTGGTCGGGAGGCAATTTTGAAAATCCATGCCAAAAAGGTGAAACTGGCTCCTGAAGTGGATCTGCACGCGATCGCTGCCCGTACACCGGGGTTTGCTGGCGCAGACTTGGCCAACCTAGTCAATGAAGCAGCCCTACTGGCGGCGCGCAATCAACGGGAAGTGGTGACGCAGCAGGACTTTGCCGAAGCCATTGAACGCATCGTGGCTGGCCTTGAGAAAAAAAGCCGTGTCCTCAACGACAAGGAGAAGAAAATTGTCGCCTACCACGAAGTCGGTCATGCCCTTGTCGGCTGTGCGCTGCCAGGCAGTGGTCGGGTAGAGAAAATCTCGATTGTGCCCCGTGGCATGGCGGCTCTTGGTTACACATTGCAGTTGCCGACGGAGGATCGCTTCCTCCTTGATGAGCAAGAATTGCGCGCCCAAATTGCCACGTTGCTAGGGGGACGATCGGCAGAGGAAATTGTCTTTGGCACGATCACAACTGGAGCCGCGAACGATCTACAACGGGCCACAGATTTGGCAGAGCGGATGGTGCGCAGCTACGGCATGAGCAAAGTCCTTGGTCCTCTTGCCTTTGAGCAACAACAGGCGAGCTTTTTGACGAACAATGGCATGATGCTACGGGCAGTCAGTGAGGAAACCGCTCAAGCCATCGATCGCGAAGTCAAAGAAATTGTCGAGTCAGCTCACCAGCAGGCGCTCAGTATTCTTAAGGAGAACCGTGACCTTCTCGAAGCGATCGCCCAAAAACTCTTGGAAAAAGAAGTGATTGAGGGCGAAGAACTCCACGAACTACTGAGCCAAGTAAAAACCCCAACCGCTGCCTAACCAAGGGAGCTGCAAAACCGCCAAAAAAAAAAGACCAGCGGATTACTGGTCATTCAGTCCAATGTTTTTGTCTCAGAAGAGAAGTCAAGGCGCACACAAAGCGGTGAGGGCGATCAAAAAGCTGCACTGCCTTAGCTCCCCTTCTTCTTCCATGATAATGTAGCGAGAGTCACAAAAATTCACATATAAAATCTTTAGGCATTTCTACTCAAACCCATAACCGCAGGTAATCAGTTTAGCGGCCACCGACGGTAATGGCATCGACTTTAATGTGGGGTTGACCAACGGTGACGTAGATGCTGCCGCTAATCGAGCCACAGAAACCGGGGGCAAGGGCGAGATCGTTGGCAGACATTGAAATTCGCTGCATGATTTCTTTGGCTTCGCCAATCAGTGTGGCTCCCTTGAGGGGCTGTTTGATTTGGCCATGTTCAATCCAGTAGGCTTCCTCAACGGCAAAGTTAAATTGCCCCGTGGCACCGACACTGCCACCCCCCATGCGTTTGCAGTAAATGCCGCGATCAATGGAGGCAATTAAGTCCTCAACACGGTATTCACCGGGGGCAATGTAGGTATTGCGCATCCGCGAAGCGGCAGCATAGGTATAACTTTGGCGGCGGCCACTGCCCGTGCGAGGGTGCCCTGTGCGCATCGAACCCGCGCGATCGCTCAGGAAATTCTTAAGGATGCCATTTTCAATCAGCAACGTGCGCTGCGTCGGCATCCCCTCATCGTCCATATCAATACTGCCAAAGGCACCGCTGGTAATTCCCTCATCCCAAGCGGTCAAGTTTTCATGGGCAATTTTTTCGCCTTTTTTATCGGCAAAGGGGGTCGTACCGCGTTCAATTTGAGTGGTTTCCAAGAGGTGACCACAGGCTTCATGGAAGATCACCCCGCCAAATTGGTTGGCCATGATCACCGGGTAAGTGCCCGATTCCACATAGTCAGCATAGAGCATTTTGC
The DNA here is from genome assembly GCF_031583455.1 of Thermosynechococcus sp. TG215. NCBI lineage: Bacteria > Bacillati > Cyanobacteriota > Cyanophyceae > Acaryochloridales > Thermosynechococcaceae > Thermosynechococcus > Thermosynechococcus sp. TG215. The sequence continues at coordinate 961,272 of NZ_CP134178.1, read as the reverse complement.
CCGCCGCTTCGGCAACGGTATCGGCCAAGGTGGTGTAGTCCCACTGGCGCAAAAAGTCTGGATTACTGGTATCGCCATTGCGCTCACCAATGGAGGCGCGGTGCTCGCCATCCGCACAGAGAACAGAGGCCACTGCTGATTGGGTGAGGCGAATATCGCGACCAAAGGTGCCATCACTGGCGGCCACCATGACCTCTTGCCAATCGCGAAAATAACTGAGGCGGCGGGATTGCAGATGCTGGGTTTTCTGGCGTAGGCGATCGCTGCCCGCCAGCAGAATATCGGCCACTTCAGCAATAGAACTACAGGCGGCTAGCCAGCCTTCCTTGCGGCCTTGGGCATAGTCCCGCAGCAATTCAAGGTGGATTTCAGGCACGTAAGCTTGCGGACTGGGCAAAAGCAGCCCCATTAAGCCAAGGGCTTTTTCAAGGGCGGCGCGCAAGCCGTTGAAGCTGAGATCATTGGTGCTGACATAGCAATCACTGGTACCGCGAAAAACGCGAATACCCGCCCCTAAACTCAAGCGAGGGGAGACACTCGTCAGGCGATCGTCCTCGACAAGAGTACTAAGGTAATGGTTGCGCTCAAGGAAAATCTCGACAAAATCAGCGCCAGCCGCCCGCCCAAGGCCAAGGAGCGTAGCGAGGGGAGATTCCCAAGAGCCATCAAAGCGATCGCCTTCGGGGGAATAGCTAAGGTGGGCAAGATCTGCAGAACGAAGGAGCGTGGCTGGCATTGTTAACAATCACTTAACATATCCCCACTATAGCAAATTCCCCCTTGCAGCCTAGTTTTCAGCTTTGGCTAAAAAGGAGAGGTGGTAAAGGGTATCCTTGGCGGGGTGGGCTTGCACCTCTTGGAGCACCACCGTTCCCTGCCACGGCAAATCGGGGATCGAAAGCTGGATCGGGGTTTTCTGGAGACGGGCATCCCGCACCAAAAATTCGGCGGCATGGGTATCCACCACCAAGGAAATCGAAGACTCAATCGTCGGGCCGTAGAGGACGGCAGGGGTTTTGCCCTCACGGCGTAGGGCATTGGGTTTAGCATCGGCAGGGCGTAGGTGCCCCTCAATAGCTAAGGAACGAGACATTGCTACAACTCCAATTAAGATAAAACGGGATGGACTTGGGTGCCATCATCCTTGAGGAGTGCCCGTTTCGGACCATGGATCGGATCCTCAACAATGATGGTTTGGCTGCGCTCTGCCCCCAACGAGACAATGGCGATGGGCACAGACATAATTTCAGCCAAAAACTTGAGATAGTTCAATGCCGCCTTGGGCAGATCATCAAGGGAGCGGCAATGACGGGTGGATTGCTGCCACCCCGGCAGGGTTTCATAGATGGGACGACAGCGGGCAAATTTGAGGGCATTGCTGGGGAAGTGTTCGCAGCGCTCACCGTCAATATCATAGGCAACACAGACTTTGATCTCTGGCAGCTCATCGAGGACATCGAGCTTCGTAATTGCTAAGCAATCGAGACCATTGATGCGCACCGCATAACGGCCAATCACGGCATCAAACCAGCCACAGCGGCGGCGCCGTCCAGTTGTGGTACCAAATTCAGCACCGCGATCGCCCAAGAGTTCTCCCACCTCATCCAGTAATTCCGTTGGAAAAGGCCCTTCGCCGACCCGCGTGGTATAGGCTTTGGCCACACCAATGACGCGGTCAATCATCGTTGGACCAATCCCCGCCCCGACACAAGCACCCCCGGCCACAGGGTTTGAGGAGGTGACGTAGGGATAGGTGCCATGGTCAAGGTCTAAAAGAGTACCTTGGGCACCTTCAAAGAGAATGTTGCGCCGCCGGCGGATGGCATCATCCAGCACGAGGGAACCATCGACAATGTGCGATCGCAGGCGCTCACCGTAGGCACAGTACTCTTCAATGATCGGCTGCGGTTCGAGGGGCGCCAGTCCGTAGAGCTTTTCGAGGATCAAATTCTTTTGGGCGATCGCCCACTCCAGCTTGGCGGCCAACTGATCAGCATCCAGCAGATCCAGCATGCGAATCCCCGTGCGCTCCGATTTATCGGCATAGGTGGGGCCAATGCCGCGTCCTGTGGTACCAATGCGCCGTGAGCCACGCCGTTCCTCAGCAGCAATATCCAACTGGCGATGGTAGGGCATCGTCACATGGGCTGTTTCTGCAATCAGCAGATTCTCAGTGCTCACCCCCAACTGTTCCAGTTGTTCGAGTTCCTCAAGGAGCACCTTAGGATCCACCACCGTTCCCGCCCCAATGATGCACTGGGTATCGGGGTAGAGAATCCCTGACGGAATCAGGTGCAATTTTAGGGTCTGGTCTTTGACGACAATCGTGTGACCTGCATTGACACCGCCCTGATAGCGGACTACCACATCGGCAGACTTGCTCAGGAGATCGGTGATTTTACCCTTGCCTTCATCGCCCCACTGGGCACCAACAACGACGACGTTTGCCAAGTGATTTTCTTAACTCGTTAATTAACACAATCGTCTATTGTAACCCTTGGGGCAAATGCACACAAGCGCGCGATCGCAAAAATTTTGCCATTGCCCTGCCCGTCCTAGGGGCGATCGTGCTAGCATAAATAATGCTTTGAATGCCGATGTAGCTCAGTGGTAGAGCACTCGATTCGTAATCGAGCGGTCGTGAGTTCGAATCTCATCATCGGCTTGGCTCACCCATTTCCAATCGTCTGCGAGCAGGAACAGACTGTGTTTGCCTACCTCAGAGGAACTGTTGTTGCCCATCAATCGGAGGGGAGCCATCGCTCTGCCCTCATCCTAGAGGTGAATGGGGTCGGCTATCGCTTACTGGTCCCGTCCCATCTGTTGCGGCAGTACCCACCGAGTGCTGAGGTGGTGCAGATTTTTACCCATCTCAGTGTCCGTGAGGATCAGATGCTCCTCTATGGCTTTGCCTCGGCAGCGGAGCGGGATCTCTTTTTGCGTTTGATCCGTGTCAATGGGGTTGGGCCACAGATGGCGCTATCGTTGCTGGATACCCTACCTTTGCCAGAGCTAGTCCAAGCGATCGTCAGTGGCAATACCCGTCGTCTCAGCCGCGCGCCCGGAGTCGGCAATAAAACCGCTGAGCGCATTGCCTTGGAACTGAAAGCCGCCCTGAGTGCTTGGCGACAGGAAACGGGGTTAACAACGGCTCCCGCTGGCCTGCCCACGGAAGCGATGCGTGAAGAACTGGAGTTGACTCTTTTAGCCTTGGGTTATAGCGATCGCGAGATTGAAGCTGCCCTTACTGCCATCGGCCAAACGAGCACCCTCGCCAAGAATAGCGATCCAGAGGCATGGCTACGGGAAGCCATCACATGGCTAAGTGCCAATACCTAGGCCTTAGGATAAATAAAGACGACACCTAACTCTAGACTGCTATGGGGCAGCCAACCTTCATTGATCTATTTGCTGGCATCGGTGGCATGCGGCTCGGTTTTAGCCAAGCAGGTGGTTGCTGTGTTTTTAGCTCAGAGTGGAATAAGTTTGCCCAAATAACCTACGAAGCAAACTTTGGCGAAGTGCCAGCAGGAGACATTACTCAAATCCCCTCGGAGAGGATTCCTGACCATGACATATTATTAGCGGGTTTTCCCTGTCAGCCCTTTAGCATTGCGGGTGTCAGCAAGCACAATGCCCTAGGAATTGATCATGGTTTTCAGCACCCGACTCAAGGCAATCTATTTTTTGAAATTGCGAGGATCATCAACGATAAACGTCCTAGGGCTTTTTTGCTAGAAAATGTTAAAAATCTTCAAAGCCACGATCGCGGTAGAACCTTTCAAAGGATTCAAGAAATTCTAAATGATTTGGGATACTACATCTATTACCAAGTCATCAATGCTGTTCATTTTGTGCCCCAGCATCGAGAAAGAATTTTTATTGTGGGTTTTAGAGAACCCCTTGAATTTACATTTCCTCAGGTACCAATTCAGCAACATAGAGTTAGGGATATTCTGGAACCGTCAGTAGATGCTAAATATACGTTGAGCAATCATCTGTGGCAGTATTTGCAAAACTATGCTGAAAAGCATCGTGCCCGTGGTAATGGATTTGGCTATGGGCTAGTTGATTTAGAGGGAGTAACCCGAACATTAAGCGCAAGGTATTACAAAGATGGCTCGGAAATCCTCATTCCCCAAGAAAACAAGAATCCCCGCCGCCTGACGCCAAGGGAATGTGCCCGCTTAATGGGGTTTCCCGACTCTTTCAAAATTGTGGTGAGTGATACAAGGGCATACCAGCAGTTTGGCAATTCAGTTGTGGTGCCGCTGGTGAAAGTTATTGCTGATGAGATATTAAAATCCCTAAAGCAGGGAAAATTATTAAAACAAACTAGGCAGCTTACGCTCTTTTAGTTCAGATATGTCATTCAAGGTTTTAAGCAAGCAGGAAAAGAAAGTTTTAAGAAAGATATGTTCAGGCAATAAGTATTACATGAAGCCTATTGTTAAGAGAGTTAATCAATGGGTTGCTAGTCAGAAAAACATTAAGGAAGCATGGCTATTAGTGCTTAACCAGTTACACGACATCATACGAGCTTCTCAGATTGATGTGGAAATACTTTTAGATCAAAAGGTTAAACAGGGGAAAATAGAGAATAAAAATCAAGCAATAAAGAGCATTGCTGGCAATGCTTTTTCAAACGCCTTAATTTACATCTTTCTTGTTAACAAATGTTGCAAAAACATACCTGAATGGATGTTCATAACATCTCAGCTATCAAGTGTTCCAAATTTCAGGCAGTCAATTAATATCAATATCCAAAATGAAGTGCAAAAACCAGATATGGATATTGTGATTTATGCAAATAATAATATTAAGCAAAAACATACACCTGAAAGCTATATCATTTTGTCTCTTAAAACATCCTTAAGGGAAAGGGCGGCTCAAACTTATAAGTGGAAACTCCTAATGGAAGTTGCTCTACATAGCCCTGAATTATGCGAAAAATATAATATCTCCTATCGATCGTCAGTAGTTCCGATTATTTGCTTTGCAACAACAAACTTTTATAACGAAATTAATAACCCTCAGCAACGCGGAATGTTGAAATTCTTTGATCGGTCTTTTATCGCTAAGGAAATAATAGATTTTACAGAAGATGCGTTTATTTATCCTCTTTCTAACTTAATTCCATTTGCTATAGAAAAGCTGTCAAATCCCTATGTTCAGCTTAGTTTGTTTTAACCCGCAAATAAAAAAGGGGCAGTTTTATGCCCCCTAGTATTAGCAAACTATAGCGAACAATTTGAATCTCTAGGAAAACATCGGCAGGTGAGAATAGATGGCTGTCCACAGCGGACTCCAAGGCCCAAGGTTGAGTACTAGAGTTGCGATCGCCACGGTGCTGCTGAGCCATGTCAGCCATTGGGCGTAGATATTTGCTCCTTGCTTCTGTGTTTGCAGGTGTTCAACAGTTTGCTGAAGCTGCTCAACTTCTTGGTTAAGATCTGTAATCTCATGGCGTAGCCCGTCAATTTCACGATCGCGCTCGCTGACTGTGGCATGACAAGCCGCTAGTTCTGCCTCTTTTTCGCGACAGGTGGCTTCAATCGTGGTCAGAGAAGCGGTCAATGTCGCCGTTTGACTGGCGTATTCTTCTTCGAGGCTGCTACTGCGCTGGTAGGCGGTTTCTAGCTCTTGGCGATAGCGATCGCAATTGTCCCGTAGGGCTTTGTTTTCCGCTTGGCTAGTGTTGAGGGCATGCGTCAATTCCGCCACCTGTTGGCGATAGTCACTAACTTGAGTGTGTAGTTGCTGTTGTTGGTCTTCTAGCTCTTGGCGATAGCGATCGCAATTGTCCCGTAGGGCTTCGTTTTCCGCTTGGCTAGTGTTGAGGGCATGCGTCAATTCCACCACCTGTTGGCGATAGTCACTAACTTGAGTGTGTAGTTGCTGTTGTTGGTCTTCTAGCTCTTGACAGCGGTTTTGCAACCGTTCCACCTCTGAGCGCAATTGCTCAATTTCTTGGCGCTGGCGATCGCGCTCCTGCTCGCTACGGCTGACTAGTTCCTTTAGCCCTTCGATGCGCTGGGCTTGTTCGCTGACAATCCGGTGCAGGCGATCGCACTCTTCCTTCAAACGTTGCACAGAACCCTTGTACTGCCGCTGTACCCAAGCCCGCAAAAACGATAGGCCAGAGATGGTAAATCCAATCAGGGCATAGGTGCCCACCAATATATGACCCGTGGCCGACATCTGTAACATATTGAACCCCTGAACTTCAGTTGAATGTCAATGAAAACGCCGCCATCCAGAATACAGCCCTTTTCCCAAGGATGGAACCCGCCCAAAACAGTCAAAGCCGCTGTCGGACAGGCCTCTATCTCTTTATCCTTTGGCGATCGCTCCCCTATGCAGGGGCACAGCGATAACTTTATGGGAATGCATGCAGAAACTTCTATTTCCTAGTCTAGCGAGGGAGAATGACCGCTGGGGCTAGCTTCTTGCCAGCATTGGTACAATAAGGGATGCACTTGAATTTGCAAGGGGAAGACCAATGACCGAGGCACCTGTATTGCCCATTCTATTGATGGGGATTGCGAACTTTTTGCAGATCTACTTAATTGTGCTGCTGATTCGGGTTCTGCTGTCGTGGTTTCCCAATATCAACTGGTACAATCCGCCCTTTTCGATTCTCAGTCAGTTAACGGATCCCTACCTGAATATCTTTCGTGGCCTGATTCCCCCCATCGGTGGCCTTGACTTTTCGCCGATTATTGCCTTCTTCCTCTTGCAATTTATTGTCCAACTCTTATCGGGGTTCTCCAGTAGCGCCACGTTCTTCTAAACCATCGCTAGCCTAGGGTGCAATCGCCATGTCAACGCTGCCTGCGTTTCAGGATGAATTTGATGTCATTGTTGTTGGTGCCGGTCACGCCGGCTGTGAAGCGGCCTTGGCAACGGCACGGTTGGGTTGTCGTACCCTCTTGCTGACCCTCAACCTCGATAAAATTGCTTGGCAGCCCTGTAATCCTGCCGTGGGTGGCCCCGCAAAATCGCAACTGGTGCATGAAGTGGATGCCCTTGGGGGCGAAATTGGGCGTGTGACCGATCGCACTTATCTGCAAAAGCGGCTCCTGAATGCCTCACGGGGGCCAGCGGTCTGGGCATTGCGGGCGCAAACCGATAAGCGCGAATACAGCGCCGTCATGAAGCAGGTGGTGGAAAATCAGCCCAACTTGCTCGTGCGCGAAGGCATGGTCACGGATTTAGTCCTTGATGCCAATGACACGGTGATTGGGGTTGAAACCTACTTTGGCGTCGCCTTTCGCTGTCAAGCAGTGATCCTGACAACGGGAACCTTCCTCGGTGGCCGCATTTGGGTGGGAAATAAATCCATGGCCGCTGGTCGGGCTGGCGAATTTGCCGCTGAGGGACTCTCCCAAACCTTAGCACAGCTCGGTTTTGAGGTGGATCGCCTGAAAACAGGAACACCCGCACGGGTGGATCGGCGATCGGTGGACTACAGCAAGATGGAACCGCAACCCCCAGATGAGCAGGTACGCTGGTTTAGCTTTGACCCCACCGCATGGGTGGAAAGACCCCAAATGAACTGCTACTTGACGCGCACCACCGCTGCTACCCACCAACTCATTCGCGAGAATTTGCACCTGACGCCCGTCTATGGCGGTTGGGTGGATGCCAAAGGCCCCCGCTACTGCCCCAGCATTGAGGATAAAATTGTCCGCTTTGCTGACAAAGAAAGCCATCAAATTTTCATTGAACCCGAAGGCCGCGATACACCAGAACTCTATATCCAAGGCTTTTCCACGGGGCTACCGGAACCGCTGCAATTGCAACTGTTGCGCACCCTGCCGGGGCTAGAAAACTGCATCATGCTGCGGCCAGCCTATGCAGTGGAATACGACTACTTGCCGGCAACCCAGTGCTTTCCCACCCTGATGACGAAAAAGATTCAGGGGCTGTTTTGTGCCGGACAAATCAACGGTACCACCGGCTATGAGGAGGCCGCCGCCCAAGGGATTGTGGCCGGGATCAATGCGGCTCGCTTTGTTCAGGGGAAACCGATGATCACCTTCCCACGCCAAGAGAGCTACATCGGCACCCTGATTGATGATCTGTGCACGAAGGAACTGCGGGAACCCTACCGCATGCTCACCAGCCGCTCGGAATACCGCTTGGTGTTGCGATCGGACAATGCTGACCAGCGGCTCACCCCCTTGGGGTACGAGATTGGCTTGGTGAGTGAAGCCCAGTGGCAAGTGTTTCAAGCCAAGCAACGCCGTCTTGCGGCGGAGACCCAACGCCTGCAAAGCACCCGCATTAAAGCCCATGAACCCGTGGGCGAAGCGATTGTGGTCGCGACGGGTCAAGCGATTAAGAGTGCCATTGCCCTTGATGAGTTGCTGCGGCGATCGGGGGTACATTACGACCTACTGGATCGCCATGGCCTTGGCAATCCCGATCTGACTCCCCAAGAGAAAGAGGCGGTTGAAATTGCCATTAAATACGCCGGCTACATTGAACGGCAGCAACGGGAAATTGAGCAGATTGCCCGTCAAGACCAGCGTCCGCTCCCTGCGGATTTGGATTACTTTGCCATCCCCACCCTTTCAATGGAAGCACGGGAAAAACTCAGTACCATCCGCCCCCTCACCATTGGTCAAGCCAGCCGTATTGGTGGGGTCAACCCGGCAGATATTAATGCCCTTTTGGTCTATCTCCAAGTGCAACAGCAGCGGCAATCCCTAACGGCGGTGGGGAGCTAGAACCGTGTGGCCGGCTGAACTAGAGTTGTCCTATGTCAGACATCAAGCTCCCCTGTATACTTCTGGCAACCCAGTTGGGGAAGCGAGCAAGCATCTCCCTTGGCCAAAAGCTCCCTTTTTTGCAAAACAAACCCATGATTGCTCTGAACCTGCGTCCCACGATTGAATTAACTGATGAAGCCTTCGAGCAACTTTGCCGTAGTAACCCTGAGCTACGGCTAGAGCGTAGCGCTCAGGGAGAATTGATTGCCATGGCGCCTGCCGGCAGTGAAAGTAGCCGTCAAAACCTCAGTCTCAGTGCCCAGTTATGGCACTGGAACCAACAAACAAAGCTGGGTGTAGCCTTTGACTCCTCCGCTGGTTTTCGTTTACCCAATGGCGCCATTCGCTCCCCTGATGCTGCTTGGATTGAAAAAAGTCGCTGGCAACGCCTCACCCCTGAGCAACGGCGCCGCTTTGCCCCCATCTGTCCTGATTTTGTGTTGGAACTCAAGTCGCCAACCGATGATTTGGCTGCTCTCCAAGTCAAGATGCAGGAGTATGTGGACAATGGTGCCCAACTGGGTTGGTTAGTTGATCCCGAAATGCGACAGGTTTACTGTTATCGATCTGGGCAAGCTGTGCAGGTTTTGGAACATCCCCCTTGTCTTTCAGGAGAGCCCCTGTTGCCTAACTTTGTAATGGATTTCACCTTGATTTGGGATTAGGGATTCTCTATTATAGGACGGCTCTGCCGTTCGTACTGCCCTTCCCCAGCATGAGTGTCGAGGCTTGGCGCGCCCTAGGTCAGTGCCCTGATTCGTGGAGTGGTTTGTCGCTATCGCGGTTACTCTATGGGGGAATTATGGCGCTGGTTTGTGGCGGCTTGGCAATTGCTGCGGCAGGAGCAAGGTTCTCATCTTACGGTTTGTTATTCCCGGGTGTGGCCACGATGACCCGCAATCTTGCTCTTACGGATTATGAGCGGCAACAAATTAAAAAAATCAGTGCTTGGCTGCGGGAAGAAACGAACCCTCTGCAACAGGCGGTGCAATCGGTCAATGCCACAGTCGAGCGTCATGTCAGTCGGATGTTGTCCCCTGAACATCTAGCGATTCTGCGTCAGGCGGGCGATCGCCTACTGGCCAATAGTGATCAGGCTTGGCAACACCTGAAACAGCGATTGGGGAACACTCGGATGCCAGTCGATCATTGGCAGGATCTCAAGGATCAACCCCTAGAGGTGTGCGATCGCCTGCAAGCTAGGGTTGCCGGTGCGGCCTTGACCAACGCTGCCTTGGAAGCCCTGATCACTGCTCCCTTTGACTTTCTGGGCGAACTGGTGGATGTGGGGTTGACTCTGCTATTGGGTCTCAAAACCATTCAAGCGGTGGGCTTGTGCTATGGCTTTGGCAGTGAGACCACAGTTGAACAGCACATCATCTGGGGCACATTGGGGATCAGTTTTGCCGGCACTGCCAAGGAACGTCAGCATCTATTGTTGAGTTTGCTGCATCCTTCTGAGGACAGTGAACGGGGGGCGATCGCCGGCCTCTTGGAAGACAGTGCCTTTGAAGTTTTTACCGACAACACGGTGGAGGCGGTGTTGAGTCGCGCATTAGTGATGTTGAGGGAAGAATTGAGTGGCGAGTTGATCCCCGTGATTGGCACTGCTTTGGGGGTTCTGGAAAGCGAACAATTTGCCCGAGAAGTGGCAACGACCGCGCGATATGTTTATCAGTTGCGTTGGCTACTGTGTGCTCACAGTGGCAGCGGAGTGGATGGTTGACAGCGGCTACCGCCGCCAAAGTCCATGGTCGTGCCAAAATCTCTGTGGAAGAAACAATCCACTACTATCTTGCCGATGACGCTGTTTTGGAATGGCTACCTCAAGAAAAGAAACAGTCGTTTGTCACTATCGGGGTTACTCAATTTTATTCAATTAATGGAGTCAATTCTCTTTTCATTTCTTCTGCTGTCTTGATACAGTTAAATCCCCAAAAATAGTTACAGGCTTCATACTGATCATGTGTAACACTCAGTGAGATATCGCGAAATAAATTCGTTAAATGTGATGAAATTGATTGATATGTTTTTCTTTCTTGATAAGATTTTATACCATTCTCTACCCTGATTTTCAAGGGAATGTTGATCAGAACATCTGCTGTACAGATTATCTGTTGTTCAAATAGCCAATGGGGTTTATTCATGTAAATACAGTACCCAATGTGAGTACCAATAGCGTTAGAAGCAGTGACATCTGACAGCCAGATGATTGATTTAAGACGATTCAGAAAATTCCAATCATAAATGTGACCTGCTGTTGTGCAGTGAAACCCTGCATTCAGGTAGAGTTCTACAATTTCAGGACGGCAATCTTTCCAGTAAAAACAAATAAGTACTGATTCAAACTGATGATCCTTTGATACTCTTCTAAGCCATTCGATAGCCTGTAAATGATTGAATGAAGTTTTAATTAGATGGGTTGAGTGTGCAGGGAAAAATAGTAGCGTTTTTCCAAGTTTTTTCTTGTAATCCTTTAGTGTTTCAATATCGATTAACTCTGCGTAATGTATATATGGCCCTATAGGTAATACTTTCCTCTCTGTATGTTTTGAAATAACTTCTTTTCTAAACTCACTGAATGTAATAATTGCCCTTGCAAAGGGATCATCGTCAGGTGCTCCGGAATCATCTAGATAGCAACCATGTTCGATAGGCGCCAGAAGCTTTTTTTTAGGCTGAATGCCAGCATAATGCTTGATTGTTTTGGATATACCATAGAGTGAGTTTTGTGAAAATTCTTCCGGAACTAAGTGATAGCAAATTCTCATAGGGATATCTACGTTATTAATATCCCGGTCAAACTGAAGTATGTTTGCATTCTTTTCTATGTAGGGCAAATATAGGTAAGACTCAAGTTTTGTAATTGGGTTTCTTGCAGGTGCAATCAGAAACAGTCTAATAGCCCTGATCGTTTTCTCAATCCCTCTTGACAAAGATCGATTTAGTAGCATGACTTCTTGTATATCCGTTTTTAGAGGAGGAATAATTCTTCGTCTAAGATTATACTAGGCGCTGATTCTTATTAACAGAAGCTAAAGCTAATTTGGTTAGTAATAGAGTTTATTAAGTTTGGGCAAATGACATTGGCGGTACTGTTGGGTCTGAAAATGATCCAAGAGTTGGATCTATGCTCCTAGCAGTGAGATTGTGGCTGAACAGAAGATCATTTGGGGCACGTCGGGGTGAGTTTTCTAGCTATAGTCTATAGTCAAGGATCATGAGTATCTCTACACTGCTGGCTACTGCGTGCTCACGGTGGCAGCGGAGTGGATCGTGCTTGCAGTTGATCGCCAATGCGCTGTAGGGCAGCCATAGAGCCAGTGAGGAGGAGGCGATCGCCCGCCATTAGGGGACAGTCCTCCTTGGGTTCCAAGAGCAGCGTTCCCTCTCGCCGCAGGGCACGGATGGTGATGGTCTCAGGCAGATGCAGATCGGCAATGGTGCGATGTTGTTCGCCAATCTCTTTGGGCAACATGATCCAAAGAAACAAGGTTTCCCCTTGGGGCACACTGACACGGCCATTGATCAGGGCTTCACAAGCTTCAAACTCTGCTGGCTGACCAACAATCAGGAGGCGATCGCCCCCCTCAAGACAGGTTTCACCACTGGGATAATCCACCTCAGTACCATCGGCACGGACAATGGCCAACAGAGTCACCCCCGTCAACTGGCGCAGTTCAATTTCCGCAAGACTCATGCCTCGAATGGGGGAATCCTCAGGGACGGTCAGCCAGCGACTATTCATATCCTGAGCTGCTTGCCGCAGGAGACGGGCGGTTCCCTCAGGGGGAGTATCGCCGCGCAAATTGGCGTAGTGGCTGTCGCGCACCTGTTGTACCTGCTGCTGAATGTGGCGTTCACCCATGCCTAGCGTAAAGAATAGATGAGCGGCCAACTCCAGACTGGCTTCAAACTCGGGCTGCACCACCTCCCGTGCCCCCAGTTGATAAAGCAACTCAATGTCGCGATCGCTATTGGCGCGCACAATGACATCCAGTTCCGGGGCAAACTCTAGGGCACGCTTGAGACAGAGGCGGGTACTCATACTATCCGAGAGGGCGATCGCCATACCAAGGGCTTGATCGACGCCTGCTTTGGCCAGAATGGTGGTACTAGCGGCATTGCCGTAAATGTAGGGCAGTTGGGCATCGCGCACTTCGTTAATCACCGTTTCACTTTGCTCAATGACCAACACGGGATAATTTTGTTTTTGGAGGAGTTTCACCACACTCTTGCCGACGCGACCATAGCCACAGACAATCACATGGTTCCGCTGCGGCAACCCCGTTAAATCCATGTCGAGGATTTCATCTTCCTTGAGGATGCGGCGCAGTAGGGGCAGTTCCAACAGCACAGGCACCAGCTTTAACAAAAAGGGCGTCACCAGCAACGTCACTGCTGTCGTGCCGAGGGTGAGCAGATAAACTTGTTGGGACACCAATCCCAAGCCCCGCCCTGCCGTCAGCAGCACAAAGGAAAATTCCCCAATCTGAGCCAGCCCAATCCCCGCCAGTAATGACGTTTTCCACGAATAGCCAAAGAGCTTGACTATGGGGGTGGTGATCAGGAATTTACCCAGAATCACTAGGCTGACCAGTTCAATAATGCGATCCAAGTGCTGCCAGAGAAACACTGGATCAATGAGCATACCAATGGAAGCGAAGAAGAGCGTGGTAAAGACATTGCGGATCGATTCCACGTAATCGAGAGTTTGATCGGCATACTCCACCTCGGAGATCATCAGACCGGCAATAAAGGCACCAATCTCAATCGAAAGCCCCAAATACTGGGTCAGCAGGGCAATTCCCAAACAGAGGGCAACGACGCCTAAAAGGAAAAGCTCACGACTTTCTGTTTTGGCCAGTAGCCGTAGCAGAGGGGGCAGCAACCACATCCCAGCGGCGATCGCCCCCACGGCAATCAAAGCAATGGTCAAGACTGCTTGGCCGAGGGCAAGTCCCAACTCCTCTGGGGGTTTGTTCAGGGCGGGTAAGACGGCAATCATCAAGCCCACCGCCAGATCCTGCACCACCAAGATGCCCAGCATAATTTGCCCTTGGATCGACTCCAGCTCATTGCGATCCATGAGGCTGCGCAGCACCACTGCTGTTGAAGAGAGGGAGAGGACAGCACCGAGGAAAATCCCCTGATTGGGGGAACTTACCCAGCCAACCCCAACGGAAATGAGCGTTGTAACTGCAATGGTCAGGAAAATTTGCAGGGCACTGCCCCCCAAGCTAACCCCTTGAACTTTGCGAATTTCACCGAGGGAGAAGCTCACCCCTAGGGCAAAGAGCAAAAAGGCCACCCCCAGTTGTGCCAAACCTTCCACTTGAGGTACTTCCTTGAGGAGTCCCAAGCCCGTTGGCCCGACCAACATACCGGCCAAAAGGTAGCCCAGCAGGATCGGTTGTCGCAGCAAAGCCGCCAACACACCTCCTACTGCCGCTGCCCCCAGTACCACACTGAGGTCAATGACAAGGCGAAAATCTTCGGTCATGGGATCTCATGCTAGGGCATCAAGGCTAGCATCTGAGCCACAACGGCAAAACTCTCACTGTAGAGGAAGTCTTGTCCCCAGCGCTGAAGTTCCTGACTCAAGAGCACCTCAGCCGTGAGATCACTCAGGGGAGACACATGATAAGTACGGCACATTTGAGCACTGCCCCCGGCCTCCATGCGCATACAGCCACGGGTTTCTGAGCAAATGATTGTACAGCAATCGGCTTGGAGATTGGAGGAGGTGAGTTTGAGGTCAATTAAATCCCCCAGCACGAGGCCAGCATCACCCGTGGGAATGCCTGCTAATTCTGCCTTAATCAACCGTTGATCGGAGGCCACCAGTTCCACGTGATAGACATCATAGTCACCGCACTCGTGGCGGATCTGGCGCGGCTGCCACTGAAGCCGGGAAGCTAACCAGCCAAGGTACATTAAAGCTTGGGCGGGATTGCCCTTTTCGTAGTCAATGACCACCTGATCAATTTCCTGAATGGCCAAACGGCGTTCGGGGGGATCAAAGGCTTCGGCGGCCAGTTCTTGCCATGCCCCCAGACGGCGCCAGTTTAGATCTGTTAGGGGAAGCGGTTGTTCAAGGAGGGGGGCAATTGCCCGCAAGCCCCGCAGCGGATCGAGAAATTCACTGGAATCCACAATCACGCGGCTAAATTGGGGCGCAAGGGTTTGAAACAACTCAAAGTTATTGAACAAGTCCCCCTTCCACCACAAAAAGCGGGGGAGTTCGCGAATGATTAAAGACTGCAACAGGGGTTCCACCCGCTGGAAGGCGCTATGGGTGCCCTTGAGGGTAATGTATTCACAGCAAACGAGGGAACTGCGCATCTTTTTGTTGATCGGGCAGTAGGCCGCCACCTGAGCAGTAATTCCCGTATCTTCGCCAAGGGTAGGACACAGGGCAATCACCCGACAGGGATTTTGGCTGGCGATCGCGTCAGCAATGCCACTACCGCGCATATCCACGGCATAGCGATCGCTCCGAGGGGTTCCCTGAGCATATTCTGCCTGCAAGGCCTGCCGCAGTTGGGGCGTGACTCGACCCGTCAAGGGCAAGTTGTGATTCTTTTCAGCAGCACGAATCGCCGACTGCATGCGGGGGCCAAGGATACCATCAATGGGGCCTGTGTAGTAGCCCAAGGCCGCTAGCAATTGTTGGGTATCATCCGCCTCATAGACAACTAGGGTAAAGGTGGTTGCCCGCACTGCTGCTGGCGCCGTACCATCCCCGCCATGGCTGAGCCAAATTTGCCGCAAACTTTGCTCAATATCATCTAACGAGACATCCACGGGATCTTGGAGCGCTACGAGGGGAGTTGATTCAGTTGCCATACCTAGGTACCTATCTGTGAATGAAGTTCGGCCTTGATTCCCATCTCTTCCCATGATGGATAAAGATCACAGTCGCCGCCACCGCCGACCATCGGCATTAATCATCGCTTCTGCGGCATCGGGATCCCATGTCCCCGCTTCATAGGTGGGAATCGTGTCTGGATCCGTAGGGGCATCCCAAGCACTGAGCACCGGCATCACCACCCGCCAAGCTGCTTCCACCTCATCCGCCCGGGTAAACAGGGTTTGATCCCCGAGCATGCAGTCCAGCAAGAGCCGCGCATAGGCATCCGCCGTTGCCATTCCAAAGGAGGAGCCGTAGCTAAAGTCCATTTCCACCGTGCGCGTGCGCAGATCTGCACCGGGCATCTTTGCCTCAAAGCGCAGGGCAATCCCCTCATTCGGCTGGATACGCATTGTTAGAATATTGGGGTTGGTTTGGCGGGCGGCCGACTGGAAAATCAGCAGGGGCACATCGCGAAACTGAATCGAGATTTCCG
Organism: Thermosynechococcus sp. TG215; assembly: GCF_031583455.1. Taxonomy (NCBI): domain Bacteria; kingdom Bacillati; phylum Cyanobacteriota; class Cyanophyceae; order Acaryochloridales; family Thermosynechococcaceae; genus Thermosynechococcus; species Thermosynechococcus sp. TG215. Next base: position 945,146 of record NZ_CP134178.1, on the reverse strand, counting down.
TCACTTTTTTTGCCAAGCGTTTACCCGTGCGCAAATAAAAGGGCACCCCCTGCCAGCGCCAGTTATCAATCACCAGTTTGAGTGCCACATAGGTGGGCGTGGTGGAGGTGGGACTCACCCCCGGCTCTTCGCGGTAACCCACCACAGGTTTGCCCTTCATCCAGCCGGCTCGGTATTGGCCGCGGACAGCACAGGCATCGAGATTATCCAAATCTGCTAAACGGGTGGCTTGGAGCACCTTCACCTTTTCGTTGCGCAGACTATCGGCATCGAGGGCATTGGGGGGTTCCATGGCGGTCAAGGCCAATAACTGAAGGATGTGGTTTTGCACCATGTCCCGCAGAGCACCCGAAGTTTCATAGTAGCCCGCGCGGTCTTCAACCCCCACGGTTTCGGCAACGGTAATCTGCACATGATCTATGTACTGGCGGTTCCAGAGGGGTTCAAAAATAGCATTAGCAAAGCGAAACACCATCAGGTTTTGAACGGTTTCTTTGCCGAGGTAGTGGTCAATACGGTAAACCTGCTCCTCTTTGCACACCGACTGCACCACTTCATTGAGGGCTTGGGCAGAGGTGAGATCGCGGCCAAAGGGCTTTTCAATGACGAGGCGATGCTTTTGGGGATCACTCAATAGACCGGCTGCCCCTAGTTGTTGAATCGCTTCAACGAAAAAGTTCGGTGAGACCGCAAGGTAAAAGACGCGATTGCCGCGAGTTTGGCGTTTTTCATCCAGCTCGGCCAAGAGGGTTTTCAGTTTGGTGTAGGCGGCGGGATCATCCATATTGCCAGAGCAGTAAAACAGGCCTTGGGCAAATTCCTGCCACAGGGGTTCCGCCTGAATGCCACCGCCAAATTCCTCGACCCCTTGGCGCAGATGCTCGCGAAAATAGTCATCACTCCAGTCGCGACGCGCCACACCAACAATCGTGAGTTCTGGGGGCAGACGGCGTTCCAGTTTCAGTTGATAAATGGAGGGAATGAGCTTGCGCTGGGTGAGATCTCCACTGGCACCAAAGATCACTAGAATCAGTGGTTCTGGGGTGCGCTCTTGGCGTAATCCGACCCGCAGGGGATTTTCAAATAGGATTACCATGGGTTACACCTGTGTCACAGTTGCGTTGGCAGGGGTAGGCTGAATAAAGGATTCCACAAGGGCAACGTTCTCAGGGCTGCCAATAATGAGTGGTGTGCGCATGTGCAGATGATCAGGCACGACATCGAGGAGGGGTTGGGTGCCGGTACTGGCTTTGCCACCGGCCTGTTCCACGAGGAAGGCGATCGGTGCCGCTTCGTAGAGTAGACGCAACTTCCCCGCGGGATTTTTCTGGGTGCCCGGATAGAGAAAGACCCCCCCCTGCATGAGGATGCGGTGAATATCGCCGACAAGGGCACCACTGTAGCGGGCACTGTAGCCGGGCTGGCGATGGACATGGCGGACATAGTTACGAATGGATTCTTCCCATGCCCAGAAGTTGCCTTCGTTGACACTGTAGATGGAGCCACTAGCGGGAATTTGCAGGTTCTCGATCGCCAGAATAAACTCGCCGAGGCTAGGGTCAAGGACAAAAACATGGGTGCCCCTGCCCAGGGAATAGACCAGCATCGTACTAGGGCCATAGAGAATATAGCCCGCGGCAATTTGCTTGTGGCCATCTTGTAGAAGATCAGCAGCGGTGCCGTCTAGATCAGTGCCCTCCTGCTGGCGAATCGCAAAAATGGAGCCTACGTTCAGGTTAATGTCCACATTGGAGGAACCATCGAGGGGATCGTAAAGCAGCGTGTAGCGGCCAATGGGGCAGTTTTCGGGAATGTAGTAGGGCTTTTCCATTTCCTCAGAAGCAAGGCGACACACCAAGCCACTTTGCTTGAAGGCCGCAATAAAGACTTCATTGGCATAGACATCCATTTTTTTGACGTCTTCCCCTTGGATGTTCACTGCCCCTGTAAAGCCCAACACCCCCTCCATGAGACCCGCTCGACTCAAACGGCGGGCAATGAGCTTGCCAGCAAGGGCAATGCGATTCATTAGGGCACTCAGGTCTTGGGCAGCGGCGTCAAAGCTTTGGAGTTGCTGGAGAACGTGCCGAGATAGGGTCAAACAATCGCGATCGAGGGCTTGTTCGTGGGCTGCAAAATCAGTCATAGCCCCTCCCTAGTGAGGATGCATCTAGCCCCGATCCTAAACTGTCTCTTTTCAGAAGTGGTAAGTCTTTAGATCAACTAAAGATTCCAAGGAGCACTGCTAGTGGTGATCCGGTGCATGCCGGCAGCAGCAAACTCGGCAAAGGTTGCATTGGCAGTTTCGCTAAAGTCCACGACCCCCGGCACCACCACAGGGGACATACAATCCTCAAGGAGATAGACCCGCTGGGCGAGTTGGGGATCGCGCTGCTGAATTTCACTGAGCAGGTCGGCTACCGTCCAAGCAACACAGTGACTTTTGGCTTGACCGGCAATGATCAGGCGATCGCCCGCCAGCAGATGCTCAATCAAAGCGCTATTCACCGCCACTAAAGGACGCCCTTGGAGGTCATGGCTCACCTCTGGACGCAACACCGAATAATTCTCCGTCAGGGGGTGGCTCCCCTTGAGTTCGATGCGGGTTTGCTGCTGTCGCGCCACAGTATGAAAGAAACAGGCCTCCTCCACAGCAGACACCAGTGCATGGCCAATCCCCCCCAGCATCGAGTGGTAAGGCCAAATCGTCAACGGAAATTTGCCTTTGGCGGCTAACTGGGCAACGTAGTGCCGGGCATAGGCCTGCAAACTCTCTTGATCAGTCATGCCGAGGGAGGTTAGCAGATGGGGATTGGGTTGCCAGCGCCCCCGCTCAACATCGTCAACGGTAATCGTGGTTAGAGGTGGCGGCGGTTCCCCGGTAGCATCTCGCCAAAAGAGGGGATGAAAAATTTGACTGGCGGTATGGGTATCGAGGGTAACGATAATCTCGCTAATGTGGGCAAGGTGGGTGTAGATAAAGCGGCAGAGGCGTTGATTATCCGCAACCGCCCCTTGGACAAATAGCTCAAAGTCGGGTAGGCAAAAGGTGTTTTGCACATCAATGAGCAAAAGGATCGTACGCTGCCGATCCTCAGCGGCAGGGGGAATTTGATACTGCTGTGCCCATTGCCGCGCCTGCACTGCTCGCTCTTGGTAGGGAACGCGCCACACTTGAGCAACCTTAGTGGCATCAAAAAAATCGGGGATAGGCAGTTCTTTGATCGGCGCCATAGGCAAGGGATCCGCTGCAGACCCGCTGCAAAATAGTGTAAAAAGTATTTGTGGATACAATTGTTAATTTTTAATAAAAGTCTAGAATATCAGAAATTCTACGGATGCGCAACAATTGATTACCTCTATAAAGTAGAGTTAGTCAAAGCTTAATCTTGATTGGGAAATTCGCAATGCTGGTGCGTACACTCAAGAGTGTTTTAGAGCAACATATTGCCGGAGTCCCGGGCGTGTTAGCTGTGTTAATTGGCCGCACGACGGATGGAGCAACCATTGCCGAAATTAACTACAGTGGCAATAGCCTTGAAAATGAGTCCTTGAGTTCTTTGGGTGCCTATGCCAGCGATCTGCTGCGAGCCAACAATCGCGTGTGCCAAGTGGTGGATCCGGCCTCAGAGGCAGACTATCTGCTAGCGGGTTCGGCAGAGGTGCGATTGGTCATCAAAGCCTTTAGCAAAACTCCCTACTTTGTCCTCTTTCTCACCAAGGGTAGCACGAACCTGAAGCTGGTCTTTGAGCGGATCAAGGCGATCTTGGCGGATGGCAAGCCCCTGTTGCCGCCTGTCCAAGACAACACCACCTCCGTCGCTCAACTGCTGCTTAGCTATGCCCGTCGCTATGCGCCGGATCCCAACTTTGTGGCGCTGCGGCTGTCGTTGAAAACGGGCTTGCACCGCGAGCGATTGGAAAAAGGCCAGTTGGATGAACGGGAAGTGCGCATTCTCTACAAGGGCGTGGCCGATATCTTGGGTGTGGAACGCCTGCCGGTTGCCCTTCCCTAGGTTGATTTGACTCACCCTTCACCATTTAACAAAAGATTGGCCCTATGTTTGAGCATCTCCGTATCGATCGCCCCCGCAAGCTGGTGGCTTTTTTTGACGAACCAGTGATTTTCCACTGCCACCACTACAACCTATTTCTCCAGCAAACCATTGAAGACCCCGACTGGATTGATGGCGTCAGTATCCTACAGACCTCAGCCCAAGAGATTTTCTATAGCTTGCTCGCCAATGCCTTTAATACGTTGGGAGTGCAAACGCCAGCGGAACGCCTTGCCACCGCCGCCCAGATTTTTAGCTTTTTGGGCTTTGGCCGCCTCAACTTTGAGGTGACAGAAGAAGGGGGTGAGGTGGAATTAACCCACTCCCACTATGCAGAGGGCTGGCTTGGAAAATACGGTGAGCAGGTGAGCCGCACGAAACCCATTGATCACTTGGCAGTGGGTTATGTGGCCGCAGCCCTAGATGCCACCTTTGCGGCGTTGGGTACCTATGTGGCTGAAGAAACCAGTTGTATGGTGGTGACGCGGCAGGATCACTGCATGATCCATGTGACCAAAGCACCGGTGCGCCGCTCCCTAACACCGAGTCCGCAAATGGGCAAGCTCATTGATCAACCGGCGCCCCTGCCGCAGCCAGAAACCAGTGTGGACTACGATGCGGTGAACGAAGCCCTCTGGGGACTGCCCCTAGAAGGGGATGTGAATGGTCAAATTCGTGCCTTTAATGTGCTGCTGACGCGGATGCCCGCCAACTACTACAACCGCATTCAGTACCGTTTCTTGGATGAGCTGCAAAAGGTAGATCCGCAGCTTTTAGAGGTGGGGCAGGCCTTGATCCGTGAATCAGGCCATGTTTGTGTCTTTTACACCTTTGGCAATATCATGGAGTCTTTGGAGTGGGAAACGGTCGTTGGCCCGATGTTAAAAACCGATACCGATTGGATTCACGGGGGGTATGCTGTTGCCAGTAGTTTGGGATGGGGGCGTTGGCAAGCCCTAGAGGTGGTCGGGAATGAATCCTGTCGGGTGGCCATTGATGGCAACTACGAAACCAACTACTTCTTGGCTTCCTATCCCCATACCCTGCAACCGGCCTGTTATTTTGCCCAAGGGGCGGTACCGGCAATGATGAACATTGTCTATAACGGGCGCATTCAACAGAAGCCTGTCTTAGATGAGGCGTTTTACAATCGTCTCTTTCAACGGGGCGGTGTGTTTCAAGGGGCAGAGGTGAAGGCGCGGGAAAAGGGTGATCCCTGGTGTGAATTTTATGCTCAACGCCTATAAGTTAAGTTCTGAGAATGCCAATTCAACTCTCTAAACGGCGGGAATGTGGCGGTACATGGGTGGTTGATGTGGATCTGGGGCGATCGCCCACCAACGAGGAACTCACTACCCTTGCCCAGCGCCATGGTGGTCGCTGTCGCCAATTTCAACAGTTGGTGTGGCTCGATTTCCCTAGCGGTCGGATTACGGCCTCCCTGCGGCTGTCGCGTCTGACGATTCGCCTTGGGGATAACGCCCTCGAAGCAGCCATTATTGCGGAGTTGCAGCAGCTTGCTGCGGCCAGCGTGCCGGCCTGTGCAATGGATGCTTAGCAGTAATTATGGCGGGTTGGCTCGGCACGTACGACTTCCTACTGGTTTCAATGACCTTGGGGGCGATGCTGGCCTTGTCACTCTATTTGCCCCTGATGAGTGGCCAACTCTCCCTTGCGAGTCCAGCGTTTTATGCCATGGGTGGCTATATTGCTGCCTTGGTCTCAACCCGTCTTTTTCCTGACCTGAACCCCTATCCCGTGCCCTTGGTGCTGGGGGAAATGGTGTTGGCGGCTGTGGTCTGTGGTGTGGTGGGCTGGGGCTTGGGGGTGCCGGTGCTGCGGTTACGGGGCATTTATTTTGCCATTGCCACGATTGCTTTCTCTGAGGTGCTGCGGGTGTTGGCACTCAATCTGGAGGTGACCGGGGGGGCGATCGGCATCTTTGGCATTCCCCAACCCTTTAGTACACCCTTGGGCTATTTGTGGCTGACGCTGCCCTTGCTGGTCATGGTGGCGATCGCCATCGGTCGCTTGGAACAGACCCGTGCGGGCAAGGCGATGCAGGCCATTCGTGCCGATGAATTGGTGGCGCAGACCCTTGGCATTGATACCACTCGCTACAAGGTTTTGGGTTTTGTCTTGGGGGCAATTCTAGCGGGGGTGGCGGGAGTTTTGGCGGCCCATCTTTTGAATACTTGGAATCCGCGTCAGGGCACGTTTGATATGGGGGTGTTGGCACTGACAGCAGTGCTGGTGGGGGGCAATCGCACGTTTGTGGGGGCGATCGCTGGCGGTATGCTCTTTACAGCTCTGCCTGAACTCCTGCGGGGACTCGCCGATCAACCCTATTTGCCAGTGGCAGTGGCCACTTTTTTCCGCGATGGCCGTCTGATGCTCTATGGGTTGCTGATTATCCTCGGCACACGGTTCTTTCCCCAGGGGTTGTGCCAGCCTCCCAACTGGCGATCGCTCTGGTGCACCCTATTGGGCAACAAAACGAGGAAAATGTAATCAGTCCTCCTGCATTTGGCTGCTTCATGTCCCATCTGCGTTGCCCCATTGAACCCTCTTTCTCCTGCAGCCCATCTCAGCAGCCCTCCAGCGGCGAAACGTCTATTCGTCATGGCTCCATTTGCATCCTTTACATTCAGTGGGCAGGGCGAGCTGCGGAGCTGTTTTTGACCTCTTGGTATCCGATCCTAAAGCTCTGCAACTGATTCCACCCCAGCAAGGACAACTCAGCCTATGACGCCTCCCTTCACCACGGTTTCCCTAACCCTGACCAGTGACCTGACCCAACTGGAGGCTCTCTTGGCATGGTTCAATCAATATCGCCCCACGACGCTGCCCATCGAAGAGTGGTTGAAATTGGAACTCGCCCTTGCCGAGGGGTTTACCAATGCTGTGCGCCATGCCCATCGCGATCGCGCCAGCGATACCCCCATTCGCATTGATCTCTCCCTTGCAGATACTGTGATTGAATTGCGCATTTGGGATCAAGGGGATCCCTTTGATTTGATGGCCAAACTGGCAACACTCCCCAGCCAAATTGCCCTCGATGCCGAAGGGGGACGCGGCCTACGCCTCTTGGCAACCATCATGGATGAATTGGACTATCAGCGCGTGGGCAATACGGGTAACTGTTTGATTCTGCGCAAAACCGTGAAGCCGACTCCCCAATAACCCTATTCCTTGTGGGGGAAAAGGCGGGCTGCCAATTCCTCGTAGGTGGCATCAAAGGGACAGCGATCGCCCATCGCACACTGGCGACAGTATTTGCCATCGCTATAGCGCTCGAGGTTTTGACGGTTAAAAAAGTAGGGCTTGTGGCTAAAGGTACTGGCCACCCACTGCCACGAGAGGTTATTACTGGCCGGATCGCCATCGAGGAGATGCTGCAAAAACCAAGCGGCTCCCGCCTGCCAGCGCACCCGACACCAATGCACCACATAGGCTGCCAACCATAACCGCGCATGGTTATGCAAGTAGCCCATTCGTTGTAGGTCGGCACTAAAGGCATCCATACAGGCCAGTCCCGTTTCCGCTGCGATGAGTGCAGGAGGTAAGTCGGTTTGATAATCGGTTGCTTGCCAACCCGTTTTATAGGGTTCGATGTCCTGCCACAGGCGATCGCCCCAACGGATATAGAGGCGCTGCCAATAGTCTCGCCACGCCAGTTGTTGCAGTAAGGCTTCCGCTTGATAGGGGTGAGACACCACTTCCCGCAGGCGATCGCGCACCGCCGCCAAACTGATCACCCCGTGGCGCAAATAGGCCGAAAGCCCCGTTACTGCCCCCGCCAAAAAGTTGCGACTCTTGCCATACCGTAGAGGCTGTATCTTGGCCAAACGCTCTTGGGCTGCTGCTAAGCCACCACGGGTTTCACTGACCGCGTCATCCTCCCCCACCACATCGGCAAAGACTTGGCGCAGATAGGGCACATAGGCATCACGAGTTCCCGCCATTCGCTCCACAGCAGCCGCCGCGAGCAGGTCTTTAGCAGAATTTGTCATCGGTCTAAGGGCTTAATAAACGTTGCAGGCGATCGCGATTATCCAAGTGTCCCACAAGGCGGCGCACCGGCTGGGGATAGACCCGCACTAAGGTTGGCGTGGCCTGCACTTGATCCTCCTCCGCCAGATCGGGTTGCTTGGTGACATCCACCACTTTGAGCGTATAGGGCACCTTGAGGAAGCGACTCAGCAAGTCATGGAGATTCTTCAGGGCAACTTCCGTGGCATGGGTTTCTCCACGCACATAGAGGCGAAAGACATAGCGATCGGGTTCCGAAGGACGCGGTGCAAAACTGCTCAGGGGGGTGGCTTCCTGCAAATCATAGATCAGTTGGTGCTGCTCCCACAGTTGGGGAAAGCTGCTGCGGTAGGCCTCTAGGGCTTGGACATCGCAGGGATGCTGCGGATCCTGTACCAACTGCCACGGCAATGTGGGCTGATGAGCAGGGGCAAAGAGGGCATTCAATAGGGGACGATGGGGCCATGCCAAGGGATAGACCTCCGCCGCCACTCGCAGGCATTGCTGCTCCTCATCAAACCAGTAATCTACCGCCGCTGTGTAGCAGGGGGATAGAAAAAGGGGCGGCTCCTCCAAATCCAACAGTTGTTGCAGGGCTTGACAAAGCGACTGATGCCAATGCCCCTGTTTTGATGGGTCACGGCAAAAGACCACATCCTCCCCCGGTGTAAAGAGGGCCAACCCCTTGTATAAGACAGGCTTGAGGCCAACCATTGCCCTAGACACGACCCCGTAGAATTTGCGCCATTTCGTTGGGTTTGGGGGAGTTTTCGATGGCGGTTTCCTCATCAATGCGCCCCGCCTCATAGAGTTCGTAGAGGCATTGGTTCATCGTGCACATGCCGTCATACCGACACTGCGGAATAATCGCCTCAATTTCCTCCACTTCACCCCGCAAAATGTAGTCCTTGATGGCATCGGTGTTGATCATGATCTCGTGAATCGCTGCCCGCTTACCATCCGTCGTACGCACAAGGGCTTGGGCAATGACTGCCACCAGCGACTCCGCCACCTGCATCCGCATCGGTCCTTGTTCATCGGGGTTGTAGAGGTTGAGGATCCGCTCAATCGTTTTCACGGCACTGTTGGTGTGCAACGTACCAAAGACCAAGTGACCCGTTTGCGCTGCTTTTAGGGCTGTATTCACTGTCTCGCGATCGCGCATCTCCCCAATCAGAATAATATCGGGGTCTTCCCGCAACGACGCCTTCAGAGCATTGTCAAACTTCAGTGTATGGATACCCACCTCCCGCTGGCGGATCAGGGCACGGCGACTTTGGTGCACAAACTCAATCGGGTCTTCAATGGAGATAATGTGCTTCGGCATTTCGGTATTGATATAGTCCACCATTGCCGCAAGGGTGGTGGATTTCCCAGAACCCGTTGGCCCTGTCACCAGAATCAGACCCTTGTGGTAGTGGCAGAGATCCTTGAAGACCGGCGGCAAATTCAATTGCTCTAGGGTCAGAATCTTCACCGGAATCAAGCGCAGCACCATGGCGGGGCCTTTGAGGGCGACAAAGATGTTGATCCGCACACGGCATAGCCCTTCGTACTGATAGGCACCATCGTATTCAAGGTGGGTGCGAAACTGCTCAATTTGTTGGGGGGTCAGCAGTTCATTCAGCCAGTAGTTAAAGGTTTCCTCATCAGTAACGGGATAGTTGGTAATTTCTAAACGTCCGCGATCGCGAAAGCGCGGCGCTTCGCCAACCCCAACATGAATATCGGAATAGCCGTGCTCAAAAGCCTCCCGCACCAGTTGTTCCATTGTCGGGCCAGAGATCCGCGCGGCTGGTGTGGGCATCGGTTGGGTCGGTACTGCCTGTTGGGGCATTCCCGGCTGCGGCGGCATTGGTCGTGGCGGCATCCCCGGTTGTGGTGGCATGGGTCGAGGCGGCATGCCGGGCTGTGGGGGCATCCCTTGGGGAGGCGGTGGGGGGGCAGCAGGACGGGGAGGCGCCATTCCCGGTTGGGGAGGCAGCGGCGGAACACCCGCCCCCATTGGCGGCCGGGGCGGTGGCATCGGGGGTGAATTGGGAACACGTGGCGGTGGAGGAGGAGGACTTTGGGGATTCGTCATAGGGAAACTCGTGAGAGGGCTAGCAATGGATCAGGTATTTTCAGTGTGCCACTGTTCTTGGAAAAGGAGAGCAGTCGTTAGCGTTATGTTAAAACTTGGCGGCACAGGAACACCCACAGCGGTAACACCGCCACAAAGCTCAGGGTACTCAGAGCAATCACCGCCGGTGGCAGTTCGGTATTGAGTTCGTATTCCTCTGCCAAAATTAGCGCGGCAAAGGCGGTGGGCGTACCAGTCATAATCGCGATCGCCAGCAACGTATCGCCCCGCAAGCCCAAACCATAGGCGATCGCCATCATCGTCAATGGCAGCAACAACGTCTTCACTAACATAGGCAGCAACCCCATACGAAAACTTTGCCAGCCGGGGAGCCGACTCAAACGAATTCCAGTGAGGACAAAGGCAAAGGGAATCACCAAGTGAATATCCATCTCACACAACTTTTCAATCGCCTCGGGAAAGGAAAGATCATGGGTCGCAAAGCCGGCCATGGAGGCCCAAAGGGTCGGCACGGTTGGAATCACCGCCAAGGCGCGCCACCAAGGTTGATCATTGCCCTTACCGTAGTACTGACCGAGAAATGAACCCAATCCATAGGTGCCGAGGGCATTTTGGGTAATGGCATAGAAGGCCGCCCAGGGCAATGCCGTGGCACTCAGGAGAGGAATCGTGACCCCCAAACCGACAAAGCCCGTATTGCCGAGAATGCTGGCAATCAGATAGCTCCCCTGAAAGCGGCGACTTTCTCCTTCGGGAACTGTACTTGTCAGGAAGGGAGGAGTATAGTGGAGCCATTGGGGCTGAAAGTAGCGTTGCTGCCAATAGTAAAGGCCTTGGGCAAGGGTATAGCCGACAATGAGCGCCACAAAGGCCAGCAGCGGTGCCAACCAAATTAACCCCGCGAAGTTGGTTTGCCGCACCAAAGCAAAAATTTGAATGGGTACCCCGACCCAATAGAGGCTGCGCCCCAACCATTGGGGAATCACTGCTGGCAACCAACGGCCACAGATGAACCCCAGACTTGTCCAAATGACTAAGGGACTAGCTGCGCTGAGTGCACCCACCATCGCGATCGCCCTTAACGATTCTCCACTCAATATACTGTGGACATTCCTAAATTCCTAAATACAGGAGTTGAGTCATGGTTTGCCAAAAAGGCTCCGCCCTCAGGTTTGTCGTGCTCCTAGGGGTGGTTTCCCTCTGTGCCGACGCCACCTATGAAGGCGCCCGCAGTCTTACGGGGGTCTATTTAGGAGTATTGGGTGCCAGTGGTACCGTTGTCGGCCTCGTAGCGGGTTTGGGGGAATTCATCGGCTATGGTCTACGCCTTGGGATTGGCTATCTCAGCGATCGTACCCGTGCCTATTGGCGCATTACCACCCTTGGTTATGCCATCAATACCTTAGCTGTGCCCCTCATGGCCTTGACCCATCGTTGGGAAGTCCTAGCGGGATTCATGATTGCTGAGCGCACCGGTAAAGCGATTCGTACACCCCCCCGCGATGTGTTGCTCTCCTACGGTGCTCGCCAAGTGGGTCGCGGCTTTGGCTTTGGTCTCCATGAGGCGATGGATCAAATTGGTGCCGTTGTTGGGCCGCTGATGGTGGCCGGCGTCTTTGCCCGCACCCAGCACTATCAATGGAGTTTTGCCGTCCTCGCCATCCCTGCCCTGATGGGGCTGGTCGTTTTATTGGTGACGCAGCGGCGGTACCCAGAGCCACGGGACTTTGAAACGGTGGTGCAGGATCTGAATACCAAAAGACTACCAACACTGTTTTGGATTTATCTATTGGCCGTGGCCTTTCTGGGCGCCGGTTATGTGGATTTCCCCTTGATTGCTTTTCATTTACAGCAGGGAGACAGTCTGCAAACGAGCCAAATCCCGCTGCTCTACGCCTTGGCGATGGGGGTTGATGCCGTGGCTGCGCTGCTCTTTGGGTACTTACTGGATCGCATTGGCATCATGGCCTTGATCCTTGCGGTTGTGCTGTCGGTAGGCTTTGCTCCCTTGGTCTTCCTCAGTTCTGCGGTGATTTGGGGCATGGTGCTGTGGGGTATTGGCATGGGTGCCCAAGAATCCATTGTGCGGGCGATCGTCGCCAACCTCGTCCCCCCAGAGCGGCGGGGGTCAGCCTATGGCATCTTTAGCACTGGCTATGGCTTAGCGTGGTTTCTCGGCAGTTTCCTCATGGGAGTGCTCTACGATCGCTCCTTGGGGCTGTTAGTATTGGTGTCGGTAGGGCTACAACTGCTAGGGCTGCCACTGCTGTTGTGGATTAGGATCAGGCGTCCTGGGTAGGGGCTGCTTCTTCGGCAAGCGCCTGTAACCGGTAGAGATGGGCATACACCCCATTGCGGGCCAAGAGTTCACTGTGGGTGCCCTGCTCCACCAGTTGTCCCCGTTTGAGCACAAAAATGCGATCCACATGGCGAATCGTGGCTAGGCGGTGGGCAATCATAATGGCGGTTCGATTCACCAACAGGCGGTTCAAGGCCTCCTGAATCATTACCTCTGTACCCACATCCAAATTGGCGGTTGCCTCATCAAGGACAAGGATTTCTGGATTGCGAATCGCTACCCGCGCCAAGGCTAAAAGTTGTCGCTGCCCCGCTGATAGATTCGTGCCCCGCTGCCGCAGGGGAGTGTCATAGCCTTGGGGCAACTGCTCAATGAAGTCGGCAATGTTCATTTCGGCGGCCACCCGCTGAATTTCGGCAAGGGTGTAGTTGTCACCGAGGGCAATGTTGCTTTTCACATCCCCTGAAAAGAGAAAGCTATCCTGCAAAATCACGCCAATGTGCTGCCGCAGTTCTGCTTGGGTAAAGTCGCGGACATTGCGACCACTAACAAGGACTTCACCGCGCGTTGGATCATAGAGGCGACAAAGCAAGCGAATAATTGAACTTTTACCTGCACCCGTAGGACCAACAATCGCCACCTTTTCGCCAGCATGGATCTGAAAGGAAAGTTGCTTGAGGACGTAGTCATCGTCTTTGTAGGCCAGCCAGACATCGCGAAACTCAACGGCAGCGGCTGTATTTTCTGGCTTGGGCAAACGCAAAAAGGTGCGATCGGGATCCTGAATTTCAATCGGTTCTGAGAGCAGATCATGGATGCGCTCAATGGCGGTTAAGCCCGCTTGCACCGTGGTAAATTTCTCCGCCAACTGCCGCAGCGGATCAAAAACGCGCTGGGAAAAGAGAATAAACGTGGCCAAAGTGCCAAAGTCAATCGTGCGCTGCTCCACCAAGGCACCGCCCAGCCAGAGAACCCCCGCGATCGCCACAAAGGCAATCCACTCCAACGTTGCTGATACTGCCGAATCGTAGAAAATCGTCCGATCCACCTCTTTGATGTAGCGTTGATTGCGCCGCCGAAACAGTTGGCTATTAAAGGCCTCACGGCGAAACAGTTGCACCACGGTAATGCCAACAATGTTTTCCTGAAGATCGGCATTCAGTAGCGACAGCTCCTCGCGGGATTTGTAGTTGGCCACGCGGTAGCGATGTTGAAAATAGATAATCAGGGCAGTGATCGGCAGTACCAAGGCCAGCAGCAGCGTTGCCAAGAGGCGGTCAATGAAAAACATCGTCAGGATGACCACCAGCATTGAGAAGACATCGCTGAGAACCCCCACGGCGCCAGTGGCAAACACATCCCCCAGAGCATCCACATCACTGGTCAAGCGGGTAATGAGCTTACCGACGGGGGTGCGGTCAAAAAAGCGCGACGATAACCGGAGCACGTGGTCAAATAAGTCATGGCGAATATCGGCAGTAATGTTTTGGCCAATTTTTTGAATCCAGTACCCCTGCACCGCCTGCACCCCAAAGCGCAGCACCACAGTCATCAGCAGTGCAATGCTCAGTAGATCAATCCCTTGGGTCAGGGTCAAAGGTTTCAAAAAGCTATAGGTACTCTCTTCGCCTTTGAGGAAGGCGATCGCCTGACCAATGATGATCGGTTGTAATGCTGCTGCTGCCGCCAAGGGAATCAAGAGCAAGCCACTTCCCACCAGTCCCCAGCGATAGGGCTTGAGGTAAGGAATCAGTCGTTGCAAAAGTTGCCAATCCGTGGAGCGTGTTGCCGCTGTCATGCCCTGCTGAAATTTGTGAACATCCTTTTTCCCAGTCTAGTGGGTGCTTGTAATTGTTTGTAACAATTTACACGCTTTAGGGAGTTGTCATCTGGCCATCCCTTAGCTACACTAAAGGTAGTTCGGGCTATTAATCCCCCGCATAGCCCCACTGAAATCCCCGAAAAGGTAAGTTACGCCGAAAGGGTAACGCACAAATCAAGGATCCTGTAGCCGCCGCTTCAGAAAATGGTATGGACGTCCTTGATGCCGAAGGGATTTTTTCCAAGCTTCTCAACCGCTCTAAACTTAGGGTGTAGGTTAGCTTGGTCGTTGATACGTAGGATAGTCAAGCGATCGCCACCCGCTTCCTATCACTCTTTTGAAATCGCAGTAGGCTAGAACTAGCGGCACCCCGTTCCATTCTATTGATCGGTTTATGAGTGATTCCCGTTTGCTGGATATTGCGCGGCAGGGCGACCCCCGTGCCATTGGTACGCTGCTGAATGCTGTCCTCCTGCCAAAGCGGGTAAAGGCCACTGTGGTACGTCAGGCCGAGGAGTTAATGATCACGCTGCATTCAGAAAAAATACTCAATCAGGGGGCAGCCGTAACCTTGATCCGCACTGCCTTAGAAAAATTGCACTTGCCAGAGATTCAACGGGTTTTCATTGAGTCACGGGTGTTGGGCGTCCCTCTCTGGGAAAGTCATTTTCAGCTCCAAGTCCTGCCACCCACCCAACCCCATCGAGACGTGGTCGAGGATCCATGGGGCACCGAAACGGCAGCGACTGAGCCACCCTCCCCTGAACCCACGCTGCTGGATTTAATGTCTGCTTTTATGACCTCCGAGGTACCTGCCACATCTGAAAGTCAGGATGCTGTGGCGCGATCGCCCGAAGAGAAGGAACACCCGATTCCAGTAGAGAGCACACCTGAATATGGGGATGTAGCTCCTCCCCTAGAGCAAGTCACTGAGAATGGAACAGGGGCAGAACCCATCAGTGAGCCGCAAGAGCGTTTCCTAGATGAGATTCCAGAAATCGATCCTGATGAGGACATTAGTTTGGCAGATTTAGCTGCCGCCTTTGACCCCAACCCACCCTCACCAGAACCCAATACTGATCGTGAAGAATCTCCATCTGAGTCGCCCCCCCTTCAAGAAGAGCGTATTGAATCCGACACCCTTGATGGGTTCTCAGGAGAATTGCCAGTCTTCGAGGTCGCTGCTGAACCACCTCCAGAAGCTTCTGAGTCCATAGAAGAGAGCATTGCAACACCAGAAGCCCAAGACAGTATTGCTGAGATCCCTGAACCAGCACCCGAACTCTCTGAAGCTACCCTAGAGCAACCGACCCTTGAAGCATACGACTTCCCTGAACCGACGACTGAGGACATTGCCGCCCTAGAAGCCTTAGAGGCGGAGATCGACCCCCAGCCCGCCATGACTGCTGAGATGACGGCTGAAGCTGAATCCTCGCCTGAGGGGGCGATCGCCCCAGACGCTGCCTCTGTTGTTGAGGATCCTTGGGCAGTCTCAGACATGTTGCCCACTGCACCCCCAGTTCCTTCAGAATCTTCTGCCCTTCCCCAACACCAAGAAGCCGCCAACTATCCTCCCCTACGGGATCCTTGGTTAGAGGCCGAGCCTGGGCCACAGGTTCAGGCAGATAAGACACAAGAACCCCCACCACCCCCTGAAACCGCCACAGAACCCCCCCAGCCCCCCTCTGAATCCGAGATTTACACCATTCCCACCATTGAAAAAGTCCCCCGCGATCATCAATCAAAGGTGGCAGGTCTTGCCGGCATAGTCATGGGTCTGGGCTTTTGTGCCACGGGATTAGGAACCATCATCGGTCTGCCGATGGTCGTGGGCAGTATGTGGATGCTTGGGGATGAGGAGGTATGGAGTGGCGAGTGTCCCCATTGTCATCACCCGCTGAAAGTTCCGGTCGGTAAGCTGTGGCGCTTTAGTTGTGAAAAGTGTCAAGGGTTGATTGAAATGAAGAATGGCCGCTTCTACGCGCGGCAAACGCCCCCTGCACCCCCCTCGTCTTGAATCTGAATCTAAACAGAACTCTAGATGTCTGACTTAGGTGTCTAAATTCTCTAAATTCAAACTAACCCGACCCCGTTGGCGACGGGCTTCAAGAGCTTGGGCAATGAGATCCAATAGCCCCGGTGCTTCTTCCTGAATCGTCAGCAATAGGCGTTCGCCCATGGCCAGATCCGCGTCGAGCGGCGGAGGCTCCTGTTCAACCAACTCTCGCAGTCGCGGCACTGTATTGTCAACGATTTCCACGAGTGCCCCCAAGCAGCGAAAAAATTGCCGTTCGGTGAGGGTGCTGTCCTCAATGGGGAATTCAATCATGGCACGCACTTCACCCTCATTGGGGTCGTA
The DNA here is from genome assembly GCF_031583455.1 of Thermosynechococcus sp. TG215. NCBI lineage: Bacteria > Bacillati > Cyanobacteriota > Cyanophyceae > Acaryochloridales > Thermosynechococcaceae > Thermosynechococcus > Thermosynechococcus sp. TG215. The sequence goes on along the minus strand of NZ_CP134178.1, from coordinate 928,496 downwards.
CTCCCACTGCAACATTTTTGTCTGCCACGAAATGCACAGTAGCGTTTGCAAAATGGCATCACGAAACTGGTGGGTTTTAATCCCCGGCAAAAGATTGGGGGCATAAAGCTTAAAAAACTCGCCTCCCTCATCTAGCTCAATGACGACGATAAATCGCTCAAGGTGATCACCGTTGACGCCCGTAATAATTTGGTGGTTGGCCGCATTCAACCGATAGTTCAGTTGGTGCCGTTGGAGATATTGGGCAATTTGGCTGAGGGCGATCGCCATGCCACGGTGATCCTACACTGCTGCCAAGGGTCGGTGGCTAATCGTTGTTCCCAAAATCTCTAAAAATGCCGCCAACCACTGGGGATGGGCAGGCCAAGCGGGCGCCGTGACCAGATTGCCATCCACTACGACTGCATCCACTGCCACACTGGTAAAGTTACCCCCAGCACTCACGACCTCAGGGCCACAGGCCGGATAGGCCGTACAGGTTTTGCCCGCAAGAACGCCTGCTGCCGCCAACAGTTGGAGGCCGTGACAAATAGCTGCAATCGGTTTTTGGGTCTCGCCGAAGTGCTTGGTGATTTCCAAGACCCGTGGATTGAGGCGCAAATACTCTGGGGCACGACCCCCCGGCACCACTAGTGCATCGTAGGTAACGGGGTCAATCTCTGCAAAAGTGGCATTGAGGGTAAAGTTATGTCCCCGCTTTTCACTATAGGTTTGATCCCCCTCAAAATCGTGAACTGCCGTGCGAACAATGTCCCCAGCGACTTTATCAGGGCAGACAGCATGCACGGTATGACCCACCATTTGGAGGGCTTGGAACGGCACCATCACTTCGTAATCTTCTACATAGTCACCCACAAGCATGAGAATCCGTTTGCCGCTCATGATTCGCTGCCTCTTAAACTGACCTGTCTTGATCCTGACATAACTTGTGTTACCGGCAAAAGTTAATCTTAGTAAGGGGAATAATCAGGTGCAGTGTAGTGCTAAAAAGACAGACCTCGGCTGGGGTTTACTTTGTGGGTGCTGGCCCCGGTGATCCAGAATTACTCACCCTCAAGGGACAACGGCTGATCCAAGAGGCCGATGTGATTTTCTATGCCGATTCTCTTGTGCCGACGGGGATTTTGCAGTTTGCACCGCCGAGTGCCACCTGTATTCCCACAGCCGCAATGACTCTTGAAGAAATGATTCCGCTGATGGTTGAGGCAGTCCAAGCGGGTAAAAAAGTGGTACGGTTGCAATCGGGAGATCCGAGCCTCTACAGTGCCATTCACGAGCAGATTGCCCGCCTCACCGAAGCAGGCATTACCGTTGAAGTTGTCCCCGGCATCAGTGCCTATCAATTGGCCGCCGCCCGCCTCAATGCCGAACTCACCCTACCCGAATTGGTACAGACAATTATCCTCACCCGTGCCAGTGGCCGTACACGCGTCCCACCAACAGAAGAATTGGCCAGTCTAGCCGCCCACAAAGCCAGCCTTTGCCTCTACCTGAGTGCGAATTGTGTCCACCGTGCCCAGCGAGATTTGCTTCAGCACTATCCACCCGAAACCCCAGTTGCTGTGGGCTACCGCTTGGGATGGCCCGATGAGCAGTTGTGGCTGGTTCCCTTGGCTGAAATGGCGGCGTTTAGTCAGCAGCAGCGCTTGACGCGCACCACCCTTTACCTGATCAGTCCAGCACTGGCAGTACAACATCAAGGCCATGGCTCATTGCGCTCCTGCCTCTATAGTCCAGAACATCACCATCTATTTCGCCCCCATTAACCTGCGTATAATTGGGATACCTTGTAGGCAAAGGCTGTGGACAACTGGCTAAGCAAAGCACTGATCTTTTTGATTCGCGCTTATCAGCATTGGATTTCGCCCTTATTTTTGCCCACCTGTCGCTATAGGCCCACTTGTTCTGTCTATGCGATTGAGGCGATCGCCCGATTTGGAGCAGTCAAGGGAACCTATTTAGCTATTCGTCGTATTTTGCGCTGCCATCCCTTTGCCGCCGGCGGCTATGACCCTGTACCCGATCCCCACGATGACTCTGTGCCCCCCTCTTCCCCTTGTTAGTGTCCGGGAGAGCCTATCGACCCTCTACGGCATCGGCATAGCGATAAATTTCTATTCCCAATGCTGCGGCAACCGGTCGTGCCCGATCCTCTACCATTGGCGAAATCACGATTTTACGGTCAATTTGGCGTTGGGGGTGGCGTGCATAAAAATTCACCTTGCGATCAAAGATATACATCCCTGCCTTGTCAATTGAAGATTTATAGCTATTTCGAAAAAGAATGAGATATTTTCAAGAGGGATAGGCTATACTCAAAGCGTCATGAATGTTACTCAAGAATATGAGCTATGGCTTGAACTGACGAGAGCGGGTTGTCTCCTACATCCAGCAAGGTGGCAAAATCAGTGAAGCAACTCAAATCTTCCAGGTGAGCCGCGCCACTATCCATCGCTGGCTGAAGCGAGAGGACTCAGCCCCCACGGTTGTCCCCCGTCGTCCTTGGAAACTGGATTGGGCGGCTTTAGCAGCCGATGTTGCTGCCCATCCCGATTGATGGAGAGCGAGCGGGGAAGCGTCAGAAAAGAGAGAGTTGAGTCGCAGGACGGTATAGACACCAGAAAGACTTCATCGCCCCAATGCTGTTTTGCGGATACTTGAATGCGTTAGGGTTTGTGAGCTGGCTGAGTCAGTACTGTTTGCCGGCGTTAAAGAGACCGTCGTTGTTGATGATGGATAATGCACCGATTCATCCAAAAGGGGCGATTCAGGCAGTGGTGAAAGCGGCGGGTCACGCGGTGTTATTTTTACCGAAATACTCTCCTGATTTGAATGTGATTGAGCACGACTTTAGTGCGCTGAAGCGAGCGCGGATGTATGCAGGGTCAAACAGTTCGATTGATGAAGTGATTCGCAAGTATTGTGCTGGATGATATCTCATTTTTTATTGGAATAGCTATATGTGGTGAATGGCAAGCCTGCCATCGAGTGGGTGATGGATCGCTATCAAGTCACTGTGGATAAAGACAGCCAAATTCGCAATGACCCCAACGACTGGTCAGCAGATCCCCGCTACATTATTGACTTACTGAAGCGCGTGGTGCGAGTGAGCGTCGAAACGCTCCAGATTGTCCAACAGCTTCCAAAGTTCAAGCTCCTCAGCAAAAAGGCAACTGCCCCCTGATTAGCGCCTAGGCAAAGACTGCCGTGCGATTGCCATACACGAGAATGCGGTTCTGCAAATGCAGCCGTACTGCCCGTGCCAAGACCACCCGTTCTAAATCCTTGCCCTTGCGAATCAGATCTGCCACCGTATCGCGATGGCTAATGTGCACAACTGCCTGCTCAATAATCGGTCCTTCATCCAAATCCGCTGTAGCATAGTGGGCCGTGGCACCAATGATTTTTACCCCCCGCTCATAGGCACGGTGGTAGGGATTCGCCCCCGCAAAGGCAGGCAAAAATGAATGGTGAATGTTGATCACTTGGGGAAAGGCCTCAATAAATTCTGGACTGAGTACCTGCATATACTTGGCCAGCACCACCAGATCGATGTTGTAGTCCTTGAGCAGTTGCAGCTGCTTGGCTTCGGCAAGGGGCTTGGTCTCTGGTGTCACGGGGATATAGTGAAAGTCAATGCCAAACTGTTCGGCAATGGGACGTAAATGCTCATGGTTACTGATAATCAGGGGAATTTCCGCAAAGAGATCCCCCGCTCGCTGCCGCAGCAGCAAATCCCACAGGCAATGATCTTGGCGGCTCACCCAAATGGCCAAGCGATAGGGAATATCCGACGCCCGCAACTGCCAGCGCACCCCTTGCCAACTGGCAAAGACTTTTTCCCGCTGTGCATAGTTGATAAATGTGGCAGCAATCTGATCGCGGGGGATTTCAAAGCCCTCTAGTTCCCACTCGAGGCGGGAGAGAAAAATGCCCGCGACAGCATCCGTGTGGTGATCAGCATGAACAATGTTACCGTTGTAGCGATAGACAAACTGCGCCAACTTGGCCACTAACCCCCGCTGATCAGGACAGGAAATGCAGAGGGTCATGGTGGGCATGGACATAGGAATAAAGGGAATAAAGCAAGGCAGAGCAACCTGTATTCTACTACTGCTGAGGACTGGCGGCGCGATTTAACACCTTGGCGAGGTACTGCCCTGTGTAGGATTGGGGCACCAGTGCCACCGCTTCAGGGGTGCCGACGGCAACCACCTCTCCGCCGCGATCGCCCCCCTCTGGTCCAAGGTCAATAATCCAATCGGCACAGCGAATCACATCCAGATTGTGCTCAATCACCAAAATCGAGTTGCCCTTGTCCACGAGACGCTGCAATACATCGAGGAGTTTATGCACATCGTAAAAAGACAGCCCCGTGGTGGGTTCATCAATGAGGTAGAGCGTTTTGCCCGTGGCACGCCGCGACAGTTCAGCCGCCAATTTGAGGCGTTGGGCTTCGCCCCCAGAGAGGGTCGGTGCCGTTTGCCCTAGTTTGAGATAGCCCAAGCCCACATCCACGAGGGTTTGCAGCTTGCTCACTGCCTTGGGGATATTTTCAAAAAAGGCCAGTGCCGTCTCGGCGGTCATATCCAAAACGTCGGCGATCGAGCAGCCTTTGTACTTCACTTGCAGGGTATCGCGATTGTAGCGTGCCCCCTTGCACACTTCACACTGCACATAGACATCGGGCAAAAAGTTCATCTCAATCACATTGACCCCTTGGCCAGCGCAGGCTTCACAGCGTCCGCCCTTGATATTGAAGGAAAATTGCCCTGGTTTATAGCCCCGTGCCTTGGCCTCCACGGTTTGGCTAAAGACCTCACGGATAACATCAAACACCCCAATGTAGGTGGCAGGGTTCGAGCGGGGGGTACGACCAATGGGAGACTGGTCAATGACAATCACCTTGTCAATGGCATTTAAGCCTTCAATCTCGCCAAGTCCCTTGGGGAGCGGCACACTGTGACCAAGATGGTGCTGCAGGGCAGGATAGAGGACTTCGTGCATGAGGGTGGATTTTCCCGACCCCGATACCCCCGTCAGACACACCAGCTTACCGAGGGGAATTTCTACGGTGATGTTCTTGAGATTATTGCGAGATACCTGTTTGAGAATCAGGGATTGACCATTCCCCGGCCGGCGATCGCTGGGGGTTTCAATGCGCTTGCGCCCCGACAGATAAGCCCCCGTCAGGGAGTCGGGATGATTGAGAATCGCCTCTAGGCTGCCTTGAGCCACAATCTGGCCGCCGTAGATCCCCGCCCCTGGGCCAATATCAACAATGTGATCGGCAGCGCGGATCGTGTCCTCATCGTGTTCAACCACAATCAGCGTATTCCCCAAGTCCCGCAGGCGAAACAGTGTTTGCAGGAGGCGATCATTATCCCGCTGATGCAAGCCAATACTGGGTTCATCGAGGACATAGAGCACTCCCGTCAGGCCAGAGCCAATTTGAGTGGCCAAGCGAATGCGTTGGGCTTCACCACCAGAGAGGGTGGCCGCACTGCGATCCAGCGTCAGGTAATCTAGCCCCACATCCACGAGAAACTGTAATCGCGCGGTCACTTCCCGCAGAGCCAGCTCCGCAATCTGCTGTTGGCGGGCACTCAGTTGGAGCGATCGCAGCCGTGCTAAACACTCGCGAATCGAGACACTGGTGAGATCCGTGAGGCGATATTGCCCCAAGCGCACTGCTAGGGCGGCGGGTTTTAGGCGTTGACCACCACAGGCGGGGCAGGTTTGATTGACTTGGTACTCTTCCAATTTTTGCTTGTAGGCCTCGGAGGTGGTCTCGCGGTACTGCCGCTCTAGAATTGGGATCACCCCTTGGAATTGGCGGTAATAGTCCCGTTTGCGATAGCGGGAATCGGCAGGAACGAGAATTGGGGTATCGGTGCCGTAGAGGATAATTTCCCGTTGCAACTCCGTGAGGCGGTACCACGGTGTATTGATGTCAAAGCCAAAGGCCTCAGCAATACCACAGAGGAGAGCAAGGTAGTAGTCGTGTTCTTTATTGGCCCAGGGGGCGATCGCCAGATAGACCGGTAGTTCAGGATTGGGGACAATCAACTCCGGACTAAATTTGCGCAAATAGCCCAAGCCATGGCACTCTGGACAGGCACCGTAGGGGGAGTTAAAGGAAAAGAGCCGCGGCGATAGCTCATCCATCACGGCCCCATGCTCCGGACAGGCAAAATTTTCGGAAAATAGGAGCGTTTGACCCTCAGCCTCACCCTCGCGGGGTACCACACTGACCATTGCCGTACCATTGGCATGGTGCAACGCCGTTCGCAGCGAGTCCGCTAAGCGTTCTTCAATGCCAGGTTTGAGCACAAGGCGATCGACAACAATTTCAATCGTGTGGGCATGGTTTTTATCCAGTTCAATGGCATCACTGAGGTCGCGCACCTCGCCATTAATGCGAACCCGCACAAAACCTTCACTAGCAAGACTCGACAGCAGTTTTTTATGCGTGCCCTTTTTCCCCTTGACAATAGGAGCTAGAACTTGAAAGCGCGTCTGAGGGGGCAACTGCATCACCTGATCCACCATTTCATCAATGGTTTGGGGGCGAATCGAGCGATCGCAATGGGGGCAATGGGGTTCACCCGCACGGCCATAGAGCAGCCGCAGGTAATCATAGATTTCCGTCACCGTGCCCACCGTCGAGCGAGGATTGTGGGAAGTGGACTTTTGATCAATGGAAATCGCTGGACTCAGCCCCTCAATGGCATCCACATCCGGCTTATCCAACCGACCGAGGAATTGCCGTGCATAGGCACTCAGCGACTCCACATAGCGGCGTTGCCCTTCAGCAAAAATCGTGTCAAAGGCCAGAGAGGACTTACCGGAACCAGAAACCCCTGTCATCACAATCAGGCGATCGCGGGGCAGATCGAGGTCAATGTTTTTCAGATTATGCTGCCGTGCACCCCGAACCCGAATTTCACCCGTAGGCACTGGATCGCCCATGCTGCAAACTGCGAATGTTAAAAAACGTTACATTGAGGGTTATTATAGCAACGCGGCCAGACCCGTTTGGCACCATCCAATAAAAAAGCGGGGTGTGGTTTCCCCGCTGTGAGTGTGACTTAGGTTACTTGCGCTGAACCCAGTGAGTTTCAGGGATTCACCGACGGGTTGGGCTTAGTAGTCGAAGTCACCGCCCATGCCGGCACTGGCACCCGCAGGATTGTTGTCCTTGGGTTCGGGTTTGTCAACGATGATGCACTCGGTGGTCAGCACCATACCGGCAATAGAGGCCGCATTTTGCAGAGCCGAGCGGGTGACTTTGGCAGGGTCAACGATACCAGCATCGAACATGTTGACATATTCATCTTTGGCGGCATCATAACCCACATCGAAGGGTTTTTCTTTGACCCGTTCGACAATGATGGCACCGTTTTGACCCGCGTTTTCAGCGATGCGACGCAGGGGAGCGCTAAGGGCACGCTCAACAATGTTGGCACCAATCAGTTCTTCACCCGTCAGGTGCTCAGCCGCCCAGTTGCTCAACTCAGGCGCCAAGTGCACCAAGGTGGTACCGCCACCGGGAACGATCCCCTCTTCAACAGCGGCTTTGGTGGCGTTAATCGCATCTTCCAGACGGAGTTTGCGATCTTTCATTTCGGTTTCAGTGGCAGCACCGACTTTAATCACTGCCACACCACCGGCCAGTTTGGCCAACCGCTCCTGCAGTTTTTCTTTGTCATAGCTGGAGTCGGTTTCTTCGATTTGGCGACGGATTTGCTCGCAGCGAGCTTTGACGGCTTTTTCATTGCCTTCGGCCACAATCGTGGTGTGATCTTTGGTGATGGTGATGCGGCGAGCTTTACCGAGCATATCCAGCTTGGTATTTTCCAGCTTCAGACCGGCATCTTCGGTGATCACTTGACCCGCTGTGAGGACGGCAATATCTTCGAGCATTGCTTTACGGCGATCGCCAAAGCCGGGAGCTTTCACCGCAGCCACATTCAAGACACCGCGCAGACGGTTGACCACGAGGGTCGCCAAGGCTTCTTTCTCGATATCTTCAGCAATGATCACCAGCGGTTTACCGGCGCGAGCCACTTGTTCGAGGATCGGCACCAGATCTTGCACTAAGGTAATTTTCTTGTCGGTGATCAGCACGAAGGGTTCATCAAGCACCGCTTCCATGCGCTCGGTGTCGGTGGCAAAGTAGGGGGAGATGTAGCCCTTGTCAAAGCGCATCCCCTCAGTGACCTCGAGTTCGGTGGTCATGGATTTGCCTTCTTCGAGGGAGATCACGCCTTCTTTGCCCACCTTGTCCATGGCATCGGCAATCATCCGACCCACTTCTTCATCGTTGCCCGCGGAAATTGCTGCCACTTGGGCAATGGCTTTGGAATCTTCCACCGGACGGGCATGTTCAGCAATTTTTTCCACAAGGAAGTGGGTGGCTTTGTCAATCCCGCGTTTCAGGGCAATGGGGTTAGCACCGGCAGCTACGTTGCGCAGCCCCTCTTTCACCATGGCATGGGCAAGAACCGTTGCCGTAGTCGTACCGTCACCGGCAGCATCATTGGTTTTCGAGGCGGCTTGGCGGATCAGCGCCACACCGGTATTTTCAATGTGATCTTCCAGTTCAATTTCCTTGGCGATCGTCACCCCGTCGTTGACAATTTGGGGGGCGCCAAATTTTTTCTCCAGAACTACGTTCCGTCCTTTAGGACCAAGGGTCACGGCCACGGATTCAGCCAAGATGTCCATCCCTTTTTCGAGGGCACGACGAGCATTTTCGTTGTAGATAATGCGCTTCGCCATAGGTGTTTCCTACCTCAATCGTTCAACAGTGATGAAAAATCGCACAGAAATGTAAGGAGTGTCAGCGACTTAGCCAACAATGGCCAAGATGTCTTTTTCCGAGAGGAGAACGTAGTCTTCGCCCGCCAGTTTCACTTCAGTACCGGCATATTTGGAGTACAGCACTTTGTCCCCCACTTTCACATCCATGGGCTGACGCTTGCCGTCTTCAGTGAGTTTGCCAGGACCGACGGCGGTCACTTCGCCCACTTGGGGTTTTTCACGGGCATTGTCGGGCAGGAGGATGCCCCCTGCGGTACGTTCTTCACTTTCGCTGACTTTGACAAAAATGCGATCGCCCAACGGCTTCACAGTTGAAACGCTTAGAGATACGGCTGCCATAGCGTACTGTTCTCCCAATTGTAAGAGTATGGATTGATAGCACTCACTGCACGGCTCATCGCGCAGTTTTTGGGGGGCAAGAGCATCACTTGCAGTTGTTTAGCACTCTCACCCTTCGAGTGCTAATGTAGCGAGAGACGGTTGGCGATCGCAACTCCTGTTGCAGTACGGTTTTCCGAACGGAACTTTAGCTCTTTAGTCCCGTCGTGGCAATGCCGCGAATCAGTTGCCGCTGACCCAAAATAAACAAAATCATCACCGGCACAGTGGCAATCACCGCTGCCGCCATCATCAACGGCCAATCATTGGTGAACTGCTCCTGAAAACTGGCCAAGGAAAGCTGCACTGTGATCAGTTCTGGCTTAGTGGTAAAGACCAAGGGCTTAAAGAGGTCATTCCACTCCCCAATAAAGGTAAAGATAAAGAGTGTGACCAAGGCCGGTCGGCTCAGGGGCAAGAGAATATGCCAGAGGACTTGCCAGCGATTTGCCCCATCCAAGAGGGCTGCCTCCTCAAGGGCAACGGGCAATGTGAGAAAAAACTGCCGCATCAAAAAGACGCCAAAGCCATTGGCCGCCGTCGGCAAGATCAAGGCGCCATAGGTATTGATCAGATGACCCGCCTTGAGGATGAGGAAAATTGGGATCACCAAAAGTTGAAATGGGATCACTAGGGTTGCCAGCATCAGCAGCAAAATCGTCTGTTGCCCCGGAAACGAAAGTCGCGCAAGGGCGTAACCCGCTAGGGCTGAGGTCACCAACTGGAGCGCCGTTACCGCTAAAGCCACAAACGTTGAGTTGGCAAAGGCCAAGATAAAGTGTCCCTGCTGCCATGCTGCCTGATAGCTCTGCCATGTCCAGCCTTGGGGTGGCAACAATTGGGTAGGTAGGGTTCCCGGTGGCCAGCCCGACGTACAGAGCACCACCAGTAGGGGGCTGAGAACCAGCAACGCCCCCAATGTCAATACTAGGGTCAACCCCAAGGAGTGACCCCTGCCCAAGAGCCGTTTCAGCCCATCCACAACCTTCCTTTCCCCAAACAAAACCCTGCGCCCTTCGGAAAGCCGGCCTCTTGAGAGCTGCATGTCCAATTCTCCCTCATCCCTGCTTTAACTGCCAGTGAGGTACATTCTCCTTCCCCCTTTCATAGAGATTTATCTGCCCCACTCAGGGGGTTGGGAGGGCGCTTGAGGACATCCTTGCAATCAAGATTTTGCTCAAGACGCTATCAAGGGAGCACTATACCACCCTTTGCGTCTCGCAAGAGAGTGTTTGACCACCCTCCTGAGGACTTGCTTATTCAAAGTGCTGCAGGCACAGAGACCGATTCCAAGACAAAGCTTTGAGTTTCCTCCCCAAGTTTGCATAGGAGACAAGCTGTGCCAGTTAGAGAAGTTGCAATTGTCCACCCTTGTGGAGTGTCCAGTAATGACTCATCTGTACAACCCAAATCCTGCTGTTATTTACCGCTGGGTGATGAGTTCTTGCCTTGTTGGTTTAGGATGTGCAACCCTGCACTTAGCTCCTGTAACTGCCCAAATTGCCGTCTATGAAGGGCGGCGTGTCACCGGGGATGTTACCATGACACTTCCCGACGGCAGCACCTACAAAGGGGAATTGCTCAATGGTCGCTTTAATGGCCAAGGTATCCTCACAATGGCCAATGGCAACCGCTATGAAGGGGAATTTCGCAATGGCCGCTACCACGGTCAGGGGGTGCTCACCTATGCCGATGGGGGACGCTACGAAGGGGGGTTTGTGGATGGCATCTTCAATGGCAAGGGCACTCTCCAACTGGCCAATGGTCAACGCTACGAGGGCACGTTTCTCAATGGTCAATACCATGGGGAGGGGGTGCTCACCTTTCCCGACGGTACCCGCTATGAGGGGCAGTTTCTAGCGGGCAAGTATCATGGAACTGGAACGCTCTCCTTCGGAGATGGCACAAGCTATGCCGGACAGTTTCGCAATGGCTTATTTGAAGGACAGGGGGTCTTTACGCTACCGGATGGCTCCCGCATTGTGGCCACATGGCGCAATGGTCGCCGCGAACCCCGCTAATCTGCTTCAATCAGGCTGTGAGTGATCCGCTGACGGCGGCGCTAAGTCCCTACGCCCGCTTTGGGGTGCGCCTTGGCCTTGAACCCATCCAAGCGCTGCTGAGTGCTTTGGGGTCTCCCCAGTTACAGGTGCCCTTGATCCACGTTGCGGGGACAAATGGCAAAGGGTCGGTGTGTGCCTATTTGGATAGTGTTTTGCGGGCGGCGGGCTATCGCACGGGGCGTTATACTTCACCCCATCTGTTGAGTTGGTGTGAGCGCATTTGTGTCGATGGTGAACCCATTGCCCCTGAGGTCTTTTTGACCTTGATTCAACACATTGAAGCGGTACTGCCACAGGTGGCTTATCCCCCCAGTCAGTTTGAAGTGATCACGGCGGCGGCATGGTTGTATTTTGCCCAGCAGCGGGTGGATGTGGCGGTGATAGAGGTGGGCTTGGGGGGGCGCTTGGACGCCACCAATGTATGTCAGCCCCCTTTGGTGAGTGTGATTACCTCCATCGGTTGGGATCATTGGCAGCGGTTGGGCAATACCTTGGGGGCGATCGCTGGCGAAAAAGCAGGTATTCTCAAGCCGGGCGTGCCAGCCGTCATTGGCCCTGTTCCCCCCGAGGCAGAGGCGGTGATTGCGCAGCGTTTGGAAGCTTTGGGGTGCCCAGCGATCTGGCCAGAACCAGCGCAGTGGTGTGCAAAGCGGCCGGGATGGGCGATTTGGAGGGGGATGGAGTACCCCTTGCCCTTGGCTGGAGAAATGCAGTTGGTCAATTCAGCGATCGCGATCGCCACGCTACAACAGTTACAATCTCAAGGCTGGCAGATTTCCCGAGAAGCGATTCAACAGGGAATGGCACAAACCCGCTGGCCGGGACGACTGCAATGGTTACAGTGGCAAGGGCGCAAACTGCTCATTGATGGTGCCCACAATGCTCCTGCCGCCGCCTACCTACGGCAATACGTGGATCAACTGGGCTGGACAGAGGTGACATGGGTGGTGGGGATGCTCGCCAATAAGGATCATGAGGGGATTCTCAAACATCTCCTGCGAGGGGGCGATCGCCTGTGGTTGGTACCCGTACTGGATCACGCTAGCGCTGACTTAGAGGACTTGAAGGCACTTGCCTACACCTGTTGCCCTGAGTTAGGGGAATGCCGTCTTTTTAAGGAGGTGACTGAGGCACTCGATAGGGCAGGCGATCGCTGTGTGGTCTGTGGCTCCCTTTACTTAATTGCTGGCGTTTTGGGAAAGAACTCATAATTGATGTGGGACACTCGCTTTCAAGGAGACACTTATTTCTACGGCACAGAGCCAAACGATTTCCTCAAAGCCCATGCCCATGACTTTGTGCCCCAAGGGCAAATTCTCTCCCTCGTCGAAGGGGAAGGGCGTAATGCCGTCTATCTTGCTCAGCAGGGATATGCCGTCACGGCTGTGAATGCCTAGGACTGGCGAAAGCCCAGCGCCTTGCTCAAGAACGGGGAGTCGCCATTACTACCTATCACTGCGATCTGCGGGATGTTGACCTTGGTGAAAATGCGTGGGATGGGATGATTGCTATTTTTTGCCATCTGCCACCGGAGCGGAACGGTAAAATCAAGGTAATGTTGTCCTATTGCTATGCCGCCGCGACGCACCCGTAGCCAAGTCATTATTCTCGATGCCCTTAGAGCCAGTGGCCGAGCGCTCTCGGCACAGGAACTATTTTTGGAACTACGGCAGCGGCAAACTCCCCTAGGACTGGCAACGGTTTATCGCACCCTCGATAGTCTGCGCATCAATGGTGAGGTGCAAGCACGGGCGTTGCCCAGTGGCGAATTGGTCTATAGCCTCGTGCAGCAGGATCAACACTACCTCACCTGTTTGCACTGTGGGGCATCGATTCAGATTAACTGCTGCCCAGTCCAGCACTTAGAAGCTGAGCTACAACAGTCCTACCATTTTGAGATTTTCTACCATACCCTTGAGTTTTTCGGTCTTTGTGCCAAGTGCCAAGTGACGGTGCAGCGCTAAAAGGGTATTCTGGATCAGATAGGTCTTCAGAAAGGGTGTGATTGAATTTGCCAACTGTACCTGGACACGGGCGATCGCCCAAGGCTGGGAAAATCCCTACCGCGTTCGCTATGCCAGCAATTTAGACGATGGCCCTTGGCATGGCATGCCGCTGGGGGGGTTTGGCGCAGGTTGCATTGGCCGTTCTTCTGCTGGGGATTTTAATTTCTGGCATATTGACGGCGGAGAGCACATTTTTGGCACCCTAGCGGCCTGTCAATTTAGTCTTTTTGAGCAGGGAGAGCAGACACAGGCCTATGCCCTAGGGACTCCCCCTAGCGATGGCCGCCTCAGCACTTGGCAATGGTATCCGGCTGGCAAAGGTATCTACGCTGCCCGCTATCCCCGCAGTTGGTTTGTCTATGAGGGGGTCTTTAAGGCTGAGATCACCTGCGAACAGTTTTCACCGATTCTGCCCCACAACTACCAAGAAACCAGTTACCCCGTGGCAGTGTTTCTGTGGACGTTTAGCAATCCCACGGATCAGCCCCTCACCCTCAGCTTGATGTTCTCGTGGCAAAATACCGTCGGTTGGTTTCGCAATACCACCCCTTCCTCTGCCATTGAAATCCGCGATGATGGCAGCCCCGTCTATACCTACATGCCCCCTTGGGGTCAAAGTGACGGCAATTTTAATGAACTGATTCAAACGGAGTCCTACCAAGGTTGGCGACTGCGCCGTACGCCCCACCCGAACCCACCCCAAGAAGGCGATGGTGAATGGGCAGCATTGGTTCCCACAGGCCTTGGTGAGTTTTTTGGCTGTAGTCGCTGGCAGCCAGAGGGGGATGGGGCACAACTGTGGCAATCATTTTCGGGGGATGGTTCCCTACCAATTGTCAATGATCCAACCCCAGCGGCAGCGGGAGAACAGGTGGCCGCCGCCTTTGCGGTGCGCTTTGCCTTGGCACCTAGGCAAACAAAACAAATTCCCGTGGTCTTGGCGTGGGACTTTCCTGTGACTGAGTTTGGTAAGGGCGTGATCTATTACCGTCGCTACACGGATTTTTGCGATCGCAGTGGCACCAATGCTATCACCCTTGCCGCCCGTGGCCTAGAGCATTACAAGGAATGGCAACAGCAGATTCGCACTTGGCAAGCGCCAATTCTCACCCACCCCGATTGGCCCGACTGGTTCAAGATGGCTCTGTGCAATGAGCTGTACGTCCTCAGTAGTGGTGGAACGCTTTGGAGTACCGCCAGCGATCGCGACCCCGTGGGGCAGTTCGCCGTTCTAGAATGCCTTGACTACCGCTGGTATGAAAGTCTGGATGTGCGGCTCTATGGCTCCTTTGCCCTGCTGCAACTGTGGCCAGAACTGGAAAAATCCGTAATGCGTGCCTTTGCGCGGGCGATTCCCACCGCTGATCCCACCCGGAGAATCATTGGCTACTTCTATCGCGGTGACCCCGAAACCGCCTACAAAGCCCCTCGCAAACTGGCCAATGCTGTACCCCACGATCTCGGTGCGCCCAATGAGCATCCTTGGGAAAGGACGAACTACACTGCTTATCAGGACTGCAATCTTTGGAAGGATTTAGCTTCTGACTTTGTCCTTTTGGTCTATCGCGACTTTTTGTTTACTGGGCAGACGGATCTCGAGTTTGCGCGCGAGTGCTGGCCGGCAGTGGTGGCGGCCTTGGCCTATTTGAAACAATTTGATCGCGATGGCGATGGCCTGCCAGAAAATGGCGGTGCCCCGGATCAAACCTACGATGACTGGAAGCTACAGGGGGTCAGTGCCTACTGTGGTGGCTTGTGGTTGGCAGCCCTCGAGGCAGCGATCGCCCTCGGCACGATTCTCCAACAACCGCAGGTGGAGACCTACCGCCAGTGGCTCAAGCAAGCTCGCCCCCGCTACCATCAACTGCTGTGGAATGGCGAGTACTACCGTCTTGATACCGGCAGTGGTTCCGATGTGATCATGGCGGATCAGCTCTGTGGTCAGTTCTATGCCCAACTCTTGGGTTTGGCGGATATTGTGCCCCCAGACTGTTGCGATCGCGCCCTGCGGAAAATTTACGACACCTGTTTTCTCGAATTTCACAATGGCCAGTTGGGTGCCGCCAATGGTCTTTTGCCCAATGGTCAACCCGAAAACCCCCACGCTACCCATCCCCTTGAAGTCTGGATAGGGATTAACTTTGGCTTGGCCGCCTTTTTGTGGCAGCGGGGAATGACCCACGAAGCATGGCGCTTAGCCGAGGTGGTGGTACGGCAAATCTACGAGAATGGTCTGCAATTTCGTACACCGGAGGCGATTACGGCCAATCGGACGTTCCGTGCCTGTATGTATCTGCGACCCATGGCCATTTGGGCACTGGCTCTCGTCAGCCGGGGATCACGAGCCACCTAAAAGTTTTGTAACCTATTTTACATTGTTTCAGTTTTCTAGGGTAATTGAAACTGCACTCCCTGCGATCGCCTTATCCGTCTCATCATCACATCTTATCTTTCCTCAATTCCCTCTAAAGGCCATAGGGTGTAGGCTCAAGATCAAGAAACAATAGCTTTTCACTGGTTCTGGAGTACGCACCATGACCCCCTTAGCGCGATCGCTAGCTGCCCATCCCACTAGCTTTGCCACTATTGAGCGCTATTTACAGCAAGAAGAAGTGATTATTTTGCCCATGGCTACCGTCTATAGCTTTGTGGTGAATGGCACCAGCCCAAGGGCAATAGCGAACCTACGCCGTCTCAAACACTTTAGTACAGAGCAACCTCTGGCTATTCTCACGCGGAGCGATCGCGCTGCTGAAGTGGCAGAACTCTCTCGAGATGCTAAAACCATGGTGGATCACTTTCCCTATCCTGTGACCATGATTGTCAAGGGTAAACCCCACCTCGATCCACAAATTATGCAGGGGTTTAACTGTGTTTATCTGGCCTGTCCCGACCAGTTCATTTACGATCTAGTGGGGGCTTTGCCCTTCTTTTTAGTGGCAGCAACGGTCAAGGTGGGAACGGAACTGATTGTCAACTTTGAGGATGCCCAAAAATACTACGGCGAGCAGGTACCGCTGATTGTGGATGGCGGCCGCTGTCGCTATGGGCGGCGGGGCACACTCGTGGACTTTACGCTGGCATACCCAACAATCATGAACTTTGGTCCTGTATCGGTGGATGACTTACGACCCATCTTGCCCCATATTATTTTGCCCTCCCATTTAATGAAGTAGATATAGTTCATTTGAGAAGCAGCCCCTTTGACTCCCCACTATGTACGACCGACCAGAACCTGAAGCGGGAGCTATGATGCAAGATCAGCCGAAATAGACTTAAAGATAGCAGGGAGGGTGTAGTCGTCCTTTTGAAGCGGAAATCTTTAGAATGGGGTTACAAGTCGTCTCATAATAGCCAATTTTAATGGAGCGAGAAGAAATTATTGCGCTCATTCAGCGTGAGCTACCGCAGCTTGTGGCTCAAGACCCCAGCTTGAGAGATTTCATCCTGCGCACGGTCTTGGACGTTTCTTTGCCTCGCCGTGAGGCAGATATCAAGTTTGACCGTATCCTCACGGAACTACAGCGCGATCGCGAGGAACAGTCACGCCGCTGGCAAGAACAGGCCAAGCGTTGGGAAGAACAAGACCGCAAGTGGCAAGAACAGGCCAAGCGTTGGGAAGAACAGGACCGCAAATGGCATGAGCAACTTGCAGAGATTCGGCGTCTTGACAAGCGGTTTGACAGTACAATTGGTGCCCTTGGTGCTCGCTGGGGAATTGCTTCAGAAACCAGCTTTCGCAACGCCCTCGCTGGCATTTTGACGGAATCCTTTGGGGTTGAAGTTTTGAACTTAACCCTCTACGACCATGAGGGTGAAGTCTTTGGCCGCCCTGATCAAGTAGAGCTAGACTTGATTATCAAAAATGGCTTAACCATTGCCTGTGAAATCAAATCTTCTATTGATAAGGCAGGGATGTATATTTTTGACCGTAAGGTAAATTTCTATGCGCAGCATCACCAGCGCCAAATTGACCGCAAAATTGTGATCTCGCCAATGGTTGATCCGCGTGCACGACCTGTGGCTGAGGCGCTAGGGATTGAACTCTATAGTTATGCCGACTCAGTGGAGGGCTTGTAATGAACGATTGAGTGATCCTGAATACTTTGGGAAGAAGCTATTGGACGAGTTGCAATATTTGCAACTGGAACTCAGTCGTCGCTGCTCGATAGGGCATTGGAGCCTTGATTGGCCGCCAGAGCTACTGGTCACTTAGAATGTCAAGTTTTGTTGCAGAATTCAACACTTCTGCGTAGTACTCTTATGTGAAATAACTAAGAAATTATATCACTAGTAAGTTGAGACTCGAAATTTTGTAACCTATTTTACATTGTTTCAATTTGTGAAGCTGCGACAATGGTGACCAATGGGCTGCCCGTTTATGATAGGGGATAGCGCGTCAACAGCCACTTCTTTAGATAACCTATGGATAATCTCAGCCAACGTTACCTACGTCTGTGCCAAGCCTATAGCCAACTGGCAGAACGCTATACCAAACTTGATATTGACCACATGACGCTGCGGGAGAAGCTCGTCCCCTTTTTGATGGCGTTCAAATATTACAAACAAATGACAGAGCAGCTCACGGCTGAAAAAGAGGCGATGCAGCGGGAACTTAATGATTTGCGCGATCGCTACCAGTTGCTCGTGAGTCAAAATGGCAATGCCCCCATCAATGAAGAACTGTTCAGTGCCCTTGCTGAAGCAGAGGAGCAGATGGGACTCATTGAAGAAACCCTCAAAGAACAGGACGCTGACCCCGACCCCAACCTCCTTCCCCTTGAAAAGCAATTGCTGGAAGAATATACAAGGGGGAGTGGTGACTTTCAAGCGCTGCTCCCGCAAGCGTTGAGTCACTCCGGGGGGACTACCTAGATGCTCTGGCCAGCCAGTGAAGAATTTGCTGCCCTCTGTCGTGCCCAATTAGAACTTGTTGTCAATAGCTTGGGTGCCTCTTCGCTGGCGGTCTATCTGAGTGAAACGCTCAACGACTCCCCCTCGTGGTCTCCCGTTGCTGTCTATCCAGAGGCAGCAGCAGCCCTGAGCTTACCAATTCCCCCAACACTGCCACCGCCAACCCAAGCAGCAGAGACCCCGTTAAGCTATCGCCCTCAACAGGTCGTTTCGTCCTTGGCCAATCAACTGATCCTGCCCCTGATGTACCAAAATTGGGTCTTGGGGGTACTGGTGGCGCAGCGGCAACACCGTCCTTGGCTGGCGGCAGAGCAGGCACAATTGCAACAGGTGGCGCAAACACTGGCGATCGCCTGCGTCTTGGATCAACGGCAACAATGGCTCAGCCACTCCCCTGCCAACCCACTGGATCAACAGCAACAGCGCTTTGATGACCTGCTCCATCAACTGCGCAATCCCGTGGCCGCCATTCGCACCTTTGTCAAGCTTCTGCTCAAACGGTTGGAACCTGATCACCAGGGGCGCCCTCTCGCCGAAGGCATTGCCAAGGAAACAGAGCGGCTCATGGCATTGTTGGAGGACTATCGCCAACAGCGCAACGAGATTCCCGCCCTCACGGGCAGCCAGCCCCTACCCCTTGCGGGTAAACCCCTCGATCTAGCTGAAACCCTCTCACCGCTGATCACCGCCGCCCAAGCCCGTGCGGAAATGGAGGGCAAAACCTTTGTCGTGGAGAGACCGCCCCAACTGCCGCCCATCTGGCTAGAGGAACGGGTGCTTCAGGAGGTTGTGGGCAATCTGCTGGATAATGCCTTTAAGTACACCCCCAAAGGCGGCACCATTGGTTTGCGCTTGACCCTCACGCCCGCAGTCTTAGAATTAACCGTTTGGGATACCGGCTGTGGGATTCCTTTGGAGGTGCAGTCACGGCTCTTTGAACGGGGCTACCGCGGGATTCAAGCCGACAGTGGGATTGAGGGCAGTGGCCTGGGGTTGGCGATCGCTCAGGATTTGCTGCGTCCCTATGGCCTCAGTCTGCGGGTCACGAGTCCCTACGAGGGCGATCGCGGTACGGCCTTTACACTGACGATTCCCTTGCCAATGAAGGTGGAACGATGAGTGCTCTGAAACAGCGTCTTGCCAAGATCAGCAGTCAGGGGCATCAATTCCTTGTGGTGATCTTTGCCCTACCCCTATTGATCTCCGCCACAACGGGAATCGCCCATCGTCTTGGGCGCAGTTGGTTTGGGCTATCTAAAGACTTTGGGCGAGCAATGATGACCCTTCATGAAGGCCGCTATCTGGGGGAATGGGGCGTGCCGCTCTATGTGTTGGTCATTGGTCTGGGCTTGCTGGGAATCATTGCCACGGGTTTGGCTCTCCTGTGGGGGCGATCGCTCCCGGCGCAGTGGTCAGCGCGGCGGCTGCATCATCTTTTGGCTGCCATTGCAGCATTGCCCTTGCTTGTGAGTGCCACGACGGGAATGGCCTATCGTCTTGGCCGCAACTGGTTTGGCCTCTCCAAAGAACAAGCGGCGATTTTCCTGAGCCTGCATCAGGGAACCTATTGGGGCGAGGTGGGGCGTCCCTTCTATGTTCTTTTGGTGGGTCTGAGTTTGTTGACACTTCTGGCCACGGGACTCTCGATGCTGACTCTCCTGCGACGGCTGCCCCACTGGCGTCCTAGGGTGACCCCGGAAACCTAGCTGCGAAATGTTACAAACTATGAGCAAGCGTTGCCAAAGGTAAGCGCCTATGGAGTAATAAATACAGCACTTGATCGCGACTGTTATTCCACAAAGGAGTTGTTCATGGCGCTGACCGATACCCAAGTTTACGTTGCCCTTGTGATTGCGCTGCTACCTGCGGTGTTGGCATTTCGGCTGTCCACTGAGTTGTACAAGTAGTTGCACCTGTCATCGCTAACTGGCTGCATAACGTCATTTCTCCAAACTAAAATTTATCAGGCGGTTCCCGATGTTGTCGGTAAGACAAAGGGGCTGCTTTTTTCTTTTTATACTGATAGACAACTCGCCGTTCATGGTTTAGTCATGGTTCACTCTCCTCGAAAAATTCCTGCGATCGCTTGGGAAGCGGGTGCCAAAATTGCAGTGAATCTGATCCTGCTCGCCTTTGCCCTAGGGGCGATCGCCAAGCTGGTGCCCTATCAACTCAGTCAACTGCAAAAGCTCCATGCCCTCGAAGCAGAAGTGGCGCAGCTGGAGGCACGAGTTAAGGAGTTGCAATTGGAACAGGAGCGCGATCGCCAACCCCAAGCACGGCAGCGCATTGCCCAAGAGGAGGCCAATTTAATTGCTGCTAATCAGCGGCGGATCATCTGGGTACAACCTAAAAACCCCAAGCAAGAACCGGACTAAGCCCAGCCTACAACAAGGCCAAGACTAAACCACAGACACCACAGAGGGCAGCACTGAGGGACGCATAAGTCATTTTCCGTTTTTGCCGCTTGTACTGCTGGCTAAGTTGATCCTCAACACTCAGGGAAATGATGAATTTTTGTCCCCGCTTTTGTGGCTTTTGCAGGCGGAGTACCCCCCCCTGATCCGAGGCCATGCCCACCACTGAAACAGGTTGCCCCAAGGGCAGCACCCACTCCTGATAGCGATAACCCAGCGTCGTCGTGCTACCAAAGCGCCAATTCAATGACAAGAACCCCAAGGAAAAGGCAAAGGAATGGGGTTTATCCGCAGGCCGCAGTTCGTCTAAGACCTGCATTGCTTCAATCTCAGCACCGAGGGGGTTTACCTCAATTTCCCCCTGATGATCTCGCAGAAAAAATAGGGTTGACTGCTCATGGCGGCCAATAATTTCCGACTGGCGTTCTCGACGATTGTGGCGATCGCTCCCCTCTTTTTCATACTCGCGGCTGATGATTGTTTTGTAATAAACACAGGGAATACGCTTCACTTCCGAGAGCAAGGGTTGAGACGTGGTGACTTGGCCAACCACCTGCACGTACTCGCGCCAACTGCCGCTACCGATTTCCTGAGCCACCTGTTGCTGGCATTGCTGTAACTCACGAATAGAGCTAGGGTTGGCCACCTTCATTGCCTTTAACTTCAGCCGATAATAGCCCTCAAGGGCAAAGAGAAAGGCCGACCCCGTTAAGCAAAGGTGAGCAATAACCCCCATGACTGGCGCTCAATCCCTCTCTGATGGTTTTAGAGAGAACTGTCTTAACTCAAGGATAATAAACCAATGGTGAGGCCAAAGAGACCATCAACAACGAGCGTACTCAAGACAGCGCCCATAAATCCCCACACAGGCAAAACAGCGGGATAGCCACGACGAATCTGGGATTCAAAGAGGGGCAGCAAACCAATGAGGAGCAAACTCAGGCTCAAGAGAACCCCCCACACTTGGCCACTAAAGGTCTGGGCTTGGGCGATCGCCTGTGCCAGCATCTCCTGAACGGAAATCACATCCCCTTCAAGGTACATGATGGCTCGCCAATGGGGGATCACATCAATCAGGTAAAAGTAGGCATCGGTGATGGCGGTGCCCAGAAAAGAACCCAAAAAAAAGAACACCCCCACCAGTTGCTGCCGCTGCCGTAGGTGCCAGAGCATGAGCGGAATGGGGAGCGCCTCAATGGGCAAGTGCCACAGGGGTTCCCAGCGCAACCATCCCCAGTAGAGCGACCCTGCCCCCCAGCACCAGCTAAATCCATAGAGCATCTCCCCCCAATAGCGGCAGTGGGGTTGGCGTTGGAGATAGAAACTAAGACCTAGAAGCAGCGGCGTCAGAGCCAAACTCAGCCAAGGCTGTGTCCGCACGAGGGGCGCTTCAATAAACACGGGAACCGACACCAAGAAGGCAGCAAAGCCAAAAAGGAACCAAGCCAGCCGTGAGCCAAGGCGCAGCGCAGGAAAAACCGAGGGGGAGGTAAGAGCAGTCAAGGGAATATCAGGAATTGTTAACTTTTATTTCTTTCCTTTAAGGTATCACAGGCTGGAACGTCGTGGTCGGGGCGATCGCCGAGGGGCTTTTGAACGCGCTTTGCGCCGCAGTGTTTCTGATAGATCAATAAAGACATCCCGCTGCAAAATGGGGTAGGTGCCAATCCAGAGGCGATGGCGGGGCAGGAAAACTTCAGAAATCAGTTCAATCTCTGCCAGATCAGGACGACGGGAGAGAACCAGCATTTCCGCTGCATCGCCGGGGCGAATCCCTCGATGTTGACGCAGTAACTTGGCCTGCACTCTGGTTTCAAAGCCGGTTTTATCACCAATCTCCAGATTCAAGCAGCGTTCACGGTTCTCGATAATCACCAGTTGCCCCTTGTCGTTCACCGTCTCCTCTTTGCCCACCAATTCTTCGGTGACATAGACATCCAAGACGCGCCCGCGCCAAAAACCCCCATAGGGAAACCGCCGATGGCGACGATTGCGAAATGAGGCCAACACTGCCGGTGCCCAGAGCCAATAGAGACCTGCAATCAGACCCAAAACCAGTTGGGTGCTATCCCCTAAAAAATTCAAACCAAAAGCAACAATGGCCACCGCCACCACAGAGAAGGTTAAGCGTCGTAGAAAGTCCTGAAGTTTGCCCCAAACATAGCGATACTGGGAACCCGTGGCCACCAGTGGCACCAATTGACGGACTTTTTCTTGGGTGAGGGGAATGAGCACAACCAGTTAGGGCGTAGGCGTTGTCTCCAGTGTATTCGTGGCGGGACGAGGCGGCTGGCGATCGCGCCACCAAGCAAGGAGGGTACTGGCAATAAAAATACTGGAATAAGCCCCCGTCGTGAAACCAATGATCAGCGCTAGGGCAAAGTAGCGCAGCGTGTCACCGCCAAAGATGAAGATCGTAATCAGGGGCAGTAGGGTCGTTAGGGTGGTATTAATCGAGCGGCCAAGGGTTTGCACAACCGCCTGATCCACCACCTCTTTAATGCCGAGGTCAGGGTTGAGCTTCAGGGTTTCCCGCACGCGATCGTAGATCACCACCGTATCGTTCACAGAAAAACCAATGATCGTGAGCAGCGCCACAATAAAGAGGCTATCAATTTCCACCCCTGCCACGAGTCCCAAAATGGCAAACACCCCCGTGGTCACCAACACATCGTGGACAAGGGCGACAAGGGCAAAACAGGCATAGTCAAACTGAAAACGCAGCGTGAGATAGATCGTAATGCCAATAAACGACACCAAGAGCGCCAGCAACCCCGATCGCAGGATTTCTTCGCCAAGGGTAGGGCCAACGGTCTCAATCTGCGTTTTCTGGGGGTCAAAGTCACCAATTTTCTGCGTGAGGGCAGCACTGAGGCGAGTGCGCTGATCCACATCGAGGGGTACCGTTCGAATACTCACCCCGTACTGATCAATAATTTGCAGGCTGCTGTTGCCTAGGCCTTGCTGATTAAGCACTTGACGCACC
The DNA here is from genome assembly GCF_031583455.1 of Thermosynechococcus sp. TG215. Taxonomy (NCBI): domain Bacteria; kingdom Bacillati; phylum Cyanobacteriota; class Cyanophyceae; order Acaryochloridales; family Thermosynechococcaceae; genus Thermosynechococcus; species Thermosynechococcus sp. TG215. The sequence goes on along the minus strand of NZ_CP134178.1, from coordinate 904,906 downwards.
GCATCAATATCAATCGGCTGAGAACAGGTCTGCGTAGCGCTACAGGCCAGTTCAAATTGCAGCCGTGTGCCACCGATAAAATCCAAGCCCAAGCGCAGGGGACTCCCTAGGGACACCCAAGAGATGGCCATTGCCACAAGGCCACTGAGAATGACTACTAAGGATAACCCCCACCAGAGCGATCGCTGGCGATTGACACTAAAGCTCATCGAAAGCTCTCCAGTTTTGGACAGAACCAATTGGGCTGACGCAGACTGGGAATGCTAATGGCGTAAAACAAGAACGTGCGACTACAGGTCAGCGCCGTAAACATACTAATGCCGATCCCGATGGCAAGGGTCACGGCAAAACCGCGCACAAACCCTGTCCCCAAGGCAAAGAGGGCAGCACAGGCAATCAAGGTGGTGACATTGCTATCGAGAATACTGGCAAAGGCGCGATCGAACCCCGATTCAACGGAACGGTAGAGGGTTTTGCCTGCCCGTAATTCCTCGCGGGTGCGCTCAAAAATCAGCACATTGGCATCCACCGCCATACCAATACTGAGAATAAAGCCCGCAATCCCCGGCAGTGTCAGCGTCACCCCAAACAGCAGAAACGCCGCGTAGGTAAAGATGGCGTAGAGAATCAGGGCAATATCGGCAATCAATCCCGGCAGGCGGTAGTAGGCCACCATAAAGATCAGCACCAGCACCAAGCCCGCCAAACCGGCATAGAGGCTATCGCGAATGCTATCTTGACCCAGCGAAGCCCCCACCGTGCGGTTTTCCACCACCTCGAGGGGAACGGGCAGCGCCCCCCCTTGTAACTGAATGGCTAAATCATTGGCAGTTTGGGCAGTGAAGCCACCGGAAATCTCTGCACTGCCGCCAACAATCCCTGTTTCTGCATATTCCACCGCTACCGTTGGCGCACTAATCAGGCGATCGTCAAGAAAAATCCCCAGGCTGCGCCCCGTGCCAGCAATCTCCTTGGTCAGTTGGGCAAAAAGTTCAGCCCCTTGGCTGTCAAAACGGACAATCACACTCCAGTTCGGGGATCCCGGGGCGACGGGACTGGCAAAGGCTTCCCTGAGCATTGCGCCTGTCAAATCCGAGGGCGTGAAAAGGCGGGCGATCGCCTGCTGGCTTTTTTCAAGGGATTCACGGTTTTTGGCCAGCTTTGCCTCAATCTCCTTCAGGGCATCAGGATGATTGGCATTTTGAGCCTGCTCCGCCAAGAGTTGCGCCTGTTCCAAGAGCAGTTGCGACTGAAGTTGCCGCTCAATTTGCAATTGGGTCTCTGTGCCCGGCTTCTGGGCGGCAAAGAGCAGTTGTGCCGTCCCCTTGAGAATCCGTTCCGCCTGCTGAGGATCGGTGACCCCCGGCAATTGCACCAAGAGCTTGTCATCCCCAGCAGTTTGCACCACAGCTTCGGCAACACCCAAGCCATCAATCCGCCGTTGCACCACCCCTTGCACTGCCGCCAGCACTTGGGGCGTAATTTGGGGCACCTTATCCGTTGTTTGCACCTGCAACGTCAGTTGGGCACCCCCCCGCAGATCTAAGCCCAGTCGAGCCGGTGTGCGCACAATGACCCACGTGGCGGCCATCAGCAAGACCAAAATGACAATCAGCCAGCCGCGATATTTACCCATGGTTAGACCTGTCCCTGCACCAGCTGCTGCACGGCCGCTACAATTTGGGGCGGTTGCACAATTGTGAGATTCTCTAGGGTACCGTTGTAGGGGGTGGGAATATCTTGGGAGGAAAGGCGGACCACAGGCGCATCCAGTTCGTCAAAGTAGCGTTCCATAATCGAGGCCGAAAGCTCAGCCCCAATGCCACCGGTTTTCATGCACTCTTCGACAATCACCACCCGATGCGTTTTACGAACCGAGGCACCAATTGTCTCAAAGTCCAAAGGCTTTAGGGAAATTAGGTCAATCACTTCGGGGTCGTAGCCCTCTTTTTCAAGGGTTTTCACCGCTTGCAGCACATGGTGGCGCATCCGCGAGTAGGTCAAAATGGTAACATCTTCGCCACTGCGGACAATCTCAGCTTTATTGAGGGGCAGCAGGTATTCCTCTTCGGGAAGGTCTTCCTTGAGGTTGTACAGGAGTACATGCTCAAAGAACAGCACTGGGTTGGGATCACGAATCGCCGATTTGAGCAAGCCCTTGGCGTTGTAGGGGGTTGAGCAGGCAACAATTTTTAATCCGGGGACTGCTTGAAAGTAGGCTTCAAGACGCTGCGAGTGCTCTGCCCCCAATTGCCGGCCAACACCGCCGGGACCGCGAATCACAATCGGAATTTTAAAGTTGCCGCCAGAGGTGTAGCGCAGCATGCCAGCATTGTTGGCGATTTGATTGAAGGCCAAGAGCAAAAAGCCCATGTTCATGCCCTCGACAATGGGACGCAAGCCGGTCATTGCTGCCCCGATCGCCATGCCGGTAAAGCTATTTTCAGCAATGGGGGTATCCAATAGACGCAGTTCACCATACTTTTTGTAGAGGTCTTTGGTGACTTTGTAGGAGCCGCCATAATGTCCCACATCTTCCCCCAGCACAAACACTGTGGGGTCACGCTCCATTTCTTCATCAATGGCAGCACGAAGGGCATTAAACATTAAGGTCTCGGCCATGGTTGCGCGGCATACACTCATTAAGGACTATTTCCTAGGGTAGTTGAAACTGCACCGCTTGCGATCATGCTTATCAGACTCATCATTAAACGCAATCTATTCTCAACTCCCCCTAAAACCTATTGAGCATAGACTAGAGATCAAGGGCGCATTTACTGCCTAATGATTTTCGGAGTACCAAACATGACCACCTTGGCGCGATCGCTCCCCGCTGATACTCGCAGCTTTCAAACCATTCAAACCCACTTGCAGCAGGATCATGTCATTATTCTGCCCATGGCCACGGTCTATAGCTTTGTCGTCAACGGCACGAGTCCAAGGGCGATCGCGAAGCTGCGTCGTCTCAAGCACTTTAGTACGGAACAGCCCTTAGCCATTCTCACCCGGGGCGATCGCGCGGCTGAAGTGGCAGACCTCTCCCAAGAGGCAAAAACCCTGCTGGCTCACTTTCCCTACCCCGTCACTATGATTGTCAAGGGCAAGCCCCACCTAGACCCACAAATTACGCAGGGTTTTGATTGTGTCTATCTCGCTTGTCCCGATCGCTTTATCTACGATCTCGTGGGTGCCTTGCCCTTCTTTTTGGTGGCAGCAACGGTGAAAGTGGGGACGGAACTCATTGTCAGCTTTGAGGACGCCCAAAAATACTATGGCGAGCAAGTGCCGCTGATTGTGGATGGGGGGCGCTGTGCCTATGGACGGCGGGGAACCCTCGTGGACTTCACCCTTGAATACCCAACCATTATGAACTTTGGCCCTGTGTCTGTGGATGACTTGCGACCAATATTGCCCAACATTATTTTGCCGTCACATTTAATGAAATAGATATAATGATTGAGCATTTTCGCGTTAGGGGGGCGTCACTATTTCTCAGCATTGCCAGTCCCTACTGATTACGGGTGTGGATACCGGTGTGGGCAAAACGATGATCACGCGGGCACTGTGGTCTTACGCCCATCGCTATCGTCCCCAAGAACGCTGGGGCATTCTCAAACCAATGCAGAGCGGTACTGCGGTCGAAATTGGAGATGGTGACTACTACTGCCAAACCCTGCCCCTACAACAAACCGCCAGTGAAGTGTGTCCCCTCAGTTTTGCAGCGCCCCTAGCGCCTCCCATTGCCGCCGAGTTGGAACAGCGCACGATTGATTTAGCCCCTGTGTGGCACACCTACCAGCAGCTTCAGCAGCGATTTGATTACCTTTTAGTTGAAGGGATTGGCGGTCTAGGGTCGCCCATGACTTGGGAGTGGACGGTGGCGGACTTGGCAGCCGCTTGGAAGTTGCCGATTGTCTTGGTGGCAACGGTGCGCTTGGGGGCGATCGCCCAAATTGTGGCCAATATTGCCCTTGCACGGCAGTACAAGCTGGACATTCGCGGTCTGATTCTCAACTGTGTCACCCCCTGTAGCGACACGGATATTGCGCAGTGGACACCACCAGAATTTCTCAGCCGTTTTACCCAAGTGCCCGTGCTGGGGGTGCTGCCCTGTGGTCAACACTCCAATGAGGAGTTGGCGGAAATGGTCGCCGAATGGCCGCTGCATCTGCTTTGGCGTTGAGGACGGCGAGGCAAGAAATCATTTTGCGGCCGATCAAAGCGCATAATAAAAGTGACTTAGATTAATTGACACAACAGATCGCTGAACTGACCTATGCTAAAGCTCTATGGCGGTGCCAAATCCCGTGCCAGTATTGTTCGCTGGTATTTAGAAGAATTGGGAATTCCCTATGAATTTGTGCTGATGGATCTACAAGCCGGGGAGCAACATCAGCCCGACTTTCTCAAACTCAACCCCATGGGTAAAGTGCCCGTAATCGTAGATGGTGATGTCGTGCTCTGGGAATCGGGGGCGATTTTGCTTTATCTTGCCCAAGTTCACGGTGAATTACCTAAGGATGCGGCTGCCGCTGCCCAAGTTTATCAGTGGGTGCTGTTTGCCAATTCCACCTTGACACAGGCAATGTTTCCGCCTGAAACGCGCGATCGCCAGCTGCCGCGACTACTCAAAGGCATTGAGACCGCCCTCATGGGGCAATCCTACATTCTCGGCAATGACTTTTCCGTTGCCGATGTCGCCCTCGGGTCAGTGCTGGCCTATCTACAGATGCTCTTTCAGGTGGATTTGAGTCCCTATCCTGCGGTGGCGGACTACGTGGCTCGCTTGCAACAACGGCCTGCATTCCAGAAAGGCTTACTGGGGGCTGGGGTATGAATGTCATCTTTCGTGAGGTCGATCCCTTTGATTTATGGATTTGGGTGGAATTTGCCGCACCGCCTTCATCCGTTGAGCAGCAGTACCTTGAGGAAGTGTTTAACTCGTGGTTTTTCCTCGGGAAGCTGGGGGGATTCAATGCTGAGAATCTCCAAGTCCAGGAAACGGGGTTAGACCTCAGTTACCTAGAGTACGATCGCGCCCAAGCCGACAGTTCGATGATGGCCGTGATGCACAATATGGGCGAGTTTGAATACAACGATCGCTGGGCACGCTGCTGGTTTGACTTGGGCACCAGTGACGCTTTAGCCTTGGATGTCCTGATTAATGCCCTCAATCAATTCAGTGAGGACTATGTGCCCTTAAAAACGCTCGTGATTGGCGGTGACAACCCCGAATGGCCGATCGCCACCAGTGAACAGCGGGAAATGATTGAACAATCGGCGTGGAACTAAATGCGCGGCGTCTTGCCCTCGATGCCCTAGAACGGGTGGCCAAGGGAGCCTATGCCGATGTGGCACTTCATCAGGTGTTGCAGCAGCGGTCTCTCAAGGAAGGCGATCGCGCCCTGATCACTGAACTGGTCTATGGGACTATCCGCCAACAGCGCACCCTAGATACCCTTGTTCAGGGGTTTTGTCAGCAACTGCCGCCCTTGAAGGTACAGTTAGTGTTGCGCCTTGGCCTCTACCAACTGCGCTATCTGGATCGCGTTCCCCCCCATGCTGCCGTGGACACCAGTGTTGAACTGGTCAAAGAGATGGGTTTAGGCGGCTTTGCCAAACTGGTGAATGGGGTCTTGCGCCGTTACAGCCGCTCCACCACCGATCCCCTTGAGGCTCTCATTGCTCCCCTGCCCTTGGTCTCCCAACTGGGGTGTCGCTATAGCTTTCCCGATGAGCTGATTGCATCTTGGTTGGAGCGTTTAGGACAACAGGAGTGTATTGCCCTTTGTCAGTGGTTTAATCATCCCCCCCGCCTCGATCTACGCCTCAATCCATTGCGGACAACGACTAACCAACTGATTGCTGACTTTGAGGCAGCAGGTTATAGCCTGAAACCGATTCCCGACTTGCCCCAAGGACTCGTCCTGCCCCACTGTGGCCAACCCATGCAGTCACTCCCTAGTTATGCCGCAGGCCACTGGTCAGTTCAGGATCGGGCAGCGCAGTGGGTCAGTCATTTGCTGGCTCCGCAGCCCGGTGAAGTCGTGATTGATGCCTGTGCAGCCCCGGGGGGTAAAACCACGCATATTGCTGAGTTGATGGCTGACCAAGGCCGCGTCATTGCCTGCGATCGCACCCCCAGTCGCCTGCGGAAGTTGGCGCAAAATCGCGATCGCCTCGGCCTGAAGAGTATTGAAATTCACACCCTTGATAGTTCAACAGCAGGGGATTTTGCAGCGATGGGCGATCGCGTTCTTTTAGATGTGCCCTGCTCCGGTACAGGTACCCTCCACCGCCATGCCGATAGCCGCTGGCAACCCCTGAGAACACGCTTGGCTGAACTAGTGCCCCTGCAAGCTCAACTCTTAGCCAATGTTTGCCAGTGGGTGAAACCCCAAGGTTTGCTTGTCTATGCCACCTGTAGCCTAGAACCTGCCGAAAATGAAGCCCAGATTCAACACTTTTTAGCTCACCATCCCCAGTGGCACATTGAGCCGCCACCCCCAACCTTTCCCCTCAAAGCTACCCCCGAAGGCTGGATCACCGTGTGGCCGCAACGGCACGATATGGATGGCTTTTTTATGGTGCGGTTGCGACGCGGTAGCTAAGCCCCAAAGCCACCAAAATTAAAAGACCTACCCCCATCAGGCCAGCGATCGGGTTGCCATTGATGCCGGTTAGCCACTCTGGCGCTACCCCCGTATAGCTCACCAATTTGCCCACGTTGACACCAAAATAAGCCCAGACCAAGCCACCGTGGAGTCCCATGGGAAAGCCCAATCGTCCGCCAAAGATCCATTTACTCAAACCAAGAATCCAGCCCAACAGTGCCAAGCCGAAAAACTGCGGCCATGTGGCCAAAATGACCTCCAAGGGATGCAGATAGTGCAACGCGGCAAAGATCAGGCCATTGAGCACCAAGGCAAACCATGGTTGGTACTCTAGCTCTAGCTCCTGCAACAGCCAGCCGCGAAACAGCAATTCCTCAGCAAAGCCCACAGCAACACCGGTGAGGACGCCATCCAACAGCAGTAGCCCAAAGCGATCCGGTAGCCCCTGCCACGTTATCCAGCCCAAGAGTCCTTCGATGAGAAATAGCAGGGCAACCAAAAACATCCCCGCCAGCCAGCCCAGCAGGGTATCCCGCCCAAAGTTCCACCCCCCCTTAAGGCCATAAAACACTAGGGGCGATCGCTGTTGGTGTACCCGCCGTCCCCAGACTCGCAGCAAGAGAATAAAGATGAGGTACAACAGCCCCATATTGACAAAGCTGGCAGCACCGCCCTCTCCCCAGAGAAAATAGATGCTCAAACCGATGGGCAGCCACAGCAGCACCAGCGTTAGGGCAAAACTAACGATGCGAATCCAGAAGGGACGGCGGATCATTTGCCGCCAAAATTGAGCGAAAATTGGCCTATTCAGTCGGTTCAATGGTACTCGTCAGCCCTGCCATTTTCAGGCCTTCACAATAAAATTCGGCATGCTCAAGGGCACAGGTGATCACCAAGGCCACCCCCGTCAGGTGCGCCTCCATCATGATATCCACGGCTTGCGGTTGGGTGAGGCTCGGCACCGTCTTCAGCAATACCTCCACCACATACTCCATGGAATTGACATTGTCATTGTGAAGGAGCACACGATAGCGGGGCGCCAACTTGCGAACGGTTGCTGGTTTTTCAATGGTTTGCACTGACATTGTTGGCCATGCCTCCATTCAGTGGACATTCAGTATCAGGAATTCAGCAAATATGCTTAAGATTTTAGCAAACGGATCAAACTTGACCACTTGCCGATTCCGGACGCAACAGTGGGAAAGCAATCACATCGCGAATACTGGGGGAATCCGTCAGCAACATCACCAAGCGGTCAATACCAATCCCTAGGCCTCCTGTGGGTGGCATTCCATGCTCTAGAGCTGTGAGGAAATCTTCATCAACACTGTGGGCTTCCAAATCCCCAGCCGCTTTGCGCCGTGCCTGTTCCTCCAAGCGTTGCCGTTGATCCAATGGATCCGTTAACTCCGAAAAACTATTGGCGTGTTCGCGACCAACGATAAATAATTCAAATCGCTCCACCAGTCCCGGTTGGCTGCGGTGGGGCTTGGCCAAGGGGGAAATCTCCACAGGATAGTCAAGAACAAAGGTGGGTTGAATCAATGTCGGTTCAACAGTCTGCTCAAACACTTCGTTAAGCACTCGGCCAATCGTGTCACAGGCGTCTAAGTCTTTTACCCCTGCTTTTTGGGCTGCTTTCTTCGCCGCTGCTAGATCGCACAATTGGCGAAAATCAATCCCAGTGGCTTGCAACACTGCATCGTGCATGGTCACCCGTCGCCATGGCGGCGTCAGATCAATCGTTTCCCCTTGATAAGTCATCTTGAGCGTGCCCAACACCTCCATCGCTGCTGTGGTGATGATTGCCTCCGTCAGCGTCATCATATCGTTGTAGTCGGCGTAGGCCTGATAGACCTCAATGGACGTAAATTCAGGGTTGTGCTTGGTTGAGATGCCCTCATTGCGAAAGATGCGCCCCAGTTCATAGACCTTCTCAAAACCACCGACAATCAGGCGCTTCAGGTGCAGTTCTGTGGCAATGCGCAAATAAAGCTGCATCTCCAGCGTGTTGTGATAGGTAATGAAAGGACGAGCCTCGGCTCCCCCGGCTTCCGCCTGTAGCACCGGCGTTTCAATTTCAATAAAGCCTTGTTCATTGAGGTAGCGGCGAATGGCGGCGGTGATCAGTGCTCGCTTGCGGAACGTATCGCGTACGTGGGGGTTGACAATGAGATCCACATAGCGCTGACGATAGCGTTTTTCCACATCCGTGAGGCCGTGCCACTTGTCCGGCAGAGGCAGCAATGACTTCGTGAGCATGGTGTAGGATTCCACCACAACCGAGAGTTCACCCTTTTCTGTGCGCTTGAGGGTGCCCACAGCGCCAAGGATATCGCCGACATCCGTCAGGTGTTTCAAATCGGCAAAGGCGGCTTCCCCCATGCCTTGGCTAATGGTTTGCTTATCGAGGTAAAGCTGAATTGTGCCGCTGTCGTCCTGAAGTGTAAAAAAGGCCAGCTTGCCAAAGACGCGCCGCGCCATAATCCGACCGGCGACACTGACGCGATCGCCCACCGCTTCGCCAGCGGCCAAGTGAGCATATTTTTCTTGCAGAACTGCTGCAGTATGGGTGCGCTCCCAACGATAGGCATAGGGGTTCATGCCCTGTGCTTGCAGTGTTTTGGCTTTCTCAATCCGTGTTGCCCGAATTTCGGCTCCCGTTGCCCCCACGTCGGCCATATTGGTAGAAACTCTCCACGATTAGCAAACCTTAACCTTCTCATTGTACGCTCTGGAATCGGTACCAACGCTGCTAAAGGGGAATCGAGTACAGTGGATGCTAGTGCAACCGACAACGTAGAACAAACGGCTATGACCCCTGCGAAGTCCCCTCGCCGTAAAGTGTCTAACCCCATTGACCTCCAGAATCCGCAGTACTACTTCAACCGCTCCCTGAGTTGGCTGGAATTTAATAAGCGGGTACTCCACGAGGCCTATGACCCCCGCACACCGCTCCTAGAGCGGCTGAAATTTATGGCCATTTTCAGTTCCAACTTAGATGAATTTTTCATGGTGCGGGTGGCGGGTTTGAAGCAGCAAGTGGAAAGTGGCATTGTTCAAGGGGGAGCCGATGGCATGCCCCCAGCGGAGCAATTACAAGCAGTGCGGCAATATCTGCTACCAATCGTTACTGAGCAACACCGCTATTTCGACCAAGAATTGCGTGCTCTCTTGGCCAAGGAAGCCATTTTTCTCACCCGCTTTAATGAGTTGACCCCTGAGCAGCAGGCCTACCTCAACGACTACTTCCAAGCGCAAGTTTTTCCGGTGCTCACCCCCTTAGCAGTCGATCCGGCGCACCCCTTTCCCTATATCTCTAGCCTCAGCCTCAACCTTGCGGTTCTGATCCGTGATCCCGAATCTGGCCAAGAGCGACTGGCACGGGTGAAGGTACCGAATCGGTTTCCGCGCTTTGTTGCTCTGCCCCCGCATTTGCACTCACCCCAAGGTGCCCATTGGGTTGGGGTTCCCCTCGAAGAAATGATTGCCCACAACCTTGGGGCTCTCTTTCCGGGCATGGAGATTCAGGCCTACTTTGCCTTTCGCATTACCCGTAGTGCTGATCTTGAACTGGAAACGGACAAGGCGGATGATTTACTGATTGCCATTGAACAGGAAATTCGCAAGCGTCGCTTTGGCTCGGTGGTGCGTCTAGAGGTGCAGCGGGGCATTCCACCGCTTCTGAGGCAAACCCTGATGGAAGAGATGGATCTTGAGGAGATTGATGTCTATGAACTGGATGGTCTGTTGTGCCTCAATGATTTGTTTGCCTTTATGAGCTTGCCCCTGCCCCACTTGAAGGATTCGGAATGGCACCCCCAAGTGCCTCCCCGTTTTCAGCGGGTGGAAGAGCGGGAGTCAATGTTTGACACCACCAGTGAGATTACAACTTTGGGCACCGACTACTGGGAAGCCGTGGCCAATGAACTATTTAGCCTGATTCGGGAGGGAGATATTCTGGTGCACCACCCCTACCATTCCTTTGCGGCAACGGTGCAGCGCTTTATCACCTTGGCGGCCCACGATCCCCAGGTGCTGGCGATTAAAATGACCCTCTATCGCACCTCAGGGGACTCGCCGATTGTCAGTGCCCTGATTAAAGCCGCAGAGAATGGCAAACAGGTGGCGGTCTTGGTGGAACTGAAGGCGCGCTTTGACGAGGAGAACAATATCCTCTGGGCACGGAAGCTGGAAAAAGTGGGCGTCCACGTGGTCTATGGCGTACCGGGTCTCAAGACCCACACAAAAACGGTTTTGGTTGTGCGCCAAGAGGCGGGGCAAATTCGTCGCTATGTCCACATTGGCACGGGCAATTACAATCCCAAAACTGCTGGCCTCTATGAGGACCTAGGGCTGTTTTCCTGCCGTGACGAGTTAGGAGCGGATCTCTCGGAACTCTTTAATGTGCTCACGGGCTATTCCCGCCAACGGGATTATCGCCAGCTTCTCGTTGCCCCGGTCACAATGCGCGATCGCACGCTGCAATTGATTTACCGTGAGATTGAACACGCCCGCAATGGTCACCCCGGCCGAATTATTGCCAAGATGAATGCGATCACAGATACGCAGGTGATTCGTGCCCTCTATGAGGCGTCCCAAGCAGGGGTAGAAATTGATCTAATTATTCGTGGCATGTGCTGTCTGCGGCCGGGGGTACCGGGGGTGAGCGATCGCATTCGGGTGATTAGTATCATTGGCCGCTTTTTGGAGCACTCACGGATTTTTTACTTTGGCAACAATGGCGAGCCAGAGTACTACATTGGCAGTGCCGACTGGCGATCGCGCAACTTAGACCGCCGCGTTGAAGCCATTACCCCCATTCAAGATCCAACCATTCAACTGGAACTCAAAGAGCTGCTGGAAATTATGTTGGCAGACAATCGCCAAGCGTGGGAGCTGCAACCCGATGGCACCTACCAGCAACGACAGCCAGCCTCCGGCGAACCCGAACGCGGTACCCACCGTGTTTTAATGGCACGTACCCTCAAGGAAGTAGAAGCGAGCCGCTAGCTAGCGCCTGCATACCCTTGCGCCATGGCTCGAAAGTCTGGACTGTTTTGCAGGAGTTCTTGGTAGCTCCCGACAGCCGCCACTTGGCCATTGGCCATTAGGTACAGGCGATCGCACGCCATGACAGTGCTGAGGCGGTGGGCAATCATAATAATGGTTTTTGCACCACTAAGGGCTTGAATCGCATCCATCACTCCCGCTTCCGTTTGATTGTCAAGAGCCGCTGTTGCTTCATCCATAATGAGCACTGAGGGGTTGTGGTAAAGGGCGCGGGCAATGCCAATTCGCTGGCGCTGTCCTCCCGAAAGGCGCACCCCCCGTTCACCCACAACGGTATCTAGTCCCTCAGGCAGAGTACGGACAAACGTGGATAACTGAGCCGCTTCTACCGCCGCCCACAAAGCCGTTTCATCAATGGCCTCTGCCGGTAAGCCAAAGGCAATGTTGTGGCGCAGCGTGTCATCGGAAAGATAAATGGTTTGGGGAATATAGCCAATCTGCCGTTGCCATTGGGCAAGGTTGTGGTAAATACTCTCACCATCCACACGAATATCCCCTTGAGAAGGTTCTAGGAGTCCCAAAATTAGATCGACAATCGTGGTTTTCCCTGCCCCTGAAGATCCGACAAAGCCAATCATTTCCCCCTGTTTAATTGTGAGAGAAACCCCACAGAGGGCTGGCCGAGGGGCATTGGGATAGGTGTAGTGCAGATCAATTAGTTCGAGGCGATCGCAAAAAGGCTTGATCGTAACAGGTTCTGGCTGATGAATTTCTAGCGATCGTGCCTCTAAAATGTCATCGTAAATAATATCTACAGAAGCAGAGTAAAAAATGACACTATTCAAACTCACCATCAATCGGCTGGCCGAGGGCAAAAGTCGAAACGCAGCAGCCGCAAATAGAGAAATCAAAGGTAAGACCTGAGCCATTGACCCCTGCTGAATCAGTGTCAGAATGATAATCAGAATAATGACTGTGACCGCAAGGGTTTCAAAATAGGAGCGGGGCAGTTGGTTAATAAAATTCAAGAAGAAGTTGGCCTTGCGATCCTCAATCAGATTTTCTTCATAGACATCGAGAAAGATCTGCTCACGACCCAAAACCTTGACTTCCTTAATACCCCCTAAGCCTTGATTAATACTTTGCACCACTTTTTGGGCGTAGTGAACCCGTTGAGCACCGATTTTTTTCAGTTTTTTACGGAAGAACCTAAAGAAGAGATAAGATAGAATCGCTAGAATTGCAATGACAACTAAGGAAATAAATGGATTACTCAATATAATTACTGTAAAAATAGCAAAAACAATCAAAGATTCTGAAATAATAATTAGCAAAGGTAGTAAGTAGCCATTAAAAATATTAGTGGTTTCATTGTTGGCATTTTGAATGAGTTTTGCTGTATTATTTTGCAAGTGAAAAGTATAGGGCTTAAAGAGATAGCTGCGCAAGAGCATCACTGAAAATTTGCGCTGCTTTTCATTCAAAAACTTAAACTGAAGATAGTTGCTCCCTGCAATAAATAGGTTTTTACAAATAAAGAGGATAGCGAAGCTAATGCTGAGAATGAGCAGCCATTGATACTCTTCCTGTGGGGTTAAGGGGGCTGCACTGTGACGCCAAAACAGAAGATCATTGAGGCGACTGGGCTTTTCAATAACGGCAATAAAGGGTAGCACCAAGCCTACCCCCAAGGCTTCCCAAATACTGCCAATGAGCATCAAGACACCAATGCCTGCCAGTTGCCAGCGATCGCCCCGATCCAGTAGTCGCCAAATTTTGCCAAGGGAGCGCAGTGCAGGGTGCTTTAACATTCCGTTTTAGGGGTAACAACGCCTTGATCTTAGGCTACTTATGCCCAAGTCGTGCTTCCCAAATCTGGCGGAATATCTTGCCAGCGACCTTGACCGACAGCCCGAACCGCTTCCCGCAAATCCACTGCTTTGGTATAAAGTGCCTTACCGACGATCACCCCCGATAACCCTTGGGGACTGAGGGCAAAGAGACTGAGAATATCTGTGAGGGAACCCACGCCACCCGATGCAATGACCGGGCGATCGGTTGCCGCCAATAACTGCCGCAGTGCTGGAATATTCGGCCCTTGGAGAGTGCCATCCCGCTGAATATCGGTGTAAACCAACCCTGCTACCCCCATTGTTGCCATTTTTTGGGCAAGATCGGTGGCCAAGATCGTTGAGGTGTCTAGCCAACCCCGCGTTGCCACATAGCCATCGCGAGCATCCAGCCCTACCCAAATGCGTCCGGGGTATTCTGCGGCCAAACTGGCCACTAGCTCTGGATCCTCAAGAGCCACGGTACCCAAAATGGCACGATTGACACCTTGGAGAAAGAGATCAGCCACTGCTTGGCGCGATCGCAAGCCACCCCCCACCTGCACAGGAATTTCAAGGGAGGCGACGATCTTGGCAATCAGATCATAATTTCGCGGTTCGCCCGTTTTGGCTGCATCTAGGTCAACCACATGCAAGCGGGGAGCACCCAACCGCTGCCAGTAGAGGGCAACTTTTAGAGGATCATCATGAAAAACCTTGACCTTACCATAGTCCCCTTGCACTAGGCGCACACATTTGCCGTCAAGTAAATCAATGGCGGGGATAACATCCATTGGCGTCAGAAATCCTTATTGAAAAATTGAAAATTTGAGCGTAACTCCCATCCTAGCAGTCACAAGGGGTGAAGCGCATCGGAGGATTGCTAACATAGTCCCCTTCGTTCCTGAATTGACAAGAGCCACCCATTGAAGGCCGCGCCCTGTCTAAATTCCTGTGGCGATCGCGTGATTATGCAACAGATTTAATGGGATTCCGTTTGAACATGTCCCCCAGATCCTCGCGCAGCAGGTGGGGAAACCTTCATAGGCGGACAGAAAATTCAGGCTGCATTTCCTCGAGCCTTGGGAATTTGAGTGCTGCTCACCAGTCACGGTAAGCTAACAAACAAAGGATTTGCTTGGGGTACAAGGACATGGCTGTTGCTGCCGCCATTATTCTCTTGTTGTTGAGTGGCTGGGTGAATGACCATCCGTGGGGATGGCTGCTGATTCTTGGTCTAGGGTTGGGCTATTGGTACTGGCGGCGATCGCCCGCTGCGCCAAACCCGGCTCCCCCTCAACCTTCTCTGCATCCTCAATTACTGGAAAAGCAACTGGCAGACACGCGGAGCCTTTTGCAGGAACTTCCCATAGAGCGCCAAGCCTCCCTACAATCAGCCCACAGCCAACTCCAACAGCGGTTAGATAGCCCAACGGTTGAGGTGTGTGTTCTCGGGCAATCGGCCTATGCTCTCAATCGGGTGTACGATGCCGTCGCTACCCTACCCCTCGATAGCTGTACGTTTCAGCAGCAAACATTGGCAACGGTGCCCCAGGCAGACTTAGTGCTTTTGACCGTAACGGGTGCCCTTACCGCCAGTGAGTTTGAGATGCTGCGGGTATTGCAAGCAAGCCATTATCACGTTCTTGTGGTGTGGTATCCAGAAATGGTGCAGGAGCGCGATCGCCCGAAGGGCGCGCTTTGCGATCGCGTGGCAGTGCATTTACAGCAGCAACTGCAACAACTCCAGATTGGACAAGATCAACTCATTCCCTTTACACCCCACAATCCCCAAGAACTCACCTCCGCAGTGCTGCACTGTCTCACCCAACAGCGAGCGAATCTGGTCTTAGCCGGCACCTATCGCCGTGCCCAACAACTCCATCAACAGGCGCAATCCGCCCTCAACCAGTATCGCCAAGAACGAGCCACCCCGATCATTGAACGCTACCAATGGCTGGCAGCGGCGGCAACGGCAGTGAATCCTCTTCCGCTTCTGGATCTCGTCATGGCCGGGGGGCTATTGGTGCGCCTCACGTGGGATCTCGGTCAAATCTACCAACGCTCCTTTCGCTTGGCGGATGCTGAACCCCTTGCCAAGGAGCTATTGCGGCTAATGGTGCAGTTGGGGGCTGTGGAACTGGGCACCCAATCCCTAGGACAGTGGCTCAAGGGCAATTCCCTCACCTATTTGGCAGGGAGCTGTTTACAGGGGGCAACGGCAGCCTATGTGTTGCGCTTGAGTGGCTTGAGTTTGATCCATTACTTTGAGACTGCTCCCCAAGCAAAATCTCTGCCCTTGGTGACTCGATTGCAGCAAAGCCTTCAGTGGGCACAGCAACAGGTGGGACGCTCTCCCTTGCAAACCCTAGGACAGTCTCTTGCCTTGCCGTCGGCCTAGCCAGTAACGCAGGAGTTGAGCGGCAAAAAGCACAACAAATGCGGGATTGTTCAGCAGATAGCGTTGCCAGAGGCGGCGGGGTTCTTGCAGGAGTCGAAAGAGCCACTCCAGACCGATCGCCATCATCCAGCGAGGCGCTTGCGCCACAACGCCACTGTGAAAATTAAAGGCCGCTCCCACACCCACCAAGACAATGGGCAGAAAAGGGCTTTGGCGAGCCATCCACTCCTCCTGCTTGGGACAGCCAAGGCTGACAAGAACCAGATCAGCACCGCTATCAAGAATGCGCTGGCGATCGCTGGCCTCCTCCTCAGGGGTCAAAGGACGAAAGGGAGGCGCGTAGGCACCCACAAACTGCATCTTGGGAAAGCGCTCTCGCAGATTTCGTTGCAGCCGCTCTAACACGAGGGGTTCACTGCCATAGAGGAAAATACGCCAGCCTTCCTCTTGGGCGCGATCGCACAACGCCAGCATCAAATCCGGACCATAGACCCGCTCTGCTTGCGGAAAGCCCAAAAGCCGTAAGCCCCACACCAAGGGCATGCCGTCAGAGGTCACCAGTTGGGCACCATTCACCACCCGTTGAAAGGGCGATCGCCACACCCCCGTCATCACCACATGAACATTCGCGGCAACCACATAGCCCCCCTTGCCTTGAGCAATCCACTCAGCGATTAGATCACAGGCTTGGTTGTAGGTGGTGACATCAATCCGTGTCCCTAAAATGTGCGCCGACTCCACGCTGGGGCTACTCCGCATGTTTCACTTGATTCCAGCGTAGGACATTGGTTGCAGAACCGAAGTGAACATCCGACAATGCAAAGCAGATGTCATGTTGTGCCCTGCGGAATGAATTTAGAAGAGTGCTATCGCATTCTGGAGTTGCCACAAGGGGCGTCCTTAGCTCAAGTGAAATCCGCCTACCGACGGCTAGCACGACGCTATCATCCCGATGTCAACCCCGGCGATCGCACTGCCCATGAGAAGTTTATTCTCCTCCAACAGGCCTATGAAAAATTAGTACGAGGACTGCCCACCTTTCGGCCTACCCCTGTTAAATCAGAACCCCAATCTCGCCCACCGCAGCCACCGCCGCCTCTCTCTGCCTTTGAGATTGAACTGAAGCACGCTAGCTATCGCCAACTTCAGGAATTTCTCAAATATCGCTGCTATCAACGTGCCATATCCCTTGTGGAAGGGTTGGCCAGTCGGCTGCCTCAAGATGCCGAAGTACGCCAGTGGCAAGCCGTCACCTATCAGTGCTGGGCGAGGCAACTCATTCGCGATCGCCAACCCCAAGCGGCACGGGAATACCTGCATCGCGCGCTGAAAGCCGATCCGGATAACCGACTCCTTTGGCAAGAAGCAGAAAAGGACTTTCGTACCCTTGATCGCCTCTACGGCAAAGAAATCTAAGTCCAATCCTCCCGTTTATTGCTGCCCAGCTTGTAAACACCGCCGCGAGCGTGAATGGCACGGGTACGCTCAAACAGTTCTTCCTCCGTGAGTTGCCATTTTTCTAGCAGCTCTGCCATTAACTTCTTATTGGTTTCGGCACCGGGGAAGCCATCATAGCGAATCAGCAATCGCCCCAATTCCGCCAAGTTGTAATCACTGATGCCCTCTTGTCCCAAGCGCTCGAGGACTAACCGATCTTGGGCTTCACGGGGATGTTGTAGGTTCTGGGAGTTTGTCATTTTACCCTCCAAGATTTATTGATGAAACTTTAACGGCTAGTTTTGCGATAGCGATTCCCCGGCTGCTGCTCGACCCAACCCGTTAGCTCCAAGTGCATTAGTTCTGCCATCACCACCCCTGTTTCCAAGGGTACGCGCTGCACAATGTCATCAAAGGCAACACTATTGCTGCCTTGGCTCAGTTGTTGAATCGCCTCGAGAATCTGTTGCTGGGGGGGCGATAGCGTTGGCGGTGGGGCTGAGAAGGGTGTTGGATCGAGGGGGGGTGTATGCCCCAATTGTTCGAGGAGAGCTTCTTCTCCCAAGATAATCTGTGCCCCTTGATTCACCAGACTCAGGGCACCCTTGGCACGGTGGTTATCGAGATGCCCCGGCAGCACATAGACATCACGACCATACTCGGCAGCATAGCGAGCAGTGATCAGGGCACCGGATTTGTAGGGAGCCTCTGCAATAATCACCGCACGGCACAGACCAGCAATGATGCGGTTGCGACGGGGAAATTGGGGGCGATCGGCACCCACGCCCCTAGGATACTCGCTCAAGAATCCCCCGCGTTCACGAATCTGGTAATAAAGCGAACGATTTTCCGGTGGGTAGATCATATCCACACCCGTGGCTAAGACGGCCAGTGTGGCACCTCCAGCTTCTAAAGAGCCGCGATGCGCCGCGCCATCAATGCCTGCGGCCATGCCGGAAACAACAATAAACCCAGCTTGGGCAAGGGCATACCCCAGCTTGTGCGCCCAACGCTGCGCATATTCTGAAGGATCACGGGTGCCGACAATGGCAACAGTTGGTGTGGATTGACTGAGAATTTCTAAAATGCGAGTCCCGCCATAGTAGAGCAAGGGCGGCGGATCGGGAATTTCGCGCAGCAGTGGTGGATAGCGAGGGTCACTCAGCACCCAATGGTGGGGATTTTGCTGGCAGTGGTGCTCGTAGAGAGCTAGGGGTTGGCACTGCTGACGATAGTGGGCGATCGCCCCTTGGAGCTTTGGGCCAATTCCTTCCACCTCTGCCAAGGCAGCTAGGGGGGCTTCCCAAGCCTTTTGCAAATCGCCAAAGTGCTGCCAGAGGCGTTTGAGTAACACCGAGCCAAGGCCGGGTACCTGTGACCAACTGTACCAATAGGCAGCATCAGCGGGAACCAAGGGAGCTTAGTAGGCTTCCTGCAACTCGTAGAAGTCAGGGGTGATGTAATCTTTGCGCAGCGGCCAGCCCACCCAATCCTCGGGCATAAGGATGCGCTTCAAATTTGGGTGCCCCTCATAGACAATGCCAAACATATCGTAGGATTCCCGCTCTTGCCAGTCGGCGGTTTTCCAAATCCAATAGACGGAAGGCACACGGGCATCATCCCGAGGGACAAAGACTTTAATCCGCACCTCTGGGGGGCGATCGGCATTATCACTGAGCTTGATCAGGTGGTATGTGCTCACCAAGTCTTGGCCGGGACCCGAATCATAGGCGGCTTGGCACTGCAAATAGTTAAAGCCGTCGGCATAGAGGGCTTGGCACACCGCCAGCAGGCGATCGCGATCCACTTTGATGATTTCTACGCCAGAGGCATCGGTACCGAGGGATTCCACACTCAGGTTTTGAGACTGGAGAAGGCGGCATACAGAGCCAGCTTCAACAATGGGGGCTTCGGGGGTGTCACTCATGTTCGCTGCTCCAACCTAAAGGCAATCAACTCACTCAAGACCATTCGAGGGCACGTTTGCGCCACGCATAAACTAGAGCCACGACCAGAATGGCAATGAAAATCAAGGCTTCAATAAAGGCCAGTAAGCCCAACTGATGGAAGGCCACCGCCCAAGGATATAAAAAGACCGTTTCCACATCAAAAATGACAAAGACGAGGGCAAACATGTAGTAGCGCACATTGAACTGAATCCACGCGCCACCAATGGGTTCCATCCCCGATTCGTAGGTCGTCAAGCGGATCATCCGCCCGGATTTGGGACGCAATAGCGCAGAGGCAGCTAAAGCCAGTACGGGTACCAGACCACAGATAATCAAAAAGCCAAGAAAATACTCGTAACCACTGAGAACAAACACGGTTGCAGTGTCCCTCGATCTTGGAATTGCTACCATTTTGACACACTCCCCTAGCGATCGCTAGGCTAGGGATCAATAGAAAAAACTAAATTGCCCTATAGCGAATCATTAGCGATGTCCCAACCCACTGTCCTCTGTGCTGGCGAAGTCCTCTTTGACTGTTTAGAAGTGCCCCCTGATCCCCCGCAGTGTTTTCTGGGGGGTGCCCCGGCCAATGTGGCCTGTGGTTTGGTGAAGTTGGGGGTGAGTGCGGCCTTTTTGGGGGCTGTGGGGGACGATGCCTTAGGGGAGCAAGCCTGTGCCGAATTAGCCGCTTTGGGCGTCAATATCGAAGCAGTCGAGCGGGTCGCTGGGGTGCCGACGCGGCAAGTGCGCGTTCAATTGGTGGGGGGCGATCGCCAGTTTGTGGGATTTGCGCCAGCGGGAACTTCTGTCTTTGCCGATATGCAGTTCTCTGGCCAGCAAGTCTCGCCATCGTTCCTAGCTGGGGCACAATTTTTCGTCACCGGCACGCTCGGACTAGCCAGTGAACCCACCGCCACCACCATTGAACATCTAGTCCAGCAACTGCGGCAAAACGGTGCCTTTATTCTCATTGATGCCAACTGGCGACCAATCTTCTGGCGGGATGCGAGTGCTGCTCCTGAACGCATTCGTCCTTTTTTAGCACAGGCGCATTTCCTGAAACTGGCCAAGGAAGAGGCGGAATTATTTTTCTCTGACAGTGATCCCCAAGTTGTCTATCGTGCCCTTTGGGGGACGGCACCTGACCATGCCGTGGTTATTACTGACGGGGATCAAACTATTCACTACTGCTGGCACGAAAATCAAGGGGAATTACAACCACCCGCCATGCCCGTTGTGGATACCACTGGTGCCGGCGATGGCTTTGTTGCGGGTTGGATTGCCCAATTATTACAGGGCAGCCCGGAAACCTACCGTGACCCCCAATGGCAGGCTGCTTGTTTAGAATTTGCCACAGTGGTGGGGGCGCTCGTGACGACAAAACGGGGGGCGATCGCTGGTCAACCCACCCTTGCTGAGGTCACTCAATGGCTTCGGGATCATCCTCAAAGAAAAATACGGACGCACTCACCGCCCTAGCAGTGGTTGATGGGCTTGTCGCGATCGCTGGCTGATGTTCACGGCTAGGGATGGCTGCCGCCAAGGGACAGGCCCGCCAAAACCCCCGCACCGGCACATTCAGTTTTTCACAGGTACCACCACGCCGCCCTTCGGAATAATAGAAGCGGCAAAAGCGGCAAGTTGTGGGAGTGAGAATTGGGCTGTCCATCGCGGGGATCAACTCCGAAGTAAAATCTTTAGGCTCTCTACCTTCCATCCTATGAAATTGTCCTCAGCGACTTTTGCAGCGATCACAGGGTCAAAGAGGCCTAGGAAGCAGGTTTTAGCGATCCCCAGTGGTCAAAAGTGCTTTTAGATTCTTTTCATACTCCCGCAACACTCCGTAATAATACGGACATCAATTGTAGGAAAAGTGAAAAAAAGGTTACGCCCGCAGACGTAACCCATGGAGATCAGTATATTTTTAAGCCGCAGAGGAAATTAACGCACCGCCGCCGTTGTGGGTGCCTTGGCGGGGATCAAGAACAACTTGATCATTTGCCACACATTCGAGAGATAGAGGGGAAGTTTCTTCAGAAAACCGCCATTTTGCTTGCTAATTTCTGTCAGCTTGGCATTGTTTTCGACACACCGCTCTAACCGCTGATAAAATTCTGGATGATCGACATCGAGAATCACCGGAAAAACACGGCCTGCGGTTTCATTGGTTTTGGCAATCACCTCACGATCATACTCGCGGGCATCTAGGCCAATCGCAGCATAGAACTTCGCCCGTTGCAAATCGTTGAGGTACATTGTGGCAAAGACCGAGAGCAGGAAGAAGCGGCACCACAGTTTCGGCGGTAACCAGCAGACCATGAAGTAGCGTGCCCATTTCTTACCCGAGAGGGACAGGGGAATTTCCTTAATCTTTTGCCAGAAGGTGCGCGGCCGATCCAGCATTTGCGGCTGGGCACGCATCACGGCATCAAAGAAGTCACCGTGGCGGTTTTCATCTTGGCACCAGTTCTCAAAGAAGCGGAAGATGGGGTAGATGCGATGTTCGGGGTGCTTCTCCAGATGGCGATAGATCGTAATGTAGCGCCAGTAACCAATTTTCTCGGAGAGGTAGGTGGCGTAGAAGATGAATTCCGGTTCAAAGTAGGTGTAACTGCGGTGCTGCGTCAAAAAGCCAAGATCCAGCGATAGGTTAAAGTCGGCCATCGCTTTATTCAAGAAGCCAGCGTGGCGGGCTTCATCGCGAGACATCAGGGCAAAGCATTCCGCCAATAGGGGGTTGCGATCCTTGAGCTTGCGGCTGAGTTCTTTGTAGAGGAGAAAGCCAGAAAATTCCGCTGTGCAGGAGCGCTCCAAAAATTCAATAAATAACTGGCGGGTTTCGCCATCAATGTGATCCCAAGACTGTTCAAATTCTGCATCCCGCACAAAGTGGTGGCGGTTGTAGTCGCAGCGGAATTCCTCAAGGATGGCCTGAAGTTCTGCTTTGTTTTCAGTAATGTCCATATTGGCCATCGCTTCAAAGTCAGTGGTATAGAAGCGGGGCGTGAGGATGGTTTCCTTGGCGGGGGCTTTAATGCCCGGCCGCAGTTCTTCAAACTCTGGTTTGGCGACGGTATTAACCATAAAAAGCTGCGTCTCGCTCTTGCTAACGGCACTCATAAAGCATGGTAGCGAAAATCACCGATGCGTTACAGGTCGTTACAGAACCGTTACATTCCCCACCAGCGGCTGAGTTGATTGCGCCAGCGATCGCCCCAAGAGGCCGCCCATGTGGGTTGGCGATAACGTTGAATCAACTGTTGCCCCAAGGGAGTGAGGCGATAGCGATCGGTGAGGCCTTGGCCATCCACTTCGCGGCGCAGTAAACCGACGCGGATCAACCAGTCCAACTCTGCTTCTGCTAGGAGCACAGGCAAGGGCGATCGCGTGAATCCCGATTGAAGACCCGCTTCGCCCACAATTTCTAGGAGTGCCACACTCCGCTGCTGCATTGTCTGAAACAAGAGGGGCAAAAAGGGACTACAGCGCAGGGCGCGATCGCCCCGTTCCAAAACCTTCGGAGAATACGCGATCGCCACTGCCACCAAACCTACAGAGAATTTAAGTGGCTGGTATCAATGAAGGTTGCCCGGTCATTCACTGACGTACCAGGGGCGGGGGGTGTGCGGGGCGATTGAGCTGCGGGAGAGGTTGATGGCGAAGAGGGAGTTTCTGCCTCCTGACGACGGCGATCGGGTAAGACCACGCGCTCCATGATGAACTCAATCGTGCCCTTGCGCAGCCATCCCCGTGCTACCAAAATATCGCCGAGTCTTGCCCCTGTGGCTCGCTGATCGGCTAAGGCAACTTCAATTTGTGCGGGTGTCACCAATTCTGCTTCAACCAGATAGTTCCCCAAGCGTTTCGTGTAGCTGTCATCATGGGGACGCTGGATAAAGGGGGGCTTTTTCGCAGGTGCCTCAGTCTCTGCTGCCACGCCTGGCAGGCTGTCAAAGTCACGTTGATCCCCCGCTAGGGCAACCAAGCATTCTTTGATTTTCATCAGAATTTCCGCTGCTCGCCGGGGTTGATTTTGCTGGGCTGCCTGCTCCAAGAGCCGTGCTTCTGCCTCAATCAGCGTTTGCCGGGATGCCACTGCTGCAACTTGTAAAATGCGTGCCTGCTGCTGAAGGACAGCCATATCTCGTTCAAGAAGGGCTTTTTTGCACTGCTTGAGAACAAGGGATCCCTGCTTCAGCAGAACTTTGTGGGTAGGAGTAGTCATAGACAGCAACAGCGGGGATAAAGAACATGACTTAAAAGAATATTAAAGCTTGGCAACTGCCTTTGGCATTGTTTAGGCGATGGGGAACACGCAATCTACTTTTACTATAGCCCTTTGTATTGAACCCATTCCGCTGCAACTGCGTCAAATGTAAAGGTTCTGTAAAGATAGGGTCACTGTTGCTGCCGTAGGACGGTGTTGAAGAGTTCTTTGACTTGTTCCCACGCATCCCGTGCTGCTGCTGCATCGTAGCTATCCCGTTGATCGCAGAAGAAGCCATGATCCGCTGGATAGATGAAGATGTGGTGACGAATGCCGTGGTGGCGCAGCGCCGTTTCAATTTGCTTCACCTGTTCCATGGGAATACTTTGGTCGCGATCGCCAAAGAAGGCATAGAGCGTGCCGCGAATTTTCGGTGTGATTTCAATGGTGGGTAGGCCACCGCCGGGGGTCATGGTTGTCATCCCGGCGCCATAGAATGAGGCCGTGGCTTTAATGTCCGGTAACTGAGCCACCAGATAGGCCACATGACCGCCAAAGCAAAAGCCAATCGTACCAATGGCATCCCCATCCACATTTTCAAGGCCGCGCAGATAGGCAATGGTCGCTTGGGTGTCACTAAGGAGTTCCTCGGCTTTGGTTTGGTTTTTGTACTGCCGCCCCAAATCAATATCAGCGGCGGTGTAGCCCGTTTCAAAGCCGGGGGCAAAGCGTTGGTAAATGGCGGGGGCGATCGCCACATAGCCTTCGCGGGCAATACGTTCGGTCACATCGCGGATATGGGCATTGACGCCAAAAATTTCCTGAAAGACAATCACTGCCGGATAGCGGCCGGGGGCAACAGGCTCGGCTAAGTAGGCATCAATCAGCAGATCGCCATTGACCACCTTGACCCAACGACTGGTAATCTCCACCATCGTGAACCTCCTAGGCAGGAATGTCGAGGTCTGGAAACGTGCGCTTGAAGTCGCTAATCAATTCATCGAGTTCGGCGAGGGCGGATTCAATGTCAATGGTGAGGGTGCCATGACCGGGGAGTTCCAAGAGCTTTTTGAGGCTCTCCCGTTTCGCCAAAACAACTGCTAGACGTTCCTGTAGGGTGGGTAACTCCATCTTGTACCTCGCTATCTTGTACCTCACTGCAAAGCTCACTATTACTCTACCGTTTCGTTGGCCAGCTTCTTCCCTTTGACAGGTGGCGGGGGCACCAGTTCCACATTGATTTCATTCACAGGGCGCGGCCGCAGTTCCAGAGATTGCGATCTCGGCAGCAAATCAAACACTTCCCGAAACGTGTCATCGAGGGTTTCAAAGGGCACCACACCGATAAATTCCTGCCGCAATTGGCCTTGGCGATCGAAAATCAGGGTTTGCGGCACCCGGCCTTTGTAGTAGTAGCCCGCTTCATTGGCGGAGAACTGCGCCCCAAAGGGTAAGGCATCGACATCAATAGCGATGAAATCGGTGACGCGACCATAGTACCCCTGCAACTGGGAAATGGTGGAGGCAAACTGCTTGCAGTCGCGGCTATCGTTCACATAAAACAGCAGCAATGTGGCGCGATCGCTCTGACGCGATTTCTCTAGGGTGACCTTTGGTGGCACTAAGGAGCCATTGCCGGCGTAAAGAGCAAAGATATTCCCATCGTAGCGATCGTCTTGTAACCCCGCCCAACTCGGCGCTGTCCACAGTCCCCACAGCAGGAGGACAAGTCCTAACCAGCCCCAAACCCGTTTCATTTTTCGCTCCATCACGCTCTGTAAAGACACTATACCGCCACGCCATCCCCCTCCCGTGCATTGTAGAACCAATGCCACCCCTTCTAAGGTAGGAAGAGTGTCTTTATTGCTTTTGCCAATAGCTACAGGGGTGCTCTTTCTGGGGCTTTTTTCGGCGTGATCAGGCGTGATCAAAGGAATGAATCTATACCAACGTTTAGGGATAGTCACGATTTTCAGTACAGTGCTACTGGCCAGTTGTGCGCCCGCCTCGCAAAAGGGCACTCTCCAGCTCTATGCCAATGGTGAAGAGCGCTTGCAAACGGGATGGACAAGCAAAGATGGCTGGAAGCTCGAGCTTGACCATGTCTATTTGACGTTGGGTACGGTGACTGCCTACCAAACCCATCCCCCTTTTGATCCTGAGGCGGGCGATCGCCCCGACAGTGAAGTGACGGTTGTGTTTAGCGATCCTATGACGGTGGATTTGGTGAGTGATCAGCGTCCCCTTGTAGGCAGTGCTGCGGCGGCGGTGGGTCACTTCAATGCCCTGCAGTGGCAGACCCTCGCACCGAGTTTACAACTGGTGGGAACAGCGCAGCGGGGCAATGTCACTCTCCCCTTTGACATTACGTTGGATCAGCCCTTGGCCTTTGTTTGTGGCGACTACATTGGCGATGAACGCAAGGGAATAGTCACAGCGAACAGTTCCGCTGAGCTAGAGATTACGCTCCACTTTGATCATCTTTTTGGTGATGGCGCTGAACCAGCAACGGCGGAGATCAATCGCGACGCGGTAGGCTTTGACCCCTTTGCTGCCCTAGGCACTCCTGAGGGAGTCACGGTTGACTGGACAGGATTACAGCAAAAACTCAGCCCCCAAGAATTTCAAACACTGCTGACAGCTTTGCGGAGTTTGGGTCATGTCGGCGAAGGTCACTGTCGGGAGGTTTCCTCATGAAAACAGTTTTAGCGAGTGTGGCTACCTTAGGACTGATAGTTCCCCAAGCCCTTGCCCATGGGGTTGAGTTGCGCTACAAACCGCAACAGGTGATTCACATTACAGCGCGCTATGACAGTGGCGAACCGATGGCAAATGCTAGGGTACAGGTCTTTGCCCCCGATCGCCCCCAAGAACCAGCAATAACAGGAACCACCAATACCCAAGGGGAGTTTCAATTTGTGCCCGATCGCCGCGGTCAGTGGCAGGTGCAGGTACGTCAAGGGGGACATGGCGGCCTACTCACGATTCCGATAGCAACCGATGCCCAAGCAACGGCTGAGGTTGCTCTTACCGCCGTCCCAGAACCGCCAAGGACGGTTTCCCTGAGTCAATACACTCCCGCACAAATCACGGTCATGGTCTTGGCAGTGCTCTGGGGTGCCATTGGCACAGCTTGCTTTGCTTGGTCGCGGCGGCGGCTGCCAGTGGAGTCGTAGTCATGCACATCCCCGATGGTTTAGTGCCGCCCCTGTGGTGTGGACTGGGTTATGCCGGTAGCGGTGGTCTCCTGTGGTGGTCTTGCCGCCGTTTGCAGCGGGCAACGGTGGATCCGCTGGCGATCGTGCCGCGATTAGCTCTATTAACCGCTGCCTTTTTTACCGCCTCTGCGGTTTATATCCCGCTGCCTCCCGCCAGTGTGCACCTCATGTTCCTTGGCAGTCTGGGGATTCTTTTGGGGGAAGGGGCAATGATAGCCGTGGTGGTGGGATTATTTCTACAGGCGGTGATGTTTGGTCATGGCGGTCTGACGACTTTGGGCCTCAATGCGCTGATCATGGGGATTCCAGCGCTCCTTGCCGCTGCTGTTTTTCGGGGGCTGTGGCATCGCTGTCCGCCAAGGGGGCGATCGCTCCTCGGGTTTATCCTTGGGGCGGGGGCTGTGCTGTTGGCTGTTCTCTTATTTGGCGCAGTGATTCTCCTGAGCCTGCCAGCACCCTTGGATCAACAGCGGGAATGGCTAGCGATCGCTGCGATTGGGATTGGCCATTTGCCCCTTGCTATGTTGGAGGGAGTGGTCACGGCTTCACTGCTGGTCTTTTTGGCCAAAGTCAAGCCAGAATTCCTGTCCCAAGGCGTATGCTTTTCCCGTGAAAATTCTCCTTACCCTACTGCCGACCCTCGCTGAACTCTACGGATTAATCTTTCTGTGCATGGGCATTGGCTATGGCAGTAGCCGTTTTTTGCCACCAACGACGGGGGCTTGGCTGGCGCAAGGGTTGTTCTGGGTGGGGACGCCCCTAACGGCATTTAGTTTTATTGTCACCACCCCGATTACGGGTCACAGTACGTTGGCTCCGCTATTGGCGTGGCTAGGAATGGGGATCGGCGTCAGCTTGGCGTGGCTGTGGTTGCAGCAATATCCCGCTCACACGCGGCAGGAGCAGGGCAGTTTTCTCTTGGCGACCATGGTGGGCAACACGGGTTTTATTGGCTTTCCAATTACTTGGCGACTGCTGGGGCAAGAGCACTTCAGTTGGGCGTTGTTTTTTGATCTGATGGGGACGCTCCTCATTTCCTATAGTGCTGGCATTGGCGTGGCGGCGAGTTTTGGCGATCGCGCCATTTCCATCGCAAAACTGCTGTGGCACATTGGCCGGAATCCAACCCTTTGGTGTGTCGGCATCGGACTGCTGCTACGACAACATCCCCTACCCGCGATCGCCCAACAGGGACTTTTAACCTTGGGGTGGTTAATGGTGATTGCTGGATTGATCTATATGGGCATCTGCCTCGGTGAGGCTCCCCTCAAGCTCCGCTGGGAACGCATCATTCCCTGTCTGACGATTAAGATGCTACTGGTACCGCTCCTGTTGGGTCTCGGATTAACCCTCGTAGGCATCAGCGGCCGGCCCCGTCTAGGGATGGTACTCCAAGCTGGCATGCCCCCCGCCTTTATGACCCTAATTCTGGCGGATGTATATCACTTGGACCGGGCTTTCGCTGCCAGTGTGATTTTAACCAGCCTCTTTGCCTTAATTCTTCTATTGCCCCTGTGGCTGGTGCTCTTTGCCGGGTAGGGGCATTTGGTGGCTAATCGTCGGGAGTCAAGCGCAACAGCAGGTAGCCTGCGCCTAAACCAACCAGAACCAGGGTAAACGTAATTACCGCAGTATTGAAAATCTCTTCTGCCATAGGGCGGCCTCAGCTAACAAGAACTCATTGTAACCAATTTGGCTCCTTTGCTTACCACGGCTCCAAAACAGGTTCCCGCAGTAGCTCATGGGTACCACGATTCACGGTCAAGAACATCCCGCGGGGTGTTTTGGTCAATAGATACGTGTACTCACCATTGACGGCTTCAAAATAGTACCCTTGAGGACTCCAATCCCGCAGGGGCAGCCGAATTGATAGGCGCGGATCCTGCTTGTGTCGTGCCATATAGTAGGCGGGGCGATCGCCCCCACAGATATTCACCCAATAGCTACGAGTCTCCGTGGCCACAAAGGTACTTTCATAGGAGCGACAGGAAAGGGGGCGTGCCAGTGCCGCCAGTGGTGTCATCGTCAATAGGGCAACAGCCGCTAGGGTGGAGCCAACAAACCTCATGGTCATCTCGCCGCAATTTCTCACTCCAGTCTAGCCAAGGAGGCGGGAAAGGGTTTCACCCTCGGTAAGATAGATGATGACGACTGCTGTTTACCTTCAACAGGGATGCAATGACGCTCGCGATCGCCCCCTTTCCGATTACCGCCATTGTTGGTCAAGAAGCCATTAAGCTTGCCCTGCTGTTGGCCGCCGTTGATCCCGGTTTGGGGGGGGTGATCATTGCCGGGCGGCGGGGGACTGCCAAATCTGTTCTTGCGCGGGGTATTCATGCCCTATTGCCCCCCATTGAAGTCATTGATCAAGGGGAGATCCCAGTACCGATCATTGCCAACCCCGATCCCGAACGTCCCCAAGACTGGGATAGCCGCTTGCAGGCTTGGCGCCAAAGTCATCCCGATGTCCCTTTGACCACCAAAGTGATTCCAGCCCCCTTTGTGCAAATTCCCCTAGGGGTCACCGAAGATCGCCTCTTGGGAGCTGTGGATGTGAGTCAATCGGTGCAGCGGGGTGAAGCGGTCTTTCAGCCCGGCCTCTTGGCGGCAGCCCACCGCGGCGTGCTCTATGTGGATGAAATCAATCTCTTGGATGAACAATTGGCCAATGTGCTGATGGCCGTGCTGAGTGCTGGGCGCAACCCAATTGAACGGGAGGGGATTAGTCTGGATCACCCCTGTCGTCCCCTGTTGATTGCCAC
The DNA here is from genome assembly GCF_031583455.1 of Thermosynechococcus sp. TG215. Classification (NCBI taxonomy): domain Bacteria; kingdom Bacillati; phylum Cyanobacteriota; class Cyanophyceae; order Acaryochloridales; family Thermosynechococcaceae; genus Thermosynechococcus; species Thermosynechococcus sp. TG215. The sequence continues at coordinate 875,476 of NZ_CP134178.1, read as the reverse complement.
CTTTAATCCCGATGAGGGAGAAGTGCCGCCCCATCTGCTGGACCGGTTTGCGATCGCCCTATCGGCGGATACGGTTCTGGGCTTAGATGAGCGGGTTGCAGCGGTGGATCATGCCACCCAATTTGCTGATTCGCCCCAAGCCTTTTTGCAGCAGTACGATGCTGAGCTAGAGGATCTGCGCACCCAAATTATTCTGGCGCGAGAATGGCTCAAGGAGGTAAAAATTCAACGGCAGCAAATTGCCTATCTGGTCACCGAAGCCCTACGGGGCGGTGTTCAAGGCCATCGAGCAGAACTCTTTGCGGTGCGGGTGGCCAAAGCCCATGCTGCCCTGAATGGCCGCAGTGAAGTGAATGCCGAAGATCTACGCCGCGCTGTTGAACTAGTGATTGTGCCGCGAGCCACGCAACTGGAACCGCCGCCGGAGCAACCACCGCCCCCACCTCCACCACCGCCCCCGCCGGAGAATCAGCAGTCTAACCCCGAAGAAGAACCCGATGAGCCAGAGACGCCACCGGAAGAGCAGCAGGAAACGCCACCCATTCCTGAGGAATTTGTCTTTGAGGCCGATGGCACGGTCTTGGATGAGTCAGTGCTCTACTTTGCCCAACTGACCCAACGCCAAGGGAAATCGGGGAGTCGCAGCCTGATTTACTCCCAAGATCGCGGTCGCTATATCCGCCCCATTTTGCCCCGTGGCCGAGGGGGTCGAATTGCTGTGGATGCCACCCTGCGCAGCGCCGCTCCCTACCAAAAATCCCGTCGCCTACGCCAACCCCAACGCCGCGTCATTGTTGAAAACAGTGATCTGCGAATTAAACGTTTGGTACGCAAAGCGGGTGCCTTGATTATTTTTGTCGTGGATGCCTCTGGCTCCATGGCACTGAACCGCATGAATTCTGCCAAGGGCGCTGTTTTACGCCTATTGACCCAAGCCTATCAAAACCGCGATATGGTGGCGCTGATTCCCTTTCGTGGCGAGCAAGCAGAGGTGCTCCTACCCCCCACCCGATCCATTGAAGCGGCGCGGCGACGCCTTGAAACCCTGCCCTGTGGGGGTGGCTCTCCCCTTGCCCACGGCCTGACCCAAGCGGTGCGAGTGGGTTTGAATGCCAAGCAAAGCGGTGAGATTGGTCAAGTGATGATTGTGGCCATTACCGATGGTCGGGGCAATATCCCCCTGAGCCGTTCCCTTGGCGAAACTATTCCGCCGGAGACCAAGCCCGATGTCAAAGCGGAAGTACTGGAAATTGCCGCTAAAATTCAAGCCTTGGGTCTGAAGCTCTTGGTGATTGATACCGAGAATAAGTTTGTCTCCACGGGGATGGGCAAGGAATTGGCCCAGCAAGCAGGGGGTAAGTATTACCATCTGCCCAAGGCCACCGATCAGGCGATCGCCCAAGTGACGCAGAATGCCCTGCAATTTTAGCCACCAATAAAAAACCCTCCCCCCAGTTAGAGAGGAGAGAACCTAGCAAACTATTGGGGCAGTAAGCCTACATCATGCCGCCCATGCCCCCCATACCGCCATCCGCAGGAGCTGCCGGTTTCGGTTCCGGTTTTTCGACCACAAGGGCTTCTGTCGTCAGTACCATGCCGGCGATCGAACCAGCATTTTGCAGGGCAGAGCGTACGACTTTGGCAGGGTCAATAATACCGGCACTAACGAGATCTTCATAGGTGCCCGTTGCAGCATTAAAGCCATAGTTAAAGTCACCGGCACGGACATTCTCGACGACTACGGCTCCTTCAACACCAGCATTGTCAGCAATTTGAGCCACCGGGGCTGCCAAGGCACTGGCAACAATGCGTGCCCCCGTTTGTTCCTCGGGACTGAGGCTAGGCAGCAGGGCATCAATGCGACTGGCCAAGTGAAGCAAGGTCACACCACCGCCGGGCACAATCCCTTCAGCCACTGCCGCTTTGGTGGCATTGAGGGCATCTTCGAGGCGGAGTTTGCGATCCTTCAATTCCGTTTCGGTGGCAGCCCCCACTTTGATCACCGCTACGCCGCCCACGAGCTTGGCAATGCGCTCTTGCAGCTTTTCTTTGTCGTATTCGGAGTCGGTCTCGGCCAACTGCTTCTTGAGCTGTTCGACCCGCTTTTGAATATCGGCTTTATTGCCTTTCTCGGACACAAGGGTGGTGGTGTCTTTGGTCACGGTGACGGAGGCGGCTTCTCCCAGCATGGTGATTTCCACATCATCTAGGGTCAGTCCCACTTCCTCAGAAATGACTTGACCGCCCGTGAGAATGGCAATGTCTTGGAGCATTGCTTTACGCCGTTCGCCAAAGGCTGGGGCTTTCACGGCAACCACATTGAGGACACCCCGCAGTTTATTCACCACCAATGTGGCGAGGGCTTCGCCTTCTACATCTTCAGCAATGATCACGAGGGGACGACCACTGCGAGCCACTCTTTCTAGGGTGGGAATCAGATCTTGGATACTGGTAATTTTTTTGTCCGTCAACAGCAGATAGGCATTGTTGAGTTGAACAATCATCCGCTCTGGATCGGTGACAAAGTAGGGGGAAATGTAGCCGCGATCAAACTGCATCCCCTCAACAATTTCCATTTCTGTATTCAGGGATTTCGATTCTTCAATGGTGATCACGCCATCTTTGCCGACTTTGGCCATGGCTTCACCAATCATGGCTCCCACTTCGGGGTCATTACCGGCAGAGACGGTGGCCACTTGGGCAATCATATCCCCTTCAACGGGTTTGGCCACTTCGGCAATGCCCTCGACAATGGTTTTGATCGCTTTTTCCATACCGCGCTTGAGGGCAATGGGGTTAGCACCGGCAGCCACGTTTTTCAGGCCTTCACGGATCAGGGCTTGGGCAAGGAGGGTGGCAGTGGTTGTGCCATCGCCGACGACATCATTGGTTTTGGCGGCCACTTCCCGAATCAGTTGGGCACCCGTATTTTCGTAGGCATCTTCCAGTTCGATTTCCTTGGCGATCGTCACGCCATCGTTAACAATTTGCGGTGCGCCATACTTTTTCTCAAGCACCACGTTGCGCCCTTTGGGGCCAAGGGTAATTTTCACGGCATCGGCAAGGGCATTAATTCCGCGTTCGAGCGATCGCCGGGACTCTTCATGAAATGCGACTAATTTTGCCATGGGTGGCTATCCTTTAGTAACTTGGAGGTCATGATTGAGGGACTGCAAACTTAGCAGGCTTCAAGCCATTGTTTACAGTACTGTGGAAAACCAGTTGAGGGCAATGGCAGAAAATGTAGGGGATTCCGCACTTGCTCGCGTACACTGACAATAGACTGACAATAGATTAACAAGCTTCGCAGCCATGGCTGGCCGCCACCTCAATCAACAACGCCTACAGGTCTTCTTGTACGTCACCTTAATGCTCGGCATTGCCCTTGCAGCGGCCAAGGAGTATTTTTACTTGAACAATGGCCAAGGGGGGCAAGATTGGCAAATTGGTGCTCCACAGGTGGATGTCATTGCTGCTCAGCCAAAACGCTCCCTTGCGGAAATACGAGCCTTTGCCCTGCAATTGGTGAATCGCGATCGCCAGCTCAATGGACTGCCGCCCCTTGTTGCCGATGAATTACTCACAGAGGCAGCACAACGCCATGCCGAAGATATGCTCAAACGCCAATACTTTAGCCATACCAATCCCGATGGGCAATCCCCAATGGATCGCTTTATCGCCTTGGGGGGACGCGGTGGCGTCGGTGAAAATATCATGGAGCAGAAGGGCACCCCCGGATTGGTGCTCAACTATAAGCTGATTGAGCGGTTCCAAAAAGGCTGGATGTATAGTGAGGGGCACCGCCAAAATATCCTGCGGCCTGAATTTACCCGCTTTGGCTTTGGCATTGCTTTGAACTCAGCTCACGGAGAAGTCTATGCTGTACAGATGTTTGCACTGCCAGCCCAGTAAAGGCAGAGCGTTGCTGCGCGGATCATTTCCAATGTAATCAATGTCAACTTAACCGCATTCGCTATGTTCACTGAAGAGATGTATGTTGTCCTTGAATCTACTGTCAGCGATGAGACCTTTCTCACACCGATGGAGCTACAGGCCAAGCTGGTGGAGTATTTAACAGGAACCGATGTTTCCCTAACGCCGGATCTACTTGCTTTGCCCGATGTGGAAAGTCGTGCCCACCACCTCATGACAACGGGTTGTGAACTGCAATTACCCAATGGTGGCTACCTTCAGTGGTATGCCGTGCGTTTAGAAAAATAATCGTTACACAGAGTTACGAAACTCCTGCTCGGAAAATTCCGTTCTAATATAGATAAGGCTCTTGGATCAATCAAGGGTTCAGACGATTATTTATTCTTTCGTGGTGTCCAAATCGTCAGGAATAGCAGGGTAACGAGACTGTGGCCGATCGCCGTCGTCAACAAAAGAAAAAACCGCAAATGACCTACAGTTGGCCGTTGGCGGGCACCTACCAAGCCCTTAGCTCGGCATCGGTGGATTTGATCTGGCGCAAAGTGGTGAATTTGGCCGATGTGTCGTGGCATCCCTTGATTTTGCGCACCAATGTGCCCTACGGACTCGTACCCAAGCCGGGGTTTATTTTCCAAGCCATGACCCGTTGGATTCCGTGGCCGATTCAGATTTTTGTCGAACGGGTATCACCGGGAAAACTGTTGAGTATTCGCATTTTGGTCTTGCCGGGGGTAGAGGAACGGGTAACCTATCGTTTAGAATCAACGGTCTGGGGGAGTCAGATTTCCTGCTCAGTGATGTTGCGGGGGTGGCTGGCGCCGCTGATTTGGTCACTGATTCGCGATTCTGCGGCAGGGTTGGCTGCCCGCTTAGCAGTTGCGGCTGAGGAAGATCCCCCCTCTGCTCAGCCCCCCATTGATCCCTGCTTAGGTTTTTAGACGGACAAAAGAAAACTCTATGCTCAGCGATAGCGATCGCGTTCGTGTTCTCAGTGAAGCCCTGCCCTATCTCCAAGCCTTTGCCGGACGCACCTTTGTCGTTAAATACGGCGGTGCCGCCATGAAGGAGGAGCACCTCAAAGACTCGGTGATTCGCGATATTGTCTTTCTTTCCTATGTGGGGATTCGGCCGGTGGTGGTTCATGGGGGTGGCCCTGAAATCAATGCGTGGTTAACTAAGCTCAACATCGAACCCCAATTCAAAAATGGGCTGCGCGTCACCGATGCCGCAACGATGGATGTGGTGGAGATGGTCTTGGTGGGTCGGGTCAACAAGGAAATTGTCACCCTGATTAATCAGGCGGGCGGTAAAGCGGTGGGGCTGTGCGGCAAAGATGGCAACCTGATTCGTGCCCGTGCCCAAGGAGAAGAGAGCATCGGCTTTGTGGGTGAAGTCCAAGGCGTGGATACCCGCGTGATTACGGCACTAGTGGAGAAGGGGTATATTCCCGTCATCTCCAGTGTGGCTGCCGATGATACTGGGCAAGCCTACAACATCAATGCTGATACTGTTGCTGGCGAGATTGCGGCGGCTTTGGGGGCTGAGAAGCTGATTTTACTGACGGATACCGCAGGCATTTTACGGGATTATCGTGATCCGAGTACTCTCATTTATCGCCTTGATATTGCCGAAGCGCGGCAACTCATTAAAGAGGGGGTTGTCTCTGGCGGGATGATTCCTAAAGTCACCTGTTGCGTGCGATCGCTCGCTCAAGGGGTGAAAGCAGCGCACATTATTGATGGCCGGGTGCCCCACGCCCTGTTGCTAGAAATTTTTACCGATTCGGGGATTGGCTCAATGCTCGTGGGTTCCAATGCAGCCTACGATCGCGCCTTCACTGATTGAAACTTTTTGCATGAAGAAGGGCGTCCTAGGGTATGACGAGGATGTCTTAGCGTCAGGGTCTATTACCTATGAAATTCTTCTCTTTAATCTTAATTAGTAGCAGCTTAGCCACTAGCTTGAAACTGCCAGCACGCGCCATTCCCCAACCCTACCCCCCAGTGGCGGTGAATAGTTTTATGAATACCTGCATCGAGCGTGGCCGGCGATCAGCGCCCATTGTGCCCCGTTCAGTGATGAATAACATTTGTCAGTGCTCCATCAACTACATTCAAGAGCGATTGAGCTACACTGATTTTCAAACCCTTGATCCCAATGGCAGTCAACCGCAATCTCCTAGCCAACAGCGGGCACAGCGGGTTCTCGATGAAAGTGTGAACTACTGCATTCGCCAACAACTGGGGGTCTAGGCACTTTTTGACCCTGCTGCGCGTCGGAAAACTTAGCTGGCGATCGCCAACGGCCAAGGCAAGTCTTTGTGCTAGATTGGGCGTAGGCTAAAGGATCGAAAATTTAGGACGAATCATATGGGAATCACACACCGCACGCTCGTTGTCAGTACGACAGTGGTCATGACGGCATTGGTTGCTGTCACGGGTGCGGGTCTGCACTGGTCCCGTAGCCTAGCGGGTTTCCGCCAAAGTCCTAAGGAACTGGTGGATGAAGTATGGCAGGTCATTGACCGTGAATACGTTGATGCCACCTTCAATGGCAATGACTGGCGTGCCGTGCGGCGGGAGTTTCTCTCTCGGAACTACACCAAACCCGAGGATGCTTACAAAGCGGCACGGGAAATGCTCGAGAAGCTCAATGATCCCTACACCCGCTTTATGGATCCGGAGCAGTTTCGCTCCATGCAAATTGAAACCTCTGGTGAACTCACAGGGGTAGGTATCACCATTACCCAGGACGAAAAGACCAAAGAAATCACCGTGGTTTCCCCCATTGAAGGGAGTCCCGCCGCTGAGATGGGTTTAATGGCCAAGGATGTGATCCTGAAAATTGATGGCAAATCCACTAAGGGCATGGATCTCAACCAAGCTGTCAGCATGATCCGTGGCCCGGTGAATACAAAAGTGCGCCTGACGATCCAGCGGGGCGATCAAATCTTGAACTATGAGATCACCCGTGCCCGCATTGAAATTCATCCCGTTCGCCACAGCCTACGCCAAACTCCCCAAGGGCCTGTCGGCTATATTCGCCTTGTCACCTTTAGCTCCAATGCAGCAGCAGAAATGCGCGCTGCCATTCGGGAGTTAGAAAAGCAAGGCGTTGAAGGCTATGTTTTGGATTTACGCTCCAATCCGGGTGGCCTACTCTTTGCTAGCGCTGAAATTGCCCGCATGTTTCTACCGCAGGGCGATATTGTCTCTACGGTCAATCGCCAAGGGGAAGCAGAACGCTTACGTGCCGGTCGCGGCTTCTTGACCAATAAGCCCCTTGTGGTGCTCATTGATGGCGGCTCGGCCAGTGCCAGCGAAATCCTCGCAGGTGCTCTACAGGATAATGGCCGTGCCGTGTTGGTGGGAACACGCACCTTTGGGAAAGGCTTGGTGCAGTCCGTCCAGCCGGTGGGCGACGGGGCAGGGATTGCAGTGACGATCGCCAAATACTTTACCCCCAGTGGTCGTGATATTAACAAGAAAGGCATTGAACCCGATATTGAAGTCACACTCACGGAGCAGCAGCGGGAACAACTGACGCGCGATGACATTGCCACCGATCGTGATCCTCAATTTACACGGGCGCTAGCCGTTCTCAATGAACGCATCCTAGCAGAGCGACGCAATACCCAATCAGCGCGTCCTCCCCAGACAGCCAATCCTTAAGTTCACTCAGTTAGGTGAGCACCGTGGCCGACCACCGCCGACAAGCCCAGCGGGTATTGTTCTTGGCGCTAGGGGTCAATGTTGCCCTGACGGCCATTAAAGCCATTGTTGGTGTTCTCAGTCGCTCATTGAGTTTACAGGCCGATGCCCTGCATAGCTTGACCGATGCCGGGAGTAGCATACTGGGCTTAGTGGCCATGCAGTGGGCTAACCCCCATCCCGATCGCGACCATCCCTACGGTCACCAAAAGTTTGAAGCCCTCGGTGCATTGGGGATTGCCGCCTTTCTGGGCATGGTGTGCTTTGAGATTTTACAAAGTGCGGTTGAGCGCCTGCTGCATAAAAGCAGTGCCGTGACGATCACAGGGGCAGAACTGTGGATTGTGATCCTTGTCCTTGGCATGAATATCGGCCTTACTCTCTATGAACACCACATGGGGCGCAAGCTGAATAATTCCGTGCTCATTGCTGATGCCAAGCATACCCTGAGCGATGTCTGGACAACGATTATTGTTCTTTTGGGGTTGATTGGGGTGTGGACGTTCAATTGGGATTGGCTGGATGTGGTGTTGGCATTTCCCGTCGCGGCCCTTGTGTTTTGGAGTGCGTGGGAAGTTCTCAAAAGCAACATTCCTTGGCTGGTGGATGAGATGGCGATCGCCCCCGAAGCTATCCATGAGCTAGTGATGACCGTGCCCGGTGTGGTTAATTGCCATGACATTAGCTCGCGGGGAATGGTGGGACGGCAAGTGTTTATTGAGATGCACTTAATTGTCGAGGCGGAAGATATTCCCACGGCCCATGACATTACTGAGCAAATTGAAGCCCTGCTGCAAGACCGCTATGGGCCGGCTCGCATTGTCATCCACGTCGAACCCCCCGACTACGAATCCAGTCAGATCAGCTTCTCTTAAGTGATTTTTGCTATTTTTTGAGCATCTGCGCAAAGCAACTGAGGAGTGACCCTGTGGTGTACGACTGCATTGTTGTTGGTTCAGGCCCTGCGGGCGGTGCGGCTGCCTATCACTTGGCTAGGCAAGGCTGGCGGGTGTTGGTTCTGGAAAAGGAAGCTCTGCCCCGCTACAAGCCCTGTGGGGGAGGTGTGTCGCCCCAAGTGCAAGCTTGGTTTGACTTTGACTTTACTCCTGCTATCTCGCTGAAGCTGACGCAAATGGTCTGTACGTGGCAGGGTGGGGAAGCGCAAGTGCTGGAACTGCCCCCAGAGCAAGCGGTGTGGATGGTGCGCCGCGATGTGTTTGATCATTTTCTGATTCAACAGGCGCAGCAACAGGGGGCGCAGGTAGCGGCTCAAACTCCCGTTACAGGTCTAACGTGGGGGGGCGATCGCTGGCAGGTGCATACGTCCAAGGGGGATTTCACAGCGCAGTATTTGATTGGCTGTGATGGTGCCAAAGGTTCAATGGCCAAGTGGTTGGGCTTCCAACATCGTCAGCAGCGTATAGGAGCAGCCATTGAGGTTGAAGCAGCCATGCCCAATCATTCCCTGAGGGCAGCCCACTTTGACTTTGGTCGCGTTCACAATGGCTACATTTGGAACTTTCCTAAACGGGAGGGCTACTCGATTGGTGTGGGCACGTTTTCCCTAAAACGCAAGCAAAATCTGAGGGCGATCGGGGCAGCATATGCTGAAACCTTTGGCGTTGATTTCAGTCAAGTCAAGGTCTATGGCCACCCCCTCTACTGTTGGCAGCGGCACCAGCGCCTGCACACCCAAAATGCCCTCCTTGCCGGGGAAGCGGCCTGTATCGTTGATCCGTTTACTGCCGAAGGCATTCGTCCCTCGCTGTTGACCGGCATGTTGGCCGCCCAAGCCATCGATCGCGCCCTCAATGGTGATCCAGAGGCTCTCGCAGACTATTCCCGTCAAGTCCAACAGGCGTGGGGAGCAGATATGGTCTGGGCAAAACGTCTAGCAACTCTTTTTTATCGGATGCCCCACATGGCCTATGAAGTGGCCATCAAACGTCCTAGCGCCCTGCAACGGATGGGGCAAATTCTCTGCGGTCAGTTGCGTTACCGCGATGCAGCAGCCAATGGCCTGAAATTGTTGGCAGCGGGGTTGAGAGTGCCGACGGTTTTCCGTTAATGCCGATAGGGATGCTCCCTGAGCTGCCTTCTATAATGTTGGTGCAGCCTAACTTTAGGAACACGAGTGGTGAGCAGTCCCATTGAGCAGCGCAAGGCCGAGCACCTCGAGCTTTGTATTCAAGGTGATGTCAGTCATCAAGAAATCACCACCGGTTTCGAGAAGTATCGCTTTCGCCATTGTGCCCTGCCCGAACTGGACTTTGCCGAGATTGATCTGAGCGTCGAGTTTTTGGGCTGGCGACTCGCTGCCCCCCTGCTGATTTCCTCCATGACCGGTGGCACCCCCCAAGCGGGAGACATCAATCGCCGTTTAGCCCGGGTGGCGCAACAAAAGGGAATTGCTATGGGTGTCGGTTCCCAGCGAGTGCTGCTGGAGCATCCAGAGGTGGCGACCACGTTTGCCATTCGTCAAGAGGCACCCACTATCCCCCTCTTAGCCAATCTTGGCGCGGTGCAGTTGAACTATGGCTGTGGCGTCAATGAATGCCAAAAGATTATTGATCTCCTAGAGGCGAATGCCTTGATTTTGCACCTCAATCCCCTACAAGAGGCCGTCCAAACGGGGGGCGATCGCAACTTCAAGGGACTGTTGACGAAAATTGGTGTTCTCTGCCGTGCCCTGCCGGTGCCGGTGATTGTGAAGGAAGTGGGCAATGGTATCAGTGCCGACGTGGCCAAGCAACTCGTGGAGGTGGGAGTAGCCGCTATTGACGTGGCGGGGGCAGGGGGAACCTCTTGGGCTAAGGTGGAAGCAGCGCGTGCTCAGGATGGGCGTCAGCAGTACCTCGGAGAGGCCTTTGCCGAATGGGGCATGCCTACGGCGCAGTGTCTGGAGCAAATTCATCCTGCCCTACCAGATACGCCCCTAATTGCCTCCGGCGGACTTCAAAATGGCATTGATGTGGCCAAGGCCCTTGCCCTCGGTGCTGGTCTTGCCGGTTTAGCGCGCCCCTTTTTGCAGGCCGCCCATCAATCAGAGGAGACACTTGCGCAACGCATTGATTTTATCCTTGAGGAATTGAAAACCGTGCTGTTTTGTACCGGCAGTGCCACTCCCCAAGCCCTCTATCAGCGTCGCTGTCTCGAAAGGATCTAGCGGGGGTCTTCAAGGATCGTGCGCAGCCACGGGGGCGGATCCGGAATCGGATTGCCCAATCGCTCCAACAGTGTCCATGCCAAAATATGCACCACTAAGGCATACACCGTGGACTGGAAAAAGACAAGTAGCAGTGCCACGACTTGGATCAGGGTCACCGTTGGCTCCAGCAGCAGGTTGAGGTTGACCAGCACCCAATCAATGAAATTCGTGACCTGCTGATTGAAGTAAATCCAGAGGTTTTCCCCGAGCAGAATGGACACAAGACTAATCTGAAAGAAAAATCCTGCGGTGCCAATCACAGCGCCACTGAGAATTGAGCGTCCCCAGCTCTCTTTTTTTGCCCAACAGCCGCCAAAAATCACCCCCATCATGCCGTGGGGCAAGAGAAATTGCAGACTGCGGGGTGGCCCCATCAACACAGAAAGGAGCAAGGCACTGACAATCGCCGCCATCCAAGCCGCTCGGCGGTTCCAGCGTAAATACACCAAGGCAATGGGAATTGGAAAAAATAGGCGCAAGACTGGACCAATGGGCAAATAAAAGTTAATCACCCACAGCAGGGCAGCGGTACTGGCAAGGAAGGCTGTTTCTGTGATCACCAAGGTGCGCTGAATTTGCGATCGCCCCAAGGCTTGGGACTGCTCAGGGGGCACAATGGCTTCGACGTCGGGAAAATCATCCTCTAGGGAATCCGTTGGGTTCATTGATTGCAGATAACCTTTTTTCTCTACACTCTAGCAAGCTTTACTGCCAGCTCTCAAACTGGATATAGCGCCCTGAAAAATCCTTTGCTGAAAGTTAGAATCGGGGGTAAGGTATTCCTATCAAGCTTACATGTTAATTTATGTGCCGTCTTTATGCCTATATGGGGCGCAAAACGTCCCTTGCCCATGCCTTGGTGGATGCTCCCCATTCCCTGTTGGTGCAAAGTTATCAACCCCGCGAAATGACGGCGGGACGCTTAAATGCCGATGGCTTTGGGGTGGGCTGGTATGCTGCCCGCCAAGATGTGCCCCCCTTTCTTTATCGGCAAACGCTGCCCATGTGGCATGATATTAACTTTACTGAGCATTTAAGCCGCTACATTCAATCTGCCTGTTTTTTGGCCAATGTCCGCAGTGCCACACCGGGTCAACCCGTGCAGATGACGAATACGCAGCCCTTTCGCTGGGGACGCTGGCTGGGGGTGCACAATGGCTTTATCGAGAACTTTCGCCAAACCCTCTACCGCCCTATGCGCGATCGCCTGTCGGATATTTGTTACAACATTGTTGAAGGCTCTACAGACTCTGAGCACCTCTTTGCCCTGTTTTGCAATGAATTGGTGTTGAATCCGCAACTGTCACCGTTGATGGTACTGCGGCAAACACTGCAAATTGTTTTTTCCCTAGCGCAGGCAGCGCGTACCAGTGTCAGTGCCGCCATGATTCTGACTGATGGCGTCTATATTCTCGCCACCCGCTGTGCGCGGGGCACACCACCCCCCACCCTGTACTGGAGTCAGGATGCCGAGAAAATTCAACTCACCTCAGAGCCGGTAGATCAGCAAACGGAGTGGTATCCTTTACCCGAAAATAAACTGCTGTTGATGAGTTTGCAGAGTGAACCAGAGATTTATACCTTCTGAGACCTCAACCCCGTTTAATCCTTGGGATCGCGAAGCCCTTTGGCAAGCCTTTCAGAACCAGCGGCAATTTACACGCCAACTTGTGGCTGAGTTGAGCGAGGCCGTCCTTTGTGCGCAGCCCCATCCCCTCTATAGTCCCGTGGGGTGGCATTTGGGACACATTGGCTACACAGAAGCTTTTTGGCTCTTGCCGGAATCCTCAGGGGTGAGCGATCGCGATCGCTATTGGTATGCCGCCGATGGCCGCCCCAAGGCCGAACGACAGCATCTACCGCCGCGTGGCCAGCTACTTGACTACTTAGCAGAGATTCGCCAAAAGACGGGCGATCGCCTCTACAGTCTTAGCGACGAGCAGTGGCAACGGGAAGTCCGTCTCTGGTGGTGGATTTTGCAGCATGAAGCCCAACACAGTGAAACAATGCAAATGGTGCTGGCGATGCAGGGGATTTTCACCACCTTGCCCCCTCTCCTATCCTCGCCTCAGTCTTGGCAACGGATTGCCGCTGGCAGTTATGTCATTGGCAGTGAAGACCTCTTAGCCCTTGATAACGAGCAGCCAGTCCAGAGTGTCGAACTACTTCCTTTTACGATTGATGCGGCACCGCTGACCTGGCGGGAATTTCTCACCTTTGTGGAAGCGGGTGGTTATCAGCGGCGGGAATGGTGGTCCAGCAGTGGTTGGGAATGGCGCGAAGCAGAGGGGATCACAGCACCCTTTTACCCCGTTCCTGAGGATTTGGACTTACCTATGTGGGGACTCAGTTTCTATGAGGCTGAAGCCTATGGCCATTTCCAAGGCAAACGTCTCCCCAGTGAACGGGAATGGGAGATTGCTGCTCAGCAGGGACTCTTGAATCAGGGCTACGTTTGGGAGTGGACGCAAAGTCCCTTTGCCCCCTATCCGGAGTTCCAGAGCTATCCCTACCGGGGGTATTCTGCGCCCTACTTTGATGGCAAGCATTTTGTTCTAAAAGGCGGTAGTCACTGGACGCGCCCCATTCTCAAGCGACCCTCATTTCGCAATTGGTATAGCCGCACCACCCGTGAGGTGTTTGCCGGCGCCCGCTATGTTCAACTAGAAGCACTCCCGATTGAGTCTGAGGCCTAGATCTGGGTGAAGTGGGTTAATTTTGTGCCCAAGTTCCCCGTGATCCTGTGATCCTTTTCACGGGCACTCTCCTTAGGCTTCGCCAGAATCAGACTATCAACTATCCTCTTGCGAGGCATCTTATGAGAAACATTGAAGCTGAGCAAACGAAGCACCGTTCCTCAGTAAAGAAAGTTTGAACAAGATGCCCCCCAAGCGATGAGTGCGACTCAAACTCCCTAAACTAGGGACAAGGGCATAGGGGCGTTTTGATGTCAATTGCTGAGGAATTCCGCCAACTGCAAACGCGACTCTTGGAGTGCTGGGACGGGACAGAAACGTTTATTCCTGAACTACCCAAGGGTCCCGGCGGCATTGAGCGCGATATTGTGGTGGTGCCTTCCCTGAGCTTTCCCCAACCGGAGCTGGCCAAGATCACCGGCTATACCCACTACGAGGAGCGGCAACTCTATACGCTGATCCAGTTGCGGAATCCGCGTACCCGCATGATCTACGTGACGTCCCAGCCACTGCACCCCAGCATTATTGACTATTATCTGGATTTACTCCCCGGCGTACCCAGTTCCCATGCCCGCGATCGCCTGCTGCTGCTGGCCACCTACGATCGCTCCGATAAACCCTTGACTGCGAAAATTTTAGAGCGGCCTCGCCTTTTGGAGCGTATCCGTCAAGCCCTGCGTCCCAACCAAGCCTACATGGTGTGTTTTAACTCCACCCCTTTGGAGCGGGAACTGGCGGTACGCTTAGGCATTCCCCTCTACTCGACGGATCCCGACCTCCTCTACTGGGGAACCAAGGCGGGCAGTCGGGAACTTTTTGCGGCCGCAGGCATTCCCCATCCGATGGGCAGCGGTTTTTTGCAGGGGGTACCGGAACTGGTGCGGGCGATCGCTCACCTCCAACAGAAATCTCCTGAACTGCAACGGGTGGTGGTGAAACTCAATGAGGCTTTTTCCGGAGAAGGCAATGCTCTTCTTGATCTGCGCCCACTGCGCCCCCTTGGCAGCCCACACACCCCCGATCATCTACAACGGATTGAAAATAGCCTAGAGGAGATGGTCTTTCAGGCGCCTAATGAAACTTGGCTCTCCTATCGGCAGCGATTTATGGATCTGGGTGGCATTGTCGAAGCCTTTGTGGAAGGGACAGTCAAGCGATCGCCCAGTGTCCAAGGCTGTATTACCCCCAAAGGCAGTGTTGAAATCGTCTCCACCCATGAACAGTTACTCAATGCCCCCACAGGTCAAATTTTCATTGGCTGTGAATTTCCCGCCCATGCCGACTATCGCCAACAACTCCAAGAATTGGGGCAAAAGGTAGGGACGTACTTGGCACAGCAGGGGGTGATCGGCTGTTTTGGTGTGGACGTTGTTGCAACCCAAACAACAGCAGGGTGGGAGCTTTACGCCATTGAAATTAACTTGCGCAAGGGTGGTACTACGCACCCCTTCATGACCTTAAAATTCCTCACCGATGGCCACTATGAGCTAGCCTCTGGACTGTTTTACAGCAAGCACCGCCGTCCCAAGTATTACATTGCCTCCGATAACCTCTGCCAACCCCACTATCGCGGCCTCCTGCCCAATGATCTCTTGGATATGATTGCCCGCTATCAACTCCACTTTGACTCCAGCACCGAAACGGGCACTGTCTTTCACCTCATGGGGGCACTCTCGGAATTTGGTAAGCTGGGACTCGTCAGCATTGGTAACACCCCCGAAGAAGCCCAAGCCATCTACGACCAGACCATTGGCGTTCTCGATGCTGCGGCGCTATAGGTCTCTCATGTGCCCACCCCCTGCATAGACAGGGGTCTGAGAATCTCGCTACAATTGGCAACGTTCACTGTGAAGAGCAGCCTGTAGGGAAAATCCAGTGCAAGTCTGGTGCTGTGCCGCAGCTGTGATGGGGAACCCCCCTCAGCCAGAATGCCTACTTGCTGTGGTTCACTCTGTTTGCCTGCGTCGCACGGGCATGGAGTTTCAACGTGGTTGTTACGCTCAACGATTCCATTCTCAATCCCCTCGGTTTTAGCCTCGATTTACCCCCTCTCCCCCAATCTCGACCGCTTTTACTCGTCGGTCATGGGACGCGCGATCCGGAAGGTCGCCAAGCATTTTTGGACTTTGCCCAAGCCTATTATCAACTGGATCCCTGCCGGCCTGTTTTTCCCTGTTTTCTGGAGTTAACGGAACCCTCGATTTTTGAGGTGCTCAGCCAGTGTGCTGCCGCAGGCCATACAGACTTGTCAGTGCTGCCAGTTTTACTCTTTGCTGCTCGCCACAATAAGTTTGACGTTACCAATGAGTTGGATCGGGCACGGCGGGCGTTTCCGCAATTGCGCTATCACTATGGCCGCCACTATGGCATTGCCCCCGAAATTTTAACCCTGTGGCGATCGCGCCTTGAACGCTTGGACTCACCAGAATTTAATCCCCAAGGCATTGGCCGCGAAGAAACCGTTCTCCTAGTGGTGGGACGCGGCTCCAGTGATCCCGATGCCAATGGCGATGTTTTTAAGCTAGCCCGCATGCTCTGGGAAGGCAGTGGCTACAAAACCGTTGAGGTCTGCTTTATTGGCATTACCCATCCCCGCCTACCCGAAGGATTTGGGCGGGCGAATCTTTACCAGCCCCGCCGCGTCATTGTCCTGCCCCACTTCATGTTTACAGGGGCACTAGTCAAGAAAATCTATACCCTTACCGCAGAAGCCCAAGCCGCCTATCCCAGTGTTGAATACGTGAACCTACCGGAAATTGGCCTGCATCCGCAACTATTTTATCTCACGCGGCAGCGGGAAATTGAAACCCATACGGGGCAGGTGGCCATGAACTGTGAAGCCTGCAAATTCCGCTTGGTGGCAGGCCATAGCCATCATCACCACCATCATCAGGATCATGAGCACCCCTCCCACAGCCATGATCACGGGGGTCATCACCCTCACCACCATCACCATGGATCAACCGTGGACTTGGATCACTTGCCCAGTTACCACCAACGCATTTGGCAAGTTCCCTAAGCATCGCTCCCCAGCGAAAATGTTAGAGTAAATGATGACTGCTACTCTTTCTCAAGCTTAGATAGGGCTTGTCTATGCGTATTAAATATCCTCCCCAGACGGTTGACCGGGTGTTAATTTTTGATACCACCCTGCGGGACGGTGAACAGTCGCCGGGTGCCTCGCTGAATGTGGATGAAAAACTGGCGATCGCCCGTCAACTGGCGCGACTGGGGGTGGATATTATTGAAGCAGGCTTTCCCTTTGCCAGTCCCGGTGACTTTGAGGCGGTGCAGCGGATTGCTGAAACCGTGGGCACCGAAACGGGGCCGGTGATCTGTGGCTTGGCTCGTGCCACCCGCCAAGATATTGAAGCAGCAGCAAAAGCCCTCAAACCCGCCTACTATCCGCGGATTCACACCTTTATTGCCACCTCGGATATCCACCTAGAGTACAAACTGAAGAAAACCCGCGCTGAGGTACTGGAAATTGCCCCCGAAATGGTGGCCTATGCCAAGTCCTTTGTGGATGATGTTGAGTTTTCCCCTGAGGATGCCGGGCGTTCGGATCCTGAGTTTCTCTATCAAGTTTTGGAACGGGTGATTGACGCCGGTGCCACAACAATTAACATTCCCGACACGGTGGGTTACACCACCCCCGCCGAGTTTGGCGCCCTGATCAAAGGCATCAAGGAAAACGTGCCGAATATTGATCGTGCCGTCATTTCAGTCCATGGTCACAACGACTTGGGCTTGGCCGTTGCCAACTTCCTCGAAGCAGTCAAAAATGGGGCACGGCAACTGGAGTGTACGGTTAACGGCATTGGGGAGCGCGCCGGCAATGCTGCCCTTGAGGAATTGGTGATGGCTCTCTATGTGCGGCGGCAGTACTTCAATCCCTTCCTAGGCCGTCCCCCCGAATCGGAAGCACCCCTGACCAATATCAACACCCGCGAAATTTACAAAACCTCCCGCTTGGTCTCCAATCTAACGGGCATGCTGATTCAGCCCAATAAGGCGATCGTCGGTGCCAACGCCTTTGCCCACCAATCAGGCATTCACCAAGATGGCGTCCTCAAGCACAAGCAAACCTATGAAATCATGGACGCCCAGCTCATTGGCCTTGCCGATAACCAAATTGTTTTGGGTAAACTCTCTGGTCGCAATGCCTTTGCCACCCGCCTGCGCGAGCTGGGCTTTGAACTCAGTGAAACGGAACTCAATAAGGCGTTTTTGCGCTTTAAGGAACTGGCCGACAAGAAAAAAGAAATCACTGACTGGGATCTAGAAGCTATTGTTAAAGATGAAACCCAAGCCATTGATGTTCAAGGCTACCAGCTGGAATTTGTGCAGGTCTCCTGTGGCGATCGCGCCCGCCCCACCGCCACCGTAACCGTCCGTCTGCCCAGTGGTGAGGAGCTGACAGATGCCGCTATTGGCACAGGCCCTGTGGATGCCGTCTATCGTGCCATTAACCGCGTGGTGCAAATTCCCAATCGCCTCATTGAGTATTCCGTGCAGTCAGTGACCGCGGGAATTGATGCTATCGGTGAGGTGACCATTCGCCTGCAACACGGGGATCGCATTTACTCGGGCCATGCCGCCAATACAGATATTATTGTTGCTTCGGCTCATGCCTATATGAATGCCCTCAATCGTCTCTATCGCGGGCTCCAGCAGCAACGCCTCCACCCCCAGACCGCTGAGGTTCATGGTGGAACCACTCCCTAAGCCCCTTGAGCACCACGGCATCTACCCCTGCCCCATTTGCCGCCATGGCCAAATTGCCCCAATGGTGCTCATGGAAACCCATGCCTGTAACTTTTGCCGCCACATTTTTACCCTTAATCCTGAGCGCCAAACGGCTCGCCTTGAAGATGGGGCGATCGCTTTTCGCTGGCAGTGGACAGGTACAGGCTGGCGATCGCTCCACCGCCCCTCTTCTCAGGTCACCGTTGTTGGCCTTGTGTTAGCTATTTTGCTCATCATTTTACCGCCAACCCTCATCTGGCTAGCCTATGCCCTGTTTCCGCCCCTAGAAGCAGGAGTTTGGCGCTGGCTTCCCCTTCTTTGGACCGGCCTCACCTTAGCTGCCCATGCCCTACTCTTTGGGCCTGTTTTAATGGCTATTTTGTCCCCCGAAAGGGAGATGTGAGACCTTAGACAGCGAGGGGTGCCACCGCTGACTCAGCAGCACTGTTCTGATAACCTCTGAAATCTCGGTGGTTGACAGCTACACCATTGACGACAATCCCAAGCAGCTTTTGCTGTAAGCTCAGATCACAAGCCTGCAGTGCCTGAGCAAAAGCTTCGCGTCGCGTTTTCTTTAACCGCACAACCAAGAGCGCCCGCTCCACCGCTGCCAGAACCCGATGCGCCTCCGCAGCAGCCAAGATCGGCGGCACATCCAGAATCACGCAGTCAAAGGTGTCCTTAGCGCCCTCCAAGAAATCAAACCACCGCGCAGAACTCAGCAGTATCATCGGCTCTTGCTGAACCTGACCCGCCGTCAGTACCCAGAGTCTTTCCGCACGGTTTGCCAAAAGACTGAACCAGTGGGGAAAAGGCATTTCCCCTTGCAACAACTCCCCTAGGCCTGCGACATTGGGAATGCCAAGTCCTTGATGCATGCTGGGCTGACGCAAATTGGCATCCACCAGTAAGACCCGTTTTCCCATCGCCGCTGCTGCAACCGCAAGGTAAATCGCAAGGGTCGTTTGTCCTTCTTTGCCCGCTGTACCCGTTATTGCCAAAGAGCGCGGCAATCCCAACGACTCTAGCTGCGTCAACAGGAAGTAAAAACTTTCCCTAAAAGCAGGTGTGGCACTCGGCAAACGGTGCTGCAATCCCCAGAGCGTCAACGGTGTTTCTAGGCGACTAAAGGCCAATTGATCAAATGTCTTCGTCAGAGGAATCTCGCCAAGAATCGGCAAGGGAGTTTGTTGGCGAATCTGCTCCACTTCTAGGAAGCGATCATCCAACCAATCGATCACTAGAGCCAAGAATAGCCCCGACACTCCCCCCAGCATCAAAGCTATCACCAATGCCACTAATAAACGCTGGGTTACCTGATATTCTTCCTTGTTGTCAATATCTGAGAGGACTCGCCATGTGAAGTCTCGTTGCGCAATCTGCAGTTGGAGGGACTGTCGAGTTTGCAGTAATAACCTCAGAGATTCCTGTGCTGCTGCAAAACGTTGCTCAATCTTGCGGTAAGGATTGGCAAGGCGTATTACTCGCGATATCTCTGCCTCGGTGGCCTGAATTTGGTTGCTTAATTCAGCATCCGCCCTCCGCAGCGCTTCAAGCTCAATTCTAGTCTCTATGTACTTCTCGATTAGAGACCCAGAAACGGCACTTTGATAACCAATCAGCGTTTCGGGTTGACGAACTTGATCCTGATTTCTAATCGTAATCTGTCGCGCTTCCTGTCTGGCCTGCTCTAGCAGTAGTCGTTTTTCTTCCTGTAGCGCTTGCACCGTCGGTGAGTTTTCATTCACCTTGGCCTGCTCCCCAGCTAGCTTGGTTTCCGTTTCTGTTAATTTTAAGAGCAACTCCTGATAGCTTTGAGAAGCAGCTAGATTGGCGGCAGCAAGTGCTTCAGTAGGAGACAACCTTAACTGTGCTTCGAGGGAGTTAAACGTTGCCTGAGCTGACTCCAATTTTACTCTATTTTCATTTCTTGCAGAGATCAAATTATCCAAAAGACTAAGATAAGTTTCAAGATCGCTCCTGCCAGAGGTTGCAGAGGTAAACTGGGAAGCAACTAAGTCAGGTCGTACTACCCGATTCTGAAAGCGAAATTGGTTAAGTTGATCCTCCAGATCATCAATTTGACTCAGGGTCTTCTGAATTTCTTGGTTAACATAGCGCAGATTATCCGCTATTTGGTTCTGCTTTTCTTCTTCACTAAATCTTTTTAATTCTTCAACAAGGATTCCTAGGAGTGATTCTATCTTTTCTTTTTCTCTTGCAGAAAATTGGATTTCTATAATCTTTTGACTTGACTGATCTAGTAGTCTATTACCTGAGGTTAGTTTCGCTGGCTGAATTTTCAAGGATCTAATAAAAGATTGATACGAATATTTTTTTGGATCTAGATCAGGATTTGCTACTAAAAATTTCTCATAAATTGGACGCAAAACAATGTCGCTATTGAGTACCTGAACCAAAGTTGCCACATCACCTTTTGTTTCAGCTGACAAAAGGGGCAGGGATATTGGAGCAAGCTGACGGAGTGACTCTAAAGATGTTCCTGGCCGAGCGCCTGAGGATTGGATAGGTTCAACCTGCACCAACACAGAGTGTCGATAGCTTCTCAAAAAGAGGTAAGAGTATCCCAAAAAGCCAATTGAGACTAGTGCACCTGCCAATATGCCAACTGCTGAGCGCCGCTTCAGCCCGCGAAGTACTTGATCAATGGTCACTTTATCAATTGGCTGCGGCTGCCACAAACTTGCCCGAGCGGCTTCAGAGGGCAAAGACAGATGGTTATTTTCACTTGACATAGGGCAAACTCAACTCGTTAGATACCATAGTACTCACGATACCAGTGGACAAATCGCTGTACGCCTATCTCAACAGGAGTTGTGGGTTCGTAGCCTGTGTCTGCCCTAAGTTCGAGCACATCCGCGTAGGTATCGGGGACATCGCCCGGTTGCAGAGGCAGAAGATTTAACTGCGCTTTCTTCCCAAGATAGGTTTCTAAGAGTTCAATATACCGTAGGAGTTCGACGGGGCGGTGGGCACCAATGTTGTAAACACGCCAAGGTGCGAGACTAGTGGCCGGATCAGGATTTTCGCCACTCCATGAAGGGTTGGGTGTGGCAGGTCGATCCAGCACCCGTAGAATCCCCTCGACAATGTCATCAATGTAAGTAAAGTCGCGGCGATGGTTACCATAGTTAAAGACAGGCAACGGTTCATTATTCAAAATGGCTTTCGTAAACTTAAAGAGTGCCATGTCGGGGCGCCCCCATGGGCCATAGACGGTAAAAAAGCGCAGTCCAGTAGTGGGCAGGTCATAGAGGTGGCTGTAGGTATGTGCCATCAGTTCATTGGCTTTCTTGGTGGCCGCATAGAGACTCAAGGGGTGATCAACATTATCGTGAACCGAAAAAGGCAGTTTTTTATTGGCACCATAGACGCTTGAGGTGCTGGCATAGACGAGATGCTCTACCTGATGGTAGCGACAGGCTTCCAAAATGTGGATAAAACCTACAATATTACTGTCAATATAGGCCAAGGGATTCTCAATCGAGTAGCGTACACCCGCTTGCGCTGCTAAGTGGATGACCCGTTGGGGGGTAAAGTCTCTAAAGAGTTGGTTCACCCCTGTACAATCTACGAGGTCAATTTTTCTGAATACAAATTGCTCACCTGCCGTAAAAGGGCTGAGTCGCTCAAGGCGAGCTTTCTTAAGGTTGACATCGTAGTAGTTGTTCAGATTATCGAGACCAATCACGCGATCGCCCCGCTTAAGTAGTTCCAGTGCTACTGCATTGCCAATAAACCCAGCAACACCCGTCACCAAAATATCCATCTTGATTCCTCAAATGACAAAAAGTAGCTAAAGGCGACCGTCCACATCTTCCTTCGATAATACCCACTTCACATCATAAAGAACTCCCGGTGTTTTCAAGAGAGCACGAATGCCAGTACTACCCATTTCATGAAACTGCTGGTGGGCAACAGCAATAATGATTCCATCCCACTGATGAGATAACTCTTCAATAAGGGAAATTCCATATTCTCTCTTGGCCTGTTGGGGATCTACCCAAGGATCGTAAATATCAACCTCTAGGCCATAACTTTGCAGTTCTTTGATAATGTCAACGACACGTGTGTTGCGTAAATCGGGGCAATTTTCCTTAAAGGTTAGTCCCATAACAAGTACACGAGCATTAGGTAAGTCAATTCCCTTTTTGACGAGTAACTTCAGAAATTGCGCTGCTACATAAAAGCCCATGTTATCGTTGATACGGCGACCAGCCAGAATCAGTTCAGGGTGATAATTGCAAGCTGCTGCTTTGTAAGTTAGATAGTAGGGATCAACACCAATACAGTGGCCACCGACCAATCCCGGACGAAAGGGCAAGAAATTCCATTTTGTGCTTGCAGCAGCTAACACTTCTTCTGTATCAATGCCCAATAGGTGAAAAATAATAGATAGCTCATTCACAAAAGCAATATTAATGTCTCGTTGAATATTTTCAATTACTTTTGCCGCTTCGGCCACTCTAATCGAGCTTGCCTTGTGTGTTCCCGCTGGAATAATTGATGCATATAGGCGATCAACTAAATCAGCAACTTCAGGTGTTGAACCAGAGGTAACTTTTTTAATTGTGGTTAAACGATGATTATGATCCCCCGGATTTATTCGTTCAGGGCTATAACCAACAAAAAAATCTTGATTAAATTTTAGTTTGGATTCCTGCTCAAGGATGGGAACACAAACTTCTTCTGTTACACCCGGATAAACAGTAGATTCGTAGATAACTATAGACTGAGGTGATAAAATCTGACCAACACTCTTGGAAGCTTTTCTTAAAGGTTCAAGATCTGGAACTTTGTAATAATCTATTGGAGTGGGAACAGAAATAATAAAAATATTACATTTTCTTAAATCTTCGAGATAGGTTGTGTACATTAGCAAGGAACACGCTTGCAAATCAGTGTCACTGACTTCTCCTGTTCTGTCATATCCCTGCTTAAGTTCAGCGATACGTTGGCTATTAACATCATAACCAATAGTATAGTACTTCTTGCCAAATTCAACGGCCAAAGGAAGACCAACATAACCTAAGCCAATCACAGCAATCTTAAAAGTATCAGAAAAATTAAGCATCATGCACTCACCTTCGCTAATTTCGGCATCTTTCACTTTTTTGAAAAGAGTTGCAATATCCTAATAAAACTAACATGAACTGAGCAATTTGAGGTATTGAGCATTAATCTTTTTGACATCAAATAAGTCCAAAGCCATTTGATAGCTATGATACCCCATTGAAGGAATCAAACTAGGTTGTTCAATAAATTTCCGCATTGCAGTTATCAAGGCATTCACATCCCGAGGCGGAATAAGGTAACCATTATAGCCGTCAATAACCGTTTCACGGCAGCCTGGCACGTCCGTAGTAATCACTGGTCGACCCATAGCCATTGCTTCTTGCGTACTGCGGGGAACACCCTCACGGTAGGAAGGTAAGACAAACACACTAGTACTGGGTAGATACTCTTTGATATTAACAAAGCCAAACCACTCAACTATACCAAGCTCTGTAAATTCCTTAATTTGTGCTTCAGATAAGCTCCCCGGATTGCTATCTAGTCCACCAATTAACCAAAATCGAACTTGAGGATACAGAGCTTTTAAGTATTTAGATGCCTCTAAAAACTCTAATACTCCTTTTTCAATGAGTAATCTTGCAACTAAAGTAAATGTTAATGGACGAGAAAAAGGCTCGCAATACGACCATTCTTGAAGATTAACGCCTGTCCCTTTAATGATTAAAGTTTTACAAGGATTTAGGCCACATGCTTGAGTAATTTCATGACAGTCATCTTTATTTTGAAAGATAATTTTATCCGCAATAGGTAAGCATATCCTGTATAAAAAAATGAGAATGATCTTCAATTTTTTTGATTTTAATTGATGGTCAGGAGTAAATGCATAACCTAAGCCCGTGAATAATGCAGAGCGGAATTTTATACCAACAAATCTCGAGGCTAGTAATCCCCAAATAATTGGCTTCGAGCTAATAGCCAAGAGACTATCAGCATTAATTTTTTTTATTGTTTTAATAATAGAGAAGAGAGATTTAATTTCTTGACAAGGATTCATGCCATTACGAACAAGGTAAAAATGATGACATATGGCACCTATTTCACTTAGTTTTGAAATTTCTGCTTCTGTATAATCTGGAGCTAAACAATGAACCTCAGCACCTGTATGAATTAACTCTAAAATCAAATCTCTTCTGAAATTAATTAACATCTGAGCATTGTTGCAAAGCAATATCAATGACAACCCATCTAGCTTGGGTATTCCATAGTGATCTTTGATTGCCATCTTAAATAAAAGGATACATGCGATAGGGTAACCACGCGAAAGCATGATCAGCAAATTGCAGCCATACCCATAATACTAAAAAACTGTAACCAAGTACTAGAAGCATCCATCGATAAAATATTTCTCGGCTTTGAATGAGAAAGAGGTAGGGCAGATTTCCTAGAACATAGATCTGAATAGGTATTAGGTACAGCGCAAGGCGATCGGCAGCAGTTGAAGAACCTGTTAGCAAGAGTGCAAAAGAAAAAATAACTAGCCAAGATAAAGCAAGATAAACTTTTGAAGAAGTTCTAAAGAAATTATGCCCTGTATAGTATTCGATTAAAAAAATAGTTGCAGGTAAGAGATTCATGGATAGTCGAATTAAAGCACCTGAAGATGACATTCCTGCTCCGATATAGTGAACTAAAAATTTATCGCTGATGCTAGTAATCGCAATTGCACCAGATAGAGCTATCAATAATAATGCTGACACAAGTAGAATATTAATTATTTTTCCTGTTTTTAGTGAGTCAAATAAAAACATTAATATCGGCACTAATATCAGAAATATTGCTGTCTTATGAAACAGTAATGCCAAAATAAAAAACAGAATTGAATTTATTTTTTTATTGGATTCTAATGCCATTAACGCTAGTAGCTCTAAAGCGATCGCTCCTGCTTGGCGAGTATAACCCATTGCTACAACAGTCGTTAAGTATGGGAAAGCAACTGTTAAACCCAAGTAAGGATTTTTCAGTTTTTGACAAAAAGCAAATAAACAGCTTGTGTAAATCACTGCAACACATAAGTTTACAAAATAAATTTCCTGATTAAGGGCAGCAGCAATCTTATTAATCCAGTGATAGGCAGGGTCACCAAGTAGGGCTTCAAAGCCTACCCATGGCTGATATCTAGAAGCTTCTAATATATCTATATACGTCAACCAGTCTCCACCAACTTCAAATCTCAGACCAATAAAAGCGACATAAATACTAAAAAGAAATACCCAATACCACTTCGGCATTTCTATAACCGATGGTGTTAGCGTGAGTAAGAAAACAAAGAAATAGGGAAACATATGCTAGGGCTAGATATTCAGAAACAGTGCTCTAACCATGACTGAAACATTAATACTTCCCATAGTTGTCCTGCCCAGTTGCGTTTTCCTGTTTGATGCTCCTGCCAGTATTGCCAAACAAGGTCAGGGTGTAGGTAGCCCTCCTGCTGAAGACGGGTTGGGTTCAACAAAGTTGCTCCCCAGTCTCGCAGTTCAGAACGCAACCACTGAGCTAGGGGAATACCAAACCCCATTTTAGGGCGTTCAATCAAAGGCGGCGGGACATAGCGATACAAAAGTTTACGGAGTACCTGCTTGCCCTGCCGCTGTCTGATTTTCATGTCAAGGGGGAGTGTCCAAGCAAACTCAACAATTCGATGATCTAGAAAAGGAATACGGGTCTCAAGACTCACTCCCATGGCGGCGCGATCGACCTTGACAAGGATATCATCGGGAAGATATGTCAAAAGATCAAGTGCCATCATATAGGATTCAAAAGGCAGTTGATGGCTCAGTTGGTCAAGCTTTTCTTGGATTAATAATGGTTCTTGACTATTAAGGACGAACTGGGAAGGTAAATCAATCAGTGATAGAAAAGAAAGATAGACTTCTTTGTCAGAGGTCATTTCACAGAGCTTAGCCAGCTTAGCGATTTTATCCCCTATGGTTGTATATCTTAAATTCTGAGGCAGAAAGATACTAAGTCCCCCAAAAAGCTGATCCCATTGTCTAGGGGATAGTTTTTTCAGCAAAGATGCAAGGGTGCGGCGCACTGGTTTCGGCAAGCGTTCTATTTTTCCCAAAATCGCAGGGGTCAAAAGGTACCGCACGTATCCGCCAAATAGTTCATCCCCCCCATCACCGGACAAGGCAACTGTCACCTCTTGGCGCGCAATCATTGACACAAGATGGGTAGGGATTTGAGAGGAATCAGCAAAGGGTTCGTCGTAAAGGTGGGTAAGTTTGGGAATGACATCCCGCGCCTCTTGACCTGTAAGGTAATATTCAGTGTGATCGGTACCCAAGTGTTGGGCAACTGCTTTAGCATATTGGGCTTCGTTATAGGCGTCTTCATAGAAGCCAATGCTAAATGTTTTAACGGACTGGGAAGAAAGGCTTTGCATCAAAGCCACAACTGTTGAGGAATCGACGCCCCCGGACAAAAATGCGCCTAGGGGAACATCTGCTAAGAGCTGCCCTTTGAGACTTTGACACAAAAGACGCTCTAATTCAGTTGCTGCTTCGTCCTCTGTTCCTTGAAAAGGCTGGGCAAGCCCTTTAGCAATAACGCTTTCCAATAACCAATAGGCTTGGGGTGTGCCTTGAGTATTGGGTCTGAGAGATTCAGCAGACCACTGGAGATAGGTACCTGCTGGTAACTTCCAGATATGTTCATAGATGCTGTAGGGAGCCGGAATCCAACTGTAGCGGAAATACAGCGCTAAGGCATCGCGATTAATCAAGTTAGCAAAGGCTGGGTAAGCCCGAATCGCTTTGAGTTCTGAGGCAAAAACCAAGGCTCCATTGACCCAACCGTAGTAGAGGGGCTTTTCACCAATGCGATCCCTAGCTAGGGTTAATGCACGAGTCTTGCGATCCCAGAGGGCAAGGGCAAACATGCCAACTAGCTTTTCTAGGGCTGTGGTCACGCCCCAATGGCTAAAAGCCGCCAGTAGCGTCTCGGTATCGGAATGTCCGCGCCAAGGGGGGGCTGCACCAAGCGCTGTTAACTCCTGACGCAGTTCAAGGTGGTTGTAAATTTCACCATTAAAGACGAGGACATAACGGCCACACGCAGAAGCCATCGGCTGATGTCCTGCGGGGGAAAGATCAAGAATTGCTAGACGACGGTGGCCTAGGGCGATACCTGCCGCCTCATCTATCCAGACTCCCTCATCATCAGGGCCGCGATGGGAAAGGGTGCCATTCATCTTGCGGATAGTTGCTGCCCAGTCACCTAAAAAGGCAGCGTTGAGAAAACCAACTAGGCCACACATAAGCCTTAGAGGACTCCTTGAGCTTTGGCTACTACAGACTCTAGCAGATGCGCCAATTTGGGTGCTGTCACTTGAAGAGCGTAGTGCTGCTCAACTCGGCGACGGCCTGCAAGACCCATCCTAGTGCGCAAGTCAGCATTTTGAATTAAGGTTTCAAGGGCAGTTGCCCATTCTTCATTTGTAGAAGCTAAAAAGCCATGGACACCATGCTGAACAATATCAAGATTGGCTCCGACAGGAGAAGCAACAACAGGTAACCCGCAAGCCATATACTGAATCAATTTGAGGCCACACTTACCGCGCTCCCAAGGCTCATCGGGAAGGGGCATAATGCCAATATCGCACTGGGCAATGTCTTGAGCTTCTGTTTCTTCTGACCATGGAACAGAGATAACTTCAGTTTTTGGCAAGTGAAGATTATGGGTACCGATCGCGATTAACTGAATTTTATAGCCATTTCGAAAGGAGATGAGATATTTTCAAGAGGGATAGGCTATACTCAAAGCGTCATGAATGTTACTCAAGAATATGAGCTATAGCTTGGACTTACGAGAGCGGGTTGTCTCCTATATCAAGCAAGGTGGCAAAATCAGTGAAGCCACTCAAATCTTTCAGGTGAGCCGCGCCACTATCCATCGCTGGCTGAAGCGAGACGACTTAGCCCCCACAGTTGTCCCCCGTCGTCCTTGGAAGCTGGATTGGGCGGCCTTAGCAGCCGATGTTGCTGCCCATCCCGATGACCGTTTAATCGACCGTGCCCAGCGATCGAGTGGAGTCTGAGTATGGGTGGTCAGCGCGAGGCCAACGAATTGATGGAGAGCGAGCGGGGAAGCGTCAGAAAAGAGAGAGTTTAGTCGCAGGACGGTATAGACACCAGAAAGACTTCATCGCCCCAATGCTGTTTTCAGGATATTTGAATGCGTTATGTGAGTTGGTTGAGTCAGTACTGTTTGCCGGCGTTAAAGAGACCGTCGTTGTTGATGATGGATAATGCACCGATTCATCCGAAAGGGGCGATTCAGGCAGTGGTGAAAGCGGCGGGTCACGAGGTGTTATTTTTACCGAAATACTCTCCTGATTTGAATGTGATTAAGCACGACTTCAGTGCGCTGAAGCGAGCGCGGAGGTATGCAGGGTCAAACAGTTCGATTGATGAGTTGATTCGCAAGTATTGTGCTGGATAATGTCTCATTCTTTATTGGAATAGCTATATTCGAAAAATGCATGCCAAATGGCACCCAAACACCGAAGTGATTATCGATGACTTCGGTAAAGGGCGAGATTTGAGATTTGCCTGTCGCCTGGGCGAGCACATGGGGAGCCAAATCTATTGGCGTGGCACATATTCCGGCTCGCAGCTCCAAGTGTTGGCTTTATTTTTGCCGCCTGGCGGGGTGTTTATCGATTTGGGTGCCAACCAAGGCGAGTTCACCATTTTCGCGGCAGGTTTGGTTGGCAAGGAAGGGCACGTATTTGCTTTCGAGCCGTCACCCATCATACGAAAACAGCTCTTAAAAAACATTCAGTTGAACGGCTTCGAGCAAGTCAGCATTGAGCCGTTTGCTGTCGCCGACAAGCCCGGCCGTTTGTCCTTGTATTCACCAATCGGTACGTTTGATGATGGCACGATAAACGATGGATTGCCCACCCTGTATCCAAAGGCTAGGGCGGCGGCCAGCACCGCGACAGAAGTTGAGGTGACTACACTGGATGCGTGGCTATGGGAGCGGAACCTAGACCGTGTCGATGTGATCAAGATGGATATCGAAGGTGCAGAATTGCCCGCCTTACAAGGCAGCTTGGGGCTTATCCAGCGTTTTCGGCCTGTGGTGATCATCGAGCTCAACGCCGCCACTTATCGCGCTGCGGGCTATACCATGCAGGATCTGATCGCCTGGCTGTGGGCGCAGAATTACGATATTTTTAAGATTGAGGAAAACGCTGGTCTGTCGCATTTGAATCCCGATCGACTAGCAGCATTTCAAAACCTCCTTGCCCGCCCAAGAGTTTGAATATGCGAGTGCTTTTTTTTATCTCCTCCCTCTCTTCCGGTGGCGCCGAGCGTGTTGTAGCCAATCTTGCAAATTATTGGGCGGAGAAAGGCTGGGAAGTGACTGTTGTCACTTTATCCGATGGCGCGGACGATTTTTATGAACTATTACCTTCAGTGCACAGAATAAAGCTGGGTCTGCAACAAAATAGTGGCAATGTGCTGAAAGGCTTGATCAACAACCTGCGCCGTGTGTCTGCCCTGCGCCGGGTGTTGCGCCAAGTGCAACCGGATGTCGCACTGGGCATGATGGATTTGTCCAATATCCAGCTCGCGTTAGCGGCAACCGGCCTACATGGCTTGGTGACCGTCGGTTCGGAGCGTATCCATCCGCCGCAGATGCCTTTGGGTGTGGTTTGGGAAACCCTGAGATCCTATTTCTATGGACGGTTAGATGCGGTAGTCGCGCTCACCGATGAATCCGCTACTTGGCTGCGTCAAAATACCCGAGCGCGCAAGGTGCCGGTGATCCCGAATGCAGCAAGCTATCCCTTGCCGGCGCAAGCGCCATACATGATGCCGCCGGTCAAGACCGGTAATACAAAACTACTGCTGGCGGTCGGCCGTTTGAGTCGGCAAAAGGGCTTTGATCTCCTGATTGCTGCGTTTCAAGGCTTGGCGGCGGCATTTCCGGATTGGCGTCTAGCCATACTGGGCGAGGGGCCGCTGCGGAACGAACTTGCGGCGCAAATCAAGAATGCCAGGCTGGACGAGCGCATCCTGCTGCCTGGGCGGGTGGGCAATATAGGTGATTGGTACCAAGCGGCGGATCTTTATGTAATGAGTTCCCGCTTTGAGGGATTCAGTAATACCTTGGCTGAGGCTTTGGCTTATGGCTTGCCCGCGGTAAGCTTTGATTGCGATACCGGGCCGCGCGACACCATCCGTCATGAAGTGGATGGCCTGCTGGTGCCGCCTGGCGATGTGGCCGCGTTAAGTGCGGCATTGAGCCGATTGATGGGCGATGAGGCCTTGCGCCAGCGGTTTGCTGCCCGCGCCATCGAGGCACGTGAGCGATTTTCGATGGTTAGCATTGCAGGGATGTGGGAAGCGTTATTTGAGGAATTGCAACATGGAAAATAATCAGGAATCTCGCCTTGGGCGGCTTTATCGGCAAACTTATGAGGCACTTTGCGGCAAACATCCGCACTTGCGTCCTTGGCATTTTCAATGGCTGGATACGGTTTATCTGGTGCGTACCCTAAAGTTGCGGCTGCCGCAATTGACGGGACGGGTGCTGGATGTCGGATGTGGTGACAAGCCTTATCGCCCGCTGTTCGCGCAAGCGACCGAGTATGTCGGAATCGATGTTGCGGGGAGGGAGGCAGATTATATAGTTGCGCCCGATGCGGTGTTTCCGTTTGATGACGCCTCCTTTGATGTGGTGCTTGCGACGCAAGTGGTCGAGCATGTGGAAAACCTACCGCACACGCTGGGGGAGATTTCGCGTGTGTGCAAGCCGGGCGGGATGATTGTGTTGTCGTTTCCGTTTTTGTACAACGAACATGGCTCGCCCTATGATTTTCAACGCTTTACTAAGCATGGTGCAGCGCGTTTGCTGCCGTATGAGGTTCACACGCTGGAATGCCAAGGCGGGTTTGGCAGCACGGTGGTGATTTTGACCTTGAACTGGCTAGAAAATAGCTTCAACGCCAATAAGCTGACTCGGCTGCTTAAGGCGCTGACCCTGCCGCTGTGGATACCGTTTTGTCTGGTTATGAACGGCTTGGGGTTGCTGCTGGATCAAATAGACCGGACGGAGAAGTTTTACAACAATGTGTTTGTGATGTTTCGTAAACTGCTATAACGAAATCGAATGAATTTGTCTTCATTAGATCCTCGGGGGCGATCCCGTATCGCTATTTTTTTACCCTCCCTCACCGGCGGCGGTGCCGAGCGGGTGATGGTGACGCTAGCCAACGGCTTTGCGGCGCGGGGGTACGCCGTCGATCTGGTGCTGGCCAGCGCTGTGGGGCCGTATCTCAAGGATGTTGCGCCCGCCGTGCGGGTGGTGGATTTGCGTGCCGGGCGGGTCATTAAGGCCCTGTGGCCGCTCATACGCTATCTGCGGTGCGAACGGCCGTTGGCGATGCTGTCGGCCATGAACCACGCCAATGTGGTGGCAATTCTGGCCCGGCGGCTTGCGGCAGCCAGCACAAGGCTGGTCGTGTCGGAGCGCACCACCATTAGCGTGCAAGTGGCGCGTGCGCGCGGTCTTTCGGCGCGGGCGGTTTATGCCCTGGTGCCGCGGCTTTATCCCAAGGCGGATGGGATTGTTGCCGTCTCGCGCGATGCGGCGCGCGATCTGGAGCGCTTCGCCAAGCTACCTGCGGGCAGCGTCCGCGCCATCTACAACCCCTTCGATCTCGAACGCATCGCGCAGCTGGCCAATGAGCCGGCGCCCCATCCCTGGCTGGGGCCGGGACAGGCGCCCGTGGTGCTGGCGATCGGCCGCCTGACGGAGGAAAAAAACTTCACCGCGCTGCTGCAGGCCTTTGCCCAGCTCCGCGCACGGAGGGATGCGCGTTTGCTCATCTTGGGCGAAGGCGAATTGCGAGAAGAGCTGGAGCGTCTGGCCCATGCCCTAGGCTTGGGGTCGGATGTGCTGCAGATGCCGGGGTTTGTGGCCAACCCGTTTGCGTATCTCTCGCGAGCCGCGCTGTTCGTCTTGTCCTCGCGCTGGGAGGGGTTGCCGAGTGTGTTGATCGAGGCCATGGCCTGCGGCACGCCGGTGGTGAGCACCGATTGTCCAAGTGGCTCGCGGGAGATTCTGGAAGATGGGCGCTGGGGGCGCCTAGTGCCGGTGGGGGATGTAGAGGCTTTAGCCCGGGCGATGGAGGAAACCCTGACAATGCCGAGAGATCAGTTGCCTGACGTGCGTCAGCGCGCGCAGGACTTCGACCAGACGCAGGCGATCGATGCTTATCTCGATGCAATGGGTTTGCCCCCGTGGGCAGACGAGAAGGGTCGCGAGTGAAAGTCCTGCACATCATCACCAGCCTTTCCGACGGCGGTGCGGGGAGCCGTTTTGTTCCTCATGATGTGGAATGATTTTTAGTGCACATACCATGTCACTGCATTCATAGAAGCAAGAAGGAACTTTTCTAGTTGTCCCAAAAGCACATTGTTCAAGGTGCAAGCTATGTTGTGGCTCAAAATAAAAATATGGTAGTTCTTCGGGGTGTGATGTGATTAGCATTTCGGTTGTTATTCCGCTCTATAACAAGGCTCCTCACATAGATAAAGCGCTGGATAGTGTGCTGGCGCAGACTAGTCCGCCCGATGAGATCATCGTCGTCGATGATGGATCGACGGATGGAGGTGCTGAGCTTGTCGTTCCCTACATCGAAAAACACGGTGTGCGATTGATCCGCCAGGCAAATGCGGGTGTAAGCGCAGCGCGAAACTGCGGCGTCTCCGAATCAAATGCAGAGTACATCGCTTTTCTTGATGCCGATGACTTCTGGCTGGATAAACACTTAGAAATGCTTAGGAAGCTTATCGAATCGTTTCCTGATGCTTCTCTGCTGAGCACTGCTTATGTGCTCGAGCGAGGAGGCAGGCAATATCGCCCGAGTTCTTCATATGAGGATGGTTTCTTTGGCTTGGTTGACGATTTCTTCGTGCGTTATGCACATGGCCTATGCTTGATCAACTCTATAACGGCATGCGCTAAGAAACGGGATCTCTTAGAGATTGGCGGTTTTCCTGTGGGTGTGCGCCGCGGAGAGGACATTGTTTGCTGGATCAATATGGCTCTGAAGTATCCAGTGGCCCATGCGGAAGTGGTGACAGCTGTTTACTACCAAGACGCGGTCAATCGCACCGACCACCGCCTTCGTGAAACCGAGCCACCTGGCTCATTGCAGCACATAGCTGCGCTTTTGAAGACGGACTGGCTGACCGATGAGCAGCGTAAGGGGCTTGCGTTGCTCTTTGACCGCATCGCATTTTTCACCGCGGCAGGCTTTCGCGCCCAAGGGGATTGGGCGGGGCTTGCGGCTATCCGCCGGCTGGCCTGGGCCACGGGGCGATATCGCGTAGGGATGCTAGCCGCGGCGTTGCACTGGACGCCGGCCTTACTGCTACGGGCAGCGAAAACAATTCGGCATCCGCGCGTCAGGAGGAAGGCAGCTTGTGTACGAACGAAAGCAGGTGGGTAACAGATAGATCATGTGTGTGTGCAATAGAAACTGATTTGACAACTTTGAGAACTCACTTCGCGTTTGGGAAAAACTGGGCTGCCTATGCCGAGAAGGTGACGGCGGCCGAGATTGCGGAGGCCGAACGAGGGCTGATCCGCTTGCTGGGGTCAGACCGCCTGGACGGACAGCGCTTTCTCGATATCGGCTGCAGGTCGGGGAGGTGGTGGTGGTGGACCTCGACCCCGATAGTGTAGCCACCACCCAAGCGCTGCTCGATCGGTATGCCCCTCGGGGAGCCGCCTTTCGTGTGGAGGTGGTTAGCGTGTTCGATCTGCATCCTGAGGCGATGGGCGCCTTCGATACGGTCTATTCTTGGGGTGTGCTGCACCACACCGGGGACATGGAGCGCGCCATTCAGTGTGCTGCGGCCATGGTAGGGAAAGAAGGCCGGTTTGCGTTTGCCCTGTACCGGCGGGTGTGGATGGATCCCTTCTGGCGGTGGGAGAAACGTTGGTATGCGCATGCGTCCCAAGAGGTGCAGCGCCGCGCCCGCGCCATCTACGTGGCCTTGTCTCGCTTGCGCTTTGCGGTCACGGGCAGAAGTTTCACCCGATATGTCAATGAGTACCGTTCCAAGCGCGGGATGGATTTCCACCATGACGTGCATGACTGGCTGGGTGGCTGGCTCTACGAGTCGATCTCGCCTGAAGAGGTCGAGCGGCAGATGAAGATGTTGGGCTTCCGTGCGGAGCGGGTTCTGGCCAGGCCGGGGCAGTTGTGGGGGCGCAACCCTGGGTTCTTCGGCTCGGGCTGTGACGAGTACGTATACCGCCGACAGGGGGTGTTGTAGGTACGCTACCGAGTGGATTGACGTTACATGGGGAGCCGAGCAATGACAGATCCCGACATTCGCTGGAAAGAGCGCTTCGACAACTTTCAGCGGGCCTTGCGCCAGCTCACGGCAGCGGTGGGTCTGTCTCGTGTGCGCCCTCTGTCGGATTTAGAGCGGCAGGGGTTGATCCAGGGGTTCGAGTTCACCCATGAGCTTGCTTGGAATGTACTCGAGGACTATTCACGCAGCACAGTGCGCGAGGCCTTCAAGCACGGGCTGATCGAGGTTGGGGAGGTGTGGATGGACATGTATCGACAAGCGCAGCCTCTCCAGCCACACCTACAACGAGGCGATCGCACTGGCGGTGGCGCAGGCGGTGGTGGAGCGTTACCACTCGGTGTTCCTGAACCTCGGACGTCGCCTTTCGGAACTTACATGAGTGAGGAGGACTAGAGCTTGCCAGCCGCCACCATAGCGGCCATCCGCGCTATCTTAGAACAGGAACCCAAGGTGGAAAAGGCCATCCTGTTCGGTTCCCGCGCCAAGGGCATGCACCTGCCGGGGTCGGATATTGATCTGACCTTGGTGGGTGAGGGGCTGTATATCGACACCCTAGGGCGGCTGGGGTACGCCTTTGAAGAGTCTTCAATCCCGTATCAGGTGGATTTGGTTTGGCTTGCGACGGTGGATCATCCGCCCTTGCTTGAGCATATTGAGCGGCTAGGACAACTTTTGTACGAACGAAAGCCGGTGAGTAGCAGACAGGACATGAATCCATGTGCGGATTAACTGGTTTCTGGTACAAAGACGGTGTAGCGTGGGATGAGGCAGCAGCCATTGCCCGCCGCATGGCCGACACTCTGATTCACCGCGGTCCTGATGATGCGGGGGTGTGGGTGGATGAGGCAGTTGGCATCGCCTTGGCGCACCGGCGGCTTGCTATCCTAGACCTTTCGCCGGCGGGTCATCAGCCAATGGTGTCACCCTCTGAACGTTTTGTCATTGCTTTCAACGGCGAGATCTATAACCATTTGGCTCTGCGCAAGGAACTTGAAAAAACCGATGCTGGCAGTGCCTATTGGCGTGGCCATTCGGATACCGAAACCCTGCTGGCGGCCTGCGAGGCTTGGGGTGTGGAGGAGGCACTGAAGCGCAGTGTCGGTATGTTTGCTCTTGCCCTCTGGGATCGCAAGACTCGTACATTAACCCTAGCTAGAGATCGCATGGGGGAAAAACCTCTCTATTATGGCTGGGTCAAGGGGACACTGGTGTTCGGCTCGGAGCTGAAGGCAATCCGTACCTTTCCCGGTTTTGACCATAGCATTGAGCGGCGGGCACTCGCACTTTTGCTGCGCTACAACTACATTCCCACACCGTGGAGCATCTATGAGGGCATCTGGAAGCTGCCGCCAGGGTGCTATGTACAGTTTGCTGCAGGCTCCTTGCCCATTGGCAGCCGCGGCGACATCCGAACCTACTGGTCGCTGCGGAAAGTGGCGCAGTGGGGGTTGCATCATCCCTTCAAAGGATCAGCGCAAGACGCCATCGACGAACTGGAAGGGCTTGTCCGCAGTGCGGTGGCGGGGCAGATGGTGGCTGATGTGCCCTTGGGGGCGTTCCTTTCGGGGGGAATCGATTCTTCCACCGTGGTGGCGCTCATGCAGGCTCAAAGCCCACAGCCAGTGAAGACCTTTACCATTGGCTTTCATGAGGGCGACTACAACGAGGCCGAGCACGCCAAAGCGGTGGCGCGGCACTTGGGCACGGAGCATACGGAACTGTATGTGACGCCCAAAGACGCAATGGCGGTGATTCCACGGCTGCCCGCACTCTATGACGAGCCCTTTGCCGATTCATCCCAAATTCCCACTTTTTTGGTCTCTGAGCTGACCCGCCAGCAGGTGACGGTGAGCCTGTCGGGGGATGGCGGCGATGAGCTCTTTGGCGGCTACACCCGCTATTTCTGGACCCGGCGGTTGTGGCGGCGCCTGGCGATGGTGCCACGCCCACTGCGGCAGCTGGCGGCATCTGGGGTGCGGGCGCTTTCCCCCGCGGCGTGGAACAGGCTGTATGGGTTCGCAGCGCCCTTGTTGCCGCACCGCCTGCGCTTTCGGCTGCCTGGTGATAAACTGCATAAGGCAGCACGGTTATTTTCAGTGCGCCGCCCGGAGGAAATCTATCTGCGCCTAGTCTCCCACTGGGAGTCTCCCACCGAAATCGTGCTAGGTGTGACAGCAGAGCCACCCACCCCCCTTACTGATCCAGCCGCTTGGCTTGAGGATTGCGATTTTGAGCAGCACATGCTGTATCTTGATAGCATCACCTATCTTCCCGATGACATCCTAGTCAAGGTGGATCGGGCGGCGATGGGGGTGAGCTTGGAAACACGCGTGCCACTTTTGGATCACCGTGTGGTAGAGTTTGCTTGGCAGCTGCCGTTGGCAATGAAAATCCGTGGAGGTCAGAGCAAATGGCTGCTGCGGCAGGTGCTTTACCGCTATGTCCCCAAGGAACTCATCGAGCGGCCCAAAATGGGCTTTGGCGTGCCCATCGAACACTGGTTGCGTGGACCCTTGCGGGAATGGGCGGAGGATTTGCTTTCGGAGGCGCGGTTGAAACGGGAGGGTTTCCTAGCACCAGCACCGATCCGGCAACGCTGGCAAGAGCATCTCTGCGGCCAGCGCAATTGGGTGCATTATTTGTGGGATGTGCTGATGTGGCAGGCGTGGCTGCAACAATGATCGGTTACTTTAGATCCGATAGACTGCTTGGCTGGGTTTTCCCGGCAGCAATGCGCGGAAGCAATACCTCACACACAACAGTGGCAGAGGAAGATGCAGCTGAGGGGGGTGCGCCCAGAAAAGAGGCCTTCAAGGTTGCCCTGATCAGCAATGCCGCCTATTCCGTGATCAATTTTCGTCTGCCATTGATCGCGGAGTTGGTGCACAGGGGGTGCACCGTCGATGTCTTGGCGCCCACTTGGTCTCAACAAGAACGGCAAAAAGTGGAGAGTTTGGGTGCCCAGTGCCTTTGTTACCCCTTGGAACGCAAGAGTTTGAACCCCTTGGGTCATCTGCGAACATTCCTGAAGCTGGTGGGCATCTTTCGTACCAACCGTTACGATGCCTTGCTGAGTTACACGGCCCAGGCCAATGTTTGGGGAACCCTAGCCGCAGCCTGGGCAGGGGTACCGCGGCGGGTGGCGATGGTGGAAGGGTTGGGCTATGCTTTTACGGCTGATCCTGAGGGACGCAGTCCACTCAAGCGCAGGGTTTTATCCTGGGTGCTGACGCAACTGTATCGCTTGGCATTCCCCTTGGCGCATCGGGTTGTGGTGCAAAACCCGGACGATTTATGTTTGTTGCAAAAAATCTGCGGCTTACCAGCCGAGAAATTTCAATTGATACTGGGCACGGGTGTCGCGCTGGACGAGTGGCCCATGCAGCCTGCGCACCTGCAGCCATTGACTTTTACCATGGTGGCGCGGCTGCTGCGCGAAAAGGGGGTCATGGAGTTTCTGGCCGCCGCCCGGCAGGTAAAGGGGGAGTATCCGTTGATCCGCTTTTGTTTACTGGGCTCCTTGGATGACAATCCTGGCGGCTTGTCGACTGCAGATTTACAGCCTTGGCTGGAGGATGGCACGGTGGAATGGCCTGGAGCAGTAGATGTCAAGCCTTGGCTGGCGCAGACCAGTGTATTTGTGCTGCCTTCTTATTATCGGGAAGGGGTGCCGCGCAGCACCTAGGAGGCCATGGCCATAGGGCGGCCAGTCATTACCACTGATGCACCCGGCTGCCGCGAGACGGTCATCGATGGTGTCAATGGATTCTTGGTACCACCGCGGGATGTTGCAGCACTGGCAAACGCTATACGTCGCTTCATTGAACAACCCGAGCTCATTCCATCCATGGGGCGCGCAAGTCGGCGTCTGGCGGAGGAGCGGTTTGATGTGGGGCGGGTCAATGGGGTATTGCTGCCACTGTTGGGTGTGGAAAATGGGTGATGAGTTTTGAAAGCCATGCCCTGAGGCGTGTACAATAAGCCCCAGAGCTGTATCACGCGGCAGCTGGGGATTGCTAACAATGAATCGGAGCGGCGGGATTTGAACCCACGACCCCCACTACCCCAAAGTGGTGCGCTACCAAGCTGCGCTACGCCCCGTTAAGCTTTACCAGTATAACACGAGTTCAGAGAACATCCTAGTCAGTGATGGAAATTTTGCGCAACCATTTCAGACTGTGGGCATTCACCTGCTCAGGTGCTTCATCTTGAGGGCAATGGCCCACCTCTGGTAAGGCGACAAACTCCTGCACACAGGGAAATTGAGCTAGCTTCTGCCCTTCATCAATGGGTTCCCAAGGGTCGGCGGCACCCCACAGAAAATAGGTGGGGCAGGTAATCTGGGGTAGCAGGTCTTCGGGTAAGGGACCTTGGGAATAGCGAACAAAGGCTAAGAAGACCTCGGCAGCCCCCACGTCTTGGGCAGGGGTGAGTAATATCTCTACCAGTTCATCGGTGACGGCGGCAGTGTTGGCATAGGCTTGGTGGAGAATACGGCGCACAGTACGGGGTTGGGCAATTTGGCGGAAAAAGTAGGTGCCAAGGGTGCGATTGCCTAAAAGTTGCTGGAGTAGGCTGGTTCCCCAACGGCGG
This sequence comes from Thermosynechococcus sp. TG215, assembly GCF_031583455.1. Taxonomy (NCBI): domain Bacteria; kingdom Bacillati; phylum Cyanobacteriota; class Cyanophyceae; order Acaryochloridales; family Thermosynechococcaceae; genus Thermosynechococcus; species Thermosynechococcus sp. TG215. The sequence continues at coordinate 836,145 of NZ_CP134178.1, read as the reverse complement.
TACCAAGGGAGTTGCGATCGCTTGCGATCGTGGAGCTGACGCAAAGAGCAGTTCAGCAGGATCAGTTGACTGACCCATGCAGGCTGGAAAACAGCGGCCTGTAAAGCAACGACGCAGCCAATGGAGTTGCCGATTAAAACCGTGGGCTGACCAATGACCTCGCGGCAAAAGTCTAGAACCAAGGTTGCCCACGTCTCAAATGTATAGGGGATGACCGAGGGAGCGGGTTTGGCGGAGCCACCAAAGCCCAGTAAATCAATGGCATAGACTTGATGGTGAGCTGCGAGGGCAGGGATGTTTTTGCGCCAATGCAAGCTAGAGGCACCAAAGCCGTGAATCAGGAGTAGGGGGATGCCCTGAGTCCCTTGATGCCGATAGAGAATCGGGTAACCGTGCCAATGCCACGTTTGAGCTGGGAGAGAGAAAGTCATTTAGTCGGCTTGCAGAAATTGACGGTAGCGATCGCTCAACTCCTGAACAGCCCGCTCATAGAATTGCTGTCCATGCTCAGGGGTGGCCAAGCTGGAATCTGCCCCCATACGACCATCGGGATAACGGCGGCGAAAATCTGCGGCACCGTAGATGGCATGACTGGTGTTGACTTCGGGATTGAGGGGAACGCGTTTAATGGCCTCTGGATAGAGAAATTGGGTCACCGCCACTTCACTGGGGGTGGCATGGGAACCCTCGCGATCGCCATACAATTCCCGTGCTAGTTGCATCACTGAGGAACACATAAACCAATTGGCCAACTCACAGCGCACCTGATCCGCCTCGGGAATGTGCAAATCGGCTAAGACTGCATAGGTTTCCGCAAAGGCCGCCTTCACTGTCGCGATATTGCCGCCATGACCATTAATAAGAAAGAAACGTTGAAAGCCTGCCCGTACCAAGCTCACTAAATAGTCGCGAATGACGAAAATCAAGGTACTAGGACGCAAACTAATCGTGCCGGGGAAAGCCGTATGGTGTAAGGCCATGCCCACGGAAATTGTCGGGGCAACAAGGGCATGAGTTGCTTCTCCTACCCCTTTGGCGATCGCCTCGGCACAGAGGGCATCAGTACCAATGAGACCCATAGGGCCATGCTGCTCCGTGGAGCCAATGGGAATAATCATCCCCTTGGAAGTGTTGAGATAGGCTTCGACCTCTGGCCAAGTACTCAAGTGTAGTAGGGGCATTCCTGTCTCCTAAATCGCATCCTCAAGAACGGCTCGTGTATTCCGCCATGCCCAAATGCCCGCGATCGCCACCACGCCCCCCATCCCCACCATGACCACTGTGAGGCCAAGGAAGTCCGAAAGAATCCCGGCGATCGCCAAGGGCACACTGAGGGCAATATTGACAATGTTATTTTGGAAGCCAAAGACCTTACCCCGCATCGTCGCCGGCGTCCGAACTTGAATGAGGGTCTGCATGGGAATACCAATTAAAGATGCCCCCATTCCCAGCAAAATACTTAAGCCCAGACCCACCCACAGATGATGCACAAAGGCAAAGACCAGCAGGACGGCTGCCATCACCAAAAAGCCAATCAAAGGCAGCGGTCGGTGATGCAATTTTTCCCCCCATTGGCCCAAAACCCCCGCCCCTAAAATTAACCCCAGCCCTGCGGCGGCCAAGAGAAAGCCAAACTGATTAGGACGCAGGCCAATTTCTTGGGCTAAACTGACGGCCAACACCGTCAAGGCGGCAAAGACACAATAGAGGATCGTTAACTGGAGCATGGCATTCCCCAAGAGGCGATTTTTGCGCACGTAGTGAAACCCCTCCTGCAAGTCCTGCCATACATTGAGGTGGCGATCGCGCTCATGAACTGCTTCTCGGTAGCGAATCGAGGCTAAAACCAATCCCGCCATAACGTACAGCGCACCGACAACGACTTCACGGGCATAGACACCCCCTATGGCCACAGCACCACTCAGCAATGGCTCACCGATGGCAAACCCCACTACAAGTGACCCCATCATTGTTGTGATAAAGAGGGCATTCGCTGAGAGCAGATTTTCCTCCTTCACTAGCAGGGGAATCGCCGCCTGTTCTGCCGGGGCAAAGAATTGCGTAAGAATGGACTCAGAAAAGGCAATCAGGAGCAGCAGCGTAAACCGCTTCGGAATAAAGATCAGAGCAAAAACCAGTAGCCCGCGCAGAATATTGGTAATGCTCATTAGCTCCCGCTTCGGGTAGCGATCCACAAAGGTGCCCGCCGTTGAACCAAAGAAGACCGCTGGTAGCGTATTGGCAATCATTACGGCTGAGGCCTTAGAGCCGGGCAGTTCATAGCTGGCGTCATAGGAAACCGCCAGTGTAATTAGGAGGACGAGAAAAATTTTGTCCGCCAGTTGGGAGATGATTTGACCGCCCCATAACTTGAGGAAATTCTTGTTCCGCATCAGAGCAGCAAACCCTTCTGGACGGGGCTTGGGACCAGAACTTACCATTGCTGTTGCTCACTGACCATGAACACAAGTTTCCTCACCGTTACCAAAGATTGGGGCTGGCAGTCTGAATCCAATATACCGTCAGACCCTTGCCGGCGTTTGCCCTGTCTCTGTATCCTTTGAGGTTCGTTTTGGGCATTCTGAGGAGTACAGGTCGCAAAAATCACCAGATAGGAGGAAGTAAAAATACGAAAAATCACCCTTGCCTGTGTAGCATATAACACCCTACCATCTGAGAGTTAATAACCATTTAATTTTCTGCCAATAAGAAATTATCGTTTTAGAAGCAGAACTAAATCATCGTCGCAATCTGGCTTGGCTGGAGGAGCAATTGGGAAATACCAAGGAGGCGATCGCCAGCCTGACGATGGTACTGAAGCACGTCAGTTTATTGCAGACACATTACCCCAGACTTGGCTATAACTCGGCTTCCCAGCCAACCACCAAAATTATTCGGCATTTATGGAGACGTTAAAAACGGAAATTGCTGGGTCACTCTAGAATAAACTTAAGTCCCCTTGAACTCCACCCATGAGTGAACCCGTCACCCAATCGCAACTGACAGAAGTCCTCGAGACCATGAAAGCCATGCAGTCGCAACTGGCGGAACTTACCCTTGAGGTGAAAGTCGGTCACGCGGAAATCCGTGAGAAATTTAACACGATTGATCAAAAATTCCAGACTCTGGAGGCCAAGTTTGAAGAGAAACTGAACACGCTGGAAGCAAAATTTGATGAGAAATTCAACACCATAGAAGCCAAAATCGAGGCGGTTCGCTTGGAAGTGCAAACCAATCGTGAGCAGTTAGTGGACTTAGGGAAGCGTCAAGGTTCAACGGAAAACCGCCTTTGGGCACTATTAGTGGCGCTCTTTTTGATGGTGGCGGGACTATTGGCCAAGATTACCCTGTTTGACCAAGTCTAAGGATGAGCAGCATGAGTGAACCCGTCACCCAATCGCAACTGACAGAAGTCCTCGAGACCATGAAAGCCATGCAGTCGCAACTGGCGGAACTTACCCTTGAGGTGAAAGTCGGTCACGCGGAAATCCGTGAGAAATTCAATACGATTGATCAAAAATTCCAGACTCTGGAGGCCAAGTTTGAAGAGAAACTGAACACGCTGGAAGCCAAGTTTGAAGAGAAGCTGAACACGCTAGAAGCAAAATTTGACGAGAAGTTTAACACGATTGACGAGAAATTCAACACCATAGAAGCCAAAATCGAGGCGGTTCGCTTGGAAGTGCAAACCAATCGCGAGCAGTTAGTGGACTTAGGGAAGCGTCAAGGTTCAACGGAAAACCGCCTCTGGGCACTGCTAGTGGCGCTCTTTTTGATGGTGGCGGGACTATTGGCCAAGATTACCCTGTTTGACCAAGTCTAAGGATGAGCAGCATGAGTGAACCCGTCACCCAGTCTCAATTCGCAGAAGTCCTCGAGACCATGAAGGCTATGCAGTCCCAACTGGCGGAACTTACCCTTGAGGTGAAAGTCGGTCACGCGGAAATCCGTGAGAAATTCAATACGATTGATCAAAAGTTCCAGATAGTAGATGAGAAATTGAATGCTATAGAAGTCAGATTTGAAGAAAAGTTCAACACACTAGAAGCCAAGTTTGAAGAGAAGCTGAACACGCTGGAAGCCAAGTTTGAAGAGAAGTTTAACACGATTGACGAGAAATTCAACACCATAGAAGCCAAAATCGAGGCGGTTCGCTTGGAAGTGCAAACCAATCGCGAGCAGTTAGTGGACTTAGGGAAGCGTCAAGGTTCAACGGAAAATCGCCTTTGGGCACTGCTAGTGGCACTCTTTTTGATGGTGGCGGGACTATTGGCCAAGATTACCCTGTTTGACCAAGTCTAAGGATGAGCAGCATGAGTGAACCCGTCACCCAGTCTCAATTCGCAGAAGTCCTCGAGACCATGAAGGCCATGCAGTCCCAACTGGCGGAACTTACCCTTGAGGTGAAAGTCGGTCACGCGGAAATCCGTGAGAAATTCAATACGATTGATCAAAAGTTCCAGATAGTAGATGAGAAATTGAATGCTATAGAAGTCAGATTTGAAGAAAAGTTCAACACACTAGAAGCCAAGTTTGAAGAGAAACTGAACACACTAGAAGCCAAGTTTGAAGAGAAGCTGAACACGCTAGAAGCAAAATTTGACGAGAAGTTTAACACGATTGACGAGAAATTCAACACCATAGAAGCCAAAATCGAGGCGGTTCGCTTGGAAGTGCAAACCAATCGCGAGCAGTTAGTGGACTTAGGGAAGCGTCAAGGTTCAACGGAAAATCGCCTTTGGGCACTGCTAGTGGCACTCTTTTTGATGGTGGCAGGACTGTTGGCCAAGATTACCCTGTTTGACCGAGGCTACTAAAACGCTTGGTCAAAAAAAGAGGGCTGAGGGGAAAGCCCCAACCCAACCCTCTTGAATCAGTTTTAGTTGCACCTAAACAGTTGCCAGTTCCGCTTGACGCTGGAAGCTGAGGCGTTCGTTCTCGCCCACATCCACCAGAATCGTATCGCCATCGAAGAAGTCGCCCCGTAGGATAGCTTTGGCAATGGGGGTTTCCAGTTGTTTCTGGATGGCACGTTTCAGCGGACGGGCACCATAGACGGGGTCGTAACCCACTTCGGCCAAAAAGTCGATCGCCTTCTCTGTGAGGGACAAGGTAATGTGGCGATCGCTCAAGCGTTGCTGCAACCGCTGCACCTGCAATTGAACAATTTGCCGCAATTGATCCTTGCGCAGGCTGTGGAAGATGATAAATTCATCCACGCGGTTGAGGAATTCAGGGCGGAAGTGGGCGCGCATTGCCTCCATGACGCGATTGTACATTTCCCCGTAGCGGCTGTCATCGCCGGCCACATCAAGGATGTACTGAGAACCAATGTTGCTGGTCATGATGATGATGGTGTTCTTGAAGTCCACCGTCCGCCCTTGGGCATCAGTGACACGGCCATCATCGAGAATTTGCAGGAAGATGTTGAAGACATCGGGATGGGCTTTCTCGATCTCATCGAAGAGAACCACGGCATAGGGACGGCGGCGAATGGCTTCTGTGAGTTGACCGCCTTCGTCATAGCCCACATAACCGGGGGGCGCCCCAATTAACCGCGATACGGCGTGTTTCTCCATGTACTCCGACATGTCAATCCGCACCATCGCCTCTTCGGTGTCGAACATGAAGGCCGCCAAGGCTTTGGCCAATTCCGTTTTACCGACACCCGTTGGCCCAAGGAAGATGAAGCTGGCAATGGGACGGTTGGGATCCGCTAGTCCGGCACGGGAGCGCTGAATGGCTTCTGCCACTGCGGTGACGGCCTCATCTTGACCGACAACCCGCTTGTGCAGCTCTTCTTCGAGGTGCAGCAGTTTTTGGGCTTCCGACTCCACCAGTTTGCTGACAGGGATGCCCGTCCACTTGGAGATGATTTCAGCAATGTCGGCCTCGGTCACTTCATCCCGCAGCAGAGAGCGACCCCCCACTTGAATCTCCCGCAGTTTGGCTTCGGCTGCCGCCAGTTGTTTGTGGAGTTCTGTGAGTTTGCCGTACTTCAGTTCAGCGGCACGGTTGAGGTCGTAGTTGCGCTCCGCTTGCTGGATCTCGATGTTGACTTTTTCGATTTCTTCTTTGATGGCTTGGAGACGGTCAATGACCTCTTTTTCTGCTTGCCACTGGGCATTGAGGCGGCTTTGCTCCTCCTTGAGATCCGCTAGCTCTTTTTCCAGTTTCTCAAGGCGATCGCGCGAAGCTGCCGAGGTTTCTTTTTGCAAGGAGAGCCGCTCCATTTCCAGCTGCAGGATTTTGCGGTCAATCTCATCCAGTTCCTCCGGCTTGGAGGTAATCTCCATTTTCAGTTTCGCGGCGGCTTCATCGACCAAGTCAATGGCTTTATCGGGCAAGAAGCGATCGCTAATGTAGCGGGTTGAGAGCGTAGCTGCTGCCACCAAGGCGGTATCGGAAATTTTCACGCCATGGTGGATCTCATAGCGTTCCTTGAGACCCCGCAAAATCGAGATCGTGTCCTCAACGCTGGGCTGATCCACATAGACCTGCTGGAAGCGCCGCTCTAAGGCTGCATCCTTTTCAATGTACTTGCGGTACTCATCAAGGGTGGTGGCACCAATACAGCGCAGTTCCCCCCGCGCCAACATCGGTTTGAGCAGGTTGCCGGCATCCATCGCCCCTTGGGTTGCCCCGGCACCAACGACAGTGTGGATTTCATCAATAAAGAGGATGATTTGGCCGTTGGAGTCGGTGACCTCCTTGAGAACTGCTTTGAGGCGCTCTTCAAATTCACCGCGATACTTGGCACCGGCAATCAAGGCACCCATGTCGAGAGCAATCAACTGGCGATCGCGCAGGGAATCAGGCACATCCCCCGCCACAATCCGCTGTGCCAAGCCTTCAGCAATGGCGGTTTTACCAACGCCGGGTTCACCAATGAGCACTGGGTTATTTTTGGTACGGCGGGAAAGAATCTGAATCACACGGCGAATTTCATCATCACGGCCAATGACGGGATCCAGTTTCCCTTGACGAGCCAAGAGCGTCAGATCACGGCCATATTTTTCCAGCGCCGCATATTTGCCCTCTGGGTTTTGATCCGTCACTTTTTGGGAGCCGCGAATTTGCTGAATCGCTTCCCGTAGGGCTTTTTCGCTCAGGCCGACCTCCTGAAGAAGTTTTTTGCCAAAGCGATCGTCTTGGGCAAAGGCCAATACCAAGTGCTCAATCGAGATAAACTCATCGCCAAACTGTTTGCGTGCCTCTTCGGCGCGATCGAGGAGCTTGTCAAGGCTCTGTCCTAGATAGACGCCACTGGGATTACTGATTTTCGGCTGACGGTTAATGAATTCATCGGTGAGATCGCGAATGCGCTGCACCGAACAGCCAGCTTTTTGGAAAATTTGTGTCGCTAGACCCTCTTGCTCGAGCAGCGATTTCATCAGGTGTTCACTTTCGAGATTCTGGTGCTGTGCCTGCTTGGCTAGATCTGGTGTGCGGGCGATCGCGGCCCATGCTTTTTCGGTAAATTGATTTGGATTGGATGGTTGCATAGCTGACCCTTTGACCCCTTTTTCCAGTTTTTAACTATTTATATTGTATGAATTGCAAGAAAAACGCTTTTTCGGACTTCCCTACTCTACAGGTAGAATTAGCCACCCAAGAGTAGTTCTAGCCTAGCTTTTATGCAGAGGATTGTGGAGGCACAGAAATTCTTCCTTTAGGAATACCCCCAATTTCTCTTAATATGTAAAGTGCTTTAACTTTGGCAACGGAAGCTATGACGAACTCCCCTGTAACTGAGCCATCCCCGCGTCAAGAGTCGATTCTGCGCTATACGGTGCTGGGTTCCCGTCGCCCTAGTAACTACTTTTGGGCAACAGCGGTCTCCATTGGTGGCTTGGGCTTCTTTTTGGCTGGTCTTTCTAGCTATTTGCACCGCAACCTACTGCCCATTGGGAACCCAATTGATTTGGTCTTTATTCCCCAAGGTATTGCCATTGGCTTTTATGGGGTGGCGGCGCTGCTGTTGGCAACGTATCTGTGGCTGGCGATCGCTTGGGATATTGGCGGTGGCTTTAACGAGTTCAACAAAGAAACGGGCGTTGTGCGCATTTTCCGCTGGGGTTTTCCGGGGAAGAATCGCCGCATTGAGGTCAGCTGCCCCATCAGCGATGTCCAATCCGTGAGAATTGTGATTAAAGAAGGGCTAAACCCGAAACGCGCCCTCTACCTTAAAATCAAAGGTCGCGGCGAAGTCCCCCTAACGCGCGTAGGTGCGCCCTTGCCGTTGGCAGAACTCGAAACCCAAGGCGCCACAATCGCCAGCTTTTTGGGTGTCCCCGTTGAGGGACTCTAGCTTTAGTCTTCGTGATCGTCAAAAGGATCCGCTAACTCCTTGGAAGGAGGGCCAAAGGAGAGGTAGATAGAGTAGCCGGTCACGCCAATGCAGATGGCAGCGAGAGCAATGCTAAGAACTGTTGCAGGTTCCATAGAAGCGTTCTCAATGGGAGCAAGATGTGCTTCTATAATATTACGAAACATTAAAACTCTGTTCATCTCGTTCAAAAAAGGGATTTATGGCACGACGGACTTGGCTAGGGGATCTCCTGCGCCCCTTGAACTCTGAATACGGTAAAGTTGCCCCCGGCTGGGGTACCACTCCCTTGATGGCGGTCTTTATGGGGCTGTTCCTTGTCTTTTTGCTGATTATTTTGCAAATCTACAACTCGACACTCATCCTCGATGGTGTTAACGTGAGTTGGAAAGCACTAGGATAACCCATGAACGTTTTTGGTATCGGTCTGCCGGAACTGATTGTGATTCTGGTGGTGGCGCTTTTAATCTTTGGCCCTAAAAAGCTGCCGGAAATTGGTCGCAGCCTTGGCAAAACCAAGCGTGCCTTTGAGGAAGCCTCCCGTGAATTCCAAGATGAAATGAAACGGCAGACCGCTGCCCTCGAACAGGAACAGCAGGCCAAGGCAGAATCGGAATCATCGCGGGAACCCTCTGCTTAGGTGGCATGGTTCTCCAACCCTGTGTGATTGTCGGCCTTGGGAATCCGGGGGCAGAGTATGCGACGACGCGCCACAATATTGGCTTTCGTGTCCTTGACGCCCTTGCCGATCGGTATAAGGTGCAGTTGACCCCGCAGCGGCGCTTCTTGGGAGAGGTGGCCGAGGTTCCGATTCATGGTCAAAAGGTACGCCTCCTCAAACCCACTACCTATATGAATAGTTCGGGGCAGTCTCTCCATGCCCTGCTGAATTTTTATAAGCTGCCCCTTGAGCGAACCCTTGTCGTCTATGATGATGCCGATTTGCCCTTGGGGCGGCTGCGCTTGCGCTTGAGTGGCTCGACGGGCGGACACAACGGCATTAAGTCAATTATTCAACACTGTCATTCGCAGCAGTTTCCCCGCCTCAAGGTGGGCATTGCCTTTGGCGATCGCCTGCAGCAACAAACCGGGCCGCGCAATGCTGTGCCCTTTGTTTTGGGACATTTTTCGGCTGCTGAACTCGCCATTTTACCTGCTGTGCTTGACCTTGCCGTGGATGCGATTGAATTAAGTATTCAGTCTGGGGTGGAGGCAGCGATGAACCACTTCAACGGCAAAAGCATTCCCCTACCGCAATCCTGAACCCCCCACTAGAAGTCTGAGGAAAAAGAAGATCTCAAGTTAGATTAAAAACAGGTGTTTTCGGCGCAGAATCATGGACATTGCTGAAAGTGTGCGCATGGCGATCGCCACCCTCAAGGCCAATCGACTGCGTAGTGGCCTGACGATGCTGGGGATTATTATTGGCAACGCAGCGGTGATTGCCATGGTCGGCGTGGGTCAGGGGGCACAGCGCTATGCCGCCAGTCAGTTTGAATCCCTTGGTCCGAATACGCTTTTTATTGTGCCGGGGACGCCCCAAGCCCGCAACCGCACGTTTAATGTGCCGCAAACCCTTGTCCTTGAGGATGCTAAGGCGATCGCCACCCAAGTGCCCACCGTTAAGGAAGTGGCACCCCAAATTCAAGTGCAACAACGGGTTACCTATCGAGGACGCAACACGAATGTGCTGATTGTGGGGACCACCCCCACCTTTCCTTCAGTGCGCAGTTTTACAGTGGCGCAGGGGCGCTTTATCTCCGATAAGGATGTGGAACGGCATCGCCGCGTCGTCATTTTAGGCTCGGATTTGGCGAGGAAGCTCTTTATTAACGAAAATCCTGTGGGTCAGCAGGTACGGATCAAGAATCTTTCCTTTGAAGTGATTGGCGTCATGGCCGAAAAGGGTGCTTTCCTTGGCAACAATCAGGATGAGGCCGCCTATATTCCCATTACGACGATGTCTTCCCGTATTGTGGGGCAGCGCTCCCCCTATGGGATTTCCCTAACCTTTATCTCGGTATCTGCCCGTGATGAACAGAGCATTGATGCGGCTAAGTTTCAGATTACCAACCTCCTGCGGCTGCGCCATCAAATTGTTGATGAGGACGATTTTACAATTCAAACCCAAAAGGAAGCTCTGCAAATCATTGGCAATATCAGCAATGCCTTGACCTTGATGTTGGCGGCGATCGCCGGCATTTCCCTGCTGGTGGGGGGGATTGGCATTATGAACATTATGCTGGTCTCGGTAACCGAACGCACCCAAGAAATTGGCCTGCGCAAGGCCATTGGTGCCACACAGCGGGATATACTGGCACAGTTTATGATTGAGGCGATGATCCTCTCGGCTCTCGGTGGTCTCATTGGCACGGGAGTGGGCGTAGGTGGTGTGATGCTAGTGGTGATGTTGACCCCCTTGGAGGCTGGGGTTGCTCCCGTTGCTGTGGCTCTTGCTGTGGGCGTTTCGGGCAGTATTGGCCTCTTCTTTGGGGTGGTTCCCGCTCAACGGGCGGCGCGGCTGGATCCGATTGTTGCCTTGCGCAGTGTCTAAAAGTACCCTTGGGAAATTACCGATGGAAACGACAACTCTAGACTGGATTGCTGGCGGCCTTGCGATCGCCATTGTCATTGGTGGCCTGTTGATGATGTTTACCAATCTTTGGACACGGCGATGACCTTGCGGCGAGGCTTGACCTACCTGCTGTTGGTGGCGATCGCGATCGTCATGCTGCTGCCTTTGGTGTGGCTCACCAGTACCGCCTTCAAGTCTGCCAATGAAGATATTTTTGCCTTTCCGCCCCGCTGGCTGCCCGCCGAACCAACCTGGGCGAATTTTGTCACGGTTTGGCAAACGAATCCCTTTGGCCAGTACCTGTTCAACAGTACACTGGTGGCAGTCTTAACGGTGGCCTGCAATCTCCTGACCTCGGCCTTAGCCGCCTATCCCTTGGCACGGCTGTCCTTTCGCGGACGTGAGGTGATCTTTACGGCCATTTTGGCCACGATCATGATTCCCTTTCAAATCATCATGATTCCCCTGTTTATTTTGGCGGTGCAGTTGGGGCTGCGGAATACCTATCTGGGAATGATTCTGCCGAGTTTGGCCTCTGCCTTTGGCATTTTTCTGTTGCGACAGGCCTTTATGGCGGTGCCCAAGGAACTAGAGGAAGCGGCTCGCCTCGATGGCTGCTCAGAATTGGGGCTGTGGTGGTTTGTGATGCTGCCGGCCATTCGCCCTGCCCTTGTTACCCTTGGCATTTTTGTGTTTATTGGTGCTTGGAGTGATTTTCTCTGGCCCCTGTTGGTCTTGGATCAGCCAGAACTTTATACCCTGCCCATTGGCGTGGTCACCTTGGCGGGGACGTTTTCTTTGGATTGGCGACTCATTGCCGCTGGCTCGGTGATTTCAATTGTGCCCGTGTTCATTGTGTTTATTTTCTTGCAACGATATATCATTCCCTCCCAAACCACTGCTGGCCTGAAGGGCTAGCTTCCTAGGCCGCGATAGCGAATTGGCTGGCGGTGGGCATATTGGCGAAAGAAGGTTTTAATTTCCGCTGCTCGGCCAAGGGCAATCAGGGTATCCCCCGGCCCTAGGGGCAAGGTTAAGGGGGGATGGGTCACCAAGGCACCGTTCTGATGGCGGACAGCAACAATAATAAAGCGGCCTCGGCCTTTCGCTTCCACATCGGCGATCGCTAGCCCCACCAGCGAGGACTCCAAGGGCAGCGTAAACTCCTCAATCTGAAGATCGAGCTGGCTGAGTAGCTCAATCAAGTGACTGCGCTCATCCTTTTCCTCAAGAAAATCCAAGACTGTCGGGCGAGTAATGAGCTGCACCATGCGTTGGGCACTGATACTCGAGGGCAAGACCACATGATCGGCACCGGCAAAACGCAGTTTGGACTCTGTGGCTGGCAATTCACCATAGGCCAAAATTTGTAAGTTGGGATTGAGGCGACGGGCAATCAGGGTGATAAAGACATTACTGGCATCATCGGCCAAAACCGCCACTACAGTGCGAGCGCGATCCACCCCCACCGCCAACAGCTCATTTTCATCCATGAGATCGTCACCGCGATAGAAAAGGTGCCCTGACTGCTGGGCAAGCCGTAGTCGCTGCCGCTGGTTGTCAATCACGACAAAGGGGATTTGGGCAGCAGCCAAGTTCATCGCTAAGGTGCGACCAAGGGGACCATAGCCGCAAATGATGACGTGATCCTTAAGGTCAGCGAGATGAGCGGGGGTTGTCATTGGGAGTGGCGGGAGCGGGCAGTATATTTGCGAATGAGCTTGGGGGTATCTTGAGCATGCCCCAATAGAATCAATGTATCGCCCACTTCCACAAGGGGATTGGCGCGGGTCGGGAATAATTGGCCATCACTTTTGCGCAGGCCAACAATAATAAATGCCCCTTGGCCGCGTACCTCAAGTCCTGTCAAGCGCGTACCCACGTAGGGGTAATCGGCAGTAATCTCCAGTTCCTCAAGGTGAGCATCAATGTGGCTCAAGAGGTCGTTGAGGGTCTCGCGATCGCCCGTTTGCTCAAGAAAGTCAATGCGTGGCCGCCGAATCAGGTTAGTCATTTGAATGGCACCAATTTTTGTCGGCAAGACTACGTGATCCGCTCCTGCCATACGTAGCTTTGCTTCTGTGCTTGCCAAATTCGCCCGCGCCACAATCAGCAGGCTCGGATTCAGGGAGCGCGCTGTCAGCGTAATAAAGACATTGATCGTGTCATTGGGCAGCACCGTCGCTAGGGCGATCGCCCGCTCGATCCCCACCACGCGCAGCGTTTCTTCCTCCGCCGCACTCCCCAAATAGGCCAAATAGCCCAACTGTATCGCTAGATCAATGCGCTGTTCATTGACATCCAAAATCACAAAGGGGGTTTTTAATGCCGATAATTCCTGAGCCATTACCTGACCAATGCGGCCAAAGCCACAGACAATGACATGGCGGTTGAGTTTGTTGATGTCGCGGCTCGCCCGCTGAATATCCAGTAGGCGTTTGATCTCCCCTTCGGTAAACAGTTGCACCACCGCACCGATGGTATAAACCGTTGCTGCACTGCCGGCCACAATGATCAGCATGTTAAAGAAGCGTTGCGCCGGCGTAATCAGGGGTCGCACTTCACTGTAGCCAATGCCAAAGACGGTGATCACGTACATGTAAAGGGCATCGAGCCAGTTCCAGCCAAAACTGGTGTAGCCCACCACCGCCACCAACATGATCAGAACAAAGAGGGTGATGCCAATAATAAAACGGTTGAGGGCAGGGGTCGCAGGTAACCGTCGCATGGCTTTAATACTTGCGCTCTTGGGGGGGAAACATGGTGATGGTGACGGGCAGATAGTCAATCCTCATGCCGTCGCTGTGGTAGGTGGCTAGGGTGTGGCGTAGGAAGTTGACATCATCCCGCTGCGGATAGTCTTCACGGAAGTGGGCACCACGACTCTCTTGGCGAGCAAGGGCGCTGCTCAAAATCACTTCCGCAACCACGAGGATATTTGCTAACTCAAACGCCTCTAACAGCTCTGTGTTCCAGTAGCGCTGGCGATCGTCGAGACGAATCCGCGCATAGGCTGCTTTCAGCCGCTGCAATTCTTCCAAACCTCTCTGCATCAGAGCCGCGGTGCGAAATACGCCACAGTATTGGGTCATACAATCTTGAACCTGCTGCCGTAGTTGGGCAATGCGTAAATCCCCCGCTTGACTAAAGAGGTGCTGAATCTGTTGCTCCGCTGCCTGTAGATACGGCTGGGGGTCAAATTGGGGTTGGGGCAAGCTCGGTAAATCTTGGGCGATCGCCCCACCGGTACGGCGGCCATAGACCACACATTCTAGGAGGGAATTACTCCCCAAGCGATTGGCACCATGCACCGAGACACAGGCACACTCACCAGCGGCATAAAACCCGGTCACCAGTTCCGTGGCATTGGCACGCACCTGACCATTGACATTGACCGGAATCCCCCCCATTGAATAGTGCACCGTCGGACGTACAGGAATCGGCTCCACCACGGCATCTACCCCCGCCAAGCGATGGGCTTCCTCCCAACAGAAGGGAATGCGACTCATGATTGTTTCGCGACCCAAGTGGCGGACATCGAGATAAACAAAAGGCCCGCCGGCTGAGCCATCACTGTGGCTGCCGCGCCCTTCGCGAATTTCGATGGCGATCGCCCGCGAGGTAATATCACGGGGAGCCAGTTCCATGCGACTGGGGGCATAGCGTGCCATAAAGCGTTCCCCCTCGGCATTGACCAAATAAGCCCCTTCACCGCGCACCGCCTCAGAAATCAAAACCCCCGCTGGATACAACCCCGTGGGGTGAAATTGGACAAACTCCATATCCTCAAGGGGCAAGCCTGCCCGTGCCGTCATCGCTAAGCCATCCCCCGTGGAGGCAAAATCATTAGAGGTGGTATTAAAGACGCGACCATAGCCCCCTGTGGCAAAAAGAATGGCAGGTGCCCGCAGAATGTCCAGTTGACCCGTTTCAATGTGGTAGGCAACGACCCCCTTGGCCTGCTGATCCTCGACAATCAGCCGCAGCACATACCACTCACTAAAAAAGGTGACGTTGTATTTCAGGAGATTGCAGTAGAGTTCGTGGAGAATGGCATGACCAGTTTTGTCGGCTGCATAGCAAGTGCGCTGGTGCGTGTGACCACCAAAGGGACGTTGGGCAATGCGGCCATCGGGCAGGCGAGAGAAGAGCACCCCCAAATGCTCAAGGTCAATCACCACATCGGGCGCTTCTTGGGCAAGAATGGCGACGGCATCCTGATCCGCAAGAAAGTCTGACCCCTTGACGGTATCAAAGGCATGGCTTTCCCAAGAGTCTTCGCTGTCGACATTTTTCAGCGTAGCGGCAATGCCCCCTTGGGCAGCAACGGAATGGGAACGAATGGGATGGGTTTTGGACACAAGGGCAATCGGGGTCTCTGGGGCCAGGCGGCAAATTTCCAAAGCAGCACGACAGCCTGCTAAGCCACCACCGACAATCACAACGCCAAAGTCTTGCATCGTCCGTTTGTCCAGCATCTTTTCCTATACTAAGTTGGCGCTTAAGAGAGCGGCGGCGGCAGCAAAGATGAAACAAAGATAAAAACAGTAGCAAAATGATCTTGCGAGCCTCACGCTGAATCGTTAGAGTGGCAGTACAGTTCTTTTGGGGGCACAGCGGTTTCGATGCTTTTGTGCGTGTTCTCTCTCTGTGAAAAGGACTGTAATTTTATGGGAGGCAGCTGTCCTTGAGTGCATTTTTTCTTCACTATGGGGATTGTGGGGTGCGCCATTGGTGCGATCGCGATCGCGCAGCGGTCATGCACCTCATTGCTAATGTCCTCAGTGAGTTTGGCCTTTCTTGGCAACCCGAAGGCGCCGATGCCGATGTGGTTCACGTTGAAGATTACTACCACCGCCGGGGCGGACAATTTTGGGTGGTGGAGCGAGCCTCGGAAGTTGTGGGCACGATCGCCTTCTATCCCATTCAGCGGGGCGAAGCGGCTGTCGAAATTCGCAAAATGTATCTCCATCCCCGCGTACGCGGCCAAGGCCTAGGGACATTTCTCCTGCACCATCTGGAGGTAGCCATTGCAGCGGCCGGCTACCGCAAAATCTGGATTGAAACGGCCTCAATCATGACTACAGCCGTCCATTTGTACGAAAAGGCGGGCTATCAGCCGGCGACGGGTGTGGAAACGCAGCGTTGCGATCGCGTCTATGTCAAGGATCTAGTGCCCCATGGCATGGCTTCGATGGCTTCTGCCCCCTGCTAGTTTGATTGTCCTGGTGGTTTCACCTGCCGCCTTCGGTCTCTGCCGCCAAGACTTGGCTCGTGCCCTGCAACAGGAAATTCAAAATCCCCAATGGCAACGGGGTCAATGGGGCATGGTGGTGCGGGATTTAACCACGGGGGATCTTCTCTACGACTACCAAGGGGAAAAGCTCTTTCTGGTGGCCTCGAATGTCAAGCTAACGACAGTGGCTGCCGCCTTAGACTATTGGGGAGCTAATCATTTCTTTGAGACCACCCTCAGCGCGCGATCGCCCGACAGGACAACCCTGCGTCTTCAGGGCAGTTTTGACCCTAGTTTCAGCAGCCAAGACCTGCAACAAATGGCACTCCGCCTTAGCCAACAGGGCATTCGCCAGATTCCAATCTTGGAAATCGGCGGTGTAACTCCTGTGAGGATGGAACCCACATGGGCGATCGAAGACCTGACGATGGGCTATGCAGCGGTAGTGACGCGCTTTAGTCTCAATCAAAATGCCCTGAACCTAGAGGTCATACCACAACAGTTGGGGCAACCCTTAGCACTACGGCAGCCGCAGACTCATTTTCGAGTGGTCAATGAGACCCGCACCGTGACCCCCTCTGAGCCAGAATTTCTGGAAAGTGAGGTGCGCGGCCAGCAGATCATTGTGCGGGGTCAACTCCACATTGGCAGTGAACCGGCAAAACTGCGCATTCCTCTCAGTGAGTCGATCCCCTATCTTCAACAACAGGTGCAGCGGGCCTTTGCCCAAGCCGGTATTCAAGTGCAGCAAATTCGCCTTGTGGAGACAGCAGACCCCCTACCGGATGTGTTGGTGCGCCATGCCTCACCCCCCCTAGAAGCGTTAATTTTGCCGGTTCTCCAAGAGAGTGACAATTTCTATGCAGAAATGCTCCTTGCGGCTCTGGAGGCAGCACAACCCGGCTATCGCCAACGCTATTTAGAGCGCATCGGTGTCCAAGCAGCGGTTTTAGTAGATGGTTCGGGACTCTCGCGGCAAAATTGGCTGACGCCCAATGGTTTAGTCACACTGCTGCAACATATAACGCAAACAAAGGATGCCTCGCTGTGGCGGCGATCGCTCCCCCTTGCCGGACGATCCGGCACCCTGCGACAGCGCTTTCGTGATACAGCGGCTCAGGATCGTGTCTGGGCGAAAACCGGCACATTGCGGGGGGTGGTTGCCCTAGCGGGCTACGTGGAACCGTTGCAGGATCGCCCTTTCGTCTTTAGTCTTGTGGTCAATCAAGGGGGGGAGGCCACGGCTCAACTCCGTGCTGGTTTGGATCGCATAGTTGTTTTGCTGGCGCAATCGCAGAACTGTCCTCACCGCCCATAGAAAAACCCCACATCCATTCAGTAGCTCGAACTACAGCCCGAGACAGGTTCAAAACTGCAAGAGCGGGAGAGGATCGCGTACCCGTCACGTGTCTCATATTCTAAAAAAGGGTTGTATTTATTGATTCTGCTAATACCAGCTCTTTGTAACATTGAGCTTAATAAATAGGTCTTAAACGAGGCAATTGTCTATCCTAAAACTGAAGTCATCCCAGTAGGAGACCTTCATGGCTCGCCCGCTCGTCCTCACAATTACAGAAAGCTCTGAAGAACTGCAGCGGCGCCTACAACATGAAACCAATGCCCGACAGCAGGAACGCTTGCAGATGCTCTACTGGCTGAAGCAAGGACTTGTCCACAGCTGCCCACAAATTGCCCAATTGCTCCATTGCAACGAGTCCAGCATTACTCGCTGGCTGAACGCCTATCGCCAAGGAGGACTTCAGCGGTTATTGGCAGTCAAGACGCCCCCGAAGCCGCCCGCATCATCCCCCCAACAGTGATGCCACAGTTGCAGAAACGCCTACAAGACCCCAGCGGGTTTGACAGTTACAAGGCTATTGTGCAGTTGCTGCGACAGGAGCATCAGCTTGAGGTCGCCTACCCGACGGTGCATCGCATTGTGCGCAATGTTGTGCCTGTGTTTGCCCCCGAGGTCAATCCCATGGAGCGGTTGTGGCAACATCTGCGAGCAGCATGAGCATGGCAGTCCTTCGAGACCCTAGAAGCCGTGCGTCAAAACCTGCAAGCTGTATTGTTACAACTGATGGCGGCAGTGATTCGTTCTTTGACGGGCTGGTTCATTCTCATTTAATCTACTTCCCCGAAGAGAAGCAAGAGTACCTTGAATATAGCCTCTCCCAGAGCGGATTGCAACCCCCTGTTCCGAGGGATCCCTTGCGAGGGGGGTGAAATTATTTTCTACAAGACCACTGAAAATACTCAAATCCTCTCCTAGAGAGACTCCGGTGGATTCCACGAGAGAATGGGCTTGCGGCAATTTGCTGAATCTGTCGGACGCGGCTCAAACCCTGTGCAAAGGGCTGTAGGTGACATTAAGGGAGGAATTAATTTCTTTTTAACCTTGATATATTTTGGGGCTGATAGAAAACGTTAATTTTCTTTGCAAGGTGTTGGGTTCTGTAGTCTGGATCGCATGGGTAAGGGAAAGCGAGAGGCTATGATGATTGTCAAATTGCTTCTGAGTTCGGGTTATGACACTGTACATCGGCAACCTCTCCTATGAGGCGACAGAAAACGATCTTCGCGAAGTTTTTGAAAAATATGGTGCTATTCGCCGGATTGTGTTGCCGGTGGATCGAGAAACAGGCAAACGGCGTGGCTTTGCTTTTGTCGAACTGGTGGATGAAACTCAGGAGGCCGCTGCCATTGATGATCTCGACGGTGCAACATGGCTAGGACGGGTGCTCAAGGTCAACAAGGCGAAGCCAAAACAAGCAGGGGGGCAGTCAAACCCTGCCTTCTAAGGGCATACTGGTAGGGAAGTGCTGTTCACTCTTCCTGCTATGCCTCGACGTTCGCCATCCCCACCGCGTCCGCGTCCCCAAACTCGTCGGCCTCCCCAGCCAGAATCGAAGTCACCAGTGAATACCCGCACTCTGGCGGTGTTGGGAGGGGTTTTTATTATTGGCGTTGGTGTGGGTGTCACCTTTAGCAAAACCACCACCCTCAATCCTGATAACGTGGCCTCAACGCAGTTTATTGATCAGGCGGCGCCCAATCCTGATATTTGCGTGCAATTTGGTGCGAGCGCGATCGCGGTGGATACGCGGATTTTTGTCACTTTTAACCCCTTTTCGGTCTTTGTTTCCCAACCGGTGATGCAACCGGGCTGTGTGCTGCGTGCCAATAACGTTGCCCTGCTAGAACAGCGACAACTCATTACCGGTGAGCAATTGCGCAGTTGTCGGCAGCGGCTGAATACCTTTGGCTATGTGGGCAACCTTGAAGCCAATCCTGAAATCAGCTGTGTTTATCAGAGCACAACAGATAAAAACCTCTTCCTCAAACTCTCAGGCTTGGGTAATGGTGCTGCGGGTGAAACCGGTAATTTCTAGGGCGCAACAATGAAGGCGAGGAAGTGGCCACGGCTGCGCTGGCGTGCAAGTCAGGGCATACAACGCTTGGGCACAGCCTTTCTCTTGGCGGGTCAAGTCACCTATCATTTGCTGCGGGGGCGGATTCCGCTGCGCAACTCGATCGAGCAAATGGCCTTGGTGGGGCCTGCCTCCCTCAGTGTTGCCCTAATTACAGCGGCCTTTGTGGGCATGGTGTTTACGATTCAGGTCGCCCGTGAATTTATTACCTTTGGTGCCACCTCTGCGGTGGGTGGGGTGCTGGCGATCGCCCTAGCGCGGGAACTGGGGCCGGTGCTGACAGCGGTGGTACTCGCCGGGCGAGTTGGCTCTGCCTTTGCGGCTGAAATTGGCACCATGAAAGTCACTGAGCAAATTGACGCCCTCTATATGCTGGGCACGGATCCGGTGGATTATCTGGTGGTGCCACGGTTTATTGCCTGTGTGTTGATGTTGCCGATTCTCAATATCTTGGCATTGGTAACAGGGCTGTGGGGTGGGCTAGTGATTGCCGATTATCTCTACGGCATTCCCCGTGGGGTCTATATTGAGTCCATTCAGAACTTTCTGCAAACTTGGGATCTGTGGAGTTCAATTATCAAGTCAGGCATTTTTGGCGGTGTGGTGGCCATCATTGGCTGCAATTGGGGCATTACAACTACAGGGGGCGCCAAGGGGGTCGGTCAATCCACTACGGCGGCTGTGGTGATCTCGCTATTGGCGATCTTTATTCTCAACTTTTTCCTGTCTTGGGCCCTCTTTGGCGGCAGCAGTAGCCTCGTACCCACGTTTTAGAGGGCTAGTCTGTGGAACTGCGGGTGGGGGAAGGTTGGCGGGTGGGCTGGCGCAATGATCAATTCTATGCCGCTCTGGTGGGCGCTGAGGATTGGGCCACGGAACTTACTGCAGTAGAATTCAAGGCATTTGTGGATTTATTTCGCCAACTCCACGGGCAGCTTTTGGCGATCGCCCCCGAATTGATGGCAGAGGAAATGATTACCCTCAGTGGCGGCAACGATGCTGTGCATTTGGAATTGGAGGGCTATCCCCATGCCTATAGCCTGCATCTGATTGTGTTGGGCGATCGCCGGGTTGAGGGGACATGGCCTGCCCCTGTGCCCCCAGACTTTCTCCTTGCCTGCTGTGAGTTGCAGCACAGGATTGCGGAGAGGCAAAGTTTAGAATAGAAGACATCCTTCTCGGTTGCGATCGCCCCTATGACCTCTGTCAAATCCTCGAAGGTCAGCCCCGCTTTGGCGGCACTGGTTAACACCATTAAGCAACTGCAACAGCAAGAGCAAATTGGTGGACTCATTGCTCCCTTGGTGAGCTTTGTCCAAGAAATCCTCGGCATGTCCTTTGCTTGGTTGGGACTATACAATGAAGCCGCCAAACAACTCATTGGCCAAGGGGGAACCACGCCCGTTGGCGATCATCCTTTTCTGAAGCAGAAACTGACCCTTGCCGCCGGTAGTCTTCTCGATCAGGTGTTGATCAACCGCAAGCCGATTAGTTTGCCCAGTCTCAAGGAGGAACCCCGCCTAGGCGAGTTACGAGAAGCCGCCACCCGTTTGGGCATTCAAGGCACGGCCATCTATCCCATTGTCCGCCATCGTCAACCCCTCGGCATTCTCATGATCGGTTCTACCACTTGGGGCGATACCCTGCGGGGCGATGATTTGGCCCACATGAGCTTACTGGTGAGTGCCCTTGGGGCGGAATTGGAACGCTTGACCGCGGCAAAACCAGCCCCTGAAACCAAGCAAGCGGCGGCGCCCACAATGACGAGTAATGATCCAGTGCGCCATCTCCTCCAAGAGGCCAGCCGTGCCCCTAGCTTGGGTCAACGCATTGAAGCCCTGTTGCTGGCAGTGCACCAATTCTGTCAACCTCAACGTACCAGCCTCTTTTGGCGAGATTTGGAGCAACCCCTCTATCGGCGGCGCAGTTACACCGTTGGTAAACCCCAGAGCCGCGAGAGCCAGCGGCAACCCTTAGCGATTACACAGCAGGAGTTAGCAGGTTGTTATACTGCCCTTGCCAGCGGCCAAACCGTGAGTGTCAGCGATAGTCAAAGTGTGGTCAGTGCTACCGCACCCTTACGGTTAATGCAAATGCTGAATTGCCGTGCCCTTGTGGCAACCCCGATTCTGGTGGGCACGGATGTCGTGGGCTTTCTCACATTCGAGCGCAGTGAGCCTTACCCTTGGAATGACAATGAAAAGAAACTTCTCCAAGTCACCGCAGAGCTATTGGCCTTGGCAGCCCCCACTGAACGCCTCGAGCACCTCCTAGCACAGACCCAGCAGGCCCAAAGCTTGGTGAGTGAGTTGGCGCAAGCGATTTGTGATGAGCAGGACTGGAAGCGGGTGCTCCAGCATGCGGGCGAAAGGTTAGCGGCAGATTTAGGGGTGCAGTGGGTCTTTTTGTTAAGCTACAACTCCCTGACCCAAGTCTTTGATGTCCTGTTTCAGTATCCGGCGCCCCGGGGGCGCGATCGCCATCCGCCCTTCCCGCCCTTACAAAAAATGGATTGGCAACTTCTGGAAACGGCAACCACAGCCATTGCCCTTGAGGACTGTAGCCATGAACTGCGCCTCTACTCTTGGAAAGAGGTTCTCGACAAGCTGCATATCCAGTCCCTTGTGGTAGCAACCACCACCCCCGGCCATTCTTTGGAAGCACTGCTGTTAGTGGGGCGCACTGAACCAACGGCTTGGGGCAAAAGTCAGCAAACCCTTGTACAGGAGGTGGCGCGTACCCTTGGCCTCATTAGCCATCAGTGGCAACTGCAAAACACCAATACGCAGCAGGAGCAAGTGCGATCGGCGATGCTGGCGGGGTTAACGGCACTGCAACGCACCCAAAACTTGGAGCGCATTGAACTGACGGGCTTACAGCAGCTCATGAACTTAATGCAGGTACCCCTTGTGGCCTTAGTCACCTGGCGACCCGGTCAGACAGTTGGCTCGATTGTCGCGCCGCCCCCTAGCCATCCCAAATTTGCGATTCGCAACGACGCGGAAATTGCCATCTATGAGGATCCGCTGATCCACAGTGCCCTGATGGCCTCCCAAGCCGATGTCACCAGTAATCCCTACACTTGGTTGATTCAAACCACAGCAGCAGAACTAGATCCGCGTACGCGGGAATGGCTCTCAGGGCCAGACATTGGTCAAATTTTGGCGATCGCCCTACGCACTGATCCCGAATACGAACCTTCAGGGGTTCTCATTGTCGCTGATCGTCGCGATCGCCAGTGGTCAACCTTGCACCTAGAGGCCTTCATTACCCTTGTCAACCATTTGGCTTGGGCACACCGCAGTACTTCCCTCATTCAAATGCTCACCCAAGGCTGGCAAACCCTTGAAACCCTCAACTGGTACAAGCACCGTCGCCTTGAACAGGTCTATGGTCAACTTGCGAGTCTCTGCCATCAGCTGATGCAATCGGTTCAGCAACACCCTGAGGCAGCTCCCCTGCTGCGGCGGTTGGGCACGCTCCTGCAAACCCAGTTGGAATCCCTCCATCCCCTCTTGAGCCATGAGGTATGGCAACTGGACAAAACGACTGACACAGCAGGCCTAGCGGTGCTCCTCAAGCGAGTGATGGATCGCATCGAAAATTGGAAGCAGCGCAAACAACTGTGGATTCAAGTTCACAATCAACCTGTCCTCACCCTCAATGGTGACATTAGCAAGCTGGAGTTAATCCTTTATGAGTTGTTGCTTTTTGCCTGCCAGCGATCGCCCTCCCAAGGCCGCATTGACATCTGGTGCCAACAAATTGAAGGCATGGGTCAGGGGGGCAAAATGCAGTCTTGGCTGGAACTGTCAATCACCGACAATGGGGAAATAGAGCCACAGTTACTCATTAAACTGCACCAACTCGAACATCTCGACTGGCTTGCTCCCTCCAGCCTTGATCAGCCCCCCGGACGACACCTCAAAGTCTGCTTTAACCTGTGTCAACGCCTAGGCTATAACCTCGATATGTATAAATTGGAGGATGGCCGTTTCCTGAGTCGTCTGCTCATTCCCCTGAATAGTGGCGACACGGGTACCTTTGAATTGCAATCCTCACAGCCGCGCCAATGACCCCAAGCACGATCGCCCTTCTTGGCCTCCCGAACACGGGTAAATCCACATTTTTCAATCGCATTGCCGCTGCCCGTGCCCATGTAGGCAACTGGCCGGGGATTACGGTGGACTTAGCAGAAGCCGAGATTTCCCTCAATGGTGAAATGGTTAAACTGGTGGATTTGCCGGGCATCTACGATCTGGCGGGGACGGCTGCCGATGAAACCCTTGTGCGTGAGTTTTTCCAACAGGTGCCGGTGCGGCTGGTGTTGGTGATTCTCAATGCCAGTCAGATTCAGCATCAATTGCGCTTAGCCCTTCAGGTGAAGGCTTGGGGGCTACCAATGGTGGTGCTCCTGAATATGGCCGATGAAGCGCGGCAACTGGGGATTCAGATTGATACCGAGAAATTGAGCGATCGCCTTGGGGTGCCGGTGGTGGCCCTCAGTGCCAAATATGGTGGGGGGTATTGGGAGGCCTACGCAACGATTTGCCATGCCCTCAAGGAAGCACCGATTCCCCAAGCCCCGCTCTTCAAGCCAACGTTGCCAGAAATTGAACCGGGGGCGATCGCGCCCCTATTGGCGGGCACCGTTACTTTCCCCAGTCGCACCGTTCGCAGACTAACAGAACAGTTGGATCACTGGTTGCTACACCCTTTGTGGGGACTGCCCCTCTTTTTTGCGGGGCTATACCTTGTCTTTCAAGTGGTATGGGTGCTAGGGCTGGGGGTTCAAGGCTGGCTCAGTGATGCGTTTGAGACCTTTCAGGGACAGGTGCTGGCGCCATTCCTGGCGCGGCTGCCCCCCTTGCTCAGCAGTTTGCTCATTGAGGGCATCTATGGCGGTATGACCACGGTGGCAGCGTTTGTGCCCTTAGTCACCATCTTCTTTATTGTGATGGCGATCGTTGAGGATAGTGGCTACCTTGCCCGTGCCGCCTACCTGATGGATGGCCTGATGGCACGCTTGGGTTTAGATGGACGCAGTTTCGTCCTCAGCTTGATGGGCTTTGGCTGCAATGTCCCCGCCCTGATGGCCACCCGCATTATTCGCTCGCCGGGGCTGCGGCTACTGACGATGCTGATCATTCCCTTTTCCCTCTGCTCAGCGCGGCTACAGGTGTTTGTCTTTCTCATTGCCTGTTTGTTTCCCCCGCAGTGGGGGGCAGTCGTCCTGCTGTCTCTCTATGGCTGGAGTATTCTGGCGGCCTTGCTCACTGCCCTCTGTTTTCAGGGCTATTTCCCGAATACGGATCCCTTTTTGCTGGAGTTGCCCCCCTATCGCTGGCCGACGGGGCGACAGGTGATTCTGCGGGCCTGGGGCGAGGTGCGGCATTTTCTCTCGCGAGCCACGGGCTTCATTATGATAGGTGTCTTGGTGGTGTGGGCATTGACCCATTTACCCCTGAATGCAACGCCCTCAAGTCCAGAAACGTGGGCGGGTCAACTGGGGATAGCGCTACAGCCGCTTTTGGCACCGGTGGGCATTACACCTGCCCTAACGATCGCCCTGATTGTCGGCTTTGTGGCCAAGGAGATTGTGATTGGTGCGTTGGCGGTGATCTATCACCTTTCGGGTACCTCGTTACAGCAGGCGATCGCCCAAGATTTAACGCCCCTACAGGCCTACAGCTTTATGCTTTTTACTCTCCTGTACACCCCCTGCTTGAGCACCCTTGCCACCCTCTGGAGTGAATCGAAACGCGGGCAGTTTACGATTTTTGCGACCCTCTATGCCTTGGTGATGGCGTGGGTGGTGAGTGGCAGTGTCTATCAACTGGGGCACTGGTGGGGATGGGGCTAATGGCCACCCTTTGCGGCATTGGCGTAGGGCCGGGGGATCCTGAACTCATTACCCTCAAGGGTTGGCGACGCCTACAGCACGCAAGGGTGATTGCCTTTCCGGCGGGACTACAGGGACGGCGCGGCATTGCCGAGGAGATCATTTCTCCCTACAAAGACCCCCAGCAAATGTATCTGCCCCTCGAATTCCCCTATGTTCTTGCAGAAGATGTCTTAGAACAAGCATGGCAAAAGGCGGCAGAGCAAGTCTATGCCTATCTCGCTCAAGGCATTGATGTGGTCTTTGTCTCTGAGGGGGATGTCAGTTTCTACAGTACGTTTTCCTATCTGGCGGCAGCCGTCCAGAGCCTTGACCCCCATATTGCGATTGAAGTGATTCCGGGAATTTGCTCGCCTTTGGCCGCAGCGGCTAGCTTAGGGGTGCCCCTGACCTTGGGGAGCGATCGCCTAGCGATTTTGCCAGCAATGTACCACGGGGATGACCTCGAGCGGGTGTGGGCATGGGCGGAGGTGGTGGTTTTAATGAAGGTGCGATCGGTCTATGGCCACGTCTGGCATTGGCTCAAGGAACACCACCTCTTGGAACAGGCGGCAGTGGTGAGCTGGGCAACAACCCCTCAACAGCAAATCTACACCCCCCTGACGAACTATCCAGAGTTAACCCTGCCCTACTTTTCGCTGCTCATTGTTTGGCAGCGGCGCCCCATCTTGCAGAATTTCGCGAGTGCTGAAGTCAATCCTATGTACAACAGTACCCAATGATTCTTTATCGGTGCTACGGGGGTGGGCGTCTCCTCACGATAGATCAAGTGGTGTGAATTCTCTTAGCGTGTCTCTGTACCTTCATTTGCATTAGTAGCCGTTTGTTCCACTAAACGAAAGTGCGATATCGTTAAATAAGACTTAACAATCTAGCTTTGGTGTTCATGTCAATCCTAGATGTCCACTCAAATAGTCCTGTAACTGTTGGGCATGGTCGTGGGCGAGATCGGCTAAGGGGAGGTCACTGAGGGGAAAGGCTTGTACTGCACGCACTTCCTTGACATCCAAAACCTGCGGCTCACCGACAACGCGGGCAGCGATCGCGATACACACGGCATGAACACGGGGATCTCGCTTTGGGTCAGAGTAAACCCCCACTAAGCCTTCAAAGCTCTTGAGGCGCAATCCTGTTTCTTCCGCGAGTTCGCGAGCGCCGGTATCGAGAATCGTTTCTCCCCAATCCATCATGCCCCCCGGCAGCGACCATTGACCCGTATCGCGGCGTTGGATCAAAATCAGGCGATCGCCCGCTGTCAAGGCAATCACCGACACCGCCACAAAGGGATGCCGCCAAAATCGCTTTAGGAAAAAACGGACAACTCGCCAGAACCAATTCACGCTTGTAGCTGCTCCAGATCCGCCAGCACTTGCGCCACATGGGCATCGGGCTTCACCCGCCGATAAATAGCCGCAATTTTGCCCGTGGGATCGATGAGAAATGTATCCCGATAAACACCGAGATATTCCTTGCCCATGAACTTTTTCGGGCCATAGCTACCGTAGGCTTGGGCAACGCTGGTGTCCACATCGGCCAGCAGGCGAAAGGGCAAGTTAAGCTTTTGCTGAAATTTGGCGTGGGAGGCGACACTATCGGGGCTAATGCCTAGGATAACGACGTTGCGATCGCCCAAGGTGGCACTGACATCGCGGTAAGCACAGGCTTCTTTGGTGCAGCCGGGGGTATTGTCACGGGGATAAAAGTAGAGAATCACCCACTGACCTTGAAAGTCAGCCAAACGCACCCGCTTACCCGTAGCATCCGCCAGTTCAAAGGAAGGGGCGATCGCCCCAACGGTCAGGGACATTTCTGAGCAATTTCCAATGGTTGGCCATATCTATCTTCCCCCAGTTTGGCGCCTGCTGTGGTGGCCAAGGGGTGTAGCCTTTAGCCCTCAGAGATAAAGAGGCGAATGAACAGGTACAGCATGAGCTGGCGATAACGATAGAGCAGGAAGGCGATCGCCGGTGTCAGAACCACAAAAAAGCCGTAGAGGCCAACCACCGTTGCTAAATCAGTGTGCAGAAAATCGCGAGCCAAGCGAACAAAATCGTGATCAATGCCCCCTTTGCCCATCAGGTACATCTCTCGAAACACAGGATTAAACTGCAACTGCCAAGCAAAGCGCATATTAAAAAACACAATGAAAAACCCCACCATACCGTAGAGGGGACGTTCAATGGGATAGCGGCAGCCCCAACCACTGAGGGCACGGTAGAGAAAAATGACGGCAAAAATGAGTTCAAAGCCATGCCCCATCGCTACAAAGAGCATTTCATGGACTGGACTAAAGGCCACAAGGGTATAAAGCAGCGTAAAGACCCCAAGGCAAATAAGGGTCAGCCGATTGTGACGGTAGAAATAGGCCAAGGCCAGCAATACCGTATAAATAAGCAGGATGATGCCGCCCGCGCGATCGCCATGGAGAGTGACGCCACCACCGTAGCGAAAATCAAAGGCGGGAACCGCTGGATAGCCAAAGAGCCACGCCATTACTGCATGACCCATTTCGTGGACAAGGGTAATCAGCGGACTGAGCAAAAACGTCACCTGCTCTGACGTAAGAAGAAGGAGTGATAGACCCAACCCCGCCGCGATCACTTGCCAATCTTTAGTGCTGAGGGGTTGGACAGGAATGCCAAACTCTTCCTTGCGAGGAGGAGAAGGGAGGGAGAGAGTCTGACGTAGATGCTCCCCCTTGGCAAGGCGTTGTAACTCATGGCGACTGGTGAGATCAAGCACCGCTTCCCAGAGTTCATGGCTGTCTTGGCAAACCGTGATCAGGATGCTGCTGTGGGCATAGCTTGGCCAGTGGATCAGTTCGCGAGCGAGTAGTGTGAGCACAATTGCAGTCGGGACACTCGTTGGACACTGCAGGCGCAACAAGAGACATTCGCGCCGCTGGTTTACGGTCACTGCGATTTCTTTAGGGGCAAGTGCCGCTTCTAGGAGGGCTTGAATGGCCTCGAGATCTCCTGTGGCAGCCGCTGGGCGCAGGGAGGAGCGGGTCATGATCTACTCCGATTCCAGTCGGCGTAACCATTCGCGATCGATGGCTTCCGATTGGGCGAGTTCCTGCTCCACTAAATCTTGATCGGAGCGATAGATGACATCCTGTTCACGGATTTGCCGCTGCTGGGCATAGGCTTGAGCTGCCCGTACTTTGGCACGCAACTGCGGTGTGGGATTGGCCAGAATATTGGCGTAGTGGTAGCGGCGGGCATTGCGATCGCGAATGCGTTGATTTTGCCACAGTAACCAGTAGTACCGCCCCAAGGGAATACCCAAAAAGCCAATACCATAGCCCAGCAAAATCCAAAAGATGGAGGCCACAAAGGCCACCAGCCCCCCCAGTTCTTGGGCGATTGCCCCATCTCCCAAGAGGTACCACAGCATCAGCGCCCCGATCAGATTGACACAGCCCAAGCCAATGGCCACCATAATTTGCCAAGCGGGTGCCCGACTAAAGCGCCAGAGCTGTTCTTCCAAGATGGGGGGAAGCGTCTGCCGTTGACCTTTGCGAGTTTGAGCCGTCGTTTGTAACTCAGGAAAGCGATAGATCATCTGCCCTGTCTCTGTGACTTCGGGGCGACCGTTAAAGTGGGTGAGCACCGGCAGCATATACCACTCATCGTCCCCCGGATCTGTTTCTAAATCGAGATAGGGGGCAATTTGCTCTGCCGTGACTGCCCCGCCATTGTTGCGGATCACTTGGCCAATGAGTTGCCAGCGGCGTTCTTCGAGGTCGGCATTGGGATTGCCATCGCCAAAGAGGAAAGAATAGACCCCCTCAAAGAAGTTCATTTCCTCGTCATTGTCCTGTGACCGGGGGCGCGATCGCTGGGGAGAAGGATCGCCAAAGAAATACCAAAAGTCGGGAAAGACCCAAAAACTGATGCCACCGCCCCCCCAAGAGCCACCTTGGCCGCGATCCTCACCGTCTCGCCCTTGACTAGAAAGGGCAATCAAAATGATGGCGATCGCCAGAAAAATCAGAACTATCGAAACAATGAGAAAAATGCCAAAGGAAATGCGAATCAGATAGAAAACAACACCCCAAACCCGCTGCGCCACCGCCCGCAGTCGCAGTTGCCAGTATTTTGCTTGCAGGATACTGCGAAAATTTCTTGGGAAGACGTAGGCAATATCGCCACTTTCGGCCACTTGTAGCGTGCCGCCAACATCGGCAGCCAAGGCCATTAATCCTTTTTCAGCCGTTTGCAGTGGTAATCCCACCGTACCCGCCACATCCCCTGCGGTCACTCGGTACCCCAGTGTTTCTACAGCTTGCATTAGGCGGCGATCGACCGTCATGTTTGCCTCCCTTTTCGGCAAAAGGCCTCCTGTTCCACCCTAACGTTTTCCTACGGGTCTTGGCGAGACAAAAAAAGAACCCACCCCAAGGGCAGGTTCACAGCACGGATCAGTCTGAGACAGAGGGGCAATTAGCCCACCGCTTCAAAATACACTTTGGATTTGACAGGGTCAGGGTTCATCGTTTTGTCGCCGGGTTGCCAGCCAGCGGGGCAGACTTCGTCGGGGTGAGCTTGGACGTATTGAATCGCTTGTAGCACCCGCAGAGTCTCATCAACGCTGCGGCCAAAGGCCAAGTTATTGATCGTTGCGTGTTGGATAATCCCTTCTTTGTCAATGATGAAGAGACCGCGCAGTGCCACCCCTTCCTCGGTCAGCACGTTGTAGGCGGTGCTGATTTCTTTTTTCAGGTCAGACACGAGGGGATATTTGAGATCGCCCACACCACCAGCTTTGCGATCGGTTTGCGTCCACGCCAAGTGGGAGAACTGGCTATCCACAGACACGCCAAGGATTTCGGTGTTCAGTTTGGCGAATTCATCGTAGCGATCGCTAAAAGCGACAATTTCTGTGGGGCAAACAAACGTGAAATCCAAAGGATAGAAGAACAAAACAACGTACTTACCGCGATAGTCCGAGAGCTTGACGGTTTTGAACTCTTGGTCATAAACAGCAACCGCTTCAAAATCCGGGGCGGGCTGACCAACACGCAGACAGTCAGACATAGAAAACCTCGTACTCCTAACTACGACAGGTTGAATAGAGCTGTTCACATTTTTTAACAGCTATGCTTACTATATCATACTCATAACGGTTTTGATTATGAAATAGCCAATCGCTGCCACCGTTGCTCAAGGAAGCGGGAGAGCCGTGACAGAGGAAAACAGAGGGCAAAGTAGAACATCGCACCCAAGACATAGATAAAGAGCTTCCGCTGCGGATCGGTAATGGGATTGGCAAAGGTGCTCGTCATATTTTGCAGTTCGGGCACGCCAATCACCACTAGGAGGGCGCAGTCCTGCATCAGCGTAATGAAGTTATTGGTAAAGGGAGGCAGGATAATCAAAATGGCTTGGGGCAGGATAATCCGCCATAGGGTTTGCCGACCCGAGAGGCCAAGGCTGAGGCTGGCTTCCGTTTGTCCCTTGGGAACCCCCTCTAGGCCACTGCGAAAGACCTCACTCAAATAGGCACCATAGTTAAAGCCCAAGCCAAGAATGCCGTAGAAAATGTAGTTAAAAAGCGGCGACACCAAGCGGTTGCTTTGCAGCACGGTCATGACATCAAAGGCAATTTGCCGAGGATCAAAACCCCATTGACTCAAGAGCCCACCAATGCCAAAGCCCCACACCAGCAGTTGCACCAAGGTTGGGGTACCGCGCACAAATTCAATGTAAACCGTACTCAGCCAGCGCAATGGCGGGACAGGATGCAACCTCGCCCAGGTGGCGATCGCCCCCAAGATGACCGCCAAGAGCAAACTAAAGACTGAGATCAAAAACGTCGTAATTGCCGCCTGCAGGAGAAACGGCGCGTACAGTATCAACGTCTCACGAAAGTAATAAAGGTAGCCACAAAAGGCAAGAATGCCCAGCCCTAGGCACACCAAAAAGATGCCATTGAGCCATTTTGCCCAAGGAGGAATAAACGGTGCCACTTGCTGCATTCTCGAAAAGCCATCATTTTTGTCAGGATGATGATACCATCTCGTTCTCTAGGGAAGCATTCCCCACAGCATGACAAAAAAAATAAGCAAGGAATTCTTGATTGCCCGCAGGCCCTAAAATCGGCGAGGGAGTCACACCGTGGCACTGCCACCCCAACGCTTCGGCGGCGGCAATCACCTGATCCACGGCTTCTTGACGCGCCTTGGCATCGCGCACCACACCATGTTTGCCGAGGCGATCGCGCCCCACCTCAAACTGTGGCTTAATTAGCGCAATCAAGTCTCGCGGCGGCAGCAGTAATTCCCATAGGGCGGGTAAAACTTTAGTCAGGGAAATAAAAGAGACATCCACCACGCCGAGATCGGGGCGGGGCGCATCGTCAGTGTAGAGATCAGTGGGGGTTAAATAGCGCAGGTTGGTGCGTTCCCTGAGGATAACGCGCGGGTCTTGGCGCAGTTTCCAATCCACTTGGCCATAGCCGACATCAATGCCATAGACCCGTTTGGCGCCCGCTTGCAACAGACAATCCGTAAAGCCGCCCGTGGAAATACCGCCATCTAAACACACGCGATCGCGCACCACCACAGGAAAGACCCCTAGGGCATGGGCAAGTTTTTCACCCCCCCGCGAAACATAGGCGGCTTTTGCCTTCACCTGAATCGTGGCATCCACTGCCACCAGCGTGCCCGGCTTATCAATGGGGACATGGTTTACCTGCACTTCCCCAGCGCGAATCCAACGTTGTGCCTGTTGGCGGCTCTCACACAGGTGCCGCTCCACCAGAAGACTATCCAAGCGTTGCTTTCGGGGACTCATTGATCTTTTGGTGCTTTCTGCAGGGGGGCAAAGGCAAAGAGCTGGTTGACATCAAGGATTAACCCGCGCAACTGGGGTTGGGCAAA
The DNA here is from genome assembly GCF_031583455.1 of Thermosynechococcus sp. TG215. Lineage (NCBI taxonomy): Bacteria > Bacillati > Cyanobacteriota > Cyanophyceae > Acaryochloridales > Thermosynechococcaceae > Thermosynechococcus > Thermosynechococcus sp. TG215. The sequence goes on along the minus strand of NZ_CP134178.1, from coordinate 803,786 downwards.
GAGGGTGGTTTCACTCTGCCACAGGGGCAAAAAGGCCACGGCCTCGGCATTGAGTTCCTGAAGCTGACGCAATAGTACCCCACGGCGTTGGGGATTAGCCTCACGGCGACTGGCAACAATGAGATCATTGGCCTCAGGGCTATAGAAAAACGACCCCCACGCCGCACTGGCACCACTTTCACAGCCTGTTTCCACAGAACCATGCTCGCAACTCAGGAAAGGTTCAAGGTAATTGTCAGCATCGTAAAAATCACCATACCAATCGAGCAAGACCAAGGGGTAAGCCCCACTGTCTAAATTGCGGTAGATCGTAGCCGAGTCAGCGCTGTCCAATTGCACCTGCACGCGATCGCCCAAATCCCGCTCTAGTGAAGCTTTAAGAACCGTTGCCGCCAGCACATTACTGGGAACATTGGCACGGTACCAGAGATTGACGACGAGGGGTTGCTGCGCTGAAATAGAGGTCTTTGCTAGCCAGTGAGCTATTTGAGCGGCGTCTCCATCTCCATAGCGATCGCGAAAAATCGGCTCACTCTCAGGAAATAAACTCGGCACCAGCGAGTACAGGGGTTCTGCTTCCCCCAAAAAGACCCGTTCCGCGAGGCGTTGACGATTGACACTGGCCGCCAAAACCTGCCGTGCTGCCAATTGATCCCAAGGGGGTTGGCGCAAATTAATGCTTAGGACGGTGACAGCGTTACCTGCCCCGGTAATGACCTGCCAGTGCTTTGTTGCTGCTTGAGTCTTGAGGGCGCGAATTTGATTGGGATCGAGCGCACCGATCGCCACATCCACTGCCCCCGTGCGAAAGGCATTGTAGAGATTAGCGCTACTGGAAAAGATTTGCAGGCGAATCCCCGTATTTTGGGGCTTGGTTCCCCAATAGTCGGCAAAGGGTTCAAGGCGTACCCCATCGGTACCGTAGGCCGCTAAACGGTAAGGGCCTGTGCCCACAAATTGCGTCGGCAAAAAGCGATCGCCCGCTGCACCATAGGCTGTCGGCGAAACGGCACACAAGCCACTAAAGGCCAGTAAATGGGGAAAAGCCACAAAGGGTTCCTTGAGGCGAATTTCCAGTAAGTCCTCCGCGATCGCCTGAATTTCTTTAACGCGCCCGGCCAAGAGGGAGGCGGGTTGGCCACCACTATTCATAAATCGCTCAAGGGAAAAGGCCATGGCGGCTGCATTAAACGGTGTGCCATCGTGGAAGCGAACCCCCCGCCGCAGGGGAATGCGGTAAGTCAGGCCATCCTCGCTCACTTCAGGTAGCGCTGTGGCCAGTTGGGGAATGAGGTCTTTGCCTTCGTAGGTATAGAGGCGATCGCCCAAATTCAACAGCAGTAGTCCCGCCAAATTTTCGTAGGCATCAGCGGGGTCTAGGGTGCGCAGGCGAGCCGTGGTACCAATGACAATACTGTCATCCCCTTGGCGAGGCTCATCACCGCCACAGGCAACCAGCAGCAGGCTCAACAACAGTACCAGACATCCCCACAGTAGCCGTCGTGTCACGGACACACCCGCTCGGTACATCATCCACTAGAATAAAGGGCGAGCGATGGGACTCGAACCCACGAATGGTGGAACCACAATCCACTGCCTTAACCACTTGGCTACGCTCGCCATGCTTCCTGAGCTAGTCCTCTAGCATAGCATAGAGAACTCTCTTATGAAAGTGCCTCTCCTTGCCCAAGTCATGGCACGCCCTCTTTGGTGGGGCGGTGGCGCCTTCTTGCTCTTGGGGATCATTGCGGCGGTTCTGACGAATCCCACCCCTGCCGACTATCAACGCCGCGCCGCAGCGGAAATCAATACCTTCCTTTTGACTCAAGTGTGTCCAGAGATCATCAATCGCGATAGCGCGATCGCCCAAGTGGCTTTGGAAGTCTGCGATCAACTGGAATCCCGCCCAGCAGAAGACATTGAACGCTACATCGCCTACAACACCCAATCCTATAACCTTGGCGTTGCCACCCTCTTTGTGACAGAGTTGCCCATTGACACCGTCTGGAGCCTCGGCCTCTTTGGTCAAATTATTCCCCTCAGACTGTAAGCTTCCTCTCTCCTTGATTTCAGCAGCAGGTGCAAAATGCAAATACCCATTTCCCCAGACCTCTGCTTGGCAGCAGGGTTGCTTTTAGAACCAGTGGCGTTCGCCAGCTAGTGAGCCTTCGGCAGGGGGCGGGAAAGACTATGCCAAAATATATCAACAACCGCAGAAACCAGTAAAACGTAATTACCATGATTGGGAAAACCCTTGGCGGGCGCTACAAATTGATTCGAGTTTTAGGGGCTGGGAACTTTGGCCAAACGTTTCTCGCTGAGGATATTCACCGTCCCATTCGTGCCAAGTGTGTGGTTAAGTACCTGCGCCCCGCCCGTACGGATGCGGCCTTTCTCCCTTTGGCGCGATCGCTCTTTCAGCGGGAGGCACAAATTCTAGAGCGGCTGGGCAGTCACGAGCAAATCCCCCGCCTCCTTGCCTACTTTGAGGAAGACAACGAATTTTACCTTGTCCAAGACTTCATTGAGGGTCAAGTCCTACGGCACGAATTGTTGCCGGGCTGTGCGTGGTCAGAGGCACGGGTGATGGCGTTGCTCCAAGATGCCCTGCGGGTTTTGGCCTTTGTGCATCAATGTGGTGTTATCCACCGCGATATTAAACCCGATAATCTGATTCGTCGCCAATCGGATCACCGCTTAGTGCTCATTGATTTTGGGGCAGTGAAGGAGATGGGGGTCTCCATTGGTGGCGGTACCTTGGTGGGAGAGACCAATCCACAGACAATTGCCATTGGCACACCAGGGTATATGGCCCCAGAGCAAGCCCAAGGGCGTCCGCGTCCGGCCAGCGATCTCTATGCCTTGGGGATGGTGGCGGTACAGGCATTGACGGGGTTGAGTCCTCTGCAACTCACCCAAGACCCCTACGGTTGTTGGTGTTGGCAAGCTGCTGAACCAGTGAGCGATCGCCTAGTGCAGTTTGTCAATAAACTAATTCACCCTTCTCCCTACGAGCGCTTTACCACGGCTACCGATGCCCTTGCCAGCCTGCAACAGGTGGAGATGCCCAAATCCTTTTGGTTTCGCCTTGGCAAATTTCTCAAAACTCCTGTTCAAGACCTCTGGCGATCGCCCGAAGGGCGCGCTGCGCGATCGCTAAAGGCAGGTGGGGGTGCTTCTACAGTGCCGCCCCATCCACTACCCGCTGTTGCCACGCTGCCGCCACAAGTCACCGACCCGAAACCAGTGTCCTCTCCAGCGGCAGCCACCGCCGCCCTTTCCAACCAAGGTCGCCATGTTTTTATCAGTCACTCCAGTGACGGCACCGATTTGCAGTTGGCCAGTGCCCTCCAAGAGGTGTTGCAAAAAGCGGGTCACCAACCCTTTATGGCCAGCCAAAGTATCCGCCTTGGGGAGGCATGGGCACAGCGGATTGATCAGGAGCTAAAGCGGTGTGATTTCTTTGTTCTGTTGCTCTCACAAACGGCGGCGCAAAGTGAAATGGTGCTTGAGGAAGTCCGCACGGTCAAACAGTTGCAAGCCCAACGGGGCGATCGCCGTCCCTTTATCTTGCCTGTGCGGGTCAATTTCCCCCTTGATATGCCCTTGAACTATGAGTTGCGGGGCTACCTGCATCGCCTACAACAGCGCTTCTGGCGATCGCCAGCGGACACCGACACCCTGCTGCAAGAGATTCTCGACTTGGTGAATGCGACCACTGCCCCTGTAGCCACCAGTAGCGATGCTGCCCAAGAAACCATTGCTGAATCTGCGCAAATTGGCACATTGGTGGGTGATGGTGCGCCTGTTCCCGTGGCTGAGCCAGAACTCCCAGAAGGGCAGGTGGAAGTGGCCTCGGCATTTTATATTGAGCGGCCACCCATTGAGCAACGCTGTCGCGAAACCCTCTTGCAACCCGGCTCCCTGATTCGCATCAAAGCCCCCCGCCAAATGGGCAAAACCTCACTCATGGCACGGCTGCTGTACCGCGCCACCCAAGAGGGCTATGGCACTGTTCCCCTCAGTTTCCAACTGGCAGATGCCCAAGTCTTCAGTGATTTAGAAAAACTCCTGCGCTGGTTTTGTGCCAGTGTCGGGCGGCGATTAGGGCTAGAAAACCGCCTCAATGAGTATTGGGATGACATTTTTGGCAGTAAATACAACTGCACTACCTATTTTGAGGAGTATCTCCTACCCAATTGCCAAAAACCGGGGACGCAATTTGAGAGTCGCCCGCTTGTCCTCGGTCTAGACGAAGTGGATCGGGTGTTTGAATATCCGAAAGTGGCCAGTGACTTCTTTGGCCTGTTGCGGGCATGGCATGAAGAGGGCAAAAACCGCGATATTTGGCGTAATCTCCGTCTAATTGTGGTTCATGGTACGGAGGTCTATATTCCCCTAGACATTAATCAGTCCCCCTTTAACGTTGGCTTAGCCATTGATCTGCCGGAATTCAACCAAGAACAAATTGCTGAGTTGTGTCGCCTCCACGGCTTGAGTCTGTCAGAGGAGCAGCTTCAAGACCTGCAGCACTTGGTGGGAGGTCATCCCTATCTGATTCGTCTGAGCCTCTATCACCTCGCCCGCCAAGATCTGACATGGCAGGAGCTAATGACCAATGCGGCCTCAGAAACGGGGTTATATCGGGATCACCTGCGGCGACAGTGGTGGCATCTCCAGCAGCAGGCAGACCTAGTGCCTGCCTTTAAGGAGATTCTGCAAGCGGACAACGGCAATATGGTTGATAGCACCGTTGGCTTTAAGCTCCACAGTTTGGGACTGATTACCCTAGAGGGAAATTTAGCTAAGGTGCGCTGTGATCTTTACCGCCGCTATTTTGGCGATCGCCTGCATTAGTTGACCAAACCATGGGCAGGGGAGACAGTGGTTGTGCTGGCAACGACTCCCTTGCTAAGCTAAAGAAGGAGGGGTTCGGTTATCCGCCAATGACTTTCAGCAGTCTCGGATCTGTATCCCGCTGCCCAGTTATGCTTCGCGGGTTGTGCCGTCTATGACGTTGATGTACGTTGCGCCTCAATGGCAAACCCTAGCATTTCCCTCAACGCTTTTTCTCCAACCCATCCTAGACATTCTACTCAGTGATCTTCCCCCCCAGTACAAAGATGAAATTAGGCTAGGCCTCCAAGAAGCCCTCGTCAATGCGGCTCGCCATGGCAATCAACTCAATCCTGAAAAGCTGGTTTTTGTGCGTTATACCTTCTTCCCCGATCAATGCTGGTGGGTGATTACGGATCAGGGGGACGGTTTCTCTCCTCCTAGTAATGTTTCTGAGACTGCTGATGAGTTATTGCCAGCCGCCGACTGTGAATGTGGTCGGGGCTTATTTTTGATCTATGCCATCTTTGATGAGGTCTATTGGAACCCGAAAGGAACCGAATTAAGTCTGTGTAAGTACCTCACCTAAGCGGATTACGAACCTTTGAGCTAGAGGGGAATGACATCAACCCAGTGACGATACTGTGGCTCCCGGCCTTCAACGATCGCCTGTAATTGTTTTTGCAGTTGGCGTGTCAGGGGGCGATCGCTCGGCAGCGTGTAGGTCTCAATGCGACTGACGGGCACAATTCGCGCAGCCGTACCCGTTAAAAAGACCTCATCGGCAATCAAAAGTTCCGTACGATCCACAGGCCGCTCAATCACCTTGACACCCGCCGCCTGCGCTAGCTCAATGACACTGCGGCGGGTAATGCCCTCAAGAATGTCTTGATCCACACTGGGGGTGATGAGTTGACCATCCCGCACCAGAAACAAATTCATTCCTGAGGCTTCGCAGACTTTCCCTTGGTCATTGAGGAGAATCGCCTCATCAAAGCCGGAGGAAACAGCCTCTGTTTTTGCCAGTGCCGAGACAATATAGGAAGTGGTCAACTTGCCCCGTAGGGGAAACGAGCGATCGCACTGCCGCTGCCATGAACTAATGCGACAGGTAACGCCTGCAGCTGACAGGTAATCGCCAAGGGGCATGCCGTAAATAAGAAAATCCTTCTCAATGTCATGGAGCCGTGGTGCAATGCCCAGCCCAGAGGTATAGACCAAAGGGCGAATATAGAAGGGCACGCTAGGTTGGTTTTTTTGCACCCATGCAACAATTTTCGACTTAATCTCGCTGGTGGGCAATTCATAGCCGAGATAGTGGGCACTGCGACTCAGGCGACGACAGTGATCCTCCAGACGAAAGAGGAGAATTTCCCTAGCGTTGGCCGGATTAGGGAGACCGCGCAAGCCTCCTAGTGCCGCTGTTCCGTAGTGAAGGGCATGGGTGGCCACGGAAATTTTGGCCTCTGCAAAGGGCACAAACTGACCGTTGAGATAGGCGTAGGGGAGAAAGTCACTCATGCGTCAATGGGAAGCGTTGACAAAGGACAGATGCAACCAAAGATCAGCTGCAGTCTCAATAGTCTAACATTTTGGCTTAACGCTCAAAAAACTAGGGCAACGGCTCCTCTGAGGTGATCTCTTCAATGCTAGACACCTGTAGGACTAAACGAAAAGGGCGATTCATCCGCTGTTGGATAAACTCTTCCATGAGTGCCACCTGTTTTGGGGTGACCGGCTCGCGGGCACGCACATTCACCCGAATCACGGGTGGGTTACTGACCCAATTCGTTTCCATACCTAACAGATCGAGGCGTTGAAATGTCAGCGTTCCTCGAGTCAGTGCCTCTCGTACTTGCTGTTGCAACCGTGCTTGTTCAATGAGCCGACTGAAGCTAATGGCGAGGGGAATCACCAACAGAGCGGTGAGGGCAGCGGCAATGGTGAGGGGACGGCGCCCTTGATGCAAAGGGATATAGCCAACAATGACAAAAACTACCATGCAGGCCAGCGTAATTCCTAGCAGGTTTGTGAAATATAGCAGCGTTGCCCCCACACTCAGACTCGTATTCAACTGCGCTATCCCAAGGCCAACGGTGCAAACGGGCGGCATGAGCGCAACGGCGATCGCTGTCCCCGCCAAGGTGTTTGAAACACGGGGTTCCGCCACCGCATAGGCACTCACGGCACCTGCGGCCACCGCAATACCCAAGTCCAGCAGATTGGGTTGGGAGCGAGCCATGATCTCACTGCCATAGACCTCAAGACCCACCATGACACCAATTGTCCAAGACATGCCAATGGCCATGAGGGTGCCGACAATCAAGGCAATCGCTGCCTCACGAAACATCTTGAAGTCGCCAATGAGAGCGGCTAAGGCCAATCCGCGAATCGGCAGCATCAGCGGTGCAATCACCATCGCCCCAATAATCACAGCGGCACTGTTGGCGAGCAAACCAAATGTGGCGATCGCGCAGGAAGTAACAATCAAGACCACATAGGGAACATTCAAATGGGATTCAGCATACAGTATCCGAATCAATTGATTGAGGCTTTCTGGCGTACGGCGGTGATAGCGGAAGGCTTGAACCTGATGCAACCAATGGGCAAGGAGTTCTTTCATGGACAACCTTGTACAGTCACTTATACGCAAGAGGTTAGATCAATGCTACAGGAACTGCCATTGATTAAACGTTGCTGCTTGGCCAACTGGATTGCCCGCTTCATCCAAAACAGTCCAAATCCAAGCATTTTCAATGCGAAACCGCCGCCCAGAACGAGAAATACGAACACCACTGTAGTTGTTGGCATAGCCTTGGCGGGCTGCTTGGGCAAGGAGGGTTGCTCGTTCAGTTTGAGCCATGGGTTCTGCCGTCAGCCGCGAAGGAAGCTGCACCAATTCCGGCCAAGAGAGTTCCCACAGGGTGAGAGCGGCTTGGTTGCCATAGTTGAGGATGGGATCGGCCTCACACCCATGGGAGAGAACGGGCTGTGACCAGTGAAACAACTGCTGTGCTAGGCTCAAGTCATCCCCAGCCGGAGCAGCTAGGAGCGATCGCCCCGTCCAGTGCTGAAAACTGGCGCAAATACGTCGTGCCTGCTGGACTGCTGGTGGCTGCAACCAAGGCTCCATCACTTAGGCCGTGGTCAATACACGACTGGCAGCCGCTACCCCAGCGCCGGGGCTAAAGTTGCTATACCCCAATTCGCCAAGCACAGCTTCAAGCGCACTGATGGCTGCCAAAATATCGCGATCGCTGACAAAACCCAAGTGACCCACTCGGAAAATTTGCCCCTTGAGGTGATCTTGACCACCCGCTAGGGCAATGTCAAAGCGTTTTTTCATTAGGCTGCGAATCTTTTCGGCCTCCACTCCTTGGGGTGCCACCGCCGTAATCGCGGGACTGGCACAGTGATCCGCCGCATAAAGGGGCAAGTTGAGTGCCTTCATAGCGGCGCGGGTGGCCTGCATCAAGCGGTGGTGGCGGGCAAAGATATTCTCTAAGCCCTCTGCTTGCATCATCTCCAGTGCGGTCTTCAGGGCAAAGAAGAGATTCACCGGTGGCGTAAAGGGGGTTGTGTTCTTGGCAGCGTCCTTGCGGTATTTCCCCAAGTCAAGATAGAACTTCGGCAACGTGGCTGTCTTGTAGGCTTCCCAAGCCTTGGCACTGACGCTGACAAACGCCAAGCCCGGCGGGATCATATACCCCTTCTGGGAACCGGAACCGACAACATCTAACCCCCACTCGTCAATGGGCACACTCACAGCGCCCAGACTGGTCACGGCATCCACAATGATCAGGGCTTGGCCGTGGGCTTTGACGTGGCGGTTGATTGCCTCTAAGTCGTTGATCACGCCCGTTGAGGTCTCACTGTGGGTAATGATCACCGCTTTGATGGTTTTGGCCGTGTCTGCCTCGAGGGCGGTTTTGAAGTCATCGGGGTTGAGGGGTTGTCCCCAAGGTGCCGTAATGCGCTCCGTTTTCAGGCCATAGGCATCGCACACCTCTGCCCAGCGATCGCCAAACTTACCATTACAGCCTACGAGCACGCGATCGCCCGCGCTGAGAAAGTTAATGATCCCGGCCTCCATTGCCCCTGTGCCACTGGCCGCCAAAATCAGCACATCATTCGTGGTTTGATGCAGCCATTTCAACCCTGACGTCACCGCCGCCATGATCTCGCTAAAGTCACCGCTGCGATGGCCAATGGGATGTTTGCTGAGGGACAGAAGAACCGACTCCGGTACCGGCGTAGGCCCCGGAATCATTAACATCGATTTATCTTGCATCGTGAGTTGCGAACCAATCCTTAAAATGAAACGACTAAGCCCAGTGAGCGGCCATGTGCTCTGCCAAGTCCAGAACCCGCTGGCTATAGCCCCACTCGTTATCGTACCAAGCCACCACTTTCACTAGATTGCCCCCCATCACCATCGTGAGGGACGCATCCAAAATCGAGGAGGCGTTGTGACCCCGATAGTCCGAAGACACCAGCTCCAATTCACTGTAGTGGATAATCCCCTTCATTGTGGTTTCCGAGGCTTCCTTGATCACTTGGTTCACCTGCTCAGCAATGGTGGGTTTTTCCACTTGAGCAACAAAATCAACCACAGAGACATTGGGGGTGGGTACCCGCAGGGCAATCCCGTTCAGCTTACCTTGCAACTCGGGAATCACCAATCCGACTGCCTTAGCAGCCCCCGTAGAGGTGGGCACAATGTTCATCGCTGCTGCCCGTGCCCGCCGCAGATCGCGGTGACTGGCATCGAGTAAGCGTTGATCCCCCGTGTAGCTGTGGGTCGTCGTCATCATCCCCTGCTGAATGCCAAAGGTTTCATGGAGCACTTTGACAATGGGGGCTAAGCAGTTGGTGGTGCAACTGGCATTGCTGACGATATCTTCACTGGGATTGTAGGTGTGGTGATTCACTCCCACCACGTATGTCGGAATATTGCCTTTACCGGGTGCTGTAATCAAGACTTTTTTCGCACCGGCACTCAGGTGCTTGCTGGCACCTTCACGGCTGGTAAAAACCCCGGTGGCTTCAATAACGAGATCAATTCCCCACGAACTCCAAGGCAGATTTTCGGGGTTGCGATCAGAGACACATTTGACCGCATGGCCACCAGCATAGATGCAGTCGTCGTCAGCACTGATTTCGGCATCTTGGAAAATGCCTAGCATCGAGTCATACTTCAGCAAATGGGCATTGGTGCGGGGATCGGAGGTATCGTTGATGCCTACAATCTCTAGCTTGCTATTGGCTTTCCGCTGTAACCAGCAACGCATGAAGTTCCGACCGATGCGCCCAAAACCATTGATAGCGACTCTAACCACCTGATCCCTTCCTCTGTTTACTAACTCATTGCCAGAAATGATCTAGGAAACATTCTAAGGGGGAATGGTCATTTTATTGCGTTTTTTTTAACGATGCACAAGACGAGTCTCCGCAAGGGGTGCTGACAATGCCGCCTCGAGAGGGGCACGGCCAAATCGCTCCTCCAGTAGATCCATGACCGTGCGGCCAAAGTCATTGGGATTGAGTCGCCAAGCCGCTAGGCACACTTCGCCAAAGACGGATCCCATGGGTTCTGGGTTCCAGAGGAGTTTCTTGGCCGTCCAAGGCATCAGGCTCATAGGGTTGTAGCCGGGGCGCAAAATGCCGTGTTCAAGGGCATATGCCTCAAGATGGGTGTGGGGTTGCAGACCAATAAAGAAAATGGCTGGCTCCACCTTGTCAGCGCCAAAGATGCCTTCTAGTTCACGGTGGTAGGCAATGGTCTGGGCGATGGTTTCGGGTCGCTCATCAATGACATTGAAGGAGTAGTTCACAGAGACGAGGGCGTTGAAGCCGGCGGCTTTCAAATCGCGGCAGTTTTGCAGCACGGTGCGCAGGTTATAGCCCATGCGCATTTTTCGCACCAATTCTTGGGAGCCACTGGTAATGCCGATTTCAAAGTAATTCATCCCCGTTTGCACCATCAGGTCACACAGTTCGGGGGTGAGGTTGTCAGCACGAATGTAGGCTGCCCAGTGAATATCATTCATGCCTGCTTTCAGGATTTCCCGCAGCAGGGCGATCGCGTCGGGGATAAATTTGCGGGCGGGGATAAACTGGGCATCGGTAAACCAAAAGTTGCGCACACCGCGATTGTAGAGCTGGCGCATTTCGGCGACGACTTCTTCAGCAGGGTTGATGCGCACCTGTTTGCCTTCAACCACGGTATAGACGCAGTAGCAGCAGTTGTGGGGACAGCCACGCTTGGTTTGCACGCCAATATAAAAGTCACCCCCCTGAAGGTAGTATTCAAATTCGGGCCAGATCGTCTCAATGTAGTCGTAGTTGCAGGCGGTTTTTTCGATGGGGGTTGGCCATTCGTGGATCAGGCGATCGCGGGGCTTTTCAACACCCGCAATGTAGCAACGCTCCCCGGCAATTGGCTGGTTCGTTAGGACTTTGTGCAGCAGCGTTTCCCCTTCACCAACGGAAACAATGGTGCCTTTGGGCAGTTGAGAACCCAATTGTTCATAAAAGACACTGACCGCACCGCCACCGACGATGGTCGTGACTTGCGGATGGTGACGCTTGGCATGGTGGAGTCCCAAACGGATTAAATTGAGGTTTCGCCAGAGTTCACCATAGTAGGCACTCATCACCCGCAGACCCCCGATCGCCCCCCGTAGCTTCACCAAGGGATTGCGGGCGTAATAGACCTCAAAGGCATGTTGCAGTGGATTGCCGCCCCGTCCCCCCACAGGGGCATAGATTTGAATATCCCGCCAAGAAAAAACCAGATGCGTGGGTTCAAAGTCATCAATCACTTGGGCAAGGGCACGACGAAAATCCAAGGGCGGTACCGTCCCCAGATCAAAAATCCGCTGCTCGATGCTTGGCAGTTGCTTGTGGATGTAGTCAGCCAGATAAACCACGCCAATGGGAAAAATGGGATTGCAGGGGAGACGGACGTAAAGGACACGCGGGGACATAGGCTAGCCCAAGATCTATGGAAACGCTAAATTCTTAATAAATCTCTATCGCTGTTTAGGTTTTAACACATTTGCGCCTTTCCAACAGGGGATCACGGGAACTCAAGGAAAGGATGAACTGTCCATCCTGTAGTTGAGTTTACAACTGGATCGAATTGGCAATGTTAGGCTAACAAGGGTAAAGACACGTCCCTATAAGAAACCATTACTTCCTATGCCGCAAATCTTTGATCCCGTCCCTAGCGATAGTTGCGATCGCATCCTCTGCTGTTATGTCAACGCCACTAGCAGAATTCAGGTGGTGCGCATTACTAATATTCCCAATTGGTATTTTGAGCGAGTCGTTTTTCCAGGACAACGGCTTTTCTTTGAATCACCGCCAGCGGGACAACTGGAGGTTCACAGCGGCACCATGGCTAGTGCCCTTCTTGCCGATACGATTCCCTGTTGTAAGCTGCAAGTGCAAGAAAGGGCAGATCATGTTTTTGTCCATGATGGCAACCCCCAGCCTTGGCTACAGTGGTATGATGAGTCCGCTGCAGCAACGGAAAAAGTGATGCTCCATTGAGTCAACCCAATAGTTATCGCCCCTACACCATTGCAGTTTTGGCCAGTAGTTTAGATGGCCGCCTTGCTCGTGCCGATGCTTTGGGTCAGCGCATTGCCTCGGCCTATGACTTTCAGCACCTTGAGCAGCAGGTGGCACAGGTGGATGCGGTACTCTTTGGGGCGACAACATTGCGTTTGGGGGGGACAGCGATGCGCCTTCAGTCTCCCCATCTGATTGCTGAGCGTGAGCACCAAGGGCGATCGCCCCAACCGCTGCAAATTGTCTGCTCTGCCCGTGGTGAATTAGACTTCAATCTTCCCTTCTTTCGCCAGCCCATTTCGCGCGCTTTGCTGACCACCGAGAAAGGCGCCAGCCGCTGGCAAGGATCCACTGCCTTTGATCACTGTTGGTCTGCTGGGGTGGCGGAGATTGACTGGCCACAGGCGTTTAGGCACATTCAAGGGGCTGGTGTACAAACCTTGGCCGTGTTGGGAGGAGGACAGCTTTTCGCCTCCCTGTTGCAGATGGCTGCCATTGACGAATTGTGGTTGACCCTCTGCCCCCTCCTCCTAGGGTCGGTAGCGCCTAGCCTCTATCCAGAGGAGATTGCCTTCTCAGGGAGGTTGACGCTCCTGAATGTCTTGCCCGTGGGCAATGAGGTTTATCTGCACTACCGCCTTAATTATGCTTGACTCATTGCGAGTAACCCTCAATCACCACTGAGTCTAATTAGTTCTCAGTCAGCACTAATCTGCATCTCCAAGGGTGAGGCAAGGATGCAATCACAGTAATTGAGCACTGGTGGCCGATGCCAACCCCACGTAACACCAATGCTGCCCGCTGCCCCCCCCTGCTGTGCCATGAGGCCATCACTATCGGCATCGCCAATAACCACGGTTTGATCGGGTCGCACCCCAAGGCGATCGCACACCCTCAGGAGTACCTGCGGATCGGGCTTCGTGGGTGGTTCATCTCCCCCCTGCCAGCATTGGAAAAAGGGCTTCAGGTGATAGGTGTCTAAAAAAGCCTCGATTTCCGACCTGCGATCGCCAGAAATAATCGCCAAGGCACAGTTCATTCCATGCAACTGTTGTACCAATTCAATCACCCTCGGCAGGGGAGGAGTTAACGCTGCTTTGGTTGTAAATTTTAGCTCTGCTGCTTCAAAGGCGGCACTCACCAGCTCTAGGGCGGCAATCCATGAAACCCCTTGGCTGGCAACAAGGGCTGCTGCGGCAATCAGATTCTCCTGCCGTGTTCCTACAGCTTGCAATCCCCCTGCATCCAAGTGCTCCCCCCTTACACCAAAGGCTTGGAGCAACAATTGCTTGAGATTGGGGAAATGATCAGCAACTGCCGCAGCGCGGGCGATCGCCAGCTCTTTCAAGTACTCAGCAACATCTGCGAGGGTGCCATCCTTATCAAACACCACCGCTGCCACAGGTTCAAAAGCGTGTCCGCGACAGGAGAGCCGTACCATTCAGAAAACCTCTGGGTAGTAGGATCATAAAGAATAAAAAAGATAGAGGACGTTGCCCCCTTGCTTATCGTTATTGATAACTACGACAGCTTCACCTACAACCTTGTGCAGTACCTAGGAGAGCTAGCGCAGGAGTTCCCAGTTGCTGCGGATCTGCGCGTCTTTCGCAACGACAAGATCACCCTCGATGAGATCGCTGCCCTCGCCCCTGCGGGTATTGTGATTTCTCCTGGTCCGGGTCGCCCTGCGGACGCTGGAATTTCTAAAGCCCTGATCCGCACCTATGCTGGCACACTACCCATCTTGGGGGTTTGCTTGGGACATCAAGCAATTGGTGAAGTTTTTGGCGGCACGGTGACGCTCGCACCAACCCTCATGCACGGCAAAACGTCAGAAATTTACCACAGTGGTGTGGGGGTGTTCCAAGACTTGCCCCAACCCTTTACCGCAACCCGCTACCACAGCCTTGTTATTGATCGTGACAGTTGCCCTGATCTATTGGAAATTACGGCTTGGACAGAGGATGGCCTGATTATGGGGGTGCGCCACCGCCACTATCCGACGCTGGAAGGGGTGCAATTCCATCCGGAGAGCATTCTCACCACCTGCGGCAAAGACCTGCTACGGAACTTTTTGCGACGGCTGTCCAGTCCATCATTGTGAGCCAGCCACTTTTCGGTACACTGAGCTGGAAATAGGAGTGTGGGGAGAGAAAATGGAACGGCGGCAGTTCTTGCGTTGGGCACAAATTGGGGCGATCGCCAGCCTGAGTGGACACTGGGCAGCCCATGCCCAAGGGGGGGGTCTCTCTCTGCAATGGTTTGGCCACACCTGCTTTCTCTTCACCGGCAGTGGTCAGCGGGTACTGGTGAATCCCTTCCGTCCCATTGGTTGCACCAAAGGATTGCGGCCTCCCCGTGTCACTGCGGATATTGTCATGATTAGCAGTCGCCTCCTGGACGAGGGTTACATCGAAGGCTTACCCGGTCGGCCTAAACTGCTTTTTCAACCCGGTTCCTATAAAGTCAATGGTTTGAGTATTCAGGGCATCCGCACCAGTCATGATCGCGTCGGTGGCTTGCGCTTTGGCGTCAACGTGGTTTGGCGCTGGCAGCAGGGGGGCATCAATCTTTTGCATATGGGCGGCATTGCCATGCCGATCACGATTGAACAACGCATTCTCATGGGACGGCCTGATGTGATGATTGTGCCAGTGGGAGGAAGTGACAAAGCCTATAGGGCTGAGGAGGCCAAGGCAGCCATTGAAGTTTTGCAACCCCGTTTGGTCATTCCTTCCCACTATCGCACGGCAGCGGCTGACCCCAATAATTGTGATCTGACGGGGCTAGAGGACTTTTTGAAAGTTATGGAGGGAACCCCGGTTCGCCGCAGTGGGGGTGCCTCCCTCAGTCTATCGGCAGCCAATCTGCCCCAAAATACCACTATCCAAGTCCTCAGTATTTGATGAGGAAAACGGCTATATTGTGTGTCAATGTTTCCCGTAGAACGAGTTGAGGAAACGCCATGATTCAGGTCGAACACCTGACCAAGGTTTACGGTACAACCGTCGCGCTGCGGGATGTCAGCTTTTCAGCGGCCAGTGGTGAGATTCTCGGTCTCCTTGGCCCCAATGGCGCAGGCAAAACCACCACAATGCGGATTTTGGCGGGGTATCTACCGGCAACGAGTGGCACAGCATCTATTGCAGGCTATGAAGTCCACACGAATCCGATGGCGGTGCGGCAGCGCATTGGCTATCTGCCAGAAAATCCCCCCCTCTATACGGAAATGACGGTGGCGGGCTATTTGCACTTTGTGGCTCGCATCAAGGGCGTCAGTGCGGGCGATCGCCCCCAGCGGGTGGAATATGCCCTCAAAAGCTGCGGCCTCTGGGATCGGCAACGCACCATTATTCGCAAACTCTCGAAGGGTTATCGGCAGCGGGTCGGCATTGCCCAAGCGATCGTTCATGATCCGCCAGCCATCATTCTGGATGAACCCACGGTGGGTCTCGATCCGCGGCAAATTATTGAGGTGCGCAACCTGATTAAAAACTTGGCGGGGCAGCATACAGTGATCCTTTCTACCCATATTTTGGCGGAAGTGAGCATGACCTGCGATCGCGCCGTGATTATCAATAAAGGCGAAGTGGCGGGCATTGGCCAACTGGATGAACTGCTGCAACGCCTCAGCAGTAGCTACACCTATGACCTCGAACTCGTGGGCGATCGCGCCGCTATTGAATCCCTCCTCCAACAGTTGCCTGCTCTGCAACAGATCACATGGGGCAATAGCACTCCCCAAGGGCGACAGCAACTTCAGGTCAGCAGTCCTTCAGAAATCGGTGCCGATCTCGCCAGTCTCCTTGTCCAAAATGGGGTGCAACTCTTTGAAATGCGCCGCTCCCGTGCCAACCTAGAGGAGGTGTTCTTGAAGCTAACGACCGATGAACCCACCGCAGAACCCAGCGATACCACCGAAGAAGCCCGTGCTTAGCGTTTCCCTCCACGGGCTGCGTGTCCTCCTTGCCAACATTCTTGCCATCTATCGCCGCGAACTCCAGAGTTACTTTAGTGCCCCCTTCTACTATGTGATTGCCGGGGTGTTCTGGCTGCTCAGCGGCCTGTTTTTCCTCGTTGTGATGACGACAATTATTAGCCAAGTGGCTCAGCAGGATTTGCTGCAACAACAGTTTGGGGCGCCGAGCCAAGCCATTGACGTTCCCAAGCTCATCCTCGAAAGTTTCCTTGGACTCCTCGGCTCCATTTCCCAAGTCATTTTGCCCATGCTCTCGATGGGACTGTACACCGAAGAACGCAAACGCGGCACCCTCGAACTTTTGGCCACCTCACCGATTACGAACTGGTGTGTGGCAACGGGTAAACTCTTGGCAGTGCTCACGTTTTATACCACGCTGTTGCTGCCCGTGATTGTCTATCAGTTTGTGGCGCTCCAGCAGAGTACGCCCCCCCTCTCCCCTTGGCTAATTCTGGCGGGCAATGGCGGATTGATTCTTTTAGCAGCAGCCATTCTCTCCTTGGGGATGTTTCTCTCATCGTTGACGGATAGCACGATCTTGGCGGCCATTTTGGGATTTGCGGTGTTGCTGATTCTCTGGGTGCTGGATGTCTTGGCTAAAAATACCGGCGGGAATCTCAGTGATATCCTCACCTACGTCTCACCCCTAGAGCACTTTACCAACCTGACACGGGGAATTTTCCGCAGCAGTAGTCTTGTTGTCTTTGGTAGTTATATTTTCCTCGGCATCTTCCTCACGGCACAGTCCATTGATGCCTTTCGTTACCAGCGCAATTAGGGGGTACCGGTCATGAAACGCTTTGCCCTAGGCTCACCCGAACGATTGACCACGGTATTGCTGTGGGCGGCGCCACTTTTGATCATTGCTGGCTTGAGTGCTGGCATCGTCACCAATCGCTGGAATTGGTTACCCTTGAGCCTTTTAGCTTTGGGGGGGATTGCCCTACTGCTGTGGCTGATCCAGCAAAGTCGCGTCTCCACAGGGTTTTGGGGGCGGCGTTCTACCCAAACCAGTACGAATGCCCTCCTGACTGTGATTGCGGTGATTGCTCTATTGGGCATCGTCAATTTTTTGGCCGATCGCTACAGTGTTGAAATCGATCTCACCGAAAACCGTGCCTTTACCCTAGCGGCAGAAACCCGTGATGTTCTGCAAACTTTGGATCAGCCGGTGCGGGTATTGGTGTTTGATGCCAATGCTGCCAGTCGCGATCGCCTGTTGTTGGAACAGTACCGCCGTCAGGCCAGCAACCAGTTTTCATTTGAGTTCATTGACCCCCAAGAGCAACCCGCCCTTGCTAAAAAGTACAACGTGACTCAAGTGGGGCAAGTGATTGTTGTGGCGGGCGAGAAAACGCAGCGCATTGATGAAGACCTTTCCGAAAGTAACCTCACCCCTGCCCTGATTCGGGTGACGAGCGATCGCACGATCCGTGCCTATTTCACTACGGGGCACAATGAACTTCCCCTCACAGGTGGCTCCGCCAGTCTCAGTGAAGTGGCTAAACTCCTCGAACAGCGAGATGTGGAACTCCTGCCCCTGAATTTGCTGGAGAAGGGCAAAATTCCTGAGGATGCGAATGTCATTGTGGTCGCTGGACCGCGGCAACCCTTTTTGCGTCTGGAGCAGGATCTGCTCAAGGCGTACCTGAATCGGGGTGGTAGCCTTTTGCTAATGCTCGATGTCGATGTCAACGCCGGTCTGGATGATTTACTGAAAAACTGGGGACTCACCCTCGATAATCGCTGGGTGATTGACGGCTCTGGTGTGGGTCAACAGGTGGGACTCGGTCCCGATACGATTATTGTCACCACCTATGGCAATCACCCGATTACTCAACGCTTTGCCCAAGGTCCGAGTGTCTTTCCCCGCGCGCAAGCCATTCGCATTGATCCTGTGAAGGATGATGACATTGTGGAAATTGCCCTCTCGGGCCCGCAAACTTGGGCGGAAACCGACTGGCAGTCGGGCAACCTTGAATTCACTGAAGGTGTAGATACCAAAGGGCCGCTGCCGATTGGTGTAGCGATTACCCGTCAGTTGAGTGATAACCCACCGAAGGAAGCCCGCTTGGTGGTCTTTGGGGATTCGGAATTCGCCACCGATGGTGTGATTGCCTACCAAGGGATTAATAGTGATCTCTTTGTCAATTCCGTGCTCTGGTTGGGCGATCGCGACCAAAAGGCACTCTCGATTCGGCCGCGCGAAACCACCAATCGCCGCCTGCAACTCAATGTCACCACCAGTCGCTGGCTAGAGATTATCAGTGTCTTTCTGTTGCCCCTTGTCGGGTTTGGCTCAGCCGTTTTTGTCTGGTGGCGGCGCCGCTAACTTTTCACTGGCGATCGCGCGAGGACACCCCTGATCCCTGAGAAATTATTAACAGAATATAAAATTTAGACACAACCCTTTACATTTTCCTGAGAGATTGGTTAATATAAGGTTACATTCCGTTGCACAACACCAGCGGGTGCTCCTAAGGTCTCTCAGGGACTCGATTTGGGAGTGTAAACGGTTTGTAACATTCATTCATCTTGTTCAACAGGACTTATCACTATGACGACTGTTTTACAACGTCGCGAGCAACTGAACCTGTGGGAGCAATTTTGTAGCTGGGTTACCAGCACCAACAACCGCCTCTATGTGGGCTGGTTCGGTGTGTTGATGATCCCCACTCTGCTCGCTGCTACCATCTGCTTCGTGATTGCTTTCATCGCTGCTCCCCCTGTGGACATCGATGGCATCCGTGAGCCTGTCGCTGGCTCCTTGATCTATGGCAACAACATCATCACTGGTGCGGTTGTCCCCTCCAGCAACGCCATTGGCTTGCACTTCTACCCCATTTGGGAAGCTGCTTCCCTTGATGAGTGGCTCTACAACGGTGGCCCTTACCAACTGATCATCTTCCACTTCTTGATCGGTGTCTTCTGCTACATGGGTCGTGAGTGGGAACTCAGCTACCGCCTCGGTATGCGTCCTTGGATCTGCGTGGCCTACTCCGCTCCTGTGGCTGCCGCTACCGCTGTGTTCTTGATCTACCCCATTGGTCAAGGCAGCTTCTCTGACGGGATGCCCCTCGGTATCTCTGGTACCTTCAATTTCATGCTGGTGTTCCAAGCGGAGCACAACATCCTGATGCACCCCTTCCACCAACTGGGTGTGGCTGGTGTCTTTGGTGGTGCTCTGTTCTCCGCCATGCACGGTTCTCTGGTGACCTCCAGCTTGATCCGTGAAACCACCGAAACCGAGTCTCAAAACTACGGTTACAAATTCGGTCAAGAGGAAGAAACCTACAACATTGTGGCTGCCCACGGTTACTTTGGTCGCTTGATCTTCCAATACGCCAGCTTCAACAACAGCCGTGCGCTGCACTTCTTCCTCGCCGCTTGGCCGGTGATCGGTATCTGGTTCACCGCTCTGGGTATCAGCACGATGGCCTTCAACCTCAACGGTTTCAACTTCAACCACTCCGTTGTCGATGCTCAAGGCAACGTGATCAACACCTGGGCTGACATCATCAACCGTGCCAACTTGGGTATGGAAGTGATGCACGAGCGTAATGCTCACAACTTCCCCCTCGACTTGGCCAGCGCTGAGTCTGCTCCTGTGGCCATGATTGCTCCTAGCATCAACGGCTAATTTCTAGAGCAACGCTAACTAGCGTTTAGTTAAAGGAACCGCCTCTTCATCGGGGGCGGTCTTTTTTTATGATGATGGTCAAAGGGTAGAGACTTTGTTAATGAATGGTTGGACATCCCTCTTGGCAGTGGCAGTGCCTCTTGTGGTGCAAGCAGCAACACCAGCTCCAGAGATCATTACGCGGGCGATCGCGATCGCTGCCGAGCAGTTTGGTGAGGAACCAGCGCAAATTAGCGTGGTTCAAGTTCAGCCCAAAGTTTGGTCTGATGGCTGTTTGGGCTTGGGGGGATTGCGGGTGGATTGTGCTGAGCGTTTAACCCCCGGTTGGGAAATTACCCTGACAAATCCCAAGGCGCCTTACCCCCAGCAGTGGGTCTATCGCAGCAATCAAAGTGGTTCCCTGATTCTTTGGGATGCCGCTGGCAGTCGGATGATCGGCACCCTCATTCAGCGCCCCCAACGCC
The DNA here is from genome assembly GCF_031583455.1 of Thermosynechococcus sp. TG215. NCBI lineage: Bacteria > Bacillati > Cyanobacteriota > Cyanophyceae > Acaryochloridales > Thermosynechococcaceae > Thermosynechococcus > Thermosynechococcus sp. TG215. Next base: position 783,289 of record NZ_CP134178.1, on the reverse strand, counting down.
TGAGTCCAGAGGAGTTGCCGCCCCCCCTTCCTGAGGGCGTGAGTTTTCGCGTGATTCGGCAAAGTGATGCCTCTGGGAGCCGTCTACCCGTAACGACAACGACACTGCTTTATAACGATGGTCGGATTGTGCAGCAAACCACCAATGCTCGCGGGGAAACCCTCAGCCGCACCCTACGCACAGTGACACCTGCTCAAGTCAGTCAATTTAATCAATGGTTGAGCGATCGCCGGTTTGAGCGCTTCAATGGCTTTGACTTTGTACCCACACCCCTAGAGCGACCGGTGCCTATTCATCTCGTCTCGACCCCCACCGCAACGGTGCGCTTTGCTGAAGCCAATGAATACCGCCTTGCCTCTGATTTGGTCGCTGTTTTGCGGGCATGGGAGTTATTGGTTGCCAAAGGTCGGCTGCCTGACCAGATTTCATCACAAACCAGTTAAGAAAACAATGACTAGAGCCGCATACATTCATCTGCCCTTTTGTCGGCGCCGCTGCTTCTACTGTGACTTTCCGATTACGGTAGTGGGAGATTCTCCGACGCTGGCAGAGTCACTTATCCAAGAGTATGTGGCTGCACTCTGTCAAGAAATTGCCCACACCCCTGCTGAGCCGCCACCACTCCAAACGATTTTTTTTGGGGGGGGAACACCGTCTCTAGTCCCGCCTCAATACATTGGCCAACTGCTGGAAGCCCTCGATCGCCAAATAGGCATTGCCCAAGGGGCAGAAATTTCCATGGAAATGGATCCGGGGACATTTGACTTAAAACAATTGCAGGCCTATCTCAGGGTAGGGGTGAATCGCGTCAGCTTGGGTGTACAGGCCTTTGACAATGAGCTATTGCAAGTGTGTGGCCGTAGTCACGATGTGACCGATGTTGAGCAGGCAGTTGCGATGCTTCATAGGGCGGGGGTAGCAAACTGGAGCATGGATCTCATTTCAGGCTTGCCGCAACAATCCTTAGCAGATTGGCAGTTCTCCCTCGAGCAAGCGATCGCCCTCAACCCTGCCCATCTATCCATCTACGACCTGATCATTGAACCCAAAACCGTCTTTAGCAAACGCTATCAACCCGAAGCAGACCCCCTACCCACTCAAGAGCAAGCCGCTGCCGCCTACTGCCTTACCCACAAGAGGCTAACAGCAGCAGGGTATGAGCACTATGAAATTTCCAATTATGCCCGACCGGGGTTTGCCTGTCGTCACAATCAAGTGTATTGGCGCAATCAACCCTACTATGGCTTTGGCATGGGCGCCACCAGTTATCTCGGGCATCGTCGCCTCAGCCGTCCGCGTACCCGCCGTGAATACTATCAATGGCTGCAAAGTTTACCCGAGAGCCTCAATCAAGTCAGTCCAGATGCCCAGTGGGATCGCTGGTTGGAAACCCTGATGCTGGGCTTGCGCCTCAGGGATGGCCTCTCTTTAACTGCTCTGGCGGATGAATTTCCGATGTCGTGGGTTGAAGCCCTACAAGCAGCAGCGGCAAACATGTCTCCAGAGACACTTTCTTTGACGGGCGATCGCCTGCACTTGACCCAGCCAGAAGGATTTCTGATGGCCAATACCGTCATTGTCACTCTTTGGGAGGCGATGGAGAGATCGGTTTTCCACCAACAGCAAGGGCAACCCCTACCGATACACTAGAGGTTGTCTGACCAAGAATACACTCACGGGAAGCATCATGTTGGAACAGGGAACCATTTCAATCCACACTGAGAACATTTTTCCAATCATTAAAAAGTGGCTCTACTCCGATCATGAGATTTTCCTGCGGGAACTGGTCTCCAATGCGGTAGATGCAATCCAAAAACTGCGGATGGTGGCACGTTCTGGGGAATATAGCGGCGATGTGGATCACCCGGAAGTGACGATCACGATTGACAAAGAAAACAAAAAGCTGGCGATCGCCGACAACGGCATTGGCATGACCGCCGAGGAAGTCAAAAAATACATTACCCAAGTGGCCTTTTCCAGTGCCGAAGAATTCGTTCAAAAGTACAAAGGGGAAGGGGAAGACGCAATCATTGGTCACTTTGGCCTTGGCTTTTACTCCGCCTTCATGGTCTCAGAACGGGTGGAAATTGATACCCTCTCCTACCGCGAAGGTGCTGTCCCCGTGCATTGGACCTGTGATGGTTCCACTGAATTTACCCTCTCCGATGGTCAGCGCACCAGTGTTGGGACAACCGTCACCCTAACCCTGCAAGAGGGTGAGTTGGAGTACCTAGAACCCGGCCGCATTCGTGAATTGGTGCGCAAATACTGTGACTTTTTGCCGGTGCCAATTAAGCTAGAGGGTGAGCAAATTAATAAACAAATTGCCCCTTGGAAGAGTGCCCCCAATAGCCTCACCAAAGAAGACTATCTCGAGTTTTACCGCTATCTCTATCCCTTTCAAGAAGACCCGCTGCTTTGGGTTCACCTCAATACCGACTATCCCTTTGTGGTGAATGGCATTCTCTACTTTCCCAAACTGCGCCCCGATATTGATGTCAGCAAGGGGCAAATTAAGCTCTACTGCAACCAAGTCTTTGTCAGCGATAACTGCGAAGAGGTGATCCCGCGCTTTTTGCTGCCTTTGCGGGGGGTCATTGACAGCAGCGACATTCCCCTGAATGTGTCCCGCAGTTTCCTGCAAAACGATCGCACGGTGCGCAAAATTGCCGACTACATTGCCAAAAAGGTGGGCGATCGCCTGAAGGAGCTATACCGCGAAGACCCGGCGGCCTACGTACGCTCGTGGCAAGACTTGGGCACCTTTGTCAAATTCGGTTCCATCAACGATGAGAAGTTCAAAAAGCAGGTGGAAGATATTCTCATCTACCGCACCACGGCCGAACTCATCTCCAAAGAGAGCGAGGATGTCTGGGCCAGTGAGGGGGGCATCCAAGTGGATGGCAAAACCTACACCACCCTCAAGGAGTACCTCGAGCGCAACCAAGAGCGCCAAGGCAAGCGCGTCTATTACTGCACCGATGAGGTGAACCAAGCCACCTACGTGCAACTGCTTAAAAGCCAAGGGATTGAAGTCCTGTTTATGGACAGTTTCATTGATACCCACTTTGTGCCGTGGCTGGAGCAAAATTACCGCGATGTCAAGTTTCTGCGGGTGGACGCTGAACTGGATGAAACCCTGATTGACAAGAGCAAAGAGAGCGAAATCATTGACCCAGCTACCAACAAAACCCGCAGTGAGCAGATCAAGGCGCTCTTTGAATCTGTGCTGAAAAAGCCGAAACTGACCATTCGCACCGAGGCCCTCAAGGCCGATGCCCCCCCGGCAATGATCCTGTTGCCCGAAACCAGTCGGCGGATGCAGGAGATGATGGCGATGATGCAGCAGCAACCCAATGCGCAGTTGCCAGAGGAGCATATCTTGGTTGTCAATACCGCCCATCCCTTGGTGCAAAATCTCCTCAGCCTCAACCAAGGCACGATTATTCAAACCAGCGGCACCTCAGAAACGGGTGCATTGGTCGAAAAGCTGTGTCAGTATATCTACGATTTGGCTCTATTGTCACAGCGGGGCTTTGATGCCAATGGTATGCAGCAATTTACAGAGCGTGCCAGTCAAGTTCTGACCCAACTGACCACTATGGCCACGCGCTAACGTTTGCAAACGCGGGAGGTAACGCATGATTATTACGGTAGGCCTATTGGCGGGGGCGATCGCCCTACTGGCGTGGGGACTGTACCGCAACCTGCCCTACGGCAAGCTGGGGATTGTGGCTTGGCTGCAAACCCTTGTCCTGATGCTCCCTTGGCTAGTGGTTTTTGGCAGCCTCAGCTTTGGGATTGTGATTAACTTTGCTGCCGTGCTCTTTGGGCTGGTGTTCTCGATTGTGGCCTATGTTGCCCTTGGCCGTTGGTTGCGATCGCTGGCGGCCACCGCCGAATTGCCCCTACCCTCTGCTCCCTCTGGCCGTTCGGAACTAGAGCAAGCCACCACAGAGCAGACGACCCCAGCCCAGCCTACTGCACGACCCAGCCTTCCCGCCGAAGACCTACAAGCCATTCAAAGTATCTTTAGCGTGGATACCTACTTCGCCACCGACTACATTCCCTACAAAGGGGGCGTGATCTGCCCGGGGAATCTGCGGGGAGAGGCCAAAGTGGTGCATCAGCAACTCACTGAACGCCTACAGGCCGCCTTGCCCGATCGCTATCGCCTTTTTATGGTGGCCAATGGGGAGGGCAAGCCGATGGTCGTGATTTTACCAATGACGACCGAACCAATTCGCTCGGGCAATCTTCAGAAGCTGGCAGCGGTTTTCTTGGCGGTGGCCACCCTTGGAACCTGTCTCGAGACCAGTGCCATCCTGCAGGGGTTTAGCTTACTGGGAAATCCAACCACTGGCCTCTTCCAGCGATCGCTCCCCTTTGCCTTGGGTCTCTTTGGCATTGCCGCTATACGGGAAGGGGGTCACTGGCTAATGGCCAAACGCTATCGGGCACGCTTGGGGCCGCCCATCTTTTTACCCGCGTGGCAGTTGGGGACTTTTGGAGCCATGACCCGCATTGAATCCTTCCTTGCCAATCGCAGTCAACTCTTTGACATTGGTGCAGCAGGGGCGATCGCGGCTGGTAGTGTTTCGCTGCTGCTGTTGGCCATTGGCCTTGTTCTCTCGCCCACGAGTCAGGGGTTAGAGGTGCCGACCCTCTTTTTCCAAGGCTCGATTTTGGTGGGGACGATCGCCAAGCTCTTTTTGGGGCAGCAGTTGCAAAGTGAAGTGGTGGTGGTGCATCCCTTTGTGATTTTGGGCTGGCTGGGCTTGATCATGACGGCCTTGAACTTGATGCCCGCAGGACAACTGGATGGGGGGCGGATTATTCAAGCCATTTACGGTACCAAAACCGCCAAACGACTGACGATTATTACCCTTGTGGTCTTGGGCTTGGTGGCGATCGTCAACCCCTTGGCCTTGTATTGGGCGTTGGTGATTCTGCTGTTGCAGCGGGATATGGATCAGCCCAGTCTCGATGAGATCACCGAACCCGATGATACCCGTGCTGGTCTTGGTCTGCTGCTGTTGTTCCTGATGGCCGCTACCTTGATCCCGATGGCGCCGGGGCTAGCGGGTCGCTTGGGAATTGGAGGCTAAATGCCCGACTCACTGCGGCAAATTTTGACGGCAGTTGCCCAAGGACAACTGAGCGTAGAGACCGCCTATCGCCAACTGCAACACCTGTCCTACGAACCCATTGGCGATTTTGCACGCATTGATCACCAAAGGCAGCAGCGCACCGGCTTTCCAGAGGTGATTTGGGGACCCGGCAAAACCCCGCAGCAGATTGTCGAGATTTTGCAGCGGATGCGTCCCCACTATCCCTGTGTGATGGCCACGCGCATTTCCTCCGAGGTGTTTGAGGCGCTGCGATCGCGCGTTGGTGGACTGCACTATTTTGAAAAGGCACGGATTTGCAGTACAGCCCCCATTTTGCCGCCGCAGTTTCCCCTGCCGGTGGGCTTGGTCTGTGCCGGCACAGCGGATCTACCCGTGGCCGAAGAGGCAGCAGTGACGTTGCAACTGTCAGGATTTGGGGTTGAGCGATTTTGGGATGTGGGGGTGGCGGGAATTCATCGGCTGTTGAGTGTGCGCGATCGCCTAGAGGAGATGGCCCTGCTCATTGTGGTTGCGGGCATGGAGGGGGCACTGCCCAGTGTGGTGGCGGGGCTAGTCTCGGTACCCGTGATTGCTGTACCCACCAGTATTGGCTATGGCGCGAATTTTGGCGGTTTGGCAGCGCTACTGACAATGCTCAACTCCTGTGCCCCCGGCATTGGTGTCGTCAATATTGACAATGGCTTTGGGGCGGCAATGCTGGCGGCCAAGATCTTGCGATCGCTCAGTCAACGGTTATAATGGTTATTTGTTCTTAACGTGTGATTGATCATCAGGTGACCTGTGGCTAACATCAAATCTGCCGCTAAACGTGCCCAAATTGCTGAGCGCAACCGTCTTCGCAACAAAGCCTATCGCTCGGCAGTGCGGACGCTGATTAAAAACTACTTGACGGCTATTAGTCAGTATGCTGCCGATCCCACTCCGGAAAAACTGGCGGAAGTCCAGCAGCGACTCAACTTGGCCTTTAGCAAAATTGACAAAGCGGTTAAGCGCGGTGTGCTCCATCGCAACACCGGTGCCCGTCGTAAAGCGCGGCTGACCCGTATCCTCAACAAAACGCTGCAACCGGCTGCCTAATCCCCATGTTGGTGGATACCCACGTCCATCTCAACTTTCCAGAGTACGCATCCGATCTGGACTCAGTGGCTGAACGCTGGCGATCGGCGGGAGTGGTGCGGCTGGTTCACTCCTGCGTTGAACCCAGTGAATTTCCCACCATTCAGCGCCTTGCCGCGCAGTTTCCCGAACTCTTTATGGCAGTGGGTCTCCATCCCCTAGATACAGAGCAGTGGCAGCCGGATCTCAAGGAAAAAATTGCCCGCCTTGCCGCCAGTGAACCCAAGGTGGTTGCCATTGGCGAAACAGGTTTAGATTTTTACAAAGCCACGAATCGCGAAGAACAGGAAGCGGCCTTTTGGGCACAGTTGGAGGTTGCCCACAGCTTGAATCTGCCAGTGATTATCCACTGTCGGGAGGCAGCCGCTGCCGCGCGGGATCTACTTCAACAGTTTGTGCGCGATCGCGGGCCGGTGCAAGGAGTGATGCACTGCTGGGGCGGTACCCCCGAAGAAACGGAGTGGTTTCTCGATCTGGGTCTTTTTATCAGCTTTAGCGGCACCGTCACGTTTAAGAACGCCAAACAAATCCATGCCTCGGCACAAATGGTTCCCAGCGATCGCCTACTGGTGGAAACGGATTGCCCCTTCCTTGCCCCTGTGCCCAAACGCGGCGAAAAACGCAATGAACCCAGCTATGTGCGCTTTGTGGCTGAAGCCGTCGCCCGTCTGCGACAATGTGACCTCTTGAAATTAGAACAGCAAACCACCCTCAACGCCTGTCAGCTCTTTCGCCTCCCCCTGCCCCCAGAAGTTGCCGCATAAATTGCTCAGGCATTGGGAAGTTTACTGAATTGAATCAACGTTAAAAAATCTAGCGCATTTGCGAGCCTAGCCGTTTCAGCATCCTAGGATGGGGCTGTAGGCTAAAGACGATAGTTTAGGATGTGTTTCGATTAGTAAGTAGGCAATTCGTGGATTCTTGATCAACGCCGTTAGCACTTTGATCTATATGATCTCGGTTGATTTTCTTGATACTCATGCTGACTTGACGAGGATACTGTATGGTTAGCTCTCCTCCCCGTCCCACCGAACTCACCGCTGATATTCATGCTTTTGGTTCTGCTCGCGCCACGATTCAAGGACAGCCCTTGAGTGATAGTGAAGTTGAGGCCATGGATGCCTTCTTCCGTGCCTGTAACTATCTGGCCGTGGGCATGATCTATTTGCTCGATAACCCCCTACTCAAGGAACCCCTCAAGCCTGAACACATCAAAAAACGCCTCCTTGGTCACTGGGGATCGAGTCCGGGTCTGTCCTTTTGCTACCTTCACCTCAATCGCATTATTAAAAAGTACCAACAGGAGGTGATTTTCCTAGCGGGTCCCGGTCATGGGGCACCGGGGGTTTTGGCACCTGTTTACCTTGAAGGCAGTTACACCGAGATTTACCACAACATTAGTGAGGATGCCCACGGCCTCAAAAAATTCTTCAAGCAGTTCTCCTTCCCCGGTGGCATTGGCAGCCACTGCACCCCAGAAACGCCCGGCTCGATACACGAAGGGGGAGAATTGGGCTATGTCCTCTCCCATGCCTGTGGTGCTGCCTTTGACAATCCTGATTTAATTGTGGCGGCAGTGGTTGGCGATGGGGAAGCAGAAACGGGGCCTTTGGCCACCTCATGGCACATCAATAAATTCCTCAACCCGGCGCGCGATGGGGCAGTCTTGCCGATTCTCAACTTGAATGGCTACAAGATTAACAACCCGACGATTCTGGCACGCATTCCCCATCAAGATTTGGAAAGCTACTTCCGCGGTTTAGGGTATGAACCCTGCTTTGTGGAAGGTTCCGATCGCCCCTCAATGCACCAAGCAATGGCCGCCACCCTCGATTACTGCGTGACTAAAATTAAGGAGATTCAACGGGCGGCTCGGCAAGAGGGCGTTACCACCTTACCCCGTTGGCCGATGATTGTGCTGCGTACCCCCAAAGGTTGGACAGGCCCCGCGGAAGTGAATGGCCACAAAGTGGAAGGCTTCTGGCGAGCACACCAAGTGCCCATGGCCGATGTCCACACTAACCCTGAAAACCTTAAGCTCCTTGAAAATTGGCTGCGCAGCTACCGCCCCGAAGAACTCTTTGATGAGAATGGCACATTTCGTCCTGAACTCAAAGCCTTGGCGCCAACCGGCAACTACCGTATGGGCATGAATCCCCACGCCAATGGTGGGCTATTGCGCAAGGATTTGAAAATGCCCGACTTTCGGCAGTACGGCATTACGTTTGAGAAACCCGCCCAAATTGAGGTGGAAAATACCCGTCCCCTTGGAGTCTTCCTGCGGGATGTGATGCGCAATAACATGACCAATTTCCGTGTCTTTGGTCCCGATGAAAATACCTCGAATAAGCTCAATGCCATTTACGAGGTCAGCAAGAAATTCTGGATTGCGGAATACTTTGAGGAGGACGCCGATGGCGGTGAATTGTCCCCTAATGGTCGCGTCATTGAAATGCTCAGCGAGCACACAATGGAGGGGATGCTGGAGGGCTATCTGCTGACGGGTCGCCATGGGTTCTTCTCCACCTACGAGTCCTTTGTCCATGTCATTGACTCGATGTTTAACCAACATGCCAAATGGTTGAGCATCTGCAATGAACTCTCGTGGCGGGCGGATGTTGCCTCGTTGAACTTGCTGATTACGTCCACGGTGTGGCGGCAGGATCACAATGGCTTCACTCACCAGGATCCGGGATTTTTGGATATTGTCTGCAACAAGAGTGCAAAGGTTACGCGCATTTACTTACCGCCTGATGTCAACTCACTGCTGTCGGTGGCGGATCACTGCCTGCGGAGCAAAAACTATGTGAATGTGATTGTCTCCGACAAGCAGTTGCACTTGCAGTACCTGACGATGGATCAGGCAATTATCCACTGCACGAAGGGGCTAGGCATTTGGGATTGGGCCAGCAATGATCAAGGCTGTGAACCCGATCTGGTGATGGCCAGTGCCGGGGACATTCCCACCCAAGAGGCGTTGGCGGCGATCGCCCTCCTGCGGCAGGAGTTTCCAGAGCTGAAGATTCGCTATATCAATGTGGTGGATCTCTTTAAGCTGCAACCGGAAACCGAACACCCCCACGGCCTGAGCGATCGCGACTTTGATAGTCTCTTTACCCTCGATCGCCCGATTATCTTTAACTTCCATGGTTATCCGTGGTTGATCCACCGTCTCACGTACCGCCGTCACAATCACCGTAACTTGCACGTGCGCGGCTACAAAGAAAAGGGCAACATCAACACCCCCCTTGAGTTGGCCATCAATAATGAGATTGATCGCTTTAGTCTTGCCATTGATGCCATTGATCGCCTCCCCGGTCTTCAAGTGGCGGGTGCCCATGCCAAGGAGAAATTCCGCAACATGCAAATTGAAGCCCGCAACTACGCCTACGAGTACGGTGTGGACAAGCCGGAGTTTAGCCACTGGACTTGGCCATTTTAGCTTGATCCTCTAGGTTGATGCTCTGCCCCTCTCTTCGCTTATCGGCAAGGGAGGGGTTCTTCTTGGCGCACGGGCACTTGGTGCTGATGGAGATAGTCCTTGATCTGGGCGATCGTCAGTTGGCCATAGTGTAGGAGCGAAGCCAACAGTGCCGCCTCTGCTTTCCCTTCCACAAGAGCCGCGCGAATATGCTCACAGGTACCCGCCCCCCCAGAGGCAATCACAGGAATCTCCACCCGCTCAGCGATCGCCCGCGTCAATTCGAGGTCGTAGCCCGCCTGTGTCCCATCGGCATCCATACTGGTCACCAGCAGTTCGCCCGCACCCCGTTTAGCCATTTCCACCGCCCATTCAATCGCATCTAGCCCCGTAGCTTCCCGTCCGCCGCGCACATAGACTTGCCAACGGGGGTTTTTAGGATCCCAATGGGGTTCGCGCCGCGCATCAATGGCGACAACAATACATTGGGCACCAAAGCGATCGCTGGCCTGATTCACGAGATCGGGTTGCCGCACTGCCGCCGAATTCAGGCTGACTTTATCTGCCCCGGCGCGCAATAGGTCTTTGATCATCGTCAGGGACTGAATCCCGCCCCCCACCGTCAGGGGAATGAACACCTGATCCGCGGTGCGATAGACGACATCAATAATAATGTTCCGCTCTTCATGGGTGGCCGTAATATCGAGAAACACCAGCTCATCCGCACCCGCTGCATTGTAGGCTTGCGCCAGTTCGACCGGATCGCCGGCATCGCGCAGGTTGACAAAGTTCACGCCCTTGACGACGCGACCCGCCTTCACATCCAGACAGGGCAAAATTCGTTTGGCAAGCATTTAGCCTCCTTGGGACTACTGCACAGTGACACGGCGACCCCCGCCACTGACAAAGATAATGGCGCGACCCTCCGCCATCGGTTCCCAACCGACATCAAAGCCACTGCGCCAAGCCACCGCACGGGCTGCCCGGAAACAATCAAAGCTATCGGGACGCACAAAAAAGACAAGGGAATAGCGGCTGGGGGAGAGGCGATCAATGGTACGCCGAAAGTTGGACGCGGGTTTTTCCAGCGTGCTAAAGGATTCCCCAGCGGTGCGATCGCGGGGTTCAAAAAGGGTTTGCAAAATTGGTTGCCCTTGGCTGTGCACCAGACTCAGGCGCACATCGTAGTAGCGGGTACGGTGGCGAAAGGACTCTAGTTGTTGCTGAATTTGGCGGGGATCTGCAAAGGGATTTTCTGTAATGCGCCGCAGGTGGCGATCGATGGCCTCACTGGCTTGATCCTCCTCAAGGGGCAGGGCGCGATTTTCACGACACTCAAAGAAATACACCTGCTTGCGGGTTTCGCGGGCAATGGGCGTGCGCACAAGAGCAGGAGACACCGCTGCCGTCAAGCTAGCAAAGAGGCAGACAAAGATCATCACCCCCACGGTATTGGTGAGGACATCGAGGAACGAGTCCAGATTTTGACTGGGGGCTTGGACTTGGGGACGGCAGCGCGATCGCTTCATGAAGCGGCAGTACAGAGACTTCTTCTAGGGTATCGGAATTCTTGGCCTCTGGTCTTAGCGCATCTGATAGAGTGGCAATACAGTGGCAATTAGCATAGATCACTCATCAACTCCTCGCAACTTATGGCAATGCTAAAAACGCGCCCCCCTCGTCCCCTCACCTACCAAGCCTACGATCGTGTGGTTGGCAAACAGGGGCGGGTCTTGGTATTGCTCTCGATCATGACCGTATTTTTGCTGGGGGGCATTGGGAGTCGCTTGGCCTACCTGCAAATTGTCGAGGGCGATCGCAACCGCCAGATGGCCGATGAAAACCGTATTCGCCTGATTCCCAAACCGCCGGAGCGAGGGAAGATTTTGGATCGCAAAGGGCGGATCCTCGCGGGAAATAAGTTCTCCTACTCGGTATTTCTCTGGCCCCTTGCGGCGAAAAAGCCCGAATGGCCGCAGACGGTGAACATTCTCTCGCGGGTGCTCAATATCCCTGCCAGTGAGATCGAAGCGCGAGTCAAGCAAGCAGGGGTGAATTCTCCTTCGTTGATTCGCATTGCCCAAGGGATTAGCCAAGCCCAAATCATTGCCCTTGAAGAACACCGCAATTTCTTGACAGGGGTGGAAATTGACCGCGAAGCCCTGCGCTTTTACCCCCATGGCGAAACGGCGGCTCACATCATTGGCTACATCGGCGAACTGAATGAGGAGGAACTAGCGGCTCGTCGAGATCAGGGCTACCGCCTTGGCGATGTCATGGGCAAAATGGGTGTCGAAGCCACCTACGAAAACGTATTGCGGGGGACATGGGGTGGTCAGCAGGTGGAGGTGGATGGCCAAGGCAAAGTGATTCGCATTCTAGGCCAAAAGGTGGCTCGACCGGGGAATGACATCACGCTGTCAGTGGATTTGGACTTGCAAAAAGCGGCGGAAGCAGCCCTAGGGAGTCGGCCGGGGGCGATCGTGGCCATGGATCCCCGTGATGGAGCGATTCTGGCTCTGGCCAGTTACCCTGCCTTTGATCCCAATTGGTTTGCCCGCCGCATGACCCAAGCCCAGTGGGAGGAGCTGCAACGGCGGCAGTTTCCCTTTGTCAACCGTGCCCTTCAGGGGTTTCCTCCCGCGAGTACCTTCAAAATCGTGACAACGGTGGCCGGCTTGGAGTCAGGGAAGTTTAGCCCCGATACCGTACTGATGACCTATCCTGCCCTCTACACAGGGGGCTTTGCCTTCCACGATTGGAACCGGGCGGGCTTTGGCCCTCTCGGCTTTGCCGGTGCCATGGCATGGAGTAGTAACACCTTTTTTGGTCAAGTGGCGCGCCGCATTGGACCTGAAACCCTGATTCATTGGGCGCATCGCTTTGGAATGGGGTCTAAAACCGGCATTGACTTACCCGGTGAAGCTCCCGGATTTGTGCCAACCCCCCAGTGGAAGCAAGAAACCTTTGGCGAGGGGTGGTACGACGGCGATTCCTTGATTACCGCCATTGGTCAAGGGGCCTTGCAGGTGAGTCCGCTTCAAGCCGCGGTCATGTTTGCAGTGCCTGCCAATGGGGGCTATAAAGTGCGGCCACACCTGATTGCTTCCGACAATCCCCATCGCTGGCGGCAATCATTGAACCTAAAGCCCTCTACCATTCAAGTGCTGCGCCAAGGGTTACGGCAGGTGGTGACCAGTGGTACAGGGGCTGCCCTAAATGTTCCTGAGGTGGCGATCGCCGGCAAAAGTGGTACCGGGGAAGACCCACCTCGCCCTAACCACACTTGGTTTGGTGCCTATGCCCCTGCAGACAAACCGGAAATTGTGGTCGTTGCCTTTGCCGAAAACTCTGGTGGTGGGGGTGGGTCTGTGGCAGGTCCGATGGTGCTCAAAGTGATTCAGACCTATATGAAAATTCGCGATCGCTAGCCCCTTGCGGCCAAGCAGATTGTCATTCCCCAAGGTTGCGCCTAGAATTTGAAGGAATGCGTGTGATGGGGTGAACCATGATCGAGCAGCGCGTCCTTGCCCTTGGGCTGACAATAGGTCTCTTGACAACCGCCTTGGGGACTCGCCAGAGTGTTGCTGAAACGATTCCTGCTGAACCAGAAGCGGCTGCACCGATCCTTGTCAATCCTGTTCAACCGGTGGACAGTGAGCCTCTTGTTTTTTCCACAGAACCCGTGGATCCGCCCCCTAGCAGTGAACCCCTCGAAAACCTTAAGCCCGCCCGCTCCATCCCCGTGGTGATCCAAGAGCGCTCCACAGGCTGTCAAGCGATCGTTAGCGAGGGCGTTCCCCCCAACATTTGCCAAGCCCAAGGTGCTCCACAACCCCTAGTGACCCCCACGGCTACATCACCTTCTGCTCCAGCTTCTCATCGCCCCTTGGTGGCTGCAAACCCAAGAAATTTTGTGCCATCTGCCCAAACGGCTGCACCGACCTATGTACGCCAGCCCTTTCCGGGACCGAATCCCTTGCGTTGGCTAAAGGTCAACAATGGCCAAATGCTCTTTCCCTTGCCGTTTCCGGTGCCCATTACCTCAACTTTTGGCTGGCGCATCCATCCCATTTTTGGCGATCGCCGCTTCCATTCGGGAACGGATTTGGGCGCCCCTGAAGGCACACCCGTGTTGGCGGTTTTTGATGGTCGCGTGGTTGAGTCCAACTGGCTAGGGGGCTATGGCCTCACCGTCATTTTGCAACACCCGCCAGAGCAGCACCAAACCCTCTATGCCCACCTCTCACAGCGCTTTGTCAATCCCGGTCAATGGGTGAAGCAGGGGGATGTCATTGGCCTCGTGGGTAGTACGGGCAACTCCACTGGTCCGCACCTGCATTTTGAGATCCATGAGATGACGGCTCAGGGGTTGATTCCTGTTGCCCCCGAAGCGCGGTTAGAATTGGCCTTAGCACAGTTAAAGCAGGCGATCGCCCAAGCGCGTCAGCAATCGAATCGCAGTTAGTAGGATACCGATGGTTATTGCGACTTCCCCTCACACCGATAATCCCCTCTTGCGGGGCGATGGTTTTCCCCCCTTTGATCAGATTGAGGTGAGCCATGTTGAGCCAGCCGTGCGCCAACTCTTGCAGGAACTCACCCAAGAATTAGAGACCCTCGAGCAATCCTTCACGCCCACGTGGGAAGGGCTAGTGGAACCCCTCGAACGTTTGAGCGATCGCCTCGGTTGGACATGGGGGATTGTCAGTCATCTCACCGGCGTCAAAAATAGTCCCGAATTGCGTCAAGCCTACGAAGCCGTTCAACCCCAAGTAGTGGAGTTTTACACCCGTTTGGGTCAATCGCGCCCCCTCTATGAAGGCTTTAAGGCACTGGCTGCCAGTCCAGACTTTCAGAGCTATCCCCCTGCGCGCAAACGCATTGTTGAGGCCGCCATTCGTAACGCCGAACACAGTGGCGTCAGTTTGACAGGAGCCGCCAAAGAGCGCTTCAACACCATTCAACTGGAATTGGCGGAGCTATCTACCCAGTTTTCCAACAATCTTTTGGATGCCACCAAGGCCTTTCGCCTCAAGCTCACCCAACCCGATGAAGTGGCTGGACTTCCCCCCAGCTTGCTGGCGCTGGCTGCCCAAACCGCTCGCCAAGATGGCATTGAGACCGCCACCCCCGAAACAGGGCCATGGCACATTACCCTCGACTTCCCCAGCTTTGGTCCCTTTATGCAGCACAGCCAACGGCGGGATTTGCGGGAGCAGGTCTATCGCGCCTACATTTCCCGTGCTAGCAGTGGGGAGTGGGATAACCGTCCCATTCTTGAGCGCATCCTTGCCCTGCGGATCGAAGAGGCACAGCTTTTGGGATTCAACACCTATGCTGAACTCAGCCTTGCCAGCAAAATGGCCGATAGTGTGGCCAGTGTGGAAAAGCTCCTCGAGGAACTGCGGCAAGTCAGCTATCGTGCGGCGGCGCAAGAACTGGAAGAACTGAAAGCCTTTGCTGCTGCCCAAGGGGCACCTGAAGCCACCGATCTGCAGCACTGGGATATTCCCTATTGGGCTGAACGGCAGCGGGAGGCGCTCTTTGACTTCAATGATGAGGAACTGCGTCCCTATTTTCCTTTGCCCCAAGTGCTGGAGGGCTTATTTGGGCTAGTGAAGCGACTGTTTGGGGTGACGGTGGTGCCTGCGGATGGTCAAGTACCCGTTTGGCATCCTGATGTGCGCTTTTTTGCCATCCTCGATGAAAATCATCTGACGATCGCCCACTTTTATCTTGACCCCTACAGCCGTCCTGCCGAAAAACGCGGTGGGGCATGGATGGACGATTGCCTTGGCCGTGCCAAATATCGCATTCAGGGGGAATGGCGCACCCGCTTACCCGTGGCCTACTTGGTGTGCAATCAAACCCCCCCAGTGGATGGTAAGCCCAGCCTGATGACCTTTAGCGAAGTGGAAACCCTCTTCCATGAGTTTGGGCATGGTTTGCACCACATGCTGACGCAGGTGGATGAAGCGGGGGCAGCGGGCATCAACAATGTGGAGTGGGATGCCGTCGAACTTCCCAGTCAATTTATGGAAAATTGGTGCTACCATCGGCCGACACTCTTTGGCATGGCACGCCACTATGAAACGGGGGAACCGCTGCCAGAACACTACTATGAAAAACTGGTTGCCGCCCGCACCTATCGCGCAGGCAGTGCTCTATTGCGGCAGTTGCACTTTAGTTTGTTAGATTTAGAACTGCACCATCGCTATCAACCGGGGCAAGGAGAAACCCCCCAACAAGTGCGCGATCGCCTAGCGCAGACCACAACAATCTTGCCCCCCCTGCCAGAAGATGCCTTTCTCTGTAGCTTTAGCCACATTTTTGCCGGTGGCTACGCAGCGGGTTACTACAGCTATTTGTGGGCAGAAGTTCTCAGTGCCGATGCCTTTGCTGCCTTTGAGGAAGCAGGCCTAGACAACGAGCAAGCCATTGCTGAAATGGGACGACGCTATCGCGAAACCGTGCTTGCCCTTGGCGGCAGCCAACCCCCGATGGAGATCTTCAAAGCCTTCCGCGGCCGTGAACCGATCACTGAGCCTCTCCTACGGCACCGAGGATTGTTGTCGAACACTTAGTTTGCCACTTACGGAGCCTTTGGCAGGCGATCGCCCCGCGTTTGATCCAGCCACTCAAAAATCCGATCCAACTGCTCCAAGGTAATCAATCCATACTGCCAAAGAATAATCGGCAACGATCCCCGTTGCTGTTGCCATTGCCGCACCGCCATTGCAATGCTCTCTGGTGGCAGTGCCAGTTCCTGTTCGAGATAGTGCAGTAGCTGAGAAGAGTAGGGCATCGTAGGTGAGGAGTGGCTGATGAAACAGGGATATAAGGTTTAGGTATTTAGACTTGCAGTATAGCAATGGGATTCTCAGGATAGGGTGAGTTTAACAAAAGCTGCATATTGTCTGAGAAGACGGCAGCGCTGATTGCAATGTTTCGCAGCATACCCTTAAGATAATTAAAAAAGATGCCCTATTTGTAAATTTTTATTACGATGCTTCAGCAATTGCGGCGCTTGTTTTACCAAGTTGGTTTAGGGATGGTGCTGGTTAGCCTCTGCTGGTTGGGGGCGATCGCCCCTGCCCACAGCTTCAACAATCCAGAGTTGTTGCCCGCGGAGCCAACCAATGTCGTTGACTTAGCGCAGATTCTGACACCCGTTCAAAAGGAACGGCTTGACAGCGAACTGGCAGAGTTTGAAGCCCAGACCGGCTGGAAATTGCGGGTTCTCACCCAGTACGATCGCACCCCCGGCCTCGCAGTGCGGGATTTTTGGGACTTAGACGATCGCAGTATTCTGCTGGTGGCCGATACCCGCGGTGGCAATCTTTTGAACTTCAATGTTGGCGACACCGCCTACCGCGTCCTCCAGCGCACCTTTTGGGTTGAATTGCAAACCCGCTTTGGCAATCAATACTTTGTCCGAGACAACGGCGAAGATCAGGCCATCCTGCAATCGCTTCATGCCATTGAAACCTGCCTCTCCCAAGGGGGGTGCCGTGCCGTACCGGGATTACCCCAAGAGCAATGGCTGCTCACCCTTGCCACCTCCATCTTTGGCGGCATCATTTTGGGCTTTGTGGCGCGTCCCCGCCGTGCGGATCAAAAAGTGGCTTGGACGTGGATTCTTCTTTTTTCACCGCTGTGGGGCATGCTTTTCTTTGCCTTTGGTTTAGGGCCAGTGGTGGTGCGCACCCAAGAATGGCTACCGGTCTTGCGCAATGTTGCTGGTTTTGCCCTTGGTGCCATTGTTGCCTTTTTAATTCCTGCCCCCAGTGAGCCGCCGCCCGTTCTAGAAGAGTAGGCGCCGTCAGGCTCTCAATTGGAAAATCGCGTAGGATTGAGGTTAACGACATTAGCTCTCTTTACTCTCTTTGGGTTACCCGTCCTGTGCGATGAACAGTAGCCACCCTTCTTCTCGCCACATTGTCGGCATTGTCAAAGGCCCCGGTGATAGCGGTAGCGAGTATGTTTTTATTACTGCCGATGCCCAGCCAGTGCGCATTGGTGAATTTGTCTATTATGAGTTGAGCCATTCCCCAAGTGTGGCCTCAAACTCCCATGCTGCTGCGGTTCACCAAGTCTTGGGCAAGATTACTGGCTGCCGTCTGATTGAGCATCTACCGGATCGGATGTTTGCTGATCACGAACTGAATCCCGGTGCGGTGGCTGCCCTGATTGGTTTTACCTGTGAACCGGCGGAACTCTACGAAATAACCGTAGAAGTGATGGGGGAATTTCATGAGGTCTTTGGCTTTAATAATTTGCGGCGGCTTCCCCTGCCGGGTGCCAAGGTCTATTTGGCTGACGACGCGCTGTTGCGGCATGTCCTCAATAAGAAAAAGCCAGAGGAGGTGGGGGCTGCCCATATCGGTTCACTGTTGTTGCGGCAGGAGGGTGCTGTGCCCATTGCCCTCGATGTCAAGGAACTGGTGAGTACGCATGTGGCCATCCTTGCCGGGACAGGTTCCGGGAAATCCTATACCGCAGGGGTTTTGGTGGAGGAATTGCTTTTACCGAAAAATCGCGCCGCAGTGCTGATCCTCGACCCCCATGGTGAATACCACACGCTGGCGCAGCTGAGGGGACACCCCGCTTTTCAAGGGGCGGATGGCTATCAACCTCAGGTGAAAATTATTACGCCCCAAGAGGTCAAAATTCGTGTTTCTTCCCTAGAGTTTCACGATATTCTGACGCTGCTCCCCCCGATGAGCGATCGCCAGCAGGCCATTCTCAAAAAAGCCCACGATGCAGTACGCCGCCTCTATCCCAATGGCCATTGGAGTACGCGGGACTTAATTACCGAAGTCTATGCTGTGGATCGCGTTGAGGATGAAGAGGGCAATGTCAAGCAGGGCTCCTCTGCCGATGCCTTGGCTTGGAAGCTAGAAAAAATGCAGCGCTCTGACTATTTCCATGCCAATGAGCATTTGCCCCCTTGCGAGTTGTTTGCCCCCGGCCAAGTCACCATCCTGCAAATGAATGAGATTCCCCTTGAGGAGCAGCAGGTGATTGCCACGGCAATTTTGCGCCAAACCAACCATGCCCGCATGAATACCCAAAAAGACCGCGTCTTTGAGGGGGATGAGCAGTACCTCCCCTACCCGGTGTTTATCTTAATTGAGGAGGCACACCGCTTTGCCCCTGCCCATGAACCTTCCCAATGTAAGCAGGTGCTGCGGACAATCCTCAGTGAGGGTCGTAAATTTGGCCTTGGGGTAGGACTGATTACTCAGCGTCCCGGCAAACTGGATAGCGATGTGCTCTCCCAGTGTATGAGCCAGTTTATGCTGCGGATTGTCAACCCTGTCGATCAAGAGAGCCTCAAGCATGGGGTGGAGGCCGCTGGCCGAGATTTGCTCAAAGAACTGCCTGCCCTGAGTAAGGGGCAAGTGATTATTGCGGGTGCCTGTGTGAATACGCCTGTCCTCTGTCGGGTGCGGCAACGCTTAACAACTCATGGGGGTGACACGCTGGATGCTCCTGACCTGTGGCAAAAGTATTTTGCCCAACACAAACAGTTGGATCGCATGGTGGCGATGGCAGGCCCGGCACCCCGTCCTAAACCGCGAACCATTGGCCGGCGATCGCTTGAATAATTAGCCGTTGTCAACTCCAAAAAAATGCGCTAGCTTAGGAGTAGCTCTACACAAGGGGCTGAAACGGCTTCGACGTCCTAGTGAAAGTTGGGCTGTGATGCAGGTCGAGAGTGGGCTATCTCTCGTTAATCCAGAGTCCAAACCAAAAGTAACTGCGAACAACATCGTTCCTTTCGCTCGTAAAGCTGCTGCGGTAGCCTAAGACCTCTAAACAGGTTCGAGCACTCGTTGTCCGACTCCGTTAAGGGCAGCGGGTTAACCCCAACGGATGCGCTAGGCAGTTCTCTCTGGTGGGCTGTTTAGCAAAGACTCTACCAGAGCATCCTACTGTTCGGGATAAGGAACAGTTCCCGCCTGAGGGTCAGAAAGGCTAAACCTGTGAAGGAGCAGTCGATGAATAGCTAGGGCGGACACGGGTTCGACTCCCGTCAGCTCCATCATCTTCCATGCAAAAAGTTCAAAATGCCTTGGGCGATCGCCCGTGCCATCTGCGTCCGCCACGCAGGATTCTTGAAGTTTGCGGCATCCTCTGCGCCCGTGACAAACCCTGTCTCGACAAGGGCAGAATCCATTGACGTATTGCGAATCACATAGAATCGTGCCGCCCTCACCCCGCGATCGCGAATGTTCAAGGAATTGAGAATACTATTGTGAATGGCAGATGCCAAACGACTGGAGCGTCCGGGGGCAAAGTAGGTTTCTAAACCATTGACATCGGGGCGAGCCAGACTAATAGCATTGGCGTGAATACTCACAAAGGCATTTGCCCGTGCCCGTTCCGCAATGGCGACCCGAGGAGCCAAGTCTAAGTCAATGTCTGTGGTGCGGGTCAGAATCACCTGTACCCCCTGCTGCTGCAAAAATTGGGAAACTTGCAGGCTGATATCGAGAACAATATCCTTTTCACGAATGCCGCCAATACCAATGGCACCGGGATCGCGTCCGCCATGTCCGGGATCAATGACCACCACAAACCGGCCGCGGGGGACGGGCTGATTGGGGGGCTGAGGGGTTGCTGTGGGGGGAATATCAATTGGGGTGGGCGTACTGCTCGGAGGGTCATTTGCTCCCTGAATTTGCACCACAAACGCTTCAGCTGACAGGGGACGAGGGCCAAGGATGCGAAAGTTGGGCGCTGGGGTGAGCAGAATCGAGACGGTTTGGTTATCCTCTTGGCGAAATTCAATATTGCTGAGGGGACTACCGGTAACTAGGCGGGGTTCGCGCAGATTACTGTCCAACTGTGCTTGCCGTAGGCGAATGCGATAGCGATTGCCTTCCCAGCCCACGTTATAGAAAACGGTGCGATCGCCCTGAATCAGCAACTCTCGTCCCCCCAAGTCAACGCGCTGAATCGTTGTGACAGGAGTTTGCGCACTGGCCGCAGGAATCACACTAGGGCGTTGGGACGGTGGCGGAGGTGGGGGTGTAATGGCCGTGGTTGAAGGCACAATCAAAAAGCCATCATAACGGGGCGTCACTTGCCAATCGGCATCTTGAGGGTCAATGTCGAGGGTAATTTGGACTTGGCGATTGCTCTGAGTCCGTACCTCTGCCCGGACACGATCCCGACCAAAGCGGCGCAGTTCCAAGCGCCGAGGACTAAAGTTGCGAATCAATTCACTATTGCTGAGGAGAATTTCAATGCGATCCCGACGGGGGCGGCGCAGGGTGTAACTGCCTTCGGGTAAGGGGCGATCGGCTAGCACTAGAAAACCTGTGGCATCTGCTCGCCAACTTCGCACTTGCAGCGGCCCTGTGGGCGTTACGGGAGGAGCAGAAGGAGGAGACGGTGGGGGTGGCGGCGGTAGCGAAACTGTTTGCTGCTGGGGGGTGGGCAGTTGCACCAACCAGTTATTAGCCGTGACTCCCCGAAAGCGCACCTGCTGCGGATCAATTGTAAAACCGTCCGCATATTCCACCACAATCCGCGTCGTTTGGGGGTCAAACTGAGCAACCCGCACTTGGCGAATGGCACCACTGTAGTTTTGACTGATCTGGGGGCTACCGAGAACGACACCCGGCAAGTCAATGACAAGGCGGGTCGGGTTATAGACCAACTCAGCACGGGGCTGAACAGCACGCTCCGTGCGAATTTCCAGTTGATTGGTGGCAGGGTTAAGTCGCCACAATTGTAGACGGCTGGCTGAAGCAGGCTGAGCCATGACCAGTGCAGCGGCAGGTGCCCATAGCAAACTCACTACAGCTCGAAATTGCCAAGAACGCCACGGTTGATCCATTCACGCTTCCTCCACCAGCGATGCACAATACCCTGCCAAGTTGGCTAGCCAAGCCGCTCGCTCAAACGTGCTCAGCATACTTGATCGGGGACAGGTATGTGAACTGGCACACCCTGCGATTTAGTTTTGCGCGATCGCCCTTCATCAGATTCAAATTTCAGCCGAGTTGCTTCAAGCTCACTTAGACGCCCACCGCACTCAATAAGTTCGCCGATTGCATGATCTAGCCCGTTTTGCCGTAGCTTTGCCCTAGGAAATATCTGCGGAATCCTCAATGCCCAGTGGCCGTACCCACGATCGCCTGACTTGGATCGGCATGCCCCTTGTGGGCTTCACCGCCAGTGCCCTCACCCGTGACTGGATCTGGGGGGCAATTGCCAGCAGTAGCTTTGGTATTGGCGGCTTTCTCCTCAGTCCAGACCTCGATACCCCCTCTTTACCCTACTACCGTTGGGGCTGGCTGCGGGCAATATGGCTACCCTACCAAAAAGCCTTTCACCATCGCTCCTTTTGGACCCATGGCCCAGTGGTGGGCACGGTGATTCGGTTGCTCTATCTCAGCTTTTGGTTGGGGTTAGGACTGGGTCTTGTGGCCGGGGTCGCCGCATTCACAGGCCACCTTTCCCTTGTGCAGGAATGGCTACATCGTTGGCAGGGAATTGACTGGCGCTGGGGAGTTGCGATCGCCCTTGGCCTAGAGCTATCGGCACTGCTTCATGTCACAAGCGATCTGGTGGTTTCTCGGTGGCGACGCTGGCACCGCTAATGGTGGTGCGTAGGGCAAGGCGGCGCACTAATGGAGCGATCGAGCCAACCCACTGCCTGTTGGAGATGCGCCAGTGCCTCAGCATCATTTTCCTTGAGGAGATAGACCAGAGCAGCAGCCGCCTGTTCGAGGGCGCGGGCACGGCGATTTCCCTTGAGGCGATGCCAATCTTGGGGAGCAATCCTAACCGCATCAAGGAGGGCAGTGGCTAGTTCTTCTGCACGGGGGGTCGTTTGCACCATGACTTAAACTTGATCTAAGGGGAGAACTATCCTCTAGTTTAAGCAGTGGGCAACTGCCCCTAAGGCCACAGGCACTGGAACTTTACCCTTGAATCATAGCGTCTAAGGTAGAGGCAGGTGCATCCCGCCAAGGAGAGATCGTGATGGTAGCAAAAGTCACCCGCTCCCGCCCCGCCTTGATTGTGCTGGCGGTTATTGGCCTTGCCTCGGCTGGTACAGCAGCATGGCTAACCTTGAGTCCCCCCCGGCAGGGAGATCCGGTTCCTAATCCGGCGGAAGTTGCCCAGCAGCAGGAAACTCAAATTTTTTGGGTCAAGAATGAAGGGGATAGCCTCGTTTTAGTGCCCTCTACGGTACGGATCAATACCCCGGCAACGCGGCCAGAACTCTTTATTCAATCTCGTCTGGAGCGACTTTTGGCGGGTCCTGCCAATCAAGATGTCACCACCAGCATTCCGGAAAATACCCGTGTCAATCGTGTAGAAGTCAAAGCCGATGGCATCCATGTGGATCTCTCTCCAGACTTTACCAAAGGGGGGGGAAGTGCTTCAATGCAAGCACGTCTAGGACAGGTACTGTACACAGCAACAGTGAATGATCCCAATGCGCCAGTTTGGATTTCCATTGGGGGTGAACCCCTGCGCGTCCTAGGGGGTGAGGGGCTAGAGGTGACGCAACCGATGACCCGGCAAGACTTTCAAACGGCCTTTGCCCTCCGCACCCAGTAGTGCCAAGCAAGTCCAAGAAGAATGAGACCACACCCCGACAGCCACACTTGGACTTCGACCCAAAAAGCCAGCCCTAGACAACCGATTAAACCTGCAACCGCAAGCCAGCGGGGAAATTGTGGCTCCTTCAGTTGCAGTGTGGCAAGGTTGGTAATGGCGTAGTAAATCAGCACGCTAAAGGCACTAAAAGACCACGTAGTTTTTACATTGCCAATCAGGATCAAGAGGGCAATCCCCCCACTCACCGCAAGAACGGCAGCAACAGGTTGTTTTCCTTGGGCTGGAATCTGAGCCAAAATTGCCGGTAAATCTCGCCGCCGCGCCATTGCCAACACCACACGGGAGAGGCCGAGCAACAGATTGAGCAGAATCCCGACCATGGCCGCGATCGCCCCCAGCGTAATCAGAGGCGGCAGCCAAGAGACACCCAATTCACTGGCGACAATCTCTAAAGAGGCAGCCGTAGTCAACTTTCCAGAGCCATGACTCCCCAGAACAATCAAGACAACACTGAAGTAGAGCAGGACAACAATACCAATGGCTAGGGCAATGGCTCGTGGAATGGTTCGCCGAGGAGTCTTGACCTCCTCCGCCAGCACAGCAATACGGGCATAGCCGGCATAGGCGACAAAGAGCAGTGCCGTTGCTTGGAGAAGATTCTTGAGCGAGAGTGGTTGCGATGCTGCCGACCAAAGTAGCCCTCCCTGTTGTTGGACGTGGCCAATGCCGACAAAGAGCAACAAACTGGTGAACGTGACTAGGAGAATCCCCAGATTCACTTGCGCCGATCGCCGGATGCCCAAAAGCACCACACAGGTCAAGACCGCCAGTAGCCCCAGAGCAGCCATGATTTGCCAGCGCCCGCTATTGTCCTCTAGGCCGAGCCATTGGAAGAGATAAGCCATACAGCCAAGGGCAGCAGTGGCTGCAGAAGCCGATTTGGCCAGTAAAAACATCCACCCCGCTGTAAAGCCCAAAGGGGGAGAAAGATAGCGATACCCATACTCGTAGGTGCCCCCACTCACAGGATGGGAGGCCGCCAATTGGGCACTACTGAGGCCATTACACAGCGCGATCGCGGCTGCTAGGATCAGGGCTATCAACACCCAAGGGCCAGCGAGGTCGGTGGCGATGCCTAAACTGACAAACAGCCCCGTACCAATCATGGAACCTAGACCCGTTAAAATGGCGCCCCACAGTCCTAGTTCGCGTTTGAGCATGGAGTTTCGTTCGAGAACTGAAGAACGCCTTCTAGCCTAGAGGATAGGGACGGCGATCGCTATAATTGGAGCAATTCTTAGCACGCGCGCAGGTATTAGGATCATGGCCAGTCCAGAACCTCCTAGCAACCAACCCGACGATCTCCTAGAAAACATCATTACTGATTTGGGTGAGTTGGACGAGCCTCCTGCACAGGATATTGATCTCAACTCTCTGACGGCTGAATTGGAGTCGCTCACCCTGACCGCAGAACAGCGGGCGATCGCCCAAAACCAAGCCCTACAGGAGCAAATTAGGCAGCTCACCGCAGAACTGGAAAACGTTCAACAGCAGCGAGATCAACTGAGCCAAGACCTTGTCCGCCTCCAAGAAGAAAATGCCACCTTGAGCGGCCTGCGGCAAAATCTTGAACAGGAACTGGCACAGGCGCTCATTCAGCAAGACGAACTTCAGCAGCAACTGGTGACACTGCAACTGCAAGCCTCCCAGATTCAGGAACTGCAAAGTCAAGTGGCAACCCTGCAATTCCAAGTCTCACAAATTCAAGAACTTCAAGATCAACTTGCCTCGCTGCAAACAGAAAAAACAGCTCTCGAACAGCAACTTCAGGCGGTATTGGCTGCTTCACCCCCCGCTTCTTTGGAGGATACCGCCCTTCTCGGTAATCCCCCAGACGCCGGCCTTGCCCAACAACTGGCGGAGATAACGCGGCAACTCACCCAAGTGGAAAGGGAGCGCGATCGCCTGCAAGAGGAACTTGCCCAGGCGCAAAATGAATTGCACGGTCTGCAGCACGATTTAGAGGTGCTGCGCAACCAATCCTCAACCGTTGTCCCCACTGAACTCACCCTTGCTGCCCAGGAAAATCACCGCCTGAAGCGACAACGGTGGCGGCGTGACACCGTGCTTTGGATCAGTGGCATTGCAGCAACGGTGGTTTCTGCTTTGAGCGTCAGCTTAAATCTGCCACAGCCCATTGGCCGCATCATTCCCCCTGTCGCCGCTTTGGCAGTTCCTGTGATTACAACGCTGGTTGGTAGGGGTGGGTCAAGTGAAAAGACTGCTTAGGCGATCCCCCTCTGGGCTAAAATCTTAGGGCAGGGACGCTTTGCTTAGGAGTTTAGATTACCGTGCCCAATCTCAAAGCTATTCGCGATCGCATCAAAACGATTAAAGATACCCGCAAAATTACCGAAGCTATGCGCCTCGTGGCGGCAGCAAAAGTTCGCCGTGCCCAAGAGCAGGTCATGGCGAGCCGTCCCTTTGCCGATCGCTTAGCTCAGGTGCTCTATGGCTTGCAAACCCGACTACGCTTTGAGGATGCCAATTTACCGCTATTGGCCAAGCGTCCTGTGAAGACGGTGGCGCTGCTGGTGGTGACGGGCGATCGCGGGCTGTGCGGCGGTTACAATACCAACGTTATTCGCCGTGCCAAGGAGCGTACCCAAGAACTCGAAGCCGAGGGCGTCAAGTATATTCTGGTGATTGTTGGTCGCAAGGCAGCCCAATACTTCCAGCGCCGTAATTATCCCATTGATGCCGTGTACTCTGGCCTAGAGCAAATCCCCTCCGCCAGTGAAGCGGGTCAAATTGCCAGTGAACTGCTCTCCCTCTTTCTTTCGGAAACGGTGGATCGGGTGGAACTCATCTACACCAAGTTTGTCTCCCTCATTAGTTCAAAGCCCGTTGTCCAAACCCTGCTCCCCCTCGATCCCCAAGGGCTAGAGGCGCCCGATGATGAAATTTTTCGGCTGACGACGCGGGCTTCGCATCTGGAAGTTAACCGCGAGAAAGTCACCTCAACCTTGCCCGCTTTGCCCTCCGATATGATTTTTGAGCAGGATCCGGTGCAAATTCTCGATGCCCTGCTGCCCCTGTACTTGAATAACCAGTTACTACGGGCACTGCAAGAGGCCGCCGCCTCGGAATTGGCAGCGCGGATGACGGCAATGAATAACGCGAGCGATAATGCTCAAGCGCTGATTGGAACCCTCACCCTCTCCTACAACAAAGCGCGTCAAGCTGCCATTACCCAAGAGATTCTCGAAGTGGTGGCGGGTGCTGAGGCTCTGCGCTAGGAGTTGACCTCTGAAGCTGCTTTTTGTTTCCACTTCGGTTGGCCCTCTGGGTACAGGAAAAGGGGGCGGTGTTGAATTGACGATCCTCAATATGGCTCAGGCCTTGGGCGATCGCCAGCATACCATTCACATCCTTGCCCCCGAGGGTTCCCACTTGCCAGTGGCGGCAACCATTGAACCAGTAGCGGGTGCCCTTCAAGTGCCAGCGCAGCATCAAACCCGCGATCAACCGATTACACTGCCCCCCAATAGTGTGTTAGCCAATATGTGGGCACGGGTGCGGCAGCTTCAACAGGAATTTGATGTCATTGTCAACTTTGCCTACGACTGGCTGCCCTTTTACCTGACGCCTTTTCTCAGCCGTCCTGTGGGGCATCTGGTGAGCATGGCCTCAGTTTCCGATGTCATGGATCAGGCGATCGCCCGTGTCATTGATGACTATCCGGAAACCATTAGTGTCTATACCCGTACCCAAGCCGCCACCTTCCCTTTTGGCGATCGCTGCGTGTGTTTGGGCAGTGGTCTTGATCTGTCCCTCTATGACTTTTGTGCAGAGCCAGAGGATGCCCTGTGCTGGCTGGGGCGCATTGCTCCTGAAAAGGGACTCGAAGATGCTGTTGCTGCCGTCAATGTCACCCGTACCCCTTTGAAAATCATGGGGCAACTGCAAGATATAGACTATTGGCAGCGCATTCAAGCAGATTACCCCAACGCCCCCATTGAATATCTGGGCTTTTTGCCAACACGGGAAATGCAAGCACAGCTGCGGCGCTGTCGCGCTTTGTTGCTGACCTCCCGCTGGGTCGAAGCCTTTGGCAACGTTGTCATCGAAAGCCTTGCCTGTGGCGTTCCCGTCATTGCCTACGATCGCGGTGGGCCGAGTGAAATTGTCCGTGATGGTCAAACCGGGTTTCTCATTACCCCGGATTCTGTCGAGGCCTTAATTGCTGCCATTGGCAAGATTGATCAAATTGATCGGGCGGCCTGTCGGCAGCAGGCGGAACAGGAGTATAGCTTAGCTGTTTATGGGGATAGGGTGGAGCAATGGCTACAACGGGTAGCAGCCTCCTCTCTGCCCTAAACCAGCAAATGTTGCATGGCAAATTCCGTACTCCCCTATACAATAGGCAAGGTGCTAGTGGAGATGACACCTGAATGGGCTGGGTTCTGTTCCAAGGGACAAAGCGAGGACACTCACCCTTGCTCATTTCCTTTACGATGGCCACGATCGCCAGTGCCGGCCTAGGGTTCTGGTTTTTGCGGAACCTATCCCCGACACCGATTGCTCTTTCAGAGCCAATTCCTTTACCTGACCCAATTCAACTTGAACGACCTCTGCCTCGGCCGATTTTGGATGGCCGCGATCCCCTATTAGCAACTGTCCCCAACAAAGTCCCCCAACCACCAGCGGCTGCCTCTACCCACGCCAAGGCAATCTTGCCCACAGTGCCCCCTCCTGCCCTGCAACCCGTGCCTCCGAGCCAAGGTCCTGCCCCTCAAGTGCGGGTGGCGATCGCCCGCGATCAAAGTCAACTGACCGTTGGCACCGCCGTAGCTACCGCTGTCACCAATGATCAACAGCAAGTGATGACGCAGCTTACCCCTTCCCAAGGGGTCGTGGTCACAGCCCGCGATGGCTTTTTGCTCTGGAATGGCCAACCCCTTGCCCCCTCCCTCTGGATTCGCCCCAGCAATCAACTTGCGTTTGTTGCCGGTAAATGGTATCGCGGTGTGGTGCGCCTCATTGCTCAGGGAAACACGGTTACAGCCGTCAATCAAGTGGACTTGGAACAATACCTCGTGAGTGTGGTGGGTTCAGAGGTCTATCCCGACTGGCCAATGGAAACCCTCAAAGCCCAAGCGATCGCTGCCCGTTCCTATGCCCTTGCCCAAATGTTTCAACCCGCCAGCCGCTTTTTTGATCTGGGGAACGACGAGCGTTGGCAGGTGTATCGTGGGATTGAAACCGAGTGGAACACCACTCAAGCGGCAGTCCAAGCCACACGGGGCATTGTCCTCACCAAAAGTGGACGAGTGATGGTTTCGATGTATGCAGCAACCGACGACATTGTGCGCGATGTGTTTGGCGGGCGTGGAATGAGTCAGACGGGTGCCTATGAACTGGGCAAGCGCGGCTACAACCACCTGCAAATTTTAGGCACCTACTATCCGGGGGCGGGTCTATCGCAACTGCAAACCCAATAACTCTTTGGAGGCCAAGTCCATGAAATCTCCTCTTTTAGCGACTGCCCTTGCTTTGACAACGGTGGTCTGCCTTCAGTACAGTGGGCGAGCAGATTCGCCCTTGACCTCCACCCCCTTCTACGAAGCCTATACCGATGTCCCCATGGTGATGCGAGCCAAGCGCAGTGGCCGCCTTGATCTGAAAATGTCGGAGTGGCTCTCTTCGCCGCAGGTTTCCACAGATCACAAAGCTGCCCTGATCAATGCCCTCGGCTGGGATTTCAACGGCAAAGCCAATGGTCAAGCCTACCGCGCCTATCTTGCCCTAAGACAGGGTACGACCCCTGAAAATATCCCGCTGGAAAGCCTTACCGCCGATGAGTTAATGGCTCTAGGGTATCTCACAGCAATGGACAACTACTTTCAACCACAGCGGGGGATGTCTTTTCTCAATATGGCACAGGAACGTGACCCCGAAAACTATGCGATCGCGATGGTACGCGGCCTTGTGGAAGCACAAACCCTCTTTGATGTCAGTTGGTGTCAAGTCTGGCAAGCGGTGAATCGCGTGGATGAAAATCCGCAACTGAAGCGGGATTTACGCCCGAAGGCACGGGAGATTATCCTCAAATACATGCGCTTATACCGTCGGGATTGCTAAGTTTCAGGTTATGGGGTGTATCGAAGAGTTCATTGCAAGAACGATTCAACAAAAAGGCCACCTTGCCTTTGCCAAGGGGTGGGAAAAACTGGCGATTGATAAGTGGAGGATGAATGAGTATCAAGCAGTGATCTCAGCCCTCAACCATGCCTTAGCAATGGATCCTACCATGGCAAGATGTTGGTACCTGTTGGGCATGATCAGTGGTGTTGATAGTGATTTACAACAGGCACTAGCAGCCTACGAAAAAGCGATTGAACTGAGACCTGACTGGCAAATTGGCATTGACTTTCTCAAGTGTACGAGGTACTTGATTTACGTTTATAAAGATGTAGAAGAGCTACAGGATTGCCGTCAAAAAATCAGAGAATCCGTTGCCGAGTTCTATCAAACGTTTCAGAGTTTCTCTTTAGATAAGAAACAATATCTCTCGAAGTGGCTGGGGAATGTGAACACATTTTTACTGCCCTATCAAGGGAAAGAAACCCGCGATGTCCAACAACAGTACGGGCAGATGATCTACGAAATCATGACCAGTGTGATTCCAGCCGCCAAAGAACGCCCCCCAATGCCACCAGTGAAGGCCAATGAACCTCTACGGATTGGGTTTGTTTCAGGGCACTTTCGTATGCATACGGTTTGGAAGTTGCTGCTCCACGGCTGGCTTAAACATCTTGATAAAGCACAATTTCAGCTTTATGGCTACTACGTGCGAGATGATGGCGATCGCTGTACGGAGCAAGCAAAAACCTACTGCCATCGCTTTGTCATGGGCACCAAATCACCTGCAGAATGGTTTGAGCAGATTCGTGCCGATCAATTACATCTAGTGATTTTCCCCGAACTGGGCATGGATCTGGAACTGAGCAAGATTGCCGCTCTGAAATTAGCGCCGATTCAATGTATGTCTTGGGGGCATCCCGACACCTCTGGGCTGCCGACAATTGATTATTTCCTCAGTAGTGAGTTGATGGAACCACCTGATGGCGAAACGTATTACCTAGAAAAACTGATTAGGCTAAAAAATCTGGGAATTGCCTTTAGTCCGCTGCCCCCCGACCCGCGATCGCCCATTACGCGGGAGGAATTCGGCCTCAAAAGCGATGCCGTTATCTACGGTTGCCTGCAAAGTGTCTTCAAGTATCTCCCCCAGTTTGACGACATCTATCCCGAAATTGCCGCAGCAGTGGGGAATTGCCAATTTGTCTTTATAAGCCACCTTATGACCAAAAACAGCCGCCAGCGGTTTGAAGGACGTCTAGAACGAGCTTTTGCTGCCAAAAACCTTGACTATAGGGCGTACTGCTTCTTCTGCCGCCCCTTAAACTTCTATGGTTTTACCTCAATGCTGCATTGTCTCGATGTTTTCCTAGACAGCCTTGAATGGTCAGGGGGGAATTCTACCCTTGAAGCCCTCTACTATGCCCAAGTCCCTATGGTGACCACACTAGGACGCTTTATGCGGGGGCGGCATACCGCTGGTATTCTCACACTCCTAGAGCTACCGGAATTAATTGCACCAGATGTTTCTGCCTATATTCAAAAAGCCATTGAACTGGGTCAAAGTGCTGAGTATCGCCAATTTATCCGCGAAAAAATCCAAAACAATCTGCCGAAGGTGTTCGAGGATCAAGCCGGGGTGCGCTCCCTTGAAAACTTTATGCGCGCTGCGGTGCAGGAGTTTGCCACCTCTGGTCGCCTCCTATAACCAATTGGAGTTCTAGATTCAGAAGCGGCTCAAGAAGCCCTTGGCATCCCTTGCAAGGCGGTAACAATCGCGAAGATTAAAAATAGGGCACCACCGCCCAAGGTCAATGTCCGTTCGGAGATGCGTCCAGCCATCAGGCCGCCGCCTAGAACCGCGATCGCGGCACAAATCCCGTGGCCAACAATGGCACCAAGGGCAACGCCCAAGGCATGGCTCGCGGCAGCAAGGGTAATCGTTGCAATTTGGGTGCGATCGCCCCATTCAGCAATGAAGGTGAGACTAAAGGCCTCCACAAAAGTCGCCCAAGCAGGGTTACTGCCCCAACGGCTGAGATTGGCTTCCGCCTTTTCAACGGTTTCCACTGCCGCTTCACACTCATCCTCACAGGGGCTATCCCCCATTCGCCAGCCTTGAATTAGCATCTTGAGACCAAAAACAGTGAAGAGCAAAATCGCCGCATAGAAGGTGAACTCTCGCGGTAAAAGTTGAAAGACCTTGCCCACGGCCACTGAAAGCAGTGTCATCACAATTAAAGCCGCCCATGACCCTAGGAAGACCCACCGCTTGCTGTGACGGGTCGCCAAAATCATGGCAATAAAGAAGGTCTTGTCTCCCAGCTCAGAAATCGTGATGAGGGCCAGCCCCGCAGTAAAAGCCGTTAGCATGGAAAAGAATTCAAACTTTACCATGCCTCAGATTAGCACGCTGCCATGACGACACCGAAGAATTTCACCGCCCTTTTGAATCAGGTGAATTTACCCCTTGATTGGCTTGGGCTGCGTTATGTTGAGGAGATTGTCACGACTCGCAGTGCTCGGGATGGCTACCCCGAGGTGAACCAGCGATCGCGCCAGCGGGGTGTCATGGTTGAGGTGCTCGTCGATGGTCAATTTGCCTATACAGCAACCCCAAATTTGCAACCCAGTGCTATCCATCGGGCGATTCAGCAGGCCTATCAACAGGCGAAAACCGCTGCCCATTGGCGAGTCTTTAACTTTACGCCAGCGGCACGGGGCAAGGGCAAGGGACACTATCGATCGCCCCAGCGGCAACCTTTTGACCAACTTTCAGCCGCTGAATTGAATCACTTACTCCAAGACCTTTGCCATTGGCTCAAGGTTAGTGACGACATTGTGCAAACCCGTGCCTTTGTGCAAACTGTAGAGACCACCACTCAGTGGTTGACCAGTGATGGCAGTCAAATTGAACAGCAATTTTATCAAGTGCTCACCGATATGAGCGCCACGGCTCAGGGGGCAGGGGTAGTGCAGCAGCGAACCGATCATGGTTGGTTAGCCCGCTGTTATCAAGGGGGTCTGGAATGGCTGACGACTGATCAATTGAGCGATCGCGCCCGCCACATTGGCGAGCAGGCCGTTGAACTCCTCAGTGCCCAAGAGTGCCCAGAAACAACGACAACACTGGTACTCGCCCCCGATCAAATGATGCTGCAAATCCACGAGAGCATTGGTCATCCCCTAGAGCTAGACCGCATTTTGGGGGATGAGCGCAACTATGCCGGCAGCAGCTTTATTCGCCTTGAGGACTTTGGGCAGCGGCAGTACGGCTCCCCCCTCTTGAACGTCACGTTTGATCCGACCGTTGCCGGTGAACTGGCCAGCTATGCCTTTGATGATTTGGGGGTGGCGGCTGAACGCATCTATCTCATCAAGGAAGGACGCCTCCTGCGCGGTCTGGGCAGCCTTGAAAGTCAGCAGCGAGCGGGTGTCCCTGGTGTTGCCAATGCCCGTGCCTGTTCTTGGAATCGTCCCCCCATTGACCGGATGGCGAACCTGAATATTGAGCCAGGGACACAGTCCTTTGCCGAGATCATTGGCAACATTGAGTCGGGGGTGTACATGGAGTCCAATCGCTCTTGGTCAATCGATGACTACCGTCTCAAATTTCAGTTTGGCTGTGAATATGCCAAGCGCATTGAAAATGGCCGCCTGACCCGCACACTGCGCAATCCCAACTATCGCGGTACCACCCCTGAATTTTGGCATAGCCTCATTGCGGTGGGAGATGCCTCCACCTTCGGTATTTTTGGTACACCGTTTTGTGGTAAAGGCGAACCCAATCAAGCCATTCGTGTCGGTCACGCTTCACCGGTGTGTGCCTTTGCCAATATCCAAGTCTTTGGCGGGGGTTGAATCAATGGGCGAGGTCAGACTCGAACTGACATGGGGAATTCCCGCTACATTTTGAGTGTAGTGCGTCTACCATTTCGCCACTCGCCCTCAGACTTATTACTATACCATGCTTTAGGACGACTGAGTCATCTCCAGAGCGTGACAAGCGCGATCCACAAGGGTCTGTAGGGCAGGCAGTTGCTCGGTGTGTTCTGAGTAGTACAAATTGGCATTGCCGCGATCGGTGTCCTCCCAAAACTTGGGCTGAGCCTGGCGCAGGCGATCGCAATTTTGCTGAAAGAGACGCTTAAACCCCGCCAAGCCGAGAACCGCTGCATCCTCCACCATATCCTCAACAATCCGCTGCGCAAACTGAGGTTGCTGCCGTGCCAAGTAAAAGAGGGCGAGTCCCATTTGTAGGAGGCGAACCCCTGTACTTTTGCCATAGGGGCGATCGCCATTTTGGGGTTGACGCAGTTCCGGTGGATTATCTAGGCGAAGCATTTCCTCCAAGAGTTCCAGTTGCAGTCGCTCCTCCCACTGCTGCTCGTTCACCAAGATTAAGACCTTCTTTAGCTCAGCGGCAAAGACATCAACAATGAAATACAGTGCAGGACTATTCTGTGCTAACTCATAGACTTCATTCCCGTAGGCACGTAGATAATTCACACACTTTTGGGTGAGCTGGGGGCGCTGGTAATGCACCAGACTCTCAATAAACCGCCGATAGTGAAAGGCCAAGTTATAGAGATTGCGTGCCTCGTTGTGACGACTGCCGTGTTTAATGGCAAAGCGCATCATTGTATTAAAGCGAATAATGATTAGGTCCAGCAAAATGTCATCCCCCATACTGAGAATGCGGTGGGCGATCGCGCACATCTCAGAGCCACACAGCGACGCGAGAGGAAACTGCTCCTCCTCCAAAAAGCGCACATAGGCATTCCCGAGGAGCCGAAAACACTTTTGCTCATAGAAGGTATGGTTCTCTTCAATCTGGCTAAATTGGTCAAACATCGTCTTGAAGGCAATATCCCCCATCACCGCCCCACTGAGGCGAAAGAAATAGGCTGGATAATCGGGCTTGCAACTGATGTAGTGCTGAAGCAGTTCACTGACTGCACCAATAATCTCGGCCTGCGCTCCCCGAAACGCCACATAGGCCAGCAAATCATCCAATTGGTTCAATCCCGCGATCAGGTGAGCCTGACTACGGCGCAAAAACTGCGGTTGATAGGACACCCCATCCTTGAGAACAATGCCCAGTTGACTCATGTAGTGATACTGGCGGCGGTAAATTTGCTGAGCCACACTTTCTGGCTGGATGGACTTGAGGATGTAGAAGATGTAGGGTAGGGCCGTCAAAATTGCCAAGGGCAAGAGGCCGTATACATTCAACAGGATGCTGCCGACAGGATGCCGTCCCAAGTCCTGCAAAACCTTGATGTAGAAGATATGGGCACCCCCCAAAACCAGACACCAGACATAGATCAGGCTCGTCCAGTCCTGCATGTACAGTTCAGTAATTTTGGGGATATTTTGCGCCGCAATGGAAATCACAATGATTAACGTACCGAGGGTGAGGCCGATGACCGAGAGCCACACCTCTGGGGCAAAGCCAGTATCAAAGGTACCAGCAACCAAGCCAGCAAAGAACCTTGGGGCAGTTGCTTTTAGATGAGCGAGGACAAGATTAGCACTGCTATCCAAGAGGGCAAGGGCAGCCAGACTCAGACCAAAAGCCACAAGCGATCGCGGCAGATGGGGAGTGGTCAAGAACCAGCGGTGGAGTTTCTTCAGCATCTATCCGTTTGAGTCAAGGGTCTCCGCTCCCGACTATGACACACCCGCGCGCAAATTTCCTGTCGCCCCTTTGATCTCTCTGGGAATTCATGCTAGGATAGTGTTCCTGACTTGGGCTTGTAGCTTAGTGGATTAGAGCGGCTGACTACGGATCAGCAGGTCGGGGGTTCGAGTCCCTCCAAGCCCGTTGAGTAAAGCTGAATAAAACTATAGAGCTATTATTTTTTATTCAAATCAAAAAGGGTGACCGTAGCCACCCTCTATCACGTTACTTATCGTTGCTCAGCGATCGCAGAGTGCCTAGACCACCACGGTTTTCTGAGTCACTTGTTTCAGTTCACCTTTGGCATATTTGGCAGCATAGTCATCAAGGCTGAGTTGCTTAATTTTGCTGGCATTGCCGGCGGTACCAAATTGCTGATAGCGTTCAGCACACACTTTTTGCATGTATTTAATGGAGGGCTTGAGGAAGTGACGGGGGTCAAATTCCTTGGGTGCCAAGGCGAGAGCTTCACGCACCGCAGCGGTAATGGCCAAGCGGTTGTCGGTGTCAATGTTCACTTTGCGGACACCGCTTTTGATGCCTTTTTGGATCTCTTCCACAGGCACGCCGTAGGTTTCAGGAATTGTGCCACCGTACTGGTTGATGATGTCAATTAATTCTTGGGGCACTGAGCTAGAACCGTGCATCACCAAGTGGGTGTTGGGCAAACGACGGTGGATTTCTTCCACGCGGCTGATGGCGAGGATTTCACCCGTGGGTTTGCGGCTAAATTTATAGGCACCGTGGCTGGTACCAATGGCCACTGCAAGGGCATCCACTTGGGTACGCTCCACGAAGTCCACAGCTTGATCGGGGTCAGTGAGCAGCATTGAGTGATCGAGGGCACCTTCAAACCCATGACCATCTTCGGCTTCCCCTTTACCGGTTTCCAAGGAACCAAGGCAGCCGAGTTCCCCTTCCACGGAAACACCAATGGAGTGCGCGACTTTTACCACTTCGCTGGTGACGGCCACGTTGTACTCATAGCTGGCGGGAGTTTTGGCATCCGCTTCAAGGGAGCCATCCATCATCACACTGGTAAAGCCGTTGCGAATGGCGGAGTAGCAGGTGGCAGGCTCGTTACCATGGTCTTGGTGCATGACAATGGGGATGTGGGGGTAGGTTTCCACCGCAGCCAAAATCAGGTGACGCAGGAAGTTTTCCCCAGCATATTTACGGGCACCCCGCGATGCTTGCAAAATCACGGGACTGTCGGTTTCATGGGCCGCCTGCATGATGGCTTGGATTTGCTCCATGTTGTTGACGTTGAAGGCGGGAATGCCGTAACCATTTTCGGCTGCGTGATCGAGCAGCAAGCGCATGGGTACGAGTGCCATAGGGTTATGTCCTCCTTAGTAGAGCGGATGTATCGCTTCGTTAACCTTACCGATAATCTTAGGCTATGTTTGCTCGTTTATGTTACAGGGGAGCGATCGCTGGCCTATTGAGAATACAGTCCTTTTCTATAGATCAGCCGTACCCAAAGAGGGTGAGGTTCAAAAAATCTCCCGTACGGGAACTTCAATGCCGTTAATCATGGGTACGGCAATGCCCCGCGAGACATGGAAGTAGATCCAATCCTCTAAGAGTTCGGAGAGATGCTCGCGGCATTCAAGCACTGTCTTGCCATGGGCCTTGACCCCCTCAAGGTCTGGAATTTCACCGTAAATCAGGCCATCCTCTGCATTGAAGTGATAGATAGCCCGCTCAAGAGCCGCATTCATATAGTCCGACAGCGACATCCCTAGGGCTGGCCTCCTGAAAGGTAGGCAGCAACAGCAGCAGCGGTTCGATTGCCATGTTCAACACGATCGCCCAAGGCGACACCCTCAGCATAGTTACTACACAGGAAAAGGCCGGGGGTTTGACTGAGGGCATGGGTCACCTGCTGCCACTGCTCAGGGTAGCCGACAATATATTGGGGAATCGCCCGTCGCCAAACCTTCATACCGAGTAAGCGTGCCTTGGCTGCGGGTAAATCAAGGAGGCGGCTCAAATCCTGCTGCACCTGCTGGACAATGGTTTCTTCGCTGAGGCTTGCCAAATCAGGATCCGTGGC
Organism: Thermosynechococcus sp. TG215; assembly: GCF_031583455.1. NCBI lineage: Bacteria > Bacillati > Cyanobacteriota > Cyanophyceae > Acaryochloridales > Thermosynechococcaceae > Thermosynechococcus > Thermosynechococcus sp. TG215. Next base: position 746,144 of record NZ_CP134178.1, on the reverse strand, counting down.
ACCGCCAATAAAACTCGTAAAGACTTGCCAACCGGCGGGAGTGCGTTGGGGAAAGAGACAGGACGACCAAATGGTGCCAAGGGTGCGGATGCCCTGACCGCGAGGAATGAGTACCCCAAAGCCGGGGCGGACACTGCGCCCGAGTCCAGCGGGGTAGGCCAAGACCACACAGGCCACGGTGGGATAGGGGATGGTAGCCAAAACACGGGCGATCGCTGGCTGAAAAGGTGCTACCAACTCTGCAGTTTGATAGGCGGGCGTTGCCAAGACCACACTGCGGGCGTGCCACGTTTGCTCACCACTGCGCAGCAGGTAGCCACCCTTGGATTCTGGGGTAATTTCCTGAACCGGGGTTTGCAGGTGAATCGGTGCCTTCAATTGTTGGGCGATCGCCCGAGGTAGCACAGCCAAGCCTTCCTTAAAGGAGCCAAGTTCCCCCGGTCGCATCTGCACACCCGTAGGCGGCTTCGGTTTAGGGGCTTGTTGACGCCGTAGGCGCAGGGCACCGGCAATGAGACTGCCACCCAGTTTTTCCAGTTGGGCAATACGACGAAAAGCAGCAGCGGCACTCAGTTGTTGTGGATCACCCGCATAAACCCCAGAGACAAAGGGCGCCACCAGCCGTTCAGCCACCTCTTGCCCCAAATGGCGACGGAAAAATGAATGAACTGATTCATCGCCACTGCCCAGATAGGGGGGCACAAACCCCAAGGCACCAAGGGCTGCCCGCACTTTTCCCCAAGGGCTGAGCAGATTTGAAGTAGCCAAGGCAAGGGGACGGGTGGGTTCTAGGGGGTAGAGGTGTCCCCGCCAGTAGATGTAGCGCGGTAGGTGGCGATCGCCCCGAATGAGTTCCGACTGCAAGCCCAGCTCAGCAATGAGTTGTAACAGGGCAGGGGTCGGTGCAAAGCTATTGGGACCCAGTTCCCAGACAAAGCCCTCCGCTGCTTGTGTCGTAATATTCCCCCCAAGGCGATCGCTGGCCTCTAGGACAACCACACTGTACTGGGGGGCGCTTTGCTGCAACCGCCAAGCCAGACTCAGGCCACTGAGGCCACCACCTACAATTGCGACATCTACCTCACTCACCCGTTTTGCTACCCTCCAACGTGTTTAGGATCGCTTGAACAACGAGTCGAGATAGACCCGTGCTGTGCGGCGATCGCATTCTCCATTTTGCAGCAAAAAGAGGGACAGTGCGGCCACAAAGACGCGATCCTGATCCCAATCGGGATGCCGCTCGAGGTAGTATTTCAGGGTCTCGTGTAGCTCCTCTGGAATCTCGGCAAGAATACTAATCGTGGCTTGAGCGTTCATACCGTGAGTTACCTCAATAAAACCAAGACAAAATTGCAGGCGCCATCAGCTCGCCCTGGGTAAACCTGTGGAAAACTCCCATAAAAGTTCTGACCAAATCCCCAGACCCCTGACTCAGAGCGGGATTTAGCCCTACATTCACAAGGTTTCAGAGCAAGTGAATCTCTATCCGTGGAACTCCATTGTCTGGGTTGTCCTAGGGTCTGTCAATCCTTGTTTTCACCCATCTTGGCGATCGCAATCCACGACAGAATCAGCGTTTCCAGACTTTTGACGCTCCTTGCGTTTTCCCCAAGGCTCCAGCAGCAGTTATCCCCAGAAATCTCTTGAAATCCGATCACACCGTCAAGGCCTGTGGAAAACTTTGCCCCAATCTGTGGAAAACCTTGGGAAAATTGGGGAATTTTTGGGGAAAGTTAGGGGAAAATTAAGGTTCTATTAAGGTTCGCTTCAGAGAAAATAAAAGCAGCAAAAGTCAGGGATTCATGACTTTATTAACTTTTGCGGGATTCGCGGAGCGATAAGTCCTGCCCTGTACCCGATGGCGTGAGAGGTCATAGACGGGCTTCAGGGGGCGGCCAGTCATCATCTTCAGGGGGAGTATGTTCTGGATTTTCGATGGTTGTCCCCTCTGACGTTGCCTCATCGTCAATATCACTACTTTCCGGAATATCCCCTAGGAGATCGGCGGCAGCGGTGCGCGATTCTGGCACTGGAGGCAGCGTTTCTGTCGGTTCAGCATCGGGAGCAGATTCAGAGGCTAGAGGCGGTTCAACCACTCCTTCAGAGGTCGCCGTCGGTTCTGGAGTCTCAACCACTGTTTCAGGAGGGGCTGGTTCTGCCACTGGCTCAGGAGTGGCCGTGGGTTCTGGGCCATCAACGACTGTCTCAGGGGGCGTCACTGCTGCCGTTTCAGGAGGGGCTGGTTCTGCCACTGCCTCAGGAGTCACCGTGGATTCTGGAGTCTCAATTGCCGTTTCAGGAGATGCGTGCTCTTCTGGTGCTTCGGCGGTCACTGTGGGTTCTAGAGCGTCAACTGTTGTCTCAGGAGGGGCTGGTTCTTCTGAAGCAGTAACCGTTGCTGGTTCTGACTCCTCTGGGGTACTGGCAGTGGACGGCTGCAGCGTTTCAACACTAGGCGTTTCTGGGGGAGTCATTTCGGCAACCCCTTCGGACGGCAGATCAGCCGGTGCGTCTGTGGGAGTGTCTGCGGTGGGGCTGGCTGTTGTTTCTGCGACTGGCACTGGTTTAGCAGATTCTTCTGGGACGGTGGCTGCTTCCTCAGTGGCTGGGGTGGGTTGTTCGGCAACGGTACTGGGGGTGCTGGTTTCCCCTGTCCACAGATCCTCTTTAATGTCGCCAGTATCCATCGGCGGTGGTGGGGTATCCACAGGAAGCTGGGGGCGATCCGGCTGTTTCTGGAGGCGATCGCGCAAGCTACTGATGAAGCCTTGCAGTTGCTCACCGATTTTTGCAAAGGTACCTTCGGGCAGCAGAGACTGGACTTTTTGCCAGAGGGCTTGAGCTTTTTGGGTGTCGGTGCGATCGCCCGGGTAGGTGAGTTGCCAGCGATAGCTGAGGGTCTGCCAACCCAACCAGAGAATTAAGGCCACTGCGGCTGCTGTTCCTAGGAGCAATCCACCGCCAATGCGATCGCCATAGATCCACAGAGTCAGGGCAAAGAATAATCCCGCGCCACTGGCCACCAGATCAAACCTACGGTACAGTTCCGGTAGGAAGAACCCCAACAGATACAAGCCTAAACTGGCGATCGCCATACTCCAAGCCAGCAAGTTCGTCAGCATTCCCAGTCCTCAGAAAGATAACGGCACACCGACAAGGCGGTATCAACCTTCTACCTTACACCGCACTGAATTTGTCTCTGCTAAAGTTTATTCTTTGTCGAACTGCTGATCCCCAAGGAAGAGGGTGCCACGGGCTGAATAAACTGTTTGCAAAAAATTTTTGGCTCAGGGTGACATATTTGCCTTGGATCTGCCAGTATTAGCCCATGAGGATTGAGGGTGACCTGCTATGATGAGCCTAAGAATTTATGCCTATTGATACTAATCTATTGATATTAATTATTGATTCAACGTATTTCTTTTTGGTGGAGCGAAGGAGTTGTTTGTGGCAAATCAGCCAGTGATGGAGTTTAGTGAGCGTCCATTCCACTTCATTGGCATTGGTGGTATTGGTATGTCAGCCCTTGCCTACATTCTCGCCAAGCAGGGCTTTAGGGTGTCTGGATCCGATTTGCGTCCCAACCGCTTGACCGAGCAACTGGCTGAGTTAGGCGTGCAGATCTTTATTGGTCAGAGTGCGGCCAACCTTGAAACGTATCCCTTTGCCCCGCTGCCTCAAGTCATCTGCTCCACCGCCATTCGTAGCGATAACCCTGAATATCAAGCGGCTCAACGGTTAGGCTGTCCCATTTTTCACCGTTCCGATGTGCTCGCGGCACTGATGCACCGTAGCCAAAGTATTGCCGTTGCCGGCACCCACGGTAAGACAACCACCAGCAGCATGATTGCCTATTTGCTGTTGCAGGCCGGGCTGGATCCAACGATTATTGTCGGGGGTGAAGTGGCGGCGTGGCAGGGCAACGCCCGCGTGGGTCAAAGTCCTTACCTTGTTGCTGAAGCGGATGAGTCCGATGGCTCCCTGCGCAAATTCCATCCCCATATTGGCGTCATTACGAATATCGAGCTTGACCACCCCGATCACTATAATTCCTTGGAAGAGGTGGTGGCCACGTTTCAGCAGTTTGCTGATCAGGCAGACATTGTGATTGGCTGTGCCGATTGTCCGAATATCCACGATCGCCTGCATCATCCGCGCCTGTTGACCTATAGCCTGCAGCGACAAGGGGCGGTGGACTACTGTGTGGATCATATTCAATACACCTCTGAGGGCACCACGGCACGGGTTTGGGAGCGAGGCACCTCCCTTGGCATTCTACAACTGAGTGTCTTAGGTGCCCACAATCTCCAAAATGCTCTGGCGGTGATTGCAGTGGGACGTTATCTTGGCATTGACTTTGCCACCATTGCTGCTGCTTTATTGGAGTTTCGCGGTGCCCGCCGCCGCTTTGAAGAACGGGGACAGGTGAATGGGATTCGCTTTATTGATGACTATGCCCACCACCCCAGCGAAATTAGTGCAACCCTAGAGGCAGCCCGCCTGCAAGTGGGGACGCAAGCTCCTTGGCAACGGGTCGTGGCCGTGTTTCAACCCCATCGCTATAGCCGCACCCAAACCTTTCTCGAGGCCTTTGGCCAGTGCTTCACCGCAGCGGATCACGTGATCTTGACGGATATCTATAGTGCGGGTGAACCCAATCCCGGCACAATTAGTGGTGCTGATGTGGCCGCCTGTGCCCGTCAGTATCATGCTGCAGTGGATTATTGCCCCACCCTTGAAGCGGTACAAACTCGCTTGGCGCATCTGCTGCAACCGGGGGATCTGGTGATCTTTCTTGGGGCTGGCAATCTCAATCAACTGATTCCGTCTGTAATGGCGGATCAAGAACAATTAAGTGTCTCTTCCCTCACTGAGGCGATCGCCCTATGACCTTGTCCTGCTTGCCCCAAACCCAGTGCCCTCTGCAACGCCACATCTCCCTTGCCGAGTTTACGACCCTGAATGTGGGGGGCTGTGCCGAATGGTTTGTGGAACCGCGTACCGTTGCTGAATTGCAGGCAGCCTACATCTGGGCGCAGGAACAGGAACTGCCAATTACGGTTTTGGGGGCAGGCTCTAATCTGCTGGTGAGCGATCGCGGTGTGGCGGGTCTTGTGATCGCCACCAGGCATCTGCGCTATCTCAACAGTGATCTAGAAACTGGACAACTGACGGTGGGTGCGGGGTATCCCTTGCCCAAGTTGGCTCACTATGCTGCAAAACTGGGCTGGCGCGGTCTGGAGTGGATTGTTGGCATTCCCGGTACGGTGGGGGGGGCAGTGGTCATGAATGCCGGTGCCCATGGTGGCTGTACAGCGGAGCGACTCGTGTCAGCGGTGATTTTGGAACCCGATGGCACATTGGCGGTGGTGGCGGCACGGGAGTTGGGCTATGGCTACCGTACCTCTTGTCTTCAAAACAGCCAGCGATTGGTGCTGCAGGCCACATGGCAGCTGGAACCGGGACATGACCCAGCCCAGGTGAAAGCAGACACCCAAAAACACCTGAGCGATCGCCTGCGGACGCAGCCCTACGATTTCCCCAACTGTGGCAGTGTCTTCCGCAATCCCCAAGAGCGAACAGCGGGTTGGTTAATTGAGCAAACGGGCTTGAAGGGCTACCAGATTGGCCGCGCCCAAGTTTCTGAAAAACACGCCAACTTTATTCTCAACTGTGGCGGCGCAACAGCGATGGATGTCTATCGCTTGATTCGCCATGTACAAGCTGCTGTTGCGGATCGCTGGTCCGTGTGGTTGCAGCCGGAAGTGAAGCTGATTGGTGACTTTGCCTAGTTGCTATGGCCATTACCCTCTGTATGATTGTACGGGATGAGGCGGCACGCTTACCCCAATGCCTTGCCAGTGTGGTTGGTGTGGTGGATGAGGCGGTGATTGTGGATACGGGGTCTCAGGATGAAACGGTGGCGATCGCCCGCCAGTGGGGAGCACGGGTCTATGAAGTTCCTTGGCAAGAGGATTTTGCTGCCGCTCGCAACATTGCCCTGCAATATGTCACTACCGAGTGGGTACTGGTTCTCGATGCGGATGAAACGCTGACACCGTCATTTGCCGCCGTACTGCCTGAGATCTGCCGACAACCGAATTGGCTGGTGGTGATATTGCTGCGGCAGGAATTGGGCGTTGTGCCCCCCTATACTTATGTGTCGCGCCTCTTTCGTCACCATCCCGACCTCTTTTTTCAGCGTCCGTACCACGAAACGATTGATGACAGCGTTCTTGCCCTGCAGCAGCGGGAACCCCATTGGCAAATTGGTCAAGTTAACCGTGTGGCCCTTGTGCACAGTGGCTACCTTGGTTCCCAGCGACAACAAAAGCAGGAACGGGCGGAGCGGATCATGCGCCGCCACCTTGAGCAGCACCCTGAGGATGCCTACCTGTGGACTAAATTGGCAGGGGTGTATCTGGCTAAAGGAGCTTGGCAGCAGGCTCAGCACTGTCTGGAGCAGGGGCTAAAGGTCAAAAGCGTCCCCCCTGCCGTTGCCTACGAACTCCACTATCAACGGGGCAATCTCTACGCCGAACGCGGTGAGTGGCTGGCAGCAATCCAAGCCTATGAAACCGCCCTCAGAACCCCCACCCCTGAGGTGATGCATCTGGCAACCTATCTGCGGCTGGCGGAGGCTCAAAAGCAATTGAAACGCTGGGGCGATGCCCTTGCCACCTACGATCGCCTGCAAGCCGTGGATCCCACCTGTGCCTTAGCCTATCAAAATCAGGGAGCCCTGCTGCTGCGTTTAGGACAACTCAGACCGGCCCTTGACAAACTGCGGCAAGCCATTCATTTACTGCAGGCTCAAAATCCCCAAGAAGCGCAACGCCTCAGCCAAGAACTGCAAGCCATGGGACTGCTGTAGCTTACCACTGGGCGGCAATCGGCATCCGCCAACCGGAACCAAAGGCGCGATCGGTCACTTTCAACCCCGGTGCCGCCTGCTGACGTTTGAATTCTGCCCGTTGAACCATGCGGCGCACCCGCTGCACTAAGTCTAGATCATATCCGGCAGCGGCAATTTCCTGATCTGACTGGTGGCGATCGATCATTCGTACCAAAATGCCATCGAGAATGTCGTAGGGCGGTAGGCTATCCTGATCCGTTTGGCCGGGTTTGAGTTCGGCACTGGGGGCTTTGGTGAGAATGTGGGGGGGAATGACAACGGCACCAGCGATCGCCAGATCGGGAATCGGATGCCCTTGGGCGGCCTGCTGATTCAGCCAATGGCAGAGTTCATAGACACGGGTTTTGGGCACATCGGCAATGGCTGCAAGGCCACCATTCATATCGCCGTAGAGGGTGCAGTAGCCCACCGCTAGTTCAGATTTATTACCCGTGGAAATAAGCAAGTGGCCAAACTTGTTGGCGATCGCCATCAGCAGCGTACCGCGAATACGGGCTTGGATATTTTCCTCGGCAACTCCACTGGGGGTACCAGCAAATAGAGGCGCCAGCACCTCACTGTAGGTCTGCATCAGGGGCGCAATCGGTAAGATCTGCGTGGCAATGCCCAGATTTGCGGCCAAGTCCTTCGCATCGGTTATCGAGTGATCGGAACTGTAGGGAGAGGGCATCAACACCCCCAGCACCTGTTGGTTGCCCAAGGCTGCCGTCGCGATCGCCGCCACCAAGGCGGAATCAATCCCGCCACTGAGGCCAATGACCACTTGTTGAAAGCCACATTTGCGGACATAGTCGCGCACCCCTAAAACCAAGGCTTGCCAAATTTCCTCAGGTTCGCCCGTGGCTGCAGGGGCGATCGCCGTTGGTTCGAGGTCTCCCTTTTCCCAGCGCACGGCTAGGTAGTCCTCACGAAACCCCTTGGCTTGGCTAACGATCTCACCCTGACGATTCACCGCTAAGCTGCTGCCATCAAAAATCAAATCATCATTGCCTCCCACCTGATTGGCATAGATTAAGGGACAGCCATATTGGCGAGCCGTATGTTCAATCAACGCCTGCCGTAACTTCGGTTTGCCAACACAGTAGGGCGATGCCGAAAGATTCACAATCAGATCTGCTCCCTGGGCCACCAATTCAGCAACGGGATTGCGCTGGTAGTGCCGCTCTCCCCAAAACTGCTCATTGTTCCAGAGGTCTTCACAAATGGTGACGCCAATTTTGAGTTGATCGCTGGCCGTCGTTAATGTAAAGAGATTCTCCGTACCGCCGGGGGCAAAATAGCGACATTCATCAAAGACATCATAGGTGGGCAATAACTGCTTCGCAAAGGCCTGCTGCACCTGTCCCCCCTTCAGCAGGGCTGCGCCATTGTAGAGGGGCTTTTCTCCCTTGACGCCAGCGGCGGGATTGGCTAGCACTGTGCCCACTAAAACCGCCACATCAGCCGGTAAGGCAGCGGCAAGGCGGTGCAGTTCTGCTTGAATCGCTTCAACAAAGTAGCGGTTGAGGAGCAGATCCTTGGGGGGGTAGCCACAAAGGGCGAGTTCAGAGGTGATCAGCAAATCCAGAGGGTGCTGGCTACGGATCTCTTGGACTGCGGTGAGAATTGCTTGGGCATTGGCTTTGAGACTGCCGACGGTGGGGTTGAGTTGCGCAATCCACAGATGCACGGCCATAGGAACTCCTCAAAAAGTTTAGACAAAAACTAGGGGCTTATCCTTAAGCGGCGCAAAGGCCTCGCGATCGAAACGGTAGAGGGTTGCCGGTCGGCCCGCGCCGCGGATCACTTTTTGGTGCGTATCCTGCAAAATGCCGAGTTTCAAAAGCCGTGAGCGGAAATTGGAGTAGTCGGAGAAGTTGGCTCCCAAAACGGTGCTGTAAAACTGGTAAAGATCATTGAGGGTGAAGTACTCTGGCAGCACATCAAAGGCAACGGGGCTGTACTCCAGCTTATTGCAGAGGCGGCGATGACCGTAGGCCAAGATTTTGCTATGGTCAAAGGCCAGTTCTGGACAGGTACTTAGGGCAAACCACTGCACGGGACATTCGCCGGCGGCAATCAGTTCCGCATCAGCAAAGCGCACCAAGGCAAAGTAACTCACAGAAAGATAGCGCTTGCCATAGGTGCCCTCGCGGGGATCTCGCGCCGGTTCGCCAAAGGTGTACAGTTGCTCCAGATAGAGGTTACGGACGCGAATTTTTTCCGCTAGGGTGCGATAGGCAGCGGCTTCAAGGGATTCCCCCTGCCGCACGAGGGTACCAGGGAGGCTCCAATACCCGGCAAAGGGCACCTGTTGTCGCTGAACCAGTAGCACAAGAAGGCGATTTTGATCCGTATCCACAGAGAAAATAACGTTGTCCACGCCAACAACAAATTCCGCAAGGGGTAAAGGGGAGGCGCTCATGGCTGGGAGTAGAGTCCTTGCTGCTGAATGTACTGGGCGATCGCCGGCAGGAGTTGTTGTTCATCCCGCTGTTGCCGATAGGTCGTCGAGGAGACCGCCGGCCCACGATAGTCAGCCAGTTCCACTTGGGGACATAGTGGCTGCACGGCTTGCCAGTCCTTGGGGTCAATGACAACACCGGGACGCTGCAAGACCAACAGTTGCACCTGTGCAAGCAGTTTCTCCGCCTGATACCACTGCGGCAGTTTAGGCAGAACATCACTGCCCACCACTAGGGTAAGGGGTTCATTCGGCCACTGCTGCTTTACCTGCTCCACGGAATGGATGGTGTAGGGGTGGCTGAGTTCGGGGTGATGCTCGACATTGGCACGGTTGAGGCTGCGCACCAAGAGATTGAGCATGGCTTGGCGATAGGGTAGGGGGGTTTGCTGCCCTTTGAAGGGATTATCGGCTGCCCACACCAGCACGCGGTCATAGCGATCGCTCAACCACTGGAGAATATCCCCGTGGGCGGCGGTGGGTGGATCAGCACTGGTACCAAAAAGGGCGATCGTCATGGATGCTGTCGCAACTGTTGAATCAGGGCTTCCAAGGCAGGGGAATAGACCACTGGCTGGGTGACATCGAGGAGCGTCTCTGGCAATTCTGCCAAACTGGCACGGTGGCGATCGCGAATTGTCGCCAAGGACTCCGGGGGAGAGAGGGGGCGCCCTGCCTTCATGACGGGTTCGAGGAGCGGTCTGCCCCAAACATTTTCCTCGCTGGCAAGGGCAAGGCAATCCCCACTGGGACGGCGATAAATTTGCTTGCGTCCGGGTAGGGTCATTTTGCCACTGGAGACCTTCATCACCCCCTGACCATTGATCTCGACTAGCTTATAGACCCCGTTGACGGGATCTCCCGTTACCAGCTTCGTGCCAATGCCATAGGCATCAATACAGGCACCCGCTGCTCGCAGGCGGCGAATTTCCCCTTCATCGAGATCCCCACTGGCAATGATTTTCGCTTGGGGCAGCAGTTGACGAATTTTCTGGGAGAGGCTAAGGAGATCCCCTGAATCAATGCGAACAGCCTTGACAACAATTTCCCCGGCCGCTTGGCGATCGGCGAGGGTGGCAACGGCAGCGAGGGTGTCGTAGGTATCGACCAACAGTGCGCCTTCGGGATAGTAGCGCAGGAAAACCGTAAAGGCATCCTGTTCTGTACCAGCAAGGGTGGCGATCGCCATCACTAGGGAATGCGCCATCGTGCCTGTGGGGGAAACCCCCAACTGCTGTGCTGCTAAGACATTCGAGGTGGCTGTAAATCCGGCGGCGAGGGCTGAGCGTGCTGCCCATAGGGAAGCTTGGGGACTAAAAGCACGCCGTGTGCCGAATTCCAGCAGATCTACCTCTTCTCCCACCAACTGTCGCAGCCGTGAAGCGCGGGTAGCCACAAGGGTTTGGTAGTTCACGATATTGAGCAGACAAGTTTCTAGCCACTGGGCTTGCCAGAGGGGGGCTTCAATCCGCAGCAGGGGTTCTTGGGCAAACACCACTGTCCCTTCCGGAACCGCCCAGACATCCCCACGAAACTCACTGTGGCTCAACAAGTCCCAAAATGCTGCAGGTGCCCGCTCAAAAACCGCTAGACTTTTCAAGTAATCAATTTGCTGCGGGGTGAATTGCACTTGTTGTAGGTATTCCAGTACCTGAGCCAACCCCATGGCCACCAAATACGTATATCCTCGGGGTAGTCGCCGCACACTGAGTTCAAAGCTAGCGGGTGTCCAAGCCAAATCCTCACCTGCGTAGGTGGCCACCATTGTCAGTTGGTAGAGGTCCGTCAGCAAACTGTAATCACTGGCGGCCAAGGTGAAACCTGTCATGGCTTTGAGAGGTGAAGGATGTTTTATTTATAGTAATTTTTACCATAATTGTCAAGGCAATCCCATATCGCTGTGTAATCCGCAAGAGTGTTCAGTAGGCGAGCCGATCGCCAGCGTTCGACGCCAAAGCCAAGGGCACGACAGGGTTGCCACGTTTCAAAGCACTGAAAAATTGCCGTGCGGGCGATCGCCCCTTCGAGGGCAGAGGAAAAGACCAGCCGTTGCGGTTCTAAACCTTGACGCAACAGGACACTCAAGCGTTCTGGAGAGCCAAACAGCGCTGGCTTAATCACAAAGCGTCCCGGCCAGCCGCGCTCTAACCAACGCTGCAATTCTCTTGCACTCACTACGCTCTCATCGAGGGCGATCGCGGTTGTCACCGTCTGAGACAGCCTCAATAGGGCTTGCCATTGGTCAGGGGGTAGCGGTTGCTCCACATACTCAATTTTGCCGTTCCCATGGCGATCGAGCCAAGCAAACCACCGCTCTGCAGTGGCCAAATCCCAACCCCCATTGGCATCAAGGCGTAATTTAGCCCCCTGAGGCAGGGCTGCCAGTAAGGTCGTGAGGATTCCTTGCTCCTCCTTTGGGGACAGGACACCAACTTTCCACTTGAAGGTGGTTTGCCCCCGCTGCCAAGGCTGCTGCCACTGCTCAAGGGCGGCTCGACCACTGCCTAAAAGGGCGCAGATTGGCCAAGGGTGAATCCTATAGGGCAATTGCCCGACACTTTGCCATGCGGTGGCAAAACCAAACTGGGCGGCGGGTAAGTCCTCAGGAATTGCGGCAATGATCTCTGGGCTGAGGTGACAAGGCAGTTGCTGACACAGGGCAATAGCGGCACTGAGGGTTTCGCTGCCCCAGCCGGGAAGGGGGGCAATTTCACCGTAGCCCACTTGACCTTGTTCATCTTCAAGGCGTAGATAAATTCCTGAGCGCGATCGCCAGACCCCCTGCGCCGTTGCCAAGGGTTCTCGAAGGAGTTCCTCATACACCCGCCATTGCCAGCGCATCCGTGCAGGCCGCTAAACCCGTTCAAGCGTTGCCTCGAGCAAATGTTTGAGCTTATGGCTGTTGTGAATCCCACTCAGCAGCGTGTAGTGATTAGCATCCAGTTGCCAGTAGTGCTCGAAGCCTGTACAGCGGTTGGCATCCCCCAGCAAAATAAACTGCTGCACGATCGCATGGGGCGTAATCCATCCCTCTCCCTCCAGCCGACCCAAGAGACTATGTTGGAGCACATAGGTAAACACCTGCTCATCCACTTCCAACTTCCCCCGCGACTGCAACACTAATTCTGGCTTAACTTGATCGGGAAAGGTGATCTTGGCGGCCATTGAAAACCAGTCATCTTGGCCGTAGGAGACGAGAATCCTCCCCGTCACCGGAATCGGCTCCTGATTTGCCTCTAACCACATTCCCTTGAGCAGCCACCGCCCCCCATCAACTAAAAACGTATGATTCACGTTTCTCATATCCCCAATGGCTGTCCTGATTGTAGCCTTCCCCAATTTTCAGTGCTAGAGAGCAGCAGCAATTTTTGGAAGTCTCTCTGGCCGCAGGGGGCGATCGCTATGATTAAAGGAATAGTCAAAGAATATCTTTGCTGCCCTTCCCTAGAAACTGAACTTCCATGCAGCGTCCTTGGCAATCCTGTTCTGCTCACCCTGCCCCCTTAGAGTTTATCGAGCAAGTCAAGAGCCTCCACCCCGATGCGGGGGCAATCACTGCCCAGTTGCTTTGGCAGCGGGGCTATCGCGATCTTCATCGGCAAGTGCCCGCTTTTTTAAATTGGCGACACTACCAACCTGCCTCTCCCTTTGAGTTTCCAGAAATGCAAGCTGCCCTAGCCCGTTTGCAGAAAGCCCTAAACAATCAAGAAAACATTGCCATTTGGGGAGACTTTGACACCGATGGGGTCACGGCCACCGCCGTTCTCTGGGAAGGGCTAAAACCCCTTTTGGGGGCGCAATTGGTGGACTTTTATATTCCCAATCGCCAGCACGACTCCCATGGTCTCTCGCGCCATGGCCTTGAGGAGCTTCAAAAAAAGGGGGTCTCCCTGATCATTACCTGTGATACGGGCTGTACCAACGGTGCTGAAATTGCCCTTGCCCGTCAGTTGGGGATGGAGGTGATTGTTACCGATCACCACACCCTTGAACCCGCTTCCTTGGGGGCTGTGGCGCTGATCAATCCGCGGCAGTTGCCTTTGGAGCATCCGCTGCGCCATTTATCCGGGGTCGGCGTCGCCTACAAATTTTTGGAAGCCGTTTATGCAACGTGGCCAGAGAAAACCCAGGGGTATGCCCTCGAAAACCTCCTTGATTTGGTGGCCATTGGCCTGATTGCCGACTTGGTTGAATTGAGGGATGAGTGCCGCTACCTTGCCCAGCGCGGCTTGGAACAACTCGGCAAGCGTCAGACCCTCCGCCCGGGGATTGCTGTCCTTTTGCAGGGCGCGTCCAAAGACACGGCTCGGCAACGGCAGATTAGTTTTACCGTCGCACCCCGCCTCAATGCTGTCAGTCGTGTAAAGGGAGATGTGCGGCCTTTGATTACGCTGTTGACTACCCAAGATTGGCGCCAAGCGCGGCAGTTGGCACAGCACATTGAAAAAGTGAATGCAGAACGGCAGCGACGCCAAAAAGAGATTGCTCAGATGGCCCATGCCAAGGTGGCTCAGTTGGACCTCTCAGCATCACGGGTGATTCTCCTCACCGATGACAGTTGGCCCTTGAGTCTTTTGGGGCTGGTGGCAAATGAGATCGTGAAAACCTATGGCCGCCCGGCAATTTTGCTTCAGACCAATCCAGAAACGGGCATGGCCGCAGGTTCAGCGCGCTCCGATGGCTTTGTGGATCTCTATGAGGCACTCCACAGTCAACGGCACTTATTTGAGGGATTTGGCGGGCATCCCTATGCAGTGGGCTTTCGGCTGAAGGTGGCGCATATTCCCCTTTTGGAAGCCGCCCTCAACCAATTCTTGGCACAAAAAGAGGGCACGGCGATCGCGACACCAAAACCCTTGAGGATTGACTTGGAAGTGAGCTTGGATCAACTCAATGAGCGATTGCTCAAGGAACTAGAAGTGCTGGCTCCCTTTGATTCTACTCACCATCCTCTCCCCCGCTTGCTGGTGCGAAATGTGAAACTTACTGACCTCAAAGATAACCAGAACAGGGGGAATCAGAACATCAGAAAATACGTCTCAATGCTGCTCCGCGATCCCCAAGGGAAGTCCTCCTTTCCTGCCAAGTGGTGGGATCATCAAGTGGCGGATTGTCCCAAAGAACGCTGTGATCTGGTGATTGAGCTAGAGCAGTGGCAAAAGTCCCTATCAGCCATCATTAAAGAGCTGCGACCCAGTGCAACCAATGTCATCCAATCGGCCTCTTTTCAGTCCCTCATGGATTATCGCGATCGCCCCCACGAGGCAAGCGGCAAGGGTCTGCGCGTCGAAACTTGCCCGACATCACGGGAAAGCTGGCGCCAGTGGATTCAGCGAGCGAAAAGGGAACAGCAACCTTTAATTCTGGCCTACTCTCTCCCTCCAGAGCAGGACGCCCTAAAAGTCTGGCAGGCATTTTTGACGTTATGCCAACAGGCCAGTCAGCAGGGAACATCTTTACAACGCGAGGAGTTGCGGGAACACCTTGGCATTGAAATGGCCACCTTGAACTATGCCCTCAATGTGCTGGAGACACTGGGGGTTCAAGTTATGCAGAGCGGAGAAGAGTTTTGGTGTGAGTGGCCACCTGAAGTGAAATCTTCCCGCCATACGGCAGTGGCCTTAGAGACCTTCACAGCAGCGATCGCCGAGGAAAATTTCCGTCGTCGCTATTTCGCCGCCGCCCCCCTCCCAGCGCTTCAGGAAACACACTAAAAACTGGCTACAACTTTTTTCAGCAGGGAACCTGAGGAACACACACGAGCCGACAGGGGAAACACACAAAGGCGGGAACACACAGGCAATCAACGTTGATTGAGAGAAGAAGAGCGATCGCTCTAAGGAGAGCCTCAGTCTGGTTACACACAACGTGCCTCGGTGCAATGCCTGCAACCGTACTTTTATGCTCCCACGGCTGCCTTTGGCTGCCCACCGTGTTTCCACTCAATTTTTTGAGTCTCAGCAGCGCAGAAATCTTTGCCAAAATCCCGTAAAACCACGGATGCCTAGACGTACATCGCCTCCATGAGGGCATCGCTCATCGTGACGTTGGTGGCCACACTTTGAATATCGTCGAGAGCTTCAAGGGCATCCATCAACTTGAGGACGCGCCGCGCGGTATCTTCATCGGTGATTTCTACCGTATTCATTGAGACCCAGCGGCTTTCGGTGTCGAGAACAGTGTAGCCGTGTTCTTTCAGGGTTTCGCTGACGGTTTCTAGGGCAGGCACGGGACAGCGCACCTCAGCTACATCCCCTAGCATTTCATAGGTTTCCACATCAGCCGCTAGGAGTGCCTCAAGGAAGGCTTCCTCATCTGTAGGGGCGGTAACAGTAACAATGCCCCACTGCTCAAACATCCAGCCCACACAGCCGGTTTCGCCGAGGTTGCCCCCTTGCTTATTGAAGGCTGCCCGCAGATCCGCTGCCGTGCGATTGCGATTATCTGTGAGGGCCTCAATCAAAAACGCCACACCCCCCGGCCCATAGCCTTCGTAGCGAATTTCCTCTAAGGGGGCATCACTCTCAAGCGTACCCGTCCCTTTGGCGATCGCCCGCTCAATATTTTCACTAGGAATCCCCGCGGCTTTTGCCTTCTCAATCGCACTGCGCAGTTGAAAGTTGCCCGCTGGATCCCCTCCCCCATGCCGCGCCGCGATAATAATCGCTCGCGATAGCCGCGCAAAGGTCTTGCCCTTTTGGGCATCCACCCGCGCCTTTTGCCGTTTAATGTTTGCCCACTTACTGTGACCTGCCATAGGGGAAACACATGCCAAAAGTCAAGAAGAACCCCGCTGAAATCAACGGGGCAAGTCAACAGGGTTATTTTGATCGAAGCTATCTTTAACGGAAACCGACAGCGGCTTGCCAAACAAAGGCCAAGGCCAAAAAGAGCACAGGAATTACCGGCAGCACATCCACGAGGGGATCAAAAATGGCGTAGGCTTCCGGGAGTTTAGCAACCAAAACTAAAGCATCAATCATGGTGTTTTCCTAAAAGAATTCAGCGATCGCAAGAGAACTGAAAAAATAGTACCATAGCCACTGCGGCAACGGGATCGCCATGCCAGACATTCTCCCTTTATCCGAAACAGACCCGCATGACTTTTGGATGCAACAGGCGATCGCCCTCGCAGCACAGGCAGGAGCTGCCGATGAAGTGCCCGTAGGCGCGGTGATTGTCAGTGCCGAGAATGAACTCATTGCCACGGGGGAAAATCGCCGCCAGCGAGATCATGACCCCACTGCCCATGCGGAAATCATTGCCCTCCGCCGCGCGGGTCAACGTCTAGGTACGTGGTATTTAACGGGCTGCCGCCTCTATGTGACCCTAGAACCCTGCCCGATGTGTGCCGCTGCCATTGTTCAAGCCCGCATTCACACCCTCATCTACGGGACGACCGATCCAAAAGCTGGGGCCATTGATTCAGTGCTGCAACTTCCGCAAAGCCCAGCGGTGTTCCACCGGATTCAGGTGATTAGCGGGGTTCAGGCGGCGGCCTGTCGGCAGCAGTTGCAAACGTGGTTTCGCCAGCACCGTCAGAGAGAACGGCAATAATGCCCGCATCCCCCACTCGCTCCCGTAGGGTTTGGATGGTGTCACCCAGTAGGGGGTGTCGCCAGTGGGGGGCGATCGCTGCAAGGGGCACAAGGACAAAGGGTCGCTCGGCCAAGCGGGGATGGGGCAGGGTGAGTTCGGCAGTGGTCATGACGCGATCGCCATAGAGCAGCAGATCCAGATCAAGCGTGCGGGATCCCCAATGCTCTTGCCGTTGGCGACCAAACTGCGTCTCAATCCTTTGCAGCGTTTGCAGAAGTGCCCAAGGGGAAAGTTGCGTTCGGGCAATCAGACAGCCATTCCAGTAGTCCGGTTGCGGGGGGCCTATCGGGGTCGTGCGATACCACGGCGAGCAGGCTAAGACATGAATCCCCGGCGTTTGGGCAAGCACTTGGACGGCTGAGCGCAGTTGTAGCAATGGCTCACCAAGGTTGCTTCCGAGGGCGATCGCCACGAGGGGGGGGTCAGACGGGGATATACTTAAGTCAGTGCATTCTGCCATTGTGCCTGTGTAGAGTGCCTGCCACTCCTCCTGTTATACCTGCACTGTTCACCTATTGCCGAAATTGTTGTGGATCTCCAGACTCTCTTTCACACTGCAACCCCCGTCATTGGTGTTGTCCACCTCCTGCCCTTACCCACCTCTGCCCGTTGGGGGGGGAGCCTGAAGGCCGTTATTGACCGCGCAGAACAGGAAGCCACAGCCCTCGCCTCAGGGGGCGCCAATGCCATTATTGTTGAGAATTTCTTTGATGCTCCCTTCACCAAAGATCGGGTGGATGCCGCCGTCGTCAGTGCCATGACCTTGGTGGTGCAGCGGTTAAAGAATCTGGTGGCCTTGCCCATTGGCCTGAATGTGCTGCGCAATGATGCCTTCAGTGGTCTGGCGATCGCTGCCTGTACCGGGGCACAATTTATCCGCGTTAATGTGCTCACTGGGGTAATGGCGACAGATCAAGGCATTATTGAAGGCCAAGCCCATCAACTCCTGCGCTACCGCCGCGAACTGGGGCAAGACATCAAAATTTTTGCCGATGTGATGGTAAAGCACGCCCAGCCGCTCCACAGTCCGAACCTCGCCACTGCGGTACGGGACACCTTTGAACGGGGACTCGCCGATGGGGTGATTCTCTCCGGTTGGGCAACGGGACATCCGCCTACTGAGGAAGATCTATCCGTGGCCGCCAGTGCCGCCAAGGGACAACCCCTCTTTATTGGCAGTGGTGCCTCTTGGGACAATGTGGAGCAATTAGTGCCCTACGTCAACGGTGTCATTGTTGCCAGTTCTCTGAAGCGCAATGGCCAGATTGAACAACCCATTGACCCCATTCGTGTCAGCCGTTTTGTCGAAGCATGGCAGCGAGCCCACCACAAGATTCAGGAACTCAATCGCGCCAATGGCAACTGCCGGGGGTCGATCAATGAACCCCTGCCAGCCATGGTTGTGCACGGCCAAAAATGAGATCAGGCGATCGCTCCTGTTAACTGCGGAACGTAGTGTCCAAGACCATTGAGGTTGAGGCGATAGCTGCGGGGATGGGCAATCAAGTAGGCTGTGCTGCTAAAAATTTGCTCTAACTCCACAAGGCCATTTTCCTTGAGGGTGCGCCCCGTCGAGACCAAATCTACAATCGCCTCTGCCATCCCCGTAATCGGCCCCAGTTCCACTGAACCATAGAGCGGCACTATATCCACGGGCAAATCCAACTGCTGGAAAAAGGCATCGGCACAGCGGACAAACTTTGAGGCGACGCGGCAATGGGGGGGCAAATCGCGGGCACTGCGGTAGGGGCTAGAGGCTTTGACGGCCACCGATAGCCGACACTGACCAAAACCGAGATCCGCTAGCTTGGCCACGTGGGGATTTTTTTCCCGCAGCACATCGTAGCCCACAATGCCCAACTGCGCTTGACCATACTGCACATAAACCGGGACATCTTGGGCACGTACCAAAAGGGCGCGGGCACGGCCATCCTGAGAAAGCACCTGAAGTTGGCGATTTCCCGGCTCGAGGAGCGCTTCAAAATTTAAGCCCACCCGTTGGAAGTAGGCAATACTATCTTTGAGTAGGGCACCTTTGGGTAGGGCGATCGTTAGCATGGCCTAAACACTCTGAATCTGCAAATAGGTTGCCCCATCACTGAGGGCTTCGATCTGCGGTGGCGCATCACTCTCAATCCAAGCAATATAGGGAATCTGGCGATCGCGGGCATAGGCGCGGATTTGTTCTGGCGTCAGATCTAGAAGTGCCAACTCCACCCGCGTCGAGCCATCCAAGCGTAGGGTTTGGGCATGGTGGAGGGCAGCAGCGAGGGCGTTGCTTGTGCGGGGAACCACCAGCCATTGACTACGGGGAGCTAAGAGGGCGGCTGGGGGAATGGCGATCGCCTGCAGGAGCGCCTCGACATTAAAGACAAAACCAATCCCCGGCACCGTGGCACCGTCCGGATGATAGATACTGAGCAGTTGATCATAGCGCCCCCCTTGAGCCACCAACCGCAGTTCCGTTTCCGTGGGAATTAAGACCTCAAAGATAATCCCCGTGTAGTAATCAAAGGACTGCACAAGGCTGAGATCAAGGGTAATCGCCAAAGACTCAGCCACCAAGCCCAACAACTGTTGCAATTCCCCAAAGCGATCGGCCACCCCTGCCACGTCAGACCACTGCGCTAAGCGTTCCCCCACTTCCCTTGGAGTGCCCCGCAGATCAAAGAGGGCAAGGGCGCGATCGCGCCAAGGGGTAGGGAGAGCCTGCAAACTCACGCGGTCTAAATTAGCCAAGCACTGGCGCACCGTTTTTTGCAGCTCCGCTGGAAAGGGACTGAGCAACTGTTGCGTCAGGTGGGCATCCCCCACCAAGAGATAGGCCTCCTCAACCGCTAGTGCCCCAAGGCACTCCTGCACCAGCCAGAGAATTTCTGCATCCGCCGCTAAACCTGTTGCCCCCAGTAGCTCCACTCCCGCTTGGAAAAATTCCTGCTGGTTGCCCAACTCTGCCACAGTTGTCCGCCGAAAGACATTGGTTTTGTAATAGAGCCGTTGGGGCAGTTGCCTGCCTGCCATACGAGTCACAGCAGCACGAGCGATCGAAGCCGTTAATTCTGGCCGCAATCCCAAGGGTTCATCACCGCTTCCTTGGACTTGAATAACTGTTTCTGGATGAACGGTTCCCCCTGCCGTCAATGTGGCCAAGGTCTCGATCGTCGGCGTAATAATTTCTTGATACCCCCAGCTTTGAAAGACGCGCTCCAAGCGCTGCTCTAGCCACCGTTGCCGTGCCACATCAAGGGGCAAAATATCGCGGGCACCACAGGCAGGTTGATACACCATAGTGAATTATTTTTTCCCAAAAAGACCAAAGAAGGAGGATTTCTTTTTCTCCGGTTTTGGCGGCTCAGTATTTTTTTGCTGTTGCTGGGCTTTACGCTCCCTCTTGCTAATTGCTTCGAGTCCCTGTATGGCCGTCACCTCTTGAGGATTCAGCTTCAGGGCTTGATTAAAGTGAATTTTGGCCATACTGAGGGAGCCTTGTTGCAGATACACCTTGCCTAGGAGAGCATTGCAGCGGGCACTGCGGGGGTCAATTTTCAGGGCATCCTTCAATTCTTTGATGGCTTCCAGATAAATGCCTTTATTAAAGAGTTCTTCTGCGCGTCGGAAGTATTGCTCTGTAAATTGCTCTGTTTTGGGAGCCTCTGTCGGCGGTGTCGTCCCTGTGGCGGCTGCTGGTGTGGCACGCACTTGGGTTTCATCTGATTTGGGTGGGGGTGCAGGCGTAGAAACCGTGGCTGTGGTTGCCTTGCCGCCTGCCGATCGCCACAGATAAATCAAATTGAGTTCACTAATTTGTTCGCTAATTTTCAGGACATTGTTTAAGTCTTTGTACTGATCTTGGGCAAGGGTATTGAGCGCCTTTTGATAGGCTTCTTCAACATTGGCAGCGTTAAAGACTTCCTGTGCCAAATCAAAGGTGGGCGTTGGCACAATATTGGCCGTTAGCAGTTGCTTTTCAAGCAAGCGCAAAATGACTTGATATTCTTCCCGCTCTTTTTCTTGGGAAAGCACCTCATAGGCAGGATTCACAAACTTGGAGAGCAAATCACTGGCCATTTTTTTGCCCGATTCATCATCACGGCTGTCGGGGTGCAGTGTCTTGGCAATTTTGAGATACCGCTTGCGAATTTCCCCGGGTGCTGCCGACAATGGAATCCCTAGGGCAGCATGGAGATCCCGTTTGGAGTTAAAGCGACCCAGACCGTGATTGATCTCGAAGGGCATAATCAGTGAAACCGCAGGGGCAGAACATCATTAGATTATACCTGCTGATAGAGGGGGTTGGTGGCCAAACAATTGGGTACCTTCATGGCTCCGCCACGCTAGCGCGAAAGGGCAGCTTTGAATCTCTGAAATGCTCCAGAGTACCGCATTTTGGTGGTTTTTAGGGAAAGCGGACGATGGGACTCGAACCCACGACGTTCAGCTTGGGAAGCTGACATTCTACCACTGAATTACGTCCGCAGTCTTGCAGTCTATAATTTTAGCACGAACTGTCCGGCTGGCGATGGTGTTCGACTGTAATAACGGTATGCACATTGCCACGGGGGGCAAAGTCCCCTTTGATTTTCATGTAGAGGGGGTCGCAGGCGGCCACGAGATCATCGAGGACTTGATTCACCGCTTCTTCGTGGGAAATGTAGCGATCGCGATAGCTGTTGATGTAAAGCTTAATCGCTTTTAGTTCCACCACCTTTTCATGGGGAATATAGCTAACGTAAAGCGTGGCAAAGTCAGGATAGCCAGAAAATGGACACTTACAGGTAAACTCCGGCAGGGTAATCTCAATGGTGTATTGCCGACCGGGACGTGGATTGGGAAATGTAATCAGTTGCCCTTCTTGAATGGCGCGTTCGCCGTACTTCATTTCTGATACTTGCATTGTTTGGTTCCAACAGCTTGAGAACGACTCAGAGATTCTCTTTAGACCATAAGTAAAGTTTATCAAGATTTAAGTTCCTAGCCCCTCGACACCAACGTTGCAGGGTGAGAATAGGGTAGAGAGGTTGTTGAGGCGAGAGTGCCATGGAACGTTATCAGCCAAATGGAACCCCTCTCTCAGAGGCCGATAAAGCAGAACTAGCCCAACTCAAACAACTGCTAGAGCGAGCGATCGCCGACGGCGTATTGACTGCCGACGAAATGGCGCAAATCAAGCGACAAATTCGCGCCGATGGCAAAGTCACCTATGAAGAGCTAGAGCTTTACCGCCAGTTTGTGGAGGAGAAAATCCGCCAAGGGCTTTTGGTGCGGGAAATTCGCTAACGCCCTAGACTTTGTAGGGGATGTTGGTGTCCTGAAAGGAGTGGGCTGGATTCAGACCCATCAAGATGACGGTGTCAATGACATGGATAATACCGTTCTCCGCTTCAATATCAGCGGCAAGGACAGTGGCGTTTTTGACTTCCAAGGGATGATCGCCATGAATCGGAATAGTGGAACCTTCGAGGGAAGTGACAATTTCCATCTTTTTCAGGTCGGCGGCTTTGTAGGCACCGGCAACCACATGGTATTTGAGAATCCGCGCTAACTGGGGAGGATTTTGCACAAGGGAGGTAATGGTGCCATCGGGCAACTTGGCAAAGGCATCATCATTGGGGGCAAACACCGTAAAAGGCCCCGGCGATTGCAGGGCTTCCACCAGATTGGCCACCTTGACAGCAGTCACTAGTGTGGAAAAGCCGCGAGTATTCACTGCAATATCAACAATGGTTGCCATAAAAGCGTGCCCCAAAACTGCGATGAAAATGCACAACAATGGTTTGCGATCGCCCCATTCATCAAGAGGATGGGGACTGTAACAAACGCTAGAATTAGCATACTGAACCCACGTCCTAGGCGCTAGCGATCGCTGGCGTCAGCCAGATAGGGAAATTTAATCATGGCAATCGCGTCGGTTAATCCCACAACCGCTGAGGTCTTAAAAACTTTTTCCCCCTTAGGGGCTGAGGAAGTGGAGAGGGCGATTGCCCAAGGGGCGACGACCTTTGAGACCTATCGTCTGACAGCCTTTGAGCAGCGTGCCCAGTGGCTAGAAAACACAGCAAATCTCCTGCAACAGCAGCGGGATGCGCTTGCTCGCCTCATGACCCTTGAGATGGGTAAACCAATGACAGAGGCGCGGGCTGAAATTGACAAATGTGCGTGGGTGTGTCGTTACTATGCCGAGCAGGGAGCAGCTTTCCTGCGGCCTGAATTAATTCCCACAGAGGCAAGCTACAGCGCGATTCATTACCAGCCCCTTGGCATTATTTTGGCCGTGATGCCGTGGAATTTTCCCTTTTGGCAGGTGTTTCGCTTTGCGGCCCCGGCCTTGATGGCGGGGAATGTGGTTCTGCTCAAGCATGCTTCTAATGTGCCTCAGTGCGCGCTGGCGATCGCCCAGCTCTTGAGGGAAGCGGGCTTTCCTGCGGGGGTCTTTCAAACCCTGCTGATTCCCGGCAGTGCCATTGCTGATCTGGTGGCGGATCCGCGTATTAAGGCAGCGACTCTCACGGGCAGCGAAGCAGCGGGCAAAAGTTTAGCCCAAGCAGCAGGTCAGCACCTCAAGAAAACCGTTCTGGAACTGGGGGGAAGTGATCCCTTTATTGTCATGCCCAGTGCCAATATCCCTCAGGCGATCGCCACCGCTGTCCAAGCCCGCATGATTAACAATGGCCAATCCTGCATTGCGGCTAAACGCTTTATTGTCCATGAGGCTGTCTATGACACCTTTGCCGAAGGCATGAAAGCTGCCTTCGAGACGTGGGTAATTGGCGATCCCTTGGAACCCACCACACAACTGGGGCCTCTTGCTACTGCCGCCATCCGTGATGAACTCCACGCCCAGGTTGAACTTGCCCTTGCCCATGGTGCCAAGGTCTTTTACCGCCGCAACCTTGATCTGCCGAGCCATTGTCAGCAGGGGTATTTCTTTGCGCCGACGATGTTGGCAGAGGTCACTCCAGATAACCCCGTGTTTCATCAGGAGCTATTTGGACCTGTGGCGATGCTCTTTCGGGTACCGTCCCTAACTGCGGCAATCGAACTGGCCAATGCCACACCCTTTGGTTTAGGCGCCAGTGCTTGGACACAGGAGAGCGATGAAGCGGAGATCCTCGTGCGGGATCTCGAAGCGGGTGCCGTCTTCATTAACGCGATGGTCAAGTCGGATCCACGTTTGCCCTTTGGCGGGATCAAGACCTCTGGCTATGGCCGTGAACTGGGACGGGCAGGACTGTTGGAGTTTGTCAATATTAAAACAGTGTGCCGCTACGGCGATACCTAACTGAGGGCATAAAATTTCCATTCGCGATCGCCCTTGAGTTCTAAAACGTACTTGTGGTACTGCATCAGGCTCTCACGGTGGCCAACACTAATGTAGTTGCGGGTGGTGCGCTGAATGTGCTCATAGACTCGTTTTTCGTTGGCTAAGTCTAGGGCGCTGGTGGCTTCATCCAAAATGGCGTAGGGGCGGTGATTGAGCAGCAGGCGGGCGATCGCCAGTCGTTGTTGTTCCCCAAGCGACAGCACATCATCCCACGCTAATTCCACATCCAGACCACCGACGCGATCCGGCAAATGTGCCAAGTTGACTTCGTTAAGGGCGTGCAAAAGCACATCGTCTGGGGTTTGGCGATCGCCACTGGGGTAGAGCAGTTGGGTGCGCAACGTACCCAGCACCATATAGGGGCGTTGGGGCAAAAAGAGCACTTCATCTACGGGGGGACGAATAATACGGCCACTGCCACTTTGCCAGAGTCCAGCGATCGCCCGCAGGAGCGAACTTTTACCCACCCCACTCGGCCCCATAATCACCACACTTTCCCCCGCCTCAAGGGCAAATGTGACATCTTCCACCAGCCGCCGTGCCAAGTTCGGTGTATCCACAGCCACGTGTTCTAGGGCAATGTAGGACTTCTCCACCAATTGAATTTGCGATTGGGGGGGCACTGGGGGCGTTGTCAAAACCTCATCAAACTCTGCCAAACGCTCAATACCCGCAATAAAGCCCGTGAGGTTCGTAAACTGGTTCACAATGATTGAGAGTGCCCCCAGCACCTGCGAGAAAGCAAAGCTGGCTTGGCTAATAGCACCAAAGTCAATCTCACCAGCAAAGTAGCGGGGAGCAACCACAGCTGCTGGCACAATCACCACAAAGTAGTTGTAGGCCGTGGTGAAAAACTCCAGATTGCGCTGCCAACCAATCAAGAGGTTAAAGTTCCGCAGCACCTCGAGAAAGCGCTGACGCACCTGCACCGACTCTTGGCCTTCACCGCGATAAAAGGCAATGGACTCGGCATTATCGCGCACATGAACCAAGCCATAACGAAAATCGGCTTCGCGCCGCAGTTGGTTAAAGTTCAGCCAAATCAGGCGTTGTCCAATCAAAACGGTCACAATCGTACCGACAATGGCATAGCCAACCAAGGTCAGCGTTAGGGTTTGGGAGATACTCCAGAGAATGCCACTAAAGGCAATGAGGTCAATAATTTCGCCCAGAATGATCAGTAGAAACTGGAGTGAGGTTTGGGTAAAGGAGCGGATATCCTCGGTGATCCGTTGATCAGGGTTATCAATCTCGCCTTGGTTTTCGATGGTGTAGTAGGCTCGATTCTGGAAATAGCGATCCAAAAAATGACGGGTGAGCCAATCCCGCCAGCGCAACCCTAGATATTCGCGCACGTAGCGATAAATGACGACAATCGGCGTCCCCACCACAAAAACGCCAGCATACACCAAGAGGAATCGCCAGTAGGTTTCAGCATTTTTCTCCGCCAGTGCCGTCTGGAAGAAGCGCCCGACAAAGCTAATGATCACGTTGAGGCCACTCACGGAGAGGGAAAGCATCAGCAGTAACCCCAAGAGTGCCCACGCTTGCCACCGAGGCAGCAGGGGTTGCCGCAGCAGCGCAAAGACGCCCAAGGGGAGAATCACCGTCCCCAGCAGAATACTACGGCTGAGGGGCTGTGCCCACAGGGATTGAATCATCTCCATGAGACCGCCGGCAATTTGTCCCATCAGTTCGGGGGCAAGGGCATTGAGGCCAAAGGTCACGGCTGCCGTCAGACCGAAGAGGAAGCCAAACATGAGGGCAATGACCAGAAAAAGCAGCAGGATAAAGATCACACTGCTGCCCCAGCGATCGCGGGGAAAGAAATAGGGTTGGGCAATCCGCAGAAACTGCCCCCAAACACGGAGATTAAAGCGATGGGTCGGCTGCGACATTGGCTTGTTCCTCGACAGTGGCAAGGGGCTACAGGCCTACTATTGTAGTGGGGGCAGCTACAGAGGAGAACGGATGCGCCATAAAAAAACGGCACCCACCACATCTCATATCTCACCGTGGCTCTATTGGGGGTTATGGCCAATTCATCGCCTATTTTTGCCCCTTTACTTTTCGCGGATTACGATTGTCGGTCGCGAGCAGTTGCCCAAGGAGGGTCATTTCTTGCTTGCCCCCAAGCACTGTAGCCGTTGGGATCCGGTGATTTTGCCCTTGGTGTGGCCTTATCCGCTACGCTTTATGACCAATGCGATCGAGTTTGGCGGGGTGCAGGGCTGGTTTATCCGTCGTCTGGGTGCCTTTGCTGTGAACCTCAACCGTCCTCAGCCCAGTAGTTTGCGCCATGTGCTGGAGATTCTCAATGCAGGTCAGCCCCTAGTGATCTTTCCCGAGGGTGGGATTGTGCCGGATCAGGTAGTACGTCCCCTGAAGCCCGGTCTTGCCCGTCTTGTCTTGCAGGCCGATCGCCCCCTGCCGATTTTTCCCGTTGGCATTGCCTACGATCCACAGCCGCAGTTTCGTGCGCGGGTAGCCCTTTGGATTGGAGCGCCCCTGTGGACGCCCGCTGAGCGCGAGGGCAACCTCAAACAACAGGCACAGGAATTGACCCAGCAACTGGAAGCAGCCTTACATGCAGCCGTGCTTGAGGCCCGCAAATGTGCGCGATCGCAGGGCGAGTAGAGCTACTTTGTCACTAATCACACAATTGGCCTAGATCAAGAGAATTTTGTAGAATAAAGACAAGATTGAACAAGTCCTCAAAAGCCTCAATCTTGATATTTTCCAAGCTTTGAGCGAGCGATCGCCCACCAATAGGGGTGTACTTAAAGACTCTTTATTAAGTTAGGCAACGTTGCGAAACAACCACCAATCCTAAAAGTTAATTAAGACAGCGGGCAAATTGTGTTTCTGCTTTTATGCTGAAATTATAGTTTTACCAAGCGCAGCACTGTACTGCTCTTTTCCCAAGAATGGAGCACGTTCAAAATGGCTACATAACAGATGTACCCCCTAGGCCGTAGGCAAGACGTAGAGAGGAATTGAAAACAGAGTTTTTGTTAACTGGGATACTTTCTTAAGCGATTAAAATTTTAGCAAATTTTTTAGAAGGTTCTCTTTAAATCCATAAACGCTATCTCAAGCAATCTGTTGTCACCGAGGTTTCAATGATGGTTTCCATACTCCCTGAAAAACAACCCGAAAAACAAAAGGTGACAGGTTACATTCACTCCGTTGAGACTTGTGGCACGGTAGATGGCCCCGGCATTCGCTATGTGATTTTTACCCAAGGGTGTCCACTGCGCTGTCTGTACTGCCACAATCCCGACTGCCGCGAACCCCATCAGGGCAAGCTCGTAACCGTGGATGAACTGATTGCCGATATTCAGCATTACCAATCCTATCTGCGCCAAGGGGGCGTAACGGTTAGTGGCGGCGAACCACTGATGCAGCCGGAGTTTGTGCGTGAAATTTTTGAGCGCTGCCACGAATTAGGATTGCACACCGCCCTAGATACGTCGGGCTATGTGGTCTTGGAGGCGGCTAAACCGGTTGTGGCGGCAACGGATCTGGTTCTGCTGGACATTAAATCCTTTCTGCCGGAGACCTATCGGCGGGTCACCAGTGTCACGATTACCCCCACCTTGGAGTTGGCCAAGTACCTAGATGAGATCCACAAACCGACGTGGATCCGCTTTGTCTTGGTACCGGGGCTGACGGATGATCCCGAAAATATTCGGGGATTGGCGCAATTTGTGGCGGGTCTGCGTAACGTGGAGAAAGTGGAGGTGTTGCCCTTTCACAAAATGGGGGAATACAAATGGCAGCAATTAGGGCTGCCCTATGAACTGTTTGATACCCCAGCAGCGAGTCCCAAAGATGTCCAACGGGCGATCGCCCTTTTCCGTGAATATGATCTCAACGTTCAATAACTTGCCCATTTAAGAAATTTCTTTCCTCAGGAGTCGCCCATGACTGCCCAAGCCTTAACTCATTCTCAACCCGTTCAAACCATTGCCGATCTCGAAGCACTCATTGAGCGCGTCCAAAGGGCACAAACCCAGTATGCTCAGTTTACCCAAGAGCAGGTGGATCACATTTTCCACCAAGCGGCCATGGCGGCCAACCAAGCGCGGATTCCCCTTGCCAAACAAGCCGTTGCCGAAACGGGCATGGGGGTTGTCGAAGATAAAGTCATTAAAAATCACTTTGCCTCGGAATATATCTACAACAAGTACAAACATGAGAAAACCTGCGGCGTAATTGAGGATGATCCCATTTTTGGCATCCAAAAAATTGCTGAACCCGTGGGGATCATTGCCGGTGTGGTGCCGGTGACGAACCCAACTTCGACGACCATCTTTAAGGCCTTGATTGCCCTGAAAACTCGCAATGGCATTATCTTTTCGCCCCATCCCCGAGCAAAGGTCTGTACGGTGGCCGCAGCCAAGGTGGTGTTGGATGCAGCAGTCGCCGCTGGCGCACCCCGCGATATTATTGGCTGGATTGATGAGCCAACCATTGAACTCTCCCAAGTCCTGATGCAGCATCCCCAAATTAAATTGATTTTGGCCACGGGTGGGCCAGGCATGGTGAAGGCCGCCTATTCCTCTGGTCATCCGGCGATCGGGGTCGGGGCGGGGAATACCCCGGTGCTCATTGATGCCACAGCCGATATTCCCACAGCGGTGAGTTCGATTCTCCTGAGTAAGGCCTTTGACAATGGCATGATCTGTGCCTCGGAGCAGGCGGTGATTGTCGTTGATGAGATCTATGACGCGGTCAAAGCGGAGTTTCAACGGCGGGGGGGCTACATTCTCTCCCCTGAGGAACGGCAGCGGGTGGCACAACTGCTCCTGAAGGATGGTCGCCTCAATCCTGCGATTGTCGGTCAATCAGCAGCCACTATTGCTGCAATGGCCAATATCCAAGTGCCGCCAGAAACGCGGGTACTCATTGGTGAAGTGAGTGAAGTGGGGTCGCAGGAGCCATTTTCCTATGAGAAACTCTGTCCCGTCTTGGCCTTGTATCGGGCACCCCAGTTCCATAAAGGGGTGGAAATTGCCGCACAGTTGGTGAATTTTGGCGGCATGGGGCACACCTCTGTGCTCTACACCGATCCCCGCAACCAAGATGACATTGCCTACTTCAAATACCGCATGCAGACGGCACGGGTTTTGATTAACACCCCTTCTTCCCAAGGGGCGATCGGGGATTTGTACAACTTCAAGTTGGATCCCTCGCTGACCTTGGGGTGTGGGACGTGGGGCGGTAATGTCACGTCGGAAAATGTCGGTCCCCATCACCTGTTGAATATCAAAACGGTGAGCGATCGCCGCGAAAATATGCTCTGGTTCCGCGTGCCGCCGAAAATTTACTTCAAACCCGGCTGCCTACCCATTGCCTTGCGAGAGCTAGAAGGGAAAAAACGCGCCTTCTTGGTTACCGATAAACCCCTCTTTGACTTGGGCATCACTGACCCGATTGTGCACACCCTCGAAGAACTGGGCATCAAGCACGACATCTTCCATGAAGTGGAGCCAGACCCGACCCTGAGTACGGTGAATCGCGGCCTAGAACTGCTGCGAGACTATCAGCCCGATGTGATTATTGCCGTGGGGGGTGGCTCACCCATGGATGCGGCCAAGGTGATGTGGCTGTTGTATGAGCATCCAGAGGTGGAGTTTGACGGCTTGGCCATGCGCTTCATGGATATTCGCAAGCGGGTGTATCAACTGCCCCCCTTGGGTCAAAAAGCCATGATGGTGGCAATTCCCACGACCTCGGGGACGGGTTCCGAAGTGACGCCCTTTGCAGTGGTTACCGACGATCGCGTGGGGATTAAATACCCCTTGGCGGACTATGCCCTCACGCCCACCATGGCGATTGTGGATCCCGACTTGGTGCTGCACATGCCCAAGAAACTCACGGCCTATGGCGGCATTGATGCCCTAACCCATGCCTTGGAGTCCTATGTATCGGTGCTCTCGACGGAGTTTACTGAGGGACTGGCATTAGAGGCAATCAAACTGCTGTTTACGTACTTACCCCGTGCCTATCGCTTGGGGGCGGCTGACCCAGAAGCTCGCGAGAAAGTTCACTATGCCGCCACGATCGCCGGCATGGCCTTTGCCAATGCTTTCTTGGGGGTCTGCCACTCGATGGCCCACAAACTTGGCTCCACCTTCCACGTGCCCCACGGCCTTGCCAATGCGCTGATGATTTGCCATGTCATCCGCTATAACGCCACGGATGCCCCCCTGAAACAGGCAATCTTTCCACAGTACAAGTATCCCCAGGCCAAGGAACGCTATGCCCAAATTGCCGACTTTCTTGAATTGGGTGGTAGCACGCCAGAGGAAAAAGTGGCGCGCCTGATTGCCGCTATTGAAGACCTGAAGGCGCAGTTAGAGATTCCAGCCACCATTAAGGAAGCCCTCAACAGTGAGGATCAAGCCTTCTATGAACAGGTGCAAAGCATGGCCGAACTGGCCTTTGACGATCAGTGCACGGGGGCAAATCCCCGCTATCCGCTGATTCAAGACCTGAAGGAGTTGTATATCCTTGCCTATATGGGGTGTCGGCGGGATGCGGCAGCCTACCATCCGGCAGAAGCAGCTTCTCAATGAAGTGGCGTTATATTCCCCCCTTTGGGGCGCCGGGAAAAGTGCAAATGGCGGTGGATCGGTGGTTGTGGCAGTCTAGCGATCGCCCCTGTCTGCGGTTTTACACTTGGTCACCGCCCGCCATCTCCCTTGGCTACAGTCAGCGGCAAATTCCAGAGCACTGGCAACATCTGCCCTGGCAGGGGCAAGCCATCGAACTGGTGCAGCGACCCACGGGGGGGCGGGCTGTTTTGCACCAAGGGGATCTCACCTACAGTCTAGTGGTGTGGGGGTTGGGGCAACGGCGGCGACAGGTTTATACCGATCTGTGTCAATTCCTGAGGGTGGGGTTTGAGCGCCTAGGGTGGCCTCTGCAGTTGGGACAAGACCCCTATTCCTCTCAAGCGCCGATCAATTGCTTTGCCCAAGCCACCGTGGCCGATTTGGTTTTACCTACGGGCGAGAAAGTCATTGGTAGTGCCCAAGCTTGGCGGGGCGATCGCGTCCTGCAGCATGGTTCAATTGTCCTGACCCCTGACCTCGATCTATGGCAGCAGGTATTTGGCAGTGTTCCCCATCGGCAGTCCCTTCCCCCTTTAGAGGTGGTGCAAACGGCTCTCTTGGACGCCTTTGAGGCGCAGTGGCAAGTGAAACTGACCCCGGAACCCTTGAGCGATCGCGAGTGGCAAGAGATTAATGCAGAAATTAACAAAGTATCAAACTAGGGCTGTGGCTTCCCCCTCTAGGCTATGATTGGCTTGTTGTCTTGGGGATTCACATGGCACGCTGGCTGACTGCGCTTATTTTAACCCTGACGCTTCTCATTACCGGTTGCGCCCCTACCCCGCCCTCTCCCTATGAGCAGGTGCAACAGGAAAGCACTCAGCGCAATGCACCACCGGCAGTGAGTCGTGAAGCCACCCAAGGCAGTGAATTTAATCGCTTCTTTCCGCCCGAGGGGAATGGCTTTGAGCGCATCTATGTCCAAGAGAAAAAGGGCTTTGCCGAGGCTAAGCTGAAAAAAGAGGGCAAAGAACTAGCGATGCTGGCCATTTCCGATACGATTAGCACCCCTGAGGCTGCCGCCAAGTTTCAAAACAGTACGATGCAGATTGCTGGCTATCCAGCAGTAGAGGTGGGAACCACACAAACGGCCATTCTGGTGGCCAACCGCTATCAGGTGAAGGTACTCTCCCGTGATCCCAGTTTTACCGCCAGCGATCGCCGCGAATGGATTGAAAAATTTGATCTTGCTGGTTTAGCCCAACTTGCCCCCTAAGGAGACCACCGTGAGCGCAGCTATCTATAAAATTGTTGATCAACTCCCCACTGGGGGCATCACCGTTATGGCCCTCAAGTCCTTGGATTTCATCATTCCCGGCCAGTGGCAAAATATCGTTGGTTTTGATAACACGATCCGCCATGTAACTGGAGAAACGGATCCTGCCTTGATCTGCCAAATTGGCGATCGCGCCGTGCGGCTCTTTAATGACAAATCCCAAGGCTATCAGCGGGCACTGTGGCTCTATCAAACCGTGGACAACACCGATGCTCTCCTAGGAGCGGCTGCCCTTGCCAACAAAGTGGGCGAGAAAATTTCCTTCCTCGGCTTCTTGGATAAAATGACGCCCAAGCCAGAGCGGGCGCAGTCCATTGATCTCAGCATTAAGCTGATTGTGGAAATTCTGGCCTTTTGTCAAATCAATGGCATTCCCGGTGACAGCCTCGGCGACTTCCTGCGTGCCCTTGCCGACTACAGTGGTGAATCCCTGATGCGGATGGCCGCCCTCATCTGCTTTGATGGCCTGATTCCCCTAGGGCCTGACTTTCTTCTCAAATGCTTGGGCACACTGCAAAGCTTGCAACCCAATGATCTACAGGAAAACCCCACCTTCAAAGCAATTGGCAGTGTCGTGCCGGGGGGCAATCCCAGCGGTCAATTGGGCTTTATTGTCGAAAGTTTTAATGCCGTGCAGGGGTGGATGCATCAATTTGTCAGCAGCCACGAGTTAACGCCGCAAAAGGTGATCAATAGTCTGCAAAGCTTTATTGAACTCTCGAAGGATAACCTCGACTACTTGGGAGCCTTTTTGGACATGAGCACCAACTACTACTACCATACGGGCGTTCAGACCCTAGCTCGTCGCCTGATTGAGCGAGCAGTTGCTGAGATTTAAGGGAGCTGACACCCTTGGTTTAGGACATTTCCAGCATGCGTTGGATGGGTTTGAGCGCCGCAAGGCGGATGTCTTCTGGTAGTTCAATCTGGGGCTGGCGATCGCGCATACACAAATAGAGTTTTTCTAGGGTATTCAGGCGCATAAAGGGGCACTCATTACAATTGCAGGTCTGATCCTGAGGGGGCGCAGGGATAAAAGTTTTCTCTGGGTTGCGCCGCTGCATCTGGTGGAGAATCCCTGGCTCGGTGACAACGATAAAGGTATCGTGATCTTGGCGTTGGCTATAGTTGAGCAAAGCCGTTGTCGAACCAATAAAATCGGCATGGCGGAGTACGGCTTCTTCGCATTCGGGGTGGGCAATCACCTGGGCCGTGGGGTAGGCGGCCTTGAGTTCGAGGATGCGTCGCTCGGAGAAGGTTTCATGGACAATGCAACTGCCGTCCCACAGCACCATCTGCCGTCCGGTTTGTGCCATGACATAGCGACCAAGGTTGCGATCGGGGGCAAAAATCAGGGGCTGATCCGCAGGCAACTGCTGCACAATTTTCACTGCATTAGAACTGGTGCAAATAATGTCACTCAGGGCTTTGATTTCAGCAGTGCAGTTAATGTAGGAAATCACCCAATGGTCAGGATACTGCGCCTTAAAAGCAGCAAAGGCGTCCGCAGGACAACTGTCTGCCAAAGAACAGCCCGCCGCCAAATCCGGCAGCAACACCAGCTTATCGGGGTTGAGAATCTTGGCGGTTTCGGCCATGAAATGCACCCCAGCAAAAACAATGACATCGGCATTGGTACTGGCGGCCTGCCGCGACAGCCCAAGGGAATCACCAATGTAATCGGCCACATCTTGAATGGCGGGGTCTTGGTAGTAGTGGGCTAGAATCACTGCATTCAGTTCCCGCTTCAGGTCTTGGATGGCCGCAATTAAATCCAACGGCAGGGACGGTTGGGGGGCAGCGAGAGTCGCAAACACAGGCAGTGGGTTCCTTTCGCAATTGGTAACGAGTCTCTCTATTATAGTGATTTTCACCAAAATAGGAATCCCTTAGGCATCATTGGCGAGCAGTTGCTGCACAAGGGCACGGGCACCATAGCTGACACCGGCCGTACCTTCCCCCGGATGCACGGAATCTCCCGCTAACCACAGGTGAGGAATCGGGGTGCGGGTGGCCAAGCCAAAGGGGCCAAAGGTGCTCAGGCGTTGACTAATGCCCCCGACAATGCCATCTAGCCGCGCGGTATAGCGCCAGAAGGTGCGGGGGGTCGCCGCTTCACAGTGGACAATGTGCTCAGGCCGCAGATCAAAGAATTCCCCGAGGTGTTCAAGAGCTGTTTGGGTGTATTGCGCCTTGGTGGCGGCATAGTCTAAGTCAGGCTGACGCCAAAAATTCGGTTCAGTAAAGCTGGAGGCAATCAGGGTACGATAGCCTCTGGGGGCACGCCCATCCTGCGGCTGACTCACAGAGACAAACAGGGAGTTATTTTCGCCAATCGGCCCTTCCGCATCGTAGAGAAACTGCAAGTGGAGTGGACAACTTTCGGGAATGGCGGCCTCTTTAACGCCAAGGTAAATCACAAAGGCACCGGCGGCCGGCGGCAGTGTTTTGAGGCGGCGGGCATAGCCAGTGGGAATGGCATCGCCAAGGAGTTGGGGCAGGTTTTGGGCAGGGACATTGGCCACAATGTGATCCGCTGCAACGCGCTGCAAGGTTTTTGTTTTCAGGTTCTCCACTTGGACAGCGACGGCACGCCCCCGCTCGACTTCAATGTGACGCACCAAATGCCGGGTGTAAATTTGACCGCCATCGCGCTGCAAGGCATTGGCGAGTAAATCACTGAGCACCTGCATGCTGCCGTGGAGATGGTAGAGGCCGTGGGGGTCTTGGGACAGACAGAGGGCGGTGGCGGCATAGAGGAGTGCGGTTTCACTGGCATCTACTTGGGAGTAGAGCTTGAGTTGAAGATCCAGAAATTGCCGCAGCCGGCGATCGCCCCCGACACCGCAAAGACGCATCCAATCGGTCACCGTCATCAGGCTAAAGGGCAACGTGAGAAGCGTCTCCGGACGCAGGGCTTGCACCAATTGCCACAGATCAAAGCCATTGCGCGGGGGTAAAATGGGCTGCCGCTGCTGAAATCGCCAACTAATGGCAAAGAGGTGTTCAAGGCCTTGCCAAAACCGCTCACTGTGGGGAAAGTGGCGTTGACGTTCCAGTTGCCAGCGATCGCGATCGCGCCAAACATTGATGGGCGTCATTTCCTGCGGCAGATACACCGCACAGGCAGGATCGCAGGGGGTTGCTGCTGGCAGAGGCATCTCCAATTCAGCAAAAATCGCCGCGTGAATCCCCCCCGGCTCAAGGCCAGCCACTTGGGTGGCGCCAACATCGAAGGTAAAACCCCGCCGCTGAAATGTGGAGGCACAGCCCCCCAGTTGGGCTGCCTGCTCAAACAGCTGAACCCGATAGCCCCGTCGTGCCAACAATGCCGCTGTGGTCAGACCCCCAATGCCGCCGCCAATGACGACCACCTGCTTTGCCATTTGTATAGTTATGTAAATTACCTGTATCTAGCACTTTAACGACGTTGAGCCAGTGCTGACAAGGAAAACGGCAAGCAACTAGCGCCGCCGCAACTGAAGCTGCTCATAGACCTGCCGCAGGGACACCCCATGATAGGCAAGGGCAACTAGCGTGTGGTAAAACAAGTCCGCTACCTCACTGGCGATCGCCTCGGGGTCATCGTCTTTGCAGGCCATCACCACTTCTACGGTTTCTTCGCCCAGCTTCTTGAGAATTTTATTATCACCGGCTGTGAACAGGCTGGAAGTGTAGGACTGTAGCTGCGGAAAGTCGCGCCGCTGACAGACCACGTTATACACTTGCGAAAGGGTATCTGCTGGTGGGTCTTCTACCCGTTGTCCGGCCTCCCCATGGCGGTGGAAACAACTGCGCTGCCCCGTGTGGCAAGCGACTTTGCCCACTTGCTCTACTGTTAACAACAGGGCATCACTATCGCAGTCGTAGCGGATACTTTTGACCCACTGGACATGGCCAGAGGTTTCGCCCTTGGGCCACAGTTCTTGGCGCGAACGACTCCAAAACCACGTACGACCGGTTTCAAGGGTTTTCTGTAGCGATTCCCGATTCATCCACGCCAGCATCAACACGGTGCCGTCCAAATAGTCTTGGACAATTGCTGGCACTAAACCCCGTTCATCGTAGCGAATCTCATCGAGGGGGAGGCTAAGGGTAGTGACAGGCATGAATCGTTCGCAGGTCTCAAGAGGGTGACCCGGAGATCACGCCTACCGCAAGCATCCCGTATTGCTGCTTCCTTCCGGACCTGACAAGGTTGAGGCGTTGCGATCGCATGATTCCGAGCCAACTTGTATCCTAGCACACCCCATCGAGGTACATAAATCGCCCTATTAGGAATCTTTATCTCTCGTTTCTTAAAGAAAGTTTATATTAAAGAGGTAACAGCGTAAGATTTGGTAATGCCTATGACCCTTGCTGCACTGATGGTGACGCAGGCTGAGACTCTCCGTGGTCTCTTTCGGATGTTGACGGCAACCAGTTGTCCCTATCGCTATAACTTTCATCTCCATACCATCTGCTCCGATGGGCAACTGACACCGCAGCAAGTGGCGCAACAGGCAATGATCCATGGCCTCAAGGGATTTGCCATTACCGATCACCATGCCCTAGAGGGCTATTTTCAGGCTCGAACCTACGTAGAAGCCTATCCAGGAACGGATCGCCCCCAAGTTTACACGGGCATTGAAATTACGGCTCAACTCTTGGGTACTGAGGTGCATATTCTGGGCTATGGCTTTGACCCCTATGCGCCGATCCTGCATCTCTATACAATGGGCACTGCCCCCCAAGGGGACTTGGCACAGGCAGAACGGGTGATTGCCGCACTCCATGAAGCAGGAGGCTTGGCGATTTTGGCACACCCGGCGCGCTATCGTTTGCCTGCTGAACAATTGATTCCTGCAGCTGTGGCGCGGGGGATTGATGGGGTGGAAACCTACTACTGTTACAGCAATCCCGATGTGTGGGAACCCACCCCTGAAACAACCGCCCTTGTGCATGCTTTGGCCGTTGAACACCAGTTGCTGGAGACCTGCGGCACGGATACCCATGGCCAAGATATCTTGGTGCGGCGATGACCGTGACTGAAATCCTGATCACCTTAGGGGCGATCGCCATCAGTTGGTTCGTGCTCCGCTGGCTGATCACTGTCCTCAAGGTCACTCTCGGTACGGCGATTAAAATTGCCCTGATTGTTTTCCTGTTGCAACTCTTTTTTGGTATTGGTCCCGATCGCCTGTGGGAGCAAGCACAGTTTCTATGGTCACAGGTGGCGAGTTATTTGCCGATGCCTTCTTTGCCCTCCTCGCAATAATGATAGGTTTCTGCGCCGGTTGAGCTTTGGCGGGCGTCTTTTGTCAGATCGGCCAGAATCCAGTAAACTGACTGGCATCAAGCCCCTTTGCCCCAAGGTCATGACTCAAACAGCATGGTTAGAACTTGTCAAATCCGTCAGTGAGCAGGGGGTTCAGCTACCCGCCAGCGGCCTCAAAATTGGCCGTGCCCCCGATAATGACATTGTCCTGAATGATCTTTCCGTCTCCCGCTACCACGCTTTCTTGGAGTGGCAAGAAGGGAAAGTTCACCTCGTAGATCTCGGCAGTAAAGCGGGCACCCATCTCAATGGCCAACCGGTTGTGCCTAATACCCCCATTCCCCTTGAAGATGGCGACTTGATAACGCTGGGCAACTCTGCTGTGCGCTTTCGCCTCATCTGGCACTACCACGACTATCAACCCCGTACCACTGAGGTCAGCAAAGAGACTGAAGTCCCTGTGATTGAAGTGCGCACCAAAACATGGCAGCAACGCTGGGGGCTACAGGAGCAAACGACGCTTTTAGGCACCCATCCCGCCTGCGATGTGGTGGTGGATACCCCTGAACTTTTGCCCTGCCACTTGAAATTACGCTTTGCGGATCAGCATTTGCAGGTGGTAGATCTCAGTGACCCGCAGCCGGCAATGAATGTGCATTTGGGAATCGGGGAGAGTTATGCCCTGATGGAATTTGTGACGCTGACCTATGTGGGGCAGGAGTTGCCCGATCGCATTGACACAGAGCGTCATGCCGTTGTCTTTAGCCCCGCGACGGAGTTGAGCACAGCAACAGTACTGGCGATTCCTGAGGCCGATGCGACATCCACTGTCCCCGTGAAGACGATTTCGCTGGTGGGATACAACACGTTCACGATTGGCCGCGATCCAAGCAATGATCTGGTGATTGAGCATCCAACGGTGTCCCGTCACCACGCCAAAATTGAGCGCCGCAATGGCGATTTCCTGCTCACGGATCTGGGGTCGAGTAATGGCACGTTTGTCAATGGCCGCGAGGTAGAAGAACCCACACTGCTGCGGGTGGGGGACAGTATTCGCATTGGTAGCGATCGCCTTGTCCTCAATGTTGATGAAACCCTGACCCAATATGCCGAATCGGGTCACATGCGCCTAGATGCCATCAACCTCAGTAAGGTGGTGGGCAAGGGAACGCAAATTCTCCACGATATTTCGCTATCGATCATGCCCAAGGAGTTTGTGGCCATCTTGGGGCCTAGTGGTAGCGGCAAGTCAACGCTCCTCGATGCCCTCAATGGACTGCGGCCAGCAACAACGGGCACGGTACTGGTCAATGGCACAAATTTCTACCGCAACTATCAGGCCTTTCAAGCGCAATTGGGCTATGTACCGCAGAAGAATATCATCCACGAGGAACTGACGATCGCCCAAGCCTTGGAATACGCGGCAAAACTACGCATGCCCCCCGATACAACCCCAGCGGAACGCCAACAGCGGGTGACCGAGGTGTTAACAGAATTGGGACTGAACCATCGTCGCGATGTGCCCATTTCCCGCCTCAGTGGCGGTCAGCAGCGGCGGGTGTGTATTGGTGCCGAATTGCTCACGCAACCCAGTCTCTTCTTCCTCGATGAGGCCACCTCTGGCTTAGATCCGGGCACGGAAGCCGACCTGATGTTTTTGCTGCGGCAGTTGGCGGATCAGGGGCGAACGATTCTGATCATTACCCACGCCACCCAAAATATTCGGGAGTGTGATCTGGTGATCTATCTAGCGGAGGGCGGCCGGCTGGCCTACTTTGGTCCTCCTGATCAACTGCTGCCCTATTTCCGAGCTACCTTTGGCGATCGCTTTAGTGGCATTAAGCTCGAGGATTTTTCTGGCATCTATCGTGCCCTAGACAAAGAGAAAAACCCCAATGCCCCCACTTCGGCAGAACTAGAGGAAGCCTACCGGCGATCGCGCCTCTATCAGGAATATGTGGTCGGGCGACAGCAGGTGCTAGCTCACATGCCCGATGAAAGTCAACGGCGCACCAAGGGCAAATCCCGTCGCAGCAGTGAACCCAAGTCGAAAATCTCCCCTTGGCAACAATTTCTCATTCTCACCCGCCGCAATCTCACAATTCTTGGCCAAGATCGCAGTAACCTGCTGCTGACCCTCTTAATAGCCCCCCTCTTGGGGAGTTTGAGTTTTGTTTCTTGGCAGCGGGATCTCTTTAATCCGGAAACGGGGAATGCGGGTCAAGCCCTGACGATGATTTTTGTCACCAGTCTGATTGCCGTCATGATTGGCGCAATGACAACGATGCGGGAATTGGTTAAGGAGGTGGAGGTTTATCGGCGGGAGCGGATGATTGGCCTGCGGCTGTTGCCCTACATTGGCTCCAAGGGGGCGATCGCCCTTGGGCTAGCTCTTTATCAAGCGGCCACTTACCTTGCGGTGACAAAGCTGGCGGTGGATTTACCGGGAGATTGGGGGGTTACTTTTGCCATGTACGTCACCCTTGCCCTTGCCATTTTTGGCGGTATGGCGATGGGTCTTTTAGTCTCTGCCTTTGCCCCTAGCCAGAACATTGTGCCGCTGCTGGTGCTGATGTTTTTAGTGCCCCAAATTATCTTTAGTGGCGGGATTCAGCCCGTTTCTTCCTTCGGGTTACCGGGGCAGATTATTAACCATCTGACGGTCATTAAGTGGCCCTTTGAGGCGATGGTCAAGCTCACAGGCATCGGGGATGACATTGCCAATGACCCCTGTTGGCGCGAACCAGAGGAGGAACGGGAAAAAATGACCGAGGAGATGCAGCGGGATTTTTGTCTGTGCTATGGTCCCGGTCTCTTTAAGACCTGTAACTTCCCCGGTATCCGCGCCAAGTATGTCCCCGAAGTGGATGAACCCGCACCGCCGCGGCCAGAGTCTCCGGGCGATCCCCCCAATGATCCAGCAGCGCTCCAAGACTATCTGCAACGGCTGCAAGCCTATCAGGCAGCCATGGATGAGTGGGAACTAAAATATTCTGAGTGGAACCGCCAACGCAGTCGTGCCATCAATGAAGCCCAAGGCATTATCAGCCGCTTCCAACGAGATCAAGGCTACATGTTTACCGTAGATGTGCAACGCCATTGGCGCGATCAAAGCATTCTCATCTTGGCAATGCTAGTGGCTTTGCCCTTCTGCCAAAAACGCCGTGACTTTAGCCGTTGATACGCTGCCATTTTCAGGGGTGGGGTTTTAGACCAATTTTTTGAATAATGGAAAAGTTATCCCCCGCCGTTTCCTGTCCCCATGCCTTCTGCCAATCTCTTACTCATTGATGGTCATTCCTTGGCCTTTCGTGCCTACTACGCCTTTAGTAAGGGGCGAGAGGGGGGGTTGCGTACCTCCACGGGGATTCCCACTAGTGTGTGTTTTGGCTTTCTTAAGACGCTGCTGGAGATTCTGGAGCAGCAGCAGCCGGATCATGTGGCCATTGCTTTTGACTTGGGGGAGCCGACATTTCGCCACACAGCCGACGAAAACTACAAGGCGGGGCGGGCAGAAACGCCCGAGGACTTTATTACCGATATTGCCAATTTGCAGGCGTTGCTGCGGGCACTGCGTCTACCCCTGTTGAGTCAGCCGGGCTATGAAGCCGATGATGTGATTGGTACGGTGGCCCATCGCTTGCGACCCCAAGGATGGCGGGTGTCCATTGTCAGTGGCGATCGCGACCTCTTTCAATTGATTGATCGCGAAGGTCAAGTACAGGTCTTGTATCTGGGGAATACCCTTGGCCAACGCAAGCAGGGTCTGGAGGTCTTTGATGCCCTCAAGGTCAAGGAAAAAATGGGGGTTTGGCCCGAGCAAATTGTGGACTATAAAGCCCTCTGTGGCGATGCCAGCGATCGCATTCCCGGTATTAAGGGGATTGGCCCAAAAACAGCGGTGCAGTTACTCAATCAGTACCCCACGCTAGAGGAAATCTACGCCCACATCAATGAGATTACGCCCCCTAGCCTAAGAACGAAGCTGATCAATGGGGAGGCCGATGCCCGCCATTCCCGCACCCTAGCTCAAATTATCCTCGATGTCCCCTTGGAACTCCCCCTAGAGGAACTGCATCTGAGTCCCTTTGACTGGCCAACGCTGGATCAGCTATTGGATCAGTTGGAATTTCGTACCCTGCGGATGCAACTTCAGGACTGGCACCTCCGCTTGGGGGGGACACTGCCGGATGTAGAGAGCGATGCGGATGCAACATGGTTTTTTGCGCCGACGGACACCCCCGATCCAGTGAATGTGCAACTCATTGAGACGCCAGAGCAACTGCAATGGCTGATCGCCCAGTTAGAAACCTGTACCGATGCGAACCATCCTGTGGCTTGGGACACGGAAACCACGGCCTTGAACCCCCGCGATGCTGCCTTGGTGGGCTTGGGCTGCTGTTGGGGCGCAGCGCCTGATCAGGTGGCCTATCTACCGTTGGGGCACAAAGAGGGGCAGAACCTACCCCTACCAGAGACCCTCGCCGCTTTGCGACCGATTCTTGAGGGCGATCGCTACCCCAAAGTCTTGCAAAATGCCAAGTTTGACCGCTTGGTGCTGCGGTTTCAGGGGATTCAATTACAAGGTGTCGTATTTGACACGATGCTGGCGAGCTATGTGATTAATCCCGAAGCCAGTCACAACCTCAAGGATCTGTGTCAACGCTATCTGCCCCTTCAAGCCCAAACCTACCGTAGTCTGGTGGGCAAAGATCAAACCCTTGCGGATCTCCCCCCTGCGGTGGTAGCGCAATACTGTGGCCTCGATGTCTATACCACCTATCTTCTCAAGGACAAACTAGAGGCCGACTTGCCCCCCCGCCTGCGCCAACTCCTCCTAGAGGTGGAATTGCCCCTCGAACCCATTCTGGCGGAAATGGAAGCCACGGGGATTCGCATTGACAGTGACTATTTGCGGCAACTCTCCCAAGAACTCGAACAGCAACTGGCAGCACTGCAACAACAAGCATGGGATGCCGTGGGACAACCCTTTAACTTGGCCTCCCCCAAGCAACTGAGTGAACTGCTCTTTGGCATTTTGGGGTTAGATACAAAAAAGACCCATAAAACGAAACTGGGCTACTCCACCGATGCCGCAACCCTCGAAAAACTGCGGGGAGATCATCCTGTGATTGAACTCATTTTGAACCATCGCACCCTCGCCAAGCTCAAATCCACCTATGTGGATGTGTTGCCAACCTTGGTGCGTCCGGACACAGGCCGTGTACATACGGAATTCAACCAAGCGGTGACCGCTACGGGGCGCCTTTCCTCCTCTAATCCCAATCTGCAAAATATCCCCATTCGCACCGAGTTTAGTCGGCAAATTCGCCGCGCCTTTATTCCCGAGCCGGGCTGGTTGCTGGTGGCAGCGGACTATTCCCAAATTGAGTTGCGCATCCTTGCTCATCTGAGTCAAGAGCCGGCCCTACTAGAGGCCTACCAAAAAGGGGAGGATGTCCATCATCTCACAGCTCAGTTTCTCCTAGAAAAAACCGACATTAGTTCCAGCGAGCGACGCTTGGGCAAAATTATTAACTTTGGCGTCATTTACGGGATGGGAGCGCAGCGGTTTGCCCGTGAGGCCGGAGTGAGTGTGGCCGATGCTAAGGTGTTTATTCAGCGGTTTTACGATCGCTATCCACGCGTCTTTGACTATTTGCGGCAAATGGAACGGCTTGCCCTCAGCCAAGGCTATGTGGAAACCATTTTGGGACGGCGGCGCTATTTTGAATTTCAGAGTTCTGAACTGCAAGCCCTGCGGCGCAAGCCTTTAGAGGCGCTAGCCGATGTCGATCCCAGTAAACTAAAAATGAGCAATTACGAGCGGGGGCTATTGCGGGCGGCAGCCAATGCCCCGATTCAAGGTTCCAGTGCCGATATTATTAAGTGTGCGATGGTGAAACTGGCTCCCCTACTTTCCCCTGAAGAAGTCCGCCTGCTGCTCCAAGTCCACGATGAATTGGTGTTGGAGATGACCCCTGAAGCGTGGGAACAACTGCAAACTACAATTCCCGAAGTCATGAGTACAGCAGTACCCCTGAGTGTGCCCCTTGCGGTGGACATTTACGCGGCGGCCAACTGGCTGGAGGCCAACTAGGTTTGTTGATGCGGCAGCAACGCCACTGGCAAGTTTATTTCTGGCAAATTCTCCTCTGCCTTGTTTTGGGGGCGATCGCCCTCTCCTTGCCGGCCGACGCCCAAACGATTCGCCCCTACATTGACCGTGCCATGGATCAAATCAGTGAATTCTATCTTGACAATGGGATGCACTTCATTGTCATGGAGCAACACCAAGCCCCGATAGTGTCATTTCTCACCTACGTGGATGTAGGGGGCGTTGATGAACCGGAAGGCCAGACCGGTGTGGCGCACTATCTGGAACACTTGGCCTTTAAGGGCACCCGCCGCATTGGGACGACGGATTATGCCGCTGAAAAAGAAAAACTTGCCCAACTGGATCGCCTCTTTGAGCAACTGCAAGCCACGACGGATGAGCGGCAACGTCAGGCATTGATTACAGAATTTGCCGCTGTGCAGCAGGCTGCCGATCGCTATGTGATTCGCAATCAATATGGCCAAATTGTCCAGCAGGCCGGGGGCGTGGGTCTCAATGCAACCACATCTGCCGATGCCACCCGTTACTTCTACAG
Organism: Thermosynechococcus sp. TG215; assembly: GCF_031583455.1. Taxonomy (NCBI): domain Bacteria; kingdom Bacillati; phylum Cyanobacteriota; class Cyanophyceae; order Acaryochloridales; family Thermosynechococcaceae; genus Thermosynechococcus; species Thermosynechococcus sp. TG215. Next base: position 702,056 of record NZ_CP134178.1, on the reverse strand, counting down.
TTTTCCCGCCAACAAATTGGAACTGTGGATGTCCCTAGAGTCGGAACGCTTTTTGGAACCCGTCTTTCGCGACTTCTATCAAGAAAAGGAAGTCATCCTTGAGGAGCGGCGGCTGCGCACTGAAAATTCCCCCACTGGCCAACTCTTTGAGGCCTTTTTGGCCACCAGCTTTCGTCAGCATCCCTACCGCCGACCCGTCATTGGCTACCGTGAGGATATTCAAAACCTGCGCCGCGCCGATGTGGAACGGTTTTTTCGCCAGTATTACACACCTGACAAAATGACCATGGTGCTTGTCGGAGATGTTGATCCCCAGAAGGTGAAGGAATTGGCCAAGGTTTATTTTAGTCGCTATCCCAAGGGCACGGGCAAAACCACAGCCATTCCCCCCGAACCGCCGCAAACGGAATCTCGGCAGATTACCCTCGAATTGGCCAGTCAACCCCTCTATATTGAAGCCTATCCCTGTCCACCTTTGAGGGATCCCGCGTACCTCACCTATGAAATTTTGACACGTCTCCTCAGTGGCGGTCGCACCTCCCGTCTCTACCGTTCCCTTGTCCTAGAGCAAAAATTAGCCCTCAACGTGCAAGCCTACGTGGGGTTTCCCGGCAATAAATACCCCAATCGCTTTCTCATCTACGGGGCACCGGCGCCGGGTCAAACGACGGCTGCCCTTGCGGCAGGTATTGCCCAAGAACTCAAGGCACTGCAAACAACACCCGTGACGGCGGCAGAGCTGGATCGGGTAAAAGCGCAACTGCGGATGGAACTGCTGCAAAACCTAATGTCCAATGAGGGGATGGCCAAGCTCTTGGCGGAGTATGCTGTAAAAGGCGGCGGCTGGCAGCAACTCTTTGCCCGTTTAGAGGCCATTAATGACATTACCCCTGCCGACATTCAGCGGGTGGCTCAATCCCTGCAACCCCAGCAGCGGACAGTGGCGCAAATTCAAACCCGTTCATGAAGACCCTTTGGATGGAATGGTTGGGGGCGATCGCCTTCTATACCTGTTTGCCCATTCCCCCTAACTGCCCCATGCAATTGGCGGGAGCTGCCAAGTGGTGTCCTTGGGTGGGGCTACTGTTGGCAATGCTTCTCTGGGGGGCGCAGTGGCTGCTGGCATTTTTGCACGTTCCCCCCCTCGTGGCCAGTGTCTTGGTTGTGGCACTTTGGCTAGGATTAACTGGGGGATTGCACTTGGATGGTGCCATGGACACGGCCGATGGTTTAGCCGTCAGGGATCAACAGCGGCGCCTTGAGGTGATGGCGGACAGCCGCACGGGTGCCTTTGGCGTCATGGCAGGACTCGTCATTTTGCTCTTAAAAGTAGCGGCCTTGAGCAGTTTAGAGAGGGGTCAGGTCTTGGTGTGGGTATTGGTAATCGGGCGCCTTGCTCAGGTGTGGGCGATCGCCCGCTATCCCTATTTGAAACCCCAAGGCACGGGTCAGATCCATAAAGCCAGTAGTGCCTTTCCCCGCGATTTTTGGCCGAGTGGTTTACTGGTGCTGTTACTCAGCTTCCTGCTACCGCTTCCCTTCGGACAATTGCTTTTTGGTTTGCTCCTCATCCTCTTGATCCCGGCATGGTTTCAGTGGCAGTTGGGCGGTCACACGGGGGATACCTATGGTGCGGTTGTTGAGTGGACAGAAGCCTTGATGTTGGTTGCCTTCACGGTGGAATCGACCAGTTGATCCGGCAGCGCCACGGCCACGGTGATGATCCCCAAGACCTTGTAGCCAGCCCCCCGTAATACTGCGGCTGCAGTTCGTGCCGTTGTCCCCGTGGTATAAATGTCATCGCACAAAAGGAGCCAGCGCCGTCGCTGCAGCCCCTGCCCTAGGCGAAAGGCATTCTCAAGATTGGCTTGGCGTTCTGTGAGTGAAAGCTGAAACATGAACTGGGTTGCTCTTTGGCGGATTAGTCCCACTGGGGCAAGGGGTAGCTCAAGGGCACGGCAAAACCCCTCAGCAATGAGCGCTGCTTGATTAAAGCCCCGGCTCTGCAATTTATCGCGATGGAGAGGAATAGGCACAATCTGCAACGGGAGGCGTTGGGCGATCTTTGCTTCCAACCAACTCAGGGCTAACCATTGGCCAAAGAGGGTACCTAGTTCGGGGTGATTGTTGTATTTCATGGTGGCGATCGCCCGCTTGAGGTCTTGCTGATAATACCCCCAGGGAAAAAGGGGGAGACTGCCCCGCCAGTAGCGTTGGCGTTGGCGCACTTCCCATGACCTCAGCCGCCGTTCACAATCCCTACAGATCGTTTGGGGACTGGCTCGACCACAACAGGAACAGGGCTGTTGCCCCAAAAAGGAGGTGAGCGATCGCCACACCAGCACACCCCCTAGGCACTAACAGTAGGCACTAATATCCTCATGGCACTCATCCGCCAAATAGCAGAGGGCACGGTAGCGCAACACCATCAACTCCTCATAGAGAGGATTTAGGTGGCACAGGGGCGGAATGTGAATATGCCATTTTGCAACCACGATATCGCGTTCAAAGGGACACTGGGCGGGGATCAAGCGGCATAGACGATGGGCAAGCTGGCGATCGTGCACTTCTAGATGCTCTAGCCACTGCCGGACAGGCCACAAAATTGTGCGGAGCATGCGTTGCCCCAACGTCAAAATTGTCATCAACTCAACACCTCAACTCAATCATTGAAGTTGGCAGCGAAATCTCCCCTTCCTCAACTGTTTAAGAAGGCAATTTCAGTTACTTAAAACCCTCTCTTGAGAAGGGCAAATGTGTCGCTGCATTCGATGGGAAAAAAGTCGTTGCGATTCTGATTTAACAGCTCTTAGCGAGGAGCGAAATCCCAGAAACATCTCAATGAAAATCGCATCACGATAGACAATCTCCTTGTTTCACAGGGATTTAGTAGTAATGGATACATTATTGAATTTAATGATGACTCTGTACCCATCCCTATTTTAGTGACTCCTGTTGAAGTTGACGATGGGGTTTTCCGAAAAGTTGCCCCTAAGCAACCGTTTTCTTCTCTATCAGTTGTCTGTATAGGGTCGCGCAACTGCCCCCAAGACTTTGGCAGTGTCCTTGCCATTTGCCAGCAGCGACCCCTGCGGCTTGCGAGGGGGTAATTATTTTATTCCTTAAAAAGAGAAAAGAACTGAGTAGCGCGCCTCCCCCTTCTAAGGTAATCTGCAATTAGAGTTTGGCATTGGGGAGCACTGGCATGTTCAAGAACATATTGATTCCAACAGATCTCCATGATGGTCTCCCCAAACTGACCCACTACCTTGAGGCACTGAAAACAGCGGGTGCTCGCAAGTTGATCTTCTTCCATGCCCGCCCCATTGACGAGGATGGCGATAAGCCTCGGCTGCGGGAAAAAAAGCTGCAACAGGCACGCGAATTACTCAAAATCGATGCCGCAAAAGTTCCAGCGGATCTTAAAGCAGAAGTGATCATCGAAAACCGCCGCCCCGCCGATGCCATTCTGGACACCGTTGAAAAGCATCAAATTGACTTGGTGCTGGCCAGCCGTCCCATTCGCAATCTCTTGGACGAGAAGCTCTTCGGCAGTACAACCATTGAGGTGCTGCAACGGATTAAAGTGCCAGTGATGATTATGCGCCCGCAACTGTTGTGGGTGATGACAACCGCAGAACTGAATCTCCGCTGTCAAAATCTCTTTCGCCACCTACTAGTGCCCTACGACCACAGCCCCTCTGCCCAACATCTTGTTCAAAAACTGCGGGAAGGCGTGCAAAAGCGCGATCAAACGAGCATTGCTGCACTGACCTTCTGCTGGATTATCAGCGATGCTGGCAAAGGGGAACTGGGAGTTGGCGAGCAACGTCCGAAGGCTGAAAAAATTCTTGCCGAGCTAAAGCAAGAATTCACTGGCTATGGCCTGAGCATTGAAACCGAGATTCGCTTTGGTAGTCCGGTGGTCGAAGCACAATTGGCAGCCCACGATCGCGACATCTATGGGATTGCCGTTTCCTCTGGTTCCGTCGGTAAAATTTGGGAATTATCAATCCCTAGTTTTGCCGGGGAGATCATTCGCCGTTGCGTCTTTCCCGTGATCTATTTCCCGCCCGCTGGTCGCTCATTAAAATAAAAAAGATGGGGCAGCAGAACTACCCCAAAGGCATTTCAATTAGGCACTAAAAGTAAAACTTAGCTAATCGTCACTTGGCGGGGTTCCTCAGGCGCGGCGGCCTTTGCTGCTTTTTGCTCCATCATTTCTGAGCGGGCTTCGGCAACCAAGTCTTGGAAAGACTCACTGGCTTCAGCGACAGCCGTCTGTGCCTTTTCATAGGCTTCAAACGCCCACATCAAGCCTGATTTTGCCGCATTGCGAGCTTGCTCTGCCAAGTTGTGACCAGTCATTGAGTCAACGGCACCCACAACGGGGGCAACAGCAACAGCACCCACCCCAAGGGCAAGCACGGTAAGTGGTTCTAAACCAAGTAACAGGGCTTCAAACTCCATTCTGCGGCATCCTCCAAAGGAAAAGCAATGATGAGCACATCGCACCCATGATAGCAAAGGTGCAGAGAGGGCAACGTCCCCACTGGCTTAATCGCTCCACTGAGATTCTTATGCAGGGCTGAGCCAAAAGATTAGCAGAGCTTGAGGGCAGTACTGGGAACCTCATCCCAAGAGGCCACCGTACGCAGACGCACTTGCCAACCGGCGGCTTTTTGTTCTGTTGTTAAGTTTTTCTCAAAAGACTGCACACACTCCCTCGCCTGAGCTTCATCACGACAGGCAATACAGGCATAAAGCAGGCCAGAGGGATCAATTTGCTCGCTTACCCAAATCCTCATCGCTCACTCCTTGGCGCAGTTTGCCGATTTCACAGAACTATCTCCAGCCTAGGCGAAATACACCGAGACCGTCAGCCCTTCTTAACAGCACTTTAACAACTCAGCCAATGCTGCCAGCAATTGCGCAATGTGCTCAGGGGTGTGATCGGCTCTTAGGGTGATGCGCAGCCGACTAAAGGGCACGGTCGGTGGCCGTACCGCCGCCACCCAACATCCAGCCTCTTGTAATTTCTGACCCCATTGGAGAACAGTGGCTGGATCGGGAGCAGGCAAGCAAAAGATGGGGGTCGGTAGCGGACGGGGCAAAACGGGGCAACCCAATTCTTGCAGTCCTTCTTCGAGTTGTTGAATGCGCTCCTCAAGGGCTTGGCGTAGGGAAGGCTCTGTTTGTAGTTGCTCAAGGGCAGCAAGGGCAGCAGCAGTGTCCGCCGGTGAGAGTCCAGTGCTATAGATCCATGTGCTGGCACGGTGTTGCAGATAGGAGATCAGAGCTTGGGAGCCAGCAATGTATCCCCCTAAACTGCCAAGGGCTTTGCTGAGGGTACCCATTTGAATGACGATCGGACTCGATTGCCCCAAGGCGACTAAGGTACCGGCACCGTTGGTTCCCAAGACCCCTGTGCCGTGGGCATCGTCCACTAGCACCATGGCTGTGTAGGTCTCGGCTAGCGCCAATATCTCCTCTAGGGGGGCGACATCCCCATCCATACTGAAGACACCATCCGTGAGGATCAGACAACGGCGGTATTGGCAGCGATGGGTTTCTAGGAGTTGGACAAGGGCAGCGACAGCGTTGTGGGGGTATTCATAGAACGTCGCATGACTGAGACGGGCACCTTTTTTGAGACAAGCATGGTTGTAGGCATCCCCAAGCACCAAGTCCCGTTGATCCACAAGGGCAGCAATGGTACCGAGATTGGCGGCAGTACCCGAACTAAAGACTAAGGCAGCTTCTGTGCCTTTCCACTGGGCGATCGCCCGCTCTAGTTGTTCATGAAGACAACGTTGACCACTCAGAAGGCGAGACCCGGTCGCCCCAGTACCCCATTCGTCAATCGCCTTAATGGCGGCTGCTTTCACCTGCGGATGGTTGGCCAGACCCAGATAGTCATTGCTGCAAAAGTTAATCAATGGTCGGGGCGGCTCGCCAACACTCACCACTGCCCCCGGTGCGCTACTGAGAAGGGGTTGGCGATACCAATGGGCACGGTGCAGGGCATCTAGGGCAGGTTCTAGCCACGCAAAGGGATCGCTCATTTGAGAGAGAATATTTTAGGAAGACTGGACAAAGTCTAAACCAATACGTGGCGGGGCGATCGCGGGGGACGGGAATGGGGTTTATTGCCATTCTGCTGGTAGCGCCCATTCAATGGCTCAAGGTGCAGTCGATAACCGACATTGCGCACGGTTTGAATTAGGCGCGGCTGCTGCGGATCCACTTCGATTTTCTTACGCAAAGATAAGATATGCGTATCCACGGTGCGAGGGTTGTCAATGCTCTCTGGCCAAGCTCGCCGCAGCAATTCCTGACGACTCAAAGGTGTGCCCCCCATTTGCGTCAGAACATAGAGTAGGCTAAATTCCTGCGGTGTCAAATCCACTGGCACATTGCGTACCACCACTCGCCGCTGCACTAAATCGACTTGTAACTCACCCAAGTTCAGGACACTGGGTAAACAGGGGCGTGCTCGCCGTGCCAAGGCCTCGACTCGGGCAAGAAATTCCTGCATCCCAAAGGGTTTGGCCAAGTAATCATCGGCACCCGCCCGCAGCGCCGTCACCACATCCGCTTCATCCTCATGGCCAGAAAGAACTAAAATCAAAACAGTGTTTTGGTAGTGAAGCCAGCGGCATAATTCCAAACCATTGCCCTCATTCAAGTCCAGATCGAGAACAACCAAATCGGGATGTCGCAGTTGAAATACTTCCTGCCCCTGTTGACAACCACTGGCAAGATGAACGATGTGCCCCACTTGCTGTAGGTGCCAGCCAAGGAGGGAACGCAGGTGGGGGTTACTTTCAATAATTTCAACGTGCATCAACATCAATACATCCCCACAACAACGGCGGAGTACAGGAAAAAGAGATTTCTTCTACATGTCTGGGAGAAGGTGCAACAGAGTGGCAATGTCTGGATGAATTGGATGCTAATTTAGCAAATTTAATCCCAATGATTTCGTAACGACTAATACTTTAGGGTTTTTTCTTGTTCCTGTAATAGAAAATTCTTACTCTGGCTCTAGTGACAAAATGAAGTGGGGTTTCTAAACAAGCGGTATGGCAGTGCCCATTCTCAACCTTTTAGCGGCTGATGGTTCACGACAGCAAATTCAACTGGGGCGCGATCGCCTGCTTATCGGTACCGACCCCCAAAGCCAAGTGATTCTCGTCGGTGAGGGGATTTCCCGCCACCATGCCTTGATTATTCCCACGGAGACGGGTTATCAAGTGGCGGATCTCGGGAGCGCCAGCGGCACTTTTTTGAATGGTACGAAGCTGCGGCCACGCACCCCTGTGGCGCTGAAGGCGGGCGATCGCCTACAAATCGGTGAGTTTGAAGCCATTTTTGATCCAGATGGCATAGCAACAACGGAACTGCCGGGCACGGTGGTGATGGGGGCTGCCAGTACGCCGATCTTGCAGGTGGCGACGCCCCAGTGGTTGCAGGAGTTTCCGCTGCTGAAGGAGGAACTGGTTCTCGGTCGGGATCCGAAGGCGGACATCACCATTGACCATCCCTTTGTGTCCTTTCACCATGCCAAGCTGGTGCGATCGGGAGAGCATTACAAAATTATTGACTTGGGCAGCAAAAATGGTCTCCACTGGCGCGGAAAAACGATTAGCGAACATGCCTTGGCACCGGGGGATGTGATCCATGTGGGGGAATTCCTGCGGCTGACCTACTTGTTGATGCCCGCCACGGAGGTTGTGGAGCAAACGCGCCCCCTCCAACTGCGCGATCGCCAGCAGATTCGGATTGGCCGTGACCCCAGTAACGATATGGTGCTGGATCATCCGGTCGTCTCGCGATTTCATGCCCGCCTCTACCTTCAGGAAGGACAGTGGTACATTGTCGATCTCGACTCTGCCAACGGCACCTTCATCAATAACCAGCGCCTTGAACCCCGCAAACCTATGCCTTTACCCACGGGGGCCTTGGTGCGCATTGGCCCCTATAGCTCGCTGTTTACCCCCGATGAAACCATTGTTCCCCACAACGACAGTGGCAATCTGCGCCTCGATGCCATCCACCTCAGCAAAACCACCGCCAAGGGGGCAAAGCTGCTGCAAGATATTTCCCTTTCAATTTTGCCCCGCGAGTTTGTCGCGATTGTTGGCGGCAGTGGTGCCGGTAAATCAACGCTCCTCGATGCCCTCAACGGCTTTCGTCCTGCTACGGCGGGTACGGTACTCGTCAACGGCTATGATCTGTACCGCTACTTTGGCACCTATCGCACCCAGATTGGCTATGTGCCTCAGGATGACATTATCCACAGTGAGCTAACGGTGGCTCAGGCCTTGGACTATGCGGCACGACTGCGCTTACCTGCTGATTTTAGCGATCAAGAGCGACAGGAACAGGTGAACCGCGTCCTTGCGGAATTGGAGTTAACATCTCGCCGCAATGTACTGGTGAAACAACTGAGTGGCGGTCAGCGCAAACGAGTGTCGATTGGTGTGGAATTGCTCACCCGCCCCAGTTTATTTTTCTTGGATGAGGCCACTTCTGGCTTGGATCCGGGCACGGAAACCCAGATGATGCGGCTGTTGCGGCAGTTGGCAGATCAGGGGCGAACAATTTTACTGATTACCCATGCCACTAAAAATGTGATGCTCTGCGATTTGGTGGTGTTTTTAGCACGGGGCGGCCACCTTGCCTATTTTGGGCCACCGGATCAAGCCCTCAACTATTTTGATGTCCAAGATTTTGATGAAATTTACCTCAAGATTGAGAGCGAACCTAATCCAGCCGTATGGCAGCAGCGCTATCGCCAGTCTCATCTGTATCAAACCTATGTGGTGGAGCGGCAGCGTCCCCTCAACGTGGATACGGGGGCAACCCGACAAGTCCAACCCCAACGCCAAAAAGCAACGATTCCCCAAGTGGCACCGTGGCGGCAGTGGTGGATTCTCACTCAGCGAAACTTGGCCATTTTGCGACAGGATCGGGCGGCACTCATTCTCATGCTCTCCCTCGCGCCGATTTTGGGAGCCTTGGATTTTGTCCTCTGGAAGCCAACGATTCTCGATCCGGATCAGGGGGATGCGGGGCAGGCATTTACGATGGCCTTTGTTACTGTGCTGATTGCGGTGATGGTGGGCAGCCTAGCGACGATGCGGGAAATTGTTAAGGAGTTGGAGATCTATCGCCGGGAGCGGATGGTGGGGTTGGGGCTGTGGCCCTATATTTTCTCCAAGCTTGGCCCAGCAGTGGTGCTGGCACTGTACCAAGCAGCGGTTTTTTTGGCGGTGAAGTTTTTGGCGATCGATCTGAGCCTCGGTATTGGGGCGATCGCTGGCTTGTATCTAACGCTGTTTCTGGCCACCTTTGGTGGCATGGTGATGGGGTTATTGGTCTCTGCCCTCTCGCCGACGCAAACCGTGGCTCCCTTGTTAACGATTCTCTTTTTGGTACCCCAGATTACCTTTGCTGGAGCAATTATTCCTCTGAAGGATCTAGGGGGCGTGGGCAATTTGATCAGCGATGTCACCCTGACCCGCTGGAGTTATGCCAATGTGGTGTCCCTGTTCGGCTTTGGTCAGGATGTGGCGCGGGATGCCTGCTGGCAGCAATCCAAATCTGAACGGGAGAAACTCAGTCCTGAAGCCCTAGAGCAATGTCCGTGTTTTGATGATAACCTCTTTCAACGTTGCCGCTTTCCCGGCGTGCGCAAGGAGTACCACCCCGCTGTAGATGAACCCGAACCCCCACAACCTCCGGAACCGGGTGATCCACCGCCACTGCCCAATTCGGTCTTAGAGTTTGATCAGGCCTATCGCGATCGCGTCGAGGAATACAATCAACGGGTCAAAGACTATCAGAGGGCCATGGATCGCTGGCAAGACCAATTTGCCCTCTGGAAAGAGCAGCGGGGGCGGGCGATCGCCAGCGGTGAAGCTCTTATTGATCGCTTTTGGAGTCTTCAGGGGCACACGTTCAACGCCAATGTCACCGTCAATAACCTGCGCTTAGGGGGCATTATTGCCCTCATGCTGGGACTAGTGGGGGTTTTTCAAAAACGCAAGGATGTGCTTTAGGCTGCTAAGTGGGCAAAGGCTCGGCTCACTGCCCCTAAGGCCATATCAATCTCGGCAGCACTGACAATGAGAGGAGGGACAAAGCGCACCACCTGCGGCCCCGCGGGCACCAGCAATAGCCCCTCAGCAAGGGCAGCTTTGACGACTTCAGCAGCGGTGAGGGGGGTGTCGGGTTGCAGTTCCAGACCGTTGATCAGTCCCCAGCCGCGCACCTCAGCAATGAGCTGAGGATAGGTTGCTGCTAGTTCGCGTAGTCCTGTCCGCAGTTGCTGCCCGCGATCGCGCACATTTTCGAGGAGATTCTCTTTTTCAAGGGTTTCACAAACCGTGAGCGCTGCTGCCGTGGCCAAGGGGTTACCGCCAAAGGTACTGGCATGATCCCCCGGCTGAAAGACAGCACAAAACTCCTTGGCAATCATGGCACCAATGGGAACTCCCCCCGCTAGGCCTTTGGCCAAGGTGAAAATATCGGGTTCAACACCGAGGGTTTCATAGCCCCACAGGGAACCCGTGCGCCCCATACCCGCTTGTACTTCATCAAAAATCAGGAGAATGCCTTTTTCGGTACAGAGTTGGCGTACCTGCTCAAAGTAGGGGCGATCGCCAGGACGGACTCCCCCTTCTCCCTGTAACGGTTCCAACAGAATAGCGGCCACTTGGGGCTGGGACTGATCTAGTTGCTCAACAAGAGTCTGCAATGCCGCAAAATCGTTGTAGGGAACATAGGCGAAGCCGGGCACCAGGGGGTCAAAGTGTTGTTGGTATTTTGGTTGACCCGTAGCAGTAATCGTGGCGAGGGTGCGTCCGTGGAAGCTAGCCTGTGCCGTAATGATGATCGGGTTGGCAATGTGGCGAACGGTATGGGCATATTTGCGCGCCAGTTTAATGGCGGCTTCGTTGGCTTCGGCACCGGAATTGCAGAAAAACACGCGATCGCCACAGGAGTGATCCACAAGCCACTGCGCTAGCGCCCCCTGTTGAGGAATGTAATAGAGATTGGAAACATGGTGCAGGGTTTGCATTTGCCGACTGACCGTCTCCACCAAGGCCGGATGGGCATGACCCAAGGTACAGGTGGCAATCCCCGCCACAAAGTCCAGATAGCTGCGGCCTTGATCATCCCAAACGCGGCAGCCTTCACCGCGCAGCAGCGCAATGGGAAAACGACCATAGGTGGTCATCACCACTTGGTCAAAGGCATCGGTACTGAAGGACGTTGGGGGAGCAGCAACCATTGACTCTGGACTCAAAGCAAAAACTTCCTGCTATCTTAGCATCTCCCTCTCGCTGTGGCAGGGGAGTTACGGGTCGCTCTAGAATTAGTGCTTATTGACCCCCAAGGATTGCTTCGGTACACTACACCTAGTATTCCGCCATTGAGTCCTGCCCCTATGGTGCAAAATCCTCCCCGTCCTCAAACTAGCTTCCCCGCTACGGCTCCCACCGCCTATCCCGTGTTTTACCGCACCTACAGCCGCCAAAATGAAGCGGGTGAGCGGGAAAATTGGCAACAGGTGTGCGATCGCACCCTGCAAGGACTACAGGAAGTGGGGCACCTCACTGCAGCAGAAGTTGCCCTTCTTCGGGAAATGCAGCAGGCGCTAAAGGCGTTGCCCTCTGGGCGCTGGCTGTGGGTCGGAGGAACGGATTGGGTGCGCCAGCCCGAGAACTTTTCCGGTGCCTACAACTGCACCAGCACCAATGTCGTGGATTGGGATTCCTTTGGCCTGATGATGGATCTGGCCATGCAGGGCTGTGGCACAGGGGCGATCCTAGAGCAGAAATACATCTCCCAGTTGCCGCCGATTTGCAATCGCCTTGAGGTGACTGTCATTGGTCAAATTGGTCAAACCCCCAAGGAAGCGCGTCAAGAGCAAACAACTGTAATACTCACGGGGCAGACCTGTCACATCAAAGTGGGGGATAGCCGCCAAGGGTGGGTGAAGTCCTACCAAACGCTGCTTGAACTCGCCAGCAACCCTCAACTCGGTGGTTTAGTTCAGGTGACGATTGACATTAGTGATGTGCGTCCCACCGGTGAGCGGCTCAAGGGGTTTGGGGGAGTTGCCAACCCAGTAAAGCTGCCAGACCTCTACCATCGCTGCGCGGCACTGTTGAATGCGGCGGTGGGTCGCCAGTTGACCTCTGTGGAGTGTTGTCTGCTGATTGATGAGGCAGCCGTTGTGGTTGTTGCTGGCAATGTGAGGCGTTGTTTGCCTGAGGATGCTTTGGTACACACAAGCAAGGGACTGATCCCGATCAAAGACATCCAAGTGGGGGACTGGGTGCAAACGCCCTTAGGGTTTCGGCAAGTAACCCAGAAATTTGACCAAGGCTACCAAGAGGCTTATGAAGTAATAACCAATGGTCCCTTGCTGCGAGCTACCCTAAACCATCGGATTGCAACTCTTGCGGATGTTTCAGGGGGAATTCACTGGAAATTTGTCAATGCCTTAAACCCGGGCGATCGCCTGCTTCACAACACTCAAGTTTTACCCGGTACAGTTACTCATTTGCCATCAGACTTGACTGATTCTCGACCACGCGGTAGTCATACTTCTCAAGCAATCACTATTCCAGAACTGACGGCTGATGTTGCTTGGTTAATTGGCTTTACCCACGGGGATGGTTATGTTAGCTTGGGACGCAACAAGTACAACAAACCCTTTGGTAGCATTTGTTGGGTTTACAACAGTTTAGATTCCAAGCTTGCTCAGCAGATTCATACTAAAATCAACTGTGCTCTTACTCTCTTCGGTGTACAAGCCAGACAAGAGTGTATTGAAGGTGAGAATACCTTGCGATCGCGAGTAACCTCTATTCATCTTGCAGAATACTTTCACCGCTATATTAAGCAACCTAAACAACCGTTAGAAGTCCCTAGCTTTATCTTGCAGGGAACGGTTGAGGTGCGTTGCGCTTACTTAGCAGGTCTAGTGGATAGTGACGGTTCTGCCTGTGGGCGGCCACCTTACCTATTAACGACTGTATATCCTAAATTTGCTCGTCAAGTTAGCGCTCTTTTATCTAGTTTGGGAATTGCTACTCGAATCGGTGTCACACTCCCCCAAAAAGAGCATTGGCAACTCAAATATCACCTTAAACTACCGGCTTTTAAGGCTCGCTACAACAGTCTCATTGCACCGTATTCCTTGAAAGGCCAAATTCATCAAGGACAGGAAGCCGATGGCTTTACAATTCCTGCAACTATGATGCGGGAAACCTATACCTATAGCCAAATGCAGGAAATGGGTTTTGAAGGTTCCCGAAGCGTGGATACCAATTACAAGAGGTATATTGCTGAAGCTGAAGTTAGTCTTGATATTCCCGTAACAGTAAAAGAACTAGGCAGCTATGACTATGTTCAGACCTATGATATTGAGGTCGAAGATGCCCACTGTTTTTACTGTGATGGTTATCTGATGCACAACAGCGCTGGTATGCGTCAGGGGGCAAGTGAGGATGAGGCTTTTGCCCACGCTAAACAAAATCTCTGGCAACAGGATGAGCAAGGCAATTGGCGAATTGATCCGAAGCGGGATGCGCTGCGGATGGCCAACCACACCCGTGTCTTTCACACCAAGCCCAGTCTCGAGGAATGTATCAATGCCGTGCGCAGTCAGTTCTATTCAGGAGAAGGTGCCATTCAATGGGCCGGGGAGGCGATCGCCCGCGCCAATGCCGATCTTTTGACTACAGCGGATCTCAAGCAGGCCTTCCTCCGTGCCTATGAAAATCAACAGGGGGAGGCGTTTTTGCGGCAACTGTTGCCCACTATCGATCAGCGGGAGCTGGCTCACCGCTTGGGTCGTTATGGCCTCAATCCCTGTGTTACAAGCGATACGTGGGTACTCACAGAAGCAGGGCCGCGTCAAGTCAAAGATTTGATCGGCCAACAGCACGGCACCTATGTCAATGGCGAATTGTTTAGTACCACCGCCGCTGGCTTTTTCCTGAGTGGTATCCAGCCAGTTCTCAAACTTACCACCCGTGAAGGCTATACCCTACGGCTCACCGCGAACCATCGTTTGCTGAAAGTGACCGCCCAAACCCCGAAAAGACAATACACGGAATGGGTAGAAGCAGGTCAATTACACGCGGGCGATCGCCTTCTTTTGCACAATCACCGTGATCTAACCCCTTGGGGTGGTAAGGGAACTTGGGAAGAAGGCCGTTACGCCGCTCAAGCCCTTTATCAAGTTGCCATAGGAAGCACTGCTGTGCAAACCCAAGCAGCAGGCTGTTTCACAGGGATTAAACACCGCCAAAACGACTGGATAGCTGTACTCCCCCATAGCTTAGAAAAGAACTTTCGCCTAATCACGATCGAGGAAGGCAGCTATGCATTCTACTGCGGGTTCCTCCGAGAGATTTTCGTTACGACTCAGTTAACATCAATACCACGGCTGCATGTCACACTGGGGGATCGACAACTAGCCTCACTTATTCAGCGCATGCTACTGCGTTTGGGAATCGTTTCGGTGGTTGCAGAATCATCCCTAGTTATCCAAGGGGATAATCTCACAACGCTGGCTCGGGTTCTGGAATTGGGGGCGATCGCCCATAATGACTCCTTACCTCCCGAACGCTTTACAGTTGTCGTTGAGTCAATTACTCCCGATGGCATTGAGCCAGTGTATGACTGTACCGTGCCCGGCCCGAATTGCTTTGATGCCAATGGCTTTGTTGCTCACAATTGCGGTGAAATTATTGGTGCTGATTTCCACTGCAACCTTGCGGAAATCCACCTGAATCAAATTGATCCAGCGGATACGATCACACAGGAAAAAGCCTTCAAGGCTGGTGCGGTCTCAGTGGCAGCGCTGTTGAACCATCGCTTTGTTGTCGATCGCTATCAATACTCCCGCGCGATTGATCCCATTGTTGGCGTCAGTTTTACGGGGCTATTTGACTTCTGTGTTCATGCCTTTGGTGTGCCTTGGCTGGAATGGTGGGCCGCAGGACGACCGGATACCCCCCAAGGGCGCGAATTCAAAGCCCAAGAGGCAGCCTTCCTACAACACTGGCGGCAAATTGTCCATGAGACCGTCTGGGAGTATTGCGATCGCCACGGCCTCAAGCGCCCCAATCGCTGTACCACCGTCCAACCCTCCGGTACCAAATCCCTGTTGACGGGTGCCTCTCCCGGCTGGCATCCCCCCAAAGCCCAACGCTTTATTCGACGGATTACCTTCCGCAAGGGCGACCCCGTGGCCATGGCCTGCTATGACTTTGGCTACAATATCATTCCCTCCCAGTCCGATAAGGATGAGACAGGGAAACTTCTTGATGATCCCTTTGATCCACGGTGTACCGAGTGGCTAGTGGAAATTCCCGTTGCCGTCTCTTGGGCAGATCTGCCGGGGGCAGACACGATTGATATTAGCCAGTTTTCGGCCTTGGCGCAGTTTGACTTCTATATGCAGGTGCAGCAGCACTACACCACCCACAACACCAGTGCCACCATTGAGCTACGGGAACCTGAAGTCGAACCCCTTGCCACGGCAATTTACACGGCGATTCAGCAGGATCAAGGGTATATCTCTGCGGCGCTCTTGGCACGCTTTGATGCCCATGAAACATTCCCGCGTCTGCCCTTTGAGCCCATTAGCAAAGAACGGTACGAGCAAGAAGTCGCTGCGGTTGCTCGGCGCAAGCGGATCCATGATTTCCATGCAGCCCTTTCCCGCTATACCCAGCCCGTGATGGAAGCAGGGCCTGCCGGCTGTGACTCCGACAAGTGTCTCACATCCTAGGACAGCTGGGGGGATGCCCCCCTGATTGAGTTCGGGTTTAGTATTTAGGCAACTTTGTAAACCAATTCTTTTTGGCGCGATCGAGTTGGCCTTGAACCATTCCAGAGACCATACTGAAGTCTGCCCCAGAAATATCGGCACCGGTAAAGTTGGCTCCTGAGATCGAGGCATCCTGCAATTTTGCTCCCTTCAAATTTGCCCGCTCAAAGTTGGCTTGCACCAGATAGGCACCGCAGAGATTGGCATCACTCAGGTTGGCCCCCTGAAGATTGGCTTCCCGCAAGACCACATTGGTGAGGATACAACCCTTCAAATCAGCATTGGTAAAATTGGCATTGGCAAAATTGGCACCGGAGAGATCGGCATTGCGCAATACCACATTGGAGAGATCGACATCCACAAAATCCCGTTCTCCCCGCTTATAGGCCGTTAGCACTTGGGCAGCCGTCATCCGTACGGTGACTTTGGGGCGCAGATGCTGACCCGAGCCTACCCCCACAACTGGCGGCCCACCCCATGGAGATCCTGTCATCCGCGATTGCCGCAACCGAGCTGCTGCAGCATTTTGACGCACAGAGGAGGCATAACTAGAGGACTGAGCTGATCCACGGGGTCGGCCTTGGCTGGGAGGGGCTGCAAGGGCATTACTGAGGTCATCATCCTCTGCTGTAACGGTAGGGGCAGCCAGCGCAGGTGTTTCTTGGCAATCAAGGAGCTGGAGATCGGCTAGGACATCGATCGCGCTTTGGTAACGGTTTTTAACGCTATCCTCCAGCATTTTGTCGAGGAGAGCGGCAAACTCAGGGGAGATATTTTTGACGTAGCGCTTCCAATGCCATTCCCCCGTGTGCGGATCTCGCTCAATCTCTTTGGGTGATTTACCAGTGAGCAGATAAACACAAGTGACACCCAGAGCGTAAATATCGCTGGCATAGATGGGACGCATGGCCATTTGCTCCGGCGGCGCATACATGGGCGTTCCCACGGCAAAGCTGGTAAATGTGGATAGCTCTGGGGCATTTTCCACCATCGCCTGGGTGACTTTGTCTTTGACTGCACCAAAGTCAATGAGCACTAGCTTGTTGTCAATATCACGGCGGATCAAGTTGGCAGGCTTAATGTCACGGTGGATCACACCATTTTTGTGTAGGTAATCAAGGATGGGCAGCACTTCCTGCAAAACCTGCTTCACCTCTTCTTCGCTTTTGGGGCCAAAGCGTTTGACCTCCTGTTGCAGGGTGAGGCCACCCACATATTCTTGGATGAGATAGAACTCATTTTCATTTTCAAAGTAGCCAAGCAGACGCGGCAGTTGGGGGTGGTTGCCAACTTTGCCGAGAGTGGTCGCTTCCCGCAAAAAGAGTTCCCGCGCCATAGCCAAGATATGGGGGGCGGTGGCGGCTGGCCGTAATTGTTTAATCACACAACTGGGATTGCCGGGCAACTTTGTATCAATCGCCAAGAAGGTCGTGCCAAACCCCCCTCGCCCCAGCACTTTAATGGCTTTGTATTGATCGTTGAGCAACAATTTGCTGCCACAGGATTGGCAAACCTCTACATCATCGGGGTTTTCTGGCTTGACACAGTTTGGGTTTAGGCAGTAACTCATAAGCAGCCAAGGGGATGAACAGCACGTTCAACAGGGGGAAGGGTGATAGGGTGACCTGTTTTCAAGTCACAGCTCACAGGAATGTGCCCCCACCGCTAGTATGATTCAATAGCTTCCACAGGACGACTCCGTACTTTTACGATACTCTTTTTTCTTTGCCTTACCCTATCCGTGAAATTACGGAAGTTGGACAAAACGCTTACAGCCTTTTCTTAAAAAAAATATGGGATGCATAAGGAGAAAGTTTATCCTGCTCTACAGTTGCTTTGACGGTTTCAAGAGTTTCCCAACCTTGTGAAAAGAGCCTTCGGTATGATACAAGGGTAGCACTTCATCATCCCTGCTGTGGCTTTGGCTATGACCCCGCTTGTGACAACTGATGCTAAAGATTCGCTGTGCGATCGCCAGCAGGTTTTGGCGTGGTTGACGGAGAATGTGCCGGCACCCCGACTCCAACATATCCTGCGGGTAGAAACGATGGCGGCGGAGCTGGCTCTCCACCATGGCTTGGATGTGGATCGGGCGGCGTGGGCGGGGTTATTACACGATTTGGCAAAGTACTTTCCGCCGGAGCGGCTATTGAGCATGGCACGGGAGGCGGGGCTGCCGATTACGGAGGTGGATGAGGCGGATCCCCACCTGCTTCACGCGGATGTGAGTGCCCTTGTGGCGCGACAGCAATTTGGTATTACCGATGAACAGGTCTTAGCAGCCGTTGCCAACCATACCTTGGGTCAACCGGGAATGGATGCCTTGAGTTGTGTTGTGTTTCTGGCGGATAGCTTGGAGCCGGGGCGAGGCCAGACGGTAGAGCTAGAGGAATTGCGCAAGGTGGCTCACCAAAATTTACAGGAGGCGGTGTGGCGGGTGTGCGATCGCACGCTGTTGTGGTTGGTTGGCCAGCACCGTTTAATTCACCCCCGCATGATCCTCACCCGCAACTGGGCAATGCAGGTGGCACCAGCAAAACCGAAAAAGAGCGAAAAGAAAGGCGCCGCCAAGGTTTAGAGGCCTTGCTACCCTAGAAAACAGGTTTGATCTCGGAGTTGCGTTATGACCACCGCTTCAGCAAGGGCTGTTCCCGGTATTTTCTCAGGTGAATTCATTCAGGAAACGCTCGCTTTGACCCGTCGCCTGTTTATCCAACTGCAACGGCGCCCTTCAACACTGGTGGCGGGGGTGGTACAACCCTTGATTTGGCTGATCCTCTTTGGTGCCCTCTTCCAGAATGTGCCGCAGGGTCTGTTTGGCGAGAGTACCAATTATGGTCAGTTTCTCTGTGCCGGTATTATTGTCTTTACCGCCTTTAGTGGCGCCCTCAATGCGGGGCTGCCGGTGATGTTTGACCGTGAGTTTGGCTTTTTGAATCGGCTGTTGGTGGCGCCATTGGCTTCGCGGTTTTCAATTGTGTTGGCCTCGGCTTTGTTCATCACAACCCTGAGTTTGATTCAGGTGGTGGCGATCGCCAGCCTAGGGGTGCTGCTAGGAACGGGGCTACCGAATTTAGCGGGCATTGGAGTTGTCTTGGCCACCGTACTAATCTTGGTTTTTGGTGTGACAGCCCTAAGTCTGGGACTCACCTTTGCCTTGCCCGGTCACATTGAACTGTTGGCGGTGATTTTTGTGATCAACCTGCCGTTACTCTTTGCCAGTACTGCCTTGGTGCCCCTGTCGTTTATGCCGCGCTGGTTGCAGTGGATTGCCAGCCTCAACCCCCTCAGTTTGGCGATTGAACCGATTCGCTATGTCTATTTACATCCTGACTGGCAGTTTAGTGATGTGGTCATGGTAGCGCCTTGGGGATCCCTAAGCTTGGGAGCAGCGCTGCTGATTCTTTTGGCGGTTGCCGTGGGGATGAGCCTACTCATTCAACCCCTGTTGCGGCGGCGCTTGGCCTAGACCACCCGCAGCGTGAAGCCTTGGGTACACCACTCCCGCACATCCAAGCAAAACTCATTCCCTTCCGGTTCACTGCTGAGATCCCCTAGCAGACCGAGAACCAAGGCAAGACTATCCTCACCAGAAATTAGCAATGGCTCTGAATGGCTAGGGTGGCTACTCAGTTGACTAAAACGAGTCAGGGGGCGGTGGCTGCTGATGATAAAAACCTTCAGCCATTGGCAAGGGCGATTCAGCGTCCACGTATAAAGGGGAATATTCAAGCCCGGCGCAACCGCCAACTGCCACGACTGTGTTTGCAGCGGCAGGAGGAGAATGCCCTGACTGCTATCCCATGCAAAGGCGACAATGTTGAGGGGGCGATCGCCATAGTTGTAGAGGCTCCAGCGGCAAGTATCCCCCTTGGCCAAGGTGAGGGGCGTGTCTAAGTTCGTGGCTGGCAGCTTGGTGCTCAGGACATCTGGCAGGGGATTGGGGCTGCGGGGTGGGGATTGGCGGCTTAAGAGTTTTGCCATTGGCGATAGTTGCTCAAGGGTTGTACACACGGCCACCTGACTAGAGGTGGGGTTCAAGGTCAGTGTCAGCCATTTTTGAGCCAGCAGGGCATTCAGCAGGGGGTTCAAGCGGCGGATGCCGGCTTTAGCAGCTTCATTGGTACCACTACAACTGTGTTGAAGCAATGTTCCCACCGGCCATTCCAATCCATAGCTACCCCCTGTGGCACTTCTAGTGAGAACCACATCTGGCAGCGACTCACTGCCGTTGAGCACAGCAACGTTCTCTTCGTTGGTCAGGGCATTGATGGCATCTACGCGCTCAATTTTGCTCAGCTTGGGGTCTAGTGCCACTTGTACCTGCAGATTTTTCCCTAGGCGCCGTTGTTGCTCATAGAGGCGATCGCCCACTTGCAGGGGCTGACCACTTACCCCCTGAGCCATGATGCCATTAAAACTAACCATGTCAACGACCGTGGCACCGTCAGCAGTGCTCCAACGACTGTGGGGATGACAATGGGCTAATAGCCAAGGACTGAGGCCGCCACACCAAACCTGAAGGGCGCGATCGTGACCGGTACTTTGCACCACACCGTCAAAGCCGTGGGATAGGGGGACATTCCCCGGCAAGCTATCGCTGACGAGATGAATTTCTGCCCCGGTTTGCCAGCGCAGTTCATCGGCGGTGTACATCAGGCTCGTCGCCAAAGGGCGATCGCCCCCCAAAGCCGCTAGATAATGGCTCAAACTAGCAGTAAAGAGTCCCATAGGAACGCCATTCAGGTGCGTTTCTACCCCCAAATCGGCCCAAAGCAGATGATCCTTGGGAACTCGGCCTGCGCCACGGCTCTCTACAGGCTGCAACGGCACAAATCGCCAGCGCAACATCTCCCCCTCAATGGGTGGCGGGCTAAAGCGGGTGTCGAGCCATACCTGTACCCCTTTGGTACGCAGTAATTCAGCAAGCGGTAAGATGCCCTCACCTGCTGCTGTGGCATCGGCGAAAACCAGTGCTGGTTGTTGCTGCCAAAGCGTGCCGTAGCCACTAAAGTAAACTAACAGGGGCTGACCCGCGTGCTCCAGCACCCCTAGGGTTTCTTGAACCGCATCGAGGGTTGCCGCCTGTTCCGTCAGTAGCGTAATGTCACTGTCCGCTAGCCCCCAGCCATCTAGCAATAGGTTTTTCACTAGCTCAACATCCGTTAGACAACCGCCTAAAGGGGGCACACCCACTAACTGGGGATAGTGGTTAATGCCAATCAGGAGTGCTCGCCACGGACGAAGAGAGTCTGCCAAGGAGCCGCCTGCCGTTTGCCAAACCCACGGCATCAGTGTCAGTGCCGCAGCACCGTACAAAAAAGAACGACGGCTTAACCTCATGCCTTACCTCCCAACAGGCCCATCCTCAGATTCGAGCACAGGCACGACAACACTTATGAATTAGGACTAGTTCTATTCTCAAAGGTTGTGGACGCAATTCAGCGCACAGCGAGCATAAAACGTCAATTTTTCCTAGGGGTCTTCCCCCCGCACAATGAAGCAGACGCGCTGGCCAATGGTTACCGCATGATCACCAATGCGCTCTAGGTTGCGAATCAGCAGCAGGAGGATTAAGCGCAATTCCACTGGTTCTTGCGGATCCAAAGGGGTGCAGAGTCGCTCATAAAGACGTTGATAGTCGGCATCGACGGCATCATCGCAGTTGGCAAGGGCTAGCCCCACCTCAGGATCCAAATTGGCAATGGCGGATAGGGCTTCCGATAGTAACAGTTGCGATCGCTGGAACATCAAGCGGATGTCCTCAAGGTAGGGTGGGGGTGGATAGCGCAGCAGCGTTTGACCCGCACGGCCAATTTCAAGGGCATAATCGCCGATCCGCTCTAGATCGCGGCAGAGGTGCGAGAGCATGACCAAAAATCGGAGATCCTCGGCCACAGGAGCTTGCAATGTCAGCAGGGCGATCGCCTCACGATTGAGTTCTTGGGCGCTGCGGTCAATGTCCCGCTCCCTTTGGATCAACTGCTCGACACTGAGGAGATGTCGCTCAATCAAGACACCATAGGCCAACTGACAGGCACTTTCCACCAGTGTTCCCAGTCGCAGCAAGTCACTGCGCAGACGTTGTAATTGCCGTTCAAAATGGGTGGCCACGGCCTCAGACCAGCTCTTTGTAACATTATAGCTATTTCGAAAGAGAGTGAGATATTTTCAAGAGGGATAGGCTATACTCAAAGCGTCATGAATGTTACTCAAGAATATGAGCTATAGCTTGGACTTACGAGAGCGGGTTGTCTCCTACATCCAGCAAGGTGGCAAAATCAGTGAAGCGACTCAAATTTTTCAGGTGAGCCGCGCCACCATCCATCGCTGGCTGAAGCGAGAGAACTTAGCGCCCACGGTTGTCCCCCGTCGTCCTTGGAAGCTGGATTGGGCGGCCTTAGCAGCCGATGTTGCTGCCCATCCCGATGACCGTTTAATCGACCGTGCCCAGCGATTTGGCGTTCAAGTTTCCACCATTAGTTATGCCCTCGCCCAGATGGGCATCACCCGAAAAAAAAAACAGATGCGTTACCAAGAACGGTGTGAAGAAGAGCGGCAAGCGTATCAACAACAGCTCGACACATGGGTAGAGAGCCATGGGGAGGAAACGGTAGTCTATATCGATGAGACGGGGTTTGACTCTCGAGTAGAGTGTGAGTATGGGTGGTCAGCGCGAGGCCAACGAATTGATGGAGAGCGAGCGGGGAAGCGTCAGAAAAGAGAGAGTTGAGTCGCAGGACGGTATAGACACCAGAAAGACTTCATCGCCCCAATGCTGTTTTGCGGATACTTGAATGCGTTAGGGTTTGTGAGTTGGCTGAGTCAGTACTGTTTGCCGACGTTAAAGAGACCGTCGTTGTTGATGATGGATAATGCACCGATTCATCCGAAAGGGGTGATTCAGGAAGCGGTCAAAGCGGCGGGTCACGAGGTGTTATTTTTACCGAAATACTCTCCTGATTTGAATGTAATTGAGCACGACTTCAGTGCGCTGAAGCGATCGCGGATGTATGCAGGGTCAAACAGTTCGATTGATGAAGTGATTCGCAAGTATTGTGCTGGATGATATCTCATTCCTTATTGGAATAGCTATATCTGTCCACTGGTGCATCAATGGAGCCGACAATGTGTCTTTTCATCCGCCTAAAGTCATTAAAGAGGGATATTCCTAATAGGCGCGACCTAAGGAGGGTGTCCAAGGGGTCTCCGGTGTTGTGACTACCGACAGGAGGCTGCCAATGCCTTCAATTTCGACGCGCACGCGATCGCCCACCTGTAATGCACCAATTCCTGCGGGTGTCCCCGTCAATACCACATCCCCCGGCAGCAGTGTCATCACATAGCTAATGAAACTCACCAACTTGGCGGGTGAGAAAACCATTTGATCAATCGTTGCTGATTGGACGGGTTGCGCGGCCTCATTAATAAAGGTTTGCAACCGCGCATCGCTAGGAACCTCTCGCACAATCCAAGGCCCTAGGGGGCAAAAGGTGTCAAACCCCTTGGCCCGCGTCCATTGCTGCTCCCGCTGCTGCAGATCCCGAGCCGTGACATCGTTGGCGATCGTGTAACCCCAAATATGCTCAAGAGCTTCATTTTCAGGGCAGGCACGGGTACGACGACCAATGACCACCGCCAATTCCCCCTCATAGTCCACCCGCTTTACTTGGGGCGGATACCAAATGGGACAGCCGGGGGCTTGAACCGTTGTCGGCGGTTTTAGAAAAATTAATGGCTCAGGGGGCACGCTATCGCCCATTTCGGCAGCGTGCTTCACATAGTTGCGTCCGACAGCAACAATTTTTGAGGGGGAGCAGGGAGCCAAGAGTTGATAGCTATCGGGACTGAGGACTTGGTTCGTGGGTTGGCCGTGGAGCCACGGTGCCGCATCCCAAATCATCACTTCGCGGTTGAGTTGCAGTGTGCCGTAATGAATCTGTCCCCCCGTGGTCTGTACCCGCACAAACCGTTCCACCATAGTGAATTAGTCCCCTTTTTTCCTTGCCAAGAATGGCAAACTGCGGTGCTAAAATTATAAAGCCTTGCTTTTTGCATCCGTCAAAAGGCCATTTGTCCAAAGGGAGTTGACCTCAGTGATTACACGGAACTACGAAACGCTCTATATTGTTCGTCCTGATGTGGGCGAAGAACAACTGGAACAAACCATTAGCCAATTTCGCACTTTTTTAGAAGAACAGGGTGCGACAAAGCTTAAGGTGCAAAATCGCGGCAAGCGTCGGTTTGCCTACCCGATCAAGAAACTGCGGGAGGGCTACTACATTCTGATGACCTATACCGCTGCTGGGACGGCGATCGCCCCCCTAGAACGCGCTATGCGCCTCAATGAAAACATCCTCCGCTTCATGACGATTGTCCTTGAAGAAGAGGCCGACACCGAAGATGCCGAAGACGACAATCCTGTTCTTGCCCGTGCTTAGGACAGTACACTGATCCAAATTCACTTGAAAGGGGGGCATCATGGCACCATCTCCCGGTTCTTGGAAGTGCGATGGCGTACCTAAAAACGGTAAATCCTACCCCAATGCCAGCGGTGCCCACCCCCCCTATGAAAACTTTGGCCCCGACTGTGACATCTGTGGACTACCCCGTGAGGCCATGAATCCTGCCAGTGGTAATAGTGCTGCTGGGGCTGGAAAGTGGAAACTACCGCTAGTTGCTGCTGCCCTTGGGGTGGTTCTATTACTCGCGGGTGGTATTGGTTTCCTTGGCTATCGAATCTTTATTGCCAACCGCAACGGCACTACGCCACTGCCGATAGGAGGGACAACCAGTGGCAACCACTTGGTGAGCAAAACCACTGCCCGCAACACAGCCTATATTAGCCAAGGGGAGCGCATCCTGATCAGTGAACCCAATCCGCAGCGAGCAGCCCTGAAGCAAGAAGCCGCCCTTGCCTTTGATCAGGGAGATTGGGCACAGGCGATCGCCAAGTATCAAGAACTCGTCACCCTCGATCCCAATGATCCAGAGGCGCGCATTTATCTTAACAATGCCCGTGCCCGCCAAGCCGGCAATCCGATGACGATGGCCACCGTTGTTCCCATTGGTACTAGCCCCGATACTGCCAAGGAAATTCTGCGGGGGGTCGCTCAGTACCAAGAGCGCTTTAATGCCAGTGGCCCCAGTCGTGCCCTTGAAGTCGCCATTGTCAATGAAAACAGCCCCAATGGTGTAACCAGTTTGGCCGAAGATTTGATCAACAGTTCAATCCAAGGGGTACTGGGTCATGGCACCGACGCCAATAGTCGTGCCGCTCTACAGGTTTATGAGCAAGCGGGGATTGCGGCCCTTTCTCCCCTGACCACGAATGTCATCCCCCAAGACAACGGCACGGTTCAAGTGCAAACCCTATCTTTGAGTGAAAAGGGGCAACAACTCCTCAATACCTACCTTGACAATGCCGCCAATACCCTCGCCCAAGCCGCTGCGAAAAAAGTCCCTAATGCCAAAGTGGCTGTTCTCTACAACAGCGATAGTCCCTACAGTGATGAACTGAAAACTAAATTAGTCGCTGCTCTGCCTCGGTTTGGTGCGCAAGTGGTGCAACAGATGGATGTGGCCGCCCCCGGCTTTAATGCCAATACAGCAATGACCACAGCACAGCAAGCGGGAGCCAATGTGGTCATTTTGGCCATGAGTCGCGCCCGGGTGAATGATGCCGTTGCCCTTGCTATTGCCAATCAAACCCAAACTACCCCCCTGCAGTTGTTTGGTAGTGATCAACTCTACAGCCCTGATTTACTGATCAAGGGGGATAGCGCCATCAATGGCATGATTCTAGCAGTGCCTTGGAGTACTAACCCCAATGATCCCTTTGCGCAGCAGGCCGCACAAGCGTGGCGGGGGCAAATTAGTTGGCGCACCACAACCGCCTACGATGCAACTCAAGCCCTTGCCCAAGCGATGGTTCAAGGGGGCGATCGCGCCAGCACCCAACAACTGCTCCGCCAAGGGGTACAAATTCAGGGGCAAACCGCCAGTGGTACCTTTGATCGAGTTCCTCTGGTGCAAGCAGCACCGGGACCCAATGGCCCTAAAGGCTCCAACTACCAGTTCAACCCCCTCGGTAGCCTCTAAACCATCAAAATTGGGGCAACTAGTGCTAAGCTATTGCCGATTGGTGTTTTAGGAATCTCCATGACTGCAAAAATTGGCATTATTGGCGGTAGTGGTCTCTACAAGATGGAGGCCCTCACCGATGTCGAAGAGGTACGTCTGACTACGCCCTTTGGTGATCCTTCCGATGCCTTTATTTGCGGCAAGATTGCTGGGGTTCCAGTCGTCTTTTTGGCACGTCATGGCCGCGATCACCATCTACTGCCGACGGAGATTCCCTTTCGTGCCAACATCTATGGCTTCAAATCCCTTGGGGTCGAGTACCTGCTTTCTGCGTCTGCGGTGGGTTCCCTACAGGAACAGGTGAAACCCCTTGATATGGTGGTGCCCGATCAGTTTATTGACCGTACCCGTAACCGCATTTCCACATTCTTTGGGGATGGCATTGTGGCGCACATTGGCTTTGCCGATCCGGTGTGTCCTGCCCTTGCTGGCGTTCTCGCGGATGCAATCGCCGATCTCAACCTGCCCGATGTCACCCTTCACCGCCAAGGTACCTATGTGTGTATGGAAGGCCCTGCTTTCTCAACGCTGGCAGAGTCCAACCTGTACCGCTCGTGGGGCGGCACCGTAATTGGCATGACGAATCTACCGGAGGCCAAACTGGCTCGTGAAGCGGAGATTGCCTATGCAACGCTGGCGCTCGTTACCGATTACGACTGCTGGCACCCCGAGCATGACTCAGTCACAGTGGAGATGATTATTGACAACTTACAGCGCAATGTCAAAAATGCCCAAGCGATTATCTGTGAAACCGTCAAACGCCTCCATGCCAATCCACCAGCCTCTAAAGCCCACCGTGCCTTAAAGAATGCCATTCTCACTCCCCTTGACAAGGTACCCGCAGCCACCAAGGAGAAACTGCATCTGCTCTTGGCTAAGTATCTCTAGGTCATAGACTCTGCTGTATTCTGATCACCCTCAAAGCTGATCTGCTCACACAGTTGCGGATAGGTGGTCTTGGGACTGAGGCAGCGACAGCGGTTGAGGGCCGCGGCAAGGGCTTCAATTTTAATCGGTTTACTGATGTAGTCATCCATCCCCGCCGCAAAGCAGCGTTCGCGATCGCCAGCTAGGGCATTTGCCGTCATGGCAATAATCCAAGGACGCTGGCTGGGAGGCCATTGGGCACAGATGCGTTCGGTGGTCTCGAGGCCATCCATCTTTGGCATTTGCACATCCATCAGCACAACATCGTAGGGGCGCTGTTGCAGTGCTTCAAGCACCTCGAGGCCATTGGCCGCCACATCAGCGCGGTACCCCATCCGCTTGAGAATATGCAGTGCCACCTTTTGGTTAACAGCATTATCCTCGGCAAGGAGGATACGCAGCGGAAAGCGACTGCCCAAGTTGGGATCAATGCCTGTTTTTGTCAGGGCAGGTTGAGTTGCAGATTCACTGCTAAGGGTCTTAATTAGGGTTTGCCGTAGGGTGAGAGGGCGAATGGGTTTGGGGACGTGGGCTGTGATCAACTCCTTGCGACTAGCGGTTTCCAGCCAACTCAGGGGTGTGAGCAAAATAATCGGCTGTTGATTGAAGTGCGGCTCTGATTGCAACCGCTCTGCTAACTGAAGCCCAGTCATCTCGGGCATATTCAAATCAATTACTGCCAAATCCCACTGGGGAGCGGCCTCTAGAACCAGTTGGGGATTGCCATACCCGATAGGCACCATCCCCCAGTTTTGCAGTAATGTGCAGAGATTCTCACGGCTAGCGGCATTGTCATCAACAACGAGGACACGCTTGCCCTCCAAAGCCGGATGAAGCGTTGGCGGTACATAGGGTTTTTGCCCCTCAGCGAGGATCGTAAAGGTAAAGGTTGTACCTTGACCTTCAGTACTCTCAACGGACATATCGCCGCCCATTAGCTCACAGAGGCGTTTGCTAATGACTAGCCCTAGGCCTGTGCCGCCATACTCGCGCGTCGTCGAGGCATCCACTTGACTAAAGGGCTTGAAGAGCCGATCCAAGCGATCGCTAGGAATGCCAATGCCCGTATCCTGAACTTGAAATTGGAGAAAATCCTTGCCCTCGTGCTTGACCGCGCTCACATGGACGACGACTTGGCCTTCGTGGGTAAACTTAATGCCATTGCCCACTAGGTTAACGAGGATCTGCCGTAGCCGGGTCACGTCCCCTTTAACTTGGGCAGGGGTTTCGGGGGTACAGGTGTAAAGTAACTCTAACTCCTTCTCCTCGGCTTTGCTGGCCAATAGGCTCAGGACATCCTCCACGCACTCACGCACATCAAAGGGCTGCTGCTCTAGCACCAGTTTGCCCGATTCAATTTTCGAGAAGTCAAGAATGTCGTTAATAATTGTCAGGAGTGCCTCGCCGGCTTGGTGTAGAGTTTGCAAAAAGTCCCGCTGCTGCTCATTGAGGGGCGTATCCAAGAGCAAATTCGTAAAGCCCAAAACCGCATTCATGGGGGTGCGGATCTCATGGCTCATGGTGGCCAAAAACTCACTCTTGGCTCGGTTGGCCAGTTCTGCTTGCAGGCGGGCTTGTTCGAGTTCTTGGTTTTGCTGAGCCAATAATTGGCGCTGCTGCTGTTCATGGCGCAGGAGTTCCGCTTGGGCGATCGCAATCCCCACTTGCGCGGCCACTGCTTCCAGAAGTTCAATCTCATCGGGAGTCCACTGCCGCTGGCGATCGCACTGATGCAGGCCAATAATGCCATTGGGTACGCCTTTATAGGAGGTGCGAATAGCCAGCATTGACTGGATTTGAAATTGATGACACAGCTCAATGGCACTGCCAAGTAGGGGCTCTTGAGTCACATCGTGGGAAACAACGGCGGCATCACTCCTGATAACCTCCAAGGCGTGGGGGTTGTTTTCCACGGGCACACTGACCCCCCTCATTGAGGGGTAGCCCGGTTGCAGGTATTCAGCCACATCGGGAATACGCGGCGGTGGCCCCGGCTCGTAGCGATGAATTAAACAGCGACTGACCCCAAAGGCCTGACCAATTTGGGTGACGGTTGTTTCAAACACCCTTTCCGTATCGAGGCTCTGGCGAATCTGTTCGGTAATTTGATTCAAGAGTAATGCCCGCTGCATTTGCTGTTGCAGTTGCTGACGTTGGCGGGTTTCCTGTTCCAAAAGTTGTACTTGGGCAAGGCCAATCCCCACCTGTGCCGCCACACTCTTGAGCAAACTTTTAATGGCCGCCGTCCACCGCCGCTGGCGATCGCACTGGTGCAAAATGAGCAAACCATTCGCTTGATTGCGATAGGCCGTGCGCACAATCACCGCAGATTTCACACTCAGGGCTTCGCAGTACTCATGAAGTGAGGTTAGACGACTGTCTGTTGCCACATCCTCGCAGCTAAACACCTCATCGGAGGCAAAAACCGATTCCAAAAACGGTCCCCGCATCTGGCTCAAATCGAGAGGGCATTCCTTGACGGAAGACACCCCCGGCGCACAATACTCTGCCACCAATTCCATCGGCGAAGGGGCATTCTCCTGATAGACAAATAAGAGGCAACGACTGACATTGAGGGTTGCTCCCACCTGCTGCACTGCTGTACGACAGATGTGTTCCCGTTCAATTTGCTGGCGAATTTCCTCAGTAATGCGATTGAGCAGGAGCGTGCGCTTCACCTGCTGCTGTAAAAACAGCTGTGCCCGCTGCCGTTCGGTGACATCACTTTGAATGCCAATGTAGTGGGTAATTTCGCCAAACTCGTTATAAATCGGGGAGATGGCCAGTTCATTCCAGAAGGGTTGGCCGTTTTTGCGGTAGTTGCGCAGCACCACCCGGCAGGATTGGCCTTTTTTAATGGCATTACGAATGGCTTCAGCCCCCGGTTGATGGCGATCGCGCCCCTGCAAAAAGCGGCAATTTTTGCCAATCACCTCCGTTGCTCGGTATCCCGTCATCCGCTCAAAGGCGGGGTTCACATAGATAATTGGATTATCGGGTTGGCGGTAGTCGGTAATCACAATGCCATTAGTACTGGCAATGATCGCTCGCTCCCGCAGTCGCAGCTCTGCCTCAATTTGCTTCTTGTCGGTAATATCAACCGCTAACTCCAAAAAGCCAATCAGTTGCTCTTGGCTATCATGAATCGGGGTGACTGACAGGGACACAGGGAAGCGAGAGCCATCCCGTCGTATAAATGTCCACTCCTGCTCATCGGCCAAGCCCCGCCGCGCCCGAGCCACGAGAGTCTCAAACCCCGCAGGAATGGGTTCTCCCAATTGCGCACTGAGGATCTGGGCATAGCGCTCCACCTCTTGAGGATCATGGAAACGTTCTGGCGTTGCTTTACCCACCAGTTCTGAGGCAGGATATCCCAGCCATTCCTCAGCGGCTCGATTCAGCAGCGTGATAATGCCATCGGTACGGGTGGCAATGATGGCGTGATTACTACTATTGAAGACCGCCTCTTGGAGGCTGCTCATCTGCTGAATGTAGGCCAGTTGTTGCTGGGTGACCTCTAAGTGATGGCGGATTTCCAGTTCACTAATGACTTGGCGAGCAAGGGTGCGCAGGGTTTGCTGTTGAACGGGGTTTAGCTCACGCGGCTTATAGTCCACCACACAGAGGGTACCAATGCCATAGCCATCGGGCGTCATCAAGGGCATCCCCGCATAGAAGCGGATATAGGGCGGCCCTGTAACAACGGGATTATCGGCAAAGCGGGGATCCAGCCGAGCATCCGGTACCACCACCAGTTCTGGCTGAAGGATCACATGGGCACAAAAGGCAATATTGCGTGGGGTTTCACAGGCATCTAGCCCCACCTTGGACTTAAACCACTGCCGCTGGCGATCGATGAGACTAATCAAAGCAATGGGGGTTTCGCAAATGGCTGCCGCTAAATTCGTAATTTCATCAAAGATCGGTTCCGGAGGCGTATCTAAGACTCGATACTGCTCAAGGGCACGTTGCCGTTCCGGTTCATTTGCTGGCAATGGGGCAGCAGGCATAGCCCAAGTGTACCGCCTTTTTGTAGGAGCAAGTCTTTCATCATTATATGAATTGCACTGGTTCTAGAGAGGATTCCCTAGGGGATGCAGAACACAACATCTATCTTTGCAGGACTTGGAGGGCAGTCACAGAATAAAAAAAGGATGTAGCACCTACGCCTACACCCTTCATCAATCGTTTTTTCAGACGGTGGCAATCTTAGCCTGCCCAACCCTTGGCGGCTTGATCGAGCACGTAGGCAGCCACATCTTGAATTTGTTCATCGGTGAGACGACCAGCAAAAGCGGGCATGGCATTTTTGCCGTGCTGCACTTGGTAGATAATGGCATCCTCGGAGTACATGCCAAATTGCTCAAGGGCTTCTTTTTTCAGGGTTTTGTTGGCCATCACCACATTGCCACCCCCCATGTGACAGGCTGCACAGTTGCCGCTAAAGACTTTGGCACCATTGGCTAAATCTGCCGCAAAGGCCGCAGGGGTGAGGTTGACAAACAGCGCGATCGCGATCGCGCAAACACAAATGAATAGCTTTTTCAACGGAGTTCTCCTTTCATGGAATGCGTCAGGGTATGGATAAAGCCCCAAAAATCAAGGGGTGCAAGGTTCACCAAAGGTCAGTGTAGCAAAGTTCCCAACCTAGGGGACACTGTCCGGAAAGCTTTCTACGCCCCAACCGGGCGCCACGGCTGCCGCTCGCAAAATAAAGGCAGCTAAGGTCTCAAGCTGTTCCGTGGTCAACCAGTCCTCACTCACGCGGCGGCAGGAATAACTCTCTTCGCTGCCATCGTACGATCTCGGCGATCGCTGGAAGGCCACCAGACTGGTAATTGTATCCCGTGGAGGGGTGGCTCCCTTGAGATCCTTCAGGGAGAGGGAGACCAACGGATTGGGGAGTGTACTGCCGCCAACGTGGCAGTTTTTGCAGTTTTCCTCAAAGAGCCGTTTCCCACGGGTCAAGTCCACGGCTGTAAAGGTTTTGGTCTCACCGCCGTCATTGAGGGGCAGTTCCACCGTATCTGTGACCTTCAGGTATTGGATCACATAGTTATCTACCCCAGAGGCCGCCAGCGCCGTTGCCGGGGCGATCGCCCAGCCCAGCAGCAAGAACAGTAGGCCACTGCAGAGCCAGACAACAAGCCGAAGCCGAGAGTGAGGTTGGTGCATGAGTTGGGAAGATCCTTCTTGAGTTGTGACTAGTAGTAAATTTTACCGCCTCCCCATTTATCCCCAAGAATCTTGGGTTCGACGAGGATGTGACCGGCGATCGCCACCAAATCTTTCTCCGTCAGGTTGCGCATTTTCGGGAAAATGTCGGCACTGCGCAGACTGGGGTGCACCTCAGCAATTTCCTGCTCACCATCGTAGGTGGTGGGGTTTTTCATATAGTCCACCAAGCCTTCGATGTTATCCCGTGGCGGTGTGGCCAAAGCCAAGGTTTCAGTGCGCAAATCCAAATTGGGGTTGGTTTTGGTGATCCCCCCCACATGGCAGGAGGCGCAAGCATACTGGAAGAGACGCTTACCCTCAACGTATTGCTTTTCCGTCAGGGTAATGGTTTTTCCTTCACTGTTGAGGGGAACGGTCAGGACGTCAGGGGTCAGTTCAGCGGCCAGTGCTGTACCTAGGGTCAGTTGCCAGAGGCAGAGGCAAAGGGCGACCGCAAGCCAAATGGATTTTCTTAACATAGTTCTCCCAATAAGCAGGTCTTACGAGTGCGGTGATGTGTCCCGTTGATCGGTCGGTGTAGCAGAGTCCGTCAAAGCCAAAATGATTGCTTTGGCATCTTCAAGGGGCAGGCGCGTTTGCGGACTGGTATAGCGAATACCCAAGCGATCGCACAACCCACAGACGGTTTCGACCGAGACGCCGTAGTCCGCTGCCAAATCAGCGATCGCAATATCCACAAATCCCATGCTGCTACTCTCCGCTTGGGATCAACGACCAAGTATCATTATCATGCCATTGCGCGGCTTCTTTACCAAAAAGCGTCCCCTTCGCAAAGAGAAGTGCCACCACAGCGTACACTGTTGATGTGGCCGTTCAGATGGAGTTTTCAATGAAACGAGTCTTGGCGATTATCCTTGGGGGCGGTGCCGGCACACGTCTCTATCCCTTGACCAAGCGTCGAGCCAAGCCTGCGGTTCCCCTTGCTGGAAAATATCGCCTCATTGATATTCCTGTGAGCAATTGCATCAACTCCGAAATCAATAACATTTACGTCCTTACCCAATTCAACTCGGCCTCCCTCAACCGTCATATTGCTCGTACCTATACCTTCCCCGGCTTGACGGGCGGCTTTGTCGAAGTGTTAGCAGCGCAACAAACCCCAGAAAATCCCAACTGGTTTCAGGGCACTGCCGATGCGGTGCGTCAATACCTGTGGCTGTTAGCCGATTGGGACGTGGATGAATACCTGATTCTTTCAGGAGATCACCTCTACCGCATGGACTATCGCCTTTTTGTGCAGCGCCATCGCGAAACGGGCGCCGATATTACCCTCTCCGTCTTGCCCGTCGATGAAAAAGCCGCCTCTGGCTTTGGCTTGATTAAGGTAGATGGCACAGGGCGAGTCATTGAATTCCGCGAAAAACCCAGCGGTGATGCCCTACGGGATATGCGCGTGGACACAACCCGCTATGGCCTTAGTGCCGAGGAAGCCCATTGCAAACCCTACATTGCCTCAATGGGGATTTATGTCTTTAAGCGGCAAGTGCTGATTGATCTGCTGCAACAGATGGCCGATGCCACCGACTTTGGCAAGGAAATCATTCCCGCTGCGGCCCGTTCTCATCTTGTCCAAACCTACGTCTTTAATGGCTACTGGGAAGATATTGGCACGATTGGATCCTTCTACGAGGCTAACCTTGCCCTCACCCAACAACCCCAACCGCCCTTTAGCTTCTACGACGAAAACGCCCCCATCTACACCCGTCCCCGCTATTTGCCCCCCAGTAAGATTCTCAGTTCCACCATCACAGAGTCGATCATTAGCGAGGGCTGCATTCTTAAGGAATGCCAAGTTCACCGTTCCGTTTTGGGGGTGCGATCGCGCGTAGAATCCGGTTGTGTCATTGATCATTCCCTGCTGATGGGCGCCGACTACTACCAAGACTCGGCGCAGCGCAGCCAGCTCCTGTTGCAACATAAAATTCCCATCGGCATTGGTGCCAACAGTGTCATTCGCGGGGCAATTGTCGATAAAAATGCCTGCATTGGCCATGATGTCAAAATCATCAACAAAGACCATGTTGAAGAATCCAACCGTGAGGATCAAGGATTTTATATCCGCAGCGGGGTGGTGGTGATTATCAAAAATGCCGTGATCCCCGATGGCACCGTTATCTAAGCCATAAGCAAATTTGAATTGGCAAGCGGGGAAAACCTGTGTAGCATATCAAAAGAACAGCCCTTTTCACAGATGGAACAGGCTTAAAACCGCGAAAGCCACTATGGGAGGAAATTGCACTTCCTTCATGTATGCCACATTTTAGAAAAGGGCTGTAAAGTAAGCGTCCAACCCTCTAGCGGAACTGCCATCTATGCCCACGATAGAGACTCGCACAGAACCCATGGTCATCAACATGGGGCCGCACCATCCCTCAATGCACGGGGTTTTGCGGTTAATGGTGACCCTTGATGGCGAAGATGTCATTGACTGCGAGCCGGTGATTGGCTACCTCCATCGCGGCATGGAGAAAATTGCTGAAAACCGCACCAACATTATGTTCATCCCCTACGTCAGTCGTTGGGACTACGCCGCCGGGATGTTTAACGAAGCGGTTACCGTCAACGCTCCCGAAAAGTTGGCTGGTATTCCTGTGCCCAAACGCGCCAGCTATATCCGCGTGATCATGCTGGAGTTGAACCGCATTGCCAATCACCTGCTGTGGTTAGGCCCCTTCTTGGCGGATGTCGGTGCCCAGACGCCCTTTTTCTACATCTTCCGTGAGCGGGAATACATCTACGATCTCTTTGAAGCTGCCACAGGCATGCGCTTCATCAACAACAACTACTTCCGCATGGGGGGAGTGGCCGCCGACCTCACCTATGGCTGGGTAACCAAGTGCCGCGACTTTTGCGATTACTTCCTGCCCAAAGTGGATGAGTACGAGCGCCTGATCACCAACAACCCCATCTTTGTGCGCCGCTTACAGGGGGTGGGCAAAATTAGCCGTGAGGATGCCATCAACTGGGGGCTATCGGGGCCGATGCTCCGTGCCTCTGGGGTGAAGTGGGATCTGCGCAAGGTGGATCACTACGAGTGCTATGACGACTTTGACTGGGATGTACCCGTGGCCACCGAAGGTGATTGCCTTGCCCGCTACATTGTCCGTATTCAAGAAATGCGCGAATCGGTGAAAATCATTCGCCAAGCCTTGGATGGTTTGCCCGGTGGTCCTTATGAAAACCTCGAAGCCAAGCGGATGCTCGAGGGTGCCAAGTCAGAGTGGAATGGCTTTGACTACCAATACATCGGCAAGAAGCTGGCTCCCACCTTCAAAATTCCCAAAGGCGAACACTATGTGCGGGTTGAATCGGGGAAAGGGGAGCTAGGGATTTACCTGATTGGGGATGATAATGTCTTCCCTTGGCGCTGGAAGATTCGTCCACCGGATTTCAATAACCTGCAAGTCCTGCCCCAGTTGCTGAAGGGGATAAAAGTGGCGGATATTGTTGCTATCCTTGGCAGTATCGATGTGATTATGGGATCTGTTGATCGCTAGGAAAATGTTGAGCCACCAGCGAGGGCGCCATGGCTGTTCAATTACCGTTTTTTACCTCCACCAACTTCAGTGGCCTCTTTAATGAGCGGTTTTGGCAGAATGCGTGGCCACTGCCGCCCCAAAATCAACTACAGCGGGGTGCACTAGTGCCTGATGGGGAGCTACCCGGCGTAGGGCTAACCGTGCCCGTGCGCCTCTCAACGGTGTGGCAAGAGCAGCCGCTCCTACTGGTGTTTACTCGTATCTTTACGGAGCATCAATACTGTCCGCTGTGCTACCCCTATCTCAAGGCCTTGAATGAACACTATGAAACATTCCAAGGCAAGGGAGTAGCCGTTCTTGTGATCACCAGTACCGATGCCCAGCAAAGTCAAAAGGTCAAGGACGATATGGGCTTGAAGATGCCCCTGCTCTATGACCCCAGTTGCCAAGTCTTTCGCAAATACCGCACGGGTCAAGCCTTGGGGGCACCACTGCCCGCACAGTTTCTCATTGATCAGGAAGGTAAGCTGCGCTACAAGCATCTCTTCTCGTTTTTAGAACCCAATGCACCCCTAGAGCGCTTGTTTCAGGAAATTGATGCCCTGAGGGCAACAGTGGCGACAGCAGCTTAGGGGCGATCAAAACTCGCTAGGATAGAAGGTATCTCTTTGGGGCTGTAGCTCAGTCGGATAGAGCGAGCGCCTCCTAAGCGCTAGGTCGTGCGTTCAAATCGCACCAGTCCCGTTCTTGCCCTTAGAATAAAAAGCAAATCTTTGTAACGTCAGTGTTGCATCTGTGATAGAGCGATCGCCAGCGAATTCTCTGCTGAAGGAACTTCAAGGCACGATTGATGACCTTGATGATTATCAAAGCGCCCGCAGCTATGAAGCGGCCAAAAGTGCCCTTGAAAAACTCCTGTTCGAGTGCAAAGCGACTGGCAGCGAAAAAGCCTCCCTCGCCCGCGCGATCGCTGACCTCGAAGCAATGCTCGACAAGCTCCACTATGGTGTCGTGCAAATTGCCGTCTTTGGTATGGTGGGGCGGGGAAAG
Organism: Thermosynechococcus sp. TG215; assembly: GCF_031583455.1. Taxonomy (NCBI): domain Bacteria; kingdom Bacillati; phylum Cyanobacteriota; class Cyanophyceae; order Acaryochloridales; family Thermosynechococcaceae; genus Thermosynechococcus; species Thermosynechococcus sp. TG215. The sequence continues at coordinate 665,357 of NZ_CP134178.1, read as the reverse complement.
TCCTCCCTACTAAATGCGCTGCTAGGGGAACCCTACTTTGCGACTGGGCCGATTCATGGCGTCACTCAAGAAGAAGCCAGTGCCCTGTGGCAAATTTCGGAAGCTCAGCGTGGCAATCCCATCCGCCTCATTGATACACCGGGGTTAGACGAAGTCAATGGCGCCGCACGGGAGCAACTAGCACGAGAGGTAGCGGCTCAAGCGGATTTGATTCTCTTTGTCATTGCTGGCGACTTGACCCGTCTGGAATACCAAGCCCTCAGTGAGTTGCGGCAGGCGGGCAAGCCGATGATTCTAGTGTTTAACAAAGTGGATCAGTATCCAGAGGCGGATCGCGAGGCCATCTATAACAAAATCCGCGATGAGCGCGTCAAAGAACTCCTCTCCCCCGAAGAGATTGTCATGGTAGCGGCAGCGCCCCTTGTCCCCCAAGTGAATCGCGATCGCCAAGGACGAGTACAGGTGAAAATGACCGTCGGTGCTCCCCAAGTGGAACCCCTGAAGCAAAAGATCTTGGAGGTGCTCAATCGCGAAGGGAAGGCCCTGATTGCCCTGAACTCAATGCTTTTTGCCAATAAAGTCAGTGAAGAATTAGCCCGCTACAAGCTGGAACTGCGGGATCAGGAGGCCAACCAACTGATTTGGAAAGGAGCTGTCGCCAAGGCGCTGGCGATCGCCCTCAACCCCGTCACCGTGCTCGATATGGTCAGCAGTGCCGTCATTGACTTGACCACGATTCAACTACTCTCGCTCCTCTACGGCATTGAACTCACAGAAGCAGGCGCCAAGGAGCTATTACAAACAATCGCCCTCGCCATGGGCAGCATCAGTTTAGGGGAATTTGCTGTCAACTTAGGACTCAGTTCCCTCAAGGGACTGTTGGGATTAGCTACGCCCATGAGTGGCGGCATTGCCCTTGGCCCTTACCTCTCAGTCGCCATGACCCAAGCGGGGATTGCTGGCTTTGCCTCCTATACGATGGGGCAAGTAGCCAAAACCTACTTTGCCAACGGCGCAGGCTGGGGAACTGCTGGGCCGAAAACCGTAGTGCAACAAATCCTCAGTCAACTAGATCAGCGCCATATCCTCAATCGGCTGAAGTCAGAAATTCAAGCCCAACTCTACCCTAGTTAAAATTCAGGCCTGCTTGAGCGAGACGAGCTGTTCCATAGGCGGCCTCTGTTTGAGGTGAAACGGCCACGGGAACCCCTAGGTATTGCTGGCGGAGGGCTAACCATGCGGGATTACGGGCACCGCCCCCAGCCGTCCAGACCCGTTTCAAGGGCGAGGCACCCAGACGTTGTAATTGTTGATAGCCTTGGGCTTCAATGCGGCTGAGACTTTCGAGAAGTCCCTGCAAAAAGAGGCGAGGGTCGTCGGGTCGGGGTTCTAGGCGCGGTTCAAGATGCGGATCGTTGATGGGAAAGCGCTCACCCCGCTTGAGCAGAGGATAGTAGTCCAACCCCGTGGGTTGATTGACATCTATTTGGGCGCTGAGGCGCTCTAGTTCCGCTGGGGTAAAAAACTGGGCTAAAATTGCGGCGCCACAGTTGGAGGCACCCCCCACAAGCCAGCGATCGCCTACGGCGCGCGAGCTGCGATCGCCCAAGCGATGACTGTAGATACCTGCTGCCAAATCCTCTACCCTAGAGGCACTCAAGAGCTTGAGCACAAGGGTTGACCCCAAAGATGTCACCGCCTCACCCACCTCCGAGGCACCACTCGCTAAAAAGGCGGCAATGCTATCGGTGGTACCGGCACACACCTCACACTCTAAAGACAAGCCTAAATCGGTGGCTGTGACCTTTCCCAGAACTGTACCGGGGGGAATGACCTTAGGGAGCAGGGGCTGCAAGGACGCAAGCGTGGGGTGGCTGAACCAGTCGGGGTAAGCTTCCTTTGCCGGGTCATAGCCCAACTTCAGGGCATTGTGCCAGTCGGAAATGCCCAGTTGACCATGGAGCAAAAAGGCCAGCCAATCCGCTTGGTGTACCAAAACAGCGTTGACCGTGGGGTAGTGGGTCTGGAGCCACAACAGCTTAACGAGACTACTGGTGGCACTCAGGACTAGGTGATCCGTGGTTAAAATCTGCCGCAGCGTTTGAACCTGATCTTGGGCGCGATCGTCGTTGTAGAGGAGAACGGGTGAGCAGGGCTGCCCCTGAGCATCACAGAGGAAAACGGTGCTAGAGGTGGCATCAATAGCAATCCGCTGAATTTGCTGACGGATAGCGCTTGGAATATCTAAAATCAACGCCCGCAGAGTTGCCGCCCATTCTTGGGGGCGATCGGGCTGGTGCAACGGACGACGGGCAGTGGCGAGAATCTTGCCTTCAGGATCGATGGCGATCGCCCGCGCTCCCGAGGTACCAAAATCAATCCCCAGTGCGATGACCGCCATAGCGCTAGGGAGCCTTCAAAACTCAAGGAGGTCAAAAAGAGCCGTATCTAGCTCATAGCCAAACATCGCTGCCATGCCTTTAATTTTTTCAGCAGCAGGATAGCCCTGTCCCTGAAGCCATTGCCAAAGGGTAAAGACCTTGGCCATCACAAAAATATCAAGGGCTTGGGGGTTGAAGATAATACCCTGCTGCGGATGAAATTCGTGGGGCACCAGCATTGCCCCATAGCGCACCAACTCACCCGCTGACCAATCCAGTAAATAGGGCAACCATGGGTAGCAGACATCAGCACGAATGAACCACAGGCGCACAGCTGGCAATTCCGAAAGCTCTAGATCAGGTTCATCGGCTGGCCGCGGGTAGTCAATGACAAAACGCAGTGCTTGGTGATGATCTAGAAGCCGCTGCTCTGCAATCAGGGGAGCAAGGACTTGTTGCAGGGGAGATAGATCAAGACGATCAATCTGATCTGGCGTTAACTGGATCGCGATCGCCACGTTCTATCTCTCCCCAGCAGCCAGCGAGATTAAAGCACCTGTTGGACTTCAGCAATCTCTGGAATCGCTTCTTTTAACTTGCGCTCAATACCCATGCGCAGTGTCATCGTCGAACTGGGACAAGCACCACAGGCACCCTGTAAGCGCAGCCGTACCACCGGCCCTTCGATTTCCACCAATTCCACATTACCGCCATCGGCCATCAGGTAAGGACGGAGCTCATCAAGGACTTTTTCGACGTTTTCTTGACTGAGTTCAAGGGTTGCAGCCATTGTTAGTGTCCTTGGATCATGAATGAGATTAACAGCTTCAGTTTATCATCCCCATGGGCGATCGCCCTTTGGGAATTGCAAGGGATGGCAATGGATCTGACTCTAGGGAAATCTGCTGAACAATGTTTAGGAAGGGCAACGCTCAAGGATACAATAATAGCTTGGTGAACTGCACGGTAGGACATGATTTCCAGTAATGATTTTCGCCCCGGTGTAAGTATTGAGCTGGATGGTGCCGTCTGGCGAGTCGTCGAATTTTTGCACGTCAAACCCGGTAAAGGCTCAGCCTTTGTGCGCACAAAATTGAAGAATGTGCAAACGGGCAACGTGATTGAGCGCACCTTCCGCGCCGGCGAGACCGTTCCCCAAGCCACCCTTGAAAAACGCACCATGCAGCATACCTACAAAGATGGCGAAGACTATGTCTTTATGGACATGGAAAGCTATGAAGAGGCTCGCCTCACGCCCGCACAAATGGGCGATCGCGCCAAGTATCTCAAAGAAGGCATGGAAGTCAATATTGTCAAATGGGGTGAGCAAGTCCTTGAGGTGGAGCTACCCAACTCCGTTGTTTTAGAAGTGGTGCAAACCGATCCGGGGGTTAAAGGGGATACTGCCACTGGTGGATCGAAACCCGCCATTGTCGAAACCGGTGCCCAAGTCATGGTACCGTTATTTATCTCCGTAGGCGAGCGGATTCGCATTGATACTCGCTCAGATACGTATCTTGGCCGCGAATAGGAGTAATGGGTGTGGAGCTTGACCTCAACCAAGTACGCGAACTGCTACTAATGTTTGACCAAACCAGCGTCACCGAACTCAACCTTAAGAGTGGCGAACTGGAACTTCAACTCCGCAAGCGTGAGCAGATCAGTGGCAGCGCCCCCGTGGTTGTGGCTCCAGCTCCTGCATCAACCGTCACGCCCACCCCTGTGCCCCCTCCAGCCGTTACCCCCGATCCGGAACCAACGCCACCTCCCGCCAACCGTAAAACCGTGGATATTGTGGCGCCAATGGTAGGTACCTTTTATCGTGCCCCCGCTCCCGATGAACCCCCTTTTGTCGAAGTGGGCGATACAGTCAAAAAAGGTCAAGTGGTTTGCATCATTGAAGCCATGAAGCTGATGAATGAAATTGAAGCCGAAGTTAATGGCCAAGTGGTGGAAATTTTGGTGCAAAATGCTGAACCAATTGAGTATGGCCAAACCTTAATGCGCATTTTACCTAACTAAATCAACAGCGTTCTTTCAGCAAGGAGAGGCAGCTACTAATTGCAAAGATATGTTAAGCATTGAGGAGTTTAAGGCCAAGAATTCAATGCTTTCAAGCCTTTGCGCTCTTGCCGAGACCCTAATTGAAAAATTAGAATTTAGAAACATCTACCACCACTGCCTGACGAGGTTGGCCTGTGCAAGCAACTGGAGCATACATTCTTATTGATACCCTATGCCGTCACGGCGTTAAGCATATTTTTGGCTATCCTGGTGGCGCAATCTTACCGATTTATGATGAACTGTACCGTGCTGAGTCAAAGGGAATCATTCAGCACATTCTGGTACGCCACGAACAGGGGGCAGCCCATGCCGCTGACGGCTACGCTCGTGCCACAGGTCAAGTGGGGGTGTGTTTTGGTACTTCAGGGCCGGGGGCGACGAACTTAGTGACAGGCATTGCCACAGCCCACATGGATTCCATTCCGCTGCTGGTAATTACCGGTCAGGTGCCTCGCTCCGCCATTGGTACCGATGCCTTTCAGGAAACGGATATCTTTGGCATTACGCTGCCGATTGTCAAGCACTCCTACGTCGTGCGCGAAGCCAAGGACATGGCACGGATTGTTGCTGAAGCCATTTACATTGCCACCACCGGTCGGCCAGGGCCTGTGCTTGTGGATATTCCCAAGGATGTCGGCCTAGAAGTCTGTGAGTATGAACCGATCGAGCCGGGGCAAGTCAAGCTAAGGGGCTATCGTCCCACGATTCGCGGCAATGTCCGTCAAATTGCCCAAGCGGTTCAACTGATTCGTGAGGCCAAGCGACCCTTGCTCTATGTGGGCGGCGGTGCAATTACAGCGGGTGCTCACGAGGAGGTGCTCAGGTTAGCCGAGCTATTCCAGATTCCGGTGACAACAACCCTGATGGGCAAGGGGGCGTTTCCTGAGTCCCATCCCCTCTCCGTGGGTATGTTGGGGATGCATGGCACCGCCTATGCCAACTTTGCCGTCAGTGAGTGTGATCTATTAATTGCCGTGGGGGCGCGGTTTGACGATCGCGTCACCGGTAAGCTGGATGAATTTGCCTCCCGCGCTAAGGTGATTCACATTGACATTGATCCTGCCGAGGTGGGCAAAAACCGCGTGCCGGATGTGCCGATTGTTGGCAGCGTTAAACCGGTGCTGCAGCAACTCCTCAAGCACATTGAAGACAGTGGTGAAGCCATTGAACCCGTCACCCAAGCGTGGCTCGAGCGCATCAAGGTCTGGAAAGAGGACTATCCCCTTGTCGTGCCGCAGCCCAGTGGTGAACTCTCACCCCAAGAGGTGATTGTTGCCTTTGGCCGCCATGCGCCTGATGCCTACTACACGACTGATGTGGGTCAGCACCAGATGTGGGCAGCGCAATTCCTGAAAAATGGCCCTCGGCGTTGGATCTCCAGTGCTGGCTTGGGCACGATGGGCTTTGGCATGCCCGCAGCAATGGGGGTGAAGGTGGCACTACCCGATCAACAGGTGATCTGTATTAGTGGCGATGCCAGTTTTCAAATGAATTCCCAAGAGTTGGCCACATTGGCTCAGTACGGTATTGCTGTCAAGACGGTGATTATTAACAATTTTTGGCAGGGAATGGTGCGCCAGTGGCAGCAAGCCTTTTACGAGGAGCGTTATTCCCATTCCAATATGGCCAAGGGGATGCCCGATTTTGTGAAATTGGCGGAGGCCTACGGGGTTAAGGGGTTGCGGGTGAGCGATCGCCACGATTTGGATGCAATTGTCCAAGAGGTTTTGGCCTACGATGGCCCCGTGCTACTGGATGCCCATGTCACCCGCGATGAAAATTGCTACCCGATGGTGGCTCCCGGCAAGGCCAACTCGCAAATGCTGGGGCTACCAGAGCGCAAGGTGCTGCAAAAGGCTGCCGAATTAATCTACTGCGCCAACTGTGGGGCAAAGACAATTTCGACCCATCGCTTTTGTCCAGAGTGCGGCAGTAAGCTCTAGGGAGTTGGACAGGCTTGAGCAAAGAATCGCCTTGGCAGGGGCTGGCGAAAATGGAAGCGAAGTGCATTTTGGCGGCGATCGCGCGGTTCAGGACCACGCCCCCATAACGTCTCAAAGGAGAAAAAGGACACCCCTAACCCTGATCGCAGCGCGGCTTCTACCTTGGCATCCACCAGTTCGATGGGCACAGGGTTGGTACGTAGCCCTGTAAGGACACCAACGGCGGTGGGAATTTTGGCTTGGGCGTGGAGCATCTCCGGCTGAGTCAACTGCTGTACAAAGCTGGCAAGATTGTAGCGATAGACTTGTACAATCACTTCATCGAGGAGTCCGAGGGCGACCCACTGCGGCCAATCTTGGAGAAATGTCTGGTAGGCGGTGGGCAATGTGGTCGGTGAGACGGAAAAAATGGCATTGGGAAATTCTTGTTTGACCTGCTGCCGCAACGTTTGCACAAAGGCGGTGAGTTTGTCGGCACGCCAGCGCATCCAGTCTGGATCACGGGGATTATCGGGAACGGGCTTTTGGGTTTCCTGCTGATAGAGGGCACGGGTATAGGTATCGTAGCCAAACTCCACGGGCAGGCTGAGGTGGTCATCAAACTGTACACCATCCACTGGATACTGCCGCAGCACCTCAAGGACAATACTAGTGAGAAAGGCTTGTACCTGCGGATGAAAGGGATTGAGCCACGCCACTTCCCCGGCCGCCGTTAAGCGAGTGGTTTGACCATTGACCCCTTGGGTAAGCCAGTCTGGATGGCCAAGGGCGAGTTCTGAGGTTTCTGGCACCATGAAGCCAAATTCAAACCAAGGAATGACCAAGAGATTACGGCAGTGCGCCTGCTGGGTGAGTTCTCCGAGAATGTCGTAGTCTTGGATTCCCCGCAGGACAAAGGGCTGAATGCCCAGATTCCTAGCCGTGGCACTGGGGAAACTGACATAGCCAGAGTTCCAGACAACGGGGTAGAGGGTGTTGAAGTTCAGGCGCTGTAAATCATTGAGGGTTGCCTCTAACCGCGGGCGATCGCGCAGGATCGGTAAATCATTGGTTGTCAGCCAGACGCCGCGAATCAGCGTTGAGTTTTGTGCCTGTACTGGCCAAATCGTCCAACACAAACTCCAACAGAAGAGAAAAAATAACAGCCAAACGCGACGATGCAGCATAGGTTACAACGCCAGTGGACGGAGATGTCCTGACTCTAGGAGAAAAATCTGAGTACAGACTCTGCGTAAAAATGCAGGGTCATGACTGACGATGAGACCGGGGGTGGTATCCGCCTGCAAAAACTCGATCAACGTGCCACAACTTCGCTGATCCAAAAAGGCCGTGGGTTCATCATAGAGAATCAACTGGGGCTGCATGGCTAAAATGCCCGCGATCGCCACCATGCGTTGTTCGCCGCCCGACAGTTGATGGGGCATGCGATCGGCCAAGTGACTGGTTCCTGTCTTGGCCAAGGCTTGGTCAACTCGCTGCTGCACTTCTGCGGTCGGACAGCCCAAGTTTTCAGGGCCAAAGGCGACATCCTCGGCCACGGTAGCCCCAATTAACTGATCCGCTGGATGTTGCAGCACGACCCCCACCGCCGGTTGAAACTGTCCAGCCACCACTGACTGTCCCAAGCAGGTGATCGTTCCTCGCTGTGGCGCAAGAACAGCCGCACAGAGCAGCAGGAGTGTGGTTTTGCCAGAACCATTGTCCCCCATGATGCCTAGGCGATCGCTCCCCTGCACCGTGAGATCAATCCCTTGGAGTAGTGAGGGGGTTGCCCCATAGCCAAAATGGAGATCCCTGATTTCCAGCAGGGCAGTCACAGTTTAGAGCGTCAGGGCTTGGGGATTGGTTTCAATCAGTTTCGCCAAATCCTGAAGGAAAGCGGCAGCATCGGCACCATAGATCACACGGTGATCACAGGTGATATTCACCTTCATCTGCCGTTTTACCCCCAGCAGGCCATCCTCGGTGGCAACCACCGTTGGACGCGACGCCCCCACCGCCATAATGGCTCCTTGACCGGGGGTGAGAATGGCGTCGAAGAAGTCAACCCCGAACATTCCTAAATTGGAGAGACTAAAGGTACCTGTGCTGTACTCCTCAGGTTGCAGTTGCTTGGCGCGCGCCCGCTCCACCAAGTCTTTCCAAGTGCGCGAGAGGCTGTAGATGTCAATTTGATCAGCGTTCTTCAACACTGGTGTAATCAGCCCACCCCCCGGCATCGCCACAGCCACAGCAATGTTAATGTCGCGGCGATATTGAATCCCTTGCTCTGTGTAATAGGCATTCATGATCGGGTGTTTTTGCAGCGTCAGGGCGATCGCCTTGGCAAGGAGCGCCGTCATTGTCACCCCTTTTGACTTGATTTGCTGGTACAGCCGATCCAACGCATCCGTTGTAATCGTGTAGGCCACATGGAAGTCGGGAATGCCAAGGCTGGCCACCATATTTCGCACAACGGCATTTTGTAGCGTTGTCAGGGGCACCAGATCCTCTTTGGCGACGACCGGGGCAGTCGCAGCGGCGGCTGTGGGGACAGGGGGTGTCGCTACTGGTGTAACGGGAGTTGCAGGCGCACCAATCAAGGCTTCCACATCAGCGGCGGTAATCCGACCATTGGGGCCCGTTCCCTTGAGCGTCTGCAAATCAATTTTGTGTTCCTTGGCCAATTTGCGGGCACGGGGGGAAGCAATCACTCGCCCAGTAGTTGCAGCGACAGCACTGGTGGGAGAAGCCACTGCCACAGGAGCCGTTGCGGAGCCATTACTTGTGGCCGCAGCGGGAGTCGAGGCCGTTGCCGCAGAACTCGTCGTAGAACTGGTCACCGCCCCAAGGGACTTGGCCTTTGCCTCTGCTTCCGCAATTTCTGCTTCTGTTTCTGCCACAAGGCCAATGGTGGAACCGACGGGTGCCACTTCGCCAGCAGGCACGGTAATCACCGCCAAATAGCCGTCGTAGAAGGACTCCACATCCATATCGGCCTTGTCGGATTCCACAATCAGCACGGTTTCCCCTTTGGCCACCTTATCGCCGGGAGATTTCACCCAAGAGACAATTTTCCCTTCGGTCATGGTGGAGCTGAGGGCGGGCATGAACAGTTCACGAATCATAGAGGCTGCTATCCTTGGTTGGCAATCGAGAGGGAGTCAAATTCACTAAAAATGAAAGGTAAAAGTTAGAGCGTGCCGCGAATTTCTTCGATGACGCCATTGCGCAGGAGAATCTCCACCTGCATTTTTTGGATCAAGTTGTCTCCTTTAGTGACATAGAAGAAGTTATCCACCTGCCCTTGATCGACTTCCTGACCCATTTGGAGGCGCTGTACCTGATCGAGTTGCTGCAGAATCAGATTTTTTTGCTGCAACAGTTGCGCCTTTTGATTGTTGGCTTGCCCTTGAACCTCTTGAATGCGGGCATTGATTACGTCTGGCGCTTCAGTGCTTTTGCGCAGTTCCTCAATCACCTGCTGCAATTGAAAATCTAACTGCTGAATTTGGCTATCCACTTGATTTAGTTGTGTCTGAAGCTGCCTTTGGGCATCGTCTTTCCACTCGGGAGTGACGATTGCTTTCACCATAATCTGGCGCCGCAGGAGCAGTTTAGTATCCATAGGGTCTGTCATGGAGATTACTCAAACATGGCGTTAATCATATCGCGGTAGCGATCGCTCACGACATGACGACGAATTTTTAGGGTTTGGGTCAAAAGACCATTCTCTATCGTAAAGGGTTCGAGGACAAAGCGAAATGTGGCAATGCGATCATCTGGGCGATAGCCGGGGCGATTTTGCACTTCCCGCAGCAGTTCTTGGCGGTAGAGATCAATAATCACTTTGCTCTCCAGCGTCACCAGTTCACCCGTGCCTGCTGGTGCCGGTCGGTTCGGCAACTCTAGCCGGTACCCCTTGGCAGCCACCCACTGCTCCAGCGCTTCCAAATTAGGCACAATCAAGGCACCCAAGGCTTTTTGATCTTGACCCACCAGCATAATCTGGTCAATGTAGGCGCTGCGGATACAGGCATCCTCAATGGGCTGCGGTTCAATATTTTCGCCGTTGCTGAGAACAATCGTGTCCTTCTGCCGCCCCGTCAGCACCAAATCGCCATTGGGGGTGAGGTAGCCCAAGTCGCCCGTGTCAAACCAGCCCTCACCATCCAGCACCTTGGCAGTGGCCTCCGGTTTGTTGTAGTAGCCGCGCATCACTTGTGGCCCTTTGGCCATCACCAGTCCTTTTTGGCCAAACTCAACGGGGGCTTTAGTTTCGGGATCCACAATTTTAATCGCGGTATCGGGAATGGGACGGCCGGCGGAGCCGCGTAGATTTGCCCAAGAGCGGCGAGCGGTCAGTACCACAGCCGTTTCTGTGAGGCCATAGCCCACTAGTACTTCTAGGTTGATGACTTCATAGAATGTGTCCAAATGGGGGGCAAGGGCACCGCCACCACTAATCACCTGTTTAATTTCACCGCCCGTGGCTTCACGAATTTTGCGATAGACACGCTTCTCCCCCAGTTCGTAGAGAGGCTTGAGGAAAAAGGTTTGCAGACGGGCAACCAATTTTTGCCAACCGCTGGGATGGGGGTTGGTCAGGCTGAGGCCGGTGAGCAGTTGCCGTTGCAGGACATATTGCTGGCCAACACTGAGGAAAAACTGGGCAAGACGCCGCTTTGTGGCCGGGGCATCGCGCAGTTGCTTTTGCACCCCTTCATAAAAGCCTTCCCAGATACGAGGTACGGCAATCAGGTAGTGGGGCTTACACCGTTTTAAGTCATTCTTGAAGTGACGGAGGTTAGTATAGGTTTGGCTACAACCACAGGCAAAGAGAAAGTATTCGGCCACCCGTTCGTAGGCATGCCAAATAGGCAAGATACTGAGAATGCGATCGCCCACCTGCGGTTGCACAATTGCCCAGAGATTGACAATTTGACTCAGTAGCCCCCCATGGGTGACCATCACGCCCTTGGGTTGACCTGTGGTACCGGAGGTGTACATCAGCGTTGCCAAGTCATCGGGGGTAATGGCGACTGCCCGCACTGTGCCATATTGTCCTTCCGTAAAGACTTGACCAAAATTCAAGAGCCGCAGGGGAAAATGCTCAAGTTCTGGGGATTCTGCACTTAAGAGCACAACAGTTTCCACCCCTGTCTCTGCTAAACCCTCTTGAAGTTTGCGCAAGGTGGCCAAGTTTTCAATCAGCAGCAGGGTTGCCCCACTATCACGGAGAATGTAGAGAAGTTCTTGGGCCTCTGCGGTACCACTGCGCACCACATTAATGGCACCGGCCATCATACTGCCTTGATCGGCAATCAGCCAGCGGGGACTATTGTCAGCAAATAAGGCCACGCGATCGCCGGCAGCGACACCCAGCGTTTGTAGGCCAGCAGCAAAGCGTTGAATGCGTTGATAGAGTTCACTGTAGGTAATGCGAGTGGCCGGCTCTTCGTAGGGCGCATCAACAGCAACCACCTCCCCATGGCGTTGCGCTAGGAGAGGCCAAATTTCCGGCAGCGACTGGAGGGTTTTGTAGGCCAAAAAGTGATCGGGTAACGAGGCATCTTGGGGGAGGCCGCCGGGGGGAGTGTAGGTGTAGGCCGCACTGGTCATTGGTTTGGCTCCAGACGCAACACCTAGATAATAAACCCTCAATGGGACACCTCATGCAGGTTTAACAATTTCAATGTGAGATCATAAGAATCGGTTACTTAGCAAGCAGTCCTATGGTGCCCTTTGTTCTTGCCTCTGCCTCGCCGGCGCGCCGCCAACTGCTGCGACAGGTTGGCATTGATCCCATTATTCAACCCAGTCACTTTGATGAATCCGTGATTCAGGCAACTACTCCCACGGAACTGGTGCGATTACTGGCACGGTGTAAGGCAGAAACAGTGGCTCAAACCTACCCACCCCCCGCCCTCATTTTGGGCTGTGATTCTGTGCTGGTTCTAGGGGGAGAAATTTATGGTAAACCAGCCTCGCCAGAGGTGGCGATCGCCCGCTGGCAACAAATGCGCAGTCAAACGGGAGAATTGCTGACAGGCCATGCCTTGATTGACTTGGCACAGGGGCGCACCTGTGTTGAGGTCGAGTCCACCCAAGTTGTTTTTGCCGATATTAGCGATGCCGAAATCGCTGCCTACGTCGCTTCTGGTGAACCCCTTGCCTGTGCTGGTTGTTTTGCCCTCGATGGCCAAGGTGGTGCCTTTGTCGAGAAAATTGTCGGGACTCCTAGTAATGTCATTGGCTTGAGCTTGCCCCTACTGCGGCAGATGCTGCTGAGCTTGGGATACACCCTTGGCGATGTGCAAAGCAAGAAATGAAAAACTGGCCTAGACAAGTCTAAATGCTTAGGGTATGCTAAGAGATTGCGAGTTAAGGAACTGTCATGAACGCCCAAGAGATTATTCGCTCGATTGAAGCGGAGCAAATGAAGACTGACTTGCCCGTGATTCATGTGGGCGATCGCGTTCGGGTCGGAGTCAAAATTCAAGAAGGCGGTAAAGAGCGCGTCCAACCCTACGAAGGGGATGTGATTGCCATGCGCAACACGGGCATTAACCGCACCATTACCGTGCGCCGTGTCTTCCAAGGAGTGGGCGTTGAGCGCGTCTTTTTGCTACATTCGCCACGAATTGATAGTATAAAAGTAATCCAGCGGGGTAAAGTCCGCCGTGCCAAACTCTACTACCTGCGCAACCTCGTGGGTAAGGCCTCGCGCATCAAAGCACGGTTCGATCGCCCTCTGTAAACAGCCTTGCGTCCTTAGTTCAGTTGGTAGAACGTCGGTCTCCAAAACCGGATGTCGGGGGTTCGAGTCCTCCAGGGCGCGTTAGTTAATCTGATCTGAAGGTTTTGGTGTCTTAAAGTCCTTTGCAACAGGGATGTACTGGACTAAATGCTTGAGTATCTGGGCGACGCGGATGAGATTGCGATCGCTATCGGAAAGCAAAGTAAAGTTATGAGATAGCGCAAATTCATTGCCAATGAGTTTCACAAAAAGATAGTCATAGCCATTCGTCACCAAGCCAAAAATAGGGAGATTGCGGTCGGGACAGGCAGACATATAGGCAAGGGCTTGGGGCACAGCCCGTAAGACACTAAAGCCACTCCGTTTACCTTCAATCACGACTAGCCAGAAGTTGTCCCGAATCGTCAGCGCATCTATCCGTCCCTCTAGGCTGACTTTGCCCTCCTCACTATCAACTTCCGTTTGGATTTCTACCCATGTTTCACCGCGAATGCGATAGGGGGGGTCACACAGGCCTAATGCGTCTAGTAAGGGGGATAGCAAGATAATGTTTAGCGTTCCCTCGCTCACTTCACTTTCTTCTAAGTAGAGTAAATACCGTTGGGATAAGCGGTTTAATGCCTCTATTTCCCTATCGCTGAGCTGTGCTGTTTCCGATTGCCACTCAGGAAAAAAGTTAGGGTTGGTGGATTTAACGAGACCTAATTTGGTCTCTAAATCCCGAAAGTTGATGATTGCTCGAGCGATCGCGGTTGCAGTAGCCATTATTACCCATTAAAAACGATACCTAGCGAACTTCAGAGACGAGGGGTGTGCCGCGATCGCTCCCCTGAAATTGCAGCGCTGTTTTTGCCAGTTCCAATAATTGCAGTTCAGGGGGATAGTGCCTTTCTTGCTTGAGGCGTTGAATGTCCTGTTTCCCCAGTTGCCAGTGCAACCGTTTGGCTAGAGCCAGTAGGACATCGCCGCGATCAATGACGCCCGCCACGGCATCGGCAGGGGTTAAAACCGTAACAAAGCGTTGTTGCTGCTCCTCTAGGGTGCAAACCGTCTTGGCGAGAGAGTCTGATTCTTTGACGGTGGCGATCGCCCGCAGGGGGACGGCTAACTCTTCGACTGGCGTCACTTCCCAGCGGCTGCGCTCCACATGGTTCAAGGCTTGGGGATCCAAATAGCCGCGGTAGCGACCATCGGTGGCGACAAAGTAGGCTGTGGGCTGGCGATCAGCTAGGAGGAGATAGCAATCGGCAAACTCCCGCAGAGAGAGCGTGCCCTCAATGACGCGAAAATCCCGTGTCATGGCCTCGGCAGCCGTTAGAGTGAGCAGCGTTTCTTGGAGCTGGCTGAGACGGTGGTAGAGTATCGCATTTTGCAGGGCAAACCAACCCAACAGTCCCAACCACAGACCATTACCACTGCCAAGGAGTGTCAGCAATAGCCCAAAACTAATAGCTAACCAGCCCAACACCTGCCCCGATCGCGCCGCCCAACGCATCCCCTGAAAGCGATTGCCTGTCAATTTCCAAACGGCTGCCTTGAGCACTTGACCCCCATCGAGGGGAAGTCCCGGCAGAAGGTTAAAAACCCCCAAGACAAAGTTAATATTGGCCAGATAGAGCAACAGTTCATGGAGGGGATGATCCCCCGGCAGTACCACGGCTGCCCCTTGCAACAGGGCAAAAAGGGCAAAACTCACCAAAGGCCCCGCGATCGCCACCTGAAAAGCTTGACCGGGGGTATTGGATTCCCGTTCAATGGCCGCCATGCCGCCAAAGAGAAAGAGGGTAATCGAGCGCACCGTAATCCCTTGGGAACGTGCCACCAAGCTGTGTCCCAATTCATGGAGCAAGACTGAGGCAAACAACAGCAGGGAAACGACAAATCCCATTCCCCATGCCAGTGCTCCCCACTGCGGGTAGGTGGCTTGCCAGTCACTGCCATTGAGAAAGGTAAACAGCAGAATCACCAGAAACCACGACCGATCAATGTAGAGGGGAATGCCAAAGACACGCCCCACTTGCCAACCTTGTCCCATGCCCACCTCAGTGCATCGCGCTCTATCTCCATTATCGCCCCAGATTCTGAATACACATGATTTACAAAAATTTGCGTCTCAAAACGTGACCTTCCCATCTCTGGCCTAAAATAAAGGCAACGCTGCTAGAGGATGGTGCGATGTCTCAAGCCCCTGTACTGGTGTCTGCCAATGGCCATGTCCTAGACGTGCCCTTTGATTCCTTTTGGCAAGGGTTGCAGGAGTTTGGCTCCCATTTGCTGTGGTCATTGTGTCTCTCACTGCTCCTGAGCCTTCTCCTCAGTCTGATCAGCTACTGGCTTAGCGTGACTTTTGGGATACCCGTACTGCCCTTCTTTTTGATTGTTGTTTAACTTGTGAGGAGCTGCGTATGTGGGGTTTACTCATTACTTGGATTGTGACCAGTATTAGTTTGTTTATTGTGTCGCGCCTCTCATTTTTGGGTGTGGAAATTGATAAATTCACAACCGCGCTGTGGTCGGCGATTGTCTTCGGCTTTTTGAATGCCACGTTGGGGGCTATCCTGAAATTCTTTGCATTCCCCTTTATTTTTCTGACGTTTGGTTTGGTTGCGCTGATTATCAATGCCGCCATTTTTGCCCTTGCAGCAGCCCTTGTCGATGGCTTTAGACTACGCAATGGCTTTTGGAGCGCCTTTTTTGGCTCGATCGCCCTCAGTATTGTCAACTGGGCTTGCTTTAGTCTGCTGGGTCAGGCCGGCTTGCTCTAGGATGCCTTTCCTAGATAGCCACGAGGGGTAATCAGCCAATCATGGAAGCGGTGGGTACTGGCATTGCCGATCAGCACCAAGCTGAACATATCCACCGTTTCCGGTTTCAAGGCGCCAAGGGTGGTGAGGGTGATCTGCTCCTCAGGGCGATAGGCGGCACGGACGATCGCCACGGGTGTTTGCGGTGAACGATATTTTAAGAAAATGGCTTTGGCGTCCACCAATTGCTGCTGGCGATCGCGCGAACGCGGATTATAAAGGGCGGTCACAAAATCGGCTTCAGCCGCCGCCCGTAAGCGCTTCTCAATCACTGGCCAAGGGGTCAGGCGATCGCTGAGGCTAATGGTACAAAAGTCATGCATCAGGGGTGCCCCTAGGCGGGCAGCGGCAGCATTCACGGCACTCACCCCCGGCAACACCTCTACGGGTAAATCGCTGATACCCGCTTCTGCCAATAGCTCTAGCACCAGACCCGCCATGCCATAGATGCCACAGTCCCCAGAAGAGACCACGGCGACATTGAGTCCCCACTGGGCTAGATCGATGGCATCTTTGGCGCGTTGTCGCTCTTGGGTAATGGCATAGGCAGCAACCATCTGTCCTGGTCGCCGCAGGGGGGCCAGCAATTCTAGGTAAAGCCCATAGCCCACGAGAATATCGGCGGCCAAAAGGGCAGAACGGGCTGCGAGGGTGAGTTGATCCAAGGCTCCCGGACCAGTGCCAATCAGGCTCAAGGCACCTTGGCGGGGAATGAATTCCCGTTCAGACTGGGCAATGGCGATCGTCACCGCACCGGGTTCACCCCCTTGGCGGTAAATCTGCTTAGGAACAATTAAACGCCCCCCCTCACTGGCTAATACTGCTGCGGCTTCAGCCACACTGGGCGTTCCCATTTCTGCGGCGACAATGGTTGAGGGGGTGGGTACGCTAACAGGCGCCAATTCTTGAGCGGAAAACCAGCGGCTTGGCCAATGGTGCGCCGCAGCCACCTGACATAACCCCACTTCATCGGCTTTGCGATCAATACTGGCAAGGCCGGCGATCGCCAGCGGGCTTAACCCGGCTTGGGCAAGGGTATGATCAATGGCCTGCTGGATCAGGGCTGCGGATGTTCCCCGTTCACAGCCAATGCCGAGCCACAGTACCCGTGGATGCCAAGCCACACCTGAGGTCAAAGAGGCGGGCAACGCTTTTTCGGTAATCCAAACCGCATTTTCTAGGGGTGGGGTGCTGACAAACTCAAGGGGGTGATCTGAACTAAGAGCCGTGCGCCACAAAGAGCTACCGCAGGTTTGATACACTTGCAGCGGTTTTCCTTGAGCTTGTTGGCGGGCGATCGCGTTCCAGTCGCCGCTGCCTCGTTGCCACCCCAAGGCCGTTCCCCAGGTATCCACAGCAAAGTAGCCTTGGGCATGACTTGCTCCCGTGAGAATGGGTGTCGCGCCAATGGCGGCGCTGAGCATTTGACACAGGCGATCGCCCCCAGCCCCATGACTACCTAGCAAACTCACGATCCATTGACCATCCTCGGACAGAACGCAGACCGCCGGATCCTGTCTTTTGTGGGTCAACAGGGGCGCGATTAACCGCACCACCGCACCGCAGGCTAGGGCAAAGACCCAAGCGCGATAGTGGCACCAGTGTTCCTGCAAATGGGCTGCAAGGGGGCGATCGTAGGTTTGTACCCTAGGGTGAGTGGATGCTAAATGGCTGGGTACCCAGATGTTCAGGGGAATCCCCGTGTCAACAAGGCGTTGCAGTTGAGCCAGCCCTTGGGCAGTGGTGGCGATCGCCCCAATGGGTTGAAACTGGTCTAACCGTGGCATGAACTAGACATCAAAGCGATAGCGCACTGCGCCCGTTTCTGGATCGTTAAATACTGTGGCGTAGCCGAGGCGTTGGGCTTCAAAGAGCAGTTCCTCAACGGTTTGGGCATCAAAATGGGTATAAAGTGCGGCTTGGGCGGCAGAAAGGACGCCACCGTGTTCCTTAGCCACTTGCAGTAAGCGGTGCATGGGCGTCGTGGGGTTGAGGTCGGCTTGTTCCCATGCGGTCAGATAGCGCCCCCGCAGGTAGGTATTGCGGTGATCTACCATCCCCGGAATTAAAAAGAGATCAATGAATTGGCCAATGCCACAAAAGCCAAAGGTGATCAGGTACAAAAAGCCAATCATCGGCTGGCCGACATAGAAGCGTTGCAGGCCACAGAAACCCCCAAAGCTCAAGCACCACAGCAGATAGGCAACCCCCACCTTGAGGAATTTTGGCTGCGTTTGCCAGCGTTGGCGATGACTGGAAAAGGAGAGTGTTTGCCCCATGATCTCAGGAGGATTCCGCTATTTCTCATCCTAACCTAAGTTTCTGAAAACCACTGCGGGGGCTAGCGATCGCCCCCCAAGGATACGTCCTAGAAATTCGGCTGATGACGAATCAGATTCAGAAACTCCTCACGGGTCTTTTGATCTTCACGGAAAACCCCCAGCATCGAACTGGTCACCGTCCAAGAGCCGGGTTTTTGGACACCGCGCATCACCATGCACATATGGCTGGCTTCCATGACCACAGCCACCCCCTTCGGATCGAGAACGGTTTCAATGGCTTCGGCCACTTGACGGGTCAGGCGCTCCTGCACTTGCAGCCGCCGTGCATACATTTCGACAATTCGTGCCAATTTGCTGAGGCCGATCACCCGCTGATTGGGGATATAGGCCACATGGGCTTTGCCAATGAAAGGCAACATGTGATGCTCACAGAGGCTAAAGAAGTTAATGTCGCGCACTAAGACCATTTCATCGTGGCCTTCATCAAAAATCGCGCCGTTGACAAGGGTTTCAAGGGATTGACTATAGCCACTGGTGAGAAATTGCATCGCTTCAGCAACCCGCTTGGGGGTTTTCAGTAACCCCTCGCGATCGGGATCCTCACCCACATTGAGTAGAATTGTGCGCACTGCGGCCATCATTTCTTCTTTGGCAACCTCAGGGGGGGGTGGGTGGGGAATCGCTTCTTTGCCTTGGTGGGTGTTGCGATCGGGCAGAATTGCCGGAGTGGTCGCTTTACCGTTGATGATCGAATCGGGCATATTGAACGTTGTCATAGAAAGAGTGACAAGTGAAGGACAAAGGGAGCCTAGAGGGTTCCGCCAAGGGGCATCACCACTAGCTCTTCCACAAAAGCCGTTTGCGGCAATTGAGTCGTGTACAAAATCGTGTTAGCAACGTGTTCAGGGGTTAACATCCCCGTGCGGTCAAAGTTTCCTGCTACGTCTTCCCAAATGGGGGTATCAACGGCGCCGGGACAGATGGCAATCACGCGGATACCGTGGGCGCGTTCTTCAGCCGCCATCGTTTTGGTCAAGGCCATGAGGGCAAACTTCGAGACACAGTAGGCGCCCCAGTCGGGAAAAACTTGGCGTCCAGCAATTGAAACAACATTTACTATCGTACCGCACTGGCGGGATCGCAGTTGCGGCAGTACCGCTTGCGAGCAAATGAGGGCACTGGTGAGGTTGACGTTAAGAATTTGCTGCCAGTCCGCCAAGGGTTGATCAATCAGGGGCGCAGTCCTAGCCATCCCCGCATTATTCACCAGTACATGGACATCGCCAACACGAGCGAGAATCTCATCAAGGCGCGATCGCAGGGGTTCAGGATCGCTAAAGTCCACGCTAAAGGTATGGGCTTCAACCCCACAGGCCACCACTTGGGCATGAACGGCAGCAAGTTTGGCGGGCGATCGCCCCAACAGCACGACATTAAACCCCGCTTGGGCAAAGGCAATGGCCGTGGCGGCCCCAATGCCACTACTGGCGCCCGTGATTAAGACTTGTTGGGTCATATCGCTTCACTAAAGACGCCCATGCGCCGAAACTTCTGATAGCGCAACTCCCGCCGTTCACTACTGCTGAGGGCTTGCACTGCCGCCAAATTTCGCAGGAGAGCCGCCTTGAGATTTTCCGCCGCTTCTACGGGGTTGCTATGGGCAGCGCCGACAGGCTCGGGCACAATTTCATCAATAATCCCCAGCTTCAGCAGGTCGCGAGCCGTAATTTTCAGGGCTTCCGCCGCTTGGGGCGCTTTTTGGGCATCGCGCCAGAGAATTGCGGCACAGGCTTCTGGGGGCGCCACACTATAGACGGCGTGCTCAAACATCAGCAGGCGATCGCCGACACCAATGGCCAAGGCTCCCCCTGAGCCACCTTCACCAATCACGGTACAGATGATCGGCACCTCAAAGCGAAACATCTCCCGCAGATTGTAGGCAATCGCTTCCCCTTGGCCAAACTTCTCCGCCTCTACCCCAGCCCAAGCCGCTGGTGTATCAATAAAGGTGAGGATGGGCATCTGAAAACGGTTCGCGTGCTCCATCAGACGCAGGGCTTTGCGATAGCCCCCCGGTGAGGCCATACCAAAATTGCGAGCCACATTATCCTTGGTGTCGCGACCCTTTTGCTGCCCCAGCATCACGACGGGTTGACCATTGAGGCGACCAATACCACCGACAATCGCTGGATCATCGCTGCCTCGGCGATCGCCATGGAGTTCAATCCACTCTTCGCTAATGGCTTGGATGTAATCCAGCGTGCTGGGACGGCGCGGATGACGAGCCACCTGCAGGGTTTGCCCCGGCGTCAGCTTACTGAAAATTTCATAGCGCAGTTGCTTGGCGCGCTCTTCCAATTCACGGATTTGCTCCGAGACATCAACGCCAAACTCCGAGGACTTATCCCGCACCTGCTGAATTTGGGCTTCTAGCTCCACAAGGGGCTTTTCAAACTCCAACAGAAGCGTGCGACGTTCGTTTGCCATAGGCGATTGGGTTCCTTTTGGTTTTACTGAGGGTTCAACAGTAGGGGCTGAAATCCGTGTTTACGGGAGACCTCACCAATTTGCTGCATCTTTTCCACCGTGATTTGATTGCGCCCCCAAGAGAAATTGGTGTGCCAGCCCTCAAACTCCAAAAGCATGGCTTCCGCAAAACAGGCAAACATCTGCCGTGAGGGCACATCCATATTCACAATTTCCATAATTTTCCAGTCAATATCGAGGGCATGCTCAACAATGCCACCATTGAGAACATGAATCTCTGGGTGCTGAATTTTGGTGCCCATATTTTTCGGGTAGCCGCCATCAATCATTAGCGAGGGGCGTTTTAACTGCTCAACACTCAGCTCGACGCCCTTGGGCATACTGGCCACCCAAACCACAATATCGGCAAGGGGCAGGGCATCCATTAAGTCTAGAATTTTCCCCCGTCCCAATTCCGCCTGTAGATCTAGCAGGCGATCGCGATTTCGTGCCACCAGTAAGAGATCCTGCACATCCAAGCAGGTATTCAACCAACGGCAGACAGCACTGCCAATATCCCCAGTAGCCCCACAGACAGCCACAGTTGCCTGACGCAAATCAATCCCCACTTGGGGCGCCGCCTGCTCAATTTGTTGGCAGATGATATAGGCGGTGTGGGTATTCCCCGTGGTAAAGCGGCGAAAGTCTAGCTCGATATTGCGAACGTGGGACATTTTCTCCAGATCAAAGTTCTCAAAGATGATCGAGGAGAAGCCCCCCAGCGCCGTAATGTCAATATCATGCTTTTGGGCATGGGCCATGGCGTTAATGATTTTGCGAGTCGCCGCCTTCACCCGCTGGTTGGCCAGCATTTCCGGTAAGAAGCAGGACTCGACGTATTTGCCATAGATAGTTTTGCCCGTGACGCTTGTCACCGTAATCTCATCGACGATCTGCGGCGGTGCCATACACCAAAATTCCAAGCCTTGATCGGCGTATTCGGGATAGCCTAACTGGTGGGCAACGGCTTGGGCGTGCTCCAGATTCGTCAGATGACCAATTAATCCAAACATACAAGCGTGCGGTGACTAAAATGTAACGATATGTTAAGCCACCCTTATGCCGCAGTTAGGCCATAAACCGACATCTTCATAATTTCGCGGGTGGTAAAGCCGATATTTTCTAGGGCACCACTGTACTGAATCATGAAGTCTTCCACAAGGGCGTCTTTTTCCATGCCAAGCACTTTGGCATCTGCTTCCACTTGGTTGAGCATTTTCCAGACCAAGGGCAGGTTGGCGCGATTGGCTTCTTCAACTTCCGCTTTGACGCTCTCAAAGTTTTCCTTTAACCAGATTTCGCCAAAGTTGAGGTGGCTGTACTCATCTTTGACCACACCCTCAGTAATTTTGCGGGCAAAGGGATCTGCCATCGGGATGTAGATGTTGTAGGCGGCGATCGCGAAGCACTCGATGATTAAAGCTTGAATCAGTAAGCAAGTCGCAATTTTCCCCTCTGCGAGTGCCGCTTGAAAGTTACCGTGCAGTTTTTCAAAGAAGGCCTTGGCAAATTCCATATCTGGGGTCACGCTCAGGTTGCGACCACAGGCCTCAAACCCCTTTCTGTGGCGGGCTTCCATCTTGGCAAGGCGGGTGAGTTCTTCTTGGTGCTCGGGCAGCAGCTTGGCTAGGTCAATGTAATTGTCGTGAGCTTCCTGTTCACCTTCAATGACAATGGCGTTGATGCGGCTGTAGGCATCCTTGTAGCGATCGCTATGGTAGTCCAACTCAGGGGTAGCGGTAGCCGTTGTCATTGCAAACTCTCCTAAACACAAATTTATTAGAAGTTATGAGGTAGCAGGGCTTCCGTTATCATAGCGCAGCAGCGATCCCCTGACGAGGGGCAGCGTGCCAGAGATTTTCGAGTTCCTGAATAGGCGAATCTCTATGCACCGATAGCACTAGAAACTGCCCATATTGCTTGGGGGTGGCACTTCTGGCAACGGCTGAGGGGGAGGAGCGACCGACTGAATAGGGCCATTGTAGTCAATGCGAATCATCGGATTGCTGGGGTCGGGGTTGACCGTGACAATACTTTCAATAGTTGGTGGTTCCGCAGGTGCCCCCCCTAGAAAGCGAAAGGTAAACGTACCATCACCATTGTCCACGTAGGGGGATTGACTCGCAGGCCCAAACATGGATGCTTCAGCGCGGTAGCGACTCAACCCGCCATTCGCCCGCTCTGCTGCCTGTCGTGCCCAATTCCGTGCCCGCTGGAGGACTGGATTATCTACCCCAAAGGGATTAAAGTTTTCCCGTGGTGGTAGCTCTGTCTGTGCCAGCACTGGACTGATACCTGTCAACGCGCACGCTAGAATCAGGCTGAATGTCATGGGGTGAAAGGACATCAACGCAAACTCCCACTCCTAAACTTTGCTTTGGCAGTCATGCCCTTAAGTGACGAGCAACTGAATCTTTCAGTTCCAAACCCAATATGAACCTTGTCCTAAAATAGGGGATCCATAAAGGGGAGGCAATCCTCTTCCATAGTGCCCCTCAGGTTTTTGGCTGCGTGCCAGCCTTGGGAAAAGAGCCGTAGTAGAGAAGTCCGTAATAGACGGATGCCTCGCCCCTATTGATACAATGGGTAAAGTGATAGGCTAAAACGATTGCACGAGTTAAACGCACTGCGGTGCGCAATCCACAGTCTAGAGGGCATAACCTGAGTCAACCTATGAGTGATGAAACCCTAACCAACCCCGCTGCTGAAGCCCAAGAAGGCGAAATTACCCCCGATGTCGTTGAGAATCATGCAGAGGCCACCACGAGCGAAGAGGGTCAAGCATCTGAGGCGACCTCTACGGATACTCCTGCGGATGCAGCGGACTTGCTAGAGAAAATTGCTGCCCTTGAAGCTGCCAAGGCTAGTCTTTCGCAGGTGGTGGAGGAGCGCAATAGCCAATATATGCGCCTTGCCGCTGACTTTGAAAACTTCCGCAAACGCACCCAGCGAGAAAAAGAGGAACTAGAGCTACAGATTAAGTGCAGCGTCATTGCTGATTTACTGCCGGTGGTGGATAGCTTTGAGCTAGCCCGCACCCACATTCAAACCGAAACAGAGGCGGAAGAAAAAATTCACCGCAGCTATCAGGGGGTTTACAAGCAACTGGTGGAATGCCTCAAGCGCATTGGTGTTTCGGCGATGCAGGCCAGAGGCAAGCCCTTTGATCCCAATCTCCATGAGGCTGTGCTGCGGGAAGCAACGAATGAGCACCCTGAAGGCACGGTGATTGAAGAACTCAAGCGGGGGTATATGCTGGGCGATCGCGTGTTGCGCCATGCCATGGTCAAAGTGGCCGCTCCTCCTGAAGAGGGTAGTGCCAGTGACACGAATCCCACCAATGATGTGACGGACGTATAGGGGCACTTCAAGGGAATGCCACGCCGCTACTACATCACCACCTTTGGCTGCCAAATGAACAAGGCCGACTCCGAGCGCATGGCCGGGGTCTTAGAAGCAATGGGCTTAGAACCGGTGGCCGAGCCGGATGAGGCCGATGTCTTGCTCTACAATACCTGCACGATTCGCGACAACGCCGAGCAGAAACTCTATTCTTACCTAGGGCGGCAAGCCAAGCGCAAGCATCAAGACCCCAACCTAACGCTGATTGTGGCCGGTTGTGTGGCTCAACAGGAGGGGGAACAATTGCTGCGGCGAGTGCCTGAAGTGGATCTGGTGATGGGGCCGCAGTATGCCAATCGCCTTGGCGAGCTGCTGGAGCAGGTGTGGAATGGCAGCCAAGTGGTGGCAACGGAGCCACTGCACATTGTTGAGGACATTACCAAACCCCGCCGCGATAGTACGGTCACTGC
The DNA here is from genome assembly GCF_031583455.1 of Thermosynechococcus sp. TG215. Taxonomy (NCBI): domain Bacteria; kingdom Bacillati; phylum Cyanobacteriota; class Cyanophyceae; order Acaryochloridales; family Thermosynechococcaceae; genus Thermosynechococcus; species Thermosynechococcus sp. TG215. The sequence goes on along the minus strand of NZ_CP134178.1, from coordinate 640,806 downwards.
TTGGGTCAATGTGATCTATGGCTGTAATGAACGCTGCACCTACTGTGTGGTGCCGGGGGTACGGGGGCAAGAGCAATCCCGCCGCCCCGAGGCAATCCGCGCCGAAATTGAGGAACTGGCGGCTCAAGGCTACAAGGAAGTGACGCTCCTTGGGCAAAACATTGATGCCTACGGTCGCGATTTGCCGGGAATTACCCCAGAGGGGCGACGGCAGCACACGTTTACGGATCTGCTCTATTACATCCACGATGTGGCCGGCATTGAGCGGATTCGCTTTGCCACCAGCCATCCCCGTTATTTTACAGAACGCTTGATTCGAGCCTGTGCCGAACTGCCCAAGGTGTGTAAGCATTTCCACATTCCCTTTCAGTCGGGAGATAATGAGATTCTTAGGGCAATGGCACGGGGCTATACTCGCGAGCGTTACCTACAAATCATTGAAACGATTCGCCGCTATATGCCAGATGCCGCCATTAGTGCCGATGCCATTGTCGGCTTTCCCGGCGAAACAGAAGCCCAATTCCAACGCACCCTAGATCTGGTGGCGGAGGTGGGCTTTGACCAACTGAATACGGCAGCCTATTCACCGCGCCCGAATACGCCAGCGGCCACCTGGGACAATCAAGTACCGGAAGAGATTAAAGAAGATCGTCTGCAACGGCTGAATCATTTAGTGGCCACGATCGCCAGCGATCGCTCCCAACGCTATCTTGGACGGGAAGAGGTGGTGCTGGTGGAGGGGGTCAATCCCAAGGATCCGCAACAAGTCTATGGCCGCACGGATGGCAACCGCCTGACCTACTTACCCGGTGAGATTGAGACCCTACGGGGACAACTGGTGCGGGTTCGCATTACCGAGGCGCGAGCCTTTAGCCTCAGTGGCGTGCCTCTTACAGCTCATTCCTTGGTTGGCTGATTCCGTGGGGTCTAGATCGCACAAATCACTTCATCGCGGCAAAGAGTGGGATCAACATAGGGCAGCATCGGCTGATCCCCGACATAAATGCCCAGCCCTTGAGCCGTGCGAATTAAAAAGCTATTGGGATCTACATGGCGTGGGCATTGAGCCACCACATCGGCAATGGGAACAGTGACCACCTGTCCTGCCTGCCAAGCTACCATGCGATCAAATGTCCCTTGAGCGGCTAAATCCACAGCGGTATGGCCCATGCCCGCTGCCAACAGCCGATCTATGGCCATGGGGGCACCGCCCCGTTGAATGTGACCTAGGACTGAAACCCGCAGCTCAATGGGGATGGGACTGTGCTGGGCAATTTTATCGGCAATGTACTGACCAATACTGCAATGGCGGCGCTGGTGGGCGTCCTGCTCCAGTTCTTTGACACCCTCGGCAACGACGATGAGGGCAAACTTACGTCCCCAGCGATCGCGCAACTTTTGCAGATGCTGGCAAATGCCTTCAATGGAGTAAGGAATTTCTGGGATGAGGATCATATCGGCACCCCCAGCAATCCCCGAATACAGAGCCAAGTGACCGGCAGTGCGCCCCATCACTTCCACCACAAAGACGCGATCATGGCTAGCGGCGGTGGAGGTAATCCGACTCAGGGCTTCCACCACAATGTTGACGGCGGTATCAAAGCCAATGGCGCGATCCGTAAGAGCAACGTCATTATCAATGGTTTTCGGAATGGCAAGGAAATTCCAGTTTCCCTTTTGCGCCAGTTGATGCAAAATCTTCAAGCTGCCATCGCCACAAATGGCAATAAGAGCATCCAAGCCCAATTCATAGTACCCAGCAATGACTTCATCGGCATGGCCAAGGGTATCGCCCTTATTAATTGCTCCGAGAATGGTTCCCCCCATGTTGAGCAGTACATCCATTCCCCCGAGACCCTCGGCATTGAGGGGGATCGCCTTCCGCTCAATTAACCCCTGAGTGGCGTGGAGAATGCCAAGCACCTCCCAACCGTAACTTAAGGTAGCATGGGCAACAATAGCACGGATGGCCGTATTTAGACCCGGGCAATCTCCGCCACTCGTAAACACACCAAGTCGTTTGCGGCTGGTACTCATGAATCCTTGCTCCCTATGTGAACGGTTATGGCCTCAAAGCCTGCCTCTGCGCCTAACAACGACACCGTCAACATCCTAGCGAAGGTCAATCGCCCTTGACTGCTTGAGTTAAGAGCTTGCAACATCCTTAGGAATCGTTAAATTTTGCAGCGGGGAATCTCTGATTAGGGGGATCGCTTAGACTAGTGATCTATGGAAATTCCTCGCCTACACCCCGATACGATTGAGGCGGTGCGCCAAGCGGTCAACATTGTCGATGTGGTGGCCGAGCACGTTGTCCTACGCAAGCGTGGGCAAGAATACGTGGGTTGTTGTCCTTTTCATGAGGAAAAAACCCCCAGTTTTACGGTGAGTCCCCTGAAGGGCTTTTATTACTGTTTTGGCTGTGGGGCGGGCGGCAATGCCATTAAGTTCCTGATGGAACTGCAAAAACGCTCCTTTGCCGAGGTGGTACTCGACCTTGCCCAACGCCATCAGATTCCAGTGCGCACCCTCGATAGTGAGCAAAAACAGGCCCTACAAGCGCGGCTCTCCCTTCAAGAGCAACTCTACGAGATTCTGGCGATCGCCACCAGTTTCTATGAACATGCCCTGCGGCAACCCATTGGCCAAGCCGCCCAAGACTATTTGCAGCGACAACGCCATCTCAAAGAGGAGACGATTCAGCAATTTCGCTTGGGCTATGCCCCTGCGGGTTGGCAAGTGCTCTACACCTACCTTGTGGAGCAAAAAGGGTATCCCCCTCAGCTGGTAGAACAGGCCGGTTTGATTATCCCTCGGCGGACAGGGGACGGCTACTATGACCGCTTTCGCGATCGCCTGATGATCCCGATTATGGATGCCCAAGGACGGGTGGTGGGGTTTGGCGGTCGTACCCTCAGCAACGAAGAGCCAAAGTATCTCAACTCCCCAGAAACCCCGATTTTTAACAAGGGGCAGTTGCTCTTTGGGCTGGATAAGGCGCGGCAGGCGATCGCCCGCAAAGATCAAGCAATTGTTGTCGAGGGTTACTTTGACGTGATGGCGCTGCACCAAGCGGGGTTTTCCCAAGCGGTGGCCAGTCTAGGAACAGCCCTCAGCCAAGCTCAAATTAAATTACTGCTGCGCTACACCGAGTCGAAGCAAATTATTCTCAACTTTGATGCCGACCCAGCGGGAGAACGGGCGGCCGATCGCGCCATTGGTGAGGCTGCCGATTTGGCCTATCGGGGTGATCTGCAACTGCGAATTCTCACATTACCAGCGGGCAAAGATGCGGCTGACTTTTTCAGCGCGGGTGAAGCACAGCGGGAGCACTACCAAGCTCTCTTGGATCAAGCGCCCCTGTGGCTGGATTGGCAAATGCAAACCATTGTGCAGCAGTACGATCTCAAGCAAAGTGATCAATTTCAGCAGGCGAGCCAAGCCCTGAGCCAACTGTTGGGAAAACTGCCCAATGCCACACTGCGCAGCCACTACATTCACCACTGTGCTGAGCTATTGGGAGGCCATGATAGTCGCTTCGTTCTCCGTTTAGAAGAATCCCTGCGGCAACAGGTGCGGGGTCAACGTTGGCAGGGGCGATCGCAAAAATGGCAACGTCCGGCGGACTATAACCTCCGTCAAGCGGCGGAAGAACAACTGCTGCGCCTCTACCTCCACTGCGGCGACTATCGTCCCCTGATTCGCCAAGCCCTGCAAGCGCGGGACATTGAATTTAGCCTCTCCCACCATCGTTGGCTGTGGCGGCAGATCTTGGCCATTGAAGAAGCGTACTGTGCCGGTCTGCCAGCGCCCGATGATCCCTATACCACTGAGTGGCCCCTTCATTCGCCCACGGAAACAGAAACCCAACTCACGGATTTAGATTTGGTCACGCACCTTTTTGATCGCCTCGATGAGGCAGAGGAGGCCGCCCTCATTACTCCACTACTCCATTTGGATGAAACGACTACCGTGAGTCTGGATCGTCCTGAACTCGTGATCCAAGCAGCGGCAGCAGCCCTTGAGCGCATTGCTGTTGAAAAGCGATGTCGCTATATTCTCCGGACTTGGCAGGAAACTGTCGCGCTGATTTTAAGTGAATCCCTTGCCAGCGAAGCCCTGCGCCAGTATTTGGATCGCCTACTCACCGACAACGAACCTGCGATTGACGACATCCCCGGTGTGGCGCCAGAGCGACTGCAAGTGCTTGCCCAACTGCGCCGTGACTACTACCAGCATCGCCAATACCTGCAGCAATTGGATCAGCAGCGCTGTCCGCCGTTGGCCGCAATTCGCAGCTATACCTAGGTCTAGTTCTGGCGCTGTTCAATACTGAGCCCCTTCATCGCTGCCCAAAATTGTTTCTGAAGGTTTTGAGCCGGTTGAGCCTTGGGGAAAAAGCTCGACTATTCTTCACTCAATCTTTGTAGCCGCTGGCGATCGCAGATGGTAATCTCATTGCCCTCTACCTTCAGAATGCCTTGGGTATTCAGGTCGTAAAACGCCCGCGACAGCGTTGCAGGAATAGTGCCTAGCAAAGCGGCCAGCTCTGTTTTTTTCAAATCTAGGGTAATACTATCTGGGCGATCGCTAGTGGCCAATCGTTGCAACAAATAGGCTGCTAGGCGTTGGGGCACCTGTCTAAAGGAAAGGTCTTCTATAAGACTCACCAAATGACGCAGATGCCTAGCAAAGCTAGCTAGCAAACGAACACTTAGATCCGCATCTTGGTGGAGCAAATTCAAAAAGGCGAACCGCGGCAAAAAGATCAGTTCAACGTATTCAATTGCTTCTGCCGAGGCAGGATAGGGCTGGTTATCGAAGGCCACCACCTCCGCAAAGCTGTCGCCCGGTTCAAAGATATTCAGGATTTGCTCCTTCCCTGCCGCTGAGAGATTAAAGACCTTGACCCGCCCGGTTTTCACAACAAAAAACCCCGCAGCGGCATCGCCTTTTCTAAAAATGATTTGCTGCCGTTGCCAAGTCTGTAACTGCGAAATTGCAACCAACCGCCCTAGCTGGGGTGGCGAAAGCTCACTAAACATTGGTGACTGGCGCAGACATTCCTCAATACCCGCTTTCATGACCCACCGTAAAAGTTAAATATTTCTCAAGGTTCCTTTTGACCTAAGTCAAGGCGCTACCCCCCAAGCCGCAGCTACCTTAAGTCTCAATAGCTGCCGAGAGGAAGTGTCTATGGCAAACGTCCCCTTCAATATTACTCAAGCAGCTCACCTAGAGCGAGGGTGGCACTTGCGGCTACCCGCTTGGTTAGTGCTAGTCTGTGTCATTACCTTTAGTGTGCTGCTGACAGCAGGCGCCGTTATTTACCGGCATGCCCCGCCAATACCGACAACGATTGTCTCGCCCCAACAGGAGGTGCTTTTTAGCCGTGAGAACATACAGCGAGGTCAAGAACTGTATCTGGCACGGGGCGGCCAGCACATTGGCAGCATCTGGGGTCATGGCAGTTATCTGGCTCCAGACTGGACAGCGGATGTGCTGCACCGCTGGGGTCTAGCCACCGCTGGAATTCTCTACCGCGGCGATGCGAGCTTTAGCCAAGCAGATTGGGAGGCACTCTCTGCCTCTGAGCGGGCTCAACTACAGGTGCAAGTGCAAGAGCAATTTAAGCCCAACCGTTACAATCCTGAAACAGGAGTGCTGACGCTCACCCGTGCTCAAGCCCAAGGACTGCGCCACGTCTTTGAGCAGTACAAAACACTGCTATCCCAAGGTGCAGCGGCGCACTCTATTCCGCGCAACTGGTTTACTGATCCCGCGCAAATCCGCGATGTGACTGCTTTTTTTGCCTGGACCGCTTGGGCAGCAGTCGCCACTCGTCCTTTGGCGCCCTTTTCCTACACGGCGAATTTTCCCCATGATCCACTGGTGGGCAACCAACCCCCAGGGCAGTTTGTCATTTGGTCGATTGTCTCAGTCGTTGTGTTAATTGCTGCGATCGCCGGCTTTCTCGTTGTCTATCTGCTCCAAGGGGAGGATGCGGTTCAAGCGGTAACAGAACGCCCCGCCATCCGCCTTGCCACCCCCAGCCAAAAAGTGACTACCCTTTTCTTTGGGGTGGCCATGGGTCTGTTTCTCCTGCAGATCCTCATGGGCATGGTTACTGCCCACTATGCCGTGGAAGGGGATGGATTTTATGGTGTGCCGATTCAGCAGTATCTCCCCTACGCTGCCTCACGGACATGGCACCTGCAACTGGCGGTCTTTTGGATTGCCACCTGTTGGCTGGCGGCCGGTCTATACTTTGGCCCTCGCTTTGCGCGCCATGAACCGAAGTTTCAGGCTTGGGGAAACATGGGGCTTCTGATTGCCCTCACCGTAGTGGTTCTTGGTTCCCTTGGGGGAGCTTGGGCAGCCGTTCAGGGCTATCTGGGTGCCCAGAGTTTTTGGTTGGGCCATCAGGGCTATGAGTATGTGGAGCTAGGGCGACTTTGGCAACTCTTGCTGATTGGTGGCATGGTATTTTGGTTATGGTTGATGTTTCGGGCGCTGCGACCTGCCCTTCAGGCAGAAGGGAGCAAGACAGGCCTCAACCACTTTTTCCTTTACAGCGCCATTACCATTCCCCTCTTTTATGGGGCAGGGCTGATGTACACCAACCATACCCCTCTCAGTGTGGCCGAGTATTGGCGCTGGTGGGTGGTTCATCTGTGGGTAGAGGGCTTCTTTGAGGTCTTTGCCACGGTGGCGATCGCCTACTTGTGCAGTGAACTGGGATTCCTAAGGCGCTCCGCAGCTCTGCGGGCCACTTACTTGACCACCATTCTCTACCTCGGCAGTGGTGTCATTGGCACACTCCATCACCTCTATTTTGCGGGTACACCGGTTCTGATCACTGCTTTGGGCGCTGTGGCCTCAGCGTTGGAAGTGGTTCCCTTGACCCTGATTGGGTTTGAGGTTCTGAAGTCGCTGCAGCTTTCCCAAGAAGCCCAAGGGTTCTATCGGCTACCCCTGCGATTTTTCATTGCTACCTGCTTTTGGAATTTGCTGGGGGCAGGGGTCTTTGGTTTTCTAATCAATCCACCGATAGTTCTCTACTATTCCCAAGGACTGAATACGACGCCAATTCATGCCCATGCCGCCCTCTACGGCGTATACGGCTCGCTGGCGATCGCCTTAATGCTCTTTGTTCTGCGGGAAATCACCCCGGAAACTGCTTGGGATGAAAAGACCTTCAACTGGGCATTTTGGTGGCTCAACGGTGGCTTGGTGGGCATGCTGGTGCTCGGTCTGATTCCCAATGGCTTCTATCAGCTGGTGCAATCCATTAACCACGGTACTTGGTATGCCCGCAGTGGAGCCGTCATTCACTCCCCCTGGATGGAATGGACCGTCTGGCTGCGGATTCCTGGGGATGTCATCTTTGCCGTTGGTGCCGGACTGCTCATCTATGGCGTAGGACGCGCCCTCTGGGGGATTTGGCGGCAGCCCACTGTTGCGGTCTCCCTCGACCTTACCCCCTAGATTCTCTCTCCACCTTGCATTTGGAGGCCTGACCATGACATCTTTACAACTGACGGATACGGTGGGTGCCCTTGTGCGGGATTACCCTTCCTTAGCGGCCTTGTTTGAGACGGCAGAGATTGATTACTGCTGTGGCGGTCAGCAAACCCTTGCTGAAGCCTGTGCCCAGCGGGGCATCGATGCCCAAACCTTCCTTAAGGAGCTAGAAGCTGCCATAGAAACTGCTCCTGAGCCGGCGATCGCTGACCTTTCACTGACCGCCCTCGTTGACCACATTGAAACAGTGCACCATGCCTACTTGCAGCGGGAACTCCCCCGTCTCGAGGCGCAGGCGGAGAAGGTGGCGGCCGTTCACGGCTCGCGGGATGCCCGTCTCCAGCAACTGCACGCAACCGTCGTGGCCTTGGCCGCAGAGCTAAAAACCCACCTCCAAAAAGAGGAGCAAGTTCTGTTCCCCAGGCTGCGGCAGTTGGAGAAAAGCTATGATCAGGCAGTCAATGTCTTGATCCCAGCTGCGATTGATTGTATGCAACGGGAGCATGCAGAGACGGGCGTAGCCCTCACCCAGTTGCGGCGCCTGAGCGATGGTTTTACGCCGCCTGAGTGGGCCTGCAATACGTACCGCGTGCTTTTGGCAGGGCTGTTGAGCCTTGAGAAAGACTTGCACCAGCATATCCACAAGGAAAACAATCTCCTGTTTCCCAAGGCGATCGCCCTCCTTGAAGCCAAGCGTCTAGCCTGTGCGTCGTGATGTTATTCAAACTCCTGGTGATTCTCCATACCCTCGGCGCAACTGTATGGGTGGGCGGGCACCTTATTCTTGCCCTAACCGTTCTGCCCAAGGCCCTCAGGCAGCAGGATGCAACGCCCATCCAGCAGTTTGAGCAGCCTTTTGAAAGGTTGGGTCTGGGGGCATTATTGCTGCAGCTGCTGACGGGTATTGCCCTAACCCTCATTTATTTTCCCGGCGGGGTGGGATTTTGGCCACCGCAGTCTGTGGTCTCCCAATATGTTCTCGTGAAGTTGGGACTGTTGCTGGCAACCCTTGCCCTCGCTGTACAGGCTCGGTGGTTCATTTTGCCCAAGCTGACAGCAGAAACACTGCCCCGGCTGGGGTTTCACATTATGGGGGTCACAGTTCTGGCTGTTCTGTTGACTATTTTTGGTGTTGGTATTCGTCTAGGGGGATTGGTTTAGTGGAGGATGCAATCATGACCATTTCAGAGCCATCAGCGGTTACGGAAACTGCATCAGCAGCAAGGAGGGGAACACCTTGGTACGTGCCCACCTTCTCCCCAGAACATGGGGTTTATGTGATGTTGATTGTGGCGTTTCTCACGGGGGCAGCAGCAGCGCAGCACTGGAGTTGGAGAACCACGCTGGCTCTGGTGACTGCCTTTAGTGCCTTTCAGGCGGAGCATCCCTTAACACTACAAATCAAGCAGCGGCGAAGTTGGAAACCCCGTTGCCTGATGTGGGGAGGCGTCTACAGTGCCCTTGCCCTTGGCCTTGCTTTTTATCTTTACCTTGAGGTGCCACGGTTACTTTGGATTTACCTAGGGGCGATCGCCATTTTTGTGATTGATAGTATTGCCGTAGTTTATCGTCAACGCAAAGCCATCTGGAACGAGTTACTCACCTTTGCAGGGGTCTGCTTGGTGGCTCCCCTAACGGAGATGGCCACCACTGAAGAGGTCTCTTTCCTGTCTGTTGGATTATGGCTGTTGAATACCCTTTTCTTTGGCAGTGCGATTTTTGCTGTGAAGCTGCGTAAGCACAAAACCGCCTTTTGGCTCCCTGGTTTGATTTATCACAGTGTTGCCGCTCTCCTCATTGGTCTTTTGTGGTGGCTAGGGTGGTTGCCCCCCTTGGCAGCGGCGGCCTTTGCCATTGCACTGCTCAAGTTTGGCCTCATTGTTTGGCAAGCCAACTGGTACAGAAACACAGCCATAAAAAACGTTGCCTTGCTGGAAACAGGCTCAGCATTTTTATTTCTCAGCCTGATCCTTGCGGCGCTGTTGCCTGCCCATTTGCCTCGACCTTAGCTTTTTTAGCGGTTTTGGCCCAATGCGCCGCCCTTCAGGAGAGGGAGGATTCAAAGCTGTGGAGAGCCTCAGGGGTGCCAACGATCCCCAAGGCTGTAGCCCCTAATGGGAGTAGGAACTACTGTCCGAGGTAAGCGGTCAGAACCTCAGGATTGGTTTGAATCTCAGTGGGGGAACCATCAGCCAGATTTTTCCCCTCTGCTAAGACCCAGATGTGCTGACACAGGGACATGACCACGTCCATATTGTGTTCAATAATCAAAAATGTCACGCCCTGTTGGTTCCACCGCACAATGTGCTCACAAATTTGATGGATCAAGGTGGGGTTAACACCTGCTGCTGGCTCATCGAGGAGCACCATGCGGGGATGGTGCATCATCACCCGTGCCATTTCTAAAAGTTTGCGTTGCCCTCCCGACAAGGCGCCAGCGTAGTCATGGGCCTTAGCGGTTAACCCCACAGACTCCAAAATCTCCCACGCCCGTTGCCGCAGCTTTTGTTCCTCTTGACGAATGCGCAGCGGTTGTAGCCAACTATTCCAGAATTTCTCCCCTGTTTGCAGCGGCGCAGCCAAGAGCATATTTTCGAGAACCGAGAGGCGCGAGAGCACACGGGGCACTTGGAATGTTCGCAGGAGTCCTTGGAGAGCAACTTGGTGGGCGGGCAAATGGCTAATTGGGACGCCGTCAAAGATCACGCGGCCTTGATCGGGGATGAGGAAGTTGCACAACAGGTTGAATAGGGTGGTTTTGCCCGCACCATTGGGGCCAATGAGACCGGTGATGCTGCCGCGGGCAACCCGAATTTCCACATGATCGACAGCGCGAATGCCACCAAAACTTTTGCACAGCCCCGTGGCCACTAGGAGATCCGAAGGCAAGACTTGACTGATACCGCTAGAGACGGGCGCAAGAGAAGATTCATCGACCAAGGCTGAGTTCCTCCTTTTTGCCCAAAATACCTTGGGGTCGCCACATCATCAAGATAATGAGGACAAGGCCAATGAGCATCATCCGCAAGGCCTCTAGGCGACCGCCATCAAGGGGAATAAAGCGGGTCAGGGCAGTGTAGGCCCAAAAGAGAGCAGCGCCGAGGAGGGTACCCATGTTATTGCCTGCGCCCCCCAAAACCACAATGGTCCACGCCTGAAATGTAATCAGGGATACAAAGCCGTCGGGGTTAATAAAGGTCAGCTGCCACGCATAAAACGACCCGGCCACCGCCGCGATCGCCCCCCCCAGAAGGAAGGATTGCATTTTGTAGGCAAAGACATTTTTACCCAAGGCCTTGGCCACTTCTTCATCCTCACGGATGGCTTTGAGCACCCGTCCCCAAGGAGAACGGATCAAACGCTCCAGCTGCCACACCACCAAAGCAAGCACCAATACCAGCAGCCACAACAACCCAGCGCGGTAGCTAAAGGCCCACAGACCAAGGGTCAGGGCTTTGACCACCAGACCCACCAAAGCAGCGGCCAAGGTATTCAGGGCAATGGGAACCACGGCTCGTTTTTCTGGATGGCAATAATAGCTCACAAGGGCGATCGCCCCACCCAGCGTCACCAGTGTCAACCCAAGAGGAAAAATGGCCATTCCCCGGCCTAAGCTTAAGGGGAGCAACGTGGCCCAAAGGCTGAGGGTACCGGCAATGAATAAAGCTGCATAGCTAGGCAGTAACCAGCGGGGGTGCGATCGCCCATACTGCCGCTGTAGCCATTGCCACCACTGCCCTGCAGCCACCCCCACCACAGCCCAAAAAAGAGCAATCATCCCCAGTTTGGTCGGCAGATTGGGATTGAACTGAGCAAGGGGCAGCGGAAACCCATACACCCCCCGACCGCCTCGGGTTAGCCAATCCTCATTGAGGGCAATCAAGCGGACAATTTCTGCCATGCCGATCGTCACAATTGCGAGGTAATCTTCCCGCAGCCGCAGCGTCGCAATCCCCATTAAAAAGCCCAGTCCCATCGCCAGCACCACGCCAGCAAGGACAGCAAAGAACATGGGGACGCCAGCAATCCCCAACAAAATCGTGGTGTAGGAACCAATAGCCAAAAAACCAACATGGCCAAAGTTAATTAGCCCCGTATAGCCCCAGTGCAAATTCAGCCCCAAGCTAAAAAGGGCAAAGGTGGCAGTAAAGATACCAAGGGAAATGAGATAGCCAACCATTTAGATCATCGAAGTTAAGGGCGAGACAGTTGCGCTGCGCTGTTGCGATCGCGCCAGTGGATGAAGGAATCAAAATGAGTATATTTTATACACCTGCCTAGCGATAACCATAGAACCGGGTGGCAAAGTTTTGCGATCGCGTCGGGGACAGTTGACGCGCTTTCAAAATCGCGGCGGTGAGAAATACATAGGCCAAAATCCCCACCACTGCCAAACCCATCGGACCAAAACGGGCGGCAGCCGTATTCCAAAGGGCATGCAGAAAGGCCGCTAGACCTAGGCCAACCATTAAAATCAAGGGCGCTCGATGGGGGCGCAATACACTCAATCCCACACAATAGCCCAAGTAGCCCGTGTAGGCCATGTGCCCCGTTAGGGATCCCAAGACCCGAGGAATCAGTACTTGCAGACCAGCTAAATTACCAAATTGACCGGCAATACTAGGGACATACTGCCCAAGGGTTTCTATCCAAGTAAAACCCAGACCGGCAGCCGCTCCCAAGAGAATGCCATCGAGGGGTTCCCATACGCCCACCTTTTGTTTCCACGGACTCGGCAGCCATCGCCCTAAGCCATAGGCCACAACAATGGGTAACGCCTTGAGGAGTTCTTCCATTAAGCCGGCACCAATGAAGTTGCGGCTGAATAACACCCAAAATGAAGGATGGGGCGGATGCAGTTGGCCGGGTAAAATGGTGCGAAAGAGATAGATCATGGCTGGCAAAATTGGGCTTTGCAGAATCAACATTTCCAGCGTTAATGTGCCCAGTAGAACCCATGCGGGTTTGCGCTTGCCACAGAGTTGATAGATAAAGTAATAGGCAGCACTGCCCAAATAGAGCGCCAAGATGACCTTGAAGGCATCGGGGGAGCCAGCCGTGGCGAAAAGGAGGATAACCGCAACAACCGTAACAATCCCCGGTACCAGATAGGCTTTGCGTACCCAGTCGGGATGAATGGCAAAAATAGGCAGGAGTTGGGTAAGGGTGAGGGGTTGATCGGGCTGGGTACTCACGACTTCGGTGAGGGGAAGATATTCTAGGACAAATTCAGGCCCTTGGCGCCCCAATTGAATGCGATCGCCGGCATTGAGCACAGTTAAGCTCTCTACTCGCTGTTGATTGACATAGGTGCCATTGACACTGCCGAGGTCAGCGATCGCCCACACGGGAATACTGCCACGCTTTTGACAGGTGAGTTGGGCATGGTGGCGGGAAACAGAAGTATAGATGTGAGCGTCAAGGACAATGTGGCAGGTAGCGGGGTCACGACCAATAATGGTCACCTCCTCCTGAGACAGCCAAAACTGCCCCATTTCAGGGGAAACTTGCCGCAGCACACCCGCATACTTCAGCGTTGGATGGAGAGGGGAGCGATCGCGATTCATTGGTACCCGTATCAACTGCAAGGGGGACGATGAGACTCCCAAAGTCCGACCTGCTCAGCACTCACACCCACTATACACTGGGTACTTGATACTTCCTTTGAGCGAAAGGGCGATCGCGAGGGGAAACCATGGTTGTCCATCCTAGGCAGAGGGTTACTTTGGGGGCAGGAGTTGACAAAGGGCAGCATTTTGCGCAATGATAAAGTTCTGCTGATGCGGGGCTATAGCTCAGTTGGTAGAGCACTTCAATGGCATTGAAGGGGTCAGCGGTTCGAATCCGCTTAGCTCCAGTGGAAACGCAAACCATGCTTTTTGTTAGACCGAGGGGTGCAGTCAGTATAGGCTGTCACTTCAAATTAGCACTGCAATGAACCATGGCACCCGCGATCGCATCCACCCGAAACAAGGAGCGCTTAATCCTCCCTTCCAGACCGACCCACAGGCCGAACCGTTGCCCACAGGTCGAGATTCAGGTTTGACTTCCATGTTGGTGAGCGATGAGAACCATGACAAAATCCAGACAGCGGGTTGTGGATTACGGCGAGGTTCTGACGCCGCCGCATATCGTCAACGCCATGCTCGATCTGGTTAAACAGGAAACAGAGCGGATTGATTCGCGCTTCCTAGAGCCGGCCTGCGGCACGGGGAACTTTCTCGTCGAAATCCTGAACCGGAAACTACGCGTGGTGGAAGCGCGCTATGCTAGGGTCCAACTGGAATACGAGCGCTACGCCATCTTGGCCGTGTCGTCGCTCTACGGGATTGACATTCTGGAAGACAACGCTGCGGAATGCCGGCAGCGGCTGTTTGCCGTTTTTGATGAAGCCTACACGCGGCTTTTCAAAGACAAGGCCAAAGCGCCATGCCAAGAAACAGTGCGCTATATCCTCAGCAAAAATATTGTTCATGGCGACGCGCTGACCTTGAAAACCGTAGGGGCGAACCCCCAACCGATTATTTTTCCTGAATGGTCGCTGGTCAATGGCAGCCTGCTCAAGCGGCGGGACTTTGCCTTCCATGAACTGGTGAACCAGGGAGCGATGCGGGAGTTACCGCTCTTTTCGGATGCCGGCGAGGAGGTATTCATCCCTGAACCGGTCAAAGACTACCCGCCGGTGCATTTTCTGGAGGTTGCCCATGCCTACGATGAGTAGCCACAACCCGGACGTGCTCTTGTGCCTAGCCAATCTCTCCAGCGACGAGGTCTTCACCCCGCCGGCGCTGGCTAACCAGATGCTGGATCTGCTGCCGCCCGATCTCTGGAGTAACCCCGACGCCCGTTTTCTCGATCCGGCCTGCAAGTCGGGGGTGTTTTTGCGCGAGATCGCCAAGCGGCTGGACAAGGGCCTGGAAACCCAAATCCCCGATCGCCAAGAGCGCATCAACCACATCATGAAAAACCAGCTCTTCGGCATCGCCATCACCGAACTGACGGCGCTCATCGCGCGGCGCACGCTCTACTGCTCCAAACACGCCAACGGCAAATACTCCATTTGCACCGCCTTTAACACCGAAGAAGGCAACATCCGCTACCGCCGCACCGAGCACACTTGGCGAAACGGCCGCTGCCTCTTCTGCGGCGCCAACGAAGCCAACTACGCCCGCGGCGAGGAACTGGAAACCCACGCCTATGAGTTCATCCATACGGAAAACCCACTCCGTCTTTTCGACGAGCACAGCGAGCCATGTCATTTCGACGAGCACAGCGAGCCATGTCATTTCGACGAGCACAGCGAGCCATGTCATTTCGACGAGCACAGCGAGGAGAAATCGATGAAATTCGATGTCATCATCGGCAATCCGCCGTATCAGTTGAGCGACGGGGGGTTTGGTAGAAGCGCAACGCCCATTTACAACAAGTTTGTCCATCAAGCAAAAAAACTGAATCCACGCTATCTGGTGATGATCATCCCTTCCCGCTGGTTTGCTGGCGGTAAGGGCTTGGATTCCTTCCGAGCCGAGATGCTTGGCGATGATCGCATCCGAAAACTGGTGGACTTCGAGGATGCATCAGAGGTCTTCCCCGGCGTAGATATTGCTGGCGGTGTGTGTTATTTCCTTTGGGAACGGGACGCGCGTGGGACTTGCGAAGTGACCAATGTGCATAAAGGAGAAAAGGTCGTTTCGACACGAAAACTCGATGAATTCCCAACCTTCATCCGCCATAGTCAGGCCGTGTCCATTGTAAGGAAAGTACTCGCTAAGAAAGAAAGGAGTATGAGCGAACAGGTATCAGCTAGTAAACCTTTCGGATTGCGCACTTTCGTGCGCCCCCAAAAATCTGGCGATCTCATACTGCGCTGGCAAAATGGCGAAGGTCCGTATAAAAGGGAGGATATAACCGTTGGCGTGGAAATGATCGACAAATGGAAGGTGATTACATCCTACGTGGGCTATGACCATGCCGGAAATCCCGGAACAGACGGAAGGAGAAGGGTTTTTTCCAAAATAGACATACTACCCCCGAGAACCATCTGCACAGAAACGTATCTGGTAATTGGAGCTTATGATTCCCAAAAGCAGGCTGAACATTTGGCGGCCTATATGAAGACGCGGTTCTTTCGTTTCCTAGTATCGCAGTTCATGTATTCGCATCACATTACAAAAGATGCCTACGCCTTCGTCCCCATCCTTGACATGAACACCGAATGGACCGACGAAAAGCTCTACGAGCGATACGGGCTTACGGAAGAAGAAATTGCCTTTATCGAGTCGAAAATTCGCCCGATGGAGGCTGGTGATGCCTGACACCTGCTTCCCGTTGCGCCGGAAGGAATAGAACATGTCATTTCGCAGGAGCGGAGCGACCTTGTCATTTCGCAGGAGCGCAGCAACGCTGTCATTTCGAAGGAGCGCAGCGACGCTGTCATTTCGCAGGAGCGCAGCGACTGAGAAATCCTACCCATCATGGCATGACGATTTCTCGCTTCGCTCGAAATGACGCACGCACGGCCCGAATGGCGCAACACACCCTTGTCATTGCGCAGGAGCACAGCAACCATGTCATTTCGAAAGAGCGCAGCGACTGAGAAATCCTACCCATCGTGGCATGACGATTTCTCGCTTCACTCGAAATGACGCACGCACGGCTCGAATGGCGCAACACACCCTTGTCATTGCGCAGGAGCACAGTAACCATGTCATTTCGAAGGAGCGCAGCGACTGAGAAATCCTACCCATCGTGGCATGACGATTTCTCGCTTCGCTCGAAATGACGCACGCACGGCCCGAATGGCGCAACACACCCTTGTCATTTCGAAGGAGCGCAGCGACCATGTCATTTCGAAGGAGCGCAGCGACTGAGAAATCCTACCCATCGTGGCATGACGATTTCTCGCTTCGCTCGAAATGACGCACGCACGGCTCGAATGGCGCAACACACCCTTGTCATTGCGCAGGAGCGAAGCGACTATGTCATTTCGAAAGAGCGCAGCGACCATGTCATTTCGAAGGAGCGCAGCGACCTTGTCATTTCGAAGGAGCGCAGCGACTGAGAAATCCTACCCATCGTGGCATGACGATTTCTCGCTTCGGTCGAAATGACGTACGCTGTGCTTGGAATGAGAATTGCTAAGATGAAACCATGACAAAAGATTTTTTCCCGCCCCGTCCCAAAATCGAGCCGAAAATCTACGCCTACGAGGACACCAACCCGCAGTATGCGGGCCTGCTCAAGATCGGCTACACCACGAAGAGCGTGCAGGAGCGGGTGGCGCAGCAGTATCCTACGCTCCGTCCTGGCGAGAAGCCCTACCGCATTGTGCTGGAGGAGCCGGCCATCCGCAACGACGGCACGGGCTTTACCGACCACGATGTGCACCGCATGCTGCGCATCAACGGCATCGCGCATGCCGGCGGCGAGTGGTTCCGCTGCACGGTCAAAGATGTGAAGTCCGCTATCAATGCTGTGCGGGCAGGTCAATTGATAGAAGAACAGCGATCGCTTAACTTCCCCCTGCGCCCAGAGCAGCAAGCAGCGGTTGAGAAGACCATGGCCTATTTCCAGAACTATCGCCGGGAAAACGGCAAGCCGCCCCATTTCCTCTGGAACTGCAAGATGCGCTTCGGCAAGACCTTCGCCGCCTACCAACTGGCCAAGCGCATGGGCTGGAAAAAGATGCTGGTGCTCACCTTCAAGCCGGCGGTGCAAAACGCCTGGGAAGAAGACCTGCGCACGCATGTGGATTTCGTGGGTTGGCAGTTCATCAAGCCGGGCGGCCTCACCTACGAACAGGCGGACAAGAACAGACCCATCGTCTGCTTCGGTTCCTTTCAGGATTATCTGGGCCGCAATCCGAGCACGAACGGGATCAAGACCAAAAACGAATGGGTCCATGCTACCCATTGGGACTGCGTGATTTTTGACGAATATCACTTCGGCGCCTGGCGAGAGAAAGCCAAAGACCTTTTTGAATCCGAAGACGAGCGCGAGCGCAAAGCGGCGGAAGGCGAAGCCATCGACTACTTTGATGAAGACATTCTGCCCATCACCGCGGATCACTACTTGTATCTCTCAGGCACGCCGTTCCGAGCCATTGCCACCGGCGAATTCATCGAAGAGCAGATCTACAACTGGACTTATTCTGACGAACAGAAAGCTAAAGAAGAGTGGCAGGGAGACAATAACCCCTACGCTGCATTGCCGCGGATGGTGCTGATGACCTATCAACTGCCGGATGACATCCGCGACGTGGCGATGAAAGGCGAATTCAACGAATTTGACCTGAACGTATTCTTTTCAGCAGAGGGCGTCGGCGAGCAGGCGCGGTTCACGTATGAAGAGGAAGTCCAGAAGTGGCTCGATCTGATTCGCGGCGCACACTTGCCAACGAGTTTAGACAACTTGCGTTTGGGTGCGCAGAAACCGCCCTTGCCTTATTCTGATGTGCGGCTGTTGAATGTGCTGTCGCATACGCTTTGGTTTTTGCCCAGCGTTGCCTCTTGCTACGCTATGCAGAATCTGCTGGCAAAGAGCCAAAATAAATTCTACCACGATTACAAAGTCATCGTTGCTGCCGGTGCAGCTGCGGGTATTGGGGTCAATGCTCTACCGCCTGTTCTCGAAGCAATGGGTGATCCCCTCAAGACCAAAACCATCACCCTCACCTGCGGTAAGCTCACCACCGGCGTGACGGTGCGGCCCTGGACAGGGA
Organism: Thermosynechococcus sp. TG215; assembly: GCF_031583455.1. Classification (NCBI taxonomy): domain Bacteria; kingdom Bacillati; phylum Cyanobacteriota; class Cyanophyceae; order Acaryochloridales; family Thermosynechococcaceae; genus Thermosynechococcus; species Thermosynechococcus sp. TG215. The sequence goes on along the minus strand of NZ_CP134178.1, from coordinate 622,562 downwards.
TCTTCATGCTGCGCAACACCTCCAGCCCAGAGACCTACTTTCAGGCCGCCTTTCGCGTGCAAAGCCCTTGGATCATCAAAAATCCCGACGGCGTTTCGCCCAATGAGGAGCTGATCCTCAAAAAGGAGTGCTACGTCTTCGATTTTGCGCCGGATCGGGCCTTGCGCCAGATCGCCGACTACAGTTGCCGCCTGAACGTCAACGGGGAAGACCCGGAAAGGAAGGTGGCGGAATTTATCCAATTTTTGCCGGTGTTGGCCTACGACGGCAGTTCCATGAAGCAGATTGACGCCGCCGGGGTGCTCGATATGGCCATGGCCGGGACCACGGCAACCCTGTTGGCTCGCCGCTGGGAAAGCGCGCTGCTGGTGAACGTGGACGACGACACGCTGCGGCGGTTGATGAACAATGAAGAGGCGATGCAGGCGCTGATGCGCATCGAGGGGTTCCGCAATCTCAATCAGGAGATCGAGACCATCATCAACAAATCTGAAGCGGTCAAGAAGGCGAAGAAAGAGGCAAATGACCAGAAACTTTCCTCTCAAAAGAAAAAGCAGCTCACAGAAGAAGAAAAGGAATTCAAGAGCAAGCGTAAGCAAATTCAGGAAAAACTGATCAAATTTGCCACCCGCATCCCCATTTTCATGTACCTGACCGATTACCGGGAACGAACACTGCGGGACGTGATCACGCAATTGGAGCCGGGGTTGTTCAAGAAGGTCACAGGGTTGACGGTCAAAGACTTTGAACTGCTCGTCAGCTTGGGGGTGTTCAACAGCGCGTTGATGAACGATGCGGTGTATAAGTTCAAAAGATATGAAGACCCGAGCTTGGCTTACACAGGGATTAATAAGCATGAAGGGAAAGAGATCGGCTTGTATGATACCGTCCTCTGTCGAGGAAATTGCCCCTCATCCCTGCCTGAAGTTAGCAATTTATAGGAATTGATCTCGGAAGTGAGCGCTTGCTGGCGCAGTTCGAATACCACATCAAGCTCTATGAGGCGCTCTTTATCCAGCACATGATGAATGCCCTGCGCCCCGCTGGGCGCGCCGCTGTGGTGCTCAAGGAAGGGCTGCTGTTTGACTCCATTTGACTCCAAGAAGATGCTGCGCCACATCTGCCGCAAGCTTGTGGAGCAGTTCGAGATCCTAGCGGTCATCAGCCTGCCCAACGGCGTCTTCAACCCCTACAGCGGAGCCAAGACCAGCGTCGGGGTTTTCCGCAAGCCCCTAGGCAGGGACGATGTGCGGACTTCCAAGGTGTGGTTCTATCGGGTGGAAAGCGACGGGCGTGACCTCGGCGCCACCCGCCGCCCGCTACCCGATTTTGCAACCGACGGGGATCTCGCACACATGGTTTCGCTCTGGCTCTACACCTAGCGGCAGGAAAAGGACAGCGGTGTAAGGGCGATCCTCAAAGCCGATGACCTCAAGCAGTTTGAAAGCGAAAAATCCTAGTGGGCAACGATAGACCAGATTCGCGCGATCGACGACAACCCGACCGCACGCCGCTACTGCCGGCACCAAGCCGAGGCCGTCGAGCACGAAAAGCCGGAGGTGCTCATCAATCGCCTGCTGGAGCTAGAGGAGGAAATATACTGAAGACCTGCGCCAGCTTCTGGCGATGGTATCGGGAAATAATTTTGTCAGCAGTTCACAACGCTCGATAAATGCTTAATGATAAATGCTTAATAAATTAGCTTAGTCATGAGGAGGTGCGCACCATGAACGGGAAGACTTCACTGTTGACCCTGATTTTAGAAGGCAGGTTTGTCCGCTCAGGTCGAATAGCTGTTTCACAGCTTTCAGAGCTTTTGTCGAGCCTTCAAAAAGTCTTTTACCGAACCGGCCAAGTGCTCTTAGGCGAAACCGATAGTATTCGCAAAGGACCCAAGTCGAAACAGCTCAAGCAGCTTCTGGAATTAGACCTTATTGAGATTAACCACGGAAGCCCATCAACCCTACTCCGCTTCGACAGGCGAGCTGAACCAAGCTTGTTCCCCGAAGAGGATTTTTTACTTCACATCTTAGAGACTGCTCTTACAGGCATACACGAAGTCCAGGAGCCGGGTGATGTCCTTCCTCGTGGATTTGATCGGGGAGTCTTACTTGCATGGCGTGATGTCGGCAGGCTTTTCCAGAAAGAAGTATATTCAATAACTTTTGAACTCAATCATCGTCCGAGTCCGCTACAGGTTCAGTACACCCCCCAAGCGTTCCAAGTAATCCAGCAGCGGATTCAGGGACCCAAAACTCACCTCACCACCATTGAAGGCCGCTTGCTTATGGCGGACTTCAAAGAAGAAGGTATGCGGTTACGGGTTCATCCTCCTGTTGGTGATCCAGTCGTATGCGTGTTCGACGAGGAGCAAAAGGAAGAGGTACTTGAGAATCTTCTGCGTCGCGTCCGCATAATCGGTGAAGCACTCAGCGATCCTGAGACCGGCAAGATTAACCGAGTGCGTATCCACGACATCGAACCTTTAGAGGAACTCACGGAGGCGATAGAGGAAATTCCGCTCGCTCCAGCAGAAGTTTATGATTTCTGGACTTCAAGAACACTGAAAGAACTTGCCCAAATGCAGGGCGTCCAGCCTGTAGCTAATCTTGCTACTTTATATGGCACTTGGCCCGGCGAACGCAACGATAGCTTTGAGGAGTTTATTCAAGAATTGCGACAAGGCAATGTCATCGGGAGGCATGGCTCGTGACATCCGCCTATCTGCTCTTGAATACTAACATTCTCTCATACATCATGAAAGGTGCGCCAGAGGCGAGGCTTTATGAGAATCATCTCTTCGGCAAAACCTTGGCGATTTCCTTCATCACCGTTGGCGAACTTTGGGCAGGGGCAGAATACGCTGGGTGGGGAGAGCAGAAGCGAAAGAAGCTTGAGAGCGTGCTCCGTAACTTTGTGGTGATTCCTTATGACTACGAAATCGCAAAAAAGTACGGCGAGATTGTTGCAGGACGAAAGCGTATCGGTAAGCCGATTTCCTTTGCCGATGCTTGGATCGCTGCTTGTGCACTGTGCTATCAGGTGCCGCTCGTTACTCATAACGAGAAAGACTTCCAGAATATACCCAACCTTTCCGTAATCACACAGCAAGGTGGTCAGACACCATGACCACGTTTGCCATCACAGTATTCGGCTGAGTCAATACTGTTTGCCGGCGTTAGAGAGACCATCGCTGTTGATGATGGACAATGCACCAATCCATCTGCAAGGGGCGATTCAGGTAGTGGTGAAAGCGGCAGGTCACGCGGTGTTATTTTTACCGAAATCCTCTCCTGATTTGAATGTGATTGAGCACGACTTCAGTGCGCTGAAGCGAGCGCGGAGGTATGCAGGGTCAAACAGTTCGATTGATGAGGTGATTCGCAAGTATTGTGCTGCATAATATCTCATTCTTTATTGGAGTAGCTATATAGGGATTGATTCGGAAGTGAGCGCTTGTTGGCGCAGTAGTCGCAGTAGTTTTTGCCAATGCTCTGGCAGAGGGGCGATCGCCACAATCTCCTCACCTGTACGGGGATGCTGCAACGCTAAGCGATAGGCATGGAGCGCTTGGCCGGGCAGTTTTACTTTTAGCGGTGCACCGCGGCCATAGACAGGATCCCCCAACAGCGGCCAACCCAAGTGGGCGGCATGAACGCGGATTTGATGGGTGCGACCGGTTTCAAGGCGAAACTCCACAAGGGCACAGTGGCGGAAGCGCTCCTGCACGTACCAGTGGGTAATTGCTGTGCGGCCTTTTTCTGGAGGCACCACCGCCATCTTTTTGCGATCCACCGGGTGACGACCAATGGGCGTAATTACCGTTCCACTGTCCTGCGGGGGCTGGCCATAGACGACACCAAGGTAATGGCGCTGCATTTGCCGTGCTTTCAATTGCTGTTGCAGATGGTGTAGGGCAAACTCCGTTTTGGCAACAACCATCACCCCAGAGGTGTCTTTGTCTAGGCGATGCACAATCCCCGGTCGCTGGACACCGCCAATGTCTGTCAACTCAGGGCAATGGGCTAACAGACCATGAACCAGGGTGCCGTGGCGATGACCGGGGGCAGGATGCACCACTAGATCCACGGGTTTATTGAGAATCAGTAACTCATCATCCTCATAGAGAATACTCAGGGGTAGGGGTTCAGGGATTAAATCCAACGGCTCTGGTTCAGGGAGCACCACCTGCAGTACCTCACCACCACTGAGGGGCTGATTTTTGCGATCGCACACTTGGCCATTAATCCGCACATAGCCCTGTTGGATCAGCTGCTGCCAGCGCGATCGCGAGAGTTCAGGATGCCGCTGTGCAAGAAACGTATCGAGGCGATCGCCCCCCTGTTCTACCTTGAAGGTCAGCGATGTCGTCATGCCCCCAACTACACCAGTGTATGCCCAAGGGCTAAACCCACCACTAGCATCCCTAAGACGAGAAAGGGTTGAGCACTGGCTTGGTACTTGACATCGTTTTTCAAGGGATCCCGCAGGAAGTACATATCCTGAAAGACGATTTGGGGAATAATCAGCAAAATCAGCAGCACTGCATAAAGATTGGCATGAATCGCCATCAGGTAGCCCGCAATCCCCAACTGGAAAATGTCAATCATCAGAACACAAATCCATGCGGCGGTAGTAACGCCAAACATCACCGGCAAGGAAGCCAAGCCGAGTTGGCGATCGCCCTCAACGCTTTTGAAGTCATTGACAATGGCAATACCCAAGCCCGCCAAACTGTAAATCAACGTCAAGATCACAATCGTCGGTGTCAATTCGCCAAAAAGGGCGTGACCTGCCCACCACGGTAAAGCAATGTAGCTGGCTCCGAGGGCATAATTCCCCAGCCAACCATTCTTTTTCAGCTTCAGGGGCGGTGCGGAATAAATATACGCCAAAAAGCCTCCCAGCAAAGCAATTTTGGTCACAGGGAACGTGGGATGGTCAGCCCATAGATCGAGTAGAACAGCTAGACCCAAACCTGCGACAACGAGGAAGATAATCTGCGCCCGCACTTGGTTAAGGGAAATCGCCCCTGAAGGAATGGGACGGTAGGGTTCGTTAATCGCATCAATCTCGCGATCGTAGTAATCGTTGAGCGTTTGCGTATAGCCCGCCATCAAAGGTCCCGACAGCAGCATACAGGTCGCTGCCTTGAGCACATCCTCCAGACTCCAGGTAAATCCCCCCGACGAGGCTGCACCACAGACCACGCCCCAAATGAGGGGGATCCATGTAATCGGCTTCATTAGTTGCAGGCGAATTTTCCAGATATTGGTCTCGCCGCTTTTGGCACCCTTCATGCCCAGCAGTTGCCGTGCGGCTGCAGTAGTGGTTTCCGTGGATGTTGAAGTCGTCGTTGAATCGGGGGTTTCCGTCATAGCGCTTGTTGTGCTCAGCAATCACCTCAATGATTATAGTCGTTTCACCTTCCGCCACCTAGGGGGATCATGTTGCCCTCTAGCGTGGGCAGGATGTTAAAAGTTGTCCTCGTAAATTTGCCGATCGCCCGTGGTGTAGGTCAGGATAGAAGCGAAACTCCTTTTAGAATCCTTCTAGAATCCTTCAGCGTCAGTGGAACAACCGCAGATTGTGCCATGACCCCTGTCTCCATCCCTGATTATCTTAAACGCGCTCTACCGGCGGCCATTGCCACGGCGATCGCCACGGTGGGTGTCCTTGCGCTGCGAGTGGGGGGCCTGCTGGAACCGTTGGAATTAAGAGCCTATGACCAATGGCTGCGCTGGCGATCGACACCGGCCACGTCCCAGCGACTGCTGATTGTTGAAATTACCGAGGCTGATATTCAAACCCTCAAGCAGTACCCCATTCCCGACGAGGTGCTCATTCAAGCTGTCAATGAATTGCAGGAGCACCAACCCAAGGTCATTGGCATTGACATTTTTCGCGATTTTCCGGTGCCCGATCGCTTCAAGCTGCCAAGCGATGTGCTGCCCTCCCTCGGACGGGTGATGATGACCCAGCCCAACACCGTTATTGTCTGTAAAGTGGGGGGCGAAACAGATCCCGGAATTGCCCCACCCGCTGGACTGCTCAATGATCAGGTGGGATTTGCAGACATTCCCATTGATGAGGATGGTGTGGTGCGGCGGGCGATTTTGGCAACTCAACCCGAAGCCAGCGATCGCTGCTCTACCCCTCAATCCTTCGCTTTAGCGTTGGCGCGTCTTTTTTTAGGGGTGAATCCCCAAGCAGTGACTCAGAACCGCCTTGACTTGGGAACAGCACGCTTTCAAGCCTTAACCAGTAACTGGGGAGGCTACAGCCACTTAGATGCAGCCGGGTTTCAAATCCTGATCAACTACGCCCGCCCAACCCAGCCCTATGAAACCGTGACCCTGAGCGAGGTGCTCAAGGGGCAAGTCTTGCCCTCTAAGGTGCGCGATCGCGCCGTCCTCATTGGCCTCACTGGCAGTAGTAGTAACGATAAGTTTTTGATTCCAATGACACTGCCGGGGCAAACCAACCGCCTGACCCCCGGTGTTGTGGTTCAAGCAGCGATCCTTGAAGATTTGCTAGCAGCGGCTCTCGATAACCGTTCTCCTATGGGTACATGGCCGCAGGGGGCGATCGCCCTTTGGATTCTGGCTTGGTCTGGCCTTGGTGCCCTGATCATCGCCAAGGGACAGCGCTGGGTGATTGTGCCGCTGCTGGTTGCTGGGGGACTGGGTCTCAGTGGCCTGACATTCCTCCTCTTTTTACAGGGGAGTTGGATTCCGCTGGTGGCACCTCTGGTTGGCTTTGGCAGTGCGGCGGTTTTGATGCTGGGCTATCGTGCCTTCAGTCCTGCAGAATCCACCCCTACCCCCTCTACACCGACGGCTGTTCCCGGTGGCTGCTCAGCAACTCCCTTGGAGTTCATGACTGAAGGCATCAGTCAATCAACCACACCTGAATCAGCCCCCATTCTGGAAATCCCCGAAACCTCGCCAACAGAAGTCTCTCGCCTAGAGACGGATGCCAATGCAACGGTGCTGCAACCGGAAACAGCAATTTCCTTTACCCCCATCGAACCTACCCCACCCCCTAGAGATCAACCCCACACCGCACCTACCCTCCTCACCTCCGTCGTTGATCAAATTCCCCCCACAGAGATCCGCGAGACACCACCACAATCCATCACTGAGCGGGAAACCTTCTTAGTGGTTCACCCTGAGGATGCTGCCACTGCCGCCACCGAATTGCCAGAAACTCCCACAACTGCTCCTGAACCTACCCATATTGATCTTCCTGAAACCCAGAGGGTGGTTCCTACCCCGCAGCCAACAGTTCCCTCAGAGATCCCCTCGACACTGCGCCCTGATTTACCAGAAACCCAACTGACGGTTCCCGAAGCCTTAACAACGATGCCAGAGACCCCTAGCATCCCTACTGTTGATTTACCCGAAACGCAACTCACCCTACCTGAGCCACTAACGACCCCAGAACTGACCTCGACGCCCTCAACCCAATTTGCAACCAGTGTGGACTTGCCTGAAACGCAACTATCCATTCCTAAGACGGCACCGGACATCACCTCAACTCCACCCACCCAATTTACAACCAGCGCAGATTTGCCCGAAACCCAATTGTCAATCCCAGCCACCCCCAAGGGAGACCTACCAGCAACCCAGCCATCCAACCCTGACCCCTTAACCGCGGCGCCTGTGGATCCCACCCAGCGGCCAGAGGTGATTCCCACCACGACAGTCCCCTCGCCGCCCCCCCCAACGACAGAGACGCAAACACCGAGCGGCACCCAACCCAAAACCACCGTCATTTCTGACATCAGCGAAGAACCCAGTGAACCCTTACCACAAACTGTGGGGGGACGCTACCGTGTCCTCAGTCAACTCGGCGAAGGGGGATTTGGGCGCACGTTCTTGGCTGCGGATTTACATCTGCCAGATCATCCGATCTGCGTGGTCAAGCAGTTGGTGCCCTCCCGTAAGGATGAACGTTTTTTGGCCATTGCCCGTCGCCTCTTTCAGCGGGAAGCAGAAACCTTAGCCCAATTGGGTCAACATGAGCGTATCCCTCGATTACTGGCTTACTTTGAAGAGGGGGGATATTTCTATCTCACCCAAGAGTATGTGGATGGGGAATCCCTCAAGGAGGAGTTTGAAAAGAAAATTACCCTCTCCCAAGCCGAAGCCCTCACCATTCTCAAGAGCATTCTGGAAATTTTGCAGTATGTGCATCAGTTTGGGGTGGTGCATCGCGACATTAAGCCTGCCAATATCATGCGCCGCCGCAGTGATCAACAACTGTTTTTGATTGACTTTGGGGCGGTACGCCATGTCCAGCCCGAGGAGTTGCTCCAGCACGGCAAATATACGATCTCCATTGGTACCCGTGGGTATGCCCCTAGCGAGCAAATGGCAGGACGACCGGTGATTGCCAGTGATATTTACTCTTTGGGTATGGTTATTGTTGAAGGTCTGACGGGACTCGCCCCGATGGATTTGCCCTCTGATCGCAACACGGGTGATATGATTTGGCAGCCGGGACGGCATCTTTCGCCGCAGTTTGTTGCCATTATCAATAAAATGATCAAGTATAACTTTCGCGATCGCTACCAGAGTGCTGCAGAGGTGCTCACCGATTTGGCCAAGGCTGGACTTTAGGCCTATAGACCCAAGTTTTAGCGCTGTAGAGGGGGCTTGCAGTTCTTATTTATGCGGCTCAATCGTTGTGAAAAAAGGCTGTATGATAGATAGTACCGTTTCCTTTTTTTAACATTAGACACTTTGGAGGCATCGCAACGTGGCTGGAACGACAGGAGAACGACCATTTTCCGACATTATTACCAGTGTCCGTTATTGGGTGATTCATAGCATCACCATTCCGGCGTTGTTCATTGCTGGCTGGCTCTTTGTCAGCACCGGTTTGGCCTATGATGTGTTTGGCACACCACGCCCCGATAGCTACTATGCTCAGGAACAGCGGTCGATTCCTCTGGTGACCGATCGCTTTCAAGCTAAACAACAAGTTGAAACCTTCTTAGAACAGGTGAAGTAGGATTGCCATGACCAGTAATACCCCCAATCAAGAACCCGTTTCTTACCCGATTTTTACGGTCCGCTGGTTGGCCGTTCACACGCTTGCTGTGCCCACGATTTTCTTCCTCGGGGCGATCGCGGCTATGCAGTTTATCCAACGTTAGGAAGGTGCAGCCATGGAACCGAATCCCAATCGTCAGCCGGTCGAACTGAATCGCACATCCCTGTACCTAGGGTTGTTGCTGATCTTCGTCCTTGCGTTGCTCTTTTCAAGCTACTTCTTTAACTAAATTCTTCTCTATAACTGAATCTGCTTAGGAGGAATTGATCATGTTGTCTGAAGGCGGACGCATTCCCCTGTGGGTTGTGGCCACGGTGGCTGGCATGGGGGTCATTGTGATTGTCGGGCTGTTCTTCTACGGTGCTTACGCTGGTCTTGGCTCCTCTCTCTAACGATTGGGGTCTTGGCGCGTACGCAATTGTAGCCAGATCAGTCCTAGGGTGACTCCCAAAAGAACCGTTGCTGCGGCAGCGGCATAGCCAAAGTCAAATAACGCAAACGCCTGTTGGTAAATATAAAATACCAGCAGGTTTGTTGTATCTAAGGGGCCGCCACCGGTCACCACATAGACCTGTTCAAAACTGCGCAATGTGAAAATCGTTGTTGTGACAAACACCAAAATTAAGGTGGGTCGCAACCCCGGCAGCGTAATGTAGCGAAACTGTTGCCAAGCATTGGCACCATCGAGAAGTGCCGCTTCATAGCGATCGCGAGGAATGGTTTGCAACCCCGCCAAAAAGACCACTAAATTAAACCCCAACTGCTTCCAGCTACTGAGCAAAATTAGCACTGGCATTGCCCAAGCGGGATCACTCAGCCAAGCAATCGGTTGTCCCCCTAAGGTTTGCACCAGTTGATTCACCGGGCCATCGGTTTGAAACAGCCAACGAAACCCTAAACCCACCGCCACAATCGAGGTCATTGTTGGCAAAAAGTAGGCCGTGCGCAGCAGATCCCGTCCCCTGATCCCTTGGTTGAGACCCACCGCCAAGAGTAAGGGCAGCACAATCGTGGGGAGCACCGTTGCCCCTGTGAAATAAACGGTATTGCCAATCACCTGCCAAAAGTCTGGACTCAGGAGCAATTGCTGATAATTTTGCAGGCCAACCCAACGCACCCCTTCTTGACTAAAACTCCCCGTCGTAAAACTAAGATAGACAAGGTACAAAATCGGCAAAAAAACAAAAATTGTCAGAAACAAAAGTGCAGGTAAAAGGAATAACCAAGCGACTCCTATCGGTGACAAAAAAACATCCCCCAATCGTGGGAGTTGCGATCGCGCCATTGGCAAAGGTGATGACCTCAAAATTCATCTTTCTATAAATTCAATCCTAGGGTAGTGGCTCCCAAAATTGGAAATGATAAGATCAAAATCAAAATGCACGCCATCTTGGGGAGATGCTGTGATTCACACTGCGCCATTGCCCACGACTACCCCCTCTCACATTTCTGATCATAGTCGTCTAAAGCTGTTTTCGGGTTCTGCCAACACTGCCCTTGCTCAGGAAATTGCCCGCTACCTCGGTATTGATCTCGGCCCAATGGTGCGCAAGCGATTTGCTGATGGCGAGCTGTATGTGCAGATTCAAGAATCCATTCGCGGTTGTGATGTCTATCTGATCCAGCCCTGTTGCCGACCCGTCAATGACCACCTGATGGAACTGCTGATCATGGTGGATGCCTGCCGCCGCGCTTCAGCCCGCCAAGTGACTGCGGTGATTCCCTACTATGGCTATGCCCGTGCCGATCGCAAGACCGCTGGCCGCGAGTCCATTACCGCTAAACTAGTAGCCAACCTGATTACTCAAGCGGGAGCGAGTCGCGTTCTGGCCATGGATCTGCACTCAGCGCAAATTCAAGGCTATTTTGACATTCCCGTGGATCATGTCTATGGTTCACCCGTGCTCCTTGACTACCTGCGCAGCAAAAATCTTGAGGATATTGTGGTGGTGTCCCCCGACGTGGGTGGGGTGGCTCGTGCCCGTGCCTTTGCCAATAAGCTTGATGATGCGCCCCTAGCCATTATTGATAAACGACGCCAAGCCCACAATGTGGCTGAAGTGATGAACGTGGTGGGGGATGTTAAGGGCAAGACAGCGGTGCTCGTGGATGACATGATTGATACAGCCGGCACGATTTTAGAAGGAGCACGGTTACTGCGGCGGGAAGGTGCCAAGGAAGTCTATGCCTGTGCCACCCATGCGGTTTTTTCACCGCCAGCGATCGAGCGACTCCAAGGAGGGGATTTTGAAGAGGTGATTGTCACCAACACGATTCCTGTACCGGAGACGCAACGCTTTCCCCAACTCACGGTGCTGTCGGTGGCGAGTATTCTCGGCGAAACCATTTGGCGCATCCATGAAGATAGCTCTGTGAGCAGTATGTTCCGCTAAAACCGCTAAAATAGGTGTTCTTAGTCGCCTAGGAGGATTGCAGGCATGGGGCGAATGGCCTTACTCAGCACCAGCAATAAGCAGGGACTGGTGGCGTTGGCTACGGCCTTGGTGCAGGAGTTTGGCTTTACGCTCCTGAGTAGTGGTGGCACCGCAAAGACCTTACAGGCAGCGGGGATTCCCGTGACAACGGTCTCGGAGTACACAGGGGCACCGGAAATCCTTGGTGGGCGGGTCAAGACCCTGCATCCCAAAATTCACGGCGGTATTTTGGCACGGCGCGATCGCCCCGAAGACGCGGCTGATCTGCAAGCCCAAGGGATTCATCCGATTGATCTGGTGGTTGTCAATCTCTATCCCTTTGCCGAAACAATTGCCCAGCCCAACGTGACCCTTGCCGAGGCGATCGAGCAAATTGATATTGGTGGGCCGACGCTGATTCGCGCTGCTGCCAAAAACCATGCCCATGTGACAGTATTGGTGGATCCCAGCCAGTATGAAACTTACCTTCAGGAATTACGATTACACGGGGAAGCTCAACCTGCTTTTCGCCTTGCCTGTGCCCAGCGGGCGTTTGCGCTGACGGCCAGTTACGATCAGGCGATCGCCGAGTATCTCCAAGAAATCACGTCCCCTGGTACTGAACCAGAAATTCTGCCGCCGGTCTTCCACCTGACGGGGCAGCAAAAACAAGTCTTGCGCTATGGCGAAAATCCCCATCAACGGGCTGCTTGGTACATCAGTGGGGCACACCCCAGTGGTTGGGCAGCCGCCGACCTGCTTCAGGGCAAAGAACTTAGCTACAACAACCTGCTAGATCTAGAAGCGGCACGGGCAGTGATCAGTGAATTTTTAGGGGAGGGTGCCCCCGCTGCCGTCATTATTAAACACACCAATCCCTGTGGCGTGGCTGAGGGCAAAACCCTTGTGGAAGCCTACGAACGTGCCTTTGCAGCCGACAGTGTTTCTGCCTTTGGCGGCATTGTTGCCCTGAATCGCCCCTTGGATGTGGCCACCGCTGAAGCCTTCACCCGTACCTTTTTAGAGTGTGTGGTGGCTCCCGCCTGTGAGGAAGCAGCGCTACCGATCCTGAAAACCAAACCCAAGATGCGGGTTCTCACCTTACCTGAGTTGCAGACGGCTCCCACGACGGCGATTCAAACCATTGCTGGCGGCTTTCTTGTCCAAGATATTCACCCCGTCCCCATTGATCCAGAGGCGTGGCAAGTGGTCACCGCCACCGCACCCAGTCCAGAGTTGATGGCAGAACTGATCTTTGCTTGGAAAGTGGTGAAACACGTTAAGTCCAATGCCATTGTGGTCAGTCGCGATCGCCAAACCCGCGGCATTGGCGCCGGTCAAATGAATCGGGTGGGTGCTGTACACATTGCCCTCAGGGAGGCCGGTGAGGCTGCCCGCGGCGCTGTACTGGCCAGTGATGGCTTTTTCCCCTTTGCCGATTCTGTGCAAGCCGCTGCCCTTGCTGGTATTGCGGCGATTATTCAACCGGGGGGCAGTTTGCGGGATAATGAGTCTATCCAAGCAGCCAATGAAGCGGGAATTGCCATGGTCTTTACCAACCGGCGACACTTCCGCCACTAGGAAATAGCGATGGCGGTGCGGCTCGGTATTATCAGTGATCCCCACATTGCTCTGCCGGAGACGATTCCGACGGATCATCCCCCCATTTTTCTCTATGAAGTGAGTATTCCTGCTTTTGAAGCAGCCGTCACTCATCTTCTTGATCTGGGTATTGATGCTTTGTTGATGCCCGGTGACCTGACACGGGATGGCGAAGTCGTTAACCACCGCTGGCTCAGTCGCTATCTGCAAACCCTGCCCATTCCCTGCTATGTGATTCCGGGGAATCACGATGTGCCTCTGCCGCTAGGAGATCACAAGCGTATTGGTTGGGCTGACTTTCCCCAGTGGTATCCCCATGCGGGCTATGGCAAGGGCGCCAAGCATTACTATCAAACCCTGCTTGCAGACAACCTACAACTGATTGCCCTGAATTCCAACCAATTTAGCCCGACAGGTCAGCAGATGGGGGCAGTCGATCAAGGACAACTGGCATGGTTGGCGGCTCTATTGGCAAAACCTTTTGCCGGACTGCGCCTTGTAATGATTCACCACAATGTCCTTGAGCATTGGCCACAACAGAGCCAAAGTCCAATGGGGCAGCGCTACCTCTTGGAGAATCGGGTGGAACTCCTCAACCTCCTGCGATCGGCGGGGGTGGCCTTGGTCTTAACCGGACATCTCCATGTCCAAGACATTGCCTATGAGCAGGGGCTGTTTGATCTAACGACGGGTTCCCTCGTCAGCTATCCCCATCCCTATCGCCGGCTCATTTTGCAGCAACATCCCCAAGGGGGCTGGCAAGTGGATGTGGAATCCTACCGCATTGAATCTCTGAAGACCTATCCCACCTTGAGTGATCTCTCCCGCCAATGGATGCTGCAGCGGGGTGCGGGGTTTATGGTGCGCTTTCTCACCTTACCGCCCTTTAATTTATCGGAAACTGAGGCCCAGCCCCTCGCCCAAGCCCTATCGTCCCTCTGGCCAGAAATTGCCCAAGGAGATACCCAAGTCACACTACCGACCCTACCCGAACCCTTGGCCGCCTACTTTGCCCAGTTTAACCACAGAGCACCAGCGGAGTATCCCCAGCTGCGGGACAACAATACGGTCTTTGTCATTTAGCACCTCGCAATTCCTTTGGTTGGGATGGTAGAGTCCCAAAACCTGCTCTAATAGGGGGTTGAGGCACGAATTGGACGCAAAGTAGTGACGTTTGGTCAGTGGATTGGCTTGCTGGTACTGGGGGTGTGTCTCTACATCCTCTGGGAAATTCGCCAAGTGTTACTCTTGGTCTTTTTGGCGGTGGTCTTGGCAACGGCACTCAACTGGCTGCAATTGCGACTCCAGAGCTGGGGACTACAACGAGGCCGGGCGATCGCCATCAGTATTAGCTTGACTTTCCTGATCATCTTTGGTTTCTTTTGGATGATCATTCCCCCCTTTTTGCAGGAAGCGCAGCAACTGGGTGTATTGATTCCCAAGGGGTTAGGACGGGTGGAAGCATGGCTGGATGAGATGGCTTACCTTTTGCCAAGGAGCGGCTTTGATGATACCCCTGTCATTAATCGGCTGATTACCCAGTTAGAGCCATTCCTTGAGCAAATCTTTAATAACTTCCTTGCCCTCTTTTCCAATACACTGGCAGTCTTATTAAATACGCTGTTGGTCTTGGTGCTGACGGTGATGCTAGTGATTGATCCTCAGTCCTACCGTCGGGGATTCATTCGCCTCTTTCCAGCGTTTTATCGGTCTCGCATTGACACGATTCTCACCGAAAGTGAACAGGCGCTCTTGGCATGGCTGGCGGGCACAGGCTTGAATATGCTGGTCATTGGTGTGGTCAGTGGCATTGCTCTTGCGCTACTGGGGGTGCGGTTGGTCTTGGCCAATGCTTTCCTAGCCGGTTTGCTGGAGGCGATTCCCAATATTGGCCCTGCCCTGAGTGTGATTCCGCCGATGATCATTGCTTTTATTGACAATCCGTGGCGGGCGGTGGCCGTTCTCATTGCCTACATTGTGATTCAACAGTTGGAGCAATACCTGCTGGTGCCTGTCGTCATGGCCAAACAGGTGGCTCTACTGCCCGCTGTGACGCTGGTTTCACAAATTATTTTTGCCATTTTCTTTGGCTTTCTGGGCTTACTGCTGGCACTGCCTCTGGTGATTGTGGGTCAAATTTGGTTTACAGAAATTGTGCTCAAGGACATTCTCGATCGCTGGCAGCCCAGCCCGCCACCTGCAGGGTCAAATCCACCAATTTTGCCGCTGCCCCCGCCGCCCCCACCTGCTGCCGCAAATCCTGCCGCATCTGATGCAATTTCTGAGGATGGCTCAATAGAGACTTAATCTGATCAGCAACCACCGCCGGCTCAATCGGACCCACCAGTTCTGGTACAATTTCTCTGCCTGCCCAGATATTCGGCCACGCCTTGTAGCCGAGACCCTGTTTCACTAAGTCCCAATCCATCTCTGGCGATCGCCACAACTGCCAAAATCGCCGCCAGCCCAATCCCTTGGCCACCAGTGCCCAAAACACCAATGCCGTCCACTGTCGCCCGATCTCTGGCAAGCCCACCAGCAACCCGGCTAACCCATCCCAAGGGTGTGCCCGCTGTACCCGCAGTTGTTGGGCCGGCAAAAGAACAATCATCGGCACATTCAAGGCGGCCAGTTCAGCGGTATTGGCGCCAACGGTCGTCACACAGAGGGCAACCTGCCGCAGCAGGGGATAGTTGGGTAACTGCTGCCAGAGATAGACCTTCGTACCCCTCGGCGTCTCCAGATAGGGTAGCCCCTCACTGGGTTGGATGAGTGTCGCCGTCGTGCCCTCAACGTGCTTGAGTTCGGGGTTAAAGCGGGGATCGGCGTAGCAACTGAGGGTCTTGAGCGTCAGGGTGGGTGCCACTGGAATCACACACTGAATCGGGGGATGAGCAGCAGCTAAATGGTCGGCGATCGCCAGCGAAAGGGGCACCCCCAGCTTGAGCTTATTGGGCTTGGAACCCACCATCAGACCCACAAGGGGAGCATCTGCAGCAACGCCTAACTGTTGGCGCACATCAGGCAGGGAATCGAGGGCAAGGGCTTGCACATCGGTCATCAGATCCCCCACCACCGCCACCTTAGCTCTTGTTTTGCCCACGGGGAGCGGACGCCGCAACCCAATGCCATCCACCCACCCTTGCCAGCGTGCCTGCCACTCACAGTAGAGCACACAGCGATAGCCCAGACGCTTGGCCAACAGCACCGCAAAGAGTTGATCGCCCCCCAAGAAGACCACAACCCCTTGGGCAAACCAATCCCAATTACTACGGGTGGTCTTTGTGCGCAGGAGGTGCCAGAACTCTGCCGCGGGCAGCACCCGATCCACCCCCGCATAGCGGCGCGCAATCCCCGCCTCCTGACCACTGGCATGGGGACAGGGAACAATGACCACTGAAACCCGCAGCCCCTCTCTGACCTGTTGCCGCAGCGTTGTTACAAAGGGATACACCCAAGTGGCCAGTTCACCGGGGCCATTGCTGACAACCACAATTTCAAGGGGAGATGTCATGGGTTATGTTCCCCTTGAATGCAAAATTGGCTGCCGTCAGTCTCCCTAAGACATTTCTTGAATAATGTAGTCAAAGTAGGGTGCCGCCACTTCAGCATCTTCAGTGCTGAGCAGTGCCAAGGAGGCGTCCTTGAGGCAACGAATGGCTTCTGCCATCCCTGTCATTGGCACACCAAGGGAGTTGTACATTTCCCGCACCCCAATAATACCCGTGCGCTCAATGGGGTCTTTGTCACCCGCGAGGATGCCATAGGTAATCAGGCGCATGTACCAGCCATAGTCACGCAGACAGAGGGCACGCTGTTTCTGGCCGTAGGCATTGCCCCCCGGTGAGATGAAGTCAGGCCGCTTCTGCCACAGTTGTTTGCTGGCTTGCTCAACAATGCGTTTCTCATTTTCGGCCAGTGTCGTGGCAATGCGGAGGCGTTGCTCACCCGTTTGGAAAAAGTCACTAATCGTCTGGAGTTCGCCCGTGGTGGGGTAGCGCAATTCATCGTCCGCTTTAAGAAGAACCTGACTAATGACACTCATATTGCTAACACCGCTTAATACATCCCTCATTTTAGAGGACGGCGACCCCTTGTTGACGCCACTCCTGATCAAAATCTCGACGGTTGATAGAGGAATTTAGCGGTGTCGATGGCAAACCACAGCAAGACAGCCCCCTAGAGCCAATCTGCTCCCTTGGTGATAGGATCAATGCGGTTTGCACTGGTTTTCGTTCACCTGTGATTGATCTCAAACAACTGCGAGAAAATCCCCAAGCCTTTGGCGATCGCCTGCGGCGGCGCGGCGGTGACTTTGACCTTGACCGCATTTTAGAATTGGATGCCCAGCAGCGTCAGCTGGAACAACAGCGATCGCACCTCCAAGCCCGCAGTAACGAAATTGGTGCCCTCGTCGGCAAAAAGATCAAGTCCGGCGTTGCCGCCACTGACCCCGAAATTCAAGCCCTCAAGGCCGAGGCCAACGATCTCAAGCAGCAACTCAGTGATCTTGAACCCCAAGAACGGCAACTTAAGGAAGAATTGGAACGCCTGCTGCTAACGATTCCCAACCCCCCCAGTGAGACCACCCCCATTGGCCGCGATGAAACCGAAAACGTTGAGGTACGCCGCTGGGGTGAGGAGTATAAACCGAGCCAGCCTTGTCAGCCCCACTGGGACATTGCGACTCAATTGGGACTCTGGGATGTGGAGCGATCGGTGAAAGTAGCGCAGAGTCGCTTTGTTACCCTCTTGGGCATGGGGGCTGCCCTTGAGCGAGCCTTGATCCAATTCATGCTTGATACGCACCGCGATCGCGGCTATGTGGAGGTCTTGCCGCCCTTGTTGGTCAATAGTGCCTCACTGACGGGAACGGGGCAGTTACCCAAATTTGCCGAGGAAAGTTTTCGCTGTGCCGATGATGATCTCTGGCTGATTCCGACAGCGGAAGTGCCGGTGACGAATCTCTACCGCGATGAAATTTTAGCTGCCGATCAATTGCCCATTTACCACTGTGCCTACACCCCCTGTTTTCGCCGTGAAGCGGGGAGCTATGGCAAAGATACACGTGGCCTGATTCGCCTACACCAATTCAACAAAGTGGAGTTGGTCAAGTTTGTTCACCCGGAAACCTCTGCCGCTGAACATGAAGCCCTTGTGGCCGATGCCGAGTATATTCTCCAAGCCCTGAAGTTGCCCTATCGAGTGATTGAACTGTGTACTGGCGATTTGGGCTTTGGCGCCATGAAGTGCTACGACTTAGAGGTGTGGCTGCCCGCTGCCGGCTGTTACCGCGAAATTTCCAGTTGCTCGAACTTTGGCGATTTCCAAGCGCGGCGTGCCAAGATTCGCTTCAAAGCTGCCAAGCAAAAAGGGACACAGTTTGTCCACACCCTCAATGGCTCTGGCCTAGCCGTTGGACGAACCATGGCAGCCATTCTCGAAAACTACCAACAACCCGATGGGACGGTGCGGGTACCAGCGGTGCTGCAACCTTACTTGAAGTGTAGCCACATTGGCGGGGCAAAATCGTGAACACCACTCTCGGGGCGATCGCCCAAGCTTTGGGGTTAGATACAACTCATCCAGATCTGCCAATCACAGGCATTTCCACTGACTCCCGCCAAATCGCAACTGGCAATCTCTTTGTTGCTCTGCGGGGGGAAACCTTTGATGGCCATCAATTTGTCGATCTGGCCGCCGCCGCCGGCGCGATCGCCCTAATTGTCGAGGTGCCGGTGTCTTCTGCTCTGCCGCAACTTCAGGTAGCCAATACCCTGAGTGCCTATCAACGCTTGGGACAGTGGTGGCGGCAGCAATGTCCAGCCAAAGTCATTGCCGTCACTGGCTCCGTGGGCAAAACCACCACCAAGGAAATGATTGCCGCTGTTCTGAGTCACTATGGCGCCGTCCTCAAAACCGAAGCCAACTTCAATAACGAGATTGGCGTGCCCAAAACCCTTTTACAACTGGAACCCCACCACCAATTTGCCGTGATTGAAATGGGGATGCGGGCGCGCGGTGAAATTGCCCTTTTGAGCCAGATTGTCCAACCGGATGTTGCCGTGATTACCAATGTGGGTACTGCCCATATTGGCCGCCTCGGTTCCCGCGAAGCCATTGCCCAAGCCAAATGCGAACTGCTTGCCGAAATGCCCCAAGGGGGAACAGCCGTGCTCAATGCCGATAGTCCCCTACTTTTGCCGACAGCGGCGCAGGTCTGGTCAGGGCCCACAATTACCTATGGCCTTGAGGGGGGCACCCTACGGGGAATCTATCAACCGCCCCAAACCCTCCACGTGGCTGGACGCACCTACACCGTTCCCCTTGCGGGGGCACACCATGCCTTGAACTTTCTGGCTGTCCTTGGGGTGCTGCAAGCCTTGGACTTAAAGAGCGATCGCCTGCCCCGACAGTTGACGTTAGAATTGCCCAGTGGTCGGGGCGGTCGCTATCGCCTCGAACCCGATATTTGGCTACTGGATGAAACCTACAACGCGGGTCTGGAATCGATGGTCGCCGCCTTGCACCTGTTGCGATCGCTCCCCGGTCAGCGGCATCTGGCAGTTCTTGGCCCCATGCGGGAACTGGGGGACTTTGCGGTTGCCTTCCATGAGCAGGTGGGAGCCACGGTTGCCCAATTAGACCTCGATGGCCTTTTAATTCTCGATAAGGGCGATGAGGGAGCAGCTCTTGCGCGGGGGGCAGGGCGCGTTCCCAGTCAGCAATTTGCTTCCCATGAAGAATTGGTGGCCTATTTGCTGCAGCATTTACAGCCGGGCGATCGCCTCCTCTTTAAGGCCTCCCATGCCGTTGCCTTGGATCGCGTAGTGAATGAACTGCGGCAGCGCTGGCCAAAACTTCAGTCCGGTTGAGACTTGCCAAGAGCGGTGAACTACGCTACATTAAAAAATCGTCAATATTCCTCAGTAGCTCAGCGGTAGAGCGGTCGGCTGTTAACCGATTGGTCGCTGGTTCGAATCCAGCCTGGGGAGTTTAATAACTTGAGCCACGATAGCGACGGCGGCGCTGCCCATCATGCCCATATCTAACAGCAGCAATTGGGGCAACGCTAGGCCAGCCGTCTCCATGCCCTCTAGCACAGCAAGGATGTCAGCATCAAGGTTTTCCCAGATGACCGTAAGGTTTTGACTGCTGAGGATGTTGTGCCAAATTTCTCCCTGCCGTTGGAGGGCTTGTGTCATGAGTATCGTTGTCATCAATGCCTAAATCCTTCGACGGTTGCGAGGGCGATCGCGATGTTAAAAAGACTTAACACTACAATGACAGGTTGGCGATCGCAGAAATGTTCATAGAGAACAGTCGCGCCAACTCTCCCTAGGGAACGGCTACCGTTTCCAACAATTCTGCCACACAGGCCCGCCCTGAGCGCCCTGCTGCTGTAATCAGACGATGAGCTAGAACATGGGGCGCCAATTGCTTGACATCATCGGGGAGGACATAGTCACGGCCATTGAGAAAGGCCAAGGCCTGAGCTGTGCGCTGGAGCATCACGGTACCGCGAGGACTCACCCCCAAGGTAATGCGATCGCTCTCGCGGCTCGCCCGCACAAGGGCAAGAATGTACTTTTGCAACACTGAATCTACCCGCACCTGTAGCACCTGCTGCCGCAACTGTTGGATCTCCGCCAAGCTGAGGCACGGTTCCAGTTGATTGACATCTAAGCCCCCCTGCACCCGTTGCAGCATTTGTAGTTCCTCTTCCTCGGTGGGGTAGCCCAAGCTAAAACACAGGGCAAAGCGATCCAACTGGGCTTCGGGCAGCGGAAAGGTGCCTTGGTATTCCACGGGGTTCTGGGTGGCAATGACAAAAAAGGGCTGGGGCAGGGGGTAGGTGACGCCATCAATGGTGACTTGGTACTCCTCCATGACCTCTAGGAGTGCCGATTGGGTGCGGGGTGTGGCGCGGTTAATTTCATCCGCCAGCAGGATATTGCAGAAGACAGGACCTGGGCGAAACTCAAACTCCGCTGTTTTGGGATTCCAGATATTGGTGCCCGATAAATCCGTGGGCAGGAGATCGGGTGTGGCTTGGATGCGCTGAAAGGTACCCGCCAGCGATCGCGCCAAGGCTTTGGCCAAGAGGGTTTTTCCCACCCCCGGTACATCCTCCAGCAAAACGTGTCCCCCCGCCAGCAACCCCACTAGCATGAGTTCAATGGCAGCTTTTTTGCCCACCATGACCTGTCCAAGGTTATTGATCAGTCGCTGTAGGGGTTCACGCATAGGAGACCACTCGTTCAAGAAGATCAGCCGCTACTTGGCAATCGGCAGCAATTTGCGCCTGTAGGGCAGCCAAACTGGGAAACCGTACCTCTGGGCGAATAAAGGCCTCTAAATGAAGTGTGATCTCTTGATTGTAAAGATTCCCCTGCCAGTTGAATAGATGCACCTCTGTGGTCACTTGCCGACCCGTCACCGTCGGTCGCATCCCAATATTCACCACCCCCAATTGCTCAGTGGCGAACGCTGCCCCCGTAACGCGGCAAGCATAAACGCCGTGGCGAGGCAATAATTTGTCTGGGGGGAGGGCTAGATTGGCGGTGGGAAATCCCAACTGCCGTCCCAACTGTTCCCCTTGAATCACGGTGCCGGTCAATTGGTAGGGGCGTCCCAAAAGCTCCCGTGCCAAGCCCACATCTCCCTCGGCGAGGGCGGCCCTTACTGCTGAGCTACTGACGCGATCGCTCCCCCGACAATAGGGGGGCACAATATGCACTGGAATACCAAAGGCAGCACAGAGGGTGCGCAAATCCGCCGCTGTCCCCGATCGCCCACGGCCAAAGCCAAAATTAAAACCCACACTCAATACCTTGGCCTGCAACTGCTGTACCAAAATCTGCTCAACAAACTCCAAGGGCGACAGTTGGGCAAGAGCATGGGTAAAGGGCAGGACAATCACCTGCTCAATGCCATAGTGGTTCAAAAGGGCACGTTTTTCCGCCTCTGGGGTCAGCAGCAGGCGCTCTTCTCCCGTAAAAAATGCCTGCGGATGGGGCGAAAACGTAATCACTGATCGGTAACAGTCGGGAGGCGCTGCTTCAACAAGCGTACGGATAACCTCCTGGTGCCCGCGATGGACACCGTCAAAATTGCCAAGGGCGATCGCCGTAGGAGTTTGCAAGGGTAGGCCGCTGTTAAATTGACACAGGAAACATTTTGACACATTTAACCAAGGAGCAATAGTCCGGGAAAGCCTTCATTAAGATTTTCTATTCACGTCATAGAAGAACTTCTCTTGAATCCCCCAAGAGGCCTATGCTACGTTGAGTAGCAATTTATCTTTTTGTGCCTAATCTAAGCCTTGGCAGCTTGGAGCGGAGGAACCAACGAATCAGGGGCGCATTCTCCACCGAGAAAGGATACCACTGAATCCTAGCCCGTCAGCTAACTTCGTCGGCATTCAGTTGGAGACTGGCTGTTTTTCACAACTGCTCAGTGTTCCAGTGATTCGGTTTCGTGGGGTTGACCGAATTTGTTACCTTAGAAACTTTTAGGAAGCCCAATGCTGATTGAACACTGGCATACATTCGCTGCTGGCACGATCTTCCTAGGCGTGATCCTCCTGATCATGACCGAGTGGATCAACATTACCATTGCAGCCTTTTTGGGCGCGATTCTCCTTGTCTTTCTCAACATTATGACCCTTGGGGAGGCCATTAGCTACATTGGCCGCAGTCACGGTACTCTCGCTCTCTTTTTCGGCGTCATGGTTCTGGTGCGAGCCTTTGAACCCACTAAGGTGTTCGAGTATCTGGCCACCCAAATGGTTCTGCTTGCCCGCGGTCAGGGAAAACGCCTGCTGCTGGGGATCGTGGCTCTGACAACCCCCATCTGTGCCGTACTGCCCAATGCCACAACAGTGATGCTCCTTGCCCCCCTGTTGCCCCCCATGGCGGCTGAAGTGGGGGTGGACTTTGTCCCCCTGATTATCTTGATGGTGATTGTCTCCAATAGTGCGGGGTTACTCACCCTCGTGGGCGATCCGGCAACCTACATTGTGGGGGATGCCATCAACCTCAGCTTTAGCGATTATCTGTTGCGGTTAAGTTTAGGGGGTGTGCTGGCGATCGCCGTCATTGTCTTTTGTCTGCCGGTTCTCTTTCGCCGCATTTGGCGCAAAGAACTCAACTCCCTTGATCACTTGCCCCACCCCAAAATTAATCATCCCCGCACCCTAGCGGTGGGTTGTGTGATCATCGTCTTTGTCTTGACCTTCTTTGTTATTGGCGATGGCATGGTCGTCAAAGTGTCTCCCCCTGCGGTCGCTTTAATGGGGGCTGCCCTTGCACTCCTTTTATCCCATCAAAGCAAAATCGATACGGTGACCCACATTCTGCGGGATGTGGACTGGGCCACCCTGATCTTTTTTATGAGCATTTTTGTCTTGATCGGTGGCCTAGAAAAAACCGGCATCATTGGTCAACTCTCCCACCTCCTCGCCATTCTCATTGGCCAAAATATCTTTTTTGGCTCACTGCTGCTCTTATTTGCGATTGGCATTCTCTCTAGCGTCATTCCCAATATCCCCCTTGTGGTGGCGATGGTGCCACTGCTGAAAAAATACCTTG
Organism: Thermosynechococcus sp. TG215; assembly: GCF_031583455.1. Lineage (NCBI taxonomy): Bacteria > Bacillati > Cyanobacteriota > Cyanophyceae > Acaryochloridales > Thermosynechococcaceae > Thermosynechococcus > Thermosynechococcus sp. TG215. The sequence continues at coordinate 598,894 of NZ_CP134178.1, read as the reverse complement.
TCGATGTGGGTCTAGCAGGTTCAGAAATTCTCCACCCTGGTTATGGGGGTGATTTGCCCCCCCAGGTGCTGCCCCTGTTCTATGCCATGATGCTAGGGGCAACGTTGGGCGGCAATGCCACACTGGTGGGCGCCTCTGCCAACATTGTTGGTGCGGGTGTGGCCGAACTCCATGGCCGCCGCATTAGCTTCAAAACCTTTCTGCGCTATGGGGTGCCGATTACGGCCTTGCAGTTGGGGGTTTCAGCACTCTTTCTAACTGTGCGCTTTCTCATTTGGCGCTAACAGCTCTGGCCTTGGCTTACCATGTGGGATCCCGAAAGAGATAAGCGGTAATGGAGCCATCCTGCTTGCGATCGCCCGCAATCGTAGAAATACAGGCGCGAATTTCCTCGCCATCCTCCAATTCCAACGTACAGGCGCCACAACTGCCCATGCAACAACCCGTGGGAATGTCGACCCCAGCGCGCGCTGCAACGCTCAGCCAACTTTCACCCACTTCGGCCTCAACGGAAACCTGATCCGGCACAAAGGTGACCTTAATCATGGCCTGCCTCCATGATACGTTCCCATCAAATACAGTAACGCCATCCGTACCGCCACCCCACTGGTCACCTGCTGATTCACTAAACTGAACTGCGGATCATCCAGCAATGCCGAACTCAATTCCACGCCGCGATTCACCGGTCCCGGATGCAAAACCCGCACCTCCGGTCGGCACAGGCGCAGCCGTTCATGGGTGATACCAAACTGCTGATGGTACTCCCGCAAACTGGGAATCAGGTGCTGATCCATGCGTTCCCGTTGCAGGCGCAGCGTCATCACAATATCGGCATCAGCAAGGGCAGGTTCCAGTGTCCAGTGGAGCGTTGCTCCATAGTCTGCAAATTCTGGCGGCAAGAGGGTGGGGGGGCCGGCCAAATGCACGTCAGCACCGGCCGTTTTCAGGCTGTAGAGGTTCGATCGCGCCACACGGGAATGGCGAATATCCCCGACAATGGCAATTTTCTTCCCCTGCAACAGGGCACAGCGGGGCTGACGCGGATCGTAGAGTTGACAAAGGGTAAACAAATCTAGCAGGGCTTGGGAGGGATGCTCGTGCAAGCCATCACCGGCATTGAGAACCGCCACCTGACCGCCAAGGCGATCCATTTCTGCTGCAATCGTATGGGGCACCCCCGACTGCTGATGGCGAATCACCATGAACTCTGCCCCCATCGCCCACAGGGTCTTAGCGGTATCGAGGATCGTTTCCCCTTTACTCAGGGCCGAGGTACCGGGCGAAAAGTTGAGAATATCCGCAGAAAGACGTTTGGCCGCCAGTTCAAAGCTATTGCGGGTGCGCGTCGAGCTTTCAAAGAAAAGATTAGCAACCACCCGCGCTTGCAGGGTGGGGACTTTTTTGGTGCGACGATTCAGGACTTCCTGAAAACTGAGCGCTGTTTGCAGCACAATATCTAGTTCCGCCACCGTAAAGTCTTGCAGGGAGAGGACGTGGCGACGCTGCCATTGGAGGGGGGGAGTGAGGGTAGGCGTCATGGACAGGGGGTTAGGGTTTGAGCAAGATCAGCCGCTGTCAGTTGTTCGTAGCGTTCAAAGGGTTGATGGATCCACGGATTTTCCGGCAGGTAATGAACATAGTAGTCCGGACGAATACAAGAGGCCGCTTTGTACCAGAGAACGGCAGTGCGCACTTCCTCCACCGCAAAGCCATATTTGACCTCTAGCCAGCGCAGGGTTTTCTGCAAGGAAAGGCCAGAATCTACCAAATCATCCACTAAGAGGACATGACTGCCAAGGGTAGCGGTGGTCATGGTTAAATCTCGCGCAAAGGTGATGCGACCCCGCTCTTGGTTATTGACACCGCCATAGGAGGACACCGCCAGAATCGCGAGGGGTTGATTAAACAAGCGGCTGAGAATGTCCCCTACCCGCAGCCCCCCCTTGGCCAAGCAGAGGATTTGATTGAACTGCCATCCCGATTCATAGATAGCGATCGCCAACTGTTCAATGGTGCGATGATACTCGTCCCAATCCACGTACAGATCTGCCATGGTGCTAGAAGCTGGCCTTGAACCAAGAAATAGGGATAAACAGCAGCTTGCGCCAATCAGAGACAAAAGCGCGCCGATTAAAGACATCGTAATCGTTGGCTTCGATGACATCAAGAATCTGGCGATAGAGCATCAATGCCGACCACACGGGCCAACGGGCATCCCGCTCTAGGTAAGCCACCCCCACTTCGGCTTCCCGATAAAATTGCCGTGCCCGCTGAATTTGAAAGCGCATCAATGCCCGCCAGCGATCGTCAATCACTCCCCGCTGCAAGTCTTCTGCGGTGTAGTTAAAGGCAGCCAAGTCCTCTAAGGGCAGATAAATCCGCCCCCGCCGCATATCTTCGCCCACATCCCGCAGGATATTGGTCAGTTGATTGGCAATGCCAAGGGCAATGGCTTGATCCTTGAGGGTACCTTTAGCCTGATAGGGATCCACCCAAGGGGAACACAGGCGATCGCTGTAGGGGTTTCCCCCCATCACCTCAAGGGACATGAGGCCGACGGTACCGGCAACGCGGTAGCAATAGAGTTCCAATTCAGCAAAGGTTTCATAGCGACTGCGGTGCAAGTCCATCCGCTGGCCAGCAATCATGTCCCGAAAGGGCTGGATGTCGAGGGGGTACTGTTCCAGCGTTGCCGTTAGAGCTAAATCCATGCCATCGTGGGGACGTCCAGCAAAAATATCCTCAAGGCGCGCTTCCCACTCATCAAGGGTGGCCATGGTTGTCGTTGCGGCTTGGGGGCCATCCACCAGTTCATCGGTGCGCCGACACCAGACGTAAATTGCCCAAATGGCGCGGCGCTTGGCGGGGGGCATCAACAGCGTGCCGAGGTAAAACGTCTTGGCATAGGCGGCAGTGACCTGACGACACAACTCGTAGGCCTCGTCGAGGGAAATCAGGGGAGGGACGTACTCGGCTCTAGGCAGTTGCAGCATTGGCGGCAGTTTGAATAGAGGTTTTAGGGGGCTGCGGGGCGTTGCTCTCTGCGAGCCGCTTCGCGATCGCCTGCGCTGTCAGCTTACCAGAAAGTACCGCACCTTCCATACTCCCTAGGTAGGGCTGCATCGTGTAGCTCCCCGCAAGGAAGAAGTTGGGAATGGGTGTGGCCTGATCCGGACGAAAGGCTTGGCGACCGGGGGTGGCTTTATAGACTGAGCGGGGGGTTTTCACCACCGCCGTTTTCAGCACTTTAGCAGGTTCCGGTAGGTGATTGGGGAAGAGTTTGGCCAGTTCCGCAAGGGTCGCCTCAACAATCTCCTCATCGCTGCGGCCAATCCACTCCGCAGCAGGCGCCAATACCAGCTCTAGCATTGACTTGTCGGGATCGGCATAGCCCTTGCAGGTTTCGCTCATGTCGGCATAAACACTCAACAGGGGCGATCGCGAGAAGAGGAGATGATCCACTGTCGGCAATTTGCGATCAAACCAGATTTGGACGTTAATCACCGGGACGCCTTCGAGGCCATTGAGTTTCTGGAAAAAGGATAGGTCTTGCCACGGCTTCGGCAGCAGCAGTTTAATGGCATCCACCGACATTGCTGAGACATAGGCATCCGCTGTGACTTCAAAGCGCTGTTGTCCCTCGCGATCGGCCATGACAAAGGACTGCACCGAGAGATCCTCATTGAGGACAATCTCCCGCAGAGCCACATTGGTGTGCACTTCACCGCCCCGCGCGGTCACATAATCCACAATGGGCTGACACAACCGTTCGGGGGGTGCCCCATCCAAGAAGGCAATTTTTGAACCATAGCGTTCCCGCAGAAAGCGGTTCATCGCCGTCAGGGGAATCGTGGCCGAGACCTCATCGGGGTTCAGGAAGGTCAGTGCCTTTGAGGCCGCAATAAAAATGTCGGAGTTTACCCGCTCATCAATCCCTTGGCGTTGCAGCCATTCGAGGAGGGTGTACTTGTCCATTGCCTCGACGTATTTTTGGCCGCGCACGATCGCTGGCCACAGCCCCAAGGCAAAGCGGAATTTCTGCTCCCACGTCAGCATATCGTTGTTGCGCAAAATGGAGAGCAGTACATTAAAAGGCGCAGGAATATCGGGAACATCAAACCACGAGAGCACCCCCGGCTTTTCCGGTTGGTTAAAAATCAGGGCATGGCGTTTCCATTGCAGGCGATCGCTAATCCCCAATTCCGCTAGGAGTTGCAGCATATTGGGGTAGGCACCAAAAAAGGCGTGCAAGCCTGTTTCCACCCAATCCCCATCGGCATCCTGCCATGCCGCCACCAAGCCACCAAGGACATTGGCACGCTCAAACACCATGGGGGTATGTCCTGCATCCACTAGATACTTGGCGCAAGCTAAGCCCGCTAAGCCACCACCGGCAATTGCAACTCGCATGAATGACGCTACCCTAACTGACGAAGATGAACGCAACCCCCTAGGGGGACAAAAAGCTGTTCATATTATATTTACAAAACGTTACGGAGGCAGCCGCTTTAGGCTAATGTTGAGCCTGAATTTGCCAAATAGGCCGTACTTCCCATCGGACCAAGGTAGCGGCAGAGGTAGGGCGAAAAGACTTCATAAATCAGCGTAATGGGACGGCGATCGTGCCAAAAGAGATAATGCCGCCCCCAAAAAGGCCCCGCCTCGCCAAAGGCTGCCGCCAAGGTTTCAGAGTGCCCGAGATACACCGCCTGAATGTCGCGATAAAGCTCCACCTTGCGTTGGGCGAGGTTCGTCCAAATGGGCATGGCACGGTTTTGCAAATACTCATCCACATGAGCCGCTTCCCACCAAGAGGTGGCATAGGCCAAACGCTGACCTGAAGCGGTGCGTAGCCACACTTGACGCCGCAGCCGCGGGCCGGGAATGAGTTGCAGTTGCGCCGGGGCGCGATCGCTGGCATGGCCAATGGCGGACATATCTATCACGTCCACTTCCGTGGTTTCACCCGTCAGCAGTTGCAGGTGGCGGGTGGGGGAGCCATCCCCAAGAATCAGGATTTGCCACGCCGGCGCTAAAAGATCATGAGGTAATCCTTGGGCGATCGCCACCGCGTCCCCCTGCCAAATGGGATCAAGGGCATACCAAGGGGTTGAGCAGGTGGAGGGCAACAGCGAAACAGTCAAGGACGGGACACAGTGCTTAACAAAACTTCGTCAATTGTAGCAAGGATTTTATCCGTCCTTCAGGATGGCACGAAAGACCCAGACCTAGAGTACAGTCGTAGTGAGCAGCAATCTTGGGGCAATCTCTATGGCAACCACCGCAGCATCTACCCTAGAACTGACACCGGAACAAACGGCCATTTGGATTAAGGGTCTCTTGAGCATTGCCGGCGCCGATGGTCACTTTGATCCCGAAGAGAAGCAACTGATTGCGAGCCTGATTCGCGAGGAAATTGCCCCAGAAATAGATCTTGAACATTTTGCTCCAGTCACTAATGAAGAACTGGTGGCCACCTTTGGCGGCGATCGCGCCCTTGCGGAAAATTTCGTGCGTACAGCCGTGATGGTGGCGCTTGCCAATGGCATTTACTCCCAATCGGAGGATGCCGAACTGCAACGCTTCTGCAACGCCTTGGGACTGGAAATTACTGCCCTTGAGTCCCTGAAGCACACCCTTGATGGTCAGCACGAGAGCAATGAACAAACCCTGCGCCTATTGGATCCCGTGCGCCACTGGCTGGATGGTTTAGAGGTCAAAGATGCCAAGGTAGCTCGCTTTCTCTGCCGCCTGATTCCCCCCCAATGCCCCTTTGAGCGCGACATTACCCTTTTTGGTCGCAAGATTGTCCATATTCCCCCCCTCTGTAAACTCAATCCCCTTTATGATCAATTAGTGGGGTTGCGCTTCCGCTCGCTCAGCTATTTGGCCGACGAGTGTGGTGAAGATATTACCCCCTACTGTTAGATGGTGCTGACCCGTTTAGATGCCAAACCCAACCAAACCGAAAATTGCCTTTGCCCACCTTGGCTGTGATAAGAACCGCGTGGATACGGAGCACATGATTGGTCTCCTTGCGGCAGCGGGCTATGGGGTGGGTACCGATGAAACCGAAGCCGACTACGTTATTGTCAATACCTGTAGCTTTATCCAAGCCGCCCGCGAAGAGTCGGTGCGCACACTGGTAGAACTGGCAGAAGCCAATAAGAAGATTGTGATCACAGGCTGCTTAGCGCAGCATTTTCAAGGGGAACTCTTGGCGGAGCTTCCTGAGGCGGTGGCCGTCGTTGGCAGTGGCGATTACCAGCACATTGTTGAGGTGATTGAGCGGGTAGAAACGGGTGAGCGGGTGCAACAAATTAGTGCTGTGCCCACCTACATTGCCGATGAAACCGTTCCTCGCTACCGCACCACGCCGGAACCGGTGGCCTATCTGCGGATTGCTGAGGGCTGTGACTATCGCTGTGCCTTTTGTATCATTCCCCATCTGCGGGGCAACCAGCGATCGCGCCCCATTGAGTCCATTGTTAAGGAAGCCCATCAACTCGCCAGCGAGGGCGTCCAAGAAATCATTATTGTTTCGCAAATTACCACCAACTATGGCATTGATCTCTATGGTCAACCCCAACTCGCGGCGCTGATCCGTGCCCTTGGGGAGGTGGATGTACCTTGGATTCGGTTGCATTACGCCTATCCTACGGGGCTAACGCCTGAGGTGATTGCAGCGATACGAGAAACCCCCAATATCTTGCCCTATCTCGATTTGCCGTTGCAACATTCCCATCCAGAGGTGCTGCGCGCGATGAATCGGCCGTGGCAAGCGGGGGTGAACGATCGCCTGATTGAACGGTTACGGCAGGAATTACCCGAAGCAGTGATGCGGACGACGTTTATTGTTGGCTTCCCCGGTGAGACTGAGCACCACTTTGAGCATCTTTGCCAGTTTGTGCAGCGCCATGAATTTGACCATGTGGGGGTCTTTACCTACTCCGCTGAGGAAGGGACTGCCGCCTATGATCTGCCGGATCAGGTTCCAGAGGAAATCAAAATGGCGCGGCGCGATCGCCTGATGCAACTGCAACAACCCATTGCCCAGCGCAAAAATGCCGCTGAAGTGGGCAAAACCATGCCTGTGCTCATTGAGCAGGAAAACCCACAAACTGGGGAATTGATTGGACGATCGCCCCGATTTGCCCCCGATGTTGATGGTGTGGTCTATGTGAAGGGAAGAGCCACCTTGGGCACAATTGTCCCCGTGAAGATTACTGCTGCTGATATTTACGACCTGTACGGCATCATCCCTGCCTAAGTACGGTTTTACTCCTAGGCAGATTGGAATTATTGGGGCTATGGTCAAGGCAGTTGGGGACGTTGCATCGGCTGCTATGGGACGCTCTCATTCCACCATTGATCGGTATGATACCCGTGCTGGCGATCGCTTTTGGCAGTGGCAAGCGGGGGTTGCTGCCTTAGAAAGATTATTGGCAGTCACGCATCCCATTGAGGGCTTTTTAGTTTCCTTCCCCAGCCTCATTCTTCAAGATTGTCCCCTAAAAACCTATGTCCTCATGCCCCAAGGGCGATCGCTGCCCTACCTGCCCCCTACAGACGCCAATCCTGCTTTGCCAGCAATGACCCTTTTGCCCGCAGCGCGAGAAGGCATGAATCCCTTTTGCCTGCTTCTGAGTCCAGAGGTCAATCTTTTACTGATCTATCAAGGGGAGCGCGGACTGCACTTTTCCTTTGCCCCTGAGGAAATTCATGCTTTTTGGCAGCAATTGCGGCAGCAACTTCCCTTAGCCAATCTCCACCCCATTGATCAGTGGCTGGCCAGTGTCGAGATGGTGCCCCCCAGCTATCGTTTGGTGAGTCAGTTTGCTCAATGGCTGCTGGACTATAGTCAACCGGCGGCCACGCCCCTGACTGTGACTTCTACCCCCATGGCTGCGGATATTAGCCTGCTGCAAGCCCTTTCCCACGAGGTGCGCACTCCCCTCACCACCATCAATACCTTTATCCAATTGCTACAACGGCAAGAGAATCTACCGCAGCGCACGTACCAGTATCTGCAAAAGATTGGTCAAGAGATTCAGGATCAAATCACCCGCTTTAATCTCCTGAGTGATGCCGCCGAAATCTTCACTAGTCCTAGCCCCAAACCCCCCCTTGCGTTTGGGCAAACCCACTTGACGGAACTCTTCACGACCAACTTGGCTCGCTGGCAAAAACAGGCGGCGCGTCGTCAAGTCAAATTGGTTCTCGACTATCCGCCCAATTTACCCCTTGTTCTCAGTGATCCAGCGTCTTTGGATCAGGTCTTGACTGGGTTAGTGGAATACTATAGCCAAACCCTTGCCCCAGAGAGTGAACTGAAATTGGTGGTGCAGCGGGCAGGGCAGCACGTGAAGCTAGAATTGCGATCGCCCCAGTACAAACACCGCAGCGATCTGGCCGCCTTGGGGCACCTGCTCCTGTGGCATCCCGCAACCGGCCAACTGAGTCTCAACTTTCAGGCGGCAAAACTCTTAATAGAAGCAGTCGGCGCTAAGGTCATTCAACGGCGCGATCGCCAAGCGGGCGAAATTCTCACCCTTTATTTGCCCATTGCGGAAGACAGCGGCTGACAGCGGGGACAATAGTGACTGGAGCGTCCTGCCAAGCGCAGCCGTTCAATCGTTGTGCCACAGACGCGGCAGGCTTCCCCCTTGCGACCATAGACCCATGCTTGACCCCCATAGCGACCATTCACCCCCGCCGGAGTGACGAAGCTACGAATTGTCGTACCGCCCGCTGCAATCGCTTCCCTCAGCACTTGGCGAATCACCTGATGGAGGTGAACGATCTGCTCAATCGTTAGGGTGTAGGTGGGTAGGGCGGGGTGCAGACCACTCAAGAAAAGACTTTCATCGGCATAGATATTCCCCATGCCGGCAACAACGGTTTGATCCAAAAGTGCCGTTTTTAGCGCGCGACGATAATGCACCAACCGCTCCGCCAAGAACCAAACTGTAAAGGCCTCACTCAGGGGTTCTGGTGCCAAGCTGGCCAGTGTGGGAATCGCCGTTTCGGGGCGGCAGTGTGCAGGAATCCACCAACAGCGACCAAACGTCCGTTGATCCACAAAGCGGAGTTCCGCCCCCGTTGCGAAAAACCAGCGTACACGGGTATGGGAACAAAGGGGCACCGGATCAGTGAGCCACAGTAACTGACCACTCATGCGCAGATGAATGACGAGGTGGCTGCCGTCATCTAGGGTGGCTAAAAGATACTTGCCGCGCCGTTGCCATTGTTGCAGGGCGCGATCGCGCAGGTGATCAATAAACGCTTGCGGCTCTTCAGGAAGCGCAATAGAACGGGCTAGAAGCACCTCCACCCCCACAATGGGTTGCCCAAGGGTGACCACCTCTAGCCCACGACGTACGGTTTCAACTTCCGGTAATTCCGGCACGGTCTGAGAAACTATTTACCTTTTTTGGGCGGAGCCACTTCTTGCACTTCGTGCAGCGCAAAGTTATTGGTGTTCACACCGCTGGCACTGCCGCTGTAGCCGGTGTAATTGACTTTGTCGAAGCGCACAATCACAGGATATTTGACGCCGGGGGTTTGATCCACAGAGGCGACGGTGCCCACTTCGTTGTACCAGTAGGATTCAGGGCGGAGAATCTTGACTTTAGAACCACGTTGCACCATGAGTTATCGTCCTAAAAATTTCTCAACGGCTAGAGTTAAGCCTACTATGACTACTACGGCCTGTTACGCTCACTCCACAAAATTTCACAGAGCACCCCATCTCTGGAACCCAGCAAAGGGCGGTTATGGGTTGGTCGCGTGACGAATCTCGGTGAAAAAAAGGCTGTATACTAGCGGGGAACTCCTTTCCATCATCCTGTTATGGCTAATACTGTCGAAGTGATTAAGCTGTCTGGGGTCTTTGGTGGCCCCCAAGCTCAGGAATTTCGTCAAACCATTGGTGAGCTGGTTCAAGGGGGGACTCAAGCCCTATTGCTGGATTGTGGTGAGGTCACCTTCATTGACAGTTCTGGCTTAGGCGCTCTTGTTGTTGCCCTAAAAACCGTCCGGGCAGGTGGGGGACAGCTTTACCTATGCAATATTCCCAAGCAGATGATGATGCTCTTTGAACTCACGAGCATGGATAAGGTCTTTCACATCCTCAAAAATGAGGAAGAGTTCTTTTCATTGAATCTACCTTCCCAAGGGGCAAGTAACTAGCTTCCCCTGCTACAATAGGCGATTCAGTTATCTGGCAACCAGTTGTGACCCCACCGCACTAGCCAATTGTTCGAGCATCGTTACTGTTGTCGCAAAGTCCACGCAGGGATCGGTAATACTTTGGCCATAGACCAATTGCGAGAGATCCTTGGGAATCGGTTGATTACCCGCCTTGAGATGGCTCTCGATCATCACACCCGCCAAATAACGGGAACCTTGCTGTACCTGCTGGGCAAGATTTTCACACACTAGCACTTGGCGTTGGGCATCTTTGGCAGCGTTGGCATGGCTACAATCCACCATCAGGCGGGGGGTGAGTCCCTTACGCTCTAGGAGGGCAGCCGCCATTTCGATGTGAGCGGCAGAATAGTTAGGGCCCTCTTTGCCGCCGCGCAGTACAAGGTGAGTATCGGGATTCCCAGTGGTGGCAACAATACTGGCACGGCCTTCAGCATTAATTCCCAGAAAATGGTGTGACTGCTGTGCCGCGATCATGGCATTAATTGCGGAATCTAAGTGACCATCGGTGCCATTTTTGAAGCCTACGGGCATCGAGAGACCCGACGCCATTTGACGGTGGGTTTGGCTTTCCGTCGTACGAGCACCAATGGCGGTCCAACTCACAACGTCAGCAATGTACTGGGGAATGATTGGATCGAGCAATTCTGTAGCGGCGGGCATCCCCAAGTTGGCCAAATCCAGCAGCAGCTTCCGTGCGAGGCGTAAGCCGGTGTTGATATCATAGCTGCCATCGAGGTGCGGATCGTTGATCAGCCCTTTCCAGCCTACAGAGGTGCGGGGTTTTTCAAAATAAACCCGCATGACAATTTCAAGACTATCCCGCAGGCGATCGCGCAGCCGCGCCAACTTTTCCCCGTATTCCAAGGCTGCCTTGACATCGTGAATTGAACAAGGCCCCACAATGACCAGCAGTCGGCGATCGCGCCCCTTAAAAATGTCACGAATGCGATCGCGGGTTGTGGCCACAAGGGTGGCTTGGGATTCGGTCAGCGGTAAATCCGCCAGCAGGGTAGCAGGCGTCAACAAGGGTCGCGTCTCAACAACGTGAAGATCAAACGTTTGCGGCATGGATCAGCAATCAGCACTTTTTTCATCATACCTCTCTAGCTACGATCCGCGCGCCACAGTAGGGCGATCGCCACCACCAAGCCAATACCGTGGGGCAACCACGCTGCTGCAAGGGGGGAGAGGGTGCCAATCGTCCCCAGTGCACCGAGAAAAAACGTGAGCACGTACTGACCAAACACCACTGCCACACTAATGCCAAATCCTTGGCGCCCCCGCCGTTGGGAGGGACTGAGGCCAAACCCCACCCCCAAAAGGGCAAAGACCACCGCCAAGAAGGGCTGAGCATAGGCCTGAGCCAGATGAACCTTGAGGGCACGCACCAGTTCTGGCTCTTGATTGGGATCGAGACGTTGCAGGGCACGGCGTGCTTGGGTGATCGAGAGTTCATCCACATCTGTTGGCCGCAGTTGTTGAGATTGGGCAGGCCGCGGCAAGCGGATCTCCTGTTGATCAAATTGCAAGAGATTGCGGCTGACTCCCGTGTGGGTAATCAAATAGGCTACCCCCTGAGAGAGTAACCAGCGACTCTCACGCACATTCCACTCAGCGGATTCAGCGCTAATGACCTGAGTCACCTGTGGTTGTGAAAAGTCCAAAACCGTGATTCCCTGAATGCGGCTGCCATCAAAGCGATGCCCATAATACAGTCGCCGCACATCTCCTTGGCGATCGTACTCAGGGTAGAAAATATCGGTGCCTGAGCCGAGGGTACGCTCCTGTTGCAGTAACTCCCGCATGAGTTTTTGCGATTCATACTTGGCGATGGGTACGGCGATTTCATTGAGCGCAAGGGTCAACCCACTCACAAACAACGCAAAAACCACCACAGGGACGAGGACACGGCGCAGACAAATCCCCACACTGCGCAGCGCAATCCACTCCCCCTCCTCTGAGAGCCGACTCATCGCCCCCACAACCGCGAGCAACACGGCCATCGGAAACACCAAGACCAAGACGCTGGGCAGTTGATAGCCAATCAATTGCAGCAAAATCGTTAGGGGCAGTTGAGCATCGGCAATTTGTCGCACCAGATCAAAAATCGTGCCGACGGTCAGCGCCAAAGTGGTAAAGATTGTAACGCCAAAAACAAACCCCGGCAGCAGTAGCGAGAGAAGATACTGATCTAACTTGGGAAGGGTCGGCAACCAGATCCGCCGCAGTGCTCTGATCATGTCTAGAAGCGAAAATCCTCACCGAGGTAGTATTGCCGCACTTTGGCATCCTGGGCCAATTCCCAGCTATTCCCTGCGGCTAAAATCTGCCCTTCCCGTAAAATGTAGGCGCGGTCAATAATTTCCAGCGTTTCCCGCACATTGTGATCGGTAATGAGAATGCCCATTTGGCGATCGCGCAGCTTGGCAATCATGTCCTGAAGGTCATGCACGGCAATGGGATCCACGCCCGCAAAGGGTTCATCGAGCAGTAAAAAACTGGGGCCTTGCTTACCTGCTGCCAAGGCACGGGCTAATTCGGTGCGCCGCCGTTCTCCCCCTGAGACTCGCCGACCGAGGGTGTGGGCAATGTGGGTGAGGCGGAATTCCGTGAGCAGTTGATCCAAGCGATCGCGCCACTGCCGCCGCGGCACTCCCGTCTCCTCTAAAACCAAGAGAATATTTTCAGCAACCGTCAACTGGCGAAAGATACTCGGTTCTTGGGGCAGATAGCCAATGCCCCGCCGTGCTCGCTGATGTAAGGGAGCTTGGGTAATATCCTCATCATCCAGCCATACTCGGCCATCATCCGGTCGTTCAATCCCCGTTGCCATGTAAAAGGTTGTCGTTTTCCCTGCACCATTGGGCCCCAGCAGACCCACCACCTCTCCGCGAGCCACCGAGAGACTGACGTGATCCACCACCCAACGACTGCCATACCGTTTACATACCCCCTCTAGGCGAAGCGTGGTCGGTAGCGCAAACCGCCCATTAGGGCTGCACAGGTGTAAGAATTTGTTGGTTAGGGTCATCGGGGATCATTAAAATAGATTCGACTTGGCGGCTGGGGGCGGGCAGAGCGACAAATTTTGCTTCCTCAATAAGATATGTGATGGTGTCAGCGCGGAGACTGTTCCCCTGTTGCAAAACATACACATTCCCACTGAGGACAATGCGCCCCTCCCGGCTAAAGTATTGTGCTTGTGCCGCCGTGGCCTGAATTTGGCGGGCGGGATAACGCAGTTGCACATTGCCCCGTGCCGTGATCACGCCTGTGACGGCATTCGCCTGCTGCACATCGGCCAAAATGGTAAGTGCTTGGGAAGGCGTTTCTTGGGAGTCTGCGGGCTGCCAAAAGAGGGGAGCGATTGCTAACCCTACCCCCAGTGTACCCAGCGCCAAAAGGCGGGATGGCCATCGGGAACAAGAGTGCAACATTTCCTTAAAGTCTCCGCCACAATGTCTTTATCCTAGTGGATAAGGGAAAATTTCCGCATCATGCCCGTTTACTTCTATTGGGGGGAGGATCAATTCCGACTCGAGCAGGCCGTGAAAGACCTACGGCAACAAGTGGTCGATCCCCTGTGGGAGAGTTTTAACTTCGAAAAATTTGCTGGGGAGGATGCTGAGGCCGTTCAAGCCGCGTTGGCGCAGGTGATGACGCCGCCCTTTGGAGAAGGCGATCGCTTGGTGTGGCTAGTGAATACAACGCTAGGTCAACGCTGTAGTGCGGAACTACTCGCAGATTTAGAACTCACCTTGCCACAAATTCCCCCGAACTGTCATTTTCTTCTTACCAGTCGCCAAAAGCCCGACAGCCGCAGTAAAGCCGTCAAGCTGCTGCAACAGCATGGCACGATTCAGGAATTTAGTCCGATTGCCGCTTGGAAAACCGCTGAGATTGAACAGCAAATCCGTGAGGCGACTCAACGCTATCCAGTCCGCCTGCCCCCAGAAGGAATACAACTGCTTGCCGAAGCCGTGGGCAATGACAGTCGCCAACTCCACAATGAATTAGAAAAATTGGCCTTGTTTGCGGGCGATCGCCCCCTTACCGCTGAAGACATCACCACCCTTGTTCATGCCACCCAACAAAGTAGCCTCACCCTTGCCAGTACGCTGCTGCGGGGAGACACAGCCACTGCCCTGAGCCAACTGGAGGACTTGCTACTCCAAAATGAACCCCCCTTGCGCCTTTTGGCCACCCTGACGAAACAATTTCGCACCTGGTTGTGGGTCAAGTTGCTCAGCCATGAGCGCGACCATCAACGCATTGCCAAGCTCGCCGAAGTGGGAAATCCGAAACGGGTCTATTTCCTGCAAAAAGAAGTGAACGCTGTTGCTTTGCCGGCCCTTCAAGCCTGTTTGCAGATTCTCTTAACCACGGAGTATCAACTCAAGCTAGGGGCTGAGCCAGTGGCGACTCTACGCCAAGGGATGATTCAGCTTTCCTTGGCCTGCTCACGGCGTTCTTGGGGCGATCGCTCGGGCGGCGGTGACAATTGACTCGGCGGCAACCGCGAAGGTTTGCGACTGGGACGATTCCACGTTTGCCATGCGGCTTTTACCCCGGCAAAAACACTACGGGTGGTCACTTTCGCCTCTTGAACTTGGCGTTTTGCCGCTGCAATTCCTTGATCCACCTGCTTGACGACATTGCCTGCACTTTCTACCCCTTGGCTAATGTCGTCGGTGAGATCGCTAATCTCTAGACCCGTCAAGCGAATTGCTTCTAGGGTAGGGGGCAATTCACGCCCCAAGGTATCAAAGAGCTTTTCGGCACTGCGCGCCGCCCGTGCCAATTCCATAAACGCCGGAATCGCAGCAACCAGAACGGCTGCCAAGCATACGGCCACTAATACCAGTGACACCGCCAACCAAAAAATTGGTTCTGTCACGTTGGTTCGTCCACTGAATCCTGCGGGGGATGTGTCCCGATACTATCACGACTTTCCTAGGGACAACAGTTACGGGAGTGACGCCCAAGGCAAACGCCCACTTGAAAATTTAGGAAAGAGCCGTCACATTCATGGCCAAAACCAAGCGCAGCTAGCAAGTTTGCTACCAAAATTCGCCGCAGTGCTCCGTCTATACCGCAAAGCGGTTAGGTGGTGGTGAGGCGGCGGGCGACCGCAGGGAGCAGCCACTCAATCTCAGCTTGTTGCTGGATATATTGAGCTAGCACCGAACATCGGGCGTGACTAATCGCTATAATGCACTCATGCTCACCCTGACGTACGAGTACAAACTCAAACTAACCCAGCAGCAGGCCAAGCAGATCGACCACGATCTAGACGTGTGTCGCCAAGTTTGGAATGATCCGCTGAGGGAACGCAAAGACTGGATTGCTTCGCGCAAATGTCCAGTCAATGCCTGCTCTGTGCGTAGCGAGTACATCATCCCAGCGGATGCCCCTTACCCCAGCTTCAACGTGCAGTGCCAACGATTGACTGAAGCAAAGCAGTTCAACCCTGATTTAGCGTCGGTTAACGCCCAAGCATTGCAGCAAGTCTTGAAGCGGCTAGACCAAGCGTTTGAGCGGCGGCATTGGTGATGAGCTTACGGGAGATGCTGCAACGAACACATTTTGCGGCTGCTTTAGAAGTCCAACAAGTTCTCAGCCCTGCTCAGCGCCAACAACCGGCGGCTATGAATCGCCAACGCTTAGTGAATTTAAGAAATTATTTTCAACAGGGAGCAACACAACCCTAGTTCCTAATCTGTTGAATATTCTGTTGAATAGGTTGATTGTTGTACTGATTGTTTAGGACTATTTGCCGTGGGCACTGAATTCCATTCCCATTCTTCTCCTTCCCTGCATTCCCATCCCCATCATCACAGTGAGGAATCGCTGCGGGCGATCGTCAATCGGCTCTCGCGCATTGAAGGGCACGTGCGTGGTATCAAAACGATGGTTCAGGATAGTCGCCCTTGCCCAGAGGTACTGATTCAAATTGCCGCAGTGCGGGGAGCGTTGGATCGGGTGGCACGGCTGATTCTCGATGAGCATTTGAATGAATGTGTGACTCGTGCCGCTCAAGAGGGACGCATTGATCAGGAACTCGCAGAACTTAAAGCTGCCCTTGATCATTTTTTGGGATAATGATTTGGGATAGTGTAAGCGATGCCAATGCCTGTGGTTGTTGTCATCAATTGGGTACTGGGAATCATCCTCGCCATTTTTACCCTGATCTTTCTGGTGCGGATTGTCCTCACGTGGTACCCCCAGATTAACCTCACCCAAGGGCCATTGAAAGTGATTTACTGGCTTTCAGAGCCTGTGCTGGCACCAACTCGCTGCGTTGTGCCGCCTCTTGGGGGAGTGGATATTAGTCCCATTATCTGGGTGGGCATTGTCACGCTCCTACGAGAATTGCTCGTGGGGCAGCAGGGACTGTTGTTCATCCTGTTTCCACCGGTCTAGTGGGGACAACAACGATCCTCAGCCCGAAGCCATTTCTCAAGTGGGCGGGGGGCAAGTCGCAATTGTTGAGCCAAATGGCTCCCTATTTACCCCATCAATGTCGCTGTTATGCTGAGCCGTTTTGTGGCAGTGCAGCGCTCTACTGGTATCTCTTTGGCCAAGCCCAACAGGGCGAATTTCAGTTTCAGCAGGTGCGGTTGAGCGATCGCAACCCTGAACTAATGAACTGCTACCAAATTGTGCGCGATCGCGTGGAGGACTTAATTCAAGAACTCACGGCATATCGCCAACAGCACAGCGAAGCTTTTTACTACCACATTCGTAGCTTAGATCAGCAGCAACTTGATCCCCTCACGCGAGCAGCTCGCTTCATCTATCTGAACAAAACCTGTTTTAACGGCCTCTATCGTGTTAATCGTGCCGGGCAGTTCAACGTTCCCATGGGTCGTTATCGCAATCCCCAAATTTTTGATCCAGAGGCTCTGCGCCAAGCGAGCCTTGCTCTGCAAAAGGTGACATTGAGTGTGGCGGATTTTCAAGAGGTCTTAACTTGGGCAACGGCGGGGGATTTTATCTACTTTGATCCACCTTACTATCCTCTTTCTAAAACAGCCAGCTTCACCAGTTACACTGATCAGCCCTTTGGCGAAGCAGAACAGATTGCCCTGGCCAACGTTGTCGCTGAGTTGGCTCAACGGGGATGCTACGTCATGCTTAGCAATGCTTGGGTTGAACCCATGCTGCACCTGTATCGCTCTTGGCACTGTATTGAACTCAAGGCCAGCCGTGTGATCAACTCCAATCGCCACAAACGCGGTAAGATTAGCGAGCTGCTGGTTGTCACCTATGGCTATTTCGAAAGGGAGTGAGATATTTTCAAGAGGGATAAGCTATACTCAAAAATTCATGAATATCACTCAAGAAGCCACGGAATGTTGTGCCTGTGTTTGCCCCCGAGGTCAATCCCATGGAGCGGTTGTGGCAACATCTGCGAGCAGCATGAGCATGGCAGTCGTTCGAGGCGCTGGAAGCCCTGCGTCAAAACCTGCAAGCTGTATTGTTACAACTGACGACGGCAGTGATTCGTTCTTTGACGGGCTGGTCATTCATTACACAGCCTTTATTAACCCTATCTTCAAATTGAATTGGTATTATAAAGCAAATATAAAAACAAAGATTAAAAACCATAATATTGAATCTCTTTATTTGATAAGATTAAAAAAATTATTAAAGTTTTTAAGCGTTAACCAATTTCTTGAATTCCAATTACTTAATAGCCTTCTTAATAACCCTGCGATTTGAAAAATGATCAAATAAAACATCAATGATCAAGAATAAAAATTTTACTGGTAATTCCCTAGGCGATTAAACTACGTTATAGTGGCAGTGCTATTTCGATATTTTCGATAGCAGTACCGCAGATAGGTTTTCAGGAGGTGTCCAATGCTCACGGAAACTCGTCCCCGTGATGTTCAAGTCGCAGAAATTGCGCCCGGGGTTTTGGTCTTGCGATCGCGCACTTGGGATCGGCTGAAGTTTGAAGTGGAGTACGGCCGTCAGCAGGGAACCACCTCCAATTCCTACCTGATCCGAGCACCCCAACCCGCCCTGCTGGATCCGCCAGGGGAATCCTTTACCCAAATTTATTTGCAGGAACTCCAGCAGCACATTGATCTGAGTCAACTGCGGTACCTGATTCTTAGTCATGTCAACTCCAACCGTCTGGCGACCGTCAAGGTTTTGCTGGAAAAAGCGCCCCAGATCATTATCGTCTGCTCTAAGGCAGGGGCAGTAACCTTGCGCTCCACCCTTGGCGAGCAATTGAATCTCTGGATTCCCCGTGCGGAAACACCCCTAGAGTTAGGGGGCGATCGCCAACTGGAGTTTATTGCTGCTGCTACGCCCCGCTGGCCCGATGGCTTGATCACCGTTGATCCTCAGAATCAAATTGTGTTTACCGATAAGCTCTTTGGTGCCCATGTCTGTGGCGATAGCCTCTACGATGAGCAGTGGAAAAAACTCGATGCGGATCGTGCCTACTACTTTGAATGTTTGCATGCGGCGCAAACCCGCCAAGTGGAAAGCATTTTGGATCGCTTGGTAGAACTGACACCGCCACCGCGCCTCTATGCCCCCGCCCACGGCCCGATCGTCAAGTTTAGCCGTAGCCGCCTCTTTCAGGACTATCGCGACTGGTGCCAAGCCCAAACGGAACAGGACACCAAGGTAGCACTTTTCTATGCCTCTGCCTATGGCAATACAGCAATTCTAGCCAACGCGATCGCCCAAGCCCTAACGGCAGCCGGTGTGCAAGTGGAGGCCATTAACTGTGAAACCACACCCCCAGCAGAAATGCAAGCCCTGATCCACAGTAGCGACGGCTTTATTATTGGCTCGCCCACCCTAGGGGGACACATGCCGACACAGGTGCAGACCGCCTTGGGGTTTATTTTGGCGGAGGGCAGCAAAACAAAGTTAGCGGGGGTCTTTGGCTCCTACGGCTGGAGTGGTGAGGCCATTGATGACATTGAACAAAAGTTGCTTGATGCTGGTTATACCCTTGGCTTTGAAACGCTGCGGGTGAAGTTTACCCCCACGGCGAGCGATCTTGAAAAATGCCAAATTGCCGCCAACGAGTTTGCCCAAGCCCTGAAGAAACTGCGCAAGAGTCGCACCGTCCGCCCCCCCAGTCTCGTCGAGGCACAGGTGGATCGCACCGAGCAGGCAGTGAATCGGGTCGTGGGTTCCCTGTGTGTTCTGACCACCCTACCGGAAGGGTGTTTTCACCTCACCCAAGCGGCAGCGATTTTGGTGTCGTCGGTCTCCCAAGCCTCGTTTAATCCCCCCGGTATCACAGTGTCCTTGCCGCAGGAATGGGCAGAAAGCCTCTGCTTGGTGGGCGATCGCTTTGTCTTGAATATTCTCAAGGAAGGCAGTCCCCTCGTTCGCCAATTTCAGCAGGCACAACGCCTTGGTGAGCAACAATTAGCCACCCTTGGCCTCAAAAGCGCTGAGAGTGGTGCCCCGATTTTGCTCGATGCCCTTGCCTATTTGGAATGTACGGTAGAGTCCCGCATGAACTGTGGCAACCACTCGCTGATCTATGCCGTGGTCGAGAGTGGTGAATTGCTGCAAACCAGTGGCTTAACGGCCATCCAACATCGCAAAACCAGTGGTTAGTCCCGAGATCTAAAAGGCAGTTTCCGCCGTCAACTCAGCCGCTTGTTGCTGTGCTAGCTCCTCGGGATGGGTGAGCAGGTAGAGCATTGGCAGATCTTCTTCGCGAATATGGCGCACGACTAGAGCACCAATCGCCTCAATCGTCTCTGGTGTCAGCTTTTCGGGATGACCCTGCACCTGCTCAAGCACCCCACTCAAATCCCGTAGCAGATTTTGGTGAGCCGCACGGTGGGAGAGATAGAGGGGATGGTTGGCAGCAGCCATCAGAGTTTCTTCGTGCTGGAAGTGGCGTTCTGTTTCGCTGGCGCACTCTAGTAATTGCGGCTTCACTTGCGAAAAGGTTGCTCCCTCAGCGATCGCCGAGCGTAACTGCTGTAACATCGCCAGCAGTGCCTGATGTTCCTGATCGATTTCCGCCAAGCCAGAGACAAACTCCGCTTGCCATGCCAGCCCATCCATCAATTAACCCTCCAGACTGCCACAGGGAAAAGACATTTTGACATACTGTGTTCAGCCTAGCAGCCCCGCATCGCAGGAGGTGGGCACCGTTACAAAGTGTAGCGGACTGGTACCTTTGGGCTAAGAAGGCTTAACGGCCACCCAATACTTACTCATAAAGTGGTGCTGCACCTCTTTGACCACTAGGCCTGCTTTTTCTAAGCGGATGTTGAGATCATCTTCAATGTAATTCCGGTAAAAGGGCTCGTGGAAAAGGTTGGCAAAGTTTTCCATCATCGGGCGCTGCTCTGGGGAATCCAGGGCTTGAATCGAGTCACAGATGACAAAGACACCCCCCGGCTGGAGAACGCGGGCACATTCATTGATCACGTTTTGGCGCACTGGGGCGGGCAGTTCATGGAAGAGAAAGACACAGGTGACGGCGCTAAAGTAGTTGTCCACGTAGGGTAGGGTCTCGGCATTCCCTTGAATGAGTTGTGGCAAATCCCCGGTCTGGGTAGCAAGAAGTGAGTTGGCCTTGCGCAAATAGGTGGGCGACAGATCAATGCCAAAGAGGGCTGCGGCCGGGAAACCATAGCGCAGTTGTTTTAGGGTGCGACCAGTGCCACAGGCAACATCGAGAATGCGTACAGGTGGCGTAGGAGGATGAGTGGCAAAATGTTGGGCAATGGGAGCAATCACGCGCCGCCGCATCGCATCTGCCGTACCGCCAAAGAGCAGTTCCACTTGAACATCGTAGAGGTTGGCCGAGGTCTCACTGAGGTAGCCATCGGTTTGGTAGTGGAAGTTTTGGCGATAATACTGCGGATAGTCCTCAAGGCGCACGTCCTTGGCAAATTCCTGAAATTGGCGCGATCGCGCCCGCTGCCACATCTGCAGCAAATCTAGCCACAGTACCGGATAAAAGCGCAAAAATTCTTCCCAAGGGGCATCAAAGAGAAGTGTGGGGGGATACAAGCCAGCCACCGCATCCTGCCAATCCTGCTGGAGTAGGGCTTCATAACGTTCCTTGAGCCATGCTTGCAACTCAGGGCTGAGGGGTTGCGTCCGCTCTTCGGTGGGAAAGAGAGTATTGAGAAGACGAGCACTCAGGGTTTTGTGGGCGATCGCGAAAATGTTTTTGCCCCATTGCAGGGCTTGGTAGCCACGATGAAGCGTCTCTTCCACAAGCGGCAACTGCGAGGTAAAGGGCGCAACCAGCATAGTTCTTAACTAAACTTCATAATTTCCATTCCTCAACTATATCGCAAACCCTAGGGGCAGTACCCCCGTTCGCGGTACCAAGTCACGGCGTCTCGGAGCGCCTCCTCAATTGGCGTCTGGGGCAAGCCCAATTTGGCCACGGCTTTGCGGGCATCGTAAAACATTTTTTGCTGTGCCATGCGCACTCCGTCAACGGGGATGGTTGGTTGTTTTCCCAAAGCCCCCAGCACCACTTCATCGAACCAAGCTACTACGAGGGGAATCACCACAGGAATTTCGCCAAGGGGACGCGGCAATCCAGTTATCGTGGCTAGGCGTCCTAGAATTTCTGCCAGTGTGAGGTTGTGGTGGCCAAGGATGTAGCGTTCACCGGTTTTGCCCTTTTCCAAGGCTAAGAGATGACCGATCGCCACATCCCGCACATGGATCAGGTTCAACCCCGTGTTGACATAAAAGGGCATCTGTCGCCGCAAAAAACGCAGGATCATCTCGCCAGTGGGGGTGGGCTTCGCATCCCAAGGGCCAATGGGGGTACTGGGATTGACAATGACAATATCTTGCCCTTGGCGGATTGCCGCGTGAGCCACCTGCTCTGCCCAGTACTTGGAGCGCTTGTACTCGCTAATCAGCTTTTCGGGGGGGCTTTGGTAGGCTTCGGTGGTGGGTTGGCCACTGGGATCCACACCAATGGCGGCCACGGAACTGGTGTAAACGGTGCGCTCAATGCCAGCCTCACGGGCAGCAGCTAAGATGCGACGGGTGCCCTCCACATTGACGGCATAGAGGAGGGGGCGATCGCGCCGCCACAGACTGTAATGGGCGGCAACATGGAAGAGCACTTGGCACCCTTGCATCAAGGGCACTAAGTCACTGGTGCGGAGATCCCCCTGCACCAACGCCACATCCCACGCTTTGAGATGGGCAGCCTGCTGCGGTTGGCGCACAAGGGCACGGACACGATACCCCCTCTCGGCAAGGACTTGTGCCACATGGGTACCGACAAAGCCACTGGCACCCGTGAGAAAGGCGGTGGTGCTCAATCTTCCTCAGCCTCCATGCTACCGGGGGGCAAGACGGCTGCCGTGACAATCACATCATCCTCATCTAGGCGTTGCAGACGGACGCCCGTGGCCGATCGCGACTGCGAGGAAATATCCATCACCTTTTGGCGAATAATGATGCCGCGACTGGTGACAATCATCAATTCATCCTCGGCATTGACAATCCGCAGAGCCGCCAGTTGATCCTCGTTACTTTTGGCTTTGAATTTGGTGGCGGTAATGCCCATGCCGGCGCGGTTTTGCAGCCGAAACTGTTGCACGGGTACCCGCTTGCCGTAGCCATTGGTGGTAATCACCAGTACCCAAGGGCCTTCACTGTGCGCCACCGTCTCCTCAACGTCTTCCATCTCGGCACTGTCATCCTCCGGGGGGGTAGCAAAACGGTTGGCGATCGCCGCCGGCAGAATATCCATCCCCACTAGTTCATCCCCCGGACGCAGGCTCATGGATTTGACCCCCCGCGTGGCACGGCCAAGGGGGCGCAGTTGATCGTGACTGGCGCGAAAGTGAATCGCCATGCCCTGCCGCGAGCCGATGATAATGGTGTCCTCTTCGCGGGTACGCCGCACCCACCGCAGTTGATCCCCCTCCTCAAGGGAAATGGCAATCAGGCCATTGGTGCGGATATTGCTAAAGGCCGCTAGCGCCGTTTTCTTAATGAAGCCCTTGCGGGTGAGCATCACCAGATACTCATCTTCCCTAAACTCTTGGACGGCAATGACGGAGGTAATTTTTTCCTCGCGGGGAATGGGCAGCAGTTGGACAATGGGGGTGCCGCGGGCTTGGCGCGAGCCACTGGGAATTTGGTAGGCGGGCAAGGCATAGACTAAACCGCGATCGCTAAAGAAAAGAATGCGATCGTGATCATTACAGCTAAAGAAGTGCTCAACGGCATCATCCTCTTTAATCTCTGCCCCTTTGCGTCCCCGCCCATCGCGACTTTGGGCTTCAAAGGTATCCACGGGCATCCGCTTGATGTAGCCCTGCTGGGTAACGAGAATGACGGATTTATCGTTGGCAATTAAATCGGTGTCGCTAATCTCGCCATCCGCTTGCACAATCAGCGATCGGCGGGGCGTGGCAAACTTGGCCTTGAGGTCGGTGACTTCTTTTTCAATAATCTCCAGTACCCGCTGGCGATTGGCCAAAATATCGCGATAATCGGCTATTTGCCGCTGAAGGTCTGCGTGCTCCCGCTCAATTTTTTCCGCCTCTAAGGCCGTGAGGCGTCGCAGTTGCATCTGCAAAATGGCATCGGCTTGGGCTTCACTGAGGGCATAGGTTTGCATCAATTGCTGACGAGCAAGGGTCGTGTCACTCGCACTGCGAATGAGTTGAATCACGGCATCGAGATTGGCCAGCGCCACCAGCAACCCTTGGAGCAGGTGATCCCGTTCTTCAGCCTTGCGCAGGGCATAGCGGGTACGGCGGGCGATCGCCGCTTCACGGAAACTAAGGAACACCTCTAAACTGCGTTTGAGGGTCAGCAATTGCGGCTCGCCGTTGACGATCGCCAGCATATTGGCACCAAAATTCACCTGTAGGGGGGTTTGCTTGTAGAGATTGTTGAGTACCACCCGTGGGTAGGCATCCCGCTTTAGCTCAATCACCACCCGAATGCCATCGCGATCGCTTTCGTCCCGCAGATCGGCAATGCCCTCAATTTTTTTCTCGTTGACCAACTCGGCAATTTTTTCCATCAGCGCTGCCTTGTTGGTTTGGTAGGGCAACTCCGTCACGATAATCGCCTCGCGGGGTTGGCGACCCGGTGCTTCAAGGGTTTCAATCGTGGCCACTGCCCGCAGTGTCATCGAGCCGCGACCGGTGGTATAGGCCTCTTCAATGCCCCCTTGGCCGAGGATATGCCCCCCAGTGGGAAAATCTGGCCCCGGAATGTAGCGCATTAGCTCGCGATCGCTGATCTGGGGGTTATGAATTAAGGCCACCAGCCCATCCACCAGTTCTCCCAAATTATGGGGTGGGATATTCGTCGCCATCCCCACGGCAATGCCAGAGGTGCCATTGAGCAGCAACTGGGGAATCCGCGCCGGTAAAACTAGGGGTTCCTGCTGCGAGCCGTCAAAGTTATCAACAAAGTCAACGGTTTCCTGCTCGATGTCCTGCAAGAGGGCTTCTGTGGCTAGGGCTTGCAGCCGACACTCGGTGTAGCGCATCGCTGCCGGCGGATCATTGTCAATCGAGCCAAAGTTGCCATGGCCTTCAATGAGGGGGTGACGCATAGAAAAGTCCTGCGCCATCCGCACGAGGGCATCATAGACTGCGGAATCGCCGTGGGGGTGATATTTCCCTAGCACTTCCCCCACCACACGGGCACATTTGCGGAAGGGGCGATCGCTGGTCAGCCCCAACTCATGCATGGCATAGAGAATGCGGCGGTGTACGGGTTTGAGACCATCGCGGGCATCGGGAAGGGCACGCCCAACAATAACGCTCATGGCATATTCAAGGTACGAGCGCGAAATTTCGTCCCGCAACTCAGTGGGAATGATCCGAGAAGAATCAGCAGCAAAGCTCATGGGCGTGTTTTACCAAGCAATTAATCGGGAAGCCTTGTTGTTCAGTTGGAAAATTTAATGATATCACGCCAGCCTAAACGCCAACCTTAACCCCTCTCTGCTGCGGCGTTCTAGCCCTCAAGTCAGCCTCAGCGATCGCTGGTTTGCCGGCTCCTATGGCCAAACCTTAACAATCTCTTGCTTTGGCGTTTCTGGATCCAAGCGAAGCCCCTATAATAGCGAAAGACCCTATACGTTGCTCCATCACCAGCCCTCTCTAATCTCTGTATACTGTCGCCTTGGCTCCTCCCTTCGAGTCGTGGCGTTTTTCAGTCCCTAGAGCTGGTTGCTGTTGTCAAGACAACGTTAGACCCCTCAGTCGATTGAACGCTTTCAGACCCATGCAACAATCCGCCTTTTCTTCCCCCGTGCATCAAGTTGGTTACCATGGACAGCCTTGGCTTGTGGCCGAGCGAGATGCCTGTGGTGTGGGTTTTGTTGCCCATCGCAAGGGGATAGCTAGTCATCGCATCTTGACCCAAGCCCTTGAGGGATTGACCTGCCTTGAACACCGCGGGGGCTGTAGTGCCGATCGCGACTCTGGGGATGGGGCTGGCATCATGACGGCGATTCCGTGGGAGTTGTTGCCGGAGTTTGGCGTGCCGCGGCAGCGGATTGGGGTGGCGATGATCTTTTTGCCCCAAGGGGCGGCAACGGCAGCGGCAAAGGGGATTGTGGAACGGGTGCTCAGTGAAAATGAACTGCGCCTGTTGGGCTGGCGAGCAGTGCCCGTGAATCCCAGTGTTTTAGGGCGCCAAGCAAGGCAAAATCAGCCCCAAATTGAACAGCTCTTTGTGGCTTCCAGTAAAGCCAGTGGTGATGAACTGGAGCGGCAGCTCTACTTAGCGCGCAAGCGCATTGAGCGGGCGATCGCCCAAATCAAGGCGGACTGGCGACAGGACTTCTATATCTGTTCCTTTTCCACCCGCACCATTGTCTATAAGGGCATGGTGCGCTCGGCAGTACTGGCCCAGTTTTATGAGGATTTGCGCAACCCCAACTACATCACCCCCTTTGCCCTTTATCACCGCCGCTTTAGCACCAACACCATGCCTAAGTGGCCCTTGGCGCAACCGATGCGGATGCTGGGACACAACGGCGAAATCAATACCCTCTTGGGGAATATCAACTGGATGCGGGCACGAGCCGCCCAACTGAGCCATCCCTATTGGGGCGAAGCCTTTGCGGATCTCATGCCCATTGTCAATGCCGAAAATAGTGACTCCGCCAACCTCGACAATGTGCTGGAATTGCTGGTGCAATCGGGACGGCAGCCCCTGCAGGCAATGATGATGCTGATTCCCGAGGCCTATCAAAACCAGCCCGATTTGGCGGATCACCCCGAGGTGGTGGACTTTTACGAATACTACAGTGGCCTTCAAGAGGCGTGGGATGGTCCAGCACTAGTGGCCTTTGCTGATGGCAAAATTGTCGGCGCCACCCTTGATCGCAATGGCCTGCGACCTGCACGCTACACCCTCACTAATGACGATCTGGTGATTGTCTCTTCCGAGGCGGGCAGCATTCAAATTGATGAAGCAACGGTGATTGAAAAAGGCCGCCTTGGCCCTGGGCAGATGATTGCCGTTGACTTAGAACACCAAGAGCTGCTCACCAACTGGGAAATCAAACAGCGGGTGGCACAGCAGCAACTCTACGGCGAATGGCTGAAAACCTATCGCCAAGAACTTGCCCCTCAACCCTATGGCGAAACCCCCACCCTCGAAAGCCAAACCTGCCTACAACAGCAAATGGCCTTTGGCTTCAGCGCCGAAGATGTGGAAATGATCATTGAGGTCATGGCCAAGGATGGCAAGGAACCCACCTTCTGCATGGGGGATGACATTCCCTTGGCGGTGCTGTCGCAACAACCCCACCTACTCTACGACTACTTCAAGCAGCGCTTTGCCCAGGTCACCAATCCGGCCATTGATCCGCTGCGGGAAAAACTGGTGATGTCCTTGGTGACTCGCCTTGGTGCGCGGGGGAATTTGCTCGTTGAAAGCCCAGAAGATGCCCGCCTGCTGCAACTCAATTCTCCCCTCATTAATGAAGCAGAGCTAGAGGAAATTCTCAAGGCTCCTTTTGGTACCACTCGGCTCTCGACACAGTTTGCGATCGCCCAAGGGCCTGCGGGGCTTGAGGCCGCTGTAAATCGGCTCTGTGAACAGGCCGCTGCCGCCGTCAAAGGAGGCGCCGAAATCCTTGTGCTCAGCGATCGCCACAACCTTGCTGGCGAACCCCATCTTTTGGATGCCGACACGTCCTATATCCCACCCCTATTGGCGGTGGGGGCAGTGCACCACCATTTGATTACCCAAGGCATTCGCCGTCGCGTCTCCCTTGTCGTGGAAACAGCCCAATGCTGGAGTACCCATCACTTTGCCTGCCTGATTGGCTATGGCGCCGGAGCAGTGTGTCCCTACTTGACATGGGAAACAATTCGCCAGTGGTGGCATAGCGATCGCACCCAAAACCTGATGGCCAAGGGCAAACTGCCGCAACTGACACTGCAACAGGTGCAGGCCAACTATCGCAAAGCCGTGGAGGAGGGACTCCTAAAAATCCTCTCCAAGATGGGGATTTCTCTGATTGCTAGCTATCGCGGTGCCCAAATTTTTGAGGCCATTGGTATTGGTGATGACCTGCTCAACAAGGCCTTCATTGGCACTACGTCGCGGGTGGGGGGTCTGACGCTTCAAGACTTGGCTCAAGAAACCATTGCTTTTCACCACAAGGCCTTCCC
The DNA here is from genome assembly GCF_031583455.1 of Thermosynechococcus sp. TG215. Classification (NCBI taxonomy): domain Bacteria; kingdom Bacillati; phylum Cyanobacteriota; class Cyanophyceae; order Acaryochloridales; family Thermosynechococcaceae; genus Thermosynechococcus; species Thermosynechococcus sp. TG215. The sequence continues at coordinate 571,034 of NZ_CP134178.1, read as the reverse complement.
CGAACTCACCGCCAAGAAACTGGAGAACTTTGGCTTTGTCCAATTCCGTCCCGGTGGCGAGTACCACATGAATAATCCGGAGATGGCCAAGGCACTCCACAAAGCCGTGAGCAGCAATAGCTATGACCATTACGAGGTCTATCGCCGTCAACTCACCGGTCGGGTACCCACAGCCTTGCGGGATCTGCTGGACTTCCAGAGCGATCGCCCCAGTATTCCCCTCGAAGAGGTTGAACCCGCCAGTGAAATTGTCAAACGCTTCTGCACAGGGGGGATGTCCTTGGGTGCCCTCTCGCGGGAAGCCCATGAGGTGCTGGCGATCGCTATGAACCGCCTTGGCGGTAAATCCAACTCTGGCGAGGGGGGCGAAGATCCGATTCGCTTCCAAGTGCTGACGGATGTGGATGGTGAGGGGCACTCTCCCCAATTTCCCCATCTGCGGGGCTTGCGCAACGGTGATACCGCCAGTTCCGCCATTAAACAGGTGGCCTCTGGGCGCTTTGGCGTTACTCCAGAGTACCTGATCAATGCCCAGCAAATTGAAATCAAGATTGCCCAGGGCGCGAAACCGGGGGAAGGCGGTCAACTGCCGGGCACGAAAGTCAGCCCCTACATTGCTATGCTGCGGCGATCAAAGCCGGGCGTGTCCTTAATTTCGCCGCCGCCCCACCATGACATTTACTCCATTGAGGATTTGGCGCAACTGATCTTTGATCTGCACCAGATCAATCCCCAAGCGCAAGTCTCCGTGAAACTAGTGGCCGAAATTGGTATTGGTACGATTGCTGCTGGGGTGGCAAAAGCCAACGCCGACGTGATTCAAATTTCCGGTCACGATGGTGGCACCGGTGCTTCGCCCCTGAGTTCGATTAAGCATGCTGGCAGTCCGTGGGAATTGGGGCTGACGGAGGTGCACCGCGTTCTTTTGGAAAATCAACTGCGCGATCGCGTGATTCTGCGGGTGGATGGTGGCCTCAAGTGTGGCTGGGATGTGGTCATGGGGGCTCTGATGGGTGCCGAGGAATTTGGCTTTGGCTCGGTGGCAATGATTGCCGAGGGCTGCATCATGGCGCGGATTTGCCACACCAATAACTGTCCCGTGGGCGTGGCCACCCAAAAAGAAGAACTGCGCCAGCGCTTCCCCGGTATGCCTGAGCATGTGGTGAACTTCTTCCTCTTTATTGCCGAAGAGGTGCGCTCAATTCTGGCTCAACTGGGCTACCGCAGCCTGAACGAGATCATTGGCCGGGCGGATTTGCTGGTACCGCGCCAAGATGTTACCCTTGCAAAAACTGCACCCCTAAATCTGGATTGCTTGACGAAGCTGCCCGACACGCGGCACGATCGCCAGTGGTTGCAGCACGAAACAGTGCACAGTAACGGTGCCGTTCTCGATGATGAAATTTTGGCACGCCCAGAGGTGCAAGCCGCCATTGAGAAGCAGCAAACCGTTGAATTAGAGCTGCCCATTGTCAACACCGATCGCACTGTCGGGGCACGCATCGCGGGTGCCATTGCCAAAAAGTATGGCAACACGGGTTTTGAAGGTCAGATTACCCTCCACTTCCGAGGCAGCGCTGGCCAGAGCTTTGGCGCCTTCAATCTGCCGGGGATGATCCTCAACCTCACCGGCGAAGCCAATGACTATGTCGGCAAAGGGATGCATGGGGGTGAAATCATTATCAAGCCGCCGGCCAATGCTCCCTATGCGGCTGCGGAGAATGTGATTATTGGCAACACCTGTCTCTACGGCGCCACGGGGGGGTTTCTCTTTGCCAATGGCCGCGCCGGTGAACGATTTGCTGTCCGCAACTCCAAAGCCTCTGCCGTTGTCGAGGGCACAGGGGATCACTGCTGCGAATACATGACCGGTGGGGTGGTCGTGGTCTTGGGCACTACGGGTCGCAATGTGGGTGCCGGTATGACCGGTGGCTTGGCCTACATCTTGGATGAAGCGGGTAACTTCCCCGCCAAGGTCAACCCCGAAGTTGTCAAACTCCAGCGGGTCACCTCTGCCATTGGTGCCGCCCAACTCAAACAACTGATTACTGCCCACCACGAGCGCACGGGGAGTGCCAAGGCCGCAATGATTCTGGAGCAGTGGGAGCACTATTTACCCCTCTTCTGGCAGGTGGTGCCGCCTTCGGAAGCCAATACCCCGGAAGTGGTGGGTGAAGTGGCCACTGACAGCGACAGCAAAGTACTCAGTCCCCTTTCCTAGAGGATTGGTCTTTTTAGGCAGCCTAAAATTAAGGGGAAAGCCTAGGGAGGTCGAGGCCGCCATGCTCAGCAAGCTATCCTTTCGCCATAAGCTCTTGCTGGGGACGCTCCTGCCGATTGTTGTCATCTACACCGGCCTTTTCCTCTACATTCGGGCGCGCCTGATTGGCCGCAGTACTGCCGATTATGAAAAGTGGCAGGGAACGCTGGTGTCCCTCTACGCCGATCAATTTAACGACTCACTGGCGCAGGTGGCGCAACTGGCAACCACCACTGCCTATGCCCTAGAAACCTTCCCCAAGGTCGATGAACAGCAGCTGTATGCATTTTTGCGCCGCAATGTCACTGTCAATCCCTTGGTCTATGGATCGGCGATTGCCTTTACTCCCTATAGCTTTTCTCCCCGCAAGCGCCTCTTTTGCCCCTATATTTATCGGCAGGGGGGCACATGGCGGCAAAAGGATACGGGAACAATTTACGACTACACCCAACCCCAATGGAACTGGTACACAGAGCCAATTCAAAGCGGTCAGCCCCGCTGGAGTGATCCCTATTTTGATCGGGGTGCGGGGGATAGTTGGATGGTAACCTATTCGGTGCCCTTCCGCCGCCAAGGTCAAATTCGGGGAGTCGCCACGGTGGATGTGGCTCTAGAAAGCCTGCAGCAGACCATGAACATTCAAGCCCTCCAAGAAGGCCAGTTCTTTGTCTTGGATCGCAAGGGACGGATTATCTTTCATAACGATGTCCAGTTCATTGGTCAATCTATTTTTTACATTGCCAAGGAAAACAACCACGGCGATCTTGCCGCCCTAGGCAGAGCAATGGTGGCGGGTCAAAGGGGACAGCAATGGGTCACTGATTGGCTTTCCCAAGAGCGCCAATGGGTCTTTTATGCGCCGATTCCCGAGGCACGCTGGAGTCTGGCCATTCGTATCAATGAAGACACACTGCTTGACTTTATTCATGAAGAAACGTGGGCGGGTCTGTGGATTTTGGGGATGTCCTTTGGCTTGATTAGTTTGCTGACTTGGGGAGTGACAGGCTACATCGTGCGCCCCCTGAAGCGGCTAAATGCTGCAGCCCACAAAATTGCAGTGGGTGATCTAGACATTGCCGCTGAGGTGGACACCGCAACTCAGGATGAGTTGGGCAACCTCGGTCGCACCTTTGTGGATATGGCAGGGCAATTAGAGGAAAGTTTTAGTGAACTCCACCGCTTTAATCAACGCCTCGAAGAGGAAGTGGCGCACCGGACGGCTGCCCTTGAAGCGGCCAATCGACAACTGACCGAAAAAGAACGGGTACTTCATGACCACAATGTTGCTTTGGTGCAGCTGAGCCAATCTCCCCATGTGCAACAGGGACACTTTCGTATGGCGTTGCAGGAGATTATCCAAGTGACGGCAACAACACTGCGCGTCCAGCGGGCTTCGGCATGGGAACTCCAGGGCGATCGCCTCAAATGTGTTGTCCAGTACGACCCTGCCGCCAACAACCCTACTCAATCCACCTACCTCACCCAGCCCCCCTATCCAGAGTACTTGAAACTGCTGCGCACCGGGGAACCCCTCGTGGTCAATGATTTACTCACGGATCCGCGCACCCACGAACTGCGGGACTATGCCAAACTTCAGCGGGTGTATTCTCGGATTGATGCGCCGATCATCTTCAATGGTCAATTATTGGGGGTGATCTGTGTTGAGAGTATTGGCGAGCATCGGGTTTGGCTGGTGGAGGAACGCAGTTTTGTCTCCAATGTGGCGGATATTGTCACAATCGCCCTTGCAGCCCATCAACGTCATCAAGCGGAGCGGGAGTTACTCAAGGCCAAAGAGGCAGCAGAGGCAGCCAACAAAGCCAAAAGTATTTTCCTTGCCAACATGAGCCATGAACTGCGCACCCCCCTCAATGCCATTCTCGGCTTTAGTCAAATTTTGCTCAGCGATCGCACCCTTGCACCGCAGCATCGGCAAACCCTTGAAAAGATCAACCGCAGCGGTGAACACCTTTTGGGTTTGATTAACGATGTCCTTGACATGGCCAAAATTGAAGCTGGGCGTATCACGCTTCAGGAAACCACCTTTGATCTGCGGCGGATGCTGCAAACCCTCGAAGAAATGCTCAAGGTGCGAGCTGAAGCTAAAGGGTTGCGTCTGGTCTTTGATTTGCCCGCCAATCTGCCGGTGGCGGTAACCACTGATGAAATGAAGCTGCGCCAAGTATTGGTGAACCTCTTGGGCAATGGCATTAAATTCACCAAAGAGGGGGGCGTCTCCCTCAAGGTCAGCTATAAAGCCCAAGAACCCCCGCGACTCGCCTTTGAAGTCAGTGATACGGGTATTGGCATGACCGCGGCAGAGTTGAAAATGCTCTTCCAGCCCTTTGTCCAAACCGATAGCAGTAAAAAAGTCAGTGAAGGCACTGGGCTGGGGTTGGCCATTAGTCGCCAGTTTGTGCAATTGATGGGGGGGGATATTCAGGTGCGCAGCACCAAGGGGCAGGGAAGTCACTTTTACTTTGAGATCAACATTGGCCTTGGCGATCCCCAAGCGCTAGAGGAGGAAAGGGCACAAACCGTTGTTGGCCTGCGATCGCCCACCTCAGCAGTCCGCATTCTGGTGGTAGATGATATTCCCGAAAACCGCCAACTGCTCACCCAACTCCTAAAACCCGTGGGCTTTCGCTGTCGAGAAGCCGGCAATGGTCAAGAGGCGGTGCAGATCTGGCGAGAATGGCAGCCCCATGCAATTCTCATGGATATTCGCATGCCCGTGATGGATGGTAAAACGGCAACGCGACAGATCAAGAAAGAAGTGAGCGATCGCCTCCGACGCGGCGAAGCCGTCTGCGCCCCGAAAATTCTTGCGGTGACCGCCAGTGGCTTTGAGCAGGACAAACAGGAACTGCTGAATCTCGGTTGTGATGACTACATTGCCAAGCCCTTCCGTCCGCAAACGATTTTTGAACGACTCGCCGCCCAGTTAAATCTAGAGTATGCCTACGAGGATGCTCTGCCCCCCGCAAGTGCTCCCCGTCCTGAGGTGCTGGATCCAGCCGCCCTAATGGTGATGCCCCGCCCTTGGATTGCTGAACTCCAAGAAGCGGCCAAAAAGCTCAATGCCAAGCGCATTCGCGAACTGATTGCTGAAATCCCATCCGAAGAAGCCGCCTTGATTGCAGGCCTTCAGCAACTGGTGAAAACATTCCGCTTTGATAAAATTGTCGAGTTGACGCTGGTTTGATGTTCAGGCTGACGCAACTTTGCCCTACAACATTGGAAAATGCCCGTCAGTTGCACCTCTCATTGACCGCAGAGGAACGCTGTCGCAGTCGTCTCCATTGCCACAGTGATGAGGGGGAATCTCTCTATCTGAAGTTGCCGCGCGGGATGACGTTACAGCCGGGCGATCGCCTTCAGGACGAGGACGGCACAGTAGTCGTCACGGTTCACGCCAAACCCGAACCCACGCTAAAGGTGATGGCTACCACTCCCCTTGACCTTCTACAGGCCGCCTACCACCTTGGGAATCGCCACCTCCCCTTGGAAATTCACACCGATTATCTTCGCTGGGGGGCAGATTCCGTGTTGCAAACCATGCTGGAACAGCGGGGCTTAATAGTAACGTTTGAAGTCGCGCCCTTTTGTCCCGAGCGCGGTGCCTACCATGTTCACTGAGTCAGCGCTGTTAACCTTGTTGCAGTGGGTGAGTCCCGCTTTGCCCATTGGCGGCTTTAACTACTCCGAGGGCTTGGAGACCCTGATTGCCCAAGGCAAGATCACCTCAGCAGCCGCCGTACAGGATTGGCTCACCTTTGAACTGGCTTTTGGCAGTGCTCACTTGGAAACAGCAGTGATGGGGTGGGTTTATGGGGCGATCGCCAAGGGCGATTTTGACGCTGTTCACCAGTGGAATGCGTGGCTCTCGGCTGCCCGCGAAAGCGCCGAACTGCGTGCCCAAAATTGGCAAATGGGAACAGCATTGATCAACCTCGTCGCTGCCCTCGATCGCCTACCGCCAGAACTTCAGACTGGTCAGCCCTACCCTTGGAATGTCAGTGTTGCCTTTTGCATTGCCGCTGCCCTTGCCGACATTCCCCTAGAAACCGCACTTCTAGGCTATCTCCATAGTTGGGTCACTACTCTGATCAATGCAGCGGTGAAACTGATTCCCCTTGGTCAGACGGCGGGTCAAGTGCTTCTGCGCCAACTTCAGCCCCAGATTCAGCAAACCGTGCAGCAGAGCTTAAATGTGACTGACAATGATTTAGAAAGCTGTACCTTGGGCTTAGCCCTCGCCAGTATGCAGCACGAAACGCTCTACTGCCGCCTATTTCGCAGTTAATCCTGTCTAGAAAATGATTTCCGTCGAAACAGCCGTTGACCTGATTCAGCAGCATTTGCCCGATTGGGGCACAGAGACCATCTCTTTGACTGAGCCTCAGTACAGCCGACTAGCAGGAGCCATTACCAGCGATCGCCCCTACCCACCCATTGACCGCATCATGATGGATGGTATTGCCCTGCGGTGGGCCGCCTATGAATCTGGTCAGCGTGCCTTCCCGATTCTGGGGGTTGTCCCTGCTGGTGAGGTACCCCCCACGTTGACGGATCCACAGGCCTGCTTGGAAGTGATGACTGGTGCCGCGTTGCCCCAGAACTGCGATCTGGTCATTCCCTACGAGGCTCTGGAAATTCGTGACGGCATTGCCCATATCCGCCACGCCGAACTGTGGTCGCCCTATCAATTTGTTCACCGCTGTGGCAGTGATGCGCCGGCGGGTCAACAGGTGCTGGCGGCAGGCACCCCTCTACACAGTCCGGCTTGGGGCATTCTTGCCTCTGTGGGGCAGAGCGAAGTTTGTGTCCAGCGCACCCCCCGCACTCAAATTGTTGCCACCGGCAATGAACTGATTCCGCCAGACCACGTCCCTCAACCCCATCAACTGCGCCTCTCCAATGCCTACGCCCTAATGGCTGCCCTCAAGCGCCAAGGGTACAGCCACGTCAGCATCACCCATTTACCCGATGATCCGCTGCAACTGGCAACCCACTACTGCCAAGCGAGCCAAGCGTACGATCTCCTGATTTATTGCGGCGGCGTTTCCAAGGGCAAGTTTGACTATTTACCGCAACTGTGGCGCGATCATGGCGTGCAGCAATATATCCACGGTGTCGCTCAGCGCCCCGGAAAACCCCTCTGGTTTGGGGTGGATCACACGCAGCAAACGGCAGTCTTTGGCTTGCCGGGGAACCCCGTCTCCAGTTTGGTGTGTTTACACCGCTATATTTTGGACATGCCACGCCTCTATGCCCGCTTGGCCACTCCCTTCTCTTTTGAGAAGCCCTTAACCTACTTTTTACCCGTTAAACTAGAAACCACGAAAACTGCTGAACTGATTGCCCACCCCCGTCCGATGCAAAACTCTGGTGATTTTTTGGCCTTGGCTGACAGTGATGGCTTCTTGGAACTACCTGCCTCGCAAGGGATATTTGCCGCTGGGGAGTGCTATCGCTATTTTCCGTGGAGTTAGGGCGGATGGTTGTCACCACAGCTATCCCTAGCCAACGTTTGCTGGATAACCAAGGGCGACACATTCGCAAGTTGCGCCTGTCGGTTACCGATCGCTGTAATTTGCGCTGTACTTACTGTATGCCCGTGGATGCCGCCTTTATGCCCCCCCAGACCTATTTAAGCCCCACAGAGTATGCCACGATTGTGGCTGAACTGGTGGCACTGGGGATTGAGTCGGTGCGCCTAACGGGGGGTGAACCGCTCCTGCGAGCCGAGTTTGCTGAGATTGTCGCAGCCTTGGTGGCAGTGGGGGTGCCAGAGCTAAGCTTAACCACGAATGGGATTCGCTTGGTGCCCTTTTTGCCCCTCTTGGAACAATATGGGGTACGGCGTTTGAATATCAGTCTGGATAGCCTAGACCCCGAAACCTTTGCCGCCATTAGTCATGGCCACCACTTGGAAACGGTGAAGGCGGCGGTGGCCACTGCGGTTCACCAAGGGTTTCAGGTGAAGCTGAACATGGTGGTTATGGCGGGTGTCAATGATCACGAACTGGTGCCGATGGTGGAGTACGCCAAGGGGTTGGGGATTGAGGTGCGCTTTTTGGAGCTGATGCGCATTGGCTATGCTTGCCACTTGGGGGGCGATCGCTTTGTTAGTGCTGCCACGATGATTGAGCGCTTGCGTCAGCATTATGATCTGCGACCTGTGCCACGTCCTTTGGATTCCACTTCGTTTAACTTTGAGACGGCCTGTGGCGGGCAGATTGGTTTTATCGCTTCAGAATCCCAACCCTTTTGTGGCCACTGCTCCCGTTGGCGCTTGTCTGCGGATGGTGTCCTGCGAGCGTGCCTGTTTAAGGAGGCGGGGGTGTCCCTACGGGGCTTAAGTCAAAGGGAACGGTATGCCGCCTATGAGCAAGTGTTGGGCATGAAACCCAGCTTGCGCGGAGCAGAAGTTCACCATGCGATGCACCAGATTGGAGGCTAGGAGGATGCTCTCCCACATCAATGAGCACCAACAACCCCAGATGGTGGATATTAGCGAGAAGGCCGTGAGCGATCGCCGAGCGGTGGCAGAAGCCCTGATTGAATTGCCACCAGTCTTTCAGGCCTATGTGCAAGGGGGAGATCTCTTTCTCACGAAAGGGCCTGTGGTGCAAACGGCGATTATTGCTGGCACAATGGCGGTAAAACGCACCGCTGAAGTCATTCCCTTTTGCCATTCGCTGCCGATTACCAGTTGTCGCTTTGAGACGGATATCGAGTCACTTGAGAGTGGCCTTAGAATTCGCCTGCGCTGTGAGGTCAAAACCCGCGATCGCACCGGGGTGGAAATGGAAAGCCTGCATGGGGTGGCGATCGCAGCCCTCACAATCTACGACATGGCCAAAGCCCTCAGCCCCCATATTGTGATTCGCGAGGTGCGCCTGCTGGCGAAAAGTGGTGGCAAGAAAACCCTCGGCCAATATCCCCTCTACGGCCTTGTGCTCACTGGCGGCCAGAGTCAGCGCATGGGTCAGGCCAAAGCCCTGCTAGACTACTACGGCGAACCCCATGCCCAGTACCTCTACAATTTGTTGGCTCAATCCTGCGAACAAGTCTTTCTCTCAGCGCAACCCAATCAATGGCAGGGGACTCCCCTTGCCGATTTGCCAACCCTCCCCGATACCCTGCCTCAGATTGGCCCCATTGCCGGCATCCTAACAGCTTTACGTGCCTATCCCCACGTGAACTGGTTAGTGGTGGCCTGTGACTTGCCCTATTTGACCACAGAAACCCTTGCGCCCCTGTTGCACCATTACCGCGAAGATGTGGTGGCCACCTGCTATCACCATCCCCAAGAGGGTTTCCCAGAGCCATTGTGTGCCATTTATACCCCCCAAGCTCTGCCGGTATTTGAGGCCGCCTATGCAGAAGGGATCTACTGCCCTGTGAAAATTCTCCAGCGATCGCCCTGCCAGCGGATTGCCCCACCCCAGCCGACCATTACTGCCAACATCAACACCCCTGAAGATTATCTGGAAGCCCTACACCATGTCCGACAGCCCTAAAACTATTCATCTACACTACTTTGCCCAGTTACGCGAGCAAAGCCAACGGGAACAGGAGGAGCGAGTGACCACCGCCCAAACCTATGGCGAGCTATACCAAGAACTAAAGACCCAGTACGGGTTTACCCTTGATCTGACCCATGTTAAGGTTGCGGCTAATGATACGTTTGTGACACTGGATCAACCCCTACGAGCTGGAGATAAGGTCGTCTTTATTCCCCCTGTTGCCGGGGGTTAACTAAGCGATGGTGATCAAGCAATTTTCCCTAACCAATACTCCCCTAGAGCCAGCTCAGTTGTGGCAGCCCCTAGCCAACTTGCGAGCCGGTGCCTTTGTTAGCTTTGAGGGTTGGGTGCGCAATCACAACCACGGCAAGATCGTCACTGCCCTAGAATACGAGGTCTATCCTGCCTTGGCTCTTAAAGAAGGAGAACAGATCCTAGCAGAAGCCATTGGGAAATTTGACTTGCTGGGGGCGATCGCCAGCCATCGCTATGGAACGCTAACTCTTGGCGAGATTGCTGTGTGGGTAGGGGTGACGGCGCCTCATCGCCAACAAGCCTTTGCTGGTGCGGCCTACATCATTGATGAAATTAAACACCGCCTACCCATTTGGAAAAAGGAATACTATCTAAATGAGCCAGCTACTTGGGTGTATTGCCGTGAGCATCACCATTACGGTCTGTTTGATGACGACGGGGGACAACCGTGGGGGCTAAGTCGTCTCGCTTCAGCCAGCGATGGATAGTGGCGCAACTGACTTGGAAGATTTGAGTTGCTTCACTAATTTTGCCACCTTGCTGGATGTAGGAGACAACCCGCTCTCGTCAGTCCAAGCTATAGCTCATATTCTTGAGTAACATTCATGACGCTTTGAGTATAGCCTAACCTCTCAAATGCGCACAGAAGAAACAGAACTGGCATGGGAGGGCAAGTATGACCAATCAGTTTACCTCATTCAGCGCTGGAACCAAGAGGGTATGCTGTAGGACATTCTCAAGAAACTGTATCAATTAACACCCTTTACTATCCGAAAGTTGCATAAGATGAAGAGCCACAAGAGCCACAATTGCATCAATAGACATAGACGCAGAGGGAGAACACAGCAAGTATTATGCGACTTGATCAGTTTCAATCTTTTTTAGCTGTTGCTGAAACGGGGAGTTTTCAAGCGGCAGCGCGGCGGTGTGGGGTGACGCAACCCACAATTAGTCGGCAAATTCAAGCTCTAGAAGAAAGTTTGGGGATGCAACTTGTTCACCGCTCGAATCGCGCCAAGTTAACTGTGGCGGGGGACTTGTTTTTGCGCCGTGCCCATCGCATCTGGCAAGAGTGGCAGGCCGCCAATGCTGAACTCAAAGCCATGCAAAATGGCCAGCAGCAGGAACTCTGCATTGCCGCTATTCACTCCATTTGCCGCTACTTTTTGCCCACGCTGTTACCGACGTTTTGCCAAGCATTTCCCCAAATGCAGTTGCGGGTGACTGCCCTAGGGAGCGATCGCGCCCTCAAAGTCTTGCAGGATAGCCTAGTAGATCTAGCAATTGTCATGGGCGATCGCCACCTCTTAAAACAGGCGGAATGGGTGATTGAACCGCTGTACAGTGAGCCTGTGCAAGTGCTAATGGCGGCTGAACATCCCCTCGCTGTTAATGAGACCTTGACATGGCAAGAACTAGCTCGCTTTCCCCATGTGGTATTTAAGGATGGCTATGGCATGCGCCGCTTGGTGGCTGAAGAATTTAGCCGTCGGGGTTTACCTTGGCAACCCGCTCTTGAACTCAACACGCCTGATGCGTTTATTGCTGTGATCCGCGAAAGTGAGATGGTTGCCTTGCTGCCGCGCTCTGCCCTCAAGGAAGCGCTCCACGATCCTGCCCTAGGGATTCGTGATTTATCCACGCCACTGCCCCTGCGTCAGGTGTTGGCCATTACCACCCGCGATCGCCTGACCTTACCGCCCGTTGCCCAGTTGCTTACGTTGATCCGCCAGCAGGCTGCCCATGAGTCCTCTTTTTCGTGATCTCCTTAAAAAAGTCGGCAGTGGTGCCCACACCCACAAAGACCTGAGCCGCGCCGAGGCAGCCTTGGCGTTGCAACTCATGCTGGAGCAGGTGGCAACCCCTGCCCAAATTGGGGCGTTTTTGATTGCTCATCGGATTAAGCGACCCACCTCGGAAGAGATGGCGGGTATGCTCGATGCCTACAACGAGCTAGGGCCAAAGATTCCAGCGGTTGAGACCAGTTGCCCCGTGATCATCCTCAGTCAGCCCTATGATGGTCGCGATCGCACGTTTCCCCTGAGTCCTTTAACAGCATTGGTTTTGGCGGCTGCTGGGATTCCAGTACTTCAACACGGGGGCGATCGCATACCCACCAAAGAAGGCATTCCCCTCATTGAGCTATGGCGATGTTTAGGGGTGGACTGGTCAACCCTAACCCTAGAACAAATCACCCACTGCCTAGAGCAAACGGGTTTAGGTTTTGTCTATCTCCCGCGTCATTTTCCAGCAGCCCAAGGGCTAGTCCCCTACCGGGAGCAAATTGGTAAACGTCCCCCCATTGCCACATTGGAATTAATCTGGAATCCTTACCAAGGGCGCAGTCACCTCGTAGCAGGGTTTGTTCATCCGCCGACGGAAGGGATCATGCGCGATGCCCTCTATCTCCACGGTGTTCATGAATTTACTACCGTCAAAGGTCTTGAAGGCAGTTGTGATTTGCCCCGCGAACGCACCGCCATTATCGGCCTTGCCCGTGATCAAGACCCTCCTTGGCAACGCCTGCGTCTCCATCCCCAAGAGTATGGTATGGCCAGCAGTAATGTGCCTTGGCCAGCGGACACAACAACTGCTGCAAAAATGATGGCTGCCGTCTTAGCTGCCGAGGAGCAGCTCCTCACCACCTCCGTTATCTGGAACAGTGGGTTTTACCTGTGGCAGGGGGGCAAAGCCGATAGTCTCAATTCCGGACTCGCACTCAGCAGCGAACTCCTCCGTAGTGGTCGGGTGGCTCAACACCTACAGAAATTGCAAACCATGTTGGAGAAGATATAGATGTTGCGGGAGCGACTGCGCTTTAATTGGCAAGAACTCAGTGGCAGTTTTGGTGATTTGGGTACGGATTTGCCCCTACTGGTGGGGATGATCATGGCTGCCCAGTTGGATAGTGCTAACGTCTTCACTCTGTTTGGCGTGGCACAAATTCTCACGGGGGTATTCTATGGCCTTCCCATGCCGATGCAACCCCTAAAGGCAATGGCTGTAATTGTGATGACGGAAAAACTCACTGGATCTATCCTTTGGGCAGGGGGACTGATGGTAGGAGCGATGATGTTGGTGTTAACGTCCACCGGAATCCTGACCCGACTGGCTCGCTGGATTCCCCAACCCGTGGTGCGGGGGTGTCAATTGGGACTGGGACTGTCCCTAGCCGCCGTTGCCCTCAAGACCTACTTGCCCGCGGGTGACCTCTTTGGTTATCTGTTGGGTGCCATGGGCTTTTTGATCTTGCTCCTTTTACCCAAGGAACGGGGAGTTCCCGCAGGGTTACTGGTGGTGTTGCTGGGGGTGGGTGTAGCGATTAGCCGTGTTCTGGCTGAGACAGAATTGCAGTTAACCATTGCTTGGCAGCTTCCCTACCTGCAGCCTTTAGATCCTCAGGCCTTGATTCCCGGACTCGTGCTATTGGCACTGCCGCAGTTACCCCTATCGATCGCCAATGCAGTGATTGCAACCCAGCAAACTGCCCACGATCTCTTTCCCGATCGCCCCCTCTCGATTCGCCAAATTGGCCTCACGTATAGCCTCACCAACTTGATCCTGCCCTTCTTTGGTGGTGTCCCCCTCTGCCATGGCTGTAGCGGTTTGGCAGGACACTATGCCCTTGGTGCCCGCACAGGTGGGGCGGTGGTGATCTATGGCAGTCTCTACCTTCTCTTGGGTCTCTTTTTTGGTTCCAGTGTGGATAAGCTGCTGGAAATTTTTCCCCTCTCGATTTTGGGGGTCATTCTTTTGTTTGAAGCGTGGGTACTCATGGGCTTTATTAAAGATCAAGCCGCCATGCCCGCAAATTGGATGATTACCCTCTTAGTGGGGGCGATCGCCCTCAGTGTGCCCCAAGGCTTCTTAGTGGGCACCCTTGTTGGTACAACTCTGTACTACCTCAGCAGAAAAATGCCACTACAACTCTCCTAGCCCTCTAGGCCAGACCAAATTCCTGCAATGCTGGCCAAAAATTGCGATTCTCGTGGCCGGGCTGGCTGAGCTTCACAAGGGCAAAGCGTTGGAGGGGGGTCAGGGCTGACCATTTTTCCACCGTCAGGCTGTGGTGAGGTACCTTGGTCAGTTGTTGCTGCACTGTCTCTGGCAGTTCAGTGGTGATGTCCCAAGGGTAGGGTTGGCGAATCTCTATATCACTCGGTGGGGTTCCATGGGTATGGGTCACCCAATCCCGCAGTTGCTGACGATAGTCTGCCTGAGCTTCGGGGGTGTCGCAGGGAGTCACCACAAGCCATTGTCGCTGTTCTTGGGAAAGTTGATGCCAGTGGAGCAGCTTCAGCTTGACCCCACATAAATCTAGTTTATAGCGAACAATCATTGGAATACAGCGTAACGAAGCCGTGAATTCAGCCTCAAACGCAAAGAAGTGGGACATCAATAGCCATAACCCTCCACAGGGAATCAGATTCTATTATTGCTTGAGGGCAGTGCCGCTTTCCTGCATGGTGGGGGTATGGGGCGTCTGCCGCAACTTCAGGGGCAGCACCTGCACCGCACAGGCTTTGAGTTCTGGCTGCTTTGAGACCGGACAGGCAATGGGATGGGTCAGTTGGTTTGCCTCACCGCTATCAGCAAAGAGAAAGCCCCAGTGCATGGGTACAAAGAGAGTGCCCGGACGAATGGCCTTGGTGAGGATGACCGGCAGGCACACTTGACCGCGACGCGATCGCACCTCTACCCAATCCCCGTCTTTGAGATGTAAGTTTGCGGCATCGTCGGGGTGCATTTCCACAAAGGGATCGGGGTGCATTTTTTGAATTTTGGCAATGCGACCGGTACGGGTTTGAGTGTGCCAGTGGCCGTAGAGACGACCCGTTGTCAGGGTAAAGCTATAGATGTGATCGGTGGGTTCCGCCACGCCCTGACTGTGGGCAAGGCAAAAATATGCCCGTTGATTGGGTGTGTGAAATCGCCAGTCAGTATAGAGGCGTTTGGGTTTGCGGGCTTCTTCATCATCCATACCGGCAGGACAGGGCCACTGCAAGGCGCCTAAACGGGCAAGGCGTTCGTGGCTCAGACCCGATTGATCGCAGGGGCGACCGGCAGTGAGTTGGACAAATTCGGCATAGACGGCAGCGGCATCGGCAAATGGGAAGAGATGCCCATATCCCAAGCGGCGCCCCACCTCAGCAAAAATTTCCCAATCAGGGCGAGCCAGACCGGGGGGCGATCGAAAGGCGGGGGCAAGGGTGACGCGGCGTTCAGAGTTAGTCATCACACCTGTTTTCTCACTCCATTGCGCCGCCGGCAAAATCAGATGGGCATAGGCTGCTGTTTCAGTGGGAAAGTAGGCATCCTGATAGACGGTAAAAGGAGATTTGAGAAAGGCCGCCTTGGCACGCTCTAAATGGGGAAAACTAACCGCAGGATTGGTGGCCGCAATCCACAGCAGACCCACTTCTCCCTGTTCTAGACCTTCGACAATTTGCCATGCCGTGCGACCGGGGCGATCGCTTATTTGCCCTCGCGGCAGTCCCCAAAAGTCCTCTACCTCTTGGCGATGCTGTGGATTGGTCACTTGGCGATAGCCGGGCAACAAATGGCTCAAGCCGCCGGCTTCGCGCCCCCCCATGGCGTTGGGTTGCCCCGTCAGCGAAAAAGGACCACTCCCTGGGCGGCCAATTTGCCCCGTCAACAGGTGGAGATTGATGAGACAACGAGCTTTGGCCGTCCCTTCAGCAGACTGGTTAATGCCCATTGACCAAAGGGAGAGTACCGCTTGGGCATGCCCCCAATAGCGAGCCGCCTGTTCTAGATCACTTTGAGCAATGCCACAGCGTTCCGCTACCCAGTCTGGGGTGTAGGCCGCCAGCAGCTTTACATACTGGGCAAAGCCTTGGGTACACTCCTCTATAAACTCAGCATCGATCTGTCCCCATTGCAGTAGCAAATGGCCAATGCCGTGGAGCAGATCAATATCCGTGCCAGGTCGGATGGCAAGGTGCAGATCCGCCACTTCCGCTGTCGGGGTGCGCCGCGGATCCACAACAATCAACTTGACGCGGCGATCGCGCTTGTGGTGGTTGCGCAGACGATTAAAGACAATGGGATGGCATTCGGCAGTATTAGTACCCATAAGGAACGCACAATCGGTAGCCTCCAAATCGTCGTAGCAGCAGGGGGGGCCATCAGCGCCGAAGCTAGCCATGTAGGCCGACACTGCCGAGGACATACATAGCCGCGAGTTGGCATCAAAGTTGTTCGTACCCAAACAGCCCTTGATTAGCTTTTGCGCCACATAGTAGTCCTCGGTTTGAAATTGACCGGAACCGTACATACAAATGGCATCGGCGCCCCGCTCACAGCGTACCCATTGGATGCGTTCCACAAGGCGGGTCATGGCCTCGTCCCACGAAATGACCGTAAAGGGCTGATCCAAACGCTCCCGCCACAGGGGGTAAACCAAGCGATCGCGATCAAGGGCTTCTAGAATAGTTGCCCCCTTGACACAGACCATTCCTTGGGAGGAGGGATGCTGGCGATCGCCCCGAATTTTATAGGCTCCCTTGCCTTGAGGGACTGCTTCTAAGCCACAGCCCACCCCACAGTAGGGACACAGCGAGGACACTGGCTCACTTGGTTCAGGCACAGCACGCCCTTTTTCCTCAAACCGCAGGAATTCACAGGAACAGCACCTGACCCCTTGCTCTGAGCAAATGATCAGATCCGCTGTAGCATCGCCATGGAAAAAAAGCTCTTGCCTCGGAAACACTACCCGTTGCCAAGTGGGCTGATTTGACAAATAAATCTGCTGAACGCTCTCGCTGGTATTGCGGTAGTAGCAGAGGTAACGACTGGACTGAACGGCTAACGAGCCAACCCGTGGGGTACTCATACGCTACTTAGTGCCCAAACCGCGTGTACAGAAAGTCAACCACTTGGTTGCGGAGATGGTAGTACTGCGGATCCTCAAGGAGTTGCGATCGCCGCCGTGGCCGCGGAAAAGGAATCTTCACAATATCGCCAATGCCGGCGGCAGGGCCATTGGTCATCATCACCACCCGATCCGCGAGGTACAGCGCCTCATCAATGTCGTGGGTAATCATCAGTACCGTCAGTCGGTGGCTGCGCCAAATCTTTAAGAGTTCATCCTGTAACTCCTCCTTCGTGATGGCATCGAGGGCACCAAAGGGTTCATCTAAAATCAACACTTCAGGGCGAATGGCGAGGGCGCGGGCGATCGCCACCCGTTGTTTCATGCCCCCCGACAGTTGAGCAGGGCGTTTGTGGGCAGCCGTTGTTAGCCCCACTCGTTCCAAGTGCTCCTCGACAATTTGGCGCCGGCGTTGGCGAGTTTTCTGGGGATAGACAGACTTCACTGCTAGCTCAATATTTTGATAGGCCGTCAACCAAGGCAGCAGCGCGTAGTTTTGAAACACCATCATGCGATCCGGCCCCGGACGGCGCACGGGCACGCCATTGAGAGTAATTTCCCCTCGTGTTGGCGCTGTAAAACCCGCAACCATATTCAAGAGTGTGGTTTTGCCGCAGCCGGAATGGCCAATGAAACAGACAAATTCGCCGCTGCTCACCTCAAGGTGAATATCCTCAAGTACCACCTGGTCGCCATTAGCCGTAGGGTAGGCTTTGCTCACCCCATCAATGTGTAGATGCTGGGTGGCCGTTAAATGGGGGTCAAGACGATAGAGGGTTTCCATAGACTTCTCTCAAAAATACCTAGACAGCAACAACCTCTTGGGGATCAACAGTGCGAATATCAAGGCCACGGCGAATCGCAGCCGCCTCAATGTAGCCAAGGGGATTATCGGGGTCAAAGGGCAGTCCATCGAAAAGAGCAAAGGCAGAACGATCTGGCTCATTATCTACAACCTTCAGTTCCCGCGCTGCCGCCCCAAAGAGATCTACCCGCCGCACCTGCTCAACAATTTCTAGCCAGTTTTTTGGGAAGGGCGTAAGTTGCCAGCGAGCCAATTGGGTCATGATCCACAGCCCTTCCAACCGCCCAGGACAGGGAGAGCGATCCACGTAGAACTGGTGAAACCGGGGTTGAAAAGCAGCAACAATGCCATCCCCCCAATCAAGGGGATCCACAAAGCCGGCATAGGCATCCTCAGGAGTACACCCCACATACTCTGGCCGACAAAGCAGTTGGGCAATTTCGGGGCGATGTTTGATCGTATCGCAGTACTCACAGGCTTCGATCAATGCCTTGACCAACGCTTGGTGTAGCTGCGGGTTGGCCTGCACCCAATCGGAACGCATACCCACAACTTTTTCCGGGTGACCCGACCAAATATCCAAATCCGTAGCGACAATCACCCCAATACCCTCGCGCACTGCATGGGAATTCCACGGTTGACCGACACAAAAGCCACTGATATGGCCGGCCTTGAGGTGATAGATCATTTGGCAGGGGGGAATCACCAACAACTCGACATCGTAATCGGGGTCAATGCCAGCGGCGGCCAGCCAGTACCGCAACAGGAGATTGTGCATTGATGCGGCATGAACCACTCCCAGCCGGGGGCGATCGCCCGTGCGCTGAATATAGGCGCGCAGATCTTCAGCAGTCTTCACCCCCTGCTGCCACAACTGGCGACTAAAGGTGATGGCATTGCCATTGCGACTCAGCACCAACGAGGTCATCAGCGGTTGTGAAGGCTGACCGTTTAACCCCAAGGTCATGGCTAAGGGCATGGCCGCCAACAGTTGAGCGCCCGTCAAGCGACCCGCGATCACCCCCATCACCAAGTCCTGCCAGCTTTCTTCGCGATGCAGCGTGACTGGCTCCAAACCATACTTAGCAAAGAAGCCCATTTCCTTGGCAGCAATGAGAGGCGCACTGTCTATCAGGGGCATAAAGCCAAGGGTCAGACCTGCCGGCACTGTTGGTGCAACCATGGGCACCTCCAAAGGCGGGCGGCGGCGTTTCTGCTGATTGAGAAAGGCAATCATCTCATTGCGCAGGCCATAGTAGCTGGGATGGTTGAGCACGTCATGGCGATTGCGGGGACGGGCAAAGGGAATTTTGAGAATTTGGCCAATGTGGGCTTCAGGGCCATTGGTGAGCAGCACCACGCGATCAGAGAGCAGTAGTGCCTCATCCACATCATGGGTGACCATAATGCAGGTGGTTTGACTGCCTTGACACACTTGCATCAACTCATCCTGCAAAGAGCCTCGCGTCAAAGCATCAAGGGCACCAAAGGGTTCATCCAGCAGGAGCACCTCCGGTTGAATCGCCAAGGCACGGGCGATCGCCACCCGTTGCTTCATCCCCCCCGACAGTTGGGCAGGGAACTTCTCGCGGGCTTTACTGAGGTGCACCTGTTCCAGCGCCGCCTCTACCCGCTGTCGTTGCTCTGCCTTGCTCAAATGCCCCAGCACCGCTGCCACCGCCAAGGCCACATTCTGGTACACCGTTTTCCAAGGCAACAGCGAATAGTTTTGGAACACCACCATGCGATCGGGACCCGGTTCCGTCACTTGCCGTCCTGCCATCACCACGCCACCACTGCTAGGCCGCTGAAAGCCAGCAATGATATTCAAGAGCGTGGACTTGCCGCAGCCAGAGTGACCGACAAGGGAAATAAACTCCCCTTTTTGGATTTCGAGGTGGATATTCTTGAGAGCAATGTAGCGATCGCCCCCGGGCAGATCAAAAACCTGATCCACATGGTCAATTTCAATAAACGGTAAAGACTTGGCCATAGGGTTAAACAACCTAATGTTCGACAGTAAGGGGAAAAGAGGGGAGGATGGGTTACGTGAGGGAGCTAGGAATGCGCCTCTTCACCGTGGCTGAGCAGGCAACCCACAAAGGCTACCGAGCGATCCAGAACCAGGCCGACAATGCCGACATAGATCACGGCAACAATAATTTCACTAATCAGAGAACTGTTCCAGGCATCCCAAATAAAGAAGCCAATGCCGACACCGCCAATGAGCATCTCCGCTGCCACAATCGCCAACCAAGACAGCCCAATGCCAATGCGCAGCCCCGTAAACACATAGGGCACCGTTGCTGGTACGAGAATATTCAGGAAATAATCCTTGCGGGAAAGCTGCAACACCCGTGCCACATTCTTGTAGTCCTTGGGAATTTGCTGCACACCAACAATTGTGTTGATGATAATCGGCCAAATTGCGGTAATGAAGATCACAAAAATCGCTGCCGGTTCATTGTCCCGCAGAGCCGCCAAGGAAATGGGCAACCACGCAAGGGGGGGCACCGGACGCAACACCTGCAAAATGGGATCCACTGCATCGTAGAGCACTCGACTAGAGCCAATCAGCATCCCCAGCCCCACCCCAATGACTGCTGCCAAGGAAAAGCCAACGGCCACCCGCCGCAGACTGGAGAGAATTTGCCACCCCAACCCCACATCCGTGCCACTCCCTTGATAAAAGGGATCAACTATCAACCCCCAAGTTTCAGTAATAACAGTGAGGGGCGTTGGCAGGCGAAGTAGCCCCGCCATGCAGACAAACTGCCAAATGACCAAGAAACACAGCGCCCCCAAACTACCCAGTACCACTTTGCGGAACATCGCTGACTTCTTGAGATGCTTTAACCAGCGCCGCCGTCGAGATTGAGTGAAACCCATAGAAGAACTTGCCATTGCTCTTTACCTCTAAACTTTTTTCAAATCCAAACCACTCAAGTAGGCCTGAGGATTTTGGGGATCAAAGGCCACACCATCAAAAAAGGTCTCCACGCCCCGAGAGGTGGTGGTGGGAATTTCCGCTGCCGGCACCCCCATCGCTTGAGCGGCTTCGCGCCACAGATCCTCACGGTTCACTTTTTGGATGAGAGCTTTAGTGTCCATATTCGGCGGCAAATACCCCCAGCGAATGTCCTCCGTCAGGAACCACAGATCATGACTTTGGTAGGGATAAGAGGCATTGTCTCGCCAGAACTTCATCGCTAGATCGGGGTTGTCAAAGGTACGGCCATTGCCAAAGTCAAACTTACCGAGGGAGCGATCCAAAATATTCTTCTCGGGTACCTTCAACCATTGCCGCTGGGCAATTATCTTGACCATTTCTGGTTTATTTTCAGGTTGGTCACACCACTGTTGTGCTTCCATCACAGCCATCAATAGAGCTTTAGTGGCCTTCGGATGCTGATCAACCCAATCCGCCCGCAAAGTCAGCGATTTCTCAGGATGATCCTGCCAAAATTCACCCGTGGTAATAGCATCAACCCCCACCTTTTGATTCACCGCTTGTTGTGGCCATGGCTCACCCACACAGAAAGCTTCCATGGTTCCAGTTTTCACATTGGCCACCATTTGCGGAGGAGGCACAACGATCACAGAAACGTCCTTCTCAGGATCAATGCCGCCGGCAGCCAGCCAGTAGCGCATCCACAGATCATGGGTGCCCCCTGGAAATGTCACTGCCACTTTGATCTGCTCTTGCTGATTCTGGGCACGCCGTTCAGCACGGGTTTTAGCAAAGGCCTCCTTCAGGGGGCTACTGTCAGTCCTGATATTGAGATCCTTGTAAGCATTAGCCAAGACAATTCCCTGACCATTTGTGTTTAACCGCGCCAAGATATACATGGGTACAGGTTTGCCACCGGTAATGGTTCCCACGGTCATCAGGTAGGGCATTGGTGTGAGAATGTGGGCACCATCAATGCCACCCCCGGCAGAACCCAAGACCAAGTTGTCGCGGGTCACGCCCCAAGAAGCCTGCTTAATCACCTCCACATCGGGCATCCCATACTTGGCAAACAAGCCCTTTTCCTTGGCAATAATCAGGGGAGCCGCGTCCGTCAGAGCAATAAAGCCCAGTTTCGCTCCCATCACTTCTGGAGTTTCCGCTAGGGTGGTGGGTTGGGCAACATCACTAGTTTGCTGGCTATTACCACAACCGTGGGAGATCAATGTCACGGCCGTTGTAGCCGCAGCGGTCACGAGAAAGTGACGCCGGGAGAAAGTCACCATTGGTTTACAAATCCTTTAATTCCTAAACAATCGACAAGGCTAATTCAGCGTGTATCGGAACCTGCAGCGTATGTGAACTGATGGGCTGAGCACCAAAGTGATCAATCAACAGTTGGCGCAGTACCTCCGGCAGTTCATCACAGGGAATCGCTTTTTTCACACAGGTGCCCAGCTTGGCATCCTTACCGACCTTGCCACCCATGTACAAATCCACGGCATCCACGGTTTCGCCGTTACGACGGGCTTTTGTACCCATTAGGCCAATATCGGCTACTTGGGGTTGACCACAGGAGTTGGGACACCCGGTCCAGTGAATGCGCACCGGTTGAGAGAGCACCAGTTGTTGATTCAGCCAGCGGACGAGGGCAAGGGCACGATTTTTGGTTTCAATGAGGGCAAAGTTGCAAAACTGAGCACCCGTACAGGAAACGAGGGCACGTTCTAAAGGCGGTGGTTCCGGCCGAAACTTAGTGAGGAGGGGTTCGCGCAGCAGGCTTGGTAAAACAGCGCTAGGTACATGGGGAATGATCAGATTTTGCTCCACGGTCAGCCGCACTTCCGATTGACCATAGACTTGAGCTAGCCGTGCCAACTCGTAAAAATCAGTGGCATAGAGGCGCCCTACGGGCACATGCAGTCCCACATAGTTCAACTCCCGCTGTTTTTGGCAATGCACCCCCAGATGATCTCGCTTGTCCCAGTCAATTTCATCCTTGGGAGCGGCACTGAGGAGTTCAAAGGGGAGTTTAGCGGCGACTGCTGCCCGGAATTTCTCGATACCCCATTCATCAATCAGCCACATGAGCCGCGCTTTTTGGCGATTGCCCCGTAGGCCATGGTCACGGAAAATTTCAAGGATGGCACGTGAGAGGTGCACCACAGCATCATCGGGAGGCACCCAAGCATTGAGGGGGATAGCGGCAGCGCAACGCCGAGCAGAGAAGAAACCACCGACTAAAACATTGAAGCCCAAACGCCCTTGCCGATAGGCAGGCACAAAGGCAACATCGTTAATTTCCGCATGGACAGAGTTATCCCGCCCCCCCTCGATCGCAATGTTGAATTTGCGGGGTAGATTGCTGAATTCCAAATTCCCCTGACCATTGTTGGTAATCATGGCCTGCAATTTCATAATCAAGGGGCGAGTATCAATGAGTTCGGCCGCATCAATGCCCGCCACTGGCGATCCAGTGAGGTTGCGCACATTGTCCATGCCGGATTGCACAGAGGTCAGGCCACAGGCTTGCAGCCGCTCTATGATTTCAGGAATATCCTCAATGGGCAGACCCCGAATCTGAATGTTTTGACGGGTGGTGATGTCACCATTGCCGTTCTCACCATAGCGATCCACAATTTCGCCAAGGGTTCGCAGTTGTTGACTGGTGAGAATCCCATTGGGTACCCGCAGCCGCATCATGAACCTGCTAGGGGTAACGGGGCGAAAGAAAATCCCAAGCCACTTGAGGCGAACATCGCGGTCAGCTTCAGGAATGTTTTCCCAGCCCATGGCTGCGAATTTCTCTAGCTCTTGTTTAACCGCTAAAACATCTTTCTCTTTTTTAATGGCTTCAATTTTGTTGCTCACGGTTGTTGCCCTTGGTTTCAACGGGTTACTTGAACACCCAATTTAGGCAGGTCAATCATGAACATTTGTAAATTTTGCTACATTTTCTTTGTCGCTATACAGTTTCCGTATTAAAAATATGCCAAAACTGTATCTAACCTTAACTTCAGGGCGGGAGATTAAATCTGCCCAAACAACTAAAACAGCCCAAATTGCTCTATAACAAGATGACAGCCGGTAGCGGTAGCCACTATTTTAGAAAAAGGCTGTTGATGACAATAAATTAAGCGATAAATAAAAAGCTGCACCCTGAGGTTAGCCCTAGCTAGGACGCAGCACGCAACGTTCTAATGATTTTGCAGGTGGATGGGGGGTCTAAGTGCCAGAGGTCCAAGAGTTCATGTACTCCACCTGTTCGGGAGTGAGGGTGTCAATGGCAATGCCCATGGCTTGGAGTTTCAAACGGGCAATTTCTTGATCCACTGCTGCGGGAATAGGGTGGATGCCGGCTGCCAACTGACCTTTATTTTTGACAAGATACTCACAGCCAAGGGCTTGGTTGGCAAAGCTCATATCCATCACACTGGCGGGGTGGCCTTCGGCAGCCGCAAGGTTAATCAGGCGGCCTTCACCCAAAACAATGATGGATTTACCGCTGGGGAGAATGTATTCCTCGGTGAAGTTGCGCACGACGCGGACTTCCTTGGCGAGGGTTTTCAGGGTGGCAAGGTCAATTTCAATGTCAAAGTGACCAGAGTTGGCTACCATTGCCCCATCTTTCATGACGGCAAAGTGCTCGGCGCGAATCACATGCTTATTCCCCGTCACGGTAATGAAAATATCCCCAAGGGGCGCCGCCTCAAGCATGGGCATGACCCGGAAGCCATCCATGACTGCTTCAATGGCACGCACAGGATCAATTTCCGTCACAATCACATTGGCACCCATGCCCCGTGCCCGCAGCGCTGTCCCTTTACCGCACCAGCCATAGCCAGCCACGACAACGGTTTTACCGGCAAGCAGAATGTTCGTTGCCCGAATGATGCCATCGAGGGTAGATTGACCAGTGCCGTAGCGGTTGTCAAAGAAGTGTTTGGTGTCGGCATCGTTGACATTAATGGCGGGGAAGGTGAGGACGCCATCGCGGAACATGGCCTTGAGGCGGACAATGCCAGTGGTGGTTTCTTCGGTGGTGCCAATAATGTCACTGAGTTGGTGCTGGCGTTCTTTGACAAGGGTGGCAACCACATCACAGCCGTCATCAATGATGATGTTGGGACGGTGATCAAGGGCAATGTTGACATGGCGCCTGTAGGTGGCGGTGTCTTCCCCTTTTTGGGCAAAGACCGGGATGCCGTAGTTCACCACTAGGCTAGCGGCGACATCGTCTTGGGTGGAGAGGGGATTACTGGCAATAAGAACCGCGTCAGCACCGCCGGCTTTGAGGGCGATCGCTAGATTGGCGGTTTCTGTGGTCACATGGCAGCAGGCGGCCAAGCGAATACCGGCAAGGGGCTTTTCCTTTGCAAAGCGATCGCGAATCTGCCGCAGTACCGGCATCTCCCGACTGGCCCACTCAATGCGCTGCTGCCCTAAGGGTGCAAGGCTCAAGTCTTTGACATCGTGACGAACAGGGGCTTCAGATTTAATCGGAGAAGACACCATACTGCGGTTCCTTAAAAAAGGTTACGGCTCCCCATTATACGCAAGAATCGCCTAGGGGGAATTCTTCCGCAGTACCCAACTGGTCACCGTGCCGCCGGGGAAAATGAGCAAATTCACGGTGCCAATTTCCAAAAGATGCCCCTTGCGATTGCGAAACTGAAAGGTGCAGAGATCCACCCCCCCTATTAGTTGACAACCCATCAGTTCGCTATAGCCTTGACCGACGAGATAGGCCACAATCGGGGTCGTTGTTGTCGGATTCACCATTGCTGGATTAACCACGGGTTGCCAACCCCGATCAAGGAGGCGTTGGCGGGCATCCGCATAGCTCATGCCTTGGCGTAAACGCGGCACCCGCTGCGCAAGGGCACTTGGTGCAAAGCCAACCCCTGCTGCCAGTAAACCAAGGGCAATGAAACGTTTCAGCAATACCATAGCAATTGCTTGTTAAATGCCAATCGCTATACGCTGCAAGGGTCAGGTTCATACAGGTTCCAGAGGTGAAACTTAAGCCCCCACGGCTTCTTTGGCAGCGTAGAGCACTTCTACGGTGATCTCGCTAATCCCCTGTTCGCGGGCAAATTTTTCGGTGTTGCGCTTCACCTTGCCGCGCACAAAGCCGGGAATCTTGTTTAATTCCGCTAGCCCATCCGCGGTCCATGTCAAATCCGAGTCGGCGGAAAGCCCCTTGTGAATCACTTCCTTGGTGTCATGGCCACCAAAAATCTCTAGCAGGTGATCTTCCATGCCCAAGGTAAAGGAGTTGTAGATTAAATCCACCAGTTGATTCGTGCCCTCATAGCCCAAGAAGGGGCGATAGCCCACGGGAAAGTCTTGGATGTGGATGGGCGCTGCAATGACGCCACAGGGAATGTTGAGGCGTTTGCCCACATGGCGTTCCATTTGGGTGCCAAAGATGGCCGCGGGTTCAACGCGGGCGATCGCGTCCCCCACCACGGTGTGGTCATCGGTAATGAGTACTTCGTCACAAAAGCCCGCCACCTCTGCGCGGAACCAATCGGCATCGTATTTACAATAGGTACCTGCCCAAACAACGTGGATGCCCATTTCCCGACTGAGAATTTTGGTCATCGCTGCTGCATGGGTATTGTCCCCAAAGACCACTGCTTTTTTGCCGGTCAGGTTTTGGCAGTCAATGGAGCGAGAAAACCAAGCAGCTTGGGACACTTCGCGAGTTTGGTGCTCAATAAAGGCCTCATAGTCCACATTGGCCCCCTGAGCATTGAGCACCGCTTGAATGGCACGGATACAGCGGGCGGTTTCCACCACACCCATCGGCGTAATGCTGACGCTTGGCAAACCAAATTCGGTTTCTAGGTACTGGGCGGTGAGGCCGCCAATTTCCCGATAGGGGACAAGGTTAAACCATGCTTGGGGCAGTCGGGCAAGGTCGTGGACGCTGGCCGCCGCAGGAATCACCAGATTCACCTCAATCCCAAGGTTGGCCATGAGTTGTTTCAGCTCGCGGCAGTCATGCTGATTGTGGAAGCCGAGGGTGGTGATGCCAATAATGTTGACGCTAGGGGTGGGGGTTTTGTTGGTCACTAAGGTGCCTTGGCGGCGGGCTTTGTCAATATAAAACTGCACGATTTGCTCAAGGGTGCGATCGGCGGCTTGCAATTCATTGACGCGATAGTGATTGACATCCGCCAAGAGGACATCGGCAGTGGTGCTGAGGCTGGCGCGTTGGACAAAGTTTTGTAAGTCTTCCTGAAGAATGCTAGAGGTGCAGGTGGGGGTGAGCACAATTAAATCAGGGTGCTCTTCAGTGTCTTTGCGGGTGATATTGTCCACCACTTTTTCTTGGGAGCCGCGTGCCAAGACATGGCGATCGACAATACTGGCGGTGACAGGCGTAAAGTCGCGCTCTCGCTCGAGCATCGATCGCATGACGTTGAAGTAGTCATCTCCAAGGGGCGCGTGCATAATGCCATGAACATTTTTGAAGGAACTGGCAATGCGCAGAGTACCAATGTGGGCCGGCCCTGCATACATCCAGTAGGCAAGTTTCATCGCGTCAACTCCTTGGGCAAAGGCATTTTGATGTCCGATCGCGATCGTAGCGAGGCTCTTTCCCTCGCCTGCCAAAACGTTGGAAAACTTCAAGGAAGCGGGAATGCAGCTTAACATCTCAACATCTTTCCCCTCTCCCCTAAAATTGATAGATGTTGCAATTGCGATTCAGTTTGCCCCCTTTTAAGGACACCCACGCATGGTTGCTTGCGAATTTAGCCCCGGTCTTGACGGTATTCCCGTTGCTCAGTCGGCCATTAGCTATGTGGATGGCCAAGCAGGCGTTCTTGAGTATCGCGGTGTCCCGATTGAGGAACTAGCGGAGAAAAGCACATTTTTGGAAACTGCCTTCCTCTTGATTTGGGGTTACTGGCCGAGCAAGGAGGAGTTGGCGGCCTTTGAGCACGATATTACCTACCATCGCCGCGTGAAATATCGCATTCGCGACATGATGAAATGCTTTCCCGACAGTGGCCACCCCATGGATGCCCTACAGGCCTCGGCGGGCGCCTTGGGATTGTTCTATTCGCGGCGGGCCCTCGACGATCCGGAGTACATTCGGGCAGCAGTCATCCGCCTCTTGGCCAAAATTCCAACAATGGTGGCGGCGTTTCAACTGATTCGCAAGGGGAATGATCCGGTCATGCCCTGTGATGAGCTGGACTATGCGGCCAACTTTCTCTACATGCTCAATGAGCGGCGTCCCGATCCCTTTGCGGCACGGGTATTTGATATTTGCTTGATTCTCCATGCCGAGCACACGATGAATGCCTCTACCTTCTCGGCGCGGGTGACGGCCTCGACATTGACAGATCCTTACGCTGTGGTTGCTTCAGCGGTGGGTACACTGGCAGGGCCGCTCCACGGGGGCGCCAATGAAGAGGTGATCAATATGCTCGAGGAAATCGGCAGTGTCGAGAATGTGCGTCCCTATGTGGAAAAGTGCGTTCAGAATAAGATCAAAATTGCCGGCTTTGGCCACCGCGTGTATAAGGTCAAGGATCCCCGTGCCACGATTTTGCAGAAGCTGGCGGAGCAGTTGTTTGATAAGTTTGGTGGCGATCGCTACTACGACATTGCCCTGAAACTGGAAGAAGTGGTGGGTGAATACCTCAGTTACAAGGGGATTTATCCCAATGTGGACTTTTACTCGGGGCTTGTCTATCGGCGGTTGGGCATTCCCAGTGATCTGTTTACGCCTGTGTTTGCGATCGCCCGCGTGGCCGGTTGGCTAGCCCACTGGAAAGAACAACTGGAGGCCAATCGCATCTATCGCCCCACCCAAGTCTATACGGGTGCCCACAATCAGCCCTATGTGCCCATGGAGGAGCGCAATCATCGCCCCTAGCTCTTGATCCTCAATTCCCCCCCCTGAAGACAGTCCTTTTCTGAAAATGCATATAGACCTAGGGCAATCAAATACTCTCCTGTACTTGCTTTCACAGCCTTGAGCGTGTTCCATCCTTGGGAAAAGGGCTGTAAGCTGCTTTATAGTGGCGGTACCCTTGTGGAGTTTCTGATGGCAAAGGCAAAATCAAGCAAACGGCAAGCATCGAAAACCTCAAAAACATCAAAAACGGCGAAATCCACCCCACCAACCTCGACGCAGCAGGCAGCAACCATTGCGCCTGAACCCACCCCTGTGGATCCCGCCAGTCTCACCTACGAGGCGGTGATTGGCCTAGAGATTCACTGCCAACTGAGTACCCAAACCAAAATTTTCTCGTCCAGCTCAACCCAGTTTGGCGCACCCCCGAATACCAACATTGACCCAGTGTGTTTGGGTTTGCCGGGGACACTCCCCGTCTTGAATGAAAAGGTGCTCGAGTATGCCGTGAAGGCGGGCTTAGCCCTCAATTGTCAGATTGCCCCCTACAGCAAATTCGATCGCAAGCAGTATTTTTATCCCGACTTGCCGAAAAACTATCAAATCTCGCAGTACGACCTGCCCATTGCCCAGCATGGCTACCTTGAGATTGAACTGGTGGATGACAACGGCACCGCCCACCGTAAAAAAATTGGCATTACTCGCCTGCACATGGAGGAAGATGCCGGCAAACTGGTTCACGCGGGGAGCGATCGCCTGTCTGGCTCCACCTACTCCCTAGTGGACTTGAATCGGGCAGGGGTGCCCCTTGTGGAAATTGTCTCTGAGCCAGATCTGCGCACGGGTCAAGAAGCTGCCGAGTATGCCCAAGAACTGCGGCGTATTCTCCGTTACTTGGGGGTTTGCGATGGCAATATGCAGGAGGGGTCGCTGCGCTGCGACGTCAATATCTCCGTGCGCCCCATGGGCAGCAACACCTTTGGCACCAAGGTCGAGATTAAGAACATGAACTCCTTTAGTGCCATCCAACGCGCCATTGACTATGAAATTGAGCGGCAAGTCGCTGCTGTGAAAGCGGGCGAAGCCATCGTTCAAGAAACCCGCCTCTGGGATGAGGCCACGCAGCAAACACGCACCATGCGGGTCAAGGAAGGCTCCAGTGACTACCGCTACTTTCCTGAACCCGATCTCGGCCCCATTGAAGTCAGTGCGGAGCAACTGGCCACTTGGCGTGCGGATTTGCCTGAACTGCCAGCGCAAAAGCGGCACCGCTACGAGACCGAGTGGGGCCTGCCCCCCCAAGATGCCCGTGTCCTTACCGATGAGCGAGCCGTTGCCGAATACTTTGAAGCCACTGTTGCCGCCGAGGCACCCCCGAAATTAGCGGCCAACTGGATCATGGGGGATATTACCGCCTATCTCAAGGAACAAAAACTGGCGATCGAGGCACTACCTCTGAAACCTGCTGAATTGGCGGAGTTGATCCAACTCATTGAGGCGGGCACTATCAGTAGCAAAATGGCCAAGGATCTGCTGCCGGAATTACTGGCTCAAGGTGGCTCCCCGAAAGCCCTTGTCGAGAAAAAAGGCCTCAGCCAAATTTCCGATGTGGCTACCCTAGAGGCAATGATTGATGAAGTGCTAGCAGCGCACCCCAATGAACTGGAACAATACCGCGCGGGCAAAACGAAACTTCAGGGCTTCTTTGTTGGCCAAATCATGAAGAAAACCAGCGGGCGCGCTGATCCCAAGCTGACCAATCAACTCTTGGCCAAAAAGCTAAACGCCAGCAGTTAGAGCAGCGTGCAGCGTCGGTAACAGGTGGGCAATCAGTTGTTCAGGATAGACCCCTAGAGCAGTGGCCTCTCGTTCTGCCTGAAGGCCGGCTTGGGCATGCCACCAAACCCCACCATAGGTGGCGCTGAGGGCTTCCTGCTGCGCCAAAAGGCCACCAATGAGGCCAGTGAGAACATCCCCACTACCCCCTCGGGCAAGGGCAGGGGTACTGTGGGGGTTGATCCAAAGCTCACCCTTCGGAGAGGCAATGGCTGTGCGTGCGCCCTTGAGAAGAACAATGGCATTACTGCGGCTCGCGGCGGCGGTCACTTGATCAAGGCGATCGCCGGTGACAAGGTCTGGAAAGAGCCGCCGAAATTCGCCATAGTGGGGGGTCAAAATGGTCGGACTTGGCAGCGGCCATGGCGAGAGCGTCGCTAGGACATTCAAAGCATCGGCATCCAAGACAAGGGGTTGCCCGGCATCGAGAACGGTTTCCACAACGGGCACCGCCTCAGGGGTTAGCCCCGGCCCACAGGCAATGGCTGAGAACTTGCTCAAGTCTAGTGGTTCCGGCAAGCCAGCGATCGCCCCCCTCGCTGTTTCTGGACAGCCAACAACAATGGCATCGGGGACTCGTGAGAGCACAAGGGACTTCAGGGACTGGGGCACCGCCACCACCAGCATTCCCACACCCGTACAGCGTGCAGCAAGGGCACTGAGGAGAATACTGCCGCCAAACTGGGCAGAGCCGCCAATGAGTAACAGTTGTCCCTGCTGATACTTGTGGGTAATGGGCGATCGCGACAGGGGCAATTCTTGCCAACAGGAAGCATCTAAGCAATATCGCCGAGGCGCAGTCGCCAACACCGCTTCAATCAGCGTCGAGGGAACATCAAAGGGAATTAACACCCCCTGCCCCACCCAAGGCTGTGCTTCCTCTACCAGTAGCCCCCGCTTCCAGAGTCCTAAACAGAGGGTGCGATCGGCCTGAATTGCCGTACCCAAAACTGCCCCGGTATTACTGTGTAGCCCCGAGGGGACATCAATACTCACCCGTGGTTGCCGCCACGTGTTGATTTGGTCAATGGCAGCGGCAAGTTCACCCGTCAGTTCCCGCTCTAGGCCAAAGCCAAAAAGACCATCCACGATCAGGTCAACCTCTTGCAAGCTGTCCACTGTCTCGACAAAGGGCAGACCGAGAAAGCGGGCATAGCGGGCATGATCTGCCGTCAGGGGTTTCAAACGTTCAAAGGGCTGCCAGACCTTCACCCCATAGCCGCGGTGCCATAGTTCCCGCGCCACCACCAGAGCATCGCCGCCATTGTGCCCCGGACCGGCCAAAACCCCAACACGGGAATACGGTGGAAACTGACGCTGGAGAAAGTCGCTGAGGCGTTGTCCCACCTTTTCCATCAGGGCAGCCACTGGAAAGCCGGCATTGAACATCGCCCCTTCGATTGCCTGCATTTCAGCCGTGGTGACAATGGCTGGAAAGGTTGTTTTCATGACTGTCCCACCCAACACTGACCCAAGGGAACCGCTTGGCGCGCACCTGTGACTTGGGGCAAATTCCCCGGCAAGCCCAACTCATGCCAGTAGGCGAGAATAGCGAAGGCGATCGCCTCTTTGGCATCCACCGGTACGCCCGCCGTCGCAGTGGTTTCCACGGGAATGTCTCCTAAATGCACCTGAAGGCGCTCCCTGAGAAAACGATTGTGGGCACCGCCGCCACAGAGGAAGAGCCGCTGCGGTTTTTGGGGCAAAAATTGGCGATAGCTCTCAACCATACTGCGAGCCGTAAATTCCGTCAGTGTGGCCAGCAGATCCGCAGGCGCCAGACCAGCAGCCTCAGTGCGGCATCGCTGCCAAAAGGGCAGACCAAAGTATTCTCGCCCTGTGGACTTTGGCGGCAGCTGCTGAAAGAAGGGGTCTTGCAGCCAGTGCTCTACTAGGGGATCGATAATTTTGCCCTGCCGCGCCCATGCCCCATCGGCATCGTAGGTGAATTCACCCCCCGATAACTCCGTTACGGCCAGATCAAGCAGCACATTGCCGGGACCTGTATCCCAACCCATGACCCCTTTGCCCTCAGGATCCTCTCGTTGAGGCGGCAAGTAGGTAACATTGCCGATGCCACCGATGTTTTGCACACAGCGGACTTCCGTGGGATGACTGAGAAGACACCAATCGATCCGAGGCACAAGGGGCGCTCCTTGGCCGCCTAGGGCAATATCTTGAGCACGAAAGTTAGCAATGGTGGTAATCCCCGTGCGCCAAGCAATCCAATCTCCCCGTCCCAGTTGTAGGCTGTAGCCGAGGCGATCGCCCGTGGGGGGGCGATGAAAGACCGTTTGGCCATGGGAGCCAATGAGATCTGCGCGGGGATATCCCTGTTGAACCGTTTGTGCTGCCAAAGCAAAGGCCTCGGCGATCGCCTCATCCAACTCCGCCAACGCTGCAAGGGTCAAGGGTTTTGCGCCACAAATGTCGAGAATCTGCTGCCGTAGGGCTGTGGGATAGGGCACCGTACAAAAATTCAGCACCTGTACCTCAAGGTCGCGATCGCCCCCCTGTAGCTCCACTAAGACCGCATCAATGCCATCCACCGAGGTACCGCTCATGAGGCCAATAACGCGCATCTTCACCGCCTACAGCAGTTGATACTTGGTTTCCGCCAAGCGGTAGAGGGGGCGCCAAACCAAGCGGTTGGTCAAAACCACCAATAGTGACATGACTGCCGTGGCGGCCATCAGTAGGGGAAAATCCCCCCGAACGCTAGCCTCAGAAATCGTGGCCCCCAAGCCAAGGGTTTGCTCCGTTTGATTCTGAAATTCCACATATTCACTGACGATGCTGGAGTTCCAAGCGCCGCCTACCGCCGTAATGATGCCCGTAATCAAATAGGGAAAAATGCCGGGCAGGATCAGGGTGCGCCACCGCTGCCACCAAGAGAGTTGATAGATCACCGCTGCTTCAAATAATTCCGTGGGAATCGCTTGGGCACCGGCAATGACATTAAAGAGGATGTACCACATCGTGCCCAGCATCATCAGCGCCACAGAGCCAATCTCCAAACCCCCACCCACATTGGCCAGCGCCAACAGCAGCACTGGAAACAGCGCCGTAGCCGGTACCGATGCCGCAATTTGGACAATGGGTTGCAACACTTGAGCAGCACGGGGATTGCGACCGATCGCCACCCCCACTGGAACTGTCCACAGTAGGGAGAGAACCAGTGCCACCGCTACCCGCACCGTGGTCAGAACCGCCCCTAGACCAATTTGCTGCCAATCTTGCCAACTGACACCAAACATTTGCCGCAAAAAGGCGATCGCTCCCCAACCCACGAAGGCGGCAAAAATCAGCAAAATGATGGGGGTTATCGGCCAGTTGCCTTGGTCATTCTGGGGGGCAACAGATTGACGTGGGGGTTTGGGGCGCAACTGCTCATCCAGTCGTTCCCAGGCGGGGGCAAAGATATTTT
The DNA here is from genome assembly GCF_031583455.1 of Thermosynechococcus sp. TG215. Classification (NCBI taxonomy): domain Bacteria; kingdom Bacillati; phylum Cyanobacteriota; class Cyanophyceae; order Acaryochloridales; family Thermosynechococcaceae; genus Thermosynechococcus; species Thermosynechococcus sp. TG215. The sequence continues at coordinate 537,195 of NZ_CP134178.1, read as the reverse complement.
GGTGGAAGGCTCGCAACGTGGGCGATCGCCGCAGGAAATCAAGAACGAAGGATTTAGGCACATTCTCCGCCTCGACCATTTCCATCTTGAATTTTTCGCCCCAAGCAATGAGAGGGCGCCACACCAGAATATCAATTACAATAATGATGCCAATTAATACCGCCAGACCGTAGGCCAATGCTGCATAGTCCTGTTGGTTGGCTGCTTCCGCCAGATAGGAACCTAACCCCGGCAACGTAAAGGTTTTCTCGCCAATGGTAAAGGACTCGATCGCCATCAGGAAAAACCAGCCCCCCGCCACTGACATCACACTATTCCAGATCAGGCCAATGGCACCCGCCGGCAAATCCAGCGTCCACACCTGCTGCCACCACCCCAGCCGATAAATTTTTGCCACCTCCCGCAGCTCCCGAGGCACGCTAATCAAAGACTGATAAAAGCTAAACGTCATATTCCAAGCCATTCCCGTGTAGATGAGGATAATGGCCGCCAATTCCACGCCAATACGGCTCCCCGGAAAGAGGGCAATCAGTGCCAGCACCACCCCCGGCAAAAACGACAGCACGGGAATCGATTGCAGAATATCCAGCAGCGGCAGCAGGATTTTTTCAGCAGTGCGATTGTAGTAGGCAATATAGGAATAGAGGATGCTAAACACCAAGGAGATGACGTAGGCAATCAGCATCCGCAGCAGCGTTTGAGCGGTGTAACTGGGCAAGACCGCTGGACTCAGCTCAATGGTGATCGTGGGGTCATACTGTCCTGTAAACTGCGCCGCCGTGTTGACAATCCAAAAGATCAGGGCAATCAAGGCCAAAATAATCAGGCCATCTTGCCAAGTCCAAGCACGATTCAGCGTTTGATTATCGGGGGTAAGGGGGCGTGCCATCGCGGCCTCCAGCGGTAGTCTCCACGAGGCAAATTATAGCCACATCCCTGTAGCCACAAAAGTTAATGTCCAATGCAAGCCAGAACACCACCGGATTCCCTGACCTATGCCTAAGATTTAGGAGAGCATGAAGTTATCCCCCTCTCCTATGCTGTTTCGTCGCACCAAAATTGTGGCCACCATTGGCCCTGCCAGTCGATCGCGGGAAGTGATTCAGCAGATGCTAACCGCCGGCATGAATGTGGCACGGTTAAATTTCTCCCATGGTGACTATAAAGATCATGCCGAAACCATTACTCTGCTACGACAAGTGGCCAATGAAGCAGCAACCCCCTTAACCCTGCTGCAAGACTTGCAAGGGCCGAAGATTCGCGTTGGCCAGCTTCCTGAAGGGAGCATCGAATTAGTGGAAGGGGAGCAAGTCCACCTCGTGCCGCTCACTGAGGAAGAGACACAAGGCATTGGCATTGATTATCCCTATCTTGCCGAAGAGGCGCAGCCGGGGATGCAGGTGCTCTTGGATGATGGCCTCTTGGAATTGGTGGTCGAGGCCATTGCGGGAGATCGGGTCACCTGCCGGGTGGTGCAGGGGGGCACGCTCAAAAGTCGTAAGGGGGTAAACTTGCCGGATCTCAATCTGCGGCTGCCTTCCCTCACAGACAAAGACAAGCAGGATATTCAATTTGGCATTGAGCAGGGGGTTGATATTATCTCCCTGAGTTTTGTGCGCCGAGCTGAGGATCTCTGGGAGTTGCGGGAGTACTTGGCGGCCCACGGTGCCAGTGATATGCCCGTGCTGGCAAAAATTGAGAAACCCCAAGCAGTGGAAAATCTCTCAGCGATTTTGGGGGTGGCCAATGCAATCATGGTTGCGCGGGGCGATCTCGGTGTGGAGATGCGGGTAGAGAAGGTGCCGCTGCTGCAAAAGCAAATTATTCGCGAGTGCAACTACCGCAGTATTCCTGTGATTACGGCAACCCAAATGCTAGAGAGCATGATTCACAATCCCCGTCCGACGCGGGCAGAGGCCAGTGATGTCGCCAACGCCATTCTTGATGGTACAGATGCGGTGATGTTGTCGGGCGAATCTGCTGTGGGGGCTTTTCCTGTGCAGGCGGTGAAGATGTTGGCGCGGATTGCAGCGGATGTGGAGCCGCATCTTGAGTTTGACAATATGCCCGCCTACCGCAATGATGAGACCCATGCCCTAGGTGAAGCCTTAACCACCATTACTCAAATCCTCGATCTGCGGGCGATCGCCTGCTTTACGGAAACGGGCTATACCGCAACCATTGCCTCTGGGGAACGGGTGAAACCCATGATTGTCGCCTTTACCGATCGCCCCCGCGTTTATCACTGGATGAATTTGCTCTGGGGTGTGAAGCCGATTCTTTTGGAAACGCTGCCTATGACGTTTGAAGGGATGATTGCCGTGGCTGAAAACCAACTCAAGGAGCGCCAGATGGTCACTGAGGGCGATAAAATTTTGATTCTGGGCGGCATTCCTGCCCAAACTCCCCAAGGAACGAATTTTATTAAAATTCATACCATTAGCGCCTAAAGGGGAACAGAATCCGAGTGGGAGGCGGTCTGGAGAGAAACAAGGTTCATGAGTTTTTTGCTGAGCTGTGGTGAATACCGCTGTGAAACATCCGTTAACGCCTTTTTATACCCTCAGTCTTGCCGTGCTTCTTGTTGGGGGATCTGTGGTGGTTGCTGAGCGACCCGCCGTGAGCCAAGAAGCCCAACGTACCCTGACGGTTACAGGTCGAGGGACAGAAGCCATTTCAGCAACTCTTGCCCAAGTCAGCCTAGGGGTCGAGGTGCAAGGTCGCACGGCTCAAGAGGTACAGCAAGAGGTGGCGCGGCGAGCCAATGCCGTTTTGGCGGTTCTGCGGGCACGGGAAGTCAGTCAACTGCAAACCACGGGGCTGAGCCTCAGTCCCAATTATCAGTACACCAACAATCAGCGGATACTGGTGGGCTATATCGGGCGCAATACGGTGAGTTTTCGCGTTGCTAGCGATCGCGTGGGGTCCCTTCTTGATGCCGCTGTCCAAGCTGGCGCAACCACGATTGACAATATTAGCTTCACCGCACCAGAGGCGACGATTGCCGCTGCCCAACGCACTGCCCTGCAGCGAGCGACCCAAGATGCCCAAAGTCAAGCCCAAGCGGTACTCAGTGCCCTCAATCTCCAACCGCGCCAAGTGGTGAGCATTCAAATTAATCAGGCGGCACCCCCGCCAAGACCCCTTGCCGTTCGCGCAGCAAACATGGCCGATAGCACCCCTGTGGTGTCCGGGGAATTACAGGTAGAGGCGAGTGTAACGCTGCAAATGAGCTACTAGGTCTCGGTAATGTCTGTTGATTTCCGTTGGTGGTTGGCGAGCGGTGCGGCCTTGGTTGTCATTTCCCCAGTGCTAGCTCAGGCGCCGGCAACAATTGAAAAACCGCAAAAAGTGCTCCCTTTGCCGGGTGCCCTTGATCGGGTGCCTGTGTTGAATAGCAATAGCCCAGAGGTGGTGCAGCGATCAGGGATTCTCCTGTCCACATTTCCGCCAGAGGGCAAAGCAACTCCTAGTGCCCACTTGAACTTTGCTTTTCGCGATCGCTTTGATATTTTTGCCCACCATATTGCGAAGCCCCTCGACCCACAGGATCTCACGACCCTCTACCTAGGGATTCTCGCCTACAACCCCAGTTCTGAACCGGTAACGGTGAATTTGATCCATGCCGCCAGTTACTTGAGTCAGCCGGATGCGCCCTTTCGTCCTCTGCCCAATCAGCAGGCCAATGATCTCGGCCAAGTTTTTGCTGGTCCGGGCGATCGCGTCATGCTGGATATTTTGCGACAACGGCGGCAATCGGGATGGCCCGCACAAATCATGATTCCCCCGCGCAGTTATGCCCTGATCGCCAATTTACCGATTCCGGTCAAGGGACTCGACCCCCCCCTCAATGGCCGTTCGCTGCTGATTCGTGCCCGCAGTAGTGGCAACCTCTACCTCGCCAGTTTAGCCCGCTTTGGCAATGAACCGCCGACCCTAGAGCAATGGCAGCAGACACTGACGGCAGGGGAATTGGTCACCCCCCGCGATCGCGCCCCCACCCCCCCCGATCAAGGGGGCAGCATTATCTATGGCCGAGTGGCGGGTGTCGCCCTTGGCTCCCGCTGGCACAATCCCCAACAACAACCAATTCCGATTCCCGCCGCGGGGACCGCCTTCTCCTATCCCATTAGTTCGTTAGTGGCAGGGCGCTTGGGCACAGGACAAGTGCAAACGGCTCCCCTCGTGGTGCGCTATCCCGATACGGCCTATGCTGCCCATGGCAACTATGGCATTGAATATGATCTGGTGCTACCGCTACAAAACACCAGCGATCGCCCCCAGACCCTGCGCCTTGCCCTCCAAACCCCCATCAAATTCGACGCCCCCGCTAGGGGCTTACGGTTCTTTGCTGAACCACCCAACCGCATCTTTTTCCGAGGCAGTGTCCGATTGCGCTTCCGCGATGATCAAGGCACCCCCCAAAGTCGGATCATTCACCTTGTCCAACGCCAAGGCCAGCAGGGAGACGATCTGGTGCGGCTCACGCTACAACCCCAAGAAATCCGCTGGGTACAGTTCACCCTGCTCTATCCGCCGGATGCCACCCCCCCCCAAGTGTTGACAATTGAAACCTTGGCAGATCCTCTGTCGCGCCCCTAAGTAAAATAAGAAAATCCCCTCACCCTTGCTGATCGGGTTAGATCAGCCGCATTTTTTATGAAGGGCTACCATGCTAAATCCAGACCTTTCTACGATTGAACTCACGAAAGACGACTATGAACGCTATTCCCGCCATCTGATTTTGCCAGAGGTGGGTGTTGAGGGTCAAAAACGCCTCAAAGCTGCCAGCGTGCTTTGCATTGGCACGGGTGGATTGGGATCGCCTTTGCTGCTCTATCTCGCCGCTGCCGGTATTGGTCGCCTTGGCATTGTAGATTTTGATGTGGTGGATAGCTCCAATTTGCAACGGCAGGTGATCCACGGCACCTCTTGGGTGGGCAAGCCGAAAATTCAATCGGCGAAGCACCGCATCCTTGAGATCAATCCCTACTGCCAAGTGGATCTCTACGAAACTCGCTTGAGCGCCGCCAATGCCCTTGAGATTATGGCGGACTACGACATTGTGGTGGATGGCACCGATAACTTCCCCACCCGCTACTTGGTGAACGATGCTTGTGTGCTCCTGAATAAGCCCAATGTCTATGGCTCCATCTTTCGCTTTGAGGGCCAAGCCACGGTCTTTAACTATGAAGGCGGCCCCAACTATCGTGATCTCTATCCGGAACCGCCGCCACCGGGCCTAGTGCCCTCCTGTGCGGAAGGGGGCGTTCTTGGGATTCTGCCGGGTATTATTGGCGTCATCCAAGCCACGGAGACGATTAAAATTATTCTTGGCAAAGGCACAACCCTCAGTGGTCGCCTCTTGCTCTTCAACGCCCTAGAGATGAAATTCCGTGAACTCAAGCTGCGCCCAAACCCCGAACGGCCAGTCATTGACAAGCTCATTGACTACGAAGAATTTTGTGGTATTCGCCAAGCCAAAGCACAGGAGGCCGCCCAAATAGCAGAAATTCCCGAAATGACCGTCCAGGAACTCAAAGCCCTCATGGACAGCGGTGCCCAAGATTACGTTCTTGTGGATGTGCGCAACCCCAACGAGTACGAAATTGCTCGGATTCCCGGCGCTGTACTCGTTCCCCTCTCGGAGATTGAAAATGGCCCCGGTGTGGAGAAAATCCGCAATCTGGTGAATGGCCATCGCCTCTTGGTGCACTGCAAGATGGGGGGTCGCTCTGCCAAAGCCTTGGGCATACTGAAACAGGCTGGCATTGAGGGGATCAATATCAAAGGGGGCATCAACGCCTGGAGTCAGGAAGTCGATCCCAGCGTACCCACCTACTAACCCCAACTTGAGGGCGGGGCTGCGTAAGGGGATGTTGCGATACATGAACTTTCTTAAAGAGATGAACGCTCTCTCTCGCGCGATCGCCCGCCCTTGCCTAGAATAACCACTTAGGTTCGTGCCTGTGCGCGGACATGACGGAATGCTAGGGAAATAAAAATCATGGCAGAAGAACTGGTTAAGCCATACAATGGTGATCCCTTTATCGGTCACCTATCTACACCCATTTCTGACTCTGGCCTAGTCAAGACCTTTATTGGCAATCTCCCCGCCTATCGTCAAGGCCTCTCGCCCATTCTGCGGGGGCTAGAAGTAGGGATGGCCCATGGCTACTTTCTCATTGGTCCTTGGGTCAAGCTCGGTCCCCTGCGGGACTCCGATGTGGCCAACTTGGGCGGTTTGATTTCTGGTATCGCCCTGATTTTGATTGCCACGGCCTGCTTAGCGGCCTATGGTCTAGTCAGTTTTCAAAAGGGTGGCAGCAGCAGCGATCCCCTGAAAACCGGTGAGGGTTGGAGTCAGTTTACGGCTGGCTTCTTTGTGGGGGCTATGGGTGGTGCCTTTGTTGCCTTCTTCCTCCTCGAAAACTTTGCTGTTGTGGATGGCATCATGACCGGCCTCTTTAACTAGGGCCTTGGTCACACTTTACTTTTGATCACCCAGAAGGAGAACCGCTGATTATGATGGGATCTTACGCTGCATCCTTTTTGCCTTGGATTTTTATTCCCGTGGTGTGCTGGCTGATGCCCACGGTGGTGATGGGGTTGCTGTTCCTCTACATCGAAGGAGACGCCTAAACCGAGGGGTAGCTTATCCAGCTAAATACACAGAGTGAATTGCGAACTGGTTAGGGAATGTCCTAGCCAGTTTTTTATTGTTAGCCAGTTTTTGCTTGACGAGGGATCCTCAAGCCGCCGCGCCACTCAGCCGTTTTTTCAGGGAATTCACCCGCCGTTGGGCGATCGCATTGTTGGGGTCGTATTTCAGGGTGTGCTGATAGGCCTCAAGGGCTGGCTGGGCTAGATTCTTTTTCTCATAGGCATGGCCTAGGTTGTTGGCAGCCGTGATGTACTCAGGCTGATTTTTCAGAGCCTCCTTGTACTGGCGAATTGCGAGATCATACTGCTCCTGCATGAAATAGGCATAGCCAAGGGCATTGTAGATGGGAGCCACATAGGTTTCACCTTCACTTTCAGCCGCCTTCAGGGCTTTTTGAAACAGGGGAATCGCTTGACTGGCCAGTTTTTTGGTGAGGTAGATGCTGCCGAGTTCAAAGTATTCTTGAGTGGTCCCTGGTTCCTGCTTGAGTTTTCGTTGCAGGCGTGCCAAAGTAGATTCAATGCGGCGGGTTTTGAGGATTTGTTTGACCACAAACCAAGCTGAGACGCCGAGTAGAATAATCAACACACTTAAATAAACCGCAGGTAAGGCATTCTCCATGGTAAGTCGTATCCCCAGTAACAACCGATCATTCTAAAATTGAGGCTCTACGCATTTATTCCTTAGGTCTATGATAAACAGAGGCGACCCCTTTAACCCTAGAAATCTCGCAATTTAAGCCACTGACTATGAATCCACCTGTGGTTCCCGGCAATCGTCCCCTCACCCCCCAGCAAAAGGACGGGTTGGCGTGGGTTGGGCGTTGGGGCGGTCGGGATGTGGTGCTGGCGATCGACCTCACGGAAAGTGTCGGCCTCAATGATCCAGGGCGGCTCCACCTACGGCAGATCATTGAAAAAACCTTAACCAAGGGGGACACCGTTCATATTCTGCCCTTTGCCATGACGGTGCGATCGCCCGTGGTCTTTGAATACCAAGGGTCTGTGGATATTCCCAAAATTTTAGAAGCGGTGCCCATGAATGCCGGCACTGAGCAGGGTACCGATATTATGTGTGCCGAACTCTTTGTCTATCGCTATTTGGCGCAACTCAACCAAGACCGCCTCCACAATCAGCAACCGATCAAAAACCAGTCGGTGATTTGGATTACGGATGCTCCCCTCAACCTTCCCCAAGGGCAAGCGGATCAATGGATAGAAGTCCCCAATAGTGTCTGTGGTCTAGCCGATACCCCAGAAGCCCAAGAGCGCAGCCAATGGTTTGCGGCTCTACCAATGCAGCAGCGCAGTATTCAGCCCGGCAACTTTCAGCTAACCGTTGTCGATGTGCCAGCCACAGTGCAGGAATTTTGTACCCCTAAACCCGGCGGCGGCGACATCTGTCTAGTGGACGCCTATCTTCGGGGACAACTGGGGTGGCAGATTCTGCTGGCGAGTGTCTTGGGGGTGTTGGTTCTTGGGGCTGGCTTGTGGTTCGCTGTGCATTGGCTGCGGCAGCAAATTCCTTGGTCTGTCACTGTTCAGGTGGGGGATCAAGAGTATCGCTTTGCCCTCAAGCATGGCCAAAAAATTGGTGTCGGCGGTAGTGTCGCTGGTACGTTCTTGGTGGTGCCTTTGCCCAGTATGATGGCGATCGCCATCCTTGAACGGCGAGATCAAAACCTGATCATTCATGCCCTAGAATCAGGAGAACTCACCTGTGATGGTCAGCCAATCTTTGGCTCGATCACCATTCCTAAACAGCGTAGCTTTGCTCTCCTTGCATACAAGGATAAAATCATCAGGATAACCCTATAAAGTGATTCCTTAAGGTTGATCTCTTTCGTTTAGCAGCAGACTCATAGGGGGCTGGATGTTTACCACAGATACCGCAGAAAACAATAATTTGACCGTTATGCCCGTTATCTGCGTAGGGCTAGGGGGCACCGGGCGAGATGTTCTGGTACGCATTCGCCAAAATATCATTGAAGAATTTGGTTCCTTGGCCGATCTACCCATCGTCAGTTTTGTGCAAATTGATACCGATCGCGGGGGGCCCATTCCCAGTTACCGAGGCCAAAGCATTGAATTTACCCCGGCTGAGGAAGTCCATATCCGCGTTTCCCTCAACGAAGTCAATGAATTTAAGCAGAACTACGAACGGCGGAAAAAAAATACCTATGTGCAAAATTCCGACGACCATATCCTTGAATGGTTTCCCGATCAACTGATTCGCAACCTCAGCGCCATTGAGCAGGGAGCAGGTGCCGTGAGGGCAGTGGGTCGTTTTGCCCTCTTCAAAAATTATGATCGGGTGGTGAGAACCTTGAACTTAGCCCATGGCCGTGTGGTTGGTGCTGATGCGGGTGCCCTGATTGCCCGTGGCATCGAAGTCAGGCCGGGGTTACGGGTTTTTGTGGCGGGTTCCCTGTGCGGCGGTACCGGTAGCGGCCTGTTTCTCGATATCGGCTACATTCTGCGGCGGCTCTTTGCCGAAAGTGTGCCCAACTTTGAAACCTACGGCTACTTTGTCGTCAGTCCCGATCTCTACGGTGGCAACGATGTCGTCAAGGCCAACTGCTACGCTGCCCTCAAGGAATTGGACTATTACACCCGCAAGGGCACCATTTTTAATGCCCAATACCCCGGCGAACGCCGTCTAGGGGAGTCTCGCCCGCCCTACGACTACATCTACTTGATGTCCAACGCCACCCCCGGCGGCACATTCATCATTCCCCCAACGGATCCCAACGCCAAGGGCAAAATCGCCAACACCATTGCTCAGAAAATTTGCCTCTTTTTGAGTAGTAGTGCGACGGCTGCCGCTGCAATCTCTGCCCGTGACAATTTGCGTTCCATTGATGCCACCGAAGAATACGATAAACACCCCCGCCCAAATCGCCAGCGCTACATGGCCACTGGACTGGCGAGCATTTACTTCCCCCAAGACAAGATCAATTTGCTGGCCGCCAACCAAATCAAAATTCAAGTGTTAGAGTTCTGGAAAAATGGTCTTGGTCAAGCCCCCACTAACAGCCAAATGCAGCAGTTCTATACAAGTCAATTTGACTGGGGGACGGATGATCTAGGGCAACTGCTGAAACAACGGTTAGAAAAAGTCCCCGTGCAGGGAGGAACGCTAAGTGCCAATTTAGAACGCTGGCGCAACGATCAATATAGTCAAATTAGTGCAGCCCAATCCCGTGGGCAACAAGATCTGTTAAAAACGCAATTTCCCCAGAATGCCATGGCACTGCTGAACTATGTGCGCCCTGCAGAGAACAGCAAAGAACGGGGGGTTTGGCTCACGCCAATTGTTGAGCACACGTCAGACGTGACCAATGACATCAAAGCCAGTATTGAAAAATTTCTAGAGCAAATCCTGCAACCAGATCACCAATTCTTTGGCCTCGACAATGCCATTAACTGGCTACAGGGACTCAAGACTAACTTCGAGCGTGTCCGTGCTCAATACGAGGCGAATCGTCCCCAAAATGCTGATGCGGAACTGCGCAATATCACTACCCAACTGCAAAATGAGGTGCAGGCAATTCAGGGGCAGCTTCTTCCCTTTGGCAAAACGGCAAAAATTCAAACTGCCTTTCGGGTGGCTGTGGATCAAGTGCTGACCCTCGCTCGCCAAAATTACCAATCGCAGGTGAGTCGTCAAGCCCGGGTGGCTACAGAAGACCTGATTGTATTTACGAATCAAAAAATTGCCCAGTTGGTGCAGTTACGCAACTTCATCCAAGAAAATATCCTCGTACTGCAACGGCGGGGTGAAAAGCTCTCGGAAGTCAATGTTCAAGAGCGAATTGGCTTGCCCATTGTCAATCCCCAAGACACCGAAAATGCGATTAATGCGGTGTTGCCCCCCAAGGAAGGGGAGCGGCGCTTGGCTCTGGAACAGCTTTCTACTGAGGTGATTCAAAAAGCAGTGGTTGTCAGCACAGAGGCGCCACCGAGCTTAGAACGCTTCCTCAAACCCCAGTTTACAGCGGAAGTTCCCATTGCCCTTGATCAAGTGGTGGACAGACGGATTTCGACCTTGATGCTGGCACTGCGGGGATCGGCAATTCAGCGTTTTATGGAAATGGGCAGCCGCGAGCAGTTGATTGCGTATTTAACATCGCTGAAGAATCAGTCGGACATTCTGCTGCCTCTGAATCTTAATGACGGCTATTTTAACAACGCCCCCCATAAGCGAACGGTCTTCATTGCCTATCACCAACCCCCCACAGAGGATGCCTATGTGCAGGCCTTTACCCAACTGCTGACGGAAACAGGGATACTGGGGAATGCACAGCGGGTGCAATTGCCGGCGTCAGAACAGCATCAAGTGATTTTCATGACGGAGTATGCCGGCTTTCCCCTGCGGTTGATCAATGATTTGACGGCCAAGAATTTCCAGTATGCCTACGAAAACCGAGGCGACGCGGGCAATTTTGACGCCCTGCATACCAATAAAACGATTACGCTCACGGATATTTTGCCGCCCCCGCCAGAAGTGGTGCGGGAAGTGCAGGAGCTGTTCTTTAAGTGCCTCGGCTTGAGAATGTTTGCCCTAGAGGGCGATAATCTTGTCTTTGATCCTAAAAACAAGGGCAGGAAAATTACCTTTGGGAATGATTGGTCAGTCGTTATTGATCAATTAACTTGGGTGCAGATTCGCAACCAAGATCAACGTACCATGACATTAACAGATGTCCTTCACCAACAACTGAATGGGGTAATTGAGCTTCTAGTGAGTAATCCCCCGCAATGGCAAAAGGACTATCGGCCACATGTGATGACACTCATTGAGGAAATTCGCGCCTACTCACCCGATCACATTAACTTTGCCATGGTGCCAATTGTGGCAGGGACAGAGATTCAAGGCCTCACGGAGATTGCCCAAAAGGGCATTCTTGAGGAGTTGATTGAGGAACTGGACAAACGCATTGAGGATCGCTGGAGCCAAACATTGACCTCGGGTACAACTCGGAGCGATCGCCTACTCAATCAGTCACCACCCCCTGAGCAACAAGATGTTGACGCGGCAGATGAGGATGATCAAGACAAACTAGAGCAATAACGCATTGTTTTCCCTGAGGTAAAAAGAATGGAGCTGTTTAGCCTGTTTCTAGAAGAGGTGCAGGGTTCGCCCATCCTCCAACTCTTTATTGGCACGCCGATCCTCATTGCCTTTATGAGTGCTGTGCTGCGGTGGCGCCTTTTTTTACGGTTAATGGAGTTTATCCGCTGGCAGTGGGCTGTGGCCAGTGAGACGACACAAGCGCCCGTTCTCATTCAGAACCTGCGGCAGCGGATGACGCGCTGCTTAGAAAAGTACGACGAGATCAATACAGTTACCTTGGTGGACTACATGCTTGGCCAAGAACGGCTGTGGGGCATGTCCCTAGAACAAATTGAGTACCTGACACGGGTAACCCCCAACTTACTGATTGCGATTGGGTTGCTGGGCACGTTTTTGGGAATCACGATCAATGTCTTTAGCATCATCGACAACTTGGGAACACTGGATATTTCTGCCCTTCAAGGGGAAAATCCTGCCCAACAGAATGTTGTGATTCAGGAATTGTTCACTCGGTTCCGTCAGCCGCTGCGGGGAATGGCGCTGGCCTTTGTGTCGAGTTTGGTCAGCCTTTCGCTGGGAATTTTGCTAACCTTTATCAATTCTATTTGGAATACCACTTTGGCACGGCGGCACTTTTTCACAGCTGTAGAACTGTATCTGGATCATGAACTAGCTAGTGAACAACGAAACCCCACTGGACGGTTGATTAAATCCATTGATGACAACTTTTCTATCTTTTTAGAGAACTTCCATGAAACTGTCACTAGCGCAATTAGAGAACCCCTCGAGCGGGAATTGGCCAATCTTAGGCAAATGTACAGCAGGAATATTGAGCTAGCGGAGAGGGTCTTTGCCAGAATCGATAACGCAGCGGGCAATCTTGTGTCTGGGGCAAATATCTTTCAGACCGCAGTGCAGACATTGGAAAATAGCGAGTTTGCGGAGAAATTTAGTACGGCAACACAGCAACTTGCGCAGTTTATTGATCAGTTGACGACAGCGGCGGCGCGATCGCAAGAACTGAATAGTCAAGTGATTGCCCTGACCACCAAGGTTTCAGAAACCCTAGAGCGGGTCAATCGCACCCACGTGAATTTTGAGGAAATTGCCAGCGATCTCAGCACCACCACGACCACCTTTAGACATATTCACGACATGGTTTTGGGCTTGGTCAACCAGATTGAGCAGGTGAATCGGCAAGTGGCGCAGAAGTCCACGGAACTGGCACAAGTCGCAGATCAACTGACGGAACTGCTGGCGATCGCCCAAAGATCACAAAATACCCTGAGCCAAAATCAACAGGAACTCCTAACGATGCTGCGCTCTATGGAGCGACTTAGTAATGATGTTGGCCAACACCTCCTCCAAGGGAATGAGGAACTGCGGCAAGTGCGTTTTGGTGTTAGCAAGTTTTGCACGGAAGTGTCCAATATTATTGAGCAGAACAAAACCAGTCAAGAGCAGTTGCTCACTCTTTTGAGGAAGAATACCTCCCATGTCGAACAACTGAGTACAGCCGCAAACCAAATTTCCCGTGTCACAGAGCAGTTGGATCGGCAATATAAATCCCTCACCGACCAGTTAACAACTCTCAGAAATAGCTTTGAAAACTATCGCAAGCAACGCTCCGCAAGCGATGGCGATCGCCAGAGCCAGATCAAAGCCCTTGAGAAGTGCCTAGAGCAAGTGACGGATCAAATTACCCAAGTGGTCAACGAGCAGTTAAGCCAATTGAAGAAACACAGCCAAGACTCTAGCCAATCAATGACCAAAGCCGTTCAATCCCTTGAGCAAATCAATGGCAACTTGGTGACTCTCTCCCAAAAAATTACACCCGCTCCCACGCAAACTTAGGTAATTGTCTATGCGCCCACTCCGTCGCTCTTGGCAACAGGAATCAGAGGACTTCAACCCTTGGATGTCCTACACGGATCTGATGTCTGGCAGCTTGCTGATTTTGAGCTTAATCACGTTTTTCATGATGATTTTTATGATTGTTAATCAAAAACAAGTGAATGAACTGAGAAAACAGCTTCAAACCCAACAGACTGTCCAAGGACCGCCGCCGATTCTCTTTATTCCAGATAATGAAAAATTTCGTTTCCCTGCGGGCAGTGCGCAACTCTCTGAACCGTTTCGCCAATACATTTGGGTAAATTTAGCCTCAATGGTTATGGATACCCGTGAAAAGTATGGTATTGACACCGTGGAAATCATTGGCCATACCGACGGCCAGCCCAATCAAGGCAGTGGCAGTAATCTCGATACATTGCTAGAGCAGGCGGCAGCCAGTAATACATTGAACCGCTTGACCCCCGGCTCGAATGCTGATCTCGGTCTAATGCGGGCACTGGCGATCGCCAACGAACTCCGCAAGGCCCAAGCAAAACAACCCAAACTGGCTGGCCTGAAATTTCGCGCCTACTCTGCGGGGCAGCTCTACTTGCTCAATGGTCAACTCGCACCAGCGAACCGCAATCCAGATGCTTCCCGGCGTCGTATCGAAGTGCGCTTTACCCGCACAGGAGAAACCCGAACAGCTCGTTAAAATCAACGTTACGGATTTTTACGTCGGGATTGGGCACGGGATATTTTGGAAAAGGGCTGTACTAAACGCCAATCCTTGCCTTGCTAGAGCAGGCGGCAGCCAGTAATACATTGAACCGCTTGACCCCCGGCTCGAATGCTGATCTCGGTCTGATGCGGGCACTGGCGATCGCCAACGAACTGCGCAAGGCCCAAGCAAAACAACCCAAACTGGCTGGCCTGAAATTTCGCGCCTACTCTGCGGGGCAGCTCTACTGGCTCAATGGTCAACTCGCACCAGTAAACCGCAATCCAGATGTTTCCCGTCGTCGTAGCGAAGTGCGCTTTACCTGTATGGGTAGCACAGAAACCGCCCGCTCAACCAATTGCCAACCTAGGGATCACTGGTCACGGCAGCTTCTTCCTCTTTGGGGGGCGTCGCAGCCACACTTGGACTCGGGGCAGGGTTGGGGGGTGGTGGCTGAGTTTCTCCTAGGGAAGTGGCATGGAGTGCCAAGAATTGCTGCTCAAGCTCCTCACTCGAAGCCAGTAGGCGGCTGAGGATTTTAATGAGGCGTCGCAAATCAGACTGGAACGATTCATCGCCCGTGAGTTTGAGCAAGTCATTCGTGAGTTTTTGGGCATTGATAAATGTTGCCCGTGCTGCATCTAGGGTTTGGGCGATCGACAGCATAATGATAGGACTGCTCAGTGTCCCAGAGACTTTATTGAGATTGGCTGCTGCCTCAGCACCATTTTTAATGAGGGCATCCAAATTGGCCAATAATTCCCCCTGCTCCAGCTGCTTGGTCAGGGGACGAAGGGCATGAAGCGTGGTTCTCAGATCGCGGGCCGCGCCATCAATGTTGCGCAAGGCGGAGTTAATCGTGTTGCGGTTGACCTCAACCATTTCACTGATCTGGTTGGCCGCACGGGTCACCGCTTGCGAGGCTGTGCTAAAGTTCCGTAGTTCAGCACGGGCTTCATTACTGAGGGCGTTGAAACTATCGAGGGCAGTGGTCACCTTCGTCAGGGATTGATCGGCACGATTGACGGTGCGGGTTGCGCCCAGAATGAGGGTATTGGCGTTATTGATAATCCCTGATTCTTCCAGCGCTAGGGTAAAGCGGGTAGCTGCCCGTATGAGGTCTTCGAGGCTGGCTGTTCGGACGCCCGTCACGCGATCGCCATTGCAGTAAATCAAGTCTGGTTGGCACTTGGGGGCAAAGGCAGTGACGCCCTCGGGAATCTCCGGTACTCGCTCCTTGGGGGTAAAGTCCAAGAAAGCCTGACCAATAAAGCCCGACTGGCGAATCTCCGGTACAGCACTACGGGGAATCAACACATTATTGACGCGCACACTCACTTGGACACCATTGGCGTCAAACCCAATGGCCGTGACGCGACCCACTTGGACACCGCGATAGCGCACCTGTGTCCCCACCGCTAAGCCGGGTGCTGTATCCAATTCCACCTCAAGGGTGTAGCTATTGGTACCGGCAAGGTTGCCCCGCAACCAGAGTAGGCCGACCCCTAATGTGGCTAAGCCCGCAAGGATCACCAGACCCACCAAACTTTCCTGCACACGCCGTGACTGCATCATAGGGATAGATCACCGCAAAAAATTTTTGGAATCTATAGCAACTATAGTTTACTCTGGACGCCTTGAATTGCCGCTTTTTGCCAGTGCTCTCCCCAAATTAGGGTGTGCATTTGCCAATTGGGATCGGGTTGGGGGTAGTCTTGACGGTAGTGGCCTCCGCGGCTTTCCTCCCGAAAGAGGGCACTTTTGAGAATTAAGTAGGCAATGTCCAAGAGATTGCGTAGCTCGCCCCATTCCCAAAGAGTTGTCTGGGCGGCTGTATTGCTGAGGGTATAGCAGTGATTGGGGTTGAGTTCACGAAGGGCGATCGCAATCGGATGAGCCAGCAATTCTTGGCGCCATTCTTTCACTTGGGAAAGAGCGGCCATCAGTGTGGGAGCATCGCGACAAATGCCAGCACTTTGCCACAGGAGTTCCCGCAGATCTTGGCGCCACTGCCGAAAACTCACTGGCTCAATTTCAAGGGCTTGCTGGCTAACAGGGGACACCGCCAAGGGAAGGGGCTGAGGGTGCAGATGTGCCAGTTGAGCTGAAAAGACAAAGCATTCCAAAAGGGAGTTACTCGCAAGGCGATTGGCACCGTGGACACCAGTACTGGCAACTTCACCAACGGCATAGAGGCCGGCAAGGCTGGTCTTGGCCTGTAAATCGGTGACGACTCCTCCCATCCAGTAATGGGCTGCTGGAGACACGGGAATGGGTTGCTGTTCAACATCAATGCCCCACTGCCGACAGACAGCAATGATTTTCGGAAAACGGTAGTGCAGGCGATCGCGAGAAATCGGTCGTAAGTCCAGCCAGACATGGGGGGCATGGCTCTGCTGAAGGTGACGGTAAATGGCGCGACTGACAATATCCCGTGGTGCCAGCTCGCCAGCAGGATGGTAGTCCGCCACAAAGCGATGCCCTGTGTGGTCTATGAGATGTGCCCCTTCACCGCGCACTGCTTCACTGATCAGAAATCGCGGTGCTCCCTCAACGGCAAGAGCGGTGGGATGAAATTGGAAAAACTCGACATCCCGAATGTGTGCTCCTGCCCGCCATGCCATTGCCACACCATCGCCAGTGCTTAAGGGGGGATTCGTGGTTTGGGCAAAAACTTGACCGCCGCCCCCTGTGGCGAGAACAACTGCCCCCGAGCGCAGCCACTGAAGTTGTCCCTGACGCAACAGACACACCCCACAGCATCGTCCCGACTCTAGCCACAGATCAAAGACAAAGCTATTGGGCAGAAGCGCGATATGGGGTGCAGCAGTGACCTGTTCGAGCAGTGTTGTAATCAGGGCTTGACCTGTGGTGTCAGCGGCATGAAGTACCCGAGGACGAGAATGAGCCGCTTCGAGGGTCAGAGCCGGGCGATCGCCCACGCGATCAAAAGCTACCCCCATCGCCAAGAGCCGCTCCACCTGTGCCGGTGCCTGCTCAACCAAAAACTGGACACTCACTGGATCACAGAGGCCAGCCCCCGCAGCAAGGGTATCTTGGGCATGGAGTAGGGGAGAATCCGCCGGGTCAATGGCCGCAGCCATACCACCTTGTGCCCAGCCACTGGCAGATTGGCGAAGGTCAGTTTTGGTAATCAGGCCAATGCGATAGCTAGGGGGAAGGGCAAGGGCAGCACTGAGACCCGCAGCACCACTGCCAATGATTAAGACATCAAATCCAGAAGTTGCGGGAGTCAACGCTAACCCAAAATTGATCTAATGAGGGTAGTTATTTGTATAGCCCATTATTATAGCGATCGCCACCCTCAACGAGAGCCGTTTCCACCTCGGTCACCGTAAAGTGATCCAAGTTTTCCCGCAGAATTTCCTTTTGCCGCTCCGTCAAGCCGGGAATATTCAGGACATCTTCAACGGATTGGTAGGGGGCATTTTTAACGATTAACTTAGCTAGGGTTGGGTATAACCCCCGGTATTGAATAAAGGCGGCAATGTTGGTATTGTTAAGGTCAATTTTTTCACCATAGGCAGTGCCAAGTTTCTCATCTATCACATTGACCAGTTCTTCCTCGGTGGATGCAGTTGCCGCCAAGGTTGGGGCACTCCAGTTGATCCAGCCCAACAGGCTAACGCCCACGAAGTAAGCCAGTGCTAGCCAGCGGCCCAAACGTTGCATAATTCCTTTACCTCCCAAATCTCACAGGTCATTACAAAAAACAGCGGTTCATTAAGAGTCAAAGCAAAGAACTGACCACATCGCACAGCGAGCGCAGGCGGCGGTAGCCGATCGCCAGCAGGGTGACAGAGGAAACTGAGGCATCACGCCCACAATAGACTGATGTCTAGACTGCCCCCTACAGGTGATTCAATAATATCAGAGGGAGGCCGTCCCTTAATCCCTTTTTTCAGGTGTTTAGTGCAGGGTGTCCCTCCCTTTGATGGCTTGGGCAAGGAACCGATGGAGGTCATCAAAGCTGCCCACGTAGGCGGGTACAGGAGCATCATAGCCCTTGAGGTTCAGCACTTGGGGTCGAAAGGGGACAACGGTTGGACAAGACTGCACAAGGTAGTGGTAGGTGGTTGCCCCCATAGCCAGATCAGCGGCAATGGTTTTGGTGGCACTCTCAAGGCGAAAGGCAGCGTTAACGGTATCTCCCAGAGCAGTATAGTCGGGGCGATCGCCACTCCCCGTATTACCCACCATGGCATAGCCCGTATTCAAACCAGAACCAATGCGCAGTGGCCACGGCAAGGGATAGTGCTGGTGCAGTTCTCCCGTCATCAGCCGTAAATCCTCTAAGGCAGAGAGGGTGTGGCAAATTTCTTGATAGCCAATCTCCTCGCTTTCGTGGATCCAAACCGCCATGACCGCATCGCCAATGTACTTATCAACCCAACTGCCGTACTGACGAATAATCTCGCCCGCCCGATGAAACCACGTGCCAATTAGCTCCGACAGTAGCTCCTCTTCGAGTTGCCGCGTTAGCTTGGTAAAGTCACGAATATCCACCACCAGAACCGTCAACAGGCGGCGGACATGGAGCAGTGCTGTGGAGGAGCCTTCGGATTGAGGCAAAGACAGAGTGGCATTTTCGGCAAATAGGGAGGCAAAGGGTTCGTTAAAAAAGTCCAGTTCCGTTTGGCCAAAGGTAATGCGATCGCCATTGTGCAGGGCCACGGGAATACTGACGCGGCGACCATTGACGAACGTGCCATTGCGACTGCCGAGATCAATGAGATAAAACTCCCCCTGTCCCATGCGCTGAATCATGGCATGGTTCCGTGACATCCAGCGATCGCTGAGCACAATGGAATTGTCTTCACTGCGGCCAATGGTCCAGCAGTTCCCCCCTGTCAAGGGAAAATAACAAACCGTGTCCTCACTCACCAGTGCCAGATGGGGTTCTGAGGGGGGTGGGGTCTCAAGGTGAACGACCTCAGGGGCGCCGGGAATCTGCGAGAGGGTATGGCGGAGTTGATTAATAATTTGCTGCTGACGCAAAATAATCGCCACTAACTGTTGGGCAGGTAAGGTCTCGAGGATCTTTTGGTCGGGCAAGTTAAAGGTCAGGTCAGCATCCATGGGGGGTAAAATAGGAGAAACACTTTATCATGGTTGCGAAATCACCGTGGGTCAGCTCTCCCCCCAGCGCCACCGATGTGTAGATGTTTCAAAGTCAAATCCAGCAATAGATCCAGTCTAGCAAAGGAGCTTTGTCTGGCTCAATAGATGCAGTTTGTGCGGTAGCACCAATCAACCATAGAACGATCGCCAGAGGAAGCATTAGTCAGCATTTGCCCTCGTAAAAATTATTAACCTTTCCCCTAGGGTTGGGTTGAAGCCCATCCGCTAAAATGATGGCAGCTTTGGGAGGGATTGCTCTCTCCGTGAATGCACTTTGACCTGTCTGCATTTGAGGACAACACTCCATGCGTCGATTGTTAGCCCTACTCCTTGTCTTGACCCTGTGGCTAGGTTTTACCCCTCTAGCCGCCGCTGATGTGGCAGGACTCGTCCCCTGCAAAGATTCTCCTGCCTTTCAAAAACGTGCTGCCGCTGCTGTGAATACCACCGCTGATCCCGCCTCCGGTCAAAAACGGTTTGAGCGCTACAGCCAAGCCCTATGCGGCCAAGATGGTTTGCCCCACCTCGTTGTGGATGGTCGCCTCAGCCGTGCCGGTGATTTTCTCATTCCCAGTGTGCTCTTCCTGTACATTGCCGGCTGGATTGGCTGGGTGGGTCGCGCCTACTTGATTGCTGTGCGCAACAGCGGTGAGGCCAATGAAAAAGAAATCATTATTGATGTGCCCCTTGCCATCAAATGCATGCTCACGGGGTTTGCTTGGCCATTGGCTGCCCTCAAGGAGCTGGCATCGGGTGAACTCACCGCCAAAGACAACGAAATCACCGTTTCCCCTCGCTAGCTTCACTGTTTGTTGACTGTCATAAGGACGAGTACCATGAAACACTTTTTGACCTATCTTTCCACCGCGCCCGTGCTGGCCGCCATTTGGATGACGATTACCGCTGGGATTTTGATTGAGTTTAATCGTTTCTATCCCGACTTGCTCTTCCATCCCCTCTAAGTGAACCCTTAACTTTGGAACAAACTCGGTACAAGGGTGGAACAGCGTTCTGCCCTTTTTTTGTCGCAATTGCTGCCGAGAGGCTATAGAATACTTATTTGTCCTAAAATAGCAGCCGTAGCCACCAGCGCTGACGCTTGCTGTTAACCCATCCAGTTCAATGAAAGAGGATCCCCATGGCAAAGCGGGTGCAAGTTGTCTTGAATGAAACCGTCAATAAACTCGGGCGAATGGGTCAAGTTGTCGAAGTCGCCCCCGGCTATGCCCGTAATTACCTATTTCCAAGAGGGATTGCCGAGCCAGCAACCCCCAGTGCCCTGCGGCGCGTAGAGCGGCTCCAAGAAAAAGAACGGCAGCGGCTTGCCGAACTCAAAGGCGTTGCTGAAAAACAAAAAGCCACCCTCGAAAAACTGGCCACCATTACCATCTCAATGCCCGTGGGCGAAAAAGATATGCTCTTTGGCAGCGTTACACCCAAAGATGTGGCCGATGCGATTCAAGCGATTACGGGTGAAACCATCGATCGTCGCGAAATAACTCTGCCGGAGATTCGCAAATTGGGCACCTACACGTCTGAAATCAAGCTTCACCCCGAAGTGAGTGTCAAACTCAATATCCAAGTCGTTGCCGATTAGGGCTAGCCTCCTTGATGGTTCAGGAGCCAAGTTTTCAGCCCGATAGCCAACTGATTCCCCCCCAGAACCTCGAAGCGGAAGAGTGGATCTTGGGGGGTATTCTCTTAGACCCGGAAGCCATCAACCGCGTGGTGGATATTTTGCCGGTTGAGGCCTTTTACCTCAGTGCCCACCGCGAGATCTATCGGGCAGCGGTTTCGCTCCACAGTCGCGGCAGCCCCACGGATCTGCTGTGCGTTACCGCTTGGCTACAGGATCAGGGGCTATTGGAACGAGTTGGGGGGCACACCAAGCTGGCGGAACTGGTCGAGCGCACAGTGAGCGCGATCAATATCGATCGCTACGCCCTCTTGGTCAAGGAAAAATACCTGCGCCGTAAGCTTATTGAAGCCGGTACCCATGTGGTGAAGCTGGGTTACGATAGCAGCCTCTCATTGAATGTGATCTTGGATCAGGCCGAGCAGCAGATCTTTAGTGTGACGCAGGATCGGATTCAGCAGGGATTGACCCGCACCGATGAAATTCTTACCCGCACGTTTACGGAATTGGAGCAGCGGGCGATCGGTCATATTCAGCCGGGTCTATCCTGCAATTTCTATGATCTGGACAACATGACCCAAGGCTTCCAGCGATCGGACTTGATTATCATTGCCGGTCGTCCTTCAATGGGCAAGACGGCGATCGCCCTACAGATTGCCCGTCGCATTGCCGAAATTCATAATCTGGGGGTGGCGATCTACAGCCTTGAGATGTCCAAGGAGCAACTGGTGCAACGTCTCCTTGCCAGCGAAGCCCGCATTGACAGCAACTATTTGCGCGCAGGGCGCATTAGCCAACACCAGTGGGAACCCCTAAGTCGGGCGATCGGTATTCTCTCGCAACTGCCCATCTACATTGACGACACTCCCAATCCCACCCTTGGGGAGATTCGCTCCACTGCCCGTCGTCTCCATGCCGAGCATCCCAATGGCCTCGGCCTCATTTTGATTGACTATCTGCAACTAATGGGTGGCGAAGAAACTACCGAAGGTCGGGTGCAGGAACTCTCCAAAATTACCCGCTCCCTCAAGGGACTGGCGCGGGAACTCAATGTCCCTGTCATTGCCCTCTCCCAACTCAGCCGCAGTGTTGAATCACGGCAAAATAAACGCCCCCTGATGTCTGATTTGCGCGAATCCGGCTCCATTGAACAGGATGCCGACTTAGTGATTCTGCTGTACCGCGATGAATATTACAACCCTGACACCCCCGATCGCGGCATTTGTGAACTCCTGATTGCCAAGCACCGCAATGGCCCAGTGGGCACCGTCAAGCTCCTCTTTGACCCCCAATACACTCGCTTTGAAAACCTTGCCCGCGATTAGTCGAGTGGGGAGAGCGTTCTGTTTCCTCACCTTGGAGGTTCGGTGTCAACGATAATTGCTCGTATCTATACTGGGGTCATGTCCTGATGAGGAAACCCATCAATGCGTACGACTTTTGCTCAACCAGCAACAAAATGTGTCTCGGCCACCTTCAAGGAAGAGGCCAAAGTCAAAGAGGCGATCGAACGACTCTTGAATCGCGGTGTGCCCAAGGAAAATATCTCAATCATTGGCCGCAATTTTCAGTCTGAAGCCCGCATTAGTGGATTTATTACTAAGAAAGATATTATTTTGGATGGCGTCACCACGGGTGCCCTCTATGGCTCGGTGTTTGGTTCACTGCTGAGTTTGCTGACCGGAGTCGGCGTTCTGTTTATTCCTTTTATTGGCGTTGTGGCTGCTGCTGGCCCTCTGGCGGCTGCCCTTTTGGGGGCGACCAGTGGTGCGCTCTATGGTGCTTTGGGCGCCGGCCTAGGATCCGCACTGATTTCCTTGGGGATGCCGCAGGACAAAGCTGCCATTTATCAAACGCGGGTACAGGCAGGTGAATTTTTGCTGGTCGTTGAAGTCCCTGAGGACAAAGCCGGCGAGATTTTTCTCCTATTGCAATCCGCTGGCGGTCAAGAGGCAGCCATTACGGAGATGCAAATTCCGCGTCAGCCTGAGGGGCAGTTGTCTGGGCCAGAGGATATTTCCCCAGAGGTACGCGCAGATCTCTCGGAGGCCGCTCAGTCTAAATTTGTCGAAGCCTACAACGAGGCGCTGAAGGAGTCCAACGATGAAAAAAATGCCCTCATTAAGGCGTGGGAGCACATCAAACGCCTCTTCCAACGGGATGATAAAGGCATCTACGGCAGTTAGGCGTTAGCCCCTTCTTCCCCTTCATTGCGCTTGAGGGGGGACTAACAACTATTGAGTTTGCATGACTTTAATTCTCCTGTGGCCGCGATCCGCCAAACAGCCAATGGAGGTTGACCCCCACCCCCGGCGACCCCTGACCGACAAGACCTGCATTGGGAATACTGCTGCCGACTGCCGTTGATCCATAGAGATCAATGCCTAGTCCCCACTGGGGCACGACGTAACGCAAGCCGGCACTATAGACCCCCGTTTGCCCAAAGACCGGCGTGGCTTCGGCAATGAATTGGAGGTTGCGGACTACCTCAACATTGAGGCCGACCCCCACACCACCGACGATTTTTTGGCTGGGACTAAAGATGCCCAACTTGGGATTCAACAGGAGTGCCACATTCTTGGTTGGCTCATACATAAAGGCCAGTTCCAAGCCGCCTAGGGAACGACTGCCACCTCCCCCCTGCTTAATGCCACGATTAAATGAGCCTTGAAAGGCCAAAGAAAAGGGATCCCCTTGAGCCTGATCGAGGAAACGCAACTTCGCTGCTAGCCCCAACTGCAAGTTACCGCTGTAGTTGATGTTTTCGATGAGGGTTTCGCCGCGTTCCCACTGTTCAATGGCAATGGCAAATTGGGCATCGTAGGCAAGACCAAAGCCCACCTGAAAACCGGTTCCTGTGGTGCCGCTATTGCCCCGCAGGTGCAGCATCCCCGGATCAAGGGTGCTGGGGGAGGTAAGGGTGAGGCCATTGAGTAAAAGCTGGCGATCGCGATCCGTGAGGGGTTGCCGAGGCCCACTGCGAAAACTGGGCAAAAAGGGTGGCGCAAAATCAGGCCCCATATTGGGGGTATAGCTTAATCCCGCCATGACACCCACTTGATCCGCACCGGGCAAAAAAGCCAAGGTACGACTTGCAGGTGTAATGCCAAAGGCGTTGGTGGCTGCCAAATCAATACTCACTGAAGGGTTCACTAGAAAGCGCACACCGGCACTCCACACGGGCAGGTTGACGATCGCGCCATCGCTACTGCGCACGGCATTGCCCCCCGGACCGACGGGCATATTGACATCGGCAAAAAGATTAAAGCGAGGATGGGGCTGCCAACTGATGCCTGTGCCAAAGTTGAAGTTCGTGCCGTAAAATTCCCCTCCCTTGTTCACTGTGTCGGGAAAATAGGTGAGGTTGGGCGTAAAGTGCCACTGCAACTGGGGATTAAAGGAATAGGTCATTGGCGCTTGCAAGGAGGCGGCAACCGTCCACGTTCCGGCTCGTGCGGCACCCGGCACAAAGAGGAAATTGTCCGATCGCACCCGTACTGCCTCTAGGGAGCCAGCCACAGCCACCGATAGATTCTCGCCGCGATGCACTTGATATTTGAGACCAGCAGCGATCGCCCCAAACTGAAGGTCGGGCTGTAGCCCCTTCACCAAGCGTCCCAAGGGATCGTCGTAGTAATTGCCACTAAAGCTCACTTGCAAGCGATGATTGATCGCATAGTCAATGGAGCCATAGAAAATTTGCAGACCGCCGCCGCCCCCAGCCACTTGGGGATCATAGTTGCGAATTCCCCCCCGTAGTTCAAGGGTTTGCTCCGGCAAGATATTGGCAGTCTCCAAGTTAAAGAGACGGGTGGGCGGACGCATTAAGGGAGGAATGCGATACTGGGGTTCCTCGGCAATGACGGGTGTCGGTGCCTGCTCAGCTACAGGGGGCAAAATGGGTTGCGCCAGTTCTTCTGGCGTTGCTGGCTGCCACGGGCGATCGCCCCTAGGTTCGGGAACGGCTTGCCATTGGGGCAGTGCTTCCACCGTTGGTGCCACTTCAAAGGTGGGGTGAGTTATTGGCCGAGCCTCAATTTGCCATTGGGGCGGGCTAGATTGCGCCGTTGCCGCGAGGGGCAGCCATACACCTGCACTAAAGCCAAGGGCCAGCGTCCATTTGCCATTCATGCCACATCACTCACACCACCATCTCTCCCAGTTAAACCGATCGCTCCCCTTTCTGGCAAATTTATTCCCACTCAATGGTTCCCGGTGGCTTGGAGGTAATGTCATAGACCACCCGATTCACCCCCGGCACCTCGTTGACAATGCGGTTGGAAATGCGCTCGAGGAGATCGTAGGGCACCCGTGCCCAATCAGCGGTCATTCCATCTTCACTGGTGACAAACCGCAGCACCACTGGATAGGCATAGGTTCGCTGATCGCCCATTACCCCCACAGTGCGAATCGGCAGCAGCACCGCAAAGGCTTGCCAAAAGTCGTGGTACATCTCGGCGCGGTTAATTTCCTGCCGCACAATCAGATCCGCATCCCGCAGAATCTCTAGGCGTTCCGGGGTCACTTCCCCCAGAATCCGAATCGCTAAACCGGGACCGGGAAAAGGATGCCGCCGCACAATTTCTTCGGGCAGACCCAGCGATCGCCCCACTTGGCGCACTTCATCCTTGAAGAGCTTGCGCAGGGGTTCCACCAGCTTAAAGCGCAGGTTTTCCGGCAGACCGCCCACATTGTGGTGGCTCTTGATTTTCACCGCTACGCGCTCGCCGGTTTGCGGGTCAATGTTGGTATTTGCCGATTCAATGACATCGGGATACAGCGTGCCCTGAGCAAGGTAGTCAAAAGGCCCTAGCCGCTGCGACTCTTCTTCAAAAACGCGGATAAATTCATGGCCAATGCGTTTGCGCTTTTCTTCGGGGTCTGTGACGCCCACCAGTTGGGCAAGGAAGCGATCGCGGGCATTGACGTACTCCACCTTGATGTGAAACTGCTCTTGAAAGAGCTTGAGGAGTCGCTCCGGTTCGCCTTTGCGCATGAACCCTTGGTCAATGAACATACAGGTGAGTTGATCGCCAATGGCGCGGTGGAGCAAAAAGGCCAGTGTCGAGGAATCCACCCCCCCCGATAGGGCAAGGAGTACCCGTTTGTTCCCCACTTTGGCGCGCACTTCACGGATCGCTTCTTCGACAAAGGCAGCCGTTGTCCAAGTGGGTTCACAATCGCAGATGTGATAGACAAAGTTGCGGATCAGGGCAATACCGCCCACGGAGTGCACCACCTCTGGGTGGAACTGAACGCCATAGAGTTTCCGCTCTGGATGGGCGATCGCCGCCATTGGCGTATTGTGGGTATGCGCCAAGACGCGAAAACCGGGGGGCAACTCGGTGACGCTATCACCATGACTCATCCACATAATTGTTTCTTGCTCAACATTCGTGAGCAGATCCGTGGGGTCGTCAATAAAGAGCGCTGCCTTGCCATACTCGCCAGCGGTGGCTCGCTCCACAGTTCCCCCCAACTGTTGCACCATCAGTTGCATGCCATAGCACACGCCAAGGATGGGAATGCCGAGGTTCCAAATTTCTGGATCACATTGGGGAGCATTCTCGTCATAGACGGAGTTGGGGCCACCGGAGAGAATGATGCCCTTGGGGGCTAATTGGGCAAGTTGCTCAGCAGTGGTGCGGTAGGAAATGACCTCGGAATAGACTTGGGTCTCACGAATGCGGCGGGCAATAAGTTCGGAGTATTGCGACCCAAAATCAAGAATGACAATAAGTTGGCGTTGCAGGCCTTGGCCGGCGGCTGTGGCGGGTTGGTGGAGGGTGGAGTGAGTCAACGTTGCAATCCTTCTGATCCCAAATGGCTAATACTTTCCAGAATACCGCCCTTTTCTGAAATATAGTGTAGGCAAATGGGGGTGTGATCCTGTCTGAGAGCGGTCTTGGCTTGCATCGTTGGCTGTATCGCTGCTGTGGCTGGCGGAGGAATCTGCCCAACGATGGTACGATCGCTATCTAAGTAGCGAATGTAACGAATCACCTGCATGAGTGCCCCCCTTACTGTTGAGTCTGTGTTGGCCGTTCTCCGTCCTGTGGAAGATCCCGAGTTACGGCGATCGCTAGTGGAACTCAACATGATCCGCGATGTTGCCATTGAGGATGGCACGGTTCGCTTTACACTGGTACTGACAACCCCGGCTTGTCCCCTACGGGAATTTATTGTCGAGGATTGCAAGAAGGCCGTCTTTACTCTGCCGGGGGTGATGGATGTGCAAGTGGCGGTTACCGCTGAAACGCCGCAGCAAAAGAGCCTGCCCGATCGCACCGATGTAGCAGGAGTCAAGAACATTATTGCCGTCTCCAGTGGGAAAGGGGGGGTCGGCAAAAGTACCGTTGCGGTGAATTTAGCCCTTGCCCTTGCCCAAGCGGGGGCTGCCGTTGGCATTATTGATGCGGATATCTATGGGCCGAATGTTCCCACGATGCTGGGGCTAGAGGATGCCATTGTCGAAGTGCGCAAGGAAGCCAGAGGCGATGTCCTGTTACCTCCGGTAGCTCATGGTTTGAAAGTGGTGTCGATGGCCTTCCTGATTGATCGTGATCAGCCGGTCATTTGGCGCGGTCCCATGCTCAATGGCATTATTCGCCAATTTCTCTACCAAAGCGATTGGGGCGCATTGGACTATCTGATTGTGGATTTGCCCCCCGGCACTGGGGATGCCCAACTCACACTGGCGCAAGCGGTACCAATGGCAGGTGTAGTGATTGTAACAACGCCCCAACCTGTTGCCCTTGGGGATGCGCGGCGGGGATTGCGGATGTTTCAGCAGTTGGGAGTCACAGTCCTTGGGCTAGTGGAAAATATGAGCTACTTTATTCCCCCCGATTTGCCCAATCGTCGCTATGACATTTTTGGCAGTGGGGGCGGCGAAGCCTTGGCGGCGGAAATGGGTGTACCCCTTTTAGGACAGGTGCCTTTGGAATTGCCCGTGCGGGAAGGGGGAGATTTGGGTCAACCGATTCTCATTGCGGATCCGCAGTCTGCTTCGGCGCAAGCCCTACGGGCGATCGCCCAACAGGTGGCGGCACGGGTCTCAGTGGCCGCCCTTAGTCCTGTGGGATGAGTAGTCAGCGGCTCAAGATCAAAAATCCCCTTTTTTGGTGGGCGGCTGGCCTCGCCTTAATTAGCGATCGCCTGACGAAAGCATGGATTGTGGCCACCTATGCCCTAACAGTGCCGCCGCAAACAACGCCCATTATCCCCGGTGTCTTTCACATTACCTACGTTACAAATACTGGGGCGGCTTTTAGCCTCTTTGCCAATGGCAGTGTCTGGTTGCGCTGGCTGTCTCTCATCGTGAGCTTGGGTCTGATCACTTGGGCGGTGCTCGGTCCGAGATTAAATCGCTGGCAGCAAGTGGGCTATGGCTGTTTACTGGGTGGCGCCTTAGGCAATGGCATTGATCGCTTTCTCACGGGCGAAGTCGTTGACTTCTTGGATTTTCGCTGGATTCAATTTCCCGTCTTTAACGTGGCGGATATTGCCATTAATATCGGCATTGCGTGTCTTTTGTGGTCGGCATGGCGGCAGCGCTAGCTCGTGCTCCAAGAGAAATCTGCCAAATCCACAAGGAATGTTTCCAGTTCCCCTTGGCGGGTACCGCCGTAGAGGACATTCACTTGATAGACCCATTGATTCGTCCAATCCAGCGCCGTCAACCAGCCACTGCGGCGATGATAAGCACCGGTTTCAATGTCTATCCAGCCAGCACCCCGCACAATTTGTCCTGCTTGGACATCGGGAAACGTAAAGGTAATCGTGTGGCCGATCACAATCGTTTTATCCGCAAAGTAGGGGGTGGGGTGGCTTAAAAACGGCTCACGGATCCAGCAGCACTCTTTACTGGTTTGCTGTGCTAAGGGCAGGCTGGGATCAAGACCAGCATGGACAATCAACACATTGCCCAAATCCTGATAAAGGGGCAACCTGTGCAGCCAGTCGAAGTGCTGCCAAAGCAACTCCGTGGAGGTGTAGCTGGCAAGGGTCTCATTGCCACCACTCCTTGACCAGACAAAAAGCTGCGCAGGATTGATTTGTTTGCCCTTAAAGGCGAGGAGCATCATATCTTCATGGTTGCCGCGCACAGCACCATAGCCACCTTGGCGCACAAATTCCACGACAGCGGCACTACTCGGCCCGCGATCCACCAGATCCCCAAGAAAGTACAGGCGATCGCCCACCCGAGGTGAGATGAGATCCAGTAAACGGCACAGGCCTTCATAGTGACCGTGGACATCCCCAATGAGAACAAGGCGATTGTCCTTTGGCCACGCGGCGCGATCGCCCACTCTCGTCACTCCTAGGGTGTCGTCACGGGTGTGAGGGACAAAGAATTGGGAGCGGCCGGCACTTGAGTCGTGTTCTCATAGCTAGGACCAAGCAATGTCGCTACTGTCAGCACTTGGGGTGGGGTGGCATCGGGTGGGTAGAGTAGATCCACAATAACATCCCGTTTTTCACTTGGACGCATATTTAATGTCACTAATGGTTCTCCCCGCTGACCCCGCCGCTGTACCAAGTGGACATAGCGCTCTTGCCTCTGTCCTAAATCATCTGTAAAGCGAACACGCACCGTTCCCCGGAAAAACACTTGGGGAGCCGGGGGTTCCAAAAATTGGAGGACGACACTGCGGTGATCTTGTTTGAGAGGGGTTTGCAGCGTTAGCACCACCGACTGGAACTGACGGGTATTGTTGACCAAGGGCAAGGTCAAACTATAGTGAACACCATAATTGCCATGGGCGTAGTAGGCGGTGTCTGGATAGCGTACCAACATGGGGGCACTTTGAATTTGACCCGTGCCAAGGGTGCCGCGGTGCAGCGTACTAATGCCATAGGAGATGGCTCGCCCCGGTGCCGGAATCGTTAAAGCCTGTCCATGGCTTTGGCCATCGGTGAGGGTGGCTTGCCAGCGAGAGCCTTGACTGACACCGGCCACACGGCCATAAAAGAAGCGCCCAAACTGACCACTATTGGGGGGCGTGGGTGGAATGTCGCGGGGGGTAACCAGTTGACCGCGATGGAGCATTGCCCACCATTCCTCTAGGGTGGGTGCCCGTTCGGTGCCCTGCTCGTTCATGCGGGCAAACATTGACATTTGCGCTAAGTAAATCGGGCCACTACTTTCTAAATACATCAGGGTGGAACGGCCATTGGAGGAGGAGACCTCACCAAAGGGATTTGTATCCGGGATTAGGGGTAACTTGGGGCCGACGCTGCCATCGGCATTGAGCATAAACTCTGCCCGAACCCGATTGAGTACCGCATTGGGAAATTGAGTGGGCAACGGCAGCGGCAAATTCGCCAGCATCCGCGCTTCGCGAGGGGGAATGGTTATCTGTGAGGGAAAGAACGTCTGCCGTACCCCCCGCAGCACTTGGTTGGTGACGCGACTCCCAGGCCCTGAAAAAACAAAGCCCGTGGGGTTATCGAGCATGGCGGGCAAATTGCGGAAGGGAGCATCTGGCGTACTTAAAAAACTAGCGGCTTGATGAAATCTCACCGTGACATAGCGATCCGTTGGGTTATAGGCAAGCAGCCCCAAATAGAGGGTTGGCGTACTCACCGCCCGATTGGATTGGGTAATGTGGTGGGCAAAGACATCAAAGCGCCCCTCTAAGGGATAGTTGAGGTGAGCCGCCGGTTGCCATTTCCCGTGGGGTGGAAAGGTGGAGAGGAGAATCCCCTCAGAGCGCACCATCTCTGGACTATTGCTGTTAAACACGGGGACATCGTCCAACTTGCCGGGTAAAGGACGAATGTCTTGGGGGAAGTAGGCAAAATTGGTGGGTGTGACGTAGGCCGTTGCCGCAGGTGGCGAGGGGACTTCAGGGGGTCTTAGATTGGCGGGTACAGTATTGGCTTGGACAACAACATTCGAGCGAAGCGAATATCCCTGTACCAGAGTGGATGCATGTTGGGGTGGAGTTGCTAGAGCGGCTTGTGCCACAAGAATGGGAGCAAGCATATTCGATCCAAACCACAGCATTACATGAGTGAGCAGTTCGCAAAAGTCAGGACAGGATCATCGTTTCTGCCCAAAAGTTGCATTCCCAAAGTATAGCCTAGGTTTGTAGAAAATCCGCTCAAGACCGCATAGAGCTCGCGGCATGAACGTAATTCCGGTTTAGCTTGCTGCGCGTAATGCCAGCCTAGAACTGGGTTTCAGACTGCGCCAAGTGCTGATTAGAAAGTGGTCTAGGCCAATTCTCGATTGTTCAGTGTCCTATAGATTGGCCACGCTCAGCACTGGACAAGTTGATGCAGGATAGCCTCTGATCTGCTGGAGGTATCCCTTATTTTAGAGTAAGTTCTGTATCCCTAGATTGGTGTCAAATATTCAGAAAATCTAAAGAAACTCAACAAAGTCTTAAGGTTTTTGCTGCCATGTTTATAATTCTCTCAGAAGCGGTAGTTGGCCGCCCGTGAGGATTGAGTACTGTCAATTTTATGAAGCCCCGCATCTTAATCATTGATGATGACCCTGCGATCGCTGACGTTTTGGCAATTAACCTGCAAATGGCGGGCTACGAGGTCACAAAGTCCTTAGATGGGATGCAAGGGCAAGCCCTCGCCGTGCAACTCTCTCCCGATCTGATTCTCCTTGACCTGATGTTGCCCCAAGTGGATGGCTTTACAATTTGCCAACGCCTGCGCCGCGATCCCCGTACTCAAGATATTCCGATTTTGATGTTGACGGCCCTCAGCCAAACCCATAATAAAGTGGAAGGATTTAATGCCGGTGCCGATGACTATCTCACCAAGCCCTTTGAATTGGAGGAAATGCTGGCCCGGGTACGCGCCCTCTTGCGCCGCGCCGATCGCATTCCCGCCACGGCAGGCCATCGCGAAATCCTCAGCTATGGGCCATTGACACTAGTGCCTGAACGATTTGAGGTCTCTTGGTTTGGCAAAATTATTAAGCTGACGCGCCTTGAATTTGAACTCCTGCACTGCCTGCTGCAACGCCATGGCCAAACGGTCTCCCCCAGTGAAATTCTCAAGGAAGTCTGGGGCTATGACCCCGATGATGATATTGAAACTATTCGCGTCCACGTCCGCCACCTGCGGACAAAACTAGAGCCGGATCCGCGGAATCCGCGCTATATCAAAACCGTCTATGGGGCTGGCTATTGTCTAGAACTGCCCAGTCAGATTGAGCCACCATCTGCATCCTAGGTTGGGTTGTTCGCAGTCGGTAGTTGTAGAGGCTTGAGGGGAACCGCTTGGGCAAAGACCTCCTCATTGATGGTTTCACCAATCTTGCTGAGGCGTTCTGCCACGGCTTGGCGAAAGCGAATTTGTAGCTCGATCGCCAAACTAGAAAAGTCCGTGATGGCAGGGTTGAGGGTGAGGGTGTTCCCTGTTCGTGTTAGAACGCCCGCTTTGACATAGTTGGCGATCGCCCGCTTAATCTCCTGCTGACCAATGCGCTGCTGCCGCCGACGAGCTTGCTCAAGAATAATATTTATCATTCTCTCAAAAGGGGCATTGCGGGGACGATGGGCAATTAACCACTGTCCCACCTGAGTCAGTAAAAAATCGGCCGCCACTTCATCGGCAAAAATACCACGATAGATCGAGACGGTGTGAATGGTTTGGGGACTGGAGGTGCGCAGGGTGTAGCGCTCAGGTAGGTTATTGCGCCAGCAGAGAATCGTTCTACCCAATTGACCATTCACCGCAACGCCAATTTGTAACTGATGGTGTGTGGTTAAGTAGGCCACTAATTCAGAGGGCTTGCAAAAGCCAAATCGCAGCGGATCCAATTGGGGGGCAACGGATCTCATTTCTAAAAATACGGTATTAAAGACCATACCCCTAGCCAATTCTCGCCGTCTTGTTGCATCAGTGGTGTAGTAGGAGAATAGCTCCAAAAGTTTTTCAGTTTCCCGTTGTTGAATCGCCGATGGCGGAATTTGTTCATAGTTCAACGGCTCAATGGGAAGACGCCGAGGTGAGAATGGCGCGGTGCGATTTTCTTGATTGGGTTGACGCGGGGGAGGCGTGCCGTTTCTGCCATTGGTGGCGGGGTCGGACTGAATGAAGGGATTCTCAAGGAAAATAAATCGGTGGCACACCCGCTGAAAACTATCACTGGCGGCATTACGGTAGGCACAGCCAATCACGGTTTTACCGTAATCCCGTAGGCGTAGGGCAATGGAGCCAAAGCCACCATCGCCGGAGATGAGCACAAAAGTATTGATGTCGGGATGCTGGTAGGCTAGATCAATGGCATCAAGGGCAAGTTGAATGTCCGCTGCATTACGCTGATTGTGATTGCGACCATAGACGCCAACCCGCTCGATTTGCGATCGCTCCAGTTGAGCGTTGAGGGCTTGGAGAATTTGATTTTGCCAGTTCCCATAGGCACGCTGGATGGCGATTTCCCCCAGATCAATAGTGCTTTTAATTGCCTCCAGAACGTTGTCTAGGGAAACAAGCTCATTCACTTTGGCGGGGTCTAGTCGCTGCCCTTGGTTAAAGACTAAGTTCTCAATGTCGTAGAGGACAGCGGTTTTTAGGGCAGTTGCTGGGGGTTGGGGTCTTTGCAGGAGTGTCTGAATGGTTTGCAGAGCGGCACTCTGGGCATGAATGGCTTCAATGAGCGGTTCAAGTTGCTGGGCAGCTAGTGGGGAGGCGTCCCTTAGATTGTCCGTGAGGGTTTGCCGTGTCTGGGCGATCTCGTGGAGAATCGGGTGCAGGGCTTCAGGAAGTGCTTGGTGCAGGTGCTGTTCAAGGTCAGTGAGTTGTCGGCGTTGTTGTGCCAGTTCTTGCAGCAGAAGTGCCTTGAGTTCGGTGCTCTCTGGGGAGGAGGAGAGGACGGTGTGAATGTCTCGAATGAGGCGATCGCTACGGCGTTGGTTCTTTTCAATGAGGGGTGCACCTGCAAGGGCACCGATGCCACTCCCTAAAAGGGTTGCTAAGGGTTGTTGGGGTTGAATCAGTGTGGCAATACCACCGAGGGCGATCGCGCTAACAGGAGCAATCAACCAAAGCTCTGGCTTCATTCAAAAGGGAAATGTGATAGGAATAACATGAATTAGAGAATCATGATAGCAAAAAATCTTTAGGCACTGAGTTGGGCTTGGCGCAGTTGGCCACAGGCGGCTTGCCGATCCAGACCCCGCGATCGCCGAATGCTGGCGGTTACCCCCAAGGCGTGCAGTTGAGCCAAAAATTGTCGCAATTGCTGATCACTGGGACGCTGATAGGCTGCTTCTGCAATGGGATTGTAGGGAATCAGATTGACATGGCTCTGAAAGCCCCGCAATAGCTGCGCTAGCTCCTCAGCATGCTGGGGGCGATCGTTGACCCCCGCCAGAACGGTATATTCAAAGGTGACGCGGCGCCCCGTTTGCTGCACATAGGCACGACAATCGGCAATTAGCTGTCTGAGGGGATAGTGCTTGGCGCTGGGAATGAGCTGCTCTCGCAGGCCTTGGTTGGGGGCATGGAGGCTGACGGCAAGGGTGATTTGCAACTGATATTGTGCCAGTCGCTGAATTTGTTGGGGAATACCAACCGTTGAGAGGGTAATGTGCCGCTGACCAATGCCAATATCGCGATTCAAGCAGGTGACCGCTGGGATAACAGCCGCTAAGTTTAAGAGTGGCTCTCCCATACCCATAAACACCACATGGCTGACGCGCCGCCTCATTTCACTCTGGATCGTTAGCACCTGATCGACGATTTCATGGCAAGCCAGATTGCGGCGATAGCCCCCTTTGCCCGTGGCACAAAAATCACAGGCCATGGGGCAACCCACTTGGGAAGACACACACACCGTCAGGCGATCGCCACTGGGAATGCCCACCGTTTCAATGGTTTCGCCATCAGCTAAGGTCAACAGAAGCTTCACAGTGCCATCTTGGGCATCATGGCGATAGCGAATCTCTGAGCGGCCAATCTCTACTCCTGCGAGGGTATCACGCCACCGTTTGGGAAAAACTGTAATCTCTTGGAGCGATCGCGCCCCCTTTTGATAGAGCCACTGATGGAGTTGTTGTGCCCGATAGCTAGGCTGCCCTTGGGCTTCGACCCATGCTTTCAACTCTACTGCGGACTGTCCCAGCAGCGCCATAGTGTTCAACCGCTTCACTTCCCCTTGATCCTAACAAACTGCCAACCTGCTCTTTTCTGGAATAGGGGCACAAGAAAGAACGCTGAGGCGCTGGGACAATTGCTTTGCAGTTTTGCTAAGAGCAGTTAATCTTTCTCTTGCTGACGGGTCAGCAGCACTAAAATTTGCGAGACCCCAGAGAATGCCAGCTGAGTTTTGTCCAAGATTGTGGCGCATGCAAGCACCTCTGGATTCAAATATTCTCTGATACGGCTGATATTCAAAGATAGCCCCTTGACTTGGTTTGAGAGTTTTTGTTAGATTTAGAGGTGCTTGAAAATCTCTGAACCTATTCCCCAGAGCGGGATTGACAACTGAATACTGGCCGAGGCTAAAAATTTTACAGTCACAAAAAAACCAAGTGCCAGAGGTGCTTGAAAAGTGACTGTGCTAAGCTAGTCCTAGAGGCATTTCTAGGGCGCCGCTGTGCCTCTACCTCTGATGCCGTAAGGCGTTGAGCACGCCTTGGTCTTTTGGCTTTTGCCTTTGCCTTGGTGTGCCTCTACCTCTGATGCCGTAAGGCGTTGAGCACAGAACGCCACATAAAACCTCCAGAAGGTAAAAAATGTGCCTCTACCTCTGATGCCGTAAGGCGTTGAGCACATAACCAACTGCAATGCCAGTGGCAATAAGTCTGTGCCTCTACCTCTGATGCCGTAAGGCGTTGAGCACAGATTTAATTTAACTAGATCGAAAGATCTAGGGGTGCCTCTACCTCTGATGCCGTAAGGCGTTGAGCACTTTTGCCCGTAGGCGGGTTCCAAGCTTTTCAAGCTTGGGTGCCTCTACCTCTGATGCCGTAAGGCGTTGAGCACATCGCGGATCTTTTGCGCTTTGGGACTGTTCGTTAGTGCCTCTACCTCTGATGCCGTAAGGCGTTGAGCACACGTCTTTGGTAGGCTTAGTTTGACTAAGCCATTTGTGCCTCTACCTCTGATGCCGTAAGGCGTTGAGCACGCTTTGCGCGTTCGATGGGCGCCACTCGCGATGGTGCCTCTACCTCTGATGCCGTAAGGCGTTGAGCACGATTAACAGGGCGGCAGTTAGCATTTGAGTATTCTGTGCCTCTACCTCTGATGCCGTAAGGCGTTGAGCACGCTCTAAAATCGCCTAGAAGGCCTCTCAAAATTGGTGCCTCTACCTCTGATGCCGTAAGGCGTTGAGCACGCGACGGGACGAAAACGGATGAGGATAAAAGAAGTGCCTCTACCTCTGATGCCGTAAGGCGTTGAGCACTTACCGTTATAGGAAATTTCCAAACCCGTTTGTTTGTGCCTCTACCTCTGATGCCGTAAGGCGTTGAGCACTAGTTATGCAAGATGCTTTTCAAAGTAAACGAGAGTGTGCCTCTACCTCTGATGCCGTAAGGCGTTGAGCACGAAGCGTTAAGCTTCTCAGACATGTATGGGAAGCGGCAGTGCCTCTACCTCTGATGCCGTAAGGCGTTGAGCACACTAAGGCCACGACTGCCCCTAAGGCCACGACTAAGTGCCTCTACCTCTGATGCCGTAAGGCGTTGAGCACCGAGCAAGAGGGGCGAGCAAGAGGGGCGAGCAAGAGTGCCTCTACCTCTGATGCCGTAAGGCGTTGAGCACACCGCCTTCTGCCCCGACTGCCTTCTGCCAAGACGTGCCTCTACCTCTGATGCCGTAAGGCGTTGAGCACACGCGGGATAAAGGTCTTTCCCGCAAACTAAAGGTGCCTCTACCTCTGATGCCGTAAGGCGTTGAGCACCGAGCAAGAGGGGCGAGCAAGAGGGGCGAGCAAGAGTGCCTCTACCTCTGATGCCGTAAGGCGTTGAGCACACCGCCTTCTGCCCCGACTGCCTTCTGCCAAGACGTGCCTCTACCTCTGATGCCGTAAGGCGTTGAGCACACGCGGGATAAAGGTCTTTCCCGCAAACTAAAGGTGCCTCTACCTCTGATGCCGTAAGGCGTTGAGCACAGTAGTACAAGGTGGCAGAACTTTCTAGAGTTACGGTGCCTCTACCTCTGATGCCGTAAGGCGTTGAGCACCTATTAATAACATTTTGATCTAAATTTACGTTAATGTGCCTCTACCTCTGATGCCGTAAGGCGTTGAGCACACGTCACGGCCGATTTCCGTGACAACCTGACTGTGGTGCCTCTACCTCTGATGCCGTAAGGCGTTGAGCACCATCTCGATCGCATAGCTCTTTGCTGTAACTGGCAGTGTGCCTCTACCTCTGATGCCGTAAGGCGTTGAGCACTACCCCGCTAAAAACTCCCGCTCGGCACACGCCAAGGTGCCTCTACCTCTGATGCCGTAAGGCGTTGAGCACAGCATGGCATTAAACTGCTCTTTTTTTATTTCGTGTGCCTCTACCTCTGATGCCGTAAGGCGTTGAGCACACAGTGGATCGGGCGGTAGTTCTAGCGCGTCTGGTGCCTCTACCTCTGATGCCGTAAGGCGTTGAGCACTTATCAAAACAACCAAACATTGAGAAAGACATTTGTGCCTCTACCTCTGATGCCGTAAGGCGTTGAGCACCCCTTGTGCAGGCATTATTATGGTTGAGATTAAATCGTGCCTCTACCTCTGATGCCGTAAGGCGTTGAGCACGGGCTCTGCGGGGTGTTTAGTTACGCCCCACCAAGTGCCTCTACCTCTGATGCCGTAAGGCGTTGAGCACTAGGTGGCCTCGTAAATATATTTTTTAAGACCCGTCGTGCCTCTACCTCTGATGCCGTAAGGCGTTGAGCACTGGATAAGCGCTTACATTCTGAAATCCCTAGGGTTGTGCCTCTACCTCTGATGCCGTAAGGCGTTGAGCACCCCAAGAAGGATAAGGAAAGGGATGTTCGCCCCAGACTGTGCCTCTACCTCTGATGCCGTAAGGCGTTGAGCACTAATGAGCCTAACCCCCCCCCTAACCCCTACTAGGGTGCCTCTACCTCTGATGCCGTAAGGCGTTGAGCACAACAGTTGCAACATCTGCGGTTTTAATTTGCTCTCGTGCCTCTACCTCTGATGCCGTAAGGCGTTGAGCACGGCTATAATGGAACCATTCCCCATTCCCCTAACCCCGTGCCTCTACCTCTGATGCCGTAAGGCGTTGAGCACACATGGCTGTGGCGACGGATTTTTCCTGTGGTTCCTGGTGCCTCTACCTCTGATGCCGTAAGGCGTTGAGCACTCATCCTTGGCCTTCTTGGTCTTGGGCGTCATCCTGTGCCTCTACCTCTGATGCCGTAAGGCGTTGAGCACATGAGCTTAACCCCTAGCCCCTAGGGGTAGCGTGTGCCTCTACCTCTGATGCCGTAAGGCGTTGAGCACCCCAAAACAATCTGCCCATGACCGTGCCTCTTCGTGCCTCTACCTCTGATGCCGTAAGGCGTTGAGCACGAGTTGCTGGTAGAACATTTGGCAGTGTTTTGAAGTGCCTCTACCTCTGATGCCGTAAGGCGTTGAGCACTCGAGTTCTGTACTGAACCATGCCCGCAGATTTAAGTGCCTCTACCTCTGATGCCGTAAGGCGTTGAGCACAGCATCGGCAGATTAATCGACAAGGCACTATCATGTGCCTCTACCTCTGATGCCGTAAGGCGTTGAGCACCAACCCTTACAGAATTAGGCTAGGCTTTAGAAAGCCAGTGCCTCTACCTCTGATGCCGTAAGGCGTTGAGCACCTTGCAAGGGTTAACGGCGATGCGGGATGGGATGTGCCTCTACCTCTGATGCCGTAAGGCGTTGAGCACTGGATTCGCTCGGCAGCAGGGGCGGGAACTCGCATCACCCTTGATTTGCCGATGCCGTCAACAGTTGTTGCAGGTAGGTCTGCGCAGGGGAATAGTCAGGGTTAAATTCAAGGGTCTTTTGAAAATAGGCGATGGCGCGATCGCGCTCCTGAAGGGTCATGTAGGTAAAACCTAGACTATAGGCAGGTTGGGTGGTCATCCACTGGCGATCGAAGGGTTCAGCGCGATCGTAGGTTCCCTGCTCAAAGAGTTCTAAACAGCGGTGAAAGTAGGGCAAGGCTCCGCGATGCAAGCCCAATTCAAAGATGAGTAACCCCGCCACATAGAGTAGGGGCGGATAGCGATCAAAGAAGCGTAGGCCATAGCTGAGGTAATACTGAGCCGTTTCGTAGTCCTTGGCCTCAAAGGCACGGTAGCTCACCCAAAAAAGAAGATGGCGCAGCCAAGTCGTCTCCTGAGGCAGAATTCCCTGTGCCACGGCAGGGGCAATTTGCTCAAGGGCTTGTTCATACCAAGCTTGGGCGCGATCGCCATCGCCACAGGCGGCATAGTGATCCCCAAGACACACCAAGTTTTGCAGTCGGCGATCGCCCTGCTGCACCATTTTTTCGAGGATGGGAATATTGCGATCGCGAAGCTTTGCCAGAAACTGATCTGGCGTCTGTTGGTTGTGGTGAATGAGATAGACCCCCTGCAACTGACCCACCACCGCTGGGCGTTCGCGGTAATAGAGTTGCTCATGGAGTGCCCCGGCAAAGTGAAGATCAGGAAAACGGCGGCCAAAGCGGACATTCCAAAACTCACTCCAGTTGCGATCGCTCGCCTGTTCACGGCGCAGCAGACTCCACTGATTGATAGCATCCCCACTTGCAGCGCTCAACTGGTCTCGCCATTGGGGATCTGTAACCACCAATTCTTCATCGGCATCAATGTAAAAGACCCACTCCCCGCTTGCATGGGCTAGGGAGGCATTGCGGGCGGCAGCAAAATCTGCTTGCCAGACAACGGCGTGGACATGGGGGGTAAACTCGCGGGCAATGGCGATCGTCCCATCGGTGGAACCCGTGTCCACAACAATGATTTCATCCACCCAAGGCTGCACCGACTGCAAGCAGCGCCGTAATTGATGGGCTTCGTTTTTGACAATCATGCACAGAGACAGCAGCGGAGCCATAGCAGCGAAGGCACTACAGCCGTTTGAGATACTTGGCTTCCAGCAAAAAGGCACCCCGCGCTAGGCGCACGACCCAATAGTTCCCCGGTTGCTGGCCGAGGATCACCCCCTCTTCACCGAGGGTGAGGATACTGGCGGGACGCAACATTGGCATTGGCTCCGCTGTTTTCACATAGGGGGGCAGTTCCACAAGGCGAACGCGATCGCCCACCGCAAAGGCTTCTTCCATTCCCACCAAAAAATGCTCGAAATGCGTAATTCTGGTAGCACAATTTTCAATTTAATATACTGGTTTCGCCTGTGAGATTTTTGTCAAAAGTTTTAGAGTGTCTTCAAGTAGCTTAATAGGTCGGCCATGTCTTGGGGTTGGGCTTGAAACTTGGGCATGGGAGGGGTATCGCCGCTAATAATTTGCTGGATGAGCTTTGCTTGCGATCGGCGGTGGCTAATCTGCACAAGGCTAGGACCCACTTCGCCCTTGCCATCAATGCCATGACAAGCCGCACAGTTGAGAATAAAAATTTGCTCGCCGCGACTCGGATCGCCCACCGCTGCTCGTACCGATTGAATGTAGGGATCCCGCAGGGGCAATAGCAGAGAAACCCCCCAACCGCCACCCACCACCAGCACGACCAAGACAGGCAGCAGCCAGCGCCATACCGTTGATCGAACCCCAACTGTGTTGACTAAACTCATTCACTTATCGGGAAAGATTAAAAATTGTTTATTATTGTTACAACTGCATTCTAAACCCTGAGCTCAGCGAGATTCAAGCCACTAAGTAAAAATTCCTAGACAAAAGCAAGGGCTTGAGCTATCCACTAAGGACTGTGAAAGCGACGATACACCATGCGCAATGCCTCGCGATCGCCGACATTGCCGGGGAACAGCACCACTGGTAATTCGGGAAAACGGGGATGATCAGCACCTGTGCGCACCACGGAGCAGCCGGGAATCACTTGCCCCAAGAGGCGAACGGTGGCTAGGTTTAACCCTTTGCTGAGGACATCGTTGGAGGTGATGCCCCCCTTGCTGATCAGATAGCGCAAATCGGCGGGTAACTGTTGAACAATTGCCATCAGCACTTCCGAGACTCGCTGCCCAAAGGCTAACCGTGTCGCTGCATCCGCGAAGGTGAGTTCCTCACGACTGGTAAAGATGACGGGGGTTTTCTCACTGGCGATCGCCTGATCCACTGCCGCCAAGACTTCGTTGATAATGTCAGGTTCAGCCGCCCCACTGTCGCGCAATCGAGCCACGGGCACTTCAATGGGAAACACATCGGGTTCCTCCAGCAAAGCGGTCAGTTGTTCAGTGGTTTTGCGCACGTGGGAACCCACCAAAATCGCACCATAGCGGCCAGGGCGGCAATAGGTGGCCATTGCCTCTGGGGGGGTGGGCTGGGGCGGCAGCTGCGCTAAGGCCGTGAGCAAACTGGCAGCACTGCGGAACAAAAAGCGTTTTCCTTGGCTGGCAAGCTCAAGCACTGCTGCTGCAAACTGGTCTAAATCCTCTTGGCTCTCGGCATCCACCACCCCGCAGACATTGCCTTGTAACTGACTCAAGCGGCTGCGCAGGGTCTCTGGATTGCGCACATCGGCAAGGACAAAACGCTCTACGGCTGCGGCGGGGATGCGCCCTTGGGTCTTTTCGGCCACATAGTCGGGTAAGTAGCTGTGGTGATAGCCAAAGACGGAATCGCGGGCAAACTCCGTTTCATGAACGGGCACCGGCTGACCTGCAACAAGCAGATAGTGCTGGCTATCACGGGTAATGCGCCCCCCCTCTAAAAAGGCAGGCACCAGAAAATGGGCATCAAAGGGTCCCAGTTCAGCGGCAATCACATCGGTTTCCAGAGGATAGTGGCCGCGGAGGGTGGAGTCGGAACGGCTGACAACCATGTAATCGGTGGTGCCGGTTTGGGCGATCGCCGCCTTCAAATGACAGCAAACGGTGCGCGTGACCTCCGCTGCGATTTCTGGTGGCAAAGCACGGGTATTGGTGAGGATAAAGAAAATGGGCACAGGATCGGTGAGGCCACGACAGAGGGTATCCACATCCCAGCGGGTCAACAGCAGGCAACTGTGAACTGTCTGCGAACCGGTGGGGTCATCATCTAGAACAATCATTTTTGGGCGCGTCACCGAGGGCATCTCCGACACTCTTTCGTTTGCAGTTTATCATTGGGGCGATCGCGACAGTTCTTTTCTAAAACATGGGGTACCTAGGGTGATAAGAATTCTTGAGAACTCTTGAAAAATCCGATCTGGTTGCTCCCTATGAATGCTGAATATGTTGTCAATGGATTATTGGGTGCCTGTTTAGGGGATGCCCTTGGTGTACCCATGGCACCGTCTTTTGAATGATTAGTTTTAGCACGAAGAAAGCTGAGGCTTAGACGCTGAAATACTTGGCGGTGGGATGGTAGCAGATGATCGCCGTGGTGGATTGCTCAGGGTAGAGTTGTTCACTCTCGTCCATATACATCCCCATGCGATCGCTCTCGAGGAGTCGCAGTTGC
Organism: Thermosynechococcus sp. TG215; assembly: GCF_031583455.1. Classification (NCBI taxonomy): domain Bacteria; kingdom Bacillati; phylum Cyanobacteriota; class Cyanophyceae; order Acaryochloridales; family Thermosynechococcaceae; genus Thermosynechococcus; species Thermosynechococcus sp. TG215. The sequence continues at coordinate 494,563 of NZ_CP134178.1, read as the reverse complement.
GTATATTGATCCTGCATATTGGGGCAGGCAGGATAGCCAAAGCTATAGCGGGAGCCTTGGTAGCGCTGGGCAAGAATATCGCGAATCGACTCTGGATCGGGAGTGCAGCCCAATTCACGGCGAATGCGGGCATGACACCACTCTGCGAGGGCTTCCGCCGTTTGCACCGCCATGCCGTGGAAGTAGAGGTAGTCACTGTATTGATTGGCCGCAAATAGCTCCTGCGCCACTTGGGTAGCAATTTCACCAACGGTCACCGCTTGCATGGGAAAGACATCAATGATGCCCGATGCCACAGGGGCAAAAAAGTCGGCAATACAGAGGCGGCGGCCACTCTTTTGACGAGGGAAGGTAAACTGGGCGATCGCCCGCTCAGGGATGCAGGCACTTTTGTCACCAACCCGCTGCGGATCGTAGATATAGACCGTGTTACCCTCACTTTGGCAGGGGAAGTAGCCATAAATCAGTTCAGGATGGAGTAGGTTTTCCGCAAGGATGCGCTGTTTCCACTCCTCAAGGATGGGATAGACCTTCTCGGCAAGGAAAGCATCATAGGTGGTACGGTCTTGATCCTTGGGTTTGCGAAACTGCCACTGACCCGCAATCAGGGCTTGGAGATCCAGATAGGCAAAGACCTCAGAAAGGGGAATCTGATCCGCCTTGAGGTGACGAATGCCCCAGAAGGGGGGTGTGGGGCGGGGAATCTCCACCGCAACAGCTTCAGAACGGCGTGTATCTACTACTTCTGGCGTTTCGGGTTCAGTCACCGAGGGGGGTTCGGGGGCGATCGCCGGTGTGGCCTCTGCCTCTGGGGGAGAGACCGTTGTGCCATCCAAAAATCCTTGGCGATCGTCCCACTGCCCTGCGGCCTTTGCCCGCATCAACCGATCCATAAAGTGCAAATCGGCAAAGGCATCCTTGCCGTAGATCACTTGACCGTGGTAGGTGGCGCGGCAATCCTCGTAGACAAATTTGGGTGTGAGGGCCGCCCCCCCCAGAATCACGGGAACGGTAATGCCTCGCTCATTAAAGACCTCCAGATTCTCCTTCATAAAGGCGGTGGATTTCACCAAGAGGCCACTCATGGCAATGCAGTCTGCCTGATGCGCCTCATAGGCTTGGATGATATTTTCAACGGGTTGCTTAATCCCCAAGTTAATCACCCGATAGCCATTGTTGGTGAGGATAATATCCACCAAGTTTTTGCCAATATCATGGACATCCCCCTTCACCGTGGCAATCACAACCGTGCCCTTGGCGGTGTCCCCCGTGGCAGATTTCTCCATAAAGGGTTCGAGGTAGGCGACGGCGGCCTTCATCGTTTCTGCGGACTGCAAAACAAAGGGCAGTTGCATCTGCCCAGCGCCAAAGCGTTCACCCACCACCTTCATGCCATCGAGCAAGAAGGTATTGATAATTTCAAGGGGAGCATAGGTTTCAAGGGCTTTGGCGAGGGTGTCCTCCAGCCCCAGGCGATCGCCATCAATAATGTGGCGCTTTAGCCGCTCCTCAATGGGCAGGTTCTCCACCTGCGAGCGATCCGGTTGGGTGGTTTTGCCCTCAAAGAGGCGGGTCAGTTCCGCAAGGGGGTCATAGACACACACGTCCCCCTCAAATCGCCGCCGATCATAGATCAGATCACGGCACACTTCTTGGTGCTCTGGCTCAATTTTCGCCAAGGGCAGAATCTTGGCAGCACTGACAATGGCAGCATCCATGCCCGCCTGCATCGCCTCATGGAGAAACATCGAGTTCAGGACTTGGCGAGCCGCTGGGTTCAAACCAAAGGAGATATTCGAGACCCCCAGCAAAATATGACAGCCGGGGAGTTCAGCGCGGATACGGCGAATGGCGGCAATGGTTTCCCGACCGTTGACCCGATCCTCCTCAATCCCTGTGGAAATCGGCAGTGCCAAAGGGTCAAAGAAAATCTCGTAGGGGGGAATGCCGTAGTCAAGGGCGGCTTTATAAGCCCGTTCAGCAATGGCAAACTTTTTCTCAGCCGTTCGTGCCATTCCCTCTTCATCAATCGTGCCGACCACAACGCCAGCGCCATAGGTTTTCGCCAGTTCCAAAACTTTGTAAAAGCGGGGTTCACCATCCTCGAAGTTGGTGGAGTTGAGCAGGCATTTGCCCCCCGCCACCTTTAGCCCCGCTTCCATCTTTTGCCACTCCGTAGAGTCAAGCATCAGGGGCAGGGTGACATTGGTAACCAACCGCGACACCAACTCGTGCATATCCCGCACGCCATCGCGCCCCACATAGTCCACGTTGACATCAAGGATGTGGGCACCTTCACGCACTTGGGCACGGGCAAGGGCAACGAGGCCATCCCAGTCTTCGGCATTGAGGAGATCGCGGCATTTTTTCGAGCCACTGGCATTGAGCCGCTCACCAATGATCAGGAAGGAATTCTCTTGGTCGTAGGGCTGCGGGCTGTAGATCGAGGCAGCCGCGGGAATCCGTTGGGGCGATCGCGCCTTGGGGGTCAGGGTGGCAGCAATTTCGGCAAGGGCAGCAATGTGATCCGGTCGAGTGCCGCAACAGCCGCCAATCACTTGCACCCCAAAGTCCTCGACAAAGCGGGTGAGGGCTAGCCGCAGTTCCATCGGTGTTAATTTGTAGTAGGCACAACCACCAATGTTCTCAGGCAAGCCGGCGTTGGGAATGCAGGAAATCACAAAGGGGGAGTGCTGCGAGAGGTAGCGGATATGCTCCGTCATCAGGTCAGGCCCTGTGGCGCAGTTGAGTCCCAAAATATCAATGGGATAGGGTTCCAGAATCGTCAGGGCAGCACCAATTTCCGAGCCAACCAGCATCGTGCCCTGCTGCTCCATCGTCACGGAGACCATGAGAGGGCGGCGTTCTCCCCGCTCTCGAAAGACGGCCATTACTCCATTGAGTGCCGCCTTGATTTGCAGCACGTCTTGGCAGGTTTCAATAATAAATAGGTCAACCCCGCCATCAAAGAGACCCGCCGCTTGTTCGCGAAAAGCTGTGTAGAGGGTGTCGTAGTCGATGTGGCCAAGGGTGGGGAGTTTGGTACCAGGCCCCATTGAGCCAGCGACAAAGCGGGGTTTTTCGGGGGTGCTAAATTCAGCGGCCACGGACTTGGCCAGTTCGGCGGCTTTCTTGCTAATTTCGTAGGCGCGATCGCCCAAATTGTATTCACTGAGAACAACGGAGGAGGCTCCAAAGGTATTTGTTTCAATGACATCGGCGCCTGCTGCCAAAAAGTCCCGATGCACCTTGGCCACCGCCTCTGGCTTGCTGATGACCAAGTATTCATTGCAGCCTTCGTACGCCTTGCCCCCAAAGTCCTCTGCCGTCAGGTTTTGCGCCTGAAGATTCGTGCCCATTGCGCCATCAAAGACAATGACGCGCCGCGGTTCTGCATGGAGATACTCAAGAAACGACATAGACATCCACCAAGGCCAGCCGATTTGCACCAGAGGGTTTTTCTGATTTTAATCTCTCCGGGAGCGGTACAGCCCTTTGCTCACGGATGGAACTGACAGCTCGGCCTTGACACTTCTTGCGACAAAAAAATTAGGGGTGCAGAAAAAATAGAATTCAACACCCCCCCTTCAAAAAACTGAGTACTCAGCCTGTTTTTGATGACAGTATTTCTCTGTTCTTGTTGTTTCCATTTAATCTACTTCCCCGAAGGGAAGCAAGTAAACATGGAACTAACCTTTTCTCAAATGTATGGCAAGCGTGTTTCCATTTAATCTACTTCCCCGAAGGGAAGCAAGCAAGTGCGCTGGCAAACCGTTTTATTCATATTCACTTCTGCGTTTCCATTTAATCTACTTCCCCGAAGGGAAGCAAGCTGCCAGCCGTTAAGTGGATCGAGTGCGGCAAGCTTTAGTTTCCATTTAATCTACTTCCCCGAAGGGAAGCAAGATGACTTTTTTGGGTGGGATAACTTTTTTCCTGCCCGTTTCCATTTAATCTACTTCCCCGAAGGGAAGCAAGCTGGAGTACAAAATTCTGCCAGCACAGCTTTTGAAATACCTGTTTCCATTTAATCTACTTCCCCGAAGGGAAGCAAGTTGATATCCGCTTGGCATGTGCCGAGCGGGAGTTTTTGTTTCCATTTAATCTACTTCCCCGAAGGGAAGCAAGCTTTAAACTTTAATTAAAAGATTGCCGATCAAAAGACTGTAGTTTCCATTTAATCTACTTCCCCGAAGGGAAGCAAGGAAGTAGGCTAATATTGTAATCTGCTGCAATTTGATTTAAGGTTTCCATTTAATCTACTTCCCCGAAGGGAAGCAAGCTGCGGAAAGTTTTAGTGGACTGTTAAAAAGTCCAGTTTCCATTTAATCTACTTCCCCGAAGGGAAGCAAGGATTATCGAGCAGAATACGTAATAGAACTATACGAAAAGTTGTTTCCATTTAATCTACTTCCCCGAAGGTAAGCAAGACTTAATGCAGCTCCACCTGAGCTGCAAAATTTGTGTTTAAAAATGTTTCCATTTAATCTACTTCCCCGAAGGGAAGCAAGTTAATTGATTATCCAGCATACGCCAGCTTGTTCAGACGTTTCCATTTAATCTACTTCCCCGAAGGGAAGCAAGTTAAAAATGTGGGATAACCAAAGCGAGTTTACTGACTTAACAGTTTCCATTTAATCTACTTCCCCGAAGGGAAGCAAGAGCATCTTCAATATAGCCTCTCCCTGAGCGGATTGCAACCCCCTGTTCCGAGGGATCCCCTGCGAGGGGTGTCAAATCATTTTCTACGAAGCCACTGAAAATACTCAAACCCTCTTCTAGAGCGACTCCGAGGGATTCTACGCAAGAATCAGAAATTGGGGCACTCGAATAGATCCGTCGGCAGAGAAAATTGACTAGCGTAACGCATCCCTCCCCGGAGAGTGTGCAGTCTGGGAGGCGGCTAATTCTTGAGCCAACAGTTGCTGGTAAATCTCTTCGAGGTGGGGTGTGATCAGGTTGCTTTCAAGGCCGTAGCCCAGACTAGTCCACGTATCCGACAGTAGGGCAAAAACTTCCTGTACACGTCCCTCCCGCAAGAGTTGGGGAATATCGGCATTCCAAGCGGCCGGATCTGTCAGCCAGCGATAGACCACCTGATCTTGATACTCTGGGGCAAAGCTATAGCCCTGCCAAAACCAGCTCGGCGGTTGGGGATGATAGCGGGCGGCTTTTTCTTCCCAAGTGGTGGTGAGAAATTGATAGCGGCCTGCGGCGGTGGTACATAGGTGCTGATTGGGACCGCGGCGAATGGGAATACAGCGATCGGGATGCTGGCTGAGGTCTTGGACGTGTTCGCCACCATAGAGCAGGGTGTAGGGATTGGCGTCGTTGGCCTCACTGGCAGAAATGGTGCGCATCAGTGCCCGTACATAGGGATCACCCCCCTGCATGACTAAGGGGGCAATTTGACCCGGCTGCCAGCGGTACCAGTACCACCAGAGGGCACTTGAACGCGACCCAAAAAAGAAATAGCCCATGCCCACTAGAAGAGCGATCGCCAGCAACCAACGGGAAAACCGCACCAACTGATCCTCACACTGCCGCAATTGAGCGGAATAACTCTGGATAGGCGGCTGGGGTTTGATCAGGACGGCTGACCACCTCAAAAATTTTGTTGTAGGCACTCGGCTCGCCCAAGGCTGCCACACAGATTTCCGCCACCCGCGATCGCGCGATAATCCCCTCAAAGAGGGTATCTGCTGGGGCAATGATCGGAAAGCCACCGTCATCGGTTTCCTTCAGACCCCCCGGCCGCACAATCGTGTAAGTTAGACCGCTTTCTTGGAGATAACGTTCTGCCTGCTGCTTCCAATACAAAATCAGCCAAAAAAGATTCAGGGGATGGAAAAATTGCGAGACACACAGCGACGAGACGAGAATAAACTGCTGCACATGGGCAGCTTTGGCGGCATCCACCAGATTCTTGGTGCCCAGATAATCCACACTTAGGGGTTCCAAGGGGTTGAGGCTGGGGCTGGCTCCCGTGGCACAGATGACTGCTTCACACTCTTTGAGCGCCGGGGGCAGCGTCTGCGGTTGGGTCACATCAGCGGTGCGAATCTCTACCGTTGGCCAGCGCCCTTGGGCTTTGGCGGGATTGCGCACAACAGCGATCGCCTGATGCTCAGACGCTTGTAGGGCATTCACAATGCGATGACCCGTGCGACCTGTGGCACCAACCACGGCAACTTTCACAAGCTGTTCCTCCGATGGCAACGCCTTTGATCATAGGGGAATATCCCAGTCTTCTTCATCCTCAGGGGTAGCGTCCTTGGGGGGTGGCGGCGTCAGAATGCGGTATTCGGCATCCACAACCTCTTCTGGGGGTGGCGGGGCTTTGGCGGTGGCTTTGCGGGAAGGGCGATATTGGTACGAGTAGGTCGTGCGGGGGCGATCTTGAATCTCTGGTTCGCGGGGGGCTGGCTCAGGCTCGCTAAACCAATCCTCCACATCGCTGGTATCGATCTCTGGTTCATCCTCCGGCGGACGCATCGAGGCATCCAGTTCTGGTTCAGGGGGTTGCGATCGCGGGGTTGGCCGCGCTACTGGCGCTTCTGCGGTTAGCCAGAGTAAACACTGCCCCGCCACGATTCCTGAGAGGGCTGCCACCACAAGCCAAGCGGCAAGGGGGAGCGCCGGAGTTTGCTGTCCCAAAAAGCGCAGGGAGACCAGCGGCTGCCAATTTTGGACGACCAGTGTACTGAGCAGGGCGATCGCCCCCAGATAAATCCAAGCGCGCATTAGGAAAGGGGTCCTTGCCAACGTTGCAGCGGCACACAATCCAACCCTAACTGATCAAGGGCACGGGCGATGACAAAATCCACCAGATCCTCAATGGTCTGCGGCCGGTGATACCACGCAGGGATGGCGGGTACAATTCGCGCCCCGGCCATTGCCAATTGGGTCAGGTTTTGCAGATGAATGAGACTAAAAGGCGTTTCGCGGGGCACCAGCACCAACGGACGGTGTTCCTTGAGGTGGACATCGGCCACCCGCTCTAGGAGATCCGAACTCAGTCCTGCCGCCAACTTAGCGACCGTACTCATACTACAGGGGAGAATCACCATGCCCAAGGTGCGAAAGGAACCACTGGCGATCGCCGCTGCCACATCCGTGGGTCGGTGACAGGTGAGGGATCCCGTCCAGACTTGGGCTTGTTGGCGCCAAAACAGTTCCTGCTTCTCGGGCTGAATCGGCAGGGTGAGGCCATATTCTGCTTGCCACACCTGGTGCACGGCCTTTGATGCCACTAATTGAATAGGATAGTCCGCCTGTAATAGAAATTTAATGGCACGCACTGCGTAAATGAGACCCGATGCACCCGTTACACCCAAAACAATTGGCAAAGAAGAGGAGGTCACAACCGCGATCACCAAACAAAACCGTTATAAGGTTAACAAAGTTAGGGCAACCGTCCCCTTTTGATGCACTGCAATCCCGCCCAACGCGACTTGGTAAATGCCCATGACAGCGCCTGACCCTGCATTTTCTTCCCCCAGTGAGTGGGCAGCCGTCTCTCCCGAAGTGCTCGGGGAGTTATTTGATGCGGCCTTGTTGGAGGGACTCGTGAGTAGTGAAACCCCAGACATAGAAGCACTGTTTCAGGATTTGACTCCCCTCGATCTCAAACCAGCAGCGGGTGCGATCGCCCCCGAACAGTGGCAACAACTGCAAGCCCAACACCAGCAAATTACCCAGCACCTTGAGGAAACCCTGACCTACCTTGCCAAGGTGAAAGCATTGGCCTACCAGCTTCAGGCCGTAGCCAGTGAGTTTGTGCCCACTCCCAAATACCGCCGCCGCCAACCGCCCCCTCCCCATCCCTTGGAATATCTCACGGCTGAACTCCTGCGGGCGATCGCCCACACCCAAGCCAGTTTAGAACCGGTCTATGAACCCCTCCATCAACTGGGGGAAACCCTCAATGGTACCTCGACGCCACAGATTAGTGAATTTCCCCTAGAGCCTTAGTTAGGGGGCATGCGTGGCGGCTCCAATTGCGGTTCACTGGGGACGGGAGGGGTCGGTATCGGCTCAGGACTGGGCAGGCTTTCTGGGGTGGGAACTGGGCTTGGACTGGGTTTCGGGGTGGCAGTTGGCTCAGGGGTGGGTGTTGGTGTGATTGTCGGTGGAGGCGGAGGTGTTGGTGTTGGTTCAGGCTTCGGCGTGGGGGCTTTAACTGCCAGTTGCAGCAGTTCCGGCACAGTGACAAAGCGATAACCTTTTTGCCGCAGGCGACGAATCAGCGTGGGGAGAGCTTTGCGGGTAGTGGCGCGATCGCCGCCGCCATCGTGGAGCAAAATAATACTACCCGGTTTCACTTCCTTGAGGGTGCGCTCAACAATGTCCGCTGCTGTGGTGTTGGGGCGGGTGTCGTGGGTATCCACCGACCACAGGATGATGGCGTAGTTTTTCGACTTGGCATAATCCACTAGCCCCGTGGTCAGATTGCCCCCCGGTGGCCGAAACAGGCGCGTTTGCGCTTGGCTTTGCTTGGCAATGAGCGCAGAGGTGTTTTCAATTTCTTGCTTGGCGACTTCAGGACCAACGGGCTGATAGGGATGACTCCAACTATGGTTGCCAACGGCATGACCGGCTTTGACAATGTCAGCAATGATATCGGGGTACATGAGGGCGTGCTTACCAATCACAAAAAATGTGGCTTTGACCTCCTCCTCCTTGAGAATTTGCAGCACTTGGCGGGTTGAGGTTCCCCAAGGGCCATCATCAAAGGTCAGCGCCACCACTTTTTCGGGCTTCAAGGGTTTGACTTGAGAGACCAACTGCCCCCAAAACTTGCTAGGACTGAGAAAGCGTGGCACATCCGCTGCTAGCGTTGCCGATGCTGCAAACAAGGCCAAGACCACCGACAGGTACCACTGCCGTCCCATGGATACTCCTTGAGCGATGGTGACTTAGGGGGCGATCGGCGTTGGCTCCTTCAGCAGTGGAAATCCTAGGGCTTCCCGTTGTTGCACATAGGTTTGGGCGACGCGCCGTGCCAAGCCCCGAATGCGACCAATGTAGCGCGTGCGCTCTGCCACCGAAATCACACCACGGGCATCCAGCAGGTTAAAGGTGTGGGAACACTTGAGCACATAATCCAAGCTGGGTAGTACCAACTGCTTTTCCAGAAGCTGCTCCGCCTCCTGCTGGTAGAGACTAAAAAGGGTGAACAATCGTTCCGGATCTGAGGCCTCGAAGTTGTAGGTGGACTGTTCAATTTCCCCTTGCAAATGGACATCGCCATAGGTGAGCGTGGGGTTCCAGCGGATACTGGCGATCGCATCCACCTCCTGGAGGTACATGGTCAACCGTTCCAAGCCATAGGTAATCTCAATGGAGACCGGCCGACAATCTAAGCCACCACACTGCTGGAAATAGGTAAACTGCGTCACCTCCATACCATCGAGCCAGACCTCCCAGCCCACACCCCACGCGCCAACGGCCGCATCCTCCCAGTTGTCTTCAACAAAGCGAATGTCATGCTCTTGGGGGCGAATGCCAAGGGCGCGTAGCGACTCCAAATAGATCTCTTGGATATTCTCAGGGGACGGCTTAATCAGCACTTGGTACTGGTAGTAGTACTGATAGCGGTTGGGATTCTCGCCATAGCGGCCATCTCCGGGTCGGCGACAGGGTTCGACATAGGCCACTGCCCAAGGCTCAGGGCCGAGGGCACGCAAAAAGGTATGGGGGCTTTTGGTACCGGCGCCCTTTTCCACGTCATAGGGCTGGGCAATCAGGCATCCCTGAGCCGCCCAAAACTGGTGCAGTGTGGCAATAACGTCCTGAAAGTACATGGGCTTAGATGTGGATGCCGCACTCGGTTTTGCCCATGCCACGCCAGCGACCTGCCCGTTCGTCTTCCCCTTCGGCTACAGGGGTAGTGAGGGGTTCATCGCCAATGCTGGCATAGCCGCGATCGTGGAGGGGATTGTAAATTACTCCGTGCTCCATCACGTAGGCCCATGTTTGTTTGCGTGTCCAAGCAGCGAGGGGATTAATTTTCAGACGACCCTGCTTGTCCAGTTCCACGTAGGGCATATTGGCGCGGGTAACCGCCTGATCGCGACGCCGTCCCGTAATCCAAGCCACCGTATTGAGTTCTGCTAAGCCCCGTTGCAGTGGTTCAATTTTAGTGAGATGGTGAAACTGCTCAACATTGGTTTCCCAAAGCTTGTCGCCATAGCGAGCAGCAAAGGCCTCACGACTGTCCACATCGGGGGTTTTGTAGGTGCGCAAATCCAGACCATATTTTTCCTTGGCCTGCTGCACAAATTCAAGGGTTTCTGGAAAGTGATGCAGCGTATCCAAAAAGAGAACAGGCACCGGCGGATTGGGGCGTAGATCACGGTAGAGCAAATCTGTAATCATCATGTCATCGACATTAAAGGCACTGGTCTGCACCAGCCCTTGGGGAATTTCAGCCACTGCCCACGCTAGAATTTCACGGGGATGTGCCCCCTCAAAGCGTTGGTTCAGGGCATCGAGGTCAAAGCTTACGGATGCAGCCATAGGAGGTTTTAGCACGGTTTTAGAAAGCATTCTTTAGCTTACCAAAGAATTGGGTCTAAAGCCCCGCCCTGCGACTCGCGATCGCCCCCCTGCCAACAATTTCTCCAACTTTGACACTAGCGAGGCATTGGGTACCCTTCAATCCAAGTCATGCCAGCATTTTTGGAAGTCGCATTATAAGACCACGTTTGCGGGCTGGAGGTCAACACTGCATACCGCCCCGGCGCTACCACAATTTCGGGTTGCACGACCCAATAGTAGCGATTTTCCAGCCGTGCAGGCCATGTGCCCACCACTTGCCGCGTTTCCACATTTCAGAGCATCACTTGTCCAGCAGGGGCACCCCGACCACCGTTCCAGTGATTGGAATAGCCATATAACTCTATTATGACTTTTGGCCTTGGCACTGCCTCTGTGCGAGTTCGCTCTGCCAACAACCGTGCTGCTGTCGGCATTTTTGCTTCGGGTAACACAGTGAGTTGCATCAGCGCTAGGCTCAATGGCAATGTCTCAAGTGACTCCAATTCATTCAGATAGACCCGATGCAGGTGATGACTATTCACCAACACCTCATAGGGTTCAAAGGACACCTGTTCCACTTGACGATGGGGATAGAAGCAAAAATTTTTTCAGGTTGCCAGTGTAACCGTTTGCCAAGACACGCCCGCCTTCATCGCACTCAACACGCCAATGGCCTCGGCATAGGACTGGCAAGGGATTGTCTCTATCCCCAAATCGACAGCTGTAACATTGAGGGTTGTGGTATTGTTAGTCACCGTTAGGATGGGGACGCCCTGTTGAGCCAAGGCCAGAATTCCCCGTCCACCAAGGGCAGTGGCGGGTACAATCACCGCATTCACCTCCTGTCGCCACAGCGCCTGCGGGGCAGTCGGGCTATAGCGGGGAGCACGACTCAACCCCACCAACACGGACGGCAAAAAGGTATAACCAATTTCTTCGGCAAGGGCACGGGGGTGCACAGTCTCCTCTAGGGGCAATGGTTGCAGGGCGGGGGCATGGGCTGCCGGAAGCTGAAAGTGCTGGACAACCAAATGACTAATCACCGCTTCTGCCCCGGCGAGGGGATCGACACCTTGGCCACTGCGATAGTGGTGCAATGCGTCTGTGCCCGGATCATCCGGAAAGCGGGTCACAATTGCGATCGCCTCTGCCTGAGCCACTTGAATCAGCTTTTCTGCCGCCCGCAATAAACTAGCGGGGTTCGCCAGAGTCCCCCAGGTTGCCCCCGAGGCAGCGGTTTGCAACTGCACGCCCAAGGGTTCATCTGTAATCACAGGTTCAGTCATCATTAGACCCAAGGTGGCAGAACAGGCCGCCGCTGCTTGACGATGGCGCAGTTGGAGATCCGCTTCAATCGCTGCATCCAGTAACAGGCCAATGCGATTTGGACGCGGTGGCAGCAATCCCCAACGGCCAACCGCAAATTCATCAAGGGCATAGCCTTCCACATACCAAACATTGGGCAGTGGCCAATAGAGCATCGCCCCATTGAGAACGTTAGGATGGGTAATCAGGCGATCGCACACCTGCGCCAAAGCACGAACAACTGGAATCGCATCACCCGCATAGCCACCAATGGCAGCCCCAATGCCCGTTGGAATGATCAGAACGGCCGTCAGCACGTCAGCGACTAGCCTGGGTAGGGAGGGGAGCCGGCTGCACGGCCACGGTCACCGTTTGACCCCTACGGCGCACTTCCAGTTCCATGGTGCGACCAATGCCTGTGCTTTCCACCATTTGCTGCACTTGATCCGCTTTGGTGATGTTTTGGCCATTGATACGACGGATCACATCGCCGGGTTGCAGACCCGCGCGGGCGGCTGGCGAGTTAGGCAGGACTTGAAAAATCAAAACCCCCGAACTTTCTTGGACGCGGACGGGACTATTGGGATTAGCGTTGAGACGTTGCTGCACCTCAGGGGTGAGATTGGCCATGCGAATACCCAAGAAGGGGTGATCGACGCGACCGTTGGCAATCAGTTGGTTGGCAATTCGTTGAGCCGTGTTGATGGGAATGGCAAATCCCAAGCCCTGGGCACCACCAATAATCGCGGTATTCATGCCAATGACTTCTCCCCGTTGATTCAACAGGGGGCCACCAGAGTTGCCAGGGTTAATGGCCGCATCGGTTTGAATGAAGCCCACCCGCTTATCGGGCACGCCAATATCACCGCTGGAACGTCCCGTCGCACTAATGATGCCCGCAGTCACCGTATTATCGAGACCCAAGGGATTGCCGATGGCGATCGCCCACTCACCGGGACGTAAATGATCAGAATTGCCAAGGCGCACCACCGGTAAATTGTTGGCATTCACCTTGACTACGGCCACATCCGTCAGACGGTCTTGACCCAAAACCTGCCCCTCAAACGTGCGGCCATCCTTGAGGGTTACTCGCACCCGGTTAGCACCATCCACCACATGGGCATTGGTGAGGATCAAGCCATCACTGCTAATGATAAAGCCAGACCCAAGACCCCGCTCCTCGCGGCTGCGGGGGGGCATCATTGGCCCAAAAAATTCCTGAAAGAAAGGGTCATTAAAGATGGCGGGCACACGGGTCTGCACCGTACGGGAAGCATCAATCCGCACCACCGCCGGGCCGACTTGCTCAACAGCACGGGCAATAAAGTTAATGTCATTTCCCGCTGGTAGCGGTGCCGGTAACTGCGCCAAGCTGGGGGTCACCAAGGGCGATGACGCTGGCATTAGGTGGGTGGCAAACATTGCAGCGGCTGCCCCCAATGCCATTAACGACAGATAAGTGACCGATTTACCAAGACGCACTGTCATAGGTGATTGCCCTTTTGCTGACACTGGTTCTTGAAAGTAGACGGCAATTGAGGCAAGCAAGTTCCGACTTCTAGTCTACCACTTCAGGAGGTTGAATTTCTCCATGTCAACAGTGTCACGGTTGCGATAGATGGCCAAAATAATGGCTAAACCCACGGCTGCTTCGGCGGCTGCTACCGTAATCACAAACACGGCAAAGACTTGCCCTTTGATTTGCTGGCCATCCAGATAGTTGGCAAACCCAATCAAGTTGAGGTTGACAGCATTCAAAAGCAACTCAATGGACATGAGCACACGCACAGCATTGCGACTGGTGACAAGGCCATAGATGCCAATACAAAACAGCAGTGCTGCCAAGATCAAAACATAGGTTAACTGCATCGTCTTCCCCTATTTTTCAGACAAGGCTACAGGTTCACGGGGACGTTCCGGCAACTCCAAGGGGGGTACCACCTCTTCCCCTAAGATGGGTTCAGGTTCCAAGACCAGTTCGCGCCGTGCAAGCACCACTGCCCCAATCAAGGCCATTAACAGCAAGACCGAGGCCAACTCAAAGGGCAGAAGAAAGTCACTAAAAAAGTGCTGGCCAATGGTTGTGATACTGTCAGTCGTGGGCGGCAGGGAACTGAGCTGCCAAGGAGTTTGCAAAATCATTTTTGTCAGCAGGGCAAAGACGCCAAGGGAGACTACTGCGGCACCCCCCTGACGCAGCCAACGCCCCGGCACTGGGGTATAGGCCTCACGCTTATTGACGAGCATGATGGCAAAGAGGATGAGAACGTTCACTGCGCCGACATAGATGAGAATTTGCGCCGCTGAGACAAAGTCAGCATTCATGAGGATATACAGCCCAGAGATGCTCAGGAACACGCCCCCCAGCAAGAAGGCAGAATAGACAACATTGTTCAGGAGCACAACGCCAAGGGCAGCAACAATCACTGCAGCGGCAAGGGCAAAGAAGGTAATCGTTTGGGTCAGGGTGGCTAAGTCCACAGCAACAACTCCTAGTTCTCAGATGATTCAGCAGTGTTGGCGATCGCCTCTGGACGCTCTCCCGCCCGTTGGGTACCCGCAGGCAAATCATGACCAGACATTACCCCCACCGGCAGGTAGGCAAACTCGCGGATCGGGGTCACCATCGGATCTTGGGTCACTTTATAGGGAATGCGTCCCATTGCCACACTGTCGTAGTTCAGCTCATGGCGATCGTAGGTGGCCAGTTCGTACTCCTCTGTTACTGAAAGGCAATTGGTGGGGCAGTATTCCACACAGTTGGCACAGAAGATGCACACACCAAAGTCAATGCTGTAGTGTTTCAGTTCTTTCTTCTTGATCTCTTTGTTGAAGACCCAATCCACCACCGGCAGGTTAATCGGGCAGACGCGCACGCACACTTCACAGGCAATGCACTTGTCAAACTCAAAGTGAATCCGTCCCCGAAACCGTTCCGAAGGAATGAGTTTTTCGTAGGGATATTGCACCGTCACCGGCCGCCGCCGCATGTGATCAAAGGTCACGGAGAGGCCTTGACCAATGTACTTAGCGGACTGCACTGCCTCTTTGGCATAGTTGGTAATCTGATGGAGGAATTTCATGGTGTCACCTCATGGAAATGGGGAGTTTCTTAACCGCCAAAGGCTACGGGAAAGGCGAGCTTCAAGCCAGCGGTCAGCAGCAAGTTCACTAGACCCACGGGTAATAGGAATTTCCAACCAAGGTCTAGGAGTTGGTCAATGCGCACACGGGGCACAGTCCAGCGCAGCAGAATCGCCAAAAAGACAAAGAAGTAGGCCTTAATCAGGGTCATCGTGATGCCCAGCACCGCAAAGGCAATCTGCAAAAAGGGATTGCTCTCACTCACCCCAAGAAGATTAGCAATGGTTTCTAGGGGAATGGGAAAGCTCCAACCCCCAAAGTAAAGAACACTGACCAAGAGTGCCGAAAGCACAAGATTAACGTAGGCACCGAGGTAAAAGAGGGCAAACTTCATGCCAGCGTACTCTGTTTGGTAACCAGCCACGAGTTCTTCCTCGGCTTCCGGCAAATCAAAGGGGAGGCGCTCACACTCTGCCAGAGCTGCAATCCAAAAGATCAAAAAGCCGATGGGCTGCCGCCAGACATTCCAAGTGAGGATGCCATACTCCGACTGCTGCTCGACAATTTCCACCGTACCCAAGCCATTGGACATCATGGCCACTGCCAACACCGCCAAGGCAAGGGGAATTTCATAGCTAATGGATTGTGCCGCTGCCCGCAGTCCCCCCAGTAGGGAGTATTTGTTGTTGGAGGCATAGCCCGACATCAGCAGGCCAATGGGCGCAATACTGGAGAGGGCAATCCAGAGAAAGACCCCCATCGCCAAGTTGGAGATCAGTAGGTTTTGGCCAAAGGGGACAATAATATAGGACAAAAAGACAGGAATCACGACCACCGCCGGCCCAAGGGTAAACAGCCAGCGATCGGTATTCGCGGGGAGAACATCTTCCTTAAAAATCAGTTTTAGGCCGTCGGCTAAGGGTGCCAAAATCCCCAATGGACCAATGTATTCCGGGCCAATACGCTGTTGCACAGCGGCAGAAATTTTCCGTTCTAGCCAAACGGCCACCAGTACGCCCACGGTGGCCACAATGAGCATCATTAACATTGGCAGGGGTAACCATAGCAACTTGGCCAGATCATGGGAGAGGCCAAGGGATTCCAATGCACGAATAAACTGCCCCTGTAAGTCAATACCAGATTCCATAGCGATTCGATCGCGCCCCACCTACAGACACGCTCTACAGTATAAGGGTTTTATTTCCGTTACGAAGATAGATCTGGGGCAAATTTTTATCACCACAAGTATTACAGATGTTTATAGTTTACACCTCGTGTCTTTGGGTCTCAGATGCCAGTAGGATCAAGGGAGAGAGCCAATTTTGCAGGAGAACAGGGTGGCGATCGCAATCCAAAATGCGGTGATTTGTACCCCAGAGGGAGAACTGCGACAACAACAGGTACGCCTTGAGGGCGATCGCATCACCGAAGTCGCAGAAACTGTCACCATCCACCCAGAGGATACGGTTATTGATGCGACTGGTCTCACTCTCCTGCCCGGTGTGATCGACCCCCAAGTCCATTTTCGTGAACCGGGCTTAGAGCACAAAGAGGATCTATTTACTGCCAGTTGTGCCTGTGCCAAGGGGGGGGTCACCAGCTTTTTGGAAATGCCCAATACTCGGCCACTGACCATTGATCAGGCCAGCCTCGACGATAAACTCGCCCGTGCTGCTGCCAAATGTGTTGTTAATTATGGCTTTTTCATTGGCGCCACTAAGGAGAATCTTGCCGTCCTCAACAGCGTCCAGCCCGTCTGTGGCATCAAGATTTTCATGGGGTCAATGCACGGCCCCCTTTTGGTGGATGAGGAGCCAATTTTAGACCGTATCTTTAGTGAGGGCAAACGCCTCATTGCTGTCCATGCCGAAGATCAAGGGCGAATCCGTGCCCGTCGCGAACAATTTGCTGGCATTAGCGATGTGGCCGTACACTCGCAAATTCAAGACGAGATTGCTGCCCTCAACGCCACCCAGTTAGCAGTGAAGCTCTCCCGTAAATACGAACGCCGCCTGCACATTCTCCATCTGTCTACAGGAATTGAAGTGGACTTTCTGCGCGAGCACAAGCTTCCTTGGATAACGGTGGAAGTTACCCCCCAGCACCTATTGCTGACCACAGAGGCCTATGCCAACATTGGCTCCCTTGCCCAAATGAACCCGCCCCTACGCACCGCAGGAGATAATGAAAAACTCTGGCAGGGACTATTGGATGGGGTGATTGACTTTATTGCCACCGATCATGCTCCCCACACCCTAGAGGAAAAGGCGCAGCCCTATCCCCAAAGCCCTTCGGGTATGCCGGGGGTGGAAACCTCTTTGCCCCTGATGTTGACCCAAGCAATGGCCGGTCGCTGTACGGTGCCCCAAGTGGTGCGTTGGATGTCCACTGCCGTTGCTGCGTCCTACGACATTCCCAATAAAGGCAAAATTGCCCCCGGTTACGATGCGGATCTGGTGCTCGTGGATTTGCAGACCTATCGCCCAGTGCGCCGCGAGGAACTGCTCACCAAGTGCGGCTGGAGTCCCTTTGAGGGCTGGTCATTGACGGGGTGGCCAGTTTACACCTTTGTCAATGGTGAGATTGTTTTTAGCCAAGGGCGGGTGAATACCGACGTGCGTGGCCGCCCCCTTCAATTTGGCGGCTAAGGGGGAGCGATCGCGAACTGGAATGAGACATTACTGGGTTCCTATGAACTCGTGCTAATCTGAGGCAAAGGAATAGCGTAACTCTATTTAGGCAACACAATGCGTATTCTGGTTACTGGCGGTGCTGGGTTTATTGGTTCCCATCTAGTTGATCGGCTGATGGAAGCGGGTCATGAGGTCATTTGCTTAGATAACTACTTCACTGGTACAAAGCGCAACATTCTGCGCTGGATGGGTCACCCCAATTTTGAACTGATCCGCCATGATGTCACCGATCCGATTCGCCTTGAGGTGGATCAAATCTATCACTTGGCTTGCCCCGCCTCGCCAGTTCACTACCAGTACAACCCCGTCAAAACGATTAAAACCAATGTCATGGGCACCCTCCACATGCTGGGGTTGGCCAAACGTGTAAAGGCACGGTTTCTCCTTGCTTCCACCTCAGAAGTCTATGGTGACCCGCTGGTGCATCCCCAATCTGAGTCCTACTGGGGGAATGTCAACCCCATTGGTATCCGCTCCTGTTACGACGAAGGCAAGCGGGTGGCAGAGACCCTCACCTTTGACTACCACCGCCAAAACAATGTGGATGTGCGGGTGGCACGGATTTTTAATACCTATGGCCCCAAAATGCAAGTCAACGATGGCCGCGTAGTCAGCAATTTTATTGTTCAAGCCTTGCAGGGCATTCCCCTCACCGTTTATGGCGACGGCTCCCAAACCCGCAGTTTTTGCTATGTCAGCGACTTAGTGGAAGGGTTAATTCGGCTGATGAATAGCGATCACATTGGCCCTGTGAATCTGGGCAACCCTGATGAATACACCGTGCTGGAGCTAGCCCAAAAAATCCAAGCCCTGATTAATCCGGGGGTGGAAATTCAGTTTAAGCCCCTGCCCAGTGATGACCCCCAGCGCCGTCGTCCTGACATTACCCTTGCTCGCACGGTGTTGGGCTGGCAACCGACCGTCCCCCTCCTAGAGGGATTACAGCGCACAATTCCTGACTTTGCCGAGCGGTTGGGCGTGCCCTATACGCCTATGATGGTGGAAGTTTAGGGAGGCCACAGGGAATGCGGGTATGTGTGATTGGCACCGGCTATGTGGGCTTGGTGACGGGAGTGTGCTTGGCACATATCGGCCATGAGGTGATTTGCATTGACAACAACATTGATAAAGTTAAGCTGCTGCAACAGGGGGAATCCCCCATTTATGAACCCGGTCTGACGGAGTTACTCCGTGGGTGCATTGCCAGTGACCACATTCGCTTCAGTAGTGATCTTGGCGCTGGGGTGGAGTTTGGTGACGTGCTCTTTATCGCCGTCGGTACACCCGCCTTACCCAATGGTGAAACCGATACCCGCTATGTGGAAGCGGTTGCCCGCGGTATTGGTGCCCATTTGCATTTGGGGTACAAAGTCATTGTCAACAAATCCACAGTGCCGATTGGCTCAGGAGACTGGGTGCGAATGATTATTCTCGATGGTGTGGTGGAGCGCGAACCGGATCTAGCGGATGCCATTAAAGGGGGGGCGACCCATCCGCCGTTGGATTTTGATGTGGTCAGCAACCCTGAATTTCTGCGGGAAGGTTCAGCGGTCTATGACACGTTTAATCCCGATCGCATTGTCTTGGGTAGTAGTAGCCGCAAAGCGATTCAAATCATGCAGGAACTCTATGCGCCGATCATTGAACGTAAGTATGCGGCTGATCCCACCTTGCCCCCCGTGCCGGTGTTGGTGACGGATCTCAGTTCGGCGGAAATGATTAAGTACGCTGCCAATGCCTTTTTAGCCACTAAAATCAGCTTTATCAACGAAATTGCCAATATTTGCGATCGCGTGGGGGCGGATGTGGTTCAAGTGGCCAAGGGGATTGGCCTAGATTCCCGCATTGGCGAGAAATTTCTGCAAGCGGGCTTGGGCTGGGGTGGTTCCTGTTTTCCCAAGGATGTTTCGGCGCTCATCCACACGGCGGAAGACTACGGCTACGATGCCCAGTTGCTCAAAGCAGCCGTTCAAGTCAACCAGCGGCAACGCTTTATTGTCATTGAAAAACTACAACAGGTGCTAAAAATCCTCAAAGGTAAAACCATTGGCCTTTTGGGGTTAACGTTTAAGCCCAACACCGATGATCTGCGGGATGCCCCTGCCCTGAATTTGATCGAGGAACTGTATCGCTTGGGTGCCAAGGTCAAGGCCTATGACCCCCTCGTGTCCCAGTCGGGTCTGCGATCGGGTCTCTCCCATGTGATTGTGGAAACGGATCTGCTGCACCTTGCCGATGGCTGTGATGCTTTGGTGCTGGTGACCGACTGGCCACAGTTCCAAGAGGTGGATTATGGGGAACTGGCCAAGGTGATGCACCAACCCGTGATCATTGATGGCCGCAACTTCTTGGATCGCAAGGGGCTAGAGTCACTCGGCTTCCGCTATGTGGGGATTGGCCATTAAGCATGGAACCGCCCAGCCTGATCTATGAGCAGGCCTACTGGCAACAGGGCTATTGTCGCGTGGTCGGTGTGGATGAGGTGGGTCGGGGTTGTTTGGCGGGGCCAGTGGTGGCAGCAGCCGTAATTTTACCAGTAGACTGTGTGCCTCTTCCAGAGGTGCGCGACTCCAAACAGTTGAGTGCCCGCCAGCGATCGCGCCTCTTTGGGCAGATTTATAACCAAGCGATCGCCATTGGCATTGGTAGTGCCAGTGTGGCGGAAATTGATCAGGTGAATATCCTGCAAGCCACCTATCGAGCCATGGCGCGTGCCCTAGCGCGGGTTGCCCCTTGGGATCATGCCCTGATTGACGGCAAATTAACAAAAACAGCGCCCTTTGAAAAGGTAACGGCCATTATCGGGGGCGATCGCCACAGCTATAGTATTGCCTGTGCCTCGATTATTGCCAAGGTACGGCGCGATCGCTTCATGGCACGCTTAGCTCGGCGTTATCCCCAGTATGGCTGGGAACGCAATGTGGGCTACGGCACCCCCCAACACCGTCAAGCCCTTGATCAGTACGGCCTGACCCCTTGGCATCGGCGATCGTTCTTGAAATCCTTGCTTCATACCGACTTACACTTGTGTAATGCCATCACAGGACATTGACGCTCATCCCGCTAACGCTAGGCGTATAGCAGGAGATTCCCCGTTCACAGAGTCTTGACTAGATGACCCGAAAGTCATCCCCGCCAGAACCTCTCCAGGGGCATTTTCAAGACGGTGCGCCCCACCGCCTATCAATCGATTCCGCAACACGAATGCAGCGGCAATATCCCTAGGCATTGAACAGCCACAGGGGCACTCATGCCAACGGATTGATAGCGTTTTGCGGACTGCTTCGCCACAGTTGGGACACTCTTGAGAGGTGCCCGCTGCTTTCTCCTTGACAACCACCTTGCCACGCTTGCAGGCCACCCAAGGCAACACCGAGTTCAGGAATGGCCCATGACCCGCATCCAGCATGTGCTTGCCCAGCGTCCCACGACTGAGGCCAATCAGATTCAAATCCTCCACCACAATCACATCAGCCCCGTCGCAAAGTTGGTGGGCAACCTTGAAGTGACAGTCCCTGCGGGTGCGGGCAATCTGTTCATGCAGCTTCGCCACCTTGCGTTGAATCTTCTTCCAGTTGGCTGACCCAATCTGTTTCCGCTTCAGTCTGCGTTGCAGCAATTGAAGCTTGCGTTGCATCTCTACGAAAAACCTAGGCCGTGCTAGTTGAAGTCCGTCCGAGGTGGAGAGAAAGTATTCTAGGCCAACATCGAGGCCAACCACCCGCTTCAAGACTTGCTGCAATGCTTGGGCGTTAACCGACGCTAAATCAGGGTTGGTCTGCTTTGCTTGGGTGAATCGTTGACACTGCACGTTGAAGCTGGGGTAGGGGGCATCCGCTGGGATGATGTACTCGCTAGGCACAGAGCAGGCATTGACTGGACATTTGCGCGAAGCAATCCAGTCTTTGCGCTCCCTCAGCGCATCATTTCAAACTTGGCGACACACGTCTAGATCGTAGTCGATCTGCTTAGCCTGCTGCTGGGTTAGTTTTAGCCTGTACTCGTACGTCAGGGTGAGCATGAGTGGACTATAGCTATTAGTCGCGCCCGATGTTCGGTGCTAGCTCAATATGTCCAGCAAGAAGCTGAGATTGAGTGACTGCTCCCTATGGTCGCCTATCACCTCACTACCACCTAACCGCTTTGCGGTATAGGCGGAGCACTGCGGCGAATTTTGGTAGGCTGAAGAAGAATGGCAAAGTATGACGTTTTGTTGAGGATTCCATGCGGGTTTCCCTTCGCTGGCTACGGGAATTAGTGGCTGTTGATCTCGATGTGATGACTTTGGCCGATCGCCTGACGATGGCGGGGTTTGAAGTCGAAGAAATTGAAGATCGGCGCACATGGGCGGAAGGGGTTGTGGTGGGTCATATTTTGGCCTGTGAACCCCATCCCAATGCCCAAAAATTACGGGTCTGCCAAGTGGATGTGGGTCAAGGGGAACCCCGCACGATTGTCTGTGGGGCACCCAATGCCGCCGCAGGCTTGTATGTACCTGTGGCACTACCGGGGGCATATCTGGCCAAAATTGATCTGAAAATTCGACCGGCAAAACTGCGGGGCGTGAAATCTGAGGGGATGATTTGCTCCCTTGCTGAGTTGGGGCTAACCAAAGCGTCTGAGGGCATTCACACATTCGCTGATGCAGTAACCGTCGGGGAAGATGTACGTCCTCTCCTCGGCTTGGATGATGTGATTTTGCACCTGACCTCAACTGCCAACCGTGCGGATGCCCTGAGTATGGTAGGCATTGCCCGTGAAGTGGCCGCACTTACTGGTGCTCCCCTGACGCTACCCGCCCCAAAGGCGATCGCCCCCAAAAAGTCTCGTGCTAAGGTGCCTGTACAGCTGGCGATCGCCGACTCCCAAGCCTGCCCTGCCTACTGTGGCACACTGATCACCAATGTCCAGATTGCCCCTTCGCCCCATTGGCTCCAGCAACGCTTAGAGGCTGCCGGTTTGCGTGCCATCAATAATGTGGTGGATATCACCAACTACATCCTGCTGAAGTGGGGTCAGCCCCTCCATGCCTTTGATTGGGATCGGTTGCAAGGGGTTGCTACCCAAACCCCAGTGAGTGTCGGCGTGCGTTTTGCCAAGGCCGGGGAAACCCTGAAAACCCTCGATGGTGAGCAGCGGGTGCTGAGTGCCGACAATCTCCTGATTACCGCCGGGGATGTGCCCGTTGCCCTTGCCGGAGTAATAGGGGGCGAAGAGACTGAAGTTTACGAGGGTACGCAGAATGTCTTCCTTGAGGCGGCACTCTTTGCCAGTCCAGTGATTCGGCGATCGGCTCGCGCCCAAGGATTACGCACGGAAGCTTCGGCTCGCTATGAACGGGGGGTGAACCCCGCAGAACTAGAGGCGGCCACCGCTGAAGCGATCGCCCTATTGACTGAAGTGGCTCAAGGGACAGTGACCTACACTACACTAGCGGATCAGCGTCCGCCCCTTGAGCGCACCCTCACCCTGCGGCTGGAACAAGTGCACCGGCTCTTGGGGGCCGTGGTTGCTGACGAAGCGGAGAGCGAGGAAGTCGCCTATTTGGACGCAGAGACCGTTGAAGAGCTACTCAGCCGCCTTGGCTTTCACCTCAGCCGTCAAGAAACCTTTGAGGACGAGTTAGTGGTGTGGTCGGTGACGGTGCCCCCTTACCGCTTCCGGGATATTGAGCGAGAGGTGGATCTGATTGAGGAGATTGCGCGGCTCTACGGTTACGACCGCTTTGAGGAAACCTTGCCCGCTCAATCGGAATTGGGAGCACTACCGCTGGAACTCACCCTACTGCGGGAGCTACGGGCGGCCTTTCGCGGGGCGGGTCTGACGGAATTGATGCACTATTCTTGGGTAAAAGGTGGTCAGCCCAACCAAGTGACCGTCGTGAATCCGCTAGTGGCGGAGTTTTCCTCGCTGCGTACGGATCTAATTACGGGTCTCGTCCAAGCCTTCCGCTACAACCAAGAACAGGGGAATCCGCCCCTCAATGGTTTTGAAATTGGCCGTGTTTTTGGTCAAGATGAAGAGGGTCTCTGGGAAAGCGATCGCCTTGGGGGCATCATCGGTGGCGATCCGTGGCAGGGGAAATGGGTACGCCGCTCACAGCAAGCCCAACCCCTCACATGGTATGAAGCCAAGGGGATTCTCGAGAGTGTCTTTCAGCGGTTTGGTTTGCATGTGGAATATCAGAGCGATCGCCAAGACGAACGCTTGCATCCGGGGCGGACGGCGGCCCTTTGTTTGAATGGAGAACGGCTCGGTATTTTTGGCCAGTTACACCCGCAGTATGCGGCGACCCTCGACCTGCCGGCGGCGGTGTATGTCTTTGAACTGGATCTGGAGGTATTCCTGAGCCGCCTTGAGGAACGCTAT
Organism: Thermosynechococcus sp. TG215; assembly: GCF_031583455.1. Classification (NCBI taxonomy): domain Bacteria; kingdom Bacillati; phylum Cyanobacteriota; class Cyanophyceae; order Acaryochloridales; family Thermosynechococcaceae; genus Thermosynechococcus; species Thermosynechococcus sp. TG215. The sequence continues at coordinate 470,570 of NZ_CP134178.1, read as the reverse complement.
CGCCAGATTATCTTTCAGCCCTTTTCAACTTATCCCGCCAGCGATCGCGACCTCGCCTTTTTTGCGCCGGCGGATCTCACTGTGGCAGAACTCAGCCGCACCATTTGGAAAGCTGCAGGCGGGCGCGACTCCCTCCTTGAGAGTGTCGAGGTTTTTGATGAGTACAGTGGCACTGGTGTTCCCGAAGGGCAGCGCAGTTTGGCCTTTCGCCTCACCTACCGCGCCAGCGATCGCACCCTCACCGAGGCCGAGGTGAATGAATTACATCAGCGCATTCGCGACAGCCTTGTGGAAAAATACGCCGTGACCCTCCGTAGCTAAGAAAAAACCATGAACACAGTATTGACGACCGATTGGCAGCACCTTGCCGATTTAGCCCTTGCCGATGAATGCCTCAGCCGCGATCAAGCGCGGGCGGTGTTACAAGCCGCGGATACTGAACTCCTGAATCAACTGGCGGCCGCCTATCGGGTGCGCTACCACTACTGGGGGAATCGGGTACGGCTGCACTATCTGCTCAATGCCCAAAGTGGTCTCTGTCCAGAGGATTGCCACTACTGCTCACAATCAAAAATCTCCACGGCTGAGATTGAAAAGTATCCCCTGCTCTCGCAGGAAAAAATTCTTGCTGCGGCCGATCGCGCTGCCCAACTCAAGGCTGGTACCTTTTGCATGGTCATTTCCGGGCGATCGCCCAATGAGAAGGTCTTTGAGCAGGTACTTGCTGCTATTCGGGCAGTTAAGGAGCGCTATCCCCTGAAAATCTGTGCCTGCTTGGGCTTACTCACCGCTGAGCAAACGGCACGGCTAGCGGCAGCAGGCGTCGATCGCGTCAATCACAACCTAAATACCTCGGAAAACTTCCACGGCGAAATTTGCACCACTCACACCTTTAGCGATCGCGACCAGACCTTGGCCAATATCCAAGCCGCTGGAATTACAACTTGCTCTGGCGGCATTTTGGGTATGGGGGAATCCGATGACGATGTCATTGATCTTGCCCTTTCCCTGCGGCAGCGTCAGGTGACCAGTGTACCAGTGAATTTTCTGATTCCCATTCCGGGGACACCCCTTGGGACACAGCACAACCTCAATCCGCGCCACTGTTTACGCATCTTGGTGCTGTTTCGCCTATTATTGCCGCGTCAGGAGATTCGCATTGCCGGTGGCCGTGAAGTACACCTGCGATCGCTGCAACCCCTTGGCCTCTATGCTGCCAACTCCATTTTTGTCGGCGATTATCTAACGACCCCCGGCCAAGCCCCCCACCAAGACTGGCAAATGATTGCCGATGCTGGCTTTGTCCTTGAAGACCCCGAAGGGCGGGCGATCGCCCCATAACATAATGGGCTACCCATCGCTAAACTAGGGATTGGCGGCGCTACTGTTGCGGAGTCTCCGATGGGCATTTTTGGTGGCCTTTTGCTAATTGCGGCGATTGCCCTCTTTTTTGTACAGCGCCACTATCGCCTGAAGCTGCGTAGTCTTAAGCTAGCCACGCCATCCACCACGGCGGATCTCCATCAGCTCCAACAGCAGGTGGCGCAGGAAATTGGCGGTGGCAACCTACGGGAATATGTGAAGGTCTCTGGTCAGATTGTTGTCGATCAGCCCCTGATCTCGGAGTTAAAGCAGGTGCCCTGCGTCCATTACCGCATGTGTGTCAGCCGCGAGTATGAAGAACAGGTGCGCGAAACCGATAGCGAAGGCCGCACCCGCTGGCGCACTGAACGCCGCTCCGACACGATTAGCAGCAATAGCCAAACCATTCCCTTCCGCGTGCGCGATCGCTACGGCGAGATTGAAGTGGATCCGCGGGGGGCTGATATGGAAACAGTCCAAGTCCTCGATGAATTTCGACCCGCCAATAACACTGCCCGCTTTGGCTTTGGCAGCTTCCAAGTAAACGTGGGCAGCCTCACCTTTGGCAGTGGCAATACCATTGGTTATCGCTATCAGGAATGGATCACGCCAGTGGATCGGCAGGTGTTGGTCGTGGGCACCGCCAGTGATCAAACGGGCACGCTACGCATTGAACGTCCCACCGTCAAGGGACAAAAGTTCTTTGTCTCCCTGAAATCAGAAGACAGCCTGAGTCAAGACACCAGTAATGCCGTGCTCTATTCAACCATTGGCGCTGCCGCCTGTGGTGGGTTGGGGATTTTGTTAATCTTGGTGGGGCTGCTGTAGGAGTTCACTGAGGGCTAGCCAGTCTTCCAAGCTAAGGGCTTCGGCGCGGCTATTGACATCTCGCCCCAACTGAAGCAGCGCTTGGCGCACTTGATCGGGTTCGACAAGGGACTTGAGGGCATTGGCCAGCATCTTACGGCGAGTGGCAAACCCCTGTTTCAGCAACGTTTCTAACCATTGGGGCGATCGCACCCTTGGCAGTGTCGCGTGGGGTCGCAGACAGATCACCACAGAATCCACCTTAGGCGGCGGCTGAAAGGCGCGGGGGGGCACTGCACAGACCGGCTCACAGGTGGCCAGAAATTGCATCCGTACGGAGAGGGCACCGTAGGCCTTGCTACCGGGGGTGGCCATCAGGCGATCGCCAATTTCTTTTTGCACCAGTAGAATCAACCGCTCAAAGGCCGGGCGACGCGGTCGGGCAATACTGCCAAGCAGATGCCCCAGTAACGGCCCTGTGATGTTGTAGGGGATATTGGCCACCACTTTGTGGCAGTTCAAGGGGGCTAAATCAACCTTGAGAATATCCCCCTCAATCAACTGAAATCGATCCCCGCTGAACCGCTGCCGCAACTTACTGCACAGATTCCGATCCAGTTCAACGGCCACCACCTCAGCACCACTGGCTAGAAGAGGGCGAGTGAGGGCACCCCAACCGGGACCAATTTCTAGGATGCGATCGCCCGCGTGCAGTTCAGCCGCTGCAATGATCTGAGCTAAAACCGATTCACTACGCAGCCAATGCTGGCCAAACCGTTTGCGGGCACGAATCACCTAGCGCGGCCCCAAGCCCACCGTGGGCGCATAGACTGCCTGATCCCCTAGTTCCGCTTCAATGCGTAACAGGCGATTGTACTTGGCAACCCGTTCACTGCGGCAGAGGGAACCGGTTTTAATTTGACCCGCACGGGTAGCTACAGCCAAATCCGCAATCGTGGTATCTTCGGTTTCGCCAGAGCGGTGGCTAATCACCGAGCGGTAGCCCTTGCGAGTCGCCAGATCAATGGTTTGCAGCGTTTCTGTCAAGGAACCAATCTGATTGAGTTTAATCAAGATGGCATTGGCCACGCCATTGTCAATCCCCCGTTGTAAGCGTTTGGGATTGGTGACAAACAAGTCATCCCCCACGAGTTGAATACGACTGCCAAGGGTTTCGGTCAAGAGTGCCCAGTGATCCCAGTCCTCCTCCTGCAAGCCGTCCTCAATCGAGACAATGGGATAGTTGCTCACCAATTCTTCATAGTAGCGAATTAACTCAGAGCCAGTGCGGCTGGCATTATCAAAAACATATTTGCCGTCTTCATAAAATTCATTGGCGGCGACATCGAGGGCAAGGGCAACGTCAGTGCCGGGGGTGTAACCTGCGGTTTCAATCGCCTGAAGTAAAATATCCAAGGCCGCTTGGTTGGAGTCGAGGTTAGGCGCAAAGCCCCCTTCATCCCCCACCCCGGTCAGTAACCCCTTATCAGCTAGCACTTTACTCAGAGCGGCAAAAACCTCTGCCCCCCAGCGCAGTCCCTCCCGAAAACTAGGGGCACCAATGGGCATGATCATGAATTCCTGAAAGTCAATGTTGTTGGCGGCATGGGCACCCCCGTTGATCACATTCATCATCGGCACGGGGAGGACATTGGCCAGAGGCCCCCCCAAATAGCGGTAGAGGGGTTGACCGAGATATTCTGCGGCTGCTTTGGCCGTGGCAAGGGAAACCGCAAGAATGGCATTGGCGCCAAGGTTGGATTTGTTCTCACTGCCATCCAGTTCCAAGAGGCACTGGTCAATCACTGTCTGATCAAGGGCGTTGAGATCCACAAGGGCACTGAGAATCGTGGTTTCAATGTTTTCCACCGCTGTGAGGACACCTTTGCCACCATAGCGCTTGGGATCGCCGTCCCGCAGTTCATGGGCTTCAAAACTCCCCGTTGAGGCACCACTAGGAACCTGCGCCAGTCCAACAATGCCACAATCCAGTTCAACTTCTGCTTCTACCGTGGGGCGCCCCCGCGAGTCGAGAATTTCGCGGGCACGAATCGTTGCGATCGCCGTATCCATCATCTGCTTGTTCCTCAATATGCAGCTAGATTGTACGATAGATGCCCGATAAAACTGAAATGGCTTAAGGATGACCTAAGCTATAAAGTGTCCTGTATTGCATTGCCTTTCTTGTCTGAGACTGGTTTAATTTGACTCAATTTTGGTGTCTATCATCCACAATTGGGGGAAAACGATTACTAAGACTTTTAGCCAGCTTCACTTGCCCGACCATTCGTAGGAATCCATTATGACCACTATTGCCCGAAGTCGTTCCCCGCAGTCTGAAGTACTCACCCACCCTATCACCACAGAGACCGTTCACTATCAAGTTGTGCATTGGATTAGGGGTCGCTTTCGGATTCGCATTCCTCGACTGGGCTTTGATGCTGAATATGGGGCACGGCTGCTCTACATTGTGGGCAGTTTACCCGCGGTGACAACGGCACGCATTAACCCCCCTGCCCGCTCCCTTGTGGTGGAATATAATCCCAAGCTCTTTGGGGAAGCCCTAGCAACGATTCAAGGGCAAATTTTTGAGTCGATTCAAGTGGCGGCCAATCCAGATCTTCCCGCCCTAAGTACTGAGAAGGCCACCCCTGCGGCGGAAGCTCACGAAATTAACTATTGGGAACGCTTGGGCTTACCGGCTCTGGGCTTGGGGTTGAGTGTGGCCTCCCTGATGGGGGTACCGATTCCCGGCTATGTGATTGCCAGTGTGGTGATTGCCGGGGCAATGCCGGTGTTTCGGCGAGCATGGGAAGCGATTCAAGAGGAGAAACAGTTAACGATTGACTTCCTCGATGGCTTGGCCATTTCCCTCCACACCATGCAAGGGCACTATTTTGCCCCCTCCTTTATGCTGGGTCTGATTGAGGGGGGGGAAGTGATCCGCGACCTCACGGCACGGGGATCGGAGCGCGCCAACCTTGATTTGCTGGATTGCCTCGGCAAAACCGCCTTTGTGGAACGGGACGGGGTTGAGGTTGAAGTTGAAGTGAAAGACCTTGTCGAGGGCGATCGCGTGGTCGTCTATCCGGGGGATCAAATTCCCGTTGACGGCATCATCCTGCGGGGTACAGGTCTCATTGATCAGTGCAAACTCACGGGCGAGTCGGTGCCGGTAACGCGCAGCGAGGGAATGGAGGTTTTTGCGTCAACGCTGCTGGTCGAGGGGCAACTGGTGATCTTAGCGGAGCGAGTAGGCAACAATACCCGTGCAGGTGTGATTGTGAACTTAATGCAGTCGGCACCGGTGCATGACACGCGCATTGAAAACTATGCTGCCATGGTGGCCAACCAAGCCGTCATTCCAACCTTGGCCATTGGCACAGGTGTTGGCTTACTCTCAGGGGATCTCAATCGGGCGATCGCCCTGCTGACCCTTGACCTCGGTACAGGGATTCGGGTCTCGGTGCCTACCACGATTTTGTCGGCGCTCACCTATGCGGCTCAACATGGTGTTCTCATTCGCAGTGGTCGGGCGATTGAAAAACTGGCGCAAATTGACACGATTGTCTTTGATAAAACGGGCACCCTGACCCAAGGTCATGCTGGCGTGACGGATATTAAAGTCATGGATCCGCGCTTCAGTGCTGATGACATTCTCAGTATGGCCGCTAGTGCCGAGCAGGGACTCACCCACCCTGTGGCTGAAGCCATTGTCCGCCATGCTCGCGAAACCCATCAGCCCCTCTTTGACTGTGAAGACTGGGAATACCGCGTTGGCCTCGGTGTGGCCACAAAAGTGCGGGGTGTGGATCTGCGGGTGGGCAGCCGCCGCATGATGGAGCAGGAAAACATTTGCCTGATTGATCTCAATGAACGTTTCCCCGATCTCGATTCTGGGCGGGCGTCAATTGTCTATGTGGCCGGGGATGGGCGTTTGATTGGGGTGATTCTCTACAGTGACCCAATCCGCAATGAAAGTCCTGAAGTCATCCGTGAACTCAAGGGGGCAGGCATTACTCCCCATATGCTGACGGGTGACATTGGCCGCGTTGCCCGTGCGGTGGCCAAAGACTTAGGCATTGCCCCTGAGCATATCTACGCCGAAGCCTTCCCGGAAAAGAAAGTGGAGGTGGTGCGTGCCCTCCATGACAGCGGTAAAGTCGTGGCTTTCTGTGGCGATGGTATCAATGACTCTGCCGCTCTTGCCTATGCCGATGTCTCTATTTCCTTTGCCGGGGCAACCGATATTGCCCGTGAAACCGCCGATGTGGTGCTCATGGAGGATGACTTGCGGGGATTGACCCTTGCGATTCGGATTGCCAAGCAGGCGATGGAAATTGTCTGGCAAAATACAGCGATCGTGGCCATTCCTAATATTGGTGCGCTGCTGTCGGGGGTCTTCTTTGCCCTTGACCCGATTTTGGCGGTGGTTATTAACAACGGCACAGCCATCTTAGCGGAGTTGAATGGATTGCGCCCCTTGGCGGGTCCCGGTGGCTCGTTGCCCTTACCGCCCGTCAAAGACACACAGGAATTTCTTGCCGAATGGGAAGCCACCCATCCCGATCATCCGGTGCAGCATATTCCACCCAAAATGACTGGCTCTCAGGCTGAGCCTTCGCGGTTGGCTGGATAAGCAAGGGCGGCCAATTCACGGCGGCTGAGGGGGCGAACGGCTCTGGGGCGAAGATTGCCGAGGTGAACTGGGCCGATCGCGATCCGTTGCAAGGCAACAACAGGATAACCCAGCTGATCGGCCACACGGCGAATCTGGCGGTTGCGACCTTCGTGCAGGATGATTTCCAAGAGGGAGCGATCGCCCTCGGTGCGCAGGAGCTTAACGGCTGCGGGTAGTGTCATCACCCCGTCCAAGGGAACGCCCTCTCGCCAGTGTTGCAAGACCCCTTCCGTAGGCTGTCCCTGCACCCAAACGCGGTAGGTTTTGGGGATGTGATGGCGGGGATGACTGAGATAGTAGGTAAACGCCCCATCATTGGTGAGCAGCAGGGCACCGCTAGAGTCGGCATCTAAGCGACCCACAGGATGAAGACCGGCCACACCCTGATACCTAGGCGGCAAAAGATCCAAAACGGTGGTGCGCCCTTGGGGATCGTGACAGGTACAGAGAACCCCCTTGGGCTTATGGAGCAGCAGGTAGAGCCGTTGGGGTGGGCGGGGTGGGTTCAGGGGTTGTCCTTTGTATTCAATGCGATCGCGCGTGGGATCCACTTTGTCCCCCAATTTTGCCCGCTGACCATTCACGAAGACCTGACCACTGCGGATGAGTATTTCTGCATGGCGTCGCGAGGCCACTCCCCAATGGGCAAGGACTTTTTGTAATCGCTCAGTTGTCATAGGGGGTATAGTTGCTTTCTAGGATGTGGTGGCACTTTTGAGGGAAATCTCTATAGACCAATCGTTGCCACAGAGTTGCCAATCCCCGAGCAGAATTGGTAGAAAAGAACTGTCCAATCCTTGCCTAATTATCTGCCGTGAGGAGTTCTATGAAATTTCTTTACAAACTCGCCGCCTTAGGGTTAATTTTAGTGGGCTTTTCGACAACGCTGGTTGCCTGTGGTGGTGGCGGCGGTGGTACCGATAACCAAACGCCAACCGAGTCCCCCAGTCCGCAAACACCAGGGCAGTAGTTCCTTTTAGCTTTTAGCGATATTGTCTATTCTTAATGATACTGAAGCTAGGGGTAGCCGTCAGGGTTGCCCCCTTCTAATGGGAAATTGGCATTCTCCAGCAGGCGATCCAGTTATCCAAGGGAGCTTTCTAACTGATACTGCTGCCAAAGGGATTGATATAACCCCCCTGCTGCCACCAGTTGATCATGGGTACCCTGTTGAACAATGCGCCCTTGATCCATGACCAGAATGCGATCGCAGGTGGCCGCTGCTGACAATTGATGGGAAATAAAGAGCACCGTGCGTGTGTGCTGTTGCTGCCGCAGCGCTTGTAAAATTTGGCTAGCCGTTTGGTTATCAACGCTGGCGAGGGCATCATCGAGGACTAAAATCGGCGCATCCACCAGTAGGGCACGGGCTAAGGCGGTTCGTTGACGCTGTCCCCCAGAGAGGGTAATGCCCCGCTCGCCCACAAGGGTGTCGTACTGCTTAGGAAAGTTGAGGATCTCATTGTGAATTTGGGCTTGGCTGGCGGCGGCAATCACCTTTAGCTCCGTGGCATCGGGTTCGCCGTAGCGAATGTTGTTTTTGATTGTGGTGCTAAAGAGAAAGCTTTCTTGGGGCACGTAGGCGATCGCCCCCCGCAGATCAGCAAGGCGCAGCTGCGTAATGTCAATGCCATCCAGAAAAATCTGATTCGGGGCAATCTCCAAGAGTCGAGGCAGGGCACTGGCCAGTGTGGATTTGCCACAGCCAATGGGGCCGACGATCGCCACCATTTCCCCCGCTTGAATTTCAAAACTAAGTTGATTGAGGGCAGGGGTGCGGCGATTGGGGTATGTAAAAGTTAGATTCTGACAACGCAGGTGTCCCTGAACGCGATCGCGGGGTAAGGCAACAGCATCTGGGGCATCCGTAATGCGGGGTTCCACGCTCAAGATGGCTTCAATCCGGTCAATGCTCACTTCCCCCCGTTGGTAGGTGGTAATCGTAAATCCCAAGAGTGCCGTCGGGAAAATCAGCCGCTCAATGTACAGCAGCAGGGCAATAAAATCCCCCACCTGAATCGTATTGGCAGCAATCATGCGGCTGCCAAACCACAGCAAAATCAGCAAACTAAAGCTGACCATCCCCCCCAAGAGGGGAAAGAGAATGTTGCGGGTTTTGGCCAGTACCAAGTTATTGCGGAGTAAGTCTTGATTTAACTGGTCAAATTGGCGTTGTTCATTGGCTTCTTGGCCATAGATTTTAATTAGGGCAATGCCACTCATGTCCTCTTGAATGAGATCGCTGAGTTCCGCGAGGCTTTGTTGCACATCGAGCTGCTCTGCCCGCAGGCGATCGCTAAAGGTTTGGACAATAAAAAGAACCGCTGGATAAACGGCGATCGCCCCCAAGCTCAACCCCGGATGAATTGCCAGCATCACGGGCAGGGTCATACCGTAGGCAAACACGGTGTTCGCCGCACTCAAAAGGGCAAAACCCACCAGACGGCGAATATTATCCACATCACTGGTGGCACGGCTAATGAGATCCCCGGGGGTATTCTCCGCAAAGTAACTGGGTTCTAAACGCAGCAGATGCTCAAAGAGCCGTTGCTTGAGGTCAAATTCCACTAATCGCCCAGCACCAAAGATCCAGAGGCGCGAGGCCATGCGAATGAGCCACATCAGGGAGGCTAAGCCAATCAGCAGCAGGGCATAGAACACCACCCGCTGAAAGTCAAACTTGGCCTGCAATTCATCAACCGCAGTACCAATGAGCAGCGGCAAATAGGTGCCCAAAAGGTTGACGATAAAAAGCGCAACAATCCCCCCCCAAATTTTTGTTTGGTGAGGACGCAAATAGGCCAAGAGGCGACGAAAACGGCCAGAGCGGCCAGCCTTAGGAAGAGTAACCATATCCTCAACCTAACAGATGTTGTCCCCCTAGGGGGGAGCGCTTTCGAGAAACTGGTTGAGGTCTTCCACGAGACGATTTAGCTCTGCCTCTGTCGTCAGGCGCATGCGATCATCTCGCACGGTCAATAGAACCTTGGCGGCATAGGGATTGGGCCAGATATTGGGATTACAAAACACTTCGAGGAAGACCTCGCCCACGTGCTGATATTCCATGGCCGCTTGGGGAGACAGGGGAGTACCGCTGGCTTTGGCATGGGCGATCGCCCGCATGCGTTCCATTAAAGTCTGAATCTCTTGCCGTAGGGCCTCTGCGGCTGTCCGAGAGAAGCGAAAACTCACCGAGCCTTCGACCAAGTTCACCCGCATCCGATAGTCATCCATAGGCTCTGGCTGCACACAACTGTTGTCATTTGCTGTCATTATAGGTGTCCGTTCACAAAGGACAGCCCTAGGGAGCCTCCTCCCCCTGCGGGGGATCTACGCCCTGACCCACCAGATATTCATAGCGCAGCAGTTCAAAACTCCGCTCACCGTAGCGATCGTGAATGTGTTCGCAGCAGCACTGAATGGCAAACTCGTCTAGCTCCTCAGGCGTAATCCCATACAAATCCTCAAAGACTTCTGGCGTGACGCGGCAAAAGCGGGGGCGATTCTCGTAGATACGACAGCGGCGGCTGAGGGGGTCAAAGTGAATACACCAGCCATCGGCACCAATGAGGGATTGGTAGAGGGCAAATTCCTCTGCATTGAGAATGGTGGGCACTTCTGAGCGATCGCGCAACTCAAGGTAACAACAGGCGCCACACCCCTGCATGCATTGCCATTTTCTCATCGGGATCATGTTGAAGATAAAGCGACCGTTTCTGTTGAGGTCAGTGCATCTGGGGGCACTTCCTCCAGCCAAATTTGATCGCCTCGCGGATCAACCCGACTCACCCGCACCAGTACCGATTCTCCCAACTTTGCCTGCCGTTGAAAGCGCATGGCCAGTTCTAGCCCCAAATCCTCCAGCAGTACTAGCCCCAGTCCCTCTTCCGGACGCAACCAACGCAGCACAATGCCCCGCCACACCTCTTCGCGATGCCGCCGCAAGTACTCTAGGCACCAATAACGATTGGTCTGCCGCTCCACCAAAGCGGACTCCTGAACCGAAGACATCAGTCCCAATAAAATTTCATTGAGTTGTTCTGGTGTCAGGGGCGGCCTTTCTCCCCGCAGGTGGGCTTTAATCTGACGGTGTGCCAGCAGATCCGTGTAGCGACGAATCGGGGAGGTCACTTGGCAGTAGGCATCAAGACCCAGACTGGCGTGGGGATTGGGTTGGGTACTCATTTCACTGCGGGGCATACAGCGACGAATGGCACAGTCCCGCACCATTCCAGCGGGCAGTTGCAACAATTCCTCCTCTGGGGGCAGTTCTGGCGGTGATTGACTGCGAAAGGGCAGAGGGATGCCCTCACGGGCGCCAAAATGGGCGGCTACTTCACCGGCAAGAATCATCATTTCTGCCACCAGTTGGCGGGCGGGGGAGTCATGGAGGGGCGAGATTTCCACCTCTTCACCAGCCACTTTAATGTTGGGTTCAGGGATATTAATGCGAATCGCTCCCCGTTGTTGTCGCCACTCACTACGCCGCTGTCCCCATTGGGCGATCGCCAGCAGATCCGCTTCCCCAGTCACCCCCTGCTCCAAAATCATGTCCACATCGTCATAGCTCAGGCGATAGGTGGGGCGAATCCAACTGGGGCAAATTTCGTACTCCAGCACTTCGCCGTTGTCGGCTAAAAGAATGCCAAAACTCAGCGCACAACAGGTTTGTCCCGCGACCAAACTCATCGGTCCTGTGGCCAACTCCGTGGGAAACATGGGAATCATCCCCGTTGGTAGATAGACTGTTGTGGCGCGGCGGCGAGCCTCCTGATCCAAGACATCATCCACCATCACCCAGCGGGTGGGATCGGCAATGTGAATCCACAGCTTTTGGCGATCGCCCACGACTTCGAGGCTGAGGCCATCGTCAATTTCTTGGGTGCTTTCGTCGTCGATGGTATAGACCTTGAGATGGGTGAGATCGCGGCGCAGGGGAGCGTCAATATCTGTAGGGGGTGAGGTGAGGCGTTCATGGGCCACAGCAAGTACCTTGGCAGAGAATTCAACGTCAATTTGACTCCGGCGCAGGAACAGATTTTCGTGCTCTGACCAGAGGCCGAGATCCACCAACAGTTGGAAAGCGCCCAAGGGTTGGGTGGGACGCTGCAATTCACTGAGCAGATCAATCGCCGCTTGGTGTTGGGGACTGGGTTCAATGGCTATAGCATAACGTTCTAACTGCTCAAGGCGTTTGCGATCGCTGGCAGACCACGCCACAGTTTCCCCCTTCAGGGCTTGGGTCAAATGTTCACGGAAGCTAACTTCCTCCGCTAAGCGTTGGGCTTCCCGCTCGCTTTGATGTTTGAGTTCTGCCACTTGGGTAGCCGGTCGAGCCTCATAGGTTTCCCCCTTGAGCTTGAAGTAGAAACGATCCTCGCTAAGGAGATAGTAGGCCGCATAGCAGGCCACCGCCGATCGCTCCGAAAACAGCAGCTCCGCTAGATCCGCTGGCGTAATGGCGCGGTTTTCCTCGCGGATAATTTCCCAAGCCACTTCTAGACTGTCGGCATCCAAGAGCGGCTGCACCTGCTGCCAAAATGTGGGAATCTCTTGGGGATGAAACCGCTCCTCGGGCACCGTAAAGGTCAGTTGGCGCGGATGAATGGTGTGGGCTTGTAAATGCTGATCAATGGCAATCCAATGCTTTTTACCTTCGGGGCGATCGATCACCGCCAAGCGACGCTGGTTATTGACCCGAAATTCAATGAGGGTGCCTTTCTCCACGGCTGCCGTGCTGTACCATAACCTGACAATTATAAAGTTTATTGCCTCTGACTGAGCAGCAGGGGATAACCACAGTAGCGTTCTAACAGCACAATGGCGACAATATCATCAATGGGTCGGGGGGGCAGGCGCAACCCCTTGGGAATCAGCCGCTGCCAACCCTGGGGCGGAAAGAGTTGCCAATAGCGATCGCGGGCATCTAGGGTACTATTGCGCTCATCCACTGGAATAATTTCTACAGCCAAAGCCGCTTGCAATTGTTGCTGCCACTGGCGGGAGGTGGTTTGATTGCCCATAATCACCTGTTCAAATGGGTAGGCTTGATGCCACTCTTGGACACGGGCGATCGCGCGATCGCTGGCCACCACTTCATAGCGCACCACTTCTTGACCAAGGGCAAGGGCTAACCCACACTTGTCCCGCCCTGGATCAAACCCCAATAAATACTTAGTGCGACCCATTTACGTCATTTGCTAGAGTGGAAAGGTTATCGAATTGGGAGCGATCGCCCTGTGAGCCTACCCGCTGCGACCATCCGTCGTCTGTTGAATGTACCGCAAGTTGCCGCCATTTGGGTCGGTGGTGGCCGCAGTCTAGACAGCGAGAACGGCGAGGTCTTTTGTGCGGCTTGGCTCGATCCCAAGGATCAGGGGGTACGCAGCATGGAGGTGGGTCAGTTTCCACCCACCCCAGAGCAACTGATGCGGCTGTTGGTGCAGGCGATCGAATATCCCCGCCATCCCCAAGCTCAGCCCTGCCGTCCCCACACCATCATCGTTGATGACCGCGAGTTGCAATTTTTTCTGCGCGGTGTGGTGGCTCCCCTCGATATTCAGGTGGAGTATCAAGCCCACATTCCCCTGCTGGCTGAATTTTTTGAATTCATTGCGGCGGAACTCACCAGTGATGATGAAGATATCGAGGTGCTCCCCCCTGAATATGTTTCTCTGTACAAACAGAAAATTAGGGAATTTGCTCAACTGGACATCTGGCGGCGCCTAGACAGTCTTACCCCCCTTAAACTCCACTGCGACGCTTGGGACTCTTCCACCCTCTTTGCGGTACTGGTGAACCCCCAAGGGGCCAACCGTGACTTTGGTCTAATGCTCTACCGCGGGGAGGAGGCACTACGCAACTTTTGGCAGCAGATTGATCAAGAATATCCCTACATTGACGAAGACGATGATGAGCGCTTAGAGGAAACGGTTCTGCGCAACGATTGTCTCTTCTTGAATTTTTCCGAGGTTGACGAAGAGGATTTAGGCAATGATCTCTCTTTTGTCCTCAAGGGGCATCTTTACACCATTGAACCGGGTGTCATCCATCCTTTGGAGGGAATGCGACCCTTTTACGCCCCTGAAGAAGCGGAAATGGTCTATGTGGCAATCGAGGCTCTGATCAAATTCTGGAAAAAGACCAAGAAACAGTTTGAGAAGGAGGAGTGCCCTGAACTAGACCTGAGGTTCAAGATTCCTTCACCCCGCCATTCTGCCCTTAGTTATCAGGTGCACGTGGCAACAGTGCCAGAGATGATGGCAGAAATCAATGGTGACCCTGAGGAGAGCGAATCACAGCACCAGATTCCCATTGATACGGAAGCAATTCCGGGGGAAGCCTATATCCTCTTTAAGTTGTTTCCGCCGAAAGAGCTACAGGAATTACAAGCAGCCGTCTCTTACCATCAACGGGGGGAGATTCCCGAGGCGTTTGAGGGCTATCCCGTGTTGACGATTCAAACCAAAAAAGCCGCAGCGGAGACGCTCGCCGCCAAAATTGCTGAGGAGGGCGGCATTCACCATCTAACGGTCTTTCCCCTCTCAGGTTCCGAGCAAATAGTCATGCTCCTTGCCCAAACCAATGCCAACCATCTTTGGCTTTTGGATACCTTTGACCCCGAAAGTGGTTCGCTGCTCCTCGATTGGATCAAGGAGGTCAATGACCTTGAGGGCGCCTGTGGCCTTGCTGTGGCCTATGGCATGACGGGCAAAACGCGGATGCAGCCAACCCTCAAGCAAATCGTGGGACTTTTTGAAACGTCTCTGGTTTTTAGTTTCGTGGACACCCAACGTCCACCGACCCCTCAGCCCATTGAGATTTCTAAACGCTAGAGAACGGTGAAGTCCCTACGGATTCTACTGCTTCAGGCACGGGGCGATCGCACTACGCAGCAGGAGGAATTGGCAGAATTTATCCGCTTGAGCGGTTTGGCCGCCGAGCAATTTACAGTGCTCAATGGCTTTGAGTGTGCTGACTTTACCCCCGACTGTATTCAAGGCTTTGATGCCCTTTTTATCGGTGGCTCCAGTGATGCCACAGTGCTCAAGCCAGAGATCTATCGCTTTGTACCGCCGGCAATGGACTTAATTTTGGCCTGTATTGAGCAGGAGATCCCCGTGTTGGCCTCCTGCTTTGGCTTTCAATTGGCAGTGCAGGCCTTGGGAGGGCAAGTGATTGTAGATCGCGAGGCCATGGAAATGGGCACCTACCCTTTGTATCTCACCCCAGCAGGGGTTGCGGATCCATTGTTTGCTGGCTTTCCCAATCCCTTTTTGGCCATTTCCGGACATCAGGAGCGCGCCTTGACCCTGCCAGCGGGAGCGACCTTACTGGCCTACAGTGAGTTGTGTCCCTACCATGCCTTTCGCTTGGAGGGCAAGCCCTTTTATGGCTTTCAGTTTCATCCCGAGGTGGACGATCGCGACCTGATTGCCCGCATTAGCCGTTATTGCGATCGCTATCAATTGGGCACTGCCGAACTGGAAAAACTCA
The DNA here is from genome assembly GCF_031583455.1 of Thermosynechococcus sp. TG215. Classification (NCBI taxonomy): domain Bacteria; kingdom Bacillati; phylum Cyanobacteriota; class Cyanophyceae; order Acaryochloridales; family Thermosynechococcaceae; genus Thermosynechococcus; species Thermosynechococcus sp. TG215. The sequence goes on along the minus strand of NZ_CP134178.1, from coordinate 455,224 downwards.
AGCAAACAGCCCGTCCTACCCCCTACGCCAATCAGTTGATCCGCCGCTTTGTTGAGGTGGTGCTGGGCTATATTCCCAGTTGTGCTTGAATCTCTGCTAGTTGCTCCTCTAGGGTGGTGGCTTGCAGCCAATGGATGCCGGGTTCTGCCCGAAACCATGTCCGCTGTCGTTTGGCAAATTGTTGGGTGTGCTGTACCGTGAGGGCAATCGCCGCCTCAAGGGTGAGTTCTCCCCGCAGATATTGGCGCATCTCGCGATAGCCCAGTGTATCTAATAGGGGCAGTTCATCACCGTACTGCGCTTGCAGTTGCCGAATTTCATCGAGCCATCCCATGGCCAGCATTTGCTGGGTGCGTTCTTCAATCCGTGCCCGCTGCTGTTGGCGATCGCCCCCTGGCAGGGCAAAGTACCCAATCGGGTAGGGAGGCGGTTCGCGCCGCTGCTGCTGGCTGAGGGGTACCCCCGTTACGTAATAGACTTCCAAAGCCCGCAGGGTACGCACGTGATCGTGGGCATGGATGCGTTGCGCCGCCACAGGATCCACCTGTTGAAGCCATTGATAGCATTCCTGCTGACCCAGCGCCATCAACTGTGCCCGTAGATGTGGTTGCGGTGGGACTTGGGGCATTGTTAGCCCTTGGGTAATACTGCGGATGTACAATCCTGTCCCCCCCACCAAGAGGGGTGTGATCCCTTGGGCGTGGTAGTGGGCAATGAGGGCTTGGGCTTTGGCTTGGTAAATCGCTAGGGTCAAAGTATCGCGGGGGTCACATATATCAATGAGGTGGTGAGGCACCTGCTGTTGCTGGGCGGGGGTGGGCTTGGCGGTGCCAATATCAAAGCCGCGATAGACTTGGCGGGAGTCGGCACTCAAAATCACACTGTTCAATTGCTGCGCGAGGGCGATCGCCAGTGCCGTTTTGCCGGTGGCCGTTGCCCCCCCAATAACAATTAGCCCTGCATCCCCCACTCAAATACAGCCTGAAAATTTCCTAGAATCGCCTATAACCCTTATGTGCTAAAATTTAGGTCAGATTTGACATTTAGGCAAGTGAAGACGCATTTGCCTCGATTCTATAGCAGTTAGGGAGTTGCCATGACCGCCGAGTATTCCTCTGCCCAGTTGCGGGTACTCAAAGGCCTTGAACCCGTACGAACCCGACCGGGGATGTACATCGGCAGCACTGGCCCCAAGGGACTCCACCACTTGGTTTATGAAGTCGTGGACAACTCCGTTGATGAAGCCTTAGCGGGATACTGTTCCACCATTCTAGTTCAGATCAATGCTGATGGCTCCGTCACGGTCACCGACAATGGGCGCGGGATTCCAACGGATATTCACCCCGATACCGGCGTCTCTGGGGTTGAGACGGTGATGACGGTGCTCCACGCCGGGGGCAAGTTTGGCGATGGTGGCTACAAAGTCTCAGGGGGGTTGCACGGTGTGGGTGTCTCTGTGGTCAACGCCCTCTCGGAATGGTTAGAAGTGACGGTGTGGCGCAATGGTTTTGTCCATCATCAGCGCTATGAACGGGGGGTTCCCATTACTCCCCTCGAAAAGACCCCCGATAGTGAGGAACGGCGGGGTACCTCAGTGACCTTCTTTCCTGATCGCCAGATTTTCACAGAAACGATTGAATTTGACGCCAAGGTGCTGATGACACGGCTGCGGGAACTGGCCTATCTCAATGCCGGCATTCGTATTGATTTCAAGGATTTGCGCGTTACGCCCCCCTTGAGTGAAACCTACTGCTATGAAGGCGGTATCCGTGAATATGTTCGCTACATGGTGCAGGAAAAGGAACCCCTTCACCCAGAGATCATCTACATTCAGGGGGAAAAAAACGATGTGCAGGTGGAAGCAGCCCTACAGTGGTGTGCCGATGCCTACAGTGAAAACCTGCTAGGCTTTGCCAATAATATCCGCACCATTGATGGCGGTACCCACATGGAGGGGCTAAAGGCAGTCCTAACGCGGACGCTCAATGCCCTTGGCCGCAAGCGCAATAAACTCAAGGAGGGGGACGCCAATTTGGCGGGGGAAAACATTCGCGAAGGCCTCACCGCCATTATTTCAGTAAAGGTGCCCAACCCTGAATTTGAAGGGCAGACAAAAACCAAACTCGGCAATACCGAAGTACGCGGCATTGTGGATGCCATTGTGGGCGAAGCCCTAACGGAATACCTTGACTTTCATCCGACCGTCACCGACACGATCTTGGAAAAAGCCATCCAAGCCTTTAATGCGGCTGAAGCGGCGCGGCGGGCACGGGAAATGGTACGGCGCAAGTCGGTGCTGGAGTCTTCGACGCTGCCGGGGAAATTGGCGGATTGCAGTTCACGGGATCCCGCTGTCTCGGAAATTTTCATTGTCGAAGGTGATTCTGCGGGTGGCTGCTTTGCTGGTGATACAAAGGTGGCTCTCGCCGATGGCCGTTGCCTCAGTTTTGTGGAGTTAATGGCAGAACAAGCGGCAGGCAAGGAGCATTTTGGCTACACAGTTCGCCACGATGGCACGATTGGTATTGAGCGACTGGTCAACGTCCGCAAAACTAAAACAAATGCTGAAGTCATTAAGCTCACCCTTGACAACGGCGAGGTGATTACCTGCACCCCCGATCACCGTTTCATGCTCCGCAATGGTGAGTATAAAGAGGCACAGGCGTTAACTCCCGATGATTCCCTAATGCCACTTTATCGAAAAGCATCTAGCAGCGCTGATTCGGGAATTACGATCGATGGCTACGAAATGGTTTGGGATCCTCGATCAAATTCTTGGCTGTTTACCCACATGCTTGCAGATTGGTATAACCGCTGGCAAGGAAAATACGCCTTAGAAAGTGGTGAGCATTGTCATCATGTTGACTTCAACAAGCGAAACAATAATCCCACGAATCTGATTCGTCTGTCTGCTGATGCACATCTTGAACTTCATCGCCAGCACATTGATAAAACCTTAGATCATCCTGAAGTTAAGGAGAAGTGCCGTCAGAAGCGGAAAGAAGCACTATCAAAGACCTACTTTGACAAGACAATTAAAGCCCTAAAGAAAATTGAGTTAGAACAAGGTAATATTGATTTAGAGTCTTATCGCGAATATCGTTGCCAAACACGTGATAAGTCGCTCCTACACTTTGAAACTTTCTGTAATCGGTACTTTGATGGCGATTCAAATCGTGCCTTAGAAGCAATCAAAAACTATAACCATCGCATTGTCTCAATTGAGGTTATGGGTGAAAAGATTGATGTTTACGATTTAGAAGTGCCGGGAACCCATAACTTTGCGCTGGCCAGTGGCGTTTTTGTTCACAACAGTGCCAAACAAGGGCGCGATCGCCGCTTCCAAGCAATTTTGCCGCTGCGGGGCAAGATTCTCAACATTGAAAAAACGGATGATGCCAAAATCTACAAGAACAATGAGGTGCAGTCCTTAATTACTGCCATTGGTCTGGGCGTGAAGGGAGAGGAGTTTGATCCTGCCAAGTTGCGCTATCACCGCATCATTATTATGAGTGTGGCCGGGGATGAACCCACCCTTGTTATGAATGCCTACGGCCATGTGGAATTGGTCAAAATTGGCGAGTTTATTGATCAGTGCATTGAGGGGCAACGGATTGCTGAGCACTATCAGGTGATGTCCTTTGATCCCAAGACGGGTCAGACTCGCTTTCAACCCCTGAAGGCAGTGATTCGCCATTCCCATGAAGAGCCAATGTATGCAATTCAAACCCGCTACCATCGCTCCATTAAGGTGACGGCCTCCCACAGTGTCTATGTTTATGAAGACGGTCAGATCAAGTTGAAAAAAGGAAATGAGATTCAAGTGGGCGATCGCCTCGTTGCCAGTCGCCGTTTACCGCGTCCCCCAATTGTTGAGCGCATTGATCTGCTGCACTTGTTTTACCAAGCGGGTCTCACGGAGGGGCTGTATCTCAAGGGGGAAGGTGTCAAAGCCCTGTGTGGCCAACAACTGCTAGCCCGGGTTGAGTGCTCCTCGGAGGGGCAAGAACCGCGTGTTGCCTATGATCCCCAGCTGTGGGAACCCCTACGGCAAGCGCGTCAAGTCCAAGGGCTAAGTCAACAGGCCGTTGCTGCCCAAGTCGGGGTAAACCAAGCCATCACTATTTCCCAATGGGAACGGGGTCAAACCACGCCCACACTGAAGCACTTCCTCAATTATCTAGAGGCCATTCAGTGGCATCAGCCACTCCAATACCAAACGTTGCCGTCGCGGCTTGAGAGGATGCAGCATCAAAGTGACGACAGCAAAAATGCCCCCTACCGCCAAATCAGCGATTATCAGCCCCTCGATAGCTTTACCCTTGCGGAACTAGAGTGCCTCACTGGGGAGGTGCAACTTGTGCCCCATGCCCACCATGACAAAGCTTTTGGCCGATATTTAGAGGTCAATCGGGAGTTATTGTGGTTTTTAGGCTGGTATGTAGCCGAGGGAAGCCTGAGTCAACATCAAGTTAGCCTCAGCTTGGGGCGAAAAGACCAGCCCTTTATCCCTGAACTCTGCCGTACCATTGAAACCCTCTTTGGCGAGTCTCCTCACTGCGATGCTGACCCTGAAAGTCAAGGACAAAAACTCTACTTCCACAGTGTCTTGGCAGCCTGTTTACTCAAAGCCTTGGGGGTGGGGGGCAAAGCCCACGAGAAGTGCCTGCCCTCCTTGGTGTGGCGGGTGCCACTAGAGCTACAGTTGGCCTTTTTGGAGGGGTATTTCCTCGGCGATGGGGCGATCGCCCGCAGCCACATCTCTATGACCACCACTTCTCCTACCCTCAAAGATGGCCTCCTCTACCTGTTTGGTCAGTTGGGCTGGGTAGCAAGCTGGACAACCTTACCAGCAGAAGCAGTGGCGAATTCACAGCTACAAACCCGCCACGAAGTCTATTGCCTCACCCTGAGCGGCAAGCCCCAACTGGAAGCGACGTTGCCCATTTGGCAGCGTCATCCCCACAGTGAATCCCTGAAGGCCTATCTGGCTTTGCCCCACCACAAGCCACTGGCTTTTACCCCTATTAGTAAAGACTTAATAGCACTAGAGGTGACGCAAGTTGCGGAAATTCCACCCGTGGGTGAGTATGTCTATGACTTCTCAGTGGAGGGGGATGAAAACTTTATTTGCGGTGTCGGTGGGTTGTGTGCCCACAATACGGACGCTGATGTGGATGGTTCCCACATTCGCACCTTGTTGCTGACCTTTTTCTATCGCTATCAGCAGGAATTGATTAACCAAGGCTTTGTCTATATTGCCTGCCCACCCCTGTATAAGGTTGAACGCGGGCGACAGCACTTCTATTGCTATAGCGATCGCGAGCTGCAACAGCAGATTGCCGCCTTCCCGGAAAATGCCAACTACACGATCCAGCGCTTTAAGGGTCTCGGGGAAATGATGCCGCAGCAGTTGTGGGAAACGACGATGAACCCAGAGACGCGCATTCTCAAACGGGTGGAAATTGAAGATGCTGCTGAGGCCGATCGCATTTTCACCATCCTCATGGGCGATCGCGTGGCACCTCGTCGCGAATTTATCGAGACCTATGGCCCACAGTTGGCCCTAGAAAACCTCGATATCTAAAGCCAGCCCCCAGAGTAGATGTGCTATAGTAGCTCTAGTTTGGCTGCGACGTTGGTGACTGCCAATATTGTTTTGTGATCTACAATTGCAAAACATTTGGGAATCAACACTGTGGGCGGCAGTAGACTGGCCATTGAGCCAGAAACTTCTAAGTCTACGGTTAGCATTCCCCCCTAGGCTTTACTAGGTCATAAACTGAGGTAAAACGGCGTCGCGGTTAGACTTTTCCTAACCATGAACCATCGCTACATTCTCCTGTATAAGCCCTATCGAGTGCTTTGTCAGTTTCAAGATCAAGAGGGGCGATCGACCCTCAAGAATTATGTTCCCATTCCCGATGTTTATCCCGCAGGGCGATTGGACTATGACAGCGAGGGGCTGGTTCTTCTCACCAACGATGGTTGGTTGCAGCACCGCTTGACGGATCCGCGCTATGGCCATCCGCGTACCTACTGGGTACAGGTAGAAGGTGAACCCAACCCCGCAGCTCTGACGCAGTTGGCCGAAGGCGTTGTCATCCAAGGCTGTCGCACGCGACCTGCGGTTGTCCAGGTACTGGCACAGGAACCCCCTTTACCACCTAGGGAACCACCCATTCGTTATCGTCGTTCTATTCCTACCCACTGGCTAAGTCTAACGTTGCGGGAAGGTCGCAATCGCCAAGTCCGCCGCATGACGGCTGCGGTAGGGTTACCCACGCTGCGCTTGGTACGCGTGGCGATCGCCAATCTGCAATTGAGTGGCCTTGCCCCCGGAGAATGGCGCGAGGTTCTGCCCCAAGAACGGCAAGCCCTTTGGCAAGCCTGTGGTCGGCGACCGCCTCGACTTGCTTAGCACTTAGCATTCCTTAATAACCGAGGGCGTCTATATTAAGATGAGGTAACACTTGTTATTTTTGACTGCACTGCATTCACGAGGTCGTCCCATGGGACAGCCGTTTCTCAGCAAAGTTGGTCGTCCATGGCTGATCGGGGGGGCGATCGCCATCGGATTAGGCAGCTTGGCATTCAGTTTGAACTATTGGCAGCAACGTCAACGGGTCAATGAAGAACAGACAATTCAGGCAGCCCTTGCTAATCCCATGAGCGATCGCATTACCGCCTTGGGTCGATTGGAACCCGAAGGGGAAGTTGTGGCCGTCAGTGCTCCCTCAATGACCGAACGGCTAGGGCAGTTGTTAGTGCGCGAGGGCGATCGCGTGGTGGCCGGTCAACCCCTTGCCTATTTAGATACCTATCCGGAGCGCAAAGCCGAACGCGATTTGGCGGTCAGTCAGTTGCAGGAAGCCCGCTTGCGCTATGAGGCCGAAACCCGCCTCGCCCTTGCTCAAATTGCCGAAGCCGAGCGGCGGCGCGATCGCGCCAATGAACCGGCCATTGCTGCCATTCAAGCCCAGCAGGCTACGATTCAACGCATTCAAGCGGAACTCGAGACCGCCAACCGCGAATATCAGCGTTTTGCCCAACTTTTTGCCAATGGGGCAGTGTCGCAACAGGATCTCGACGATCGCACGGTTCGCGTCCGGAGCTTACAGGAAGAATTACGCAACGCCCAAGCCAACCTTGTTCGCCTACAGGAGGAACGGCGTACGGAACTTGCCACCGCCACTGCTCAGATCGAAGCCGCCCAAGCCAATCTGGGACGGGTACAAACCCAAGTGCAGCTCCTCTCAGCGGAACGGAATCTGCAACTGGCGGAAGCCCGCCTTGAGCGCACCATTATTCGCGCCCCCCGCAATGGTCGGGTGCTGCGGATTCACACCAGAGCCGGCGAAACCATCAATGAACGCGGGATTCTCGAACTGGGCAACACCGATCAAATGTATGCCGTTGCTGAAGTCTATGAAACCGATGTTCCCCGTGTGCGGGTGGGTCAGCCCGCGGAAATTCGCAGTCGTGCCTTGAAGGCCCCCATTACCGGCCGCGTGGCGCAAGTGGGTTTGGTGGTGGCCAAGAATGACGTGACTGATACGGATCCAGCCGCAAAAACCGATGCGCGGGTTGTGGAAGTGAAAATTCGCCTTGACAACAGTGAGCCGGTGGCGGGTCTAACCAATATGCAAGTGGAAATTGCCATTGATCCGCGCTGAGGTTCAAGGATGATTTTTGCAATTCCCTTAGCTTGGCTACAACTGATTCGAGAGCGCATTCGGCTCTTGGTGGCGATCGCGGGCATTGCCTTTGCAGTGGTGCTGATGCTGATGCAGTTTGGCTTTCGCGATGCCCTCTTTAAGGCGGCAGTGCGCTTCCACGAGAGCTTAAACACCGATATTGTCCTCATTAGTCCCCAATCGACGGCGCTGATTGCCATGCGCAGCTTCCCGCGGCGGCGACTCTACCAAGCAGCGGGCTTTGAAGGGGTCGAGTCGGTTTCTCCCCTCTACCTGAGTTTTGGTCTCTGGCGCAATCCCATTAACAAAAGTACTCGCCAACTGATGGTGATTGGCGTCGATCCGCTGGCGGTGTCCATTGCCGTATCCGATACCCCCCACTGGCAAGATGCGATTAAGCTAGCGGACCATGTTCTTTTTGATGCCCAATCCCGCGCTGAGTTTGGCCCGATTCCTGAGCTATACCGCCAGGGGGAAGAGGTCACGACCGAAGTCTCTGGCCGCAAAATCACCGTGGCAGGCTTGTTTCGCATGGGAGCCAACTTTGGTGCCGATGGTAATTTGCTCACGAGTGATTTGAACTTTTTGCGCCTTTTCCCCGAACGTCATCCGGGGCTGATCGATGTGGGTTTAGTACGGGTGCAGCCGGGGGTGAATACGAAAGCATTGGCACGGCGGATGAATGCTTCCCTCGGCAATGATGTACTGGTGATGACCCGTGAGGAGTTTGCTGAGTTTGAGCGCAGTTATTGGGAAAAGAGTACCTCCATTGGCTTTATTTTCTCCCTTGGTGCCCTGATGGGATTTATCGTTGGCTCCGTGATTGTCTATCAAATTCTCTACACCGATGTCACGGATCACTTGGCGGAGTATGCCACCCTCAAGGCCATGGGCTACCGCGATATCTTCTTCTATGGCGTGGTCATGCAGGAGTCCTTGATTCTCTCCTGTATGGGCTATGTTCCAGGCTTTATCGTGTCATTTTTACTCTACATCCTGATTGCCAGAGCCACGTCACTGCCAGTGTGGATGACCGTAGAGCGCGCCAGTTTGGTCTTTACCCTCACGGTCTTAATGTGTACCCTTTCGGGAGCGATCGCCATGCGGCGGATCCAAGCAGCTGATCCTGCCGATATTTTCTAGGATGGTGTTATGGAGCCAGTGATCCACATTCAAGGCCTCAATCACTACTTTGGTCAGGGGCAACTGCGCAAGCAAATTCTCTTTGATCTCTGCGCTCGCATTGAGGCGGGTGAAATTGTGATCATGACGGGGCCTTCGGGGTCAGGGAAAACCACACTGTTAACCCTGATCGGTGCCTTGCGATCGGCACAAGAGGGCAGTCTGCGGGTTCTGGGTCAGGAGCTACGCAATGCCACAAAAGAGCAGCAGATTCAAATTCGGCGGCAAACGGGCTACATCTTCCAAGGACACAATCTGCTCCATGCCTTGACGGCTCGCCAAAATGTGCAAATGGCGCTGGATTTGCAACCCCACCTCAGTCCACAGGAAGTTCGAGAGCGGGTGGAAGCCATGCTCTGTGCCGTTGGCCTTGGAGAGCGCCTTGACTACTATCCCCATGAACTTTCGGGGGGGCAAAAGCAACGGGTGGCGATTGCCCGCGCTCTCGTGGGACATCCCAAAATTGTCCTTGCCGATGAACCGACGGCTGCCCTCGATAAAAAATCCGGTCGCGATGTGGTGGAAATTATGCGTACCCTTGCCCGCGAACAGGGCTGCACCATTTTAATTGTGACCCACGATAACCGTATTCTTGATGTCGCCGATCGCATTATTCACATGGAAGATGGCCGCCTCTCAGAAACCACAATTGGCCTTTCCGCCTAGCCTAGAATAGAGGCAAGCAGTGCAGGGCAAATCCGCTGATCATGTTTGCAGCTCCGCAGGGGACAGTGCCAATGTTGGAGAGTGGCGATCGCCTCAGTCGCGAGGCCTTTGAGCGCCTATATGCCCAATGTCCCCATATTAAAAAAGCTGAACTCATTAACGGAGTCGTGTACGTGGCCTCCCCTGTGCGGGTGAATTCCCACAGCCGTCCCCACAGTCTCGTCATGGGCTGGTTGATGGCCTTTGAAGTGGCAACAGCCAACGTCATGGTGCTCGATAATGCCACCGTCCGCTTAGATGCCCAAACAGTGGTGCAACCCGATGCCCTGCTGCGCCTTGTCAATGGCACCTCCCGTATCAGCGAGGATGATTATCTTGAAGGGGCGCCTGAACTCATTGTCGAAATTGCCAGTAGCAGTGCCGCCTACGATCTCCACGACAAACTAGAGGTTTATTGTCGCTGTGGGGTTCAGGAATACTTGGTCTGGGTGGTACGGGAGCAGGATTTTCACTGGTATCTCAGGGAAGGAACAAGCTACCGCCGTCAAGCGCCCGATGACCACGGCATTTTTCGCAGTGGGCACTTCTCTGGATTGTGGCTACACTGGCCAGCCCTAAGAGACGGTCATTTAACGCTTGTTTTGGAAACCCTGCACACAGGATTGAAGTTGCAGCAAACCCCATAACTATTAGTGAACTGTCGCTTAACTGTAAGAACTCTGTGCTATGGTCATAGGTAGCGGCTTGCAAGCGCGGCAGTGGCACTTGTCAACTCTTCTCGTTTCCAACAGCTTCATCTTGCCAGAGGTCTCCGGCGGCAGTGTTTGCCGTAAGCGGAGTTTTTGGTGTGCTTGACAGGGCAACGCCTCTTCATTTAAGATGCAAGATCCGCGTTTTAGCGATACCCTCTAGAGGATATACATGGCTAGTAATCAGATTTACACGCCACCCGCTTTTACCTTGCCAGACCTTGTCGAGATTCAGCGGGCCAGCTTCCGATGGTTTCTGGAAGAAGGACTCATTGAAGAGCTAGAGAGTTTCTCCCCCATTACTGATTATACCGGCAAAATTGAGTTGCACTTTTTGGCCAAGGACTACCGACTCAAGGAGCCGAAGTATAGCGTCGATGAGGCCAAGCGGCGGGATGCTACCTACTCAATGCAAATGTATGTCCCGACTCGCCTCATTAACAAAGAAAACGGCAATATCATTGACCAAGATGTGTTCATCGGCGATCTGCCCCTGATGACCGATCGCGGCACGTTTATTATCAATGGTGCAGAGCGCGTCATTGTCAACCAGATTGTCCGCAGTCCTGGTGTTTACTACAAATCAGAAACCGACAAAAATGGTCGCCGTACCTACAATGCCAGCCTGATTCCTAACCGAGGGGCTTGGCTGAAGTTTGAAACCGACAAGAATGATTTGCTGTGGGTGCGCATTGACAAAACCCGCAAGCTTTCAGCCCATGTTCTCCTCAAGGCCTTGGGGTTAACCGATAGCGAAATTCTAGAGCGGCTGCGTCACCCCGAGTACTACCAAAAAACTGTTGAAAAAGAAGGCAAATTCTCCGAAGAAGACGCCCTCATTGAATTGTACAAAAAACTACGCCCAGGGGAGCCGCCCACGGTTTCAGGGGGACAACAGCTTCTGGAGTCGCGCTTCTTTGATCCCAAACGCTATGACCTTGGCCGGGTGGGTCGCTATAAGCTCAACCGCAAGTTGCAGCTGAATATTCCCGACTCGGTACGCATCCTCACCCCAGAAGATATTCTTGCGGCCATTGATTATCTAATTAACCTCGAGTTTGATCTGGGCACGATTGATGACATTGACCACTTGGGCAACCGCCGCGTCCGTTCTGTGGGTGAATTGCTGCAAAACCAAGTGCGCGTTGGCCTCAATCGCCTAGAGCGGATTATCCGCGAGCGGATGACGGTGTCTGACACGGATTCTTTGACGCCCACTTCGCTGGTGAATCCGAAGCCATTGGTGGCGGCCATTAAGGAATTCTTTGGCTCTAGCCAGCTTTCCCAATTCATGGATCAAACCAACCCCCTCGCGGAACTCACCCATAAACGGCGCTTGAGTGCCCTAGGCCCTGGGGGTCTCACCCGTGAACGGGCGGGCTTTGCGGTGCGGGATATTCACCCGAGTCACTATGGTCGCATTTGCCCCATTGAAACCCCTGAAGGCCCCAACGCTGGGTTGATTGGTTCCTTGGCGACCCATGCCCGCGTCAATGAATATGGCTTTATTGAGACGCCTTTCTATCCAGTGGAAAATGGTCGGGTGCTGAAGGATCGCCCCCCCATCTACATGACCGCTGACGAAGAGGATGATAAGCGGGTGGCGCCGGGAGACGTGCCCACCGATGAAAACGGCTACATCCTTGGGGATGTGGTGCCGGTACGCTATCGTCAAGATTTCACCACCACCACCCCCGATCAGGTGGACTACGTGGCAGTTTCGCCAGTACAGATTATCTCTGTGGCCACCTCGCTGATTCCCTTCCTAGAGCACGATGACGCCAACCGTGCCCTCATGGGATCCAACATGCAGCGGCAGGCAGTCCCCCTGTTGCGACCGCACCGTCCCTTAGTGGGTACAGGTCTAGAGGCTCAGGCAGCACGGGACTCTGGGATGGTGATTCTCAGCCAGACCAATGGTGTGGTCACCTATGTGGATGCCAATCAAATTCGCGTCAAAACCGATAACGGCCCTGAGATGACCTACACGCTGCAAAAGTACCAGCGCTCCAACCAAGATACTTGCTTGAATCAACGACCGATTGTCTTTGTCGGCGATCGCGTGCAGGCAGGACAAGTGATTGCTGATGGCTCCGCCACTGAGGGGGGCGAACTAGCCCTTGGCCAAAACATCCTTGTGGCCTATATGCCTTGGGAAGGCTACAACTACGAAGACGCCATCCTGATCAGCGAGCGGCTAGTTCAAGAGGATGTCTATACCTCCATCCACATTGAGAAGTACGAGATCGAGGCGCGGCAAACCAAACTTGGACCAGAGGAAATTACCCGCGAAGTGCCCAACGTGTCCGAGGATGCCTTGCGACAGTTAGATGAAAACGGCATTATCCGCATCGGTGCCTTTGTCGAGGCGGGCGATATTCTCGTTGGTAAAGTCACCCCCAAAGGGGAATCGGATCAGCCCCCCGAAGAAAAACTCCTGCGTGCCATCTTTGGTGAAAAGGCGCGGGATGTGCGGGATAACTCCCTGCGGGTGCCCAATGGTGAAAAAGGGCGCGTTGTCGATGTGCGCGTCTTTACCCGTGAGCAGGGAGATGAACTACCCCCCGGTGCCAATATGGTGGTGCGGGTCTATGTGGCCCAGAAGCGCAAAATTCAGGTAGGGGACAAAATGGCCGGCCGCCACGGCAATAAGGGGATTATTTCCCGCATTCTCCCTGTGGAGGATATGCCCTTCCTGCCCGATGGTCGCCCCGTGGATATTGTCCTCAATCCCTTGGGGGTGCCTTCACGGATGAATGTGGGGCAAGTCTATGAGTGTTTGCTGGGCTGGGCTGGGGAGTGCCTTGGTCGTCGGTTCAAAATTACTCCCTTTGATGAAATGCACGGCAAGGAAAAATCCCGCGAAACCGTCCATGCCAAGCTACAAGAGGCCAAAGAAGTCACGGGTCAAGATTGGGTCTTTAATCCTGAGGATCCGGGCAAAATGGTCGTCTATGATGGCCGCACCGGTGAACCCTTTGACCGGCCAGTGACGGTGGGGATGGCCTATATGCTGAAGCTCGTGCACTTGGTGGACGATAAGATCCACGCCCGCTCCACAGGGCCTTACTCTTTGGTTACTCAACAGCCCCTCGGTGGTAAAGCCCAGCAAGGGGGTCAGCGCTTTGGCGAAATGGAGGTGTGGGCATTGGAGGCCTATGGTGCCGCCTATATTCTCCAAGAGTTGCTGACGGTCAAGTCCGATGATATGCAAGGACGCAATGAAGCCCTCAATGCCATTGTTAAAGGGCAATCCATTCCACGACCGGGCACGCCAGAGTCCTTCAAGGTGCTGATGCGGGAGCTGCAATCCCTGTGCTTGGATATTTCCGTGCGCAAGGCCAGTATTCCCAGCTTTGATGACGATGGCGAAATGAAACCTGACCCCGAGGTGGATTTGATGGTGGATGTCAGCCCTCGCCGTACCCCGGCACGACCCACAATTGACTACAGTGCCCTCGACGACACGGACGACAAAGAAGGGGCAACGACATTCTAAACACTTAGAACTGAGTCAGCTTGTTTGGGGGGCGATCGCCCCCTTGATCCATTCACCGCCAAAGGATTTGTGAGTTTATGCCCAGAATCGAGCAACGCTTTGATTATGTAAAAGTGTCTCTCGCGTCACCGGAGCGCATCATCCAATGGGGGCAGCGCACGCTCCCCAACGGTCAAGTGGTGGGCGAGGTGACTAAACCAGAAACCATTAACTATCGCACCCTCAAGCCGGAGATGGACGGCCTCTTCTGCGAGCGGATTTTTGGTCCTGCTAAGGATTGGGAGTGCCACTGCGGTAAATACAAGCGGGTGCGCCATCGTGGCATTGTCTGCGAACGTTGTGGCGTTGAAGTCACCGAATCGCGGGTGCGCCGCCATCGCATGGGCTACATTAAGTTGGCTGCCCCAGTGACCCATGTCTGGTATCTGAAGGGGATTCCCAGCTACATGGCGATCCTGCTGGATATGCCCCTGCGGGATGTAGAGCAAATTGTCTATTTCAACTCCTATGTAGTGCTAGATCCGGGCAATCACCCCGGTCTCAGCTACAAGCAGCTCCTAAGCGAAGATCAGTGGCAGGAAATTGAAGAAGAGATCTACAGCGAAGACTCGGAGCTAGAGGGTATTGAGGTGGGTATTGGGGCTGAAGCCATTCAACGCCTGCTTCAGAATTTAGATCTGCAAGGGGAGGCCGACCAACTGCGGCAGGAAATCCTCAACTCCAAGGGGCAAAAACGCGCCAAGCTGATCAAACGGCTGCGGGTCATTGACAACTTCATTGCCACTGGAGCAAAGCCGGAGTGGATGGTTTTGACGGTCATTCCCGTGATTCCACCGGATCTGCGGCCAATGGTGCAGTTAGATGGCGGGCGTTTTGCCACCTCTGACCTTAATGACCTGTACCGCCGCGTCATTAACCGCAACAACCGCCTTGCCCGCCTGCAAGAGATTCTCGCCCCCGAGATTATTGTGCGGAATGAGAAGCGCATGCTTCAAGAGGCGGTGGATGCCCTGATTGATAATGGTCGTCGCGGTCGTACGGTAGTGGGCGCCAATAACCGTCCCCTGAAGTCCCTTTCCGACATTATTGAGGGGAAACAGGGTCGCTTCCGCCAAAACCTGCTGGGGAAACGGGTGGACTACTCCGGTCGTTCGGTGATTGTGGTGGGGCCAAAACTGCAAATGCACCAGTGCGGCCTGCCTCGGGAAATGGCCATTGAACTCTTCCAGCCCTTTGTGATTCACCGCTTGATTCGCCAACAAATTGTCAACAACATTAAGGCAGCAAAGCGGATGATCCAGCGCAATGACCCCCAAATTTGGGATGTGCTGGAGGAGGTGATTGAGGGTCACCCCGTGCTGCTCAACCGGGCGCCGACCCTCCACCGTTTGGGGATTCAGGCCTTTGAGCCGATTCTGGTGGAAGGGCGTGCCATTCAACTGCACCCCTTGGTGTGTCCTGCCTTCAACGCGGACTTTGACGGTGACCAAATGGCGGTGCACGTGCCCCTCTCGATTGAGGCTCAAGCGGAGGCGCGGATGCTGATGCTAGCCTCAAATAATATTCTGTCGCCGGCCACGGGCAAGCCGATTATTACTCCCAGCCAAGACATGGTTTTGGGTTGCTATTACTTGACGGCAGAAAATCCGAAGCTGCCAGATTATAGCGATCGCTACTATGCCAACTTCCAAGACGTGGTCATGGCCTACGAACAGGGACACTTGCCGCTCCATGCCTTTGTCTGGGTGCGCTACGACGGTGAGGTGGACGATGGTGATACCAGTGAACCTCAGATTACGACCTATGAAGATGGTTCCCGTTTACTGGAGTATTCCCTGCGGCGGGTCAAGGAGGATGCTAACGGTCAACTGATTTCCCAATACATCCGCACCACCCCCGGTCGCATCATCTACAACCAAACGATTCAAGAAGCCCTAGCCAGTTAATTTGGGAGACCCCAACACCATGACTGAGAAAAAGCCTGTTTTCTTTAACCGCATCATTGACAAAAAAGGCTTGCGGAACCTAATTGCTTGGTCGTTTAGCAACTTTGGCACCGCCCGCACAGCGGAAATGGCCGACAAAGTCAAAGACCTTGGCTTTCGCTATGCCACCCGCGCCGGTGTCTCCATCAGTGTTGATGACCTGCTCGTGCCCCCGAAAAAACAGGAACTCCTCGAAGCTGCTGAAAAGGAAATTAAAACCGCTCAAGAGCGCTACTCGCGGGGTGAAATTACGGAGGTAGAACGCTTCCAGAAGGTGATTGACACTTGGAACACCACCAACGAAGAACTGAAAAACGAGGTGGTGCGGCACTTCCGTAATACTGATGTCCTCAACTCCGTGTATATGATGGCCTTCTCGGGGGCACGGGGGAACCTCTCGCAGGTGCGCCAGTTGGTGGGAATGCGGGGGTTAATGGCCAATCCCCAAGGGGAAATCATTGACCTGCCGATTAAAACCAACTTCCGCGAAGGGCTGACGGTGACGGAGTACATTATCTCCTCCTACGGTGCGCGTAAAGGACTGGTGGATACAGCACTGCGGACGGCGGACTCCGGTTACCTGACCCGGCGCTTGGTGGATGTCTCTCAAGATGTGATTATCCGCGAAGAGGATTGTGAAACGGAGCGGGGCATTACGCTGCGCAGTATGACGGTGGGGGATAAGGTACTGGCGCTAGAGGATCGGCTTTTGGGTCGAGTGGTGCTCAATGATGTCTGCCATCCGGAAACGGGCGAAGTGCTGGTGGCCAAAAATCAAGCCATCTCTGCTGATCTAGCGAAGAAAATTGTTGATGCGGGTATCGAAGAAGTAGTGGTGCGATCGCCCCTCACCTGCGAGGCCACTGGCTCTGTGTGTCGTCTCTGCTACGGCTGGAGCCTTGCCCATGCCCAACTGGTGGATATGGGGGAAGCCGTAGGGATTATTGCGGCTCAATCCATTGGTGAACCTGGTACGCAGTTGACCATGCGCACATTCCACACCGGTGGGGTGTTTACGGGGGAAGTGGCTCGCCAAGAACGCGCTCCCTTTGCTGGCACGGTGGAGTACGGCAAGAAATTACGGGTACGTCCCTACCGCACTCGTCACGGGGATGATGCCTTTATTGTCGAAACCGCTGGCAAGCTTGTGATCAAAGGTGGTCAGCAAAGCCAAGAATTTGACCTCTCCCAAGGGTCAATTGTGCTAGTGGCAGAGGGTGAAACCGTTGAAGCGGGTCAATTGTTGGCGGAAGTGGCGCAGGCCTCCCGCAGTGTCCGCAAGTCCACGGAGAAAGTGACCAAGGATGTGGCCTCGGATTTGGCGGGTCAAGTGAAGTTCGTCAACCTCGAAGCAGAGGAGAAGCGCGATCGCCAAGGCACCACAACGCGCATTGCCCCCAAAGGTGGCTTGATTTGGGTACTGTCTGGGGAAGTCTATAACCTGCCCCCCGGTGCGGAGCCAGTGGTGAAAAATGGCGATCGCATTGAAGCCGGAGCCGTGCTGGCAGAAACCACGGTGAAAACCGAGCATGGCGGTGTCGTGCGTCTCCCTGAGCAACAGGACAGCAAAGGCGGTCGCGAGGTGGAAATTATTACTGCCTCGGTGATGCTCGATAAAGCCAAGGTGCTCAAAGAAACCCAGCAGGGACGCGAGCATTACATTATTGAAACCGCCACTGGTCAGCGCTTCTCCTTGAAAGCTGCCCCCGGTACGAAAGTCGCCAATGGTCAAGTGGTGGCCGAACTCATTGACGATCGCTACCACACCACGACTGGCGGTATCCTCAAATATGCCGACATTGAAGTGGCCAAAAAAGGCAAAGCCAAGCAGGGCTACGAAGTCCTCAAGGGGGGGACGCTCCTGTGGATTCCCGAAGAAACCCATGAGGTCAATAAAGACATCTCGCTGCTCATGGTCGAGGACAACCAATACGTCGAAGCAGGGACGGAGGTTGTCAAGGACATCTTCTGTCAAAACAGCGGTGTCGTCGAAGTCATCCAGAAAAACGACATCCTGCGGGAAATTATTATCAAGCCCGGCGAACTGCACCTTGTGGATGATCCGGAAGCCGCGCGGCTGAAGCATGGTGTGTTGGCGCGTCCGGGTGAAGAGGTACTCCCCGGCCTTGTGGTCGAAACCCTCTCGCAAGTGGATTATCTGGAGGACACTCCCGAAGGACCAGCGATTCTGCTGCGCCCCGTTCAAGAATTTAGCGTGCCTGATGAGCCATCGGTACCCAGCCAAGACTCCAGTGATAGCTCAGGACAGTCCATTCGCCTGCGGGCTGTGCAGCGGTTGCCCTACAAACACGATGAGCGAGTTAAGTCCGTTGATGGCGTTGATCTGCTGCGGACACAGTTAGTCCTTGAAATTGGCAGCGAAGCCCCCCAACTGGCTGCTGACATTGAAATTGTGACGGATGAGGTGGATCCAGAAGCCCAGCGCCTCCAACTGGTGATTCTGGAATCCTTGGTGATTCGCCGTGACATTGCTGCCGATCAAACCCAAGGCAGTACGTTTACTTCCCTCTTGGTCAAGGATGGCGATCACATTGGCCCCGGTGCCGTGATTGCCCGCACGGACATCAAAGCCAAGCAGGCAGGTGAAGTGCAGGGAATCTTGCGCAGTGGGGAATCGGTTCGCCGTATTCTGGTCGTTACTGAGAGCGATCGCCTGCGGATCGAGACCAACGGGGCTAAACCCACGGTCAAAGTTGGCGATCTCGTGCGTCCCGGCGATGAACTGGCCAAGGGGGTGACTGCCCCAGAAACAGCAGCGGTCATGGCGGTGGCCGATGAGCACGTGATCCTGCGCTTAGCTCGTCCCTACCTTGTCTCGCCGGGGGCAGTGCTGCAAATTGAGGACGGTGACCTTGTGCAGCGCGGGGATAACCTCGCCCTGTTGGTGTTTGAGCGGGCGAAAACGGGGGACATTATTCAGGGGTTACCTCGGATTGAAGAACTCCTTGAAGCGCGCCATCCTAAGGAAAAATGCGTGCTGGCTGTGCGCCCCGGCACCTGTCAAGTCACCTACAACAGTGATGACAGCGTAGATATCAAAGTCATTGAAGAGGATGGCACGATTCAGGAATACCCTGTCCTGCCGGGTCAAAACCCCTTGGTGGTGGATGGTCAAAAGGTCAATCTCGCTGACCCCCTCACCGATGGCCCTGTGGATCCCCACGACATCCTCTCCATTTACTTTGAGTACTACAAACCCCAAGGGTTGCTCAAAGCCGCCCAAATTAGCCTTGAGAAGGTGCAATCCTTCTTGGTCAATGAGGTGCAGTCGGTGTATCTCACCCAAGGGATTGAGATTGCCGATAAACACATTGAGGTGGTCGTCCGCCAGATGACCTCGAAAGTACGGATTGATGATGCCGGCGATACAATCGTTCTCTCTGGGGAACTCATGAGTCTGCGCCAAGCGGAGCAAGCCAACGAACCCATGGCACTCACCGGT
Organism: Thermosynechococcus sp. TG215; assembly: GCF_031583455.1. NCBI lineage: Bacteria > Bacillati > Cyanobacteriota > Cyanophyceae > Acaryochloridales > Thermosynechococcaceae > Thermosynechococcus > Thermosynechococcus sp. TG215. Next base: position 435,983 of record NZ_CP134178.1, on the reverse strand, counting down.
GGTGCACCTGCCCAATATACCCCTGTCCTCTTGGGGATTACCAAGGCTTCGCTGAATACCGATAGCTTTATTTCAGCCGCCAGTTTCCAAGAGACAACACGGGTACTCACGGAAGCAGCCATTGAAGGCAAGTCCGATTGGCTGCGGGGACTCAAGGAAAACGTCATCATTGGCCGTCTCATCCCAGCGGGCACCGGCTTCAACAGCTACGAGGAAAGTAGCAACGGCGACGAAGAGTGGGAAGAGGGTGAAGATCGCTTGGGTCAAACCCACGTTATCAGCCCTGAACCCGAACCCCCCTCAATGACGGTCAATGTGACCGCTGACCTCGGTGAGGATGTCCTCATTGACGATGAAACGGCGCCCCACGTGATTGAAAAAATCACTGGACGGACTCGCGATTTTGAATTCGCCAGTAGTGATGCTGACGATGAAGAGGACGAACTCCTAGACGAGGACGATGACTATGGGGAGGAAGAGGAGGATGACGCCTTTTAACTAAAACTCCCTTGACTAAAGAAGGCTACGGTAAAGGTGAGCACCTAATCTAGGAGCAAGCGATGGGTGCACTTGCCGTAGCTTTTTTTGGTCTCAGGTCGCAGATCATGCCCAACACCGCCGAACGTTTTGGCAGGGATGCGAGAAACCTGTGCCATACCTTAAAATTGGCAGTAGAGGGGTCAAAGTAAAAATCACGATTTCATGCCTGTTCCAGCGTATTCCAGCCTGAGGGCTGATCACTTTCGTCATCCCCGCGATCGCGAGGCCACCCAAGCCCTCCAACAACTGCCGGGGTTAGATCTTCTCGTGCGATCGCTCCTAGGTTCGGTGGCGGAGCAGGCCTTTTATCTTGAAAATATTGGCAGCAGTCTGCGCCTAAGTGAACAGCAACTTCCAGACATTTACGGGCTTCATATCGAGGCTTGCCGTATTTTAGGCCTAGAGCCACCCCAACTGTATCTGAAACAGCATCCTGTCCCCAATGCCTATACCTTTGCCATGCGGGGCAAGCAGCCCTTTGTGGTACTGCACTCCTCCCTTGTGGAATTGCTGACACCCAAGGAATTGCAGGCAGTACTGGCGCACGAGTTGGGACATCTCAAGTGCGAGCATGGCGTGTATCTGACGATCGCCAACCTGCTGCTGTTTGCCACCAGTCAACTCTCCCCTTGGGGCTTGCTCTTGGCGCAAGGACTGCAAACCCAATTGATGCATTGGTTGCGCTGTGCTGAACTCACCTGCGATCGCGCGGCCTTGTTGGTGACCCAAGACCCGCGGGTTGTGGCCTCGGTGCTGATGAAACTCTGTGGTGGCTCGCCCCAGTGGAGCGATCGCCTGAATCTCGATGCCTTCATTGCCCAAGCACGTGACTATGAGGCCGCTGATCGGGGTTGGTACAACCTTTTCAAGGAATTGCAGGCCAGTCAACTGACTCACCCACTACCGGTGCTGCGGGCACGGGAAATTCTAGATTGGGCGGAAACGCAGCAGTACGATCGCCTCGTCAAGCAATTACATCCCGCTCGTCAATAACGATGGCCAAACCGATTCCCTATCAACCCCTTCTGCTGCGCCTTGCCCATGGGGCGATCGCGATTTTGGCACTCCTCGCTTTTCATTCCAGAGGAGCGGCGGATCGGGAACTGGTGGCGTGGCGGTAGGCTCAAGCCTTCCAATCAAGTGTTGTTGGGTCTAGAAATTGTTATTTTGCTGGGGATGGTGATTGCTTTTGTTTTGCCCGCTATCATAACTGCTCGATAATGCCCCGCAGGCGATCGTAGTCATCCTTGAGGAGTCGGTTCAGGTATTGGGCTGCCTGCACCAGCCACTGGCGATCGCGCTGGCGGAGTTGATACAAGGAACGCAGCGTTGCCGCCACCAAGGCATCCCCAGGACCATACCGCAGGGTTAATAGGGTGCGCAAAAAGGTCAATGTGCCGCTAAAGGCAATCACTTCCTCAACAGGACAGCCATAGACCTGCTGGTGCATTTGGGGTGGGCGGGGGGGCAAATGGTGATAAAAGCGTTCCTGTTCCTGAAAGCCAGTGATGGCGATCGTGATCTCAGTTTTCAACATGGCAAAAATATGGGGCTGCTCTTGCCGTAGTTGCTCTAGGGATAGCCCCAAGGCGGTGGCACGGTGAATGGTGTCAATGGGAGCCGTTACTACATAAGCAACAACGCCATAAATGACGCGATCGCCTTCAGGAATCCGCACCCAACTACCCAAGGCGGGCACCACGGGAAAGTCGAGGCTAGCGGGTTCGTGGCACTGGGCAATGCAGTGATCCGTTGCTGTCTGGATAATTTCCGCAAAGGGCTGGGGGGGAGGCGATCGCCGCGCCATCGTTTACTTTTTCGCTTTCGCTTTTCCTTTGGGCGTGGTCACCACTGGCTCTAGCTCACTGAGCTGAAACGTAACCAATTTATCCCAGTTCCCGCCTTCAAAGAGCACTGCCACTTTGCCATCTGTAACCCGCTGTACAATCCCCTGAAATTGGTAGTAGGTATCGTTGGGATTGGTGACCTTCACGGTCATACCGGGGAGAATTGTCATTGCTAAGTCGCTGGCCATTGTCTCATCCCAAAGAGGTCATGTGCCTTTATTATCCCCTGACCTTGGCCGCTTCCAACTGGAGTTAGACTTGCAACAAGATTCAGTCTCCGCAATGGGTTGGATGATCTTTTCTTCAACGGAGAGGGAGGGATTCGAACCCTCGGATAGGAGTTACCTGCCTATCAACAGATTAGCAATCTGCCGCTTTCGACCACTCAGCCACCTCTCCTTTTTGAGGGTTCCTTATTGTAGATCAGTTTTCTCCCCCTTTTCAATCCTCGTGGTCTGCGGCTGTTGCTCTAGGGGGCGATCGCAATCGAGAATCCATGCTAGAGTTTTGCAGAATGGGTGTGTTGTGGGAGTGAAGCACATGGCTGGATGCTGGCAAGCTTTAGCAGTGCTTAGGCGAATTCCTCTAGGGGCTGAGTTGAGTAGGTTGTGCGTCTAAGTCCTCATGATGAATGCTCTTGCCTTGAATCCCAAGACAATGCTGATGGCCGGACTCCTCGCGATCGCCCCCGTGACGCTGTCTAGCTCGGTTCAAGCTACACCCACCACGACTCCAGTGGCACAGGCATCTTCCCAAACGCCAGCCTCGGATGTCCTCACGCCCCTCAACCCCAATCCCGATAGACTGGCGCTTCCTGAAACGGTCAACATTGATCTCAATCAACCCCTCACCCTCGAGCAAGCGATTGAGGTGGCGATTCGCAATAACATTGGCCTCCAGATTAGTGAGCTACAACTACAACGGGCACGGGCACAACTGCGACAGGTGCAAGCACAGCTTTATCCCACCCTTGCGTTTCAAGCCAGCATTGGCCAAAATACCTCCCCCGGTGGCCAGCCTGCCTACCTGCCCCTCAACTTTCAGCAGCAGCTCTCCTTGCAACAGCAGCAACAGCAACAGGCGCAGCAACAGCTTCTCACGCAGCAACTGGCCGCCAGCAGTATTTTGAATACTCAGGTGCAACGACTACAACAGCGATTTCAAGGCCCCCAACTCACGGCGTTTTCGGATCAGCAAAACCTTGAGCTGCAACAGCAACTGCAACAACTGCAAAATAGTGCCAGTCAGGCGGCTACCCCCTCCAACTTCACTCCCATTACCCTTGCACCAGTAAATCAACTCAACTTTACGAACTTTTTCACCAATCTTTTTGGGGCAACGAGTGGGGCAACATCGAATGCAGTCCTAGTGATGAACTATACGTTGTTTGCGGGGGGCGGGCGATCGGCGGCCATTGCAGCAGCTCGCAACCAAGTGCGCTTCAGTGAACTGGAGGTACAGCGTCAACGCCAGCAACTGATCCTTGAGGTAACCAATGACTATTACTTGGCACAACAGGCAAAGGTACAGGTGCAAATTGCTGAAGCTGCCGTAGCCAACGCCCAAGTGACTCTGCGGGATGCGACGGCCTTTGAGCAAGCAGGGATTGGGACGCTCTTGGATGTGTTAACTGCCGAGGTGAACCTTGCCAATGCCCAACAAAACTTGAGCCAAGCGCGCCATTTGGAAATCACCACTCGGCGACAGTTGGCACAGCGATTGAATGTGAATCAGACGGTGGATGTGGCGATCGCTGACCGCGTTGAACCCGCTGAAGAATGGTCACTTTCCCTTGAGGATAGTATTCTCCTTGCTTATCAGAACCGTGTTGAGCTAGAGCAGCGGCTGCTACAGCGCACGATTGCCCTGAACAATCGTCAGGTAGTATTGGCGGCTACCCGTCCCCAACTGAGTCTCTTTGCCAGTGGCAATCTGCTGGACAAGGTCACGGATGATCTGGCACCTCGTTTTGGCTATGGCGTAGGACTGCAAATGCAATTAGCCCTCTTTGATGGCGGCAATGCCCGCGCCAGTGCGGCTCGCCAAGAAGCCCTTGCAGCAACCGCTGAGGAACAATATGCCAATCAGAAAAACATCATCCGCCTAGAGGTGGAAACAGCCTACACCAATCTCAGAGCCAATGAGAAAAACATTGCTACAGCACGGACAGCGGTTACCCAAGCCACTGAAGGGCTGCGCCTCGCTCGGCTGCGTTTTCAAGCGGGGGTAGGAACGCAACAAGAAGTCACCAATGCCGAAACGAATTTGACCCAAGCCCAAGGGAACCTTCTTGCTGCCATTTTGAACTATAATCGCTCCCTAGCCGCATTAAAGCGGGCTGTGGGCTATCCAGAACAAACACGTTTAGGCGCAAGGCAATAAAGGATGGGCGATCGCAAGCGGGCATTAATTACCGGCATCACGGGTCAAGATGGATCTTATCTGAGTGAGCTACTCCTTGAGAAGGGCTATGAAGTCCACGGCATTATTCGCCGCACCTCCACCTTTAACACCGATCGCATTGACCACATTTACGTTGACCCCCACCAAGAGGGGGCTGCCCTGCGCCTGCACTATGGCGATCTCACCGATGGCGGTACCCTACGGCGGATTTTAGAACTGAGCCAGCCCGATGAAATTTACAATTTGGGAGCGCAATCCCATGTGCGGGTGAGCTTTGATGCGCCGCAATACACCGTCGAAACGGTGGCCATGGGGACGCTGCGACTCCTAGAGGCGATTCGCGAATACCAAGAGCGCACGGGCAAACAGGTGAAGTTTTACCAAGCGGGTTCCTCGGAGATGTTTGGCCTTGTGCAGGAAGTGCCGCAGCGGGAAACGACCCCCTTTTATCCCCGCAGTCCCTATGCCTGTGCCAAGGTCTATGCCCACTGGCAAACGGTGAATTATCGCGAGGCCTATAATCTTTTTGCCTGTAATGGGATTCTCTTTAACCATGAGTGTGTGACTGGCACCACACCAGTGATTCTGCGGCGGCGGGGACTGATGGATATTCTGCCCATTGCCGATGTTGTTCCCCATCGCAGTGATGCCAAGCAGGGTAAACGCTACACAACCGACTTGGCACCCGAGGATCGCTTTGAGGTCTGGGATGCCGAAGGCTGGACCAGTGTGACCTGTATGACGGCCACTTGGAATGGCGGCGATAAAACCGTTCATCGGATCATGGCAGGGGCGGCTCTCTACGAAACAACTGCTGATCATCAAGTTTTTGTCCTCGATAGGGAAACGCCCTGTGCGAAGGAGACACAGCAGGTTCAGGTGGGCGATCGCCTTGCCCTCATTGATCTGCCCCCCCCTACGGAGCAAGTGGATGTCAGCCCCAGCGAAGCTTGGCTCCTCGGGATTCTAGTTGCAGAGGGGCATCTTACCCCTGACGGTAAAGTGAAAGTCGCTAGCCAAGACCCAGAATTATTGGCGCGGGTCAGTGCCACATGGCGAAAAGTTGCCGCAGGATATACCAGTGAGTACACTGCTGCGAGCAGCTTCCCAAACGCTCAGCCTGTGACCCAACTGCATCTCAATGGCAATTGCGACTATGGCCGCTACCTCTACCCCCAAATCTATACCCGTGAGGGTCACAAGCGGATTCCCCAACGCATTCTCAACGCTGATCATGCGGCTCGCTTGGCGTTTCTTGAGGGCTTTAACGCTGGGGATGGTTTGCGCACTACCCCTTGTACCTATGAATTTCAGGGCTTTTGCACGGCTTCACCCGTATTGGCGGCAGGCCTCTATTGGTTGGTGAGCACCACCTTAGAGCAGCGTATTACCCTTGGCCTCGAAGAACGGGGCGATCGCACCTACTACAAGCTGAATTTGAACAGTCCCCAGACCACCCAATCGGGACAGCATCTCTGTAAACCCAAGGACGAAGTCATTAAAGCCCACGCGATCGCCCATGAAGGATGGGTATTCGATTTGGCAACCACCTCTGGCACCTTTCATGCCGGTATTGGCCAAGGCTGGATCCATAACTCCCCGCGGCGCGGTGAAACATTCGTGACCCGCAAAATTACCCGTGCCGTTGCCCGCATTGTGGCTGGCCAGCAAAACAAGCTGTATTTGGGGAACCTAGAAGCGAAGCGAGATTGGGGCTACGCCAAGGACTATGTGCGTGCCATGTGGCTGATGCTGCAACAGGAGCAACCCGATGACTATGTGGTGGCCACAGGCGAAACCCACTCCGTGCGGGAATTTTTAGAACTCGCCTTTGGTCATGTCGGTCTCAACTGGCAGGACTATGTGGAATTTGACCCCCGTTATTTGCGTCCCACAGAGGTGGATTTACTCTTGGGGGATCCAACCAAAGCCAAAACCGTTTTGGGCTGGCAGCCCTCGGTTACCTTTCCGGAACTGGTGGCGTTGATGGTGGAAGCGGATCTCCATGCGGTGGGGATTCAAGGAACAACCCCCAAAACCACCTCCGACACCGTGCTGGATCTCATTGCCCAGCGGCAGTTTATCAGTAAGGCAGACTAGTGATGGATCTCAGTAAAAAAAGGATTCTTGTCACCGGTGGGGCGGGATTTTTGGGACGCCAAGTGGTGGCGCAGTTGCAAAACGCCGGGGCAGTGCCTGAGCAAATCACAGTGGTGCGATCGCGCGACTACGACCTACGCCAACTCTCTGCTTGCCAAGCCGTCGTTCAAAACCAAGATATTATCATTCACCTTGCTGCCCATGTGGGGGGAATTGGCCTCAATCAAGTCAAGCCCGCTGAACTTTTTTATGACAACCTGATGATGGGGGCACAACTCATTGATTGTGCCTATCGCGCGGGAGTCGAGAAATTCGTCTGTGTGGGGACGATTTGCGCCTATCCCAAATTTACCCCTGTTCCCTTCAAAGAAAGCGATCTTTGGAACGGCTACCCCGAAGAAACCAATGCCCCCTACGGCATTGCTAAAAAAGCCCTTCTCGTGCAATTGCAAGCCTATCGGCAGCAGTATGGCTTTAATGGTATCTATCTCTTGCCCGTGAATCTTTATGGGCCGGGGGATAACTTTGACCCCCTGAGTTCCCATGTGATTCCTGCTTTAATTCGCAAAGTTTACATTGCTCAGCAACAGGGGGAGAGGGTGATTCCCGTGTGGGGGGATGGCAGCCCTAGCCGCGAATTTCTCTATGTTGAAGATGCTGCCCGTGGGATTGTCATGGCCACCCAAGCCTACGATCATCCTGATCCGATTAACCTCGGTACGGGTGAAGAAATCACCATTAAGAATTTAGTTGAACTCATCTGCGACCTGATGGACTTTCAAGGCCAGATTGAATGGCAAACCGATAAGCCCAATGGTCAACCCCGCCGCTGCCTAGATACCACTAAGGCAAAAGAGGCCTTTGGGTTTCGTGCCCAAATTCCCCTCAAAGAAGGCTTAGAACGTACAATTGCTTGGTACCGTCAGCACGCTACGTCCCTATGAGACACTGGATCCAGCTTATTCAGGAGATTGCCCAAGACATCTTCCAAGAATTAGGCAGTGGTTTCAGCGAAGCCATCTATCAAAAAGCTTTTGAGGTTGCCCTGCGGGAACGGCAAATTGAGTACGAAGAACAACGCAAGGTACCGATTTTCTTTCACGGTTATTTTGTGGGGGAGGCCATTCCCGATCTCATTGTGCGTGACCATGGCCAAGCGGTTGTAGTCGTTGAACTCAAGGCTGTTCAGAACATTGGCGATAAGGAAGTCAAGCAAGTCAAGAAGTATATGGAAACCCTCAAAATTCCTGTAGGGGTTGTCGTCAACTTTTCCACTTCTACAGCAGGGGATCGGCCGCAAATTATTGAAGTGAACCTATAGCTATTCCAATAAAGCATGAGATATCATCCAGCACAATACTTGCGCATCACCTCATCAATCGAACTGTTTGACCCTGCATACCTCCGCGCTCGCTTCAACACACTGAGGTCGTGCTCAATCACATTCAAATCAGGAGAGTATTTCGGTAAAAATAACACCTCGTGACCCGCCGCTTTCACCACTGCCTGAATCGCCCCTTTCGGATGAATCGGTGCATTATCCATCATCAACAGGGAACGTTTCTCTAACGCTGGCAAACAGTATTGACTCAGCCAGCTCACAAACCCTAACGCATTCAAATATCCTGAAAACAGCATTGGGGCGATGAAGTCTTTCTGGTGTCTATACCGTCCTGCGACTCAACTCTCTCTTTTCTGACGCTTCCCCGCTCGCTCTCCATCAATTCGTTGGCCTCGCGCTGCGATCCTGTTGCAACTAGACGAAAAATTGACTCTGCCCGACGAGTAGCTGTTCTGGTTCAAAAAGCCACCTACGAATGGCCTGCCAAATATGGCAAAGCTCTCTTAGAGGAATTTAACCGCCTCAAAAATGAATTTCTCAAGCGACGGGAAGAGAGACTATTACCTTACTTTCCTAACGAACCCAACCCAAATGCTATCCCAACAAATTTCCTCTGGGCGCGAACGATGACGTGTCCCTACTGTGGGGGGGTGATTCCGCTTTCGCCCAACTGGAAGCTGGCACCCGAGGAAGCACTGGCGATCGCCCGCGGGCATGAATTCCGACATGGCCGCCACCTCGCCTACGGCTACGGTTGATCTCGATCCCGTCCCTGATTTGGACTTGAGCCTACCGCCCCAGTCTGAACCCGCCTATACCTTGGCCGACTTGCGATCGCTGCTTGAGCAACCCCACCTACTGCCGCCGGGCGTCACCGTCAAAATTGGCCTTGGTAGCAAAGATGTGGCCTACCTTGCCCCCGGCCTACCCCAAGCGGTGCGGGTCACCACTGATCCTGAGTACTACGATCAGCACTGCGATAGCGTTGAACTTTGGTCGCCGGGCAGTCCCCTCTTTCCGCCACCGGCGATGATTCCCGAACCAACCCCTTCCAAGGACATTACTCGTGGTGAATTTCTAGCGTTGATTGGCGATCGCCAAAAATCGCCGTGCCAATGCGCACCATGGTTGCCCCGGCCTGTACCGCAAGGGGATAGTCCTGCGTCATACCCATGGAATACTCCTGCCACTGCAGCTGCTGCCACGGTTTTGTACGCAGTTCCTCGCCCCAAGCCCGCAATTCCTGAAAGACTTGCAATTGTTCTGCGGGAGGCAACCCCAAGGGCAGAATCGTCATTAGGCCACAGCAGCGCAGATGGGAGAGGGCATCGAGTTGGGGCAGGGCTGCTTCCAGTTCGGATCTTTCCCAGCCGTGTTTTTGGGGATCGGGGCGGAGCTTCACCTGCAATAGACAGTGGGGACTGGGAGTGTCGGTTTCCCTAAGAATGGCATTGATGCGCTCGGCTAATTTCCAGCGGTCAACGGTGTGGATCCAGTCAAAGAGTTGCAGCGCCTGCCGCACTTTATTGGTTTGCAGGTGGCCAATGAGATGCCAAGTAATATCCGTGAGGTCAGCCAATTCAGCGCGTTTGCTGGCTGCTTCCTGGACGCGACTTTCGCCAAAATCCCGAATGCCAGCTTCGTAGGCAGCCCGAATCGCGGCCGCTGGCATAAACTTACTCACGGCAATCAGGCGGACATGGGGGGGAAGTGTTGATTTGAGGTGGGTGGCGCGATCGCGAATTTCAGCAGCGGATAACACAGGCAATTTGCGGGCAAGGATGCTTTTTGATCCTAAAACCCTGTTGCAAAAAGTGAAACCATGGCAGGATTTTCAGTCTCCTTGACTAGGCTAGAGGGTAGGATTCAGAACGCTACTATGGCTGTGCCCCTCAAACTCTCCCTTGGCCTCATTGGTTTACTCGCTCTCGGTACCCTTTTAGCGGGGAAGTTGCTCTCCCCAGGAGAAAACTTTATGTCCGCTGCCCAAGGTCAACCCAATTGGGGAATTGAATCAAACCCCTCGCCACTCTCTAAACCTGAACCGCCACCGCGCGTTTCTGTGGCTGATTATGATCGCTATCGCCAAGTCATTGAGCGCACCCGCAGTATGATCCACAACTCAGAAGCGCGGCGGCTTGCCGAGCAATATGGTTTGAACATTCTTGACATCACATGGGAGGACACCGCTCGCTACCACAACTCTGCCGTCGGCCCTAATATCAGTGACATGACGATTCAAATTCAGCAGTACAACCCACGCACCAAGGGTTATGAACTGAGTCTGATGCCCGTGATTCGCTTTCCCAATTTTAGCGATCGCACAGCGGATATTCCCCTTGAGCGCTTCTTTATCCTTGTGGGCAATGAAAAGGGCAAGCCACTCCAACGGGTCAACCTCAAGGAATTTCTTGGTAACTTCCGCAAGTATCTCCACAACCCGCGATCGTGGGCAGGAAATCGTCGCTCCCTTTTGGCCGATCGCGATAGCCATGTCCTCGTCAGTGCCCAAGCCTGTTTCCTACCCATTCCCTCCCAAGGGGAAGCCACCTTTAACCCTGTGCTGTTTAACTACCAAAGCTATGAAAAGAACCCAGCCGTCTTAGCCATTTTGGTCACGCGCCAAGGTACCAGTGCCACCGTTATTGACAACAAGCGGGATGCCTTTGAAGCCGGCAGGACGTGGGGACAGCGATTATTTTTCAATAAGAATGGCGAACGGGCGAGCCTAGTGGGACAACGCGCCAGTGATTTTGGAGTGAGAAGCGGCGGTGGCGAGATCACCTCTGCCCAAGCGGAGGCAGCAGGAATGAATATGGTGATGCTGATCCAAGTGCCCCTGAAGCAAGCCCCTCGGCCCCGATCGGTTATGCCCCCTTTCTCGATGCCCGCCCCCGCCCTCATGGAGGCAGCACCTAGCGCTGGTCGCTCCAATGTCGAGGCGGCAGTCATTAGTTATGGCAAGGTGGAAGGCCCCTTCACTGAAATTGATAACCTGCCGATCGAGCGGGATCCCCGCTTCCCCATCCGCGTCACGGTGCAATTTTATAAAGCCACCGATAATGGCGTTGTTGCTGCCGAAGATATGCGCCACATCCATGATCAAATTGCCAAGGTCTATAGCAATGCCGATTATGTCGGCAGCCTCGTGATTGATGGTGACACTGGGCGCCCCACGGAATACACAGGCAGCAAGCAGGAACCCCCCGGCTGGTGGGACGACTTCTGGCAACGGCACCAACAAAATACTGGTCAAACCCGTGAGGAAGCCCTAGAAATGTTGCGGCGATTGCGGGGCAAAGACTGGATGCCGAGGTCGCAAGGGGAATTGGAACAGGCACTGAAGGCGCTGCAAAATTCGTCCCAATAGAGCTAACGCCGCTGCTGCTTACTCACCCATTTGCGACTAAAGCGCAGTTCCATGCCGACGCCCTCTGCCCAGACTTGCAATTGCTTGAGGAAGGCTTGGCGATCGCTCCCTTGGAGAACGGCCAATTGATCGGCAGCTTCAAGGGCATAGGGATAGCCTTGACCGGTAATCAGCTCCCCGCAGAGCCAGCGAATCACCTGATCCAGTAAGCCCGCTTCGTAGAGCCAGAGAGGGAGTTCGAGGCGCACGGGATAGCCTTGATGGGCCTTGAGGTAGCAAAAGCCAATGCCCTTGGCCCAAGCACCGTAATTTTCAAGGATGCCGCCGCGATCGCAGATAAACACAGGGGAGCGATCGCCCCATTGGGTCAACACCGTGCTCAACAGTTGGGCATCCGAGAGGTGGGGACTCGGCGCCAGCTGCTCCAGATGTCCTAAAAGGGTCACCAAATCCCGTGCCTGAGAGCTATCAATATAGGCCACCAAGGGAATCTGGTGTTGCCGGCTCGCGGCAAGGGTTTGGCACAGTGCCGCCACATATCGCCTCTGCCACTCGGGGGCATAGGACTCGGCAAACGTGGCCACAAAGGAGCCATCAAACAATAGCAACGCGGGTGCGGTTACCTCGGCCATGCGCTCCCGAAGGGTTTTTAGTTCCAGTTCAAAGCGGCGCAGGTGGATATAGCGTTCGTGGAAGCGATAAATTTGCGGCTGTCGCAACTGTTCTTCCGCTTGGCGCAGTTCCGCTGGTGTAATTAGTTCAAGGACAATTTCCTTGGCGTAGGGGCGATCGCGCCGATGGGGATTGAGAAACCACCCCGCCTGTACCACACCCACGGGCAAAAATAGCTCTTCACTGGGCACAATCTGGGAACCATCCACCGCCACAGTGGTGACATCCATGAGTTGAGTCATTGCCCACTCCCGCGCCGCCTGACGATGGGGCCACTGTACCCCCAAGGGAATGCGCCACCCCTGATGCCATGGTTCAATAGGACGTGCCCCCCAATCTGGGATCTGCGGATCAATGGCAGCGGTGATGTCGGCAATGGTTTGCTGCTGCCATGTCTTGAGAGCCTGTTGATAGGCCTGTCGCACCTGAGCTAGGGCGGTGTCATAGCTGAGAAATTCGGCCTTTTTATGATTTAGTTGCTGCACCAGTTGGAAAAGGGGTAACACCATGACTGGGAAAGACTAGAGAAACGCCTCTTGCTATTCTCAACGGAATAGGTATGGGTTTGCCTTGTGTCCCCTCCTGCGGTAGATATTAAGGTGTCCACTGACCCTCCCCCAAAAACTGTGAAGGCACTCACCCTCCTTGGCTCCACTGGCTCCATTGGTACCCAAACCCTTGACATTGTTGCCCAATATCCCGATCGCTTTCGTATTGTTGGCCTTGCTGCCGGGCGCAACTTGGAGCGACTGATTCCGCAAATTCGCCAATTTCAGCCGGAGATTGTCAGTATTGCCGATGCCAAGCAACTGCCAGAGTTAGAGGCGGCACTGGCCGATCTGCCCCAAAAACCACAACTGGTGGCGGGGGAATGCGGTATTGCGACGGTAGCGGCCTATGGGGATGCCGATGTTGTGGTCACCGGCATTGTTGGTTGTGCCGGTCTGGTGCCGACGATCGCCGCCATTAAAGCGGGTAAAGATATTGCCTTGGCCAATAAGGAAACGCTGATTGCCGGTGCGCCCGTGGTTTTGCCGCTGCTTCAGGAGTACGGTGTCAAGCTCTTGCCCGCTGATTCTGAGCACTCGGCGATTTTTCAGTGTTTGCAGGGGGTACCCGAGGGAGGACTGCGGAAAATTATTCTCACTGCTTCCGGAGGCGCTTTTCGTGATTGGCCGGTGGAGAAACTCTCGCAAGTGACGGTGGCCGATGCCCTCAAACACCCCAACTGGTCAATGGGACCCAAAATTACTGTGGACTCGGCAACCCTGATGAATAAAGGCCTAGAGGTGATTGAAGCCCACTACCTCTTTGGCATGGACTACGACAATATCGAGATTGTGATCCATCCCCAAAGCATTATCCACTCGCTGATTGAGTTGCAGGATACCTCCGTGCTGGCGCAGTTGGGCTGGCCAGATATGCGGTTGCCGCTGTTGTATGCCCTCTCGTGGCCAGAGCGAATTCCCACGAATTGGTCGGCACTGGATCTGGTGAAGGCGGGGGATTTAACCTTTCGATCGCCGGATCACCAAAAGTATCCCTGTATGGGGCTGGCCTATGCGGCGGGTCGCGCTGGGGGAGCCATGCCGGCAGTCCTGAATGCTGCCAATGAACAGGCGGTGGCGCTCTTTATTGCCGAGGCGATTTCGTTCCTTGAGATTCCCCGCCTGATTGAGATGACCTGCGATCGCTACTCTGCCCAAAACATTAACAACCCTACCCTAGAGGACATTTTGGCCGCCGATCGCTGGGCGCGAGAAACGGTACAGGAGTTGGCACAACGGGGAGTTAGCCCCATGATTGCGCTATAGAGTGTGTCAAAATACCATACAGATTGCTTCAGAGGAAAACCAATGGATACCCGCGCATTCAAGCGATCGCTACACAGTTCCGAAAACTACCACCGCAAAGGCTTTGGTCACGGTGAGGAAGTAAACCAGCAGCTGCAAGGGGAGTATCAAAGTTCGCTGATTCAACAAATCCGCGCCAATGGCTATCGCTGGCAACAGGGGGATATAACGATTCGCTTGGCGGAGGCCTTTGGCTTTTGTTGGGGGGTAGAACGTGCCGTTGCCTTGGCCTATGAAACCCGCACCCACTTTCCCACGGAGCGCATCTGGATCACGAATGAAATTATCCACAATCCCTCGGTGAATGAGCGCCTGCGGCAAATGGCCGTGGAATTTATTCCGGTGGTCAATGGGGCAAAGGACTTTAGTGAGGTGCGCCAAGGGGATGTGGTGATTTTGCCCGCTTTTGGTGCCAGTGTCCAAGAAATGCAACTGCTGAATGAGCGGGGCTGCACGATTGTCGATACCACTTGCCCGTGGGTGTCGAAGGTGTGGCACAGTGTTGAAAAGCACAAAAAGGTCAATTTCACCTCGATCATTCACGGTAAGTACAACCACGAAGAAACGATCGCCACCAGTTCCTTTGCGGGCACCTATTTGATTGTGCTCAACCTCGAAGAAGCCCGCTATGTCTGCGATTACATCCTCAAAGGGGGCGATCGCGAGGCCTTCATGGCCAAGTTTGCCAAGGCCTGTTCTGCGGGCTTTGACCCCGATCGCGATCTGGTGCGGGTCGGCATTGCCAATCAAACAACGATGCTCAAGGGGGAAACCGAACAAATTGGCAAACTCTTTGAACGCACGATGATCCAAAAGTATGGTCCCGATCGCCTCAATGAGCACTTCATGAGCTTCAATACCATCTGCGATGCCACCCAAGAACGCCAAGATGCGATGCTGAACTTGGTCAAGGAACCCTTAGATCTGATGGTGGTAATCGGTGGCTACAACTCCTCGAATACCACCCACCTTCAAGAAATTGCCATTGAACATGGGATTCCTTCCTACCACATTGATTCTGCCGATCGCATTGGGCCGGGGAATCGCATTGAACACAAACCGCTGCATCACGCTCTCACCGTTACCGAGAACTGGCTGCCCGATCGCCCAATCACCATTGGCATTACGTCCGGTGCCTCCACTCCCGACAAGGTGGTCGAGGCGGTTCTCAATAAAATTTTTGCCCTGCGGTCTGTGGTAGCGGTTTCCTAGGCCTCTGATGCTTGGGTCAAATCCCAAGCGGGCGATCGCTGACAACTGATCTCGTAGAGGGCAATACCGACTGCCACTGATGCATTGAGGCTATTGGTGCGCCCCGCTAGGGGAATAGCGACAATCTCATCGCAGTGTTTTTGGGTTTGTAGGCTAATCCCTTCCCCTTCACTGCCAACGACAACGACCGTGGGGCGATCGAAGGTAATTTTCGGTAGGGGCACCGCGCCACGTTCCGAGAGGCCATAGATCCAATAGCCCGCCGCCTTCAGGGTTTCAAGGGCTTGATTGAGGTTAATCACCCGTGCCACCGGTAAATACTCCAGCGCCCCTGCAGCGGCTTTGGCCACTGTTGCAGTAATGCCCACGGCTCGCCGTTGAGGAATAATCATTCCTTGCATGCCCAGTGCTTCTGCGGTGCGGATCATGGCACCGAGATTTTGCGGATCCATAATGCCATCTGCCGCTAGAAGAACGGGTTGATTCACGGTTGCGGCCTTGGCCAAGAGATCCTCAAGAGACCAGTAGTGATAGGCAGCCACCTGAAGGGCAATCCCCTGATGGCGCCCCCCTTGGCACAGTTGATCGAGGCGTTCGGGGGTTACAGTATCAATGATCGCTCCTTGCTGTTTAGCTTCATTCAAGCGTTGATGAAAGCGTGGATCATAGCGCAGCGAGGGAATCACCCAAATACGGTTGCAGGGACGGCCACTTTCAAGGGCTGAGAGCACGGCATGGCGACCATAGAGGAGTTCGGGGACATCCTCGGCAGTTGGGGGTGCTTTCCGAATTGGTTGAGCTGGGGTGCGTCGCTGGGGGCGAGGAGGGCGGGTCGCGGTCGGTCGGTTTTTTTTGCGGGGACGAGGTTTCTCGGTCATGAAGAGTCACTAAGATTGCAGATCTTCCCTAGGGTGTTCGCTGAAACATCGCAAGGGGGCGATCGCCATCATAGAACGTCAATGTATTTCCCTCAATGCGGTAGCGGTTCGTTTGCTCAAGGGTCTGTAAAAACGACATCTCCATCCTTTGTGCCCGTTGGCCAATACAGGCGCGCCGCGTTGTCGCCACTGCCGAAAACCGCAATTGCTGGCCATTGACGCTGTAACCACCGTTAAAGTTATTGCAGCCACTAAAGCCCGTTGCTCGCTGGGCATTGCTATCAAACTCAATAAACGCCGTATTCATGGGATTGCGCGGTGGCATCGGCATATTGGCTAGGCGCTGCAGTTGCCAGCGGCCACTGAGGGGACTTTCCGTCGCACCCGCTTCAAAGGTTAATAGCAGGCGATTGCCCTCAAAGAGTTGCAGCGTATTTCCTTGAACGCGGTAGCGATTGGTGCGACTTAGCCCCTGTAGCATCTGGGTTTCCACACTCTGAAGGGGTTCTTGGCCGCAGAGGCGTTGGGTGGTGGCTAAGGGGGCAAAAAGCAGCCGCGGGCCGTTGGCGGTGTAGCCACCATTAAAGCTATTACAGCCCGTAAAACCATTGGCACGGCGGTTAGCACTATCAAACTCAATAAAGGCGGTATCCACTGGTACGGCTTGATTGCCAATGCGTCTGAGACGCCAGCGTTGACCGCTGAGGCTCAGTTCTGGGGGTTGGGAGGGAGGGTTATTTGCTGTTGCTTGTGTGGAAACCGCCACAGGCACCAAGCGCGGCAGGGGTAGGAGTCCCCCTTCGAGGCGATAGGTGACAGTACTGATGCGACTGGGGCAACAGAGGGGATCATTGGGCGTGTAGCGGGCAAAGTCTGCGGTGAAGGTGCCATCGTTTTGGAACTTGACCTCGCCTAGGAATGAGCCATCAGCGCGGGAATCCATGAGATTCGGCGATAGCGTTCCCAAGTAACGTCCTCCGGAAAAAACAAAGGCCTGATACCCCATCGGGCGACACATGCCATCAAAGCGACTATTGCCAAGAATAATTTCCACATTCTGATGGCGAATGGGGGTGCCCACGAGATACCAGCCTCGCTGTTGGATCAGGCGATCGGCCATGGATTGGGGAGAACGTAGGGTGCTGCGACAGCGGTTCAACTCACTGGGATCAGGATTGCCCCGTGGGGGAATCTCTAGGATAGGAAGGTTGGGATTCCAGTTGCGCGGCGGTTGATCGAGCCAAGACTGGGGGGCGGCGAAACTCATGGGGGCGATCGCCAGCGTTGTGGTGACTGTGTAGAGCGTTGCCAAGCCAACCGCAGTGGGAAACTTAATCATGGTGATGAAAGACCAAGCTCTATGGGGGTATCTCTAGGGACGTACAGAGAGTATAGGGGTTCCCTATCGATTCCCTCGCAAAAGATCAAGAAACCTTTAGCAAGGACGCTAGGGTCAGACCTTGGGCGATGCTGTAGTGCCCATAGCTAAAAACGCGGGGCACATCGGAGTGCAGATGCTGGGCAATTTCGCGGTAGGCGTAGGGACTGCCATAGACCACCAGACCCGCCAGTTGATTTTGGGCTTGCAGTCGTTCGAGGGTGGCGATCGCTGGCGCACTTAAACCCGCTTTGCCTCGGAAGGGATTGCCACGACTAAACACCTGCACTAAGGTCGGTGCCTTGGGGAAGCCCTCAATCATGGTGAGGGGCGTTTGCTGATCAATCACCACCCGTTGGTCAAAGCCCCAAGTGGGGGGCAGTGTCAATGCGGGACAAGTACGGTTCAAAAAGCTAGCGTGCAGAGTATCATCCACGATCAGACAATTCACCCCTAAGGGCACAGGTTGCAAGGCTTGGCCAGCCCGCTCGAGACTGTCTTGGGCAATGGTGGTGGCCACCTCAACGGCTGGTGTCGTTTGGAAATAGTCCAACTGTAATGCTAGAGGCTGAAGGCGAGCCTTCGCGGCTTGAATGCGGGCTACAGCGGCCTGAATGCGCTCAGGAGGAATCCGCCCTGACTCAACGGCGGCAACCACCGCTTCAATGGCTGCCGGCGGATCCAAGGGCATGAGCAGAATATCGGCACCTGCTTCTACGGCTTTGACGGCAGCTTCGGCGGTACCGTAGGTGTTGGCGATCGCCCCCATGACCAAGGCATCGGTTACAATTAGACCCTTAAACCCCATCTCTTGGCGCAGGATTCCCGTGAGAATCGGGGGAGACAGGGTGGCGGGTCGCTCGGCATCCAAGGCGGGTAGGTGGACATGGGCGCTCATGACGGTATCCACCCCGGCAGCAATGGCAGCAATAAAGGGCGGCCATTCAATAGCTTGCAGGCGATCGCGATCGTGGGGAATCACGGGCAGTTCCAAATGCGAATCCGTGGCTGTATCCCCATGGCCGGGAAAATGCTTTGCCGTTGTGAGCACTGGATAGGCCCGTGCCCCTTGAATAAACGCGGTCGCAAGGGCACTCACAATGTCTGGCTCCTCGCCAAAGGCACGGACATTAATCACTGGGTTCGCCGGATTATTATTCACGTCCACCACCGGGGCGAGAACCCAATTCAAGCCAATGGCTAAAGCTTCGGCTGCGGTGTATGCCCCCATTTCCTTTGCAAGGTCAACTGCCCGTTCGCGGTTCTTTTGGGCAATGGCACCTAAAGCTGCTGGCGGGGGAAATTGTGTGGCACCACTGAAGCGTTGACCAACCCCCTCCTCAATGTCAGCAGCCAACAGCAGTGGGATCGTTGCCCAAGATTGGAGCTGGCAACAGCGTTCTGCCACTTCGACGGCACTGCCCCCCAAGAGAATCACCCCACCAACTCCCCAGTCTTTAATCCAGTGTTTTAAGGTGTTTTGGGGCGGCTCCCAAGCGGGATACTGAATCTGGCTGTCGTAGAGGTAGCCACTGGCTCGTACAACCACCATCTGCGCCACCTGTGCCCGCAGCGAAAGCTCAGAAAGAGGGGGAATAAATGTCATGGGTGTGATCTCATTCAGAGCAAAATTTCACAAATGAATAACTTTCTTATTCAGCATATAAAAAATTGTCTCAAACTCCCTCAGGTCACTGGTCTGATTTTTTATACTAAAAGTACAGCCTTTACAGCCCTTTTCTAAGTACGGGCTGCATAAGGGGAAATGAACCTCCTCTATAGGAGCCTTAGTTGTTTTGAGTGTGTTCCATTCATGTGAAAAGGGCTGTACCTAATGATCTTGAGGCAAAGTCCGATTCCGTTGCTCCGGTAGAGCAAGTTTCAAGTTTTTCCTGCGGTGTTCAATCATTAAGCCAAAGGCTGAAGCCTAAATCGCTTTCTTTAGGAGTTGACCTATGTTAAAAGCACTACGTGAGAAACTGCAAAGTATGATGGTCTTTTTGATGGAGGCATTTGGGCGCATCTTCACCCCTCGCAATGATCACTATCCTTCCACAGGAGCACAGCCCTTCACGGGAACACCCTCCCGTAAGAGTTAGTTACTGTCTTCCGCAAGCAGAATCCCTGTAGAGACTTTACAGGTAAAAATAACTGGTATTCCTTCCGCATCAGCTCCGCCATAGCGGCAATCATGGGGCTGGTGCAGTTTTTTATGAGCTTGGGGCGATCGCCCAAACTGTTAAAACCTAGAAATAACGCTCAGCGCTAAGGGTACCACCAAAAGGTTGCAACCACTGAATCTAACGGCATATTTCAGAATCAGTTAAGGAATATTTCAGATATTGAATTTCCCGTTAACATTTGAGCATTCCCAAAAGCCTATGCTAACTTAAAAGTAGGCACAGAAAGAAAGGTTAACGATAAGAGTGAACTTAAGGCTTGTGCCTCCCAGTCCTTGAGTTCGGGATAAAGCAAAGTTACTCCAAGATAAATCTCACTCCTGTCTTGCGAGTAATATCAAAACCAATCCTTTGAGCTTCACCGTTGTATAGTTGTCCTCTCGCTTTATCCAGCCTTATCGTTTGTGTGGTTACTGCCGAAGTCCCCATCCTGTCGTCCATGGGAGTTAAGGCAAAGCTAGGTAACCTCCTAGTATCCAAGGTCGTCAACGTTGACAGCAATCCATTACCTAGTGTCCATGCTCCAAGCTTGATCGGTTGAGATCGCCTAGTGGGGGTTTTGATCGCCAGCTAAAACCACGTTTTGTCCACGTTAGTTGTTGAGTTACTTCGTCATTGCTAACTTCGTTAGGGGTCTTGCTGCCATCAGCTTGACCCCCTCGTTTTATGTTTAGGCTATGGCGTGAGTTGCGGTTGTCGCATGGCGCGTGCCAGTTCTGCTGCTACTTCTGGACGCGAAAACTCTGGAGGTGGCAATTCGCCCCGGCGCAGCATTTCCCGTACCTTTGTCCCTGAGAGGTGAATGCGCTCTTCGGGTTTGCTGGGACTGGTTTTACTGGTGGCCATAGACTGGGTGCGGGTGCAGTAGAAGGCATGCTCAAATTTCAAGGGAATAATCCCCAAGGCTGCTGGATCAAATTCATCGAAGATATGTTGGGCATCGTAGGTGCCGTAGTAGTCCCCCACACCCGCGTGATCGCGACCAACAATGAAATGGGTACAGCCGTAGTTCTTACGGACGAGGGCATGGAAAATCGCTTCCCGTGGCCCTGCATAGCGCATCGCTGCCGGATTAATGGCCAGAATCACCCGATCTTTGGGGAAGTAGTGCTCGAGCATGATTTCATAGCAGCGCATCCGCACATCGGCGGGAATGTCATCCTCCTTGGTGGCACCTACGAGGGGATGCAAAAAGAGACCATCGACGATTTCAAGGGCACATTTTTGGATATATTCGTGGGCGCGGTGGATCGGATTGCGGGTCTGGAACCCCACAATGGTGCGCCAACCTTTTTCACGGAAGAGGGCACGGGAATCCACCGGATCAATGCAGTAGTTGGGAAATTGGGGATGGGGATGCCGCTCTAGGAGCCAAATCGGGCCTGCAAGGTTGACTTCTCCCTGTTCATAGACCACCTTGACACCGGGGTGTTTGTCATCTTCAGTGCGATAGACACAGCGCGCCTCACGGCGTTTGTCATAGGTATATTTTTCGGTGAGTTCGAGAATACCCAAAAACTGACCCGCTGCGTTATCGAGGCGAATGGTTTGGCCAATTTCTAGGCGAGCAGCCACCTCCGCACTGACAGAGAGGGTAATGGGAATTGACCAAGGCAAACCATTAGCAAGGTACATTTCTTCAACGACCCGCTCGTAGTCGGCCTGTCCCATAAACCCCGTCAGAGGACTAAAGCCACCAATGGCGATGAGTTCTAAATCGGAGACAGCGCGCTCATCAAGGGTAATGCGGGGCAATTGATCGGCACGGGCGAGCCACGCCTGTTTTTGTTCGGAGGAGAGAATCCGATTGACGAGGATACCGCCGTGGGGGGCGATCGCATCCTTTGTCTGTACTGTCGGTGATGGACTCAATGTGGAACTCCTTTTTGGGGTTGGATGAACCTGTTGCAAAACTTCATAACTAAGATAGAAGTCATTATTGGACGAATAGGTGCATGAGACAACTGGTAGACCCCTATCGTTATGGCGTCGAGCGGGAGTGGTGCTGGCGAGGATGGCAGAGTCGCTATAGCTTTTGGTGGCCTGCTGCTGTAGATGAGAAGAAGGGGAGATCTCCAGTGATTTTGCTCCACGGCTTTGGGGCGTCTCTACGGCATTGGCGATACAATCTTCGGGTTTTGGGAGACTATCAGCCGACCTATGCTCTCGATTTAATAGGATTGGGGGCAGCAGAAAAGCCCATTGCGGCCTATGGGGCTGAGTTTTGGGCGGCTCAGGTTCATGCCTTTTGGCAAAAGATTGTCGGGCAGCCAGCGGTGATTGTTGGCAACTCCATTGGGGCGTTGATTGCCCTGACCTGTGCTTATCGCTATCCGCAGATGGCGGCGGGGGTGGTGATGCTAAGTCTGCCGGATCCAGCGGTGCGCGAGGAGTTGATTCCGAGGGCGATCGCTCCCCTTGTGAGCGGAATTGAACAGATTTTTACGGCTCCTTGGCTGCTGCGCACCCTTTTTTACACGATTCGCCGTCCCTTCATTGTCAAGCGTTGGGCACAATTGGCCTACGCCAACCCCAACTGTGTGGATGATGAATTGCTGGACATCCTGCTCACCCCTGCCTATGACCGTGATAGCGATCGCGCCTTTGGGCAAATCATTCGCGCCATGAGCCGCACGGACTTTGGGCCGAGTGCCAAGACAATGCTCAAGAGCGTGCCCCAACCCCTATTGCTGATTTGGGGACGACAGGATCGCTTCATCCCGCCAATGCTGAGCCAGCAGTTTCAACAGGTACAACCAAGGATGCAGGTGGTGGAGTTGGATCACACGGGGCACTGTCCCCACGATGAGCAGCCCGATCGCGTCAATGCGTTGCTTTTGGATTGGTTGCGCAGCCACGAACTTGTGAGGGGTTGAGTCCTACGGTTGCAGGCTCTATGATCACGACAATCTTCAGAGTTGGCATGGCAGATGTTTAGGCTGATTACAGTTTTCTGGGCGTTTATTTTTATTGGTGTTTTGCTGCTGTTGGGGCGAATTGTGCGGCAGCGTTGGGCACTGATGCGATCGCTCTATATGCCCAGTTCAGTCATTGCGGGCGTTTTGGGACTCATTCTTGGCCCTAGTGTCCTTGGGGCGATCGCCAGTCAAATTGCTCCCAACTCCGGTTTAGGGAACGGTCTTTTTGCCGAAGACATCCGCGAAGTTTGGAAACAGTCTCCCAGTATTTTCATCAACATAGTTTTTGCCTGTCTATTTCTAGGGGAGATCATCCCTAGCCCTCGGGAAATTTGGCAGAAAGCTTCACCGCAGGTCGCCTTTGGTCAGATTTTGGCTTGGGGGCAATACGTGGTGGGGCTGCTGCTGACGTTGCTCGTTCTCACTCCTGTATTTGGCATGGATCCAATTGCTGGTGCCCTGATTGAGATCACCTTTGAGGGAGGGCATGGGACTGCCGCCGGCATGGCCGATACCTTTAGGGAGTTAAACTTTACCGCTGGGGCTGATATGGCCTTGGGCTTGGCCACTGTGGGCTTAGTCTCTGGGGTGGTTTTTGGAGTGGCACTGATCAACTGGGCACGGCGCACAGGGCGCTTGCAGATCAAACCCTTGGTGGACTCTGAAACCGCGGAGAATCTCGACCCTCATCCCCACGATGACCTAGAAACACGGCAACGGCGGCGACAACTGCTGCGGGAGTTACTCATTGATCCTTTGTCATTAAATTTCTGTTTTGTGGGTTTGGCGATTATTGTGGGCTGGGTGATTCTTGAAGCGCTGCGACTCCTAGAGCGTCTCACTTGGGGACAAACGGGTTTAAAGCTCATGGCCTATGTGCCCCTATTTCCCTTGGCGCTGATCGGTGGCATTATTGTGCAGCTCATCCTGACCCGTTGGCGCAAACAGTACCTGATTAGCCGGCCACTGATTAACCGTATTGGCGGTGTCGCCTTGGATGTGACGATTATTACCGCCTTGGCCACCCTCTCTTTAGCCGCCATTGGTGAAAATCTCATTCCCTTTCTCCTCTTGAGTGTGGGGGGAATTGCTTGGAATCTCTTTGTCATGCTCTATTTAGCGCCGCGAATTTTGCCCATGTTCTGGTTTGAGCGGGGAATTGGCGACATGGGGCAATCGATGGGGGTGACATCTACTGGGCTATTGCTGATTCGTATGGTGGATCCCCACAACCAATCGGGCGCCTTGGAAAGTTTTGCCTACAAACAGATTCTTTTTGAGCCGATTGTCGGCGGTGGGTTATTTACGGCGGCGGCACCAATTCTGATCCGTAATTTTGGGGTGGTGCCTGTACTGGCGCTCACGGGCGGGCTGTTAGGCCTGTGGTTAGTGTTTGGATTCTGGAACTATGGCCAAATCCGGCGATCCTTGGCGCAAAATTGACCCCATTCAGGGAGAACCCTAGAATAGAAACGACTTGAGCCGCTGTGCTGTCTCAGGTAAAAGCCGTGTTGTGAGTTTGCCGATGACCTCTGTGCTCCTCAAATCCGTTGTTGAAAGTGATGAACGTGCCGATCTGCGCCAATTTTCACGCATCCTGCAACTAGGGGAAAAACGCTATCTCCTGCGCAATGATATTTTGGGCGCCTTTGCAGATTACTGTCGCGACCTCGATCGCCCTGTCCCCACACCCTTCGAATCCCGCCTCAGCAAGCTGGTGTTCTATACCCAAGAGATCATTGTTGACAACGAAAGTCTGTGTTGGATTATTCGGCCACGGATTGCGCAGCAGGAGGTGTGTCGGCTGCTGGTGGAGGATTTGACGATCGTGCCGATGACAATTCCAGAGCTACTGGATCTGCGCGATCGCCTAGTCAATCGGTACCATCCCAATGAGGGGGATGTTTTTGAAATTGATGTCCAGCCCTTCTATGACTACTCGCCAATTATCCGTGATGCCAAGAATATCGGTAAGGGGGTGGAATTTCTCAATCGCTATTTATCCAGCAAGCTTTTCCAAGACCCGCGCCAGTGGCAGCAGAACCTCTTTAACTTTTTGCAAATTCACCGCTACAACGGCTATCAACTTCTGATCAATGAGCGGATTCGCTCTCCTCAACACCTCTCAGAACAGGTCAAACAAGCCCTAGTGGCACTGAGCGATCGCGCCTCCGACGAGGCCTACAGTGAGTTTCGCTTTGAACTCCAAAATCTGGGCTTTGAACCGGGTTGGGGCAATACGGCGGCACGGGTACGCGACACCCTAGAAATTTTAGATCAACTCTTAGATTCGCCCGATCACCAAGTGCTAGAGGCCTTTGTCTCGCGGATTCCGATGCTCTTTCGCATTGCCCTCATTTCTCCCCACGGCTGGTTTGGCCAAGAGGGGGTGCTGGGGCGACCCGACACCGGCGGGCAGGTGGTCTATATCCTCGATCAAGTGAAAAGCCTTGAAAAACAAATGCGGGAGGATTTAGAACTGGCCGGGCTGGGGGTACTGGCGGCACAACCTAAAATTATTGTGCTCACCCGCCTGATTCCCAATGCCGAAGGGACGCTGTGCAACCAACGCCTAGAGAAAATCTACGGCACCAACAACGCCTGGATCCTGCGGGTGCCGTTTCGGGAATTTAATCCCAAGGTGACCCAAAACTGGATTTCTCGCTTTGAAATCTGGCCCTATTTGGAAACCTTTGCCATTGACGCGGAGCGGGAGTTGCGGGCGGAATTTGGCCATGTGCCCGATTTAATTATTGGTAACTATTCCGATGGCAACTTGGTGGCTTTTTTGCTGGCGCGGCGAATGAAGGTGACCCAATGCAACATTGCCCATGCCCTCGAGAAATCCAAGTACCTCTTTAGTAACCTCTACTGGCAGGACTTAGAGGATAAATATCACTTCTCAATGCAATTTACGGCGGATCTGATTGCCATGAATGCTGCCAACTTCATCATCAGTAGTACCTACCAAGAGATTGTGGGGACGCCCGATAGCATTGGCCAGTACGAGTCCTATCAATCCTTTACGATGCCTGACCTGTACCATGTGGTGAACGGCATTGAACTCTTTAGCCCGAAATTTAATGTGGTGCCACCGGGGGTGAATGAACAGGTTTACTTTCCCTACTACCACTATACGGAGCGGCTAGAGGGCGATCGCCAGCGGTTGGAGGAACTGCTCTTTACCCTTGAGGATCCGCAGCAGATCTATGGTTACTTAGAAAATCCGAACAAACGCCCTCTCTTTTCGATGGCACGGCTGGATCGGATTAAAAACCTCACAGGACTGGCAGAAGCCTTTGGCCGCAGCAAAGAACTGCAAGAGCGGTGTAATTTAATTTTGGTGGCAGGGAAATTGCGTACCGAAGACTCCAGCGATCGCGAGGAAATCGCCGAAATTGAGAAGCTCTATCAAATCATCCACGAGTACAATCTCCACGGTAAGATTCGCTGGCTAGGGATTCGTTTACCGAAAGCAGATTCGGGGGAAGTTTACCGCATCATTGCCGATCGCCAAGGGATTTTTGTCCAGCCGGCGTTGTTTGAAGCTTTTGGCCTGACGATTTTGGAAGCCATGATCAGTGGTCTGCCCACCTTTGGTACCCGCTTTGGTGGCCCTCTGGAAATTATCCAAGATGGGGTGAATGGTTTTTATATCAACCCAACCCACCTAGAAGAAATGGCGGAGACTATCCGCCGCTTTATAGAGGCTTGCGATCGCGATTCGCAGCAGTGGCAACGAATTTCCAAAGCGGGTATCCAGCGGGTCTATAGCACCTACACTTGGAAAATTCACTGTACACGCCTGCTTTCCCTTGCCAAGATCTACGGCTTCTGGAACTTCTCTTCCCAAGAAAACCGCGAAGACATGATGCGCTATATGGAGGCACTCTTCTATCTGCTCTATAAACCCCGCGCCCAAGCCCTATTGGCAGAGCACATGCAGCGGTGATATGGGTTTAGCGACTAGGCGGGAAGCCCCGCGATCGTCGAGAGTATGTTACACGTAATGGTAATCGATCGCCCAGCGAGCCAATTCAGTGCGATTATGGCAGCCGGTTTTACCCAAAATATTGCTGACATGGCTTTCTACGGTACGCTGACTGACATGTAGTTCTGCCGCAATTTCACGATTCAACATTCCGCGGGCAACGTATTGGAGAATTCGGGTTTCTGTGGGAGTGAGTTCGACACCGGGGGGTGGTGTAGGCGCAGGAGGGGATTGCAGTCGTTGCGCTTCCCGCAGGCGAGCCGTTTGTTTGAGGAGGGCTTGGATTTGGGCGAGGAGTTCATCCGGTTCGAAGGGCTTGACTAGGTAAACATCACCGCCGGTTTGCAACCCTTTGATGCGATCGTGGGTTTGCCCCTTGGCCGAGAGAAAGAGCACCGGTAACCAACTGAGGTGTGTTTGTTGTCGCACTGCACTGACAAAGCTATAGCCATCCATCTGGGGCATCATCACATCACAAACAATTAAGTCGGGCGTCTGCTGCTGCAGAATTGCCAGACCTTCGTTGCCATGGGCTGCCGTCAGTACACGATACCCCTGCATCTCAAGGTAATCCTTGACCAAGAGGACAAGATTAGGGTCATCATCTACCAGTAGAATTGTGGCATTTTGCGCAGGGGACGCCTCAAGGTTCATACATTCAGAGCAGTTAACGGTGCTGACGCCAAGTCTTACTAAGAATGAGGGTGCTCCTATAGGATAGCTTATTCCTGTTGGGGGGAAGCATTGGCCAGCTCTGGAGACATCTCCTTTGGCGCCGTGGCAATCTGAGAACGTCCCGCTGCCTTAGCGGCATAGAGGGCATCATCGGCTATCTTCACCAGTTGTAGTAAGGTCTCCCCGTGGGTGGGAAACTGACTGATGCCGGCACTAAAACTCACCTTGAAGCTGTCATGGTTGGGGGCGTGGAAGGTATGGTTGCGCAATCGCTGTAAACAGATGGCAAGGCGGTGTTTGGCCACATCAAGGGAAATATCATAGAGGGCAATTAAAAATTCTTCGCCACCCCAGCGAGCCACGACATCTTCCATCCGTAGGGACTGTCGCAACATTCGAGCGGTGGTCACCAATACCTGATCGCCAACGTCGTGACCATAGGTGTCATTGATGCGTTTGAAATGGTCTAAATCCAAAACGGCGATGCAAAGAGTTTGCTGTTGGCGGTTGGCAAGGGTCAAAAAGCGTTCAATCTCTTCTGTGGCTTTACGACGATTGCTCAATCCCGTGAGGGGATCTACCTCTGCCAAGCGTTTCAGGAGGCGGGTACGCTCTAGGCGATTGATGATCCGCGTCATTAGCTCAGGGCCGACAATTGGCTTGCTAACAAAATCATCGGCGCCAGCGGCAAAGAGTTGGGTGACAAGGGCTGGATCAGTGGTTGCGGTAAGAAAAAGAATTGGCAGCTGATTCCAGTGAGGATCATTGCGCACCACTTGGCAGAGTTCTAGGCCGTTAATGCCGGGCATTTGGACATCGAGAATGACCAATTCGGGGTTGGTGGCCTCTAGGACATCCCAAAATTGATCGGGATCCTGAAGGGAGGTGACACTCATTCCCCAGGGTTCCAAGAGCCGTTTCAAGATGGCTAGGGTGACGGCGTCATCATCCACGGTCAGGATACTAGCGGAGGTCATTTCTTGAGGTTGCAGTAACTGTTCGAGAGTCTGCAAGAGTCGCTCAAGATCAACAGGCTTACTCAAGGTGATCCGTGAGCCAAGGCGAATGGCGGCGAGGCGATCGCGCCAGGTGTCACGGGCAGTAAATACTAGGGCGGGGATGGGGGGACGATGTTGCCGCAACTGCTGCAAGAACTCGCGGGTGGTTACCTCATCAGGCATCACTTCAGGATTGAGAATGACAGCATTGGGCCAGCATTCCTCAAGTAAGGTGTTGACCAGCGGCCAGCTATCCATTGCGACGTAGCGGAACCCACCATCAACGGAGTGCTCCTCAAGGGAGCGAACTAACTCGGCGTCGTTATCAATGTGCAGGACAAGGGGCAGGCCTGAGTCGTTATGATTGTCAGGCTTGGAGGTGGCGATCGCGCTGAGGAGCTGCTGGACGATTTCAAGGAGCGCTGCTGGGGAGCAGGGATAGTGGTAATAAATCACTTGGGTTTCTGGCTGGGTTGGCCAATCCTTGCGGGTAAGAATCAAAATTGGCTCTTGAAACCCGCGATCGCGCACCTGCTGGCAAAAGGCCTCAACTGCCGTGCCTAAATGGGACTCATCCACAATCAATAGGTGATAGCGACTACTGGCCAATAGTCCCCAGAGGTCTTCAGAGCGAGCAACGACATCCACCCGATGATCCGCAGTGGTCAAGATAGAGACCAACGTTGCTGCCGTTGCCACGTCGTCGTGATAAAGCAAAATGGCCATACTTGCTCGCCAACAGCCTATTGCTATTACCCTACTGCCTTGGCTTGATCTTGCTCAAGTTCTCGGAGATACAGATTGCCGCTGGAGGGGAGTTACATATCTTTACATTTTATCCTTGCCAGATGCTAATAATTCTCAATAGTGGTGCTATAGTAGGCCTAGGCTTTATTGAGATTTATCCTCAATAAGTTCAGCGTCGATATTATGCGTTTATCGAAGGAGGAATGTATGGCGATCGCCAGTGAATCCCCAACCTCTGTGACTACACCACCACCAACAGGTGCAGGTTTACAAACCTATGGCCAAGCCAATGTCAAGTACGACTGGTGGGCAGGCAATGCCCGATTCGTGAACCTGTCGGGTCTATTTATTGCTGCCCATGTGGCGCAAGCAGCGCTAACTGTCTTTTGGGCGGGTGCCTTTACGCTCTACGAAATCTCCCAATACAAACCCGATCTACCCATGGGGGAACAGGGCTTGATTTTGCTGCCCCATTTAGCGACCTTAGGGTTTGGCATTGGCGAGGGCGGTAAAGTTGTGGATCTGTACCCCTACTTTGTCATTGGCGCCGTGCATCTCATTTCCTCAGCCGTGCTGGGTGCGGGTGCCCTCTTTCATACCTTTCGTGCCCCTCACGATCTCAGTACCGCCACAGGGCGGGCGCGGCGCTTCCATTTCCGCTGGGACGATCCGAAACAACTGGGGATTATTTTGGGGCATCATTTGCTCTTTTTAGGGTTTGGTGCCTTGCTATTAGTGCTCAAAGCAACCATCTGGGGCGGGTTGTACGATGCCAATTTGCAGACGGTACGCCTTGTCACCCAGCCCACCTTGGATCCCTTTGTCATCTATGGCTATCAAACCCACTTTGCCACTATTGACAATTTGGAAGATCTCGTGGGCGGGCATATCTATGTTGCCCTCTTGCTCATTGCGGGTGGCATTTGGCATATTCTTGTGCCGCCGCTGACTTGGGCGCGAAAAGTGCTGATGTTTAATGCTGAAGCGATCCTTTCCTACTCCCTTGGCGGCATTGCCCTCGCGGGATTTGTGGCGGCCTATTTTTGTGCGGTGAATACCCTCGCCTATCCCGTAGAGTTTTACGGACCACCCCTAGAAGTGAAACTGGGAATTGCTCCCTACTTTGCGGACACCATCGATTTACCCCTTGGGCAGCATACTCCCCGTGCTTGGTTGGCAAATGCTCACTTCTTCCTTGCCTTTTTCTTTCTTCAAGGGCACCTTTGGCATGCTCTGCGCGCCATGGGATTTAATTTCAAGCAATTAGAAGCTTTTCTCAATCCAGTTGTTGAAAGTTAATCGCAATATTTCTCCGCTTGAGCTATAGGTGCTGCCCTCGGTCAGAGCGATCGAGGGTTTTTTATGAATTCAAGGCAGGCTTTCATTTTTTTGGGAACGTTTGGTACCCCTCAGCTGTCGGGCGATCCCTGGCGCAAAGAAAATCAAAAAGGCAACTTGCGCCGTGAAGACCCAGCCATAGTACCGCAGGACAGGATGTAAATCCCACTGCGCCATAAACCCTAGACTGGCCACTGTCCATAGGAGAATGAGGGTTGGCAGCAGCAGTTGGCGTTTTGGCCGAGCCATGATTAAGATTCTGCTGGAGTGTCGTTTTGCATGGCCTGCATGCGGGCTTTGGCTTTGGCCGCACTCTTTTTCAGGGCTTGCAGACGTAGTTCATAGCGTTTGCGTTGGCGGCGATTGGGGGCTTGCTCAATTAGGAGCTTGAGGGCACTGCCAAGGCTTTTGTAGGCGTTGGGGAGTTCATAGCCAAAACGAGTCGCAAGGGCGATCGCCCGCTCATCAGCAGCAATGGCTTCCTTGAGAACCTTTTCACCATTATTGCGCTGGTAGAGCCGCCAGCCCGAAAAGCCACACAGCCCAAGGGCAAGCAGCAGCAACAGGCCATCCTGCACCCAAAGTTCTCCCACAGCACCCCCTAAACCAATCGCTAGTGCTGCCATCTCCCAGCCATCGCGGGGAATCGTGTCATTTTGAATGCGGGCGACCTCATGCCAAAAGAGGAGATTGCGCTGATCCTTGGCCAATTGATCCCAACGGGCTAAATCAATTTGAATCTCCACCTCATCTTTGCCAATTTCTTCGCAGGTAATGAGGGGAGGATTCACCCCACTGGCCGGTTCGATCGTCACCCAGCTTTGCAGCTCTGGTGGCAAGAGAGACTTGAGACGACGCAATTCTGCTAAGTCAGAACGGGCAACTGAGGATGCAGCCGAGGTCATAGCACAAGAAAATCCAAGGGTATTTCTTACCTATCTTAACAGTTTAAGGCTAACCAATCGGGATGACAGGATTTGAACCTGCGACCCCTTCGTCCCGAACGAAGTGCGCTACCAAGCTGCGCTACATCCCGACAACTTATCTAAGATAACACTTGCTGGGGTTTTCCTCAATGGCGATGGAGCGGTTGGCACAACCTAGGAAATTTAGTCCAGTTTTAGTCCATAGTTCAAACTAAGGCAGTGAAAACCCTCTTCAGAAGGGAGTTTGAAAAATCTGCTCTATTGCGGCACCCACAATCGGTCAAACAGAACCAGTCAGGTAGAGCCGTTTTCCAAGGGTTTAATAGCAACGCTTGTCTCTGGGGATGGCAACTGTAAACCTTAAGGAGAAGAACATCCCCCTCTCAAGTACGGTCAGATTTCGAGATCACCTTAAGTCGCGTGTTTGCCCTGATTCGTCTTGTTCATCTGCTCACAGCAGAACATTGCCCGCCGAGACAGCTCTACCGCACCAGAAAAACGATCCTAGTCGCTCTTCTTTACCTGATTGACAACGCTCGGCTTTTTCCCGACATGGACGATCCGCAGGTGTGGTACACCGATTACTACGATTTAATCGTTGCTGCCAAAGCGCTGGGAAGGGGGGATGACACCTTACCCCACTGACCTGAAAAACCCAATGAGTTCAAACGCTACTTGGACATCACAAGCTCTGACCTCGCTGGCCTGTTTATTTGTTTTATCGAGGCGGAGATGACCCAATCGCAGAAAAACAGCATCAAAACTTGGCTAACGACAAAACTTAGGCAAATTTTCAAGCTGCCTTTATGAGCAAGGGTGATTTCTAAACCCATAGGGACTTTCGTCGTTTTGAGCGGGTTTGATCGCCGTGACTTGCAGGAGCTTTGCGCATCCATAAAAAACGCTCTTTGTAAAATCTCTTATGAGATTAAATATCTTAATAAAAGACTTTTTACAAGTCTCAATATCTCACTTAAGACAAAATTCACACCAAAACTTTCAAATAGACCCAGCTCTTAGGATGATTGGAGATAGGTTAAGACTTGCTAAAGTCACAGTGCCACTGCAAAGCTGTGCTATAAATTGAGAATTATATGCAATAACTAGCTTTCAAAAAATCATTAAATGCAATATGTCATCACCTTTGTGGCCACCCTTTACCTATATCGCCGACCCCCATTCTCGAAGACAGCGATGGAGACGAGGCATGTCTAATCTGATTTCCCTTGCTGAAGCTAAGGTGGGCGATCGCTACTGCATTGTGAAGTTAATGTGCAGCAATACCCAGCAACTGTTGGGGATGGGTCTGGCACCGGGGGCGATAATTAGCATCTTACATCGGGGCGATCGCGGGGCAGTCATGGTGGCTCTTGACTCAAAGCGGTTTTGTGTGAACCACGAGCTAGCCCAAAACATCTTGCTCAAAGAGCTGGAATTGGCAGCTGTAAACCTACGCAGTGCCCCCCTTGGTGCTCGCCTGCGCATTATCGGCTATGCCCCTACCACCCCCAGTTACAAACGCAAATTATTAGCCATGGGTTTAACCCCCGGCACCGAAGTTGAGGTTGTCCGCCATGCCCCCTTGGGTGATCCCACAGATATTAAGGTGCGAGGCTTTCATTTGAGCTTGCGTAAGGATGAAGCTGATGCCCTCAAAGTCCATCTGCTCTAGCAAAGGAGTGTGACATGGCAGCAACAATTGCGTTAATTGGTAACCCAAATTGTGGCAAAACAACAATTTTCAATGGTCTTACGGGGGCAAATCAGCGGGTAGGGAACTGGCCAGGAGTTACTGTTGAGCGCAAGGAAGGCCGCTATCGGGATCGCGACATCACTGTCCAAGTTGTGGATCTACCGGGGGTCTATGCCCTCGATGCTGAGGATAGCACTGGCTTAGACGAGCAGATTGCCCGCAAGTTTCTATTGGCGGGGGAATATGACTTGGTAGTGAATATTCTGGATGCCGCTAACTTAGAGCGCAATTTTTACCTCACATCACAATTGCTTGATCTAGGAGTCCCCCTCATCCTTGTCCTCAACATGATGGATGTGGCTCGTGCCACCAAAATCAAGATGGATATCCCAGCCTTGAGCCAGCGCTTAGGTCTACCGGTGCTGCCTTTTTGTGCCAAACAACAACAGCATTTTGCTCAACTGCGGCAAACTATTCGCACTGCCTTGGCAGCACCACCTGTTTCTAGCGTTAGTGTGCCCCAACCCCCTGTGATTGAAGAGGCTATTGCTGATTTGCTGACTCAAGGCCTCAAAAATCGGGCACAGGCCTTGGCTTGGCTGCAATATATTGAATCAGTTCCCAATGATGTTGTAGCACCACTGCGCCAATGGCGAGAGCGGATTCACCAGACCCTAGGAGAAGACATAGACCTTGTGATTGCCGATAGTCGCTATTGCTGGATTCAGCACCTAATGGCTGAGGTTCTGGAACAGGGCGATCGCCTGACAACAACAGTCTCTGATCGCATTGACCGCATTGCACTCAACCGCTGGTTGGGAATTCCCATTTTCTTGGCCGTCATGTACTTGATATTTCTCATCTCAATTAACGTGGGGGGTGCCTTTATTGACTTTTTTGATATTGGTGTCGGAACGCTGGTCGTGGGTTGGCCGACCCAAGTGCTGGAAACATTTAATGCCCCCGGTTGGCTCATTGGTCTTCTGGCAGAGGGAGTGGGGGGCGGTATCCAAACAACGGCAACATTTATTCCTCAAATTGGCTTGCTCTTTATTTTTCTCACACTTCTTGAAGACTCTGGTTATTTAGCACGGGCAGCCTTTGTCATGGATCGGTTGATGCGCTGGCTGGGCTTACCCGGTAAGTCCTTTGTACCGATGATGGTTTCCTTTGGCTGCAATATCCCCGGCATTATGGCCACCCGCACACTCGAGAATCGGCGCGATCGCCTGATGACGATTTTGATGAATCCCTTTATGTCCTGTGGTGCCCGCCTACCGGTCTATGCCCTGTTTGTTGCTGCTTTCTTCCCCCGCAGCGGCCAAAATATCGTGTTTTTGCTTTATATGGTGGGAATTGCCGCAGCCATCTTCACGGGATTCTTGCTGAAGCGCACCCTCTTTCAAGGAGAGATTGCTCCGTTTGTAATGGAATTGCCCCCCTACCGTTTACCCACCTTCAGAGGGGTACTCCTGCGGGCTTGGGAGCGGCTAAAAACCTTTATTAGTCGAGCGGGCAAGATGATTGTCGTCCTTGTGGTCATTCTCGGACTGCTCAACTCTGTCGGCACCGATGGTCGCTTTGGCCAAAAGGATAGTACTCAATCGATTTTGAGCGCCTTTAGTCGCCAAATTACGCCGATTTTCTCGCCAATGGGGATTCAGTCCGACAACTGGCCAGCAACCGTAGGACTCTTTACGGGGATCTTTGCCAAGGAAGTGATGGTGGGAACGATGGATGCCCTCTATACAGAGTTAGCTCGCCAAGAAGCCCAAAGCACTGAAGCTGGGGATACACCAGAAGAACCCTTTTCAGTTTGGGGGGGATTAAAGGAAGCAGTGCTCAGCATTCCCAAAAATCTCAGTGAGCTAGGGCAACGGGTGCTTGATCCTTTAGGGTTCCATGTGTTGCAAGAGGCAGATAACCCCGAAGCCGCAGCTGAACTTCAGAGCGTGCACTACACAACATTTGGCCAGATGGCACAACGGTTTGGCACGACAACGGCAGCGATCGCCTTCCTGCTCTTTGTTTTGCTCTACTTTCCCTGTGTATCGGCCACTGCCGCCGTCTATCGAGAAACCAATTTGGGCTGGACTATCTTTGTAGCGGCTTGGACAACGGGATTGGCCTACTGGGTCGCCACTGCTTACTACCAACTCATGACCTTTGCGGCGCATCCGATGTTCTCGCTAATTTGGTTACTGGCTCTAGGGGCAGTGATGGGGATGGTAATCATGGCCTTGAAATATTGGGGCGATCGCCAGCGGTTTTCCTCGCCACAGGGGACATAATTATGCTCTTGCAACTGCAGGACTATATTCAGAAGCACCACGTGGTTTCCTTGGAAGAATTGGTTGCCCATTTTCAGGTACCGCCAGCGATGATTGAACTGATCCTTAGCCAACTCATCCGCAAAGGACGGGTGAAAAAAATCATCCCTAGCCACTGTGGCGGCTGTCATCAGTGTGGTTTTTACCCTCTTGAACTTTACGAATGGAGAATCAACAATGCTATCCCAAGCAATGACCAACCGGCTCAATGAGCAAATCAACCTTGAGATTTATTCAGCACATCTCTACTTGCAGATGAGTTCCTGGTGTGCCCACAAAGCCCTTGAGGGTTGTGCGGCGTTCCTCAGTCAACATGCTGATGAAGAAATGGCACACATGCGGCGGCTTTTGAACTACATGCATGAAACCGGTGCCTTGGCAATCCTAGGCGGTATGGAAGCTCCCCCACACACATTTCAGTCCCTGCGGGAGATGTTCAGTAAAGTTTATGAGCATGAACAGTTTGTAACTCACAAAATTAATGAGTTAGTGCAGTTAGCGGATACGGAGCCTGACTATGCGACGTTGCAATTTTTGCAGTGGTATGTGGCCGAGCAGCACCAAGAAGAGTTTTTGTTCAAGAGTATCCTTGACAAGATTGAACTGATTGGCACGGAGGGGCAAGGACTCTTCTTTATTGATCAGGAAATTGGCAGGCTTGCCCAAACCAAAGGAACCACGACAATGCAGTCAACGCCCGCAGCCTAAAGCCAAAAGGGTGCCGCTTCAGAAAGTGTCATGTGTCGCTACAGGAGTTCCCAAGGACTCAGAGTATCTTGTAGGTAGTGAGGAGTGATTCGCAAACAAAAGTCCTGGGGTCGAAACACGGCAAGACTCCCGGGGCTTTTTATTTTGGGCGAAAGCCGTTACCTTAAGCGTATGCCTCTGCGAATTTCTGGCCAGCGATCGCTCAAAACCCTTTCCGGTCACAGTACCCGTCCCACCCGTGCCAAAGTTCGCCAAGCCATTTTCAATATTTGGCAGGGTCGCCTCCAAGGATGTTGCTGGCTGGATTTGTGTGCTGGTACCGGTGCCATGGGAGCAGAAGCCCTGCTGCGGGGTGCCCAGTGGGTGGTGGCGATCGAACAGTCTCCCCAAGCCTGTCAAGTCATCCGCCAAAACTGGTCAACCCTTGCCCAGCCCCATCAGCACACTTTAGTTTTGCGGGGAGATGTGCGCCAGAAATTGACCCAAGTCCCTGTGCCTCAGTTTGACTTCATCTACTTTGATCCTCCCTATAATAGTGACTTATATCTACCCGTTCTCCAGTTAATTTGGCAGCAAAAGTGTCTTAGCCCTGAGGGAGAAATTGCTGTTGAGTGTCGCACAAAAAATCCACCAGATTTAGAGGCGATCTTGGCGATCGGCTGGCAGCAGCAACGCATTAAAATCTATGGCAGCACGACAGTACTCTTCTTGGTTTGTCACAAAAATTGACATTTACAGACATTGGTGGTGCGGAGTTGGTGGCGTGGCAGTTGCAGGAGGCGATTCAAGCGAGATACATTGTCCATGAATATTCTTCAGCGGGTTGCTGTGGGAGACTGAGCTTTGGGGTGGCCTTACTGATTCCGCGGGGAAATGATTCCCCCTTAGAGCTGTTTAATGCAGCGGATTAGGCGCTTTATGAAGCCAAGCACCAAGAGCGCAATCACGTCATCGTCAAACCCATTGTGCAGTCTCCCACCATCCCCCCTAGCTGTTCCTTTAAGAGAAGGATTGTATGCAAACTCGTCCCCTTGGTCGTACAGATATCCAAATTACGCCACTCATTCTTGGCACGTGGCAAGCGGGCAAGCGTTGGTGGGTCGGTATAGAAGATGAGATGTCCATTCGCACGATCCGCACGGCTGTGGAAGCAGGGATGACTACCATTGATACGGCTGAGGTCTATGGCGATGGGCATTCAGAGCGGATTGTGGCCGCAGCGGTCGGTGATTTGCGCGATCGCTGTGTCTATGCAACAAAGGTGTTTGCTAACCACTTGCGCTACAAGGAGGTCATTGCCGCCTGCGAGCGATCGCTGCGCAACCTGAACACTGATTACATTGACCTCTACCAAATTCACTGGCCTGCCGGCTCCTTTGGCTCAGAAATCGTGCCCATCGAGGAAACCATGCAAGCCATGGTGGAGTTGCAAGTGGCGGGCAAAATCCGTGCCATTGGGGTCTCCAACTTTTCCCGTGCTCAACTGGCGGAGGCGATGCAGTACGGACGCATTGAGAGTGTCCAGCCCCCCTATTCCCTCTTTTGGCGCTGGGCAGAAACAGAACTCATCCCCTTCTGTATTGAGCATGAGATTACCGTTTTGGCCTACTCCTCTCTCGCCCAAGGGTTGCTCACGGGTCGCTTTGGTCCCGGCCACCAGTTTGACCCTGAGGATAACCGTGCTAAAAACCAGCTCTTTCAGGGAGAAACCTACGACCGTGCCCTTGAAGCGATTGAGTTGATGAAACCGATTGCCCAGAGCTTGGGCAGCAGTGTCGGGAATTTGGCGTTGGCTTGGCTACTGCATCAACCGCAAACCTGTGCCATTGTTGGTGCCCGCCATCCGGAACAAGTGCTAGAAAATATCAAAGCGGCTGACCTTCAGTTAGATAAGTCCATTTTGGCCATGCTCGATGAAATTAGCCGGCCGGTCATTGCTACCCTTGATCCGGAGAATCCAGTAATGTGGAAGTGGTAGTTCAGATCCACTAACGTCTTTATGGAACTCCTCGGTCTGGGTGCAATTGTTCTCTACTTCTTGATTGCGCTGCGCTTTTGGCAAGGGTTTCACCGCACCTACTACACACAATCGCGCTTTGTTCTCAGCGTGCTGTGGCTACCGCTACTGATGAATAAGTCCTATCGAGAAAACTTTCGCCGAGCGTTGCTGGGCTAGGTGACTGGAGCGATTTGGCTGATTGGCGGCACCCAAGAGAGTCGCTGGATTGCCCAATTAATTGTCTGCCAAGGGTTTCCCTGCTGGGTGAGCGTGACCACAGCGGCGGCCTGCCATCTTTATGACGCGCATCCGTTGTTGAGTTGCCATATCGAGCGCTTGACCCCTGAGCGTGCCCGTGAGTTTATCGAGCAACATTCGATTCAAGCCGTGGTGGATGCGTCCCATCCCTTTGCGGTGGCAATCTCTGCCCTTGCCATTGCCATCAGCCAAGAATTTGGCTTGCCCTACCTGCGCTTTGAACGCCCAGCATTTCCGCCAGCTCTTGGCATCTATACTGATTTGCCAACACTGCTGCAAGGGGATCTCCTCATGGGTGAGCGGGTGTTGCTGACCCTAGGAGTCAAACATTTGGCAGCTTTTGCGCCCCTCCAGCGTCAGGCTACCCTCTTTGCACGGATTTTGCCCACAACAAGCGCACTGGAGGCTGCCTTGGCGGCGGGGTTCGATCGCCAGCGCTTAATTGCCATTTTCCCCCCCGTATCGCGAGAGTTAGAGCGCGCCCTCTGGCAACAGTGGCAGATTACAACGGTGGTGACCAAGGCCTCGGGTACCGAGAGTGAGCAGATCAAGCAGACCCTTGCCCGTGAGCTGGGGGTGAAGCTGATTACCCTGCAACGCCCTGCTCTGGTCTATCCGCGCCAAACGAGCGATCGCGCCGGTATCGAGGCCTTTTTGCAGGAATTAGCCACCTCTAAACAAAGCGATCAGTCACTGCCCCCAGACTACTAGAAGACACGAGTTTGGCATACTTGGCCAATACCCCACGGGTATAGCGAGGTGCCGGGGGCTGCCATTTAGACCGCCGCGCTGCCAGTTCTTCCTCACTGACATTCAGTTGCAGCAGCCGCTGATGGGCATCAATGGTGATCGAGTCTCCTTCTTCCACAAGGGCGATCGTGCCACCTACTGCCGCCTCTGGGGCAACGTGACCCACGACCATGCCATAGGTTCCACCAGAGAAGCGACCATCGGTAATGAGGCCAACACTATCCCCTAAACCGGCACCAATAATGGCAGAGGTGGGAGCCAGCATTTCTCGCATCCCCGGACCACCCACAGGGCCTTCATAGCGAATGACAATGACATCGCCGCGGTTGATCTTACCGGCCAAAATGGCCTCTAAACAGGCCTCCTCAGAGTCAAAGACCCGCGCCGGACCGGTAATCTGCGGATTTTTTACCCCAGAGATTTTGGCGACAGCGCCCTCAGTGGCTAAATTCCCTTTGAGAATGGTCAGGTGGCCGGTGGCGTAGAGAGGCTTGTCAAACGGACGAATCACCTCTTGGTTGGGGTCGGGGGTATCGGGCACATCCCGCAGCCGCTCGGCAATGGTTTCCCCCGTAATCGTGAGGCAATCCCCGTGGAGTAGGCCAGCATTGAGGAGCATTTTCATTACTTGGGGAATGCCCCCTGCCCGATGTAGATCCGCAGTCACGTATTTACCCGAGGGCTTGAGATCGCAGAGGACGGGCACCCGCTGGCGAATGGTTTCAAAGTCATCAATGGTGAGGGGAACCTCGGCACTGTGGGCGATCGCCAGAAAGTGCAGCACGGCATTTGTCGAGCCACCGATCGCCATAATCACACTGAGGGCATTTTCAATGGATTTGCGGGTGATAATATCACGGGGTCGAATATTCTTACGAATCGCCTCCACCAGCACCTTGCCCGCCAACTCTGTATTGTCGGCTTTTTCAGCATCCTCCGCTGTCATTGTTGACGAGTACATTAGGCTCATGCCCATGGCTTCAAAGGCTGAGGACATTGTGTTGGCCGTGAACATACCGCCGCAGGAACCCGCCCCCGGACAAGCATGGTGCTCGATGGCATGGAGCGTCGCCTCATCCATTTTGCCGGCACTAAACTGACCCACCGCTTCAAAGGCGCTAACCACCGTCAGGTCTTGACCCTGCCAATGACCGGGCTTAATCGTGCCCCCATAGACAAAAATGGCGGGAATGTTCATCCGTGCCATGGCAATCATCGCGCCGGGCATATTTTTGTCGCAGCCACCGATCGCCAGCACCCCATCCATACTTTGGGCATTACAGGCGGTCTCAATCGAATCAGCAATCACATCCCGCGAGACGAGAGAGTATTTCATCCCCTCCGTGCCCATGGAAATACCATCGCTGACCGTAATTGTGCCAAACAACTGCGGCATTCCCCCCGCTGCCCGAATGCCTGCTTCGGCACGACTGGCAAGGGCAGCAATCCCCATATTGCAGGGGGTAATCGTACTGTGGGCACTGGCCACCCCAACAATCGGCTTGTTGAAATCCTCATCGCCAAAGCCCACGGCTCGCAGCATGGCTCGGTTGGGGGTGCGTTGAACGCCTTCTGTAATGATGCGACTGCGCCAGTTTTCTGCCATAGTGTTCTCGCGATCGGCCTAAACGTCAATAAAGCATCCTTCTATTTTCCCTCACCCGTGGGCGATCGCTCTAGCGGCCAAGCCAAATAGAGCACTAAAGCCGCAAATAACCCTAAGCCAGAAAGATATTTAACGCTGTTGGGAATTAGCGGATTGGGCGACCAAAAGCCCTCGATAATACCGGCAATCACCAAGAGGGGAACAATGCCAAACATCAGTTGTGCTGCCAAGGCGCCATTGCCTTTGAGTGCGCTCAGGCGACGGTAACGCCCCGGCAAGAGAATCGCTTGCCCCAACAACAGACCCGCAGCACCGGCCAGAAAAATTGCAGGCAGCTCCAAAGCACCATGGGGACTGACAAAAGCCCAAAAGGGATACCCTAGATTGTTTTGAGCCACTAAGGCAGCGATCGCCCCCATGTGCAGACCGTTATTCCAGAGGATATAAAGCGTCCCTAGCCCCCCTAGGATACCTCCCGCTAGCATTGCAAAAGCCACACTCAGGTTATTGGTCATAATGGCACTGGAGGCTAGGGGTTCAACCCCGACGATCGATCCCATCCAGAGCTTGCCCTCCTCTTCCACAAGGGAAAGGATGTCTGCGGGTACCACTAGTTCCAAAAATTGGCGATCGCTCCACGCATACCACCAAGCGATCGCCGCCGCCACCAGAAATACCCCCAAGGCAAAGGCCGTATAGACCCATGTTTGCTGGACAACCGCTGGGAAGCCCCGCTGGAAAAACCACCAAACTTTGCGCCAATCTTGGGAGCGCTGACCCTGATAGACTTGGCTGTAGCTCCGCAAGGTGAGACCCTGCAAATAGTTGACGATGCTACTGCCCAAGCGGCGAGTTTTTGCCCGCGCTAAATCCGCACTAACCAAGCGGTACAACTGACTGAGGCGGCAAATCTCCGTTGCCGATAGCGCTTGAATCCCCTCTGTCTCAGCACGGTTGAGGAGGTGTTCTAGCTCTAGCCACTGCGGCTCTTGGCGGATCAGCCAGCGTTCAACATTCATGACTATCTGATTCCTCTTGAATTGCCCCCAAAAAAGACTCTAGGCGTTTGCGGGGAATGTAGGGCCAGCCGCCATTGGTTTCAATATCCCGCAGTAGTTGATAGAGCGCTTGGCGGTTGGTGGGCAAGGCCGCTTGAAACTGATTGTCACAAATTTCGCGATGCAATTGCTCTAAAAGCCGCAGCAATGCCAACAGGTCATGGACATTTCCATTGGCTCGCTCAGCCGCGATACGGATCCGTTCAGCAAGGGCGTTGAGGTCGGTTG
The DNA here is from genome assembly GCF_031583455.1 of Thermosynechococcus sp. TG215. Taxonomy (NCBI): domain Bacteria; kingdom Bacillati; phylum Cyanobacteriota; class Cyanophyceae; order Acaryochloridales; family Thermosynechococcaceae; genus Thermosynechococcus; species Thermosynechococcus sp. TG215. The sequence continues at coordinate 393,985 of NZ_CP134178.1, read as the reverse complement.
TACTTAAAGAGGATGGCGAGGAAATCATCTTTTCTATAAAGCTTTTTGAATTGGGAATAACGATTTTCTACCACAGTTGCTACGATCGTGTTAGCAAAAAAAGAGGTTTTGTGACCATGTTTCGGACACCTGTTGCCCTTGTGGGGGCAGCAACGTTGAGCCTCAGTCTGGCGATCGCCCCGCCTGCTTTCGCAGAAATGGAAGTGGAAGTGGCTCGCGACAGTAGAGGCCGTGTTTACACTGTGGATATGGATTCCCGTCGCTTTTATAGAAATAGGAATGGCATTATCCAAGTGGATTTTAGCCTCTCGACCCTTGGCGACGATTACTGGCATCGGGCAACGGCGTCCTGTAATCCCTACGATGTTAAGAGTGATTATTACGGTTGGGATTGGACGGGAACCAAAAGCTATCCTCCCGGTACGATAGCGGGTGATATTGCCCGTGCAGTCTGCCGCCGTTAACCTGCTGCTGCACCAATACCCTGTGCAAGGTCAGCGGGAGCAAAAACCCCTAGCTCCGTAATAATGCCACTAATTAAATGGGCAGGGGTGACATCAAAAGCCGGATTGTAAAAATCTACCCCAGCGGGTGTAATGCGGCTAAACCCCACCTGATAAATTTCTTGGGGGTGGCGCTCCTCAATGGGAATTTCCGCCCCAGTAGCAATTTTAGTATCAATTGTAGAAAGGGGGGCGGCGACAAAGAAGGGAATGTTGTGGGCTTTGGCGGCGAGGGCAACACTATAGGTACCAATTTTGTTGGCGGTGTCCCCATTCAAGGCAATGCGATCGGCGCCCACCACCACCGCATCAATCATCCCCCGCTGCATACAGTGCGCCGCCATCGTATCCGCCAGCAGGGTGACAGGAATGCCCTCTTGCACACATTCCCAAGCGGTTAATTTCGCTCCCTGAAGACGAGGACGAGTTTCATCGGCATAGACTCGCTCCAAGCGACCCGCCGCCCAAGCCGCACGAACCACCCCTAACGCTGTTCCATAGCCTGCTGTCGCTAGGGCACCGGCATTGCAGTGGGTAAGCAGGCGCAACTTCTCGGGCGTTTTCGGCAGGACACTAAGGCCGTTTTCACCAATGGCTTGACAGGTTTGCACATCTTCACGGGCAATGGTTTGGGCGGTTTCAAGAAGGTGCTGCTGCAGTTCCTCAAGGCTGGCTGTGGCTTGCTGGGCTGCCCCAAGCATGCGATCGATGGCCCAAAATAAATTCACTGCCGTTGGGCGGGTTTGCCGCAATTCGGAAGCGACATTCTCTAGGTGAGCCAAGAAGCCCTTGCGATCGCTCCCTGTGTATTCCCGTGCCCCCAAGACCATGCCAAAGGCAGCGGCAACCCCAATCGCTGGCGCACCGCGCACAACCATTGTCCGAATGGCGGTGGCCATCTCCGCTGCGGTGGTGATGTCCTTGAGTTCATACTGTTCTGGCAAGCGGGTTTGGTCAATTAACTGCACGCGATCGCCCGCCCACACCACAGGAAAGATGGTTCCGACATTTGCTGTGACAGCCACAACAGCCTCCGTGCTCACTAAAATTGAATACAAATCATAACCCAAGGGAGAACCTATTCAGGCTAGAATTTAGCCCCCTAGGCAAAGGTCAGTTCACCATTCACCTCGAGACGGGTAAATTGGTTGGGAATCAGAAACTGCTCCCCCAAAGCTTCCGCCACACTGGGAGTAATCCAGCCCAGTTGCTTCAACAATTGAATAGCAACGGCATATTTAGCACGCTTCGCACCATCACTCACCTTAATCGCCAATCCCATCCCTTCGCCCACACGACCCACACACTGAATCCCCTCAGCTCCGGACTTACTGAGGATTTCCCCCTCCGTGAGGCGCATCAGCTCGCTATCAAAGGCACCGGGACCGGCAACAAAATCAGGGTGGTGGGTCATGGCACGAACGACGCGCTCCATTGCCCAGTCATTGCCCGAGGCCAGTTGGCCGTAAAGGGTGGCCATCTGCACCAGTTGCATCAAATACGTGGGCGCCCCACAGTCGTCGTGGGCACAGATAAATTCTGCGGCGGGCATCTTCAGTAGTTCCGCCACCTTGGAGAGGATCAGAGCCTGAACGGGGTGATTTTTGTGCAGATAACTTGCCAATGGCCAATTGCGCTGTTGACAAACCGCCAGCATCCCCGCATGTTTACCCGAACAGTTGTGCTGCAGTGCCCCTTGGCGGCCGGGGGGAACGGGACATTGCAAGGCAGTGGGATCCACATCGGCACGCCAGAGGATGTTAAAGACTTGGCGGACTTGCTCAATACGCCCTTGGTGGGAACTACAGATAATCGCGAGGTCGCGATCGCTCAAGTCAAACCGCTCCATCGTTCCCGTGGTGGTCACTGCCAAGGCTTGAAAGGGCTTGAGGGCAGAGCGGATAAAAGCAGCGGTTTCCGCATTTCCTGCAAGGGCAAGAATTCGGCCACGGGCATCACAGACCACGGCATGGGCATGGTGGCGCGACTCAACAATCCCTTCCCGCAGTAAGCAAACATCGAGCAGAGGGGCTTGGGTGCGTTTGGACATAGGTTCGGTCATGCAGGTCAATGAGCAACAATATCAGCAGCAGCTACAGGAGTGCCCAAGCAAGGGTCAGTCCCAAAGAAAAGATCACGAGCGCCAAAAGGGTTACCTGTAACCGTTGTAAAATCGGGCGCAACTCGTAGGTATAGATCAGGCGATCTTGAGCCAATTCAGTTTCGGGTTTTTGCCACTCCTGACCGTCGTACCAGCCCGTTTCCTCATAAATGACCGTGGGACGGTGCAGCCGATCGCCCACATAAGCCCAACCGAGTACAAGGCGCAAAAGAATCAGCAACAGCAGGAAGTTTGCTCCTAGCACCCCAGCGAAGAAAACATGTAGGGGTGCCTCTTGCACTGAAAAGCTGGCGATCGCCACCGGACCACTAATGAGCCAAGCCATCCCCCACAGCAGTAGCAAACGCCTTTGAAAACGCGGCCGCGGCCAACTCGACCATTCAAAAAACCAAGAGGCTTTGAGGTCACGATATTCGTTGATCGGTCGTTGATCTGCCGGGACAGGACAGAAAATCTGAGACACAGTGGCACAAGTTCAAGGACGCTGTTTCCAGCATACCAGTCTCGCTGAAATCGTGGATCGCCACACCATGCATGAAATCGGGCGATCGCCTCGTACACTAGAGGATGTCACGGCTCCACCTCGCCTAGTGGGGCAGAAATTTTGTTGGTATATTGATTATTCCCTAGCTCCCTTGCGGCACCTTTGATGGAATGGCACCAGTCTGACGTTGCACAACTACGGGTTATTGACCAGTTGCTGGCCGGGCACAACCTGAGTCCAGCACAGTACGATATTACGCGCCGTGTGATTTATGCGACGGGGGATTTAGAGTATCTGAATTTGATTATTTACTCAGAGCAGGCCCTGCAATCCGGTGTGGCTGCCCTTGCCGCTCATACCCCGATTGTGGTGGATGTGACGATGGTGCAGGTGGGGGTGCTCTCCTACACCCAAAACACCTTTGGCAATCCCATTTACTGTGGGGCAGAAACCTTCACCCGTCCGCAGCAGGAAAAGTCCCGCATTGCTTTTGGCATAGAAACCTTGGCACGACGCCATCCCACGGCTATTTTTGTCCTCAGTAGTGATCATTCAGCCCTAGAACCCCTCCTGACTTTAGTGGAGGCTCAGGAAATTCGCCCTGCCTTGATTATTGACGCTGCCCCCAATTTTCTCCCCCCCATTTTGGATCGCCTGCAAAAGTCTTGGGTGCCCCACATCTCCATTAAGGGTTGCAAGGGGGGCGTGAGCGTTGCCACAGCAATTATGAACGGTTTACTCAAGTTGGCTTGGACGGCCTATGGTGACCCCCTTCCCTGAGACAAGTGAATGGCTCTGTATCGGCCAAATTGTCGGTGCCCACGGCCTGCGGGGGGAGGTTAAGGTCAAGCCCTTTAGCGATTTTCCCGAACGCTTTACCGTGGCGGGTTCTCGTTGGTTGCGATCGCCCCGGCAGCCCCAACCCCATGCGGTTACCCTCGTGCGCGGGCGATTTTTACCCCGTGCCGAACAGTTTGTGGTTACCTTTGCCGAAGTCAGCGATCGCACCGCAGCGGAGGCACTCAAGGGGGCAGAAATTTTAGTCCCCGCCAGCGATCGCCCACCCCTTGCCGCAAATGAATACCACCTCATGGACTTGATTGGACTTGCCGTGTATCACCAAGGTGAGCGAGTTGGCGAAGTGGTGGGCTTGGTCAATGCCGGCAATGACTTACTAGAAGTGCAGTTACTCGACCCAGCGCAAGAAGCCCGCCGATCAGTGTATATTCCCTTTGTGCCAGCCATCGTGCCGGTGGTTGATCTAGCAGCCCGCAGAATTGAAATTGATCCCCCCTTGGGGCTGTTGCCCTGATCAATCCCTACCAAAATCGTTAATAATAGGGATACTTCTATTTTTTTAGCCCTGACTCTTGAGATTGTTGTTGAGTGAGTTGCCCCAACCCATCCCTTAAAACCCATTAATTCCACCTTGACGGTAGCCTTTACCTGAGCGATCGCGATCGCCCTACCGTTTGCCCCTTCGTAGAGATTTCAGAGCCTTTGAGAGACAGCATGAGCATTGGTAAAGTTCGCATTTATGACCTATCAAAAGAACTCAACCTAGATAATCGAGATTTATTGGCGATCTGTGAACAGTTGGGAATTGCCTATAAAAGTCACAGCAGCACAATTTCCGATGCCGATGCCGATCGCATTCGCGAAGCGGCCAAAACCTATCAACCCCATAGTGCCTCACCCCGTAAAGTTTCAAAAACACCTCCTCCTGTGAAGAAAGCCCCAGCCCCTCCAAAAACGCAGCAAATTGTTGCTGTCCACACTCAACCCCGCTCTGAGACGCCAGAAGCGCCCAAGCCTCAATTACAACAACCTCCCGCTCGTCCCCAAGCACCGCAGCCCCCTGCGCGACCCACACCCCCTGCACCAGTTGCCACCAAGGCAGTGGAACCTGTGGCGCCCAAACCCCCTACACCTCCCGCAAAACCCGAACCGACACCACCGCGTCCAGCGCCTACTTTAGTCCCTCCGCCCGCCCGCCCCACCAAGAAAGTGGAAAAAGTCGCTGCGGCTCCCCCACCCCGCAAAGAGCTAAAGGAACCCCCCAAAAAAGAAAAGGTGGCGATCGCTCCTGCGAAACCCAGCAGTCAAGATCGCATTGAAATTGTCCAGCGGGCAGTTCCCCCGGCACCCGTCAACCCCCCGGAAATGGCGCCCAAGCCAGCTTTACCAGAGCTACAACCGCCACCCAAACCCGTTGCGCCAGTCCTGCGGGCACCCAATCCACCCAAGCCCGTCACCGAAACCGTTGAGGTACTCGATGACAAGTCCGTTAGCAAAGTCATCAAAGACCGCCACCGTCACAAAGACTTTGATGATGAGGAGAACAAACGGAAATCCTCCCGCGTCGTCAAGTTGCGTGAAGAAGTCATTGACGAAGAGGAAGAACTAGAACTCACCAGCCGTTTGGTCGGGGTACACCAAGTAACCGTTGATGTCAGCCAATCGCTGCAACGGCCACCCAAGCCCAAGGCGCCTCGTCCCGCCCGTCCCGTTACACCAGCGGCGAAAACCGAAAAAAGCAGCGAGAAAAAACAACCCCGGCATCGCGATCGCCGTCACGAAGAGCCAGCCGAAGCACCACCGCCCGATCACATTACGATTGAAGGCCCGATGTCAGTGCAGGAGTTGGCCAGTTTAGTGCGTCGCCCCGAAGCGGAAATCATTAAAATTCTCTTCTTTAAGGGAATTGCCGCCACCATCAACCAAACCCTTGAGGTGGAAACAATTGAACTCGTGGCCAAGGAATTGGGGATTACGGTGGAAACGGCACAGCAGAAAGCCGAGGCCACAAAAGTCACCGAAATGCTGGAGTCGAGCGACCTCGATCACCTGCAACGGCGTCCACCCGTGGTCACGATTATGGGTCACGTGGATCATGGCAAAACCAGCCTTCTCGATGCCATTCGCAATGCCAAAGTGGCTCAAGGGGAAGCAGGCGGCATCACCCAACACATTGGCGCCTACCACGTGGATGTCGAACACAACGGCGAAAAACATCAGGTAGTCTTTCTCGATACCCCCGGTCACGAAGCCTTTACCGCCATGCGGGCACGGGGGGCACGGGTCACCGATATTGCTGTTCTCGTGGTTGCTGCCGATGATGGGGTGCAACCTCAAACCATTGAAGCCATTAGCCACGCCAAAGCAGCTAAAGTGCCGATCATTGTCGCCATTAACAAAATTGACAAAGAGTCTGCCCAACCGGAGCGGGTCAAGCAGGAACTCACTGAATACGGCTTGGTGCCCGAAGAGTGGGGCGGCGACACGATTATGGTGCCTGTCAGTGCCCTGCAACAGCAAAATCTCGATACGCTCCTAGAAATGATCCTGCTGGTGGCTGAGGTGGAGGATCTCTACGCCAATCCCGATCGCCCTGCCAAAGGCACCGTCATTGAAGCCCACTTGGATCGGGCACGGGGACCTGTGGCCACATTGCTGGTACAAAACGGTACCCTGCGGGTCGGCGATATTCTGGTGGCAGGTGCCTGTTTTGGTCGGGTTCGCGCCATGATTGACGATCGCGGGCAGCGTGTCGAGGCAGCAACCCCCTCCTTTGCTGTCGAAGTCTTGGGTCTGGCGGATGTCCCTGCTGCCGGGGATGAATTTGAAGTCCTCAGCGATGAAAAAGCCGCCCGTGCCCTTGCGGAGGAGCGAGCCGCCGCTCAACGCCAATCCCGCCTTGCCCAAGCCGCAGCCGCCCGGCGGGTCTCCCTTACCTCGTTGTCCAGTCAAGCCCGCGAAGGGGAACTCAAAGAACTCAATCTCATTCTCAAAGCCGACGTTCAAGGTTCCGTCGAGGCGATTTTGGCGGCCCTCAACCAACTGCCCCAAGATCAAGTACAGTTGCGAGTCTTGTTGGCTGCCCCCGGCGAAATTACTGAAACCGATGTTGACCTTGCCGCCGCCAGTAGTGCCGTCATCATTGGCTTTAATACCACCCTTGCCTCAGGGGCACGCCAAGCGGCTGAGCAGCACAACGTTGATGTCCGCGAATACAACATCATCTATAAGCTCCTCGATGATATTCAAGGGGCAATGGAGGGGATGCTGGAACCCGAACTGGTCGAGGAAGAACTGGGTCAAGCCGAAGTGCGAGCTATCTTCCCCCTCAGCAAAGGAGCTGTGGCCGGTTGTTATGTCCTCAATGGCAAGCTCGTGCGCAACTGCAAAGTACGGGTGCTGCGCCAGCAAAGTGTCATTCACACAGGCATCTTGAGTTCGCTAAAACGCATGAAGGACGATGTCCGCGAAGTTGCGGCGGGCTACGAATGTGGTGTGCGCTTGGATGATTTTCAACAATGGCAGGAAGGAGATATTATTTACGCCTTCCAAACAGTAACAAAACGTCGTAGTCTTGGCGGCAGTAGCGATAAAAAGTAGCACCCCTTAGCCTCCATGGATTCTCTGGCGGGGGGTGCTGCCTGCCGATGTGCTAAACTGAGTTGGGGTTGAGCAATGGGTAGCCTCAAGCCCGATCAACTGCAAAGATGAAAGTCGGTATGGGATGGCAGCGTCGTACCTTTTTGCGCCATGTCTCTCAAGGAATCGCGATATCTATAATTGCCACAGCCAGCAAGAGCCTGCTGACGGCCTGTGGCGGGAAGGCGGATTCCTTGTCTGGATCTACGGCGACAGGGATCATCTCAAGCAATGGCCTGCTCAGTCCCGGTACATTGACTTGGGGGGCGGATCCGATTGAGGGTGCCCCCTACGTTTTTTACGATCCAGCGGATCGCCGCAGGTTGATTGGCTTTGAGGTGGAAATTGCTGAAGCAATCGCACGCCTGATGGGAGTCAGGGCATTTTTTTTTGAGGTGTCCTATGATCAACTGTTCGCTGCCCTTGCCGCCAATCGCTTTGACATGATTCTTAACGGTTGGGAAATCACCACTGATCGCAAGCGCATCCAATGGTTTTCCCAGCCCTACTACCGCTACGGCCAACAGATTGTAGTGCGAGCAGATGACCCCCGCTTCGAAAAATACACTGCCACCAGTGAAGTTACCCTAGCCAATCTGGCTGGCATGACCGTTGGCACTGGTATGAGCTACAAGGCGCAGGAAATTCTAGAGAAAGACCCCCGCATCAAAACCCGTCTCTATGATGATGCAACGGGGTTTATGAATGCTCTAGCCATCGGGCATGTTGATGCTCTGCTCGTCGACTTCCCGATAGTGGCCTACTACGTTCTTGGTGCCGGTTCGGGGGGCACAGTGAACAATAGCCTGCGCCCAATTGGTGTCCCGATCTTTTTGGATAACTATGTGATTGCCTTTAATAAGAACAACCCCAAAGGAGAAACCCTCAAAACAGAAGTTGATCAAGCCATCGACATCCTCAAGAAGGACGGCACATTACGCCGCATCTACGAAAAATGGAAAATATGGAATGATCAACAGACCCAAATTGGGATTGTGTGACATCCTCCCGACGCTGACCCTACGGTTCTCAACCTCACTTCTCGATTGTGGGGCGAGGGATGACTAAATAAAATTGTGAGGATGGTATTAGGGAGTAGGGCAAGCAGGTTAATCCAGCGGCTCATACTTGGATCCTACTCCCTTGTATCCAGTATTAACCCAGTTGATTGAGGGGAGGCTGGCCACGCATTTGCCGTAGGGCATTTAGACACAGGGGACAATCACAGCCAAATAGCGCGATCGCGGTATTACTTTCTTCCTCAGTAAACTCTAGTACAGGAGGGGGCAGCGAACCATTATCACGGCTAGCTTGCAGTTTCGTTTCCTGAGCGCCTAGGCGAGTACAGACCAGTTGAAACTTCTGGTGGGGATTAGTGACACACTCACTGCTTTCTGGAGGTGGCACGGGAATGGGGGTACTGAGTTGGGCATGGGCAGGTGCAATCAATGGGACCAAGCTCAGGACGGATGCAAAAAAGGTAGGGCTGACTAAAAGAGCGAGACGCAAAGCTGACATAGGGTTTCCTCACAACTTGTTACTTGATTTTGGAAAAGGTCTGTATCGCTAGTCTAACGATGATTGCTTGATTTGGCGCAGCCGCGCAATATTCTGAATGCGAAAGCTCATCTTGCTCTTAGGATTGAGATTGTCGTTGCTGGCAATTTGTCGTAGGGCAGGGGATGCGATCGCCCACAATCAGGGTACGCCACTGTTCTGGTTTTAGGCGGGTTTGTGCCACCCGTTGCAGATCTGCTGCCGTTGCGGCTTTAACGGCTCGCTGATAGCGGAAGATAAAATCCTTGGGCAAATCGTAGTATTCGTAGCGCAGGAGACGATTGAGAATTTGCAGGCGATCGCGAAAATTAAAGACAAAGGAGTTGAGAATACTGTCTTTGGCGTAGTTCAGTTCTGCGGCACTAACGGGTTCCTGTTGCAGTCGCTGGATTTCCTGCCGTAGGGCGCTGAGAAACTTGGCTGTAGTCTGGGTTTGGGTTTGTCCCACCCCATAGAAGACCCCTGGATAGTCAAATTCGGGACTCCAAGCGGCATAGACACTATAGGCCAAGCCTTGGCGCGATCGCACTTCATTGAAAAGACGCCCGCCAAAGCCATTGAGAACCCCATTGAGAACATAGAGGTTAAACACGTCCGGATCTTTGAGCGTCCCCCCCAATTGCCCCGTGTAGATGTAGCTTTGGGAGAGATGGGGGCGATTAATCACCACCGTTGTTGGCGACGTATCAACTGTTACCCTAGGTAAGGGGGGCAAAGGAGGTAAGTTCGGTGGATCTTGCCATGAGCCAAAAATTGTTTCAAGGCGATCGCCCATTTGTGAGGCATCAAAGTCGCCCACCAAGCCCAAAATACAGCGGGAGGGAGCGAGGTACCTGCGGTAAAACTGCTGCACATCCGCCGGTGTGATCTTGGCAAGGGTTTCTAACTCTTGGGTGCGGGCATAGGGACTCTCCGCACCGTAGATCAGCTTGTAAAATTCCCGTTCTGCTTGGGCATTGGGTTGATCATCGCGGCGTTGAATGATCCCCTGTCGGCGCCGAATCGCCAGTTCAAATCGCTCTGGTTCTACTGCTGGCGCTTGGAGCATCTCCGCTAGTTGGCTTAGAACCGCTTCACTGTGTTCCTTGAGGCTGTTGAAATTAATCCGCCCTAAACTTTTGCCGACACCCGATTCAATGGCTGCTGCTCGATCCTCAAGCCATTGGTCAATTTCAGCGGCACGATGAACTTGGGTGCCACCCGTGCGAATCAGGTCGCCACTGACTTCTGCCAAACCCACCTGAGCCGGCGGATCCCAACGACTACCTGCCCGAAAGATTAAGGTGCCTCGCACCAAGGGCCACTCGTGATCCTCTAGGAGATAGACCACCATCCCATTGGCCAACTGACGGCGTTCATAGGCCGGCACTTGAATTTCCGGTAAGGGGGGAAATGTCAGCTCAGTGTAGTGCTTGGGGGTCATGGCTGCTGCCAAAGAGGGTGGGATCAACCATAGCAGGAGAGCCGCTACGAGTCCAAGGCAAAGCGATCGCCCCACTGGACGGCGTCTTTGGAGCCAGACAGCCATCGAGAGAAAAAGAATAAAAATAATCCGATAGGATGAAGCCAACATATAACGGTTTTCCAAATTATGGGATATGTGAGGGGGATATCATCCTCTCCCAGAGCAGCTTTCACAGTTTTAAGTGTGTTCCATCGATGTGAAAAAGACTGCCACCCATGAAAATCACATTACACTGTTAAGAAATGCTTAACTTATTCTAAGTATTGTCAGGATAAAGACTGCACTGCAACCCAGTAAATTTTCTGTAAACAGGATAAAATCTCACGTCCTAGAATAGCAAGTGAGTCTCTTCATCAATACCGGTTTGATTGAGGAGTTTCTAGTGAAAACCGTTTCCTCATGACAATTTGCCGAGGCCATTGATGTGAAGTCTGATCCGCCGAAGAAGTGGCGCCATCTCCTCGTTATTGAGGATCAGGAGGGTCGGCGTACCATTCCCTTGGAAGCCAGTACCTATACAATTGGGCGACATCCTAGCAATACGATTGTTCTTAAGTCGCCAATGGTTTCCCGTCAGCACGCTGTTTTGCTACGGGTTTTGGATCCCAGCAGTGGTAATTTTTTCTTTCGCCTCATTGATGGCGATTTACAAGGGAAGCGCAGTGTCAATGGTCTGACGGTCAATGGCAAGCCCTGTCAATCCCACATTCTTCAGCATAAGGATTTGATCGTCTTTGGCGGTGATGTGCGCGCCCGCTACCACGCGATCGCCAATATTTCTGACTCCGGGTTCAATCGCTACACCCGCGCCCTCGAAGCATCAAGTATCTCAGATCAAGACGTGGCCTCTTGGGGGGGTGCCTTCGTCAGCAGTGAAATGTCTGAGGTGACCGAAATCCAACTGCTGCGGTTGTCCTCCTTTCCAGAGTTAAGTCCCTATCCGATCATTGAACTGGCCCCCAATGGCCAAATTACCTATCTCAACCCAGCGGCCATTCAGGAATTTCCCGATCTTGGGGAACCAGATGTGCAGCATCCGCTGCTATCGCGCCTCAAAAGCTGGTCGTTGCAGGAAAAGCGATTTTCTGTTGAAGAAATCAACGTTGGCGATCGCACCTACGAAGTGACAATCCATCTGCTGCGGGAGAGCCAATTAATTCGCTGCTACATTACTGACATTACTGAACGCAAACGTTCTGAACTCGCCCTGCGCATTAGTGAAGAACGCTATGCTCTGGCAGCTGAGGGCGCCAATGATGGCCTTTGGGATTGGCAGATTAGCGATCGCTCGATGTATTATTCTCCCCGCTGGGAACTGCTGGTTGGCGAAACCCCCGGTACCCTACAACCCACCATCGAGGAATGGTGGCGGCGTGTCCACCCCGATGACCTAGAGCGGCTACGCCAGAGCATGAAGGAGCATCTTCTCGGTACCCGTCCCCATTTTGAGTGTGAGTTTCGGATTAAACACGCCGATGGCAGTTACCGTTGGATGCGATCGCGGGGCAAAGCCCTGCGCAATGAAGAGGGACAGCCCTATCGCATGGCCGGTTCGATGACCGATGTCACAGAGTACCACTTGATTCAGGAGCAAATTCTCCACGATGCCCTCCACGATGCCATGACGGGGCTACCCAACCGGGTGCTCTTTATGGATCGGCTGACGCAAGCCATTACCCGTCGCGTGCGGCGCCCCAACTCCCTCTTTGCGGTGCTGTTTTTAGATGTGGATCGCTTTAAGGTGATCAACGATAGCTTGGGGCACTTAGCTGGGGATCAACTCCTGATTGGCATTGGCCAGCGACTGACGGCCTGTACCCGCGCTGAGGACACGATCGCCCGCCTTGGGGGTGATGAATTTGCCATTCTCTTGGAGGAGTTAACGACTCCCGCCCAAGCGATCGAAGTGGCAGAACGAGTGCTAGTGGCTCTGAGCCGTCCTTTTCTCCTTGAGGGGCATGAAGTCTTTACCAGTGCCAGTATTGGCATTGCCTTCCCCAGCGAGGAAAGCAAAACGGCTGAGGACTTGTTGCGGGATGCGGATACCGCCATGTACCGCGCGAAATCCTTGGGCAAAGCTCGCTATGAAGTCTTTAGCATGACGATGCGTGCCCAGAGCATTGCCCTGATGCAAATGGAAACTGATCTGCGACGGGCGGCAGAGCGCGATGAATTTTTGGTGTACTATCAACCGATTGTTGATCTATCAACGCTCAATATTGTCGGCTTTGAAACGCTGCTGCGCTGGCAACATCCCGAACGGGGAATCGTCTCCCCCGGTGAATTCATGACTGTCGCCGAAGAAACGGGTCTGATCCTACCCATTAGTTGGTGGGTGATGGCAGAAGCCTGTCGGCAAATGCAACGCTGGTCAAAGGTGTTTCCCCGCAGTCGCAGTTTAAGCATTAGTGTCAACCTCAGCGGTCGTCATTTCCAGCAAGCGGATCTGCTGCTCAACTTAAGATCAATTTTGTCAGAAACAGAATTTCCCGCTGAGCGATTGCGCCTTGAGGTGACCGAGGGCATCTTGATTGACAACAAGGAGGTGGCGATCGCCACCCTTGAGGAAATTCGCGCCATGGGCATTGGCCTGTATATGGATGATTTTGGCACGGGCTATTCTTCCCTGAGTTATTTGCACCGTTTTCCCATTGATACACTAAAAATTGATCGCACGTTTATTTCCGCCCTCAATAGTGAGGAATCTTCGGCGACAATTGTGCACACGATTCTCATGCTGGCGCATTCTTTGCGACTAAAGGTGGTGGCGGAGGGCATCGAAACCCGTCAACAATATCGTGTGCTCCAAGCCCTCGGCTGTAACTATGGCCAAGGTTATTTCTTTGCCCGCCCCCTCTCAGCTCAACAGGTGGAACAGTTATTTGCCAGCCAATTGTTGCCGCACCTAATACGCCCCACTACCAAAGAGCACAATGTGCACGGTCTCCACTAGAATTTCCAAATCCAGATTCAAAGACCAGTTATCGATGTAGTAAAGGTCAAGGCGGGCGGCTTCATCAAAATTGCCAATTTGAGAGCGGCCAGAAATTTGCCACAGCCCGGTAATCCCCGGCATCACCTGATGGCGAATATGGTGCCAAGAATGAAAACGGGCAACATCCCGCAGGGGTAGCGGACGCGGCCCCACTAAGCTCATATCTCCCCAAAGGACATTAAACAGTTGCGGCAGTTCATCAATGCTGGTCTTGCGCAGGAAACTGCCGAGGCGCGTGCGGCGAGGGTCGTTTTTTACCTTGAAGAGAATGCCATCGGCGGATTCATTTTGCGCTTCCAACTGCGCTTGGAGTTGCGGGGCATCGGCACGCATGGTGCGAAATTTCCACATCTGAAAGACTTGGCCGTGGAGTCCTACCCGCTCTTGGCGGAAAAAGACAGGCCCTGGGGAGGTGAGTTTGATGGCGATCGCCACCACAATAAAGAGGGGTGCCAGCACCACGATGCCAAAGAGTGCCAAAATCACGTCCAAATAGCGCTTCAGCCGATATTCCCAACCATTGAGATACGTCATATCTACCCGCAGGGTGGGCAAAGCCGCCACAATTTCCGGGGTGCCGCGGCGGTAAAGCATTTCCAAGCTGGAGGGAATCAACCGTAGGGCAATGCCATGTTGGCGTAGTTGCCAATAGAGGGCTGAAGCGAGATGGGCTGGGGGGAGGCCTTCTACAATCACCTCTTGGGCTTGACAGTTGAGAATCTCGGTCAGGGTTTCCGGTTCATTGGCCATGGTGGCGATCGCCCTGCCGACAATCTTATAGTTCGAGCGTTGCTCTAGTAGGCGGCTGAGATGCTCCTGTCGCTCCGGGGGCGCCACCAGAAAAGCGCGAATCGGTTGCCGTAGGGTGCAAATTTTGAACGCCAGACTCACGGCTAAGCGCAAGATCACCGCGAAAACCACACTGAGACCCCAAGCACTAAAAAACAGCGAGCGGGGTAAATCTACGGTGGGGTCATAGAAGTAGGCGATCGCCAGCGCCAACAAATAGCCCAAGCTCAGCACCTTGGCAAGGCGCAGATAATTTTTCCAATGGCCGCGCGGGTGATACAGCCCACTCACAGCAATCAAAAACAATAGACCAGTGGCAAAGAGCCAAAAGACACTGGGCAATCCCAGCCAGTACCACGCTGCTAAATCAGGGGGCAACGGCGCATAGAAGCGATTGAGTTGTAAGCCCAACTTCCAAGCCAACACCAACCCCACGAGGTCACTGGTCAATAGCAGCAGGGCAAAGACCGTTTCTGAGCGCAACCACATCCGACGGCAGCGGGGTGCCCGAATATCGCGGGGAGACGTGTGAGACCGCATCATGGCGCAACACAACAACAATGGCTAGGGTTTAGTATTCCGCAGAACCCCAAGGGGCGATCGCGGTGCAATATCTCTTTGCAGACCACAACAAATCCTCGACAATGAGGGTAGCAAGCCCATCCGTTCAGACCCCCTCAACATGTCCAGCGATTTAACTTATCCTTCCACTCTCTTACTCACGAGTCTCTTGGCCGTCGGCTTTGTGTTTTTTATTCGTGCCTCCACCAAAGAACGCATTGAAACCAAAGAATGGCTCATTGCCCAGCCCATTGCCGAACTGGCTCCCCGCCTCAAGCAGTATTTCCAGCAGCGGGGCTACCGCCTGCACAGTGTCAGTGCTGATGGCAGTGAAGTGACGTTTCAGGGAAATGTTGCTGCTAGTCCCTTTTTGGCCGCATTGCTTTTTGGCCTTGCCGTCTCCGGTGCCACAGCGATCGCCCTTGTGTTGACCGTCCTCTTTCCCGATCGCGGTATTTTGGCCTTTGGTCTCATTGGTCTAACCCCCATTGCCCCTTGGTTCTATTGGCGAGGTGCCCAGCGGCTCGAAACCGTCAAACTCTCTTTGCAACCCCATGCGATCGGTACCCAAGTCACCCTAGAGGGACACCGCGATGAACTAATGAC
Organism: Thermosynechococcus sp. TG215; assembly: GCF_031583455.1. Taxonomy (NCBI): domain Bacteria; kingdom Bacillati; phylum Cyanobacteriota; class Cyanophyceae; order Acaryochloridales; family Thermosynechococcaceae; genus Thermosynechococcus; species Thermosynechococcus sp. TG215. The sequence continues at coordinate 378,466 of NZ_CP134178.1, read as the reverse complement.
TTTCGAGGACACGGTGTTGGGAGCTTTGTAGGCTGCCTTCTTGGCTGAGGTGCATAACGGAAAAAAGATCACAGGATAATCTTTTGACGACCTGTGAGGGACTTCGCGATGACCTACTCGCAAACCACCACCACCACTGATGAGCGTACCTTTGGTCAACTCCTGCTTGAACTCGACATCCACCTCAGTCCCAAGGAAGTGGATTGTTTAGAGAAAAACTTTCGGGTGTATCTCGCCTGTGAAGGCTACCCCCTCACTAAAGTTCCCCACTGCGCTGTCGAGCGTCAGGTAGATAGTCATGGTCGCTTGATGGCTGAAACGGTCAAGCCCAGTTCCCTAGAGACCAACGCCGCCTTTGAGCGGGCTTGTCAATGTGCTCAGATGTCCCTGAGTCACCTCAGTGCGATGACCGAATGCTTCCTAGGGGATCTCCAAGACTTGGCCACAAGCCACGGTTACCCCAAACGGTTGGGAACTGACCTTGCGCGGGGAATTCTCGCCAACTATTGGCAACAGTGGGGTCGGGAGCGATTTTACCAATGGGTGATTTGGTTGGTGGAAAATTACACCAATGAATCCACGGAAGAAATTCGTGAATTGAGCGAACTCTATGAAACAGCGTTAGAAATTTATGATCAACTGTTTCGGGATTATTGCGGCTTTTCACCGCGTCTAGGGGCGAAATAATGCCCAACTTCGGTCGGGGACTTTGCTAGAATCAGTCAACAGATAGTTTTTCTGTGGTCAGCGGTAGGCTATCGCTCCTAGGTATCTTGCGAGGTCGGGTTTCTATGCACTTAAGTGAACTCACCCATCCCAACCAGTTGCATGGGTTGTCCATTGCCCAATTGAGTCAAATTGCCGCCCAAATCCGCGACAAACATTTGGAAACGGTGGCGGCCACGGGAGGACACCTTGGGCCAGGCTTGGGGGTTGTCGAACTCACCCTCGCACTCTACCAAACCCTTGACTTAGATAAAGATCGCGTGATTTGGGATGTGGGGCACCAAGCCTACCCCCACAAAATGTTGACGGGTCGCTACAACAACTTCCATACCCTACGGCAAAAGGGAGGAATTGCTGGCTATCTCAACCTCCGCGAAAGTCCCTTTGATCACTTTGGCGCTGGTCATGCCTCCACGAGTATTTCGGCAGCTTTGGGGATGGCGATCGCCCGCGATCTCAAGGGAGAGAAGTTCAAAGTCGTGGCCATTATTGGTGATGGTGCCCTAACTGGGGGGATGGCGCTAGAAGCGATTAACCACGCCGGCCACTTGCCCCACACCAACCTGATGGTGGTGCTGAACGACAATGAGATGTCCATTTCCCCCAATGTGGGCGCGATTCCCCGCTATCTGAATAAAATCCGCCTCTCACCGCAGGTGCAATTTATTACTGATAACCTCGAAGAGCAGTTCAAACATATCCCCTTCTTTGGTGAAAACCTAACCCCGGAGATGCAGCGCATCAAGGAGGGCATGAAACGCCTTGCGGTTCCTAAGGTGGGCGCCGTCTTTGAGGAACTGGGCTTTACTTACGTTGGTCCGGTGGATGGCCACAATTTGGAAGAACTCATTACCACATTCCAACATGCCCATACGATTCCCGGTCCTGTCTTGGTTCATGTGGCAACGGTTAAGGGCAAAGGCTACGCGATCGCCGAGAAAGACCAAGTGGGCTACCATGCGCAAAACCCCTTTGATCTCGTCACTGGTAAGGCCAAACCCTCCAGCAAACCCAAGCCCCCCAGCTACTCCAAAGTCTTTGGCGAAACCCTGACTAAACTCGCAGAAAACGATCCGCGCATTGTTGGCATTACAGCGGCGATGGCCACGGGTACAGGGCTAGATATCCTCCAAAAACGGGTGCCCAACCAATACATTGATGTCGGGATTGCCGAGCAGCACGCCGTAACAATGGCCGCCGGCATGGCCACCCAAGGCATGCGCCCCGTAGCGGCGATTTACTCCACCTTCTTGCAGCGCGCCTACGACCAAATTGTTCACGATGTCTGCATCCAAAAGCTACCCGTCTTCTTCTGCATGGATCGAGCGGGGATTGTCGGTGCTGATGGCCCGACCCACCAAGGGATGTACGACATTGCCTATTTGCGCTGCCTACCCAATATGGTGCTGATGGCACCCAAGGATGAAGCGGAATTGCAACGCATGATTGTAACGGGCATCAACTACACCGATGGCCCGATCGCCCTACGCTATCCCCGGGGCAATGGCTATGGTGTCGCCCTCATGGAGGAAGGCTGGGAACCCCTCGAAATCGGCAAAGGGGAACTCCTGCGCCCCGGTGAAGATATTCTCTTGGTGGCCTACGGCTCAATGGTTTATCCGGCGATGCAAGTGGCAGAAATCCTCAAGGAACACGGCATGAGTGCCGCAGTGATCAATGCCCGCTTTGCCAAACCGCTAGATACTGAGTTGATTCTGCCTTTGGCGAAACAAATTGGCCGCGTGGTCACCTTAGAAGAAGGCTGCCTGATGGGGGGCTTTGGCTCGGCGGTACTCGAGGCACTCCAAGAGGCGGATATTCTGCTGCCTGTGTTGCGTTTGGGGGTACCGGATATCTTGGTTGAGCACGCTAGTCCTGAGGAATCAAAAGCTGACTTAGGACTCACACCCCCACAAATGGCTAAAACGATCATGCAAAAGTTTGGGGTTGCTCAACCAAGGGTGGTCACTGCCTCCTAGGGATGCGCTAGAACAATCACGGCATTCTGACCACCAAAGCCGTAGCTACAGCAGAGAATGTGGCCTAAAGGGGCAGTGCGGCTGTGTTGGACAATGTCGAGGTCAAAGTCGGGAGTCTCACAGCCAACACAGGGGGGAATCTCCTGTGCCCGTAATGACAGACAGGAGAGGGCGATCGCGATCGCGCCAGCAGCACCTAGGGTATGCCCAAGGGCACCTTTGTGACTGGTGACCGCAACCCCTTGACCAAAAAGGGTTTGAATCCAAGTGGCTTCAGCGGCATCGTTACGCCGTGTGCCCGTACCGTGACTATGGATACAGTCGATCTGGTGCGGTGTTAGCCCCGCCTGAGCCAAGGCCTTTTGAATGGCTAGGAGAGCACCGGTTTGCTGGACACTGGGGGCAGCCATATGCTCGGCATCGGCACTGAGACCTACCCCAGCAATTCGCGCATAGGGTGTAACAGCCCGCGATCGCGCCCGTGCCTCGGATTCTAGGACGACAATGGCACCACCGGCCGCTAAGCCAAATCCCTGCCGCTGGCGATCAAAGGGAGCCGCCCGCGCCTGAGCCAACACCCCTAACTGGCGGAACCCGGCCAAGGTTAAGGGCGAGACGGCGGACTCGACCCCTCCCGCCAACACCAGATCACAATAACCCTGCTCAATCAACAGTGCCCCTTGGGCGATCGCCCATAGTCCCGTCGCGCAGGCCGCTGTGGGGTTGAGAACTATCCCTTGGGTGCCGGCAATTTGTGCCACTTGCTGGGATACAGTGGCGGGTAAGGTTTGTAACCATGTTTGTCGCGAAAGAGAAGGCTGCCGTAACCATGTTTCCCACTGTGCTTGAAAGCCACGGCTTGACCCGACCACTACCCCAGCACTGTCTAGAGGAGGGGTTAATTTTGCATCGTTGAGCGCTTGAGTCGTTGTCGTTGCAATAATTTTCTCGACTGGCAAGGTCGTTGCTCCCACCAGTCCGTCAGGCGTGGCGATGAGTGCCGTTTTCCCCTGACAGTAGCGCTGCCACGTGGCGATCGCGCTCTCCCCCAGAGCTGTCCACAGCCCAATACCGGTAATAACAACATTCACTGCACGATTTTATTCAAGATTTGTTCAGGATATGATCGACATCATCAAGCGTGACGTGAGGACAGCGGGCTTGGAAACGGCAACAGAGTACTGTGTGGTGATGGTTACCACTGCTACGGAAACTGAAGCACTCTCTTTAGCCGATCAACTCGTGGCTGAGCACCTCGCTGCCTGTGTGCAAATTCTGCCTATTCAATCAATATACCGCTGGCAAGGAACCGTACATCGCGATCCCGAATGGCAACTGCTCATTAAAACCCGCACTGCCCTGTTTGAGCAAGTGCGCGATCGCCTGCTGGCATTACACAGTTATGAAGTTCCAGAAATCATTGCCCTACCCATTATTGCCGGTTCTCCTGCTTACTTGAGTTGGGTCAAAGAACAAACTCAAAAAATCTCTAGAGGTTAAGAATGCCTGAACCCAAGATCAAAAGCTTATATTACATTACCCATGTGAACAACCTCTCCTCTATATTCCAACACGGCATTCTTGCACATGAGCAAGTCGTAGAACGCGGTCTTTCCCCGACACCTATCTATAACGCAGACATCGTTGTGCGTCGGCAACACCGCCTCGCACCAAATGGTCAGAGTCTATGGCAATATGCCAACCTTTATTTTCAACCCCGAAATCCCATGCTTTATAAAGTATTAAGTGAAATCAATAAAAACAATGTTGTCATTTTAGGAATTAAACCCCGTGTCCTAGATATCAAAGGAACCTTCATTGCTTTAGGGAATGCAGCCCACTCCGTTACTGAAATCCGCGATGCTAAAACTGGACTACAAATCATCCATCGCGATTATTGGAGCATTCTCAATAATGACTGGTGGAAAACTGAAGATGGTACAAAGCGAAAAATTATGGCGGAATGCTTGGTTCCAAAAGTGGTTCCCCCCACTGAGATTCATTCTATCTATGTTGCAAGTCAGGAGATGGCAGAGCGCCTTCGACAACAGTTCAGTTCTGTTGAAGTCGTAGTTGAACCCCACATGTTTTTCCAACCCCGACGACGTGCTGCAATTACGAGTCATCTATCTTGGGTGGATGGAGATATGTTCTTCTCCCAAATGCAAACCTTAACAATCAGTGTCAATACCGTCGGTGTAATGGGTAAGGGATTAGCCTCACGGGCAAAATATCAATTTCCGGATATGTACGTCGTCTATCAAGATGTCTGCAAGAAAAAGCAACTTACAATGGGGAAACCATATTTGTATAAACGTGAAGCTTCTCTAGACAGCGATCTAGCGGATGAACCTTTGAGCTTACCCAACTTGAATGCCAATAAATGGTTTTTACTCTTTCCGACTAAAACTCACTGGAAACAATCGTCTGACATTACAGGAATTGAGCGAGGTTTGCAATGGTTAGTGGATAGCTATCAAGCAGAAGGCATTCAATCTCTTGCTGTTCCCGCTCTTGGCTGTGGCTTGGGGGGTCTAGACTGGAGGGAAATAGGACCACTGATGTGTCGTTATCTTTCACAAATGCAGATTCAAGTGGCTATTTACTTGCCCCAAGAACAAGAGGTACCAGCAGAGTTTTTAACTAGGGATTTTTTACTAGCCGCCTAAGGTGGCCGTTTTTTCCCCAACTGCCTAGCACGGTCTAGACATGCCCCCATCGCAAACTTAAGATAGAAAAATGGTTTCCCTTGCCCGCAAAAATCTCTTAGAAGACTTTAGCCGCTTTCTCGTGGCTCAACTAGGCATCACGTTTGCCGTCAGTCTGGTCACAGTTCAAACTGGACTCCTTGAGGGCTTTGGGCGATCGGCCACACTCTTGGTGAACAAAAGTCAAGCGGATTTCTGGATTGCCTCCAGTGAGTTGCGCTATTTTGGCTTAACGTTGCCTATTGAGTATCAAGTTGTCCTCGATGCCCAGGCAGTTGCAGGGGTTGCAGCCGCAGAACCTCTGTTGATCCAGTCAGCGATGTGGCGCCGTTCAGAGACAGAGGCGATCGATCCAGTGCAGGTGGTGGGTATTGAACCGACAGGCACCTTGCTGCCCTTGACGACAGTTGCTGGTGCAACCCTGACGGAGCTAGAAGAACCCTACAGTGTCATCGTGGATCGCATTGACCTCAATGCCCTTTCCCTTACGGCTCTAGGGGAGCAAGGTCGCGTGAATAACTACCCAGCGACGGTCATTGGCTGGACGCGCGGTGTCAAATCCATTGTCTCTAGCCCCTATGTCTTGACTTCGCTGGAAACTGCGAACCTTTACTTAAACTTCCCTCGGTTTGATACCAGTGAGCCGGTACCCGAATTTCTGCCGTTGGTGTCCCCCAGTACCCGCATCACCTATGTCATGGTGAAAGCCAAGTCGGGGGAGGATTTAGCAAAGGTGCAGGAACGCTTACGGGCAGCCTTTCCCAACTATCAAGTGCTCAGTCGTGCTGCCCTGACTGAAATGACGCGGCGCTATTGGCTAGCCAGTACCAGTGTGGGGTTTATCTTAGGACTGGGGGCAGGGGTTGGCGTGGTTGTAGGGGTGGTCATTGTCAGTCAAATTCTCTATTCTTCGGTGAGCGATCGCCTACAGGAGTATGGCACCCTCAAAGCAATGGGGGCTTCTGACGGGTACTTGTATCGCATTATTATTGAGCAAGCCCTGTGGATGGCCGTACTGGGTTATCTGCCCGGTTTAGGCCTGTGCTGGGGACTGGGGATGTGGACCATGCAAGCCCGTGCCATCCAAATTATCATTACTCCCCAACTTGCCCTCGCCGTTTTTAGTGCCACCGTCGCCATGTGTGTCAGTGCTTCCCTATTGGCGATTCAAAAAGTGATGCGCCTTGATCCCGCCCAAGTTTTTCGAGCTTGAATCATGCCCCGCCCTACCCTCCCTTGGTCAACCTGTCCGCCTCAAGGAGAACCTGTCCTCAGTGGTTGGGAACAGGCGTTGAGTGAAGTGCCCCGTTGCCCCCCCTTGCCCCCCCAAATGCTCCCCTCTATTCGCGCCGCCTTTGCCTGTGCCCTCCATATGCACCAGCCGACCATTCCAGCGGGGGAGGGCGGCAGCCTCATCAGTCACTTGCAGTATATGCTGATGCATCCCCACGAGGGGGACAATCACAACGCGACCCAATTTCTCTGGTGTTATCGGCGCATGGGGGACTGGATTCCCCAGTTGGTGGCTGAGGGCTGTCAACCGCGGATTATGCTCGATTACTCCGGCAACCTCCTCTGGGGGCTGGAGCAGATGGGACAGGAGGAGGTACTGGACGCCCTGCGGCGGATTACTGTGGATGCCTATGCTCCCTACGTGGAATGGCTGGGCACCTGCTGGGGACATGCGGTGATTCCCTCCACTCCAATCGCTGACATTGAGTTGCATATTCGCGCTTGGCAGCATCAATTTGTGGCCCTCTTTGGCGTTGAAGCGCTGCAAAGGGTACAGGGCTTTTCACTGCCAGAAATGCATTTGCCCAACCATCCGGATACGCTCTTTACCTTGGTGACCTGCCTCAAACGCTGTGGATACAGTTGGTTGCTGGTACAGGAGCACAGTGTTGAACAGTTGGATGGGTCGCCGCTACCCTACGCTGCCAAGTATGTACCGAATGTCCTTGTGGCGCGCAACTCCCAAGGAGAGGTGGCGGAAATAACGGTGCTGATTAAAACCCAAGGCTCGGATACGAAACTTGTGGCGCAAATGCAGCCTTATCACGAAGCTAAGCATCTGGCCACTCACTGGCAGGCTCCCCTCAGTCCCCCCTGTGTGAGTCAAATTGCCGATGGTGAAAACGGTGGTGTGATGATGAATGAATATCCCCGCGATTTTATGCCGGTGTGGCATGAGATAAAAGCGAATCCGCAGGCAGGGGTGGTGGGTCTCAATGGCAGTGAGTACCTTGCCCTCTTGGCGGCTCAGGGGGTGACTAGCGATCGCTTTCCTCGCTGTCAGGCGGTACACCAACATCTACTCTGGCAGACCTTAGGGGATAACCCGATAACGCCAGAAAGGGTTGCGGCAGCGATCGCCCACCTTGAACAAACCAATCCCCACTTCTCCATGGAGGGTGCCTCTTGGACGAATCACCTCAGTTGGGTCAAGGGCTATGAGACCGTTCTGCAACCGATGGAACGCCTGAGTGCCGAGTTTCACCGCATCTATGATCCTTTGGTGGCGGCTGACCCGCAAGTGACCCAAAGCCCTGCCTACCGCGAAGCGCTCCTCTATGTGCTGACATCGCAAACCAGTTGTTTTCGCTACTGGGGCAGTGGCCGCTGGACAGACTATGCAAAAACGATTTGCGATCGCGGGATGGCACTGTTGCAAGAAACCAGCGTTTGAGAGGGAGTTTTCCAAGAATTCGTAAAATAAGTTATGGCATGGCAGAACTGGTGCATACCTCCTTTAGGAGCGATTGTGGCGGGTTCCCTCGCCGTCGCCCTTACCCGTGAACCGCTTCCTGTGGTGGCGGTCAGTTCTGCGGGGGCATTGGTGGGCACTTGGGTGCAAGATCGTCAACGTCATTCCCTAACCCCCCAGATCGAAGACCTCCTCCAACGTTTAGAGGAAAGACTGCAACACCTTGAAACCCGCACTTCTGGGAATGGCTCGCGTCGTACCGCTATTTTCTACGACATTGAAAACCTGATCAAAGGCTACAACATCAAAGCCGCAGATGTGGCCAAAATTTCCCTCGCTGCCATCCAAGCCCATATTCGCCAAGCCTACCCCATCGAGCGGGTGCTGCTGCAACGTGCCTATGCCAACTGGAGTGATGCTCGCCTTGGGTCACTGCGCCGGGAAATGCACCAATTGGGCATTGAGCCTGTACAGGTCTTTGGTTTTTCCTACGAAAATCGCAAAAATGCTGCTGATATTCAATTGGCGATTGATGTGGTGGATTTGATTTTTCAAGATGACCGCTTTGATACGTTTGTGATTGTCTCCGGCGATGGTGGCTTTGGCTCCCTTGCCAAGAAGTTACGGCAGTACGGCAAAACAGTCATTGGCTGCGCCTACGAAGATGCGGCTGGCAAGAGTTTTCAGGCCATTTGTGATGCCTTTGTCCACATCCCTGATCCAACCGTAAAACCCCGCCCACCTGTCGCCAGTCCCGCTCCCCCCATTGAAGCGCCGCCGCCCAGCATCCCACCCTCCGCCATTCCCTTAGATCCTGATAATCGTCGTTTGTGTGCGGACTTGAGTGTCAGTTTGGCTCGCCATGCCGAGGGGGCGATCGCCAAAACGCGGCAGATTCTCGATTGGTACCGCCGTGATTCGGAGTGTGGCAAGCTCCTGCGGGAGGAAGGGCTACCCATTAGTAAAGTCCAAGGGGCGGTACAAGCCCTGCTGCCCAACTTTGACATTTTGCAGTTGGGGATGGTCAAGTTCTCGGAATACTTGCGCTACGTCTGTAAAAACACGATCTTCTGCGTCTTTCATCGGCAGGGCAGTGCCAATCAACTGCGTCTTGGCCTACGGGAGCATCTTCCCCCCAGTGCTGTGGTGATGGCCAATTTTGAAAAGCGTCCCCTCCATAGTCTGGCAACCTATCGCGCTTTGCTCAGTCACGAACGGGTGGCGATCGCCCAACCCCCAGCCTTAGCCTATGTTTTAGCGTGGCTCCTTGACCATCGCGATTGCGCTGCCACCCTAGAAGAACTGGCCGCCATGATTGAGCAAACCGCCCCAGCGGAGATTGGTCGCAGTCAAATTGAAAGTGCCTTGAATAACTGCCAAGCGGCCAATATTCTTGTGCCAGCTCCCCACAGTGGCGATCGCTATTTCGTTGCTGCGAAAATCACAACCCTTCCCGCAAGCTATGCAGCACTGGCGCAGTGGCTAGATCAGACCCTTCAGGTGTTTTTTGAACGGGTAGGGGCGCATCCGAAACCAGAACTGTTGCGGGCACTCGTTGAGCCATCTGTTTCTGTACCCAAGTAAGCGATCGCCATGGAGTTTCCTTGGTTGGTGTGGCTAGAGACCTGTGAGAGCACGAATACCTGGGCATTGCACCATGCCGATCAACTCTATGGGGGTCAAGTCATCTACACTCAGGCACAAACACGGGGGCGAGGTCAGTACAACCGTACTTGGCAATCCCCAAAGGGGGTGTTGACAGCCTCCTTTATCCTGCCGCAGTCGCCAGCGATCGTTGCGCCCAGTGTCCAAGCCGGGATAGCCGTGATGCGGGCGTTGAGTGGGCTGCGACCAACGGTGGAACGCCATCTGCAATTGAAGTGGCCCAATGATGTGATGGCTCAGGGCAAGAAACTGGCGGGAATTCTCTGTGAAGGCCGTTCCCCTTGGCTGGTGGTGGGGCTGGGACTGAACCGCTGTGTTGACGTTGAGGCAATGGGTCTTCCCCAGGCCATTAGCCTCCACACGCTGCTTCATTCTCCCCAAGCGGTGCCTACGGATCTGGAACTGCTAGCGGCGATTCGCGCTGAGCTTCTGTGGTGTTGGCAACAGTCCCAGGGGGTTCAGATCACGGCGCAGCAGGATTTTTTGCGGGGGCGATCGCTCACTCTTGTCCAAGGAGAACAAAGGTGGCAGGGCATCGGTGTGGGCATTAGCGATCGCGGGACGTTGCAAGTACGTCTGAACAATGGGGAGTTGCGAGAATTTAGCAGTGGCCATGTCCTCTACAGCAGCGATCGTGCTCCCTAGATCTGGATTGCTGAAGTGGGTAGCCCATCTGCGAAAATTGTCCTTGGTACTACAACCATCTGAGGTGTGCATGAAGGGTTGGCAGGTCTGTTGGCAACGGGCGATCGCTTTCGTTCTCAGCATTGCTCTCCTGTGGTCAGTGGGGGACATCGCCGCGGCAAAAGCCAGTGGCTCGCTGGCAGAGGTGGCGGCTCCTGTGGCCATTGAGGATATGAAGGATTGGTTCGATCGCTATGAACCGCGGCTGAAAATTCTCACCCCCGAAGCCAACCAAACCCTCCAAAGCCGCAACGTCACCGTCAAGCTAAGTGTCCAAGGGCTACGCCTGTTTCAAGATCAGCGCACAGGGTTAGGCCCCCATGTGGAGGTGGTGCTCGATGATCTGCCCAGCCGCAGTGTCTATGACCTGAACACCCCCATTGAATTTACGAACCTTGAGCCGGGAACGCACCTTCTCCGTGCTTTTGTTGTGTACCCTTGGGGTGAAAGTCTGAAACATCCCCTTGCCTATGCTCAAACGGCCTTTCATCTCTATACTGCAGATGAGGACACTCGATCTGCTAGTCTTCCCCTGATCACCTACAATCAGCCCAGCGGCACCTATGGCGCTGAACCAGTGCTCCTTGATTTTTATCTCAGCAACCTGCCGTTGGATCAACAATTAAACAATGAGAAAGTCTGGCAGGTGCGCTGCACGATCAATGGTCAATCCTTCACGGTCGATCGCTGGCAGGCCTACTATCTCACTGGACTCCAGCCGGGGGATAACTGGGTACGGCTCGAACTTCTGGATGGCAATGGTCAGCGTATTCCCTCTCCCTACAATCCCATTACCCGCCTCGTGACCTATCAACCCAATGGCAAGGATGTCCTCTCGCGCCTGCTGCGGGGAGAACTGGCCGCCAAAAATCTTCAAAGTAGCCTCAGTCCGGATCTCCCCAGCAACCTCCCTCCTGAACCGACCCCAGAGCCAACACCTGTCGTTGAGGAATCCGCCGCTCCCTCCGAGCCGACCCCAGAGCCAACAGCTGTTGTTGAAGAATCTGCCGCTCAGACCTCCGTTGCTGAGGAACCTACACCAACGTCGGCAGTAGAGGCACCAACACGCACCGTTGAACCTGTAGAGGAAACGCCCGTTGCACCAGAGCCAACCCCAGAACCCACCGTCAAAGCAGCTGAAGAGACACCGCCCCCCACGCCGCAAAAGCCCTTCTGGCAGCGCCTGAATCCCTTCAAGAAAGCAGAAAGCCCGACTCGTTCTGTTCTCGTTAGCCCGCGAGTTCCATCCAAGCCGTCCCCACCTTTGGAGCAACCGACTCTAGAGACCACTGCACCTGAGGTCACTGAACCGGAGGCTGCTCCCACTCCAGAGGATTTGCCACAATTAGAAGAACCGACGACCCCTCAGGAGTAGAGTAAAACCATGCAAGGAACCTCACTGGCCACAGTACGTCTTCAACCCTCATTTGCTGTTCCTCTGGGGGTTCTGCTGTTAAGTCTGCCCCTGTGGTGGCTGCGCTGGTGGCTGGGCTTGCCCATCTCCCTGTTTGCGCTATTCTTGGCTGTGCAGGCGGCTACCCTGCGACTAGAATTTACGGCAACAGCACTAGATGTCTATCGCGGCAGCCGACAAATTCGCCACTTTCCCTATCAGCAATGGCAGCATTGGGAGGTCTTTTGGCCAGCCTTTCCCGTGCTCTTTTATTTTCGGGAGGTCAAGAATATCCACTTTCTGCCGATTCTGTTTGACGCCAAAACTTTAGTACAATGCCTCCAAGAACGCTGCCCACGCACAGCCTTTATTTCCACGGTTCGCAATGACGGATGACCCTACGGTGACTGATGCCTCTGAACCTACCCCAGAGGAACTAACTGCCCTCAAAGCTCAACGGGATGCCCTCAAAGCTGAAATTCAAGCCCTTGATGCTGAGTTTCATCGTCTTGTGCACGATCGCCTCAAGTCCCTTGAAGAGCGGCAACAAAGTCTGCAACTCACCATTGAGCAACTAGAACGGCGCAAGGAACGCATCGAACAGGAGCTCCGCCGCAACTTTGTGGGTGCCTCCCAAGAACTCGCGATTCGAGTGCAGGGGTTCAAGGAATTTCTCGTCAAGAGCATGCAGGAGTTGGCAGCCACCGTTGAGGAAATGGAATTGCTGCCCCCGACGCCCGCTGTCGTGGAAACTGCCTCTGCCCCAGCAGCAACAGCGACAACGCCGCCCAAGTTAGTTCTTGATGAGGGATTTCAGGAGGAAGCGGATCGGATTCGCCGTTTGCTAGAGCAATATCGGAGTAGCCCCAATTACTATGGCCCTCCTTGGCAGTTGCGACGTACGTTTGAGCAAGTTCATGCTGAGCGGGTAGAAAGTTGGTTCTTTGATCTCGGGGGACGGGGTGCCCTGCGATCGCTCCCCAGTCGGTTGCAAAATATCCTTGTTGCCTCGGCAATCATCTCGATTCTACGGGACTTCTATGGCGATATGTTGCGGGTTTTGGTTTTGGCTGATTCCCCTGAGCGACTGGGGGACTGGCGACGGGGATTGCAGGACTGCTTAGGGATTAGCCGTCAAGATTTTGGCCCTGATCAGGGGGTGGCGCTCTTTGAATCTGCGGATGCCTTGGCCTTTCGTGCCGATCGCCTCGAGCAGGAGGACTACATCCCTCTAATTCTTATTGATGATTCCCAACCCCAAGTCAGCCTTTCACTACTGCAATATCCCTTGCTCTTGGGCTTTGCCCCTGAACCCCAGTTGCGTCCTAGCCGTAGTTCTGATTTCTTTGAGTAGGGAGGCTCCTGTGACCACTGCACTCATCCTTGGACTGCTGGCGCTCGCTAGCTACCTGCTCGGCTCAATTCCCACGGGCTACCTCTTGGCCAAAGCGCTGCGGGGGATTGATATTCGTGAGCATGGCTCTGGCTCAACAGGGGCGACCAATGTGCTGCGGGTGGTGGGCAAAGGCCCCGGACTGGTGACGTTTTTAGTCGATGTGGGCAAGGGACTAGGGGCAGTTCTTTTGGCGCGATGGGTTCTGGGGCAATCTTGGAGTACAGTACCGACCATTTGGTTGGAATTTGTCCTGCTGGCGATCGCCTTCATTGCAGTTTTGGCTCACAGTAAGCCGATTTGGTTGGGCTGGCGCGGCGGCAAATCCGTTGCCACTGGTTTAGGGGTGCTCCTTGCCCTCAATGCCCCCACTGCCTTAGCCACCTTTGCGGTGTTTCTGTCGGTCTTGGCGGCCAGCCGCATTGTCTCCCTGAGTTCAATCACTGCTGCTATCTCCTTGCCCTTCTGGTTTTGGCTCTTTACGCAGTCGTGGCCGTTTGTCGGTTTTAGTGTGATTGCAGGTGCTTTTGTGATTTGGCGACACCAGAGTAATATCCAACGCCTCCTTGCAGGGACAGAGCCACGGTTGGGCGCCTCGGAAGGATAGACCTCTTAGAAGGTGACTTTTGGACGGGTTCGGCGTTCCTTAATGCCCCCCATATTTTAGAAAAGGGTTGTATTTGTACATTTGGAAGGCCTCTGAGGTTGCTACCATGAGTGGATACCAGTTTTGGTGGGGAGATTTGTGATGGAAACACTGCGGGGGCGTGATTTGCTGAGCATTGCCGACCTCTCACGGGCAGAGGCGGAATATCTGCTGGATTTAGCAGCACAGATGAAAATCGGCAAGGTGGCTCCCCAGTGTCCTAAGGTCTTGGGGCTGCTGTTTCAGAAGGCTTCGACCCGTACCCGTGTCAGCTTTACGGTGGCGATGTACCAACTGGGCGGCCAAGTCATTGACCTGAATCCCCAATCCACACAGGTGGGGCGTGGTGAACCGTTGCCCGATACAGCACGGGTATTGGATCGCTATTTGGATGCGGTGGCGATTCGCACCTATGGCCAGGCAGAACTGCAACTGTTTGCTGACTATGCACGAATACCGGTGATTAATGCCCTCACTGATCGCGAGCATCCCTGTCAGATTTTGGCGGATCTGCTGACGCTACGGGAATCCTTTGGCACATTGGCGGGACTGACCCTCTGCTACATTGGCGATGGCAATAATGTGGCGCATTCCTTACTACTGGGCTGTGCCCTCTTGGGGGTGAATATTCGTGTGGCTTCGCCACCGCCGTTTGCGCCTTTGCCCGATATTGTGACGCAAGCCAAGGCATTGAGTGGCGGTAAGAGTGAAGTGACTGTTCTCACGGATCCGCAGGCCGCGGCTAAGGGTGCCCATGCGCTTTACACGGATGTCTGGGCGAGTATGGGACAGGAAGCAGAAGCGGGCGATCGCCAGCCCATTTTTCAGCCCTACCAAATTAATGATCAACTGCTAGCCCTTGCGGATCCACGGGCGATCGTTCTTCACTGTCTGCCGGCTCACCGTGGGGAGGAAATTACCGCCAGTGTCCTTGAAGGGCCGCAGTCTCGCGTTTGGGAGCAGGCGGAAAATCGTCTCCATGCGCAGAAAGCTTTGCTAGCCAGTTTGTTGGGATAGGGCATGCATGAATAGCCTCTCGGATCGGCTGTTGCTGGTGGGGGCAATGATTTGTGGGGGGTTTCTGCTGCTGGCGGTTCTTGCTCCCCTTGCTCAGGCTCTTGGTTGGATTGCCAATCCCCAAGAATTTCTTGACTTTCCGATTCACGCGCCGCCTTCGCCGCAGCACTGGTTTGGCACGAATCGCTTGGGCTATGATGTCTTTTCCCGCACGATTTTTGGTGCCCAAGCAGCCTTGCAGGTGGTCTTGGTGGCAACGCTGTTGAGCTTGGTGGTGGGGGTGCCCTTGGGATTATTGAGTGGCTACCGCGGGGGCTGGCTCGATCGCGGGTTGCTCTTTTTGATGGATACGATTTACACGTTGCCGGGGCTACTCCTAGCGGTAACGGTGGCCTTTGTGGTCGGCAAGGGGGTGCTTAATGCAGCGATCGCCCTTAGTGTCGCCTATATTCCCCAGTACTATCGCGTTGTGCGCAACCACACGGTGAGCCTAAAAAATGAGGTCTTTATCGAAGCTGCCCGCGCCCTTGGTGCCTCGACCCCCCGCATTCTACAGCGGTATCTTTTGGTGAATGTGCTTCCCAGTATCCCCGTGCTCTTTACCCTCAATGCTGCCGATGCCATCCTGACCTTGGCAGGGCTGGGGTTCTTGGGCTTAGGGTTGCCGCCGCAGGTACCCGAATGGGGGCAGGATCTACGACAGGCCTTGGATGGGTTGTCGGTGGGCATCTGGTGGACGACGCTCTTTCCGGGTCTAGCCATGACATTGCTGGTCGTGGGTCTGTCGCTCCTTGGTGAGGGCTTGGGAGAACGTCTTGATCCCCGACAGTTGAGTTAACCAACAGTGCCTAATCATGCCTGATCATGTCTTGGTGACCGGTCCGAGTCGCAGTGGCAAGAGTGAATGGGCAGAAGCCGTTGCTACCCACAGCGGACAAGCAGTGATTTATGTTGCGACGGCGATCGCCCCCCCAGAGGATACAGAATGGTTGCAGCGGATTGCACAGCACCGTGCTCGCCGCCCCGCTGAGTGGCAATTGCGGGAGTGCCCCCTCGAACTAGCTGCCCTGCTGCGTGACCTGCCGCCTGATCATTGCGCCCTTGTGGATTCCTTGGGAACATGGGTGGCCAATTGCCTAGATCAATCTCAAGATCAATGGCAAGCAACCGTTACTGAATTCCTAGCGAGTGTGCAAGGGTGTGCCGCTCAACTCATTTTTGTTGCTGAAGAGGTGGGCTGGGGAGTTGTTCCTGCCTATGCCAGTGGTCGCTGTTTTCGCGATCGCCTTGGCGAACTGTGTCAGCAATTGAGTCCGTTGATGGCGGAAGTGTATCTTGTCACAACTGGCTTTGCACTGCCGCTCCACCAATGGGGTATCTGTCTCAGACATCTTAGGGATAAATTGGACTCGCAAGGATAGCCCTCAGGGGGATTCCTCAGTGGTCATAGGGGCAAGGGCAGCCACAATGGCATCGGTGACACGACGTACAGGATAAATCTCTAGCCCCGCGATCGCACAGGCTTGGTTTTCGGGAATAATGGCACGGCGAAATCCCAACTTCAGCGCCTCCCGCAGCCGTACTTCTAACTGGGAAACCGCTCGCACTTGCCCCCCTAAGCCCACTTCGCCAATGATCACGGTTTGGGGGTGCACCCAGCGATCGCGAAAACTAGCCACAACAGCCACTGCCACCCCCAGATCAGCAGCGGGTTCCGCCACATTCAGCCCGCCAGCGGACGCCACATAGGCATCTAGCTTCGAGAGGGGCACCCCTAGGCGTTTTTCTAGGACGGCGAGAATTTGCAAAAAGCGATTGTACTCAATGCCCGTGGCCGTGCGGCGTGGAGAGGGATAACTGGTGGGGCTAACTAAACTTTGCAACTCAACCACAAGCGGACGGGTGCCTTCACAGGCCACAATGGTGGCGGTACCGGGGGTTGGCTCGCGATCGCCCAAAAACAGCGCCGAAGGATTTGTGACCTCGGCTAAGCCCTGCGCGCCCATTTCAAAAACGCCAATTTCTTGACTAGCACCAAAGCGGTTTTTGACAGCGCGTACGAGGCGGTGACTGGCAAAGCGATCGCCCTCAAAGTAGAGCACGGTATCCACCAAATGTTCCAGCACCTTCGGACCGGCGATCGCCCCCTCCTTTGTAACATGCCCCACAATAAAGAGACTCATCTGCTCCCGCTTGGCTAAGCGCATCAAGGCGGCTGTGCCCTCACGAACCTGAGACACCGAGCCGGGGGCAGCCGTCAATTGGGGCAGATACACCGCTTGGATGCTATCAATAATCGCCAGATGGGGTTGCAGATGGGTCAGCTCCTGCAGGATCACCTCCAAATTCGTCTCCGCCAAAAGATAGAGCGAGGGGGAGGCGGCAATGCCCAAGCGTTGCGATCGCAATTTCACCTGCTGCACCGATTCCTCTGCACAGACATAGAGCACCCGCTGCTGTTGCCCTAAGGTGGCTGCCATCTGCAACAAAAGCGTGGACTTGCCAATTCCCGGTTCGCCGGCCACCAACACGAGGGAGCCAACCACAATCCCCCCTCCCAAAACCCGATCCAACTCGGCAAATCCGGAGGCAGAACGGCTCTGTGTCTGTTCGCTAATCTCTCCTAGAGCCTTGGCACTGCGGGGGTGGGGAGTGGTCGATTTTCGGGGGGTTGTGGGTCGAGCAGCGGTCTCTACAGGGCTAACCACCTGCTCATCAAGGGTATTCCACTGACCACAGTTGGGACAGCGACCAAAGTATTGCACAGACTCGGCACCACACTCGCGGCAGATGTACAGTACCTTGGCCTTGGGCATCCCTTGCCGAGTTCAATCCTATTGCACACCCAAAAGTTCAACGTCAAAAATCAGCGTCGCATTGGGAGGAATGACCCCGCCGGCACCGCGTGCACCATAGCCTAGGTTCGGGGGAATAATCAGCCGCCGCTGCCCCCCGACGTGCATTGAGCCAACTCCTTCATCCCAGCCTTTGATGACTTGACCGACACCAATTTGAAATTGGAAGGGCTGACCGCGATCGCGGGAGCTATCAAAAATGCGGCCATCGGTGAGCATTCCTGTGTAGTGCACCGTTACCCGATCGCCCACTTGAGGCTGCGCCCCTGAGCCGACAACCATATCTTCGTATTGCAAACCTGAAGGAGTGGTCACCACCTTTGGATTCCCCATAAGTCCCGCAGCCTCCGTTGACGCCTCTAGCGGCACACTGGCGATCGCGATCGGAGCGGCCACCAACCATACCACTACTAGGACAATACCACAGAGGAGCCAGCCGTAGGCTCGATGCACCCGTTGTCTTACCATGAGCGATTTTTTAACTCCCTAACATCCCGTTCTAGGCGATCAATGCGTCCCCGCAGTTCATCAATTTCTGACTGTTGTGGCACACCCAAGCTCTCTAGAAACTGGCGCGTTTGTCGTTGCACCGCTTCATCGAGGGAGGCGGCATCTTCTTTGAGGTGAGCAAGGACTTCATCCACCATTGCCTTGGCCTGATCGGCATTGAGGCGTCCCTCTTTCACCCATTGGTCGCTCACTTGACGCAACTTCTCGGCCACAAGGGAGGTGGTGCCAACACCAATTAAAAGCAATTGCTGAAGCAGATTTTGCTGGTTCATGGGGCACGTTCAAAACGCCTATCTTGTATTGTGCCATTGGCTCCTAGGCTTGCGGTAAGATGAGGGAGAGGTCAAGTTGTATAGATTCGCATCGCCAGCGAGGTTAAGGATGATTGAAAAAATTGCCATTGGTCTGTGGGCATTTTCAGCAGTTGGCCTGATTGTATTGGTCTTGCTCCACAGTCCCAAGGGGGATGGCCTCGGTGGTATTGGCGGTCAAGCCCAGCTCTTTACCAGCACCAAAAGTGCAGAAGCGACCTTAAACCGTGCCACGTGGACTTTGACAGTGTTGTTTATGGCGCTTACCGTTGCTCTGAGTGCCGGTTGGCTGCGCTCAATTTAGTTTGGGTTAGCGTGTCTTTCTCCTTTGCGATTCGTGCAGCGACCCCGGCGGATGTTCCAATCATCTTCCAACTGATCCAAGCGCTTGCGGCCTATGAAAAGCTCAGCCACGCAGTAACGGGCACAGAGGAGGCGCTACGGCAGCATTTGTTTGGCGATCGCCCCTACGCCGAGGTACTTCTTGCCCATACCCCCACAGACGTTATTGGCTACGCCCTGTTTTTCACCACCTACTCCACATTCCTCACCCGCCCCGGCCTTTGGCTAGAGGATTTGTTTGTCCTTCCTGCCTATCGGCGTCAAGGGGTGGGCACTGCTCTGCTGAAGGCATTAGCCCGGCTAGCCAGCGATCGCGACTATGGCCGTATCGAGTGGAGCGTCTTGGACTGGAATACTCCTGCGATTCAATTCTATGAGCGCATGGGTGCGACTGTGCTACCTGACTGGCGTATCTGCCGCCTCAGTGGTGATGTTCTCAAGCACTTCGGACATCCTGACAAGCCTGTGTGACCCGTCGCCCCAGATAGCGGCCAAGGGTGTAGGCCAACCATTCCAGATCCCTTGAGGTCACGCTAAGGGCATTTTCAGTCAGTTCGATCGCTTGGCTACCGGCACGAATCACCAGTTTGCTCGATAGCTCTTGGCGATCGCCCTCGCGATCGCGGTACGTGCTGTGGGGCTGAAATTCAATCTGTTCAATCACTTCAAGCGGCAGGACTTTAGGACGACGCCAGCGGAAACCAAGGATATGTTCATAGAAGCGCAGATCCTTACGGGTGACCATCAACACCTGCCATCCCAATAGCATGTAAAGAATGCCGCCAATGAGGCCTAAACCGACAGCAAGATGACCAGTAGCAAAAACAGCCATCAGCCAAAAGCCAGAACTAATCGCTAGACTGTACCAGACGACCAAGAACCCATTCCAAGCCACTGCAAAGGGAATCAGGAAGAAGAGACTGACATTAAATCCAACGGGGGGAATTTGCACCAGTAGCCCTTGGGGTGTTTCTCTCACCTGTAGGCGGGAACCGTAGGGCGGCGTTTTTGTTATGAGTGAGGCCTCGTGGGGTGATGTGTCCAGTTGCTTTAGGGCTTGGCGAGCCGCAGTCGCAGAGTCAAATCGCTCCTCAAGGGCGGGCGCGACCATTTTTTCGAGCCAGCGGATAAAAGGGGGACTCAAGGAGACCAAGGGTTGAAATTGAACCCGCAGTTCCTTTTGCGGCAGCTCATCGGGGGGAGTGCCGGTTGCTAAGTAGATGAGGGTCATGCCCAAGGCGTAGAGATCACTGGCGGGTAGGGTTTTACCGCCGAATTGTTCCGGGGGCATATAGCCATAGGTACCCACCACGGTTCGGGTGCTGCCTGCGATCGCGGTTTGTACCGCCCCAAAGTCCACAAGATAGACCTTGCCAAGATCATGACCGGAGCGATCGCCCAAGAGAATATTTGTCGGCTTAATATCGCGGTGAATCACCGGCGGTTGACGGCCATGGAGATAGATCAAAATATCCAGCAGGCGATCGGCCAGTAACCGCAAATCCTCTTCACTAAACACTCTCCCTTCTGCTTGCCATGTGGCGAGGGATTTTGCCTCAATGTAGGTTTGCACCAAAGCAAAGCCCTTGAGATCAGGGGTATTGATTTCAAAGTAGTCGAGATAGCGGGGAATGGCCGGATGATCCAAGGGTTGCAGCACAGCCGCTTCCCGTTCAAAGAGCTTAAAGTCGTCCCATGTCATGCCGCCACCAAAAAGCAGCAGCTTCAGCACCACCTGTTCATAGCGCCGCCGATCCAACGCCAGATAGGTGCGCCGCCCCGGATGAGACCCCAGTTCGCGCAGGAGTTCATAGCGATCGCCCAAAATTTGACCAATAAGCTGCGCCACAGCGTTCTCCAAGCTGGCTACCCCTATCTTAGCCATTGAGTTGCTGCACAATCTCTGGGGCAATTCTTGTGAGCACCTTGAGGGCTTTGAGGCTACCTTGAATCAAGTGTGCCGCCGCACGGGGGTTGCGGAGCATTGCGATAGCCAGTGGCCCCGGCCGCAAATTGCCTTGAGCATCAAAGGCTTGACTCAAATCGGGGAGGTCGCGATCGCCACCATCACTGATCACCCGCACCATCACCACCGGCATTCCCGCTAAAGCCTTGAGGAGTGGCACCCCTTCCATATCCACCACCTCCACCCCCCCGCGAGCCGCAAGGGTTTGTTTTTCCTGGGCCTTAGAAACGGTTTTCGCCGTTGTGATGCCTTTCACCCGTCGCCACGCAGGCGCCAATTTTGCCGATAACGTCTGGTCTAAAGAATACATTTGCCCTGCTTCATCCTGACAAGTAGTATAGACAACCACTTCACCCACCCGATCATCGGGATGCAAGCCCCCACAAACCCCCAAAATGAGAACCATGGCAGGCGATTCCTCAAGGGCACTGATCAATGCCGGTGTGGTCACTGTGGCTGCCCCTGCTCGGATCGGAATAATCACCACATTGGACGCCTGTAGCCCTCGTTGTACCGCTTGATATTCTGCCCCTTGGGGCACAAGGACGAGGCATGGAGTCATTGTTAATGAACTTTGCTGTGCTGGCCTGTTGACACAACCGCTACGCTGGGAGTACACATTTTCGAGCTGATTACCGTCTTAACTTTTGGATAGACCGATCGCGGGCAATTTAGAAACTGACCAATGGAAAGAGTGTCACACTCAAGCGTCCGCTATGGTGGACGAGAGGCATTTTCCGCCAAATCTGATACCGTTGTTAATTGTTGAAGCTATGTTATTGTTCTGGCAAATTGTGAGCTATCCACCATTGTACCTCAGGCAATCTCGGCAACTGTCACAGGCCACCTAGACAAACAAAAATGAGTATGATAGCTATAGATTTTGCTCAATCCTTGTTTGTGGAAGTCGTCCCCTGCTGGGTTGCGATCGCGAGACCCTTTTGGAGAATCGTGAATTGACTGCCCTAGAGTGTTGGCCTGAGGAACGGTCGAGGATTGACTCAACTATCGATCAATGCGTGTAGGAGTGAACCCCCATATGATTCAAATGGTGCTGGAGAACCCAGTTTCCGTCAAGGATGCTGAGCGCTTTTGCCAAGAGATACTCCCCCAAGTCTCGCGCACATTTGCCCTCAGTATTCGCTTCCTCCCCGGAAATTTGGGTCGGGCGGTTCTGGTGGCCTATCTCATCTGTCGCATTGCCGATACCGTTGAGGATGATCCGGTTGCCAGTATCCCCGCAAAAACCGCTCTCTTGGATCACCTGCTGGAGTGTTTTGACAGTGCCGATCTAGCCAATAGCTATGGTGAAACCGCACGGGGGGTTCAGGGGGAGCCAGCCCATGTGCAACTGGTGAAAAATACGGGACTCGTCTTTGCCCTCTACCGTTCTTTGCCCCTCACGTCCCAACAGCACGTCCAACGCTGGGTGAGCGAAATGGTGCATGGGATGAAAAAGTTTATTAACCTCTATCCCAATGGCATTCGCATTCAAACCCTCGATGAATATAAAGAGTACTGTTATTACGTCGCGGGTACCGTTGGCTATCTCCTGACGGATTTGTGGTACGAGCATTCCCCCAGCATTGGTGCCGATGAATACCAAGTACTCCTCAAGCGCTGCGCTGCCTTTGGTGAAGCGCTGCAAACGGTGAACATTCTCAAGGATATTGCTTGGGATGCGGAGCACGAAAACTCGATCTATATCCCCAATGAATCTCTGCTGCTCCAAGGCAGTAGCCACCAGTCCATCCTCAGTGCTGAGCATCTTCAGCAAAATCATGCCGCCATTAAGGAATTGATTGCCCTTGCTTGGCATGATCTCGATGAAGCTCAAGCCTACTTGCTATCCGTGCCCAAGGCGGCAATTCCGATTCGCCTCTTTTGCGTGCTGCCGCTGCTCTTTGCCTATGCCACCCTGCGGGAACTCACTCACTCGACGGCGATGCTGCAACCGGGAGGGGTAGTTAAAATTAGCCGTGCAGAGGTGAAATCCCTGATGGTCATGGGGCCTTTATCGATTCTCAGTAACCACAGTCTGCGCTGGCTGATTGGCCAAGTACGGCAAAAGCCTTTCATCCTTGGCGGACTTTAGGGAAATGTGCCAAAAAAGCCAATGGTTGGGGGAACCAGAATTCGTTAGGATAGGGGGAGATTGCTGAATTGTTGCAAATCTTCATAACTTGACATGAATTGTATTATTCACCGCCGTGCTGAGTTTGCCGCCAGTCATCGCTACTGGTTGCCAGAATGGTCTGAAGCAGAGAATTTGGCTCGGTTTGGTGCCAATAGTCGCTTTCCCGGCCACGGTCATAACTATGAGTTGTTTGTTTCAATGGGCGGCGTTGTTGATGACTTTGGCATGGTGTTGAACCTATCGGATGTCAAGCACATCATTCGCCGTGAAGTCATTGAACCCCTGAATTTTTCCTATCTCAATGAGGTGTGGCCAGAGTTTCAAGCCACATTACCCACGACTGAACATATTGCACGGGTGATTTGGGATCGACTCTCTCCCCATTTACCCCTTGTGCGCATTCAACTGTTTGAACACCCCCGCCTTTGGGCGGACTACACGGGAGACCCTATGGAAGCCTATCTTTCTGTTGGTGCTCACTTTAGTGCGGCGCATCGTCTAGCCCTTGAGGATCTCAGCTACGAAGAAAACTGCCGCATCTATGGCAAGTGTGCTCGCCCCCACGGCCATGGCCACAACTACCACGTGGAGATTACGGTCAAGGGGGCAATCCATCCGCGGACGGGCATGATTGTTGATTTGGTCAAGCTCGAGGAGGTGCTCAAGGAACAGGTGATTGAACCTTTGGATCACACGTTTTTGAATAAAGATATTCCCTATTTTGCGACGGTGGTGCCCACAGCAGAGAACATCGCCATTTACATTGCCCAGTTGTTACAGGAACCGATTCGCCAGTTGGGGGCGACGCTGCATAAGGTGAAGTTGATTGAAAGTCCCAATAACTCTTGCGAAATTCTCTGTGAGGAATTGCCCCCTCGCGATGGGGTGCTCAGTGGTGCGCTGCCAGTGTTGGAGCGAGTCTAGGTGATGTTGAGCAATATCCCTTGGCTACTAGCCGCCAGTTTACTGACAGCAACGCTGCTGATCTATTTCCCCTACATTTTTGTTGTGGTGGGGCGCTGGCAGGCGGGCTTTGATATGGCGGCTCCCCGTGCCCTCTTTGAGAAACTGCCCCCCTTTGCGCAGCGGGCAGTGTGGGCACACGAAAATAGCTTTGAAACCTTTATGCCCTTTGCAGCAGCAGTGTTGCTGACCCTTTTTGCCGGGGTGGATAATGCAACGGTGGCGATCGCCAGCCTGAGTTTTGTCGCGGCTCGCTTTTTGTACAGCATCTGCTACATTGCCAACTTTCCCCTTGGTCGCTCCCTCATGTTTGGTGTCGGCACAGCAGCCACCTTGACGCTTTTTTGGCAAAGTCTCACCGCCCTTAGCCGTTAATATAGTTTATAAAATCCTTGAGGAAATGCACTGAGCATAGAGTATTCTAAATGTCTCTTGATCATCTCCGCACGCTCTACCAGCAAGTCATCCTAGAGCACTACAAGAAACCTCGCCACCGTGGCCGCACGCAGCCTGTGGATCGTCAGCAGCGGGGACATAACCCCTCCTGTGGCGACACCATTGATTTAACCGTTGCCCTAGGCACCAATGAGCAGGGGGAGACAATCATTCAGGATATTCAGTTTGAGGGGGAAGGCTGCGCGATCGCCATGGCCTCAGCGGATTTGATGGCCGATGCCCTGCGGGGGCAACCCGTGAGTCGTGCCCTACAAATGGTGGAGCAGTTCCAAGCGATGATGAAGGGGCAGTTTGAGTTCCCTCGAGAGTTTCGCAAGCTCAATGTCATGCAGGGGGTGGCTCAGTTCCCGGTGCGGATTAAGTGTGCGACATTGACATGGCATACCCTCCGGGCAGCGTTGCAGCAGGATCAAACCCCTGTGAATGGTTTTGTCAGTAATGAGGAGGAAGAGTAGTGCTGACCCCCGCCGATTTTGCCACCTATAGCCGCTGGGCTGGCATTGCCACCCTTGTCATGGCTGGCTTAACCGCACTCACATTTGTTTTTCGCTGGGGTGTGCGCTTTCGCTTTGTTGGTATTACGGGGTTTCTCGGTGTTGTGACAGTGGGACTCTTTGCCCTGAGTATTGTACCGATTGTGCACTCCCCAGTGCCCGGTGCCGGCAAATACACCCTCGTCTATGACAACGGGGCAACGCAAGTTGTGATCACAGTGCCCCCGGACATTGAGAGCAGTACCCTTGAGGCAACGCTGGTACAGGCAGCGAATGATTTATTTTCCTTGGGACGGCTCGGCCGAGGGAGCGATCGCCTGACCGTGATTGCACGAACCATCGAACATCCTGAACCGGGGGTGACTGAGCCAGTGGTTTTAGGGGTGGCCACTCGTTCGTTGAGCGATCGCACCGATACAAATGTGACGGTCAAACTACTTAAAGGTTAGCCTTGTGTATGCTATATTAGGAATTCCGAGGACGCATAGCTCAGTTGGTTAGAGCACCACGTTGACATCGTGGGGGTCACTGGTTCGAGTCCAGTTGTGTCCATCCTCCTAAAATCTTCACTTCAAAGAAAAACATCCCAGTTAAGTCCCCAAAAAGATCTAGGGAAAGGTTTTTGCCAATGCTTTCTTGGCTGCGAACTGCAAACTGTGCCCTCAATTGCTAAGCTTTTGAATGCGGACGGAGGGACTTGAACCCACACACCTTGCGGTACTAGAACCTAAATCTAGCGCGTCTGCCAATTCCGCCACGTCCGCAGCAAACTTAGTTTAGCGCACTTTGAGTAGGGAGTGCCCGAGTTTAGTAATGGTTCCCCACTTTGCGATGGTGCACAGCAGTCATGCCATCGGGCTTTGAGACGCGACCATTATCCACAGTACTATAGACAATCCAGTGATCGTGGGCATCCAGACGGCTGACAACGGTACATTCCATATAGGCAAGGGCATCGGCCAAAATGGGACTGCCATTACTGGCTGGATAGGTTTTCACATGGGCAAAGCGATCGGCGCCCGGTGGGAATCGCTTTAGGAAATGGCGCATCAGGGGCTGGTAGTTCCCTTCTTCAAGAACATTGAGGACAAAGGTATCCCCCACGTGTAGAAAGGACTCAATGGCCCGATCCTTGGCCACCGCAATGGAAACCCCAAGAGGTTCGGTACTGGCCTGGGCCACCCAAGAGGCCAACATGGCACTGTTAATGGCACCTTTTTGGGCGGTGATAATGTATAGCCCACCGCTCAGGCGACCCAAGGCTTTATCGAGGTCAGTATCCAAGGCTTTCATCTGCTTGACGGTGCGATCGCGCAACAGCCATTGACCCATGTCAGTACCCGCTTCTTCCGCCTCTTGGAACAGTGCCTCAGTGGGCGCTGCTGTGACCCGAATCACAGGAAATGAAGGCGTCAGTCCCGCATCCCGAAACTGATTCAGCAGGGGATAGGCGGGTTCAGCGTCGGCCACACCACTTTCAAAGACCCCAATGGCCTGTTTGGCATGGGCAGCCGCACGAATCGTACTCAGGGCAGTTTTAGCAACGGCAGTGGTGGGCGGTGTACCGATAATGATCCCAGCAGCAATCTCGGTGAGTTCGCGAATATCTTGGGGTTCAGCGGTGAGCAGATCCATTTTTTCAACAACAACCCCAGTTTTGGCGGCTCCCCGTTCGATCGCCTCTGCCAGAGCATTGGCATAACCATAGTTAGCAGCATAGAAAATGGCCACCGTTGTTGCTGCTTTGGCCTGCTCTTGACTCCAGTTGCGGTAGGAATCTAGCCACTGCGGGAGATGATGGCGCAGCAGTGGGCCATGACCGGTGGCAACTAGTTGCACGGGGGGCAGGGGTTCCAAGCGCTTGAAGGCGGAGAGGACGGAGCGGGCATTGGGTCCCATGAGGCAGTCGTAGTAAAACTTGAAATCTGGCGCTAGCAGTTCAGGTTCTGTGTCAAAGGGATCATCATTGCAGAAGTGGGCACCAAAAACATCACAGGTAAAGAGGGTCTGGGTGCCGTGATCATAGGTGAGGATGGTGTCGGGCCAGTGGAGATTGGGAGCCATCACAAACTCAAGGACATGCCCTTTCCCCAAGTCAAGGCGATCGCCATTTTTCACCTGTCGCTGACTAAAGGGCTGATGGATCAGATCCCCCAGAAACTGTAACGCCACCTTTGAGGCCACCACGGTTACATGGGGGGCTTTTGCCAATACGTCCTTGACGAGGCCACTGTGGTCAGGTTCGGTATGGCTGACGATGAGATAGTTCAAGTCACTGGGGTTCACCCGTTGCCAGAGTTGCTCGAGGTAGCGATCGCCAAACTTGGCATGGGACGTATCTACGAGGGCAATCTGTTCCCCTTTGATCAGAAAGGAATTGTAGGTGGTGCCATTTTCAAGGGCAAACTCAATATCAAAGCGATCGCGATCCCAATCTAGGCAGCGAATTGCCGTCGTATCAGCGGCGATCTCCAACACCTGCAGGGTTAAGCGCGGCGGACGCTTGGCAGTCGTGACGGCCATTGGCAGTTCCTCAACCTTATGAAACTACCTTTTATAGTGACACATGAAGAAAGGTAACAGGATTCAAAGTTTTTAATAGCGGTGATAACAGGCTTTACAAAGGGCAATGCCTATGCGGGTTCAAGGGGTGCCATTGTCAGCCCCGCCCGCAAAAGTTGCTCATGGTACAGTTCCGCCTGTTCTTGGGGCCCCACCCAAACAATGGCTTGGCCTTCGTAATGAACTTGATTCGTTAATTCCCACGCGCGATCGCTGGTCATGTTGGGAATATATTTCATTAAACAGTTAGCAACGTGCTGAAAGGTATTGAAGTCATCGTTGAGGACAATGACTTTGTAGTTGGGGTAGTGCTTGCGAATAACCTGTTGCCGCTCTTGGGGAACAACGCTAGGCATAGGCCAAACAAAACAACAACAATACTATTTCTGAGTTTTAGTTTAGCGCATTGGCCGGGGACTGGCTGCAATAGGCCTCTTGGGCACAGGCTTATGCTATAGCTAGACTTAGGGTGAAAAACTTGGGGGCATCAATAATGACGGCAATGAATGTGTTGGGAACACCCTTGGTGTGCTGCTGTCAAAATCCACTCACAGGATTCTATCGCGATGGTTTTTGTCGGACGGGGGCAGGAGATGTCGGTGCCCATGTGGTCTGTGCGCAAATGACCGCCGAATTTCTCACCTTTACCCGTTCGCGGGGCAATGATCTTTCGACGCCAGTGCCCGCCTATCAATTTCCGGGGCTGAAACCGGGCGATCGCTGGTGTCTGTGTGCCTCCCGTTGGCGGGAAGCCCTAGAGGCTGACGTAGCTCCCCCAGTAATTCTGGAAGCAACCCATGTCAGTGCCCTTGAGTATGTCTCCCTAGAGGATTTGAAAGCCCACGCCCTTGGTGGTAACCAGCAACCGTGATCTGGGGAATACTCAAGTATGCCCGATCCAGAATCCGATTTTCGCTTAGATCCTCGCTATATTGCGGGTTTAGCGGCCTTTAATCGCGGAGATTATCAACTGGCGATCGCCGCCTTCAAAGCCGTCATTGCCAGCCACGGTCAACGCCGCGAAGGTCTCAAGGCTCATCTGCACCTGATTAAAGCCTATGCCCACACCCGCCAGTGGCAAGAGGCCATTGATCTGTGTCAACTCCTAGCGCGATCGCCCCTCCCCTCCATTCAGGCTTGGGCGCAAAAACATCTGCCAGAGTTAGAACGCTATTTGGATGAGGAACCCACTTCCTCCTACCTTGAGTGTGTTTCAGCGCCGAGTTCAAGGCCGCCTATGCAACTGCGACCGGTGCCTCGCATTTATCTCTGGCTAAGTCAGGGGGCAACACTGCTGCTGATCGCGTGGCTACTCCAAAAACCGCTACAGGTTTTGATTGCAGGCCTCCTCAACTACGCCAATGATCCACTGGCACTCCTGCGGGGCTGGGAAGGGGTGATGGCGTGGTTTTTGCTGGGCTGCTTGGGATTGGGGTTACTCAGTGGTGGCAGTTGGCTGTGGTCATGGCGATTGCGAGCTGGCTATGGTTTGCGCCCTCTGAGTCTTGGCGAACTTGAGGAGTATAGCCCCGAAA
Source organism: Thermosynechococcus sp. TG215 (assembly GCF_031583455.1). Taxonomy (NCBI): domain Bacteria; kingdom Bacillati; phylum Cyanobacteriota; class Cyanophyceae; order Acaryochloridales; family Thermosynechococcaceae; genus Thermosynechococcus; species Thermosynechococcus sp. TG215. The sequence goes on along the minus strand of NZ_CP134178.1, from coordinate 349,420 downwards.
CGGTGATGCTCTTGGGGCGTTTGTCGTGGTCGTGGTGGCAACCCCGTCCCCAAATAGGCTGCTTGATGACGGCAGCACCGATCATTTTTAGCTATGGACGCTGGCAGCGCCGCATTATTGTCAGCGAAGGTCTATTGCGATCGCTCTCTGGCGAGGAACTGCTGGCTTTAATAGCCAGTGAAATTGCCCAACTACGGCTGGGGCTGAATACCCTAGTGACCCCCCTTGTACTGCTATTGCAACTGCCCTATGACTTGTACTGTTGGTGCAGCCGTTGGGGCGATCGCTTTGCCCCTCCCTATGGCAAGCACTGGAGACGGCGGATCATCAGGGGTACCCTCTATCTCCTCTGTGCCATGGTGGGTCAGGGGAGTTATCTTCTCTTCCGCGGACTAGAGATGCTCTGTTTCTGGAGTAATCAACTGCGGCAGTATTATAGCGATCGCCAAGGGGCAGCCTTGATCGGTAATCCCAATACCCTTGTGATGGCTTGGTTTCGCCTCATGGCAGCCACAGCAACGACGGTGTGTGCCCAAGGGGAAATCGGTGCCCCCCTAGAATCCTTGCGCCTGCTTCTACCCCTAAATCCAACCCAAGCTGCCCTGTGGGGCAATCAACCCCTCGATTGGCCAATGCTGCTCCGCTGGGATACCGCCCATCCCCTGCGGTATTGGTTTCGCTTGACCTCCTCCCATCGTCCCCTTGGACTACGCCTGCAAGCCCTGATGACCTATGCGCGGCAATGGCGACTGGAACCCCTGCTTTCCCTGCCCTCGACTTCCTCCCTTCGCTGTCAACGGGCTGGGCAACAACTGGCTCCCTTCTGGGGGGCGATCGCGGGAGTCATCACGACGATTATCCTCACGGGCGTTGGTCAATTTGCACTGCGGGCGGGGACGATCGCCTTTCCTCTGTGGTGGTTGGCGGATTGGTCTACCTTGGCACGGGGCTTCATTCCCATTGGCCTTGGGTTAGGTCTCTTTTTACGCCTGAATGCCTACTACCCGCCTCGGCCTCCGCAAACCTACACCTTGGGTCAGCTTCTTCATCGTCTTTTGCCCCTTGATAGTCCCGTTGCCGAGCTAAAGGGGCATTTACGGGCAGTGACGGGCTTGCGCAATGGTCTAGGACAGCACCTGTGGCTGGAGACGGATCAGGGCTTGTTTCCCCTGCGCTGCCATCGAGCTTGGGGGCCGATTTGGCCAATCCTTGAGCCAGCCTATCTGAAAACCTTGGCGGGGCGATCGCTGGTGGTACGCGGCTGGTTTCGACGTGGGACAGTTCCCTTTGTTGAGCTGAGTGAGTGGCACTCCCCGGATTTACAGCAAAAGCAATCTTGGGCTGCCCCCTATTGGGCGATCGCCATTGCCACGCTCTGGATTCTCTACGGCCTCATGACACTATTGGGTTGGATCTAGACGATGCAACTTTCCCAAGCCCATCTGCGCACCCTGCAAACCTGTGCACGGCAATATCAGTACCGCTATCTTGACAGCTTGATGCTGCCAGAGGCCACACAATTAACGGAAACCACTGCCCAAAAGCAGGGTCGCGACTTCCACCGCCTGATGCAACAGCACTTTCAAGGACTCGATATCCGCCCAATTCTTGAGGCGCAGCCCGAATTACAACCGTGGTTTGCGGCCTTTCAAACCATGCCACCGCCCATGATTGAGGGTCAAGGGGAAGCAGAGCATGTCCGCAGTCTGGGCTGGCAGGAATTCACCCTTGTGGGCGTGTATGACTACGTGATTTTTGGCCAAGGGCAAGCGCAGATTCTCGATTGGAAAACCTATGCCCACCCACCCGCCCCAGACACCTTAGCCCGTCATTGGCAGACTCGCCTTTACTGTTATCTCCTAGCAGCCACTAGTCCCTACCCCCCCAGCCAGATTTCCATGACCTACTGGTTTGCCCAAGGAGAGAAGGGAGCAAATTTCTACGCCTTTCCCTACAGTGAGGCCATCCACGAGCAAATCCACCACACCCTAGAGCAGTGCCTTAACCAACTGCGCCAATGGCTGCCAGCCTATGAGCAGGGGCAGAATCTCCCTCAAGTTTCCGAGACCCAAGTGTCGAAATACTGCTATGAGTGCCCCTTTTGTGAACGGTGTCAGCGTGGCCAGCCAACTTCTGTTTCGACCATTGACCCGTTCCTAGCCGTGCTCAAAGACTTGGGTGTACCCCGCTAAATCCAGATCCACAATCGCGGGCAGGCAACTCAGTGCCGTTTGCACTAACTCAAAGCGTTCTTCCCGTTTCAGCATGGCTGTGAGCTGCTGCCGCAGGGGAATCAGATAGCGCACATCATTGGCCGCATACCGCAGTTGATCTTCCCGCAGGGCCATGGCATTGCCCCAGTCGGAACTTTGGGCGGATTTATCAATTTCTATGCCCAACAAATCCAAGACCAAGTCCTTGAGGCCGTGGCGGGGGGAATAGGTACGGGCAATCTTGCTGGCAATTTTGGTGCAGAAGACAGGGTGAACCCGAATCCCCAAGTGGTAGCGCAACGTGGCCAAATCAAAGCGGGCATAGTGAAAGATTTTGGTAATGCAGGGGTGCTCGAGGAGTTGCTGCAGGTGGGGAGCCTCTTTCTGGCCACGGGCAATCTTGATCACTGCTACTTGTCCCTCTGGGTCGCACACCTGCACCAAGCACAGGCGATCGCGGGGAATATTCAAGCCCATGGTTTCCGTATCCACGGCCAACTGATCCGCATTCAGAAAGTGCGCTAAGGCCGTCGCACTTAAATCGTGGTCAAAACACTCAAGGGGAAAATCCAGCTCCATGATTCGCTCGCAAACTACGTCGGGGGCAATTCTGAGGACTGCTCTTTGGCGACATCAATGCGTTCCAATTGCCAGAGAATTTGGTTGCTTTCACGGCGCACCCGCGAGATCTGCCAATTGCGCCATGTCCATTCTTCACCGCGACTGGTGACGGCACTGGCGTGCACATCCATCAATTCTGCCAATTCACCACTGGTAATCAAGTATTTACCAGCCGCCAATTCATCGGCAACCCGCAGTGTCACAATTAATTCTTCAAGGCGGGCGCGGCGCTCAGACCACTGGGGCGATTTTCCCCCCAACCATTCACCGTCACCATCGACCCCTAGGGATGGTTGCACCATGGCTTTCTTCTCGCGATCAACATTGCTCCAAAAATCTTAGCGAGAAACGATGTGATTTTTAACCCACCTAGGCGATCGCCCACCACGCCGAGGATAGGGCTAGAATAGTTTTAAGATTTGTTAATGCACTGATCCGAACACCATGACGGTAACCCTGACCCCTGCCTTAACCCTCCATGAGCGGGTAGCCACGATCGCCCGCCGCCTTGGCATTGAAAAATTTGACCTTGGTGGCTCCCATGTGGATGAGGTGAGTGTCCAAGTACAGCAGGGGGAACCCAAACAGGTGAAGGCCTCGCAGCGATCGGGGATTACCGTGCGGGTGTGGAACTCAACGGGTCGCCTAGGGGTAGCCAGCACCACCCAATTGGACGATCGCGGTCTGGAAACAGCCCTAGAAATGGCCAAAGAAGCCAGTGCCTTTGGCGTCACCGAGGACATTCCCGACTTTAGTCCCTTGGCCACAGCGCCCCTTGGGGAGACGACGCTAACGACGGCTGATGTGCCCCTTGCCCCGGCGAAAACCCTCTTGGATCAACTGATTGCTGCGGAACGGGAGCTGTTGGGACGACATCCAGCGATCGCTAGCGTTCCCTACAATGGTCTCAGCCAGCGGCGCATAGAACGGTTTTATCTCAACAGCGAGGGAGCCGATCGCCAGCAAACCAGCACCACAACCACGCTCTATCTCTACAGCAAAACCGATGAGGCGGGTCGCAAACCCCGCAGTGCGGGTGCCATTCGCATCAGTCCCGATCTTGAGCACTTAGACATTGCGGGCTGTATTGATGAAGTGGCCGACAAAACCATTCGCCACTTGGCCTATGAACCGATTGCCTCTGGCCAGTACCCAGTGCTTTTTTCACCCTCGGCATTCCTCAGCCTGCTCAGTGCCTTTAGCAATCTCTTTAATGCCCAAAACATTTTGGATCGCCAGAGCCTTTCGACGCCAGAATCCCTCCATCAGGCGATCGCCAGCCCCCTTTTGAGCGTGTACGACGACGCCCGCCATCCCCAGAATGTGGGTCAGTCCCTCTTTGATGGCGAAGGTACCCCCACCCGCCGCACCCCTTTAATTGAGCAGGGGATTCTTACGGGTCTCTACCACAGTGCCGGTACGGCGCGTCGCTTTCAAACCCAGCCCACGGGGCATGCCAACTTAGGGGCAAAGGTGACAGTGAGTGGTCACTTCTACGATGTCCCAGCGGGTGAAGGGGGCGATCGCGCCGATGGTCTTGTCTGGATTGACGAACTCCATGCCCTCCACGCGGGCGTGAAAGCCCTTCAAGGCTCATTTTCCCTCCCTTTTGACGGTTGGCTGTTGCGCAACGGCGAAGCCATCAGCATTGAAGCGGCCACCGTGGCCGGCGATATTCGCAGCCTGCTGAAAGGTATTCTCCATCTGGGCACTGAAGTTGAAGTCACCCCCTATGGTTGTTGTCCGCCAGTGTGGGTGAGTCCCCTTGCGATTACCGGTGAATAGCTAGACCTGCATCAAGTCGAGGCTGCGGGACGTGCCCAAGCGGGTGGCACCGGCATCAATGAGTTCAAGGGCTTGCTCCCGCGTACGAATGCCGCCAGAGGCCTTAATGCCCACGCGATCGCGACTCAGGCGCTTGAGCAGACGCACATCTGCAATCGTGGCACCACCGCGCCAGCCCGTGCTGGTTTTCAGGAAAGCCACCCCCGCATCCAAGCAAATATCCACTGCCAGTTGTTTTTCTTCCTCTGTCAGCACCGTGGTTTCCAAAATTGCCTTGACGGTCACCCCCGTTTCCGCGCAGATTTGGGCAATATCGCGATAGACGGCCTCGGTGTTGCCCTCCTTGAGCCAACCCAAGTTAATGACCACATCCAACTCTGTCGCACCACTGTCAACCGCCTCCTGCGCCTCATAGAGTTTCGTGGCACTGGTGTGGGCACCACTGGGAAAGCCAATGACGGTACACACTTTCACGGGTGTGCGGTGGAGCAACTGGACTGCCGTCTTCACCCAGACGGGCATGACACAGACGGCGGTAAATTTCCATTGTTCTGCTTCAGCACAGCATCGTTCAATCTCTGCTGTGGTTGCCAAGGGGTCAAGCTGGGTATGATCAATGTAGGGCGCAAGGTCAAACAAATCACGTTCCGTCATAGGAATTCACCCAGAACAACCCTATTTTTATTAACTAAATAATAATAAAAACGGGGACGGAAAATGAGACCTTGGGAGATCGGTTCTCCCACCCCCCACCTAAAATTCACCCTTGCTAGATTAAAGCTAGGCTATCACAGGCACGCTGACCTGTTGGCCAGACTACCTTTTTGGGAGGACACTCTATGGAGCCAACCATGAACCCTCGCAATCTTCAAGAAAGTGCTGATTCCCTCTGGAACTATCTGCAAAGTTTGGATGCAGAAGTGGTGGCTCGCCTGTCCCGTCCCGCGTCGCCAGAAATGGCCATTGTGATGGAACGCCACATTGGTAACCTGCTGGGCTACTTGCCACCGGAGGGGTTTGAGGTTTCCATTACCACGAATCGGGAGCACCTTGGGCGTCTCTTGGCTTCGGCAATGATGAGCGGTTACTTCTTGCGCGGTGCCGAGCAACGTCTTGAATTCGAGCGATCGCTCCAAGCGGCTGCCCAAGCGGAAGACAGCAAATAACCCATGCCAACGGTACAGGACAGTGGGGGCGGGTATACACTACCTGCCCTTCGTTTTGCACTTTTACAGTGGTATCAGCAGCAGGGGCGGGATTTACCTTGGCGGCACACGCGCGATCCCTATGCCATCTGGGTCTCAGAAATCATGCTCCAGCAAACCCAAGTGGCCACGGTGATTCCCTACTACCAGCGTTGGCTAGCCACCTTTCCCGCGATCGCCGACTTAGCGATTGCCGATTTGGAAACCGTCTTGAAACTGTGGCAGGGATTGGGCTACTATGCACGGGCACGCCATTTGCACCGCGCGGCTCAACAGATCATGGCCGATCATGGGGGGCAATTTCCCTGCACCTACGAGGCCGTGGTGGCATTACCGGGAATTGGTCGCAGTACCGCAGGTGCGATCCTCAGTGCTGCCTTTAATCAGCCCCAGCCGATTCTCGATGGCAATGTCAAACGGGTGCTTGCCCGTCTCTATGGACTCACGATCCCCCCCAAGCAAGCGGAAGCCCAACTCTGGCAGTGGTCGGCGCAACTGCTGTGTCCCCAAGCCCCCCGCGATTTTAATCAAGCCCTGATGGATCTGGGGGCAACGATCTGTACACCCCACCAACCCCTGTGTCATGCTTGTCCTTGGCAACACCATTGCGTCGCTTACCAACAGCAGTTAACCCATGAGATTCCTCGCAAAATGAACCGTTCCCCCTTACCCCATAAAAAGATTGGTGTCGCGGTGATTTGGAATGCGGCAGGTCAGATTCTCATTGATCGGCGGCCACCAACAGGTCTATTGGGGGGACTATGGGAGTTTCCGGGGGGCAAAATTGAACCCAATGAGACGGTTCAGGAGTGTATTCAGCGGGAAATTCGTGAGGAATTGGGCATTGAGATTAGTGTTGGTGAGCATTTGATTGACATTGATCATGCCTACACCCATTTTCGGGTGACGCTCCATGTCTATTACTGCCAGCATCTTTCAGGAAGTCCTCAGCCCTTGGGGTGCGATGCCATCCGTTGGGTGACCCCTGAGGAATTGGAGCAGTTTCCCTTTCCGAAAGCCAATACTGCAATTATTCAGGCCATTCACGAACGGGGCAGACCCACAGCCTAGGTGTTTGCAACGACACCCTCAGCCGCCGCCGCATCCAAAAACCAAAGGGCATTGCCAGTAATCAGCCGTGCCGGATAGAGATGGGGATCAGTCGTCCCAGAGAAAATATGACGTAGGGCAGTTTGTTTATTGGCACCTGTCACAAGAAAGAGAATTTGACGGGCATGGTTAATCAGGGGCACCGTGAAGGTGAGGCGGGGCTGGCCATCCTTGTTGCCCACGGTAATCAGGCGATCGCCCACCGTCAGGGCTGCTGTGTGGGGAAACAGGGAGGCCGTATGGCCATCGGGTCCCATACCGAGCAAAATCAGATCAAAGCTGGGAACTTCTCCTTCACGGATGCCAAAGGTTTGGCGCAGGATTTGCTCATAGCGATCGGCAGCGGTCTGCGGATCCGCATCCGCCGTTGGCATTGGGTGAATCTGATTTTTGGGAATCGGTACATGATTGAGCCACGCCTGAAAGGCCATCCCCGCATTGCTGTCGGCATGATCGAGGGGAACATAGCGTTCATCACCCCAGAAAATGTGCCACCGTGACCAAGGAGTATCCGCACAAACAAGGCTTTCATACAACGGTTTAGGCGTGTTGCCGCCGGCAAGGGCAAGCATAAATTGCCCCCGTTGGGCGATCGCCCCAGTGGCCTGCTCAAGAACAAACTGCTTTGCCGCCGCCGTCAGGGCAGCCAAATCTGGAAAAACACGTACATTGGGTGTTGGCATAGAAGCATCATCCTAATTGGAGCGAATCACACCATCGGTCGCCGTACCCAGTCCGGGACTGGAAAAGGGATCAGCATTGCCGCGCCAGTTAAACCCATTAATGCGCAAAAGAATCGTCGCCAACTGGCGATCGAGGTTATAGCGAAACACCACCCCATAGGTGCGACGGCTATATTCAACAATAATGTTTGTATCAAAAACTCTCCCTGTGTCCACATTAATTTGCATTTGGGTACCCGCTCGCAGCGGACCGTAAATCTGCTGCAACAATCCCACGTTGAGCACACTAAAGTCAGTAATCCGATCAAAGAGAAAGGGCGAGGATGGCTCACTCAATGTCTGTGTAAATCCCACATCAAAACTGGTGTAGTCAAACCAATGACGAGAAAAATGACCCACTTGACCCCGAAACCCTGCCCCTGCAACTAACGCGGGTTGGGTACTGCCATTGGTATAGTAGTTCGCTACACCGCCTACCTGACTATAGAACTGCAAGAAGGGTTGTACAGGACGGGGGCTATAGCGCAGGCCTTGGGTTCGCGTCGGCGGTAAGGGAGTGCCCCGCCAAATGGGCATCACCCAGTTAAGACTTGCGGCAGCTTGAAGACGACCTAGGCTTGGCTTAGGGGGTAAGGAGGGATCATCACTGGCTGCCGTGACGTATTGACCTCCCAGAAGATAACTGAGTGTTAGGCCCTGAGTTAAGGGAATACCTGTACCACTGAACATGCCGCCAAAGCTACTGGTAATTTCCTGCTCCCCAAGGGAACGATTAAAAACCCGTTGGCGATAAAGGGCAGAAACCGTTAGGAGATTGCGGGCATCAAAATTGTGGAACAAGTCTACCCCTGCGCGTGACGTACTCGGCCAGTCGTTAGGGTTGAGCGTATTCAAGAAGCCGTAACCGCGCACACGAGTCTGCGGCGTGAACCGATGGCCTAGCTCGATCGCCGCCCCGTAGCTTTTAGCATCAAAAACATCAAAGTCATTGTTGATGATCCGTTCTAAATAGATGGATGGCAGGAAGGTGATTTGGGTATTGGGGGTATTGATTGCTCTGTACCGATAGGCGAGAAATACGCCGCCGCGATCTTGTTCATCATAGCCAAACTCAAAGGGGAGAATTTCGTAGGGACGACCTACAACAAACCGCCGCAGCACAATGGGTAAGGCCACCCGCTGATCAAAGACCACACGACCCCGTCGTACCTTGAGCAGGGTTTCATCGGCACTGAGGGGTTCGGCGGTGGCTTCCTGAGCCCGTGCCTCCAGCTCTGGCGGACTAAAGGGATCATTCGTGATTCGCAGGTTTGTCGCCAACCAGCGGCGGCCATCAAACTCTAGGCGATCGGCCTCAAAGCGCAACCGATCAAAGGTTTCTGTCACTTCTGCTTGGAGATCTGTGCCCTGTTCGTCAAGACCGGGGAGAGGGCTAAGGGGTGGGGGGCTAGGAGAGCGGGTCAGGCTCAGGTCTTGATCCACCCTAGCGGTATTGACGACGCCGCGAGCATTGGTGAGAGAGCCTTGATCGAGTCTGAGGTTATATTCCAAGCGATCGCCCTGCAAGACTTGATCGCCGCGCGTAATCGTCACATTACCTTCCGCCACCAGAATTTGGGCGTCAATATCGGTTTGAATGCGATCAGCGGTGAGTTCAGCTTCCTTGAAGCGGAGGAAAACATTGCCAATGGCATTAAACAAGCGCCGCATCAGATCGAACTCTTGGCGATCGGCCGTCACCTCCAAGGGTTGATCACGGACAACGGGCGTTTCAGCATTGGCCTCCCCAAGACGGAGGGGGGCTGTAAAATCCGGTGTTGGCCTAGGGCTGATCGGCGTTGTACTGCTAAGATCAGGAGCTACCGTTGTTCCAAGTAGCTCCGCTTGTGGTGCGCCGCTGACCTCAGTCATTTCTGCGGGTTGTGCAGGGGGGGGCAGACTAGCAAAAAGGGGTAAAAACAACAACGGCCAAACTTCCTCACGACCACTGCCTAGTTACGTTACCCGATGCCCACCCCCTTTGGCGAGGATTACTCGAGATCCTTACGCTTGGGGTTACGAGCTGGGTCACCCGAAAGGAACCCGAAAACAAAGAGCAGGACAAAGAAGGTCACAACGATATAAACGGTAATTTTGAGTGTTTCCATGATGTTGTCGTTTTTCGTAGCGTCACCTTCTGATCATACGGGATGAGGGACTCCCTCGCATCCCCTAAAACACTTGGCTTTTTGTGGCATCCGACAGCGTGGGAATTTCGGCATAGATGCCGCGTACAGACTGCACCACCGCATAGACGACGCCAATCACCGTGGCAATAAAGACAAAGTTGAAGAGCACTTTAATCAGCAGGTCAAAACTAGCAACGCGGATCAGCAGTTGTACCAGTAGTTGGACAATAAACAGCACAATCCCCATCAACAGTGCCTGCATCGTGTTATAGCGAATAAAAAGGCTGATACGACTGTTGCGCACCACCAGCAGGTACAACAGCATAAAAACAATTAGGCCAGCAAAGGGAATGGAGTAGATCAAGGCTACCGGTAAAACCACTAACACCAGTGCTTGCAGTGGTGGAAACAAATCAAACAAAAAGCCACCAAAGGGCATGACGTAGAAGAGCGGCAGCAGATACGCTAAGCTGGCAAAGATACGATCTAACGCAGTGGTTGTGGCACGCCAAGTCATGGGTTGCTCCTTTTAGGGGTTGGAGGGGGATTGACTCATGGCCTTCAGCAGTAGATCCGCCGAAATCATGTTGCATTCCACAACTTTACTGACCAGCGGTGGCCCCACTCGCGAGACAATGATCCCTTGCAGCTCCGGATTATTTCTGACTGACAGGATAGCAGCACCGATGATGGAACCGGAATCGGGAGCTGGGTTAGTACCATTGGTGGGTAGCATTTTGAGCAACTGGGCGATATCTGTACAACTTGCCCGTGACACATATTTTGCCAAGGAATCACTCAGCTGCTCAACCATGGTCTTCATCATTTCCGGAGGCAACGGGCTGGCGCCTTGGGCACGCGCTGGTTGACCTACTCCTAGGACAAGGATGCCACCTATCACAAGGGGAATGCCGATAGCCGACTTGAGCAATTGCAACATGTTCAACCTCATGTTCATTTGAACTCTCAGCCAATGTGCCAGCAAACTAGCTGTGACGCTCCTCAATCACCCGATCAATCAAGCCGTAGTTTTTTGCCTCTTCGGCGGACATGAAGAAGTCACGATCCATATCCCGCTCAATTTTTTCGAGGGGCTGGCCGGTATGGTGGGCGTATAGCTCATTGAGTTGTCGCCGTACCCGTAAAATTTCGCGAGCTTCGATCTCAATATCCGTTGCTTGGCCACGGGTACCACCAGAGGGCTGGTGAATCATGATGCGGGAGTGGGGTAATGCCAACCGTTTGCCTTTGGTACCGGCTGCAAGGAGGAAAGACCCCATCGAGGCAGCCAGACCCACACAAATGGTGACGACATCGGATTTAATATGTTGCATCGTGTCATAGATTGCCATGCCAGCGGTGACGGAGCCACCGGGGGAGTTGATGTAGAGCATGATGTCTTTGCCCGGATCTTCGGAGTCAAGGTAGAGCATCACCGCCACAATTTGGTTGGCAATCTCATCATCGACTTCTTTACCAAGGAAAATAATCCGCTCGCGATAGAGACGGTTGTAGATGTCAATCCACTGGGTGTAGGGTTCACCGGGCATCCGGTAGGGGACTTTGGGTACTCCGATGGGCATAGAATCCTTCCACGCTGAGCTATCAATGCCGCAACCTGAGCCATGAAGGCGGCTTTTCTCCCTGATTCTAACCTATTCCAAAGGCCTTCGCTCTAAACCTGGCAGAGGCAGAGGGCAAACCACTGCTGAGGGTCGGTAAAGGCCTTGATCCATCGAAATCCAGCAGCCGTTAATGCCGCCTTGAGGGCAGCAAGATCAAACTTGCGGGAAATTTCGGTGAGAATCGGTTCACCCACAGTAAAAGTGCACTGAAAATCAAGGGCAGCCAAGGTAACGGTTTGCCGCTGCTGTGAATCGAGATACATTTCAATTTGCTGGGCAATCGGGTTATAGATGGCGCGATGGGCAAAGGCTGCGGGCTGAAAATTTCCTTGAAAGCGCCAGTTGAGGTGATGGAGGAGATTGCGGTTAAAGGCAGCCGTCACCCCTTGGGCATCGTTGTAAGCAGGGAGCAAAATACTCGTGTCTTTGATCAGATCCACGCCCAGCAGGAAATAGTCCCCGTCCCTAAGAACCCGATGAATCTGTTGAAAAAGGGTCTGGCATTCGCTGGGGGAGAGGTTGCCAATGGTGCTACCGAGAAAGCAGAGCAAGCGCCGAGGTGCCAAGGGGGGCGGTAGGTGCTCTAATCCCACTTGATAGGTACCGACAAGACCATGAATACTGAGCTGCGGATAGTCGGCAAGAAGAGCCATGGCACTGGTTTTGAGGATTGAGCCACTGACATCAATGGGACGATAGTACAGCCGAGGTTGTATGTGGGCATAGGCCGATAGGAGAAGGCGAATCTTGCGATCGCTGCCACTGCCCAGTTCCACGAGTTCACAGCCGCCCGTGAGTTGGGCGATCGCCCCGGCGGCGGTCTCTAAAATGCCCAATTCTGTACGGGTGGGGTAGTATTCCGGCAGCTCACAGATTTGCTCAAAGAGGCGTGATCCCGCAGCATCGTAGAAGTAGTAGGAGGGAAGAGACTTGGGTTGCTGAGTCAGACCTCGGATAACATCTTGGCCGTCCCGTTCTGTGGCGAGACTGGGTAAGTGGGTCAGGTGCAGGCGATCGCTCACAGGGAAAGCGGCTCCAGAATGTGCAGACCTTAAGATATTTTAGCCTTTAGCCGCTGCTCCAAACGCCGTCCCCACCACGCGATCGGCAAACTCATTAGCAGGTAGAGAATTAAGGCCAGCGCATACAGAGGAAATGGCTGGCTACTGTTGCGAATCACCCACACCCGCATCACTGAGGTTAAGTCCACGCCGGCAATCACACTGACAATAGTAAATGAGTGTATTTAGTGCTCCCCGCAAAAAGGCCGGCAGGGCAGCTTGGATCAGTTCCATCGAAGAGATTGGGTTACACCTGTTGCTCTAACTTAATGAGGGGTTCAGGGAGCTATCAGTCCCGCGCTCTACCTAAAAGGTGAGCTACATGGACTCCCCGCACTTATCGATTCGCCACCGCGACGCGAAAGCCAGCTACGATGGGGACGAGATTAAGTCTTTATCGTACACTTCGTACACTACAGTCCAGTCATGCAGTCCTCAATCGCCACCCACACCTCTGCACCACAGAGGACGGCACAGATGGTCAGACCAATGATGTCAAGGAGTTGATGCTCTAGCAAGTGTTCTGCGCGGGGGTCTTCTAGGGTTTTGACGTGGTCGAGCAGACGGGCAGAGGGTTGGCATGGTGGCATTCCCACAAACGATTGGCTTACTTTTCTACTATGCGTTTGCCCTAGAAATCCTCGTCCTAGGGTTGCGATCGCGCCCATCCCCTTGATATACTAGGCAAGCTGATTAAGTTGCCCTCGGCAAATCAGTGTATTTTTTGCACATTTTTGGTTGGACACCATCATCACTGTAGGTTGGGTATAGTTGCATGGCTCGATATCGTGGCCCTCGTTTGAGAATTGTCCGTCGTCTGGGTGAACTGGCTGGTCTCACCCGCAAAGCCCCCAAGCGGAGCTATCCCCCCGGTCAACACGGCCAAGCCCGCAAAAAGCGTTCGGAATATGCCCTGCGCCTTGACGAAAAGCAAAAACTGCGCTTCAACTACGGGGTCTCGGAGCGGCAACTTGTACGCTATGTGCGCAAAGCCCGTCGGGTCAGTGGTTCCACGGGGCAAACCCTTCTACAGTTGTTGGAAATGCGGCTGGATAACACTGTTTTCCGCCTTGGGATGGCACCAACGATTCCAGCAGCCCGCCAACTGGTGAATCATGGCCATATTCTGGTCAATGGCCGCAGTGTATCTATTCCCAGCTATCAGTGCCGTCCGGGGGACGTGATTACCGTCCGCGATAATGAGCGATCGCGCCGCTTGGTGGAAACCAACCTTCAAAATCCCGGTCTTGCCAATCTTCCCAGCCACTTGGAACTGGATAAAAGCACCCTCACCGGCAGAGTCACTGGTATTGTCGAACGGCAATGGGTTGCTCTCCAAGTCAATGAACTCCTCGTGGTTGAGTACTACTCCCGCAAAGTCTAGAGTATCGCCGCCCTTCCTATGGCAGAAGCCTATCTTCTGGAAAAACTTCGCACTGTCGAGCAAACCTTTACAGAACTTACCCGTCGCTTGGCGGATCCCGATGTGGCGGTCAACCCAACCGAATTTCAGAAGGTGGCTCGCTCCCGTGCTGCCCTAGAGGAGACGGTGAACGCCTATCACGAATGGCAGTCCCTCAATCAGCAACTGGTGGATGCCCGCCAACTGCTTAAAGAAGCAGTCAATGAACCCGAGCTACGCCAGATGGCTGAAGAAGAAGTCGCGGATCTCAGCCGCCGCATTACCGAACTGGAGGAACGCCTAAAAATTCTGCTGCTGCCCCGTGACCCCAATGATGATAAAAACATCATGCTCGAAATTCGAGCGGGTGCTGGGGGCGATGAAGCGGGAATTTGGGCAGGGGATTTAGTGCGAATGTACTCCCGCTACGCCAAAAGCCAAGGCTGGCAGGTGAGCTTAGTCAGTGAATCCCTTGCAGAAATGGGGGGCTTCAAGGAAGCCATCCTCGAAATCAAAGGCGATCGCGTCTATAGCAAGCTGAAGTTTGAATCCGGTGTCCATCGCGTGCAGCGGGTGCCTGTCACCGAAGCGGGGGGGCGAGTTCACACCTCTACGGCCACCGTGGCGGTAATGCCCGAAGTGGATGAAGTGGAAGTAGAAATTGATCCCAAGGATATTGAACTCACCACAGCGCGATCCGGAGGTGCTGGTGGCCAAAACGTCAACAAAGTAGAAACAGCCGTTGACCTCTTCCACAAGCCGACGGGTATTCGCATCTTCTGCACCGAAGAGCGTAGCCAACTGAAAAACAAGGAGCGCGCGTTCCAAATCCTACGGGCAAAACTCTACGAAATGAAGCTGCGGGAACAGCAGGAAGCCATTACCTCAATGCGTCGCTCCCAAGTGGGTACGGGCGATCGCTCCGAAAAAATTCGCACCTACAACTACAAAGACGATCGCGTCACCGACCACCGCTTGGGACAGAACTTTAGCCTCAGCAGTGTCCTAGAAGGGGATCTAGAACCCATTATTCAAGCCTGCATCAGCCGTGATCAGCAGGAACAACTGGCACAACTGGCTGCCGAACAAGCCTAGGAGGATCAAATGACCAAATTTGTGGCTTGGGGACGCTACTGTGAGGATGTCCTCGAACGGCGTGCCCCCCATCGCCAAGCACACCTCGACGGCCTTGCGGCTCAAAAAGCCCAAGGGGTGCTCATCACCATTGGTCCTACGAAAGACCTGCGCTACTTTTTTGCCATTTACGCGGCGGATAGCGAAGAGACCGTGCGCCAATTGATTGAAAACGACCCCTACTGGCAGCATCAGGTGTGGATAGAGTACAGCATTCATGAGTGGATCCAAGCCCTCTAGGGGCGAGGGCGGATCCGCAACTCACTTAGGGCGCAAGGGCATTGCCCCGCATCAGGCTACCAATCGTTTTTGCCGTAATTTTCAACTGCACTAAGGGATTAGCCGGCACCACCGTCTTGTAGAGGTAGCTATCGAAGGTGAGCTTCTGTACATCAATATCGCTACACATCTCCACAAAAGCCTCACGGGTGGCATCGGAGCGATAAAAGACCCGTTGCAGCAGATCTAACACTAGGTACGTCATGCCGTAGGCTTTGTCCCAGCGCTTCAGGTAGAGCTTGAGATCTGCTTCGGTGGGGATACGGCGACCGCTGTTGGAGGTCTCGACAATGGTTTCAGCGCACATGCGGGCTGACTTGGCGGCAAAGTAAATGCCTTCCCCAGAAGACTTGGTGACCGTACCGGCTGCATCTCCCACCAAAGCCACGCGACCGACCACCCGTCGCGGCCGCGGATGCTCAGGAATGGGGTGAGCCTCCACTTTAATAATTTGCCCCCCTTCCAGTTTGGCAGCAGCACGGGCGCGGATTCCCGCTTGCAACTCCCGAATGCGATCTTTGTTAATCTTCATGGTGCCGGTGCCCACGGCCACATGGTCATATTTCGGGAAAACCCATGCATAGAAGTCTGGGGACACGTCATCCCCCACGTACATTTCTGCCAACTCGTTGTAGTAGGTCATTTTGTCCTCAGGCAGGCGGATGCGCTCCTGATAGGCAATGGCGTAGTTGTAATCGCCGGCATCAATTTCCTTGGCAATGCGGGAATTTGCCCCATCGGCACCAATCACCACATCCACTTCAAGGGTCTGAGCTGTGCCATCCTCTTGGACATAGTGGAGGGTGTAGGGCTGATCGCTGGTGGCGGGCTGCTCCAGCTTAAAGACGGTGCCATTGATCAAGTTGGCGCCCAAATCCGCCGCCCGATTGCGCATAAAGCTATCGAGGACTTCGCGGCGACACA
Source organism: Thermosynechococcus sp. TG215 (assembly GCF_031583455.1). Classification (NCBI taxonomy): domain Bacteria; kingdom Bacillati; phylum Cyanobacteriota; class Cyanophyceae; order Acaryochloridales; family Thermosynechococcaceae; genus Thermosynechococcus; species Thermosynechococcus sp. TG215. The sequence goes on along the minus strand of NZ_CP134178.1, from coordinate 333,210 downwards.
TACCGATATACTCGTGGTCTTTGAGGGTATGGCCAATGTTCACCTCGATATTGGAGGGGGAAATCATCTTCATTTTGCGCACGCGGCGGTCAATGATTTCCGGCGGCAAGTCAAATTCACTGACCATGCACAGGGGGATCGCACCGCCACAGGGCTTGGCATTGTCTAATTTACGTTCAAAGAGATAGGTCTGGATTCCGGCTTTGGCTAAGGTTTCGGCGGCTGAGGAACCCGCTGGACCACCACCGACCACTGCTACCCGAAGTGACAACGGACGACTCCCAATTTTGGCTAACAAACAACAGTTTGGATACTATCACGGCAATTTTTTGTCTTCAAGGATTTAATCCCGAAAAGCCGCATCTGTAACAGTTTTCAACATTTGGCCATCGTTGATCCGTTAGGATAGATCTATCTATGGATTCAGAATTGATCCAGCGTGCGGACTGTAGCAGAAGCTACCCAATTTGTCTCTCGCGGTGGAGAATGGTATCATTTGCGAGGTTGTACAATTTACACCATTTCCCAGAGAAGTTTAAGGTAGGGCATTCACATGGCATCGTCTCCTGTTGCGCCCGTTGTTTTGATGATTTTGGATGGCTGGGGCTATCGCGAAGAGACCTACGGTAATGCGATCGCTAGCGCCAATACGCCTGTTATGGACAGTTTGTGGCAAGCCTACCCCCACACATTGATTTACACCTCTGGGAAGGCGGTGGGACTCCCCAAAGGTCAAATGGGTAACTCCGAGGTGGGGCATTTAAATATCGGTGCTGGGCGCATTGTGCCCCAAGAGTTGGTGCGCATTTCCGATGCCGTTGAAGATGGTAGCCTCTTTAGCAATCCCGTCCTTGTGAAGCTCTGCCAAACGGTGAGGGAACGCAACGGCAAGCTCCATTTTATCGGTCTGTGTTCTGCAGGCGGGGTGCATTCCCACATTGATCACCTCTACGGCTTGGTGGAACTGGCCAAGCGCCAGAACTTGCCCGCTTGTATCCATGCCATTACCGATGGTCGCGATACACCCCCCCGCGATGCCGCAGGTGTCCTTGAGGAATTGGAGCAACGCCTGAAAACCATTGGCTGCGGACGAATTGTGACGGTGAGTGGTCGCTACTATGCCATGGATCGCGATCGCCGTTGGGATCGTACCGAGGCGGCCTACCGCGTCATGACCAGCAATGAAAATATTCAACCCCTGCGGGCGGTGGATGTCGCCAGTAAGTCCTATGCCCAAGATATTGGCGATGAATTTATTGTCCCCACGCGCATTGCTGAAGGAGCCGTTGAACCCGGCGATGGCGTGGTGTTCTTTAATTTCCGTCCCGATCGCGCCCGCCAGCTCACCCAAGCCTTTATTGACCCTGACTTTAGTGGCTTTGAGCGGACGCTAATTACGCCCTTGGAATACGTGACCTTCACCCAATACGATGCCAACTTTAACTGTGGTGTCGCCTTCCCGCCCCAAAACCTCAATCATATCCTTGGGGAAGTGATTGCCGAGCATGGCCTGAAGCAATTGCGGGCAGCGGAAACAGAAAAATATGCCCACGTCACCTATTTCTTCAATGGCGGCCTTGAGGAACCCTTCCCCGGCGAAGATCGCATTCTCATCCCCAGTCCAATGGTGGCCACCTACGATCAAGCGCCAGCCATGTCTGCCCTTGCCGTCACAGAAGCGGTTAAGGAGGCCATTGAGAAACAGGAATATGCCCTAATTGTGGTGAACTTTGCTAACCCCGATATGGTGGGGCACACGGGGCAATTAGTGGCAACAATTCAAGCCATTGAAACCGTGGATCGCTGTGTAGGCGTATTGGTGGAAGCAACAACAAAGGTGGGGGGCACGCTGCTGATTACCGCTGATCATGGCAACGCTGAGTACATGATTGACGAGGACGGTAACCCTTGGACGGCTCACACCACTAACCCCGTTCCCTTCATCTTGGTGGAAGGGGAGAAACGCAAAATCCCCGGCCATGCTACAGATGTGAGCCTGCGAGAGGATGGGTGTCTGGCGGATATTGCGCCAACAATTCTGGAAATTTTGGGGCTGCCTCAACCCCCTGAGATGACCGGGCGATCGCTGATTGCCAGTGCCCCCTATGAAACGCGCCTCAATCGCACCCCAGTCTCTGTGAAGGTCTAAGGGCATTCTCAACCCAAGAGCGACGGCAGAAAATTTTAAGAAATCTTAAAATAGGAACAGTGCTTGTCCTGTTTTTATGGCCACGTTTCGCTCCATTCTGGGTTACTATCGCGCCTATCGGGGGATGGCGATCGCCAGTATGACCGCAGCTAGTCTCTGCGAACTGGTGGATTTGCTCGTGCCCTATGCCATTGGTCAAATTCTCAACCTGCTCTCGCAACAACCCCTCGATCCGCCAGTGGTGGCGATCGCCCATACGCTGCAAACATGGACGGGCTGGAACAATGCCTTTGGCGTCAATCTCACCGTTCTCGGCAGTATTGTCTTTTTGGCCACTGTGGTGCGTGCCCCAATTCAACCGTGGCTGGGGGTATGGTTCCACTGGTGGATTGCCTTGGCTGCCCGCCGCGACCACACTCGCAAAGCCGTCGAGAAAATTCTGACGCTGCCCCTAGAATTCTTTGAGGAAAACAACCCGGGTCGCATTGCCAATCGTGTTAGCAAAGGGATTTCCAACCATACGTGGAGCTATCCCGAAATTGCCGGTCAACTGATTCCCAAACTGGTACGGGTGCTGGGGATTGGCGTGATTGTCTGGTGGCTTGATTGGCCGATCGCCCTTGGACTGTTGCTCTCCTTTACAGTGATCTTGGTGCTGACCCTGCGCACCCTGCGACGGATCATTCAAAAGGAAGAAATTCTCGACAGCCACATCGAAAGCACAGAAAGCCGCACCTCAGAAATCATTACCAATATCAAAACCGTCAAGGCCTTTGCCACGGAAGCCCGTGAGCTTGCTCGTCAACAGCAGCGTCTCGATCGCGAGTTCAAGATGGTCATTGACCGCATCCATCGCGGCTATATGCACCTGATTACTTGGCAGGGAACCGTAGTCCAGTTCTGTCTTTTCAGTTTGTTGGGGTTTTCCCTAGCAGCCACGATCGCCGGCCGGGTCTCGATTGGCCACTTTATTACGATTTACACCCTTGCCAGTATGGCCTATGCCGAAATTACCCCCCTCTCGCAGGTGTCGGAGGTGTTTGCGCGCCGCTATGCCTCCATTTTGCGCTTCCATGAATTTATGGAATTGCCCCCCGGTCGCGATGCCATTGATCTGGAGCAACAGGAGATTCCTAGCCTGAAGTTTTCGGGCAAAGTGGATTTTCAGCACGTTTGGTTTAGCTACACGCCAGGGCGTCCCATTCTGCGGGATATTAACTTACTGATTGAACCCTGCCAAACGGTGGCCTTGGTGGGGCGATCGGGTTCCGGGAAATCTACCTTGATCAAGCTGCTCTTTCGCTACTTCCAGCCGGATCAGGGGCAGATTCTCATTGATGGCCAAGATATTCAAACCCTCGATGTCCGCGCCTATCGCCGCCGTTTGGCCATTGTCCACCAAGAGGTGGATGTCTTTAATGGCACCCTCTGGGATAACCTCACCTATGCCAATCCTGAGGTCAGTGCCGACGCCGTCTATGAGGCCTGTGCCATTGCGCGGGTGGATGAATTTGTGCAGCAGTTGCCCTTGGGCTATCGCACAATTGTCGGTGAACGGGGCTTGCGGCTTTCGGGGGGACAGCGGCAGCGGTTAGGGATTGCCCGTGCCCTCTTAGCAGATCCCGATGTGTTGATTTTTGATGAAGCGACCTCAAGTCTGGATTATGAATCGGAGCGGGAAATTCAACTGGCCCTGCGCTCCATTACGGGTACTCGCACAATGATTGTGATTGCCCACCGTCTCAGTACGGTTCGGGATGCCAATCAAATTGTGGTTTTGGATCAAGGGACAATCCGTGAGCAGGGAGACCATGAGACACTCCTCGCCCAAGGGGGGGTGTATGCCCATCTCTACTCGATTCAGCGCGATCGCGCCCCCCATGCCTAACTGAGATCGACACCAAGGAAGCGATCCAAAAGCCGATAGCGCCAAAAAGCCCGCAAGACCACCACCCATAGCAAGACAATCAGCACAATCAATGCCCATAGTGACCACGACAGGGGTTCCAACTCGGCCACTGCCCGTAGGGTCGGCGAGAAGCTGATGATCAGGAAGGCAGCCAGCAGAGCTAAAACCACAGCAACATAACGCCAGTTGCCCACTAAAGGCGAACCGCCAACCCATGTGGGATGGGGAGGTTTGAGAAACAGGACTAAACAAAGGGAGGCCAGCATCAGGGTCGTCACCAAGGCCGTGCGGGCGATCGCCACACTCTGCCCCAGTTCTAAGAGCACCTCGCGGCCATTCAACAGCGTTGGATCAAAGCGTCCTTGGAGCAATTCCACAAGGGGCGTCAGTTCCCGTGCTAACACCCCCAAGTACATGAAAATGGCCAACAGTGCGAGGCTTAGGGTGGCGGGGATGACAAAGTGCAACAATGAACGAATCAGCGATCGATGGGGACGCGGCCCCGGCACTGCCCAAAAAGCCACCGCCAAGGTCGGCAGACCCACTCCCCACAGGGTGAGCAGGCTATTGTGCTTAATCAACAGCGGAAAGGCGCGCCCTGCCATGACAGTGACTAGACAAAGCAAACTAAAGCTAAACACCCGCACCAGAAAGAGCTTCGTGACATCTTGAATGCCGTTGTAGATGCGCTGTCCTTCCCGAAAGGCGGCTGGTAAGGCGGCAAAGGAATCCGCAAGCAATACAATATCAGCCACATTCCGGGTAATGGCACTGCCACTTTCCATAGCAATTCCCACGTTGGCCTGCTTCAGGGACAGCACATCATTGACACCATCGCCAATCATGGCCACCTGATGCCCAAGGGCGCGTAGTCGAGTCACGAGTTTCGCCTTTTGCTCGGGGGTAATGCGACCAAAGACCGTGGCTTTCTCGGCCATTTGATCAAAGCTGGGATCATCCATGGCGGCCAAGTCTGCGCCGGAGATGGCGATCGCCCCATCATCGAGACCCACTTGTTTCGCAAGGGCAACAACGGTTTCCGCGTGGTCGCCGGAGATAATTTTGATTTGAATTCCGGCTTGCTGAAAGCGTTCTAGAACCTCACGGGATTGGGGTCGCAGGCGATCGCCCACCCAAATCACTGCTAAGGGTTCTAGGTCTGGGGGCAAGAGGGCAGTCTCCTGCCGCTCATCCCATTGCGGATCACTGCGACTACGGGCAAAAAGAAGCACTCGCAATCCCTGCTGCCGTCCGCGCCGCAGCAACTCAGTCGTACCAGAAGGAAGATCATCGGTTGTAAAGAGAACATCCGGTGCCCCCAAGATAAACGTTTCCGAGTCCTGCCACGCTGCGGCACTCCACTTATAGACCGAGGAAAAGGGAATCTCAAGGCGTAGGGGTTGGGGAGTTCCCTCAAAGGCCTCTGTGAGGGCAACAAGGGTGCGGTTCGGAGCACTAACACTGGCGGTAAACGTGGCGAGAGCCGCTTTTGTCTTTTCCTGTGTCTCGGTGAGGGCGTACCAGCTATGGAGTTCAAGGGCATTGGCTGTAAGGGTTCCTGTTTTATCAAGGCAGAGAATATCGACGCCACTGAGGGACTCAATGGCATTCACCTGCTGCACCAAGACATTGGCACGGGAGATGCGCAATGCCCCCAAGGCATAGGTCAGGGTAATGGTGAGATACAAGCCCACGGGGACAAGACCCGCCACCACTGCCGCCGTTTGCACACTCATTTGTAGGGTGGTCAGGCGTACCAACAGCGAAAGCAACACCAATAGCCACAGGAAAATGGCAAGGGCAAGGATGACGCGAATAATCAGGTTAATTTCCCGTTGCAGGGGGGTCAGTTTGTGGTGGTAAGTTTTGGCGGCAGCAGTTAGTTGATGGGCGGTACTGGCTTCCCCCACCTGTTCGGCGACATAGGCAGCGGCGCCGCGCACACAAAAGCTCCCAGAGTACAGGCGATCGCCCGCTTGCTTGGAGATGAGATCCGACTCCCCTGTGAGCAAGGACTCATCCACTTGGATCTGTCCATCACCAACGACAGTGCCATCGGCAACGATTTGATCCCCCGGCTCCAAAAGGAGAATATCCCCTTCTACGACTTCTGCCGGATCAATAATGGCCTCTTGGCGATCGCGCAGCACCTTGACACGGGGACGGGTGAGGAGGCTAATTTCATCCAACTGCCGTTTGGCGCGAATTTCTTGCAGGATGCTAATGATGGCATTGAGAAACACCACCACGATGATGGCGGCCACATCTCCCGGACGACCTAAAAAGAGCAAAATGACGCTAATAAAAGCAAAAACCCCATTGATAAACGTGAAGAGGTTTTCCCGCAAAATGTCGCCATAGGTGCGATTGCTTTCACTCGCTTGACGGTTAATGCGACCTCTGGCTTGCCGCTCCGCCACTTCCGCCGCTGTCAGACCCGTCAATGGTGCTGTCATACCCTAAGTTTCCGCTGATTTAACCACAAACACCGAACAGGGGGCATCCGCCACAACGGCGCCACTTACTGAGCCTTGCACAACCCGCTCAACCCCCGTGAGGCCGCGACTCCCCAGCACAATCAGGTCTGCCCCATAGATATTGGCCAAGCGTAAAATTTCCTCGACGGGGTCACCGGTAACAATTTCAATTTCCGAGTCACAGGGGAGGTGGCTTTGGAACTGTTGTAAATGCTGCTCAATACTGCGGTAGGTGCCCATTTGCGGATGCAACGAGGGGCGATCGGCACTGACCCCAAACCCCGACTCCACCGGTGAAATCACATGACTGAGAATCACTTGGGCATCTGGGTCAAGATTTAACTGTGCCACCGCTGCCATCACCCGTGCCGATAACTCACTGGTATCGAGGGCCACTAAAATTGTTTTGAACATGCCTGTGACTCTGTACTTGCAATCTCCTAGTCTGCCACAAGAGCGCAAGTAGCGGTCAAACTGCCCTTCTGGATAGCTATTCGCAATGATTATTAACCACACCTATCGGTTTATTTTCCTGAAAACTCGTAAAACTGCTGGCACCAGTATTGAAATTGCCCTCTCCCAGTTTTGTGGTAGTCAGGATGTCATCACACCGATTCGCTGGCAGGATGAGTGCATCCGTCGCCAATTGGGTTATCCAGAGCCTCGCAATTTTTGTGCTCCCTTGGTTGACTATCGGTTGTCAGACTGGCTCGCTCTCTTTTATCAGGGGCCTAAGCGCAAGTGTAATAATCACTTCACGGCTGCCGAAGTTAACAACGCGATTAATCCCGACATTTGGCATAACTACTTTAAGTTTTGCTTTGAACGTAATCCCTTTGATAAGGCAATTAGTCGCTATTACTAGGAAATTCCATCGGCAACCCCAAATGAGGTATAGCTCCTTTGAGCATACAAAAGGATGACAAGGGGAAATTAAGTAAAAGTACTCAATGATAATGTCAACATTTGTTACAAACGTTACTGGGGATCATAAGACTTGTGGAGAATCCCCATGAAATGCTGACATTTCCTCGCATTCGTTAGGGGATCGCAGTAGCGTGAGGATCAGTACAGGACAGCAGGTGAATGTGTTGTGACGGTGTCGGGCGGTTATAAAAATGCCCGGATGAGTACACCAAGGAATTGTTCTGTCAAGACTGCAAACCCTATCCAAGAGTGCCTATGAAAGTTGGGGTCGTTAAGGAACGCGAAGTGGGTGAACAACGGGTTGCCCTGATTCCCGAAGTCGTTGCCAAGCTGGTGCAGCAGGGGTATCACCTCTGTGTGGAGTCCGGTGCAGGGGATATGGCTCACTTCAGCGATGATGACTACCGTGCAGCAGGTGCGGAAATTGGTTACTCCATTGAAGAGGTCTGGGGCGGTGTGGATGTGCTGCTCAAGGTGGCGCCGCTGCGCGATCGCGAGGTGGAGTGGATTCGACCCGGCACCACCTTAATTAGTTTTCTCAATCCCTTGGGCAATCCATGGCAGATGCAACACTTGGCAGAGCGGCAGATTACTGCCTTTGCCCTCGAGTGCATTCCCCGCACGAGTCGTGCCCAGAGTATGGATGCCCTGTCTTCCCAAGCAGCGGTGGCAGGCTATGCGGCGGTGTTATTGGCCGCTGCTAATTTGCCGCGCTTTTTCCCGATGTTGACGACGGCAGCGGGTACGATTCCCCCCGCCAAGGTGTTTGTGATTGGGGCAGGGGTGGCTGGCTTGCAGGCGATCGCCACCGCGCGGCGTTTGGGAGCCGTGGTTGAAGCCTTTGATATTCGCCCAGCGGTCAAGGAGGAAGTACAAAGCCTCGGTGCCAAATTTGTCGAAGTTAACCTTGAGGAGGATACGGTTGCTGCCGGCGGCTATGCCAAAGAGGTTTCTGAGGCGGCGAAGCACAAAACCCAAGAGGCGATCGCTGCCCATGTCCACAGTGCCGATGTGGTCATTACCACTGCTCAAATTCCGGGCAAGCCTGCCCCTCTTTTGGTGACAGAACGGATGGTGGCCAGCATGAAACCGGGTTCGGTGATTGTGGATTTAGCCGCTGAGCAGGGGGGCAACTGTGCCTGCACAGAACCGGGGCGCTCTATTTGTCATCAGCGGGTCACCATTATTGGCCCAATTAATCTGCCCTCGACAATGGCGGTGCATGCCAGTCAAATGTATGCCAAAAACATTTCGACCCTTCTGAAGTACCTCACCCCCCAAGGGGAATTGGTCTTGAACTTTGGCGATGACATTGTGGATGCCGCCTGTGTCACCCATGAAGGGCAGGTTCGCAACCCACGGGTACTGCAACTGCTGCATCCTGCCCAAACCTTGGCAACAACGGTTTAGAGATGTCCCTAGAGGATTCGTTCTATGACAGATCCCATTCTTGTCGGTCTGATGATTTTTGTCTTGGCCAGTTTCATTGGCTTTGAGGTGATTAACAAAGTTCCCCCCACCCTGCATACCCCCTTGATGTCTGGTTCCAATGCCATTTCGGGGATTGCCGTAATTGGTGCCCTACTGATGGCGGGGAGTGGGCACACCACTTTAACGGTGGTCTTGGGATTTATTGCGACAGTGCTCGCCACGATTAATGTGGTGGGCGGTTTTTTGGTCACGGATCGCATGTTGCAGATGTTTAAGCGGTAGGAACCATGGATTGGCTAACACGCATTGAAGAATTGAGCTATCTGGGTGCTGCGGCGCTCTTTATCCTCGGTTTGAAAAAACTGGGGTCTCCGGCCACGGCCCGTCAAGGAAATCGCCTTGCCGCCTTGGGGATGTTGATTGCGATTGTGGTCACGCTCCTCGATCGCCAGATTATTAGCTATACGGGCATCCTAGCGGCCATTGGCCTCGGCAGTGTCATTGGCGCGATCGCTGCCTACAAAGTGGAAATGACGGCCATGCCCCAGATGGTGGGGTTACTCAATGGCTTAGGAGGGGCGGCCTCTGCCTTGGTGGGCATTGGGGAATTTTGCCGCATCGTTGCGTTGGGTGAACCGCTGACCCCCAGTACGCTGATCACCATTCTTTTGGGGGTGCTGATTGGGGGTGTCACCCTTACTGGTAGCCTTGTGGCTTTTGGTAAGCTTCAGGGATTGATTTCGGGAACCCCGATCATTTTCCCGATGCAGCAGGCGATTCACCTCGGCTTGCTGGTGGCTTTCTGGGTGGCCAGTGGCTGGGTGTGGTTGCATCCAAGTCAGATGCCGATTTTCTGGGGCCTAGTGGCGATCGCCAGCATTTTGGGGGTGCTCTTTGTCCTGCCCATTGGCGGTGCTGATATGCCGGTTGTGATTTCCCTTTTGAACTCCCTTTCGGGCTTGGCTGCCAGTGCTGCGGGCTTCATCGTTGGCAACAGTATGCTGATTATCGCGGGTGCCTTGGTGGGAGCTGCGGGGCTGATTCTGACCCAAATTATGTGCAAGGCCATGAATCGCTCCTTGGCCAATGTGCTCTTTAGTGGCTTTGGTAGCTCGACCACAGGCAGTGCTGAGGGTAGTGTTCATGCCACCGCGAAGTCAGTGCGCACCATTGACCCCGAAGAAAGTGCGATGATGCTGGGTTATGCCAAATCTGTGGTCATTGTTCCCGGCTATGGGATGGCGGTTGCCCAAGCGCAGCACAGTGTCAAAGAACTGGCAGATCAACTGGAGCGGCTGGGTGTGGATGTCAAATACGCGATCCACCCGGTGGCAGGTCGCATGCCCGGTCACATGAATGTGCTGCTTGCCGAAGCCAATGTCCCCTACCCCCAACTCAAGGACATGGAGGACATTAATCCAGAGTTTGAGCATGTGGATGTGGCACTGGTCATTGGTGCCAATGATGTCGTGAATCCAGCCGCGCGCACGAACCCCGGTAGCCCTGTCTATGGGATGCCCATTCTCGATGTGGATCGGGCACGACACACGATTGTGATCAAGCGCAGTCTCAATCCGGGCTTTGCCGGTATTGACAATGAGTTGTTCTACAAGGACAGAACGCTGATGCTGTTTGGCAATGCCAAGGAAGTGCTCAATCAACTCATTGCTGAGGTCAAACACCTTTAGGCAGTTGCCCTAGCCACGCGACGGTCAAAAACAGGGGCAATTTCTGCTAGGTCAAACTGATCAAGGCGATCGAGCACCCACTGACAACGACGCTGGAGCATGTGAAAGGGATAGGTGTGCGCGACCCCCAAGACTTTGACACCAGCTTCACGGGCGGATTGCACCCCCACCAAGGTGTCCTCGATCGCCAGACAATCAGCGGCTGTGAGATCGCCCCCTAGGGCTTGCAAGGCTGCAATGGCACGGAGATAGGGGTCGGGATAGGGTTTACCGCGTTCTACGCTTTCGGCACTGATAATGCAGTCCACAATGCCAGTCAAGTTTCCCCGCTCAAGAGCCAAGTCCACATCGGATTGCAGGGCACCGGTGACAATGGCAATTTTCAATTGCGCAGCATGGAGTTTCGCCAGCAGGGCGATCGCCCCCGCAAAGAAGGGAAAAGGCTCCATATTGGCTAGGCGTGCGCGGTAGGCAGCTGCCTTTTGTGCCACCAGTTTGTCGAGATAGGCCGGCGTCACTACCCGGCCGCGGCGACTGAGGAGATTATCCAAACAGGCGCGATCGCTGCGTCCCAAGCAAAAGAGATCGTATTCCCCCCGCTGGGGTCGCAAGTTCTCTTGCAGCAGAATCTCATCAATGAGGGCGGCATGGATCGCCTCATCATCAAGGATCACCCCATTGAAATCCAATAAGACTGCCTTCAGGGGCATAGTTAACTGCGCTACTTGTGTGCCAACTCTGGGAATAACTGCTGAATCCGTGCTTGGAGTTGCTCCGCAGCGCTGAGGTGCGCCATCTCTGCTGGGGGTCGCATGAGGGATTCTCCCACCAAAATCGCCTTGGCTCCCGCTTGGGTCACCCGCTCAACATCAGCGCGCTGATGAATGCCCGATTCACTGACCACGAGGATGTCGCGATCGCGCAGTTGCGCCCCATAGGTGGCCAAAAGCTGTTCAGTGGTGGCTAGATCAACACTAAAATCCGTCAAATTGCGATTGTTGATGCCCACCAACTGTACGTCCTCCAGCTCAAGTACCCGTTCCATCTCCTCGGCGCTGTGCACCTCCACTAATGCGGTTAGCCCCAAGCCATGGGCAATGCGCAGGAAATAACGCAGATCGCGATCCGAGAGAATGGCAGCGATTAAGAGAACCGCATCAGCGCCCCGCAACCGCGCTAAGAACATTTGGTAGGGGTAAATGATAAAGTCCTTGCACAGCAGTGGCACGTCCACCACTTGGCGAATTTGAGCCAGGTACTCAAAACTGCCTTGGAAAAACTCACTGTCCGTTAGGACGGAAAGGCAAGTCGCGCCAGCGGCAACATAGGCTTGGGCGATCGCCACCGGGTCAAAGTTGGGGCGAATCACCCCTTTACTGGGAGAGGCCTTCTTGACCTCGGCAATCAGTGCTGGCTGGGTGACAGGGTTTTGCAGCGCGGCGAAAAAGGAGCGTACGGGTGGTGCATCGAGTACCTGACGTTGCAAGTCCGGCAGGGGGAGCACTTCCCGCAGTTGCTCTACCTCCTGTTCCTTGTGCCAAACGATTTTCTCAAGGATATTGCGGGGAGCCTCATCGGCCACCGGTACTTGGTAGTGGAGGTTGCGAACGGTTACAGCGGGATTAGGGGGACGCCGGCGAATTTGCATGATGAGTGTCGTATGGAGTTGCAACAGTTGAACACTAAGATAAATCACATTGGCTGTACTAAACCATTCTCCCTTAGTCCTTATTTACAATCTGAGTTCAGATGGCCATTGGCGTTTGGGTTTTAGGCGATCAACTGTGGCAAGGGCAATCAGCCCTGCAAAGCTGTCCAACCCCTGTGCCCGCCATCCTCATTGAGTCCCGCCAATGGGTGCAACAACGCCGCTACCATGCCCAAAAACTCGTGCTGGTGTGGTCGGCCATGCGCCACTTTGCCCAAGAACTCGAGGCAGCCGGTTGGCCGGTGACCTATGCGATCGCCCCCGACTTTGCTACCCCCTTGCGACAGTGGATTGAAGCTCACCATATCCACGAACTACGGATTATGGCACCCAGCGATCGCCCCTTTCGGGATCTGATCGCTACCCTCGATCTCCCCTGTACCATTAAGTTCTTGCCCAACAATCACTTTCTCTGGTCAGAAGCAGAATTTCAGGACTGGGCGAAGGGTCGCAAAACGCTGGTCTTGGAGTATTTCTACCGCGCCGGTCGCCAACGGTTTCAAATTCTCATGGACGGCAAATCCCCCGTGGGTGGCAAGTGGAACTACGATGCCGAAAATCGCCAACCGCCGCCTACTCGCCTCAAACCGCCACCACCGCTGCGCTTTTCTCCCGATCAGATCAGCCAAGAAGTCATTGAGACAGTGCGCCAAGGCAACTTTGACACCTACGGCCACATCGAACCCTTTGACTGGGGAGTCACCCGCGCCCAAGCGCTGCAGGTCTTGGAAAACTTTATTGAATACCGCTTGCCCCAGTTTGGCCCCTACCAAGATGCCATGGTGGCAGGAGAAGAGACCCTATGGCACAGCCTCCTTTCGCCCTATTTGAACCTAGGGCTATTGCACCCCCAAGAAGTGATCGATGCTGTCTTAGCCGCCTATAGGGAACGGCCGCTGCCCCTCAACAGTGTGGAGGGCTTTATTCGCCAAATTCTCGGCTGGCGTGAGTATATGTATGGTCTCTATCACTACCTTGGTGCTGACTACTGCCAGCATAATTTCTTTCAGCACACTCACCCCTTACCGACGTTCTTTTGGCAGAGCGATCGCACCACCATGAACTGTCTGCGCCACGTTCTGCAGCAAATTGAGCGCACAGGCTATGCCCACCACATTCAACGGCTGATGATCCTCGCCAACTTTGCCCTGATTACTGGCTTGTCTCCGCAAGAAGTGGAAAACTGGTTCCACAGCGTGTTTATTGATGCCTACGACTGGGTGATGCAAACCAATGTTTTGGGAATGGGCTTATTTGCCGATGGCGGACGCTTGGCCTCCAAGCCCTATGCGGCGTCTGCTAACTACATTCAGCGCATGAGTAATTATTGCCAAGGGTGCGCCTATGATCCCAAGCAACGAGTGGGCGATCGCGCCTGTCCCTTTAACTTTTTTTATTGGCACTTTCTAGCCCGGCACCGCAAAATCTTGAGTCGCCAAGGACGCATGAGCATTATCCTCAAAAATTTGGATAAACTGAGTGCCACAGAAACGGCAGCCATTCAACAGCAGGTGCAGCAGTGGTATGCTGAAAATTCATAGCCTCGAAAATAAAAAGTGTATTCTACATAACATTCATTTGCCATACGTCTTAAATTTAATCCGAAGTCAGTGAATCTGGAATAAACGAAAAATTCGGGTATTTTGAAATCTAGTGGGAATCGAACTTAACCAAAAGATAACCAAAAAATAATTTCCTCCTACTCTTAAGTCGAGATAATTTAAGTGAGGTAAAGCAGAGTACAGTCTTCACGCTAAAACAATCGAATATTCATTCTGGGGGACAATCAAATGAATGAGACAGTCAATATCCAACTGTCGGCAGCCGCTACGTTGGCTGACTTACCCTATTTTTCCTATCAGGTTTCCCCTGAAACCATCTCTGAAGAAGTGGCTGATGAATTTCAACGTCACCCTGAGCTACCGGGGGTTCTAGTGGTGGCAGGCGATCGCGTCATCGGCATGATCTCCAAGGTCAAGTTCTTTGAGCGCATGAGCAAGCAGTTTGGTCGCGATCTCTACTTGCCGCGCCCGATCAAATTGATTCCAGAAATTGCCGCCCCCCAAGTGCCGCCCCTTGTTTTGATGGCACGCACTCCTGTGGAAGAAGCCGTGGAACAGGCCTTGAGTCGCCCCCCCGCCTTTGTCTACGAACCCGTGGTCGTGCGTAAGGGCAAGCAACTGGTGTTGGTGGATATGCGGCTGATCCTGATTGCCCAAGCGCAAGTGCTGAGCAAGAAAAATCTCTTCATTCAGCAGCAGCACTTCCACACCCAGCAACTCCTTGAGAAGTTAAAGGTGGAAAAAGAGCGGAACCAAGACTATGCCAAGCGCCTTGAAAGCGAGCTGACCCGCACCCAACAGATGAACGAAGCCCTAGAGCAGCAGGAGCGCTCTGTGCGTGAGCAAGCGGAGCGGATTGCCCAACTCAATCAACGGTTCGTCTCCATTAGCCAAGTTCTTTCCCAGCGGGGGCGCAAAGCCTTTCAGCAAACCTTCACCGGGGTTAACCAAATTAGCCGTCACACAGCGGAGGTTTATCGCCTCAGCGAACGGCTGAAACAGGACGTGGAAATTATCGACCAAGCCACCCATCAAATTGCTGAGATTACCCGTCAGGTGAAACACCTTGCGGTGCAGGCGGGGCTGATTGCCAGTCGCAGTGGCCAGCAGATGGCTGGTTTCGATTTTATCAGTGAGGCAATTAACAAACTGGCCAACCAAGTGGTCTTTGCCAACCAACAAGTAGAGGAAATGGCCAATCATTTTCGCCATCACATTCGCGAGGTTGTAGAGTCCACCGCCTCTGGGGAAAAAATCGCGCGATCGCTCCTCAGTCAAGTGGAGGATACCCAACAAGCCATCCAAGAACTACAAGCGCTACTGGATACTGAGGAAGCCACGACTCAGACAGAGACCATGCCAGCGGCAGCAGTTGCTTAGGGCAGCCCGTGGATTTAGACCCTCGCCGCGGGGTATCGTGAATTTAGTCTATTGATTTCTATCTCGCCTATTCAGGATGCCCCAACCCACTGTGATTCTCCATGGCGGCGCCGGCAGCTCGCTCCAAGACAAAGGCGGTCTCATTTCCGTCCGCCAATCCCTGCATACCATTGTCAGCCAAGTGGTTCAGACCCTAAAAGAAGGGGCAACGGCGATTGAGGCAGTGGTTTTGGGGTGTCGGCTCCTAGAGGATGAACCGCGCTTTAATGCAGGCACGGGGTCTGTGCTGCAATCCGACGGTCAAATTCGCATGAGTGCCTCGCTCATGGATGGGCAGCGGCAGCGCCTCAGCGGTGTCATTAATGTCTCACGGGTGAAAAATCCCATTGACCTTGCGCATTGGTTGCAACAGTGCCCTGACCGTATTCTGTCCGATGTGGGAGCAGCAGAGCTCGCTCGTGAATTGCAGCTTCCTGTGTATCAACCCCTCACGGATCAGCGACTCTACGAGTGGCTCGAGGAACGCAAAGGCAATTTCCAAACATCGATGGCCGGAGTCGTGGCTGAGGAGGCAAGGCGGGGCACGATTGGTGTTGTGGTTTTAGATCAGCAGGGACACTTGGCCGTGGGGACTTCCACTGGCGGCAAGGGCTTTGAGCGTATTGGGCGGGTCAGTGACTCCGCAACGCCAGCCGGCACCTATGCCAACAGCTTAGCAGCAGTCAGTTGTACTGGCATTGGTGAGGATATTCTGGATGAGGCGCTGGCCACGCGGATTGTGGTGCGCGTCACCGATGGGCTTTCCCTTGAGGCGGCCTTTGAAAAATCCTTTCGGGAAGCCGCGAGTCGGCAACGGGATTTTGGCGCCATTGGCCTCGACCATCAAGGGGCGATCGCCTGGGGCAAAACCTGTGATGTCCTGCTGGCGGCCTACTGGAATGGCATCACCATTGGTGACACCTTAGACCTACCCCCCGGCCTGCAGGTGGGCGGCCAAAAATAATTTATCCTTGCTGTCAAGTTTTTTTATTGCCAGCTCAATGCAATTGGCTGCATCTGTTAGGGTAAAGGCCTATAATTTTAAGTGTTTTTACATTTGGCCGATGTCCCTTGAGGGAACCCTATGACCAATACGACCTCGCCTGCCATCCTCAATCCAATTGCTCGTCCTGAAGTTCCCCAAGAACTTGCGGAAAATATCATCCTTACTTCCCTCAACGATGTTTATGACTGGGCACGGCTATCGAGCCTCTGGCCGCTCATGTATGGCACTGCCTGCTGCTTCATTGAGTTTGCGGCCATGATTGGCTCGCGCTTCGATTTCGATCGCTTTGGCTTGGTGCCCCGCAACAGCCCCCGTCAGGCGGATTTGATCATCACCTCTGGCACCATCACGATGAAAATGGCACCCGCCTTGGTGCGCCTCTACGATCAAATGCCCAATCCCAAGTACGTGATTGCGATGGGTGCCTGCACGATCACAGGGGGGATGTTTAGCTCTGATTCTTATTCCGCCGTGCGTGGTGTGGACAAGCTGATTCCCGTGGATGTCTATTTGCCCGGCTGTCCGCCCCGTCCAGAAGCGATCATGGATGCGATCGTCAAGCTGCGCAAGAAAATTGCCAATGAGCATATCAGTGAGCGTGGCAACCTTGCCCAAACCCATCGCCTCTTTACCGCCAAGCACAAGATGAAGCCGGTGCCCCCTATTCTCACCGGTCAATATCTCAATGCTCCCAGTCGCCAAGCGCCTCCTCCTGCCCTTGCTGCAGCGATGGGAATTGCTGTTCCTGCCCTTGGGGAAGCGGTGAGGGAAACCAGCACCGTTTCAGAATAATCTAGTCGTTTTGGTGAAGAGGTAGTCATCGATGGCAGTTTCAACAGAGCTTTTGGTACTCGGTGTCTATGGCGCCTTGGCAGGGCTATATCTGCTGGTGGTGCCAGCGATCGTCTATGCCTATTTGAATGCTCGCTGGTATGTGGCTGGCTCCTTTGAGCGGGCATTTATGTACTTTCTGGTGACGTTCTTCTTTCCGGGATTACTCCTGCTGGCTCCCTTTATTAACTTTCGTCCCCAACCGCGCTCTCTCGATTCCTAGGTGCTATGCGCCGCATTGATGTTCTAGGGATTGGTATTGGTGTTTTCCTTGCGGGCGGCTTGGTTTATCTGCTGTTGCGCATTGCGGGGGTTGAGCCGCTTCAAGCCGGGATTTGGAGTCAAGCCATTTTTGTCTTGGTGGTTCTGGGTTGGCTCTCCACCTATCTCCTGCGGGTCTTTACAGGACGGATGACCTACCACCAGCAACTTAAAGACTATGAAGAGGCCGTGATGAGCGATCGCCTTGCGCGGATGTCGCCAGAGGAGCTAGCCGCCCTTGAAGCAGAAATTCTAGCGGAATCCAGCGAGATTGCCGATCCAGAATTGGGCGATAATTAGCTCAAGTTTCCCCGTGGCTTAATAATGCACTTTCCCCGCTCCTGTGGTTTACTGCTTCATCCCACGTCCCTGCCTGGTGGTCATGGCATTGGTGACTTGGGTGCGGCAGCTCGTGAGTTCCTTGAATTTTTGGTTGCCAGTGATCAGCAGTACTGGCAGGTCTTGCCCCTAGGGCCAACGGGCTTTGGCAATTCCCCCTATATGTGCTACTCCGCGATGGCCGGCAACCCACTGCTGATCAGCTTGGATGAACTGGTCAAGGAGGGCTGGTTAACGGAAGCAGATTTGGCAGGACTCACGCTTGAGAATAGCGATCGCGTTGATTTCGAGGCTGTCATTAGCCAAAAACTCCCCCTGCTCCGCCTTGCTGCTCAACGCTTTCAGAATCAAGCCACCCCAGAAGACTGGCAGGCCTTTCGCGACTTTCAAGCCCTTGCCCACTACTGGCTGCCCACCTATGCCCTCTTTATGGCGCTGAAGGATCACCACGAGGGACAGCCGTGGTATGAATGGCCCGCCCCTTTGCGCGATCGCGAACCAACCGCCCTTGCCGCGATCCAAGCCGTTCTCAAAGAGCGCATTTTTGAGTACGAGTTTCAGCAATTTCTCTTTTACCAGCAGTGGCACGCCCTCAAGGAAGCCGCCAATCAACAGGGGATTCAGATTATTGGTGATATTCCCATTTATGTTGCCCACGACAGTGCCGATGTCTGGGCCTTTCCCCAATTTTTTGAACTCAATCCAGAAACGGGTGCGGCTGCCCTCATGGCCGGTGTGCCTCCAGATTACTTCAGTGCCACAGGACAACTCTGGGGCAACCCCATTTACAACTGGAAAGCCCTTGCTGCCGATGGCTACTCTTGGTGGATTGAGCGCTTCCGTGCCCTGCTCTCCTACATGGACATTATCCGTGTGGATCACTTTCGCGGCTTTCAGGGCTACTGGCAAGTGCCCGAAGGAGAGGAAACAGCCGTCAACGGTGAGTGGCAACTGGGTCCTGGTGCTGCCTTCTTTGAAACCTTGCAAGCTGCTTTGGGACGACTGCCTATTCTCGCCGAGGATTTAGGGGATATTACCCCCGATGTCATTGCCCTACGGGATCAGTTTCAGTTTCCGGGGATGAAAATTCTCCAGTTTGCCTTCGGCGGTGGTTCGGATAATCCCTTTTTACCCTTTAATCAAGAGCGCAACTGTGTGGTGTACACTGGCACCCATGACAATGACACAACTGTCGGCTGGTACCGCACCCTCAGTGACTGGGAACAGCAGCGCCTCATTGACTATTTGGGCTATACCCCCAGCGAACCCCACTGGGCTTTGATTCGCATGGCCCTAGGAACCGTTGCCAACCAAGCCATTCTTCCCGTTCAAGATTTGCTCGGTCTCGATAGTCATGCCCGCATGAATTTCCCCGGTACGAGCGAAGGCAACTGGGCGTGGCGCCTAACTGCGGGTCAACTTACCCCTGAACTTGCCGCTCATTTGAAGCACTTGGTGCACCTCTTTGGCCGTCAAGCACCACCGAGACCCCAGCCGGTTGAAGCTGCCGAAGAAACCGTCCCCGAAAAAGACCCCGCCTAAGCTCGCCGTCGGCCATCGGGCATAATCGTACCCCGCAAATCCACTTCACTGAGGTTGGCACCACTCATATCCGCAGCAGTCAGGTTCACCCGCGTCAAATCCGCCCGCGACAGGTTAGAGCCTGAGAGGTTGGCGTCCCCTAAGTCTGCCCCACTCAAGTTAACACCGCTGAGATCTACAGTTCCCAGTAAGCTGCCACTAAACGTTGCCCGGCTCAGGGTAGCTCCACTGAGGGTGGCGCGGCTGAGATTCGCTTCTGAGAGAGTAGCACGACTCAGGTTGGCTCCCACCAAGCGGGCACGGCTGAGATTCGCTTCTACCAAGTCGGCACGGCTAAAGTTGGCTTCCGTTAACTCCACTTCGCGAAGATTGGCACCACTGAGATTGGCACCCCGCAGCTTCACGCCATTAAAGACGAGGCCACTGAGATTGGCACTGCGTAGATCCGTTTGACTCAAATCCGCATTGTCCAGCAATGCCCCCTGCAAGTTTGCCCCTTGGAGATTCGCCCCCTGCAGATTGGTGCCCACCAGTTTGGCATGGCTGAGGTTGGCGCCCCGTAAATTTGCCCCACTGAGATCCGCACGGCTAAGGTTGGTATGGTTCAGGTTCGCGCCACTGAGATTGGCACCACTGAGGTTGACATCTGAAAGTTCTAGGGAGGACAGATCCGCCTTGGCCAGTTCCGCGCCGACAAGGTTGGCCTTGGCAAGGTTGGCTTCACTGAGCTTGACTTCCGTGAGATCAACGCGGCTGAGATTGGCTCCCGTGAGATTCGCCGCCGTTAAGTTCGCGCCACTCAGGTTGGCACCGCTGAGGTTCGCACCACTGAGATTGGCATTGCTGACATCCGCCTGAATTAAATCCACACGGGTTAGGTTCGCCTGCTTTAGATCCGTGCCATGCAAATTCGCGCCCTGTAAATTTGCCCCCGAAAGGTTAACGCCGTCGAGTGTCAATCCCCGTAGATCCGCATTCGCCAAGTCCACACGAGAGAGATTGGCACCCTGAAGCACCGTTCCCCGCAGGGTGGTTTCACTAAGTTCAGCGCGGCTGAGATTGGCTCGCGTCAGGTTTGCCCAACTGAGATCACTGCGGCTAAGGTTTGCGCCAGCGAGGTTGGCATCCACCAATTCTGCCTTGATGAGCATGGCATTAACAATTTCTGCGCCACACAGCACTGCACCACTGAGATTGGCTCCGCTCAGGTTGACCCACTCCATGTCGGCACGGGAGAGAATAATCCCCCGTAGATCAGCGTTGATAAACTCGCCATTTGTCAAACTGGCACGATTAAAGTCCCGTTCACCGCTGGCATAGCGTTTTAACAACTCTTGGGGATTCATCAAAAAAAACGGGTCTGGAACCCCGCCCTTGAGAACGGCTCTACACTCTAAGCCTAGCTTAATTCGCTAAAACCACACTACGCTCGTGAGAGGATGATAATAAAGACTTGCGCTCTCTCATGGATACCATCCCTATTCTTGATCTCAAGGCCCAATATCAATTCCTGCAAGCAGACATCGATCGCGCAGTTGCCCGCGTACTGGCATCCGGTCAGTTCATTCTAGGGCCAGAGGTACAGGCCTTTGAGGAAGAGGTAGCCGCCTATTTAGGGGTGCGCCATGCGGTAGCAGTTAATTCAGGGACAGATGCACTGGTGATTTCCCTGCGCAGTTTGGGAATAGGTGCTGGGGATGAGGTGATTACCACCCCCTTTTCGTTTTTTGCGACGGCAGAGGCAATTAGTTTGGTGGGTGCCCGCCCGGTCTTTGTGGATGTGGAACTGGACTCTTTTAACCTTGATCCCAATAAAGTTGCCGCAGCCATTACCCCCCGCACCAAGGCGATTTTGCCGGTTCATTTATTTGGGCGGCCAGCTGCTATGGGAGCAATTGTTGAAATTGCCCAAGCCCATGGGTTAGCCATTCTTGAGGATTGTGCCCAGTCCTTTGGTGCCCGCTATTGTCCGCCCTGTGAGAACTGTCAATGTGAAACGGCAACTCAAGAGGCTTTAGCTCATCGGTTCACGGGGGCGATCGGTACCATGGGAGCCTTTTCATTTTTTCCCACCAAGAATCTCGGTGCCTATGGCGACGGGGGGCTGATTACCACCAATGATGATGATTTAGCCGAGCGATCGCGCATGCTGCGGGTTCACGGCTCCCGTCAACGCTACCACCACGAAATGATTGGCTACAATTCTCGCTTGGACAGCCTACAGGCGGCAATTCTGCGGGTGAAGCTACCCCATATCGATCGCTGGAATCAAGAGCGACGGCGAGTCGCCCAAACCTATAACCAAGCCTTGGCGGGTCTTGAGGCGGTGGTGACCCCAGCAGTATCTCTAGGGCATGTGTTTCATCAATATACCATTCGGGTGCTCAATGGGCAGCGGGATGCGCTCGCGGCTTACCTGAAGGCGGCTGGTATTAGTTCGATGATTTACTACCCCATTCCCCAAGATCACTCTCCGATGTATAAGGGGCAATCTCCACCCAATCCTGTGAGCGATCGCCTTGCCAGCGAGGTTCTCAGCTTACCCATTTGGCCTGAATTGAGCGATGCCACCATTGAGCATATTGCCGCAACCATTCGCCAGTTTTTTCGCAAGCGCTAAGGGCATCCCCTAAGCAGTTGTCTGGGTATTTGTCCTCCCTTAACACAACCTTAAGCTGACACTCGCTAAGCTAACTACAGCTCTTTTGTGGAATATGGGGTTAACAGACAGGACACATCGGCATGCTGTCCGCCATTAACGTTCTCAGGATTCTAGAGTGTTCAACCCTAGTGAAAAGGGCTGTAATGTCACTTGGGCTAGGAGAGCCATGCTATGAAAGTTGCCGTTTTCAGTGCCAAATCCTACGATCGCCAGTTTCTGAATGCCGCCAATGAAGCTCAAGGTCATCCCCATCTCCTCACCTACTACGATGTGCTACTGCGTCCTCAAACAGTTTCCCTTGCCGAGGGACATGAGGCCGTCTGTGTATTTGTCAATGATGATCTGGGGGCAGAGACCCTCAAACGGCTGGCAGCGTTGGGGGTGCGTCTGGTGACGCTGCGCTGTACGGGCTTCAACAATGTGGATTTGGCAACAGCGGCCAGCTTGGGCATCACAGTTACCCGCGTCAGTGCTTATTCCCCCTATTCGGTAGCGGAGCATACAGTGGGGCTGATCTTGATGCTAAACCGCAAACTTCACCGTGCCTACAACCGCGTGCGCGATGATAATTTTTCCCTAGAGGGGCTGATGGGCTTTGATCTGTATGGTTGTACGGTCGGCATCATTGGCACAGGCAAAATTGGGCGTGTTGTTGCCCGGATTATGCATGGTTTTGGCTGTCACCTCTACGGCTATGATCCCTACCCCAACAAAGACTTTGAGCAGATAGGCACCTACACAACCCTAGAAACCCTCTTGGCTGAATCGGACATTGTCACTCTTCATTGCCCCCTTGTCCCCGAAAATGAACACCTGATCAATGCGACCACGATCGCCCAAATGAAGCGCGGTGTCATGTTGATCAATACTAGTCGTGGCAAGCTGGTGGACACCAAAGCAGTCATTGAGGGCATTAAAAGTGGCCAAATTGGTTATCTGGGCATTGATGTCTATGAAGAGGAAGACTCCCTCTTTTTCCAAGATCTTTCGGACACGATTATTCAAGACGACACCTTCCAACTCCTGCAATCCTTCCCCAATGTGGTGATTACTGCTCACCAAGCCTTCTTTACCCGCAATGCCCTCACAGATATTGCCCGTACGACAATTGAAAATCTGACCTGTTTTGAGCAAGGCCTGCCCCTAGCAAACGAAGTGAAACAGATGTAAGGCTCGGCGAAACGGTTATTGCTATAACGTTTCTGGCAAACAGATCCGCTATAGTAGCGATCGCATTTATTTCAGGAAAGAATCATGGGGCGTGCAGAAAAAGTCATTTTGGCCTATTCGGGGGGAGTGGATACCTCCGTGTGTATTCCCTATCTCAAGCACGAGTGGGGCGTGAAGGAAGTCATTACCCTCGCCGCTGATTTAGGACAGGGGGATGAACTGGAACCCATTCGCCAAAAAGCCCTTGATGCTGGTGCCAGTGCCTCGCTGGTGGTCGATGCCAAAGCTGAGTTCATCCGCAACTATGCCTTTCCCGCTCTTCAGGCCAACGCTCTCTACGAAAATCGCTATCCCCTCTCGACGGCCCTTGCTCGCCCTCTGATTGCCAAGCTCTTGGTGGATGCGGCTGCTGAGTATGGTGCCGATGCCGTTGCCCACGGCTGTACAGGGAAAGGCAATGATCAAGTGCGCTTTGATGTGGCGATCGCCGCCCTGAATCCCAACCTCAAGGTCCTGGCACCCGCTCGCGAATGGGGCATGAGCCGCGAAGAAACCATTGCCTATGGCGAACGCTTTGGCATTCCTGCGCCTGTGAAAAAATCTTCCCCCTACAGCATTGACCGCAATCTTTTGGGACGCAGTATTGAAGCCGGCCCCCTTGAGGATCCGTGGATTGAACCCCTTGAGGAAATCTATTTGATGACCCAAGCCATTGAAAATACCCCCAACTCCCCGGAGTATGTGGATATTGGCTTTGAGGCCGGAATTCCCGTTAGCCTCGATGGCCGCTCCCTCGATCCCGTAACGCTGGTGAGTGAACTCAATGAGCGGGTGGGGCGCCACGGCTTTGGTCGCATTGACATGATTGAAAATCGCCTTGTCGGCATTAAATCCCGCGAAATTTACGAAGCCCCTGCCCTCTTGGTGCTTATTGACGCCCACCGCGATTTGGAAAGCTTGACCTTAACCGCCGATGTGACGCAGTACAAACGGGGGATTGAAGAGACCTACAGCCGTTTGGTCTATAACGGTCTTTGGTATAGCCCCCTCAAGGAAGCCTTGGATGCTTTTATTCAACAGACCCAGAAGCGGGTGACGGGTACCGTGCGCGTCAAGCTCTTTAAGGGAACCGCACGGGTGGTGGGGCGACGCTCTCCCTATTCCCTCTATACGCCCGATTTGGCTACCTATGGCGCCGAGGATCAATTTAATCACAAGGCCGCCGAGGGCTTTATCTACGTGTGGGGGCTACCCACCCGTGTCTGGGCGGAGAAACTGCGCCAAGGCTAATCGGGGGCTTCGACGATACACCACTCGTGGAGTTCGTAGTGGACACACTGGTGTTGGACGAGGGGATCACGGGCAACAATTTCTTCAGCGGCTTGCCGGGAATCCGCCTGAAACAACAACATGCCACCCCCGCGCTCAGCCCAGTATCCCGTGCGGGCTTGATGCCCTGCGGCAATGAGGGCGCGCACATAGGCACGGTGGGCAGGAACGTGGCGATCAAAGGTGGCTTTGTCCACAATACCGCGTTCAATTTTGACAAACCATGGCATCGCTGACTGGCTCCTCTGGATGGGAATCAAGACCTAGAATAGCTATAGCAGTGGGCTTGAAAAACTCTGTGGTGCCCTGCTAGTGAGCGGCTATGAGCAAAGCAATTACCCTTGAAACCTTGTTAAGCGAATTTGCCCGTGGGGTGCGGAATTTCCGGGGTGTGAATTTGGCGGGCAGTGTGTTCCCTCTGGTGCAACTGAGCCATGTGGATCTAGCGGGGGCGGATCTTCAGGGCATCAACTGGAGTGGAGCGGATTTGATCAAGGCCAACTTGGCCAATGCCAATCTGCGGGGGGCAAATCTGATTGGTGCAGATCTGAGTGGTGCTAATCTGACCGATGCCAACTTGCAGGAAGCCATGCTCAGTGGCGCCATCCTAGTGGGTGCCTACCTCTCACGCGCCAATTTACAGCAGGCGGTGCTCAGTGGGGCCATCCTCAAGGGGGCGGTGCTCCACGACAGTAATCTGAAGGATACAAATGTGGTGGGGGCAGATCTCTCAGAGGCGGATCTGACCGGGGCGATCGCCCGCCGCCAAGACTTAGAGGAAGCCAAGCTCTCAGGAACTATCCTGCCCAATGGCGAAGTGGTCTTTGAGGCTGGGGAAATGGAAGAGGTTCCGTTGCCCGCCCCAACGCCAATGGCTAAGCCAATGGCCACTGCGAACGAAACCACCGTGATTGAGTGGACGAATGAGCAGGTGATTCAAATGCTGATCCTGCAACAACACCCCCTGCCCAGTACCTACCAAAGTGCTGATTTGAAGGTGGTTAGCCTCGGCAATCACTGCTATCAATTGCGCACGGTCACGGAAACGGTGGTGGCGGTGGTAGAAGGTGAGAGTGTGGCCAATGAAAAAGTAACCCTTTTTGCCGAGGCGCCCTTTGCCGATGTGGTGGCCAGTGTCCTCCAAGCCCATTCCTTCTTGCCCACACAATACGTCAGTGAACCCGTACCGGCGTGGCACTACGAACAGGTCGCCATTCCGTCGGGACAGGTGGTGCGTTGGGGAACGGCACGGCAACTTTGGAAAACTTGGTGGTTACTGCTCAAGTCCACTGCCACACCTCAGGAGCCACAGCAATTGCAACTGTTGGTGGGCAAGGAGTGGCAGCCCATTTGCGATATTGCCTTTTCACCGTCGGCGGGCGGTGGTCTGATAATCAAAACGGCGATGGGCGATCGCCACTTTTCTGGGGATGCCTCGCTGATTTGGCTAGAAAGTGTCCCGTCTGGATTGCCCACCACCTCTGCCCCAGCAGTCCCGCCTTGGAACGGCTTACTCAAATTTGAAAATAACTGCCTCACCATTGAAACCGCCGCAGGGCTCGTCTGTGTGCAGGGGGAAAACTTGAGGGTCACCCTTGGGGGGCAAGCGATCGCTCTCAACCAGCTCTAATGGTCGCCCTTCAACCCTTTGATTTTAGTCGCTGGCCGATCGCGGTCAGTGATTTACCGGCCGATACCTACCTCGTGGGGGGAGCGGTGCGGGATGCGCTCCTAGGCCGGATCAATTCGTGCCCCGACTTGGATTTTATTGTGCCGAGGGATGCGATTGCCCTGACCCAAAAACTGGCGGATAAGTACAAGGCTGGTTTAGTGGTTTTGGATCGGCAGCGGCAGATTGCCCGCTTAGTCTTTGCTAATACAACGGTGGATATTGCCCAGCGGCACGGAGAAACCCTCTTGACCGATTTGAGCGATCGCGATTTTCGCCTCAATGCCATTGCCTACGACATTCACCACCACCACATTGTCGATCCCCTCGGTGGCCTTTTGGATTTGCAACGCCGCCAAATTCACTATGTCGCACCAGAAAATCTCGCTGCTGATCCCCTGCGACTCCTACGCGCCTATCGCCAAGCCGCCCAACTGCAATTTACGATTACGCCCGAAACGCGGCAGGTGATCCAAACCCTTGCCCCCCAACTGCGACGAGTCGCCCCAGAACGGGTGCGGGTGGAACTCAGTTATTTTCTCAGTGCCCTTGAGAGTGCCCCCTATCTCACCCTTGCTTTTCGCGATGGCGTGTTGGCGGTGTGGCTGCCGTCGGTCACCGAGGAGCGGATTACCCACTACCATGCCCTTGAATCCACCCTAGGGAATTTTCCCTTCCCAGCCCTTTGGCCGGCGCTAACGACATCTATTGCCGCAACAACTGCCCCCGGCGAACCCCAACGGCGAACCCTAGTGGCTTTGGCCAAGCTCACCTGCCTCGTGAATGCCAGCGATCGCCGCGCTGCCGAGGAACTAACTGCCCTCACCTACACCACTGATGAAATTCGCATTGTCCAAGTCCTGTGCCGATTGCTCAACCACTGGCTAGTCCCCCTCGAACAGCCCCTGAACCGCGAGCAAGCCTTCTATCTATTTCGCGCGGCGGGTAGCTATTTTCCAGCCTTTGTTGCCCTTGCCCTGAGCCGGGGCATCCCCAAAGCGCATCTAGTGCCCTTGGTCAAAGGGTGGTTAGACCCCAAGGATGCCATTGCCCATCCCCCCCAATTGGTGCGGGGTGCCGATCTGGTAGAAGTGTTTCAGGTCTCGCCGGGGCCGCGTGTGGGTGAATTGTTGCGAGCTGTGGAAGCAGCCCAAGCGCGGGGAGAAATTCGCGATCGCCCCCAAGCCCTCGCCTATGTGGCAGAAATCCTAGGTGGTTCAAGGCAACCGCGGCACACTTAGGAGAGGGGCAAAAACATTTCCTGCCAAAGGGTGTCATAGCGTTTTTGGGCAGCCACATCGAGGGGGAGCAGGAGTTCACTCTTGGCAAAGGCGGTGGGAGTCGCTAGGGGAATATAGCGATGCAAGAGAGTGCGTCTTAAATCGCTCACCAGCGGCGAGGGAGCATCACTAAACTGGCTGAGTTGCTCAGCAACTTCCGGTTGCCACCAGTAGTTCAACCAAGCCAAGGCTGCCGCATCGGGGTTTTGGCCACAGACCCACAAATCCACCCACAGCGCTGTCCCACTGGCGGGAAACACGGCGGCATAGGTCTGCGGATCTCGCTTCAGCAGCGGCAGTACATCCGTTGACCAACCCACTGCTAATTGTGTACTGCCCAGCATCAGTGGCTGCAGGTAGGCGTCAGAACTAAAAAAACGACATCCTTGGCGGAGACGCTGCAAGCGTTGCCGTAATTCGGGGTGGGTGGGTGGGGCATTGTAGGATAGCCCTAGGGATTTCAGCGTCAACCCAATCACTTCCCGCGGCTGATTTAACAGGCTATAGTGGCCTTGAACGCTTGGATGCCATAGGACATCCCAATCTGTGGGTTCCCAGCCCAAATCGGCAAAGAACTGGCGGCGATAAATGAGGACTGTTGCCCCCCAGCGATAGGGCAGACCCCAGAGAGCATCGTCTTTGCCAATGAGTTGCAGTAATGGCTGCCACGGTTCAGCCCAGTCCCACCGGTTTTGAATCAGTGGTTTGGGAATAGGGGCAATCTGTCGCTGCGCCACGGCCTGAGCTATCCAAGCATCCCCGAGACTGAGGACGGCTGACCCGAGGATTCCCGCTGCAAAGGTGTTGGCTAACTCTTGGGGGGTTTCCCGCAGCCGCAGCTGAAGTCCCACGCCGGCCTGTTGACGAAAGCGCTGAATCAATTGGGGGGGTAAGGATTTTCGCAGTAAATAGACGGTGAGTCCTGTATTGGCAGTGGCTTGACAACCACTGAGGGCGATCGCCCCCAAGGCAAACAACCCCTGACAAAATTGCCGCCGCTGCATTAGCGTTGCCACCGAAACTGCAATTGACTTGGCTGCCCTGGATCCCCCAGTTGCTCGATGCCGCGATCGTTGGCCACAAGGTGCCGTAGGATCAGGTAAATCCGCTCCAGTTGATCCGGCGCATTCACAGCGTCGGCGATCGCCTGCAAGTCTAGGGGTTCATCACTTTGTTCTAAGACTTTAACAATCTGCCGTTGCAACGCCAAGTTGGCCGCCGCTGCTTTTTTCCCCGCTTCCACCCCCGGCTGATGGTAGGCATTGATATTCACCAAGAAGCCATAAAGACCCACCGCTCGTTCATAGAGGGCAATCAAGGCACCCACGGTTTTCGGGGTCACGTCCGGAATCGTCACCGTCAGGGAGGGGCGATTCTTTTCATAGAGAGCTTGGCGGGTGCCGAGGAGTAGGCCACTGAGGTAATCCCCCGCAGTAATCCCCGGCTCCACGTCAATGGCGGGTTCTTGGCCATCCCGCAGCACCTCAATAAACGTGACAAAGAAGTTAGGTAGGCCATCCCGCAACTGCTGCACATAGGCATGCTGATCCGTGGTTCCCTTGTTGCCATAGACCGCAATCCCTTGGTGGACAATGTTGCCGTCGAGGTCTTTTTCCTTGCCGAGGGACTCCATTACCAACTGCTGCAAGTAGCGGCTAAACAGGAGCAGACTATCTTTGTAGGGCAGGACAACCATATCTTTTTCACCCCGACCATTGCCCGCATGGTGCCAAGCCAAGGCGAGTAGGGCAGCGGGATTTTGGCGAATCTTCGGCACGCGGGTTGCCTGATCCATCAATTTTGCTCCCGCGAGGAGGGCATCAATGTCAATCCCTTGCAGGGCAGCGGGCAATAGACCCACCGTTGACAGTTCCGAGGTGCGCCCCCCCACCCAGTCAAACATCGGGAAAATGGCCAGCCAACCGTTGGACTCCGCCACTTGGGCAAGGCCACTGCCCGGCAGGGTGACGGCGACGGCGTGATCGGCAAAGGCAAGGCCGGCACGTTGGAAGCGGGCTTGGGCTTCTAGCATGCCATTGCGGGTTTCCGGTGTCCCCCCCGATTTGGAAATGACAATCACCAATGTCGTCCGCAGGCGATCGCCTAGTTCCGCAAAAACCCGCTCAAACCCGGCAGGGTCGGTGTTGTCCAAAAAGTGAATGTTCAGGGGCGGATTCACAGGGGCAAGGGCAGCCGCCGCAAACTGCGGACCTAGGGCAGACCCCCCAATGCCAATGGAGAGAATCTCGGTAAAGCGACCCCCTTGGGGTGGAGCAATGGCGCCACTGTGGACTTGCTGGCTAAACTGCTTCACTTGGGCAATGGCATCGCGAATTTCGGCACGCAGTTCTGGAGTTGGTGCCAAATCGGCATCCCGCAGCCAGTAGTGCCCCACCATGCGGCCCTCATCGGGGTTGGAGATCGCCCCTGCTTCCAATTCCTTCATTTGCTGAAAGGCGCGCTCAAAAGCTGGCTCTAGGCGACGTACCAC
Source organism: Thermosynechococcus sp. TG215 (assembly GCF_031583455.1). NCBI lineage: Bacteria > Bacillati > Cyanobacteriota > Cyanophyceae > Acaryochloridales > Thermosynechococcaceae > Thermosynechococcus > Thermosynechococcus sp. TG215. The sequence continues at coordinate 303,360 of NZ_CP134178.1, read as the reverse complement.
TTCTAGGGTCAGCCCCATACGACTGACATCCACATAGAACTCTAACTCAGGGTGGTAGTACAACCAGTCTTGGTAATGCTGCCAAAGAGCCAAAGCATCCATAAGAAAATCTTTTCGCGCTACGATCTCAGCGTACCTCAACAACTGTCCCTTACTGGGAACATCAGCTTTCCCTTAATAAACACCCTAGGCAGATTGTGCCTTCAGAAAAGCAGCAAATTCCTCTAACGCTATCCGCAGGCGATCGCCCGCCACCTCAACAAAATCATTGTGATCGGCACCCTCGACCCAGAGGGAAAATTTTGGCTCACGGGCAATGGCAAAAAGGTATTGGCCATGACGAAAGGGCACGATGCTATCGGCAGTACCGTGGAGAATCAACAGCGGCACCTTGACTTGCGGCAGTTTATCTCGGTTGATAAAGCGATCAAAGGGAAATAACGGGAAAGGTACCACCACCCGAAAGATTGAAGTAAAGGTACTTTCTAAGACCAACCCCGCAATTGCAACCTGTGTTGCCAGTTCCGTCGCCACCCCACCGCCAAGGGAACGGCCATAGAGAATCACCCGCTCTGGGGGGACTCGCAGTTCCTCTGTGAGATAGGTATAGGCTGCCAAAGCATCTACGTAGGCATGACGCTCACTAGGGCGACCCGAACTCAAGCCGTAGCCACGATAGTCGTAGGCGAGGACGGAAAACCCCCACTGCCGCAGCGTCTGTAGAAAGGGTTCCACCATGCCGAGGTCTTCCCCATTGCCGTGACTAAACAGCAGCGTAAAGTGAGCGTCTGGGTTGGCAACATACCGCACCGCAAGGCGATCGCCCTGCCCCACTGGAATCAGCCGGATCTCCTCAGAAAGGGAGTAGGTAGGACGGGGTGGATGGAAGATCAGGGCATCGGCGCCAAAGTAGAGATAGACCGCAATGATCAGATAAATCAGGAGTGCCGATCGCCCCAAGCGCAGCCAGCTCCACTCCCCCAGTACCCAATCTTGTAGCCAACTCATTTAGTCTTTGAGTTCAGGCTCGGTGCCACCAGTGTCCCTAAGGGTTGATCCACCTGCTGAGCCAGTGTCGGTACCACTTCCCGCGCTCGCGCAATCACCTGCCCCGTGGTGGCATCGTAAATTTGCGTCAATAGCTTGGGATAGAGGCCAATGCCAATAATTGGTACCAAAAGACAGGCAATGATAAACACCTCGCGGGGTTCAGCATCCACAAGGGCTTCATGCTCCACCAGTTCCTTGTTTTCAGGGCCGTAGAAAATTTCCCGCAGCATCGACAGCAGGTAAATCGGTGTCAAGATCACCCCCACTGCCGCCAAAAAGACCACAATCACGCGGAAGGGCAACGAATAGGCATCACTAGTGGCAAAGCCAATAAAGACCATGAGTTCAGCCACAAAGCCACTCATCCCCGGCAGGGCAAGGGAGGCCAAGGAGCAGGCCGTAAACATGGCAAAGATCTTCTTCATTTTCTGGCCAACACCGCCCATTTCCTCAAGGATCAGCGTGTGGGTACGGTCATAGGTGGCACCCACCAAAAAGAAGAGACTCGCCCCAATCAAGCCGTGGGAGACCATTTGTAGCATTGCCCCACTCATGCCCAAATTGGTAAACGAGGCAATCCCAATCAGCACAAAGCCCATGTGGGAAATCGAGGAGTAGGCAATTTTGCGCTTGAGATTGCGCTGCGCGTAGGAAGTCAGCGCCGCATAGATGATGTTGACCACCCCCAAAATCACCAAAACGGGGGCAAACTTGGCATGGGCTGCCGGCAGCATATCGACATTCATGCGAATCAGGGCATAGCCGCCCATCTTCAGGAGAATCCCCGCCAGCAGCATGTGCACCGGCGCTGTTGCTTCACCGTGGGCATCCGGCAACCACGTGTGCAGGGGGACAATCGGCAGCTTGACGCCGTAGGCCACCAAAAAGCCGGCATAAACCAGCAGTTGAAACCCAATGGCATAGTCCTTGGCCGCCAAGGTCTGCATATCAAAGCTAATCGTGTCGCCATAGAAGGCCATGGCCAAGCCCGCCACCAAAATAAAGAGGGAGCTACCAGCCGTGTAGAGAATGAACTTTGTTGCCGCGTATTGACGCTTGTGCCCCCCCCAAATGGCCAGTAGCAGGTACACCGGAATCAGCTCCAGTTCCCACGCAAGGAAAAAGACCAGCATATCCTGCACGGCAAAAACGGCAATCTGGCCACCATACATCGCCAGCATTAAGAAATAAAAGAGTCGCGGCTTCAGGGTCACTGGCCAAGCCGCCAAAATCGCCAGCGTGGTGATAAAGCCCGTGAGTAAAATCAGCGGCATCGAGAGGCCATCTGCCCCCACTGACCAGCGCAGGCCAATTTCGGGAATCCAGTCATAGCTTTCCCACAGTTGCATGCCGGGGGTGTTCAGGTCATAGAAATTCGTGAAGGCATAGACAATCAAGGCAAAGTCAATCAACCCCACCGTCAGGGCATACCAGCGGATTGGGCGTCCTTTGCCTGTGGCATCTGGAATGAAGGGAATCGCCAAGGAAGCCACAATTGGGAACAGGATAATCGTTGTCAGCCAAGGAAACGTACTCATGGCAGTCGTGTTTACTCCTCCAGCAGTTGGGAAAGAACCATAACCGGGGTTAGGCTTGCACCGAGAAGATGACAAATCCCAACACCGCCAGCAGCACAATGAGGGCGTAGAATTGGGCACGGCCATTTTGGAAGTATTTCAGTCCTTCACCAGTGACCATCGTGACAAAGCCCGTGAGGTTGACCACGCCATCCACCACGTTGTAATCCACTTCCAAGACCTGACGCGCCAAGCGACGACAGCCTTTAATGAAGACCGCTTCATAGAGTTCATCGAAATACCACTTATGCAGTGAGAACTGGTACAGCGGTTGAATGGCTTTGGCGATCGCCTGCGGACTGGGAGTGCCCTTGAGATACATCAGGGAGGCCAAGGTAATGCCAAGCAGGCCAATGCCCACAGAGCTACCGCCAAGGATGAGAAACTCTGTCAAATCCACCGCGTGCTCCGCCACCATCTCCTCACCGGGAGCATGGATAAAGGCCTCAAAGAGATTGTTGAAGGGGGTACCCACAAAACCAATCAACGTCGAGGGAATCGCTAGCACCACCAAGGGTAGGGTCATTGTCCAAGGAGATTCATGGGGTTCAGCAGCGTGCTGATCGTGGTGGGCATTGTGATCATAGTGCTCCTGTAACTCTGGGGGCACATTACGGAACTTGCCCTCAAAGGTCATGAAGTACATGCGGAACATGTAAAAGGCGGTTAAGCCCGCCGTGAGCCACGTCAGCAGCCACATGGCCGGGTTGGCATGAAAAACCGCGCCTAAAATTTCATCCTTTGACCAAAAGCCAGCAAAGGGAGGCACGCCAGAAATGGCCAAGCACCCCACTAGAAATGTTGCCCCCGTAATCGGCATGTACTTGCGCAGCCCCCCCATGTAGCGCATATCTTGAGCCAAGTCTGGGTTATGGCCAACCACCCCTTCCATGCTGTGGATGACTGACCCCGATCCAAGAAAGAGCATCGCTTTGAAGTAGGCATGGGTCATCAGGTGAAAAAGGCCAGCACTGTAGGCACCCACGCCCATCCCCATGACCATATAGCCCAGTTGGGAAATGGTTGAATAAGCCAAGCTCTTTTTGATGTCGTTTTGGGTGATGGCAATGGTTGCCCCCATAAATGCCGTAAAGGCTCCCGTCCAAGCAATGATCGTCATCACTTGGGGCAATTGCTCAAACACAGGGAACATCCGCGCAATCAGGAAGACCCCGGCTGCCACCATGGTTGCCGCGTGAATCAGAGCAGAAATGGGGGTCGGACCTTCCATCGCATCTGGTAGCCACACATGCAGGGGAAACTGGGCAGATTTGGCCACAGGACCGAGAAAGACCAAGATGGCAAGAATGGCGGCAAGACTAGGGGAAAGTAGGCCGGTATTGACCAGTTCCGTCAGGCGATCGCCCATGCCACCAAAGTCAAAGGTACCCGTTGCCCAAAATAGCCCCACCATGCCCAACAAAAGGCCAAAATCACCGACACGGTTGGTAACAAATGCCTTCTGTGCTGCTTCCGCCGCGCTTTTGCGGTCATACCAGAAGCCAATCAGCAGGTAGGAGCACATCCCCACCAATTCCCAAAAGATATAGACCTGCACCAAGTTGGGACTGACGACCAACCCCAGCATCGAGGAGCCAAACAGGCTGAGATAGGCAAAAAAGCGAACATAGCCCGCATCATGAGCCATGTAGCCATCGCTGTAGAGCATGACTAAAAAGGCCACCGTTGTGACGATGACCAACATCAATGCCGCTAAGGGGTCAATCACGTATCCCATGGCAATGTGGAGATTGCCCGCCGCTGCCCATTCAATCATTTGCGTATAGGGGGCGTGGCCTTGGACTTGACTCCAGAAAAGGCTCAGAGAATGCACCATGGCGATCGCCATCAACGCCATGATGAAAATGGCACTGGGTCGCCGCAGTTTCGAGGTGGTCTCTGAAAAGGCAATCAAGCCAAAGCCAACAATCAGCGCTCCCAAGAGGGGTAAAACGGGAATCAGCCAAGCGTATTGATACAGGGGTTCCATGCGTGCCACCTAACTTTCCATGAGAGCTGCCTGCTTGGGAAAACGAACTAGGTATGAATCACTAGTGCAGGCAAAACCCTTTACATTCTGCCACATCCGTTTTAACAACAGATGCCGGAAATCGGTTGCAGAAAATCAAAAAACAGGTTTTCTTCAGGTTTGTTACTACCAACCAAGGCATGACAGGTCAGGGAACAGGCAGGTAAGGTTGGCTCGTCTAACAATACATTGACGCACAAATAAGAGGAATTGCGATGGAATTGAGTTTTCTTATGGCACGATTTCACCGAACTGGCGCTGCAATTGTAGGGGCGATCGCCCTGATTTTCATCCCCCATACCACCCTTGCCCAAAATGCCCCTGATTCTCGCATGGTGCAACGGGTCGAGAATGCCACATTTGTCCTTGGCGAGTTTACATTTAACAACAACAACCGCATTCCACCGAGGATTGTCCAGCGCGCTCAAGGAATTGCCATTATTCCCAATGTCGTTCAAGCGGGCTTTCTCTTTGGGGGCCGCCGTGGCGCCGGTATTCTGCTTGTGCGCAATGAAAATAATGAATGGAGTAAGCCCGCCTTTATCACAATGACCGGCGGGAGCTTTGGCCTGCAAATTGGTGCCCAATCCACGGATGTGGTGCTGGCCTTCATGGATAAATCCGTCGTCATGCGCAGCTTGGCGCAGTCCTTTCGTCTAGGGGGCAATGTCTCCGTTGCGGCAGGCCCTGTGGGTGGCGAAGTCGTCAGTCCTACAGATCCGAGTCCCCAAGTCTTTTCCTACACACGCAGTGCGGGTCTGTTTGCCGGCGTTGCCCTTGAGGGCGCCAATATTAGTTTTGATCGTAGTGCCAGTACCCGCTTCTATGGCCGACCTAACCTGACGCCAATGCAAATTTTTGAGAACTCGCCCCCCCTCCCTTCCCCTCCCGTCCTCAATGGTCTCTACAATGCCCTTGCCCGTGCAGCGCGCTAATCCCTTCTCAAGACAGTGATAAGATAGCAGTCAATAGTCCGCACTGTATAGAAGGAACACTATGGCACAGGGACAGGGTTTTGGCTTCGGTCTTGGCAAAATGAAGGAGCTGGCCGCAGCCATCCAGAAAGCACAACAAGTTCAAGAAGGCGCCAAGAAGCTGCAAGAAGACCTCGAAAAAATGGACATTGAGGGTCAAGCAGCGGGGGGTGCCGTCAAAGTGATTATGAGTGGTACCCAAGAACCCCGCCGCGTCGAAATCAGCCCAGATCTCCTGAGTGAAGGGGCTGAAGTGCTCTCTGATTTGGTGACCGCCGCCATGCGCGATGCCTACCAAAAATCCACCGCTACCATGCGGGAACGGATGGAAGAGTTAACAGGTGGCTTGAACGTTCCGGGTCTCGGTTAATGCACTTCCCCGCCCACCATGGCACCCAAGCTGCGGCTCCTGATTGTGGAAGATGATCCAATGATGCAACTGGGGCTAGGACAAGCCCTAGGAGAGCAGTTTGCTGTGGTGGGTTATGCCGAAGATGGCTATGGCGCCATTGATATGACACGCCAGTTGCAGCCGCAAGTGGTCATTATGGACATTGGCCTACCAAGGCTAGACGGGATTGCCGCCACCCAACGGCTGAAGCGAGAATTTCCTGACATTCATGTGGTGATGCTTACCTCCCACCAATCGGCTCTTGAAGCTGTTGCTGCCCTTTCTAGTGGTGCCGATGCCTACTGTATCAAGGGAGAAACCGTTGAGCGATTACTGATGGCGATCGCTGCTGCCCAAGAAGGAGCCACCTACCTTGATCCCCAGATTGCCCGCCATGTGATCCAGCACCTGCATCCGCCCCAACCGACAATGGACTATCACCTGTCGCAGCGGGAACTGGATGTCCTGAAGCTGATGGTGGAAGGCTATAGTAACCCTGAAATTGCCAGTAAGCTGTTTCTCAGTCCAAATACTATCAAGACCCATGTGCGGGGTATTTTGAACAAGTTGGCGGTGGATGACCGTGTGCAGGCGGCGGTTGTTGCACTTCGTAACGGTTTAGTCTAGGCCTTCCCCAAGACTCAAGGGCACTTGTTATCGTGAAGGGGAACCGTCGGTGTGTTGAGCCTGTGTCCCATGGCATCCCATAGCAATGAGGCAACGGTTTTAGCCTCGGATCAAGAATCATCCCCCTTTCTGCAAATTAGTACGCCCGCTTCCGTCGAGGAGTTTCCACTCTTGCAACCCACGGTACGGGTAGGGCGATCGCCCCACAACGAAATTGTGATTTCCTATCCGACCATTTCGCGGCATCACTTTGAAATTGTTAAGACGGACACTGGCTATCGCATCCGTGACTTGGACAGTAAGCTCGGTCTGGTCTATGGCGATCGCCCCATCAAGGAAAAAGACCTCAAGGACGAGGATACCTTCTACATCGGTGTCAACGTCAAGATCACCTTCCGTGAAAGCCAAGCTCAGTTTCTGCAAAAAGCCATTAGCTTTCAGGGCAAGACGGTTCTGCGGATTGGTCGGGGTGACGACAATGACATTCAAATTGATCACCCCCAAGTCTCCCGCCACCATGCCAAGATTGAACGTCAAGGCACCTCCATTGTCATTACAGACCTCAATTCCTCCAACGGTGTCTTTTGCAATGGCAAGCGCCTCACCAAACCCCATGCCCTACGAATTGGCGACAAAATTCGCATCGGCCCCTATCTCCTGCAAATCAATGTTGACGAAACGATCACCGTTGATAATGAAACGGGCAGTATTCGCCTTGATGCCTTTGGCCTAGAGAAAGTCGTCAAAGGGAATAAAAAGCTCCTCCACGATGTCTCCCTATCCATTTTGCCCCGTGAATTTGTGGTCATTGCTGGCGTCAGTGGGTGTGGCAAATCGACCCTATTGCGGGCGTTGACGGGATTTAACCCCGCCTCCAGTGGCACGGTTCTGGTGAATGGCAACGATCTCTACCACAACTTTGATGCCTACCGCTCTCAGTTTGCCTATGTGCCTCAGGAAGACATCGTCCACAAGGAACTCACCGTTGAGGAAGCCCTCGACTTTGCCGCCCAATTGCGGATGCCAGCTGATATTACACCTACTGAACGCCACAGCCGCGTGGAAGAGGTGATGCAGATTTTGGGGCTGAGCCAACGGCGGGATGTGCCAATCAAAAATCTCAGTGGCGGCCAACTGAAGCGGGTCTCCATAGGTGTTGAGTTAATTACCAAACCCAGTTTGTTCTTTCTCGATGAGGCCACTTCGGGTCTGGATCCGGGTACCGAGGCAGATGTCATGACCCTATTGCGGCGCTTAGCCAATGGTGGCTGTACTGTTGTCCTGATTACTCACGTCACAGAAAATATCAAGCTATGTAATTTGGTCTTGTTTCTCGCCGCTGGCGGTCGCATTGCCTATTTTGGCCTCCCCAATGAAGCTCCTGACTACTTTGGTGTCAAGTCCTTTAATGACATTTATCCCTTGGTTGAGCGCGAGCGCAGCCCTGAAGAATGGCAGCAGTTATATTTGCAGTCGAAACAGTACAAAACCTATGTTCTCGATCGCCAGAAGGCAGTAGTCTGCCACCTCGATCAGGGACGCACGCCAGATGCCCAAGGGAAACGTGCCAGCAAAATTCCCCAGTACCACCCTGTCTCAGGCTTACGGCAGTACCTGATCCTGTTGCAGCGGGAAGCAGCCGTTTTAATGCGCGATCGCGTCAGCTTAATTTTGAATTTCTCGATCCCTTTCTTTATTGGTTTACTGGACTTGATAGTTTGGGATCGCCACCTGTTTGATATTCGCAAGGGGGATGCCGCCTCAGCGATTACGATGCTCTTTGCCACAGCCTTGGTGGCGGTGATGGTGGGTAATTTAACTACGATGCGCGAAATCGCCAAAGAGCGAGAGATTTACCGCCGCGAACACCTCGTAGGACTGAAAATTGGTGCCTATGTCTTTTCTAAGACAACGGTGGCGCTATTGCTGTCACTTTATCAGGCCTCGGCCTTTCTCCTATTCAAAAACATTGCCATTGATTTTCCCGGCGATAGCCTCACTCAAGTGCAGTTATGGCTGACGATGTTCTTGGCCTCCTTCAGTGGCATGATGATGGGGCTGTTGGTGTCGGCACTGTCACCCAATACAGCGATCGCCCCCCTGTTGTTAATTCTCTTTATTATTCCCCAAGTCACATTTGGGGGCGGGATTATTGCCCCCTCCCAGATGAATCCGATTGGCCAAGTCATGAATGTCTTTACCTTAACCAAGTGGCCCTTTGAAGCCTTTGTCACAATTACAAAAGTGGGCAAGGATGTCGCTTTGGATCCCTGCTGGACGAAACCCAATGAAACCCATCCCCCCGAAAGCTGTCGTTGCACGGGTGCCCAACTCTTTAAGACCTGCTACTTCCCGGGGGTTCGTGGCTACTACACCCCAGCCCTTGATGAGGCCGAACCGCAAAAGCCCACGGAACCAGCAACGCCAACCACCCCAGCCGCCTTTGCCACCTTCCAAGAGGAGATGACCAACTACAAGGATGATCTGCAGATTTGGCAGGAACGGTATTCTAACTGGATGCTGAAGCGGGAAAAAGCCATTGGCCAAGCGGAAGGCATTATTGACCGGCTCTACGGCATTTATGGTGAGATCTTTGACGTGAATGTGGCGGGGCACTGGCTGATCATCAGCTTGTTTATTGTCCTCATGTTTGCCATGATTGTCGGCATTCAGATCTATTTCGACACCCTCCACTAGGGGCGTGACTGGTGAATTCTCTGATCCCACTAGGACAAACCCAACTTCAAGAGTACGTCACCGCCTTGGCGTGGGGCGATCGCCATCTGTTGGCCGCTTCCGCCGCAGGAGAGGTCTATCACATTGATCCAGAGGTGGGTGAGCAACTCATCTTGCAAACGGCGACCGATCAAAGCTTAACGATCCTCGCGGTGGCCAGCGATCGCCAGTGGTGGGCAGCGGCGGGAGAGCAGGGACGGGTACTCATGGGTTCCTTAGCTCACCCTGAGAATCTTCAGGTGCTCCACTACGGTTCCCACTGGATTGATCAACTGGCTTGGCATCCCACATTGCCTTGGGTTGCTTTTAGTCTTGGTCATTACGTCCAGATTTGGGATGCGGCTCAAGCCGATGTCATTGCCACCCTTGATTTTGCGGCCTCGTCAGTGCTCGCTTTGGCTTGGCAACCTACGGGTGATGCTTTGGCCGTTGCCGGTTATGGCGGTGTGCGGGTGTGGTCGGCTAAAGATTGGGATGCCGATCCCCAAGAATTAGGGTTTATGTCTGCGACAGTGGGCGTAGCTTGGTCCGCCACAGGGGAATATTTCGCGGCCAGCAACATGGATCACACCCTTTTTGTCTGGCGTTGGGGCGATCAGTATCCGTGGCACATGCAGGGCTTTCCCGGTAAAGTGCGGCATCTTCACTGGTTGGAAACCGCCAACCAAGCCCCCCAGCTCCTGAGCAGTTCCCAAGAGGGGATTATCCTCTGGCGCCTCAGCGAGGATGCAAGCGGCTGGCAACCCCAAGTGCTGGATCTGCACCGTGGCACTGTGCGCGCCCTCTCTATTCATCCCCAAGGTCAAGGCTTCGTGTCCAGTGGCGATGAGGGATGGCTGTGTTATTGGCAGCAAACTCAACCGCAGGAGTTACTGCAAGGTGCCCAAGAATACTTCACAACTCTTGCTTGGCACCCCAAGGGATCGTATTTAGCCGCCGGGGGCACCCAAGGGGAACTCTGGGTTTGGCAAGCCGGTTAGGGAGAACCCGTGTGGTAGGATGTTGCTGCGGGTTTAAGCTAGAGTGCCGATGAAACTCATTGATCGCTATGGCCGTCTTTTTGGCAAGCTGAGTCTTCTAGACCTTGGGGCAGGGCTTGTTCTCCTGTGCGTTTTGGCGGGCTTGTTCCTCCTGCCGGGGCGATCGGGCACCTCGTTGGCACAAATGACCGCTGCCCAACCCATTGAAGTAGATGTTCTCGTTCTGGGTCTGAGTACTCCCACTCCCCAAGACCTAATTCCCAAGAGCAGTACCGCCAACTTTATTATTCGCAACCAGCCCTACGGCCAAATTACTGTGAAAAATGTCCAGGTTCTGCCGCGCACAGTTACTGTTTCCCAGCCCGATGGGTCGGTTAAAGCGCTGCCAGATCCCCGCCCAGAGATGGCCTACAGTAGCAACTTGCTCCTGACCCTCGAAGGCCGAGGCCAAATCACGAACAATGGCCCGGTGCTAGGGAATATGGCCATCAAAGTGGGAACGCCCGTAGAATTAGAGGGCAAAGAGTATAATTTCCGTGCCTCGGTGATTGCCGTTAGGCCGTTGTAGGACAGTAGGCAATGCAGTCAATTTCGACCTTGGCTCCCTTCGGCAGGCGCGATACTTCCACACAGGCACGGGCAGGCGCTGTCTCAGCATCCATGTACTGAGCATAGATTTCATTCATGGCGGCGAAGTCATTGAGGTCTGCAAGATACACGGTTGTTTTCACCACCTGTGACCAATCGCTACCGGCGGCCTTGAGGACAGCACTGAGATTATCCATCACTTGGCGGGTTTGCTCCTTGACATCTTCGCCACCAACAATCTCACCCGTTTTTGGATCAAGGGCAATTTGCCCTGCGAGAAAGACCCATTCCCCTTGCCGCACGGCTTGGCTATAGGGGCCGACCGGCCTAGGCGCATCAGTGGTACAAATAATCACTTTTGTCATAAAACTTAAAACAATTTACATGTCGGGGGCGATCGCCCCAAAAGCCGATTCTACAGGGAATTGAGCCACGGCCACCTGTATTAAATCAATGGATATGATAGCGCATATATTATGCATTTATACCCCCACAATCATGTCAAGAATTCAAGCATCTTAAATAATGTTAATTATCGGCAAAGTCTGTACTCCCCTTCTATAATGCTGAATTGAGCATTCGCCTCCTGAACGGGCTTTATCGTTCCATTCTGGGTCTTTAGATTCACGATTCTTCACAATCATTGATCTAAAGATCTTTCTATATTGCCGAGGTGAATGCCCTCGTTCCTTCCTTGCCTAAGAGAGAGGAGAGACTCGATGACCATCAGTCCACCGGAGCGAGAGCCAAAGGTCAGAGTCGTGGTTGACAATGACCCGGTGTCCACATCGTTTGAAAAATGGGCAAAACCCGGGCATTTTGACCGCACCTTGGCCAGAGGACCCCAAACCACCACATGGATTTGGAACCTCCACGCTCTTGCCCACGATTTTGATACACACACGAGCGACCTTGAAGATATTTCCCGCAAGATCTTCAGTGCACACTTCGGCCATCTGGCTGTGGTGTTCATCTGGCTGAGTGGGATGTACTTCCACGGTGCAAAATTCTCAAACTATGAGGCTTGGCTGGCCGATCCCACCGGTATCAAGCCCAGTGCTCAAGTGGTCTGGCCCATTGTGGGTCAAGGCATTCTCAATGGTGATGTCGGCGGTGGTTTCCACGGCATCCAAATCACCTCGGGGCTATTCCAACTGTGGCGTGCCTCTGGGATCACCAATGAGTTCCAGCTTTACTGCACCGCAATCGGTGGCTTGGTCATGGCTGGCTTAATGCTCTTTGCAGGCTGGTTCCACTATCACAAGCGCGCTCCTAAGCTGGAATGGTTCCAAAACGTGGAATCCATGCTCAACCACCACCTCGCCGGCTTGCTTGGCTTGGGGTCTTTGGCTTGGGCAGGTCACCAGATCCACGTCTCGCTACCCATCAACAAACTCTTGGATGCAGGGGTTGCTGCTAAGGATATTCCCTTGCCCCACGAGTTTATCCTTAACCCCAGCTTGATGGCCGACCTATATCCCAAAGTGGATTGGGGTTTTTTGAGTGGCGTCATTCCCTTCTTCACCCTTAATTGGGCTGCCTACTCGGATTTCCTGACCTTTAACGGCGGCTTGAACCCCGTTACCGGTGGCCTGTGGCTGTCGGATACGGCTCACCATCACGTGGCGATCGCTGTCCTTTTCATCATTGCCGGTCACATGTACCGCACCAATTGGGGGATTGGCCACAGCCTCAAAGAGATTCTTGAAGCCCACAAAGGCCCCTTCACCGGTGCCGGCCACAAAGGTCTGTACGAAGTGCTGACCACCTCTTGGCATGCCCAACTGGCGATCAACCTAGCCATGATGGGTTCGCTGAGCATTATTGTGGCGCAGCACATGTATGCAATGCCCCCCTATCCTTACTTGGCCACCGACTATCCCACCCAACTGTCGCTGTTTACCCACCACATGTGGATTGGCGGCTTCCTGATTGTGGGTGGTGCTGCCCACGGTGCCATCTTCATGGTGCGTGATTACGATCCGGCCATGAATCAAAACAACGTTCTGGATCGGGTACTGCGCCATCGCGATGCCATCATTTCCCACCTCAACTGGGTGTGCATCTTCTTGGGCTTCCACAGCTTTGGTCTGTACGTCCACAACGACACGATGCGTGCCTTTGGTCGTCCCCAAGATATGTTCTCCGACACTGGCATTCAGCTTCAGCCTGTCTTTGCCCAATGGGTACAACACCTACACACCCTAGCCCCCGGTGGTACGGCTCCCAATGCTGCTGCCACCGCTAGTGTTGCCTTTGGTGGTGATGTGGTTGCTGTCGGTGGCAAAGTCGCCATGATGCCCATTGTTCTGGGAACGGCCGATTTCATGGTGCACCATATTCACGCTTTCACCATCCACGTGACAGTGCTGATTCTGCTGAAGGGCGTCCTCTTTGCCCGCAGCTCTCGCCTCATTCCCGATAAAGCCAACTTGGGCTTCCGCTTCCCCTGCGATGGTCCCGGTCGTGGCGGTACCTGCCAAGTCTCCGGTTGGGATCACGTCTTCTTGGGTCTGTTCTGGATGTACAACTGCATCTCTGTTGTGATTTTCCACTTCAGTTGGAAGATGCAGTCGGATGTCTGGGGTACTGTTGCTCCCGATGGCACGGTATCTCACATCACGGGCGGTAACTTTGCCCAAAGTGCCATCACCATCAATGGCTGGCTACGGGACTTCCTGTGGGCACAAGCTTCTCAGGTGATTGGCTCCTATGGTTCAGCCCTATCCGCCTATGGTTTGTTGTTCTTGGGTGCTCACTTCATTTGGGCCTTCAGCCTCATGTTCCTCTTCAGTGGTCGTGGCTACTGGCAAGAGCTGATTGAGTCCATTGTTTGGGCCCACAACAAGCTGAAAGTTGCACCGGCCATTCAGCCCCGTGCCCTGAGCATTATTCAAGGCCGTGCCGTCGGTGTAGCCCATTACCTCCTAGGGGGGATTGCCACTACTTGGGCATTCTTCCTAGCTCGGATTATTTCTGTAGGATAGGGGCGAGGAGGAGATAACCAACTATGGCAACTAAATTTCCGAAGTTTAGCCAAGACCTCGCACAGGATCCGACCACACGCCGGATTTGGTACGCCATCGCCATGGCTCACGACTTCGAAAGCCACGATGGCATGACCGAGGAAAATCTTTACCAGAAGATTTTTGCCTCCCACTTTGGGCATCTGGCCATCATCTTCCTGTGGGTGTCTGGTAGCCTATTCCACGTTGCGTGGCAGGGGAACTTTGAACAATGGATTCAAGACCCTGTCAACACCCGTCCCATCGCCCATGCGATCTGGGATCCTCAATTTGGCAAAGCCGCAGTGGATGCCTTTACCCAAGCGGGGGCTGCTAACCCTGTGGACATTGCCTACTCCGGTGTCTATCACTGGTGGTACACCATCGGTATGCGCACCAACGGTGACCTCTACCAAGGTGCCATCTTCCTGCTGATTCTGGCTTCGCTGGCTCTCTTTGCCGGCTGGCTGCACCTACAACCCAAATTCCGTCCTAGCCTCTCTTGGTTCAAAAATGCCGAATCGCGGTTGAACCACCACTTGGCCGGTCTGTTTGGCGTTAGCTCCTTGGCTTGGGCGGGTCACCTGATTCACGTGGCCATTCCGGAGTCCCGTGGTCAGCACGTGGGCTGGGATAATTTCCTGAGCACCATGCCCCACCCCGCTGGTTTGGCGCCCTTCTTTACGGGCAACTGGGGTGTCTATGCCCAAAACCCTGACACGGCTAGCCACATCTTTGGCACGGCACAGGGTGCTGGAACGGCGATTCTCACCTTCTTGGGTGGCTTCCATCCCCAAACGGAGTCCCTGTGGCTCACGGATATGGCGCACCACCACCTTGCGATCGCGGTGCTCTTTATTGTGGCGGGTCACATGTACCGCACCCAGTTTGGGATTGGCCACAGCATTAAAGAGATGATGGATGCCAAGGACTTCTTTGGCACGAAGGTGGAAGGTCCCTTCAACATGCCTCACCAAGGCATTTATGAAACCTATAACAACTCGCTACACTTCCAGTTGGGTTGGCACTTGGCCTGCTTGGGCGTGATCACCTCCTTGGTGGCACAGCACATGTACTCGCTGCCACCCTATGCCTTCATTGCCCAAGACCACACCACGATGGCTGCCCTCTATACCCATCACCAGTACATTGCTGGCTTCTTGATGGTGGGTGCCTTTGCCCATGGGGCTATCTTCTTGGTGCGGGACTATGATCCAGCCCAAAACAAAGGCAATGTGTTGGATCGGGTACTACAACACAAAGAGGCGATCATTTCCCACCTAAGCTGGGTGTCCCTCTTCTTGGGCTTCCACACCTTGGGTCTCTATGTCCACAACGATGTCGTGGTCGCCTTTGGTACCCCCGAAAAGCAAATCCTCATTGAGCCGGTGTTTGCTCAGTTCATTCAAGCGGCCCATGGCAAACTGCTCTATGGCTTTGATACGCTGCTGTCGAACCCCGATAGCATTGCTAGCACCGCTTGGCCGAACTACGGCAATGTCTGGCTACCCGGCTGGCTCGATGCCATCAACAGTGGCACCAACTCTCTGTTCTTGACGATTGGCCCTGGGGACTTCTTGGTGCACCACGCCATTGCCTTGGGTCTGCACACCACCACCTTGATTTTGGTCAAAGGTGCGTTGGATGCCCGTGGCTCCAAACTGATGCCAGATAAGAAAGACTTCGGCTATGCCTTCCCCTGCGATGGCCCCGGCCGTGGCGGTACCTGCGATATTTCTGCATGGGATGCCTTCTATCTGGCCATGTTCTGGATGCTGAACACCATTGGCTGGGTTACCTTCTACTGGCACTGGAAACACCTTGGTGTCTGGGAAGGCAATGTGGCTCAGTTCAACGAAAACTCTACCTACCTCATGGGTTGGCTGCGGGATTACCTCTGGTTGAACTCCTCCCAGCTCATCAATGGCTACAACCCCTTCGGCACCAATAACCTGTCGGTGTGGGCATGGATGTTCCTGTTTGGTCACCTTGTGTGGGCAACAGGCTTCATGTTCCTGATTAGCTGGCGTGGTTACTGGCAAGAGCTGATTGAAACCTTGGTGTGGGCGCATGAGCGCACTCCCTTGGCCAACTTGGTGCGTTGGAAAGACAAGCCGGTGGCGCTGTCGATTGTGCAAGCCCGCTTGGTGGGTCTGGCACACTTCAGCGTTGGCTACATCTTGACCTATGCGGCCTTCCTGATTGCCTCAACCGCAGCCAAGTTCGGTTGATCTACTTAAGTTAAGTTAAATTTTGTCAGCTCCCCTGCCTCTAGGTGGGGGATTTTTGTGTTTGATAACAAGTTGTAGCTGCTTGTTTTAGAGCGAGCCAACTGATTCCTTGCTAGTGACCACAGTTAGGATTTTTTAACATATCTCAATATCTCAGTACCTAAAAACGTTTTTCAATGACATCACGCTACTTTTTAGATATCCTAGGACTGAATTTTGCATTGATAAGGGTGTGTCTGAATTGAGGACGGTTGTAATGCGTGATACATTTAACCTAGCTATTTTAAGGTTTTCATCTAAGAACCCTATTGAAGGCTTGTTGGCTCAAGTTAATACTGAAGAAACTTCCCAAATTGTCGGTGAAAATTCAGTGAATCCAGCTTTTGATCTCAACAATTTGGGGAGCCTTTTAGCGCAAGTCATTATTGCAGTTGCTTTGCTGCTCATTGGCTGGATTGTTGCCACTATTCTGGCAAAGATAACACGCTCGGTTTTGAAACGAATGCGGGTTGATGAACGATTGACCCAATTCTTTGGTGGAAATGAGTCGCTCCAAGGCATATCAGTGACTGCGATTCTGGCAGCAGTAGTTTTCTGGGTCATTCTTTTGCTGGCGGTGGTGGCCTTTTTAGATGCCCTGCGCTTGACGACAGTGTCACAGCCCCTCAATGCGTTTCTCAATCAAGTTTTTAGTTTCCTGCCAAAGCTGGGGGCAGCGATCCTGCTGGCGAATGTAGCTTGGGTAGTAGCAACTATATCGAAAATAGTGGTCACTCAGTCTGCCCGTTCTTTGAATTTGGATCGTCAACTCCCCCTTGAATCTGAGGGGAATGGTTCCTCAGAGGGGCCGGCCACCATGTCTGTGGCTGAGATGTTGGGAAATACCCTCTATTGGTTTGTTTTTCTTTTCTTCCTGCCCCTAATTTTGGGGGTGCTTGATCTGCAAGGCTCATTGCAGCCTGTACAAAATCTCTTGAATGATATTCTAGGCGCACTGCCTTTTGTCTTTAAGGCGCTGATTATCGCGGTTGTCGGTTGGTTTATTGCCCGTATTGTCCGCAGTTTAGTCATTAACTTAATGACGGCCATGGGAATTCAGCGCATTGGTCAGCGCCTCGGTCTAGGGCAAACCAGTTTAGGGGAATCCCTAGCAACGGTCATCGGTACGATTGTCTATGTCTTAATCTTGATTCCGACGGCGATCGCTAGCCTTGATGCGCTACAAATCGTGGCCATTACGGAACCGGCAACGGCAATGCTAAACCAAGTGCTGACGGCATTGCCGAAAATTTTTACTGCAGCCATTATTCTGCTGCTGGCCTATGTAATTGGCCGCTTTGTGGCGGAGACGGTTACCAATTTCCTGCAAACCATCGGCTTTGATCAAGTGTTGGTCTGGCTAGGTCTAGAGCGTCCGATGGTGGATTCTCAGGAGTCTCAGCCTGCGGAGGCACCCGAGCAGCGCTGGCGACAGCCCTCAGAAGTGATGGGCATCGTTGCCTTTGTTGGCGTTTTGTTATTTGGAGCGATCGCTGCCGTTGATGTACTGGATATTCCTGCTCTCAGTGCTTTTGTCACTGCCCTAGTAGTGGTGATTGGTCGGGTGTTGGTCGGAACGCTGATCTTAGCGGTAGGGTTGTACTTTGCCAATTTAGTATTTCGGCTTGTTGCTAGTTCTGGCACCTCCCAAGGGCGTTTTCTCGCTCAGGCGGCACGGCTAGCAACGATGACGTTTGTGGGGGCAATGGCTCTGCAGCAGATGGGCATTGCAACGAGCATTGTCAATTTAGCCTTTGGCTTGCTCTTTGGTTCTATTGCGGTGGCGATCGCCCTTGCCTTTGGCTTGGGATGCCGGCAAATTGCAGCGGCTCAAGTTGAGGAATGGCTGAATTTACTCAAAGGCAGAAATTCTGAAAATAATTGAGGCAGGTAGCAAGAGCTGGCCTAGGAATTTAGTAAAGGAACTGACGCAAGGTGAAGCTGAATGAGAAGAAGGGGCGTTGCCGCGACAGCTTCGATGTTGCCAACAACCAGTTCTGTGTTTCGGGCAAAACCATTCGCCTACCCAAGCGGCGAGGTTGCCATGGCTGAGGCACTGCGCTTTAGCGGCAAGATTCTCGGTGCAACGGTCTTCCCTACAGCACATCGCTGGTATGTGGCCATCCAAGTGGAAGTACCCGATGCGCAGTTTTATCGCTGGCGCACAGCGGATGAAATAACCGGTGTCGACCTTGGTGTTACAGCAGCGGTAACACTTTCTAAGGGTGAGACCGTCGAATCCCCGCAGCCTCTCAAAAGGGCGCTGCGTCGTCTCAGAATTCGGAGCAGGCGCTTGAGCCGCAAAATGGCGTCGGCCAAAATCGCAGCTGGATGTGCACCGAAAGATAGACTGCCAAAAGGGAAAAAGCTTCCCATTTCCAACAACCGCAGGAAGTCCTCTGAAGCATTGGCACGGCTGCATGCTCGCATCGCCAATGTCCGAGCCGATTTCTGCCACAAGCTCACGCCCCGGCTCTGCCGCGAAAACCCAGCGGTGGGGATCAAGGGGATGCTGGCGAATGAGCGGCTTGCCCGCGCCATCAGCAACGTGGGTTTTGGTCTGTGCCGCTGGCAAATGGCATACAAGGGCAAGCGCTACGGCACTCAGCTGATCGTTATCGACCGCTGGTAGCAGAACGGTGTCCTCTCCCCCTCGTCTGGTAATCAGACTAACGGAAGGAGGGTTGGTGGCGGATCAGATCTAGGAACTCTTGGCGGGTGCGGGCATCTTCAGCAAACACCCCTTGCATTGAACTGGTGACCGTCCAAGAGTCTGGTTTTTGTACGCCTCGCATCACCATACACATATGGGTGGCCTCAACAACCACAGCCACCCCTTGCGGTTTCAGGAGTCCTTGCAAAGCATTTGCAATTTGTTGGGTCAGGCGCTCCTGCACCTGTAGCTGCCGCGCATACATCTCGCAAATGCGGGCAATTTTTGACAGGCCAATGACCCTGCCATTGGGAATGTAGGCGACATGGGCTCGCCCAATGATTGGCAGAATATGGTGCTCACAACAACTAAAGAGATCGATGTCGCGCACCAAGACCATCTCATTGGTGTCTTCGTAAAAAACGGCACCATTCAGCAACTCATCCAAGGATTGGCGGTAGCCACTGGTTAAAAACTTCAAGGCTTGAACAACCCGTTTGGGGGTATCCCGCAGGCCTTCGCGATCAGGATTTTCCCCTAGCCCGATGAGGAGTGTGCGAACCGCCTGCTCCATCTCAGCATCTGACACCTGGGTCGAGACGCAGGTGGGTATACTTTCAAGGCTGCTTTGCACGGTTAACAACTGGTTACGGGATTGCTGGGACATAGGGTACCTAAAAATAATAACGATTATCATTCTATTTACTGGTGGAAATGGTGTCAAGGAAACTGACATGAAAGTCGGTTTAGTTGAGCATAGAATTTACAGAGGAAAAGCAGTCAAAATAAAATCCCCCTCATCCGCACTGGGAGAGGGGTTAGGGCGATTGAATCTACTAATTTAGCTTATCTAAAGCTGCGGTACAAAGCGCTCTTTATCGGGAACAACGGTGTATTCAGCAACAATTTGCCGGAACTCTTCACCATCAATGGTTTCTTTCTCTACTAGGAGATCGACGAGGCGGTCAATGACCACGCGATTGTCCCGGATAATCTTGATGGCAAGTTCGTAGCTGTGCTGCACCAACTCCCGCACTTGGGCATCAATGCGAGCCGCAATTTCTTCGGAGTATTCTGTTCGAGACACCAAGTCCCGCCCCAAGAACACTTCACCGTTTTGGGTTTCCAAGGAGAGAGGTCCTAGATCTGACATACCAAAGCGGGTCACCATTTGCCGTGCCATCGCTGTCACTTGCTGCAGGTCATTGCCAGCACCAGTCGTGACTTCAGCATCGCCAAAGACGACGTATTCAGCAGCCCGACCGCCCAAGGCACCAGCCATCCGCGCCATCAGTTGCGATCGCGAGATCAATCCGGAATCCTCTGAAGGCATGAACCAAGTCAGGCCACGGGCTTGACCACGAGGCACTAATGTCACTTTTTGCACAGGATCGTGATCCTTCAAGAGGGTACCGACAATGGCATGACCCACTTCGTGGTAGGCGATGAGGCGCTTGCTCTTGCCGTCAATCAGCGGTGTGCCCTCCATACCAGCAACAACCCGGTCCACGGCATCGTCAATTTCCAGCATGGTGATGGCGGGTTTCCGCCGCCGGGCCGTGAGAATCGCCGCTTCATTGAGGAGGTTGGCCAAATCGGCACCCGTAAAGCCGGGGGTACGGCGAGCGATCGCCTCAAGGGAAACTTCGGGCGCCAATTTCTTGTTGCGGGCATGCACCTTGAGAATCGCCAAGCGACCCTTAATATCCGGCGCATCCACCACCACCTGTCGGTCAAAACGACCCGGACGCAGGAGAGCCGCATCCAAGACATCCGGGCGGTTGGTTGCCGCAATCACAATGATGCCGGTATTCCCCTCAAAGCCATCCATTTCGGTCAGCAGTTGGTTGAGGGTTTGCTCCCGCTCATCGTTACCGCCGCCAATGCCAGCCCCGCGTTGGCGACCCACAGCATCAATTTCATCAATAAAGATGAGACAGGGAGCATTTTCCTTGGCCTTGCGGAACAAGTCCCGGACGCGGGAGGCACCAACACCAACAAACATCTCGACAAATTCTGAACCCGAGATGGAGAAGAAGGGTACCCCTGCCTCACCCGCGATCGCCTTGGCGAGCATCGTTTTCCCCGTGCCGGGGGGACCTACTAGGAGAACCCCTTTGGGAATGCGAGCACCCACCGCTGTAAATTTCTCGGGCTTCTTCAGGAAGGTGACCACCTCTTGTAGTTCTTCCTTGGCTTCATCGACACCAGCAACATCGTCAAACATGACACCCGTTTTGGCCTCCATTTGGAAGCGGGCGCGAGACTTACCGAAGTTCATCGCCTGACCTGGTCCTCCGGGCACGTTGCTGGAGCGGCGGAAGAGGAAAAAGAGTCCCCCCAAGAGCAAGACGGGGAAGAGTAAATTACCCAAGAGTCCCCACAGGGCACCATCATTGCGAGCGGGATGGACATCAATTTCTATGTGCTGCTCCCGCAGTTTACTAATGACTTCTGGAGCCGTCCCCGGCATATCTACCCGTACCCGCAGGGGACGACCGTTAATCAATTCTGGATCAGAGACATCCACAATGGCGGTGCGACCATTATCGAAAATGTCCACTTTACTAATGCGACCCGCATCTAAATAGTTGAGGAATCGCCCATAGCTCATGCGCGTACTGGCGGTATTCAGAGGAGGCTGACTTTGATTGAGCATAAAGTTGCTCGCCCCCTGCCAGAGGAGAACCCCCATGAGCAGTAGGGGGATTGACCAAAGGAGAACAGTTTTCCAAGAGACTTTCATTGGCGGCGCTTTTTATCAGGTTCTTAACTAAATTTAACATATCCCTCCCAAAGGGGGAGTATTAGTTCATCATGCCCTCCAGCAGGCGATCGCGCCGTTGCTGGAGAACTGCTTGCAGCAGAGGATAGCCCCGTAACTCAGGATCCTGGGCGATCAGTTCACTGGCCGCCGATCGCGCCGCCTCTAGGCAATCTTGATCCTCAACAAGGCTAGCGAGGGCAAAGTCCGGTAATCCCGATTGCCGCGTCCCCAAAACCTCCCCCGGACCGCGCAGCCGCAGATCCATCTCTGCAATAAAGAAGCCATCCTGAGACTGCGCCAGCACATTCAGCCGTTGCTTGGCAGCATCATTGCGAGAACTATTGAGCAGCAGACAATAGGACTGTTGGGCACCCCGCCCCACCCGCCCCCGCAGTTGATGGAGTTGGGATAGGCCAAAGCGTTCAGCATGTTCAATGAGCATCACCGTGGCATTGGGGACATCCACCCCCACCTCGACCACCGTGGTAGCCACCAGAATATCCAATTCCCCCTTGGCAAAGGCTTGAATCGTGGCATCCTTGTCACTCGATGCCATGCGACCGTGGAGCAGCCCGACGCGAAAATTGGGAAAAATCTCCGTTTGTAATCGCTCGTGCTCGGCAATGGCGGATTTCAGATCTAGTTTTTCCGATTCCTCAACCAAAGGCAGGACAATATACGCTTGCCGCCCTTGGGCCACTTCACGGCGGATTAAATCATAGGCGCAGGAGCGATCGCCCCGTCCCAAGACGGTTGTTTGAATCGGCTGCCGACCGGGGGGCAATTCATCAATTTGACTCACATCCAAATCCCCATGGAGGGTCAAGGCAAGCGTGCGGGGAATCGGTGTCGCCGTCATAGTCAACACGTGGGGCAGGAGTCCCTTGGCTTGCAGCTTTGCCCGTTGTGCCACCCCAAAGCGGTGCTGTTCATCAATCACCACCAGACCCAACTGCTGAAACGTCACCCCCTCTTGGATCAGAGCATGGGTGCCCACCAGCACCGGCAATTCCCCCGTTGCCAGTTGATCCAGAATCTGGCGGCGCTTGGCTGTACGTATCGATCCTGTGAGCAGTTCCACCGGCACATGGAGGGGGGTGAGCCATTCCAAGAGCTTGCGATAGTGCTGCTCTGCCAGAACCTCTGTGGGTGCCATTAGTGCCCCTTGATAGCCGGACTGCACAGCCGCCAATAGCGCAATCACAGCGACAACGGTTTTGCCGGATCCCACATCCCCTTGGACAAGGCGATTCATGGGAATCGGGCGCTCTAAATCCGCCAAAATTTCCGCCACCACCCGCTGCTGCGCCCCTGTGAGTTGAAAGGGCAGCCCCTGGTAAAACTGCTCAATCAGTTCCCCTTGGGGGTTGAGGGGGGCACTGGCCTGCTGTTGCTGCTGGCGCCGCCGTTGGAGCAATCCCAGTTGCAGGTAGAAAAATTCATCAAAAATCAGCCGCCGCCGTGCCAGACTCAGTTGCGTTTGATCTGGCGGAAAGTGAATGTGACGCAGCGCCGTATCTAGGGGAATCAATTGGTGACGTTGGCGTAGCCCCTGCGGTAGGGGATCAGGATAGCCCTGCACCAAGGGCAGAACGCGATCGACCGCACGGCGAATGACATCGGGAGATACTCCCTCCGTTAAGGGATAGACTGGCACAATACGGCCAATCGTGAGGGAGTCTATTTCTGCCCCAGCATGATCCAGCACTTCCAACTGCGGATCTTCAAGGGTAAGGCCATACTTCGTCAGTTTCACGAGGCCAGAGGCAGCCACAATGGTCTGTGGGGCATAGAGGCGTTTTTGCTGCTCTTGCCACCCCCGTTGGGCATAGCGGGCACCCGCATAGAAGCGACTCAGGCGAATTTGCCCGGTGCGATCTTGAAGAACAATTTCTAAGATCGTCAGCTTGGCATTGCGGGGACTGGTAAAACAGTTGCAACGGCGGACTTTACCCACAAGGGTGACGGTCTCCCCAGCTTGGAGTTGCCGAATCGGGACTTGGCGGGCATAGTCAATGTGATCGCGGGGGAAGTAGTAAATGAGATCCGCAACCGTATAAAGCCCAAGTTTTTCCAGTTTCGCCGCAGTGCGCTCACCAATCCCATTCACTGTTTTGAGCGCTTGATCGAGGGGACGGGGGCGCGGGGGCGGACTCGTGAGTTGTTTGTGGACATCGTGGAGCAGTTGGCGCGTTTTCACCACGAGGTGTTGTCGTTGGCTGGGGGAGAGATCGTTGTAGTGGGCATAGGCTGCCGCCGTTTCCTGCCAGCGATCGCGCACCTGAAGGGGGAGTTGTTGCAGAGGGGCTTGCGTTAACGCTGCGTGTAAATACTCATTAAACCGATAGGTATTGCCCTGAAGGTTGCAAAAACCCCGCTCCGTTTCAATGGCAAGGGCGCGTTGTAGGCGTGGCCAGTCAAGGGACACAGCAGGCCTCCTTCCCTATTGCTCACCATCCATTGCTTCGGGGACACTGGCGGTCGCGTCTGCGGCTTCATTGGCTTTCCACGTTTGCCACCATGCCCGACTGGCCTTGAGAACCAGATATTGCCGCTGTTTTTTATGCAGTTGCTTCTGGAGGGTGGCCAGACGTGCTTCCAGTTGGCGAATTTGACTGCGCTGATTGCCGAGGGGAGGATGCTGAAACTCCAGTTCCTCAAGTTGCAGGTAAATGGCTGCCATGGGGTGATGACTGGAAGATTCCCTTGGGGACTCACTGGTGTCTCGCTCCTCTTCGCCCTCCTCTTGTAGTTTCTGCTCATCTAGCATCATCGTCAACAAATGGGGAATCCGCCCAAGGGGACGATTTTCCGCTTTACTGGCAATCTCTAAAATGACCGCGATTGGGGCAGGCGGTAAGATAGCCGCCCGTTGCAGTAGATGGTTTATCTTGAGCGAACTTTGATAAAGAACTTGGCTCAATTGCTCCGATAGGGAGGAGGGTTCCTGTTCCTTGGTTGCGTTTTCTTCCCCATTCGTCGCCTCTTGCTTTGCAGTTGAGTCTTCTTGGCGACGGGGCTGTAGGCCTAAAATCGTGGTTTCCAAGGCGATCGCCAGTTCAACAATCTGACGCTGAAGATCCTGTCGCTCTGGGTCTTCAAGGGTCAAAAATTTCTCTGGAAAGACTTGAGTGCACACCTGATAACTGACGGTGATCAACTGCTGGCGGGCAATGGGGGCGAGCATTTCTAGATAAACATCATAAAGCTGACGCATTTCCGCCAAGGCGGCCAATAGCATCCCCTGTAACCCTAAAATTTCCCGCTCAACGGCTTCTAAGTTACCCGACATACACGCCTAACTGGCAAAACAGTGCTGCTGCGTTTAAGAAGACTGTTTCTACAATCTATTACAACATCTTGGCGAGGATAGCCTGTTCACCGACTCATGGCAAGATAGTGGGGTTGCAAAGGTGAGACAGAAACGTGGATATTATTCTCTGGCTGCAAGCAGTCATCCTCGGCTTCGTGCAAGGTATTACAGAGTTCTTGCCCATTAGCAGTACCGCTCACTTGATTCTCTTTAGTGACCTCTTGGGGTGGAAAAGTGTCTGGCATAAAACTGCCCTAGATGCGATGCAGTTTGGTAGCGTGATCGCGGTTTTTGGCTATTTCTGGCAGGATATTCGCCAAATTGTCCAAGGGGCTTGGCAGGCATGGCAACAGCGGGATTGGCAGCGGGAAGAATGGAAACTGTTGGTTGGGATCACGGTGGGCACGATTCCCGCACTAGCGGCAGGACTTCTTCTGAAATGGGCCAAAGTTGAGTTGGATCGGCCTCAGATCATTGCCACGATGGCGATCGCCATGGCAATTCTTTTGGGATTCGCAGAAAAATGGGGTTCCCGCAAACGCACCTATCAAGACATTGGCATTTTAGATGGCTTTCTAGTGGGTTGTGGCCAGATGATTGCCCTGCTGCCGGGGGCTTCGCGTTCAGGCTCCACGCTAACGACAGCTTTATTTTTAGGGCTGGAGCGGCAAACAGCGGCGCGCTTTTCTTTTCTGTTGGGCATTCCCACACTGACGATCGCCACCCTTGTCCAAGCCAAAGATGTTTTTGATGAGGGGACGCTGTTTATTCCTCTTGTGATTGCCACACTCTCGAGCATGGTTTTTTCCTATTTGGCGATCGCTTGGCTGCTGCGATTCCTGCAACGCCATTCCACTTGGGTCTTTATCTGGTATCGCATTGGCTTGGGAACTGCATTGTGGGGCGCGATCGCCCTCGGTAGTCTGCGAACCTAAGGAACAACATTTAGCAAAATTTAACCTAACCTGTGGTCGAGATCACAGGGAAACTACGGATGCCTTGCCATACTAGATGTGGAATCGTAAGAATAGGCGATTTCATAGTCGCAGTTGATATCTAGTTCAGGTATCTATTTAAGTTGTTGTTCAATAACCCAAGAAGACCGTAGGATGTGCTCATTGATCTGCTCATTTTGAAGCTGTGGGGGATTTAAGGTACGGTGTGTTCTATGTTCAGCACGACAGCCAATACTGACCTCAAGCATTCCACCCTCTCGCTGTTGCAGGCATACCAAGACAACCCTGCACGCGAATTGCGGAATCGCCTTGTCGAGTTGAACATGGGACTGGTACGCAAGGAAGCCCATCGCTGGGTACAGTGCACCCAAGAAAGCTTTGACGACCTGATGCAAGTGGGCACCCTTGGCCTCATTCACGCCATTGAACGCTTTGATCCCAGTAAGGGCGTGGCCTTTAGTTCCTTTGCCATTCCCTACATTCGCGGTGAAATTCAACATTATTTGCGCGACAAAAGTCCACAAATTCGCGTCCCCCGCCGTTGGCAAGCCCTCCAAAGCCAAGGAAAGCGGGTGATTCAAGAACTCCGCCAACAACTGCATCGCCCCCCCACCGATAACGAAATTGCCCAAGCGCTCGATGTTCCCCTTGAAGAATGGCAAGCGGCAAAATTTGCCAACTACCACACCACCCCGGTCAGCCTAGATGCCCCCACCTTTGAGGGTGAGGAAGATGCCGTTTCCCTCGGTGACATCGTGCCCGATCAACGGTACCAAAGTTTTCAACTCGCCCAAGAAGATCGCATTCGTTTGCAGCAGTGTCTGCAAAAACTAGAAGCCCGCACCTGTCAGATTCTGGAATTTGTCTTTTTGCACGATTTGAGTCAAAAAGAAACTGCTGAACTCTTGGGTCTAAGTGCGGTCACAGTTTCTCGCCAGATTAAAAAAGGCCTGCAAGCCCTACAACGGATGATGAGTCACGACGACGCTGAATCCTGAAAACGCATAAAATATATTTATGGTTAATTTTGCTGCCCCCCTAGCGGCTTTAGCGGCACATCGTTGGTTCAAACTCATTAACGGTGCCAGTTTCCAAGATGTTGCCCAAATTTATAACTTGACGTTGGCCTATGCACTGGCAGGGGCTGATTGTATTGATGTGGCCGCCGACCCTGCCGTGATTTACGCGGCTAATGACGCTTTGACGGTTGCGGCAAGCCTTGGGGCCACTCGCCCCCTGCTGATGGTGAGTATTAATGATGGGGCTGACCCGCATTTTCGTAAGGCCACGTTTGATCCGAGTCGCTGTCCGCCCGCCTGCGATCGCCCCTGTGAACGCATTTGTCCTGCTGCCGCCATTCGCTTTGATGAACAGGTGCAGGGGGTGGTGCGCGATCGCTGTTATGGTTGTGGCCGCTGTTTACCCCTGTGCCCCTTGGGTTTGATTCGCACCGATGAGCAACCCGCAGTCTTTGAGCAGCTCACGCCCCTGATTCAGGCGGGCACGATCCAAGCCCTCGAAATTCATACTCAACCCCAACGCTACAGCGCCTTTCACGAGCTTTGGCAGCGAGTGCGGCCTTGGGTGCGCTATTTACAGGTGCTAGCCATCAGTTGTCCCCAAGGCGAGGGAGTAATTGACTATTTGCGCTGGATCAATGGGCAGATTCAACCGTTGCAGTGTGCCCTCATTTGGCAGGCGGATGGTCGTCCCATGAGTGGCGATATTGGCGATGGTGCAACACGAGCCACCATTCAATTGGGTCAAGCCATTTTAGGGGCAAATTTACCCGGATTTGTGCAGTTGGCGGGCGGCACAAATGGCCATACGGTTGCTAAACTCAGGGCAATGGGATTGCTAGATCCACAGGGAATTGCTGGTGTTGCCTATGGTAGTTATGCTCGCAAACGCCTTGCCCCTTTCCACGCGATCGCCGACCAACCCTGGCAAACTGTTCCTGCCGTCCTTGCAGCGGCTGTTGCTGAAGCAGCTACCCTTGTGTCTCCTTTGAAATCTGTCCCGTCACCCTCTGTACCCTATGGTTGAATTGACTGCTGGACAACGCCAAGTCACTGACGATCTCGATCAATTATTGGCGATCCTACCGCCGCCCCTTGGACAGTCCCTCACCGATCATCCACAGCGGGAAGAACTCTTAGAAATCGTTCTCGATTTGGGGCGATTGCCGGAAGCACGGTTTATCCACAGCACCCAATACCTTGCCGAGACGCCCGTCAGCCGTGAGATGTTGCAATATGCCGTGGATCGGGTGGGTGAGTTTAGTGGTGACAATCGCGCTGGCATTGAGCGTACGCTGCACCGCATTAGTGCCCTGCGCAATCGCCAAGGAACGATTATTGGCTTGACCTGCCGGGTGGGGCGAGCCGTCTTTGGCACGATTGGTATGATTCGCGACTTGGTGGAAAGTGGCCAGTCTATTTTGCTTTTAGGTCGCCCCGGTGTTGGTAAAACAACGGCACTACGGGAAATTGCCCGCGTCTTGGCCGATGAGTTGCACAAACGGGTAGTGATTATTGACACCTCTAATGAAATTGCGGGCGACGGTGATATTCCCCATCCAGCGATTGGCAAGGCACGACGAATGCAGGTGGCTCGCCCGGAACTTCAGCATCAGGTGATGATTGAGGCGGTGGAAAACCACATGCCCCAAGTGATTGTCATTGATGAGATTGGCACCGAACTAGAGGCACTAGCAGCACGCACCATTGCGGAGCGAGGCGTACAACTGATTGGTACTGCCCACGGCAACCAAATTGAGAACCTGATGAAAAACCCGACCCTCGCGGATTTGGTGGGGGGCATTCAATCGGTCACCCTTGGGGATGAAGAAGCGCGGCGGCGGGGCACCCAAAAGAGTGTTCTTGAACGCAAAGCTCCACCCACTTTTCAAATAGCCGTGGAAATGCTGGAGCGCGATCGCTGGGTTGTGCATCTCGATGTGGCCGCCAGTGTGGATCTCCTACTGCGGGGTCGCCAACCCTCACCTGAAATTCGCAGTGTTGCTGCCGATGGCTCAGTGGTGATTAGTCGTCCTGAGCCTCCTTCCCAGCGATCGGAGGTCAAATCTGTGCCTCAGCGTCCCTCTTGGCGTGAGAGTGGCCAGATGCTACCCGTCGTCGATGCCAACAAAGAACCTCTGCGAGCCAACTTTGCCCAACTGCTCGAAGCCACATTGGATGCCCCCACGGTTGGGCCGAATGGCGAAGAACTCCCCCTCCACGTCTTTCCCTATGCCGTCAGCCGCCATCATTTAGAGCAAGCCATTCGCACTCTCAACCTACCCATTATTGTCACTAAGGATATTGATCAAGCGGATGTGATTTTGACGCTCCGCTCCCATCTCAAGGGGGAAAGCAAGCTGCGGCACCTTGCCCATATTCACCATCTCCCCGTCCATGCCATTAAGACAAATAGTATGGCGCAAATTGTGCGGGGGTTACGGCATTTGCTTGGCATTGAAGACCCCAGTCCAGCCGAGTCAGCAGATCTTTCCCTCTTTAGTCCAACGGGCAGTGATGACGAATTGGAAGCCCTTGAGGAGGCGCGCTTAGCTGTGGAAGAAATTGTTATTCCCAAGGGGCAAGCAGTGGAGCTACTCCCGCGATCGGCCAACATTCGGCGAATGCAACACGAGTTGATTGAGCACTACCAGTTGACCTCCTGTAGCTTTGGTGAAGAGCCGAATCGGCGGCTGCGGATTTACCCGAATCTATCACGCTAATCAGGGATTGACCAGTGCCTGCAAAAAGGCACCTCTGCGCCCAATGGGCAAAACATCCTGCACAGCGCCAAGGGCGATGGCCTGCTTGGGGATGCCAAAAATGACACGGGTGGCCTCATCTTGGGCGCAGTAAGTATAGTTTGGGCATGAATGCAGGTTCCTGTTTGTCAGCGGCTGAGGTTTAGAAATTGTGCGAGTAGTGGATCATTCATGGGTTCTATTCCCTAGGCTATGATCGTATAGAAAATACCTGAGCTTGGCGGCAATCCTCAATCAAGTCAATAATCAATTCAATGACACAAGCATACACCCCTGAAGATGTTTGGCGGTTATTGGGGGAGTTACTGGAAGCCCAAAAGGAAACAGAACGTCGATTTCAGGAGACTGAGCGGCGTTTTCAAGAAACTGACCGACGTTTCCAAGAGACTGAGCGTTTACTACGGGAAGAAGCACGGCAGCTCAACCAACAGATTGGTAAATTGGGCAACCGCCTTGGGGAATTTGTGGAATGGCAAGTACGTCCAGCCGTGCTGCGCTTATTTCAGAGTCGGGGGATTGCTGTCTCCCAACTCTACAGCGATGTGATCCTCCAAGATGGGAATGAGAGCCTAGAGATTGATTTGTTGGTCGTTAACACCGATGAAGCCGTTCTCGTTGAGGTGAAAACCAAGCTCAGCCAAAGTGATGTCGATGAACACCTAGAGCGGATTGCCAAATTTCGCCGTTTGGCTCATCAGTATCGGGGTACAAAACTCTTGGGAGCCGTGGCGGGGATGATTGTGCCGCCTGAGGTGGCTCGCTATGCCTATCGGCAGGGTCTATTTGTGTTGGCACAGTCGGGGGATGGCGTGGCAATTCTCAACGACCCGCAGTTTCAGCCCCGCGCGTGGTAAAGCACAGTGGCAGTGCCCTTGCGCAGTTTATGATGGAAATTCTCTGAGCGCCTCCTAGGCTATGATGAGAGGGTTAGCTGTAGCCTAGAAAACCCGACCAAGATCATGACACAAGCCCATACCCCTGAGGATGTTTGGCGGTTATTGGGAGAGCTGCTGGAAGCTCAAAAGGAAACAGAACGCCGATTTCAAGAAACTGAGCGGCGTTTTCAAGAGACTGAACGGTTACTGCGAGAAGAAGCTCGCCAACTTAACCAACAAATTGGCAAACTGGGTAACCGTCTTGGGGAATTTGTGGAATGGCAGGTACGTCCAGCCGTGCTGCGCTTATTTCAGAGTCGGGGGATTGCTGTCTCTCAACTCTACAGCGATGTGATTCTCCAAGATGGGAACGAGAGCCTAGAGATTGATTTGTTGGTCGTTAACACCGATGAAGCCGTTCTCGTTGAGGTGAAAACCAAGCTCAGCCAAAGTGATGTGGATGAACACCTAGAGCGGATTGCCAAATTTCGCCGTTTGGCTCATCAGTATCGGGGTACAAAACTCTTGGGAGCCGTGGCGGGGATGATTGTGCCGCCTGAGGTGGCTCGCTATGCCTATCGGCAGGGTCTATTTGTGTTGGCACAGTCGGGAGATGGCGTGGCAATTCTCAACGACCCGCAGTTTCAGCCCCGCGCGTGGTAAAGCAAGGGAATTCTCCTCTGAGGTGTGGGAGCGATCGCCCCCTAGGGTATGATTGTAGGGTTAAACTCTGTGAATCGCAGGCAACACCTGACTTCAATAGGGCTTGCTGAGCGAGTCTTCCAGAGCCATTGAAAACGATTGGAATTACACATTTTAGGATGACCACCCCTTTACTCCTACGTGCTGCCCGTGGTGAAAGCGTTGAGCGTCCCCCCATTTGGTTGATGCGGCAAGCTGGACGCTACATGAAGGTCTATCGTGACCTGCGCGATCGCTATCCCTCGTTTCGTGAGCGATCGGAAATCCCTGAACTGGCTATTGAAATTTCACTCCAACCCTTTCGTGCCTTTGCCCCAGACGGTGTGATTCTCTTTTCGGATATTCTCACGCCCTTGCCGGGGATTGGTATTCCCTTTGACATTGTCGAGAGTAAAGGGCCGATCATTGATCCACCCATCCGTACCCTTGAGCAGGTGCAACAACTCCATCCCTTGGAACCGGAAGTGGCCTGTCCTTTTATTCGTCCAATTCTCTCGACCCTACGCCAAGAGGTGGGCGATCGCGCCACGGTGCTGGGGTTTGCCGGTGCCCCTTGGACACTTGCCGCCTATGCCATTGAGGGCAAAAGCTCCAAGGACTACATTGAAATCAAAACCATGGCCTACCGTGAGCCAGAGTTGCTCCACAAGTTCTTAAACCATTTGGCCACTGCCATTGCCGACTACCTGTGCTATCAAATTGACTGTGGTGCCCAAGTGGTGCAACTGTTTGATTCGTGGGCGGGTCAACTCAGCCGTCAGGACTACGATACCTTTGCCTTCCCCTACCAAAAGCAGGTGGTTCAGCAGGTCAAAGCCGTCTATCCCGATGTGCCAATCATCCTCTATATCAATGGCAGTGCCGCAGTGGTCGATCGCATGGCAGCAACTGGGGCAGATATTGTCAGCCTTGACTGGACTGTGGACATCGGCACGATTCGCCAGCAGTTTCCTGCCAGTGTCGGTCTGCAGGGGAATTTAGACCCCGTCACGCTCTTTGCCCCCCAGCCAGTGCTCAAGGAACGAGCGCTAGCCATTATCGAAGCGGGTCGCAAGGGCAAATATATCTTTAACCTTGGCCATGGCGTTCTCCAAGGAACCCCTGAGGAGAATGTGGGTTTTCTCTTTGATCTGGTGAAGTCCCTCGGCTAATGCGCATCTTAATGACGGGTGCCAGTGGTTGCATTGGCCAGTACATCGCTGAGGCGCTGATCCAAGAGACGGATCATGAACTCTTTTTGCTGGTGCGGCATCCAGCACGGTTGCAGATTGATCCTCACCAAAGAGCCGGGGTGAACGTGATTCAGGCGGATCTCATGGATTTGACCCCCTTGGAACCGCTACTGCCCACCCTCGATCTTGCGATCCTAACGGCAACCGCTTGGGGAGGGAACAATGTCTTTGCCATCAACTACGAGCAAACCTGCCATCTCCTCAAGCAACTGGATCCGCAACGCTGCCAGCGGGTCTTTTATTTTTCAACGGCAAGTATCCTCAATCATCAAATGGAACCGCTGCCGGAAGCAGGCACCTTGGGAACGGATTATATTCGCTCCAAGTATGAGTGTCTCCATGCCATTGAGCAGTTACCCGTGGGCGATCGCGTGATTGAACTGTTTCCCACGATGGTCTTTGGTGGTGGCGCCGATGGCAAGCGACCCTCGTTTATCACCGAAGGCATGCGCGAAGTGCTCAAGTGGCTGTGGTTGGCTCGCTTTTTCCGTGCTGATGCCAGTTTTCACTTTGTCCATGCCCGCGATATTGCCCAAGTGGTTCTCTACCTGTTGCAGCATCCTGAGTATCCCGTACCGCGTCGGGTGGCTCTGGGTAACCCGCCAATTACTGTCAATGAGATGTTGGCGCAGTTGTGCGCTGCGGCAAAGCTGCCCATCTATTTGCAAGTCCCCTTGACGCTGCCAGTGATCAACTTCTTTGTGCGGGTATTTCGAGTGCAAATGTCGCCGTGGGATTATTTTTGCTTGAACTATCGTAACTTCACCTATGACACCGTGCTTAATCCTCAAACCTTGGGGCTAACTCCCTACTGTGCAACCGTTGAGGATTTGCTACGCTGTAGCTTGGGCACGGCAGACCTCTAAACTTAACCATTGCGGAATCTTTGATGGCAGGGATTTGGTTACTGAAGTCGGAGCCAAGCGTTTTTTCTTGGCAGGATTTGCAGGCAGCCCCACAACAAACCACCTGTTGGGAAGGGGTACGCAACTACCAAGCTCGCAATTTTATCCGCGATCACATGCAGGTGGGCGATCGCGTGCTCTTTTACCACAGTAATGCCAACCCACCAGCCATCATGGGCATTGCCGAAGTCGTCAAGGCCGCCTATCCCGACCACTTTGCTTGGGATCCGGACAGTCGCTACTTTGACCCCAAAAGTACGCCTGACAATCCCCGCTGGTTCATGGTGGATATTCAGTATCGCCGCGATTTTTCACCGCCAATTACACTTCCAGAACTGCGGCAAACGCCCGGCCTAGAGGGGATGCTGCTGTTGCAAAAGGGCTGCCGTCTCTCGGTACAACCGGTCACCGAACAGGAGTGGCAGATTATTCTCGGTTTGCGATCGCCCTAGGGTTGGCGAGGCAGACGGCGCAAATAGGGTAAATTTTTCAGGTGGCGATCGCTAGAGTATTGAAAGCCAAAATCCGCATATTCGGCGGTATTCACCAGTCGCCGAAAGGCCGATAAGCCAATCCGCCGCTTGCCATCGAGGGTACTCACCTTGGAGTTGGGGTTATCTGGGTTGCCGCCCAAGAGTTGAAAGGCCTCTTCAGGAGTCAGCCACTCCTTACTGGGATCACCGGTGGGAATTTTTTCCTCGAGGTGTTTGAGCTTGGTGACGAGGCTTTCCCAGAGATTGCGGCGGGGCTTTTGCTGCTGCGAACGAGCGGTCAGCGATCGCCACAAGCGTTGCAGTTGTCCTCCTAGATACTGGAAAAAACGCTTGATCAGCCGCCTGATTTGACTGAGAAGGAGAGACAATCCCGTGGGGGGCGGTGGCGGCGATCGCTCAATAACCACCGTACTCCAACCGCAGGCACTACACACTTGGCGGCCAGAGGACAAGGGCTTTCCTAAACGAGCACCACAGCGAGGGCAAGTTTCCAGCATTCGTTGCACTTTACGACTGATGAATCAAATTTTAGCGGAATTGCAGCGGCTACCGAGGACGGCGATAGAAGGGGCGAGGAACCACCACGGCTGGGACTTGGCGATCGCGCACTTGTACCGCCAGTTCCCGACCGATGTGGGCAAACTCTGGAAAGACATAGCCAAGGGCGATCGCCTTCCCCAAGGTGGGAGATAGGGTGCCACTGGTAACCTCCCCCACAGCCTGTGCCCCCGCATAGATAGGATAGCCGTGGCGAGCAATGCCTTTGCCCACCAGTTCTAACCCCACCAATTGCCGCTCAATCCCCTGCTGCTTTTGGGCTAAGAGGGCCGCACGACCCACAAAATCGGGCTTTTGCCAATCAATCAGCCAATCGAGACCCGCCTCTAGGGGGGTGGTTTGCTCATCCATGTCTTGGCCGTAAAGGAGCATGGCCGCCTCCAAGCGCAGGGTATCCCGCGCCCCCAAGCCACAGGGAGTCACACCCGCCGCCAGCAGGGTTTGCCACAACTGTTGCCCCAATTCTGGTGCCACAAGAATTTCCCAACCGTCTTCGCCCGTGTAGCCCGTACGCGCAATCCAAGCGGGCTGTTCCAGCAGGTTCACTTGAGCATGGCGATAGGCCTTGAGGTCATCTAGGGGGCGATCGCACAGGGGAGCTAAGGTCGCTGTCGCGGCAGGACCTTGAAGGGCAATCAGTACCTGTGTCGCTGACTCATCAATGAACTCAATACTGGCGGGTAAATAGGTCTGCAACCATGCCCAGTCCTTGGCAGTGGTGGCTGCATTGACAATACAACGCACTTGACCCTCGCCTATGTAGAGAATGACATCATCGACAATGCCTCCGGCCTCATTCAGGAGAACGGTGTATTTCGCTTGGCCGGGCTGGAGACGACTGAGATTGGTGGGTACCCGTTCTTGGAGTGCCGCGATCGCCTCAGAGCCGCGCAGCAGAAACTTGCCCATGTGGGAAATATCAAACATCCCCACCCGCTGCCGCACCGCTTGGTGTTCCTGCAAAATGCTGCTGTACTGCAAGGGCATCTCCCACTCGCCAAAGGGGGTAAACCGTGCCCCTTGATGCAGGGAATAGAGGGGCGTACGACGCAACGCTTCAGCCATAGAGATTATCCAGTTGTTGTTGTAGTTGGGTGGGGGTCAGTGCCGGTTCGCGGCAGCGCAAGCCTTCACAGACAAGGGCGACTGGCTCGAGGTCATCGCGAACTTTGAGGACAGCCGTTGGCAAGTAGCGCTCCCAGAGGGTTGTAACCTGATCAGGCCGCGCTTGCACACAGACAGGACGCAGATACCACTGCAACGCCGCCAAAAGGCTCGGACAACTCTGGGGAGACTCCTTCATCAATGGGCTAAAGAAACGCAATCCCTTTTCTGCCTGTTCGAGGTAGGCGGGATTCTCTGTGAGCAAAAAGAGTTGCACCAAGTTGGCGATCGCCACCCCATTCGCAGAAGGTGTAGCATTATCGAGACCTTCCCGCTGGCGCACAATCAAATCGGCGCGCTCCGGTGCATTGTAGTAGCCCCCCTCCGTTGCCGCCAATTCCTGATCAAAGAGGGTTTGATACTGCGTGGCCAATTCCAACCACGGCTGAGCCGCCTCCCCCACCGCTAAACTGGCTTGATGCAGGGCAAGCAGGGCTTGGATCCAGTAGGCATAATCCTCGGCCTGCGCCACTTCGGCCACGGTGCCGCCATAGTTGAGGCGGTAGAGTTTGCCTTCTTGATATTGATGCTCGTGGAGCCATTGTGCCGCTTTAGCCGCTCGCTGCCAGTAGGTGCGCTCTCTCCAGACTTGGGCTGCCGTTGCTAAGCCAGTGATCATCAGGCTATTCCAAGCCAAAATCATTTTTGTATCAGTGACCGGCGGAATCCGTCCCGGCCAAGCCTGTCCCTTTGCGGTTGCATTATCCGTGGCCACGGGAAAGGGTTGATCCATGGGCGTATCGGCACCATAGCGGCGAGCAAAGAGTTTACGCA
This sequence comes from Thermosynechococcus sp. TG215, assembly GCF_031583455.1. Classification (NCBI taxonomy): domain Bacteria; kingdom Bacillati; phylum Cyanobacteriota; class Cyanophyceae; order Acaryochloridales; family Thermosynechococcaceae; genus Thermosynechococcus; species Thermosynechococcus sp. TG215. Next base: position 266,959 of record NZ_CP134178.1, on the reverse strand, counting down.
GAATCGGTGCTAGCACCTCAGGATTCGCCGGCGGGCGCACTTGCTTGAGCACAATCTTGCCCTCGAAGTTGCCCCTGGGAGAGATGTCAAAGTGGGCTTGCAGTTGTGCCAATTCCGTTGGGGTTAGGGTCTGCTCTAGCTCTGCATATTGCCAGCAATAAAAGGCGCCCTCCTCGGGTTCAGGATCATTGGCACTGATAAAGCTATCGGCATCCTGTGCTGCATAGAAGTAGCCCTCAGGGGCCGTCATTTCGCGATCAAGCCATTGAATCGTTTGGGCAATTGCAGCGGGAATCTGGGGGGCGCGATCGCCCTGCTGCCACAGCCGCGCTAGATAGGTCACAATTTGGCCATTGTCGTAGAGCATTTTTTCAAAGTGGGGCACTGTCCATTGGGGATCCACGGTGTAGCGATGCCAACCACCGCCCACATGGTCATAGATCCCCCCCCGCAAGAGGTTGTGTCCCCGCAACTGACACAGCTGCAACAGTTCTGGGGGATCGGGACTGAACGCCAGCCCCTGTAGGAGCATTTGGGCATAGGGCATCATGGGGAAGCAGGTGCCTTGGGGGCGATCGCGCAAAATCGGCGTCACTTGGCGAATCCCTGCCCTTAGGAGTTCTTCAGTGAGGGGGACGGCTTCTCCGATCTCAGCGGGGGGAGCGAGATATTGCCAGAGCGTGGCCTGTTGGGCAGCGAGCTTGTCCTTTTCTTGGTCATAGAAGCGACGCACCGCCTGCAACACCTGCAAAAACCCCGGACGGCCATAGCGCGGTTGCACGGGAAAATAGGTACCGCCATAAAAGGGACGGCGATCCTGCGGCGTCAGGAATACATTGAGCGGCCAGCCTCCTTGACCCGTCATCAGTTGCAGCGCCTGCATGTAAATACTGTCCAGATCGGGTCGCTCCTCGCGATCCACCTTAATGGGCAGGAAATGGGCATTGAGATAGGCGGCAATCTCCAGATCCGAAAAGGCTTCCCCCTCCATGACAGTGCACCAGTGGCAACTGGAGTAACCAATCGAGAGAAAAATCACCCGATCCTCTGCCGCTGCTTTGGCAAGGGCTTCATCACACCACGGCCACCAGTCAATGGGGTTTTCGGCATGCTTGCGCAGATAGAGACTTTGGCACTGGCTAAGGCGATTCGGCATGGCAGCGCACCATTTCAACACTAATTTGACCCGTAAAATTGGGCACGGGGGGGGCAAGTTTGGTTACACGCACAGCAGCTCGCTGCACTTGGGGGGGCGCTAGGCACAGTTTCATAATTGCTGCTGCTAGGGTCTCAATTAAGTGAAAGCGTTGCTGCTGCATTAACTGCTCGATGGCTTGCAGGAGGGGACGGTAGTCAAGGGTGTCCTCGAGGCGATCGCTGGCCGCCGCTTGTGCCATATCCAACCAGAGCTTAATATCAATCTCAAACCACTGGCCGAGAATTTGTTCCTCTGGTAGGGCGCCCGTATAGCCGTAGTAGCGAATTCCCGAGAGGTGGAGACAGTCAGTTGATGATTCGCTCAAGGGGATCGATCCATGACAACACAGGAAAAAATTCTGCTGGGCTTACTGATTTTTGTGCCCCTTGCTCTCCTTAACTTTATCGTCAAAATGCCGCCAATGGTGAGCTTTATCCTCAGTGGTCTCGCCATTGTGCCCCTTGCGGCTGGGATTGCCAATTCCACAGAGGCGATCGCCGAAGTCATTGGCCCTGCCCTTGGCGGACTCTTGAATGCCACCTTTGGCAATGTCACTGAGATGATTATCGCCATTGTCGCCCTGCGTCAGGGTCTGGCAGAGGTGGTAAAAGCCAGTCTCAGCGGTGCCATTATTGCCAATTTGCTTTTGGGATTGGGTCTGGCCATTGTTGTTGGGGGCATCCGATTTCCAGAGCAGCAGTTCTCAGCACCTGTGGCACGCATTAATGCCTCTGCCCTCACCCTATCGGTGATTGTGCTGATGACCCCGACCGCGATTCAGGCGGCGGCGCCCAGTGTGCCGCTTCACTTGATTGATCACTTCTCCTATGCGTCGGCGATTTTGCTGCTGATTTTTTACGGTCTGATGTTGCTCTTTTCCATGAAAACCCATCGTCACCTCTACCTGATGGATGAGACGATCGCTGGTCAGGAACCCTCCCCCACTGTCAATCTCAAGGTGCCCGTTGCCATTCTGCTGGTGGGTACGATTTTGCTAGTCTTTGTTTCCGACATCCTCGTGGATAGTTTGCAGGACAGCATTAGTGAAATCGGGTTGACCCAATTGTTTACAGGCGTGTTTCTCATTCCCATTTTCAGCAGTGTGGTTGAGTTCATCACCTGTATCAAGTTTGCCCTCAATAATCGTATGGAAGGGGCAGTGGCGGTGGCGATTGGGTCTAGCCTGCAGATTATTCTTTTTGTGGCGCCGGTGCTTGTGCTGGTGGGCTGGCTCTTGGGACAACGGGAGATGAACCTGAGCTTTAACCTCTTTGAGCTGCTGGCAGTTGTGGCTGCTGTCGCGATCACTAACTCCATTAGTAGTGATGGGCGCAGCAATTGGCTAGAGGGCGTCCTGCTGATAATGACTTACCTCGTGCTAGCGATCGCCTTCTTTATTCACCCATAAAAAATGCGGATGGCGAGACTCGAACTCGCAAGGCAAAGCCACACGCCCCTCAAACGTGCGCGTATACCAATTCCGCCACATCCGCGTAGCTTTATGATTATAGCGCAGATGGCTGAATTTCTGAAAGTGGTGATCTGGCCTCTCGATGGCAGAAAATTAAAGTGCCCTTCTCTAAAATCGCTGTCTCGCTGATCTTGGGAGAACTGCCATGAATGCAGCTGCCTACTTGATTGGTACCGTTGCCCACAGTAGTGGCCTGCCCGTCAAGACCATTCGCTATTACGAGGAATTGGGGCTGTTGCGAACAGTTGGCAGAACCAGTGGGGGCTATCGCCTCTTTGCTGAGGATGTCTTTGCTCGCCTAAGTTTTATCAAACGTGCCCAGTCCCTTGGCCTCACCCTGAGCGACATCAAAGCCTTGCTTGAGGTATACGATCGCGGTGAGATTCCCTGTGATCACATCAAGGAAAAGTTAGAGGAAAAATTGGCGGCCATTGAGGCACAAATTCAGCAGTTGCAGATTCTTAAACAGGAATTGCAAGGCCTCCTATCTGGCTGGCGATCGCCCGCGCAACTCCAAAAGGGCAGGATCTGTCCCATTCTCCAGCCAGTGGTGTGCTCCTAACTACTCGTTCATATTCTTGTAGGTGGCCACTGCCGAAGGGGAAATCTGGTTGAGATAGCGGAAAATCCAATACTTAAATACCGTATCGAGCATCACCGGAAAGGTGGCAATAAACATGTTGATAAAGTCCTCATTGCGCGGAAAGCCAAAGTGCTCGAGGGTATTGTTCACCAACACTTCCCAGCCGTGGGGGGAGTGGTATCCGACAAAGACATCCGTAAATAGGATAATGATAAAGGCTTTGGCACTGTCACTGAGGCCATAAACCACTTCATCCAAAAAGACCTTGACAATGGCCAGTTGCCGCTGACCTGTGAAAACCAGCACCAGAAAGACGGTAAACCCCAAGGCATCGGAAAGGATGTTTTTCAGGGGTTCAATCAGTTCCTTTTGGTATTCCGTGGATAGCTCGATCGCCTTCTCGCGGATGCGGTCTTGAATTTCCTCTGCAGAAACAGGAACATTGCTCACCAGACTTTCAAAGCGAATTTTATTTTCAAAGCGAGCCAGTTCATCGAGAATGTTGTCCTCCAGTTGGGAGTTAATGATGCGTTCAATTTGCCCCACCGCCTTAAAGTGGTTGACGAGGGGGCTGACAATGAGTGCCTTGGAAATTTGCTGGGTCAACAGGGGCAAAATCACCAGCAAGAGCATAAAACGAACCGCCAGACGGGTGCGCAGCTTTGAGGTGCGAAAATCACGAACGACTTCAGCTTCGGTGGTTTCATCAGAATTGAGTTCACGGCGAAAGCGATCGGCGGTGCGCAAAATCGAGCGCGGAATAAAGCTGCTGCTGTCCAGCTTGGAATCATCGGTGAGATCATCACTGATATATTCCGAGAGATAAAGGGAATCATCCTCAATTTTGTCGAGGGCAGCCGCCTGCTGGCGTTGTTGGGGATCTTGGCGACTGAGGCTGGGACGGGCAAGGGCATTGAGTTCCTTTTCACGCTGCCGTTTATAGCGGTTGAGGGTGGCATCAATCACCCGCAGCTTTTCATAAACGCTGGGTTCCTCGGTCGTGCTACTGACGGTAGCCGTCACCGTATAGGTTGCCGTTGCACCATTGACACTATCGTTGACAGGAGTGGGGGGGCTTTGGGGGGGAGCAAGGGGCAAAATTTGACGGCTGGCGCGAAACTCCATCATCCGCATACGAATGGTTTTTAGCAGTTGTTTTAGCTCTGTCTCGAAGTAGCTAGAGACTTCTCCCACGGGTAGATTGAGGGGACTAATGGGTTGACCGTCAAAGTGTTCCAGTTCGATGGCGCGAATTTTCAGAGCGGCTTCATAGGCTTCCTGTAGGGCGCGGTTCGGAGTTGTGCGATACCACTGCTCTGCACGCTTGATCCAGTCTCTGAGGCGAATAAAGGGGTTGCTGGACATTGCTATTGTTCTCTTACCGCAGCAGCAATAAATCGATAGGATAGATAGAATCGTAGCAAATTGGCTTTGCGGGCTTTGTTGGCGGTGTTGCAGTGGATCAGTGGCGGTAGTCGCAGTGGCAAGACCTGTGCACTGGTAAGGGAATTTGCCCAGTGGGTCGGGCAGGACAAGTCCGTGATTCCCCGTGAGCGATCGCTCCTCTTTTTGACGGATAGCGTAGAAGGCCGCCAAGTCATCCAACGGGAAATTGAGTCACAGTTGGGCAGTGGCTACAGACCTTATATCACCACGCCAGTGGGCTTCATGCAGGATGAGGTGGAACTTTTTTGGCCGCTTCTGGTGCAGACGAAGGCCGTCGATCCGCATCCCCCTTTGCGTCTGAAACCAGAAACGGAGTTGGTATGGGCACAGCGGTTGTGGCAGCCTTGGCTTGCCAACCAGACGTTTGCTGTCCTCAGTGAAAATCGCGATCGCGCCACTCGCCATCTGCTTGATATTTTTCAATTGGCTGCCTTTGCCCGCCTCAGCCTCGATGATCTACCCCAACTCATTTGGGATCATCAGCTTGAGATGCCTTCAGAAACCGTGGGGGCGATCGTCACTGCCCTGAAACAGTGGCAAAGTTGGTGTACTGCCCACAGCCTTCTCACCTACGGCATTACCACGGATTTATTTGGCCGAGTTCTCCTTGACCATCCTCGATACCAAGCCTCCTTGGGGCAACGGTTTCAGTGTCTTTTGGCTGACAACACCCACAACTATCCAGCGGTGATGGCGGATTTGATCGCCCGCTTCAACCAACAGGGGATCAAAATTGTCCTGACTCACCAACCCATTGGCGCTGTCCGTCTCGGTCTGGGAGCTGATCCCGATGCGTTTCTCAGCCTGAAAAACCAAGCCACCGTCATTGAGCAACCCTGCCCTGCCGAAACGATTTTTGGCAACACCCCTCTCCAAACTGAGATTCAAGAACGCCTCACTACGCCCCAAGCTACGCTGCCCGAAAACATCGCGGCTATTCAGACCACTTCGCGGATGCAACTGTTGCAGGAAGTGGTTGCAACGATCGCCACCGCCATTCATCAAGGGATGGTGCAACCAAACGAGATCGCCATCCTTGCCCCCGGTTTAGATAGCGTTGCCCGCCATGTCTTTAGCACTGAGTTAAAAAAACGCGACATTCCCTTGGTGATCTGGAATGAGCAGCGCCCTCTGATTCAATCCCCCTTTGTGCGTGCCCTTTTGACGCTGTTGCTGTTTGTTTATCCGCGAACGGGAATGATCCCAGAGGCAACGGCGGTTGCGGAGATGTTAACGGTTTTGCTGCCGCGAGCGATTGATCCTGTGCGGGCAGGCCTGCTCTCTTGCTATTGTTTTCAGCCGGGTCTGGAGAAAGCCGAACTGCTGAGTACAACCCAGTACAGCCATTGGGATCGCTTTGGTCATCGTGCCACGGACGCCTATGAGAACTTGCGTCATTGGCTGAGCACACTAGATCCTAGCCAAATGCCTGTGTATCTCCTAGAGGCGGCGATTCAACGCTATCTCTGGCCACACAACCTGACAGCCAGTGAATTGGCTCCCCTGCGATCGCTCCTTGAGGGCACAGCCGCCTACTGGCAAATTTATGATCACCTCCCAGAACACCAAGCTACGCCAACGGCTGAGCGACTACGGGAATGGATCGCCCTACTGCGGCGGGGAATTGTAACCGCTGATCCCGCTCCACCCCTGCGGCAGCCCCAAGGGGTCTTACTGGCAACCACATTTCAATATCGCAGTGCCCAACTGGCTCATCGCTGGCATTTTTGGTTAGATGTCGGCAGTCCGCGTTGGCAGGATGGCGGCTTGCAATGCCTTTGGCAGGCGCCGATCTTTTTGCGGCAGGGAACGGCGAGTCCCAGTGCACGGGTGTGGCAATTGGAGTCAGAACGTCTGGAGCATTTACTGGTGGATCTATGTTCACGGGTGAGCGATCGCCTATTCCTTTGCCACAGTGACTTGGCTGCCAATGGCAGTGAGCAAGAAGGCCCCCTGAGTCCTTGGGTGGATCTGGCGGTGGGCGATCGCCTCCAAGCTGTTACCGATGGCACTATGATAAATAACGCGATTTGCTCGTCCTCCTAGGGAGAAACACTGCTTGTCACCGCACTTTTCACTCACTACCCCCCTGTACTACGTCAATGCCCTTCCCCACATTGGCAGTGCCTACACAACCATTGCTGCCGATGTGCTTGCTCGCTTCTATCGTTTGCAGGGCTATCAGGTGCGGTTCATTACCGGTACCGATGAGCATGGCCAAAAAATTGAGCGCACCGCCCAACAGCGGGGTCTCAGTCCCCAAGCCCACTGCGATGAGATTGCCGCTGGTTTTCAAGCCCTGTGGCAACAATTGAATATCCACTACGATCGCTTTAGCCGCACCACCAGTCCTCGCCACCACGCCATTGTCAACGAGTTTTTTCAGCGGGTATGGGACAACGGCGACATTTACCTCGGTCAGCAGCAGGGTTGGTACTGTGTCGAGTGCGAAGAATTCAAGGAGGAACGCGAACTGCTTGAGGGTCGGCGCTGCCCGATCCACGTGAATCGGACGGTGGAATGGCGAGATGAGCGCAACTATTTTTTCCGCCTCTCGAAGTATCAGCCGGCGCTCTTGGACTACTACGCTGAACATCCTGACTTTGTCCAGCCCCCTAGCCGTCGCAATGAGGTGCTGAGTTTTATTGAGCGGGGGCTGCAGGACTTTTCCATTTCGCGGGTGAATCTGGCGTGGGGGTTTCCCGTGCCCACGGATCCAGATCAGACCCTCTATGTCTGGTTTGATGCCCTCTTGGGCTATGTCACTGCCCTCTTGGAACCAGAAGATGAGCCAACCTTAGCCAATGCCCTCAAAACTTGGTGGCCGATTGATCTGCACATTATTGGCAAGGATATTCTTCGCTTCCATGCCATTTCTTGGCCGGCAATGTTAATGTCGGCGGGTTTGCCACTGCCAGAGCAGATCTTTGTCCATGGCTTTCTCACCAAGGATGGTCAAAAAATGGGCAAAAGTCTGGGGAATACCCTTGATCCCTTTGCCTTGGTGGCGCAATACGGTGCCGATGCCGTGCGTTACTACTTCATGAAAGAGGTGGAGTTTGGCCGCGATGGTGACTTTAGCGAGACCCGCTTTGTCAATATCCTCAATGCGGATCTGGCCAATGATCTGGGCAATTTGCTCAATCGCACGCTGAAAATGGCTTGGAAATATACCGATGGGAAAGTACCCAATGTCCAAGGGTCAGCGATTCCGCGCGAGCATCCCCTGCGGCAACTGGCGGAGCACCTCTGCCAAACCTATGGCCAAGGGTATCGGCAACTGGCCTTCCATGAGGTGTGTCAACAGGCACTGACGCTGGCACGGGCGGGGAATAAGTTCCTTGATGAAGAGGCACCGTGGCAACGCTATAAGGCTGGGGAAACGCAAGCGGTGGCGGAGATTCTCTACTGTGTATTGGAGTCAGTGCGCCTTGTGGCCTATGTCCTTGCCCCGATTATCCCCCAACTGAGTGAGGCTATCTATGGGCAGTTGGGCTATAGTATTAAATTTAACGGATCAGTTGACCCCGACCTTTTGGGCGATCGCCAAGCCCAGTGGGGTGTTTTACCTGCGTCACAACCTCTGGCCAATCCAGAGCCGATTTTCCAAAAACTGTCGCTGCCTGCAACTGTCGCCGATTCCCCTTGACGCGCGATACGCTAGAGGTATGACTTCATATTTCGATAACACACTTTTTTTGAGATGATTTCTACATGGTTACATCTTCGTCTTCAGCTATTTACACGCCAGAACAGGTGTTACAAAATCGCGGGCGCGTTGCCATTTTTATTGATGGCTCCAACCTCTTCTATGCAGCACTGCAACTGGGCATTGAAATTGACTATTCAAAACTCCTCTGCTACTTGACCCAAGGTTCCCGTCTCTTTCGCTCCTTCTTCTATACAGGGGTTGACCCCACCAATGAAAAACAGCAGGGGTTTTTGCTGTGGATGCGCCGCAATGGCTACCGTGTCGTCTCCAAGGAACTGGTGCAGCTGCCGGATGGCTCGAAAAAGGCCAACCTTGATGTAGAAATTGCCGTCGATATGATGGCACTGGTGGGCTGCTATGATACGGCCATCTTGGTTAGCGGCGATGGGGATTTGGCCTATGCGGTGGATGCTGTGAGTTATCGGGGGGCACGGGTCGAGGTGGTGAGCTTGCGATCGATGACGAGCGATAGCCTGATTAACGTTGCCGATCGCTACATTGATCTCGAAAGCATCCGCGAAGAAATCCAAAAAGCACCCCGCCCAACCTATACCTATCGCCCCGTCACGGGTAGCCTGACGCCGCCCCCCATTGTGACTCCCCATTGGGAGCAGAATACCGCCGAAGGGAAAGATGAAGCTGCGGCCAATAAGTCACCTGAGACCCTAGAGAACCTAGACAACAATGCCTCTGCCTAGACCCCTCCTCCCCCTTTGCCTTGTACTGGCCTTGACAGGCTGCGGCTGGGTGGATCAATGGGTGGGCGAGGAACCCTCACCAGAACCAGAAATCAGGGGGGATGTCAAGCTGCAAAATCTGACCCTACGGCAAACCAATGCCAAAGGTGAACTTCTCTGGTTATTACAAGCGGCGGGAGCGCGCTATCGCGATGACGATCGCCAGCAATTGGAGATTCAAAACCTCACGGGGGAATTAAAGGCAGAGGGCAAAACTGCTTACAAGGTGCAAGCTAAGGCAGTCAATGTGCGGCAGCGGGATGGGCAACTCTGGATTGCAGGCCGCACCACCGTCACTGATCTCCAGCAAAAGGGGACGATTGTGGCCGATCAATTGGTCTGGCAGGGCGATCGCGGCGTTCTCATTGCCCAGAAAAACTTGCAAGCCCGCTATCCCCAAGTCACTGTTACTGCTAAGCGCCTCGAAGCCGATAGCCAACGCCAAGAACTGCGTGCCCTCAATGCCGTTCAGGTGACCTCGTCAGCCAAGGAGGCCAAGGATTTGCAACTCAGTACGGAGAGTCTAGTGTGGCAGCAGCAACCCAATCGACTGTTGGCAGGGGTGATTGGTCAAGGGGGGGTCACCGTCCGCGGTGTGGCGGGCGATCGCCAAGGGCAGCGGCTGCAAGCCCAAAGGGCCATCTGGTCGATTAGCGATCAGGTAGTTACCCTTGAGGGGGGTGTTCAAGTGCAGCTTCCCAACCCTGCCCTACGGGTTGAAGGAGAAACGGTACGCTGGTTGATTCCGCAGCAGCAATTGGTGAGCGATCGCCCGGTGCGGGTGCAGTCCTCCACTCAAGGCATTCAAGGGCAGGCCAATCGTGGTGTCTTCCTGATGGCTGAAAACCGCGCCATCTTTGACAATGCCCAGATCAATAGCCAACCTCAACAGGCACAACTGCGTGCCCAACGCCTCAATTGGTGGATTCCCCAAGAGCGGGTGGAAGCCAGCGGTCAAGTGGAAATTCAGCGCCCCAATGCCCACCTGCGCACGGCTCAACTGATTTGGCGGATTCCTCAACAGGAAGTGGAAGCCCAAGGGGGCGTCTTTTACCGCCAGCGCAATCCCCGCATTCAAATTCAGGGACAGCGGGCAAAGGGGTGGCTCGATCGCCAAGAGGTGATTGTCAGTGGCAATGTCCAAAGTGAAGTACCGCTGCAACTACGCCTCCCCTAAACCGATGGTAGAGATAGCAACAATCTTTGCCCTATGAGTGCTGCACCATTGCAAATTCTTGACTTGGGGGGTGAGATTCTCCTTTTTCAGCGTTTGATTCCGGCTCACCAGTGTCAGCAGGTGATTGCTACGGCTGAGAAGGTGGGGTTTGAGGATGCACAAATTCTCATGGGGACGGTCGATCGCTCAGTGCGCGGCGGCAGTTTGCTCCGCTTTGATCCCCAAGATCCCCAACAGGCGACAATGCGGCAGATTCTGCTTCAAGCCACACAAACGATTCAGATTGTTCTCTACCAGCACTATGGCATTCGCTTTCCTGAAATTGAGAACTTCTCGATCCTGCGCTATCGCGTGGGCGAGGGCTATCGCCGCCATGTGGACAACCTGCTGCTGGCCAGTCGGCAAATGGAACTGGCGCAAGGTATCCCAACACGGGATGTGAGTTTAGTGGGCTATCTCAACGAGGACTTTCAGGGGGGAGAAACCTATTTCGATCGCCAAGGGGTGAAGGTCACACCCCGCACCGGTGATGTCGTTGTCTTTCCCGCCTACTACACCCATCCCCATACGGCTTTGCCCGTGGTGCAGGGGACTAAATATGCCTTTGCCACTTGGCTATTCTATTGATGGATGATCATGAACCCTTGAGGCAATAACTCAGCAACAACCATGACTGAACCTCTGCGCTTCAAAACCTCGCCCCTGATTTCTGGAACGCTCATTGCCCTCTATGGCGCACTCACACTTCCTCTCCCCTTTTTGGCGGCACAGACGGCGGCGCCTGTTTCACCCCTGCTGCTTTGGGGGGCGATCGCCTGTGGGGGCATTTTGCTCTGGGGGGCACTGAGTCAGCGGGTAGAACTGGACGCGCAAGGGATTTGCCTCACCTATCCCGGTTGGGTGCCCCCCTTCCTGCAGCGGCAGTGGCAACTGTCTTGGTCAGAGATTCAAGGGCTTCAGCCCCGCAGTACCAGCCAAGGGGGCTTGGTCTATTATCTAGTCACTGCCACAGGTCAGGGGTATCTTCTGCCGATGCGAGTGGCGGGATTTGCCCAAATGATGCGTGCCATTGAAGCTCATACGGGATTGCCCACAGAGGTGATTAAGCCCCTTGCTCAGCCTTGGATGTACGGTATTTTGGCCGTCTTTACGCTGCTATTGGGAGCGGTTGATCTGTGGATTTTGACCACTGTGGGATAATAGGGGCGTGTTGAAGTGCTGAGCGATGACCATGAGTGCAAATTGGTTTGTGGCATATCTGCGTCGAGGAGTGGTGTGTTTGCTCCTGAGTGTCCTGTGCTGGTCAAGTATCGCCCCGCTGCCGGCGATCGCCGCTATTCAAGTGCGGCTCTTTGACCTCAGTTACCACGAATGCCCGCCAGAAATTGGTGAAGGTTCAGTCACACCCGGGGGCACGACCCTCAAGGCCAACTGCTACCTGATTACTGGCAAAGCAGAGAATAAATCCGGCAAAACAGTGGTGGATGCCGATGTCTTTGGCCGCATCTACGATGCCAATGGCAATCCAGTGTTGCAAAACCGCACACGGGTTGGGGCAATTGATGTGATTCCACCCGGCATTAGCGATTTTGAAATTCGCATTAGCGTGCCCTACGACCAACCAACACCTTTGCAGTTGGAGCAATTTAAGGCCTCTGGCTTTACAGCAAAAGTGCGCGGCTAAGCCAGCCAATCTCTGCGCAAACTCGCACTGAGGGGCAAAAATTGTGATATCCTAGAATGTTTGATGCTCCCTTTTTTCTGGGAATCCTCTGTAGGGTTATTCCCAAAGGGTTCTGGTGTCATTTCTAAACCCTTAGCCATTTTTGGAGGGGTTCCCTGTTCTTCCTAAATCAAGGCACGTGTTGCGGTTGATGGACTGGTTTATCTCTAGAGGTTTGGGTTCAGGTGCGCATTCCCCTCGACTATTACCAAGTGCTGGGTGTGCCAATTCAGGCAACGCCGGAGCAAATCGAGCAAGCGTTTCAGGATCGGCTGTTGCAACTGCCCACCCATCAACACTCCCCCACCACCGTTGCCACCCGTCGTGAACTCATTGAGCAAGCCTATGCGGTTTTGCGAGAACCTGAGCAGCGCCATGCCTACGATCGCCACTGCTGTGCCGTTGACCCCAATGATTTGATTGCCCAGTTGGATCCCGATGCCACCGCTCCCCACCTTGAAATTAGTGATCAGCAATTTTCGGGGGCGCTCCTCCTGCTCTATGAACTGGGGAACTACTCCCAAGTGGTCAAACTGGGAGAACAATTCCTAAAGGAGGATGCTTTTGATCTCAACCGCCCCTATACTTCCTCTGCCGCCGTTGCTGACATTACGCTGACTGTGGCTTTGGCCTATTTGGAATTGGGACGCGAGGAATGGCAGCGGCAGTCCTACCAAGCCGCCGCCTCTCGCCTCGAAGCCGGTCTAGAGGTACTTCAGCGGGCGAACCTGTTTCCCGACCTCCAGGAGCAGTTGCAGACGGAACTGCATCGGCTGCGTCCCTACCGCATTCTGGAGTTACTGGCACTGCCTCTATCCGATAGTGTGAATCGGCAGCGGGGTATTTTATTGCTGCGGGAGATGCTCAGCGATCGCGGGGGCATTGAAGGTCGTCATGACGATCACTCTGGCCTAGGGGTTGAGGATTTTCTCAAATTTATTTTGCAACTGCGCAGCCATCTCACCGTAGCAGAGCAACAGGAACTCTTTGAACGAGAATCCCGCCGTCCCTCAGCAGTAGCGACCTATCTGGCAGTGCATGCGCTGGTGGCACGGGGCGTACAGGAACTTCAGCCGAGCTATATTCGCCGTGCCAAGGATTTACTAGAGCGACTCTCCCCCAATCAAGACATCTACCTCGAACTGGCCAGTTGTTTACTGCTGTTGGGACAACCTGCTGAGGCCTTGGCCGCTCTCGATAAATCTCAAGATCAGCAGAGTCTCGCCTTTATCCGCCGTCATTCCCATGACTCCAGCGATCTGCTGCCGGGCCTGTACTACTACACAGAGCAATGGCTACGGGAAGAAATTTATCCTGCTTTTCGGGATTTGGGGGAAACGCCGGTGGCCTTGGATGCCTACTTTGCGGATCCCGATATCCAAACCTACTTAGAGGCTCTCAGTGACGACTCCTTTGCCCCTGAACCGCCCAGCACCACTGCCTCTGCCCTCCCCGAAGTCATTAGACCAACGGTGGCCGTGCCGCCGCCCGTCTCCTTCACAGCGGAAACGTTGCCCTTGGAGTATCATACTGGGCTGGGTCAAGGCTTTTCGGCAGCGGCTGCTACCCGCTCTTCAACCGCAACGGAGACCGACACGCCCCCAGCATCCACTCGCAAACGGCGCCGCCCTCCAACCAGTCACCACAAAAAACGTCAGACTTGGTTTTGGATGGGTGCAGGGGTTGTTCTTGTTGGGTTAGGCGCCTTGGCAAAAGTCTATTGGCCAGCCAAAACGGCTGAAGCCCCACCACCACCACCGCCAGTGACCCCGACGCCAACTCCTGTGGCAACGCCAACCCCAACGCCACAACCAACGACCTTAGCCACCACCTTAACGCCGGAGATGGCACGCGATCGCCTCCGCACGTGGCAGCAAATTAAAGCCCAAGCCCTTGGCACGGCATTTGAGATGGACAAACTAGCAACGATTTTGGTGGAGCCAGAACTCAGCCGCTGGCGATCGCGGGCACAGAGCTTAAAATCCGAGGGTAGCCATTGGGTCTATACCCTGCGGAACCTAGAAGTGAAGGAAGTCCGTCCCCGAGGCAGCGATCGCGTGGATGTATTGGTGGAAGTCAATGAGGATGCCCGTTTTTATGAACAGGGAACCCTACGCAATGATATTTCCTATAGCGATCCCTACCGCGTCATTTACACCTTTACCCGTCGCGGCAATCAATGGTTGATTCAACGCATGCAGGTGGTTAGCTAAGGGGCATTTCCACCTGTCGGCCAAACTTGAGATTCAAGAGAGACAACGACAGGATAAATAGGAATAAGACCAGTCCCATCGTACAGGCGTAGTTGATCTCTAAGCGCTGAAAGGCATTCTCATAGATGTAATAAACAATGGTCTTGGAGCTATTGAGGGGCCCCCCTTGGGTCATGACATAGACCTCTTCAAAGACCTTCGTGGCAGAAATTGCTGAGATAATGCTCACCAAAAGAATATAGGGACGCATCAGCGGTAGGGTAATATCCCAATGCTGTCGCCAGCCGTCACTGCCATCGAGTGCTGCCGCTTCGTAGAGTTCACCACTAATCCCCTGAAGTCCCGCCAGATAGATCACCATGTAGTAGCCCAAGCCTTTCCAAATCGTGACGGCCATGACACTAAAGAGGGCGAGTTGGGGACTTGTCAGCCAAGGAATCGGGGTGTCCCGCAGATGCAGACCCTGTACCAGTTGATTGAAGAGGCCATTGGGGGCATAGAGCCAGCGCCAAGCAATCCCCGCCACCACCATTGAGATAATCACGGGGCTGTAGTAGGCAGCACGAAACCAGTGGATGCCCCGCAGGGGTTGATTGACCAGAATCGCCAACAGCAGGGGGGCGATCGCCAGAATCGGCACCACGACCACTAAATAGAGGAAAGTATTGGCCAAGGTTTTCCAGAAAACACCATCGCGCCACAATTGCGCAAAGTTGGCCCATCCCACCCACACAGGCGGACTCAGGAGATCCATCTCATAGCGGGTGAAACTCAGGAAAAAGGCCTGTAGGGCTGGCCAAAAGACCGTCAGTGTGAGTAACCCCAAGGCAGGGGCAAGAAAGAGATAGGGGGTGAGCGATCGCCCTTTCATTGGCTGCGGGGGTGTTGTTGACGATAGGCACGCATTTGCGCCACAAAGTCGCCAAAGAGATAATCAGCATCGTGGGGGCCGGGGCTGGCCTCAGGGTGGTACTGCACTGAGAAAATCGGCAATGTTTGGTGCTTCAGACCGGCAACGGTTTTGTCATTGAGGTTAAAGTGGGTAATCTCAACGGGGGTTTGGGCAAGGGATTCTTCAGTAATGGCAAAGCCGTGGTTTTGGCTGGTAATTTCCACTTGCCGGGTCAGGCCAGCGGGCTGGTTCAACCCGCGGTGACCAAATTTCAGTTTGAAGGTTTCCGCCCCCAAAGAAAGTCCCAACAACTGATGCCCCAGACAAATGCCAAACATGGGACGCTGAGCCGCCAGTAATTTGCGTGCGGTTTCAATGCCTTCCTGAACCGCCGCAGGGTCGCCGGGGCCATTGGAGAGGAAAATGCCATCGGGGTCATAGCTGAGAATCGTTTCCGCTGGGGTATCCGCCGGCACAACAATCACACGGCAACCATAACTAGCCAAGCGACGGAGAATGTTGCGCTTCACGCCAAAGTCAATAGCCACAACCGTCAAGGGTGGCTCTTCGGTGGCTGTTTGGGGACGAAATTCCCAAGCCGGGGGCGTCGGTTCTGTCCATTCATAGGGGGTGCGGGTGGTCACCACCTTGGCTAGATTTTGTCCCTGCATACTGGGAGCGGCAAGGACTTTTTGCAGCAGTTCAACGGGATCAAGGATTTCCGTGGAGATGCCGCCATTCATGGCACCGACAGTACGAATTTTGCGGGTGAGGGCGCGGGTGTCAATCCCGTAAATGGCGGGAATGCGATGGGCTTTGAGGTAATCAGGTAAGGATTGTTGCGATCGCCAGTTACTGGGAATGTCACAGATATGGCGAGCAACCGCACCGCGCACTTGGGGGCGATCGGATTCATCGTCTTCGGGCGTTGTTCCAGTATTGCCCAACTCAGGGTAGGTGAATGTCACGATTTGACCACAATAGCTTGGGTCAGTGAGTACCTCTTGATAACCCGTCATGCCGGTATTAAAGACCACTTCGCCAATGGCTGTTCCCGGTGCCCCAAAGGAAAAACCGCGAAAGACTGAACCATCGGCAAGAACCAGCAAGGCGGGTGTCGGCATTTCAATATCTCCAACTGGGAAAGCCCAATAGTTTATTGTGCATGATAAAGCCGGCCGTTGACTGCACAAGAATTCTCGGATGTTTTGATTTTCTTACTTGCGGCGACTCACCTGTTCAGTTAGATAATCTGCCGCTGTGGCCACTAGGGGAATAATCCGTGCATAGGGCATCCGCGTCGGCCCTAGAATGCCAATACTGCCCACGGGGGAGTCCCCATAGCAATAGCAGGAATAAACCAGTGTACAGGACTGCATCGGCGCTAAGGTATTTTCACTGCCAATGCGGATTTGCACCTGCGAGGGGGCTTGGCTATCGCCACTGATCAAGGGAGCCAGTTGATCCTGTTGGTCTTCGAGAAGATGCAGTAGCATTTGCACCTGCTCCACTTGGGAAAACTCCGGCTGCTGGAGAACATCGGCAAGACCACTGATGACAAAGGAAGTGCCTTGGTGGCTGTAGCGATCGCTCAACTGCCGCAGTAGGGTCTGAAGCTGCTGACTGTAGGTCTGAAACTCCAAATCCAGTTTTTGCCAGTCAATGGCACTGAGTTCCACCAGCGATCGCCCCTGCAACTGATGATTGAGGAAGTTGGTCAGTACCTGGAGGGTGCGCTCCCGCAGCTCAGGATCCTCTTCCCCTTGCCCCAATTGGATCAGTGCCGACTGGGTTTCGTAGGTATCGAGCACAAGAATCACCATCACCTGCTGGGAATCCAAGGCGACCAGTTGAATCACCCGAATCTGCCGCTCCAAACGATTGGGGAGCGTAATCAGGGTAATGTAACCACTGAGATCCGAGAGCAACTGCGCCGCTTGCCGCAAGATCACCTCAAGGCGTTGTTGCCCCCAGATAAACCGCTCACTCAAGAGACTCTCGGCTTTGCGAGCCACATCGGGAATGGGCTGGATCAGTTCATCCACATAGACGCGATAGCCAGAATCAGAGGGCACCCGCCCTGCGGAGGTGTGGGGTTGGTAAAGCAGGCCACTTTTTTCGAGGAGCAGCATCGTATTGCGCACCGTGGCCGGGCTGACGTTGAGGTTGTATTCCGTGGCGATCGCTTTTGAGCCGACGGGTTCTGCCGTGGCAATGTAATGGTTAATCGTGGCGCCAAGAATTTGTTTTTGGCGATCGCTGAGTTCAATCGTCATAACCCCTTACACCTGTGACTTGTTATCTGTGTTTTTTATCTATCTATAAACTAGCCTTTGTATTTCAGCAATTCTGAGTTGCAACTTGCGGCTATGGCGATTGGTCTTTTGTGACTAAAAACTCAGCTAGAAATGGCTAAGCAGTACTGCCAATGGGGGATTCCCAAATAAATTGCAGATGGATCGACCAAGGCTGTGGCGGGCGGCTGGTGACCGCTATGGCATGTAAAAACTCCCGTAGATAGAACCGTTGCTCTGCTGCCGAGAGTTGGTACCAAAATTGCGGCTGACCAAGGGTCACCGCCAGTTGCAAAAGATTACTAGGGGGCAATTGGGCCTGCTGTGCCTCAATTTGTGCCCGTTCCCCAGCCAGTTTATAGCGGCGCAGTTGAGCGGTTTCGGGATCCAAGAGGCCTTGGGCTTCTAGTTCGGCAAGGCGGTGCAGTTGGGTTTCAATTGCTTGCAGTTGAGCCGTCAACGGTGGCGGCGGCAGCGACAGTTGGGCGATCGCGGGCGGCAGGCGCTCAGCAATTTGATCAATCACAGCAGCCAAGGCCGCGTCGTAGGGAATGCTGCGACATTTGGGGGAGAGGGGACAGTGCAGGGGACGCAAGTAGGCATATTGGCTCGGTTGGCGGTAAGGCTGCACCTGAGTCCGGCCAAAGCGTTGCTGACATTGGCGGCAAATCACCAATCCCGCCAGAGGATGGGGGGCACTAGCACTGCGACGAGGCAGAGAGCGTTGGCGTCGCAACAGCCGATCCACCTGAGCCGCTTCATCGGGGGCAATCAGGGGGGCATGGGTCTGAGGAATCACCGTTTTCCCTTGGTAGTAGAGATGGCCGCGATAGACGGGGTGGGTCAACCAGCGCCGACCGGTCGCTACGCTAATCTGCTTGTGGTGGGTGGTGGCAATAAAGCGCACCGCTGCACTGAGGGAGCCATAGAGGAGAAAATGCTCGACAAAATCCTTGACGACAACGGCTGCCGCTCGATCAATGACATAGTGCTCTTTGCCCCGGCGATAGCCATAGGGAGCACGACCCGGCGGCGGACGGTGCTTGAGGCGATTGCGGGCATGGCCATGGCAGAGAGTGTGGTGATGGAGTTGCTGCTTTACTTGATCCCAAAGGGATAGCAGCTGATCTCCGCTGGGGGGGCGATCGCTTACGTAGCCTTCGGCTAGGGCAATCACCATAATACCCGCTGCCTCCAGTTGCCGCAGGCGATCGCTCACTTCCATCACCGTTTGGCCAAGGGCACTTAATTGGTGTAACAGCCAATAGCCCGGTGCTAACCGCTGCAACCAGTACCGCAACTGCGGCCGAGCAGCCTCCACATCCAGTACCCAGTGGTCAATCTCCTGCCCCCACCCTTGGGGATCGGGGAGGGGCTGCCAGAGGGGATCAATGTACTCGTAGGCAATAATGACCACACATTACATCGTCCTGAGGATCAGGTCGTTGCCGGTACTAGGGTTGGACTAGGATTGGGCATGGTCTCTGGCGGCAAGCCATAAATGGAGTTATAGAGGGCATTGTAGGCTAGTGCTGATTTTGTCCAGCTAAAGTCCTCGCGCATACCCCGCTGCTGGAGGGTGTGCCACTCCCGTTTGTAGCGATACCCTTCCCACGCCCGCACTAGACAGGTGTAGAAGTCAAGGGGTTCATAGCGGTCAAAGCAGTAGCCCGTTCCCGTTTGCCGCTCTGGATCATGGTGAGAGACGGTATCCACAAGGCCACCGGTACGGCGCACAATTGGTACACAGCCATAGCGCAGGGCAATCATCTGAGCAATGCCACAGGGTTCAAAGCGACTCGGCATGATGAAGGCATCGGCACCGCCATAGATCCGCCGTGAGAGGACATCACTGTAGAGCAACTGGACACTACAGCGCCCCGGAAACCGTGAGGCAATTTGCCACATTTGGGTTTCGTAGTAGCGATCGCCCGTTCCCAAGAGGACAAACTGGCTATCGGTGTAGGCCAAAAAGCGATCCAGCACCTGAATCAACAGATCCAACCCCTTTTGCTCCACCAAGCGGGTGACCATCCCCACCAAGAAAGCACCGGAATTCACCTCCAACCCCAGTTCCTCTTGGAGCGCAATTTTGTTGGCCTTACGCCGCTCAAGGGTATCTACGGTGTAGTTTTGCACAAGGGCGCGATCGGTACTGGGATCAAAGACCTCTGTATCAATCCCATTCAGAATGCCGGAGAGCTTGCCACTAATAAACGACAGCAGCCCTTCCAATTTCTCACCATATTCGGGGGTTTTAATCTGTTCGGCGTAGGTGGGCGAAACCGTATTGACGCGATCGGCATACTGCAGTGCTGCTGCCATCGTATTGTGCCCCTGCATGTACCACGGACACCAAGTAATTTGCTCGAGGCGCCACCGCCAGGGCCCTTGATAGGCCAAGTTGTGAATGGTGAACACAGTGGTGATGTCGGGATCCTGATGCATCCACACTGGGATCATTCCCGTGTGCCAATCGTGGCAATGGATAATCTGGGGTTTCCAGTAGTTCCAAGCAAATTCTGCTGCCCCATTGGCAAAGAAGGTGAACCGCCAGTCCTCATCCTCCCCGTAGTAGATGCGGCGGGGATTAAAGCAGGGATGGCCAAACAGGTAAAGGGGCACGTCCGACCCCGGCAACACCGTTTCATAGACATGGAACGTCTGAAACATGGCATGGCCAATCCAGATGGGATCTTTGGGAATCTCCACCTTGTCGGGCAAGAAGCCATAGTAGGGCATAAAGATGCGCACATCATGTCCCATGCGGCGTAACACCTTGGGCAGGGAACCCACCACATCTCCCATGCCCCCCACTTTCGCCAGCGGTGCCGCCTCAGCAGCAACAAATAGAATTCGCATGATCCTCCTGAACCTGTTTTTTGGCCAATTCTAGGGCAACGCAATTGCCGTTAACCTACCACAAGTGCGGGACAATTTGGCGTACGATCGCTCTTATACGTCTTTGGAATTGGCAACCCCTATGGCAGATTCTCCCCTCGTGCAACGGGTCAAAGAAGTTCATGAGCAGGCGCGTCTGTTGGCTCAGCTGGATGCCACTGCCCGCAATGATGCCCTAGAGCAGGTGGCCTGTGCCCTTGAAGCGGCGCGGGAGGAGATTCTGGCGGCCAATGCTGCCGACTGTGAGCAGGCCAAGGCCAATCAGCTCAATCCTTCTCTCTATGCGCGGTTGGAACTGAGTCCCAGTAAACTAGCGGCGGCGATCGCCGGGGTGCGTCAAGTGGCGACCCTTGCGGATCCTCTGGGTCAGCGCCAACTCCATCGCGAATTGGATACAGGCTTAATTCTCAGTCGCGTCACCTGCCCTTTGGGGGTGCTGGGGGTAATTTTTGAAGCGCGTCCCGATGCCGTCGTGCAAATTGCTTCCTTGGCAATTAAATCGGGGAATGGCGCCATTCTCAAGGGAGGACAGGAGGCGAGTCGCTCGTGCCAAGCGATTATGCAGGCCATTCACAGAGGGCTAGAAAAGTCGGCAGTGCCCGCTGGGGCGATCGCCCTCCTGATGCGGCGGGCAGAAATTACGGAATTGCTGCAACTGGATCAATGGGTTGATCTGATCATTCCGCGGGGTTCCAATGAATTTGTACGTTATATCCAGAACAACACGCGGATTCCTGTGCTGGGGCACGCCGATGGTCTGTGTCATCTCTATGTGGATGTCGCTGCGGATCTGGAGAAGGCGATCGCCATTACCCTCGACGCCAAAACCCAGTACCCGGCTGCCTGTAACGCCATTGAGACGCTTCTTGTCCATCGGGGCATTGCCGAGGCCTTTTTACCCAAAGTGGCTGCTGCCCTTGAGAAAGCAGGGGTGGAATTGCGGGGGGACGCGATCGCCTGCCACCTTGTGCCCATGACCCTTGCCAGTGAAGCCGACTGGGCGACAGAATACTGCGATTTGATCCTCTCCATCAAAGTCGTTCCGGATCTCGATGCCGCGCTGGATCACATTGCCACCTATGGATCGGGGCACACTGAAGCCATTGTTACCGAGGATGCTGCCGCCGCCGCCCGTTTTCTGCAAGAGGTGGATGCCGCTGGCGTTTTTCACAATTGCTCCACCCGCTTTGCCGATGGCTTCCGCTATGGCTTTGGCGCTGAAGTCGGTATCAGTACCCACAAACTACCGCCGCGAGGCCCGGTGGGGCTAGAGGGATTAGTCACCTACAAATACCAACTGGTGGGGAATGGCCACATTGTGGCAACCTATAGCGGCGCCAATGCCAAACCCTTTACCCATCGTGATTTGGAATCCTAACGAATTTAAGGGATTGTTAAGCAACAAACAAAGCCAATTTTTCTGTTTCAGAATGGAGATATAGGGCAATAGTGATTTAACCACCGTGCAGATGATGACCGCTGCAAACTTTGCCTATCCAGTCTCCGTTGGAAATGTGTTGCGTGCTTTACCCAGTGTCTGAGCAAAGGAGCAGCCTGCGTTTGGCAACGGACAAGTCTGACTTGGGAATTGCGTGCAGTTAGGTGATTCACAGATTCACGATAGCAAAGGGAGCCAAAGACACTCAAAACTTTAACGGCTCAAGCACTGCTGTTGCATCCCCAGAGGGACAGCAAACGGCAATTTAATCAATGAAACTTAATGTTTGGGAGCATAACAATGACTCAATCCATCCCTAGACCAACCAGTGAAGTGACCCATCGGGAAACAGCGTTTGTTTTAGAACTGAATTCCTTGAGCTGCAAAGACCTGCCCCTAGTGGGGGGCAAAAACGCTTCCTTGGGGGAAATGCTCCAACAACTGACGCCCAAAGGCATTAATGTCCCCGATGGTTTTGCGACCACAGCCTATGCCTACCGTTACTTTATCCAAGCGGGAAATCTTGATACCCAACTGCGGCGGCTCCTTGAAGGTCTCGATGTCGAGGATGTCACAGAACTCCACCGCGTGGGGCAAGCGATTCGCTCGCTAATTTTGCACACGCCGTTTCCCCAAGAATTGACGGATGCGATTGCTGCCGCCTACCAAAAAATGTGCGATCGCTATGGCCCGAATACGGACGTGGCGGTTCGCTCCAGTGCCACCGCTGAAGATTTGCCCGATGCTAGCTTTGCCGGTCAGCAGGAAACCTACCTCAATGTCCATGGTCTCAAGGGCGTTCTCGACGCCTGTCATCGCTGCTTTGCCTCACTCTTTACGGATCGGGCGATCTCCTACCGCCAGATCAAAGGCTTTGACCACTTCAATGTGGCCCTGTCGGTGGGGGTGCAAAAAATGGTGCGCTCCGACTTGGCCTGCTCTGGGGTGATGTTCTCCATTGATACAGAAACGGGCTTTAAGGACACTGCCCTGATCACGGCCGCCTATGGCTTGGGCGAAAACGTTGTTCAAGGCGCCGTCAACCCCGATGAATACTTGGTCTTTAAGCCAACCTTGAAGGCGGGCTATAAACCCATCTTGAAAAAAGCCCTCGGCACCAAAGAAATTCGCATGGTTTATGCCCTTGGCGGGACGAAGCTCACCCGCAATGAACCCGTGCCTGAGCCCCTGCGGAAACAATTTGCCCTCAGCGACGAAGAAATCCTCACCCTAGCCCGCTGGGCCTGCCTCATTGAGGAGCACTACTCTGCTCTGCGGGGAACCTACACCCCGATGGATATTGAGTGGGCAAAGGATGGCCTCACAGGTGAACTCTTTATCGTGCAGGCGCGCCCCGAAACCGTCCAATCCCAAAAAGCCACGAACGTCCTGCGCAGCTACCATCTCAAAGAAAAAGGAACGCTCCTTGCCACAGGTCGGGCAGTTGGCGAAATGATTGGCCAAGGCCGTGCCCGCGTCATTCTCAATGTCCGCAATATCGATCAGTTCCAAGCGGGGGAAGTGCTGGTGACCCACCGCACGGATCCTGATTGGGAGCCCATCATGAAAAAAGCTAGTGCCATTGTCACCGATCAGGGGGGACGCACCTGCCATGCGGCGATTATTGCCCGTGAGTTGGGCATTCCTGCCATTGTCGGTTGTGGCGATGCCACCGAAACCATTCCCAATGGTGTTGAGGTCACGGTCTCCTGTGCAGAAGGGGAAGAGGGGCACGTCTATCAGGGATTACTGCCCTTCCATGTGGAGGAAGTGGCTCTGGAAAATCTGCCGCGAACCCGCACCCAAATCCTGATGAATGTGGGTAACCCCGAGGAAGCCTTCAGCTTGGCGGCAATTCCCAATGATGGGGTGGGGTTGGCACGTATGGAGTTCATTATTGCTAACCACATTCAGACCCATCCCTTGGCGCTGTTGCACTACGATGAACTGACCGATGAAGGGGCAAAACGGAAAATTGCCGAGCTGACTCAAAACTACACCGACAAGGCGGAATACTTTGTCGATAAGTTGGCTCAGGGGATTGGGGCGATCGCTGCTGCCTTTTATCCCAAGCCTGTGGTCGTGCGCATGTCCGACTTCAAAAGCAATGAGTACGCCAACCTCTTGGGCGGTCGCCAGTTTGAACCCCATGAAGAAAACCCAATGATTGGCTGGCGGGGCGCTTCCCGTTACTACGACCCCAACTATGCCGAAGGCTTTGCCCTTGAATGCCGCGCCATGAAGAAAGTCCGCGATGAGATGGGGCTGACGAACGTGATTCTGATGATTCCCTTCTGTCGTACCCCAGAGGAAGGACGGCGAGTACTGGCAGAGATGGCCAAACATGGGCTGAAGCAAGGGGAAAATGGTCTGCAAGTCTATGTGATGTGCGAACTCCCCAGCAACGTGGTGTTGGCGGATGCCTTTGCCGAGGTCTTTGATGGCTTCTCCATTGGCTCCAATGACCTGACGCAACTCACACTGGGGTTGGATCGCGATTCGGCCTTGGTGGCGCACCTGTTTGATGAACGCAATGAAGCGGTCAAACGCATGGTGGCGCAAGCGATTCAAACAGCGAAGGCCAAGGGGCGCAAAATTGGCATCTGTGGTCAAGCCCCCAGTGACTATCCTGAGTTTGCTCAATTCTTGGTGGCGCAAGGGATTGACTCCATTAGCCTCAACCCCGACTCCGTCCTGAAGACGATGCTGCAAATTGCTGAGGCTGAAAAACAGGCCTAGAGTGCACAACCCAGTGACAACGCCTAAGCTGAGGGCAGAGAATTGAAGCCGCGATCGCTCTGCCCTTTTCTGTGGGTGACGCAACCCAGTAGGATCAAAGGAATCAGGTGGAGAATATTGGCGTGGACACAGCAGCAATTCAGGAACTCATTACCTCGGCGGATGTGGGCGATCGCCTGCGGGGCATCAATCAACTGCGTAGCCTTGACCCCAACGATGCCTTTCGGCTCATTCAACCCCTCAGCCAAGATGAAAATTCCCGTGTCCGCTACGCTGCGGTGAGTCAAATTGCCAGCCTTGGGCACGTCAATCTCAATCAAGCCCATGACCTGTTGCGCGATCGCCTGCTCCATGACAGCGAAACGGATGTCCGTGCTGCCGCAGCGGATGCGATGGCTGCCCTACAAGTTCCCTTTGCCCTTGAAGATTTAGAAACGGCCTACCACAGTACCGATGATTGGCTGTTGCAGTTTAGTATCATTGCCGCCTTGGGTGCCCTAGGCAATCCTGCTGCTGTTGGGCTGCTCACGGAAGCCCTCAATAATCCCCAAGAATTGGTGAAATTAGCCGCCATTGGTTCCTTGGGTGAACTGAAACAACCAGAAAGCATTGTCCACCTGCGGCAGTTTGTCGAGTATCCCGATTGGCAAGTCCGCCATCGGCTAGCGATCGCCCTTGGCCAAATTGGCACTCCAGAGGCTCGCCCCCTGCTTGAACAATTAACCACTGATTCTGCGGAAGCGGTTGCCGAAGCGGCTCGCACTAGTTTGGCTCAGTTAACTACTTAACACCCGTGGGTTATACGCTACCAGTTTTTGCGGCGGCGGCGGCGGTGGCGGCATTGCGTTGCCTTACGGAAGGAACCTGTCCTAAGGAAATCACCCTTGCGCTGCTGCGCCCCAACCGCTGTGAAACCTTTAGGATTGCCCAAGGGGCATGCTTAGATGCCCAACAGGCTTTGGCTATTACCTACAGTGAACCCAGTGATCCCCTTGATCTCACCCGCCATACCCCGATCTGGGCTTGGGTGCGCTGGCAAGACCCTGTAACGGCTCCCAAAATTCACATTGAGGGGGGCTTTGGGGTTGGGCGCGATCGCGCCACGGGCGAGGCAGCTATCTATCGCTATGCCCGCTTGTTGTTAACCACTAACCTGTTGCTCTATTGTCCTAAGGAGCGGGCGATCGCCGTCACGATTCTCCTGCCCCAAGGGCGAGATTTGGCAGAGCGCACCTCGAATGCGGCTTTTGGCATTGTTGAGGGACTCTCCCTACTGGGAACCACTGCCTTAGCACAACCCCTCACAGCCTCGGAGCAACTGGATCGCTATCGCGAGGACTTAGCCCAGAAAGCAGCAAAATCTCCCATCCTCGTCTTTTGTATTGGCGAGAACGGCCTTCAGGTGGCGCAGCAACTCCAGATTCCCCCTTCCCTGTGTGTAAAAACTGCCAATTGGCTAGGGCCAATGCTGGTGGCCGCTGCTCAACACAAGGTTCAACAGTTGCTCCTCTTGGGCTACCACGGCAAATTAATTAAACTCGCTGGCGGCATTTTCCATACCCATCACCACCTTGCGGATGCTCGCCAAGAAATTCTCACCGCCTTTTGTGCCCTTGCAGGCTTAGACCCAGAGATTCTGCATCAGGTGTGGCAAGCACCAACGGTTGAGGCTGCCCTCAAATTTTTAGCAACAATGGCTCCCCAAGCCTTACCTGAGATTCTCAGCCACATTGCCAACCGCATTGATGAGCGCGCCATTACCTATATCCATGCCCATTGTGCTGCTCCCATGGGGCGGTCATTACAGGTGGGATGTGCCTTGTTTGGGCGCGATCGCCAAATTGTTGCCATCAGCGAGGCAGGAAACCTAATTTTGACAAGGATTAGGCTATACTAAGTGAAAGACTCAATAAAATGTGTACCAGCACTTATGAGTACAAACTGCCATGTTCTTGATCGCGAAGAGGTCATTCGTTTTATCCCGAATGAAGATGATAACTCAAGAATTATTTACAAACACCGTAATACTGATATTACTTATCCAGGAGAATTTCTAAATCTTATTTTTAATGATGCTAGATTGATTCCACCATTAGTTAGAGGTTGCTCAGCAAGAGTTATGATGCTCGATAAGACGGGTTGGCATAAGGGTAGAGTGCGATTAGAAATTGTATTCTATCCCGATGAGGAAAATCCCAATATCAATGTTAGTGATGAACTGAACATTAACGAATATCTATCTCAGAGTTAGGGTTGATCTCATAGAAGCTAAGGAAAGCGGTCTACTAAGGATTGGGGTTTCTAAAGACGGTAAAAGATTGATAGCCAGTATCAATTAAGATATGCTCAAATAGTTCCTCTGCAATCAATTCATCAATAACTTGCTTCACGGGTGAGTTATTATTACCTTCAGCATCATACCAGCCATAGTAATCATGCAAAATAAAGTAGCCACCCGGTCGTAAATACCAAGGCACATAATTAAAAACATCCGCTTTGCACCCCTCATAACTATGATCGCCATCAAT
The DNA here is from genome assembly GCF_031583455.1 of Thermosynechococcus sp. TG215. Classification (NCBI taxonomy): domain Bacteria; kingdom Bacillati; phylum Cyanobacteriota; class Cyanophyceae; order Acaryochloridales; family Thermosynechococcaceae; genus Thermosynechococcus; species Thermosynechococcus sp. TG215. The sequence goes on along the minus strand of NZ_CP134178.1, from coordinate 239,907 downwards.
AAAAATGAGATCAACTAAACCGTCAATCGTGACTTCATCTGAACGGGTATTAATAAATTCAACATAGTTTTCAAGATTTGCTTCAAGAATTAATTCCTCAGCTTCCTTGGTTGGAAATGGATCAATTGAAAGCAGTTGTCGTTTTTTCGGCGCTTCAAATTCGTTGTAATTGATGTCAGGTCGCTGCTTATGTTGTTGTGGTTCTTGCCAGCCAATATCAATGAATCGTAGGGCACTTGCTAGACAGAGAGTTGAAAAGCCCTTAAAACGTCCAATTTCAATGATCCGAGTAGCGCGAATACTTACGGCTAGAGAAAATAGGGTCATTCCTAACCCCAGCTCTGAGCCACCAGCAACGAGTGCCTTCCGCATCAGGCCAAAAAAATCCCCAAAATAGCTTTCCATCTTTTGCTGGTTATGGGCTAGGGGTTCTGTTGTCATGAAATATTCTGGGCTAAAACTCATGGGAGTATTTCCGGCAGCGACTTCTTGTGGCTCTACCTTATCCTAGCTGAGGGTACAATATAGGATACTGGGAGAGATGGCAGAGTGGTCGAATGCGCTCGACTTGAAATCGAGTGTGGCAGGGATGCCACCGAGGGTTCGAATCCCTCTCTCTCCGTTGGATGAAAAAAGGCAGCTAGAACTGCTCTAGCCGCCGAAACATCACTCTTGGAAACCCTTACAGACCAAGATCTGCCAAAATGTCGGTGGCGTGGGTATCGGTTTTCACACTGGTATAGACGTGGGAAATAATGCCATTGCCATCAATGACATAGGTGACTCGCTTGGCGTAGCCGCCACCATCCACGTCGTAGGCCTTGATAATGGATTTGTCCACATCTGCCAAGAGGGGAAAGGGGAGGTTGTATTTTTCAGTGAACTTTTGGTGCGAGGTTTCGTCATCGGTACTCACCCCCAAAACGACAATCTCTTTGCCCTGATAGGCAGCATAGTTGTCACGGAAGCTACAAGCCTCTTTGGTGCAGCCGGGGGTGTCATCCTTAGGGTAGAAGTAGAGCACCACAGTTTTGCCCGCAAAGTCGCTGAGGGACACCGTATTGCCATGGGTGTCTTTGGCAGTAAAGGCAGGGGCGGGTGTACCAACGGCTAAAGCCATGGGGGATAACCTCCTAATGTTAAGTTTTATTACGTGCTTGTTCTTTATTTTATCGGCAGATGCCAAAAAGTTAGTAGTGGATGCGGGGGTCAATCCAAGCATTGAGCAAGTCAATGAGAATACTGGCGGCAACCACAATCACGGCAAAGAAAACCACAATGCCCTGTACGGTTGGATAGTCCCGCAGAGCAATGGCCTCGTAGAGTCGCTGACCCAGCCCCGGCCAAGAAAACGTCACCTCTGTCAACACGGCTCCCCCCAAGAGGCTGGCAAGGGTCAGCCCCAAAACCGTGATCACTGGAATCAAGGCATTCTTGAGGGCATGGTGAATGAGAATCCGATGCTCAGGGATACCACGGGCACGGGCGGCTTCCACATAATCGGCCACTAGGGTTTGCTTGAGATTCACCCGCACAATGCGCTCAAAGATACCACTGAGGACGATCGCCAGCGTCAACGCAGGCAGGAGCAAGTAACTAAAAGCAGTTCCCAGTTGGTGGAGATTACCATTCAGGAGCGCATCCAGCAGGTACAGCCCTGTGGGACCTTGGGGGGGTGTTTCCGTGATTGGGTAGCGGGTACCCAAGGGAAGCCAACGCAGATTCACCGCAAAGAGCAGTTGCAAAAGCATCCCCAGCCAAAAGAGGGGCAAGGCATAGGTGATGATGCCAAAGAGACGCCCTCCGATATCCCAAGCAGTGCCAGATTTGACCGCAGCCAGACTGCCAATGAGCACCCCTAAACCAAAGGCGATCGCTAGACTGACGAGGCCTAATTCTGCCGTTGCAGGAAAATGCTGAGCAATGATACTCGTGACGGCTTCCCCTTGACTGGTGAGGGAGGTTCCCAGATCAAATCGCAGGAGTTGCCCTAAGTAAGTCAAGTATTGCTGCCACAGGGGTTGAGCCAAGCCCAATTGTTCTCGCAAGGCTTCCTTGACAGCCACCGGGGCACGGGGACCTAAAATCGCATCCACGGGATCCCCCGGCGTGGCTCGCAGCAGCAAAAAGACGACGGTGACAATCGTCCACAGCATCAGCGGCGCAAGTAAAAGCCGCAGGAGCAGGTACCCCTGCAATGCACGCAGACGAGACATGAATTGCTCGAGTTATTCTTGAGGTGGGTTCGCCGCTCGCTGGCGATCGCGCTCAATCGCGGCCAAAAGACGTTTGGGATAGCTATCCGCTGCAATTTGCAGAATTTGATCGAGGGGCGTATCATTCATAAACTTGGTGGCGGCAGCAATGTACTCACGGTTGGGACAGCGATCGCCCAAGACACAGCCATTGACACAGGCCTCTGCACAATTGATGGTTTCTGGCGTTAGTTCACCCATGGCAGCTCTCCGAGGAATTGCTCAAATTTTAACAGGGGGAAGGTGGCCGACCTGAAAATTGGCCGTGATTCCCCTCGGCTCCTAGGCTAGAATCATACTGGCACTGGAAATGCTGGGCACCCTCAAGGAGGCACAATGCGCAAGAAGTGGCTCACCCTTTTGGTTTTGCTGTTGGGCGTGGTTCCTTTCATTGCCATTTCGGTGATGCCCCTGCTCAGCAGTGCCTTTAGCCCAGCGCAACCCACGCCAAGCCCCGTGACCAGTCCTGCCGCCACTGACAAAGTTGCCGAACTGCAAGCCCAAGAAAAAGGCTACCAACTGGTGCTGGAGCGTGAACCCAACAATGCCACAGCCTTAGAAGGGTTGGTGCTGGCTCGGCTGCAACTGATTCAACTGGGCAAAGGAGAAATTGCTAGCGTCATTGACCCCCTGCGCCGCTTAGCTGCTCAGCGCCCCGAACAAACAGATTATGCGATTCTGCTGGGACAGGCACAGCAGCAAACGGGCGATCGCGAGGGGGCTGCCCAAACCTTTCAGGGGGTTCTGGCCAAATCCCCCGGCAATCTCAATGCCCTGCGGGCTTTAGTGGATCTCTACTTGAAGGAAAATCGTCCCCAAGCGGCCATTGGCCTCATTGAAGAGACCCTCCAAGGGGCAGAGCAAGCCAACAAAGTCCAACCAGGGAGCGTCGATGTCACGGCGGTACAACTTCTCCTTGGCGATGTCTATATGGCGCAAAAACGCTACGATGAGGCGCTGACCCTCTTCCAAAATCTGGGCAAAGAAAACCCCAACGATTTTCGCCCGGTGCTTGCCCAAGCGATGGCACTGACGGAACAGGGGAAAAAGACAGAAGCTGCGCCTCTGTATGCCAAAGCCGTGGAACTTGCACCCGCCAAGTATAAAGATGCCATTCAGCAGGCGGCGCAGCAGGTGCAAAAGGAATCTCCAGCAACCCCTGAACCCCCGCCACAGCAATAGAGGCCTAAACTTGCTGTTGCAGTTCCTCTAGGCGAGCCAGTACCTCCTGACTGTGGATCGCGGGATTCACTTTGACAAACCGCTCGCGCAATATCCCCTCAGGATCGATGATGAAACTGTGGCGCAGCGAGACAAACCCCAACCAGGAGCCATAGGCCTTGCTGACGCGGCCATCGGGGTCAGAGAGGAGGGGAAAGGTCAAGCCTTCACTGTCACAGAAATCTTCGTGGGAGTCCACGGAGTCGGCACTGACGCCAATGACTTCAGCATTGTGGGCATGAAATTGCTCAATATCCCGCTGAAAGCGTTGGGCTTCGAGGGTACAGCCAGCGGTAAAGTCCTTGGGGTAAAAGTACAGCACCACCCACTTGCCGCGATAATCCTTCAGGGAAATCGGCTGGCCATCGACACTGCTGGGAAGAGAAAAGTCGGGTGCTGGGGCATTGAGGGGCGGCAATTCACCCCCGAGAGCCCAACTGGGAACTGATGGGCTCAGAAACAGAATCAAACTCAAAAGGGCAACAAGTAGTGAGCGCAAGAACATGGTTAAATCGCTAAACTGGCCTTAGGAAAGCATCTAGCTGCACTGTACCGTAGTTTTAACGATTTTTCGAGGTTGATGCCGTCACTCCCTCTTGTACAGTTGATGCCCCGCTGGCTGCGCTGGCTGGGTGGTCTGGTTCTAGCGATCGCCCTTGGGGTTGGCTTGTGTCGCTTCATTGCCGAAAGTCTCTGGTTTGATCAACTGGGCTATTTGGCGGTGGTCTGGCAGCGCTGGAGTGTCCAAGCTGTACTGTTTCTGGCGGTTGCGGGGGCATCGGCACTGTTCTATGGCTGGCAGCAACACTGGCTCCTGCGGCAACGCACCGTGACCCTCGAGCCCACCCTGACCGCCCAGAGTACCTATCGGGGGCTGGGGCTGTGGCGGCTTTTGTTGTGTGCTAGCGGTTTAACTTGGCTGCTAATTGTTGCTACTTACCACATTGGGGCGATCGCGCTGCAACTGTGGCAACAGCGTTCAGAAATCACCTTTAACAGCCCTCTGCTGCCGCAATTGAGTGTCTGGCGGGTGGCAGAGCTATCACTTCTAGTGGTGCAGAATCCTTGGCTACTCGTGCCGAGTTTGGCGGCATTGGTACTGGGGTTGTGGTTGCCCCTGCGCCTCTTTCAGGGGGTTGCAATTCTCTTGAGCGTTGCCATGGGGGCGATCGCCTGCCTGAGCTGGCCGGTGGTGCTCAAGGGACTGTTTGCCGCCAGTGATCCCCACACCGAGCCCCTCTTTCACCATTCGATGAGCTTTTACCTGTTTCAGCTGCCCCTGTGGGAATTGTTGCGCCTATGGCTGGTGAACCTCAGTGTTGTCGGCTTAGGGGGAACGGCCTTGGGTTATCTCCTTGCCAATGAAAGTCTCAGTCATGGCAAATTCCTCGGCTTCGTGCGATCGCAACGGCGGCATTTACAGGGCTTAAGCGCCTTTGTCTTTGCCACAGTGGCCTTTAGCTTCTGGCTAGAACGCTACAAACTTCTTTATTCGACCAATGGGGCTGCCTTTGGCGCCGGCTATACCGACGTCACTGTACGCTTACCCCTCTATGGTTGGCTTTCAGCCTCGGCTTTTGGCGTCGCCTGTTTACTGGCTTGGTCAGCGATTCGACGGGGCGGCGAAGGGCAGCGGCGGCTAGGACCGATCGCCCCCGGCCTCTTTGGCTTTACATTGGGCTATTTAGTGGTCATCCTGATTGCCGATTGGCTCCTGCCCACAGCCATTGAAGCGGCCATTGTTCAACCCAATCAACTGCAACGGGAACTCCCCTACATTCAACGCACCATTACCCACACCCGCGAAGGCTTTAACCTTGAAAAAATGCGGGTCGAACCCTTTCAGCCGGAAAATAACCTCAACGCCGAGATCATTGCTGCCAACGCCGCCACCACCCGCAATATCCGCCTTTGGGATACCCGCCCCCTTTTAGAAACGAACCGGCAACTGCAACAACTGCGCTCCTACTATCGGTTTCCAGCGGCCTTTTTGGATCGCTACTATCTCAAACTATCCCCTGAGCAAGACCAATCAGAAATTCGCCAAGTCCTCATTGCCGCTCGCGAAGTGGACTACAGTGCGGTTCAGCGCTTTGCCCGTACTTGGATTAACGAGCACTTGGTCTTTACCCACGGCTATGGCTTCACCATGAGTCCCGTGAATACCGCCGAAGCCAATGGTCTGCCCAAATACTTTGTCCGCGATATTGGCGATACGGGTGAGCTACTGGTCGATCCGCCGCAAATCCGTGAAAGCATTCCCTTTTTCTACCCCCGGATCTACTACGGTGAACTTACCCATACCTATGTCTTTGCCCCTTCGGCGGTTCCAGAGCTGGATTTTCCCCGTGGCGCCGAAAATGTCTATAACCACTACGACGGTACGGGGGGGGTTCCCATTGCCAGTTGGTGGCGGCGCTTGGTCTACGGTGTCTATTTTGGTGACTGGCAACTGCTGTTGACCCCCAATTTACGACCGGACTCACGGGTACTTTTTCGTCGCTTAATTCAAGAGCGGGTGCGGGCGATCGCCCCCTTTTTACGTTTTGACAGTGAACCCTACCTTGTGGTCGCCGATCCACGCTCTGAACAGGACATTGCCGCCAGTCCTAGCGCCACAGGGGTGAGCTATCTCTACTGGATTATTGATGCCTATACCGTCAGTCGCTACTATCCCTATGGCGATCCCGGCGAGCACTCCTTTAATTACATTCGCAACTCTGTCAAAGTGGTGGTGGATGCCTATAACGGCGATGTCACGTTTTATGTGGTGGAACCCGACGATGTCATAATTCGCACGTGGCAGCGGGTTTTTCCAACCCTCTTTCATCCCCTGAGTGCCATGCCCCACCGCCTCTACCGCCACATTCGCTATCCCATTGATTTGATGCAGGTGCAGTCGGAACAACTCCTGAAATACCACATGACGGATCCCGTGGTCTTTTACAACCGCGAAGACCTCTGGCAAATTCCCAAGGAGATTTACCGCGAAAAGCCCCAAGCCGTTGCCCCTTACTATCTCATTACCAAGCTGCCCATTGGCTACACTGAGGAGTTTATTCTGCTTGTTCCTTTTACGCCCGTGAATCGTCCCAACCTCATTGGTTGGCTAGCGGCTCGCTCCGATGGTCAAAACTATGGCAAGCTCCTGCTGTACGTCTTTCCCAAGCAAGAACTGGTCTTTGGCCCTGAACAAATGGAGGCGCGGATCAATCAAGACCCAATGATTTCACAGCAAATTTCCCTCTGGAATCGCCAAGGGTCAAGATCGGTGCAGGGCAATCTCCTCATTATCCCCATCGAGCGATCGCTCCTCTACGTCGAACCCATTTACCTCGAAGCCGATCAAAATCAACTGCCCACCTTGGCACGGGTCATTGTTATGGATAACCAGCGGATTGTGATGGCACCTACCCTAGAGGAGGCTTTGCAAAAACTGTTTCCTGATTAACTTTCATCGCAGAAACGTTGAAAGATAGTTTAATTGGTATTACTTCCGTAATGGGAGCACCTGATTTCTCATCAGCAGTGACAGATTCCATGGTTTCGGAGTGGGCTTTTCCCCTTGGTTGACTAAATGGCGAGAGGAGGGGTCTGTAATAACCAATCGACTGCTGGGCTTCAGCCTGTTATTTCACCGTCTGTCTCTTGGAAGCTAGTGCAGGCTGCCAGAATCCGACTCATACTTGTTGCAGAAATGCAGGTAAAAGCGCACTCACTTTCGATACTCAGGCCATTGTTCTGTTTGGGTATTTTGCTTAGATAGCAGGTTAAGTATGGGGTCTCTATGCTGTTTATCGTTACAAATTAAGTCCTTGCATACGTATCTACTATTGCAGTTTAATTACTGTTTAGCTTTCAAAACCACCAATCTGCAGACAGGACTTGATGGCCCGAAAAAAGAAGACCGAGACCAAGCGTCCGATCGCACCCTACGAGCATCGGGACAAAGCGCGCGTCAACAACCCGCCCGTTGGGCTGGTCACGCCCGAAACCGACCCCGACACCGGACAGCAGAAAAAGCGCTACGCCTACGACCCGCACCTCGACCCGCAACTGGTCTGGGCGGGCAAAGCCGAGCATACCTCGTTTGAAGTTCCTACCGTCTCCCTGCACGTCCACGAGCGCATTGACCCGCGCACAATTATCGAGGCGGTGCGCAAGAAAAATGGGCAACAGGAACCGGTGCAACTGGGGTTGTTCGAGGTCGAGCACCAAGAACCCTTGCACAAGGCCGTCGAGTTCTACCAACACAAGCACGACTGGAGCAACCGCCTGATCGCCGGCGATTCGCTGCTGGTGATGAACTCGCTGCTGGAAAAGGAGGGCATGGCCGGCAAGGTGCAGATGACCTACATTGACCCGCCCTACGGCATCCGCTACGGCTCCAACTTCCAGCCCTTCGTCAACAAACGCGACGTGAAGGACGGCAAGGACGAGGACTTAACTAGCGAGCCGGAGCAGATCCGCGCCTTCCGCGATACTTGGGAGCTGGGCATCCACTCCTACCTCACGTATCTTCGCGACCGGCTGCTTCTGGCGCGGGAACTGCTCACCGAGAGCGGCAGCATCTTCGTGCAGATCAGTGACGAGAACGTGCACCACGTGCGGGAGTTGATGGATGAGGTGTTCGGGGCGGGGAATTTTGTAAGACAAATATCTTTCCGCAAAACATCGCCTCTTGGGTTTGGAGAATTACCGAGAGTTCACGATATCATTAATTTGGTATGCGAAAAACAGGGAGGGCGTGAAATATAGGCAGCTTTACACGGAGAAGAGTCTTGATGAATCCTGGTTTGGATTCGTAGAGTTGCCGAGTGGAGAGGTAAAACCAATTCGTGCATTGTCAACCGAGCTTGACCAAATTGAAGGATCAAAGAGGCTGGCTTTGGGTGACCTCAAGTCTTCTGGTTACACCGAGTCTTGCACCTATGACTTTGAGTTCTCAGGAAGGATCATATCCGCACAAAGGAAAAGCTGGCGCACACATAGGGAGGGAATGCAACGCCTTATTACCGCTTGCAGACTATACGACACCGGCAACATTCCAAGATACAAGCAATGCTTTGATGATTTTCCTCTCCAGCAGATTGACAACCTTTGGAATGATACTGCCGCTGACCACCGACCTTGGCGACCTGGTGTTCGACCCGACCTGTGTGCGGAAGGGGACGAGGGTGTGGGTTTGCGGCTCCTCCCCGACCCTCCCCACGTGTGGGGAGGGAGAAGCCCTATCCCCCCGCGTGCGGGGGGATGACAGGGGGGCTACCCTCATCGCCATCGAAGACATCCACCCCGGCGACTACCTGCTGGCGCATGACGGCTTGCCCCATCGCGTCGTGCGCACGATACGGCGAATGTATCGCGGCGTGATGATCGGCATCCGGCACGACCTTAGCGGGCAAACCCTATGGCTTACGCCCGATCACAGGGTGTTGGCCCACAGACGACCGCACAGCTTGGGTGGACATTCCGACTGGTCCGGTATTCCCAAAGCGCTGCGCGGCAGAAGCAAAATACTCCGCAAGGAAATGACTCCGCCTGAACGGAAACTTTGGAAAGTCTTGCGAGGCAATGGGTTGGGCTTTACCTTCAGACGTCAGCACCCTATTGGCCCCTATATCGCCGATTTCTATTGCCGTGAAGCTGCCTTAGTGGTAGAAGTGGACGGCGCCATGGCTCATGGCACTCCGGCCGCCATGGAACATGACCGTGTTCGCGATGAGTTCATGCACGCGCTGAATCTAAAAGTGCTGCGTGTTCCCGCCGCAGAAGTAGAGCATAATCTCGAAGGGGTTTGCACTGCTATTGGACAGGCGTGTAAAGAGCAACTTTCGCCAGAGTATGCCCAGTGGATGGAGGCAGAGCAGATACAAGAGGGAGACATCCTGTTCCACGGTTCCGACCGCGTTCCCGTGCGCCTTGTGGAGGTGGTTAGAGACTTGTCCGAGGAAGAGGTTTACGATTTAGAAGTAGAGGACGCTCACTCGTTTATAACGGAAGTCTGCGCCGTACACAACTGCGGCAGCGGCACGACGGCCTATGTGGCCGAGCAGTGGGGCCGGCGCTGGATCACCTGCGACACCTCGCGCGTGGCGCTCACCCTCGCCCGCCAGCGCCTGATGACCGCGGTCTTCGACTACTACGAGCTGGCGCATCCCGAAGAGGGGGTGGGCAGCGGCTTCAAGTACAAGACCGTGCCGCATGTGACACTCAAGTCCATCGCCAACAACCCAGAGATCGACGGCATCTACGCCCGCATGCACCCGGCCATCGAACAGGCGCTGGCAGACCTCAACGCCGCGCTCCGTCTCCCCTCTCCCGCTGGGAGACCCCCTGACGGGGGCAGGTGGGCCGGGGGTGAGGGCTATCCCCGTTTCAAGGTCACGCAAGGCGGCCGCGCCGGGCAATTCGTGGATTTTGCCGCGCCGGACAGCGCCACCTTCACTATGCCCGCCGGCCAGGCGGTCAAGGTCAATGAGCTGGTGGAGTGGGAGGTGCCCTTTGAGTTCCCTGCCGACTGGCCCGAAGCGGCCCGCAAGCCTTTTGACGCCTTCTATGCCGCCCGCCGCGCGATGCAAAAGGCCATGAATGAGGCGATCGCCCGCCATGCGCCGCAGGAAACCCTTTACGACCAGCCCTTGGTGGACCGCAAGAAGGTGCGCGTCACTGGCCCGTTCACCGTGGAGGCGGTGCCCGCGCCGGCAGTCAAATCGGTAGATGAAATCCTAGAACCCAAGCCGGAACCCGCCGACACATCCATCGCCCGCTCGGGCGAGACGCTGCGCCAGGCCGAATGGCGCGACGAACTGCTGCGCGCCGGCATCCGCGGCAAGGCGGGGCAGTACATCCGCTTCGCGCGCCTAGAGCCGCTGCCCGGCTGCCGCTTTTTGCACGCCGACGGCGAGACGCGCCCCAGCGACGAAGGTGCCGATTCGGTGCGCGAGACCGGCCCGGCCGACAGCCCGATGCGCGTGGTGGTCTCCTTTGGTTCCGAGCACGCACCGCTGGAGCAGCGGCAGGTGGCCCAGGCCATCGAAGAAGCGCATACGCTGGTGCCCAGGCCGAAGCTCATCGTCTTCGCCGCCTTCCAGTTCGACCCCGAGGCGGCCAAAGACATTGACGAGACCCACTGGCCAGGGGTGACGCTGCTCAAGGTGCAGATGAACGCCGATCTGCTCACCGACGATCTCAAGAAGAAGCGCGCCAGCAACGACTCCTTCTGGCTCATCGGCCAGCCGGATGTGGAGGTGCGCAAGGAGAAAGACGGCAAGTACGTCGTAGCCGTGCATGGCTTCGACTACTACAACACGAAAACGGGCGGGGTCGAATGGGGCGGGGCGGACAAGATTGCCGTCTGGATGCTGGATACCGACTATGATGGGCGCAGCCTCTACCCGCGTCAAGTCTTCTTCCCGATGGCGGGCGAGGGCGAAGGCTGGGCGAAACTGGCGCGCAATCTCAAGGCCGAGATTGATGAGGAACTGATCGAAGCCTACCGCGGCACGGTTTCTCTGCCATTTGAGCCGGGCGAGCACAAGCGCATCGCGGTCAAGATCGTGGACGACCGGGGGATCGAGAGTTTGAAGATTATGGAGATTGACACATGAAGATCAAATCCGTCCGCATTCGAAACTTCCGCTCGATAAAGGAACAGACTATCGAACTTGATGACTACACGTGCTTCGTCGGAGCCAACGGCTCAGGGAAGTCAAGTGTCCTGCATGCCCTCAACGTCTTCTTTGGTGAATCAGGGATACCCGGTCTCAACACGCGTTCGCTCAGTGAGGAGGATTTCCATGCCAAAAACACAACGGATCCTATCGAGATAACGATCACTTTTACAGACTTCTCAGAGGAAGCTAAGAATGAACTCCAGCATTATGTGCGCCATGATCAATTGGTTGTCTCAGTTGAGGCACAATTTGATCCTGTTGCAAACACAGCCGAAGTAAAGCAGTACGGTCGCCGGATGGTTATCAAGGATTTCGCGCTGTTTTTTGAAGCCGAAAAAGCTGGGAAAAAGGTTGCTGAGCTGAAGGATATATACACCAGGGTGCGAGAGAAGTACCCTGATCTTCCGCATCCTGGCACAAAGGATGCAATGGTCCAAGCACTTCGTGAGTATGAAGAAAAGCACCCGGAATTGTGCGAAGAACTCCCTAGTGCGGACGAGTTCTATGGTGTATCAAAGGGTAAAAACCTTCTCGAGAAATACATCCAGTGGGTGTACGTGCCCGCAGTGAAGGAAGCGGCTAGCGAGCAGAAAGAGTCTAAGGACACAGCCCTAGGGAAGCTTTTGAGCCGCACGGTTCGGTCCAAAGTCAACCTCAGGGAGTCATTTGATCCCATCCGCAAGGAAATGCAGGAGAAGTACAGACAACTCCTTGCCGATAGTCAGGCACAGCTAACCGAAATATCTACAGCTCTGCGAAATCGGCTTGTGCAGTGGGCGCATCAAGACGCAACGCTTCGAGTGCAATGGTACCAAGACCCCGAAAAGGCGGTACGTGTTGATGAGCCTTTTGCTCAGGCCATTCTCGGTGAGGCAGGGTTTGAAGGGGAGCTTACACGTTTCGGGCACGGGCTTCAACGTTCGTTTATTCTCGCACTGCTCCAAGAACTCTCTGACAGAGACGACGCAGATCCACGGCTGATTCTCGCCTGTGAGGAGCCGGAGCTCTATCAGCATCCCCCACAAGCAAGGCATCTTTATAACGTGCTCGTGAAGCTGAGCGAACAGAACTCTCAAATCTTGGTTACAACCCACAGTCCATACTTCATATCAGGTGAGAGATTCGAGAGTGTCCGGATGGTCCGCAAGGTCAATGGTGCTTCGTCTATTACTAGGACCACCCATCAAGAGGTGGCAAATCAAATTGCGGCTGTGAAAGGCCAGCAACCTGTCGAACCGAGCGAGCAGTTGGCAAAGATCCATCAAGCACTCCAGCCTGAGCTCAGCGAAATATTCTTCGCGTCTAGGATCGTATTCGTCGAGGGGCTAGAGGATACTGCATATTTGACCACCTACCTTCACTTGCTCAACCGGTGGGATGAGTTCAGACGACTCGGCTGTCACATTGTCCCCACCGGTGGAAAAAGTCGGATGCTTCAACCTCTCGCGGTAGCCAGGTGCCTGCAGATCCCGACTCTCGCGGTACTGGATTCGGACGGCGACAAGCCGGACAAAAACGGAAGCAGGGAGCAACACCGCAGAGACAACAGCGCAATCCTCAAGTTATGCGGTGTATCTGATCCTGAGCCGTTCCCGACCAGTACGTTCTGGGGGGCCGCTGTAGTCATGTGGTCCTCAGACATCGGGCAGGTGGTTGAGCAAGAGATTGGAAAAGAGAACTGGGATGAGTTTCGATCTGAGGCAGATGCTAAATACGGGTCTGCCGGGAATCTACAGAAGAACGCGTTGCACATTGCATCGAGACTCCAGATAGCTTGGGATGCTGGCAAGAAATCGGATTCTCTCGAGAAGCTTTGCAATAAGATCATGGAGTTTGCTAATAAGAATGAAAATAGAGAGGAAAATTGATGCCCAGCACCACCATTGACCGCCTGATCATCAACTCGCCCTACGAGGAGCCGCAGCGGCACTGGCGTTACGACCGCGAGACGCGTATTTTCGAATTGGTGGAGGGCCGCCGCCCGGCGGGGTACGTGGTGGCGACGCCCGGCTCAAAAGCCTTCGATGACCCGGGCATCTTCGTCGAGATTCCGCTGGTCAACCAGATCCGCCCGCGCGTCAAGGCCTGGCGCGAGGCGGGCTATCCGGGCGTCACCAGCATCACCAAGCGGCTGCTGGAACATTGGACCGACCCCGAAAACTTTGACCGGCGGCGCTTCTTCTTCTGCCAGCTGGAGGCGGTGGAGACGCTCATCTAGCTGACCGAGGCCGCCCCCGCTGAGCGCACCGGCATCGAAATCCCCGGCGATGGCGGCGAGTACATCCGCCAATGCTGCAAGATGGCCACCGGTTCGGGCAAGACCATCGTCATGGCCTTGGTCATCGCTTGGCAGGTCCTGAACAAGGTGGCCAACCCGCAGGATGCCCGTTTCTCCAAAAACGTGCTGGTCATCGCCCCGGGGCTGACGGTCAAAAAGCGTCTGGAAGTGCTTTACCCCGCCGCGGACGGCAATTACTACGAAGCCCTCGTCCTTGCTCGAGAAATTGCGCCAAGGCAAAGTGCTGGTGCGCAACTGGCACGCCCTCGCCTGGGAGAGCGAAGAACAGATCAAGAAACGCAAGTCTGTGGACAAACGCGGGGTCAAAAGCGACGAGGCCTATACCCGCGAGGTGCTGGGCGAGATGGCCAATGCGCGCAACCTTCTGGTCATCAACGACGAGGCTCACCACGCCTGGCGTGTGAACTGGGAGGCGGAAGGAAAGTATTTGCGGCAGCGGGATCTCAAGGATAGCGCCGCGGAGGCCACGGTGTGGATCGGTGGGCTGGATCGCCTGCACCGCTCGCGGGGCATCCTCAGGTGCTATGATTTTTCCGCTACTCCCTTCACGCCTTCGGGCAAAAAGAGCAGCGAAGAGGCGCTCTTCGACTGGATCGTTAGCGACTTCGGCTTGAATGACGCCATCGAGTCTGGCCTAGTCAAGACCCCGCGCGTGGTGGTGCGCGACGATGCTGTCCCCGATGCCAAAACTTACAAGTCGCGCCTCTATCACATTTACAACGACCCGGACGTGAAAGACGACCTGAACCGCCGCGCCGAACCACACGAACCGCTGCCCGACCTAGTGCTGAACGCCTACTACCTTTTAGGCTACGATTGGTGCGAGACGTGGAAGGCATGGAAGACAGCCGGAGTGCCCGTTCCGCCGGTGATGATCACCGTCTGCAACCGCACCGAGACCGCGGCGCGCGTGAAGCACGCCTTCGATTCGCGGCGCATCCACATCGATGAACTGTGCGACCCAGAGCGCATCCTGCATATCGACTCGAAGGTGCTCGATGAGGCGGAAGCGAAAGAAGAGTTTTTCGTTTCGAGTGGTCAGTTTGTCGAAGATGAAGAAGGGGTCGAGGCAACGGCAGAAAACGCAAAACCAGCAACTCAAAACGCAAAACTCACCAAGGCCCAGCAGGCCAGCGCTTGCGCCAGATGGTGGACACGGTGGGCAAGGTGGGACAGCCGGGCGAGAGAATCCAAAACGTCATCTCCGTCGGCATGCTCTCCGAGGGCTGGGATGCCAAGACGGTGACGCACATCATGGGACTGCGGGCGTTCACGTCGCAGCTGCTGTGCGAGCAGGTGGTCGGTCGCGGCTTGCGGCGCACTTCGTACGAAGTCAACCCGGAAACGGGGCTGTTCGAGCCGGAATACGTCAACATCTTCGGCGTGCCCTTCACCTTCTTGCCCCACGAAGGCGGCGAGAACGACCCGCCACCGCCGCCCACGCCCAAGACCGCCGTTGAGCCAGACCCGGCCAAGGCACAGCTCGAGATCCGCTGGCCGAATGTGGTGCGCATCGAGCGCGTCTTTCAACCGACGCTGACCTTGGACTGGTCGAAGGTGCGACCATTGGAACTGGACGCGGCGCAGACAGCGAAGGTCGCCGAGCTGGCGCCGATCCTCGAAGGCAAGCCAGACATCACCCGGATCAACCGCATCAAGTTGGAGCGGCTGGCGGGGAAATTCCGCACCCAACGCATCATTTTCGAGACGGTGCGCGATGTCTTTGACCAAATGCAGACCGCTTGGAAAGGCAGCCGCGAAGTATTATTGGCGCAATTGATTCGCATCGTCGAGCAATTCATCCGCTCCGACCGTATTCATATTACGCCACCGCTTTTTTATCAGGACGAATTGCGCCGACGGCTGATCATCACGCTGAACCTGTCGCGGGTGGTGCAGCATATATGGGAGGCGGTTCGGCAGGAGAACACCGATCGCATCGAGCCGGTCTTCGACCGCGATCATCCTATCCGCTCCACAGGCGAGATGCGCACTTGGTACACGGGCAAGCCCTGCGAGCGCACGGAGAAATCCCATATCAACGTCTGCGTCTACGACAGCACATGGGAAGCGTCCGACGCCTTCGCGCTCGACAGCAGTGACGCGGTGGCTGCCTGGGTCAAGAATGACCACCTAGGCTTCGAAGTGCTCTACGTTTATCGTGGTGTGGTGCGCAAGTATCGGCCTGATTTCCTGGTGCGGCTGAAGAACGGTGATCATCTGATTCTAGAAACAAAGGGTCAGGATACGGAGCAGGACAAGGTGAAGCGTCAGTATCTTGCAGAGTGGTGCGAAGCTGTGAACGCGCACGGCGGCTTCGGGCGATGGCGCGCGGAAGTAGCGAAGACGCCCGGTGAGATTACTGAAGTCGTGCTCAATCACATTCAAATCAGGAGAGTATTTCGGTAAAAATAACACCGCGTGACCCGCCGCTTTCACCACTGCCTGCATCCCCCCTTGGGGATGAATCGGTGCATTATCCATCATCAACAACGACGGTCTCTTTAACGCCGGCAAACAGTACTGACTCAACCAACTCACATAACGCATTCAAATATCCTGAAAACAGCATTGGGGCGATGAAGTCTTTCTGGTGTCTATACCGTCCTGCGACTAAACTCTCTCTTTTCTGACGCTTCCCCGCTCGCTCTCCATAAATTCGTTGGCCTCGCGCTGACCACCCATACTCAGACTCCACTCGATCGCTGGGCACGGTCGATTAAACGGTCATCGGGATGGGTAGCAACATCCGCTGCTAAGGCCGCCCAATCCAGTTTCCAAGGACGACGGGGGACAACCGTGGGCGCTAAGTCCTCTCGCTTCAGCCAGCGATGGATGGTGGCGCGACTGACCTGAAAAATTTGAGTCGCTTCACTGATTTTGCCACCTTGCTTGATATAGGAGACAACCCGCTCTCGTAAGTCCAAGCTATAGCTCATATTCTTGAGTAACATTCATGACGCTTTGAGTATAGCCTATCCCTCTTGAAAATATCTCACTCCCTTTCGAAATAGCTATATCTACCTGAACAGCCGTTTCCTATTCGGGTCAATATCTTGATAGGACGTAACTTTACGCCATAGCCAGACTACTGTTTCTCGTCATCCTTGTGAAAACGGCTGTTATTCCTGACTGATTGAGCCGATAAAACAAGGCTCTCATACTGTTTAAGCTGGCGTCCAAAATGTACGTCAGCCAGATTTTGAAGAGCAGTTGTGAGTTCAGGACGGGATAGTCGCAAGGGCTGAGGCGCCTGAGAATAGACTTGACAATAGCTCCAAAAGATGCCATAGTAAATTGACTGTTTTTTAATCTTTTAAGGGAAGAATACAATATTTCTTCTCTTTTTCCTACCTCTTCAAACTGTTGTTCAATACTTCTGCAAAGGAATAAGCCAATCATTTTACCTTTGGAGAGAACGTTGCCTATTGACTGATAAACTTGATAGTCTCCTGAAGATTGATTTCAAAATATGGCTTATCTTTTTGGAGTGCATCTGTGAAGGTCGTTGTCGTTGGCAGTGGTGGTCGAGAGCACGCGATCACTTGGAAATTACTCGATTCTCCTCGCGTGACACAGGTCTATTGTCTGCCGGGGAATGGGGGCACAGCCTGCTTGGAGCGGTGTGAGAATGTGGCCATTGCAGCCACCGACCTCACGGGTATTGGTGAATTTGCCAAAGAGAATAACGTTGATTTAGTGGTTGTCGGGCCAGAGGTTCCCTTGGCAGTGGGTTTGGCCGATCACCTACAGGCGTTGAACATCCCTGTGTTTGGGCCGGTCAAGGCCGGCGCACAAATTGAAGCCAGTAAAGCTTGGGCAAAGGCGCTCATGCAGGCGGCTCAGATTCCTACGGCCAAAGCAGCAGTGTTTGACAATTATGAGGCGGCCTCTCGTTATGTTCAAGCCCAAGGGGCACCCATTGTCATTAAGGCCGATGGTTTAGCGGCAGGTAAAGGAGTGACGGTAGCGGCCACCGAAGGGGAGGCGATCGCTGCCCTCGAGCGGATTTTTGGGGGTGAATTTGGTGCCGCTGGTCAACAGGTGGTCATTGAATCAGTACTAGAAGGGCAAGAGGTCTCCGTACTCGCCGTTACGGATGGCAAAACCATTCTGCCGCTGCTGCCCGCCCAAGACCACAAGCGCATTGGCGAAGGGGACACAGGTTCAAATACTGGAGGAATGGGGGTCTATGCCCCTGTCCCTTGGGTGACACCAGAGTTAATGCAACGAATTCAACAGACGATTCTTGAACCTGCCCTTGGGGCGTTGCAGGATCGGGGAATCCACTACTGTGGGGTGCTCTATGCCGGTCTGATGGTGACGTCCGCAGGGGATCCCTACGTGGTGGAATTTAACTGTCGCTTTGGTGATCCTGAAACCCAAGTCGTCCTCCCCCTCTTGGAAACCCCTCTGATTGAGGTGCTCTTGGCCTGTGTCGAGAGACGCTTAGCCAGTTTGGGAGCGTTGCAATGGCGCAATGAGGTAGCTCTATCCGTCGTGATGGCGGCGGGGGGCTATCCGGGGAGTTACCGCAAGGGGGATGTGATTCAGGGTATTCCCGCAGCGATCGCCCAAGGGGTTCTCGTTTTCCATGCTGGAACGCGCTGGCAAGAGGGGCAATGGTACACCAATGGCGGTCGGGTATTGAACATTACCGCTTTGGCTCCTGATTTTGCCACGGCTCAAGCCAAGGCCTATGCGGGCGTCAGCGCCATTGAATTTGCCGACTGCTACTATCGTCGTGACATTGGCTACCGTATTCTGGAATCATCGGCTCACAAAGGTGAATACCATCCATGACCCTCCTCCCCCCAAAAACTAACCCATTACGCTGTTTAACTGGTGCGCTGATTGCTGGCACGCTTGGGATTCTCCTTTATCGGCTAACAGGGGCGATCGCCTACGTCTTTGCCACTCACGCAGTGAGCTACCACAATCAACTGGTTTATAGCTTGGCCGTGGCCGTACGCACCCTTGTGGTGGGCTTGTGTACCCTCGCAACGGGGGTCTTTAGCATTATTGCCGTGGGTCTGGTGGCGCTGACGCTGCAACTGCTTTGGGAACGCTGGGTACAACGGGAGCAGGCTTAACCGTCGCTAATTTTGCCATCTTCGATTTTGGTGATGCGATCGGCAATGGCTGTAATCCGTGGATCATGGGTAACAATCAACACTGTGCAGCCTTTTTGCTTTGCTAGCTTGTAGAGAATTTTGATCACCTGTTGGCCATTTTGGGAATCCAGGGAAGCCGTCGGTTCATCAGCAAAAATAATCTGCGGCTCACCCGCTAGGGCACGGGCAATGGCCACTCGCTGTTTCTGACCCCCAGAAAGATTTGCGGGCACAAAGTCGAGGCGATCGCCCAAGCCAACGGCCTTGAGAAGCGCTGCTGCCTGTTCCTTCGCTTTTTTACCTTTAATGCCCTTAAGATTGAGGGCAATTTCAACATTTTCCAGTGCGGTCAAGGCGGGGAAAAGATTAAAACTCTGAAAGACAAAGCCAATATTTTGCAGCCGAAATTTTGCCAGTGCAGCCTTGGACAGTTGCGTAATCTCTTGGCCTAAGACAGCCACTTGGCCACTGGTGGGGGCAAGAATGCCAGCCAAAATCGAGAGCAGGGTGGTTTTCCCTGACCCCGAAGGTCCCATTAGCAGATGGATATGACCGCGCTGGATTTGCAGGTTAATGCCCTGAAGAACAGGGGTCTCGTGATGGCCAGAACGATAAACTTTAGTCAGATTGGTGGTGGCGATCGCCAGCCCAGTTGTTGTCACAGTGGCAAGTCTCATCAGTCATTGATTAGCCGAATTAGCTACTGGTGGCACTAGCAAAGCGGATTTTCAGGTAGTCCGCCTCCATTTTCGCGCCCACCGGTTGCAGTGCTGCTAATCCTTGGGGGAGCACCATATTACGACGATGGTTACCAATGCGGATATTCAACTCATCTGCCGTCTTGTTCAGTTCAATTTTTTCCTTGGGTACCCCCGGTAGATAGAGTTCAAGGCTGTACTGGCCATCACTGGGCACCACCCGAATCGTTTGCTCTTGGTAATAAACCTGAGCTGGATCTTCATCAGCGTAGAGGGTCTCCTTCAGGCGGTGCAGTGCCGCTAAACCACAGAGTTCCTCAGCAAACAGGGGCACTTCCTTCACCGGTAGCGGGCGGAAATTGTCGTGAATTTCTTGACGGTATTGCTGCTGCATTTCTTTCCAGCGGGCAAAGAAGGGATCCTGTACCGTGTTCGGCAGAATACGGTTTGCAATGACTAAGTCGGTGGCCACGTTATAGAGGCTGAGATAGGCATGGGCGCGCAGCGACTCCTTAATGACCATCTTTTCTGGATTGGTGACCAAGCGCACTGAGGTTTGGGTGTTGTCGGTGAGGACTTTTTCAAGGGCTTCAATCTGCTCATAGAATTCATAGGGCGCATCCATCACCTCTTGATCGGGCAAAGAGAACCCCACCAAGGGCTTGAAAATTGGCTCCACAATCGGTCGCAAGGCCACGGACATCCGCTGTAGGGGTTTATAGAAGCGGCGCATGTACCAGCCGCTCACCTCGGGTAGACTCAACAGCCGCAGTGCCGTACCTGTGGGGGCAGAGTCAATAATTAAGACATCGTATTGGCCTTCGTCATAGTGGCGTTTCATGCGCACAAGGGCAAAAATTTCATCCATCCCCGGCAAAATCGCCAATTCTTCAGCTTGAACGCCCTCTAGCCCGCGCGCCTGCAAGACTTGGGTAATGTAGCGCTTCACCGCACCCCAGTTGTCCTCCAGTTCCATGAGAGCATCGAGTTCCGCTCCCCAGAGATTTTCGGCGACGGGCACAGGGACATGCCCCAATTCAAGGTCAAAACTATCAGCAAGGGAGTGGGCGGGATCGGTGCTCAGCACCAGCGTTTTGTACCCCAACTCAGCACAGCGTAACCCCGTTGCTGCCGCCACTGAGGTTTTACCAACGCCACCTTTGCCAGTCATTAAAATTACGCGCATGGGAAGGCCCTGCCCTAAACACGGTTGCTTAAAATATCTTAACCCTTGAGCTTGTCCTCAGGGGGGGGCGATCGCTCGCAATCAATGAAAATAAAATCATTAAGAAAAATAAATAAATACAACTGCTTATTTAGCTTTATTAACAATAATTTAGGCCTCTCCCCGATCCCTTGGGGCAAATATTAAGTTAATGCTTAAGCCCTTGCAGTTTATAACTGTTTTCAAGGGTTTGTAACGGGAAATATATTTGGACTTATCACGACTATGACCACAACTCTCCAACGTCGCGAAAGCGCGAATTTGTGGGAGCGGTTTTGTAACTGGGTGACCAGCACCGATAACCGCCTCTATGTGGGCTGGTTCGGTGTGATTATGATCCCCACCCTGCTGGCCGCAACCATTTGCTTTGTGATTGCTTTCATCGCTGCTCCCCCTGTGGACATCGATGGCATCCGTGAGCCTGTTTCTGGCTCCTTGCTCTATGGCAACAACATCATCACTGGTGCAGTGGTGCCCACCAGCAACGCCATTGGCTTGCACTTCTACCCCATTTGGGAAGCTGCTTCCCTCGATGAGTGGCTCTACAACGGTGGCCCCTACCAGTTGATTGTCTTCCACTTCCTGTTGGGTGCCTCCTGCTACATGGGGCGCCAGTGGGAACTCAGCTACCGCCTCGGTATGCGGCCTTGGATTTGCGTGGCCTACTCCGCTCCCTTGGCCTCTGCCTTTGCGGTCTTCTTGATCTACCCCATTGGTCAAGGCAGCTTCTCTGACGGGATGCCCCTCGGTATCTCCGGTACCTTCAACTTCATGATTGTGTTCCAAGCTGAGCACAACATCCTAATGCACCCCTTCCACCAATTGGGTGTGGCCGGTGTCTTTGGTGGCGCACTGTTCTCCGCCATGCACGGTTCTCTGGTGACCTCCAGCCTGATCCGTGAAACCACCGAAACGGAATCCACCAACTACGGCTACAAATTCGGTCAAGAGGAAGAAACCTACAACATCGTGGCTGCCCACGGTTACTTTGGTCGCTTGATCTTCCAATACGCCAGCTTCAACAACAGCCGTGCGCTGCACTTCTTCCTCGCCGCTTGGCCGGTGGTCGGGGTTTGGTTCACCGCTCTGGGTATCAGCACGATGGCCTTCAACCTCAACGGGTTTAACTTCAACCACTCGGTCATTGATGCCAAGGGCAACGTGATCAACACTTGGGCAGACATCATCAACCGTGCCAACTTGGGTATGGAAGTGATGCACGAGCGCAATGCTCACAACTTCCCCCTCGACTTGGCTAGCGCTGAATCTGCTCCTGTGGCCATGATTGCTCCCAGCATCAACAGCTAAGCAACACTCATCTGCTGAACTTTGACACAGCCGCTCCTGCCCTAGGGGCGGTTTTTTATTGCGTTATAGCCCACAGGCATTAACACGCTCAACACGGTAAGAAACCACGTCTCAGAGACGCTGCTACCCGCCCAACGTCAATCTAAAAGATTGATAAAAGTCAATGGATAGACAAAGGTCTTTTGATTCTATAAAAGCCGACCTCAAACCCCTTGCCGCTCAGAAATATAACCATATAATCAATAAATAGGAGCTTGCAGCGTTCGTTGCTGCTGCTTAAGTTCTGTTGTTATTCATAGATTCATAACGACTATGACTACAGTTCTGCAACGTCGTCAGACAGCGAATCTGTGGGAGCGTTTTTGCGATTGGATTACCAGCACAGAAAACCGCCTTTATATTGGCTGGTTTGGGGTGATCATGATCCCGACGCTCCTTGCCGCAACGATTTGCTTTGTCATTGCTTTTATTGCGGCACCCCCCGTGGATATTGATGGTATCCGTGAGCCTGTCTCTGGCTCCTTGCTCTATGGCAACAACCTCATTACAGCGGCAGTGGTGCCCTCCTCTAATGCCATTGGGCTACACCTCTACCCGATCTGGGATGCTGCTTCCCTCGATGAGTGGCTCTACAACGGTGGTCCTTATCAACTGATTGTTTTCCACTTCCTGATCGGCATTTTCTGCTACATGGGTCGGGAATGGGAACTCAGCTACCGTCTGGGGATGCGGCCTTGGATTCCCGTGGCCTTCTCAGCTCCCGTGGCAGCGGCAACGGCTGTGCTGTTGATCTACCCCATTGGTCAAGGCAGCTTTTCCGATGGCCTGATGCTGGGCATTTCCGGTACGTTTAACTTCATGATTGTGTTCCAAGCGGAGCACAACATCCTCATGCACCCCTTCCACATGCTGGGTGTGGCGGGTGTCTTTGGTGGTGCCCTGTTTGCCGCTATGCACGGTTCTCTGGTGACCTCCAGCCTGATCCGTGAAACCACCGAAACCGAATCCACCAACTATGGCTACAAGTTTGGTCAAGAGGAAGAAACCTACAACATCGTGGCAGCTCACGGTTACTTTGGTCGGCTGATCTTCCAATACGCCAGTTTCAACAATAGCCGCTCGCTGCACTTCTTCCTCGCTGCTTGGCCAGTGGTGGGCATCTGGTTTGCTGCCCTTGGCATTAGCACGATGGCCTTTAACCTCAATGGCTTCAACTTCAACCACTCCGTTGTGGATGCGCAAGGGAATGTCATCAATACTTGGGCCGACATCATCAACCGCGCCAACATTGGTATTGAGGTGATGCACGAACGCAATGCCCACAACTTCCCCCTCGACTTGGCAAGCGGTGAATCGGCTCCTGTGGCGATGATTGCCCCAAGCATTGAAGCCTAAACAGGTCGCTCCTAAACCGCTCTAGTGATAAGTCCAAATATCGCTCCCCACAGGGGGGGCTTTTTTTGTCGGGATTATTGGGCAGGGAGTTGATACTGATCAACAATTTTTTTGGCAAAGGCGGGCACGTGAGCGGCCAGTTTTTGGGGATAGTTGCGCCGCACATAGAGATAGTTGCGGGTGAAGTGGGAGTCAATGGAAAAGCGGGCATATTCAAGCCCTTTGGGACCAATGCGCTCAATTACTAGGCCGACCAGTTTCGCCGCCCACATGGGGAGCGTGACGCCTTTATCGTAGGCAGGAATGCTTTGTTGCACGGCAGCGTGGCGATCGCCGGCACTCGTAACAGGCTGAATGTCTAACTGATCGCGCACGAGGTCAAGCATTTCTTGGCCAAGCTCGTTGCGCACCACCAGCCACTGCCAACCAAAGGGGGCGCCCATGTAGCCCACGACCAGATCGGCAAGGCCATTCACGTAGTCAAAGCAACTCATGCAGGAGGGGGCAAAGACATCCTTGAGTTGATTGGTCTTGAGGCCAAAGAAGGGCACGGTTTCCGTGGAGCCGTCGCTGTGCTTGAAATGCACCCGAAAGTCTTGCATGAACTCGTAGTAAATGACGGTTGCGGGCGATCGGCTGGTGGTTTCTAGGAATTTTTGCAGACCGGCACGGGTGACATTGTCCACGCAGGGAGTGCCTAGGACGTAGAGCTTTTCAAGACCCAGTTTGTCCTGTACCGCTCGCAGCGCCTGAATTTGACAGCCAACCCCAATCACCAACAGCCGCCTGAGTCCAGATTGTTCCACCTGCTCGAGAACCGATAGATTGGGAGACAGGGTCGGTTTATTGACGCGAGCAGCGAGAATCTCTTCACGGCTGCGGGCAATCACGGGCTTGGGGGTAAAGCGATCGCTCTCGCTATTTTGAACGCAGACCACCCCTTCAACCCGCCCCGACTCCAGCATGGCAATGGCAATACTGCTGACGATGCCCGTCCACTGCGCCCCCGCAATGGGTTCGGTTTTGCGAGCCGCCATCATCTGCTGGTGAACGCCAAAGTAGCACTCATCCCAATTGTCAAGATCACGGGCACGGCCATGACTTTGCTGCTCGAGAGTCTCAAACTGCTGATTGAGGAAGGCACAGGCCTCTTTGACGTAGTGGATATAGTAGGTGTCGCAAAGACCACACTCGCTACAGAGGGCTTTGGCGGGGCGAGGGCTGCCGGGCTTGAGGGCACGGGCTTTTTGATGGGCAGCAGTCATGGGCACTTACTTCAGCAGTGAACGGGCGCGATCGCAAATCGCTTCGGGAGTGAGGCCATTGTAGGCCATGAGTTCGGCGGGGCTAGCCGTCGTTTCTCCCCGTTGCCAAGCCAAGACATCGCGGGGACAGGTGGCACGCAAAAGAATTGGCTCCAACAGTGCCGCAGGCCCGCCCGTGACTCCCAAAAGGGCATCACCACCAAAAAGTCGTTGGAAGGTGGCCTCATCGGCAAAGCCACCATCGGGTTCGGCACAGGTTTGCCAAGCCACATCCGTAGGCCGATATAGGCGGCGGGGGTTAATGACCGAGACAATGCGCACCCGATAGCCGAGCTGTTCCAACTGGGGTAGGGCACTATACACGGGCTGCAAAATCATATCCCCTAGCACCGCTAGCACCAATGTGGCACGACCACTAGCAGACTCGTAGAGGGTTACCGCGCCCTCATCAAGGGCCTGTTCGGTTTGGGCAAACGTGGTGCGCACCGGCAGCGGTGTTTTACTGGCAAAGATGGCAATCCCCTTGTTTTGTGCTGTGAGTGCCCAGCGGTAGCACACTTGAATGCTGTTGGCATCCGGCGGAAAGAGGACAAAGACATTGCCATTGCGCAATAGGGCAGCGTAGTAGGCTTCGATTTCTGGGCGTTGGTGCGTCCAGCCATTGCGCCCCTGCTCAAGGGCACCGGCGGTAAAGAGGGTTACTGTGGCTGGCGTCGGACGGCGCAGCTCTGCCATGGCTTGGGTGACGGTTTGCCAAATGGGGAGACCATTAATGGCAAAGGACTCATAGGAGCACCAAAGACTGCGGCTGCCCATCAAGCAAAGCCCTGCCGCTAGACCGGCACAGGCATCTTCGCTGAGGGGTTCATAGACTTGGCCATTGGGCACTTGATTGTAGAGGGGATCCGTGGTCGGGTGAATGATCTTCAGGGCTTGGTTGATGTTGCCAATGCCAGAGGCCTCATTGCCATCGGCATTCGTGACCAGATAGCGGCGATCGCGCTGTCCCACTTCTGCCACCATGCGCCCCATCGCCGTTGTGGCTACTTTGTTTTCCCCCAAGGCATAGGCCTCAAGGGAAATCTCCCCAAGGGGCGGTAAATCTAAGACCTGCTCAGTGACCACCACCTCTGCCGCAGGCCCACCGGCCGCAGCAACACAGTTTTGGCGCACCAGTTCCCAAGCAGCGGGAGACAGGGCACGGGCTTTCAGGGCATTGACAATATCGGGGTTGTCGAGGGTGTGCTGGGCATAGAGGTTATGGGATTTTGCCCCCTTGGCATGCACGCCGGCGCCTTTCAGTTGCTTGAGGATAAAGACCGTTAACTTGCCGGAGAGAGCCGATCGCGCCGCCTCCTGTACCCCCTTGAGCACCGCCTGCATGAAGGCCAATCGCTGACCAAAGGAAAAGAGCGTGCTATCAACGTAATCCCCCTCTTGGTCGCTATCATCAAAGTCCTTGGCATCCACCAGCACCACCTCTTGGAAGCCATTGCCGTGCCAGTAGGCCATCATTTCGGGATTGGTTTTGCGGGAGACCATGCTGTGGTGCTCTTGGCTAAAGCCATTCCACACGAGGACAGGCAGGAAGTTGGTGACCTCTGGGAAAGCCGTGTGGAAGTGGGCCATACTGCTCATGACGTAGGGTTCCCCCAGACCGCCATCGCCTAAGGTGAAGGGAAAGAGGGTCTGGCGGTGCAACCAAGCAGCGGCCATGGCAAAGTGCTGCCCCTGTCCGAGGGGGCCGGCGGGCGCTAGAATCCCCGGAATATAACCAGAGAGATGACCCAGAAGGCCATGTTTTTCGCGGAAGCGATCGCGCAGGTCTTGAACCGTATAAATGCCCATCTTTTCGAGGGAGCGATCCAAGAACATGGCGGCATAGAAGCCGGGGGCATGGTGCCCCACTTCCGTGATGATATTCTTGTGCCCCAACATCACTAGGGCGGCATAGGCTTCCGCTTGGCTGGCAAACCCGCCGGGGTGACCTGAGGCTTTACTGCCGGTCATCTGTAAGATCAGATAGCGGAGGGCATCGGCATAGAGCAGCGTTTGATAGGCGGCCTCGGTGGCGTCTAAGTCGGTAAGGGCAGGCTGTTGGGCATTCAGAAGCGGTGTTTGACCATAGCGATCCCAGTCTGGCCAATCGTCGCCAAAATACTGGATTCCTTCACAGAAACTGGGCACCGAAGTTACCGCTGTCATAGACCTTGACCCAACTGTTGACTGCACGCTTAGTCTCCTATCTTACAGGGGTGGGGGGCGCTCTCACGGCGGCTGGGGCAGGGAATCTCCTTGGAATGCAGGCATTGCGATGGATTGTGGCCATAGATTGATTTTTCTTGGGGAACGGGATTAACGATGGCATTGGTGATAGCGGGCGATCGCAGTGGTGTCGGCAAAACAACGGTTGCTTTGGCCTTGAATGCAGCCTTAACGGCACGGGGGCAGCGCGTCCAAACATTTAAGGTGGGGCCTGACTACATTGATCCCCTGTTTCACAGTGCTATCAGTGGCCGGCCTTGCCGTAACCTTGACGTGGTCTTGACCAGTGCTGACTATGTCCGCGCCTGTGTGGGCTATTACAGTCAGGGGATGGATGCAGTGCTCATTGAGGGAGTGATGGGGCTATTTGATGGCCGAGGGGGCAGCCATGAGGGCAGTACGGCACACATTGCCCAACTCTTGCAGGCTCCCATCCTACTGGTTTTGGATGTGCAAAAACAGGCAGCTTCCGTGGCGGCCTTGGTCTATGGCTTTTGCCACTATGATCCCTCCCTCCAGATTGCTGGCGTGGTCTTGAATCGGGTGGCCAGCGATCGCCATCGGCAAATGTTAGAAGCTGCCCTTGCCCCCCTTGGGGTGCCCATTCTCGGCATCATCTATCGCGATCAGGCCTTGGCACTCCCCAGTCGCCACCTCGGCTTAGTGCCGCCCCACGAATCAGGGGAATTTCAGCACCTCGGCGATCGCCTTGCCCATTTAGGAAACACCTGTTTTGACTGGGAGCGCCTCACGCCACTCCTTGCCCCAGCCCCCACCCCCGCAGCCCCCCCTTTTAGCGTTTCCCCCCTGACCCCAGTCACCCTTGGCGTTGCCCAAGATGCCGCCTTTCAGTTTTACTACACTGACACTCTTGATCTGCTCCACGCTTTAGGGGCAACGTTAATTCCGGTCTCACCCCTGCGGGATGCCCCCTTGCCCACCGGTCTACAGGGGTTGATCTTGGGGGGTGGCTTTCCAGAGGTGTTTGCCCCAGAGCTAGCGGCGAATCACTCGTTTCTTGAATCACTGCGGCAGGCCATTGAAGGGGGCTTAGCTCTCTATGCCGAGTGTGGTGGCCTCATGTACCTCAGCCAAGGCATCCAAACCTGCGAGGGACACTACTATCCTTTGGTGGGATACTTGCCGACGGTTGCCCGCATGGGTAAAAAACTCACCCTCGGCTATCGCCAAGCCACGGCTTTACAAACAACGGTGTGTCTGCGGGCAGGAGAGACGGTTCAAGGCCATGAATTTCACTATTCCTGTTTGAGTGTGCCGCCGCCAACGCCGCTGTGGCAATTGGACGGTCAAGCCGAGGGCTGGGGCAGTTCTCAACTCCACGCCAGTTATCTCCATCTCCATTGGGGCGGCCATCCACAGTGGGCGATTCGCTTTCTGCAGCAGGCAGCAAAGGTTGGATAATGCCACTCACGGCAACGTAATGTTTGCAGTATTTGAGGGCGCTCAATGCCGATGCGATACCGCTATAGCCTCTACGTTTGCCTTGGGGTACTTGTGACCCTCAGCGCCACTTTAGTGGCTTGGGCAACGGCGCCCTCCCAAAACTTGGCGTATTGGCAGCGGGTGATCCAACAACATCAGCAGCACCAGCAGGCGGTGGGTCAGCAGCGTCAACAACTCGAACGCCTTGAGGCAGCGGCGAGCGATCGCCTTGAGAGTTTGGAAACCAATGTGGACACAACAACGCAGCAATTAATGGCGGCCAGCGATCGCCTGCAAGCAGCGGAAAAACTGCTCAAAGACCTCAAGGAACAGCAACAAACCCTCAGCCAGCGCTACGAAGCCAGTGTGGCCGTGATTAGCGATCGCCTGCGGCGGCTCCAACGCTACCGCGAGATTCCCCAGTGGGCAATGGTCTTTGAGGCGGAAACCCTTAACGATTGGTTTGAGCAGCAGGGGCGTCTGCGTCAGGTCTATGAGCGCGATCGCCAGCACTTGGCCGCCTTGGTTCGCGATCGCCAGCGACTTCAGCAGCAGGAGCGACAAATTCAAGTGCAACAGCGCTTCATTCAAGCCCTACGCCAACAACTGCAACAGCAACAGGCCATCTATGAGCGCGAAGCTGCAAACCAACGGCAACTCATTGCTCGCCTACGGAGCGATCGCCAAGCCCTTGCCTCCATTGAAGCCCAACTCGCCCGTGATAGTGCCGCCATTCAGCAGCTCATTAACCAACGCCTCGGTTATGTCCCTAGGGGCGCCCCACCCCTTCCCCGCAGTGGTCGTCTTGCCTACCCCATTCAAGCACCGCTGACCAGTCCCTTTGGTTGGCGGATTCACCCAATTTTAGGCACACGGCGATTTCATGCTGGGGTGGATTTTGGGGCAGATTTTGGCACCCTCATCTTTGCTGCTGAAGCGGGCACCGTGATCTTTGCCGGTTGGTCAGGGGGCTACGGCCAAACCGTGATTTTGGATCATGGCGGCGGCATGACGACCCTCTATGCCCATGCCCAGCGATTGCTCGTACGAGAAGGTGAATTCGTGCAACAGGGGCAGCCCATTGCTGAAGTTGGCTCGACGGGACTCTCAACAGGCCCCCACCTCCACTTTGAAGTGCGCCTCAATGGCGAACCCAGCGATCCCTTGGCCTATCTTTAGGGGGTTGGCTGCCAAAAGACCCCAATGGCATTATTGACCCGCGTTGTTGTCACCGAATGGCGATCCACCAAGACCCCACCAATGTAGAGAGCCGTGGAACTGCCACCATCCAGATTGACGGCATTGATCAAGCCCAACTGCCGCACAATTTGTGCCCATTCGGCGAGGGTTGGCCCCATACCCCCAATACGGTTGTGGGTGGTGACCCAGACAATGCTGCCATCACTGCGGTTGCCCATGGCACTGCGGGGGGCTGCCTGCGCATCTAAACCTGCTCCAAATTGCTCCAGTGCCGCATTCAAGACCACTCGCCCCTGATCCACCAGTAGGGGACCTGCACCAACAATATTGGGAATGCTATTAAACACAGCGGGCACAGCCGTGGTTTCCAGTTGCACGGAAGCTCCCGGTGGGAAGTTGGCCAAGGCGGAATTAAAGTTACGCGCCACCAGTAGAAAGCCATCTGCGGGAATAGGAATCGCTTGATTGTTATGGATCGGTTGCTGCCCCACCACCTGCTGATTGCGCACCGTAATCACCACTTCGCTGCCCGTTTTCCCTTGGTAGCTCGCGCCCCAACTGGGGGTATAAAGGGCAAGACCGGCTTGGACATAGCCAGAATTGAACGTGACAATGGGCACCGTACCGGCCGGCGTCCTCACCCGCTGCTGCAAACTCAGGCGACCGACAACCATCTGGCCGCGATCGTCCCAGCCAATGGCACCGCGATTGAGAATCGGGCCTGAGAGCCAGTTGCCCTCACTGCGAATGGCCCCCAAGGGAGCTTGGCGATCGCGATTAAAGAATCCAGCATTAATGGCGGCGGCGGCTTGCCAGCGTTGAGCCAGTTCGGGCACCGTTGCTAAGCCCACCAAGGTTGTGGGGGTCATGCCGAGGGGACGCAGACGCAGCCCCGGCTGCTGAGGGTTAATGATCAGCAGATCCACAGGAAACTGACGACTGCCGAGGGTCACGGTTTGCTGTTGCCAACGTAGCCCCGGTGCCCATTGAATCGTACGCGGGGGGGGCGCATCCCTGCGAAAATCAATCACCAGACGCGGTGGATTGAGCAGCATTGAGGCCACTGGGCGAGCCGTGCCGGGAATTTGTGTTTCCAGTACTGTGCGATTGGGGGTAGCGGTAATTTTGACATTGGGAATCGTGGCCAATTGTCCCGTCGCCTCAATCGTCAGGCTGAGATCGCGAGGGGTAAGACCTGTGCGGCTAAAGGTGAGCCGATTCACTTGCCAAGGGGTGGGGCGGTCTAATTCAAAGACCCAGCGATCGCCCCACGGTTGTCGTCCCTGCCGCCAACTGAGAATCCGTGCCGGGGGGGTACTGATCTGGAGCGTATTCCCTTGGGGTTGCACCTGCCACTGATATTGCTCAATCCACGGTGTAATGTCCAAGTAGCGATACATGCCGTTGGGGCTAAAGCGCACCGCCAAGGGGCTAAATTGCGGCTGAAACCAAGCCACTGGTTGCTGAAACGGGTCTGTAGTATCCCCAAGGAGCACCCCCAAGCGATTGGCAAGGCCACCATCGCTAATCCCTGTGCGCAGTTGATTTTGGTTATCGCGCCACTGCTGCCAAGCCACGGGGTAGTCGCGGCCATTTAAGTTCAGGCGATCGCCTTGAATTTCCTGAGGTAATGCGATATTGGCGCTGGAGCTAGCGATCGCAAGTGCAATCCCACTGCCAACAACCCGAGAAGCCGATCTTGCCAACACGCTTAACGCCACACCCTGCCCACTGAAACTCTGCCAGTATAGTTGACCCCGTAGCGCTACAGATTGCTCCAGAGCAACAAGGATCAATTTTGGGCAACTCGGCTAGGCCTGATCTGAGGACGAGGACACCTCCTCTGGGGGCGGTGCCACTTGGGGCTGGAACTGGAAGAGAGAATACACGACATTGCGGCGAATCATCACCATCATGTCCAAGAACAATTCATAGCCCTCCCGTTTGTACTCCACCAAGGGATCCTCTTGACCATAGCCCCGTAGGCCGACCGACTCCCGCAGGGCATCCATTTGTTGTAGGTGCTCCCGCCACAGCAGGTCAATCTGTTGTAGGATAAAGAACCGCTCCGCTTGTCGCATCAGACCCGTTTGAATGCGCTCAATTTCTGCTTCTTTTTGCTCGTAGGCGGTGCGCACTTGCTCATGCAAAAACGCCTGCATCTCCGGTACGCTGAGATGAGCCAGATGCTCAGGGCGCAGATCCGACAGCAAATAGACAAATTCCTGTACTTTGGCCACCAAGCCCTCTAAATCCCATTCCTCTGGCGGCAGATCGGGATTGACATAGGCGGCAATGATGTCGTCCATGGTTTTTTCGGCGTACTCCAGCACCCGATCCTTGAGGTCTTCCCCTTCCAGCACCCGCCGCCGCTCAGCATAGATGGCACGCCGCTGGTTATTCATCACCTCGTCGTATTCAAAGACCTGCTTACGGATGTCATAGTAGTAGGTTTCCACTTTGCGCTGGGCATTTTCCAAGCTGCGGGTAAGGAGTCCCGACTCAATGGGCATATCCTCGTCAACGCGCAGGGCATTCATGATACTGGCGACGCGATCGCCCCCAAAGATGCGCAGTAGGTTATCCTCCAAGCTCAGGAAAAAGCGTGTGGATCCGGGGTCACCTTGGCGTCCTGCCCGTCCCCGCAACTGGTTGTCAATCCGCCGCGATTCATGGCGTTCTGTCCCAATCACGTGCAAACCACCGAGGGCGACCACTTCTTCATGTTCTTTCTTGGTGACCACCTCATATTCTTCGCGGATACGGTTAAAGGCATCCCGCAGGGCTTGAATCACAGGGTCTTGGGTCGGTGCTTTCTCCGAGGCGATCGCCAGCATATCCTCCGCCTGCAACTCCGGCAGACTGCGCTCACCATAGGTCTTGACCGCCACATCCACCGCATGGCGCAGCAGCTTTTCCGCCTCCTTACTAATTTCGCAGGGGAAGAGTCCCGGTGAGGCTTTCCAGTTTTTCTGCGCCGCCTGACTAAAGCCTTGGCCACCGCCGCGATCCATTTTCAGCCCCAATAGCATCATCGGGTCGTCACTGGGGGGCATGACAATGCGAGGCATAAAGTATTCCCGCACCTTGAGGCGTGCCATATAGTCGGCATTCCCCCCTAGGATAATGTCGGTGCCTCGGCCTGCCATGTTGGTTGAGATCGTCACTGCGCCCTTGCGGCCGGCTTGGGCAATGATCTCCGACTCTCGCTCCACATTTTCAGGTTTGGCATTCAGCAGGTTATGGGGAATGTCCAACTCCCGCAGCAGTTGCGACAGTAGCTCCGACTTTTCAACACTGGTGGTACCCACGAGCACTGGGCGACCCGTAGCATGAACCTCGGCACATTCAGAGGCCACGGCCAGCCATTTGCCCCGCTCCGTTTTATAGACCACATCGGGAAAGTCCCGCCGCTGGCTGGGGCGATTGGTCGGCACCACCGTCACTTCCAGCTTGTAAATTTTCTCAAATTCCGCCTCTTCCGTCTTGGCTGTCCCCGTCATCCCCGCCAACTTGGGATAGAGCAAAAAGAGATTTTGGTAGGTAATTGTGGCGAGGGTTTGGGACTCATTTTGAATCTCTAGGCCTTCCTTGGCTTCGATCGCCTGATGCAGGCCATCACTCCAGCGGCGACCCACCATGACTCGTCCCGTGAATTCATCGACAATCACCACTTCACCATTGCGGACGATGTAGTTCACATCCCGCTGGAAGAGTTCCTTGGCCTTGATGGCATTAAAGATATAGTGTGCCCAAGGGTCTTGGGGGTCATAGAGATCGCTCACCCCCAATAGTTTTTCAGCTTCGATAAACCCCTCATCGGTCATGAGGACATTACGAGCCTTTTCATCCACCTCGTAGTGCTCGTCCTTTTTCAGGAGGCGGGCAACTTCAGCCGCCTTGAGGTACTTCTCGGTGGGACGCTCCACTTGACCTGAAATAATCAGGGGCGTGCGGGCTTCGTCAATCAGTACCGAATCCACCTCGTCAATGATGCAGTAGTTGAAGGGACGCTGCACCACCTCAGCCATGGACGTAGCCATATTGTCCCGCAGGTAGTCAAAGCCAATTTCGCTGTTGGTGGCATAGGTGATATCGCAGGCATAGCTTTTCTGCCGCTCTTGGGGAGCCATGTGCTGCTGAATCAGCCCGACCGTCAGACCCAGAAAGCGATGCACCTGCCCCATCCATTCCGCATCCCGCCGTGCCAGATAGTCGTTGACTGTAACAATGTGCACCCCTTTCCCCGTCAGGGCATTCAGGTAGGCCGGCAGCGTGGCCACGAGGGTTTTCCCTTCCCCCGTTTTCATTTCGGCAATCTGGCCATCGTGGAGAATCATGCCACCGATGAGCTGGACATCAAAGTGGCGCATCCCCAGTACCCGTCGTGAGGCTTCGCGCACCACGGCAAAGGCCTCGGGCAGTAAATCATCGAGGGTCTCGCCATTGTCGAGTCGCTGCCGAAACTCAGCCGTTTTTGCCTGTAGCTCACTATCGCTGAGAGCCTGAACTTGTTCCTCCAGCAGGTTAATTTCGACCACAAGGGGCTGATACTTTTTAATCTTGCGCTGATTGGGATCGCCAAAGAGGGCTTTCAGCATGGGACGGGCACCATGGATACAAAGCTATACATTTTAATCGTATAGCAACTGCAAGTTCCTCGCTGCCTAGACGTATTGGCTGATGTCCTCTTGCCAGACATTGCTGAGGTCGGTGAGGGCACGAAACCGCAGCATCACGACTTCTTCATAAAAGGGATTGAGTTTACACAGAGGGGAATGGTGATGACTGGCCGACCCAAGAAGCAGAGGGTGCGGGCAAAGGGAGATTGGGCTGGAATAAGGCGGCAAATGCGGTGGGCGATCGCTGGCGTTGTGATCGGATAAGTCATTAGCCACTGACGGATTTTGGTCGTTAAATGAAGTAGACGTGCGTTGGGCAAGGCGTTGATTCATGGGGCTATCCTCACAATTGCGCATACCCTCACGGTAAAAGATAATCTAGGCAAATAGCAATACGCTTTTAATATAAAAAATATTTATCAATAATAAGCATTGCTAAACTTGCAGCCGCTTCAGGGATAGATCTCCATTCCTCAGCTCAGCAGAGTGCTAAACTGTTCAGCAACTCAAACTCTGATGAAGTTTTGTCTAGAAATTTTTCAATTGCTTGCATAAACTCATTGACTGCTTTATTCATTTTGGCCTTGCTTGAATTCGTTAAGGAAGAGACTCAATGCGTCCACTGGTTGCTAACTACTACCTGACCTACCGCTGTAACGCCCGCTGCCACTTTTGCGACATTTGGGCACTGGAACCGGGCAAAGAAGCTGATTTTAGCGCCATCCAAACCAATCTCCGCGATTTGAAACGTTTGGGGGTCAAATATGTGGACTTTACGGGGGGTGAACCGCTGCTGCGTGCCGATGCCCCAGCCATCTACCGTGAAGCCAAGCGTCTGGGTTTCATCACCAGCATGACGACCAACACGATTCTCTATCCCCGCCGTGCTAGGGAAATTCAGGGCTTGGTGGATTTCTTGAACTTCTCCCTCGATGGGCCTGATGCGGCCACCCATGATCAGTCGCGGGGCGTGAAAATTTTTGACACGTTGGTGGAGTCCGTCAAAATTGCCCTTGAGCTTGGTGAATATCCAGTGCTGAATCACACCGTCACTGCCCAAAATTATGAACGGATTGGTGAGGTGGCCGAATTTGCCCAAAGTCTAGGGGTACGGGTTTGGTTGAATCCCGCTTTTACCGCCCATGAACACTACAACGACAAGAAGAACCCCACCCCTGAAATTGCCGACCACATTGAACAAAATGCGAAGAAGTATAACAATGTTGGTTACAATAAGGCAGCATTAGCCCTCATCCGTGCGGGGGGAAACAATACCCAAAATCCCCGTTGCAAGGCGGTGGATGCAGTCATTGCCATTTCCCCCAATGATGAGTTGCTGCTACCGTGCTACCACTTTGCGCAGAAGGGAGTCCCCATCAACGGTCGCCTGTACGAGCTGTACAAGTCCTCCGAGGTGGTAGAGGAGTATCGCCGCTCCCAAGGCCGACTCTCCGTCTGCGAAGGCTGCACAGTGTGGTGTTATCTCATTCCCAGCTTCTTTAAGGGAGTGGATAAGTACTGGTTTCTCAATCAGGTGACCTATGCCGGAGAATTCCTGGCCCGAAAACAGTTTCTACAACGAAGCCGATCCCCTCGACGAACTCCTGTCGGAGTGGGTTGATGCCCCAGAGAGTCCTCCATTACAACCGCGTTCTGAGGGTCGCCGTCGCAAGGCTTTCCTAGCGCTTTCTCTGATTTGGGGGAGCACGATCGCCCTGCATCTGATTGTGGGTAGCATTTGGCTGATCTATGCCCTAACGCTGCTAATGAGCTTGCAAACACTGCGCTACTGGCGAGCCAAGCCACAAACGCTACCTGCATTAGAGGCCACAGAAAGTGTGCAGCCAATGGTGTCTTTGTTGGTAGCGGCGAAAAATGAAGAGGCGGTGATTGGTCGCCTCGTCAAAAACCTTTGCCGCTTGGATTATCCCCACTACGAGGTGTGGATTATTGATGACAACAGTAGCGATCGCACCCCCGATATTTTGAGTGAACTACAAAAGCAATATCCTCACCTCAAAGTGCTGCGGCGGCTGCCGGGGGCGGGCGGGGGTAAGTCCGGTGCCCTCAATCAAGTCCTGCCCCTGACGCGGGGGGAGATTATTGGTGTCTTTGATGCCGATGCCACCGTCCCTCAAGATTTATTGCAACAGGTGGTCAACCGCTTTCAGGTGGCCAGTGTCGGCGCGGTGCAAGTGCGCAAAGCCATCAGTAATGCCAATATCAATTTGCTGACCCAAGGCCAAGCGGCAGAAATGATCCTCGATGCCTACTATCAACAGCAGCGGGTCGCCTGCGGGGGTATGGGGGAATTGCGGGGCAATGGCCAATTTGTGCGGCGGCAAGCTCTAGAGCGCTGTGGCGGCTGGAATGAAGAAACCATTACTGACGATCTGGATCTCAGTCTGAAGCTGCATCTCCATGGCTGGCAGATTGACGTGCTGATGAATCCAGCGGTACAGGAGGAGGGGGTGACCACACTCGTGGCGCTGTGGCACCAACGCAACCGCTGGGCTGAAGGGGGCTATCAAAGCTACTTGGACTACTGGCAACCGCTGCTGCGCAATCGCCTTGGCTGGCAAAAAAGTTGGGATGTGCTCTGCTGGTTTTTGATCAAATACGCCATTCCCACGGCCACAATTCCCGACCTGCTGATGGCTCTACTGCGTCACCGCAGCCCGATGCTAGTACCCCTGACGACACTGAGCTTTACGATTTCGATGGTGGGGATGTTGCGGGGCATTCCGCAGGCACAATCGGTGAGCATCTGGCAACTCTTTTGGCAAAGTTTGCGGGGAACCCTCTATATGCTCCATTGGTTACCAGTGGTGAGTACGACGACGCTGCGTATGGCCGTACGGGCGAAGCGTCTCAAGTGGGTAAAAACCCTGCACCACGGCGTCTAAACCTAAACATTGGCTAAAAAAAGATCAGTGTGGGGACAACCTTGAGCTAGGCTAGGGTCAGAGTTTTGACTGGTTTTGCCATGTCTCGCAATAGCAACCTGCTGCCTTTGCTGGTGTCTCTTGTCCTCACCTGTGGTCTATTGGGGGTGGGGGCGGTGCTCGTGATTCGGTTACTGGGCAATCAAAATCCCCTTGAACAGGTGACTGAAAACTTGGGGGTGCCCCAGAGTACGCCAGAGATGGCGGCTGCGAATTTCAGCGATGTCAGCAATGTTCCCAGTGGTACGTTTCAATACGGGGGCAGTACGACGTGGGCACCGATTCGCCGCGATGTCGATCCCCTGATTCAGTTAGCTTGGCCCAATTTTCGCCTGCGCTACACCAACCCCCCCACCGGCACGCCAGGCTCGGGCAGTGGCATTCGCATGGTTCTCAATAATCAACTTGCCTTTGCCCAGTCCTCGCGCTCCCTCAATCCACAGGAGCGGCAGCAGGCGCAGAGCCAAGGGATAAAATTGCTGGAACTACCGGTGGCGATCGATGGCATCGCGATCGCTGTCAATCCCAACCTCCAGATTCCTGGCCTCACGGTACAGCAAGTGGTTGATATTTATACCGGAAAACTCACGAACTGGAGCCAAGTGGGCGGTTCGAATCTAGCCATTACTCCCTTTTCACGGCGGCTGGAAGATGGCGGAACGGTAGAGTTTTTCGTCCAAGATGTCTTGGGGAACCAGCCATTCAGTCCCAAGGTGGTGATGGTGCGGGATACCACAGATGCCCTACGGCGGGTGGGGGCGACCCCCGGCGGCATTTACTATGCCTCGGCACCGGAAATTGTTGGTCAGTGTAGTGTGCGACCCTTGCCCTTGGGGCGGCAGCCCAATCAGTATGTTCCCCCCTATCAGGAGCCCTATGTGGATCCGTCTCAATGTCCACAGCGACGGAATACGCTGAACTATCGCGCCTTTCAGGAGGGCAGTTACCCCCTCACCCGTCGTCTGTTTGTCATTACTAAGGATGACAATAGCCCGGATGCCCAAGCCGGTCGTGCCTATGCAGCCCTGTTATTAACGGATCAGGGTCAAGCGGCAATTGAAAAAGCTGGCTATGTCCGCTTGCGCTAGGGGAGCCAGATGTTTGATAAACCATTGAATCGAACCTATGAGCGGATCATGGTGGCCATTGCCAGCGCCAATTTTCTGTTGGTGCTCTTTGATCTCACCTATATTCCCCTACGGGACTTCTGGCTTTTGGGAAAGATCCGCATTCCCCTGATTCAGCGGGTGATTTATCTGCCCCAGCCCTTGCCGATGACTGCCCTTTATGACCCCATTAAGGGAATCGAACCCCACCGGACGACGGAGCGGTACATCAACACGGTCAACCAACTCCGGCAAACGATTACCACTGAAGGGGTGGATGCCGCGGCGACGCAAGCACTTCTAGCTCAGTTGCGCGAGCAGAGTAAAACTATGGTGGACACCGACCCCTTTGCCCTTGCCAATAAAACCGGCACCCTTGAGCGAATCAAGAACCTGATGCGGTTGCGGGTCTTTGGCGATCGCAATGCCTCCTCTAAACAGTCCTTTGAGCGCTTTTGGAGTCCGGAGTACATCAATGAACGGGACTGGCAGACCAGCCTTGCTTGGTTTGAGGCGCAGATCATTCCCCTGATGGCTACCAACTATTGGCGCCGCTACGGTGAGGATGGAAATTTTATTGACCGCTTTGATGCCATTGATCTTCCCTTCACTCTCCTGTTCTTTGTTGAATTTTTGGGGCGGACGTTTTGGCTGAGTCGCCAGTATCGCGCTTATCACTGGCGAGATGCCATGTTTTGGCGCTGGTATGATGTGCTCCTCTTTTTTCCCTTCTGGTGGTTGGCACCGACGTGGGCATGGCTGCGGATTATCCCAGTGACCATTCGCTTGGATCAAGCGGAGATTATCTGCCTTGATACCCTTGAGCGGCAGGCGTCGCAGGGGGTTGTGGCAGCGATCGCCACCGATATTTCGGAAGTGGTTGTCCTGCAAGTCCTCACCCAACTGCAAAAAGCAATCCGTCGCGGCCAATTGAGTCGCTGGCTACCGCGTGTCTCTGGCGGCCAAGGGAGCAAGACGCTCAATGACATTGATGAACTGGGGGAACTGGCAGCCTTAGTTGTGCAGGTAGTCATTTACCGCGTGATCCCCCAACTGCGACCAGAAGTGGAAGGCTTAGTGGCTTACAGTGTCGATCAAGTCCTGCGGCAAGCGCCCCCCTATCGGCGGCTATTGGAAATTCCATCCCTTGAGGCCTTACCGCGCCACTGGCACCAATCCCTTGCCAAGGAGATTAGCGATCGCCTCTTTCTGCTATTGGAGCAAGCGAGCAAACACCAAGGCAATCCACCCCGCGAAGGCGCATTACTGGTGAGTCAACTGGCGCAAAAATTTGGCCAAACCCTGACTGCCGAACTCCAAGAGGAACAGGTGGGCAAGGTGATTCAAGATCTGTTGGTGATGTGGCTAGAGGAAATCAAAATTAATTTTGTGCGGCAGACCCACATTGAAGGCATTGAAACGGTTTTGGATGAAACCCGTGCCCTGCAGGAAAGCTTAGAACAGGGACGGCTCAAACCTTAGGCTATTCAAGAGGTTGGAGCAGCCAGAGAGCCGTGTAGGTGGTGTCATTGGGAGTCGGTTGAATGAGGAGAAAGTGCAGACCCTGAGTGGAGCGCAGGCGATCGCGAAACACTTCCCCTGCCCGAGCAATGTCAGTATCTTCAAACGTCAAAAAGACCCAGCGATCGCGCAAGCCACTGTGCAACACCACCCCACAGGGTTGCCCCGGCACAAACTCTAAGCGATAGGGCAGTTGCTCTTGGAACCACCGCGCCAGCTTCAGGGACTTGCGGCCGCCATAGAGAATAATTCCCGGAATCAACGTATCGGGAGCCAGCCCCAAAGACTCTGGCAACATTGCCATCTCAAAGGCCAGAATCCGCAGCGGATATTGCATCAGTTGTGCCAAGTCGGGGGGAGTAATTGCTGCAAACTGCCAAGAATCTCCCCAAATATCATCGGGCAGGAGCAATGGCGGCGGCTGCTCAATGGCCAAGGGATCGTAGGCTTCACCGGTGTAGGTTTTCAGGCTTTGGTATTCCTGAGTGCGTTGGCACAGGTAGTGCTTCAGAGCCGGGGTGCGGCGGGTGGCTTCGAGGGGAAGGTTGAGTTCTTGGCAAGCCACTTCCACGAGGCCTAAACTCTGGGGACGAAAAACCTGCACTCGCTGCGGCAGGGGCTGCCCGCAACTTTTAAACTCTGTGGCCAGCCATGAACTGCTCACGAGGGGTTCTGGGCAAAAAGCCGTGTAGTAAAAATTTTCCTCAGGGTCACAAATCACAAGTTCCCACAGATCAAGACCACTGGGGGTACGCAACGGCCGACGGTAAAGGTCAACTTGCCAACAGGACATGGACGGAAATGAGCAGCAAAGGAAGTTAACAGCCTTTTCACAACCATTGAAAGCCGCTAAGCTTGCCGCTAATTCTGCTGATGCGTCCTCAAGCGAGAGAAAAAGGCTATCTGTTGCTATTGTGCCTTGTTTTGCCTCCTCTGCTAGGGTGTTTTAGGCCTGAATTTTTTCAATACCTAGGCCACAACTTTGCCACGAAACACTAAGTAATTGTAGAGATTGTAGGCCAGCATAATTGGAATTAAGAAAGCGACGAAAATCAGCATAAAGACTTGAGCGCTAGGAGAGGCAGCGGCTTCGTAAATGGTGACGCTGGGGGGAATGATGTTTGGAAAAATGACAAAGCCCAAGCCAATAAATGACAGGAGAAACAGTAAAAACGTCCACACTAAGGGCATGACTTCTTCCCGTTTTTGTAAACTACGCAGCAATAGAAAAATCAGCAAGATACCCAAAATGGGAATGGCGGCAAAAATGTAGAACAGCGGTGGCTGAAACAGTTGGGCACGCAGGTGCTCATGGAAAATGGGGGCGCTAATGGTAATCAACACAGCACCGATAAACGTTGTCCAAGCTGCAATCGTGGCCGTGCGGTAGTGGGTTTGCTGCAACTCACCCGTGGTTTTGTAAATCAGATAGGTTGACCCAATCAGCACATAGCCCTGAATCAGCGTCAGTGCTACCAACACCGAGTGCCACGTCAACCAATCCCACATGCCTCCAGCAAAGTGACCCGCAGCATCTACTTTGATGCCCTCAAAAACAGTGCCCACCGCAAAGCCCTGCCCCAAGGCAGCCAAAAAACTGCCAATGCCAAAGGCAAGGTTCCACACCCGTTTATTATTGGCATTCTCGCGAAACTCAAAGGACACTGCCCGCAAAATTAGCCCCACCACCATAATCACTGCGGGTAGGTAAAGGGCATTGAGGATGGTGGCATAGGCCAAGGGAAAAGCACCAAACAGCGACCCCCCCATCAGCACCAGCCATGTTTCATTGGCATCCCAAACATTGCCAAGGCTGGTCATGAGGATATTGCGGCGCCGTTCGTTACTGCTGGTGAGAGAAAGAATGCCAATGCCCAGGTCAAACCCATCTAGGAGAATGTAGAGAAAGAGAAACAACCCTAGGATAAAAAACCATACCTGCGGCAAAAAGTGCTCCAAGGGTGCAAGGGGATTCGGTTCCATGGTGTACTCCCTTATTGTTGAGTTTCTAGGGGACGGCGATCCGGTTGGTGCTCTGCTAGTTTGATGCGGATTTCCAGTTGTTCAGCATTGTGCAGCCCCGGCACCGGCAAGGCAACATTGGGGCCTTTTTGGATGATGCGACTGCCAAAGAAGAGGGCAGCAAAGAAGAAAATGGTGTACAGGGCAACCAAGCCACTAAGGGAAAAGAGCACCACTTGGGGCGGTAAATTGGAGGCCGCTTCTGCCGTCCGCAACTGGCCATAGACAATCCACGGTTGACGGCCGACACAGCGGACAATCCAACCGGCTTCGACGGCAAGGTATCCCAAGGGTCCTGCAAAGATCCAGCCCCACCAGAGCCACTGGTAATTGCGTAGGCGATCGCCCTCGAGGCCTGTGCGCCACCAGACAAAAACGGTGACGATCGCGAGAGCCGCGAGGTACAGACCAATGGCCACCATCAGGCGAAAAGAATAGTAAATCAGGCCAATCAAATGGGGGCGATCGCTAGCGTTCCACTCCTTCAAGCCCAAGATCGGTGTGTCTAACTGCGGTTTCAACTCCAGTAGGTAGCTCAGCAGGCCGGGAATTTTCACTTCCAAGGTATTTGCTTGGGCGGCCTCATTGGGTAAGGCAATCACACTCCAATTGGCAGGGGTGCCTGCGGGTATTGTTTCCCACAGGGCTTCCATGGCGGCTAATTTGGCGGGTTGGTAATGATAGACCTGCTCAGCACTGAGGTGGCCAACAAACACCTGTAGCGGTGCAATCACCAAGGCCATCACCAACACCACCTTCAGGGATTTCGTGAAGAAATTGGGCAGGCGATTTTGCAGTAGATACCAAGCACTAATGCCGCCAATAACAAACAGCGAGGTTTCTAGGGTGGCAAAGAACATGTGGAAAAAACTCTTGACCATGAAGGGGTTGGCAATGGCTTGGAAGTAGTCTTGAACGCGGAACTTACCCTCGACAAAGACGCCCCCCGCTGGTGTCTGGAGCCATGAGTTGGCCGAGAGAATCCAGAAGGTGGAGAGATTGGCACCAAAGGCGACACAGATGGTCGAAATCCAGTGCATCACTGGCGGTACCCGTTGCCAGCCAAAAATCATAATGCCCAAGAAGCTGGCTTCCAGCATGAAGGCCATGGTGCCCTCAAACCCCAAGACAGTGCCGAAGAAATCCCCCACTGCTTCCGAGAAGGGTGCCCAGTTGAGGCCAAATTGAAAGGCCATGGGCAACCCCGAAGCCACGCCAATACCAAAGTTGAGGATGTACAGCTTTGACCAAAAGCGAGCATGGTGATAGTAGGTCAGGTTCTTGGTTTTCAGCCATAGCCCCTCAATGACCACGAGGTAAATACTCATGCCCGTCGTCAAGACCGGCCAGAGCATATGGAAAATGGCCGTGAGGGCAAATTGCCAACGGGAGAGAACAATGGTATCGAGACTAGCCAAGGTCATAACACCACCCTAGGGGTTGATCTGCCTTACTTTTAGCAACCCCCTTTGAGCGGTGACAAGGAGAATGGCGAACCGCTGCAAAAATTTCAGCTTTGCTTAAGCGTCTGGCGGGGTCATGGGCACTGAGCAACTACACACGAGGTGGCGATCGCCATAGGCATTGTCAATGCGGGCAACCGCTGGCCAAAATTTGTACTCCCGCAGCCAAGGGGCGGGGTAGGCGGCCACTTGCCGTGAATAGGGGTAAGGCCATGGCTCTGTGGCCAGCATCAGGGCGGGATGGGGGGCATTTTTCAGGGGGTTTTGCTGGCGATCGCTGACGCCGGCCTCAATTTCAGCAATTTCGGCGCGAATGGCAATCATCGCCTCACAAAAGCGATCCAATTCCGCCTTGGTTTCACTTTCTGTCGGTTCAATCATCAGCGTGCCCGGCACCGGCCAAGAAATGGTGGGGGCATGGAAGCCATAGTCCATCAGCCGCTTGGCAATATCTTCTACCTCAATTCCCGCGGATTTTTTCAGCGGACGCAGATCGAGAATACACTCGTGAGCCACCAAACCGTGGGCGCCTTTGTAAAGAACCGGGTAGTAGGGTTCAAGGCGTTTGGCAATGTAGTTAGCATTGAGGATGGCAATTGCGGTGGCGCGTGTCAACCCCACCCCCCCCATCAGGGTAATGTACATCCACGAAATCGGCAAAATACTGGCACTGCCCCAAGGGGCGGCAGTCACCGGGCCAATTTCCGATCCTTGGGGAATCAGCTGCGTGGTTGGCAAGAAGGGGGCTAAATGCGCCTTGACCCCGATGGGTCCCACCCCCGGCCCACCGCCGCCGTGGGGAATACAAAAGGTTTTGTGGAGGTTGAGATGGCAGACATCGGCACCAAAGTCCGCCGGACGGCACAGCCCCACTTGGGCATTCATATTGGCACCATCCATATAGACTTGACCGCCGTAGCGATGGATGATCTCACAAATTTGGCGAATTCCCGTTTCAAAGACGCCGTGGGTCGAGGGATAGGTGATCATCAAGGCCGCTAGGCGATCGCCATAGGTTTCGGCCTTGGCCGCCAGATCCGCCACATCAATATTGCCCTGGGCATCGCAATTGACTGCCACCACCTGCATGCCAGCCATGACCGCACTGGCAGGGTTGGTGCCATGGGCAGAGGTGGGAATCAAACACACATTGCGCTGGCTTTCGCCGCAGCTGTGGTGGTACTGG
Organism: Thermosynechococcus sp. TG215; assembly: GCF_031583455.1. Taxonomy (NCBI): domain Bacteria; kingdom Bacillati; phylum Cyanobacteriota; class Cyanophyceae; order Acaryochloridales; family Thermosynechococcaceae; genus Thermosynechococcus; species Thermosynechococcus sp. TG215. The sequence continues at coordinate 195,678 of NZ_CP134178.1, read as the reverse complement.
CGAATTACTAGGAGTCCCGCATATTCCCCTTGGGAACCGGCATTGGGTTGTAGGGAAATGGCATCAAAGCCGGTAATTTCTGCCAGCATTGCCTCTAGCTCACGGAACAGCTGCTGATAGCCTTGGGCTTGCTCAGCCGGGGCAAAGGGATGCAGTTGATTGAATTCTGGCCAACTGATGGGCAGCATTTCCGCCGTGGCATTGAGCTTCATGGTGCAGGAGCCAAGGGGAATCATCGAGGTGGTGAGGGAGAGATCCTTGGCCTGAAGGCGGTGAATGTAGCGCAGCAGGGCGTGTTCGCTGTGGTAGTCCTGAAAGACGGGGTGCTGCAGGTAAGCAGATTGGCGTTTTAGGGTTGGCGGTAGGCGATCGCCCGCGGCAACTGCCGCAGGACTTGTGCCAAAGAGCGCCAGTAAATCCGCCACATCTTGCTCGGTGGTGGTCTCATCGAGGCTGATGCCGACACTGCCATCCTCAAAGTAACGCAGGTTGATTTGCGCCGCTGCTGCTCGCTCCTTGAGCACCTGTACTGGCAGGTTCCCCAAGCCAATGCGTAGGGTGTCAAAAAACTCAGAATGGTAGAGTGGATAGCCCGCTGCTGCTAAGCCTGCTGCTAGGGTCACTGCCCGTTGATGGATGCGCTCAGCGATTTGCCGCAGCCCCGCGGCTCCATGATAGACGGCGTACATACTGGCAACAACTGCGAGGAGAACTTGGGCAGTGCAGATGTTACTGGTGGCCTTTTCGCGGCGGATGTGCTGCTCACGGGTTTGCAGGGCAAGGCGCAATGCTTTTTGACCAAGAGCATCGTGGGAAACCCCCACTAGTCGGCCGGGTAATTGCCGCTTAAAGTCTTCCCGGGTGGCAAAGAAGGCGGCGTGAGGCCCCCCATAACCGAAGGGCACACCAAAACGCTGGGAGCTGCCGACGGCAATATCCGCCCCCAATTCTCCCGGCGGTGTCAGCAATGTCAAGGCCAGCAAATCAGTGGCCACCGTCACCAAGAGTCCCTGTTCATGGGCAGCGGCAATCAGGGCTTCGGGCGATCGCACCGCACCATCGCTGGCGGGATATTGCAAGAGCAGGCCAAAGGCATTCTCCCAAGGCAATTCACTGGCGATCGAGTCAATGGGTACAATCTCAATGCCAAGGGGCAGGGCACGGGTGCGCAGCACTGCTAGGGTTTGGGGATGGCTATCCTGCGCCACCAAGAAGCGGTTGGCTCCCTTTTGACGGCAGGCATTCAAGCTCAGCGTCATGGCTTCAGCGGCAGCCGTCGCCTCATCAAGGAGAGAGGCATTGGCAATGGGCAAGCCCGTTAGATCGCTGACAAGGGTTTGAAAGTTGAGGAGGGCTTCGAGGCGTCCTTGGGCAATTTCCGCTTGGTAAGGGGTGTACTGGGTGTACCAGCCGGGGTTTTCCAGAATGTTGCGCTGAATCACCGCTGGCGTAATGCAGTTGTAATAGCCCATGCCGATGTAGCTGCGCCAAACTTGGTTTTGCTGGGCAAGGGTGCGTAATTTTTGCAGGGCTGCTGTTTCACTGAGACCTTCACCCAGAGCGAGAGGGCGTTGCAAGCGAATTTCCGGGGGAATGACGGCAGTGATCAGCTCCTTGAGGCTGCCATACCCCAACAGGCTCAACATTTTGGGTAGATCGGTGGGCGTAATGCCAATGTGCCGCGCGACAAATTCGGCATCGGTCTCTAAGTTGATCTCCAGTTGGGGCAGTGAACTTACCATCGCTATCGCACTCGTGTTGCAAATCGTTCATATATCTTAATTCTTTGGGCAGGGTTTGCGGGCATGGAGAACCTGCAAGCTGCGCCCGAGGTGGTAGGTCTGCCGCTCGACAGTGAAGCCCTGTAACCGTAGCTGCTCAGCTAAGTCCGTTTGCAGCAGTTGCCAAGCGGTTTCCGTTTCAAAGAGCCAGAAAAAAAGAGCCATCCCCGGCCAAAAGAGAGGCACTTGGGGACGATGAAAATCAATCAGGGCAAACCAGCCACCGGGCTTGAGAACCCGCCACACTTCCGCCACAATGGCACGCAGTTGTTCCGCAGTCATTTCGTGCAGCGCCATGCTGGTGTGTACCAGATCAAAGGTGGCATCGGCAAAGGGCATCTTCTCCGCAAAGGCTTCCACATAGGTGGCTTGGGGCACGCGCTGCCGAGCACGGGCGATCGCCTTCGGGGAAGCATCTAGTCCCGTGACCTGATCAAAGGCTTGAGTTAAGGCTTGAGTCACCACGCCATGGGCACAGCAAAGGTCTAAAACCACGGCACTGCGGGGTAAGTCCAAATCTTGCCAAGCCAACCGATGCAGGCGATCGCTCCCCCCCACCGTTATTGCTGCGAGGGCACTAATGGTGTCGTAGAGCCACGGATATTGATAGCTCCAAGTGCGTAAAATGGTTGCCACAGCGCTGGATCAAGCCTTGAATTTTGCAGAATTGGAACCAGTTCAGTGTCAGTGTACCGCCTTTTTGGCAACGATTCCTTGAGAAAGGACTGTTATAGTCTTATGTGGTAGCAAGAATCCGTAGTTGTAACGGTGTCGGGAGTGAGCATGGGTCAACCATCCATCTGCCAACAAAGCAGTCTGCTGCTGGGGAGCCTTGTGGCGGTCTTGATCACCATGAGCGGGGGGGCGATCGCCCAACCCAACCCTACGGCCACCGATCTCCTGCCCTTCAATCCCAATCCCGATCCCCTCTATCTCCCGAGTCGTCCCGATCAAGTAAAAATTGATTTGGATCGCCCCATTACCCTCAACGAAGCGATTGAACTGGCGCGGCGGAATAATCGCCAACTGCAAATCCTTGAGGCGCAACTGCAACAAAGTCGGGCGGTTCTGCGCCAAGCGGAGGCGGCTCTCTATCCCAGCATCTCCTTGCAATTGGGGATTAGTCGCACGGATTCAGCGGCGATTCGCCTGCAAAATGCCCAACTACCACCCCCCTTGCAGGCCAATCCCACCAGCAATACTTGGACCAGCACGGTGCAACTGGGCTACAACATTTTCACCTCTGGCCAACGGGATGGCAGTATCAAAGCAGCACAGGAACAGGTGCGCAATGCCGAACTGGATCTGCAGCGAGAATTTGAACAACTGCGGCAGGATGTCACCAATGCCTACTACAACATTCAACAGGCGGAGGCGCTGGTGCGCATTGGTGAAGCAGCGGTACAAAACTCGCAAATTAGTCTACGGGATGCGATCGCCCGCGAACGGGCTGGCTTAGGCACGCAATTCGATGTCCTCACAGCACAGGTACAACTGGCCAATAACCAACAGCAACTCGTGCAAGCCCAAAGCCAACTGCAAACGGCTCAACGCCAACTGGCACAGCTGCTCAGTCTCAATGACAAAACCAATGTGCGGGCGGCTGACCCCATTCGGGTAGTTGGGGAATGGAAACTCTCCCTTGAGGAGAGCATTGCCTTGGCGTTTCGGAATCGTGTGGAATTGGAACAGCAACTGACACAACGAAATGCAGCACTGCAGCAGCGCCGGGTGGCCTTGGGGAATCTAGGGCCGCAGTTGGTGGCCGGCGGAAGTTTTAACACCCTTGATAGCCTCACAGATGGGAGGGCACCCCGTTGGGGATATACGGTTGGGGGTCAAATGAACCTGACCCTCTTTGATGGCGGGGTCTCCCGTGCCAGTGCCGCCCAGCAGGAAAGCGCTGCCGCGATCGCTGAAGCCCAGTATGCCGCCTTTCGCAACTTAATTCGCTTTCAAGTGGAGCAGGCCTACTACACGCTCAAATCCAGTCAGGAAAATATCCGCACCAATGAAGTGGCAGTGCGCCAAGCCACCGAGGGACTGCGCCTTGCCCGTCTGCGCTTCCAAGCAGGGATTGGCACCCAAGCGGAGGTGAGCAATGCAGAAACGGCTCTGATTCAAGCCCAGAGCAACCTGTTGAGTTCTACCATTGACTACAACCGAGCGATCGCTGCCCTGCAACGCTTTGTGAGTGGCTTACCCTTGACGGCAACGCCTTGATGTTTGGTTTTTTGAATCTCAATAAACCGCCCGGCTGCACTTCCCACGACTGCATTAACGAACTGCGAAAGCGGCTGCGGCTCAAGCGCATTGGTCATGGGGGCACATTAGATCCAATGGCCACAGGGGTGCTGCCGATCGCCCTTGGTGCAGCGACGCGACTCCTCCCCTATTTGAGCGATCGCAAGGCCTATATTGGCACGGTGCGCTTTGGCATCACCACAACCACGGATGACATTACGGGTGACATTTGCCAAGAACAATCTGCCAGTCACCTCACCCTTGAGGCCATTGAGGAACAGCTTCCCCAATTCATTGGCCAGATTGAGCAATATCCCCCCGCCTATAGTGCGATTCAAGTGGATGGCCAGCGGCTCTATGCCCGTGCCCGTGCGGGTGAAGTCGTGAGCGTGCCGCCGCGGATCGTTGAGGTGTACAGCATTGATGTCTTAGATTGGCAAGCAGGATGCTACCCAGTATTGACCCTGCGCATTACCTGTGGCGGTGGCACCTATATTCGCGCCCTTGCCCGCGATTTGGGGGCGGCACTGGGGGTAGGGGGAACGCTGGCAGCCCTGCAACGGATTGAAAGTGGTGGCCTGAGGATTGAGGAGAGCCATTCCCTAGAAAGCATTTCGCCAGAGCATTTACCACTGCGCCCGCCCCAAGCGGTTCTCTCACATCTACCGTGGCTTGAACTCAATGAAGTACAACTCAACGACTGGTATCATGGCCGCGCCGTGATTGGTGAGGGGCTACCGCCGGCGGAGAGGTTCGTGGGCGTCACCTTTGCCGCTACCTGTGTGGGGATCGGAGTGAGTGGGGGCGATCGCCTGCATCCCAAGGTGGTTCTCAAGGCATAACGGTGTCTTCCGAAACATTTTTCTAGTGCTAGCTTAGGAAAAAGAAGCAATCAGCAGGTGAAGGAATGGGGGTTCGTTGGCTGCAACGTCTCATTTGTTGTTTGGTGGTCTTGGTGGGAGTCTGGGGCATTTTCCCCACTGACTCGGCGATCGCCCTAACGGAGGAACAAAAACTCTTTAATGAGGCATGGCGCATTGTCAACCAAGCCTACGTGGATCCCTCTTTTAATGGCCAAAACTGGTGGCTGGTGCGCGAAAAGGCGCTGAAACGTCCCCTACCCAATCGCGAGGCGACCTATGAGGCCATTCAAACCATGTTGGCGAGCCTAGAGGATCCCTTTACACGGCTACTGCGCCCCGCCCAATTTCGTAGCCTGCAAACCACCACGGCTGGGGAACTCACTGGTGTCGGCTTGCAAATTAGCACTGACCCTGAAACCGGTGTCCTCGAAGTGATTGCTCCCATTGATGGCTCCCCTGCTGCCCAAGCGGGGATTCAACCCCGCGATCGCATTCTTGCCATTGATGGCGTCTCCACCACCCAGCTCAGCCTTGATGAAGCCGCCGAAAGAATGCGGGGAGCCGCCGGTTCTGCTGTGCATTTGTTGTTACAACGGGGCAGTGAAGCTCCTCAAGAAATCACTCTGAAACGGGGACACATTGAGATTAATCCGGTTATGGCTGAGGTTCGCCAAGTGCAGGGACACACCATTGGCTATATTCGCCTTGGTCAATTTAGCGCTATGGCGGCCACAGAAATGCGCAAAGCCATTCAAATGCTAGAGCAGCAGGGAGCAGAGGAGTACATTCTTGATCTGCGCAATAATCCGGGGGGACTGTTGCAGGCGGGGGTGGAAATTGCTCAACTGTGGTTGGATTCGGGGGTCATTGTCTATACCGTCGATCGCCAAGGGATTGTGGATAGCCTCAATGCCAGTGGCGGTGCCCTCACCCATGATCCGATCGTCGTCCTCGTGAATGGCGGAACCGCCAGTGCCAGTGAGATTTTAGCCGGTGCCCTGCAAGATCATGGCCGTGCTCGACTGGTGGGCGATCGCACCTTTGGTAAAGGCTCGATTCAGTCCCTCTTTAACCTCAGTGATGGCTCTGGCCTTGCGGTTACCATTGCCCACTACGAAACCCCTAATCACCACAACATCAACAAAGTGGGGATTGAGCCAGATCGGCGGGTTCTCGATGCTCCCGAGAGTCTCATGGCTATGGGTACAGCAGCAGATCCCCAATATCTGGCGGCCCTAGAGCTGCTCCACAGTCCGGTGCAAGTGGCCACTAACGCAGGGTGACAAACTCCTCCGCCGTCGAGGGATGAATGCCCATCGTGGCATCAAAGTCCTTCTTGGTGGCGCCCATTTTGAGGGCGATCGCGATCCCTTGAATAATCTCAGCCGCATGATCCCCCACCATGTGGGCACCGAGCACCCACTCCGTATTTTTCTCCACCACCAATTTGACGATCACCTTTTCATCTCGACCCGTGAGACTGTGGTACATCGGGCGAAAGGCCGCACGGTAGATTGTCACATTCTCTTCCCCCAATTTCGCCTTGGCCTGCGCCTCAGACAGCCCCACCGAAGCCGCCTCCGGCTGGGAAAACACCGCCGAGGGAATATTCTCATAGCTGAGGGTGCGCGGTAGATTACCAAATTGCGTATCAGCAAAGGCGCGTCCTTCGGCAATGGCTACGGGAGTGAGGTTGACGCGGTTAGTGCAGTCCCCGACAGCAAAAATGTGTTCTTGATTGGTGCGGTAGTATTCATCCACAGCAATGGCGACAATCCCTTGACTATTGGCCGTAAGATGCACCCCCGCCTGATCAAGACCTAGCCCCTGCAAGTTGGGCGCACGCCCCACGGCACACAGCACCATATCAACTTTAGTTTCACAGGCTTGCCCCTGCTGTTCGTAGCGAATGCGGATATTGCCCTTCTTGGTGAGCTTCAAGCCCGTAATGTGGCACTGGGGACGGACATCAATGCCGTGGCGAATCATCCCCTCATAGACACCATCTTGAATGTCTTGATCAAAGCCGCGCAGGGGGCGATCGCCCCGCAGAAAGTGAATGACTTCCGTGCCGAGTCCCTGCATAATGCCGGCAAACTCAACACTGATGTAGCCGCCCCCAAGGATAGCCATGCGCTTTGGCTGCTTGGGCAACAAAAACATCTCCCGCGAGGTAATGCTGTGTTCAATGCCCGGCACATTGGGCTTAATCGCTTCGCCCCCGACAGCAATTAAGATTTTCGCCGCTGTCACTCGCCGTTGCACCTGTCCTTGGCGATCCACGAGTTCTAGGGTGTGGGGGTCAGCAAAGCGGGCAAAAAAGGGCAGCAGTTCGACCCCGGCTTTGGCAAGGTAGCTAATGTGCAGTTGGCTGAGACGATTTACCTCTTGGTTCACTGCTTGAATCAGTCGCTCCCAGTTCAACTTGGCTGCAACGGGGCGCCAGCCATAGCCGACAGCGTCTTCAAAGAGGTGGCTAAACTTGGAGCCATAGACCATGAGCTTTTTAGGGACACACCCCCGAATCACACAGGTACCGCCGACTTTATCCCCTTCGGCAATGGCCACCCTAGCGCCGTAGGAAGCTGCCCGCTTTGAGGCCGCCAAGCCACCGGAGCCGGCACCAATCACAAATAGGTCATAGTCGTAGCTCATCCTTGCTCCCCAAAACCTAGCCTCAGTCTAGCGAAATCTGGATCGGGTTACATGAAGGCTTGGCGATGAATCGCTTGTAGGGCTTGGTATTCAGCAGTTTTGCCAAGACGGCGCAGCGATCGCAACCGCTGTTCAATGAGCATCCGCGCATCGGTGCGACTAATAGACTCAAACGCCATCCCTGCCGGCCGTTGGCTGACAATGAAGAACAGCCGCTGTGCATACAACGTGGTAAAAAGTTGCCGATGCTCATCAATAGGGCACACCCCATAAAGCAAGCCAAAGGTGGGGTGATTGAGATACTGCTCAGCGGTCATCGAGGGTTTCATTCGTAGAGAGAACCTACCTCGCAAAAGGATCGTGACAGGTCAACACGGCAAGGGTGGCTTGTGAGGGGCAAAAACAGGAGAAAACCGCAGGGGGCGGCTAAAATAAGTAAAACATTTGACTAAAAACTTTTCAGATTATACTCAACCCTTTCCTCCTCTATGACGCGCTCCCTTCCCCCCTTTTGGCCCAGTGTGTTTCACCGCTGCGGTGTGATCTTTTTTGGCACGCTAACCTTTTTTTTCACATTGGGGGTGGTGGGCTTCAGTGCCACGATCTTCTTTGCCCTCCTCGGGGTCTTGTTGGCGCCCGCCAGTGAAACCAGTCCCTACGAGCACGTTAGCGGCAAGGAGGGCAGTCGCGATCGCATTCTCAGAATTGACATTACTGGGCCAATTCTCGGCAGCCCGCAAAACGAAGAAGATAGCTTCTTTGCGCCCCTTGTCGGTGTCACCTACGGCTATGAAGTGCAGCGGCAGTTAGCAGAAGCGGCTAAGGACGAAACGATTAAGGCTGTCTTTGTCAATATCAGCACTCCCGGCGGCACGATCTTTGGCTCGCAGGCGATCGCCGAAGGCATTAGGAGCTACCGCGCAGCCACCCAAAAACCGGTCTATGCCTTTATTGAGGGCATTTCTGCCTCCGGTGGCGTTTGGGCTATGGTGACAGCGGATCGGATCTACGCTGATCACGGCAGCATGATTGGCAGTATTGGCATTCTCGGCCCTAGTGTTTTCTACTACGATCGCCCCACCAGTCTCGATAATGGCCTATTGATGGGAGGCGTTACTGCCAACCGTATTGAAGAACGGACACTGAGCGCCGGTCGTAGCAAAGATATTGGCAATCCCTTCCGTCGCCTCACCCCCCAAGAAATTGAGGTCTTCCAAGCCGGCCTTGAACAGGAGTACAGCAAGTTTATTAATCATGTGGCGCAGGCACGGGGCATTGATCCCAGTGTTATTCGCAACAAAATGGGAGCAATGATTTTCAGTAACGAGCAGGCGCAGCGCTATCGCCTCATTGATGGCACCCGCAGCCGTCCAGACACCCTCAGTGCCCTTGCTAGTGCTGCCAAGCTCAAGGAAGGAGAATATGCCCTTGTCCGTTTTCGGCGCGATCGCTCCCCTTTGATCAATCAACTCTTTGGTGTCCAGTCACCTCCCCCAGCACCAGAAACCCAGCAGGTGTGGAAACAAGAGCAACTGTGTGCCCTCAGCCAATTGCGCGCCCTTGCCTACTATGGTTCCCTCTCTTGCCACCGCCAGTAATGCGTTTCGATATTATTACCCTCTTTCCAGAGTTCTTTGCCTCCCCCCTCGGCAGTGGCTTAATGGCCAAAGCCTTGGCACGCGGGATTGCCGAGGTCGTCCTGACGAATCCGCGTGACTTTAGTACTGATAAGCACCAGCGGGTGGATGATGAACCCTACGGGGGGGGTGTGGGCATGGTGATGAAGCCTGAACCCCTCTTTGCGGCGGTGGAATCGCTGCCCTCCTTGCCCCGCCGTGAAGTGATCTATGTCACCCCCCAAGGGCAACCCCTGACCCAACAGCACCTCTGGCATTGGTCGCAGGAGCGAGATCAACTAGTGATTCTCTGTGGTCACTATGAGGGCGTGGATGAGCGGGTCGTCCAGCATTTGGTGACCCAAGAGATCTCCATTGGCGACTTTGTTCTCACTTGTGGGGAAATTCCAGCTCTGGTGATTCTCAATGGTGTGCTGCGACTGCTGCCCGGCACGGTGGGCAAAGCGGCTTCCCTGCATCAAGACAGTTTTGAGGACGGTTTATTGGACTATCCCCACTACACTCGACCCGCAGAGTTTCGAGGGTGGACGGTACCGCCGGTCTTACTTTCTGGTCACCATGGGGAAATTGCTGCTTGGCGGCGGGCACAGCAAATTGAACGCACTCGCCAACGCCGCCCAGATCTGTATGCGCGCTGGCTGGCTCAGCGGGAAGCCACACTCAAAACCAAGGAAGGAGAATAGGAAATTACTTTATACTTCTTAAGAAAATCAGTTATAAATCAGTTATATGTCAAAAAAAAAAAAAATAATAGCAAGTACCATCGTAATTATTACGAATATGTAATCAGAAAGCTGCTGCGCTTAGCTTTAGTCAGGAGCCCCAGTAACTTCCTACGATTAATCCTATGGATAGTTTGTTCCCCACTTTCCTAAGGCCTGCCACCCCCAATGCCAGTGGCGGTGCAGATTCAGTGATCGACCGGTCAGATGGAATGGGGAAAAGTGATGGGGGGCACTACCTAACAGCAATCCTAGGGGCGTTACCAATTGCTGTGGCTCTTGCTGATCCCGCGGGGGAAATTAGCTACATTAACCCCTTTGGCCAAAGACTCTTGACGGTGACGGATCCCCAAGCGGCGGCAGCCGACATTTGGGCAAATCTGCAGGTTTACTACTGCGGTAGCGATCGCCCCTATCCCAAGGAAGAGTTGCCCAATAGGCAAGTCCACCAGCGTTTAGAACCCTGTTCTGTGGACGTAGATCTGCTGTTGAGCGATCGGCGATTAACCCTAGCAATCCAAGGCTGCCCCATTGTTGATCCCAGCGGCAATCTGCAGTGCATTGTGCTCACGTTTCAGGACATTACTGGGCGCCAACCTCAGAAAATACAGCCCCAAGGGCTTGCCTGTTCTCGTCAGCAGCAGCCTGATTCTAGGCAGTGTGACTCCGGCATCTTCCAAGACCAAGGTGACTTTCTTTTATCCCTGCACCCAGATACCACCATCCTATTTGCCAATGAGGCCTTTTGCCGCTTCTTTAACTGTTCTGCTGCTGAAGTCACTGGTCGCCCCTTAGGGGAGTTCGTCTGCTGTGAAGATGCCGTTTGTTTCCAAGCGCAGGTGATGCAGCTTACACCCGCTGCGCCCCTATTTACCTGCGAAAGTTGCCTACCTCATCCCCAAAAAGGGAGTCGCTGGATCCAGTGGCTGAATTCAGGGGTTTTTACGGCTGATGGTTCCCTCAGTGGGATTCAATCCGTTGGCCGAGATGTGACCACGCTCAAAAATCAACTACTGCGCGAGCAGGCTCTCAATCGTGTCATTCAAGCCATCCGCAATTCCCTTGACCTTGAAACCATCTTTGACACCGCTGTGCGGGAAATTGTGGAAATAGGGCTGGGATGGGATGCCTGTGTGGTTCGCTACCTTCCGGAAAGGCAGGTGTGGCAGCCGGTTGCTGAATATCACAGCGATGCCAATGCGCCGCGGTTTCTTGGCTTTGAAATCCCAGATCAGGACAATCCCTTGGCCACACGGCTGAAGGCAGGAGAAGTGGTTGCCATCGCCGACACCTGCCAACTGACCGATGCAGTGAATCGAGCCTTTGCGGAACAATTGCCGGGGGCATGGTTACTGGTGCCTTTGATTGTTAAAGAGCGCCCTTGGGGCAGCCTGAGTTTGTTTGTGCCGCACCAAACCCATGCGTGGTCAGAAGTGGAAATCAATTTTATGCGTACCATTGCCACCCAACTGGAGGTGGCGGTTTACCAAGCCAATCTATACGCCCAAGCCCGCAAAGAACTGGCTAAACGTTCCCGTCTTGCCGCAGCATTGCGCAAGAGTGAAGAACGGTTTCGTTTGACAGCTCTTCACCTACCTGGTGCCCTGTTTCGCTATGAACAGTACCCCGATGGTCGCAATCGGGTATTTTATCTGAATCCAATGTGCGAACGTCTTTGGGGCATCCCGGCGGCGGTGGCTGCTGAGGATGGTGAAAGTTTGTGGCAGCTGGTACATCCAGAGGATCGGGAAGCCACATGGCAATCGGTTCTCTATTCTGCGGCAAATTTGACGCCATGGCTTTGGCAATGGCGCATTATTCATCCCACCAGCGGCGAAGTGCGCTGGCTAGAGGGCGCCGGACAGCCCACACTGGCGGCTAATGGGGTCGTGGTCTGGTACACCGTGATGTTGGATGTCACTGAGCGCCATTTGGCCGAAGAGCGCCTCAAGGAGCAGCAGGCCCAGCTAGAGGTGGCTATCCGTGCTTCCAAGATTGGCTTTTATTTTCATGACCTCTCTACGGGAACCATGCTTGTTTCGCCAACCCACAGAGCCCAGCTGGGCGACCTGCCTAGGACTGAAGCGTTCAGTTGCGCAGATTGGCAGGAGCAACTCCATCCCGAGGATCGCGATCGCGCCCTTGCGGCCTACGAGCAATTTCTGCGCGGTGAAGCGGACTATGACATTGATTTTCGCCTGCGCCACCACGATGGAACCTACCGCTGGTTCCACAGCAATGCCGTGTTAATTCGGGATGCCCAAGGTCGCCCCTCTAAGGTGGTGGGTACCCATATTGATATTACAGACCGCAAAGCTGCTGAACTGGCGCTGCGCGAAAGCGAAGAACGCTATCGACTGCTGGCGGAAAACATGACCGATATTGTGTGCCTTTTAGATCGGGAAGGCCGGTGTTTGTATGTTAGTCCCTCCTATGAAACCCTATTGGGTTGGTCTTCTGGGAGGCTCATTGGTCAGCATTTTACGCAGTTGTGCCATCCCGATGAGCGATCGCGGGTCAAGCAGGAACTGCAACAGATGATTCAGCAGCAGCGGTTTTGGCCCATCACCCATCGAGCCTGTACAGCGAATCAGGAGTTGCTCTGGCTAGAAACCCTCTTCAAGCCCCGCTACGACAGTCAGGGACAATTGCAACAGTTGCAGACCAGTTCCCGCGATGTCACCAGTCGGGTACAGGTGCAATTGCAGCTAGAGCATGAGGCCTATCACGATCCCCTGACAGGGTTGCCCAACCGCCTCTACTTCATGGAGCAGTTGGCAGCCACAATTGCCGCAGCTCAAAGGAATCCTGAGCTTCACTATGCCGTGCTGTTTTTGGATGTGGATCGCTTTAAGGTGATCAATGACAGCCTCGGCCATGCAGTGGGCGATCGCCTGCTCATTGCCTTTGCCACTTTGCTGCGGCGTCTCATCGAAAATAGGCATATTGTGGCTCGCCTCGGCGGAGATGAGTTTGTGATTTTGGCAACCGCTTTACCCAACTTGGAGAGTGCCATTGCTCTTTGCGAGCAAATTACCCGTTGCCTCCAAGAACCCTTGGTCGTAGAGGAGCGGCAAATTTTCCTCAGCAGTAGTATTGGTGTCGTCTTTGCCCAAAATGAGTATAAAACGGCTTTTGCTGTCCTTAGGGATGCCGATATTGCCCTGTATCAAGCGAAAGCCCACTCCACAAGACGCTACGCCATCTTTAACGCCCAGATGTACGAACAGGTGCTAGAGCGCCTCCACCTTGAACACGATCTGCGCCATGCCCTCAGCCATGGAGAACTGCAGCTGTTTTATCAGCCCTTTTTTAATTTGGCAGATCAACAACTGGTGGGCATGGAGAGCCTAGTGCGTTGGCAACATCCTGAACGCGGACTGATTCTGCCGGGTGCTTTCATCTCAATTGCTGAGGATACAGGGCTGATTGTTGACCTTGACAAGTGGGTTTTGGAGCAGGCTTGTCGACAGTTTTGGTTGTGGCAACAGCAGTTCCAAGGGGCAGCCAACTTGATCCTGAGTGTGAATGTCTCGGCCAAGACACTGAAGCACCCCAGTTTCCTCCACCACCTTAGCCGCATTCAGCAACAGTATCCCTTGGGCAGAGGACAGTTGGTTCTAGAACTCACCGAAAGCATCGCCCTTGAATTGGGCAGTGAAATGCTGAGTCTCCTAGAGTCACTGCGGGAGCGCCACATTGAAATTAGTATTGACGATTTTGGAACGGGCTATTCCTGCCTGAGTTATCTCCACAGCCTACCGATTCACCACCTCAAGGTGGATCGCGCCTTTGTCCAGCAATTGGAAGACAACCAGCGCAACCTCAAAATTACCAAGATGATTTTAGTCCTTGCTCAGGAGTTGGGCTACCGCGTTATTGCCGAAGGGATTGAAACCCGCGACCAACTGCACATCCTGCAGCGACTGGGGTGTGATTATGGGCAAGGGTATCTCTTTGCCCGACCCATGCCTGCTGAAGCACTCGCATCCCTCTTGAAAGCCCACTAAAATATTGGCATGGCTGTTTTCCATGGGACGTGGCTGGCAACGCCGACGCCGCGCTTTTTTGCATGGGCAGAAGAATGGCGATCGCTCACTCAGGCAATCACGCCTTGGGTTCCGACTGCTGTGCCTGTTTATCCCTATGCCACCCAACTGAAGACACCTCCGCTTGTCAATGCCGATCCGAGTGTTGCCTATGCTGCTTTGCCCGCACAGATTCAGGAGCATCACCTATTACCGCCTCCCCTAGCGGAAGTCAACGGCGAACCGCTGTTTCTCTGGCAGGTGCCGGGTTGGGCGATTCCTGCCTCAGGGGTTTTAGAGCAACTACATCAACTGGGTCTTCAGGGTCGCGAAAGCGCTGCTATTGGCGATGATCTGCGCTATTGGCTGCACGTTAGTCGCTGGTTACTGGATTTAATTGTGCGCGGCCAATACTTGCCTACGGCTGAAGGGTGGCGGATTCTGCTCACCCATGGGGGCGATCGCGATCGCTTTCGCCAATTTAGCCAACGGATGCCGGATTTATGTCGCTGTTATCAAACTGATGCCACGGCGCTGCGGTTTCCGCCCCATGCCACCGATCTATTGGCAGATTTTCTGCACCACACCTTGCAGGGCTATCTCCACACTGCCCTTGCCGCCCTAGAGTTACCCAAAGTGGGCTTGGCTAAGGAGCATAGTCACTGGCTGACTTTCCTCAAAACAGGGCAAGCAACGGAACTGCCGCCTTCTTTTGTGGAACGGCTCCAACGTTGGCAAGAACCCTACCGCGAGCAGTTGGATCTGCGCCCCCAATGGCGCTTGGCACTGCAACTGGTGCCCCCAGATACTGCCGAGGGTGATTGGCGCTTGGCCTTTGGCCTACAAACGGAGGGCGAAACGGAAACGATGCTGGCGGCGGCCGAGATTTGGCAATGTACGCAAGAGTCCCTCCTCTATCACGGACAAGTGCTCTGGCAGCCCCAAGAAACCCTGCTGCGGGGACTGGGTTTGGCCTCACGCATTTATCGTCCCCTCGATCGCAGTCTCCAAGAACCCTCCCCTGTGGGTCTGACGCTGCAAACCACGGAAGTTTATGCCTTCTTGCAAAGTGCCATTCCGCTCCTTGAGCAGCAGGGGGTTGCAATTATTGTGCCACCGAGTTTGCGCCGCAATAGCGCCCAGCATCGCTTGGGTCTGAGGATGATTGCTTCATTGCCGCCCACCGCCACCAGCGGCTTGAGTATTGAGAGCTTGATGCAGTTTCAGTGGCAATTACAGTTGGGGCAGCATCCCCTCTCGGAAGCAGATTTTGATCAACTGCGCCGCCAAGAGAGTCCCCTTGTTTATCTCAATGGTGAGTGGGTGCTGCTGCGTCCCCAAGAGGTCAAGGCCGCTCAAGAGTTTCTCCAGTCTCCCCAAAAGACCCAGCTCTCCCTTGCCGATACGCTGCGCATTGCCACCGGGGATACGGTAACGGTGGCCAAGTTACCCATTCTTGGTTTAGACGCCAATGATGCCCTTCAGGCACTACTCGATGGCCTCACGGGTAAACAAACCCTTGATCCAGTGCCGACACCGCAGGAATTTTGTGGTGAACTGCGTCCCTACCAAGCGCGAGGGGTGGCGTGGTTGAGTTTCTTGGAACGCTGGCGGTTGGGGGCTTGCTTGGCCGATGATATGGGCTTAGGGAAAACGATTCAACTGTTGGCCTTTTTGCTCCACCTCAAGGAAGCAGGACGTGCCTACCGACCGACACTGTTGATCTGTCCCACCTCGGTACTGGGCAACTGGCTACGGGAGTGCCAAAAATTTGCACCGACATTGCGTGCCTATGTCCACCACGGCAGCGATCGCCCCAAGGGCAAGGCATTTCTGAAAAACGTCGAAACTCACGATCTGATTCTCACCAGTTATGCCCTCCTGCAGCGCGATCGCGCCACCTTGCAACAGGTGTCATGGCAGCATCTGGTCCTCGATGAAGCCCAAAACATTAAAAATGCCAACACCCAGCAGTCCCAAGCGGCACGGGAACTCTCCGCCCAGTTTCGCATTGCCCTGACGGGAACCCCCCTAGAAAATCGTCTCCTTGAACTCTGGTCGATTATGGACTTTCTGCATCCGGGGTACTTGGGCAATCGCACCTACTTTCAGCACCGCTATGTGCGACCCATTGAACGCTATGGTGACACTACCTCCCTCAACGCCCTGCGCACCTATGTTCAGCCCTTCATTCTACGGCGCCTGAAAACTGACCGCAGCATTATCCAAGACCTGCCCGAAAAACAGGAGATGCTGGTCTATTGCGGTCTCACCCTAGAGCAGATGCAGCTTTACACTGCGGTGGTGGAAGACTCCCTTGCTGCCATTGAAAATAGTGAAGGTATCCAGCGGCGCGGCCATATCTTGGCTACGCTGACCAAACTCAAGCAAATCTGTAACCATCCCGCCCAGTATCTCAAGCAGGAAGACTATGCCCCCGATCGCTCGGGTAAATTGCAACGCCTCATAGAAATGTTGCAAGAGCTTCAGGAAGTGGGCGATCGCGCTCTTATCTTTACCCAATTTGCCGAATTTGGCACCCACCTGAAAACCTATCTCGAAAAGGCGCTACAGCAGGAGATCTTTTTCCTGTCGGGACGCACCCCCAAAGCGCAGCGAGAACTCATGGTGGAACGCTTTCAGCACGATCCTGAGGCACCCACGGTCTTTATTCTTTCCCTAAAAGCGGGGGGCGTGGGCTTAAATCTCACCCGTGCCAATCATGTCTTTCACTACGATCGCTGGTGGAACCCCGCGGTTGAAAATCAGGCCAGCGATCGCGCCTTCCGCATTGGCCAAGCCCGCACTGTCCAAATCCACAAATTTGTCTGCACGGGTACCCTTGAAGAAAAGATCCACGAGCAAATTGAGCAGAAAAAAGCGCTTGCGGACATGATTGTGGGCAGTGGCGAACAGTGGTTAACCGAACTCAACCTCGATCAACTGCGGCAACTGCTCACCCTGGACAAAGAGCGGATGATCACACTCTAGGCCATTGCCCACTGGGATGCCTGCTCACCGCGTAGGAGGCGAATTTGGGCGATCGCGAAAATGGTGGGAATAATGCGCGCATAGTTGGTGGAAATGGCACGCCAACCCAAGTCGGCAATAAACCACACCCACAAAGCTGTACTGGCAAAGGCTAAGACGCTGCGACCGAGGGCAAATTTAGCGGCTCCCACGGCAGCGCCCCGAGACACCAAGGGAGTGATGGAGAGCTTGTACCCAGCAAAGTGAATGGCAAATTGACGAGCCACCTGCTGCACCACCATGGAGCGGACAACAGAACTGATGGCGATCGCCGCGCCTCCCTCTAGGATCAGGCGTACAGTTTCCATAGAAATCGGGTGGCCGTTGCGCAGTTCGGGCAAGCTATCTTGGATTTGGGCAGCCAAGACCTTGCGATCCTCATCCCCCAGCTTTTTCCACATCCGCTGCAACACATTCAAGAAGATTTCCATTTCCAGTTCGGGGACTGTCCAACTGGGGGAAAACTTAATTTTCAGATAGCGACAGACCCGCATCAACGTTTGCCGATAGCTGATTTGCTGTGCTTTGCCCTTGAGTACTGTCAGACCATCTGCCGCCAAAAAGCGAAACCGCTCCTCAATATCATCGAGCCATGCTTGGCGATCCTGAGCTTGGACGGCAATGGGATCCGGCGTTGTGAGATAGTCCAAGGGATTGAGCCGACGACGAAACAGAATTTCTGTTAGGTCTTGCAACTCCTCCTCCGTCGCCAATTCCAGCGCAGCCCGTAGCTCGTTCATGGGGTTCTCGCTCCAGCAGCAGCACAATAGAACATGATGATTCTTCACCCCTGATTATAGAGATTCAGGCTGAAATTGTGGTACAACCCTTTTCACAAGAATGGGAGATGCGCCACTATCCCAGAAAAGCACGGTTCGGACAGTACAATACAAAAGAGTAGCAGGCTGGCAAAATAAAAAGCTATGGATTTATTAACCCTAGAAGGTTGGCTCGATAACAGTGCCTTTGCGGTGCTTTTGATCACGATGTTGCTCTACTGGTGTGGGGCAGCGTTTCCCCAATGGCCTGTTCTCACGGCTGCGGGTCGCACGGGGATGGCGATCGCCAATCTCTGTATTACGGGCCTGCTGGCGGCGCGTTGGATTGAGGGGGGCTACTTTCCCATCAGCAATCTCTATGAATCCCTCTTTTTCCTGTGCTGGGGTTTGACAGCCATGCACTTTGTCGCCGAGTCCATCAGTGGCCAGCGCCTTGTGGGGGTTGTTACTGCACCCGTTGCCATGGGAATTACGGCTTTTGCGGCTCTCTCGCTCCCCCCGGAAATGCAGCAGTCAGCGCCTCTGGTGCCTGCCCTGAAGTCCAACTGGTTAATGATGCACGTCAGTGTGATGATGCTCAGCTATGCCACCTTGATGGTGGGGTCACTGCTGGCGATCGCCTTCCTAGTGGTCACATGGGGCAAACCCGTCAGCCTTAAGGGCAGCTCTGTGGGCACAGGCAGCTTCCGCAGTCGCGCGCCAGAACCTTCCTTAGAACCCTCGACTGGGGGCGGCGGCACCACGGTACTGACCCAACCCACCCTGCAATTGAGTTTGCAACGCCTCACCTTGGCTGAGACCCTCGATAACTTGAGCTACCGCATGATTGGTCTTGGCTTCCCACTGCTAACCATCGGCATTATCTCTGGTGCGGTCTGGGCAAATGAGGCTTGGGGGGCGCCTTGGAGTTGGGATCCCAAAGAAACTTGGGCACTGATTGTCTGGCTGGTGTATGCTGCTTATCTCCATGCCCGCATGACCCGTGATTGGCAGGGGCGCAAGCCGGCGATTCTCGCCACCGTTGGCTTTGGGGTGGTCTGGGTGTGCTACTTGGGGGTGAACCTGCTGGGGAAAGGTCTGCACTCCTACGGTTGGTTTTTCTAGCGGTTTTTTGCCCGTGTGGGGCATCTACCACGCCCGCCTGCATACCACCTTAAAAACCCAACAATGGCTCCCTAGGGGGGCACGAATTCTGATTGCTCTATCGGGGGGGCAAGATTCCGTTTGTTTAACGCGCCTGCTATTGGATCTACAGCCCTACTGGCGGTGGTTTTTGGCGGCTGTCCACTGTGATCACCGCTGGCGGGCAGATAGCGCTGCCAATGCAAATTTTGTCCAAGCGCTAGCGCAGCAATGGCACCTGCCCTGTGAGGTGGTGAGTGCCCCTGAGATGTCCAAAACGGAGGCGGCAGCCCGTTCATGGCGTTACCAAGTCTTTGAGACCGTGGCCAAGGCGTTGGATTGCACCCATGTGGTGACCGCCCACACCCAGAGCGATCGCGCCGAAAGTCTCCTACTACATCTACTGCGCGGCACCAGCCCCGATGGCCTAGCCACCCTCTTACCTAGCCGTGCTTTGGGTGCGATTCAGTTAGTACGTCCACTCCTAGGGATGACGCGAGCGGAAACGGCTACCTTTTGCCAAACCTACGGGTTACCCGTCTGGCAGGATGCAACGAACCACCATCTCAACTATCGCCGCAATCGGCTGCGTTTGGAGTTAATTCCCTATCTGCAAGCGCACTTTAATCCGAATGTGGAAGAGGTGCTTGCCCAAACCGCTGAACTGCTGGCTAGCGATCGCGCCTATTTCGAGGCTGAGGTGGAGCGTCTTGCCCCCACCGTGATCCGCGAGCATCCCCCTGCCTTGGAGCGGCTGCGCCTACGGGAATTGCCCCTTGCGCTGCAACGCCGCTTGATCCAGCGATTTTTGCGTCAGCACCTGAAACGGGGCATTGATTTCAGCCTAATTGAAGCGGTGCGTCCTCTGATCACGGCAGGTAATGGCAGCCAAACCTCAACGCTGCCGGGGGGGTACCACCTGCGGGTCTGTGGTCAGTGGCTTGAACTGATCAGGCCAACGGCACCACCGCCTGAATCTGTTCCTGCGGATCAAGGGGAGCGATCGCCACCCCTACCGCCTCTTTATTGAGGATGGGGATCTCTTCGCCGTTGGTGATCCAAGCTCGCTCTTGGTTCGTCACCAGTGCCAGGGGGCTACCGCCGCGGCCAATGCCCGCCAAGCGATCCGCTTTTTGCCGCAGAGGCATCGCCAACTGGCCTAAATGACCAAGGGGCACAACTTCCATTAGGGGCAGCGGCACTTGTTTACCAAGGCCTGAAGTGGTAACGAGGATCACATTCTCCAGTTCCGACAGGGCGATCGCCCCCACCAAGGTTTCTCGCACACTGAGGCGCACCGCCGCTTGACCTTGATTCAGCCGCCCTAAAGCGGGAATGTTGGAGATGAAAAAGTGAAAGACCCGCCCCCGCGAGGTGGCCAACACTAAGTGATCCGTATCTGCAGGCAGTACCCAACCGAGGGCATCCCCCGCCTTGAGTTTCGTGAGTTGCAGACCCCGCCCGCTCAGGTCTTGCAGATCTGAGATTGGAATGACCTTAATGCGGCCTTGGCGCGTCAGCAAAATCAGCTTCTCTGCTGGGGCTTGACTGGGCAAGACCGTCAGGAGGGTTTCCCCTTGCGCCGACTCCGGCAAGAGAGTCAGTAGGGGTTGACCGCGATCGCTCTCACGGCGGCTGGTAACGGGTAATCGCTCTACGGGCAGCGGATAGACCTTGCCACTTTCCGTAAACACCCACAGGCGATCCCTAGCCTGTACCGAGAAGGCCAAGGGCAATGGCTCTGACCACGGTAGCCACGTTTGCCACTGGAGACTCCCCCGACTGCGCTGGGACAGACAGCGCCCGTAACCGCGATGATTCACTTCGACCCAGAGGGACGTATCGTCACGATCATTGGTCTCCACGGGGGTGGGGGGCGGCGGCGCTGCCGTGAGGATTTGAGTGCGGCGGCGATCGGCAAAGGCTTTCTTTAACTGCCGCAATTCTTTCTTCAGTGCCTTGAGGCGCTCAGGACGCTGGTTAATCAGGGTTGCCAACTGGGCAATCCGCGCTTGTAGCTCCGCCTGTTCCCGTTCTAGGTCTTGGCGCTCCTGTTGGGTGAGGCGGCGTAGGGGCATGGCAATCAGGGCACTGGCTTGGCGATCGCTCAAACCCAAGCGGGTCATCAATTCCCGCTGAGCAGTACTGCCATCCGCTGCCGATCGCAAAATCTCAATCACCTGATCCATGGCATTGAGGCCGATTAAGAGTCCCGTCACCACATGCTGGCGGGCTTGAGCCGTTTCGAGATCATGGCGATATTGCCGTAGCAGGGTCTGCTCGCGAAATTGCAAAAACTCACTGAGAATCTCCTTGAGGGAGAGTTGGCGGGGTTGATTGCCCACCAGTGCCATCAAGTTGATGCCATAGGTTACTTGTAGGGCCGTCAGGCGGTAGAGTTGCTCCAAGAGTTGTGCCGCTGAGGCATCCCGCTTCAGTTCAATGACCACCCGCAGCCCCTCGCGATCGCTTTCGTCCCGCAGATCGGCAATGCCCTCAAGGCGACCTTGATTCACCAAATCCGCCACCTTCTCAATCCATGCCGCCTTATTCACCTGATAGGGTAGCTCTGTCACCACAATGGCTTGGCGACGGTGGCGGCCGCGTCCGGGCTGAATATCCTCAAGGGTGGCCACCCCCCGCAGGGTGATCGTCCCTCGACCCGTGGCGTAGGCGCGCAGCAATGCTGCCCCATCCACAATCACACCCCCCGTGGGAAAGTCCGGTCCCGGCAGGTGGGTGAGCAGTTCCTCTAGGGAGAGATGGGGACGGTCAATAAGCGCAATCAGAGCATCCACCACTTCCCCCAGATTGTGGGGTGGAATGTTTGTGGCCATGCCCACAGCAATTCCCGTTGCGCCATTCAACAGCAAAATCGGCAGTTGCGCCGGCAGCACCAATGGCTCCTCTTGGGAACTGTCAAAGTTGGGGACAAAATCCACAATCGCGTCGCTGATATTCTCCAGTAGCGTGCGGTGGGCGATCGCTGCCAAGCGCGTTTCCGTGTAGCGCATTGCCGCCGCAGGATCATCATCAATGGAGCCAAAATTGCCATGCCCTGCCAAGAGGGGATAGCGACTGCTAAAGGGCTGCACCAAGCGCACCAGTGCCTCATAGACCGCTTGATCCCCATGGGGGTGATATTTCCCCAGCACATCCCCCACCACCCGTGCACACTTGCGAAAGGGGCGATCGGGCGTCAACCCCAACTCATACATGGCATAGAGAATCCGCCGATGCACTGGTTTTAGCCCATCCCGCACATCTGGTAGTGCCCGCCCCACAATCACACTCATGGCGTACTCCAGATAGGAGCGTTGCATTTCACTGTGCAGTGGTGTTGGGATCACCTGTCCAGAGGTCAGCAAATCCAGTTGTTTGGGCATGATCACGAGCGAGCCAAAGGATCATTCCCCACGATACAAGAGTTTTGCGAATTGTAAAGTAAGTTAAGACTCCGTTGGGGTTGCTTCCTCAAGCTTCTCCTTGGTCAGCCGCGCCACTAGTTCCTTAATGAGGATGTAAATGATCGGCACCACAAAGAAACTGAGAAATGTGGCCGCAAGCATGCCACCTGTGACACTTGTTCCCAAGGAGTGACGGGATTTTGCCCCAGCACCCGTAGCAATGACCAGCGGGAAGATGCCCAGAATAAAGGAGATGGCCGTCATCAAAATGGGGCGCAGCCGTTCCTCGGCGGCATAGATCACCGACTTGACAATGGACGTGCCCTTGCTTTCGCGAATTTGGTTGGCAAACTCCACAATCAGAATTGCATTCTTACTGGCGAGGCCAATCAGCATCACCAAACCAATTTGGCAAAATACATCATTACTCAGCCCCCGCAACCACTGTGCCAACAAAGCGCCCATGATCGCCAAAGGCACCGAAAGGATAATGATCAAGGGGTCAATATAGCTTTCGTACTGCGCCGAGAGCACGAGGAACACAAACACGAGACCAAGGCCAAAAATCAACGGTGCTTGGCCTGCGGAGCGGGTGGACTCTAGGGATAACCCCGTCCAGCTATAGCCGATGCCATTGGGGAGAACCTCCTGAGCCAAGGATGCCATTGTCATCATCGCTTGACTATCACTGAGGGGTGGCACATTTTGACCAGTCACCTCCGCCGAACGGAACAAGTTATGGTGATAAATAATCGGCGGTGCCGAGACCTGTTCAATCGTGACGAGATTACTGAGGGGAATGAGCGCATTTTGCTCCGAGCGTACATAGATGCGGTTGATGTCATCGGGATTCGCGCGAAACTGCTTATCCGCCTGCACAATCACTTGGTAACTGCGGGCAAAAATCGTGAATTGGTTAACGTATAACGACCCCAAGTAAATCTGCATGGCATTAAAAATGTCCTTGAGGGGAATCCCCAAGGCAAGGGCGCGGGTGCGATCGACCGTTACATTTAACTGGGGAGCGTTGATGGCAAAGGGGGTATTCACTGACACAAGGCCGGGGGTTGCATTGGCTTTGAGGATTAGCTCGTTCACTGAACTCGCAAGCGCTTCAAGGCCGAGACCCTGCTGATCCATCACCTGCATATCAAAGCCGCCAAGGCCGCTGCCACCAAGGTTAATGGTCGGCACATTGGATGAAAACACCACTGCTCCGAGTTCACCCACGACGGCCTTCTGAAACTGGGGCAGCAACTGATCAAGGGTTGGCCGCTGTGACCAGGGCTTGAGACTCGTAAAGATAATCCCCTTGTCTGAACCTATGCCGAAGAAGCTAAAGCCGCCAATGGCAAAGGTATGTTCGACCACTGGATTTTGGGCGATCGCGTCCGCTGCTTTGAAGACAATATTGCTCGTGTATTCGAGGGACACCCCCTGAGGCGATTGCACAAGGGTAACAAAATAACCTTGATCCTCTTGGGGGACAAAGCCACCGGGAACAATCTGAAATAGCCAGTAGGTAAACCCGAGCAGCGCTACGAACCCCGCCAGCACCCAGTATTTTAATCGCACAATCCCATTGAGGTTGCGTTCATAGCCCCGTCGCATTGTATCGAGAAAGCGGTTAATCCAGCGAAACAAAATAAAGTTCGCCATCGGGGGGCGTTCCCGCCGCAGGAGCAGGGCGCACAAAGGGGGAGAGAGGGTTAAAGCATTAAACGTAGAAAGGGCGATCGCAAAAACAATCGTCAAAGCAAACTGCTGATAGAGCCGCCCAGTGACCCCCGGAAAAAAGGCCACAGGGATAAAGACCGCCATCATTACCAACGAGGTGGCAATCAATGCCCCTGTCACTTCCTCCATCGAGCGACTGGCAGCTTCTTGGGGGGTCATGCCCTCGTCTTCCATGAGACGGGTGACATTTTCCACGACCACAATGGCATCATCCACCACCAGCCCCGTGGCCAGCACCAGACCAAACATGGTCAAGCTATTGATTGAGAAGTCAAAAGCCTTCATAAAGGCAAAGGTGCCCACCAAGGAGACAGGGATCGTTACCGACGGAATAATCGTGGCACGCCAATCCTGCAGGAATAAAAAGATCACGGCAATCACAAGGATGATGGCCACAATCAGCGTAATGACCACCTCTTTGATCGACTCCTGCACTGCGTCGGTGGTGCTAAAGCCCACACTCCATTTCAGACCGGGGGGAAATTTCTCAGCTAAAACAGCCATCTCCGCTTCGACAGCGCGGGCAATGTCGAGGGCATTGGCACCACTGAGTTGATAGATACCAATCCCAACGGCGTCACGGCCATCAAACTGAAAGTTCGTGTTGTAGTTTTGTGCCCCTAGCTCGGTGCGACCGACATCGCGAATGCGAATCACGGAACCATCGTCGCCGCGCTGAATAATAATGTCGGCAAACTCTTCCTCTGAGGCCAAGCGACTTTGGGCTTGAATAGAAATTTGAAACTCCTGTCCCTCTGGTGCTGGGGGGGCACCAATAATCCCGGCTCCCACCTGGACATTTTGATCGGAGAGGGCACGCACCACATCCTGAGCCGTCAGACCGCGACTGGCTAAGCGATTGGG
The DNA here is from genome assembly GCF_031583455.1 of Thermosynechococcus sp. TG215. Lineage (NCBI taxonomy): Bacteria > Bacillati > Cyanobacteriota > Cyanophyceae > Acaryochloridales > Thermosynechococcaceae > Thermosynechococcus > Thermosynechococcus sp. TG215. Next base: position 170,809 of record NZ_CP134178.1, on the reverse strand, counting down.
ATCAAGCCAAATCCGCATGGCATAGGTGCGTTGACCAAAGACCTGAACCTGCCCTACCCCGTTCAGACGTTGCAGGGGTTGCACCACGTAGAGGGTCGCGTAGTTACTAATGAATGTGGCGTCGTAGTTGTATCCCTCCCTTGGGTATAGGGCTAAGGCCAAAACAATCTGATTTGTGGATTTCCTGACATTTACCCCAGTGTTGATGACCTCTGGTGGCAGTTGGGAGGTGACTGATGCCACTAAGTTATTCACATCCACCGCTGCAATGTTTTCGTCGTAGCCCTCAGTGAAGGTGATCGTGATATTGCTGTTGCCAAAGCTGTTACTGCTGGAGTCAATGTAATCCATCCCCTCCACGCCATTAATTTGCGTTTCTAAGATCGTGGTGACATTCGTTTCAACGGTTTCAGCGTTGGCACCTGCATAGTTGGCAGACACCTGAATTGTTGGCGGTGTAACGTTAGGGTAATACTCAATGGGCAGCGTTGGCAGCGCGATCGTCCCCACCAAAATAATCAGCAGAGAACAAACCGTGGCAAAAACCGGGCGCTTAATAAAAAAATCGCTAATCATGCTCTTTTAGGACTCAGGAGTAATGGGCACACCATCGCGCAAGCGCTGAATTCCCGAGACAACAATTTGCTCTCCCGGTTTGAGGCCTTCAAAAACTTGATATCTATTTCCTTGGATTGCCCCCACTTGAATGGGCTTTTGTTTGGCAATCATTTTGCCCTCGGCGTCTTTTTCGGCCACAAAGACAAAGTTTTGCCCGGCAAGATTGGATACCGCCGTGGTCGGCACCAAAATCCCCGGTTGCTGATCGAGAATAATGCGGGCTTGAATTTGTTGATCGGCACGGAGATTATTCCGCGTATTGTCGTAGAGCGCTTTCACTAAAATGGTTTGGGTATTGTTTGTGGTATTGGGGGCAATGAAAAAGACAGAACTCGTACCGACGGCATTGCCATTCATGTCTATTAATTCCACCGGCGTCCCCATCCGAATGCGGGGGATTTGCTCAATGGGCACTTGGATATAGACTTCTAGGGGTTGATTTGAGGTCAGGGTAAGGAGGTCGGTTTGGGGCGTTACAAAATCGCCCACTTTGGGGGGAATATTGCCGACAACACCACTAAAGGGAGCACGCACCTGAAACCAATTCAGGACAACGGCCTGCTGCTGGGCATTGGCTTGGGCAGCCAAGAGAGCTTTTTCTAACTGGGCAATGGTAGCCTGTTGGGCACGAATATCCGCCTCGGTTTGTTGGAGTGCTGCTTGGGCAGTGCGAAAGCTGGTGATGAAGGATTGCGCTTGTTCTTTGGAAACAGCCCCTTCTTCAAAGAGTGCTGTATAGCGTTGCGCTTGAATCCGATTGAACTCTACGGTGGCCAGATTGGAGCGGCGCTGGGCTTCAAGGGCGCGGAGGATCGAGCGGGCATTCTCTACATTGGCTTGGGCAGATTGAATTGCGGCTAAATTGCTGGCCACAACGGCTTGCTGTTCTGAGGGGTCAATAAGAATGAGGGGCTGACCTTGAGTAACAAACTGGCCGTTTTGAACATTGATTTGGGCGATTCGACCCGAAACTTGGGGTTGTAGCGTGATCGACTCACGGGATTGCAAAGAGGCATTGTAAACAGCGGTTTGCGAAAGGGTTTCCGTTTGAACCGCCGCAAGTTTCACCCGTGCCGCTGGTGGGGGAGCCGTTGCCTTTGGTTGGCCACAGGCGGTAGCAAGGAAGCAAAGACTGCCTAGGAGAGCTGACGTGAACAGTTGCCGTTGCACCATACCTCAGACCTTACAATGTCACCCAGAGTGGGCAATAAATATCCTCAGTCTAGCCTAGAGGCCCCTATGGCGAGTGCTGCTTTAATAATTAGTTTCTGTGTATCTAGGCGAAATCGAGAATAGCTCCTATTGGCAATCCTCCGCTAAGATGTAGAGCAAGGGGCAGGGGGTCATTGCTGGCTCACCTTAGAGCCTAGGACAGTCCTTGCACCAACCTTTATCAACGACAGTACAGGTACCAGTGGCTCTTACCAAGAAAACACAGCAAGAACAACCCATGATTAATGAGCGCATCCGTTTTCCTCGGGTGCGGGTGGTGGATAGTGATGGTTCCCAATTGGGGATTATGTCGTCTCAAGAGGCGATCGCGATCGCCCGTGAAAAGGAACTTGACCTTGTTCTCGTCAGTGACAAGGCAGATCCACCCGTTTGCAAAATTATTGACTACGGCAAGTTTCGCTTTGAGCAGGAGAAGAAGGCGCGGGAAGCCCGCAAAAAGCAGCACACCTCCGATGTCAAAGAGGTGAAGATGCGCTACAAAATCGAAGAACACGATTACAACGTTTGCATCAACCGCGCCGAGCGTTTCCTTAAGGCTGGAGACAAGGTGAAGGCCACTGTGACCTTTCGCGGGCGGGAAATTCAACACGCCCACCTAGCCGAAGAACTCCTCAACCGTATGGCCAATGACCTGCAAGCGGTGGCCGAAGTGCAGCAGGCACCCAAGCAAGAGGGGCGCAATATGATCATGTTTTTGGCACCGAAGCGGTAATCCATGCTGGGGAGCGTATGTTTGGCTATCGTCCAGACCCCAAATCTACCCCGCTGGATATTTCAGACCCTGAGAAACCTCGTTCGGCACTGCTGCTAGCGATCGCCGCCCTTGTCACGATTCTTCTTTGGCAGATTCCCTTGGGGAACTATCTGCTGTATCCCTTTACAATCTTGGCCACATGGTTCCACGAGATGGGGCATGGCCTCACGGCGATTCTGTTGGGGGGCTACTTTCGCGAATTAGTCATCTATCCCAGTGGTTCAGGATTTGCGCGCTATGGGGGCGAGGTGCTGCTGGGCAATTTGGGACATGGCTTAGTCGCCATTGGCGGACCTCTAGGACCCGCGATCGCTGGCAGTGTCTTTATTTTGTCGAGCCGCTCTCATCGCGCCACAGATATTTGCCTCAAAGCCCTAGGAATCATTATTCTCGCCTCAGTGCTGCTGTGGGTGCGATCGCTCTTTGGCATTGTCTTCATGACATTGGTGGGGATTGCCATTCTGCTGGTGGCCTATCGCGGCAATCGCTGGCTCAAGGGGATTTCGATTCAATTCCTTGGGGTGCAGGCCTGTATTAGCACATTTCAGCAGATGGACTACCTCTTTACCTATGCCATGCCGGGGGGGCAGCTTTCCGATACAGGGCTTCTCCAACGGTACCTCTGGCTCCCCTATTGGCTGTGGGGGGCGCTGATTTCTGTGATGACCTTGGGGTTGCTGCTGTGGAGTCTCAAGGTGGCCTATACTCGCCCTAAGTAATGCCCCAGCGGTGTCGCCAACGACTGGTGGATTCACGGTTAGCGGTTTGTTGCTCCGCTTGGCGGCGCGATCGAATCATCTCCGCACTATCCCGCAGGTGCGGATCGCGGTAGGGAATACCCGCGCGGGTTTGCAAATGTTCCTGCTCCATCAGCGACAGCGGAATAAGCTGATCGGCTTGCCAGCGAGCCACGGTGCCCTGTGCCCACTCATGACTCTGCTGGGGGGCAACAAGTGGTAGCGTTCCAAGGTGTAAACCCGCCGCCTGCAAAGCGGCACGAACGGCAGCAGCACGACAATAGGTGGCCAAATGCCCCGTTGGTGCCAGACACTGAGCCACCAGACGCAGAAATTCCACTGTCCAGAGTTGCGGACAGCGCTGGGGTGAAAAGGGATCAAGAAAAATGGCATCTGCTTGGAATCCTTGGCGAACAAGCTCTTGAATGGTTTGGCGAGCATCCCCAATTAAAAGCTGTGCCTCACAGTGGGGGGTGCTCACCTGCTGTTGCTGAGCGAGTCCTTCAAGAATCGTTTGAACCGATGCTGGCCAAGGGGGCATGACTGCTAAGGCTGCTTGGGGAACGCCCAGATCCAGTTCTAAGCCAATAACTGTAACTTGACAGGTGGGATTGTGCTGCCAAATCACCTCTAACGCAGCGGCGGTGTTGTAGCCCAAACCATAGCAGATGTCCAAAAGGCGCAGATGAGACGCTTGGGCTTTGCGGGGCAAATCGGTGGCGATCGCGAACTTTTCAAAGGCTTCTTGACGCGCTCCCCCAAGGCTATGGAACGTTTCCTGAAATTCTGGCGAAAAAAACGTAAAAGAGCCATCCGCCGTTGGTTGCGGCTGCCAGATTGAGTTTAGGGCAGGAGCTAAGTTTTGGGAATAGGCCATCACTGCATTTGCGTGGGAGTTTCCGGTTGGTGAGCAGGTGGTCGATTCATGATCACAACGCCAATTCCCGCGATCAAAAGAACAACGACGATGCCGCCAACAATCAGTAACCAAGGGGGAGAGGATTTAGGGGCGGGTGCTGACGCTGGGGTAGCATTGGCTGGCAGCGATGGGGGCGTGGCATTAAATTCTGTTTCTTCTTCTGATTTTTTATCGTCTGCACCTTCCTCAGCTTGGGTAATCGTTGAGGTCATGGGCACGGCCTTAATGCTGTGATAGTTAACGCTCTTCAAATACTTAATAAACTCCGCCTCCCCCATGGACACAGTAGCATAGTGCGCCTTAACGGAACCGCCAAAGTTAATCTCATCTCCATCTTTTAGCTCATGACTTTGCACCCGCTGGCCATTCACTAGGATACCGTTGGCACTGGGCTTACCATCAGCATTGCCATCCACGACGCGGTAGCGATAGCCATTTGGTGAGGGAATCCGCAGCAGCAGCGCGTGTTGCCGTGAGACACCGTGACCATGAATCACGATCGCATTGGTGACATCGCGGCCAATGGAGTAGGTTGCCGCCTCCAAAGGGATCGTGCGCTTACCCGTTTCGTCCTCAATGTTGAGTAGATGGTGCTGACGGTTACCACTCATGGGAACAACTTAGATTAATTGACGATTGTTAATCAATATCTTAGCCTGAGGGCTAGAATTCCCAAAGATACTACAAAAGCTAAGGGCAACGATCATCCCGTATCAATAAGAGGCTCAGAAACTAGAACCTACGGTGTGGCATTAACGCCGCTGTGCCAATGGTTGTGCCTTCAAGATAGAGGGGCTGACGGCGCATAGTGTCCTAACCAACACAACAAACGCATGAGCCCTCCCCCATGGCATCGGTTGGGGTGAAAAGGTGAAGCCGATTTTCACCTACGCAGTTTCCTGATCCACTAAGGGAAAGAGGCGCACGGGGGCGAGGGCTTGCAGTTGTTGACCGAGGCGAAAGGCTTGGGGTTCATAAAGTCCAAGAGTCAGTGTCGCAGGCAGTTGCTGGATAAAGGTGCGCGATCGCGGCAGGGGCAGACCCGTAATCTTGGTGATCAGATTGCCAATTTCTAGGGCAGCTTCCGCGTTGCGAGGATGACCGACCCAAAGCCGCCAGAGACGGCGGGGCGCCATTTTGCCCTGTTCAATGCGCCGTAGGCCATCAATGGTTGCTAAAACAATCAGGCGATCGCCCACCGTGAGTTGCAGCGTATCACTGGGCAAAAACTGATGACTGATCTCACCGCCGAGAAACTGCTCATGGCGATTGTAGAAAATGGGGATGACTGCATAACCATAGGCCACCTCACCAATCAACTTGCCCTCAAGGGTGTCGCCGGCAGTAACGGTGTAATCGGCAATCAGTACCGTCTGCTGGTCAATTTGAAACAGACCCAACATTGTTTCGCCAAAGGCGGCACCGGCAAAGGCCTCAGCAGCAAGGGCATAGGCACAGAGGGGGCGGGCACGCGGTAGGAGATCCCGCAGATCATTAGTGAGGCTGGGATCATAGATGCCAATGACCAACCCAATGGGGGATTCCCGCTGCTCCGTGGCTTGACGAGCAATGAGGGCTGCCTCTAGGTTCAACATTTCATCGGCAGTGGTGAGAACCACACTTTTGGCGGTCTCCAAATGGGCTTGGGGGAGCTTTTCTGGAATGTTGCCAAGGAGCATGGGCAGGTCTTCAAAAAGCTGAGTTTGCTCTGGGTTGTCCACCAGTAGCACAAGGGGTTGACGGAAGGCACGTAGGATTTGCACCACCTGTTGACCAATGCGATCTAAGCCAACAACAATCACGTGATCCGCCGTGGGCAGGGGGGGACGTTTCTTGAGAAAGTCAAACCGCGCTTGCAGCAGCTTTTCCGCCAAAAGTCCCAAGACACCGACAATAAAGAGGAGGCTGACGATCGCCACCAAAATACAGACCACCAGCAGCCAAGGGGGAATCGGATCGTTTTCTAGCCCGCCAAAAACATCGCCAAAGCCCCCCAAAAGGAGAATAAACCCGGCAGCAAAGGCTTTTTGCCATGTGAGTTCGGGGACGTTGTAGCGCAGCAAGATCGCGGTCACAAGCCACAGACCACTGCCCATCCAAAGGCCATTGAAGATCAACTCACGAGAGCGATCGCCATGGAGCCACTGCCAGAATTGTTCTACCTGCTCAGGCAGTTGGCGCACCTGCTGAATGCGGCGCTGGATGGGATTGGGGTCAGGGATGGGCAAGGATTTCACCACTTCTACCCGTTCAATCCAAATCGGGCGATCGCCCACCGCAAAGCACAAATCCGGCGGCCAATGGTTAAAGAGGCGGTGGGGGCGCGTTGGCTGGAAGATTGAGGATTGGGCATGGCACGAGCGCACACTAATGAGGCGTTGGTGACGGCGCTGCCAGCGGTGGGCAGGCGTACCCACGAGGGGACTCTCAGCGGTAATCGTTTGTTGCAACACCCGAAACTGCTGACCCTCAATCGTAAACGCAGCAAGGATATTTTCCTCAAGGGCTGCAAGGGCGAAGGCAGGAGCTGGTAGTTCCGTGGGATTGAGCGCCACAAAGCTCCCCAGTTTTTTCTCTAGAAGGGCGTTGAGATTATCGCGACTAGAGCGCACCACAAGATGGACATCGGGATTTAAGCGCCGAGCCACAATCGCCGTCGCAATATTGGTGGCCTCATCACTGGTCACCGCCAGTAAGGTACGACAGCGATCAATCCCAGCCGCTTTCAGAACCGCCTCCTGCCGGCAATCACCGATGATCACAGGTTCACTGAGCAACTCCGTCAACTGCGGAATTTCCCACTCAATGTTGGCGTGGCGTTCAATGGCACGAATCTCTAGGGCCAAATGCTCACCGGCAAAGCGGCGCAGACTTTGGATACAAAATTGCCCCAAACTCCCAAGGCCGCAGATAATAAAGCGATCGCCCGCAGTCGTTTCACCTATTTGAGTGGCCTGCGGTGTGGCTGAGGCAACAGACCAAGATTTCCACCAATAGGGAAAGGGCTGATGGGGTTCTGCCGCAAAGAGTTGGAGACTGCCCCGCTGCCACTGCTGCCAAAGGGTCTTGCCCCACCTAGATAGGCGATCTAAATCTGTTGGCTCTAAAGTGGTCGATTCAACCCAGATGCTGAGGTGGCGATCGCCGATATCAATGAACCACGTTGCCCTGCTACCCAACAGTTGGCGCAGTTGGCGGTCAATGATGTCCTGAAGGCTGGCCATAGCTTCCTAGGCAAAATGGGACAGCAGCTCCTGTTGATCCAACTGACGACCAATCACCACCACACGGGTTTGGCGTGGCTCTGCCACTTGCCACAGGCGATCGTAAAACAAGTCTAACCGTTGACCCACCCCTTGCACCACCAGACGCATGGGTTTGCCCTCAATGGCCGCAAATCCCTTAATGCGGTAAATGTCAGGTACTTGCAGCAAGCGCTCGAGGGATTGCCGCAGGCGCTGAAGATCGCAACTGCCCATCTCTAAACAAATGGCTTGAATCTCTGCATCGTGCTCGTGATCCTCCTCAAAATCATGGTGACTGGGTCGCTGCCCCAAGTCTTCCTCCACCGCTGCATTAAATCCCAGCAGCAGATCCGCCGGCACCTGTCCTTGGTGAGCCGCCAGCAGCTTAATCCGTGGGGGCAATTGAGTGCGCAGTTCAGCGATGAGCAGCTCTACCTGATCGGGAGTCAGTTGATCCGCCTTGCTGAGGATGACCAAGTCGGCACAGGCCAGTTGATCGTTAAAGAGTTCCTCAAGGGGGGTGTCCTCATGCTCCAAGCTAGGATCGGCTGCCTTTTGGGCAAAGAGCGCCTCCAGATCAGCACTCACTTGACCGGCTGCCAAGGCAACGCCATCTACCACTGTCACCACCCCATCGACGGTTGCGGCATGGCGCACCTGCGGCCAACGAAAAGCCATCACGAGCGGCTTGGGTAAGGCGAGTCCAGAGGTTTCAATGACAATGTGATCAATCTCCTGCTGTTGTGCCAAGAGGGTTTGCATGGTGGGCAAAAATTCCTCCTGCACTGTGCAACAGAGGCACCCATTGGTGAGTTCCCAGATGCCCGCTGTGCGATCGCAACAGGACTGCAAAAGTTCGCCATCAATACCGACATCACCAAATTCATTCACAATCACGGCAATGCGCCTGCCCGCTGCCTTCTGGAGCAACTGCCGAATTAGGGTCGTTTTACCGCTCCCAAGAAAACCCGTGATAATCGTGACTGGAATTTTTGCACTCATTCTGCTAAAAGGCCTCAATACTGGGAAAATCTTGAAGTTGATGGGCGGCTTCGCCACAGGTGCGGGGTGTGGGAAACACCTTTTCGGGGTTGGCAAGGCGTTTGGGATCAAAGGCGCAGCGCACCTGCTGCATCGTTTCTAAATCTGCTGGGCTAAACATCTCACCCATGAAACAGGCCTTATCGCTACCAATCCCGTGTTCACCGGAAATGCTGCCCCCCAAGCGCACACAGAGCTTGAGGATTTCACCGCCTAGAGCCTCCACCTCGGCAAGGGCGCCCGGCACTGCCTGATCGTAGAGAATCAAGGGATGCAGATTGCCATCCCCAGCGTGGAAAACATTGGCAATGCGATAGCCACTGCGCTGACTCAGTTGTTCAATTTCCTTGAGGACGGTGGCCAGTTGACTGCGAGGAATCACCCCATCTTGGACAAAATAATTAGGACTGAGGCGACCCGCAGCCGCAAAAGCCGCTTTGCGACCCTTCCAAAGGCGGAGGCGATCTTCAGCTTCTGTAGCAACCGTTACATGGCGTGCTCCCTGTTCATAGCAAATGCGTGTGACGCGCTCCTGCAAAATGGGCACTTCGGCATCTAGGCCATCCACTTCCACTAGGAGTACGGCGCCAGCATCGCGGGGGTAGCAATTGGTGGCCACCACATCCTCAACGGCATTGATACTGAGGTTGTCCATGATTTCCATGCCAGCGGGAATAATGCCCGCCCGAATAATCGCGGAAACCGTTTCTCCCGCTGCTTCAATCGTGGTGAAGTCCGCCAATAGCACGGCGATCGCCTCCGCCTGTTTGAGAATCCGCAGCCGAATTTCTGTGGCAATTCCCAGCGTCCCTTCGGAGCCAACAAAGACACCCATGAGATCGTAGCCGGGCATTTCTGGGGCCGCACCCCCCAGTTCAACAATCTCACCATTGGGCAACACCACCGTCAGTCCCAGCACATGATTCGTGGTCACGCCATACTTCAGGCAGTGGACGCCCCCAGAGTTTTCAGCGACATTGCCGCCAATGGAACAAATAATTTGACTGGAGGGATCCGGGGCATAGTAAAAGCCCTGATCGGCAACGGCTTGCGTTACCCAAGCATTGATTACCCCTGGCTGCACAACCACCTGCTGGTTGGCCAGATCAATCTCTAGAATCTGGTTCATGCGGGAGGTGACGACGAGAATCCCCTCGGTGTGGGGTAAGGCTCCCCCCGATAGCCCCGTCCCTGAACCGCGGGCAACAAAGGGAATACGGTAGCGATCGCACACTTTGAGGATGGCAGAGACTTGGGCAGTGGTTTGCGGTAGCACGACCAGTTTGGGTCGTTGCCGATACATGGATAGCCCATCGCACTCATACACAAGGGCTTCTGCTGCATCACTGATGACGCTCCCCTTGCCGACAATGGCTGTTAGCTCCTCTGTAACCCGCTGCCAAGGGGTAATTTGCTGTAGTGTGGACATCCCCAGTGCTCTAAACCGCCTTCTCCTATCGTAAATGGGTCTGTTGCCTCAGGAATGGGACTAGGGGGCATTTGACATTTATTTACTAGATAGTTATAAAATTATATTTAGATTGACTAGGCTAAAGTCGTCACCGTTTTAAGTCTGCACGATTCCCCTCACGCGATACCCCATAAAGGAGTCCGTTATGCTGTTTCGCCAACTTTTTGACTACGACACTTGGACCTATTCTTACCTGATTGCCGATGAAGCCACGGGTGAGGCCGCCTTGGTGGATAGCGTCCTTGAACAGGTGGATCGGGATGTGCAGTTAATTGAGCAATTGGGGTTGAAACTGCGCTACTGCCTCGAAACCCATGTCCACGCCGACCACATTACCGGGGCGGGCAAAGTCCGCGAACGCACAGGCTGCAAAACCCTTGTGCCCGAAAATGCCCATGTGGACTGCGCCGATGGCTATATTAAAGACGGTGAAGTGATTCACGTCGGTAGCATTCCGATTCAGGCGATCGCCACCTTGGGGCACACCGATAGCCACATGGCCTTCCTCGTGAATGGTACCCACCTGCTGACGGGGGATTCCCTGTTTATCCGTGGCTGTGGGCGCACTGATTTCCAAAGTGGCGATGCAGGCGCAATGTACGATGCGGTAACACAGCGGCTCTTTACGCTCCCAGACACCACATTGGTCTATCCCGGCCATGACTATCGCGGTCACACCGTTTCCACCATTGGTGAAGAAAAACGCTTTAATCCCCGCTTTGTCGGTCGCGATCGCCAGCAGTTCATTGAGTTCATGGCCAACCTGAACCTGCCGGATCCCAAGAAAATTATGGAAGCGGTGCCCGCTAACCAACAGTGTGGCATGGTTGCCGCCGCCGTCTAGTCCTTTGACCCCTGATCGCCCCTGTCTAGCCAACCCTGAGTAACCACTGGAGAACCAACGACGATGACCACAGCAACGACTGAGTCTCCCCTCATTTCTGCGGCTGAACTGCACGATGCCCTGCAACGCCAGCAGGTACTGCTCATTGATGTGCGGGAGCCAAGCGAATACAACAATGCCCACATTCCGGGAGCGCTGCTCTGTCCTTTGGCCAATGTGAAGGAACTTGAACCCGCCTGTAATTCTGACACCCCGGTGGTGCTCTACTGTGAATCTGGCCGGCGATCGCGCATGGCCTGCGAAATCCTTGCCAGTCGGGGGTTCGCAAATCTGAAAAACCTTGAAGGGGGCATTCAACGCTGGAAACAGGGGGGCTATCCGATCACGGGTGCGGTTAGTGCGCCCATCAGCCTGATGCGGCAGGTGCAAATTGTGGCCGGCAGTCTGATTCTCAGCGGGGTGCTTCTCGGCTTTGCCGTTCATCCGGGGTTCTTCTTCCTAGCAGGTTTTGTCGGTGCTGGCTTGGTCTTTGCCGGTGTCACAGGAGTCTGTACCCTGGCGCGGCTGTTGGCGCTGCTGCCCTTCAATCGCCCACAGGTGAAATAACAGCCCTTTTCTGAAACATGAAAAACAGAGAGATGAGATCCTCTCCTACGCTAGCTTGCAAAGTGGTGAGCGTGATGAATCTTAGTGAAAAGGGCTGTAACCCATGCTGAGCTACTGGATAGGGCATGGGCTGGCGATCGCCATCGGCTTGAGTCTGGGTCTATTGGGGGGCGGCGGTTCTGTCCTTGCCCTGCCAGTGCTGGTCTATGTCATGGGCATTGAAACCAAGGTCGCGATCCCGATGACGCTTGTGATTGTCGGCAGCGTCAGTTTACTGGCAGTCATTCCCCAGTGGCGGCGCGGCTACGTTAATTTGCGTCTGGCACTGATTTTTGGTTCGGCAACCATGATGGGTGCCTATCTTGGGGCACGACTGGCAGCCTTGCCTTGGATTACCGATACGGTGCAACTCTTACTTTTTGCCGTTGCCATGATGGTGGCGGCTATTTTAATGATTCGGCGGCAACAGCGTCCCCCTGCCCCTGAACTCACCCCGCCGGAACGTTCCCTTGAGAGCCAGCTCTATGCTCCTCCAGTCTGTAAGTACTGTTGGCTGTGGCTACCCACCGAAGGCATTGGTGTGGGTATTCTGACGGGGTTGGTGGGGGTTGGTGGGGGCTTTGCCATTGTGCCTGCCCTTGTTTTATTGGGCAAAATTCCAATGCGGCAGGCGATCGGCACCTCACTGCTGATTATCACCGCCAATTCCGTGGCTGCGGTTTGGGGCTATCTGGGCACGGTTAGCTTGGATCCCCACTTAACCCTGACCCTCACCTTAGCCGCCGCTAGCGGTTCTGTTATCGGTAGCTATCTCAGTCACGGCATTTCTGCCAAGCGACTTCAGCAGGGCTTTGGTTACTTCTTAATTGGCATTGCGGCCTTTGTGATCCTGAAAACCCTACTGGCACCTCCCCAGCGCAGCAAAAGCTCCTCCCTACCGCCGAGGCACTACCTTACTGCATCGGTTCCCGCAAGACCAAGCCGCACCTAAGACGCTGTTTCAGGAGTCTCTGCAGCACTCTGCTGTTGCCCAATTTGATTCAGTAGCGAAAGAACGCGACTGCCCCGTTCCAGCGATCGATCCTCAATAAAGACGACCTCCGGTGTCCGCCGCAGGCGAATGCGCTGCCCCAATTCCCGTCGCACAAAGCCTGAAGCCGCTTTCAAGCCGGCCATGGTTGAGCGCCGTACCTCATCGGTGCTGTAGATACTGACGAAGATCTTGGCGTGCTGCAAATCACCGGAAACTTCCACATCGGTGACACTGACCATGCCCGCCCCCACGCGCTCATCGCGGATTTCATACATTAACAACTGGCTCACTTCCCGTTTGATTAATTCTGCTACCCGTGCCACCCGTCGTTCGGTCGCCATGGCGAGCCTCCTTTTCTCGGTTGTTGGCAAAGACTATCCTGCACGTCTCCTATCTTATCAAGACAGCTATCCCTCTGTTTCTGGCGGGTGGGCGATCGCTCAAGACTTTTATGGCAGCAACCGCTGGCAGCAGTGTTACAAAAGTTAACATTTCTTGCTGACGTTCTCTGCAAGTTGAGGCCTGAATTTCTTGCTCTCTTGCCAGATTGCGACCCCTGCTCAAAAATGAGAAAGCTGAGAAGCTAGGCAACAATCACCTTGATATTTCGTAAGAATTCCGCTATCACGTTAATATAGTTCTCCCGCAGCAAATGCTGATGGGAAGCTTAACCTACCCTTGGTGAACGCCAACAGCAACTAGGTAAAACCACCTACTAGCTCAAGCGTTAGCGAGGGATGGGTTTCTTATTTATGAAGCCAAATTAACAGGATGCTGGAGCGATCGCTCCTAAGTTTTAGAGAGCCGATCACACCCTACCAGCAACTGTAAGGTTCTAAATCTGGCATCTATATCTGCAAGAGGATTTAATTCCATGACGATCGCAATTGGACGAGCGCCAGCAGAACGGGGATGGTTTGACATCCTCGACGACTGGCTCAAGCGTGACAGATTTGTCTTTGTCGGCTGGTCAGGCATCCTGCTGTTTCCCTGCGCCTACCTTGCCCTCGGGGGCTGGCTGACCGGTACCACCTTTGTGACCTCTTGGTACACCCACGGCCTCGCCTCCAGCTACCTCGAAGGCTGCAACTTCCTCACCGTTGCCGTTTCCACCCCCGCCAACAGCATGGGGCACTCCCTCCTGCTCCTCTGGGGTCCCGAAGCCCAAGGGGACTTCACCCGCTGGTGCCAACTGGGCGGTCTGTGGACCTTTATCGCCCTCCACGGCGCCTTTGGCCTCATTGGCTTCATGCTGCGGCAATTTGAAATTGCTCGCTTGGTGGGCATCCGTCCCTACAACGCCATTGCCTTCAGTGCCCCCATTGCCGTTTTTGTCAGCGTCTTCTTGATGTATCCTTTGGGGCAATCCAGTTGGTTCTTTGCCCCCAGCTTTGGCGTGGCTGCCATCTTCCGCTTCCTGCTGTTCTTCCAAGGGTTTCACAACTGGACTTTGAACCCCTTCCACATGATGGGGGTGGCCGGTGTGCTCGGCGGTGCCCTGTTGTGTGCCATCCACGGTGCCACAGTGGAGAACACCCTCTTCCAAGATGGCGAAGGCGCCAGCACCTTCCGTGCCTTTAGCCCCACCCAATCGGAAGAGACCTACTCGATGGTGACGGCCAACCGGTTCTGGAGCCAAATTTTTGGCATTGCCTTCTCGAACAAGCGCTGGTTGCACTTTTTCATGTTGTTTGTGCCCGTGACGGGGCTGTGGATGAGTGCGATTGGCGTGGTGGGTCTGGCGTTGAACCTGCGGTCTTACGACTTTATTTCGCAGGAGATTCGGGCAGCGGAAGACCCTGAGTTTGAGACGTTCTACACGAAGAACCTGCTCTTGAACGAGGGCATTCGCGCTTGGATGGCGCCCCAAGACCAACCCCATGAAAACTTTGTCTTCCCAGAAGAGGTACTCCCCCGTGGTAACGCTCTCTAGTAACTCGATTTTTGCCACCAATCGCGACCAAGAATCCTCCGGTTTCGCGTGGTGGGCCGGTAATGCTCGTCTGATTAATCTCTCCGGCAAACTCTTGGGTGCTCACGTCGCCCACGCTGGCCTGATCGTTTTCTGGGCCGGTGCCATGACCCTGTTCGAGTTGGCTCACTTCATTCCTGAGAAGCCAATGTACGAGCAAGGGCTGATCCTCATTCCCCACATTGCCACCCTTGGTTGGGGCGTTGGCCCTGGGGGTGAAGTCGTGGACACCTTCCCCTTCTTTGTGGTCGGGGTGGTGCACCTGATTTCCTCTGCTGTTCTCGGCTTTGGTGGGGTTTACCATGCCATTCGTGGCCCTGAAACCCTTGAGGAATACTCCTCCTTCTTTGGCTACGACTGGAAAGATAAAAACAAAATGACGACGATCCTCGGTTTCCACCTGATCGTCCTCGGTATTGGTGCCCTGCTGTTGGTGGCCAAAGCCATGTTCTTTGGTGGCCTCTATGACACTTGGGCACCCGGCGGTGGCGATGTCCGCGTCATTACCAACCCCACCCTTGACCCCACGGTGATCTTTGGCTACCTGCTGAAGTCTCCCTTTGGCGGTGAGGGCTGGATCGTCAGCGTCAACAACCTTGAGGACGTTGTCGGTGGTCACATTTGGATCGGTTTGATCTGCATTGCTGGTGGTATCTGGCACATTCTGACGACGCCCTTTGGTTGGGCACGCCGTGCCTTTATCTGGTCTGGGGAAGCCTATCTGTCCTATAGCTTGGGCGCCCTGTCCATGATGGGCTTCATTGCCACCTGCTTTGTCTGGTTCAACAACACGGTCTATCCCAGTGAATTCTATGGTCCTACGGGTCCAGAGGCCTCTCAGGCTCAGGCAATGACCTTCTTGATCCGTGACCAAAAATTGGGTGCGAACGTCGGTTCGGCTCAAGGCCCCACCGGTCTTGGTAAATACCTGATGCGCTCTCCTACGGGTGAAATCATCTTCGGTGGTGAAACAATGCGCTTCTGGGATTTCCGTGGTCCTTGGTTGGAGCCGTTGCGCGGTCCCAATGGTCTTGACCTCAACAAGATCAAAAATGACATTCAGCCTTGGCAAGAGCGTCGTGCCGCTGAGTACATGACCCATGCCCCTCTGGGTTCTTTGAACTCCGTGGGTGGTGTGGCCACCGAAATCAACTCGGTGAACTTCGTGTCACCCCGCTCTTGGCTGGCTACGTCCCACTTTGTCTTGGCCTTCTTCTTCCTAGTGGGTCACCTGTGGCATGCTGGTCGTGCCCGTGCGGCGGCGGCTGGTTTCGAGAAGGGGATTGACCGTGAGTCTGAACCCGTACTCTCGATGCCGAGCCTTGATTAGAGTCACTGACTTCATCTAACCAAACTCAATCGTCCTTGGCTCCCATCTACGGATGGGGGTCTTTTTTTTAGCAGGACTCAATGCCGAGTATTTTTAACAGTTGCTCAGCAATGCGATCGCTCGCTCCGGGGTCGCCCATGCGTTCTTTGCCATTGGCGGCAATTCGCGCAAGTAAAGTCGCATCTTCCCAAATCTGCCAAAGGGTCGGGATGGCCTCTTGAGGATCATTGAGTAGGAAAATCGAGTCTCCGAGAAGGCGTTTTTGGCGACTAGCAAACTCACGGGTAAACTGGGGGCCTGCACCCGCAAAGGTGATCACGGGTTTCCCTAAGCCCACACACTGCTCTGTGGCTGTGCCGGCGAGGGCAATGCCCCCTTCTGCCCAATGCAGAAATTCACGAAAGTGATGTGAACTTAAAATCAGTTGTTGCTGACCCAACTGCCATGCGCTGGTCTGGGGTAATGCACTGGCGATGGGTTGCCAGCCCTCAAGGCTTTGCTCAAGCATCCGTAAATCAAGGCTGGGACTGACAGCGGCAAGACAGGTCAGCGGCTGATCGGGATAGGGCGCCAGTACCCGTAGGATCTGTTGCCAATTGCGGTAGGCCTCAGGGGCACGAGACCCCGGCAGTAGCACAATGGTTCTAGTCGTAAAAGGCGATCGCTCAGGGGGTGGCATCACTAAGTCCATCATGGGATTGCCACAGTAGTGAACCGTGTAACCGAATTGCCGCAACCCTTTAGCGGTTAACTCATCACGGACAAAAATGCCTCGACAGCGGGGCGATCGCCACAACCATCGCTCCCAAGGCAGGTAGTCACTCCCCGCCCAGCCCATGCCCCAACGATAGGGACGCCCCGTCGCGTCATATAGGTAGTAGTCAGACTTAGCAGTGCCGATAAAACTATAGGTTCCCCCTGTGCCATAGGCCAGCAATAGGGGCACAATATCCCCCACCGCTAAGAGATGCCCTGCTGAGAATCGCTGCCAACGCTGAATAGCACGAACCTGCGCCCCCAACAGTCCCAGCAGCCCTGCTCTAAGATCCCGCCATAGCTGTCGCAGATCCATGTAGATAAAGCCCCCAGAGGGGAGTATTTTTCCAGGCTGCAATACAGGAATTCCCAGCCGCGTATAGGCAGACCCTAAGCCCACCAAGGGCAACGCCATTAGGTCTAAGTGTGGACACCGCTGCCGCAAGGCCTGCAAAATCGAGCTGGCGATCGCATCCTCACCGTGGCCATTACTCAGGCAAAGGAGTCGCTTCATGCCTGCATCAACTCAAGAGCTGTAGTAAATCGTGACCAATCATCCGCCTGATCAATGGCCTGCCAAATGTGTTCGATCTGGGAACGAGTGAGGATGACAAGGGGATTGGCTGCCTGTAGGGTTTGGGGAATTGCCGCCCGCTGCCGTGGGCTGGCTTGCTGAAGTAGCTCAAAATAGGTTCTTTTCCAAACCTCTAGCAATTTCTGATCTGCTGGCGTGAGGGTTGAGCTGTTACGAAAGATATGACTGGGATCTACAGCCCACTCAGGGGAGAATTCCTGCCGTAGGCTGACAAAGAATTGGGGATAACTGATGGTGCTGCGGCTGAGAAAAGCTTGGGTTTCTGCCACCAAGGGATGGCCAATTTCTAGAGGAAGGTCTGCCCAACCGAGGCGTTTGAGCATGAGTTTCAAGTAGGTGGTTTGGCAGCGATCGCCAAAGGTCTTTAGGGCAGCTTGCATTTCCTCAAGGGGCATTACTGAAGACAGAGGGATTTGCAGCTTCTCCAAATTCCAAGCACAAATTGCTGGTTGATTGCCGTAGGCGTAGCGGCCATAGTAGTCAAAGTAGGCGGCTGTAAACCCCAAATCATAGTGCTCCAAAAAGACATAGGGACCATAGTCGAAGCTCTCGCCCGTAATGGCCATATTATCGGTGTTCAAAACCCCATGACAAAACCCCGCCACCAACCACTGCGCCGCCAGATCCGCTGTGCGTGCCACTAGCTCCCGATAAAAGGTACAATCCCGTTCCTTGGGGTCTGGGATCTCTAGCAAGTGGGGGTAGTAGTAGTAAATGACGTGGTCGAGTAACCGTCGAATCAAGTCCGGTCGCCGCAGATAGTGGAGCCGCTCAAAGGTACCAAAGCGAATATGGGAACGGCCAAGGCGCACTAAGATACTCGATCGCGTCGGCGATGGCTCATCCCCCCGCCAGAGGGATTCTCCCGTTTCCACCAAACTGAGACTGCGAAAGGTGCTCACCCCCAAGCGATGCAGCAGTTCACTGGCCAAAACCTCACGGACACCGCCTTTGAGCGTCAGCCGACCATCTCCCCCCCGCGAATAGGGTGTGATGCCGGATCCTTTCGTGCCAAGGTCATACAGTTGACCATCCACACCGCGAAACTGACCATAGAGAAACCCTCGGCCATCCCCCAAGCGAGCATTGTATTCCCCAAATTGGTAGCCGTGGTAACGCATCGCTAAAAAAGGTTCACGCCCCTGAAACTGGCCAAAGGCCGCAATAAAGTCAGCATCGGTTACCTTGGCGGGATTCAGACCCATCAGGGGTAAGAGGGCATCATTGCGAAAACGCAGAATATGCTGCGGAAAGGTTGCCGCCTGTACCTCGTCCCAGTACTCTTCCCCTAGGGAGAGAAATGCGGGTTCGTACTCAAGGGTTTGAAAGCAATGTCGAGACATTCAGAACATTCAAAGCGGACTCAGCTATTGCGGCGTCTTGGCAGTTTCCCGTTTGGACTTTTTGGGATTGGGGGGATCCACAAGGGTACGCAAGCGCGCTTGAATTTGTTGATGGCGTTCGACCCCCTCAAAGGCAAAGGGGGTGTACCCGCGATCGCGCATCAAACCACGGATATAGCGAATGCGCTCATTGGTCGGCGGGTGGGTAGAAAACCATGGTAACGGTGGCTCCTGATGACGGTATTCCTTCTTGAGGGTGTGCATGAGGTTAAGTAGGCCATCAGCGGCATAGCCTGCCCTCGCCAGAATCCGTGTGCCCAAAATATCCGCCTCTCGCTCCATTTCTCGACTATAGCTAGTCACGAGAATCCCTGTCACATAGCCACCAGCAGGTAATAACCGCGTCAAGTTGGCAGTGGCCGTGCCTTGGGTGACCAAGCGAAAACCGTGGGAGAGCACCGCGTGGGCAATTTCGTGAGCCAGTAAGCCAGCAAGTTCTGCCTCGGTATTGGCTTTGAGAATTGCACCGGAATTGATAAAAATCTTGCCTCCTGGCAGGGCAAAGGCATTGAGATCATTATCTTTTATCACAAAAAACTCATACTCAAACTCATTGCGACCGGCCACTTTGGCGAGGCGTTGCCCCACTTCATTGACATAGGCTTGAACCTCAGGATCCTCAAGGAGCTTGACTTGGCGGCTAATTTGCTGTGCTGCTGAACGGCCTAGGGCAGATTCTCCCTGCATCATCAAGGCCATCATTTGAATCGAGTCCAAGGATAGTAAGGGATTGCCCGTGAGTGCCACACCCACCAGTCCAGTGAGGGCGCCGACAATCATGCCTTCGCGCAGTTGTCCCTGCAGGCGACGACGGAACCGTTGCATTCGCTCTGCGGCTAGTTGCTGAAATTCGGGTGTGGCGGGGTGGTCAGGATTCAGTAGGGCAAAACGTTGGGCGGCAAGAGCCGCTTCTAGCCACTGTTGCTGGCGATCGTAGAGGGTGACGAGGCTACGTTGAATATCGGGTTGATCAGGATAGAGGCTGGCGGCTTTTTCGAGATGGGCATAGGCCTCTTTGAGGGAACCCTGCTGCGCTAGAAACTCAGCGAAGCGCACTTGGCCGGGGATAAACTCTGGGAATTGCTCCACCAACAGCCGCAGGGGCACGGCTTGGGCACTGTAGAGTTGGGAACCCCCTTGAACTTCTCGCCAATAGACTTGGGCAGCGGGGGGCAGTTGACTAATTTCCAGTACAGCGGGGGGGGTGACACGGGGGGGTGGCAAATCTAGGTCAGCCTTGGCCTTTTGGTAATAGGTTTGGGCTGTGACGGTGTCTCCTAATTGCCAGTGGCGATCGCCCTCCCGTAGAAGTGCTAACCGCGCCTCCTGTGCGGCTTGCTCTGCGGTCAGTTCCACTGTTGTTGGAGCTTCTGAAGAATTGTCAGTCGTTCTTGGTGCAGGTTCCACAGAGGGGGCTGCTGAATCATCCTTGATCTCAGTGCTCGTGGGTAGGGGAGCAGGGGATTCTACAGGCGGAACGACTGCTGGGGGGGGCTGGGGTGGCAGCGGCAATAGATCAACAGCAGAGCCTTCAGATTGCGGCAGGCGAGCTTGGGCAAAGGGGTCTTCTTTAATGAGAGCAATCAACTCCTCCTCTGCTACACCCGTTTGGGGTAGGGACATCTCTGCTGCTCTAACCGGTTCAAGAGCCACCCCTAAAAGAAGAACAATACCCAGCGGCCAGTAGCGTAACCCATCTTGCACCATGAAACTGTCCTCAAGCCACCTGATGCTTTATAGTCTAATCACTAGGCATGGGTGAATTGGGTCTTCGTTAGAATTATAGCTATTCAAATAAAGAATGAGACGCTATTCGGCACAATAATTGCGAATCACTTCATCAATAGAATTGTTTGACCCTGCATACATCCATGCTCGCTTCAACGCACTGAACTCGTGCTCAATCACATTCAAAGGAGTGACCTCCTACAATTCTTGAAGGCAAGAGGCCTCAAACCTTAAAAGCCCCTAGGGCGAGATGATCGCCAGCAGAGTCAAAACGGGACTTGGGCGATCGCTTTGAGCGGTTGATGCAGGCTTACTTTCGCATAGGGGAGGGGCTGTTGGCGTTGCGGTCTTAAGCCAAGACTTGCTTGAGCGCCTGAATGACTTGATCCTGTTGGGCAAGGGTCAGGCCATAGTACAGAGGCAAGCTAATCGCTTCTTGGTAGTAGGCCTCGGCGTTGGGAAAGTCTCCCCATTGAAAGCCCAATTGCTGATAGTAGGGTTGGGTATGCACAGGAATGTAGTGGAGATTCACCCCAATTCCAAGGGAACGAAGGGCTTCAAAGACTTCGCGATGGGAAGCTTGAATTTGGTCTCGCTTCAGGCGAATGATGTAGAGATGCCAACTGGAGCGGGTATCAGGATGCTGAAAGGGGAGCGTGAGGGGCAAATCCGCAAGAGATTGATGGTAGCGTTGGGCTAAAAAACGCCGCCGCTCGACAAACTGATCGAGGCGTTGCAGTTGCTGTAGGCCGAGGGCCGCTTGCAGGTCACTCATGCGGTAGTTAAAGCCCAGTTCCAGTTGTTGGTAATACCAAGGGCCGTGGGAGTCGCTCACCATGTGTTGGGGATCGCGGGTAATCCCGTGGCTGCGCAGACGGATAAGGCGCTGGTAGAGGTCTGGATCATTGGTGAGAATGGCACCGCCCTCACCCGTGGTGATAATCTTGACGGGATGAAAGCTAAAAACCGCCATCGTCGAGAATTCACAGCAGCCAATGGGTCGGCCACGGTAGTGACCCCCAAGGGCATGGGAGGCATCTTCGATGAGGGTAAAGCCATAGGTCTGTGCAAGTTCAGCAAGGGCAGCCATCTCACAGGATTGTCCGGCGAGGTGAACAGGAATGACAACCTTGGGAAGCGTCCCTTGCTTTTTGGCAATTGCTAGCTTGTCGGCAAGGGCAGAAACACTCAGGTTATAGGTGTGGGGGTCAATATCAACAAAATCCACCGTGGCACCACAGTAGCGGCCACAATTCGCCGAGGCAACAAAGGTAATCGGCGAGGTCCACAGGCGATCGCCCCCTTGTAGCCCCGCTGCAATACAGGCGAGGTGAAGCGCTGCTGTGGCACTACTAACCACAACGGCATACCGTGCACCACAACAACTGGCCAGTGCTGCTTCAAACTCGGGAACCTTGGGGCCTTGGGTCAGCCAGTCCGATTGCAGGACGTCAACGACAGCCGCAATATCCTCTGGCGTAATGTCTTGGCGACCGTAGGGAATTGTGCCCATTTAGCCCCTGCCTGGGATAAAGTTCGGGTCAACGTGTTGGCGAATCAGAGTGCGCAGCTCCTCGACACTAAGGAAGCGATCGTTGGTGCCAGAATTATAGCTGAAGCCCGGTTTAACCCGTGTTGCCCCTGTTTGGGCACAGTACTCTTCTAGCGTGAACCGCCCTTGAATGGGCAAAATGGCATAGTACTGGCCTAAATCAACCGTGGTGTAAGAATCGGAAGTGGTAATCATCTCTTCGTGGATCTTTTCCCCTGGACGGATACCCACAAACTGTTGCTCACATTCCGGGCAAATCGCCTCTGCAACATCGAGAATGCGGTAGGAGGGAATTTTCGGCACAAAGATTTCGCCTCCCCAACTGTGCTGCAGTGCCCACAGTACCATTTCTACCCCCTCTTGGAGGGAGATATTAAAGCGAGTCATGGCTGGATCCGTAATTGGTAGGCAGCCCTCACAGCGCTTTTTCAAGAAAAGAGGAATCACTGACCCCCGTGACCCCATAACGTTGCCGTAGCGAACCACACTGAACCGCAGATCACGACCCGCAAAGTTATTGGCAGCAATGAAGAGTTTGTCACTACAGAGCTTTGTTGCCCCATAGAGGTTGATGGGTGCAGCCGCCTTGTCGGTGGAGAGGGCAATGACTTGCTTGACACCGGTGTCGAGGCAGGCTTGAATGACGTTTTCGGCCCCCATGACATTGGTGCGAATAAACTCAATGGGGTTATATTCAGCCGCCGGCACTTGCTTCAGGGCAGCCGCATGAACCACAATATCGACCTTGTTCAGAGCCCGGCGTAGGCGATCGCGATCCCTAACATCGCCAATGAAGTAGCGGATACCTGGATACTTTTGGTAGGGGAACTCCTGAGCCATCTCGAACTGCTTTAGCTCGTCACGGCTGAAAATGACGAGACGTCGAATATCAGGGAACTGCCGCAACACCTCCTTGACAAACGCACGGCCAAACGACCCTGTGCCCCCCGTCACAAGTACGCTGCTCTCTTTCGTTAATCCTTGGTTCACTCTAGTCAGTCCTCACCGCTGTAGTACCTACAAATTAAACATAAGTATTTAAATTTTAACTCTCAGTGCCATAGTGAAGAACTGTAGCTAGCACTTGACATAAATACTAGCTTTAGTGTATTTTCTTGAAAGGGTAGCAGAGATGTATAAATAAAAACACAGCTTGTAAGTAACCAACTACAGAAATTATGCAATTTACCAGTTTCTGAAGTTATATAGAAGGCCTGCTACTAGTAGGAAAACATGAAAGACAAAAGCGATAATCATAAGGAAACTAGATTTAATTTCCAAAAGGCTGATGTTTTAATAATTGAAACATTTGCCTACTGTCCTCACTTAGAAACTGCTGGAGAGATTGCAATTAAATACAGAAAAGAAGGCGTTAGAGCTGGAATTGTGTTTATTGATGTAGATAATCCTGATGACTATATTCCAAAAAGGGTCTTTGTGATATCTAGAAGTCGCCGAAATCGTGTTGAGGCTCTTTTTAGAATTCTTTCTAAGTTTGGCATTAACTGCTTAGTAAAAACTCCTGATCAATCATTAGTCGATCTATTGTTTGAAAAAATCAAAGATCAAATAAGGTCTTGTAATAATGTCGATTGCTTGAGAAAAATAGAACTAAATAATATAAAAATTGGTATGGGAGTTGCAAGTTCATATGTGTCGTATATGAAGGATATTGAGCCAGATATAGATAAAGCCTTAATTGAGCGCTATTTCAAATCAGCGATCGCCACCTATGTAGAAGTAGAAAAATTAATTCAATATTTTAAGCCTTCTCAAGTTGTAACTTACAATGGTAGATTTGCTTGTTCAAAGCCAATTATCTATTTATGCAAGAAATACTCAATACCTGTTTTTTATCATGAACGAGGTGCAACAAAAGAGCGATACTATCTATCGGATAAGCCTCCCCATGACTTTAAGGCTATTAGGGCATCAATAAAGAAAATGTGGGAGCTTTCTCAAGATCAAAATAAAGAAGAAATAGCAGAATCTTATTTTTTAAGAAAAATAAAAGGTGAAGGAATCGGCTGGGTTTCTTTCACAGAAAAACAGATAAAAGGGATGGTTCCTGAAAAAAGTAAAAAGTATAGATGGACGTATTATAGTTCCAGTGATGATGAATATATCTATGTTGAAGACTCAATAGAACATCCTATTTTTAAGTCACAAATTGAAGCAATTCGTTGGCTTATAAATTATGCAGCACAACTAGATGACGTAGAGCTAGTTATACGTGTTCATCCTCATAAAGAACAAAAGAGTCAAAGACTCCGAAATTTTTGGAATAATCTTGGTGGTAAGAATGTATCAGTAATTCCTAGCCACTCTCCTATTGATTCCTATGCCCTAGCTAAAAACTCTGATCTGATTATTGTTTATAGCTCAACTATGGGAGTAGAAGCAGCCTATCTTGGTAAACCTGTGATTACTATTGGTGATGCTACTTACAAAGGATTAGACTGTACTTACGAGCCATCATCGTTGCAAGAGCTAAAGGACTACTTATCTTTGAAGAAACTTGAACCTAAAGAGGCTAAAAATTCACTTCCATTTGGATATTACTATATGCTTTATGGAAACTTATTTTCGTACTACAAGCCTTATAGCTTATTTCAGGGTAAATTTGTGAACGATTATTTGTTCTATGAGAATCAAATCTTTTCGAGATTACATGAAATAAAGCTAAAATTGACTCGATTATTTCAATTTATGAAAAGGAGTTAAAATGCGATATTTTCTGAAAAAGATTAAATCTAAAGTTAGTAGCTTAGTGTGTCAGTTTTTAAGAGTTGACCATATCAGACTTTTTATTGGCTCCCTTCGTTTGAAATATTTTGCTTTAACTCGCGGAATTAAGTCGTTAGAATCAGATAATGCATTTGAGTTGACTATATTTCATAACATGAAGTCAGTTAAAAATCATAAATTAGACTTTTTAATGCCTCGAATGAATAAACTGATTCTACCATTATTGGGTATAGAAACGGTGTTTCCTGAGTCTTCAATTCTAGTGATTGGCCCAAGAACCGAAAATGACTTACTTCGATTATTCAGTTGGGGCTTCAAAAATGTTAAAGGCCTAGACTTAATAAGCTACTCACCTCTGATTGATCTTGGAGATATGCACTCTATGCCCTATGAAGATAGTTCCTTTGATGTAATAATATGCGGCTGGACTATCTCATACAGCAAAAATCCTGAAAAGGCAGCTTCTGAAATGATTAGGGTAATTAAGAGCGGTGGAATTATTGGTATAGCAGTGGATTTTTCAAATATGTCGCCCATAGAAGCTGAGAAGAAATTCGGGTATTCAATAGAACCAACAGATGGTGGCTTTGTAAGATTAAATAGTGCTGAACAACTTTATGAACTCTTTGGGGATGTAATTTCACATATTTACTTCTGTAATAATGCTCCACTAAGAGATAATGTTGAAATTTTGCAACAAAACAGTTTGTATCCTAATTCAACTGTGGTAACGATTTTCTCCATAAGTAAGGAGTAATTGAATGAGCTTATTTTCAAAGATATACTTACTTAAATTACCAATTGACTTCCTTATTTTAGGAATTTCTTTCATTTACTTCTTAACCTGCGGTCAAACACCTCAAAGAGGTTACTTATTGATGAGAAATTTATACGTTAAAACAAATGGATGGCTTACACCAATACTGGCAAAAATTTATAAAATTTATTTTCGTTACTCCAATGTAAATAAGTCTTTATCTAAAATTAATCATGATATAGAGATTAAGTTTACTAAAAGTTTAGATGAATTACGAAGAGACGGATTTTCCATATTAGAAAAAACAATAGAACTGTCTAAGATTGAAAAAATCTATCATTTTTCACTTAATACTCTCTCTGAAAATGACAAGCAACTGTTGAGAGATGCTGATCATCTTGGTAAAAAGGCTAGGATATTTTACTCGGTTGATACTATATTTGAGTCAGAAGACATACAATCCATTATTTTTGATAATGATCTCTTGAACTTAGCTTATTTGTACTTAGAAGCACCCCCTGTATTAGACCTAGTTGCTATGTGGTGGTCTATTCCATCTGATAATTCATGTCTATCAGAAGAAGCACAACTATTTCACTTTGATTATGATAGATTTAAGTTTCTGAAGTTTTTCTTTTATTTAACTGATGTTAGTCCAGTGAGTGGCCCACACTGCTATGTCAAGGGTTCCCACATTCACAAGCCAAGAGAAATTTTCAGAGATGGAAGAGTTACTGATGACTTGATAAGAAAATACTATTCTGAAGATAAAATAGTAGAAATTTGCGGAGCAAAAGGAACAATTATAGCTGCTGACACAATTGGCTTTCATAAGGGAAAACCTTTAGAAAAAGGATTTCGTCTTTTGTTGCAAATTCAGTTTTCTTTAAGTAAATTTGGACAAAATTATAAAGGTATTGATGAAAGCAAAATTTTGCCCCAATTCTATAACTATTATCAAGCTAATTTAATACATTATGAACCATTTTTTAAGGCAAGATCGAAATATTTAAGGTAGTATTCGTTATGAAATATCAGCTAGGTAAAGGAGTTCTTTTTCTCATTTTCAATCGTCCTCATACGACACAACGAGTTTTTGAGGCGATTCGTCAGGTTCGGCCACCAAGGCTCTATGTGGCTGCTGATGGACCTAGGGCAGATCGAGAAGGGGAAGCAGAAAAAGTTGCTGAGGTGAGAAGAATTGCAACCCAAGTAGATTGGCCTTGTGAAGTTAAAACTCTTTTTAGAGAGAAGAACCTAGGATGCAAGGTAGCGGTCAGTAGTGCTATTACTTGGTTTTTTGAGCACGAAGAAAAGGGGATTATTCTAGAAGATGACTGTTTGCCCCATCCTGACTTTTTTAGGTTTTGTGATGAATTGCTTGACTATTATGTAAATGACTCAAACGTCTGGGCGATTACAGGAAATAATTTTCAGAAGCGGATGATACAAAGTCAGAGTAGCTACTACTTTTCAAAATATTGCCATATATGGGGATGGGCAACTTGGAGACGCTCATGGGAGAAATATCAAGTTGATATCCCTTTTTGGCCTTTATGGAAAAGCTCTGTAGAGTGGCAAATGATGTTTGATGATTCTGTTGAACGTAGATATTGGCAAAAAATATTTGACCTTACCTATCAAGGCAAGATTGATACTTGGGATTATCAATGGCTAGCTTGCCAATGGTACTATGCACCACAATCTTTTACTGCAACTCCAATTGTTAACTTGGTCAGTAATATAGGTTATGGGAGCGATGCCACACACACACACAGCCCCAATCACCCTTTGGCCAATTTGCCAGTATTTTCTCTTGAGGAGATTTTACATCCAGTTGATATTAGTGTGAATAAAGAAGCAGATCAACACGATTTTAAAGAACGTTATGGAGGTAAGTATCTGTATGTTCCAAGAAATTTAACTTATCTAATAAGAAGAATTTATTTCAAATTTAGTAATGTAATAAATACTTATCTTAAATATCAATTCAAAAAATGGCTAACTTAAAATATTTTATCAAAACAATATTTCGTAAATTTGGCTATGATCTTGTTCGTTACCGTTCTGGTTCACACCCAGTTGCTCTGCTTGCACGGTTACTCGAATTTTATCAAATTGATAACATAATTGATGTAGGCGCAAACACTGGTCAGTTTGTATCGTTTTTACGTGATCAAGTTGGTTATTCAGGTAAAGTTAACTCTTTTGAGCCTTTAAGTTCAGCATTCAAAATACTGGAAATAAAGGCTAGAAATGATCAGTTGTGGACTGTTTATAATTATGGCCTAGGTGACTTTACCGGTGAAGCTGAAATTAATATTTCTGAAAATAGTTATAGTAGCTCTCTCTTAAACATGATGCAAGCCCATTTGGATGCTGCACCAAATTCAAAATATATCTCTAAAGAAAATATCACCATTAAAACACTAGATTCCATTTTTAGTAATATAGCTAGTTCACAAGATAAAATTTTTATGAAAATAGATACTCAAGGATTTGAAAGTAAAGTGTTGAAAGGTGCAGAAAACTCTTTGAAAAAAATTCTTCTAATTCAGCTGGAAATGTCACTAGTTAGCTTATATGAAGGTGAAATTTTATTTGAGGATATGCTTGGGTTGATGAAGGGTTATGGTTATAGGCTAGTCGGTTTAGTCCCTGGATTTGCAGACTTAAGTACTGGTCACTTGCTTCAAGTAGATGGCATTTTCAGTCGTGAGCCATCACCTTAACTGTAGCAACCAGCGATCGCCCCAAGGCATTAAGGTTGTACCCTCCCTCCAAGCCAATGACAATACAGTGAGTGATCTGCAAGCACTGGTGCATCATCCAGCCATAGTCTGCCTCCTGTAATTCAATGCTAGAAAGGGGATCATCGCGGTGGGCATCGTAGCCCGCACTGATGATGAGCACATCTGCGCCAAATTGCTGCAAAAAGGGCATGACTTGATCTTGAAAAGCAGTGCGATAGGCCGCTCCAGTGGAGCCTGTAGGCATGGGTAAGTTGAGGACGTTGTTGTGGTGCCTGCGATCGCCCCCATCCCCCGTATAGGGATAGGCAGGAAACTCATGAAGTGAACAATAGGCAATCTGAGGATGGTCTTGAACCAGTGCTTGGGTACCATTGCCGTGGTGGACATCCCAATCGAGAATTGCGACTCGTCTTATCCTTGGCAAACTGAGGGCATAGTGGGCAGCAATGGCTGCATTCGCTAGTAAGCAAAAGCCCATTCCCCGCTCCCGCAACGCATGGTGGCCGGGGGGGCGTGCCAAAACAAAAATCGGTTGCTGCCGCTGCACAGCTAAATCCACCCCATCGAGCCACGCCTGTACTGCTAACCGCGCCACGCGATCGCTCTGGTCATTGAGGTAGGTATCGGGATCTAGCCAGCCGCCCCCTGCTGCTGCAATCCGCGTTAATTGGTCTAAATACACCCGACTATGTACCTTTTCCAACCAAGGAGTTAATCCTTCTCCGACAGGTGTAGGTTCACGCCATTCTGCTGCTGGAAATGCTGCCTCTAAGTGCTGACGGATGGCCACTAACCGTTCGGGTCGCTCAAAGTGAAACTGGCGGCAGCGGTGTTCGAGGAAGCGATCGCTATAGATAAAGACAGGAGTTGGCACTGCTGTTGCATCCATGCATAAAATCGGTATCCTAGAGTGCAGGGTTATTCATCATCATTTCATATGACCTCTCTCAACCAACAAGATACTATTTTTGTCAATCAAGAAGCCGATGCATGGTATGAGCGCAATGCAGCAAGTGCCACCGAACCTGCACCGGCCAACGATAGAATTTTACGGGCTCTATCACACCTGACTTTGCCAGCGCAGGGAATACTCATTGATGTTGGTGGCAGTTCAGGCAGGGTTGCTGAAGGATTTAGAAGACAATACCCACAGTGGCACTGCCGAGTCGTGGAACCTTCAGGCAAAGCCATTGCCGCAGGTAAAAAAGCCTTTCCCCACTTAGAGTTTACTCAGGGGAGTATCACCCAAGCCCAAGGATTACCTTGGCAAGAAGCAACGATTGTAGTTATTTCAGGGGTATTTTGCTTGGTTGATCGCTCCCTTCTCAGCCGTGCGGTCGCCAATGTGGATTTAGCGCTTAAGGATGGCGGCTACTTAGTGATCTCAGATTTTGATTCTCCCTTCTTACGAGCAAATGCCTACAAACATCGGTCCGGCTTATACACCTACAAGCAGGACTATGCTGAAATTTTTCGTCAGCTTGGCATTTATCACTTGATTTATCGCTTTTCGGAAACACTTGTTGACCACAGCGGTAGTGATCTAGACGACCCTTATGATCGTCAGTGGGTAACAAGCATCCTAAGAAAAGATCTGCAGGGTCGCTATTTTCACAAGTCGGAATGAATACTCAGCGTTTGGCTCTTGGTACCGTTCAGTTTGGTCTTGCCTATGGAATTGCCAACCAGCAAGGTCAAGTCACCCTTGAAGAAGCAAAAGCCATTTTACAACAGGCTCAAGAGGTGGGCATAGATACCCTTGATACAGCAATAGCCTATGGTGACAGTGAAGCAAGGCTAGGGGACATTGGTGTTCAGAGCTGGAATGTTGTCACTAAACTTCCCAAATTACCTTCCAGCTTGTCTAATGTTCAGCAGTGGGTTCAAGACAACTGTAGAAGATCACTGCAGCGTCTTAAGCTAGACAAGCTCTACGGGCTATTATTGCATCATCCCTTGGATCTCCTTAGGTCAGAGGGAAAGGAGTTGTATGATGCACTCCTAGAATTGAAAAAAGATGGCTGGGTTGACAAGATTGGTTTTTCCATTTATTCACCGCAAGAACTAGAGCAACTGTATCCCAACTTTAGACCTGATCTTGTTCAAGCTCCCTTTAACGGTCTAGACCAGCGGTTAGCAAAATCGGGTTGGCTGGCTCGTCTAAAAAGCGATGGTGTTGAGGTGCATGCGCGCTCTGTTTTTCTACAGGGATTGCTCCTCATGCCCGCTGAAAAGCGTCCCCAAAAGTTCTCCCGTTGGTCTAAGCTGTGGCAGGCGATAGAAACATGGCAAGCTACCGTAAGGGTCACTCCCTTGCAAGCTTGCTTAGGTGCAGCCTTCCATCAACAGGGACTAGACCGGATCCTCGTTGGTGTTGAAAGTTGCGGCCAACTGCAAGCTATCTTAGAGGCAATGAACACCGATCTTCCTCCTTGGCCTAGTCATCTATGTAGTGATGATCTAGACTTAATCCATCCTAGTCGCTGGGAGCAACTATGAAAATCGCAATTGTGCAGGCACGCATGGGTTCAACCCGCTTACCCGGCAAAGTGATGCTGAAAGCGGACGGTAGGCCCTTGATTTATTTTTTGCTTCAGCGATTGCGAAATACCAAGTTAGTAGACCAAATAGTTGTGGCCACTGGTTCTCAACCAGAAAATCAGAAAATTGTAGATTATGTGCATGGGCTGGGGTTCTGTTGTGAGCAAGGCAGTGAAAAGGATGTTTTAGATAGATATTATCAAGTGGCTAAAAAGTATGGTGCTAAAACTGTTATACGCGTAACAGCTGACTGCCCATTGATTGATCCTGAAATTGTTGACCAAGTTATCGATCTATTTCAAAGCTCTAGTGCCGACTATTGTGCGACCAGCACTCGCTTTGCCGATGGTCTAGATGTAGAAGTATTTACCTTCCAAGCCCTAGAAACAGCATGGCAAGCCGCCTACTTACCCTTTGACCGTGAGCATGTCTCCCCTTACATTAGGAACAGTGGCAAATTTCGGCTCAGGTTTTTAGAACCACCTATTGACTTGTCCAGTTGTCGCTGGACGGTTGATGAACCGGAAGATTACCAAATTGTTCGGCAGGTGATTGAGCACTTTGCCCCGCGAATTGACTTCTCTTGGCGGGAAATTTGGCAAATGCAGCAGGAGTATCCTGCGGCTTTTAGTTTGAATGAGCATATTGGCAGAAACGAGGGAGCCATCTTAGGAACCGGCCAAAAGTTGTGGAAACGAGCTAAGCGCATCATCCCTGGGGGCAGCATGCTCCTTTCCAAGCGCGCTGAAATGTTTCTGCCAGAGTACTGGCCCAGCTATTTTAGCAAAGCTAAGGGGTGCCGCATCTGGGACTTAGATGACCGCGAATATATTGATATGTCAATGATGGGAATTGGCACCAATACCTTGGGCTACGCTCACCCAGAAGTGGATGAAGCGGTTCAACAAGTTATTGCCAAAGGCAATCTATCGACCCTCAACTGTCCAGAAGAAGTCTATCTGGCTGAAAAACTCATTGAACTACATCCATGGGCTGATATGGTGCGGTTTGCCCGAACGGGGGGTGAAGCGAACGCGATCGCCATTCGTATTGCTAGGGCAGCCACAGGCAAGGATTCGGTGGCCATCTGTGGGTACCATGGCTGGCACGACTGGTACTTAGCCGCCAACCTTGGTGATGAGCAAACCTTAGCTACGCATTTACTCCCAGGGCTAGAGCCAAAGGGTATTCCCTCAGGATTAAAGGGAACCGTCTTTCCCTTTCACTATAACCAGTTTGATGAACTCGAAGCCTTGGTGAATCAGCATGACATTGGCGTTATCAAAATGGAGGTACAGCGCAACGAGCCCCCAAAAGATGGTTTTTTGGCAAAAGTCAGAAAACTAGCAACCGATAGAGGAATCGTTTTAATCTTTGACGAATGTACCTCAGGTTTTCGGCAGGCACTTGGCGGTTTGCACAAAATCTATGGTGTTGAGCCAGATATGGCCGTTTTTGGCAAAGCCCTAGGCAACGGTTACGCAATTACCGCAGTTGTTGGCCGCAGGGAAGTCATGACTGCTGCTCAGTCCACATTTATTAGCAGCACCTTTTGGACGGAACGCATTGGGCCGACAGCTGGCCTAAAAACTCTTGAAGTGATGGACAAAACCCGTTCTTGGGAACGAATCACTCAGACCGGTCGGAATATTGCTGAGCTTTGGCAACAACTAGCTGTCAAGCATCAACTGGCTCTGAGAATCTCTGGAATTCCTGCTTTGATTCGCTTTCAGTTTGAGAACACAACCAACAACCTAGCGTATAAAACCCTCATTACTCAAGAGATGCTAGCACGAGGCTATTTGGCAACCAACGCCGTATATGTTTGCACAGAGCATACACCGGAGATCATTCAGGGCTATGGTCAAGCCCTAGATGAAGTCTTTGGTCTCATCAAAGAGTGTGAAGAGGGTCGGGATGTCAAGACCCTGCTAAAGGGATCAATCTGCCATGCAGAGATGCGAAGACTCAACTAGGGAGGAGGGCTAGGAAATGCTCATTGTTTTCCGTGCCGACTCGGCAACCCACATTGGCACTGGGCACATCATGCGGTGTATGACATTGGCAACAGCGCTGCGTGAGCAAGGGGCAACCTGTATTTTCATTTGTCGCAACCATCCAAACAATATCATCGCCCTTGTGCAGAAAAAGGGCTTTAGGGTCTATGAGCTGCCAAGGGGAGCTGAACCCACAACAGCGGCTGACCTAGGCGTCCCTCAACAAGTGGATGCAGCACAAACCAAGCAAATTATCGAAAGTCTAGAGGCAACCCCTGACTGGCTGGTTGTCGATCACTACGGCATTGACAAGGCGTGGGAGCAGCAGTTGCGCCCAGTGGTCAAGCAAATTTTTGTCATTGATGACCTTGCCAACCGCTTCCATGATTGTGATGTCTTGCTGGATCAAAACTATACACATCGCTGGGATCGCTACGTCGGCTTAGTTCCTCCGCACTGTTGCCAGTTGCTAGGGCCTGAGTACGCTCTCCTCAGATCAGAGTTCATCGCTGCCCGCGAAAAATTGGAGCGACAAGGACGCCCACCGTTTGATCCACGTAAGGTACTGGTCTTTTTTGGCGGGATGGATCCCCAGAACTACACAACCCGAGCCCTACAAATCCTGCGGGAAATTGGGGATTTTGCCCCTGAAGTGGTGATTGGTGGAGCCAACCCTCACCGTGCGGAAGTGGAATCGCAAATGCAGTATTTCCCTGAAGGACAGTTGCATATTCAAACCGATGAAATAGCTGAGATTATGCTACACTGCTCATGGTATTTAGGTGGAGGTGGCTCTGTTACTTGGGAACGGATATATTTGCAATTAGTTGGTCTTGTAGTTCCAACCAACAAAAATCAAATTCCCTTTTTGGAACTACTGCATCAAAGAGATCATGACATATTACTTGATAGTCTATCATTTAATTCTCTAGAAAATGGTTATGCAAAGTTATTGAAGCTGTATGCTAGTAACATTGGGTATGATAGAGTTAAGTACGACAGTGAAATTATCAAAAATCACACAATCCCAGACTTAACAAGGATAAAAGTAGAAAGTGCTTACTCAAAACTCAATTTTTTCTAGGTGTAGAAAATGCTTGAGTCTGGTTCTGTTTGCCTTAAGCCTTTATCTGTTCAAGATGTAGAAATAATACATCAATGGAAAAATGATATATCATTAGTTCATTTATTGATGGCAAAACCGATGCCAGTTACCTTAGACGAAACCAAAGAATGGCTTAACAAAGTATTAAAAGACAAAAATCAAATAATTCTAGGAATAAAAGTAAATCACATTGTACCCGATCAAGAACTGTTAATTGGTATTACTAGATTAATGTTCATAGACTGGATAAATAGGAAATCAGAGCTCGGTATCTATATTGCAAATGAAAAGTATAGAGGAATTGGTGTGGGTAAAACAGCAATTAATTTAATTTTAGATTATGCTTTCTGTTTTCTTAATTTACACAAAATATACTTACAGGTTTCAGAATCTAATAGAGCTGCTATTAATCTCTACAAATCACTTGGATTTCAGGTAGAAGGAATCAAAAGAGAAGAATTTTGGAACAAAATAAGTTATGAGAATGTAGTAAGCATGGGCATACTAGAGCATGAGTATAGAGTTCGGAAGACTAAGGCTGACCTATGAAGTGCGCAATTATGCAACCAACATACTTACCATGGGCTGGATACTTTAATTTAATATCACTAGTAGACATTTTTATATTCTTAGATGACGTTCAATATGAAAAAAGTAGCTGGCAAAACAGAAATAGAATACTCATCAATCATCAACCTCATTTTTTAACAGTACCTATTTTACACAAAAGCCTGAGTCAAAAGATAAATGAAATTGAGATAGACGATAAAAAGAATTGGCGCAAAAAACACTCTATTTCTATTCAAAATAACTATGCAAAATGCAGATATATTGAACACATATTGCCAATAATAGATATCATTTACGACAAAAAAATAACTAATCTATGTGAACTCAATATCAAAATAATTACTCTTATTAGCAAATTGTTGGGTCTATCACCAGTTTTTTTGGTTTCTAGTCAATTAGGAATAGAAGGAAAAAGAAGCGAAAAAATCATAAAAATATGCCAGTATCTTGGATGCGAAGAATACATTAGCCCGATTGGTGCAAAAGAATATATAGATAAGGATGGATTATTCAATAACTCAATGATTAAATTAACTTTTCAAGAGTTTATACCTACTGCTTATCCTCAAAAAGACAGTAATAACTTTATTAGTCACTTGTCTATTATTGATTTAGTTGCTAATATTGGATGGAGTAGTGCATCAGATTACGTCAGGAGTAAATACCTATGAGAGAGTATAAGCTTGTACCTCATCCAGTTTATGGTTTCTTACAAATACAGCCAACTCCAACATCTGAAGAGATACAGAGCTACTATCTTAATGAGTTTTACTCTAGTAATCTAAATTTTAATGATTCTTCCTTAGAGGTTCAAAAAAAAGATAAGGATTGGTATGACTTTTGTAGAGATAGAGTTCTATCTAATCTTGAAAATATAAGCCAAGAGACAGTTAGTGGTAAGACTCTTTTAGATATAGGCTGCGGGTGGGGGGAAGCTTTACTCTTTTTTAAGAGCAAGGGACTTGACTGTTATGGGTTCGACCCAGCATCAGATGCTATTGAATATGGAAAACGAAGAGGGCTGAACGTTGTAGAGGCTGGCTTGGATACAATGCGTGTATTTCCCAATTCTTTTGATATTGTTACTTTATTCAATGTTTTGGAGCACCTACCAGATCCTGTTCGTGTACTACAAGAGATTTATGAATCAGTTTTGAAGCCCGGAGGTATCTTGATTATTGATGTTCCAAATGAATTCAACACATTTCAAGTAGCTGGGCGTGACATACATAACCTTCATGATTGGTGGATTGCGCCTCCTGCACACTTAAACTACTTTAATTCAACAACATTACGTAATTTAGCTGAAGGTATTGGGTACGATGTAAAATTAATAGAATCTTCTTTTCCTATTGAGATATTTCTTTTGTTTGGTGATAATTATGTTGGAAATCAAGAGCTAGGAAGAAGATGTCATGAAAAAAGAATGAGCTTTGAGATGAACTTAGCTAAAGTAGGAAAAAAGGATTTTCTTAGTCGTTTTTATAGAGCATTAGCTGACCTAGGCATAGGCCGACAAATTACACTTTATGCAGTTAAACCGATATAGGGAGTTGAAAGCAAGATGAGGTTAAAATTTTTTGGTGGTGCAACTGCGATCCTAGAGCACAAAAATAAAAGAATCTTATTTGATCCATGGCTAGATGATGGTATCTTTCATGGAGCATGGTACCACTATCCCCCCCTAAGAGTGGGCATAGAGGATATCGGTCATGTAGATTATGTTTATATTTCTCATATTCATGAAGATCATTGTTCCGCTGGTACTATTCAACACATTAACAAAGATGCAGAAGTGATATTAATGGATAGAAATCCAAATTTTGTGTTGAATTTCTTAAAATCAAATGGTTTTACATTTAGAGATGTGCATTGTATACCAGCCAGATCACCAAAGAAACTTTTTGAAGACTTAATTGTAGATATTGTAGAGCCTGACCCAGGGTATCATCAACTAAATACTTTAGTAGATTCAGCATTAGTCATAAAGTGGGATGGGTTTGTGATTTTTAATGCAAATGATTGCACACCTTACAAAGATGCTTGGGAATACATAAAAACCACCTATGGAAAAGTTGATCTAGCTCTACTGCCATATACTGGTGGTTCAGGATATCCAGCTTGCTATCATAATCTGTCTCACGCTGAGAAGCTCAAAGAGAAACAGCGAATTGCCAACCAAGGCATTCAAGGCTTTGTAGATGCTGTTCTTTATCTTAAGCCAACTTATGCCATGCCTTTTGCAGACCAGTACGTTATTGCTGGATCGCGCTCTAATCTTAATGAATATTTACCCCATCCACCTGAAGGTAGCGCTGTTTTAGAAGCTCTTAAAGAGTATAGTCTCGATAGTAGAGTTTTGTTACTTAACTCAGGCCAGTCCTTTGATCTTTCTACTGCTCAGAAAATTCCTGATGAACCATATGTACTTTATTCTGAATCTGATCGTCAGAAATATATCGAGGAATATTTAAAAGATAAAGTTTATGATCACGAAAAAATAAAGTTAAACCCAAGTGTTAACTTTAGAAAATTATTGAACTATGCACGAATGAATCTTTGGAATGCTCAAAAGAAAGAGAATTTTTTTCCAGACTTTAGGTACGTCATAGAAATTTCAGATCGAAATCTATTGTTTTTTATTAATATGAAGAATGAGGATTTACAAGAACTAACTGATGTAAATTCTGCTATAGAGCCTTATCTTAAAATCAAGGTTTCAAGTACTTTACTAGGCTTTCTACTCATTGGTCATATTTCTTGGAATATAGCTGATGCTGCACTATTTATAGACTATGATCGTAGACCAAATATTTATAATCCCTTGATACATGCTATGTTAAATTTTCTGCGGTTATGAAGTCATATGAATGTAGAGATTATAAACAAATACTTCAGAATCAACTTTCCTAGACCTTTTATCATTGCTGAAATGTCAGGGAATCATAATCAGTCCCTTGATAGAGCCTTAGAGATCGTTGAAGTAGTCGCCAAGTCTGGTGCCCATGCCCTAAAGCTTCAGACCTACACGGCGGATACAATCACGCTCCGCTGTGAGAAGCCTGATTTTTTCATTAGTGACAAGACCAGTCTTTGGCAAGGGGAATATCTCTACAATCTCTACCAAAAAGCCTATACCCCTTGGGAGTGGCACGAACCCATCTTCAAGCGTGCCCAAGAACTGGGTTTAATTGCCTTTAGCACCCCTTTTGATCTAACAGCAGTTGATTTTCTTGAAGAGTTGGATTGCCCAATCTATAAGATTGCTTCCTTTGAAAATGTGGACTTAGGACTGATCCGTCGGGTCGCCCAAACGGGTAAGCCCATCATTATGTCTACAGGGATGGCAACTCTTGCGGAACTGGATGAAGCGGTGCGAACAATTCGGGCAACCGGCAATGATCAGATTGTCTTGCTCAAATGTACTAGCACTTATCCTGCGAGTCCAACGGATTCTAACTTACGGACAATTCCGCACCTAAGGGAACTCTTTGGCTGTGAAGTGGGGCTATCGGATCACACACTGGGCATCGGTGTCGCAGTAGCGGCGGTGGCTCTAGGGGCAACGGTCATTGAAAAGCACTTTACGCTGAGTCGTGCTGAGGGCGGGGTAGATGCCGCCTTTAGTTTGGAACCCCACGAAATGAAACTGCTGGTGGAGGAAACGCAGCGGGCTTATCAAGCGCTGGGGCGGGTGCACTATGGGCCTACGGAGGCGGAGAAAAAGTCGCTGGTGTATCGCCGCTCACTGTACTTTGTCAAAGATATGGTGGCAGGGGAAGTGATTACGCCAGAGTGTATTCGTTCGATTCGCCCTGGGTATGGTTTGCCTCCTAAATACTATGAGGTACTGCTGGGCAAGCGAGTGAATCAGGCCATTGAGCGGGGTACGGCTGTTTCATGGGAGCATATTGGCTGAGTTTGTACTATCTGTTGTAGTATTGGCCATAATAAGCAAATAATATGGTTCTTTAGATGATATTAGTATTAGTAGCAGGAGGGTATAGACACCAGAAAGACTTCATCGCCCCAATGCTGTTTTGCGGATATTTGAATGCGGTAGGGTTTGTGAACTGGCTGAGTCAGTACTGTTTGCCGGCGTTAGAGAAACGTTCGCTGTTGATGATGGATAATGTACCGATTCATCCAAAAGGGGTGATTCAGGAAGCGGTCAAAGCGGCGGGTCACGAGGTGTTATTTTTACCGAAATACTCTCCTGATTTGAATGTGATTGAGCACGACTTTAGTGCGCTGAAGCGAGCGCGGATGTATGCAGGGTCAAACAGTTCGATTGATGAGGTGATTCGCAAGTATTGTGCTGGATGATATCTCATTCTTTATTGGAATAGCTATAGTTTAGACTTGAGTCATATTTCAACAGCTTTCCCGACGATTGATGTGCTGTAATGTCAACAAGCTGCCCTGCTTGAGTGAGGGAGATTTGTCTCAGAATCGCCAAGAATCCTCAAGGCGCAATTGTAGGTCAAGGGTGTAGTCGGAAGGTTTGAATTTGCCATGGGCTGAGGGTCACTGTGTTGGTATTCTCTGTGGGCGTCTCCAAGAGTGTTTGCGGTGCCTTGATCTGCCATGGGATTAGCGTTGAGTTCAGTTCCAAGGTGCCCCCTTCCCCAGCCACTTCTGCTACTCGCAATTGCCAACCCTGTCCATCCTCTGCTTGTTTGAGGGCAAGGCATTGAATGCGGGCATCCGACCAATGGAGAAGCTGAGCGTGGGGCGGTAATGATCCTGATGGGTTGGCGGGGGCAATTTCTCCCCTCAGAGGTTGATTAAACTGAGCCGCCTGCTGCGGGACACCGGCCACTTGCCACGAGTCACTGTGGGGAAACACACCATAGCTAAAGCGGTGCTGACAGCGATCGCTCGTCGGATCCGGCCAAGTGGGCGATCGCAACAGGGTCAATCGCAGTTGATTCGCTTGGGCATCAAGGCCATGCTTGCAGTCGCTGAAAAGACTCACCCCATACTCTGGGGTACTCAGATCCACCCACGTTAAAAAGGGCACCTCCCATTTTGTTTGCTCATGGGCGCTGAGGTGGGGATTGGGAAGGGTCGGGCGCAGCGTAACGCCGCCGGGAGTTTCACAGGTGATCTGCTCAGCACTGATTGCCAAGGGAAAAGCCGCCTTGAGGAGAATATGTTCCTCCTGCCAGTCAATCACCGTATCAATGCGCAGCCACGGGGTTTGATACTGCAACACATACTCCTGCTGAATCTGCGAGGACTGAAAGCGCCATCTGACCCGTAGTCGCTGCTCCAGTTGATGCCACGTCACCCATTCAATAGCCTCTAGGGTCGCCCCCGGCAGTCGATGCTGCCCATAGTTGGGGTCAATGTTCCAAGCATCCCAGTATTGCCCCTGATCACGGAAAAATTGCAGTTGATTACCGCGATCGCCCAAGCAGGGACGATGATTCAACTTGTCATACAGGTTAGTGATTTCCCCTGTTGCCGGATCAATTTCAACGTGGAGATAGTTATTTTCTAAGACATAGCCCAAGGGTGGGGTTGGTAACGTATCAGGGCGCGATCGCGGGCAGAGCCACAGCAGCGTGTAGCCAATTCCCGTCACCTCAGGGGTACGAAACGTCAAGCAACCTTGGGGAGCATTCAACTGCGCTGGTAAATCGTAGTCGCCCCGTGGACAATAAACCCGCCAAGAGGGAACCTCCTGCGGTAGCTGCGCCAAGTCAATGTGGACAACCCCGGCGCGATCGCCCACCAATCCATTGAAAATCACAACGGGAATTGCCTCTGTCACCGGCGGTTCACCGCCGTCAATGGACTGGCACAGCGCTGTTTGTGCTTCCCTTAGGACTGTCTCTGTCGTGGTCAGGAGTTGCTGCCACGTTGGCGCCACCTCAGCATAGACCTCTGGAATCGAGGAGCCAGGGAGAATATCATGAAACTGGTTAAAGAGAAGTTGTTGCCAACAGGCTTTGAGTTCTTCTTTGGGGTAGGAAAAAGAAGTTGTGATTGCCGCGAGGGCACACCAGCGTTCCGCCTCTTGCAGTTGGCGTTGGGCGCGATCGTGGGCAGCCTTTTGATCGCCATGGCTGGTGTAGCAGCCGCGATGGAATTCCAAGTAGAGTTCCCCTTGCCAAGCGGTTGTAGGGGGTGTTTCCTGGGTTAATTGTTCCAGATACTGCTGCACGGTTGTCCACCGCCACTGCGGCCCAATACCACCGAGGTGTTGCCAGCGTCGCACCCGTTCTAACATGTCTGCCGTTGGTCCACCGCCATGATCGCCGACACCGGGGAGCCAGAGACTGCGCCGCGATCCCGTTTGTTGCCACCACTCTTGGGCATAGGTAGCCATTTTCACGGGAGCAATCCCCTCGCCAATGGGTGCTGACATCAGGGCATTCACCTCCGCCCTCGCCACATCCCGCCAGACAAACCAACCGTGGGGAAAGCGCGTGGTGTCATTCCAGCACAATTTTTGAGTGACAAAGTAGCGAATGCCCCCCTGAGCCAAGAAACTGGGGAGCCGTTCCGGAAAACCAAAGGTATCGGGCAACCAAGCAATGGGGCTAATGCCACCAAAGGCCTCCTGCACGTACTGCTGACCATAGAGAATCTGACGGGCAATGGACTCAGCATGAATGAGATTGAGTTCCGGTTCGACCCAAAGGCCTGCCGCTACATCCCACCAACCCGCTGCCACGGCTTCCTGAATCCGCCCAAAAAGTTCTGGGGCATGGATCTGCAAATAGGCATAGAGGGCGGGAGTGGAGTGGGTAAAGGTGAGTTCGGGATAGCGTTCCTTCAGCTGTAATACAGATCGAAAAGTGGACTGTGCCACTTGCCACGTTTCAGCGATCGGCCAGAGCCACGCCAAGTCCAGATGGGCATGGCCACACAGGTGCATGGTGAAGTCCCGCAAGGGGGTGGCGATCGCCTGCATTTTCTCGTGGATCTCCGCCAGTAACGGATCTAAGATGGGGCGCTGTCCATGACTTTCTAAAACGTCCTTCAGCAGGGGTTCAAGGGGTTGCAGGTTGAGGGTTTCACCAAAGATCGCCAAAATGTCCAACTCAGTGGCAATAAAGTCGGGATCCACTCCCGTTGGCGATTCAAACCGCAGGCCTGATCTCACCAAAGCACCGTCATCGTGGCCGGGACTCACAAGATGCAACACCACCTCCCACGCTTGGCCGGGGGTCACCGCCTCCCCTAGGCACAGACTCACCGAATGATCAAATAAATCCCCCTGATGCACCACCTGACCATTGACATACACCGTTGCCCGATCCGCCCACCACGTGAGATCAAGGCGTAGAGTTAAACCCGCCACACTATAGCCTTGAACCGTCGCGGGTACCGTGATTCGCTGCCCCAACCAGAGGGAGTGCCGACCCTTGGGCCACGCCAAATGCCCTTTAGCATTCACTGCATAGGGGGTCGTCCCCGCATCTTTGAGCGAGGGGGAACTGAGGGGAAACCACTGGGAATGAATCTCAATGACTGCCAATGACTGCAAATAGTCACGAGATTTTTTGACTAATTCTGTCAGGAGCATAAAACTTCGTTAATTTTCCTGCGATCGGCCTAGGCCAATTGCTATGCTAGAGGTGTGAGGAGCCGTCGTCACTCGTTTAACCAAACTGTCAATAAAATAAGCAAACTTTATTTCAGAGGAGTGACCTCATGGTAACCCGATTTGCGCCGTGGCGGGGCTTTTTCATCTCCTCAATCTGTGGGGTACTGACAGCCCTTGCGATCGCCCCAGTAACGCCTGCCCAAGCCCAGCGACCCTCAGCCCCCGATCAACCCGTAGAAACAGTAGTCACAGATCCGCTTCAGAGTCCTTTCCCCCTCCCTTGGAAATGGATTGACGACGGCCACGCCGCTGCTCTAAAGGCTAAGAAATCTCTCCGCTTGACTCAGCAGACGCCCCAATATCTCTCTCCCGATGGCCGCTATGTGGCACAGGCCACCCTCTACTTCACGGCTGATCCCGAGGCGCAACGGCAACAACTGGTGAGCGTTCTTGAAATTCGCGATCGCCAGAGCGGCAGTCAGCAGCGCATTGAAAGCCTCAAGGAAATGCCGCCTGAGTTTTTGGCAGAGGTGCCCCAAGGCCAAGGTCTGATTGCAGTACTAGTTCCAGTTGGCTGGTCAGAAACGGGCAATCGTCTCTTGGTGCGCCAGCTTGGCGGCTTGTTTGCTACTGATTTAATTAGCGATGGCGCATGGATTTGGCAGGCGGGGGTGGGTCATGTGGCCACGGTTTATCCCACCGCTGATGAATACGACTTTGCCACCCTTTTGGGCTGGAGCACAACGGATCCGCAACGGGTACTCTTTCAAACCCAAACCATGGGGAACCCCAAAGCCACAATTTGGGCAGTGGATACTCAAGGCAGCACCCAATTGGCCCAGGGCGATCGCCCCCGTGTCTATGGCACAACCCTACCCGCCACTGCCAATGCCCAGCGTTAGATCACCTCAAGGGGAGGCCAGCAACTGGCCAAGGTAGCGATCAATCCAGCCAATCATCACCGCAGGGCACTCCAACTGCGGCGTTAGTCCCACCTCTGGCATCACATCAAAGGCACGAATCGCCTCGGGGTTTAACTGTGCCAAGCGTTGACCCACGGCCACAGGAGGGAGTTTTGCCTGCTCTCCCCAAACGATGTAGGTCGGCACCGTCAAATGGGGCAAGAAGCGACTGAGGTCGCAGCAGAGATCACCCCGCACAAAGGCCAACGCGGCAAATTCTGCCCCCGCCGACTGCGCTACTTGGGTATAGGTGGCAATCATTTCTGGGCTGATGCGGCTAGGTCGGGCAAACTGTTGATTGGCCATAAAGGACTGCACACTCAGGGAATTGGCCACGCCGAGGCGATAAAAGGCGATATCCACATAGGGCTGGCGGGCAATCTGGGCAAGGGGGGTCTGGCGGTAATCTTGACCAAAATCACTCAGCCCCGTTGGACAGGTGAGAATCAGGCCACGGAAGCGTTGGGGATGGGCGATCGCCCCTTGGATGGCAAAGGCTGCCGTCAGTGACGACGTGATCACCACCGCTGGTTCTGCCGTCAATTGACCAAGGCACTCTAGCAAATGATCCACATAAGCCGCCACCGTATAGGGTTGATCGCGATGCTCAGAGGCGCCCCAACCGGGCAAATCCAAAGCAAAAAGGGGATACTCGGCTGAAAAGGCCAGATAAACTGCCGACCATTCATAGCGGCTCGAGCCACCACCAAAGCCATGCCAAAAAAATAAAGGCGGCCGAGCAGGGTTAACATTGCCGAGATCATTGG
The DNA here is from genome assembly GCF_031583455.1 of Thermosynechococcus sp. TG215. Classification (NCBI taxonomy): domain Bacteria; kingdom Bacillati; phylum Cyanobacteriota; class Cyanophyceae; order Acaryochloridales; family Thermosynechococcaceae; genus Thermosynechococcus; species Thermosynechococcus sp. TG215. The sequence continues at coordinate 127,211 of NZ_CP134178.1, read as the reverse complement.
TAACGTAGGCCACCTCACCCATAGCCGTCGTGAGGGTGCGCGATCGCAAGCAATCAAACATCGGGATTTCCTAAAAAGAAGAAACCTGCTATGATAATAAATCGCGCTGAATTAAACGGGTAGCAACGGGCTGCCCCCGCCCTAAGGAGTGCCGCCGTGACCAAGAGTACCGAAGGCGAAAAGCCCACTAGTGGCTTTAATCTAACCGAGTTTTTCCGCGAAACCAAGGAAGAACTCAGCAAAGTGGTGTGGCCTGATCGCCAGCGTCTGATTGGCGAATCTGCGGCAGTCATTCTCATCGTTTCCCTTTCGGCTGCGGTCATCTACCTAGTGGATGAACTCTTTCGTTGGCTGGCCACACTGATTTTCTAGACAGCCAAAGATTCCTACGAGTACGCGCCTATGGTGAGTGAATTTACTGATCATTCTGATCTGAACGATCCTCTTGACGACACCGTTGAAGTGGCCGAAGGGGATCAAGCGGGTAAGGTCAAACGGTTTTGGTATGCCGTGCAGGTGGCCTCTGGCTGCGAAAAAAAAGTGAAAAGCACCATCGAGCAGCGGCTCCATACGCTGGATGTGGCCGATCGCATCTTTCGCATTGAAATTCCCCAAACCCCCGTCATCAAAATCAAAAAAGATGGCTCGCGGCAAACCATTGAGGAAAAAGTTTTTCCCGGTTATGTTCTTGTCCAAGTGCGGGCACAGCAGTCCCCCGAAACGGGTGAATGGCAAATTGATGATGAAGCTTGGCAGGTGATTAAAAACACCCCCAATGTGATTAACTTTGTGGGTGCCGAGCAACGCCGCAGTACAGGCCGCGGCCGCGGTCACGTCAAGCCCATGCCCCTGAGTCCGGCCGAAGTGGATCGCATCTTCCGCAAAGCCCAAGAACAAGAACCGGTTCACCGCATTGATCTCAATAGTGGTGATAAGATCAAAGTTCTCAATGGTCCCTTTAAGGACTTTGAGGGAGAGGTGATTGAAGTCAGTGCTGAGCGCAGCAAACTGAAAGCATTACTCTCGATTTTTGGCCGCGAAACGCCGGTCGAACTCGAAGTGACTCAAGTGGAAAAAGTAGATTAGGACGCTAACTCACTATGGCGAAAAAGGTCGTCGCAGTTATTAAACTTGCCATTCAAGCGGGTAAAGCCAACCCTGCTCCCCCCATTGGTCCGGCCCTTGGTCAGCACGGTGTGAACATCATGATGTTCTGCAAAGAGTACAATGCTCGCACCGCCGATCAAGTGGGGATGGTGGTTCCCGTTGAAATTTCGGTCTATGAAGATCGCAGTTTCACCTTTGTTCTGAAAACGCCGCCCGCTTCCGTGCTGATTCAAAAAGCTGCGGGCATTGAAAAAGGCTCCGGCGAACCCAACAAGAAAAAAGTGGGCAGGATCACCCGTGCCCAACTGCGGGAAATTGCTGAGAAGAAAATGCCAGATCTCAACGCCAACGATATTGAAGCGGCCATGCGGATTATCGAAGGCACCGCTCGCAATATGGGCGTGACCATTGCCGACTAAAGCTTTCCTTCGTGTGTTCCTGTTGAGTCCGTTGTTGTGTTGGGGGAGAAACTGCGTTTCGTTAGTACCCCGTGGAGGTAAATTCTGATGCGTAAACTCTCGCGACGACTGCGCGAACTCTATGCCAAGGTGGAGGATCGTCCCTACGCTCCCCTCGAGGCCTTGCAACTGCTGAAGGAAACGGCCACAGCCAAATTTCCTGAATCGGCAGAAGCCCACATCCGCTTGGGCATTGATCCCAAATATACCGACCAACAATTGCGAACCACTGTGGCGCTCCCCAAAGGCACCGGTCAAACGATTCGCGTCGCGGTCATTGCCCGGGGTGAAAAAGTGACTGAAGCCAGTGCCGCCGGTGCCGATGTTGTGGGTTCAGAGGAACTCATTGACGAAATTCAAAAGGGGCGGATGGACTTTGATCTCCTCATTGCCACCCCCGATATGATGCCCCAAGTGGCCAAAGTGGGTCGGATTTTGGGTCCGCGGGGGCTCATGCCATCGCCCAAAGCCGGTACGGTGACCTTTGACTTGCCCCAAGCGATTCAAGAGTTCAAGGCGGGGAAAGTGGAATTCCGCGCCGATCGCACCGGGATTGTCCATGTGCTCTTTGGCAAAGCTAGCTTCAGCGCCGAAGACTTGCTCGTTAACCTCAAGGCACTACAAGAGAGTATTGACCGCAACCGCCCGAGTGGTGCCAAGGGTCGCTACTGGCGCAGTGTCTATGTGGCCGCCACCATGGGGCCGAGCATTCAAGTGGACATCAACGCCCTGCGGGAGCTAAAACTGGCCGAAGCCGCCTAAGGAGGACTTGTCTATTGCCCAATACTGGACAACTCAAGACTGAAACCGAAGACCGCAGGGGTCTGGCTCAGACATAATCTTCCTGCCGAGGTTTGCGAAGTCCATCCGTTGGGATTGGGCGATCGCCCCGGCACCACTGCTGGGGTTTTTCTTTCACTGACTACAGGAGGTGATGCGCGTGGGACGCACGCTAGCAAACAAAAAAGAAATTGTGGCGGAGCTAAAGGAACGCCTGAGCGAGTCACAAATGGCACTGGTGATTGACTACCAAGGTCTCACCGATGCTGAGATGAAGGATTTGCGGCAACGCTTGCGCAAGTGTAATGCCAGTTGCAAGGTCACTAAAAATACGCTGATGGAATTGGCGGTTAAAGAAAGTGACACTTGGCAACCCATGACCCAATTCCTTAAGGGACCTTCGGCGTTCCTCTTGGTCAAGGATGACATTGGCGGCACGATCAAGGCCTACCAAGAATTCCAAAAGGCCACGAAAAAAACCACCCTACGCGGTGGGGTCATGGAGGGACGGGCCCTTGATGAAGCGCAAGTGAAGGCCATTGGTGATCTGCCCTCAAAAGAACAACTCATGGCGCAGATTGCTGGTGCCCTCAATGCCGTCACAGCGAAGATTGCCATTGGCATCAAGGAGGTTCCTGCTTCCTTGGCGCGGGCAACCCAGGCGATCGCCGACAAAGGTGCGGCATAGATCGATCCTGTTTTCGGTTTCCCTTGGGAAGCCACCTGTTCTTGTTTTCCAACCTTGAAACGATAGGAGTTGACAATGTCTGCTGCAACCGATGAAATTCTCGAAAAGTTGAAATCCTTGACCCTGCTGGAAGCCGCTGAGCTGGTCAAGCAAATTGAAGAGGCCTTTGGTGTCAGTGCCGCTGCGCCGGTCGGTGGCATGATGGTCGCCGCTCCTGTGGGTGGTGGGGCTGCTGCTCCCGCAGAAGAAGTCGAAGAGAAAACCGCCTTCGATGTCATTCTCGAAGAAGTCCCCGCCGACAAGAAGATTGCCGTGCTCAAAGTGGTGCGCTCTTTGACCGGCTTGGGTCTCAAGGAAGCTAAGGAAGTGGTGGAATCCACGCCCAAACCCGTGAAAGAAGGTGCCACCAAAGAAGACGCCGAAGCCGCTAAGAAAGAACTCGAGGAAGCCGGCGCCAAAGTCAGCATCAAGTAGTCTTTGGTATCCATTTGTTTCGGGGGTGGTCTTGTGGCCACCCTTTTTTATTTGCAACCTTTGGAGGGCATAGAGACTCATGACCGAGATTCGTGCCATTTATACCGATGGTGCCTGCGAAGGCAATCCGGGACCGGGGGGCTGGGGCGTGGTCATTTACTTTGCCGACGGCTCTGTGCAGGAACGGGGGGGACATCACCCCGCGACCACAAATAATCGCATGGAATTGCAGGCGGCCATTGAAGCCCTCAAGGCATGGCGCCAACTGGCTCCGGGGAGCGCGATCGCCCTTTACACCGACAGCGAATATGTCCTCAAGGGAATTACGGAGTGGATCCACAACTGGAAACGGCGGGGCTGGAAAACAGCCGCCAAAAAGCCTGTTCTCAACCAAGACCTGTGGCAGGAGTTAGATGCCCTCAATGATCCCTTAGTCCAGTGGCACCATGTGCGTGGCCATAGTGGCGATGTCGGCAATGAACGCTGTGATCTTATTGCCCGCAGTTTGAGTCGTGGGCAGCCAATTGCCCTAAGAACGCTGCCACCATCGCTGGGGTAATGTCGCGCGTGTGTTCAAAAACTGCACTGGCTCCCGCTGAGCGCAAGCGATCGCCATAGCGTTGCCGATCTTCGGGCTTGACATGGGGAGGAATCACCCCTAAGGCAATCCACGGCGTTGTTGCTTGTTCTTTGCGGGCATTGACAACGGTCTGCATATCCGCCACTGTATCCCCCACATAAAAGGCAGGAATGGTTTCCTGAGCCGCGGCCTGACGGTAGGCCATGCGGAGTCCTGTGGGGTCGGGTTTGCCGGGGGCATCTTCCATGGCGATCAAAAGGGGCTGATCGAGACCCAAGCGGTGTTTCAGAACATATTCTGCCGAGTCCCGCGTCGCACCACTGACAAACCCCCAGCGGATTTGTGCCTGATCAAGAGCCTGAAAATAGGCAACATCCACCAGCAGTGGCTCATCTTGAATATAGCCGCACCAATTTTGGCCGCTATAGCGCTCCTCAAAAAAGATTACAAGGCGCTCGTAATCCAAGGGCACTTGGCAGCGGGGTTTCCCTTGGCGTTCAAAGTAGCGATAAATGAGTTCACGCGACCCTTCCCAGTCGTTATTCCAGCAGCCTTCCGCCTTGAGGTTGTCAATTTCCTTTTGACTGGGACGATAGGCACCCCCCGTAAAATGCTCGACGGTATCCGCTAGGGCACGGCGATAGGAACGACTGACATCGCGAATCACCCCATCAATATCAAAAAAGACACAGGCGTAGGGGGTACTCAACGGCAGCTCTCCAGAAACTTGTATGCAGTTGGCCTGATTGGTTATTATAAAGGATGGCTTTTTGTGAAAAACGAGTTTTAGGAGGTTAGAATTGTCCCGCTTTACCCTGAGAGTACTTTGGTTAGAAAAAGACGTGGCGATCGCTGTCGATCAAATTGTTGGCAAAGGGACAAGCCCCCTCACCTCCTACTTCTTTTGGCCGCGCACCGATGCTTGGGAACTCCTGAAGGCGGAGTTAGAGAAGAAATCTTGGATTACGGAAGCCGAGCGGATTGAACTCCTCAACCGTGCCACCGAAATCATTAACTACTGGCAAGAGGAAGGCAAAAATCGTCCCGTCAGCGAGGCACAAAAGCGCTTTAGTGATGTTAGTTTTGTAGGCACAGCCTAGGGTATTCTGAATTCCGAGGTAAATCACTACCTGTTGAGGAGAAACATGATGGGAATTGTTTTGTACTTTGTCATTGTTGCAGGCGCGATCGCCTTGGCGACAATTTTGTTTCACACGCTACGTACGGTGAAGCTCATTTAGCGGCATCATACCCTCCTAATACCTTTGTCTTTCAGTTCTGCATAGGGAGAGAGAACTCGTGTCCCACGCTGTTACCTTAATTCGCGGCGACGGTATTGGTCCTGAGGTTGCCGCTGCCACTCGCACGGCCATTGATGCTACGGGCGTCAAAATTGATTGGGTGGTGGTGGATGCCGGCGTGGACATGATGGAACGCTATGGTACCCCCTTGCCCGAACACGTTCTCGATGCCATCAAAAGCACGAAAACTGCCATCAAAGGGCCGATTACCACCCCCGTGGGTACCGGCTTTCGTTCTGTGAATGTCGAGATCCGCAAGCGGCTCAATCTCTATGCGAACCTACGGCCGGCTAAATCCATTGTTGGGGTGAAAAGCTATTTTCAAAACATTGACCTTGTCATTGTTCGCGAGAATACCGAAGACCTCTACGCCGGGATTGAGTTTGAATACACCAGTCCCGAGGCGGCCAAAGCCCGTGCCTTTTTGAGTGATCTAGCGGGTAAGCCGATCCGTGAGGATGCTGCCATTGGTGTCAAGCCGATTTCTGTGCTGGGGAGCGATCGCATCATTGAGTTTGCCTTCAAATATGCCAAGGCCAACCATCGCCAGAAAGTGACCGCCGTTCACAAAGCCAACATCATGAAATTTACCGATGGCCTCTTCCTTGAACGTGCCCGCGAAATTGCTACCCGTTACCCCGACATTGCCTTTGAAGATCGCATCGTCGATAACATGTGCATGCAGTTGATGCAGAAGCCCGAACTTTATGATGTGATGGTGATGCCCAACCTCTACGGTGATATTCTTTCCGACCTTTGTGCCGGGATGATTGGGGGTCTAGGAGTGGCACCGGGGGCAAACATTGGCGATGAATATGCCGTTTTTGAGGCGATTCATGGTTCAGCACCTAAATATGCCGGCCAAAATAAAGCCAATCCTACGGCATTGATTCTCTCTGGTGTGTTGATGTTGCAACACTTGGGTGAAATGGAAGCGGCACGGCGTCTTCAGGCAGCTGTGGAAAAAGTCATTGCTGAGGGGCGCTTTGTCACCTATGATTTGGCTGCGCCGGGCAAAGAACCCGTGGGTACCCAAGAGATGGCTGCCGCCATTGCCGAGTATGCCGCCCCCTAACCCACCAGCAGGTTCTCCTCAGGATATTGGACACTAGAAGGCTGGGGGTCACCGATAATTGCCGCCATCAGCAGCAGGATACCTACCCGTCCGGCATACATCGTTACAATCAAGATCAACTTGGAAAAGGCGGTTAGCCCACTGGTAATACCGGTGGAGAGACCAACGGTGGCAAAGGCGGAAACGGTTTCAAAGAGAATGTTAATGAAATTCTCTTCGGGGTCAGCGATCGCGATGAGGGTAGTGGAAACCAGCACCGTAAACATTGAGCCAAAGGCGACAGCGACCGCTTTCATGATCAGCGAGGGGGGCACCTGACGGCGGTAGAGCAGCACCACCTCTTTCCCTTGCAGAGCTGACTTGGTAATCCCTGCCAAAATCCGCAACGTGGTTGTTTTAATGCCCCCTGCCGTGCCACCGGGGCTACCACCAATAAACATCAGGGCAATCATAATAAATAGCCCGCCATTATTGAATTCACCAATGTTGACGGTATTAAAGCCCGCCGTCCGCGCTGTCACCGACTGAAACCAGGCCAAGAGGAGCTTCTGATCAAAGGAAAAAAGACCAAATCGTTCTGGCGATCGCATCTCCGTCGCAAACAGCATCGCCGTTCCCAAGATGAGGAGAATCGCCGTTGTACTCGTCACAATTTTGAAATTGAGGCTAAACGTCATCTGGCTCGCCTTGCGGATTAGATAGGCGGGTTTACCCCAGTGGCGCAGATGCTCCCGCAGCCAAAGATAAAATTCAAAGATCACCTCATAGCCAATGCCGCCAAAAATAATCAGCAGTGAAATCACGAAATTCAGGGGCACAGAGGTTTGATACCCCATCAAGCTGTCACTAAACAGACTAAACCCGGCATTATTCCAAGCACTGATACTGTGAAACACCGCCAGCCACAGTGCCCGTGGATCACTAACGTCTTGGCGAAAAATCAGCCACAGCAACAAGGCACCCGTCAGTTCAAAGAGAAACGTGAGACCCAAAATCGAGCGCACCAATTGCCGTGCCCCCTGCATGCCCCGCCGATCCAAGGCTTGCTGTACCGCTATCTTCTGCCGCAGGTTAAACTTGCGTCCCAGCAAAATAATCAAAAAGGTGGTCGCCGTCATGTACCCCAGACCACCCACCTGGATCAACAGCAGAATCACCAGTTGACCAAAGGGAGAAAAGTGGGTTCCCGTATCGACAATAATGTGGCCGGTCACACAAACGGCCGATGTTGCGGTAAATAGCGCAACGATAAAGGGGTTCCATTCCCCATTACTAGTGGACCAAGGCAGCCACAACAGCAGCGTCCCCAGCGTAATCACCGCCAAAAATCCAAGGCAAATTGTCCGTGGAACCGTCAGCATCAATGAATACGTATCCAAAAGGCCTGAGGCTAATCTACCGCAGGATTGTATGGGCAACAATCGTTCTAGGTTTACGGTTCCGAATCGGGATGACAGGATTTGAACCTGCGACCCTCTGCTCCCAAAGCAGATGCGCTACCAAGCTGCGCTACATCCCGGCAGTTAATTTCTATCCTACCACCGAATTCTCAGCACAATCGGACAGGGACGCTTAGAATCAAGAAAGGAGTTTTTCATTTTGTTAAGGTTGTCCTCGCTGGTATGACCGACGTCCCCGTTTCCCACATTCGCAATTTCTCGATCATTGCCCACATTGATCACGGCAAATCGACCCTTGCCGATCGCCTGCTGCAATTTACAGGCACGGTGGATCCCCGTGAAATGAAGGAACAGTTTCTTGACAATATGGAGCTGGAGCGGGAGCGGGGAATTACGATTAAGCTGCAAGCTGCCCGCATGACCTACACCAGTCGCGATGGCGAAACGTATATTTTGAATTTGATTGACACCCCCGGCCACGTGGATTTTTCCTATGAGGTGTCGCGATCGCTGGCTGCCTGTGAAGGGGCACTCCTCGTTGTGGATGCCTCCCAAGGGGTAGAAGCGCAAACACTGGCCAATGTCTATCTGGCATTGGAGCATAATTTAGAGATTATTCCGGTCCTCAACAAAATTGACCTACCCGGTGCTGAACCCGATCGCGTCAAGGCCGAAATCGAAGAGATTATTGGTCTCGATTGCTCCCAAGCGGTTCTAGCGTCCGCCAAGGAAGGGATTGGCATTGAGGAAATTCTGGAATCGATTGTGCATTTGGTGCCGCCGCCTCGGGATACGGTAGATCAACCCCTGCGGGCATTGATTTTTGATAGCTACTACGATGCCTACCGAGGGGTGATTGTCTATTTTCGGGTCATGGATGGTGTGGTTCGCAAGGGCGATCGCATTCGCTTGATGGCCTCTGGCAAAGAATACGAAATTGATGAACTCGGCGTCCTCGCCCCCAACCAAAAACCCGTGGACAGTCTCCATGCCGGGGAAGTGGGCTACCTCGCAGCCGCCATTAAAGCCGTTGGCGATGCCCGTGTCGGCGACACGATTACATTGGCACAAAACCCAGCCAAGGAACCTCTTCCGGGTTACACCGAGGCCAAACCGATGGTCTTTTGTGGTCTTTTTCCCACCGATGCCGATCAGTTTGAGGATCTGCGGGAAGCCCTTGAAAAATTGAAGCTCAACGATGCTTCGCTCCACTACGAGCCGGAAACCTCCAGTGCCATGGGCTTTGGGTTCCGCTGTGGCTTTTTGGGGCTGCTGCACATGGAAATTATCCAAGAGCGGCTAGAGCGGGAATACAATCTGGACTTAATCATTACTGCCCCTTCGGTGGTCTATCGCGTGACCACGGTGAAAGGGGAGGTGCTGACGATTGATAACCCCAGCCTGCTACCGGAACCCCAATACCGCGAAAAAATTGAGGAACCCTACGTTCAACTGGAAATGATTACCCCCGAAATCTATGTGGGAACGCTGATGGAATTGGCGCAGTCGCGGCGGGGCATCTTTAAGGATATGCGCTACCTCACCCAAGGGCGCACCACATTGGTCTATGAAATGCCCTTGGCGGAAATTGTGACGGACTTTTTCGATGAAATGAAGTCGCGATCGCGGGGCTATGCCAGTATGGAATACCACCTGATTGGCTACCGTCCTAATGATCTGGTGAAACTGGATATCCTGATCAATAACGACCCAGTGGATTCCTTGGCAGCGATTGTTCACCGCGATAAGGCCTACTATGTGGGACGTGCCCTTGTCAGCAAACTCAAGGATTTGATCCCACGCCACCAGTTCAAAATTCCCATTCAAGCGGCCATTGGCTCACGGGTGATTGCCAGTGAAAGTATTCCCGCCTTACGCAAAGATGTCTTGGCCAAGTGCTACGGCGGCGATGTGACCCGTAAACGCAAGCTCCTCGAAAAACAAAAAGCGGGTAAAAAACGGATGAAGGCGATCGGGCGGGTGGATGTCCCCCAAGAGGCCTTTATGGCGGTATTGCGACTCAAGAATGAATAGGAGGCTCAGGGTGTCTCAACGGTCATCGGGCAAATGGGTGGCGATCGTCACCGGTGTCATTTCCCTGTTATTGGGAATTGGCTACTTGGTGTTAGTACAGCTTTTGGATTGGCGCGGCGATTGGCAGCCGGCTCCTTTGGGATTACTGCGAGTGCTCCTGTCTTAGAACTGTTTAGGCAATTGGGGGCAGCTCACTATGAATGGTAAAGCGCACATGATTGAGGGCTAAATCTCCAAGGCGTAGCCCGCGATCGCGATAATTCATGCTCTCAAAGCGAATCCCTTTACCCGCTTCCACGTGGTACCAAGGCAGTGCCATAAAGAACCGCGTTGGATAAGGGCCGCGCTCTACGACATCATCGGGATTGGACTCCATGGGCAACCAGCCAACCCCCGGCACATAAAACTCCAACCAAACGTGGTTATAGGTGGGTTGGAGGGGAATACCCCGCTTTTGGGGATGGGGGGGACATTTGTAGCGACCCACCGTACGGCAGGCAATGCCATTTAATCGCGCCAAGGCAAGGAGCACCCCCACGTACTCACCACAGGACCCCGTTCCCCGTTTCAAAACCAAATCGGGGGTTTCAATCGTGGGTCGCATGGCATAGCTCAGGCGATCGTACACATAGTTACGAATCTTGAGCATCTTACGCAGGATATTGGTCTCTGTGCCCACAGCTTGCCGTGCCGCCTCCTGGACAATGGGTTGATCCATCGCCAACTCATCGTTATCCACTAGATACTGTGCTGCAAATTCTGGTGGCAGCGGTAGCGTCTCATCAATGTCGTCAAAGCTGAGATGGTACTTGATACCTCTCACTTCTAGCCAAGCACGCCAACCAAAAAGACGGGCTTCGTAGGGACGCACTTCAGGAAAATCAAACACCGCCACCTGCTGATCACCCACGGTTTCCAAGTGAAAGGGGGTACCGACGGGTTCAACCCGCAGCAATTTTTGGCGCAGGGAATTGGCGGGCAGAGCAATTCGCCACTCTAGGTTATCTAGGTGCAGCGCCTCAAGGGGAGACATTTCCTCCACGTAGGCCATCTCAATCAGATAGCCATTGGAGACCGTGTAATGCTGCTCTTTGTGGGTCTGATAGAGCAGAGGATGAATCAGGCAAATATCGCGATGATCAATTTCGAGGGGGGCTTCGCGGTTGTTGGGGTTATCCCGCAAATAGGGTTCTTCGCCGCCATAGGCCACCCACAGTCGCCCCGTCGCATCAAAGGTAAACGCCGTTGGCTGGGCAAAGGGCGTCAAGGCCACCCATTCAACACGGCCACTCTGGCGATCGAGACAATAGATGGATTGCTCTAAGCGATCGCTCACCCACAGATAGCCATCCTTAAGGGCTAAATTTTCACAGCCAATGCCCGGCGCACTGAGGCGATACTGCTCTCGACCCGTCTCGTCAAAACAGTGAATGTAACCCGATTTTTGACAGGCCACATAGATGCCTGTGTCATCCACCGCCACACCGTAAATGGGATAGCGGCACGCCAACACCTTTTCTACATGCCAGTCAGGCAGATGACAGCGATAGAGCCATGTGTCCCGGCAAAACCAGAGGGTTTCGCGATGGAGACAGAGGCCATCGGCATCGAGAAATGGCTCTAGATCGTAGGGATTGAGAATCTCACTGTGGTCATTTTCGCCATTGATGAGCAAAATAAAGCCCCGTACCCGGTCCAAGGCCAAAAAACTGGCGCCAAGGGTTGCTTGGCAAAAGGGCAAACGGGGCAATTGACGTAGCCACAGGGCTTGGGGATCGACCCATGCCAGACCGTGGATTTGGTAAGCACCCAAGGGATAAATGGTGCGCCAGTCGTGATCCAGCGCTCGGGAGCTGAGGGAGTCCCCATAAACCTCTTGCGGTGTGTCTGGCATAGGAAGTCAATACCCTACTCAACCGCTTGGGGCAGTAGCTCACGCCGAGGTTGAGCTTGGATCTTCACTTGACCTGATTCATCCACATCAATGAGGGCAGTATCCCCTTCACGAATACGGCCAGAGAGCATTTCCTCAGCCAAGGTGTCCTCTAAGAGGCGCATAATGGCCCGCCGCAGGGGTCGCGCACCGTAGCTGGGATTGTAGCCTTCTTCAATGAGTCGCTCCTTGAAGCGATCCGTCACTTCTAGGGTGATTCCTTTCTCGGTCAGGCGTGAGAAGACCTCCTTCAAGAGGATGTCAGCAATTTGCTTGACCTCGTCTTTGGTCAGCTGGCGGAAGACAATAATCTCATCCACGCGGTTGAGGAACTCTGGACGGAAGTACTGCTTCAGTTCCTCATTCACCAAGGAGCGAATGCGATTGTATTGCGATTCAGCAGCATCCTCAGTGCCAAACTCAAAGCCAAGACCGCCAGCGCCTTTCTCAATCACCTTCGAGCCAATGTTCGAGGTCATGATCAAGAGGGTGTTCTTGAAGTCAACGGTACGCCCCTTAGAGTCAGTGAGGCGACCATCCTCAAGGATTTGCAGCAGCAGGTTAAAGACATCGGGATGGGCTTTCTCGATTTCGTCAAAGAGCACCACCGTGTAGGGACGCCGCCGCACGGCTTCGGTCAGTTGACCGCCCTCGTTGTAGCCGACATAGCCGGGGGGCGAACCAATGAGCTTGGAGACGGTATGCCGCTCCATGTACTCGGACATATCCAAGCGGATCATCGCCTCTTCAGAACCAAAGAAGTAGGCGGCCAAGGCTTTCGTTAGCTCGGTTTTACCCACACCGGTTGGCCCAGAGAAGATAAAGCTAGCAATGGGACGGTTGGGATTTTTTAGACCGACACGGGCACGGCGAATGGCACGGGAGATGGCTTTCACCGCTTCATCTTGGCCAATGACCCGCTGGTGCAGGGTCTCCTCCATGTGCAGCAGTTTTTCCGATTCGCTTTCGGTGAGCTTGCTGACAGGCACACCTGTCCAAGAGGCAACAATGTGGGCAATGTCCTCTTCGGTAACGACGGGGGTTTCCTCTTCACCATTGGCGCTTTCGGATTTTTTCTGCTGGGCAATGGCACGGATTTGCGCTTTCAGTTCCATCTCGCGATCGCGCAATTCACCCGCTTTGTCAAAGTTTTGGGCACGCACGGCATCGTCTTTTTCTTTGAGCACTTGCCGCAATTCGCGATCCAGTTCCTTGGCCGCAGGCGGTAGTTGCGAGTTAATCAGGCGCACCCGTGAGCCAGCTTCGTCAATGAGGTCAATGGCTTTGTCGGGCAGGTAGCGATCGCTAATGTAGCGATCAGACAGCTTCGCTGCCGCCTCAAGGGCTTCATCGGAAATTTTCAGCTTGTGGTGCTTCTCGTAGCGTTCCCGCAGGCCGTAGAGGATCTCAATGGTTTCCTCAACGGAGGGTTCACCCACCATCACCGGTTGGAAGCGGCGCTCCAAGGCAGCATCCCGCTCAATGTGTTTGCGGTACTCATCCAACGTGGTGGCACCAATGCACTGCAACTCACCACGAGCTAGGGCGGGTTTGAGGATATTCGCCGCATCAATGGCACCCTCAGCGGCCCCAGCCCCAATCAACGTGTGTACCTCGTCAATCACCAAGATCACGTTACCGGCTTGGCGGATCTCATCCATGATCTTCTTCAGCCGCTCTTCAAACTCACCGCGGTACTTCGTGCCCGCCACCAACAGGCCAATATCGAGGGTGACCACCCGCTTGTCTTCCAGAATATCGGGGACATCTTTATTGGCAATGCGTTGGGCAAGGCCTTCAGCAATAGCGGTTTTACCTACCCCCGGTTCACCGATCAGCACAGGATTATTTTTGGTGCGGCGGCCAAGGATTTGAATCACCCGCTCAATTTCTTTTTGCCGACCCACCACGGGATCTAGCTTGCCATCAATGGCCATCTGGGTGAGGTTGGCACCAAATTCGTCTAGCGTCGGTGTTTTGGTACGCCCTTGGCTGGCACCGGCAGCCACTTCTGCGGTTTCACCCAGCATGCGAATCACTTGGGTGCGCACTTTCGACAGGTCAACGCCGAGATTTTCAAGGACCCGTGCTGCTACCCCTTCCCCTTCGCGAATCAGACCTAAAAGAAGGTGCTCAGTACCAATATAGTTGTGTCCCAGTTGGCGGGCTTCTTCGAGGGAGAGTTCCAACACTCGCTTGGCACGGGGGGTAAAGGGAATCTCCACCGCTACAAAACCAGACCCACGGCCAATAATTTTTTCCACTTCGATGCGGGCATCCTTGAGGTTCACCCCCATGGAACGTAGCACCTTTGCCGCCACACCGGTACCTTCGCCAATTAGTCCGAGGAGAATTTGTTCAGTACCGACAAAGTTGTGGCCGAGGCGGCGAGCCTCTTCCTGTGCCAGCATGATGACTTTAATGGCTTTTTCTGTAAACCGTTCAAACATGACCCTTCCCCTAATGGCTCCTGCGTGCTGGTAACACCCATCTTAACATGTTCACTTTGGCGTGTTTTTGTATGCCAATTTACTATTACTGTAGATGTTGACTCATTTTTGTGCAGGTGCGGTTGCCCGTATTTTAGTTGAAATTTCCTTGGCTGTGCCGTGACCACTTTCGATAGACTGGTCAGCGGTTCCTAAAAAACTTCCTAGCACCCTTTGGGAGAAAAAACGATACACTACACTTGCTGGCTGCTGGCTTTTCTTCAATGGCTGATTTATCCAATTTCTTGGCGGTTGAACCCTCACAACGTGCCCTGATTTTCGATATGGATGGCGTCGTCTGCCATACCATGCCCTACCATCTTGAAGCTTGGCGGGTCTATGTCGATCGCACCCCTGAACTGCGGCAGCAGATCAATTTGGAACAGTTGCGGCAAATGGGGGGTAAACGCAATGCCGAACTCCTGCCAGAACTCCTGGGGCGATCGGTCACTGAAGCAGAAGTCGAACGCTGGGGCGCCGGCAAAGAGGCAGTGTTTCGCGAACTCTTGGCACCCCATTTGGAACTGTTGCCGGGGCTGTTGCCCTTTCTCAAAAGTGCTAAGGAAAAGGGCTATCGCTTGGGCCTAGGCACCTCGGCCTGTGCTGCCAATGTGGAATTGGTGCTCTCCTGTGAGGGGGTGGGCAACTGTTTCGATACGGTGGTGATGGAGCAGGATGTGCAGCGGGGCAAGCCCGATCCAGAATGCTATCTCCTAGTGGCGGAGCGGTTGCAGGTGTTGCCGCAGCATTGTCTTGTCTTTGAGGATGCCGTGGCAGGGGTGATGGCAGCGGTGCGGGCAGGGATGCTCTGCTGGGGAGTCCTGACCACCCAATCGGAAACGGCACTGCAAGCCGCAGGAGCAGAGGTCTGCATTGAGGACTTTACGGATCCACGCCTTCAATGGCTATTGTCCTAGGGCATTTTCGGCGATCATGGGTACTGGCGCGTTAGGAATCCACCACCTTGGGCGTTGATCTGCGCAGTTATGTCTATCTCGACTCGATTCAACCGCAACACGCGGCCTACTTGGGAACCGTGGCTCAAGGGTTTTTGCCTTTGCCGGGGGATTGCTCCCTCTGGGTGGAGATTTCACCGGGGATTGATGTCAATCGCCTTTTGGATATTGCCTTGAAGTCTGCGGTGGTGCGGCCGGGAGTTTTGTTTATCGAGCGACTCTACGGACTATTGGAGGTGCATTCGGGCAATCAGGGGGAAGTACGCGCAGCAGGGCAAGCAATTTTAGATGCCATTGGCGCTCGGGTACAGGATTGCTTGCGGCCACGGGTGATTTCGAGTCAAGTCATTCGCAATATTGATGCCCACCACACCCAACTAATTAACCGTTCGCGGCGGGGCAATATGATTTTGGCGGGGCAAACCCTCTATGTGTTTGAAGTGGAACCTGCCGCCTATGCCGCACTGGCCGCCAATGAAGCGGAAAAGGCAGCACTCATTAATATCTTGCAGATTTCAGCCGTGGGCAGCTTTGGCCGACTCTTTTTGGGGGGCGCGGAGCGGGATATTCTGGCAGCAGAACGGGCCGTCTTGGCAGCCATGGAACGCTTGCCGGGGCGTGATAGCCTTAGCGATCGCCGCGAGTAGCCTTGGCATGTTTCTTTAGCTTCTGCTCTAGGGCAGGTAAGAAAGGACAAGGGTCACTGTCTTGCAGTTGATAAAACCCTCGCCAGTCAAAGGTCTGCCAGTTAAAGGGGGCTTGGTGGGCGGCGGCGAGCCACAGTAAACGCTTAGCACGGGTCATGGCCACGTAAAGCAGGCGGTATTCCTCAGCAACTTTGGCCTCTTTGGCTTTTTGATAGGCGGTTTGCCAGTCAGGAAGGGGTTGCTGATGGCCGTAGGCACGCAGTTGCGATCGCACCACATCCGTAAAATCCACCTCTGGACTGAGGAACTTGGCATTGGCCGCCACCCAGCTCTCACCGGGGAGGGTTCTTGCCTCTAAAAAGGGAACAAAAACGGCATCCCAATCCAGACCCTTGGCGCGATGCATCGTCATAATCGTCACTTGCCCCGATCGCACTAAGCGGCTATGGAGGTCTTCCATCTCAACAGCGTCAAAGCGATCCGCTGCCACCAACTCCTGCCAACGGGGATGGATACGCTCCCACAGTTGCGTTGGTTCCTGCTGTGCCAAGTGGCAGATCAGGCGATCGCTGGTGGCCAATTCAGCGGCATCATAGCCCAATTCCTGAGCGCAGTACGTGATCAAAGGAAATAGAGATAGCTCTAGGCGGGCTTTGAGGAGACGTTGACAGTAGTGCCGTGCCTTGAGTACCGGTTCCTCGGCAGGGGGGTCTAAAGGACCAGGATAGAGAAACACCTCTGGCTGGGCGGCTAAGCGATCCAAATTTTGGACAGAAATGCGTTTGCGCTCCTGAAGAACAGTCAGAGCTGCTTTGACCGCTTCGGGAGAATAGGGACAGTGGAGAAAATAAAGAATGTCCAGCAATTCCTTGGGCACCTGCGATCGCCGTTCAATGCCCGATACATCGAGAATCGGAATCCCCTGAGCGGCAAGGTCGGTATTAATGCTGAAGCTAGCGGGCGATCGCAACAGATCCGCGACAAATTCCCCTTGGCGGTTGGTACGCACCAGTACCGCAATTGAGGCCTCAGGATACTCTGCTAAAACCTCAGAAATACGTGCTGCCAGCTCGCGCACGGTCTCGAAAATAGTAGCTGGTCGAGCAATTTCTACCCCTTCTCCCCAGGGGGGTGGGTTCGCCCCCGGTTGCGGATCCGTCGAGACGGGCTGAATGGCTTGCTCTCGAAAGGGGAGTTCCTGATCCTTTAGCGCACGATTGACCCATCGCACCAAATAGTTAGCAGCTCGAATCACCAACTCAGTGGATCGCCCCGCTTGGGTCATTTTATAGAAGGCCTGCTGCCGGGCACATTCGTCACAGAATTCATTGAAAAAGAGCGGGTCTGCCGCCGTAAATGTGGAGTTAATGGCTTGATTGGGATCCCCCACCCGCACAAAATTCACTTGCCCTGTGGTGTTGTCCTCGGCGAGAAGTCGCAGTAACCGCGATTGCAAGGGGGTCGAGTCCTGCGCCTCATCTTCAAAGACGGCATACACCCGCTGTTGCCATTCTTGGCGGCACTGGCGATCGCCCTCTAGGAGTTGTACCGCTGCCAAAATCATCTCATCATAGTCAATTTGCTCTCGCTGCGCTAAATGGTGCTGGTATAGTTCCAAAAGGTCCGCACCAATTTCTAAAAAGGGGTAGGGTTCTGCTGCGGCTGCACTTTGGGAGCGCAACTGCTGGGACAACTGCCGCAGATCATGGGGCGTCAACGCCATACTGCGGGCACTGCTAATAACGGTTTGTGCCAACTTCACCAAGATGTCAGTCAAAAGCGCACTTCTGCGACCATCGTGTTCAACGTCACTCAGGGGACTGGTATCGCAGCCTTGGATCAGTTGCTCGAGAATATCGGGGTGCGATCGCGCCCATTCCTTAACACAGGTAACACACAGGCGTCGCTGCTCATGCTCACTCATTAAATTCTCGCCACTCCAACGCAGACCCGCTGTGGGGTGACTGGTGGCAATTTTCAAGGCCAAACTGTGGAGCGTCTGCACACTAAAACCATTGCGGGGCAAGCCCATTTCCCGCAGGTACTGGCGAATCCGCACCTTGATATTGGCCGCTGCCGAACGACTATAGGTGACTACGACCAGTTGCCGCTGCTGATGGAGTTTTTCGCGAGCGATGGCGATCGCTGCTCCTACGGCCATGCCATGGGATTTGCCTGCTCCGGGCACTGCCGATACCGCCAAGAGACCCCCTTGCCATTCACTGATTTCCCGTTGACCTGGACGCAACGTCCTTAGAAGGTGACTGGCATTGGCAGGGAGTGACAACACGTTCATAGGAGGACTGTGGGAGGGCTAAAGATTTGTTAAAAAAACCGGCTTCTACCCAATGAAGATCGAAAAATCGTATAATAGAATACAGAAAGTTAGAAGCAAGTTGTTTCCTAACGCAGATCACCTAAAGCTTGATAACGAGTCAATAGTATTCACCTAGAAGCCTTGATTTAATTATGCAAGTAATCTATCGCGGCGTTAAATACGAAACTTCTGAGCAGCACATTCCCCTTGTTGAATCGGGTGCCAAGGGTTTCTACCGGGGGGTGCAATGGGTAGGGCACAAAGCGGCTGAACCGGTTCCTCAACCCAATCATGTCCTCTGCTGGCGGGGGGTGACCTACCAAACGAACGGTACACCAGTTACCACAACCGCTCCGACGACGAGTACTGCCCCTTCAGTACTTCCCCAGCGTAAGCGTGACTCCTTGGCCGAAGCCCATCGCCATGCAATTCTGAAAACTCTTGAGCGGCGGCTGCAAGTGGCTCGGAGTCAGGGCAATGAAGATCTCATCAGTCTGCTGGAAGAAGAGTGGCAGCAATTTGCCTAAGGTTGGATCACCGAAACCCAAACTGCGGTGCCGTTGCTAACAGCGGCACTTTTTTTATTTTCTATTGGTGATTGCCCCTTTCTTGGCGAAAAGCTGTTGCTTGGGCAAAGGCCGCCGCCGCCCGCTCGCGATCGCCCAAGGTTTCATAGGCACGCCCTAGTTGTTCGGCTGCAATCTCCCGCACATAGCCCAAGGGAAAAATCATCTGCTTGCTGTAGCCATTGGTGCGCCCCAGTTCAAGACAATACTCAAAGTAGGCCGTTGCTCCCAAAGGAAATCCTAAAGCCATCAGCCAGCGCCCGGCCAAATCATTGAGGGGAGGATAGGTGGGAAACCACACCAGACTTTGCTGACAGAGGAGTTGCAATGTTTCGTGATCCCCCATAGCCAGCAGACGCCGCCCCAGTTGATTCAGAATTTCGGGCAGGGCGCCAGGGGCATTCTCAGGCAGTTGGCTGATGAGGAGATGGGGCAAGAGCCGCTCAAAAAGTTCTTGGTAGCAGTCATCCGCAGCCGTGGGGTTATTCACAGCGTGGTACATATCCGCCAAGGCAAAGAGGAGATTCAAAGGCAGACCTTCACTAGCGCGGATGCGTTCCAAAATCGGGATGTTGCGATCGCGCATCTTGGCTTGAATTTGTGCGGGTTGATAGCCATAGTGGTCAATGCGCAGCGTTTCCAGAGTACCAATGGTCAGCGGTTCTGCGGCTGTCGAAACCAACTGCTCATGGAAGCGTCCCTGATAGCGCAGCGTCGGCAGGTTGCGAAAGAGTCGCACAATGGCAAAGTCAGAAAATTGCTGCCCCGTGCCGATTTCCCGTCGTAGGAGTTGATAAGCACTGAAAGTGCTGCCCTCAAGTTGTTGGCCGAGGGGCACAGGCGGCTCCTGCACTGCCACAAGCACCTCATCAGCATCAATGACCAAAATCCAATCGCCCGTGGCCTGCTCTAGAGAGTAATTGCGGGCAGCGGCAAAATCATCCTGCCAAGGGAAGGTAAAAATGCGCTCTGTAAACTGGCGGGCGATCGCGATCGTCTCATCCGTTGACCCAGTATCTACCACAACGATCTCATCTACCCAAAGCTGGACACTGCCCAGACAGCGTGCCAAATGGGCTGCCTCATTTTTGACAATTAGACAGGCACAGACCCGCACCATCTACAGCAGCTTTTCAAGTTGTTGGCGCAACTGATTCAGTTCACTTTCGGAGAACTCACTCTCAGCAGCGGGGGGCACGCGATTTTCTAGTTCCCAGTCGGTTTCTTCGACATTGCGTTCAGGGGGTGCCAAGAAAAGACGCTCAGCATCGTTTGTCGGCACAAATCCTTCGGGAACCAAGTGACAGGTGTAGCCTGAGGATTCGCAAAATTCTTCAATTTCCTTGGCATCAATGGGGACAACGCTGGGGGGATGAAAATCCTGTGCCTCTAAAAGCATGGCATAGCGACTGGCATCGTCTTCGCTTTCAAACATCAGAATCAGGTTGCGATCGCCCAGTTGCAGAGAATGAATGCCCTCATTTTCAGTCCCCGGGTTGTAGAGCAACACGTAAACGCGCATGATGCCTCGCTAATGAAATCTCAACAGCGATTATAACGATTTTGGTTCCCCCTACCCGTAGGATTTTCCCCTTCAGAACTGTCAAAGGGGCAAAAATAGCTTGAGTTAGAACAATGTTTTTTCAGGTTCCCCTTTGATCCGCTGCTCTAGCCATGCTTGGCGATAGGTGAGTTCTAATTCATTGCCGGTGCGGCGAAAAATTTGTGCCTGCTGCAAGAGAAACGCTTGAAAGAGCCGCTGAAAGGCAAGGGCAATGATTGCCACCACCAGGCCAGAGGCGGTACTAATCAAGGCCTCACTAATCCCGAGACCCACGCCCATGGTTGCAGGTGTGCCAATATCCCCCAAGCGAATAGAACTGAGGGCACTAATCAGACCTAACACCGTTCCCAACAAACCCAGTAGAGGTGCCATCGTAATCGTTGCTTCCAAGACCTTTTCTCCCCGCCGCATGGCACTCAGCTCCTCATCAGCCGCAGCTTCTAGGGCTAGGCGAAAGATTTCTGGGTTGGTGTCAATCAGTTGTAAAGGGGTATAGAGGAAGCGACCAATCGGTTGGTCACAGGCATTGGCTGCTAATTCAATGGCTTCTTGCCAATCGTGGCGAGCGGCATCCAGAATCTGCTCGGCCAGTTTCGTCTCTCCTCGGAGAACAATGCTCCAAAACCAAAGCCGCTCAAAAATGGTGCCTAAGGTCAAGATCGAGAGAATCAGTAGTGGCCACATGGCCAAGCCACCACGGTTAAAAATTTCGGCGATATTCACGATCAGTTCCCTGTCAGAGCATCCGACGTTTAGTATAGTCCAGCCAGTAGCCGCAATTGTTTACCAAATTCTAGCGAACCGTGGTGCCAAGGGTCTTGAACCGCTCTTTTCGATGCCCCGTCTAAATAGATAATTACGTTAATGGAGTGATACCTCGCATGAGTGTATCTTTACCCCTATCAGCGGCAACGGCATCAACGGCTATCGTGACCCGACCCCAAGTGATCGATCCCGATCGGCGGATTATTGAGCAGTGCCTTTCCGGACATCCAAATGGGTTTCGGGAACTCTATCAACGGCATCAGCAACGGGTGCGATCGCTCCTGTTTCAGTTGTGCGGTGCGGTTGCCCTTGATGATTTAGTGCAGGAGGTTTTCTTGCGGGCATGGAAGGGGCTAAAGGGTCTCAAACATGAGGCAAAGTTTTCAACATGGCTCTATCGGATTGCCTGGAATGTGGCTTGCGACTATCGCCGTCAACTGGCAACGCGCAAATCACGACATCAGCAATACCTGTCTCAAAGTGAGCCGCTCACTCCTGGACTGGATCTACGACAATTGCATTACGAAGATTTAGTTCAGCGCGGTTTAGCCACACTGCCCTTGGAGTACCGCAGTGTTTTGGTCATGCATGATCTGCAGGGCTTGCCCCAAAAAGAAATTGCTGAAATTCTGCGGATTCCCGTGGGTACAGTGAAATCCCGCCTCTTTCGTGCCCGAGGCACATTGCGGACTTACTTTACGGAGGCTGGAATCACTTTATGAAACGTGAACCCCCACCTGTGGAGGATACAAATTTGGTTAAGTTTTTACAAGCCTATGCAGGGACGCCCCCGCCCCCCCACCCCCATTTGGAGCAGCGCATTGTCCAAGCGGCTCTGCATCAACATCAACTGAGTAAGCGACGCTGGCAAATCGTGTCTCTTTTGGGGGCTGGGGTGATCGCCACCGCCACCAGTGTGTGGTTCCTCAAACCCTCAACTCAAGTGGCAAAGCAGACGTCCCCGGATGCAGTGGCTATCTTCATCACCACCAATTGGCAAGCAATGTTTCAGGACGCAGAACCCGCCATCTTCGACTAAATTCTGTCCACCCTACTTTTACTCTTTGTTGAGTTTTGACAAGTTAAGTTTTGACAAAGGAGAACACAGCTATGTTGAAAAAATCTATAGCCACGCTTCTTATATGTGGTAGCCTCAGCCCCCTACTGGCGATCGCTCCCCCGAGCGTCGCTGACCCCGGTTATGGCGGACCTCGCTGGAGAGCCAATCTGGACAACCTAAACCTCACACCTGAACAGCGGCAACGTTTACAAGCCGTGCAGCAACAATACCAAGGCCAAATGGAACAAACTCGCAACCAACTGCGCACCGCCAAGACAGAACTGCGGCAGATGATGAGTGGCAATGCCTCGGAGGATCAAATCCGCAGCAAGCACCAACAGGTGCGCCAACTGGAAAACCAACTCGCCTCTCTCCGCTTTGAAAGCATGCTGGCCATGCGGGGCATTCTCACACCGCAGCAACGGCAAGCCTTGGCCGCCCAAATGCAGCAGCGGCGGCCGGGCAATCGCCCCATGAAACCCCAGCAGTAACCCATTAAACTTGGCAACGCTCTAAAGCTCTAAAGGAGTTCATGACTTCCCTAAGTGCGGGACAGCGGATCCTGCACTTTTTTGTTGCTCAGCAGATCAAGAATCTCGGTGGCAGCGCGATCGACCACGCCGGGAGTCCCCATCGCAGCTCGCATTTTGGCATAGCCTGCCTGCATGGCTAGGCGTTTTTCAGGATGATCCAATAGCGCAAGGGCAGCAGCGGTAATGTTGGCAACAGTGGCTCGTTCCTGAAGGAGTTCGGGGACGATGTCTCTATTCACGAGTAAATTGGGGGGAGAGACAAATTTGAGGTCAAACTTCAGGAAACGCCGATAAAGCCACAAACTGAGGGGATGAACGCGGTAGATCACGACTTGAGGCACATTCAACAGCGCGGTTTCTAAATTCACCGTGCCGGATTTAGCGATCGCCAGATCTGCGGCCGCTAGAACTTGCAGGGAGTCTTCCGCCAATGTGACGCGAATGGGATATTCCTTGAGAACTGCTTCAATGGCTGAGCGATACTGCCGCAGCGAAAGGGGTAACCAAAAGCGGGCGTGGGGATAGGCTTTGGCGATATTTGTGGCAGCCCCCAAAATTAGAGGCAAGAGGGACTTGATTTCCTGTTTGCGGGACAAGGGCAACAGGGCGATCGCCAGCTCATCGGCAGCAATGCCCAAACTTTGGCGTGCCACTTCGCGACTGGGAGCCGCAGCAATGCGATCCAAGAGGGGATGCCCCACCCAGACCACATTGGCACCATGACGGCGGTAATAGGTGGCTTCTTCTGGAAAAATGGCAATCAGGCGATCGCTGAGGGCAACAATTTGCCGAGTGGCCTTGAGACTATGGGACCAGACCCACTCTTGGGGAGCGATGTAGTAAACCATGGGAATAGAAAAATGTTTGCGGATAAACCGCCCCATGGCGACATTGCCACCAATGTAGTCAATTAAAACCACTAAATCAGGGGGATGCTGCCGTAAATAGCGGCGAGCCTTGAGTTGGAGCGCGATCGTTGGCTTGATCAATGGCAGGGCTTCTAGTAGCCCCACGGAGCCAATTCCTCCGGTATTAAAGAGTAGCTTTGCCCCCGCAGCGGCCATGCGATCGCCCCCAAGGGCAGAAATTTCTAAGGGAATCCCCCGCTCTGCTGCGAGGCGATAGAGTGCCTTGACCAACAGGGCCCCCTGCAAATCCCCAGAGACTTCGCCGGTGCTAATGAACAAATGCGCCATGCCTAGCCCCGCACTGCCGCCACTGGTTGACAGAGTTGATCGGCAAATTCCTGTTCGCTAGCGGCCATTTCTTGTACGGCGGTGGCCATAATCTCAGGGATCGATTGCCCCGCTGCATAGTGAGCCAGCCATTGCTGGGCGGTGTTTCCCTGTCGCAGGATTTTCTTAATCGGTGCCAGAAAGCAGCTAAAGCCCTGTGCCTTGGCGATCGGCCAAACCTCTTCGTAGAGTTCGGCTACCCAAGCGGCTGCCGTTAGTTGCCGGCGATCGCGCCAGTGGGTCAGCACGGCCTCTAGGCTGTTTTTTGCAGCAATCTGCTCGTTTTCATCGGCTAGTTGTGCCAACATCTCGCCATCCCCCCACCGCAGGGGGTCAAGATCAGGGGTATCCAGCAATTGCAGGAGCCGCGCCTCTAGAAGAGCGGTCATCGCCAGTAGGGAAATGGCATCCGTAACTAGATCACAAATTCGCAGTTCAAGGCGGTTGAGATCATAGGGTCGGCGATCGCCATTGGGGCGCACAGCACTCCACAAGTGCCGCACATTTTGCATCGTGCCGCGTTGGAGTTGCTGCTCTGTCCACTCAATGAAGTGGGCATGGCTAGTAAATAGGGGCACTTGGGGTGGGGTCTTCGGAAAGATTGCCCAACGGGTGGAGTGATAGCCCGTTACCTTGCCATCAAGAAACGGCGACGCAGCACTGAGCGCCAGAAACAGGGACGCCTCCAGCCGCACTAGCCGACAGGCACGGATCAACTCTTCTGGATCCCGCAGGCCAATGTTGATGTGGACACTGGCGGTGACAACCCTTGTGCCATAGGTTTGCTCGATGTAGGTGTGATAGGGATTCTGGGGGTCAGAGCGATAAAAGCGTTGACTGTCCCCTAGACTCAGGGTGCTACCGGGAACCAGCGTTAAATCCCCTAGGGATTGCAAATAAGCGCGCAGCCGAAAGCGGGGGCGCAGCAAGTCACAGAGGGCTTGGTCATATAGAAAGACCGGCGGGGTTGTAAATTCAACATTGCGGCTATCGGGTTCACGCACAAACCCCGGTAAGTCCCTCACAATGCGATCCGACAGTCCCACAATCTCGCCCGTGGGCTTACCCGTGTAGAGTTCAACCTCAAAGCCCTTTGACAACATGGCATCCCTTTGGCTAACTTGGGTCAGCGAGCCCCCTCGCAGAAAGTGGGAATTTTGAGCTACTTAGCCACAATACCATGCCCGCGTCCCTGCCGCACATATGAACATTCGTAAAACCCTCCCTGTGGCGATCAAAACCTGATCAGTTAACCTGTATTATCAATGACACAAATCACCCCTATAGTGAGAATCTCAAGATGTTTGGTCAGCGGCGAGTCGAAGCAGATGTCCGTGTCAGTCGCGTTTTGGATCGCCTGGGAATCCGCTATCAAGTGGATGAGGATGGTGATTACCGCGTTGTCTTTGAGCTATCCAACGGTCGAACGCAACAGGCCTTTATTGACTCCAAAACCCAGCAGCTGGGAAGCTATGAAATTCGGGATGTCTGGTCTGTGGGCTACAGTTGCGAGGGCTTTCTTGACCAAGAGATAGCCAATTATCTGTTAATTGAAAATGCCAATAAGAAAATTGGCGCTTGGGAGTTGCGTCCCCTTGCTGACAATAGGTATATCGCTGTATTTTGTACGAAGGTTGCTGCTGACTGTGACCCCGAAGCCCTTTACACCAGTATCCGCGTGGTTCTTGAGGTGGCAGACGAACTTGAAAAAGTTCTTGAGGCGGGCGATCGCTTCTAGGTTAGTTTGCAGTGAGTCCCCTTAAAATCAGGGTTTGAGGCCAGTGGGGAGCTTCTGAATGCCCCGCCCCTAGGTAGGGATTGTCATTTTCATCTGAAATACTAGAAAATACTCAAACCCGCTTCCTGAGAAACGCTAAGGGATTCAACGAAAGCATCAGGGTTGGAGGCAACTTGGCAGATCTCTCGGAAGCAAGACCCAAATGTTTCAATTCTTATAGCTAGTAGAAAAAACTGTTAAATATTACAAAAGAATTTTTATTTTGCTTCCACTGCATATCCCAACTCACGACACTGGATAAAACATTAGCTGCGATCGCCCAAGGCGCACGGTCGCCGATTCGCAGTGGAGTCAATTGTTCTAGGAAGGCCATCCATGTACTACGAACGCAAACTCTTTGCCCTCCTCCACGACCCCTACCTCAAGGCGTTGTACGGCAACAAAGCTCTCAAAGGCCCATGGCAACAGGTGTCTTGCCTGAATCAACATGCCCAGGATTTGGAAAATTGGTGGAAGCATCACGGCGGTATTACCGCAGACCATATTGCCTCGGCCAGCGATCGCCTGAGCTTTCAGCGCGGCATGAGCACCCCCCCAACAACCACTGCAAATATCACCCAAGTGGAAATTCGTCACCCGATTACTGGTGCCAAAAGTGATTTGAACTTTGCCTTTGCAGCGAGTCTCAGCGATGAGAATTTAGCTGAAATTGAGGCGCAGTCCATCTGGAGCAAGATTCGCCAAGAAACCGATGCTGAAAAGGTCTTCTGGTGGTTTTGGCGATTTTATGGCGAAGCCATTGCTGGCGATCGCCGCATCAAAGATCAAGCGGTCTATGCCAAAGATGTCTTGCTGTTACCCTCAGACACGCGCATTCCCGACTGCCCCCTCGAAGCCCACACCTCGATTACCGCTGCCCTTGCCGGTACCCTCTTTCCCCGAAACGCCAGCAATGGGGATAAACCGCAGCACCCATGGCTGTTGATGTTTTCCTTTTCCCCCGTGCAGGAATTCATTAAATCCTCACGCAAGCTGCTGGACTTTTGGTCAGGTTCCTATCTACTCCACTACCTAAGTGCCAAGGCCTGCTGGTTCCTTGCTGAACGCTATGGCCCTGATGTTGTGATTACCCCCAATCTCTACAACCAAACGATCATTGATGCCTTTCTGCTGCAAAAATACCCAGACTTTGAACCCTACTTTGCGGAATTTGGTATCCCCAAACCAGTTGAGGCACAAGGGCAGCCGTCCTCCAGCTTGGTGACAGCGGGTTTTCCCAACGTGATTACAGCACTCATTCCTGAACAAGACAAAGACACGATTGGCAAAGAGCTTCAAGACCATTTGCGGGAAACATGGCTCAACCTTGGCAAAAATGTGCGCCAAGCCATCAAAACCAAGGTACGGAGTGGCTATGAAGATTGTCACTGGATTGCTCACATTGAAGCGTGGATTGATACACAGTTTCCTGCAGCAGAACAAGAGGAGTTAAAGAAAGAGTTTCTCAGTTGGCAGCAGGGAGGACGCTGGGAGTGGAATGCCCTTTGGCAAGCCCAACTGGAAAACTTTTGGGAAAGCTACTGGATCGCTTTGCCCCTTGGGGAGCCAACCCAACCTCTAACCTGCCAGCGTGGAGCATCTACCTACCCAACTTGGAAAACCGCCCAAACCACGTTAGCAAAAGCCGAGGATCCCCTGCCCACTCAGGTTGAGGAAAAGGTGTATGCCACGATTAACGTGGGTACATGGTGGCCATTGCTGCAACAACGCCTTGGTTCGGCTCTCTCCGCTGTCAAAAACACTCGCAGCTGGCAGTTTCCCGCTTCGCCGGGTGAGCGCTCCTCGATTTCTGGGGCCTACAGTGCCCTGCACCCCAATCTCCTGTACCGCGATCCCTTTCGCGAGGGGCATGGCCTGCCAGTGAGTTCCCTGCGCCTGTTTTGGTATGTGATGAGCCAAGCCTTTCCGGGGCTATTTAATGGCAGTGAGCGCTTGAATGCGATTGAAGTCACCAAGCGAATGGCATGGAAACATGGCGGTGTCGCTGAGTCTTTGGGAGTTGCGTGCCCTGAGGAGGACTATGAAAACTTGGTGCGCTTTCCCAATGCCAGCAGTATCGCTGCCGCTCGCTTTATGGTGAAGTATCCCGATCAGGTCAAGCGGTATTGGCAAGAATTGAAGCAAGAATTTACTGCCGCTCACGCTCGCTTTAACAGCACCACTTGCCGCCCAACCCAGATTCCCCAAGTAGATGCCGGGCTAGGGAATTACAACGGTGTCATGTTCTCGGCCAAGTGGTTGGCAGAAGCCTTAGGTCTTGACAGTAAACAGGAGCTGGCCGAACTTCGGAGGGCGGTGAATCAGACACAAAAACGAGTGGGTTGGGGCGATCGCTCCCCTGCTGACTGGTGGTGTATCCTCTTGGCCGATGGCGACAGCATGGGCAACTACGTCCGCGGTCGCAACCTGAAGAAGTATCGTGAGTATGTTGCTACGAACATTATTCAAGACATTCAGCAAAGAAAGAGCTACATCAAAAACCCTGATGAGTGGCAAACACTGCTCAACCAGACCCCCAAACGCATGGGACCTGCCACCCATGTGGGACTCAACCGTGCCCTGCTAGATTTCTCGAATCGCCTTGTGCCCTACTTAGTGGAGCAACGTCACTGTGGCCGTGTGGTCTATAGCGGTGGCGATGATGTCATGGCCGTCTTGCCCCTAGAGGATGCCCTCTCGGCGATTCATCTCCTACGTCAAGCATGGTGTGGCGGTACGGATCCAGCCGGCGAATTTGAACCCCACGGCGACTACTGGCAAACGGTTCAGGGCAAGACAGCGGCTAAGGTCTTGGACATGCGTCGCCTGTTTACGATGGGCAAAGGGGCAACAATGAGTATGGGCGTGGTCATTGCCTACAAGAGTGTTCCTCTGCCCACGGTTCTAGAAAACCTCTGGCAAGCCGAAAAGGAACGGGCGAAAAAACTCCCCGGCAAAGATGGCCTCTGTTTCCGGGTGCTCTATGGGTCTGGCAATGTCCTCGAAGCAGTGTTGAAGGGTGAACTGCTAGAGGCCTGGGGCCGACTACTTGAGCAAGCAAATGACGATGTGAGTCCGCTGCTGTACCGACTCGTGACAGAGTTGCCCCAACATTGTTGGTTGAGCAAAGAGCGGGTCATTGAGAAGGCGATCGCTAGCATTGCCAATCGCCGCGAAAAAGACATCCCTTCAGAACTGATTGAGCAGCTTTGTCGGTGTTGCAATCAATGGGAAGACTGGGCGCTCCAGCATGAAGGTCAGCTAGGAACGGATCTGCAAGACCTGCTCAACCTGTTGCGGCTCATGGCCTTCTTCATTGATAAACGGTTTGTACCCCTAGGGAGTAATCAGGATGGCGATCGATGAAAGCAGAGAGTTCTAAAACTCATTTGGGCAAA
Source organism: Thermosynechococcus sp. TG215 (assembly GCF_031583455.1). Classification (NCBI taxonomy): domain Bacteria; kingdom Bacillati; phylum Cyanobacteriota; class Cyanophyceae; order Acaryochloridales; family Thermosynechococcaceae; genus Thermosynechococcus; species Thermosynechococcus sp. TG215. The sequence continues at coordinate 98,074 of NZ_CP134178.1, read as the reverse complement.
ACTATTCTGCTTCAAGGATAACGAAAGACACATGAGGTTGATTATCATGACTGAATTAAGTTGGTATCGTCTAGATCCCCTAGATGTCCTCCTTTTTCGTGACTCCCGACCCTTTCAACCGGGAGAAGGCTCTTGGGCAAAAAGTCTCTTTCCGCCCCTGCCAATTACGGTCTTTCAAGCCTTACGCTCTCTGTGTGACTCCTACGCGCAAAATCTGGAGTTTCTTGGGCCTTTCCTCATTGATGCCAAAAACCAAGTCTGGGTAGACACGCCCAAGGATTTGGTGTGCATTGGCAACAAAAGCAACGAGGAAGTCGACATCAATGATCGTGCCGACCTCAGTAAAGTCAAGGGCTTTGCCCGCACTCAACCCGCTGCCACCGACGACCCTGCTTGGAAAGATGTCTGCCATCCGTTGCCGGGAAAGTTACGCCCTATTGTGGAACCGACCCTCAGGGAGAATGAGCAAGCCCAAGGCCGACCGGCTCCCCTGATGCGCTTGGATGCTCTTGTCCTCTATCTCCAAGGAAAGCTGGATCAGCTCAACGCCAAAGAGCACTTCCATGATTTGCCGTGGTCAACCCAAGTCCTCCCCCACATCAAAATGCAAACCGAAAGTCGCAATGTGGAGGACGAAGCCGGCTACTTTACGGAAGTGGCCAACCGGATGCATCCGGGCTGGGGCTTTGTGGCCGGCATCAGTGTTGCCAATCTAGAGGGAGTCGTGCGCATTGGGGGTGAGGGGCATCAGGCACAGGTGCATGCCCTAAAGAAACCTCCCTTTGCAGACCTAGAGCGGTTTCAAGGCACCGGTCAAGAAACCCTAGCCTACGTGCTGACTCCCGGCTTGGCGCCCGTGGTGGCTGACGCACCTGTTTATGGACTGTATCCCCATGATTGGCAAGAGCATCTGATTGGTGTGGTGGGCGATCGCCCCCTTTTAGCCGGTGGTCTCAGTACCTTTACCCGTCGCAATGGGCAACCCCAATTGGGCTATTCCGCACAGCGTGCCTATGTCAGGCCGGGAACTATCTATCGCTTTGCTCAGCCTCCCTCTCCCCAGCCCCAACAACTCCTCGGCGGTGTAGCCCCCAAAGCTCGCACCACCTTTGAAAAACTTCACTACGGCCAATTGCTCTGGGGCACTGCATAACCACCCGAATACGAATGGATAAATAGGTGAGCACCGATACACGTTGACCTCAAAGAGACTGGATGATCAACAATGTTTAACCTTGCCTACCTCTACCTTCTCTCCCCCCTCCACACGGGTGGCACCACCCAAGAGGGCAACCTTCTCGGCATTGCGCGGGAGTCCCACACAGAGTTGCCCTACATTCCCTCCAGCACGATTCGGGGTCGCTTGCGTGCCAGTACCCCCGACAAAGACCGCAACCGCCTTTGGGGCAACACCATTGAAGATGTCATGGGCGGCGAAAACACCAACCTTACCCAAGGGCAAGTGTGGGTCGGCGATGGTTCACTCCTGTGGGTACCGGTTCCCTCCCTCAGCCATGGCGTGATCTGGATTAGCTGCCCCATGCTGCTGCATCGTTGGCAACGCCTCACTGGTCAGTCCTTAGAAACAGTCGCTGCCTACAGCACCAGTTTAGACACCAGCAAACCTGTTTATCTCAAGGACGCGATCCTCAAAGGCGATCAGCTCAAGCCTTGGGAGAAATGGCAAGAGTGGATTCCGATCCGCGAGCAAACCCAAATTCAACAGGTCTTGGTTCTACCCGATCAGCACTGCAAAACCCTCATTGAAACCAGCCTGTGGCGACAGGTCAAGGTGAAACTCGATCAGCATAAAACCGTTGAAGGCGGTTTTCGCTACGAGGAAGCCATTCCCCCCGATACATTGATGTACTTCCCGTGGGGGACGGTTGCCCAACTCAATGGCGCCGCAGAAAAAGTGGAAAGCGATCTGCGGGATGTTTTCGATAGCCACCCAATTCTCCAAATTGGTGGTCAAGAAAGCCTTGGTCGCGGCTTTGTCCAACTTGTAACCCTTGGGAGTTAGCTATGGCCTTTGATCCACGCACAATGGCACAGCCAGTCTATGAAGCCTTGAGTAAACTGCGGAATGATACAAAAGACGACACTCGGCTGCGGGAGCAAAAAAGCCAAGCCGTTGAACTCTACACCTATTTGGCCACTTGGGGACTGATGCGCCTAAAAGCGGAGGAAGCCGCTCTCAGTCAAGAGGGGAAGAAGGAGGTTGTCAAAGCTTTTTTCCGTGCCCTTGAAGAAACAGCACATGTTCAGAATTTGGCGGATGACAAAGGCTTGGAGACCCTCAAGAACCTTGACACAGAATCCTACCTTGGCTTAACCGGCTTAGGGTTACAAATTGCCCGTGAATTTAGCTTCTGGACAACCGCCCTTTACGTTGACATCGGCAATGCAGACTAGGAGGAGGACAACATGACAAATAACCCTGCATTACAGCGACCTCAAACTCATAAAGCAACACAGCGTCCCAATTCAAGAAACGCTGGCAATAGCGGTAGTGGCAAAGGTGGCAGAGGCAATAGTGGTGGTTCCCAAAAGGGCGGGAACAGTGGGAACACTCCACCCCCCCCATGGCTCGAACATCCCCTTGATCCAAATCCCACCCCCCATCGAAGTGCAGGGTTTGTCGAGTATCTGCGCTGGATGCGATCGCCCGCTAGCCCCGCCAAAGATGGTACGAAAGTGGAACTAATGACAATGGCAGAGCAGGGTGACTATCGCCAACGTTTGCAGGTCTTAACAGAGCGCACTCGCCAAATTGCCGGCAAAAACAATTGTTTTGAAGTCACCTGCCCATGGCGCATCCGTGTTGGTGGCCACCGTGGTCCTGAAAGTATCCTTCTGCCTGCCTTTGATAACCTAGGCATTCCCTATATTCCCTCCAGTACCTTACGAGGTGTTGCTCGTGCCCAAGCCATTCGGGAGGTGATGCAAAACGAAGGTGTACCTTGGGCTGAAGCAGACAAACTCGTCGGCCAGCGTTACTTTGGTTATCTCGACAGCAGGGACTCTAGCGAAAAAGCTGGCAAAATTATTTTCCTCGACGCCTACCCCTTGCCTGAACAAAAGAACGGGGGACTAGCAGTGGACATGGCCAACAACCTTTGGTCATGGAATAATGGCAACCTCAAGTATGCTGCCAACCCAAACGTGTTCTTTTCCCTGCGAGAAGCTTCATTTCTTATTGGTATTAAACCTACCAATCATTGCTCTCCTCAAATGCTTAAACAGGTCAAGAACTGGTTGATTCGCGGCCTGACCCAAGGAATTGGTTCGCAAGTGAATGCAGGCTACGGCATTTTAGTCGAATCCCTAAAACAGGTGGGGCGTGGCTTCTTTAGTGTGGATTTTACCGTTCAAGGCCAACTCATCCACGGTTGCCAAAAGTGTACGTCTACGTCATGGCAATGGAACGTTAGAAATCAAGCGTGGCAGATGCGCGGGCAACCAGAGGCCGAGGTGCGAGCTACAGCCTTTAAGTCCCTGCTGCGATACTGGTTTCGTGCCTTTGCGCGGGGGGTGTTGCCCCCAGCAGAAGTCCAAAGCCTTGAAGGAATGATTTTTGGCGCAATTCAGCCGCAACCCAAACATGGCTACCTGCGGGTACGGGTGATTAATGGGAGGGTGACCCAACCTGAGGCACGCCCTAATCAGCAAGGTAAAAACGATCCCTGTGGAGAAGAAGAGGGGACACTGGTATTAGACTATTCTTCTGAAGTTCCTGATGCCCACAAAGAAACGCTAAAAGAGCTGGCAAGCAACTTGATGTGGCTCATGTTTCACTTGGGTGGCATTGGTCAAGGGGCACGTCGCCCTTGCTACTCTCGTAAAACCCGTAACCAAGCACCCTGGTGGCGTGGTTCTAATCTGATTCCTAAAAACAATAATCCCTTTTGGAAACTCCCCAGCAGTGCCAAGGAATTCAAAGAAATTTTTCAACAGCGACTGCAAAGGTTTTATGAAGCTTTAGGGCAGCTTAGTAATCACCCAATCAACCCGACTCAACCATTATCCATTGGCACTGTTACTACCAACCAATGGGCAGAAGCAATTGATGCAAACTGCCGTATCGTCGTTTGCAGTGGTGATTCCAAAGGAGAAAAGCCCTACGGCCTTGCCCTTCTTCATGACCCTAACCTTAAGGTGAATGGTAACTACGACAAAAACCTCTGTGGTTCCACTGGCAAACCCTCGCCAGTTTGGGTGGCTGACTTAGGGAACTATCAAGTTATTACGATTTTTGGGGTCACCAAAAATCCACGACTCAAGTTTACGTCTGAAGTTATTACGATTTTTGGGGTCACCAAAAATCCACGACTCAAGTTTACGTCTGGAAGATGTTTGCAACTATTTCCTTTCTAATCTTCTTGACCTTTTGAGCTTGAATAAATACCTAAGGAGCCATGACCGACTACTACGACATTCTTGGCTTGCAGCCGGGTGCTTCCAAAGAGCAGATCAAAGCAGCCTATCGCCGCCTCTGCCAAGAGTGCCACCCTGATAAACTGCCTCCTGAGACCCCCAAAAAGGCGCGGCAAATCGTCGAGGAGCACTTCAAGCAAATCAACGAAGCCTATGCCTACCTCATGGAGCAGGGCGATCGCCCGCCCCCACCTACCCAACCAGCAACAGATGTTAGAACTGCCCGCTCCATTTTCGATCCCGCTCGTATGGAAGCCGTAGCTCGGAAACTGGAGACAGAGCGGCAGGCCATTCAACGGCAGTATCAGCAATCAATCAATGCTATTGACCAACAACAGCGGCAAAAGCTAGCTTGCCACGGCCTCAAGATTGACGACTTGGATACAGTCGATCCAGCAACCAAATGGGGCAACGTTATTCAGGGGGGGATTCTCTTGTTGGTTGGCCTATTGGTAGGGAGTGTAGGCGGTCTTTTGGGCTTTCTGGGATACCTGTGGGCTTTCTTCTGCTTTTGGGGAACCTTGGGGGCAATGCTGACAAAAACAGTGAGTCCCCGAAAATATAAAATTATTTGTGAGATTAAAAAGGAAACTGAAGCAGCAAAGGCCGCTGCTGCGCAGAAAAAAGAACGACGATTACAGGAGCAATCTAGTTACATTCGTCGTCAGATTGACTATTTCAAAACTCTACCCTTGGAAATGCTTTCAGAATCCTTTGTTCAAAATTTAAGTGATGAAGATCAGTTTTTCCTGCTCTTGGCCATCAAAGAAAAAGAGGATGATGAGCAGTGGGCGCGCACAGTTGCAGCCGGTGTAGAGATTGCTGCAGCAGCGGGTGTGGTTCTACTGCTGTCGCAACTCTTTCTGGGTGAGCCATTCTAATCTGAGCGCAACCAAGAAAAACAGGAAGGGAGGAACGATCGCCCCCCTATTAGGAAGAGTTTTGCTGAAACGCATTCTACCCCTACCCTTAGCGAAATAAAATGTGATAGCATAACTGTTCTGGCATTATACCTAGTGTTTACCTATGCCCAAAGTTCTGGTTTCCGATCCCATTGAACAGGTGGGGCTTGATTTACTTGCCCAAGTGGCACAAGTCGATGTCAAACTTGGCCTCTCAGAGGCAGAACTGATCAAAATCATTCCCGAGTACGATGCCCTGATGATTCGATCGGGAACCAAGGTCACAAAGGAGGTCATTGAGGCCGCCAACCAACTGAAGATTATTGGTCGGGCAGGGGTTGGTGTAGATAACATCGATGTGCCTGCGGCCACCCGTAAAGGGATCATGGTGGTCAACTCCCCAGAGGGCAACACCATTGCTGCTGCGGAGCACACCTTGGCGATGATGCTCTCCCTTGCCCGTCATATTCCCGATGCGAATGCTGCGGTGAAAGCAGGTCAATGGGATCGCAAACGCTTTACGGGCGTAGAGATTTATAAGAAAACCTTGGGCATTATTGGCCTAGGAAAAATCGGCTCCCACGTGGCCACCGTTGCCCGTGCTATGGGCATGAAGCTTCTTGCTTACGATCCCTATCTATCTACGGAACGCGCCGAACAACTGGGCTGCCGCCTCGTGGAGTTGGATGTTCTCTTTGCGGAATCCGACTTTATTACGCTGCACTTGCCGAAGACCCCAGAAACGCAGCATCTGATTAACGCCAAAACCATTGCCAAGATGAAGCCCACAGCCCGCATCATTAACTGTGCGCGGGGGGGCATTATTGATGAGGCAGCGCTTGTGGAGGCGCTCAAGACGGGTAAGCTGGCGGGGGCTGCCCTCGATGTCTTTGAAACTGAACCCCTTGAGGCGGAGTCTCCGCTGCGTGCCTTGGGGATGGAAGCCATCTTGACTCCCCACCTGGGGGCTTCCACGGAAGAAGCACAGGTGAATGTGGCCATTGATGTTGCCGAGCAGATTCGCGATGTGCTCCTAGGGTTGCCGGCGCGATCGGCGGTAAATATTCCGGGTCTGCGTCCGGAGGTTCTTGAGAAACTGGCGCCCTACATGCAGTTGGCGGAAACTCTTGGTAATCTTGTGGGGCAATTGGCGGGTGGTCGGGTCGAGTCTCTGGAAGTCCGTTTGCAAGGGGAATTGGCCACCAATGACAGTCAACCGATTGTGATTGCCGCTTTGAAGGGGCTACTCTCACCAGCGCTGCGGGAACGGGTGAACTACGTGAATGCTGGGTTAGAAGCTAAAGAACGGGGAATTCGCGTGGTCGAAACCCGCGATGAATCACAGCGTGACTATGCGGGATCCCTAGCGTTGATTGCTAAAAGCCCCTCGGAAACCCGCTCGGTGTCTGGTGCCTTGCTGGCTCACAGTGAATTGCGCATCACCAGTATTGATGACTTTCCCATTAGTGTGGCGCCAACCCGTTATATGTTGCTGACGCTACACCGCGATATGCCAGGCATTATTGGTAAAATTGGCACCCAGTTAGGGAGCTTTAATGTCAACATTGCCAGTATGCAAGTGGGACGCAAGATGGTACGCGGTAACGCGGTGATGGTGATTAGCTTGGACGATCCCCTACCCGAAGGCCTCTTGGAGGAAATCTTGAAAGTCCCCGGTATTCGTGATGCCTATATCGTGAATCTGTAGGCACGGTTGTGGTACAGCGTTGGTGGGAAATTACCGTCACTTGTCAAGCTGAGGCGGAAGAGCTGGTCTATTGGCGCCTTCAATCCTTTGGCTGTCAAGGTACGGCAACCCAGCAACAGCAGGGGCGGGTGTTGATCCAAGGCTATGTGCCGCAGCAGCAGGTGACCCTACTGGACATTGCTGCCCTAGGGGTTTGGATTGAGCAAGATGTGGTGGCGCAGGGCTACCTCTCGCCAAAACTCCACTGGCAGTTGGTGAATGAACAGGATTGGGCCCATAGTTGGCAAGCCTATTGGCATCCAATACCGGTGGGCGATCGCCTGCTGATTTGTCCGGCTTGGGAAACCCCACCCCTTGACAACACCCGCTTGGTGATCAAACTGGATCCTGGCATGGCCTTTGGCACCGGCACCCATGAAACCACGCAGCTTTGCCTTGAGGCTCTAGAGATGCAATTGGATCAAACCTTTGAGCCGCTGCCACCCACGGTGATGGCTGATATTGGCTGTGGTAGCGGCATTCTGGCGATCGCCAGCCTCTTGCTAGGGGCAAACAAAGCCTATGCCGTGGACACCTCGGATCTGGCGGTGACTGCGACTCAACGCAATGCTGAACTCAATGGCATCAGAGCCGACCAGTTGATTGTCAAGCAAGGGAGTTGGGAACAAGTCCTCGAACTGGTGGATGGCCTTGTCTGCAACATTTTGGCACCCGTGATTATCGAGATTCTGCCCCACTTGCCAGCAATTGTGAAACCCAAGGGCTGGGGCATCTTTAGTGGCATTCTTTTGGATCAAGCGGATCGCGTAGCGGCGCAACTGGAACAACAGGGCTGGAGCTTGGGCAGTGTCTGGCGACGGCACGAATGGTGTTGTCTCAATGCTCGCTTTGAGCGTTTGCCAGACTAGAGGGAGCTAGCTTTTCACCTTGGCCGCCGGGCGCGCCAAAGAATACGAAGCCATTAGTTCTTGGTAGCAGGCCTCTAGGCGATCCAAGTTGTGACTGAGGCTATAGTGCTCCAGCACCCGTTTGCGGGCTTTGTCCCCTAGGAGGCGAATCATTTCCGGGTGTTGATAAAAAATGGGCAGCAGCGTTTGCAACTGGGTTTTCACATACTGGGGATTCAAGACAATGCCTGCCCCAGTGAGCACTTCACCATCGGCACCCACATCGGTAGCCAAGCAGGCCAAGCCACAGGCCATTGCCTCTAGGAGCGACAGGGATAACCCCTCAATTTGCGAGGGCAAAATGAACACATCACAGCCGCGTAAAATTTGTAGCCGCTCTTGATCATTAACGATCGAGCCAAGCCAGAGAATATTTTGATCTGGACCATAATTGGCCATCAAGGAGGGCATCAGGGCACCGCCACCCACCATTAGCAACTTACAATCCGCCGGCATTTCCGCTGCACACCAAGAGCGCAGCAGCGCTTCAACATTCTTCTCAATAGCCATCCGGCCTTGATAGATATAGAGGTAGCGTGCCTTAAAGTCCTCTTTGGTCGTAGAAGGTCCCGGTGTATATTTTCGCGTATCGACGCCATTGGGAATCACCCGCAGCGTCTCAGCACCAACCCCAAGACGAATCAGTAGTTCCTTTTGCGATTGGGAAAAGACAATCACGCGGTCATAGCGAGCCAAAAAGGGGGCATACAGTTGGTAAGTCATCAAGGCGGTGCCCGTCGTTAGGGTACGATACTTTTCGCTGTAGGCAGGATGAAACGTGGCAACCAAGGGAATGTTTAACTCTTCACAAATGTCGGGCAGAAAGAAATCGAGGGGGGAGAGGGTCAATGAGGCGTGGACAATATCGGGTTTGAGTTTTTTAAGGGACTCAACCAGAACTTTGTTGGCTCGCAGGGAGGGCAGGGTATAGACTTGCGATTTATACAGGCAAGGGAGCGTCACATCTGGCATCTCCCCTTCGTTCTCAGCTTCCTGTTCATCCTCTTGGGCAAAATGCAGAAAGCTCACTTGGTACCCGCGATCCAATAGCCCATTGGTAATTTCACGACTATAGGTGACATTGCCGCAGGGGGGAGATTTTTTGCCAAGCCATGCGATGTGTAAAGCCACGATTATTGATTCCTTGATTTATTACGTTATTTATAGAGCAGCGGTACCCACTTGATCAATGATCCGAATGGGGCCATTGACATCGCCGCTGAGAAACTGCCGCAGGTAGGGATTATCGGTCGTGCGGGCTTCGGCATGGGTGCCCTGCCAGCAAATGCGCCCTTGATAGAGGAGAATCAGGCGATCGCCCGTGCGCTCAATGGTACTGTTTTGGTGGGTAACGACAACGTAGGCATGCCCCGTCTTCTCCCGTAATTCGCGAATCAAATCCTCAATCACTGTTGAGGCAATGGGATCTAGCCCTGCCGTTGGCTCATCGTAAAGCAGCAGGTAGGGGTTGTCATTGGGATCTTCGGGATTATCCACAATGGCGCGGGCAAAGCTGACTCGCTTGCGCATCCCCCCAGACAACTGCGCTGGGTAGAGGTCTTCCATGCCAGCGAGGCCGACCATCGCTAGTTTTTCACTGACAATTTCGCGAATGCGTGCCTCCGGCAAACGCGTATGCTGGTACAGGTAAAAGCCGACATTCTCAGCAACCGTGAGGGAGTCAAAAAGGGCAGATTGCTGAAAGACCATGCTCATCCGCATCCGACAGAGACCTTCTTGCCGTAATCCTTGACGGCGCTCTCCTGCAACATACACTTCGCCTTTATCGGGAGCGACTAAGCCAGCAATAATCCGCAAAAGGGTTGACTTACCGGTTCCCGAAGGCCCCAGAATCACTAAGGCATCATCGGGATAGATGGCCAAATCCACATCATTCAGCACCTGCTGATGGCCAAAGGCTTTGCAGACACCGCGTAATTCCACCAATGGTTCGGCCATCGTGTCAGCCTCTCCTAGCTAAAGGCTTCTACTTGAAGGTCTGCGATCGCTTGCAGGCCGCGGGCATCTCCTAACTTAAAAAGAGCCGCCTTGGCATCTTCTTGAACCCCCATATCACTGTCTTGGAGAGCGGCAATGAGTTGATCAATCGCTTGGGTGTAAAGAGGCCCAAGGGGAATTTTGCGGCAGGCATGACCTAAGGCCCAAGCACAGTTACTGCGCACAGCGGCAATTGCATCCTGAGCCAAGGCAAGGGCAAGGGCAGGAATGGCAACCGTCGCCGCCTCTTCACTAGCTTCTGCCACCTGACCCAAGGAACTCGCCGCCCAGAGACGCACGGCAGAAATATCCGTTTGCAGGGCACGAATCAAGGGATCAAGGGTGCGCCGATAAATTTCTGGCAGGGGAAAGCGGACGCCACAGTTACCCAGCGCCCAAACAATGCCTTTGCGGACATAGCCATTCCAGTCCCGCTCCAATTGCTGAATGAGGGCATCCACCGCTGCCAAACTGGGGTTACGGCCAAGGGCATAGGCGGCACTGACACGGACAAGGGGACAGGGTTCTTGCAGGAGATTGATGAGATAGGGTGTGGCGCGTTCATCCTGCAATTCGCAAAAGGCGCGAGCCGCCAACATCCGCTCCGTCACATCGGCGGAGGTCAGCAGGGGCAACATGGCTTCGGGATCGGGGCGATCGCTCTCCTCACTCGGCAGCGCCGCTAGTGCATCTTCTGAAGTGTCGAGAAGGGGGAAATCATTGTCATCCATACTGTTTAATCTACAGGATGCTTGGAATCCCGACTAGAGCGCACCGTTGACTTCGCCGCGAAAGCCATAGATTTGGCGACTGCCACCAAAGGCCACCAGTTGCACCACCCGCTCATCCCCTGGCTCAAAACGAATGGCGGTGCCAGCGGCAATATCTAAGCGCATTCCTCGTGCCTGTTCACGATCAAATTGGAGGGCTGGATTGACTTCGTAAAAGTGGTAGTGAGATCCCCCCTGAATTGGGCGATCGCCCGTATTGGCCACCGTTAACGTCACCGTTGGCCGGCCAGCATTGAGTTCAATGGTTCCCTCTGCGGGGATAAGTTCACCGGCAATCATGGGCATCTCAGCCAATCTCTAAAGATATCCCTATCCTAGGGGTAGAGGCGCACCCGCTGCCAGTGGTCTCCTTGGCGCCGATAGCACAGGCGATCGTGGAGGCGATTGGGTCGCCCTTGCCAAAATTCAATCAGGGTCGGTAGAACACGATAGCCCCCCCAATGCTCTGGCCGAGGGACATTTTCGCCATAGCGGGCTTCCACTTCCGCAAGGCGGGCTTCCAAATCGGCGTAGGATTCTAAAACCTCACTCTGCTGGGATGCCCATGCCCCCCAACGGCTACCCAAAGGACGACTCTGGAAGTAGGCATCGGACTCCGCTGCACTAATTTGCTCAACAGTGCCTTCAATGCGCACCTGCCGTTCTAGCTCTGCCCACCAAAAGACAAGGGCAGCCTTGGGATGGGCGGCTAATTCTAGACCTTTGCGACTGCGATAGTTCGTAAAAAAGACAAACCCGCGATCGTCCACATCCTTGAGCAAGACCAGTCGTGCTGCGGGCATCCCATCTAAGCCAACGGTGGCCAGCGTCATCGCATTGGGTTCCGGTAATTCAGCGTTGACCGCATCCGTAAACCAGAGGCGAAACTGTTCGATCGCATCCTCAGCCGCCTCACTTTCGAGGAGACGTTGACGACGGTAATCACGGCGCAGATCAGCAATGCGGGTCATGGGGTTTCTTCGGACTCATTTGTTGGGGTTTCTTCACTGATCCTAGAGGATTCCACGGGCGATCGCCGCCACAGGGCGCGGAAAAAATAGCTCAGCAGCAAAAAAATCAAACCAAACCCCATAAACAGGAGTACTCGCCACACCGGCGCAAGATGGATGAGATCAACAAAGAAAAGCCGCACCAAAGTAATGATCAGCGTGATTAAAGCCACCGTGCGCACCGCTGAGGTGTCCCGTCGCAACCCATAGATCAGCAGTCCGACGCCAAAGAGTCCCCAGACAAGGGTGGCTGCCCCCGTACCAAAGGGCGCCAGTTCGTGCTGCATCCAGATCATCGTCACCCCATAGCCCAATATCCAGTAGAGGGGGCGGGTGGGTGGGGGCAAAAAACGGATACTGACTGCTGCGGCGCCAAGCACCACCAAATGGGAGAAAAAAGCCAGATTCAACAGCGGGGGGCGATCGGCGGCAGTAAACAGCAGTTGCCCAACAAAACCAAGGCTGAGCAGTCCCCACCAAAGATGGGCAATAACCCGCAGGGTGCGCGAGGCATAGTGTTGGCTCAAATAATGCAAAATCAGCCCCTCGATCGCCAGCGGTGCGAGGATAAAGCGATTGCTGTAGTAACGAACAACAATGCCAAGGGCAATGAGCACGAGTCCCGTCAAGCTATAGACCCAGCGCCAAGGTTGGGGAATGCGTTGCCACAGTACACTAGTCACTAGGTAAAGGCCGCCAAATAGGATCAAGACCCGACCCGTTAGCGTTGCCGACCAATCCCAGAGGAAGGCACTTAAGCCCAAAGCAATCAGCGGATTAAAGAGGGCGATCGTCTGACCATAGGGCGGTGGGGAGGTCTCCTGAGGGCGATACAGCTCCCCTGCCCTGTCGCGATCGCGTCCCTGATACCAAGGGGGTAATACCGTAAAGCCCAGCCAAGTCAACGCCAGAATGATCTGTAATGCCACGACCCGATCAAGCCGTTGAGCAGTAATAGACACCGTTAACATCAGCCATCCCAACCAAAAAGCTGACAGCAGGAGCGATCGCCAGCCCTTCACTGCGTAAATTGCCCAACTGCCCAAGAGAATTAAAAAGGTATAACTGGCCAAGGCCAAGGGACGACTCATCTCTGTGTTGTAGAGCAGCAAAGGGGTTGCTAAGCCGCCAACCACGCCAATCACCGCAAAAATGGCTCGATTTTGGCGCAACGAGATGAAAAATGCTCCTAGGGTCACTAACACCATCAACGGGAAGGCCACACCCCAAGGCATGACGGTCAAAAACTGATAGGCCGCAAAGATCGTCAGGTAATAGGTCGCCAGACCGCCCCCCTGCAAAAACTGGCTAAAGATGGCTCGCTGCTGCAACCGCCAGCCCAACCCCATCAGCACTGTACCGATGATAAAGCCCATGGCCACAAGAACTGCATCGGTAATCCAGCCCAATTCAACGGCGTACCGAAAGAGGAAGCCAATCCCCAACAGCAGCAGGCCGATGCCGAGACGGTTGAGCCACAGTTCCCAATTTTGTAGCCAGTCAGCTTGGGAAGGCCTCACTGGGCGTAACGGTGGCACCGCTGGAGATTCAGGCGCTGGGGGTTGTAATTCAGTCGCAGGGGCAGGAGCGATCGCCGTCGGTTCCTCAGGTGGCGTTGATGGTGTTGCAGGTTCTGGAACTCCAGAAGAGGAGAGGTCTTCACGGAGAATGGCTCTTTGCAGAATCTCGAGCGATCGCTGCAGGGCAGCCACAGCGGCTTCTAAGTTTTCAAGACGACGCCGCAAGTCATCCCTATCTTCCATGGTTCGGCTCCCTACGGACTATATCCCCGTTTTATGCGCTAGAGGAGAGAGCCATTCCTTGGGCAATGCACTTTATGAAGTGGCTAGAGGCGCATCCCAAAAGGGGTAAAACGGGAAACAAAATTGGGTGAGAAATCGTCCTATGGCACACAGAAAAGGTCGCAAAAAGCAAATTTTCTCTTTTAGATAAATTTTTATTTTTGGTGATCTGAGTCACAGAAATCTTCAGAAATTAAAAACGATTTGTTAAAAGTTTATAAAATTTTCTTATTTTCTTTCGTCAACTGTAAATTCCGTTAATATGCCAGTCTGCGTAGGTTTCACCGCCTTCAGCGCTTTTTTATTCTTTTTCAAAATGTTTACCATGAACAAAATGCCCCTGATGCTTGATTCTAGGCCTTCGTGGTAGGTTGAAACAGTTCCGCGATGAGAGCGAACACGGCACCAGTAGGGGTAACCCCTGTGTGATGTTGGTGCCCTACTGTCCAGCCGTATGGATGCCCTTTTTAACGGACGCCTATGAAAAAAACGCTTTATGTGGGTCTGACAACAAGCACGTTGGCTGTGTTGGGAATCCTTTCCAGTAGCCGTGCAACCACAACCACACCAGCCATAGAGTCAGGTTCAGCCCCCTCTTCCGCTGTCGTTGCCACCAAAGTGGGGGAACGTCAATCCACGACCCCAACAGCAACGCGGGCGATCGCCAGTCTGCATCGTCACCAACAGCAAGGCCGCGAAGCCGTAACCGTCTATTTGCGGGGGATTCCCGTACTCACCTTCTTGGGTCAACGGGTAGCAGCTACAGAGGGCGTCAAAGTCGCTGCCGCCAACAGCGCCGGGATACCAGAGCAAACCACCCTCTCAGAAGCAGCCCAACAGGCAACCATTCTCACCGCTCGCCTCAATCAGCTCCACGAACAGGGCTTTGATGCCAACCTTGTGCGCGTGGGTTGGGATGCCCAACAACAGCAATACCGCATCTACGCCGACAAAGAACCTCTCCTGACTCTGAACCATCAAGTCACGCTTCCCAATAGTTCACAACGCAATGATGAAAACGCCCTGCGCATTGCTAACCTGATCCGCCGCCAACTGGGGAATGCCCCTGCCCTAACCAGCGTAGAGGGTAGCCCAAATACCGTTGTGGCCATGGGACCAATTCGGATGCAGTTGACGGGTATTGCCTCGTGGTATGGCCCCGGCTTCCATGGTGCCCGCACTGCCAATGGCGAGCGATTTGATCAGGACGCCCTGACGGCGGCTCATCGCACACTGCCCTTTGGGACACGGGTACGGGTGACAAATCTCCAGAATGGCCGCTCAGTAGTGGTGCGCATTAACGATCGCGGGCCTTTTACGGGGGGACGGGAAATTGACCTCTCGCGGGGGGCTGCGGCTGCCATTGGCCTCATTGGTGCCGGTGTCGGGCCTGTACGCATTGACGTTTTAGACTGATCCCCACCCCCCCAAGGGCAAAGTGGTAGAATGAACGACATGCTAGGGGTGTCTGCGGTCAGAGCAGGCTGAGAGCAAACCCTTAGAACCTGAACCAGATCATGCTGGCGCAGGGAAGCTGTCTAGAGAGGATTCTATCAATGGTGCGTAGCGAATGGATTGCTGCCCGTAAGGGGCACGACAATGTCACCCAAATGCATTATGCCCGCCAAGGGATTATCACCGAAGAAATGCACTATGTGGCACGGCGGGAAAACCTACCTGCGGAATTGATTCGCGATGAGGTCGCCCGTGGACGGATGATTATTCCCGCCAATATCAATCACCCCAACCTCGAGCCGATGGCGATCGGGATTGCTGCCAAGTGCAAAGTCAATGCCAACATTGGTGCCTCTCCTAACTCCTCAAACCTCGAGGAAGAATTGGCCAAACTGCGTCTCGCAGTGAAGTATGGTGCCGATACGGTGATGGATCTCTCCACCGGGGGGGGTGACCTTGATGCCATTCGCACCGCCATTATTAATGCCTCACCCGTGCCCATTGGAACGGTGCCCGTCTATCAAGCCCTTGAAAGCGTCCACGGTAGCGTTGAGCGGCTTACCCCCGATGACTTTCTCCATGTCATTGAAAAGCACGCCCAGCAGGGGGTGGACTACATGACGATCCATGCGGGGATTCTCATTGAATATCTGCCTTTGGTGAAAAACCGCATCACTGGGATTGTGTCGCGCGGCGGCGGCATTCTCGCCAAGTGGATGCTGTATCACCACAAGCAAAATCCCCTCTACACCCACTTCCGCGACATTATTGAGATCTTCAAAAAATACGATGTTTCCTTCTCCCTTGGGGACTCGCTGCGGCCAGGGTGTCTCCATGATGCCTCTGATGAGGCTCAATTGGCAGAATTGAAAACCCTCGGTCAACTCACCCGCAAGGCTTGGGAACACGATGTCCAAGTGATGGTGGAAGGCCCTGGCCACGTGCCCATGGATCAAATTGAATTCAATGTGCGCAAGCAGATGGAAGAATGCTCTGAGGCTCCTTTCTATGTCCTTGGGCCCTTGGTCACGGATATTGCCCCCGGCTATGACCACATTACCAGTGCCATTGGCGCGGCGATGGCGGGTTGGTACGGCACGGCCATGCTTTGCTATGTGACCCCCAAAGAGCACCTTGGCTTACCCAATGCTGAAGATGTGCGCAATGGCTTGATTGCCTACAAAATTGCGGCTCACGCAGCGGATATTGCCCGTCATCGTCCGGGGGCGCGCGATCGCGATGATGAACTGTCGCGGGCACGGTATAACTTTGACTGGAACCGCCAATTTGAACTGGCTCTCGATCCGGATCGGGCACGGGAATACCACGACGAAACCCTACCGGCAGATATCTATAAAACGGCTGAGTTTTGCTCCATGTGCGGGCCGAAGTTCTGCCCCATGCAAACGAAGGTAGATGCCGATGCCCTTGCCGAACTGGAGAAATTCCTCGCCAAGGACAAAGATCAAGTGAGTGCCTCTGCCTAGGGCATGGCCATTGATTTCAAGGGGGGGTTGATTGCGATCGCCCTCCTTTTTGATGTCACCAATGGCTTCCATGATGCCGCCAATGCCATTGCAACGGTGGTGGCCACCCGTGCCCTTTCCCTGAGATCGGCGCTCATCCTTGCTGCTGCGGCTAATTTTGGTGGTGCCTTCTTGAGTACGCGGGTGGCGCTAACAATTGAAGCCGGCATTCTCAACAGCAGTGCCTTGGGTGCCCATTGGTTTGGCGTGATTAGTGCCGCACTCCTCGGCGCGATGGGCTGGAATTTGCTCACTTGGTATTGGGGTTTACCCAGTAGTTCTTCCCATGCCCTCATTGGTGGCTTGGTGGGGGCAGCCCTCTTTCAAGTGTCACCACAAATCATCTATTGGCAGGGGATTGTTGAGGCGGTGGTGATTCCCATGGTCGTGTCCCCCTTGGTGGCGATCGCCATCGGCCTTGGTTTGATGACCCTAGTCGAAAAGTGGTTGCAATGGCAAGGAGAACTCCCCCCAGAGCACTGGCAACGGTTGCAGATTCTCTCCGGAACATTGATGGCCGTTGCCCACGGTGCCAACGATGCCCAGAAAACAATGGGGGTGATCACCCTTGCCCTTGTGAGTTGGGGACAACTGTCACCGGAGGCGGGTGTGCCCTTCTGGGTGATGGCTGCCTGTGCCTTGGCGATCGCGATCGGTACCTATGGCGGCGGCGAACGCATTATCCGCACTACGGGGGAGAAAATTACACCCCTTGACCCTGTGAGTGGCTGCTTAGCGAATCTCAGTGCCGCCTTGACTGTGGGAGCCGCAAGTCTGGTGGGCTTTCCCGTCAGTACGACACAAGTCGTGGTGGGTGCGATTACGGGTGCTGGCTATCGCCATCAAGGGGAAGTGAACTGGCAAGTGTGGGCGCAAATTTTCATGGCATGGGTACTCACGTTTCCCGGTGCAGCCCTGCTGGCGATCGCGATCTCTTTTGGTCTATCCCAACTTTGAGTCAACCTCAGGAAACCTGTGTGGGCTGCATTTGTTGGGCATATTCACGAAAGCGTTCGAGATCTGCTTGCAATGTACTTTCAACTACGCGGCCAAGGAAAAGGCGATCCATCATTTGTCCCAAAATTCCCGGAATGGCATAGGACACCGACAGCTTCACAATGGTGCTGCCATGGCGATCGTAAAAGCGAATTGCACCCCGATTGGGCAGCCCATCCACGGACTCCCACTGAATCATTTGGTGCTTCACTTGGCGGCAAATGCGCGATCGCCAGCTAAAGTGCCAGTTGCCCGTGGTCAATGTCCAGCGCGATAGGGTAGGGTCTTCTTCAGTGATGACCACAGATTCAATCCACTTCATCCACAGGGGCATTTTCTCCAGATCCGACCACAGTGCCCAGACGCGATCGACATCGGCTGCCACTTCAATCTGAACCGTATGCTCTAACCAACTCATCCATGACCTCCTGCCAAAATCGCTTGGGCGGCTTGTCGTCCGGACATTGTCGCGCCCTCCATGCTGTCAATGTAGTCCTGCTGCGTATAGCTGCCCGCCAAGTAAAAGTTAGGAACGGGTGTTTTTTGGGGCGGACGATAGGGATCCATGCCGGGGGCTTCGCGATAGAGGGACTGCGCTAATTTGACGACACTGTACCATGTCATGTTCAGATGGCGCGACGAGGGGAAAAGTTCATGGACTTGGCGCAGCACATGTTGGGCAATTTCTTCATTGCTGGCTTTGATGAAGGGATCACCGGGAGTAAGCACCACTTGCAGTAAGGAGCCTTGACCTTCGCGATAGTAGTCCGCTGGACTAGTGAGGGCCAGATCCGCAAAGCAGGAAAAGTCAGCATCGGCAGTGTAGAGCAGGTTATCAATACCCGTTGCCGCCACCTGTTTTTGCTTACTGGGGTCTTGCAGTTCCGTAACCCAGCCATCAAATCGCAGTTGTACCGTGGCCACAGGCACGGCCTCGAGCTTAAAGATGTTGTCAAAGGTTGGGTGCGATCGCCACGCCGCCGGAATCAGGCGCTGAATCCCCGGCACATCACAGGCACATAGATAGGCATCCGCTGTAACTGTTTCTAGTTTTTCGCCTAGGGGAATCACCAACCCTTCCACCTGCCAAGTGCTCGGATCATCGCCGCGAAAGCGAATTTCCTTCACCCGTCGCCGCAGATGAATCTTAGCCCCCCGCGCTTCAAGGTAGTTCACCAAGGGTTTGAGCAGGTACTCTGCCGGTGACCCCTTGAGCATATTGAGCCGTGAGGCAGTGGTTTTGGCGGCAAACATCATAAAGATCGTCAGCATACAGCGAGCAGACATGTGCTCGGTATCAATGAAGCCAAGGGCATAGGAAATGGGATTCCAAAGGCGCTTGAGACTGTTTTCTGAGCCCCCATGGCGGCGAAACCACTCCGCAAAACTGACCCGATCTAAGGCGCGAATTTGGCGCATTGCCCCTTCATAATCCACCAGACCCCGCACCACAGGACTGGTGCCAAGGGCAATGGCATTAAAGAATTTATCGGCAGCAGAGAGTTGATTGGTGGTAAAGAAGGCCTTGAGACCGTTGAAGGGGGCACCCAAGGGAAAGCGAAAATCCAGTTCTCCCACCTGACCACCGCGATTAATAAAGGTGTGGGTATGTTCCTTAGGTAGTAGGTTGGCGATCGCCCCCACCTTGGTCATCAGTTCGAAGAGATTGGCGTAGTTGTAAAAGAAGACATGCAGCCCCATCTCAATGTGGTTTCCATCGGCATCTTGCCAACTGCTGACTTTGCCCCCCACAAAGGGACGGGATTCATAGATTTCAACACTGTGACCGGCATCCACCAAATCCACTGCGGCGGCTAAGCCGGCTAATCCTGCACCAACAATGACAACCCGCATCGGTGATCCCAGAAAACTTTACAGATTTTAACATTTTCCGCCCCTCGGACGGTTTCTCGCGCGTTAAGAAACTTGGCAGAGACCCTTGCCCCCCAGAACCCTCGTCTATGATCAAGGTAAGTTGAAGTTTTTGAATCGCTCACGCTCACGGTGTGCTTATGGCTACGCGTCGTGTCCTCGCCTTTCCCCTCTGGCAGTATTTGAACCAACGGCTATTTAGTCCGGGCTTTACCCTCAATCCCAAACGGTTCTGGCGGCAGTATTACGATGCTTACCTCGAACGCTGCTGGCAAAAGGACTGTGCCTCCAAGGAAGAACCCTCCTGTTAATCGTTCCACAGGTTCGCTAAAATGAGATAGCTCACTTTCCCGATCAAGATTAGGGACTTTTGGCTGTCGTCATTTTAGTTACTTTCACCTGCTGGAAAAAAGAACACTATGGTTGCTTCGCCCCCCTCTGCTGATGCTGCCCTGAAACGCTCAAAAATTGAGGCTCTCAAGGAACAAAGCCAACATCTGCGGGAACCCCTAGCCACAGAACTGCTAGAACCAACGAATCGTTTTAGCGAAGAGGGGGTGCAGATCCTCAAGTTCCACGGCTCCTATCAGCAGGACAACCGCGATAACCGCGTCAAGGGTCAGGAGAAAGACTACCAGTTCATGCTGCGTACCCGCAGTCCAGGAGGGTATATTCCGCCGCAGCTCTATTTAACCTTGGATCGCTTGGCGGATGAGTATGGCAACCACACCCTGCGGGCAACAACGCGGCAAGGATTCCAGTTGCACGGCATTCTCAAGAAGAATCTGAAAGCAGCGATCGCAGCCATTATTCGCAGCATGGGATCCACATTGGGCGCCTGCGGTGATTTGAACCGCAATGTCATGGCGCCACCCGCCCCCTTTCGCGATCGCCCGGAATATGCCCTTGCCTATGAGTATGCCCACCGCATTGCCGATCTGCTGACCCCACAAACCGGTGCCTACTACGAGATTTGGCTCGATGGTGAAAAGGTGATCTCCGCCGAAGAGCACCCCGATGTAAAGGCGGCACGGCAGCGCAATGGCAATGGCACGATCTTTCCCAATAACGAAGAGCCGATCTACGGCGATCACTATATGCCCCGCAAATTTAAGTGCTGTGTCACGGTGCCGGGGGATAACTCCGTAGATCTCTTCTCCCAAGATTTGACACTGGTGGTGATTACAGATGCCCAAGGCCATCTTGAGGGCTTCAATATCTATGCTGGTGGTGGTTTGGGGCGCACCCACAACAAAGAAGAAACCTTTGCCCGCATGGCTGATGAAATTGGCTTTGTCCGAGCGGCAGATGTCTATGAGGCGGTGAAGGCGATCGTGGCCACCCAGCGGGACTATGGCGATCGCTATAATCGGCGCCACGCCCGTTTGAAATACCTGATCCACGATTGGGGAGTCGAAAAATTCAAGGCCAAGGTGGAAGAATACTTTGGCAAACCCCTCGAACCCTTTCGCCCGCTGCCGCCGTGGCGCTATCAGGACTTTTTGGGCTGGCACCCCCAAGGAGATGGCAAATTCTTCTATGGCCTCTCCATTGCCAATGGCCGCATCCTTGATCAGGGGAACTTCAAACTCAAGTCGGCCCTCAAGAAAATCGTCAAAGACTTTCAGCTCCCCCTGCGGGTCACGCCTCACCAAAATCTGCTCCTGTGTGATGTCTCTCCCGATCAACAGGATGTAATTCAGCACATCCTTGAGCAGCACGGGGTGCGTGATGTCAATGCCATTGATCCCCTCGAACGCTATAGCATGGCCTGCCCGGCGTTGCCTACCTGTGGCTTGGCCATTACTGAGTCGGAACGGGCAATTCCGGGGGTACTGGAGCGGATTCGTCGCCTCATGGATCGGCTGGGACTCCAAGAAGAGCACTTTGTGATTCGGATGACGGGGTGCCCCAATGGCTGTGCCCGCCCCTACTTGGCGGAATTGGGCTTTGTTGGCATTGTCCCCGGCGCCTATCAGACTTGGTTGGGGGGGAGTCCCGATCAAACCCGCTTAGCAGAGGTCTATATTGAGCGGTTACCGATTGCCGAACTGGAAACAGCCCTAGAGCCATTGCTAGTTTTTTATCGCGATCGCCGGCACAAGGGCGAATCCTTTGGGGACTTTTGCCACCGCGTCGGCTTGGCTGCCTTGCGGGAATTTGCCGCTACCTATATTCCAGCTACCGCGACAAAGCGCTACCGCGTGGATGTGCGTGCCGATCAATACCAGCAGCTTAAGGAATTAGCAGCGGCCAAGGGCATGTCTCTGGCGGCAGTGACCCGTGAAGCCATCCAGCGTTACCTTGAGCAATCTGGTCAGTAAGCTAAAACAATCAAGGATGGGAAGAGCGCTATCGGCTATAATGAGAAATCGCCAAATAGGGCGGCATAGCCAAGTGGTAAGGCAGAGGTCTGCAAAACCTTTATCCCCCGGTTCGAATCCGGGTGCCGCCTTTGGTCATTTAGCTTCTGGTGTAACTCTGCTGTGCTAGCCAATCCAAGAGCCGATGAATCCCCCAGCAGTAGTCGGGATCGCCCCAGAGGTGTTGACACTTGCGATCGCTGGTAAAGCCCACGTGACCCCCTTGCTCTGTCATCAGCAGGGTGAGGGCAGGGTTCGCCTTGGCAATGGCTAGGAGTTCTGGCACCAGATTGGGATCAAATAGGGGATCATCGGCGGCATAGAGAATCCATAGGGGTATTGTCAGTTGCGGCAGCAGCGGCAAGGGACTGCTGGCAGCGTAATACTCGGCCACACTGCCAAAGCCAAGGCGGTCAATGACGAGGGCGGCATCAAAACCGGCAATGGTGTCAATCTGGGCAACGGTGTTGAGATCAAAGATTTGAGGATGAAGGCGATGCAGGTGGCGAGCTAAGTGTTGGAGTTGACGGCTGATGGCGCGTTCAAATTGCCGTCCCCAAAAAGTCGTGCCGAGGTGGGCAAGGGAGCGGTTGGAGTCAAGGTTGGGGCAAATCACAGCCGCCCCCCCAATCTCTTTTGTCCCTTGCTGTTGGGCATACCACGCCCCCCAAAGGGCTAACTGCCCCCCCAAGGAATAGCCAACAAACCAGTAGGGCGGCCTATAGCCCAGTTCTTGGCACTGTTGGGCGATCGCGACAAAGTCTTGGCCTTCGTAAAGCCCATCACTGGTCAACGCCGGAGAAAGTTCAGCACTGCGGCCATGGGCACGCCAGTCGAAGAGCACCACATCAAAGCGGCGGGCGATCGCCCAATGGGCAAGGGTATGCAAGTACCATTGATTCTTGAGATCACCCGTAATGCCGTAGGTGGCAATGATGGTTCCGCGTGCTTGGCCAAGCCGATACCCCTCACCGTACAGGGGCACGCCCGCCGCCCCATGGAAAACATGGCTGGTTTGCGGTTGCCAAGGGTAGAGGCACCCCCAGCGTTGGACATAGGCAGTAAAGACCGTGTGGATCACGCCAGAGTGCAGCGGCAGTGGTGGCCAATAGGAGAGGGATTGCATAGAATTTAGTCATCCATCGTAAAAGAAATAGGCAAGGTTGGGCGTTTTTGGTGATTATTGTGAGGCATGGGTGATGACACGGAGCGATGATCCGCAGAGGACAGACCCCTATACCATGGAAACCTGTCTGACAGATGTCCAAGCCAACCGCTTGCTGGATGAAGTCTTTGCCGCTGTGGAGGCCGACCTCAATGAGCCAGAATCCCTAGCAGCGGTTTTAGAACCGGAACCTTCCCTCCTCGTCCCCTTTGAAGCGACAACTCCTCCTCCGCCCCCACCACCGGCGGAACCTTCTCGCTGGCTGCACCGATCGGAACCAGAGCAGACCTTTTCTTGGGGCGATCGCTTTTTGATGGGGGTTGGCATTGCCTCCTTTGTCCTAGGAGTTGGCCTTTGGATCAGTCTGAATCGCCAACCAGTTGCAGTTGCCCCTGACGCTACGGTGACCACAACCACCAGCCCTGCGGACATTGCCTTCGCTGAGTATCTGCAAACCTCCCTTCAGCTGCTCAGCCAACGGGCCGCCCCCCCAACCCCTGCATCGCCAGCGATCGCCAGCAATTCGGTTCCCACCCCCTCAACCCCCACCCCGACGGTTGAACGCATTTACGTTCCCGTCTACCAAGCCCCCAGCGCGCCAACGGTGACCCTGCCCAATTTACCAACGGTGACAGCTCCTACGCCGGCAGCCACACCGGTACCCCCTGCCCCTACACCGGCGCCCCCCCAACATACCTTAGTTGGCATCCTCGAACTGGGCGATCGCTCAGTGGCTCTTTTTCAAAGCAATGGCCAAACACTGCGCTTGAGTGTGGGCGATACAATTGGCAACGACGGCTGGCAACTGGTACAGATTCAAAATCAGCGGGCGGTGCTACGGCGTCAAGGGGAAGTGCGCTCCCTCACTGTTGGCCAAAGTTTTTAAAAAAAGGGGCACTCATGAGCTTTTTCCGCGACTTGAATGCATTCCTAGAGCAAAAACTCGAGGACTTTATTCGTGCCAATCCGCAGCTTGAACTCAATCTACTGCTCCTTGAGCTAGAGGATCAAGAACGGGAAACCCAAGAGCGGCTACTGCGGCTGCAACAGGAAGTCAATACCTGCGAACAGCAAATTTTAGGCCTTGTTTCCGAGATTCGCCGCTGGCGCGATCGTACCCACACCGCTATGGCCGCTCAGCGTCCTGATCTGGCCGAATTGGCACGACAACGGGAGGCCGAATTGCGCCAACGGGGGGAACAATTGTGGACGCAACGCCTCGACGCCCTCAATCAAATCCCCGTTACCCAGCAGCTGCTGCAAAAGATTCGCGATCGCCGGCGAGAAATCATGAACCGTGTGCCTACCGCCAGTGCGCCCCCACCACCGCCCCCACCGCCACCACGCATGACCAGTGACCTGAATGACCCAATTGAAGCTGAGTTTCGCCGCTTGGAACTGCAAACTGCCCTTGAGGAACTGAAGCGCTCAATGGGGCTATAGCGCAACAGACGTGGGACAATCGAGAACGCGGTTTTATCCAAATATCCCATGGCGGTTATTCAGATTACATCCGACGACACTTGGCAAATTCAGGCCGATGGCCATCCCCTGCAGGGCACCCTCCAAGTACCGGGAGATAAATCCATTTCCCACCGTGCCCTGATGTTGGGAGCAATGGCAGAGGGCACTACCCATATTGAAGGCCTGCTCGTGGGTGAAGATACCTGTAGTACCGCCGCCTGTTTTCGTGCCCTTGGTGCCGAGATTTCAGATCTCAATGCCACAGCAGTCACAGTTCAAGGCTTGGGAATTGGCCATCTCCAAGAACCCGTGGATGTCCTGAATGCCGGCAACTCTGGTACAACGATGCGGTTGTTGTTGGGGGTATTGGCAGCGCAAACAGGTCGCTTTTTTACGATGACTGGGGATGCCTCATTGCGATCGCGCCCCATGGCACGGGTCGTCACACCCTTGATGCAGATGGGTGCCCAGATTTGGGGGCGTCAACACCACAGCCGTGCCCCCTTGGCCGTTTTGGGGCAGCCCTTAGAGCCAATCACCTACTACAGTCCCATTGCCTCCGCTCAGGTGAAATCAGCGCTATTGCTCGCCGCCCTCCACACCGAAGGCACCACCATTATTCGCGAACCCCACCGCTCACGGGATCACAGTGAACGTATGCTTCAGGCCTTTGGTGCCTGTTTGAGCGTGGATGAGGCCACCTGTACGGTGAGTCTTGAAGGACCTGCGGTCTTAAAGGGTCAGAAGGTGATTGTGCCCGGCGACATCAGTTCAGCCGCCTTTTGGTTGGTGGCAGCCTCCATTACCCCTGATTCAGAACTAGTACTGACCAATGTGGGAGTTAACCCCACCCGCACCGGCATTCTCGACGTGCTTTGGGCAATGGGGGCCGAGATTACCCTTGAAAATGAGCGGCTCGTCACAGGCGAACCAGTGGCAGATCTGCGGGTGCGATCGGCAGCCCTCAAGGGAACCCGTATTGGCGGTGAATTGATTCCCCGCTTGATTGATGAGATTCCGATTTTGGCTGTAGCTGCTGCCTTTGCCGAGGGGATCACCGAAATTCGGGATGCAGCAGAACTGCGGGTGAAGGAGAGCGATCGCCTCAAGGCCGTAGCCACAGAATTGCAAAAAATGGGCGCTAAGGTCACTGAACTCAGTGATGGCCTCGATATTCAGGGGGGCGTACCCTTGCAAGGCACCCATGTGGAAACCTACGGCGATCATCGCATGGCCATGAGTCTGGCGATCGCTGCCCTCAATGCCACAGGAACCAGCCACATTCACAACGCCAGTGCGGCAGCCGTCTCCTATCCTGAATTTGTAACAACTCTGCAACAAATTGCTTGACAACACAAAAATCCCAGTAATTTTTGGGACAACTTCACTCAACACCAAACGCTGTATGCTAGCATCAAATAAATTGTTTTGGTGTCACAATGCAGCTTCGCGTTGCGTTGAACTCTCTGTAGCGTTGTAATATTCAGGTGTTTACTTTCCTTGATAATTGTAAGACTAAATTAGACCCAAAATGATACAGAACCAAAAAAATACGATAATATAGTTTCACTCCTGCTCTAGGGGCGCCCTTGCGCTCTATCTGGGACAGGAAAACCCCTCTCTAACTGACTTCTTTGTTTTTTCGTTCAAAAAAGGCTGTGTTTGTTCATCATGGCAACAATTCAAGATTTCATCCACGTTCAGGATCAATGGTCATTAGATGAGTTGGTGGAAATCGCCAACGAACTCTTACCCCAGCACCTCCCCCAGGAGGATTCCAAAAACCGTGTTTTGGAAGAGGTCAACCCGCGTCTGGTGCGCCATTACACCTCCTGCAAATTGATTGACCGTCCCGCTCGCATTGGCCGCGAAGGGCGCTACGGCTATCGCCACCTAGTGCAATTGCTGGTGGTGCGGCGGCTGTTGATGGAGGGCTATACCGCAGGTGCCATTTACAAGCTGGTGTATCGCATGAGCACCCCAGAACTGCGGGCACTCCTTGAGCAAGGGGTTCATCTGCAATTGAATCCACCCCCGATCAACCCAGCTTTGGCCTTTTTGCAACAGGTACAAGACCGCTCTGAGCATCGCTATGGGGAACCCATGCGCGTCAGTCCCAGTGTCAGCCGCCGCGAGGTACCGCCCCCGAGCCATTCACCGCAACCAGAATCTTGGAAGCGCATTGAGGTGGTGCCGGGCTTTGAGGTTCATATTCGCGATGACTTTAACTTTCCCCAGATCAATCGCGATCAGGAAGCCCTTGTGAAGCAACTGGTGCAATTGCTCTCTAGCTATACCCAGCGCTAACTGAGACTGAACTATCCGGTGTCGCGGTCAGCCCGCTGGCGATCGCTATAATAGCGCCATGGAAGGATGCCTCAACGATACGGATATTTACACGCTGTGCCAAACCCTTGCCCTTGGCCAGCGCACCGGGGAACTCTACCTCGAAGATGATGCCGGTCATACGTGGCTTCTCTTTTTGAGTCATGGCCACCTAGTGTATATTGCCGATCGCCACAGCCACAGTTTAGAGCGGTTGCAGGATCTGCTCTATGGGCAGGGCATTCCTTGGCCGAGTCCCGATAGCTTCATCGAAAGCAAAGCCGGTGCCAGTTGGGTGGAATACGAATGCCTGTGGTGGCTCCTCGATCACTGCAAGCTCAATCAAATCCATAGCGTGTGGCGGGCGCTGCTGCGGGAGAGTCTCTTTGACGTTGTTAGCCTCAATCGCGCTTGGTTCAAGTTTTATAGTGCGAGTCCCCTCACCCCCCAATGGCACAATCTCTCCCTGACAATGCTGCTCAATGACAGCCTGAGTCATCTGCGGGAATGGAAAAAACTGCATCCAGAGTTGCGTTCCCTTGATCAATCCCTCGAACTGACGGATATTAAACCCACAGGCAACGATCCAGCGGATCAGTGGTTTCGCCAACTGGAACCCTTCGTGCGCGAGCGGATCACCTTGCGCCGTCTGAGTCGGCAACTGGGACGAGATGGCGTGACGGTGGGCAAACTCCTGCTGCCCTATCTCCATCAAGGGTACTTACAAGTCAGTTCTTGGGGAACCAATGGCCACACCCGTACATTTCCCCCCCTCTCTTGGCGGCGATCGCCCCGGGTCGTGTGTGTGGATGATGCCGCCACTGTCCGTCAAGTGGTTGAATCCACCCTGCAAGCCGCAGGTTATGAAGCCACGGCGATCGCCCACCCCTTAACGGCCTTGAGTCTCATTTTCCAACTCAACCCCGACCTGATTTTCCTCGATATTGCCATGCCCGAATTGGATGGCTACGAATTTTGCACCCTTCTACGGCACACCCCTCGCTTCCGTTATACGCCGATTATTATGCTGACTAGCCTCGTTGGTTGGAGCGATCGCCTGCGCGCCAAAGTGGCCGGTGCCACTGATTACCTCAGCAAGCCCTTTTCAACTCAAGAATTGTTAACAATTACGCACCATTACATTGGTGCAGCGCCACCTGTGACCTCCTTAACAGACGAGTCCTTTGGCGACGTGCTAGAACCAAAATCAGGCCTTGAGACGCCCCGTTAGCAGGTTAGCTATCATCAACCTGTCAACCTCTTAGGCTTTTAGAATATAAAGCAAACCCTGAATTCTACGTGTAACCCCCTATGAGTAAAGTCTTAGTTGTCGAAGATAGTCCACCCCAGCGGGAAATGATCAGCGAATTGCTGGCGAAAACAGGCTTTGAAGTAACCGTTGCCACCGATGGTGTCGAGGCAATGGAGCAATTGCAGCAGAGCACGCCCGATGTGGTTGTCCTCGACATTGTCATGCCCCGCATGAATGGGTATGAAGTCTGTCGCCAAATTAAGTCCGACCCCCGCACCCAATCCATTCCCGTGGTGATCTGTAGCTCCAAAGGTGAGGAGTTTGATCGCTATTGGGGCATGAAACAGGGGGCTGATGCGTATATTACGAAGCCCTTTGACCCCAAAGAATTGGTTGGCACCATCAAGCAACTCTTGCGAGGCTAAAAAAATGTTTAGTAGCTCAGACTTACTCGCAACCAATGCCCCCATCGAAAGTGGCAATATCGATGACCTCAGAACCCCAGAGGGGGATTTACATATCCTCTTTACCATCCCTAGCGGTGATACCCTAGCCCTACCGGCTATTGGGGTACGCGAAGTTGTGGCCGTGACTCCCGATCGCATTACGCCAGTGCCCAATACCTCCAATCTGCTACTGGGGATTTTGAACTTGCGGGGGCAGGTGATTTGGGTCGCGGATACCGGTAAGTTTCTTGGCGATGACACCCCCTTGAATACCGATCGCTCTGAGCTATCGATTATTGCCATTGAAGATGATGAGTTAATGGTAGGGCTAGCAGTTCATCAAGTCCGAGGCATGGAGTGGCTCAACAATGACACCATTAAGCCCGCGACCCATGTCAGCGATCAGATGGCTCCCTTTGTCCGTGGCGAATGGGTTTTTGATGCCGAGCAACAGGACATTGTTAAGCTCTTGGATCCCCTCGCCATTTTACGCAGTGCTCGTTGGGGACTCTAAACTAGAAAAAGTAGAATCTCAATGACACTCGCCCGCAAGTGTCACGATGGAACCCATCAACACCAGTCACTTTAGGAAAATTAACACCCCCGTGCTATCTTTCCCAAGGATTGGCGCATACTTTAGTAATTAAAGCTTCCTTGATGTAGTCCCTAAGAATTCTCTGCCCCTCGTCATCGTCCATTCTGGGAGTAAGCCCATGGCATCCAGCAGCACCCAACACACCCAAGAATATCAAAAAGCGGTTGCCGCTTATGTGCAAGGCAACTATGAAGAAGCAGCCAAAATCACTGACCAGTTGGTGGGCACCCGACCGGGCGATCCAAACCTGCGGCTGCTGCGGGGGCACATTTACTGCTGTCAACAACGCTACAGCGAGGCTCAAGAGCAGTACCATGCGGTTCTCAATGCCACAACGGATCCAGAATTGATCAACTTGGCCAACGAGAGCCTTGCCAAGATTAAGGATTTGATTCCCGCTGCTGAACCTGCCAAAAACGGCGGCGAACACCACCCCCCCCTGCAAGGAGATCACACCCAACTGCAGGGGGACAATACCTTTTTGCAAACCACGCCACCCATTGTGGAACCCCAAGCCGCAAACCCTTCAGAGGAATTGAGTCTTGATCACTTTGATGACTTTGGTAGCGATTTAGGGACAAGTAACCCCTTTGACGATCTTGAGGTGGGCGGCATTGAGGAAGAATTTGGCGCCAGTTTAGAACAGGGTGCCTTTAATCCCTTCGACGAAGATGCGGCGGTTCAGGATCCCTTTGCCTTTTCGGCCAATTCTTTGGAGGAGCCAGTCGCGGACATTCCAGAAATTCCCATCGGCGAATCCGTGCAGCCCCTAGGTACAGAGTCCATCAGTGATGATGATGTCACAATGCTCATGGGAAGTTCTCCTTTGACCCCGTCCGAACCGGCCAGACCTATTTTTGATGGTGAGACATCAGAAAGTACTGCGGCTCCGTTTCAAGAAATGACACCCCCCGCCCTCGAAACATTTGATGATGCCTTTGCTGCTGAAGTAGCTGTATCTGAAGAGAGTCTCTTTGGGGGGCTTACAGAATCGGGAGAAGCCAACGCTTCTGAAGAGAGCCTTTTTCCCGGTCTTGAGGAATCCCCAGCGGCAAATATGTCGGCAGAAAGTCTCTTTGGCGATATTGAGGAAGCCCCAGCAGCCAGCATTTCTGAAGAGAGCCTCTTGCCAAATCTGACGGAATCCGTTGAGACCAATGTTCCTGAAGTCTCTACCTCTGCCGCTGGTATCAGTGATTTGTTGACCAATGAGGCGGCAGATGCCATTGAATTGTTGCCGCAGCCGGAATTAAGTTCCTCTGATGCAGCCGAGGAGGAAGACGATCTCTTTGGCGACTTTTCAGCTTCCCTTGAGGCTTTTGAAGCCCCAGATATTGTGGCAGAACCCCTGTCTCCTGAGGCCTTTGACCCCGCTACCTTTGAGGATGAGCAAACGATCGCCATGTCTGAGTTTCCCGCAGGTGAAACCGTTAGGGAGCCAGAGGCACCAGCGATCGCGCAAGGGGAAGCGAGCTCTGGTGGTGCTGAACCCTTTGAATCCATTGCCGACTTTAACCTAGAGGATCTCTCCTTTGGCAATGCAGATCTCTCCGGTGCGGGATTTGATGATGAAATGACCATTGCCAATCCTCAAGTGCATGGTATGGGGGCTGTTGGCTCAGATGCCACCGTGATGGCCGATGCCGGCACCGAGACCTTTGCAGTTTTACCGGATGAATTTGATCTCAGCCAGCAAAGTCTTGAGGACTTGGCCGATTTTAGCCTCGACCTGAGTCAAAGCACTGCTAGCCGCGCTGAAACCCCACCCCCTGCAGCAAGTCAGGATCTGTCAGCCTTTACCGAGCAAGTACCCGTTGCAGCACCAGCAGCTACTGCGCCAACACCTTCCCGTAGTCCTAGTCCTGTGGCTAGAACAGTCCCAGCAACCTCAACGGCCACGAGTTCCTTTGGCCAGCAAAACATTACCTCAGCCGTAACCAGTGGTGTCCTTTCCGCCTTGGCTGCGGGTGCCGTTAGTTTAGGCTTTAGTGCCTCCGGCCCTGCGCCTTTAGTGAGTGGTACTGCTGCTGGTCTCACCGCCGGGGTGGCCGTCTATGCCATGGGGCAGCGCAGTGTCAGCCGCATCAAGCGCTTCTGTACGGATTTGCAGGCACAGTGTAATGCCGTGATTGCCGGTGATATGACGGCGCGGGTGCCGGTCACCAGTAACGATGAACTGGGACTCTTGGCACAAAGCTTTAACCAAATGACGGATACCATCCAGCAAATTACTGCTGATGCCCAGAAAAAAGCAGAGGAAAACGAACGGCAGCGGGATGATTTACAGCGCCAAGTGATCCGACTCCTCGATGATGTGGAGGGGGCTGCCCGCGGTGACCTGACCGTACAAGCGGAAGTGACAGCGGACGTGCTCGGCGCAGTGGCCGACTCCTTTAACCTGACAATTCACAACCTGCGGACGATTGTGCAACAGGTGAAAATTGCCGCCCAGCAGGTGAGTCGCGGTGCGGCAGAAAACGAAACTTTTGCCCGTAGTCTCTCAGCAGATGCTCTGCGGCAAGCGGAGGAGCTAGCCGTCACCCTGAACTCGGTGCAGATGATGACCAATGCGATTCAGCGGGTGGCCGAAAGTGCCCAAGAAGCTAATGAGGTGGCACGCAATGCTTCAGAAACAGCCCTCCGTGGTGGTGAGGCGGTGGAACGCACAGTGGCGGGTATTTTGCAAATTCGGGAAACGGTGGCCGAGACCACCCGCAAGGTGAAGCGCCTAGCGGAATCTTCCCAAGAGATTGCCAAGATTGTCGGTGTGATCTCGTCGATCGCCAACCGCACGAACCTGTTGGCCTTGAACGCCAGTATTGAGGCCGCACGAGCTGGGGAAGCAGGTCGGGGGTTTGCGGTGGTCGCCGATGAGGTACGCCAACTGGCAGACCGCGCAGCCAAAGCCTCGAAAGAAATTGAGCAGATCGTGTTGCAAATTCAAAGCGAGACCGGTGCGGTGATGACCGCCATGGAAGAAGGGACACAGCAGGTGATTGAGGGGACGAAGCGGGCTGAACAGGCCAAGCACTCCCTTGAGGACATCATCCAAGTGTCGTCGCAAATTGATACCCTTGTGCGCTCGATTACCAACGCTACGGTCGAGCAAACAGAATCGGCGCGAGCCATGGCTCAGGTGATGCAATCCATTGAGTTGACAGCGCAGGCCACCTCTCAGGAGGCACAGCGGGTGTCTGACTCGTTGCAAGGTCTAGTGAGTGTGGCGCGCAACTTGCAGGCATCGGTGGAACGGTTCCGCGTTGAAAATACTGAAGATCAAGCCTAAGCAATCCGGGAGGGGGCTATGCAAAGCGATCAACAAAAGCGCATTCTTGGCTACTTCATTGAGGAGGCGCAGGAACACCTGACCACCATTGAAGACAGTTTGATGAATCTCCAGCAGGTGGTCAATGACCCCGAGGCGATGAGTGAAATGTTTCGGGCAGCCCACTCCGTCAAAGGGGGAGCGGCTATGCTCGGACTCCATAGCATTCAGCACACCGCCCACAAGCTGGAGGACTACTTCAAAATTCTGCGGGAACACCCCGTAACGGTGGATGAAACCCTAGAGCAACTCTTTTTGCAAGCCTTTGATGCGCTGCGGGAACTCCTCGATGAATTGCAAGGCCCCTTTGGTTTGACGGAGGAGACAGCAACGGCAACGCTGAATCGGGTGGAGCCAGTCTTCAATCAACTGCAAGCCCACTTGAGCCACCTGACCCAAGGAGCAGAGGTGGCGCCCCCTGTAGCTGCGCCTTCTCCCCCTGTGGCCGAACCCGTTAAGCCGCCGGTGCAACCCGTTGCTGACTCCAGCTACCGCTTAGTCTTTCAAACGGAGGTGCCCGATCGCTTGCGGGCAATGTTGCAACTCTTTAAGCAACCCGATTCGCCCCAAGTGCGGCAAGAATTGGCGGAGGCCTGTTCTAATTTGGGTCAATTGGGGGAAACCTTTGCGCTGCCCCAGTGGGTTGAACTGCTGGCGATCGCCCAACAGGCGGTGAGTAACACAGCTCAGCCCCTCACGGCCTTGGCACCCGTGGTGATTAAAGAGATTATGGCGGCTCGCGACTTGGTGCTCAATGGTCAAGGCAGTGCGATTCGTCCCAGTGACAGTTTAGTGGCGCTTCAGCCCCCTGTGATTGAGGAAGCGCCGGCTGTTGTTCCAGAAGCGCCAGAGCCTGTGGTCTTAGAATCAGCTCCCGTCACCCTTGAGGAACCACTGCAACCCCTTGAAATGGCCTCTGAGGTTGCTCCGCTAGAGGTGAGGGTGCCTGAAGAAGAGATTTCCGAGCCAATGGAGCCAATGAGCAGCGGTGGCGATGGTGTCACTGTTTTTGGTGAGAAGAGTGGGACTGATTTCCAAGAATTGAGTGACATTTTTAGTGATGCCACAGCGCTGCCGACGGCCTGGCTGGAGGACACCCTTGAGGAGGATTTGGCCAGTTTAGAGCTGGGGGATGAAGCGGCCTTTGATGAGGAGATTTCCGACTTTTTGAACATAACCGCTGCTGAGGAGTTGCCTGAGGCAGAACCCCGCCTTGATGCCATTCTCGATGAAATTGAAGAACTCTCGGGTGAGCTGGTCTCTGCGGAGGTGGAGGAAGCCTCCCTCGATGACCTCACACCGCCAGCGATCGCCGAAAGTATGGCTGAGGCCCTTGAGGCGCCCTTGACACTTGACCGTCCTCTTGAGGAGAGTGCAGCCGCAGAACCCGCCGAACTTGGTCTGGATGCATTTCTTGAACAATTCGCCGAGGAAGCCCCCTCAGAGATGGCCGCTCTTGATGAGGCAGTTGCTTCCCTAGAAGACTTTTTGGGTGAGGTGGAAACCACTGAGGCTCCCGATCTGCTTCCCTTAGAAGAGGACTTTGAGATCCCTGCTCTCAGTGATGTTGCTGAGGATGTGGCTGAGTTCCTCGAAGAGGTGCCGGGTCTCAACGATGTCCTAGAAAACTTGGTTGTGGATAATGCGGCGGAAGAAGCCCTCGCGGAATTTATTGCTCCGCCAAGCCCTGATGATCCTTGGGCAGAAACGCTATCCGAGGCACCGGCGATCGCTGAGCCAAGTATGCCTGAAGTCACAGCGGCAAATATTGCTGAACCCGAACCCCTAGTGGAGGAGATTGTACCCGCTCCTGAGACTGCTAGTAGCATTACCGAGCGAGAATCCCTCATGGAAGCCTCCTTCACCTCTCCTGAAGCTGCAGGCATGACGGAACCCGAAGCGGTGGTGGAGGAATCCATTCCCTCCCCTGAAGCTGCCAGCATGGCTGAACTGGAGGCACTGATGAATGATGCCACTGTGCCTGCCACCCCCGAAAGCGTCCTAGAGGAATTGGAGGGGTTGATTGAGCAAAGTGCAACGAGTACAACCCCAGCTGAGGCTGCCACGTTCAACGAATTGGATCAGCTTTTAGAGACGGTGGCGCCACCGGCCTTTGAGGATCTCGAGCAACTCTTGGGTCAAGCCACCCCTACGGCACCCACCCCACCGCCGGCCACAACAGCCCCCTCGACTGCGGATGATAGTTTTGCCGATTTAGAGAAATTAATTCCCCAACCCGCAGGGAGTAGTGCGAAGGCGGCCACTCCTCGCCGAGCCGGGGCAGGGCCAAAAGGTAGCGCCTTGGTGGAGCAAACCATGCGGGTACCCGTACGCCACCTCGATACCTTGAGTAACCTCGTTGGGGAGTTGGTGGTCAACCGCAATAGCCTCGAAGACACCCAAGAACGCCTGCGGCAGTTTCTTGATAACTTGCTCTACCAAGTCCAACAACTTGGGGATGTCAGCCAACAAATGCAAGACCTCTACGAGCGATCGCTCCTTGAGAGTTCACTGTTGGGCGTAACGACAGCACGGGCAGCCAATGGCCAAGGGGAACGGGGAACCCACGCCACGGGGGTCGAGTTTGATGCCTTGGAAATGGATCGCTTTACCGGTTTCCACACCCTCTCTCAGGAGGTGATTGAGCGGATCGTGCGGGTGCGGGAGGCAGCGGATGACATCCAGTACGTGATTGATGAAGTGGAGCAGGTGGCACGGCAGTTTCGTCAAGTCACTACCCAAGTTCAAGAGGGGTTGAGCCGCTCACGAATGGTGCCCTTCCGTGAAATGTCTGTCCGCTTGCCGGGTGCCGTGCGCCGCGTTGCCAGTACCATTGGCAAACAGGTGGAACTGAAGATTGAAGGGGAAGATACCCTCATTGACAAGGGCATTCTCGAAAAGCTCTTTGACCCGATGACCCACCTGATCAATAACGCCGTCTATCACGGTATTGAACCCCCCGAAGAGCGGCGGCGATTGGGCAAACCTGAAAAAGGCCTGATTCGCGTGCGAGCCTTCTATCAAGGCAGTCAAGCGATTATCTCCGTCAGTGACGATGGGGCGGGGATTGACCCAGAACGGGTAAAACGCAAGGCAATCGAGAAGGGTCTCCTGAAGGAGGCGGATGCCCCCAACCTGTCGCGCCAAGAGGTCTATGCCTTCCTCTTCCAGTCGGGATTTAGCACCAAAGATCAAGCCGATGCCCTTGCCGGTCGCGGTGTGGGGATGGATGTGGTGCGCAAAAATCTTGAGGACATTCGCGGCACGATTAACATTGACTCTACGGTGGGCAAAGGCACCACCTTTACGATCCGCTTGCCGCTGACGCTGAGCATTACCAAAGCCCTCTGCTGCATTGATAACCACTGCCGCATTGCTTTCCCCATTGACGGTGTGGAGGATATGCTGGATATTCCCCAAGAGCGCATCCAAACCCTAGAAGATGGTCAACGTGTCCTCTCGTGGCACGATCGCCTGCTGCCAGTGCGTAAACTGGGGGACTTGCTCAAGTACAGCCGCAATATTAGCCGCAGCAATGTCTATGGCGGCAGCAGCCAAGACGATGGCATGGTCTCAATTGTTGTGCTGCGCAGCGGCGATGATCTCGTGGCCATGGAGGTGGATCAGGTCATCGGCGAACAGGAAATCGTGATTAAGCAGTTGTCTGGACCGGTGCCGAAGCCGGTGGGGGTAGCGGGAGTCACAGTTCAAGGGGATGGTCGCGCGATGGCGATCGCCGACGTGCTGGAAATTATTGACCTGTCCCTAGGACGCATGGATCGCGACTGGCGTGGCTTTGGTCACACCATGGATGTTGCGGAACCCGAGGAAGCCTCCGAACCCTTGGTGCTGATTATCGACGACTCGATTACAGTGCGGGAGTTGCTCTCAATGACCTTTACGCGGGCAGGCTACCGCGTTGAGCAGGCACGGGATGGTCAAGATGCGTGGGAAAAACTGCGCTCTGGCTTGCCCTGTGACTTAGTCTTTTGTGACATTGAGATGCCACGCATGGATGGCTTGGAGTTGCTCTCGCGGATTCAAAAAGATCCCAAACTCAACCATCTGCCGATCGCCATGCTGACCTCACGGGGCGCCGATCGCCACCGCAAGATGGCCGCACAACTGGGGGCACGGGGCTACTTTACCAAGCCCTATCTCGAGGAGCAATTACTGGATGCGGCGGCACGGCTCCTCAGGGGTGAAGTTCTGGTGCAGCAGGAGCCGACACCTACCCCATGAGTGAGCGATTGCCGGCCCTAGCAGACTTCCTTGCCCAACTCCCCTTTGAACTGGATGCCTTTCAAGAAGCGGCGATCGCTGCCCTTGATGCCGGTCGCTCTGTGGTGGTCTGTGCTCCTACGGGGTCAGGTAAAACCCTCATTGGTGAGTATGCGATTCACCGTGCCCTGACGCGGCAGCAGCGGGTTTTTTACACCACCCCCCTCAAGGCACTCTCCAACCAGAAGTGGCGTGACTTTCAGCAGCAGTTTGGTGCAGAGCAGGTCGGCCTCTTGACCGGGGATGTCTCGATTAACCGCGATGCCCCGATTCTGGTGATGACGACGGAAATTTTCCGCAATATGCTCTACGGCACTCCCATTGGCGAAGTGGGTACCTCCCTTGCGGGGGTTGAAGTGGTGGTGCTCGATGAATGCCACTACATGAACGATCGCCAGCGGGGCACCGTTTGGGAAGAATCGATCATCTACTGCCCCAAGGAAATTCAACTAGTCGCCCTCTCCGCCACGATCGCCAACGGCGAACAACTCACCGACTGGATTCAATCCGTCCATGGGGATGCTGAACTGATCTACTCCGACTGGCGACCGATACCGCTGCACTTTTACTTTTGCAACGGCAAGGGACTCTTCCCCCTCTTGGACGGCCAACGCAAACGCCTCAACCCGAAGCTCCACGGCCAGCCCGAACTGCGGCGACGCGGCGGCAAGCGGGACTTTTTGAGCATCCGCTACGTGGTCAGCCAACTGCAACAGCGGGAGATGCTGCCGGCCATTTACTTTATCTTTAGTCGGCGCGGCTGTGACCAAGCGGTTCAAGAGGTCCTGGGCATGAATCTCCTCACCAAGGCAGAACAGCAAGCACTAGCGGAGCGGGTCGAGGCCTTTTTGGCACAACATCAGGACATTGTTGCCCCGCAAATGATTGCCCCCCTCTACCAAGGGATTGCCGCTCACCATGCCGGGGTGCTACCCGTGGTGAAAACCCTTGTGGAAACCCTCTTTCAAGAAGGCCTGATCAAACTCGTCTTTGCCACGGAAACGCTGGCCGCAGGGATCAATATGCCCGCGCGCACCACCGTCATTTCCACCCTTTCGAAGCGCACCGACAGTGGTCATCGCCTCCTGACGGCCTCTGAATTTTTGCAAATGGCAGGGCGAGCCGGCCGCCGCGGTATGGATACCGTGGGTCATGTGGTGACGCTGCAAACCCCCTTTGAGGGCGCCCATGAAGCGGCATTTTTGGCCACCGCCGCCCCGGATCCCCTCATTAGCCAATTTACCCCCAGCTATGGCATGGTCTTGAACCTGCTCCAACGCCACACCCTTGAAGAAGCGCGGGAATTGGTGGAGCGCAGTTTTGGGCAGTATTTGGCCACATTGCAACTCACGCCCCAACGGCAGGCGATCGCCCAACTGGAAACGGAATTGCAAACCGTGCAACAACGCCTCACAGGCATTGATCGGCAGCAACTAGCGCAGTATCAAAAGCTGCGGGAACGGCTACGACAGGATCAACGCCTCCTGAAAATCCTCGAACAGCAGGCGGAGCAGGAACGTGCCCAAGAACTCCTCCCCTTTATGATGGCGGTGCCGCCGGGGACATGGCTCCATATCAAATCCCCCCTGCGAGACCATCCCCCCTTAGCCGCCGTCCTCTGTCAACCCGTTGCTGGTTCCGGGCAGTTGCCCCACTGGCTGTGCCTTGCGGCTGATGGTCGCTTTCGGGTCGTTGGCATTGATGACATTTTGGCTGTCTATCCCGATCGCCCCCCCTGTAGCAATCTCCCCCCGCCCCCAGAGGCAATGAAACTGCGCCTAGGGGAAAGTTATCCCTGCAATGAGGCGAATCACTACCTCGGTACCCTCCCGGATCTGCCACCTGTCTTAGCCGCGCCGGAAGTGGCGGCTCAAGCCGCTAAAATCGCTGACCTTGAGGCCAAACTCACGCAACTCCAAGCCAGTCTGCCGCAAAATGTCCATTCGCTGCTACGCTTAGTTCGTCGCGAAGAACGGCTACAAACGGAACTGCGCGATCGCCAGCACAAGCTCCAGCAACAGTCCCAACGCCACTGGGAGCAATTTCTTGCCCTCATTGCTGCCCTGCAGGACTTTGGTGGCCTCAACGACCTAACCCCCACCCCCCTTGGGGAAATGGCCGCTGCTCTGCGCGGCGAAAATGAACTGTGGTTGGCTCTGGCCTTGGCCTCTGGTGAACTCGATGACTTGCCCCCCCACCTCTTGGCGGCAGCGATCGCAGCTCTAGTGACTGAAACGCCCCGTTCCGACAGTTGGTGCAACTACCCCATTCCCAGTGAAGTGGAAGAACGCCTTGCCGCCCTTAGTCCGATTCGCCGCCGACTGTTTCAGGTGCAGCGTCGCCATCACATCATCTTTCCCCTCTGGTACGAGTGGGATCTCATTGGCTTGGTAGAGCAGTGGGCCTTGGGCACGCCGTGGCATGAATTGTGCACTGAAACCAATCTCGATGCCGGCGATATTGTGCGGTTGCTGCGGCGCACCCTCGATTTTCTTTCCCAGATTCCCCATGCGCCCCACACCAGTCCCCAACTCCGCCAAAGCGCCCAGCAGGCACGCTACCTCCTCGATCGCTTCCCCGTGAATGACTTGCTAGAAGGAGTCGAGCTAGAGGCAGCAACCGTATAGTTTGAATCGTCATAAGAAGTGGCTCAGGCGGGATTTGAACCTGCGACCTTGGGCTTATGAGTCCCCTGCTCTAACCACTGAGCTACTGAGCCGAAATTTTTGCGCAATTCTCATTATAACGCGAATGTCCCAAAACTCAAGGCTCGGCCCGCAGATTCCAGTCGAGTTCGCCGTACAATAATAGAGTGGATCCATTAGAGGAAAGATAGGCGTTGAGCAAAGCAGAACGCACGGCGCTTGACAACAAGCTATCGCAGCGATTTATTCATCTCGATCCGGCAGGGTATTTCATTATCTACATTGACCCTGCGCAAGAACTGATCTGGATGAAACACTATCCCAATGACATCAATGAGAAGGGCTTAGCGGTGGATCCCGATACGGGAGAACCCATTCCCACCAAAGGGAAAGTAACGCGGGAACCCGATCTAGTACTTAGCGGTCGAACAGCCAAGGAGTTGTGCATTGAACTCTTTGAAAAGGATCGCCAACTGGTGACGATGTTTGACCATGCGGCCTATCTCGGCCGAGAACTGATGCGGGCACAGTTTTGTTTGGATGAAGGGCTTGAGTATATCCAAGATTAGACAACACTGGCGCTGGGGGGTAGGGGCAGTTCTTTTGATGCTCTGTGCCCTAGTGGGTACAGCCTTAGCAGCGATCGCCACCCCCGACTGGAGCGGTACCGTCGATGTTTTGCCCTTGAATGCCCAGTTGGGAGCGCAAATCTATCTGCGGCGCTGTGGCAGTTGTCACCTCGCAGTCCCCCCGGAAACATTGCCCACTCCGGCATGGCAGGTACTGATTCAAGATACCAATCACTACGGCGCAACCCTCGAACCCATTCCCCGCCCAGAGCTGGTTCCCCTGTGGAACTATTTGCGCACCTATTCGCGACCCCTGCCCAACGATGCCCAAATTCCCTTTCGCGTCGGGCGATCGCCCTTCTTTCGTATCCTCCATCCCCGTGTTGCGGTGCCGCAGCCCGTCACCCTCGATGGTTGTGCCCAATGTCATCCCAAGGCCACCCTCTTTAACTTTCGTGAGCTAAGCCCGCAGTGGCAGGATTCCCCCTAGAATGTTTAGGGATGGCGAATTTTCCACCGCCCGATGTTTTCTAGCTCCTCCAATCACTATTCTCCGCGTGTCCAACGCATGATGATGCGCCGTCGCTGGCTACAGCAAGAGTGGTGGACGGTTGGGGCACTTCTCCTCTGGGGAATGTTGTTTCTTCGATATTGGTGGCAGGGGCGACTGGGGTTACTAATTCACCCCAACTATTTTGCGCTGGCGATCGCCGCTGGGTTTCTTTTAGTTGCTGTGAGTGGTTGGCAAGGGTGGCGGTTATGGCGGGGGCGAGTGACACCTGTGCAGCATGTTGCCCTCTTACCGGCTCGTTGGACGCTCAGTATTCTGATTTTCGCGGCAGTCGTGGGTTTGGTGATGACGCCCCGTCCTTTCAATAGTGCCACGGCCATTCATCGCGGTCTCGAGGATGGCTTGACAGTGACCCGCAATAGTCCAGTGGCCTTTCGCCTCAATCAACGGCCTGAGGAGCGGACGCTCATTGACTGGATTCGCACCCTTGATGTCTATCCCGAACCCGATGCCTATAGGGGGTTGCCCGCTCGCATTGAGGGATTTGCGGTTCATAGTCCCCAACTGCCAGAGACTTATCTCACGCTCACCCGTTTTGTCATTACCTGTTGTGCAGCGGATGCCTATCCTGTGGGACTGCCCGTGAAATTGGGGCGATCGCGCCAAGCCTATCCCCAAGATCAGTGGTTTCGCGTTGAAGGTCGGATGACCACAGAAACCCTCAACGACCGCCGCCAATTGGTATTGGTTGCTGAGACGATAACGCCGATTCCTGAGCCTGAAAATCCCTTTATGTACTAAGGCAATGCTATTTCACTTGATTCACACTCCCTACTGGATTGTCTTGGGCATGGGGGTCTTGCTCTTTTTGACGGTGATCTTTGGCGATGTGGGCGCTGAAGAGGTCGAGCTAGAGGGAGATGCCGATCCCTTGGAAGTGGAGGTCGATCTAGAGGAGGGCATCTCATTTCTGACAATTTTGCATTGGTTGGGGGTGGGGAGAGCGCCCCTCATTCTCTTGCTCGCCTTAGACTTTAGCCTTTTGGGCGTGCTGGGCTGGTTTTTTAATGTTCTCTTTTACACCCTGAGTGGCAGTTGGCCGGGGGTGGTGTGGTCTGGGGTGATTGCGATCGCGGCACTGCTGTTGGCGCTAACAATTGGGGGGCTGTGTTCACGGCCTTTGGGGCAAATTTTTGCGCAGTTTAGTGAAGATACCAGTCGCGATCGCCTGCTGGGGTGCAGTGGCCACGTCAGTTCTGCCCATATTCCCCACAGTGGTACTGGTATTGGCCAAGTGAGTGTTTTGGATGCCAATCGCAATCGGCTGATTCTGCCGGCAGTGCTCCCCCCTTGGGCAACGGTCACCCCCCAGCATGGTCAGGAGATTTTAATTATTGATCACCAAGAGAATGAGTACATCGTCGTGGCCAAAGACAGCTTGGATGAAGCCACATGGTTACGCCAGCAGCGGCAATCTCAGATCAAAGATAGCGAAGATTCCTGAGGCATTGATTTTAGGATGGGCGGTGAGGGACTCGAACCCCCGACAGCCTCGGTGTAAACGAGATACTCTACCAACTGAGTTAACCGCCCAAGTTCCAGAATATCTATCATAGCAAAGGTATAGCCTGTTTCTAAAAAACGGTACACAAAGCGGATAGGAGCTTGTTCTATGACTCTGTGAACGGGGAATCTCCTGCTATACGCCTAGCGTTAGCGGGATGAGTGTCAAAGAAGTTTGAACCTTTCAAAGCCGTTCAATCCCTGTGAAAAGCGCTGTGTTACGTCAACATGGGGCAACTCTTGGGAAGAAAATCCGCTAGGATCAACGTGTTAAGACGTGCAAGGAATGCCCTATGGGAGCAGCAACGGCAGCCAGTGGTCAACGGTTACGGAATTTTGTGATTGCTGTTGTCGCCATTCTCATTAGTCTTGCCCTATTGGCGGGTCTGCGCAGTAGCAATCAACCCCTCACCCTCGCCGAGCAAGCCCGCCAAGCCACCCCTTGGGAGGAGGCTCAAGTCAATGGCAAGCCGACACTTTTGGAGTTTTACGCCAACTGGTGTAGCACCTGTCGCGCCATGGCCAAGGATTTGGCGGAATTAAAGGCGCAATATCGCGATCGCCTGAACTTCGTCATGCTGAATGTGGACAACACCAAGTGGCTACCGGAAATTGAGCGCTTTAATGTGGATGGCATTCCCCATTTTGTCTTTCTGAATCGGCACTTGGAACCCCAAGCAGTGGCGATCGGCCTGCAACCCAAGGAAGTGATGGCCAAAAATCTTGAAGCCCTCAGCAATAACCTCCCCTTGCCCTACGGTCAACTGACGGGTGAAATGTCCCAACTCACGAGTCCCCTCGCCCGCCAACGCAGTGATGATCCCCGCAGTCATGGGGGCTAGGTTGTGGAACCCCAAGATGAGGTGCGTCAGGTTTATGAAGAGACGCAAACACGGATGGCAGAGCTTTACCGTGAGTACGAGCAGATCAAAGCCACCCAAGCACGGTTAAAAGGACGTAATCAGGCTGCCCTAGATCAAGAGCGCGATCGCCTCGTCCAAGAGCTGCGGCAACTAGAGGCGGAGTTTGGCCTGACCCTCCTGTTCCATTTAGGGGAAGCAGCGCGGGAATGCTGGCAGGACATTCTGGCTCAAGAAAACTTTTGGCACTTTGTCCGCTTTGCTGGTTTGGGATTTGTCCTTGGCCTCCTCGTTAAGAGCCTGACGGGTTAGTCAACTGCCCAAGGTTTAAGGCCGTTTGCCAGAGTCCGGGCCGCGAATTGGGAATCGGCATGGCACCAACGGTCTTTGCATAAAAGTCCTCTGAGGAAACCCAGCCAATCACGGCATAGGCATAGCCCGCTGCCTGCATCTGAGCCAAGGTTAACTGCAACAGCAGGCGACCAATCCCCCGCCCGCGATAGGGTTCGGCCACAGCCATTGGCCCAAACAGTCCCAGGGCGGCTGCATCGTAGCAGGCAAAGCCTAGAAGTTCGCCATTTTCAACGGCAATCAGTCCCCGTGGCGGACGCTGACTCAAGGCAAGAGCCACTTCACTGCGCCAACCGGCACTAAAGCGATCGCCCACCCACTGGACAATCCAGTCTACTTCTGACCCCAAAGGCTGGCGGTAGTGAATCCCCTGCTGCTGATGCGCCATGACGGCGGGCCAATCCACCGCTAGCTCGTAGAGCTTGACCAGCATATCGGTCATCTCGGCAGCCTATCGACTGAGACTCACAAGGGGACGTTGCAAGGCCTGCATCAACTCATCAAACTGATCCGGCGTGAGGGATTGGGCACCATCGGAGAGGGCTTTTGCTGGGTTGGGGTGCACTTCAATCATCAGGGCATCGGCGCCTGCGGCCACGGCGGCTTTGGCCATGGCAGGTACAAATTCTGCCCAGCCGGTGCCATGACTGGGGTCAATCATAATCGGCAGATGGGTGAGCTTGCGCAGCACCGGAATCGCTGCTAAATCCAAGGTATTGCGGGTATATTCACGGTCAAAGGTGCGAATGCCCCGTTCACAGAGAATCACATTGGGGTTCCCTGCCGCCAAAATGTACTCAGCAGCCATCAGCCATTCCTCGATGGTGGCAGACATCCCCCGTTTCAAAAGCACGGGTTTGGGTTGGGCACCCACCCGCTTGAGAAGCGAAAAGTTTTGCATGTTACGGGCACCAA
The DNA here is from genome assembly GCF_031583455.1 of Thermosynechococcus sp. TG215. NCBI lineage: Bacteria > Bacillati > Cyanobacteriota > Cyanophyceae > Acaryochloridales > Thermosynechococcaceae > Thermosynechococcus > Thermosynechococcus sp. TG215. The sequence goes on along the minus strand of NZ_CP134178.1, from coordinate 54,021 downwards.
TTTGCAGCACATCGGCCACTTCAGCAATTTTGTCTAGATCCGCTGCGTCCATGACTTCGGTAATGATGCCCAAGCCCGTTTTTTCTTTTGCTGCTGCCAACAGATCAAGGGCACTTTCACCATGGCCTTGGAAGGCATAGGGGGAGGTACGGGGTTTATAGGCGCCACCGCGGAGAAACTTGGCACCCGCCGCTTTCACCCGCTGCGCCGTTTCAAGGATCATCGCTTCATTTTCAACGGAGCAAGGCCCTGCCACCACCACCACATCATGACCTTCGCCGAAAATAACTTCGCCGTTGGGCGTTGGCACCACCACTTCACTGGGTTCACCGTGGCGATACTCGCGACTGGCTCGCTTGAAGGGCTGCTCAACTCGCAGAACGTGTTCAATCCAAGGGCTAATTTCCTGAATTCGCAGGGGATCGAGTTCCGCAGTTTCGCCGACAAGACCAATAACGACTTTGTGCTTGCCCACAATTTTTTCGGGGGTGAGTCCCCAAGTGCGCATCTCAGCGCTAACCCGCTCAATCTCTTCACCGGGGGTGCCACTTTTTAGAACAATAATCATCCGCTTGCTGATCCCAAATTTTTGGCTTAGGGTTTGATTGTATTGTGCCAAATTGGTTCCGTTCTGCCTATGCTGCGTCGTTTCCGAGGCCTGCGGTTGATGATTTCGCTGGCGATCGCTACCGTGGTTGTGCTGTCCCTGTGGAGTGTGATGATTGGCTCTATCCCCAGTGGCGATCGCCCCCTTGATTTGAGTCAAGCGGTCTCCATTGATGATCCCCAATTTGATCCGCCAACGGACTCATCGCCCTCACCCCCGCTGCCAGAGAATACCCTGCTGCCTCTACAACGCAGTGATGGCGCCCCCTATGAACGCCTTTTTGCTCAAGTCCGCCAAGTTCATCAACAGTGTTTATTTACGCCCCCTTGGTACAGTGTCCCCATCGACCGCACCAATTTTGGCGATCGCTACCGTACCGATGTCCGGGGTCAAGTGGTGGACAATGCACCGCTGATTGTTTTGCATGAAACTGTGGCCTCTGCCCAATCTACGCTGGATTTTTTCCAAACACCGCATCCCCGCGATGAAGATCAAGCCAGCTACCATGAACTGATTACCCTCAGGGGTTGGCTGCTGCACTTAGTGCCTTGGTCCAAGCGTGCCTATGGTGCGGGCAACTCTGTCTTTGGCAGGGAAACGGTGCAGACCAACCTCCGCCTTGCCCCTTCGGTGAACAATTTTGCCCTCCACTTTTCCCTAGAAACCCCTCCTGAAGGTCGCCATAATGGTTCTACCCATGCGGGCTATACCGATGCTCAGTACCGTACCTTGGCATGGCTGGTGGCGCAAACGGGCATTGATCTCCAACGGGTAACCACCCATGCGGCGGTGGATCGCTCTGGCGAGCGCATGGATCCGCGTAGTTTTGACTGGGTCACGTTTAATCGCTATTGGCAGGCCTATCGCGATCGCCCCTGTGGGGATATTCGCGGCTAGAAGTAGCGATCCAAGAATGTCTCTAAAGACTCAAAGGAGAGCTGAAAATAGGTTTGGGCACGTTCAATTTCACTGGCAGGGCAGAGACTTTCATAGGCCAATAGGGTTCGCAGCGTTCCTAGGCTGGCCTCAAGATCCCGATTCATCACTCCCAAAAACTGACGAGCGCCGTCAATCACGGCTAGGGGAACCGTCATGACAAAGGGGCGTTTATTGAAAAAGCGACCAAGGCGATCGGCAATCTCTTGGCGGGTTAAGACCTCTGGATGTGCCAAGCTAAAAATGGCCGGTTGGCTGGCTTGACTAGCCACGAGAATACAGCGGGCTAAATCCTCGGGACTGAGCAGTTGCAGGCGGTGCTGGGGATCTCCAAGGACAATGTAAACCCCCGTCTGCTGAAAGCGCTCCGCAAGGGGCAGCAAACTAGACATAAGGGTGGGGCAGCGGAAAATGGCATAGTTGAGGCCACTGCTGATGAGCACCTGCTCGACTTCGTACTTGGCCTTGAGAAAGGGGGACTGCTGGCGATCGCCCGTCACCGCCAAAGGAGAAATCAAGGTTACATGGCGTACCCCCTGTTCCTGAGCCGCCTGAATCACATCCAACGTAGCACGGTAATCAATCGCCTGAATGGCACGGCTGAGTAACTGACTACCATGGCAGCAAATCACCGCCTCCACGCCCGCCATGGCAGCCTGAATATCGCGGGGCTGTTGCAGATCGCCAATGAAAATCTCAGCACCCCATTCCTTGAGGAGATCGTATTGGCTCGTCAGGCGCACAAAGGCTCGTACCGGCAGCCCCAACGTGATACAGCGGCGCACCACCCGCAAACCCAATTGTCCTGTGGCACCCGTGACCAAGTACATGCAGCGGAACTATTAAGCGATTCTTGTCTCAGCGTGCCCTAGGCAGAGCCACAATGCAAGACGCTTGAAGGATATGCAGGGGGGGAATGCGCTAATCTAAGGAATACCTTTGAGAATCTTCACAAAAACTCTGCGCCGCATGACCCTTGACTTTTCTGCTGCTCAGCACCTGAGCCATGAGCTGTTTGCTGCCCTGAAACCGGCAGAGGCGCTTTTCGTTGAAATTGCCAGTGAATCCAGCCAGTTTATTCGCTTCAATCGGGCGCGGGTGCGGCAAATTGGCACCGTAGAAGATACGGTGGTAACCCTGCGGTTGCAATCGCAGCAACGGACGGCAAGCACCTCGTTTCCCTATACGGGAACGGCGGATCTAGCGGCTGCCCTAGAGCACTTGGCCGCATTGCGTTCAGAAACGGTGCAACTCCCTGTGGATCCTTACCTTGTACCGCCAACGGATACCGGTTCGATTCAAGACACTTACCTTGGCCGCTTACCTGATCCTGACTCAGTGGTAGAGACAATTCTGACACCCGTTCAAGGCTTTGATTTTGTGGGCATTTACAGTGGGGGGACGATCGCTCGTGGGAGCTTTAACTCCGCTGGGCAGGAGCACTGGTTTGCTACGGAAACGTTTTGCTTGGATTATTCTCTCTTTACAGCGGCGGGCAAGGCGGTGAAAAATAGCTATGCCAGTACCCATTGGGACACTGCCATCTATCAAGCTCAAATTGAGGGCGATCGCCAGCAGTTAGCACAATTGGAACAGCCTCCCCGTCAGTTAGCAGCGGGACGCTATCGCACCTACTTTGCCCCGGCAGCGGTGGCTGAACTGGTGGGCATGCTCTCTTGGGGAGCTGTGAGTGAAGCGGCCTATCGTCAAGGCGGCAGTGCCCTCGCCAAATTACGGGAAGGGGCAACCCTCTCTCCCCTCTTTAGTTTGCAGGAGGACTTTACCACCGGAACGGTGCCCCGCTTTAATGCCGATGGCGATATTGCGCCCCCTTGCTTGTCATTGATTGATCGCGGCAAATTGCAAACGTTACTCATTAGTCGGCGCACCGCTCAGGAATACCACCTTGTGGCCAATGGTGCCAACCGCCAAGAAACCCTGCGATCGCCCCTCCTCTTGCCGGGCACGCTACCAGAGCAGGAGGTGCTGGCTGCCCTCGATACGGGTCTCTATGTGGGCAATTTACACTACCTCAACTGGAGCGATCGCCCCAATGGACGAATGACCGGCATGACCCGCTACGCCTGCTTTTGGGTAGAGCAGGGCAAAATTGTTGCACCCATTACAGACCTGCGCTTTGATGACAGTCTCTATGAGTTTTGGGGAGACAACCTCGAAGCCTTGACAGACACCCCGCTTTGGTTTGCCCACACCGACACCTATGAACGTCGTTCCCTTGGGGGTATTACGGTGCCGGGGATGCTCGTCAAGGCCTTTCAGTTTACCCTCTAGGCTACTCAGCAGTCGCCAATTCGGTGCTGCCGCGCTGTTTACGACGAGTCAGCGTATTAAAGAGCAACTGGCCAATGGCTCTGATGAGGTTGCCCTCCAGTTCTTGGAAGATCTTCATATTCATACCAAAGGCGGCATTGGCCTCATCCACAATCCGCTCCGCTGTTGCTTCATCTACGGCCAATTCATCCAAGCGTTGGCGATAGAGTTGCTTAAAGGCCTTTTCGTCACTAATGGCCTCAAAGCGATAAAACGCCGTACCTTCGCCATTTTGTAGGTTCATCGCCCGCTCAGCAATCCCCTTGAGGATTTGGCCGCCCGAAAGATCGCCAAGGTAACGGGTGTAGGAGTGCGCCACCAACAGTTCGGGTGCGGTATTGGCCACTTCATGAATGCGGGCTACATAGGCCTGTGTGGCTGGCGAGGGCGTAATTTCTTCCCGCCAATTGGAACCAAAGTAGTAGGTCAGATCTCGCTCAAGGCTATTTTTGCGGTTCAGCTCCGGAAAGTAAATTTTGCCAACAATGGGATGGTCTTTGAGCTGTTCCATTTCCTGCTCCATGGCACTGTAAACGTGATAGAGGCTGGCAACGAGTTTGCGGTAGGAGCTTTTTTCCACGGTGCCTTTGAGGAAGCAGCGCACAAAGCCAACGTTCTCGGCCATGGTGTGGGCTTTTTTGGTGCCTTCACGCAATTTCGTCGCTAGAGACGTCGTCATCACGAGATCCTTCTTAAAAATTTGCAACGTTTTGTTTCTAAAAGCGACCGTCAGTACAGTCTATTTTTCAGGCTAAGGGTAAATGACACCATTTTTCATTAAAAATCATTAAGGCGATCGCGAGCCGCTGCGAGGGCTTGGCGCACCTGATCAAACCCTGTGCCCCCGTAGCTATTGCGGGCAGCCACCACCTGTCGCGGTGCAATGCGTTCGTAAATATCCGCTGCAAAGGCGGGGTGCAGGGCTTGCCATTCTTCAAGGGTGAGGTCTTTGAGGAATTTCCCTTCAGCAAGACAGGTTTTCACCACCTGCCCCACCAAGTTATAAGCCTCACGGAAGGGCACCCCCTTACTGGCCAAGTAATCCGCCACATCGGTGGCATTGGCAAAATCGCTCTCCACAGCCGCCGCCAAGCGTTGCGGTTGAAACACCACCCCCTCGGCCATCAAGATCGTCATTGCCTCTAGGCAGGCACGGACGGTATCCACAGCATCAAAAAGCGCCTCTTTATCCTCTTGCAAGTCTTTGTTGTAGGCCAAGGGCAGCCCCTTCATAATCACCAAGAGAGCTTGCAAATGGCCAAACACCCGTCCTGTTTTGCCCCGCACCAACTCCGGCACATCGGGATTTTTCTTTTGGGGCATGATGCTAGAACCCGTGGCACAGGTGTCGGTGAGCTTGACAAAGGCAAATTCCTCAGAGGCCCACAGAATAATCTCCTCCGAGAGCCGCGATAGATGCACCATGATCAAGCTAGCGGCACAGAGAAATTCAATGGCAAAATCGCGATCGCTGACGGCATCGAGGCTATTGCGATAGGGTTCACGAAAACCCAACAACTCTGCTGTGTAGTGGCGATCGATGGGAAACGTTGTGCCCGCCAGTGCCCCGGCTCCCAAGGGAGAGACATTCACCCGCTCACGAATTTGCTGTAGTCGCTCGCTGTCCCGCTCGGCCATTTCCACGTAGGCCAGCAGATGGTGAGCCAAGCTCAGGGGTTGTGCCCGTTGCAGGTGAGTGTAGCCGGGAATCAAGGTTTCAATGTGGGACTCTGCAAGATCCAGAAGTGTGCGCTGCCACTGTCGCAGTTGTCGAAGAATATGGTCAATTTCTGAGCGCAGGTAAAGGCGAATATCGGTGCCCACCTGATCGTTGCGCGATCGCGCTGTGTGGAGTTTCTTGCCCACATCGCCAACCAGTTCTGTGAGGCGGCGTTCGACGGCAAAGTGCACATCCTCGGCTTCAATACCGGGGGTAAACTGGCCATCTCGGTATTCTTGGCGAATTTGCTCTAGGCCTTGAATCAGCGTTTCGGCTTCCTCAGGGGAAATAATCCCCGTTTTTGCCAGCATGCGGGCATGGGCTTGGGAGCCGCTGAGGTCGTATTCAATGAGGCGAATGTCAAAGCCAATACTGGCATTAAAGCGGGCGATCGCCGGATGGAGGGCTTGTTCAAAGCGCTGGCTCCAAGGCTGAGGTTGGGCAGTCACGGGCGATTCTCAGGGCTAAAAATTCAGGAGCTTGCCAAAGATCCAGCCAATGGCCAGACCAATAATCAGTGCCCACAGTTGGCCAGAATCGACAAAGTTTGCCCACGCCTTAGAAACGTCTTCCCCCAAGGTATCTTTGAATTTCTGCGCCACAATAATTTGCGGCTCAATCGTCATTTGGCTGGCAATAAAGTAGTTCGGTGCAGTATTCATAGCCATTGGCGGAAACGCAACTCAAGTTTATCCTAGCGGAGGCGGGGGCGATCGCCAACCAGTATCACAAGCCCCAAGATTATGAAGACCCATTGTGTGACCACTCCAGCAGAACACAGCGATCGCGCCCCTGTTGCTTGGCCTGATAAAGGGCGGCATCAGCAATGGCAAAAATCTCCGTTAAGGTGCCCTCACTTGCCTTGGCAGGAACAAAGCATAACCCAGCACTGACTGTTATGTAGGGATGGTGCGCCCTCTCCCCTTGGGGGATTTTCATCTCTCGGACATGATGGAGCATTCGTTCAACAATGTGTAGAGCCGTATCAGCAGAAACATGGGAGAGCACAAGGGCAAACTCCTCACCGCCGTAGCGAGCAATGATATCGTTGGAGCGCAGATGGGCCCTAAGGGTTTGAGCCACCTGTTGCAGGGCGCGATCGCCCGCTAAGTGACCACAGCAGTCGTTATAGGCCTTGAAGTCATCAATATCAATGATAGCCAGCGTCAAAGTATGGCCTTGGTCTTGAGCCTGCTGCCAGAGCTGATTCAATGCTATGTCAAAAAAGCGACGATTGCCTAACCCCGTTAAGGGATCCCGTTCCGCAAGGATCTGGAGGTGCTGTTTTTCCTGCTCTAGGGCTTGTTGGCATTGTTGCAATTCCGTCACAAGGGCAATTTGCCGAGCCAGTTCGGCCTGTAGTTGTTGCAACTGGGCAGCGAGTAACTGCTGATTGTGGCAAAAGCTAGGAACAATCCGCGTCAAAATCGCAGGTTCATCATCCAGATTGACGCCAATGCCTTCAATAACCCACTGATCCGTCTCAGGGTTGGGAATCGGAAAATGGGCAGCCAACATCTGGGCATTGCTTTGACAGAGCTTTAACCATGCCTGTACCTGCTCCGGCGATTGTTGCAGCAGCGCTGCGAGGGATTTACCAATTAAGGCTTCTGTATCCTGTTGCCAAAAGAGCGAGGCACCATCGTTGATTGCTAGAATTTCACCGCTACTGTTCACGATCGCGATCGGCTCAGGGAAAAGGCAAATATATTCAGCAAGTGTCCCCCTCATTTGTTTCGTTTGAGCCTATCAAAGGAATGGTTATACTAATAAGAAATATTTCAGGAACACACCAAAAAATTAAAGGTTAGTTGTCAAAGTAAAATTTTTCTAATTGTTAGGCTATACTAAAAAATAGATAATTAGAGCGAAAAGTTAATCCGAGGGGGATTGACAACTATAGTAATCGGGGAAAACAACGTAAAGGGGCTTTTCAAGAATCGTTGCTATTTCTTTCTCAATCATTGCCGAGCGGGAGCGGCCACGAATCACTGCCGATACACAATGACGCGAAACCCCTAGCTTTTGGCCAATTTTAGCGCCATTCCAGCCCCGTTTCCGCAATTCTGCCTTAATGTCCTCAGGATGCATAGTGCTGTTATAAATCTGTGCCCAACAGTTCAATGCTAATTGCGGGCAATAAGGTTGTCAAGCGACAACTTTTGACAAGGTAGTGGCGGTATTCATTGATGAGCTTGACATGTAAAGTTATTGAAAGACGCAGTGCCCTTTCCAAGGGTCTATTTAGGTTCCGCATGGTTAGTCCACTCTCTCGAAAACAACTCTCTAGGCTGCTACGCCAAAAACGGGGGATACGCAGTCAACGTGCCTTTGCCGCCGAGCTGGGAATCTCCTATACCTGCTTGCAAAAATGGGAAAATATGGCTTCATTTCCAAATACTGAAAATCTATTAAAGTTATGTCGTGTTTTTGGCTTTGAGGATTTAGAAAGTTTTATCGCCTACCTCAATCAAACGGATGTCACCAACCGCGAAGAAGAACAACTGGTGACTGAGATTCTTGGCAAATTGTGTCACTTACCTCCAGCAACAGCAGTTCGGGTGCTAGAAACAGCGTTAGGGTTGTTAAAGGCTGCTGCTAACAATGAAGGGGACGTTTGAGTATTTTTTAGGTTCCGAAAAAATTATAGCAAATCTCTTGGGGGGCGATCGCCTGCCGCAGCTTGCCGCTTCTATGGCATCCTGAAAGGGAGAAGTTGCGCAATTTGGCCACTTACATCCTATGCAAACGCTGCCGAGTCCTGTTCAAGCTACTCCGACAGAAACCGCCATTGTCCGTCGCAAAACCCGTCCTGTGCCCGTTGGCTCTGTCATCATTGGGGGCGGTCATCCTGTGGCGGTGCAATCGATGATCAATGAAGACACGCTAGATATTGAAGGCTCAGTAGCCGCCATTCGTCGTCTCCATGAAATTGGCTGTGAAATTGTGCGGGTGACAGTGCCTAGCCTTGCCCATGCTAAAGCCATGGAAGAGATTCGCGATCGCCTCTACCAAACCTACAAACCTGTGCCCTTGGTTGCCGATGTTCACCACAACGGCATGAAAATTGCCCTCGAAGTTGCCAAGTATGTGGACAATGTACGCATCAATCCGGGGCTATACGTCTTTGAGAAACCCAAGCCCGATCGCACTGAATACACCCAAGCCGAGTTTGAGGAAATTGGTGCCAAAATTCGCGAAACCCTTGAGCCACTGGTGATCTCGCTGCGGGATCAGGGCAAATCCATGCGCATTGGCGTCAATCACGGTTCTCTTGCTGAGCGGATGCTCTTTACGTATGGGGACACCCCAGAAGGCATGGTGGAATCGGCTCTAGAATTTATCCGCATCTGCGAGTCTTTGAATTTCTACAACCTTGAAATTTCCCTCAAGGCCTCACGGGTACCCGTGATGATTGCCGCCAACCGCCTTATGGTCAAGCGCATGGATGAACTGGGCATGGACTACCCCCTCCACTTGGGAGTCACTGAAGCCGGCGATGGCGAGTATGGCCGCATCAAATCCACTGCTGGCATTGCCACCCTCCTTGCCGAAGGTATTGGCGATACGATTCGTGTCTCCCTCACCGAAGCCCCCGAAAAAGAAATTCCCGTCTGCTACGGCATTTTGCAAGCCTTGGGTCTGCGGCGCACCATGGTGGAGTATGTGGCCTGTCCCTCCTGTGGCCGTACCCTCTTTAACCTTGAGGAAGTCCTGCACAAAGTCCGCGAAGCCACCAAACACCTCACGGGTCTGAATATTGCTGTCATGGGCTGCATTGTCAATGGGCCAGGGGAAATGGCCGACGCCGACTATGGCTATGTGGGCAAACAACCTGGCTACATCTCGCTCTATCGCGGTCGTGAGGAAGTGAAAAAGGTGCCGGAATCTGAAGGGGTGGCTGCCCTTGTGGAATTAATCAAAGCCGATGGCCGCTGGGTGGATCCCTAAACCATTAGACCTCTGTGAGGAGTGAAACCATGACCACGGAAACCATTTTTAGCCGCATCATTCGCCGCGAGATCCCAGCGGATATTGTCCATGAGGATGAGCTGTGTCTGGCCTTTCGTGATATCAACCCCCAAGCCCCCGTGCATATTCTGGTCATCCCCAAAAAGCCGATTCCCCAACTGAGCTTGGCAGAACCGGAAGATCACCGTGTGCTGGGGCACCTGCTGCTGACGGCCAAACGCATTGCTGAGGCAGAGGGTTTAAACAATGGCTATCGGATTGTCATTAACAATGGCCCCGATGGCGGTCAAACCGTCTATCATCTGCACCTGCACCTGTTGGGCGGGCGAGCCATGCAATGGCCACCGGGTTGAGAGATTATTTTTGCGGTCGATCTTCTTCGTATTCGTAGAGCCTAGGCTGTTCCACGAGCATCAGTCGCCGCGGCTGAGCCAATTGCCGCAGTACCGGTTGCAAACTGGCCAAGGTGTGGTTGAGGCGATCAAGCAGCAGTTGCAAATTGCCAGTATCCGCTAGTGCTTGCAGGGCTTGGTTGAGGGTTTCTAACAGTTGTAACCGCTGTTGCAGGGTGCGATCGCTCTCGGCCAAGAGTTGAGCAATGTACTGACTTTGTTGCCGCAGTTCTTGGGCAATGGCGGTCTGTTCCTGATTGACGTGCGCCAGTAGTTCCCCTTGGCTGTGCTGAATCTGGGTCACGAGGCGCTCAAACTGCTCAATGGACTGTTGCTGGCGCTCCTCCAGTGTGGCCACAAATTGCTGCCGATCCCTGACCACGGCACGGGCCAGTTGATTTAAGTTGTCCAAGAGTTGTTGCAGCCGTTCCTCCGTGGGCAGCTCCGTGCGAATCGTTTCCTGAATCACGTCTTGGAGAGTGTCGCGATCCACCCCTGCGGACGTATTCGTAACGGGGAGGCGGGGCAGCAGTTGATCGTTAATGTAGGTGTCAATTTGCAGCAGCAGCTTATTCTCCCAGCGTTCAACGATCACCATCGGAATCATCACCAGCACACTCAGCACCAAGGCCACGAGGGTCGTATCAAAGGCCACTGCTAGCCCCGTCGTTACACCGCCAATCCCCTCCTTGATTTGGTTCACGTCCTGAGCCGTCTCCAAAAAGCTGGAAAAGCCACTGACCGCTTGGCTAATCCCAACCACGGTGCCAATAAAGCCCAGCAGGGGAATCGCCCAGACGAGAACACGGGGAATCGTATAGGAGGCATCAGTGGCGGCTGCGGCACTGCCACTCTCTTCTGCGGCGGCTTCAACGGCAATCTCTCGCTGGCCACTACTGAGAAACGCGCCTAAAACACGGGCACAGCGATTGGGCAGCAGTGTCCGCCGTTGGGCAAGGGTTTGCTGTAATTGCAAAATATCCCGCATTGAGGTGAAGGGGTAGTTGGCGGGAATCCAGATTTGCCGCAGGCTGGGTGCTTGTTGAAAGAGGGCGATCGCCTTCAAAATCGTAAACACCAAAACTGTCCACGCAAAAAAGACAGCCACGGGTTGCGTCCAGCCACGATTGAGGAGCAGTTGGCCAAGGTAGGTGCCCTGAAGGGGCAAAAAGAAAATGTAAAGGATCACCGTAGCAACGGCAGCGATCGCCAGCGCTAACCACAGCGGCACAGTCAGATCTTGGCGGGGTACCGCCACCGGTGTTAGGGAAGGGGCAGTTGTTGTCGAAACCGGAGAAGAAGCTGTCATGACGATACTCAGGGCGCAAACATCTTTCAATCTATCGTGAAGGCGCCTCAAATTTTGGCAACTGCGGCTGCTCCCTGCTGCCGATCAGGGAATGAACCAGCCCCGAAATCCACAGGGTACTGCCGTGAGAGGATTCGTACCAGTTCCCAGTCAATGAGTCTCCTACTACCACGGTTCTCTGCTCTCCTGAGGGATGGTATTCATGGACAGGCCACTCCAGACTTGGTAGACATCCTTGCTAGGATGGGGATGACTGGTCACGGAGACGGGAATCATGCCTGCACAGGTGGAGGAAAAGTCCATTGTTCCGACAGTAATTGTTGGCGTGGGAGGTACAGGCATTGAGGTGCTATCGCGGGTGCGGCGACTGGTGGAAGAAACCTACGGCAGTCTGAAACAGTTTCCCGTGATTAGCTTCCTTGCCATTGACACCGATCGCGACTACAAAGTGACCAATCCCCTCGCCGCTGGCTCTCCCCTCAAGGACAACGAAAAGCACTGGGCCAGTGTCAGTGGCAAAAACGTGCAGCAAATCATTCAAAACCTCGACAACTACCCGTGGATTGCCTCTTGGTTTCCCAAGGAACTGGAGCGCAACATTACCGCCCTAGAGGCCGGGGCGGGTCAAATCCGTGCCTGTGGTCGGTTTGCCTTCTTTTGCAACTACCATGCGATTCAACAAAAGTTCCAAGCGGCCAGCGATCGCGTTAAAGGCCACGAAAGTTATATGCAAAGCCGCTATGGGGTCAAGGTCAACAACAGCAGCTTAAATGTCTTTATTACGGGCTCCCTCTCTGGGGGCACCGGTAGCGGTATGCTCATTGACTTGGGCTATTGTGTGCGCCATTGGCTCAAGGGGCAGTCGAGTCCTCTGATCACGGGAATTGTGCCCATGCCCAATGCCTTTGCAGCCATTAGTGTCGGCGATCGCGTGCTGGCCAATGGCTATGCCGCCCTCATGGAACTCAGTTACTTTGCCGACTACCGCACCGAGTACGTGGCGCAATTTAGCAGCAGCCTCAGCGACGAAGTGCGCTACAACTGTCCTCCCTTTGACTTTACCTACCTCGTGGGCACCAAAAATGGCGAGAATGAATTCAAGCTCGATGAGATCCGCGAGATGATTGCCCAAAATATCTTTTTGGATCTCACTTCTGACTTTGCCCCCCACAAACGCTCGATTCGCGACAACATTAAGGCAGCTTGGGCCTCTCAGGATGCCGGGGGGCGGGGCTATCCCAAGAGCTTTATGGCCTTTGGCCTCTCCAGTGTCGAAATTCCCATTGCCCAAATTCGTGCCTCCTTGACCTATCGCCTTTGCCAAGACTTTATTCACTGGTGGCTGAACGAATCGGTGCAATTGCCACCCCAGCTTTTAGAGGTGACCCAGAGTCTCCTGAAACCCATGAACTTGCTGGATGTGGATTTGGTACTGGCCTTAGCAGCAGCGGGCGATCGCCCCTACATGCAGGAAATTTCCCGCTGGGTTAACGATCTACGCAATCAAATTAGCCGTGAAAACCGCCTTGAATGTACCCAACAGGGGGTAGGGGGCATGATTGGTGCCGAAAGAGGCAAAATTTTACAATTTGTGCCTTGGCTGAGTGAACAGGTGGACAATTACCGTGCTGCCCACTTGCGCGAACTTAGCCCCGATGAGCGTCTCCACGGTGACTTTTTGCAGCGCATGTACGACAACCGCAATCAAATTATTCAGCAGGCTCGCCAAAGTCTTGAGGAGGAGTTCTACCGCATTGTTGAAGATCGCAATCGCGGACCCAAGTTTGCCAACGCCTTTCTGCTGCAAATTCGCCAAATTTTTATGAGCCAAGCAGAAAAGTACGACCGCGAAATTCAGCATACTTGGCAACCCAATATCACCAACCGTCAGCGACAATACGAAAATGCCCTGCAGGACATCCAGCACTTTAGCACTCTCTTTGGCATCTCCAAGCAAGCCAAAATGGAGGAATTTTGCCAGCAGGCTCTAGAGGGGATTGAGGGCAGTTTCAATGCCATCATTCAAGCCAAAGCCCGCATTCTGGCCAAGGAGGTGATGGGCAAACTGGAGGAATGGCTGCAAGGGATGGAGGCACGTCTTGCCAAGCTCAACCAGCGGCTCCTCAATTTACGGGATGGTTTCAAGGCGATGGCCGATAGTCAAGCGGATAGTGCCGATGCCCTGCGAATCAATGGGGTGAAGCTCTACGATCGCCAAGAACTCAATGGCCTCTATCAAGACTTGGTGGAACGCTATGCGGGTGCCAATACCGGGGTGCAGTCCACATTTGCCATTGGTCTGAACCAACTCTGTACCACAACGGCAGCAACGGTGTTGCAGGAGGCCAGTCCCCTCTGGAAGGAAACCCGCGCCGCCAATGAGGTGATGCGTCTCTTGGATTTGGCACAACTAGCGGATGTCCAAGAAAGTGATCTGCGGGAGATTATCCAAGAAACCGTACGGCGCACCGTGCAAAATGCCCCAGAAGAGAGCCGCCTTGTGCGGGATCTCACTGCCTGCGATCGCCTGTTGCAGGTTTATCGCAACGATGAAGGGGAAATCCTCAGTGTCCTGCGCATGGCCTATCAGAAATCAAAGCCACTGCTATTGCTCTCCCAAGCGGTCATGAGTGGTCGTGATGCTGGCTTTACTCCTTCAGTGAATACCAATATCGCCATTGTCGGCGGTGAAAATACTACCGATTTGGCTGCCAAAAAACTGATTCCCCTGCTCAAGAACCTCGTCAAACCGAATGGCCAGAGCATTACCAGTGATGACATTAAGCCCTTGGGCGATCGCGAACGCCACCGCATTGTCTTTGTCCAAGAGATGGGGGGCTTTTCCCTACGCTGTATTGAGGGCATGCCCGAACTGCGGCAGTCCTACCAAGATTGGCGAGGCCAAATGATTACCGCCAAACGCGCCCGCCTACGGGGAGAAAACCGCGATTTGCCCATCCCCGTACATCTGCAAAAGGATCCCCCCTTCTGGGATGTCTTTCCAGAAAACCCCCAAATTCTAAAACTGGTGGTGATTGCTCGCGCCCTTGATGTCCTTAAACAAGCAGAAAACCGCGCCACCCGCGAAGCCACCATCCGCTACACCCGCCATACCGCCGTTGGTCTTGAAGATGTGGATATTGCCGCCAACTGGGAGGAAGTGACCCAAGTCCTAGAGGTGTTGGCCTGCCGTCCCGACTTAGAGGAAATTCAGCGCCAAGTGACCGTTATTCTCAAAGCAGCCGAAACCCCAGAACAAAAGCAAGTCCTCTATGAGCATCTACTGAACTACTTGAAGCGACGCGAGGAAGAACTCCACAAAGCTGGAGGACGCGACAGCCTTGAATATAAGCGAGAAGCCGCCATTCTCCAAGAGGTGATCCAAACCTATCAATTGGCTCAAGGCACACCAGCCCCTAGCCCCACACCAATGTCCCCTGCTCCTGAACCACCTCCATCCCAACCCGAACCAACACCTGAAACCAGTGCTTCGGCGAGTTTCTCTGGCTTAGAGCAACTGCAACAACTCATGGCCATGTACCAGCAGGGGCTACTCTCAGAAGCGGAGTTCCAAGCGGCCAAGAAAAAACTACTGGGGCTATAGGGGAGCTGCCTGTAATTTTACGGAGATCTGTGGGAACACTTGAGAGTGAAGACGAGTCTAACCTGAGAGCCGCCCTATGTCTCCTTATCGTCTTAATTTGCCTTGGTTCTACCGATCGCTCATCCTCTCGAAAGGCTTTACCCTGATTGAACTGCTCGTCGTCGTCATCATTATTGCGATTTTGGCCGCGATCGCCCTCCCCTCCATGTTAAATCAAGCCACCAAAGCCCGCGAATCCCAAGCCAAAACAAACGTTGGTGCAGTCAACCGTGCGCAACAGGCCTACCGTTTGGCCAATCCCACATTCACCACTGACATCGCAAGTTTACAAATCGGCTTTAGTGATACGCCCGACTATGATTACGCAATCACCGCTGCGAATAGTAACTATGCTGAATTCCGAGCCACCCCTGAGCGTTCAGAATTGAAAGCGTTTACGGGCTGCACCTATGCTACGTTTACAACACTAACCACAACCCAAATTTTAGAAGCTGCCCCCGCTGGTTCAGGAATTGCCTCACCCTCATCTTGCCCCGTTCCCACTCCCTGAAGTGTCTGATGCGTCTTCATCTAAGTGTTCTGCGACCGCCTCATAAAGAGCGAGGACATGGTGATCTAGCAATTGATAAAAGATATGCCGCCCTTGGCGACGAAACTTGACCAGTCGCATGGCCTTAAGCATCCGCAATTGGTGGGAGACGGCAGACTCGCTCATTTCCAGTGCCACGGCAATATCGCCAACACAAAACTCCCCTTGGGCGAGCAAGGCTACAATCCGCAGTCGGTTGGCATCGGCTAGCAGGCCAAAAAATTGCGCCATCCGTTGGGCTTTTTCTGTAGAGAGCAGGCGATCGCTCGCCCGTGCCAAAGCCTCTGGATGATGAGGATGAGAAGGAGCAAAAATTCTAGTATTCATACTTCCATCATAGGCGTTGATCAGGTGCTAACTAATTGACGTTTGAACAACTGTTCAGATATATTAAAGGAGAGGTGAAGCATACCTCCCTTGTGTCACCCATTTGGAGAAAAAAGCCATGACAACCGTTACCCAAATGAAATGCGCCTGCCCCCACTGTCTCTGCATTGTCTCCCTCAGCGAGGCCATCATGGTTGAAGGCAAACCCTACTGCTCCGAAGCCTGTGCCAACGGCACCTGCAAAGAAAGCGGTGGCTGTGGCCATACAGGCTGTGGCTGTAGCTAAGGCTCGCAATTTTTAGCTGAATGGGCGGGGAACTCCGCCCTTTGCCAGTCGCAAACCTTAGCAGGAAAGTTGAATCAAACGCACACCCTGATCCAAAAGCCGCGAACAATTTCAGCCCCAGAATCAGTTGACCCATCATCAACCACAAGAACCTCAGCTGCTGGGCTGGTTTGCTGTAAAACGCTCTTCAGCGTATGAGCAATATGCCTAGCTTTGTTATACAAAGGAATTACAACAGAAAGTTTAATCTCTGTTGTTGAATGCGGGGCCAATATCTGATAATCCGACAAAAGAGTAGCAAAGTTTGGACAAGGAAGGAGTGTCCTAAACGAACTTGAATCCGATACATCTCAACAATCGATCCCAAAAGATCGCTACCACTGGTTCCATGGGGATGGAAACGCCCAGCAATAAAATCTCTCCTAGCAACCCTTGCACCCGCACGGATTGCTTGCATAACAAAAAGCTGATCCGCTAGGAGAGGAAAATGGCGGGAGTATTGACCAACCCTTTGATGTAATGTGCGTCGAATTGCCAAGCCAACGGCATGACCAGTTACGTGAGCCTGCATTCCCTTCCACCATTCCCATGCTGGCTGCCAAACAGGCGCTATGTCACGCTCTCCTATGTAATAGTTAGCAGTAACAAAATCCGCCTCTGTTTCCTCGCAAGCGATCTTGTATTGGGCAACTGCCTCAGGAAAGAGCTCGTCATCTGCACCCATCACCAGATAATAGTCTCCTGAGGCTAGGCGAATAGCACGGTTGAGGGCATCATAGATCCCAAAGTCAGGTCGCGAGTCGACAACGACTGCCTTGAGTTTAGCTGTTGCTGCTTCTATTAGCTCTAAAGTGCGATCTGTAGAACCACCATCGGCAACGACCCACTCAAAGTCTGGATCGGTTTGAGCAATCAGCGACGCAATCAACCGTGGCAGGTGTTCCTCAGCATTATAGGTCGCAGTAATAATACTTAGAGTTGGTTGAGTGGGTTTCATGGGTTCAAGGTCGCTGCAATCGCACCATCTCGGCCTGAATACGCTGACTCAAGGCGCTGTCCTGCTGTGCTCGCAGTGTAATCGCATTGAATTGCTCTAAAGACATATTATATTTCCTCAGCACCTGCATTGCCTCACGCACATAGTTAGCACAGATGGTCTCCAAGCCACTGGGGATATTTTGGGGATTCATGCCAAAGCAAGAGTTGCGGGGCACTTGACCTTGGAAAGCCACCTGAGCTTGACGATAGTATTTTTGACGAATGGGTTCAATTTCCAGAACCACGCGGGCATAGTTCATGATCTCCCACGGAGCGATCGCATCTGTGCGCGGGGAAGTTTGAGCCAAGGAATGAGGTGAAGGCACAGGCACCAGCAGTAGGCCTGCACTACACACAGCAAGGGGCAACCACTTCCAAGACATTGACCACCACACACAACGCATCCGACTACACTGTACTTGGAATCCCTAGAACCCTTTCAAGTTCCGCAACCTAGGCAAGCGCCACGGATTAAATGACTAAGATTGACCCCACAGTAGGTAAATTTACCAGACTTTACAAAAAAGTTACATTCTTTGAAGTTTGCTCATCCACCCCACCCAGCAATCAACCACTGCGGTATCCTAAATCTCGGTATTTATCTCCAGACTGCCCTTATTGTCGTAGCTTAGGGGCTTCCTGAGTTGGCGGCAGGGCATCCACCTGTCATCCTGATCGTTTTAGGAGCGGTTACCACATGGCTCACACTGTCAAAATCTACGATACCTGCATTGGCTGCACCCAGTGTGTGCGGGCCTGCCCCACCGATGTGCTGGAAATGGTGCCTTGGGATGGTTGCAAAGCGGGTCAAATTGCCTCTTCCCCCCGCACAGAAGATTGCGTTGGCTGCAAACGCTGCGAAACGGCCTGTCCGACGGACTTTTTGAGCATTCGTGTCTATTTGGGTGCCGAAACCACCCGCAGCATGGGTCTAGCCTACTAGTCCCCTATTTTCGTGAAACCTTCGGTAAATCCTTGATTGGGCTTGAGGCAATATCCCTACGTCTCAAGTCTTTTATTTGTTTTAGCGGCCGTACTCTACCTACCGCTCAAGGCTGATCCTCGTTGCTGAGGCGGTTTTGCAGGTCATCCACCGCTTCATTAATTTGGGCAATTTTGGCCTCTAGCTCTAGGCGCATCGACTCCATTAAGTTGTCATCACTGCCGTTGAGAGGAGTGGCTTTATCCCCCCGCAGTCGCCTAGATTCACCCGTAGCTGCTTGCCGCAGTCTGTCCTTGACTAAAAGCGTGACAAGGGAACCCGCAATGCCCCCAAAAAGGGCACCTGCAAGAAATCCCCAGCCAAAGCTATTGCCACGGTTATTCATAAAGAGACTGATCAGGCTTGATAACTATAGACTAGCCTACTGCACATGAGGCGAAGATACCACGCGAGCCAGCTACCGCAAATTTAGCAGATTGGGAATGACGCCTACCGAGGGCACTCCAGTAGTAGCGGGGAAAAAATCGGAAACTTTTTAGCAGGGGTGTTAATTTTGCTGCAGGGGGTGGGTATGTTATGCCTAGAGGCGAATATGTCTTGACTTAAGGAGTCTCAAAAATATGAAAACCGAACTGAAAGCAAAATTCCTCCAGCACCTGCTGGCCAAGAAAAAAGCCAACGAAGGCTTCACCCTGATTGAACTGCTGGTGGTGGTGATCATCATCGGTATCTTGGCCGCCATTGCCCTGCCCTCCATGCTCAACCAGGCGGCTAAAGCTCGTCTCTCTAGCGCCAAGAACACGATCGGTGCCATCAACCGTGCCCAACAGGCCTATCGTTTGGAAAACACAAATTTTGCACCTAATGTCACAACCCTGAAGTTGGGTGTCTCCGTCCCTGATGGATACCAGGAGCCTGGAATTACGACTAGTGCTGGGGCACATGCTATCGCCAAAACAACCTCTATTGACGACCAAGGGACAGGGGTCACAGGTTGTGTGACGGTGGGCAACGGTATCACGACCTCTACAATTGTGACAGGCACCAATAATAATGCTCCTAACTGCTCTTAGGTCAATGCAGTAGGACTGCCTAAGTTTTTTTGCAGAGTTTTACTGATAAAACCTGAAGTGCCAAGAATTCTGTATTCTTGGCCTTTTATTTATATCTAGATTTTATTTTGAATGTGATTGAGCATGACTTTAGTGCGCTGAAGCAAGCGCGGATGTATGCGGGGTCAAACTGTTCTATGGATGAGATGATTCGCAAGTATTGTGCTGGATAATGTCTCATTCTTGATTGGAATAGCTATATTAGTCTTAAGTTAAGTTTTAAGTCAAAGTTGGCTTTACTCAGTCAAACCAAATTAGAGCTAAAACGAGGTATTCTTGGCTTTTTTCACCAAAAACTATTACCTTAAGAGAAAATTAGTCTGGTCAGTTACCCTCTGCTCCTATGCGCATTCTCTTTATTGATCGGATTGGTTGGCAGTACACACTCAACACACCCTATGAAGCTCCCTTAGGGGGGTCACAGTCGGCGTTGTGTTATCTGGCGGAGCAATTGCAACAGCGAGGGCACGAGGTCTGGCTCTTCAATAACACGCGGCATATTGAATGTATTCGGCAGGTTCCCCATCTGCCCCTAGCTTGGCTGACGCTGCCATTCCTTGAGCAACTGCAACCTGATGTGGCCATTATTTTGAATAGTACCGCTGCGGCTGACCAGCTTCGTTTAGTGTTGCCACCCCAGACTCCCCTATTACTATGGACACAACACGCTGCCGATCAACCTGCCGTTGAATCTTTGCAATCCCCTGAACATCAAGAGGTCTATCAACGGATTATCTTAATTAGTCAATGGCAGCAAGAGCAATATATTGAAGTATTCAAGATTCCTGTTGAGAAAACCGCTGTCCTGCGTAATGCCATTGCCCCTTGTTTTGAAAACCTTTTTGATCCTACAGAATCTATCCTTAAGGCAAAGGCGCAACCCTTGACGCTGGCCTATACGAGTACCCCCTTTCGCGGTTTGCATCTACTTCTTGATCTCATGCCTTCGCTGCAGGCGAGCCATCCCGCAGTACGTCTCAATGTTTATTCCAGCATGAAGGTTTATCAAGCCAGCGAGGCTGAGGATCAACAGCGGTATGGGAACCTTTACCAACGCTGCCATGACTTGGCCAATGTCAATTATATTGGCTCACTCCCCCAACCAGAACTAGCTCAAGCCCTTAAATCCACTGCCATTTGGGCTTATACGAATGCCTTTGCTGAAACCTCCTGCATTGCCGCAATGGAGGCCATGGCCAGTGGTTGCTACGTCATTACTAGTGAACTGGGGGCACTCCCTGAAACAACAGCGGGCTTTGCTGACCTCATCCCTCTTCCCCACGAGGACTATCTGGTTGCCTATGGCTGCGTGCTTGATCAGGTGATTCAACGGTTTAAAGACCCTCAAGCCCATGCCGCCCTCGATGCCCATCTCCGTGCTCAAGTGGACTACATCAATCGCCACTGCACATGGTCAGTTCGTGCCCGCGAATGGGAAGCATTTCTAGAACAGGTGTTGACAGAGTCTGTGGTAATGTTGGGCAACTGGCAGCAGCGACTTCGCTATTATCTTGAACAGGGACGATATGAGGATGTACTAGCTGCCTGCGAGACATTGAGCGAGCAGTTTCCTGCAGAGCACTACTGGGTTGCCTATCAAGGCGCCACGTACATTTTTCAGGGCAAGGAGACAGAGGCACAGCTGCTGTGGTCAGCGTATCTCAGTGACTTTACTGAAGAAGAGCAAGTAGAAATTACCGCAACATGGGCACCCATCTTATTGGAGCTTGCAAATTTACCCTGCAACACCTTAGAATTGCAATTTGCTCTCACAAGCTACGCCTACGAATTTACCCCTAACCTCAAGATAGGGTTGAAATTAATTAACCTCTCACTTCAATTACGATTCGGCACAGAAGAAATTACTCACTTGTTACATCAACTCACTGCTTTATTGCCACCAAATGAAGGCTTAGAGGAAATTAACCCTGATGATGTTGTTAATACAGTGCAGCACTTAGTGGGTGACAACAGTGAGCTAGAGGGGTTGCCTGAGTTTATCAAAGCGCTAGGCCAATATCCATCACTGCAACCTGCGCTTGAGAAGGCAGTGTTTGAAATGCTCAATAATCATCCTGCTAACCTAGCTCCTTCCCTAGCTGAGGTTTATCTAAAAATTGCTGAGGAAAAATGGGGATTGTACGAGTTTCTTTCTCGTATTTGTGCTAAGAGCAAGTTACATGAGTTGGCACTTTACTGTGCAAATAAGCTCTTTGATTATCCACTGACACTTTTGGGGGAGGATGTCAGCCCCACTTCTAAACTGCACGTGCTACAAACGTTTAAGTATGATCTCAATTATTCTGAAGAAGTTGCAAATCTGTGGAAGAGATGGCTTGAGAACGCTGATCGCTGTAATCAATTTCTTGCAGAGAATATCAGCAGTCAACAAATTGACTTTGGCAGCATCTTTTATGCTATCTCTTCTTACTTTCATCTGACACATCAATTTGATGAACCTTCTAAGATTAAACCAATCTATAACAGGCGTAATAAAGTCTTTTATGAAAATGCTCAGTACTTTCTACCCGTCAATAATTACTATGCTAATCATCAACGATCTTTACATTCTTCTATAGAGAGTTCATCTACTGAGAAAATTAAGGTTGGATTTATTGGCACTTGTTTTCACGAGCATCCTGCGGGTCATCAGGTTCGTGCCTTTATTCGGTTGTACGATCGCCAGCAGTTTGAATTTTATGGTTATAATCCATGGTTTCGTACCAGTAAGGAAGACCAACTTTCTCGCTGGTTTCAAGCTAGTTTCGATTACTTTCGCAGTTGTGACACAAAAGTCAATGAGATTGCTCAGCAGATTTATGACGATAAAATTGATCTTCTCATTGACTTAGATAGCTGCACCAGTGACCTTACCTATCAAGTTCTCACCCTCAAGCCAGCACCTGTACAAGCGACATGGGTGGGCTTTGATGCCATTGGCTTGCCAACAGTAGATTACTTTATTGTTGACCCGTATATTCTTCCCGAGGGAGCGCAGGCATGGTACACAGAAACCCTGTGGCGCCTGCCGGATTGTTATCTCTCCCTTGATGGCTATGAGGTGGCCAACAAAACTGGGATTCGCGATCAATTGGGGCTGAGTGCCGATACGGTGATCTTTCTGTGTGCCCAGCGAGCCAGTAAAATTCAACCCGAAATGCTCAAGCTGCTATTTGCCATTGTTGAAGCGGTGCCAAATGCTGTACTCATTGTCAAGTACCACGCTAGTAGCTCGATTTTTGAGGAGTGGTGCCGCAGTGTGGCGGAAGCTGCCGGATTTGATTTAAGCAAACTCTATTTCTTGACATCAAATCTGCCAGAGATCCACCGTGCCAATCTCTATGATGTGGATGTGGTGCTGGATACCTATCCCTATGCTGGGGGAGCAATGAGTCTTGAAGCCCTCTGGTTGGAGGTGCCAATTGTTACAAAGGTAGGCCAGCAGTTTGTGGCACGGCACACCTATACTTTCCTGAAAAATGTCGGCGTTGAGGAGGGGATTGCCTTCAATGATGAGGAGTATGTGAATTGGGGAATTCGTTTCGGGACGGAGCCAGCGCTGCGGCAGCAGGTCAGCTGGAAACTGCGCCAAGCTAAACGCTATGCCCCCCTGTGGAATCCCCAACGCTTTAGCCGTGAGATGGAGCAAGCCCTAACGGCCATGGTGAATCGGTATCGGACAGGGGAGTTGGTTGTGCCCCCGCGCCATCGAGTCGGAGAATAGAGCCAGTCATCGAGTTTGCTTAATTTTCTCCATAGGGTTCAATGTCTATAAGTATTTCAGATACCTTGGGAGCCTCAAATTACGAAAACGATACAAAGAGGGACTTGAATCCAACCATCAAGGTTAGGGTTTTCCCCTAGTATCTAAATTGGAGCGTGATGGCTCCCTGCCTTTTCCATACATGAGAGGACAAGATTCATGGCAACCTACAAAGTAACGCTAGTGCGTCCTGATGGAAGCGAAACAACAATTGACGTGCCCGAAGATGAGTACATTCTGGATGTGGCTGAAGAGCAAGGCTTAGACCTGCCCTTCTCCTGCCGTGCTGGTGCTTGCTCGACCTGTGCCGGCAAGCTGCTGGAAGGGGAAGTGGATCAGTCGGATCAATCCTTCTTGGATGATGACCAAATCGAGAAGGGCTTTGTGCTCACCTGTGTCGCCTATCCCCGTTCTGACTGCAAAATCCTCACCAACCAAGAGGAAGAACTTTACTAAGGCGATTTTGCACAATTTATGTTGCTGGGGCGGTTGTCGTTGGGCATCGCCCCTTTATTTTGGGACTGGAGTCCTTAAGATGGAAGTAGTGATTGGTGCCGGCTGATGGTTTCCGACTTGCCCTCCACTGGTGATTTGATTATCCGTCCCTTGGCCTATCGGGATGTGGAGGTGGTGGAACAGCGGCTGTGCCATGAAGGGGTACATGATCAACCCTTTGGTCTGCCGTCCTTGGCGGGTGGCCTGATGACCTCACCGCTGCATCTATTGCAGTGGCTAACGGGGATGAGCAAGCTGCGGATTTATGTTGCGGAGCGGGACAACCAAGTGTTGGGCGTTGTGCAGGTGGCTCCCTTTAATGAAAGTCGCACCACATGGCAGGTGCAGCAATTGGCCGCCCAAGAGTTTACGGAGGTGGGGACACAACTCCTGCGCCACTGTTTTAGTACCCTTGTGGAAGCCCGTACTTGGATGGTTGAAATCAATATTGACCACCGTGAAGCACTAGACCTCTACCGCCAAAATGGCTTTCAACCCTTGGCGCATCTCACCTACTGGCAAATTTCAGCGGATCAGTTGGCAGAACTGGCACAGGGCACACCTTGCTTGCCTAATTTGCTGAAGGTCACGAATGCTGATGCACGGTTGCTGCATGAGTTGGATACGATGTCGATGCCGGCACTGGTGCGCCAAGTCTTTAATCGCCACTATCGGGACTTTCAAACGAGTCTTTTGGATTGGCTACACCACGGTTTGGCCAGTTGGTCGCAACAGGTACAAGTGCATCGTGCTTATGTGTTTGAACCACAGCGGAAGGTGGCGATCGCCTCCTATACACTCCATACCAGCCAAGATGGACACACGCCCCACTGGCTAGACTTAACAGTACATCCTGCCTATACAAATCTGTATCCAGGGGTACTGACCCACATTGCTCGCTTGGTGCAGGCCTATCCGCCCGTACCTCTACTGCTGTCTTCGACGGATTACCAAGGGGAGCGAGAAGCCTACCTTGAAAGCTGGGCGGAACCGGTTCGCCGCAGTTTAATGATGTCGCGCTCGGTGTGGCACAAGGTGCGGGAAGTGCGATCGCCCCTGCCGGAAGGCTTGACCTTATCAGAAGTGCTGCAAGGCCTGCAAACCCATCGCCGTCCTCAACCCGGTCAGATTCATACCAAAGAGGGAGCACAGGCCTACTACCGCGAGCACTCACCCGAAAACACATCGCCCCCAGAAGCCCAATCTTAATCTTGGGAGAGGGAAATTTCCGAGGTTTCAGTGTAGCCTTGGAGGGCTTGTAAAAGGCGTTGGATTGCGGTTTCATTGTCGAGGGGCAACCCTTCAGGTTCAGCAACAGCCGTGCGCTGGGTGAGTTGCGGTAGAGTTTCGAGGGGTTGACCGTAGGTATTGCCCTTGGTGGCCAGCGGTGTGCTTCGGGGCAGCGGGTTGAGGAAGCTAATTTGCTCAGGCAAGTAGAAGATGGGTTGCAGGTGCTCTAGGGGAAAGGTGCCATAGCCTTGGGCATCCGCTGGATGGTGTTGCCAGTAGTCAAGAAGGGTCTGGCGATCGCAAAAACCCAGCATCTGTGCCTGACGGCGATCGCGATCCAAACCAACAGCAACTGCCAAATCGGCGTTGATCACCCCCAAAAATGTCGGGCAATGGATCCGCAGAGACTCTCCCGCCTCGACAGGATAGATAGATAACTGCACCCCTTCCAAGTTGAGATCCGCAATGTCCACAAGGTCAAGAACCTCTGGCCGCTCACACCAAGTGGTACTCAAGGTCAGATCATCGGGCAGATCGTCCAGATCATCCTGCTTACTGGGAACACCCTCATTTTCCCACCAGTCAATGAAGGCGTAGAGGGCAACCAAATAGGGCAGAACCTGCCGTTGCCGACTGGGACGACATCCCTGAAGCACCGCATGGGCGGCATCCAATATCAGGGAACGAATGGGAACAGTCGGTGCCAAAAAGGAAGTCATAGCCGTCGTCATCCAAACCAAGTACGAAAAAGCGAGGCTGCCTAGGGAAGGTAGTAAATATCGTTATGCTCACACCACTGCGCAAGTTTGGCCTCTATTTGCTCATCAATTTGTTTTGCTGTGCACAGACCACGGGCATAGTCAGGATGAATTTCGCGGCGGGTTTGCCGTCGTTGGTGGGGGCTGGGGATTGATTGGGTTTCATACCATCGCCTCATCCATTGCGGAATCTGGGGATCTTGAAAGAATTTACGGTAGAGCCACAGGCGGTATTCACGACCGAGGCAGCGAGAAATCGTGGGTTGGCTGACAAAGAGTTCGCGGGCAATTTCGGCTTGGGTACGGCGACGCTCACACCAATCCCTGACCCATGTCGGCGTCTGCGGATCATTGAGAAACTCCACTATGCACTCCACCCCTTGGCCATTGCTGGTTGGCAGTGTGCGGGTATCGGGATAGTTGTCAATCCATTCTTGGTTGCTGTCGGTGGAGCAAATGTTCAGAGAGCGAGTGGACTGCACATAACGTCCAAGAATACGCCGCACCTGTTGATGAATGTCGCGGGTGTACTCGATCGTCCAGCCCAAGAGTTGGGCAATGTGCTGGCGCAAGCGAGCCGTCGAAGCACGGATACGGGGATCGGTAATTTCCGTTTGGACAATCGTAATCAACTGAGCGCAGGCTTTGGGATCAATCTCCCGTTGTACCTCAGGGGGCGCTGCTTGATAACGATCTTGAAAGACTTGCAGGGCACGGTTGTCATAAAAGAGTAGTTCATCGGCCTCGCGCTTGAGGAGTTTGCGTTTTTCATCCGCCAGTTTATTGTTGATGACCGTGCGCACCCATGCTTCAAAGGTGGGACGACCATGACCAGTGGCACCAAAAGGCTTGAGGGGGTCAAAGGACTTCATTGCTTCCCAGAGCCAGCCCGTGAGGTTACTTTGGCATTGCTCGGGATCAGAACTCCCCAGACACACCGTGCGCAGGAGATCGCGGTACTCTTGGCGAAACTGGGGGGATAGGAGAACCGTTGCGCCGAGTTCTTGACGTAGGCACTGGATAAAGAAGGCAAGGAAACACTCGGCCTCTGTCAATTCGGGAGAGGGATTACGGTTGGCTAGGGCTGGGCGACTAAAGGCAAGCACCAGTTGCTTTAGGGGTTGATTGTACTGGCCACGATTGAGGCGATCGTACTCATCCTGAATGATGGTGGCAGGAATTTGCACTATGCGCAGCACAGTTTTGTGAACAGCCTGCTGCTGCAGTTGTTCGCGACTGAGATGTTCTAAGCAGCGGGGAAAAAGGCGAAAATAGGCTTCCACTAAGCGTTGGAGATACCCCCCTCGTTGGCTGAGATGGCTATCAATGTTGCGCTCTAGAACCGCTTGCAGGACTTGAGAGAGGGGCTTGATGACGGCGGGCGATCGCTCCCCGGCCAAATAACGAGACCGAGCTGCCTGCAATAACTGCGGCAGTTGTTCCACCTCAAGATCGGGACTGCGGGTCGAGAGACTCATCCGAAATCGGTAACATAAAATAGTTACTGAACATAGTAGCGGTTTTTGCTAAGACCCTTGGGGGAATCCTAAGAATACCTTAAGGCAGCTCTTCCTCATGGGATAAGGGTGTTTTCATTGCTTCAGGCATCATGGTGCCAAGTTGCGACGGTAAGCGGGCGATCGCCTGCTGCACAAAGGAGCGAATAAATTCATCGCGGCGATTGAGTTCAAATTGCTGTTGAACTACTTCACTGATGCCACCATCGCCCCAGTCTTGGTTGTGGCGAAAATATTCCATAAAACTTTTGCCCGCAATCCGAGTGAGATAGGCAGCTGTAATTCCTTGGACGGCTTTGCCCACCACCAGCCCCCCCATGCTCAATTGCAAGGCCGTACCGACGAGATTCATGGCTCCCTTAACAATGCCCAAGCTGGCCAGGGTTTTGCCTAGGGAAAGAGCTAGCTCGCGGGCGCGATCGCGATTCAGGTCACAGCCATAGACCTTGCCAATTTCCATCACCATTTGCGCATTCACGGCGGCGGCAGCCAGTAGATCTACGCCGGGAATCGGCGTGACACAGACCACACCCGCACTGATCCACTGGTAGCGCTCCACTACCTTATCGGCTTGGCGGCGCCGTTGCTGATCAATGATTTTGCGAGCCTGCTCCCCTAGGCGTTGCGACTGCAAGAGGATATTATCTGCCACGAGGTCATCCCCTTCCTCGCGGAGAATAGCACTCAGCCGCCGAATCAATGGCCAAATATGGGGTTCGGGTTCTAACCACTCTCCTGTGTCGAGGCGAATCGGTTGGGGACGGGCGGCAATACCCACCACATCTTGGGGTGGAATCAACCCCTTAACCCGCTGCCGTAGATGGCGCAAAAGAGCCAGTTGATCGGCCTCGGAGCGCAAGTCAATTTTATTGAGCACCAAGAGCGATCGCTTGCCCATTTCCACCAAGTTGACCAAGGGGGTATATTCCGACTGGCGCAGGTCATCATCGAGCACAAAAAGGAGTAAGTCTGCTTCGGCGGCCAGTTGTCGCGCTAATTGTTCCCGGTAGGTTCCAGCCACACCCGCCTCCAAAATGCCGGGGGTATCGGTAATCAGAATTTCCCGCTCTGTATTAGGTAGCCAAAAACGATAGGTTTGCCCCACCGCCGTCGTGCCCATTGTTGGTGCCACTTCCCCCACCATCTCCCCCATGAGGGCATTGACAAGAGAGGTTTTACCCGCCGAACCGGTGCCAAAGACCACAATGCGCAATTCTTGGCGGTAAAAATCCTCCGCCAGCTCCCGTGCCCGTGCCAACAGTGCTTGCCGTGCCACCTCATCTTCAATTTGACTCAGTTGCTGCCGTAGGGCTTTGAGGTTTTCAGCGGCGGCCTCCGTTTTATCGAGGGGGGCTTGGGGCGTAGCGGTGGCGGGCTTGCCCTTGCGCTCAAGTAAGTACAGGTAACGAAAGAAGGTATAGAGCAACCCCCCCAATAGACCAATGAAAATCAGCACCAAGAGATTGGCCAAAAAGGGGGCAGTAAAGGCCACCTGTACATAGAGCCACGTGAGTGCCGATATCAACCAGAGGATGAGCACCAGAATGGCGCTGAATCCCAATAGGGGCCAAAACCAACGCCTAGGGGTCATGGCAGGTATTTCATCAGACGTTGTAGGAAGGGCAATTGCAGCGATCGCCCCCGCCACAACTGTACCATCAGCCCCAAGTTCACCAGAAAATAGGCGGATCCCCAGAGACTATTGAGAAAGAGTAATAGGCCATGATGCAGAGACTGGGCTTCACTCACACTGACCGCCCCATTCAGCAGGCCATAGCCCAACAGCCAAATGAGACCAATGAGAACAGCGAGGCGGCTCACTTGTCGGGTCTGGCGATCGCTCCCCCGGCGACTCAACTGCCACAGTGCTGGAATCATGCCAAAAATGGGCAGCAAATAGACAAAGAACAACAATCGCTGCAATGTCGGGTTGGTAAAGGCTTCCCGATCCACGGGGTCGAGCGGTTCCATCGAATACTCCCCAAGGGCATGAGCACCGTCGTCAGGGCTTCTTGATTCCTAATATATCGCTGATTGATTCAGAGACAGCCCTGTGCCAAAGCGCTGCATCTGGAGCAATAAATGATCAGCCACATTGCTAAACTTAAGATTGGCCTGTTTGCGGCCATGCCCGCGATCGCCAGTGTTGCATTGTCACTAGGGAATCTGCATTTATGTCAGTGATTCAGGAGCTCCACCGTCAACTCGTTCGCAAAGAACGCTCCGCCACTGAAATTACCCAAGCTTACTTAGATCGCATTGCCCAAGTGGAGCCAACGCTCCATAGCTTCTTAACCGTGACGGGCGATCGCGCCCTTGCCCAAGCGGCCGCTGTAGATGAGCGCATTGCTGCCGGTGAAGAGATTGGTGTGCTCACAGGGATTCCCTTGGCCATCAAGGATAACCTTTGCACCTACGGTGTGCGCACCACCTGTGCCTCTAAGATGCTGGAGCACTTTGTCCCCCCCTACGAATCCACCGTGACCCAAAAATTGCAGGCCGCTGGCGCGATTATGGTGGGCAAAACCAATCTCGATGAATTTGCCATGGGCAGCTCCACCGAAAATTCTGCCTTTGGTTTCACCGCCAATCCTTGGCATCCAGAGCGGGTCTCTGGGGGGTCTTCTGGGGGATCTGCTGCCGCCGTTGCCGCCGGGGAATGTGCGGCTGCCCTTGGTTCCGATACCGGCGGTTCCATTCGTCAACCCGCCGCCTTTTGTGGGGTGGTCGGCCTCAAACCGACCTATGGTTTGGTGTCGCGCTATGGCCTTGTTGCCTATGCGTCGTCATTGGATCAAATTGGGCCTTTGGCACCGACAGTTACTGATGCTGCGATTCTTTTGGGGGCGATCGCGGGGCATGATCCCAAGGATGCCACCAGTCTCAGCGTGTCGATTCCCGACTACACCCAAGCCCTCAAACCCGATCTCAAGGGAATGCGCATTGGCGTTATTCAAGAAACAGTGAGTGAAGGCATCCAACCAGAAGTGAAATCTGCCCTTGAGGCCGCCCTAAAAACCCTAGAGGAATTGGGGGCCGCGATTGTTGAACTCTCCTGTCCCCGCTTTGCCTACGGCCTGCCCACCTACTACATTATTGCCCCTTCGGAAGCCTCGGCAAACCTAGCCCGCTATGATGGCGTGAACTTTGGTTTTCGCGCTGAAGGAGCCAGCGATCTCCTTGAAATGTACATGAAAACCCGCGCCCAAGGCTTTGGGGCTGAGGTGAAGCGACGGATCATAATTGGCACCTACGCCCTTTCCGCTGGCTACTATGATGCTTACTACCTACGGGCACAAAAGGTACGCACCCTGATCAAAGAAGACTTTGCCCAAGCCTTTGCACAGGTGGATGTTTTGGTCTGCCCCACAGCTCCCACCACTGCCTTCAAAGCTGGGGAGAAAACCGCCGACCCCCTGAGTATGTACCTGTCAGATCTGATGACCATTCCCGTGAACCTTGCTGGCTTACCCGCATTGAGCCTCCCCTGTGGCTTTGACAGCAACGGGCTGCCCATTGGTCTGCAATTGATTGGCAACGTCCTACGGGAAGAGACCCTATTTCACGTTGCCTATGCCTATGAACAGGCGACCCCTTGGCACCAGCAGCAACCGCCGCTTTAGACCTTAGCCGAAACGGCCACTGACATAATCCATCGTGGCTTGCTCTTTGGGGTTATTGAAGACAATGCTAGTATAGTCATACTCAACGAGGTAGCCTACCCGGTTGCCCCGTTCTGTAGCCTCGGCATTAAAGAAGGCAGTGCGATCGCTCACCCGAGTCGCCTGTTGCATATTGTGGGTCACGATCACAATCGTGTAGTTCTGCTTCAATTCATGGATCAGTTCTTCCACCTTGAGGGTAGAAATGGGGTCAAGGGCAGAACAGGGTTCATCCATGAGGATGACCTCGGGCTTGGTGGCGATCGCCCGCGCAATACATAGCCGTTGCTGTTGTCCGCCAGAGAGCGACAGACCATTTTCTTTGAGCTTGTCCTTCACCTCATCCCAAAGAGCCGCCTGCCGTAGGGCAGTTTCCACTAGCTCACCCAAATCCCCCTTATACTTATTGACCCGCGCTCCAAAGGCCACATTGTCATAAATTGACTTGGGAAAGGGATTAGGCTTTTGGAACACCATGCCAATACGCCGCCGCACCTCCACGGGATCCACCTCCTTGGCGTACAGATCCTTGCCGTGGTAGGTAATCTTGCCCTCTACCCGAGCACCCGGCACCAGATCATTCATGCGGTTAAAACAGCGCAGCAGCGTGCTCTTGCCACAACCCGATGGGCCAATGAGAGCCGTTACTTCATTGGCATAGATGTCCATCGTCACATCCCGTACTGCCCGAAATGAGCCATAAAAAATCGAGGCGTTCTGCACTTGGAAAACCACTTTAGGAGTAGGTTTAGGGTAAGTTGTCATAGAACAGTTACCTTTTAAGTCTTTAGTAGCGTTTCTTACGAGTGAGTAAGCGGGAGCCAATACTGACGATCAAAATGATGCTCAGCAACACCAACGCGCCTGCCCATGCCAGTTCCTGCTGGGGTTTGTAGGGAATGATGGCAAAGAAATAAACCTGTACCGAAAGCGTGGAAATGGGGCGAAACAAATCCGTTGACCAGAAATTATTATTCAGAGCCGTAAAGAGGAGAGGTGCCGCTTCACCCCCTGCCCGCGCCACCGCTAGAGTTACCGCAGTAGCAATAGAGGGCAACGCCGCAGGGAGAACAACTCGCGTTACCGTCTCAAAACGAGTGGCACCCAATCCCAATGCTGCCAGACGAACCTCCTCAGGTACCAGCACCAAGCCTTCCTCTGTGGTTCGCATCACAATGGGCAGCATGACCACTGCCAGAGCCACCCCACCGGCAAAGGCACTAAAGGTGCCCATCGTCATGACCACAATCGTATAGGAAAACAAACCCGCAATGATAGCGGGCACCCCACTGAGAACGTTTGCCGAAAACCGCACCCAATAGGCGATTTTGCTCCCCCGCCCAAATTCGGACAGCCACACAGCGCCCAAAACGCCAATGGGAACACTAATCGCCATGGCAACAGCGAGCACGATTAACGTACCAACGATCGCATTTCCCAAGCCCCCCCCACTCAAACCCGGCGGCGGTGGCAGTTTTGTAAACAGATCTAAGTTAATCCGAGGCAGTCCTTGGGACGCCACATTGATGACAATGGCTGCCAAGGGAATCACCGCAATGACAGCAAACAGTCCCGTCACACCTGTCATCAACAGACCAAAGAGGTTTCGTGCCGAAGTCCAGACCTTGCCTAGTTGAATCTCTGCGGTAGAAAGGCGGTTACTGATCTCTGTCATGGTGCAACCTATCGCTCAACGTTTTGAAACTTCTTAATAATGATTTCTGCCAAGATATTGACCAGCAGTGTCAGGATCATGAGCACTAAACCGGCATACAGCAGTGCAGCCACTTGCTCTCGCCCTGCTTCCCCAAACTGGGAGGCAATCAATGACGCGATCGTCGAACCCGGCTCAAGGATTGAGAGGCTGATGCGGTTGGTATTGCCCACGAGCATAGCTGCGGCCATCGTTTCCCCCATCGCCCGACCGAGAGCCAACATAATCGAACCCACAATTCCAGAGAAGCCAGCAGGAATGAGCACCCGCAAAATCGTCTCCCAGCGGGTGGCGCCTAGAGCCATTGCTCCTTGGCGTAAGTAAGGAGGCAAAGAAACCAGCGTTTCCCGTGAAATGGAGGTGATCAGGGGCAAAATCATGAACGCCAGCACTAGACCTAAGGTGAGGATGCTGTTACCGCGAGGACTGGTACCAAAGAGAGGAATCCAGCCGAGGTACTCGTGCAGGAAATTGTAAAATGGCCGCAAAAAGGGAATCAGCACAAAGATGCCCCACAGGCCAATGACCACACTAGGAATGGCAGCTAATAGCTCAATCGCAAATGCAATTGGGGTACGAATGTACGTAGGTAGAAAGTCCTCACTGAGAAAGACGGCAATACCCAGTCCTAGGGGAACTGCCACCAGTAGGGCAATGAGGGCACTAACAAGGGTACCGTAGATTTGGGGTAGGATGCCGTAGATATTTTGCACCGGATCCCATGTGGTGCTAGCCAGAAAGCGCAGACCAAATCGTGTAATTGCAGGTATAGCCGCAAGGCCAATTTGAATCACAATCCAGAGCAGGGCAACAGCCACCGCCAAGGCAAAGACCATTGTCAGATAGTAGAAGGATTGATCGAGGTAGTAGCGGAGGTTTTTCCGTGCCTCAATCGCAGCCAAATCCGGTGATTCAGGGGGAGTGCTGGTAACAGCCATAGGGTTTCACGGGTAATATTGATCAGTTGCCTCAATTGCCATAACTGGCTCTTTTTCATCCTAGGGGATTGCGAGGGGGAAACACTCCCCCTGCGGTTGCATGATTTAGCCTGTGACTTTCACCTTATCGAGGGTTGCCTTGACTCGCGCGACGATGTCGTCAGGCATGGGAACATAGTCCAGTTGTTCGGCAATGCTTTTGCCCTCATTGCCCAGTGCCCAAAGCAGCACATTTTCAAGGGCTTGCCATTTTCTGCCATCTTGGTACTCAGGGTACACCAAGATCCATGTCAAGCCAGCGATGGGAAAGGCTTCGGGATTTTCGGGATCCGGCACTAGCAATGCAAAATCTTCGGGAACGTCAGCGCCCTCAAAGGCTTTGGAGGCAGCTTCCGGGGAAGGATAGACGAAGTTACCTGCCTTGTTTTCCAGTAGGGCGCGGGGCAAGTTGTTGAGTTTGGCATAGGCATACTCGACGTAGCCAATGGTGCCTTCGTTTTGCTGAATTTGGGCAGCCACGCCTTCATTGCCTTGGCCACCAACACCCACAGGCCAATTGACGGAGGTGCCAACCCCTGCCGGCCAGCCAGGACACACGGTGTTGATGTGGTTTGTGAAAATAAATGTGGTGCCACTGCCGTCAGAGCGGTGGGCAAAGGTAATTGGTTTATCGGGAAGCGTTTTACCCTCATTTGCAGCAACCAGCTTGGGATCATTCCAGCGGGTAATTTTGCCCATGACGATGTCGCAATAGACCGCCCGCGGTAATTTCAGTTCATCCACACCGGGCAGGTTATAGGCAAAGACAACGGCACCACCGACCATGGGAACTTGGATGGGGTCAGCCTTGTATCTTTCCTGAAAGGACTTCAGGCGATCGCCGGCTATCGGTGCATCGGAACCAGCAAAATCCACTGTGCCGTTAATATACTGCTCCAAACCAGCACCACTGCCAACGGATTGATAACTGATTTGGACGTTGGGATCAACCTGCTGGGCGTAGGTTTTGAACCAGTTTTGGTAAAGGGGGGCAGGAAAACTGGCGCCGGCACCATTAATATTTATCGGCTCGCCCGCTTGATTTGGGCCACCCCCTCCTTGAGGACCGCAAGCAACAACGATGCCAGCGGTAATAATAGCGGAGAGGATCATGAGAATTCGAGATTTTCTGAGTTTGAAGATCATAAGCGCGATCGCAAGTAAGGACAATGAACGAATGCATTGATGCATCAGTAGTTACAGCCCCTCTCGTGAGGATTGAGACTGCTCCAAACAGTTAGAACGATTGTGCGCTGACAGCAGGCACGAGGCTCTCATCCCCGTTCATGTGCTCCATAGTTTTTAGAACAAGGGCTGTATGACAGCTTGCTCGATAGCAACGACAAATCTATCGCGACTCAAAGACAAGCTAGGGCGATAATACGGGAACGATGTAAAGGTTAGGTTAAGAACGACTCCATCTGTTAATTAAGTTTTTTTATTATTGTGCAGTCTCTGTCGATCTGAACCAAAGCTTGGGTAGGGCAGTCTAAACTTAGTTTTCCGCTGGGTGTAGTGAGGAATACTTTCAAGGAAGCAATTTATAAAAATTTTCTTAATCTCTAGGTTCCTGAGACCAAAGGCAGCCTAAGATTATCGCTAGGGTGTTCTCAACAATACTTTCTCTAGGGAGAAGGGCTAACGAAATACCTTAAGATAAGACTTTTTAAGTCTCAATTCTTTGAATTCAAGTTACTAACTTTAGAAGGATTTATATTAATAACTCATCTTTGAAGTTTTATTTATAAATAGTTTTGGCAAGTTATTCATCGTTTTTAGTGATTTTGTTTTAGTGGGGAAATAGTTGAATTCACCAATTTTCTAATTGATGCAATATCCGTCATTTTTAGAGTGAGGCTTGAGTGATGCAGTTTCAGCAATTGAGGCGCGGCGTTTTACCCCTTTTGGCCATCATCTTTGTGGGCTGCACAATGGAGGCGGCATCTAATGACCCAATGCTCAAGGTGATTCGGGTGGATGGATCGAGCACGGTTTATCCCATTTCCAGGGCGATCGCCGAAGGGTTTAAGACCACGCCCAATGGTCAAGAGGCCGATATTGCCGTTGCTTTTTCAGGGACATCTGCTGGCTTTCGCGCCTTTTGTAGCGGCAAAACGGATATTAGTGACGCCTCTCGCCCGATCCTCATTACTGAAATGAACGAGTGCATTGCCAATGGTGTCCCCTTTATTGAATTGCCCATTGCCTTTGACGCGCTGACGATCGCTGTCCATCCCCAAAATACTTGGCTCAAGGAAATTTCTGTGGCTGAGCTGAAAAAACTCTGGGAAAAAGCGGCGGAGCAAAAGCTCACTCGCTGGAACCAATTACGTCCCGACTTTCCCAATGCACCCATTGTGCTCTGGGGACCAGGTCAAGATTCAGGCACCTTTGATTATTTCAACGAGGCGATTCTTGGCAATCAGCGCGGCTCTCGCACCGACTACAAAGCCAGCGAAGACGATAACGAAATCGTAGCGGGTATTGCCGGGGATGTGAATGCCCTTGGTTACCTTCCCTATGCTTACTACATGGCCAACCAGAATCGGCTACGAGCTGTGCCCGTCAATGATGGCCGAGGGGCAATTCCGCCTTCAGTGGAAACGGTGCAAAACAGTACATACCAGCCCCTCTCGCGCCCCCTCTTCCTCTATGTCAATGCCAAATATGCCCAAGACAAGCCCCTGCTGCGACAGTTTGTTGAGTATTACATCCAGCAGGCACCGACGGTCGTTCCCAAGGTCGGGTATGTTCCCCTTACGCCCGAAGGCTATCGCTTGGCAGGCATTCAGTTTATTCGCCTAGAGGTGGGGACTGCCTTCAAGGGGGTGCCTGAACCTGATGTGACGATTGAAGAGGTGCTGCGACGTCAGGTGATCTTCCAAGAGGCCCATGCCAATAATCCGACCCCCTAGAATAGGGGCATGGAAATTATCGAGAAGTCTCAGCAGCGGCTGATTTTGCGCAGTCGCCCTTGGGGGGTGTGGCTGGCAGGTCTGATATTCTGTGTTGGTGCTGCTGTACCGATTTGGTTTGCAGCCCGCTATGAGCTGGTGTGCCGCCATGAGGTTCGCGTTATTGATAGTCGCTGTCGCTGGGTGCGCTCTGGGGCAACGGGGGTACAGATCACCCAAATTCCCCTGAATCGGCTCCAAGGGGTGGGCATTATCGAGCAGTGGCGCTCTAGTCGCGGACGACGCTACCGTGTCTATCAGGTGCACCTACAAACCGCCGCGGGTTCTATTGCCTTTGGTGAATTTACCCGCGATCGCCAGAATCGGGAAGCCGTTGCCGAACGCATCCGTCGCTTTTTGCAGCAGCCGCAACATCCCCCTTTAACATTAGTGGAAGACAACCACTGGTGGGGATTTTTGATCTTAGCTATTGGCTGGGGTCTAGGCTTACCCCTAATCTTTATCGAAGCCAAGGTGCTGGTGCTGGTTTTTGATAAAAGTGCAGGCGTGGTATCGCTGCAATATAGCAGTCTTCTCAGGACAGAAAAGAAAACCTTCCCTTGGCATGACCTCAAGGATGTCGTCGTACAGCTCTCCCGTGGTAAGAAGGGCAGAGTATCAGCTCGTTTGGCCTTGGAGTTACAGAATGGGCAGGTAATTCCCCTGCGGTTTTATTACAGCAGTGATGTCAGGGGCACTCAGGCACTGCAAGCCACGATTCGGGCGTTTCGTGATCGTTCGTGATCAAACGTAACGGGTACGGCGGAACGGTGATAAATTAGCTAGGCTAGAAGCAAGAAATTTCCCTCAGCAGGGATAGAAATTTTATCTGAGAATAGCAAATTAGAATTTGTTAGCGGTTGTTGACGCGAGCGATCGCTAGCCCTGAATTCCCGAAAAATTTATCCCTTTGCTGTGGGCGATTTCTGTTAGAAAGGCTACAATCAATGAGGTTTTAGTTAAAATTAGTCAAAAGATTCCTGCACAGTCTCAACCGCTCGCTACTGCCTGCTCCCTGACCCCGTGGGTCACACAGGAAATTTTTCAAGATGATCCAGCGGCAGAGATCCTGAGGATGTGGAATCTAGAGCCTATGCCCCCGTCCAACCGCTTTCCTTAGCTACATTCCATGATTGAAATGTGGCTGACGATTCTAGCGTCACCAAAGGCAACGGTTGCCGACAACACACTGACAATACACATTTAGGGAGATTTTACGAGGACAACGGCATGACCCAAGCGAATGTACTTGACGTTTACGACCCCGCAACAGCCCCCCTTGAGGATGAGGTGGCTCTACTCAGTGACTATGGCCTTGATGCTGTAGAAGCCGAAGAAGAGGAGGAGAGCGAAGACTTTGAGGAGGTCAGCGACGATCTTGACGACAAGCCCACAAAAGGTCGTGCCAGCCGACGGCGGACACAGGTCAAGAAGAAACACTACACCGAGGACTCGATACGCCTCTATTTGCAAGAAATTGGCCGCATTCGTCTGTTGCGTGCCGACGAGGAAATTGAATTGGCGCGCAAAATTGCCGATCTCCTAGAAATGGAGCGAGTGCGCGATCGCCTGTGCGAACAACTGGGCTGTACCCCTGAAGAACTAGAGCGCAATCCCGAACCCTGGGCGAAGGAACTGGGGATGACGGTGCAGGCATTTCGGCATCGTCTCTTTGTCGGTCGCAAAGCCAAGGAAAAAATGGTGCAGTCGAACCTGCGACTGGTGGTGTCGATCGCCAAAAAATACATGAACCGGGGGCTATCCTTTCAGGACTTGATTCAAGAGGGCAGCCTAGGGCTCATCCGCGCTGCCGAGAAATTTGACCACGAAAAGGGCTATAAATTTTCCACCTACGCCACCTGGTGGATTCGCCAAGCCATTACCCGTGCCATTGCCGATCAATCCCGCACCATTCGTCTGCCTGTGCACCTGTACGAAACCATTTCGCGGATTAAGAAAACCACTAAACTCCTCTCACAGGAAATGGGGCGCAAACCCACTGAGGAAGAAATTGCCGATCGCATGGAAATGACCATTGAAAAACTGCGCTTCATTGCCAAATCGGCACAACTGCCCATCTCCCTAGAAACCCCTATCGGTAAAGAAGAGGATTCCCGTCTGGGGGACTTCATTGAATCTGAGGGTGAAACCCCTGAAGATCAAGTGTCCAAGCACCTGCTGCGCGAAGATTTAGAAACAGTATTGTGCACCCTTAGCCCCCGCGAGCGAGATGTGTTAAAACTGCGGTATGGCTTGGACGATGGTCGCATGAAAACGTTGGAGGAAATTGGTCAACTCTTTAACGTCACCCGTGAGCGCATTCGCCAAATTGAGGCCAAGGCCCTGCGGAAACTGCGCCATCCCAACCGCAACAGTGTCCTCAAAGAATACATTCGTTAAGGAGTCGTTTATGTTGCGTCCCCTCATTGCCCTGACCGTTGGCCTGTCTGCCACTTTGGTGGCAATGCCGCAACCCAGTTCTGCCCAAGCCTGTGCCTATGCCAAAGGGCTAAGTCATCAAAGTCTGAGTAATTCCTCATTCTTCGATAGCAGCAAGCTGCCGATCGCCCTTGGACTGGGTGCAGGTGCAATTACAGCAGCGGCAGTGGGGGTGACCCTCTGGCAACGGCGGCAGCAAACGGATGCCCCGACCCCTGCTTCTGATGCTGCCTCTTTGGAACTGCCGGTGGTCTTGCCAGAGTCTGAAGGTGCAGAGCGTTCTGAAGATGTGACACCCATTGCCTAGTTATCGATTTGTCAAATTACTCCCCCTCATGGGGGCGATCGGGGTATTCCTAGGCTGTAGTCCCATTGCGCAGTCGGATACCCCGTTACCCTTATCAACCGCTGAACCCCTGTTAGAATCGCAGCCACCACCAACACTGGCGGTACGCATTGAAACCGTTGTTGAAGAGTTAGAGCATCCTTGGGCAGTAACTTGGCTGCCGGATGGCAGTGCGTTGATTACTGAGCGCCGCGGACGGTTGCGGCGATTTCACCAAGGGCGTTTGGGTTCACCTATTCGTGGCGTGCCGCCGGTCTTTGGCCAAGGCCAAGGGGGCTTATTGGATGTCGCCCTTCACCCCCGCTTTGCTGAAAACAATTGGGTTTATCTTACCTATGCCCATGGCACAGCATCCGCGAATCGTACTCGCCTAGCACGGGGGCGTCTGGTGGGCGATCGCCTTGAAGAGGTGACAGTTCTCTTTGAAGTCTCGCAAGCGAAAACTGGGGCACAGCATTTTGGCTCCCGCTTGGCTTGGCTCCCCGACGGCACATTGCTCATGGCCATTGGCGATGGCGGCAATCCCCCAATTGAACTGGAAGGCAAATTAATTCGCGAGCAAGCCCAAAACCGCCGCAGTCATTTGGGCAAAATTATTCGCCTGCGGGACGATGGCACTGTGCCGGAGGACAATCCTTTTGTGGGCGATGCCACGGCCACCCCCGAACTCTGGAGCTACGGCCACCGCAATATCCAAGGACTGGTGGTTGATCCAGTCACAGAAACGGTGTGGTCAACGGAGCACGGCTCCCTTGGTGGTGATGAACTCAATCGCATTGAGCGTGGTGCCAACTATGGTTGGCCAGTGGTCACCTATAGCCGTGAGTATTGGGGGGCAGAAATTACCCCAGAGCGGCGCCGGCCGGGAATGGTGGATCCTTTGGTGGTGTGGACACCGGCCATTGCGCCTTCAGGGCTAGCAGTTTATCGGGGCGATCGCGCTCCCCAGTGGCAAGGTGCCCTTTTTGCCGGCGGTCTCGTCTCCCAAGATGTGCGCAAAATTCGAGTCAATACTAACAATGCTGTTGCAAGCCAAGGATGCATTCCGATAGGTCAGCGGGTACGGGATGTGCGCCAAGGCCCCGATGGTTACCTGTACGTTCTCACCGACGATGCCCAAAATGGCCGATTGTTGCGTTTAATTCCTTAACGTTCAGCTAAACAAATCTTTATCGCCACTTAAATACAAGCCAATATCTTGAGTCGAGGAACAAAAAGCAGTCGCAGGTGAGGTGTGACTGCCGAATTGTGTGTTGAGGAGTGTATATGCGTTCTTGGGGGAAGCTTCTAGGAAGCTGCCTAGTTGGCTTGGGCATCATTTTGGGATTGAACAATGCAGCCGTTGGCCAGTCATCAGCAGAGGAAATGTTAGGGCCTCGAATCCAGCCCCGTGGAACGATTCGCTTCAATAGTGAAGGCGCTGGTTTTGATCACTACCTCAGTGCAGAAACATTTATTCCGTTCTTTCAACAGCAGGGTGCTAGCGTCGGCTTCTTTGAAGGCAAACTCCTCATGGCCACGCCCAATACAGCCTTGGGGTACAATTTGACCCTTGGCTACCGTGCCCTGACAGGCAATCAGAAATTTGCCCTTGGTGGCTACCTATCCTACGATTTTCGCAACACGGGAGATGCAGGTTTTAACCAGCTTGGGCTTGGTCTGGAACTCTTGGGAGATGTTGATGTCCGTATAAACGGCTATATCCCCCTAGGGACTCGGCAAGTCCTTCTCAATCAAGCAGTGGGTTCAATCGGCACCATTCAAAACAACCAGATTCTTCTTGATCGCGATCGCCTTTTCCAAGAAGCGCTGACGGGTTTTGACTTTGAAGTAGGAACCCGATTGGTTCCATTAGGTAAAGACTATCTGCGGGGTTACGCAGGTTTATACTACTACAGCGGTGAGAGTATTGCTGATTTTGTTGGCGTCCGTGCCCGTTTAGCTACCCGCCCTATTGAGTACCTCAGCCTCAGTGCAACAGTGCAAAATGATGATCGCTTTGGCACGAAAGCTTGGTTTGGAATTGGGGTTTCTTTTCCCGGTGTCGCAGGTAGTCGCCGCCGTGCTCCAGAACAGGGTCAAAATGTAGCAGCCCGTCTAGGTGAATCTCCAGAGCGTCTCAGCTTTATTACCGTTGATAACGAACTGGTTCAGGATCAAATTGCAGCAATTAATCCTGCCATAGGTCAACCCTATCGAGTTTTTACAGTTGATACTGGAGCAGGTAGCGCTGCCCGTATTAATGATTTACCCCTTGCTCAAAATGACATTGTCTTGGTTGGTGTTGCCGATACGGATGGCAATACCGCAGGTCAAGGCATTATTAATCTCCAAGATGGAGTTCAACTGCTTTCAGCAACTGTGAATCGACAACTTCCTAGTACACTTGGAACGATTACTATTCCTGCGCTCACACCGATTAACCAACAGCCTATTATAGCTGCCACTATTGTTTTAGCTAAGAATAATACAATTGATGGCTTCAATATTACACCGCCTGCCGGCCAACCTGCGATTATTGGTAATAACGTCAATCCACCGCGTATTCTCAACAATCAAATTACAACCATCAATGCCAACGGCATCAGTATAACGAATAGTACTGGTGTACAAATTACCAATAACCAAATTACGAGTACCAATGGCAGTGGCATCATTTTAGTCAATGCTGAATCCCCTGTGGTTCGCAATAATACCGTTACAATTACGAGCACAACTGCCCCTGCCTTTAACCGCCGTGGCATCAGCATTACTGAAAGCACCAACGCAACGATTGAAAATAACACTGTTAATGGTGGTATTGGTGAGGGAATTGGCCTAGATAATGCCCTTGGAAATGTAACTATTCGCGGCAACACTGTCCGTAATGTTGGCCAAACAGCAACAGATACTAACCTCGAAGCTAGCATCTTCATTCGCAACAATCGTGGCAACGCCAACATTACCATCGAAGATAACGTGACTGAAAACAACTTGACGCCAGGTAATCGTGTGGATGGAATTGAATTTAACCTCTGCCGTGGCGATAGCTTTGCTGTGGCTGACCGTTTCAGTGACAATCAGTTTGCGAACTGTGCGGCTCCCGCGAGTGCAACTGTTATCGTTCGGAACAATCAGATTCGCAACATTGGTACAGGTACCGACGGCAGTGATGGCATTGACTTCAATATTGGCGATGGTGCCAACCTCACAGCCGTTCTAGAAAATAACGTGGTTAACAATATTTCTGATGCGGGGATGACGTTTGATATTGTCAGCAGTGCGGCTCCAATTGCACCTCCCAGCGCAAACATCATAATTCGCAACAATGAGATACGCAACATCCTCAATGATGATGCCATCACGCTAGAGTCCAACAGTGCAGGACAAGTGGTACTAAACATTGAAAATAATGTAATCCAAAATATTGGCAATAGTAATGACGGCATTGACATTGAGTTCACAACAACGGCTGCAAGTCCAACCCCTGCACAAGTCAGAATTGTGGGGAATCAACTGAATAACATTAGCGATCGCGGGATTGAAGTGGACACCACTAATAATGCTCGCTTAGCAATTGAAATCAGCAACAACACCTTAACCAATACAGGCGAAGCAATTCGCTTACGTGGTCAAAATAACTCTGTATTGACGCCTACGGTTAACAACAATACCATCACCGTTACAAATGCCGCAGGTATTATCTTGCAAAATGTACAATCCCCTGTGGTTCGCAATAATACCGTTACAATTACGAGCACAACTGCCCCTGCCTTTAACCGCCGTGGCATCAGTATTACTGAAAGCACCAACGCAACGATTGAAAATAACACTGTTAATGGTGGTATTGGTGAGGGAATTGGCCTAGATAATGCCCTTGGAAATGTAACTATTCGTGGCAACACTGTCCGTAATGTTGGCCAAACAGCAACAGATACTAACCTCGAAGCTAGCATCTTCATTCGCAACAATCGTGGCAACGCCAACATTACCATCGAAGATAACGTGACTGAAAACAACTTGACGCCAGGTAATCGTGTGGATGGAATTGAATTTAACCTCTGCCGTGGCGATAGCTTTGCTGTGGCTGACCGTTTCAGTGACAATCAGTTTGCGAACTGTGCGGCTCCCGCGAGTGCAACTGTTATCGTTCGGAACAATCAGATTCGCAACATTGGTACAGGTACCGACGGCAGTGATGGCATTGACTTCAATATTGGCGATGGTGCCAACCTCACAGCCGTTCTAGAAAATAACGTGGTTAACAATATTTCTGATGCGGGGATGACGTTTGATATTGTCAGCAGTGCGGCTCCAATTGCACCTCCTAGCGCAAACATTACAATTCGCAACAATGAGATACGCAACATCCTCAATGATGATGCCATCACCCTAGAGTCGAATAGTGCGGGACAGGTGGTACTAAACATTGAAAATAATGTGATCCAAAATATTGGCAATGGTAATGACGGCATTGACATTGAGTTCACAACAACGGCTGCAAGTCCAACCCCTGCACAAGTCAGAATTGTGGGGAATCAGCTTTCTGGTGTCAGCGATCGCGGGATAGAAATCGATACCACTAACAATGCTAGCTTGCA
This sequence comes from Thermosynechococcus sp. TG215, assembly GCF_031583455.1. Classification (NCBI taxonomy): domain Bacteria; kingdom Bacillati; phylum Cyanobacteriota; class Cyanophyceae; order Acaryochloridales; family Thermosynechococcaceae; genus Thermosynechococcus; species Thermosynechococcus sp. TG215. The sequence goes on along the minus strand of NZ_CP134178.1, from coordinate 10,420 downwards.
ACTTGAGGTTAGCAATAACAGTATCCAAGCAACAGCTGGTGGTGAAGCAGTGCGACTGCGTGCTCAGAATACTTCTCGCCTCAATGCCACAGTCAACAATAACACCCTCACTCAAGGGAATTCTACCACGAAAAGTTTACAGCTGCGGGCTGTTAATAGTGCAACCCTGTGTGCAAACGTATTTAGTAATGTCCAAACAAGTGGTGCAGGTTTCGAGTTACTACGTAGTGGTAGTAGCAGCCTCCGTATTGTTGATTCTCTTAATCTCAGCCTGAACAATGGTAATGTGGCCATCAACATAACTGGAACAGTTACCAATATCACGCCTGCCATATTCAGTGCTGCACCACCTGCGGGTTGTACATTCCCCTAGGACTCAGCAGGATTGTGATACTCACTCAAGGTGGTCAAAGAGTACTGCCAACAGTTTTCGAGCCAGTCTATCAAGGTCTCGCGAGGGGCAGAGACTTGGCGCACCACTGACCACACCTGTAAGGCAGCTAAGGGGGAGTTGACCTCGACCCTCAGGGGTTGATAGGGAGCATAGTCACAGGGCACCTCTAGATCAATCAACCGTTGGTAGATTGGCCAGCGTAATTGCCACTGAACTGCAATAAGGTGGGGGTTTATAGACATTCAATAAGCACTCCACTATTGAAAATGTACAGAAAGGTAGTTTAGGATCGGGCTGTCAGAGCTAAGTTGGTTAGCTCACTAGTGTCCGCAAAGGAGCATCGTGCTATGACGACCAGTGCATTGCCGCGCCAAGCCTTTGGCGAGATGAAAGATACCGTTGTACTGCTGGAGAAAGCCACCACTACGCCCATCTGTGAGGGGATGAATCGCCTCTTGGCCAGTTTTCAAGCCCTGTATTTGCAGTACCAAAAGCATCATTTTGTGGTTGAGGGGGCAGAATTTTATCCACTGCATCAGTTTTTCCAAGACTGCTATGAACAGGTGCAAGGTCACGTCCATGACTTGGGTGAACGTCTGAATGGTCTGGGGGGCGTGCCTGTGGCCGGTTTTCAACAGTTGGCCACGCTCTGCTGCTTTACCCCTGAACCGGAGGGGGCTTTTAATTGCCGCCAAATGCTCACTAATGATTTGCAGGCCGAACAGGCAATCATTGGTGTTCTGCGGCAACAGGCTACCCAAGCAGAGAGTTTGGGCGATCGCGCCACTGCCTACCTCTATGACCAAATCCTGCTGAAAACGGAGGAGCGTGCCTACCACATTGGTCATTTCTTGGCCAACGACAGCCTGAAGGCGTAGTCTTTCGCAATTTAGGTTAACGAACCTTAATGCAAGATCACGGTTGTCCATAAAACGCCCCCACCCAAGGGGGTTTTTTAATGCAGATTTTTCCTATTGCTTAGCCTAGCTTAGTTGCGATTAAATTGCAATAAATTTATCCGAGGAGGTTTGTTGCAGGACGCTGGCGGGGATACTGTTGCATCAGGGCACGCACCTGCTCGGCGTGGTAGGAACTACGGGTGAGGGGAGAGGAGACCACCTGCAAAAAGCCCATGGATTCGCCAAGCTGCCGCCATGCTTCAAATTGCTCTGGTGGAATAAAAGCCTGCACGGGTAAGTGTTTCGGACTCGGCTGCAGATACTGGCCAATCGTGAGAATGTCGCAGCCCACTTGACGCAGATCCGCCATCACTGCCGCCACTTCCTCAGGGGTTTCTCCCAAACCCACCATCATGCCTGACTTTGAGTAGATCCAAGGGGCGCGATCGCGCACCCGTTGCAGCAGTTCCAGACTGCGCTGATAGTTGCCTTGGGGACGCACCCGCCGATAGAGACGGGGCACGGTTTCGGTGTTGTGGTTCAGCACTTCGGGACTGGCGGCGAGAATTTGATCTAAGGCCTGCCAATTGCCACAGAGATCGGGAATGAGCACTTCAATGGTTGTTTGGGGCGATCGCGCCCGCACAGCCTGAATCGTGGCCACAAACTGAGAGGCACCACCATCAGCCAAGTCATCCCGATTTACCGAGGTAATGACAACATGATTGAGCCGCATTCGCACCACTGCTTCCGCCAGTCGCTGGGGTTCAGTGGCATCCAAGGGCAGTGGCTTTTTCGCAAAATCAATATCGCAGTAAGGACAAGCGCGGGTGCAAGCTGGCCCCATCATTAAAAATGTCGCCGTTCCCTCATGGAAACATTCACCAATATTGGGGCAAGAGGCCTCTTCGCAAACGGTATTGAGGTTTAAGTCCCGCAACAGTTCCTTGACGGAACCGACCCGCTGCCACTGGGGTGCTTTGACCCGTAACCACTCTGGCTTAACAACCACGGCTAACTCCACTGCAAATTCAAAAACAAACAAAGGGAAAACGTCAATTGTGCCACCAACAGAAAGAGGTAAATTAGAGCACGGGGGCGAAAAATCGTCAGCAGTAATCCCAGCCCCTTGAGATCTACCATCGGTCCGAGGACAAGAAAAGCGAGAATTGACCCCGGCGTAAACGTGGCAGCAAAGGCAAGGGCAAAAAAGGCATCAACCGTCGAGCAAATGGAAATCACTGTGCCCAAGATCATCATTGCCACAATCGAGATCACCGGCCCTTGGCCAAGGCTGAGAATGAGTTCGCGGGGAGCCGCCACCTGAATAAGAGTCGCCACTAGGCTACCGAGGACTAAAATTCCCCCCAATTCGCGAAATTCCTGCACCACATTCTCCAGGACTTGGGGCAGACGCTGCTGCCAAGGCATCGTTGCAGTCGGTGGCGCAAGCGTGAGAGTTTCCATGGCAAGGGGTTGGCCGGGGGTTCCCAACAGGTAGGTGCCTGACTGGAGCAAGGCCGGTATAGTGGCTGCTTGAGGCTGGGGACGACGCATGAGACTGGTGACGGTGGGCTGCAAAAAGGGGGTTAGATCCTTTTGGAAACTAAAAACCCAGCCAATAAGGGTGGCGATCGCTAGCGAAAAGAGGACGCGAAAGACGACAATTTCCGGTTGATCACGAAAGGCCGTCCACGTTGCCCAAATCACAATCGGGTTGATTGTCGGTGCTGCCAACAAAAAACCAATGGCCACGGATGTAGGCAGTCCTTGCACCAATAATCGCCGCGCCACCGGCACATTGCCACACTCACACACTGGAAAAAGAAAGCCAATGCAACTGCCGACCAAGGCCCCCAGCAGGGGCGATCGCGGCAAGCGACGAATGAGCGCCTGCTCATCTACAAATAGCAGCAGCGCGCTAGAGAGCAAAATGCCCAGCAGCAGAAACGGCACTGCCTCCACCAGTAGGCTCAGAAAAAGGGTAAAACCGCTTTGCAACTGATTCGCAAATGTTATGGGCATAGAGCCAGTTCTAAGACACAATCTCCTTCAACTCGAGGGGACTCGGCTGAATATCCGTTTGCCGTGAATCGGTAATTAGCCAATCGAGGGCAGCAGCCTTGAGATCAATCGTCGTACCTGTTTTGTCAACACAGTAGCGGCCAAAGACCAGCTTATCCACAAGACGCACATCCGAACCAAGGCGGGAATACTCAAAAATCACACAGTTATCGACGACAGCACCGCTACAAATGTGGCAATTGGGGCCAATCATCGTCGGCCCAATAATCGTTGCCCCATCTTCAATCTTGGTCATGCCGCCAATGTATACAGGGCCTTGAATTGTGACTTTATCCCAGTTGACCGCCACATTCAGCCCGGTATAAATGCCGGGGAACTGCTCATGGCCGGGAATCGAGACATTTTTAATTGTGCCCTCAAGAACGCCGCGCACCGCTTGCCAGTAATCGGGGACTTTACCAATATCAATCCATTCAAAGTCCATTGCTAGGCCATAGAAGGGGGCACCCATTTCCACCAATTTAGGGAACAGCTGGCTGCCAATGTCGTATTCCTGGTTGGAGGGAATGTAGTCGAGAATTTCTGGCTCAAAAATATAAATTCCCGTGTTGATATTGTTGCTCAGGGCTTCTTCAACGCTAGGTTTTTCTTGAAAAGCGATAATGCGATCGCTCTTATCGGTGACGACGACGCCATAGCTAGAGACATCCTCTTTGGGGACTGTTTTCATAATCACGGTAGCGATCGCCCCCTTTTGGCGATGCCAAGCCACCGCTGCCGTCAAATCCAAGTCAATGAGGGCATCCCCACACAGCACCACAAAGGTGTCATCAAAAAAGGGGTGAAAATCTTGAATTCGCTTGATCCCCCCCGCAGAGCCTAGGGCTTTGCCCACGAGTTCGCCATCCTTGATATAGCCCTCAAAGGAGTAGGCAATCTCCACACCAAAGCGTTGGCCATCCTGAAAATAGCTTTCAATTTCGTGGGCTAGGTGACTAACGTTCACCATAATTTCAGTAAACCCATGCTGCCGCAAAAGTTCTACCAAAAACTCCATCACCGGTTTTTGCAAAATTGGGATCATTGGCTTCGGAATGGTGTATGTAATCGGGCGTACCCGCGTGCCTTTTCCAGCCGCCAAGATCATTGCTTTCATATCGGTTTTACCTAATCTACCAACACTGAAAGGGAGACACCCCCACTCGTGATAACAGCCCTTTTCACAAGGTACGCAAGACTCTGGAAAGAGCCAAAGCTATGGTTGATCACTACTCCTTGAGGAACCCCACGTTTTAGAAAAGGGCTGTCCCCCCCTAGCTTACCTCAATCCAGGGCATACACTCGTCCATGGTAGAGCAAGCGGGTAATCCCTTTGGACTGAAGATAGCTGCGCACTTTCCGCAGCATTTCGCCGTCGGGCACCTTAATAACGGTCTTGCGCCACTGGACATCACTGGCCTTATAGAGGCGTTGATTTTGCTGGGAATAGCGTAGAGCCACGGGGCGGCTATCGAAAATGGGTAGGGTACTTTGTTGCGCTTCCTCACTAGAGAGGGCACCTAAACCGCGAAAGGCTTCTAGGGGACGGGTGAGCAGTTCCGCCCGCCGATCCACAACAACATAACAAGGACGGGGCAGCACTGCTTCTGCAAGGGGAATGACCTCCACCGACTGCACCACTTCTACATCGGCGAGATCCGGTAAGGGAATATCCCCCTCAAGTTCCTCGTCATCGTCATCTTCGAGATCGTCATCCTCTGCATCACTGTAGTCATCCTCATCGAGGACAACGGCCTCTGCCGTCTCTACATCTTCTAGATCCTCTTCCTCTGACATGTCATCCGTTGCAGCCACCGCCAATAGGGGAGCTTCAGGGGCAGCCGCTTCTTCTTCCATTTGTTTGATCACACGCCGAATGGTGTTTTCACTCACACCAAATTCCGCTGCTAGAGCTTTGATCGTTTGTCCGGCGGTGTACTGTTGAAAGACACGCTGGCGTTCGCTGTCACTGAGTCGCTTGTAGGTCATGGATTCAGATTAAGAAGCAGGTGGCCAGATCTATTATCTGGGGTGGCGGTGCCAGAATATTGATTTCAGCCAAAACCCTGTTCAGGGGGCGATCGCTAGCGCAGGCGCACAAATCCTGCCTTTTCAATGGCGGCTTGCCCTTGATCCGTGAGCAAGAGTGCAGCGTAGGCACGTCCTGCTTGGGCATCGAGGCTATTGTCCTCCTTGGTAATGACAAATAGGCGGCGGGTGATGGGATACGTCCCCTCTTGAAATGCACGCTGATTCAGTTGGTTGCGCTCTTGGGGACACTGCTCAGGGGGAACATAGGGATCTTGATAGGGAGGCACGTACTCATTGGCTTGGCGGCCGAGGGGAAGCGGGTGGATGCTGCACTGACCCACGACCTCCGGCGCAGAGGCATAATAAATACCCCCCAGTGTCGCGGCGACGCGCCGTAGGCCATCGGTGGTATCGCGAACCATGACCACATTGCGACCAAAAGGCTGCTTCCCTAGCACTTCCTGAATAAAGTATTCAACAGTACCACCATCTTCCGGACGGCGAGAGAAGGGGGTAATCTTTTGGTTGGGGCCGCCCACCTGTTGCCAATTGGTTACTTTGCCGGTGTAAATATCCACCACTTGTTGCACCGTCAGTCCGGGAATTTCTAGCCTCGGATTGACAGCGATCGCCAGCCCATCAATGGCAACAGGAATGGCAGTTAATTTAATACCCTGAGCCGCTGCCTTGGCTAGCTCTTCGTCCTTGAGGGGACGGGAAGATTGCGAGAAAGACAGTTGATGATTCAATAACATGCGGATCCCACTGCCCGACCCCGGCGTTCCAGTGGGCGGATCCACATAGCGCAGTTGAAAATTGGGCCAAGCCGCCTGCAGCAGCGGATCCACATCGCGGCGAATGGGTGCCCAAGTGGTGCTACCGCCATAATTAAAAAGACCACTGGGGACATTCTTGACTTGGGTAAACGTGGATTGACCCTTGGTTCCGAGATTGAGACCACCATTGCCAATGATTTCGCCGTTATTGATGAGGCGAAGCACCAGCCCTGCACCAATGCCCAAAAGGCCGAGGGTGGCCAGCAAGGAAAGGAGTAGAGGCAGGAGAGAATTGCTTTTCCCTTGGAACATACAAAATAATTGCTGTCATTTTTTTCCAGCCTAGCCCAAACCAAGGGATGTTGTGGATACTCTCTTCAGTGCCGCTGCCTCAGCCCCTCATGCCCCCGTTAGCGCAGGATCGGGAATTTCGCGACAATGATGAAGAAACGTTTATTGAGTTGACTATGCGCTACCGTCGCTTTGGTCGCACCCAATTACCAATGCCTGTCTTTTCCTGTGGCGGCATGCGCTATCAGTTTTCATGGCAGGATGTCAGCCCGAGTACGATTCCAGAAGAAAATCAACGCAATTTAGAGGCGACGATTTGCCGAGCCGTCGAGCTAGGCATTAATCATATTGAAACCGCCCGCGGCTATGGCACCTCAGAAGTGCAGTTGGGCAAAATTCTGCCGCGGCTGCCTCGCGAAAAGCTGATCGTGCAAACCAAAGTGGGGCCGCGACCCACCGCCAAGGAATTTCGGGCAACCTTGGAAACCTCGCTGCGTAATCTGCGGCTGGACTACATCGATTTGCTGGCGATTCATGGCCTTAATTTGCCAGAGCATCTGGAACAGGTGCTGCGACCGGGGGGATGCCTAGAGGTGGCACGGGACTGGCAAGCGGCAGGAAAGATCCGCTTCATTGGCTTTTCTACCCACGGCAGTCTGGAGGTGATCCGCCGGGCGATCGCCAGCGATGCCTTTGACTACGTCAATCTGCACTGGTACTACATCAATCAGCAGAATTGGCCCGCCATCCTCGATGCCCAAGCGCGGGATATGGGCGTCTTTATCATTAGCCCTGCGGATAAGGGGGGGATGCTCTACAAGCCACCCCAACGCCTAGTGGAACTGTGTGCCCCCTTAAGCCCAATGGTCTTTAACGATTTGTTTTGCCTCTCCCATCCCCAAGTGCATACCCTGAGTGTCGGTGCTGCTCGCCCCAGTGATTTTGATGAGCATCTCAAGGTGCTCGATCTGTTGGATCGGGCCGATGAAATTTTGCCGCCGATCTTGGCGCGACTGGAGCAAGCCGCCATTGAGCGGTTGGGGGAAGACTGGTACCACACTTGGCATCAGGGATTGCCCGACTATCGCCACACCCCCGGTGAGGTGAATATCCCCACCATTCTCTGGCTGTGGAATCTGGTGCAGGCCTACGATTTGCTGGACTATGCGCGGATGCGCTATAACTTGCTTGGCAACGGCGGCCACTGGTTTCCTGGAGCCAATGCAGCCCAAGTCAAGCACTTGGATTTAGACCCCTGTTTGCAAAAGAGTCCCCATCGGCAGAAGATTCCAAGGATTTTGCAGGCAGCCCATGATCTGCTCAGTGGCACGCCGCAGCAGCGATTATCTCAATCTTGAGGATAGGGGGGGTTCCCCCAGCAAATCGCGGACAATTCCCCTAGGCGATCGCTCTAGGTGCCACCGACAATAAAAGTATCAAGGGTAAGAGGTCAACACCATGGATTTCATCTATCACCTCAGCAATGCCAGCCTTACCCTGCGGGTTGTGCAATTCTTGCATGAATACGCCAAGCTACCAATACAGTTTGTTACAGTCATTCATCAAGTGGATGGGTGGGTGATTCGCATTAAAATGCATTCGCCCCTCTCCAACGAACAAGCAGGGAATTTCCGCGCCTTCTTGAACGAATTGGGATTCCCCTACACACCGGGGATTTCGCTGAAAATGGCACTGTGGGCACTGGAAACCGGACAGTCAATGGTGGATGTGATGCGCCGTTATCAAGTGGCGATCGTTTCCCACGGCTACCCCAACTACGATGACATCGAAGCGTTTCGCAAGCAGTTCATTCAAGGCTTGGGCTACTGTCCCGAAACCTTGGCCTAGGGCATCGTGTCCCCTTGGCCTTGCTCCCGGCGATGCTGCAAGATTCGTTCTGCAAGGGGGAGATCGCTGGGAGTGGTGATCTTGAGATTGGTTTCTTCGCCCAAGACAATATGTACGGCATAGCCTAGGCGTTCAAAGAGGGCAGCATCATCTGTAACTTCCCAGCCTTTGACCACCGCCATTTCATGGGCAATACGCAACGGCTCGACGCGAAAGCCTTGGGGAGTTTGAGCGGCCCACAGGGAGTCCCGCTCTGGGGTTTGGACAACAACCCCTTCATGGTTGACAATTTTAATCGTATCTTTGACCGGCACGGCGGCAATGAGTCCGGCATAGGTCTCTAGGGCTTGGGCACAGCGGTTGATCAGATCGGGGGTGGCAAGGCAGCGGGCACCATCGTGGATCAGCACCTGCTCAGCCCTTTCGGGAAGTGCCTGTAACCCATTAAAAACGGAGGCTTGACGGGTCTCACCCCCTTCGATGAGCTGGACGGGCTGCCGTAGGTTCAAGTCCCCAAGGAGTGCTTCCCAAGTGGGAAAATCCTCTGGCTGGCCAATAACGCCAATCCATTCAATCGCTTCCGCAGCAGCCACCGCTGCCAATGTCCATGCCAACAGGGGTTTACCCAAGAGTTGCAAGCGCAGTTTATTGTGGCCTGCCCCCATGCGTTTACCCATGCCGGCGGCGGGAATGAGGATGTGCATTCATACCCCTTTCAAGACTGTTTTTATCTTGGCATAGAAAGGCTCTGCGCACTATGGCTCTGTGGGACGGCTGGCCAAGTTAATGCGATCGCTGAGTTGTCGCAGCAGGCTGCCCATTTCTGGATCGGTACGTTGCAGTTCGGCCACCTTGTCACAGCTATACATGACGGTGGTGTGATCCTTGCCGCCAAACTCTTCACCAATTTTCGGCAGACTCAAGCCCGTGTATTGGCGCATCAGATACATACCCACTTGACGCGCCATGCTAATTTCGCGACGGCGGGAGTTGCCCTTGAGATCACTAATAGACACATTCAGGGCTTCAGAGACCACATTCAGGATCACCTCTGGGGAGGTCTCAATTTTGCGGATGGCTGGACTCAGAACGGGGGCAATATTTTCCACCGTCATCGGCAACCCAGAAATGGAAATGTAGGCCACCGCTCGAATCAGTGCCCCCTCTAGTTCCCGAATATTGGAAGTGTAGCTGGCGGCAATATACTCAATCACATCGCGGGGCAGGCGGATATTTTCGTACTCCGCTTTTTTCTGGAGAATGGCCATGCGGGTTTCCAAGTCCGGGGGTTGAATATCGGCGATCAGCCCCATGGAAAAGCGGGAGCAGAGGCGCTCTTGCAGGCGGGGAATTTGACTGGGGGGACGATCGCTGGCCAAAACCACCTGCTTACCGGCCTCGTGCAGTGTATTGAAGGTGTGAAAAAACTCCTCTTGGGTGTATTCCTTGCCCTCAATAAATTGAATATCATCCACGAGCATGACATCCACCGCCCGATAGTGCTCGCGAAAGCTCTGCATACTGTCTTTGCGGATGGCGGCAATCAAATCATTCGTAAACTGCTCGGTCGAGACATAGAAAATCTTGGCATTGGGGTCAATTTCCAAGCGATAGTGACCGATCGCCTGCATGAGATGGGTCTTGCCCAAGCCAACGCCGCCACAGAGAAAGAGAGGATTAAACTCCCGCCCCGGTGATTCCGCCACTGCCAAGCAGGCCGCATGGGCCATGCGATTATTGGGGCCAACGACATAGCGGGAAAAGACATACTTGGGATTCAGTTCACTGCCGCGATGACGAGCGGGCGGGGTGGTAGCCTCTACTTCAGCACGACTGGTGGGGCGAATGCTGGTGTCATGCTCTGCCCCTTGGGCGATCGCCAGCTCAATCTCCACCGCCTCACCGACAATTTCCCGTGCCACATCGGCAATGGTTTTCAAATAGTACTTTTGCAGCCAATTGCGGGCAAAGGGATTGGGGGTGCAAATCGTCAGGGTCTGGCCATCAAAGGACTGCACCGTTGCTGTTTTAATCCAAGTTTCAAACGTCGGGCGACTGAGCAACAGTTGCAACCGCTCCAAAATTTGGTGCCAGAGATCTTCGGCAGAGCTAATCAC